>MTEI01000044.1 GCA_002083775.1 Rhodoferax ferrireducens | reverse complement strand
CTGTGCTGTATCGCAGACAGCGGTGAACGCAAAACAAGCTGTGACGGCTATTTCACCAAAGCCATGCGCGACTATGAGGCCAGCGAGCGCGTAGCAGCCAAGCCCCTGATCCAAGCCTATGAAACGGATCTGGACGCATGGAAAGCACAGCGCAGCGGCGTGCAGGAAAAAATCAAGTCACTGGCCAAAGACGGCAAGCCCACAAACGCGCTGGTGAACCAACTGCACGACCTTGACCGCGACAAGCCCAAAGCCCCCCGCGTGCCCCGGCTGATCTACTCAGACGCAACCCCGGAAGCGCTGGCATCCAATCTGGTGAACGGCTGGCCATCCGGCGGCATCTTCAGCAATGAAGGCGGCATTGTGCTGGGTGGTCACGCAATGAACAAGGACGTGGCCATGCGCAACATGGCGCGGCTGAATCAGCTATGGGACGGCAAGATAGGCGCTACCGACCGCGTAACAAGCGCAGGCTATGGTGACACCACGGCGCGGTTAACCATGAGCCTGCAAGTGCAGGAGCCAACGTTACGGGCCTTCTTTGACAACACCAAGGGGCTAGCCCGTGGCACCGGCCGGGTTTCTGGCGCGGTTTCTGGTGGCCTGGCCTGAATCGACGATGGGCACGCGCATGTTCACCCCACCACCGGACGGCTGGCCAGCACTAGCAGGCTTTAACGCCAGACTGACCGCCATCCTGAACAGGCCTGCCCCCGTGGACGACAACGGCGTACTGACCCCGGCCATGCTGACACTGGCACCCGACGCAAAGCAGGCCTGGGTGACCTTCCATGATGCGATTGAAGGTGAACTGGCCAACGGCGGCGAACTGTTCGACTTGCGGGACGTGGGCAGCAAAGCGGCGGACAACGTGGCGCGGCTGGCGGCGCTGTTTCACGTCTTTGCTGGCAGCATTGGGCCGATTGATTTTGAGTGCATTGAATCAGCGGTGCAGATCATCACCTGGCACCTGACCGAAGCGAAGCGGTTTCTAGGTGAACTGGCCATGCCCCCCGAAGTGGCCAACCCGATGCGGCTGGAATCGTGGCTACTGGACTGGTGCAGACGTGAAGGCGCGGACAAGGTGCCAACCCGCGAAGTGCAGCGCAACGGGCCGGGCGGTTTGCGTGACAAGGCAGTCATTGCCGATGCGGTGAAGGAATTGGCGGAACTGGGCCGGGCGCGGATGGTGGCAGACGGCAAAAAGCGACTGATCCAGATTCACCCTGAACTACTGGTGGCGGCATCATGACCCTGCTGGCCATGCTCAAAAAAGGCAGGTTACGGCAGTCTGCGACAGCGACAGTTGCGACAGTTGCGACAGTTAGCCCGTTTATTGCCTCAAGTGTCGCAAAAGTCGCAACTGTCGCTGTCGCAAAAGCTGAAAAGGTGGCAGCCAATGACCCGGCACCCACCACCACGGTGCAGGCGGATTTGCCCATGCCCGGCACCAAAGGCTTGCCTACAAACCCGGTCGACGGCGCGGAGGCCACTGTCAGACCGCCGGGCCTATCGGCAAAGCTGCTGGCGGCATCACTGGCACTTGACGCACAGATCCATGCGGCAGGGCAATTTGATAGCAGTGACGAAAACTCAGACCGCTGGTGCTGGCCACACAGCACGGCCATGACGGGCAGCGAGATTGACCTGTTCACGGCGCGGCTAGCCAGATTCACCACCAAGGGCGTGATCCACGGTGATGCTGAATTGCTGGCTGACAAGCTGGTGACGCGGGATCGTGGAGGCGACGACCGGGCGCTGTGCCTTGAATGCACCCACCTGGCAGGCTATGGCCGCTCAAGCTGGCGCTGTATCAACTGGCAGCGTGCTGGTATCGCCAGACAAGCCCGTGACGCGCAGTTGCCTGCTGATCTGGTTTTCCAACTCCAACGATGCAACGGCTTTGCCCAAGCGGCAGAAAGGACACCGACATGACACCCACATTGATCCCCAAGCTGCTGTACCGGCACCCGGACGGCTGGACTATCAGCTACAAAGAAAACGCGCTGATCGCAACTGACGATGATCTGAATTTTGTGATCGTGCCAATTGGCCGGGAGGGCTTGCTGGAACTCTCAAAGAAACTTTTCGACATCGGCACAAAAGGACACTGCGCTTCATAGGCAGCAGAGGGCATCTTGGCTGCTTTTTTCACGCCTTCAGGTGAAGCATTCCACTCGCGCTCGTATTTCTGAACCAGCAGATTGCGCGAGAACTTGCGCAGCAACGCTGCATAATCTTCCACTGGAATGACCTTTTGTAACCCCAAGTGGAACAACTCATGGAACAGCGTGACGTAGGCGTCCCCGATGGACTGGATGTTGTCAGCGAACAGGTAGATGCGCCCATCAATAAGCGCGCCCTTCGGCTTGGACCCGGCTGGAACCCGGATGCCCGCGATCTGGCTTGGGTTTCCAATTACCGAGACTGGCACGATGTTCTTGGCGACTTGAAGAACCTTGTCCACCAGCCGCTGAATCTGGTCAAGCGTTGGCTTGGGGCCAAATGATGCGGCTGAGCATCCGGAGTGGCTGAATTTGACGGGGCCACGCGCTCGGGCCTCACTGGCAGCAGCGGCTTAACCTTGTTTGGCAAGCATGTGCGCAAAGTCCACGACCAGTCGGCGGTTTGACATGGACAGTCTGCGAAACGTCTTGCGCAATTCAATGGCCTCGTCGGTGAAGTCCACTTTCTGATTGTCATCTTGCTGGGTGGCGGCCAATGGCGGAGGTAGGCCTTCCAGTTCGGCATACATGGCAGCTGGTGTGGTGCCCAACGCACTGGCCAGCGCGTCCAAGCGGACAGTCGGCAGACGGCGCTCGCCACGCTCAATGCGGGACACGTGGCTTGTGCCCATTCCGGCCTCAAGTGCCAACATCTCCTGTGACCACCCCTTTTGCTCCCGCAACGAGCGGATGACTTGACCAATATGCATTGGGGGATTTTTCTTTTCAATGTGACCCCTTGGCAAAGCCTATTTGGCGAATCAAACAGTATGATTTGACCCAGCGACACATTTCAAGACCGACACGGCTGTTAGTTGGACTCCCATAGGCGATCAATAACGACATAAGCGCTTGGCATCAGCCAAACCGCTTAACGGGAGTGGGTATGCAGGTTTTCAGATCTATCCAAGACGATGACGTGGCCGCCAGCATTGGCCGCGCCCAAAAGCGGCTTGTCTATGTCGCACCGGGGGTGTCGGCTGTCATCACCACGGCACTTTCACAATGCATTGAAGCCAGGGTGGCCAATTTGCGTGTCATCGCGCCCATCGTCAAAGTTGTTTACGAAAATATCACCGTGGAATCTACCCGCGACAGCGAAATTCTGGATGTCCTGAAAAGGGCAGTACCTGCAGAAGAACTGGAGGGGTGGTTCCAAGTTTTTGATGCTGCACGGATGTTGGAGTTTGTTTCATGTTGAAAAGATTAGTCACTGTATTTTCGATAGTGCTTCCCTCGATAGCATTTTGCTTTGATCTGAGTTGCACTTTTGGTGCCACATGCATAAGCACGCAAGGGACAAAAATCCCGTCAAAAAAAGTTATCGAACTCAGCGGCTACTGTGACGATTTCACTCGAAATGACATCGGACGACGCGTGTTGAAAATGAGTTTCAATGAAATCAATATCGTTGCGGGGAAAAATATAAATCACCCTGTTTTTAGTGCTTCCTACGCCTTTGACAAGTTGCAGGAGAGCGAGCTCAACTTCATCAGACAAGCCAACGTTGAAGATACTGATTACAACCAGATCAAGCTGTCATGTGTACAGCTACTACGAGACTTCAATAACCGTAGCAAGTGGAGTCAGTAAATCATGCAAAAAATGATTGCAGCGATAATTTTCTTGGCTACCTCGATTTCATCCGCAAGCACAACAAATTTATGGAGATTGGATGTCAGAGGGGTCGCAGGTCCAGTCACGCAACTTGATTTGCCGGATGCAGGTGGCAAGAGACGAACGGTTTTCATTGCTGCCGAGTACGAACGCTTATGTGATCCCATATTCTCTTTCATGGAAATATCTGGAAACGTCCTAGGTGCCCCAACGACCAGATTTCCATTGAAAGACTCGAAAATAGGAATCATTCTCAACGGCAATTTCTATACATGGCACGCTGCAAAGACTAACTACGCAAACGGGTTTGAGGCAGCTCTTGGTGTTCCGAATGAGCTCCTTTTGCAATTGCTGACGAACGTCAGTTCATTGGTTTATGTAACGCCGTCCGGTGAGAACATCACCTTGCCAACGGGTAACTTTCAAAAGTCACTGCAGACTGCACTTGAGGTGTGTAGAAAAAAAGTGCAATGACAGTCCAGCTAGCGGCCATTGCACTAGCGCTATGTCAGGTTGAAGTTGACCCCATTTCACGGACACTTTCCAACTGAAAGGAAGAGTCCGAAATGCCAAAACCAAAACCTCCCTACGCGCAAGCCTTTC
>MTEI01000043.1 GCA_002083775.1 Rhodoferax ferrireducens | reverse complement strand
GTGTAGTGGTGTTTCGCCAGGTAGACGGCAAGCTGGTCAGCCGCTACTACCGTGCTCAAGCCTGACCGGAGAGTTTCATAGGAGAGAAGACATGCTCACCGCCCTTGTTCTCGCTGTAGTCGTCACCGTGGGCCTTTGGTTCACTTGGAACGCGCGCACCTACGGCCAGCGTTCGACCGATGCCATGCTGAAGGCATGGCCGACGCTCGACCAATACAAGGACGGGCGGCGCTACCTGGGCACCGATGCCCAAGTCGTCTTCTATCGGTGCCGCCACAACTGGCAAGACCAACGGGCTGAATTCTTGATCCTGGGGCGCACCACGCGCGGCCAGTGGTTCGAGGCCGAAGGCAAGGTTTTCGCGGCCAGGAAGGTGACACCCTTCACCGTGGCCCGGACGCTGACCGACATGCAGGCGCAGGAGTGGCTAGGCCACTTCCAGGCGCATACCGAAATCCGCCGCTACTTCGGCACCATTGAGATTGCATAACAACATGAGCACCGAAATCGAAACCATCACCGCAGCCGACTTCAAGAAGCTGGTCAAGACGCATGCCATGCGCAGCGAAAAGATGATCGAGGCTTGCCGCCTGGTGTTTGTTGAAGGGGAGACGCGCCGCGCGGCCAGCATCGCCGCAGGCGTTGATTACGCCTCGCTGCATCGGACTATCCGAAAGCTGCAAGGCCACTGCCCGCACTGCGGGCAACCGATTCCAGTCAAAGCGGCCTGACCCGGTGATGACCTGGGCCTCGCATTGGTTTATTATTCGCCATAGGTGATATGTTTATGTCAGCTACCAAGCAACTCCGACAGCTCGCGGCTCAACTGCCCCGCGTGATCGACGCCATCGAGGGCGAGCTGAAGACGGTTAGCCAGCGCATGAAGGTATTGCAGAAGGCAGGATTGATCTACGCATCGGAACACTGGCGCGAAAACAAATACCTGTATCTGATCTACCCCATGCACGACGGCGACCGCCGCCGCGAGTACATCGGTGCAGACGCAGACCGAATCGCCGAGGCGCGGGCCGGGATCGAGCGAGGCAAGGAGTTCGACCAGCTTTCAGCGAAGCTCAAGCAGCTCGAAGCCCGCATGAACAACGGTGTTGCAGCCCTTCAGGAAGCCGGGCGGCAATTGGGGTCATGGTGACAGTGATCGCCGACCAGGTTGCGCAGGTTGTCACCAACCAGCGCGCCGACTGAAACGGGCTACCAGGAGAAAAAGACATGAAGCCAATCGGAACCATCACAACGCTCGACCAGCAGCTTGCCAAGCTGAAGGCGCGCGCCGAGGAAGCACAGCAGCGCACCGCCGAACAAAAGAAGGTTGCGAAGGCCGAGGAAGCACAGCAGCGCACCGCCGAACAAAAGAAGGTTGCGAAGGCCGAGGAAGCCGAGCGCCGCAAGTTCATGGTCGTTCAACTCCCTTTGTGGGCCGATGAGGTCAGGGCGCACCCGAACGAGTCATGCCGGGCGGCACTGTTCACCGTGCGCCGTGCGCGCAAACGCAAGAGCTTTCTCGACGAAAGCATCTTCGTTGTCGGTGACGGGGCAATCAGCTACACCGGCTTCGAGCTGCGCGCCGAGAACGATGAGCTTGTTTGGCTCCAAATCCTTCACTACGCAAAAATGCTGCCCCTGGGCCGCTGGGTGGAGTTCACCCCTTACCAGTTATGCCAAGACATCGGCTGGACACCTTCAGGGCCGAACTACAAGCTGCTACGCGACTGCCTTTTGAGACTGAAGGCAACCGCCCTCACCATCGAGAGCAAGCGCCTAAAAGGGGGCCTTGCTCTTTCGCTTATTGGTGACTTCCTTTGGCGTGATGAGGACGGCAAACCGCGCACCAAGTACGCGGTTCAGGTGCCGACCGAAATCCGCGAGTGGTTCGGGGATAACAACTTCACCCGGCTCAATTGGGAGATTTACCGCACGCTCCCGCCAGTCGCGCGCCGCTTGTACGACTACGCGGCCAGCCACCGCGACCCCTACGCCCTGAAGGCCGAGACGGTCTTCCAGCTCTGCGGCAGCGATGCCGAGAGCCTTGAGAACTTTCGCAAGGTGTTGCGCCGAGCCGTGAAATCGCTCGACGAAAGCGGCTTGCTGAAGAAGGTAGACATCACCCGCGCCGGGCTTGTGAAGTTCACCCGGTAGGCATGTTCTATGAGTTCCTTTTTATTCACCATAGGAGAACACACGATGAGAAAAACCGCCATTGCCGGGGCCGTCGTTGCGGCCTTGGCGCTCGCTTCGTGCGCCACCCAGGGCGACAAGGCCCCGGTGTCGTCGCTGCGCTTCAGCTACACCACCGAGGGAGGCAAGGCAATTGGCCTGGTGCGCGCCTTCGATGATGGCGAGCGCACGGCCCTTCAGTTCGTCACTGACCCGCCCGCTGCTTTGCAGGTCTTCGACGGCGAGGGAAAGCCACTCGCTTACCAGCGAATCGGCCAGAACGCCGTTTTACCGGGGCTGTATAGCCCGGTGCGGGTTCAGATTGGCCCCACGTCCGCGACCGTGAAATCGACGGTGCCCGTTGTTACAAAGGAACCCGTTCAACAAGCCACGCCGGAGCCAGCGGCAGCGGCCACGGTGCCCGTTGACACGAATACCGAGCTGTTGGCCGCTCGCGCAGCCCTCAAGCTGGCAGAGAAGCAAATCGCCGAGCTGCGCGCCGAGCTGGACAAGATGAAGGCCACCGGCAGCGCCCAGGAGGCGAAGGACATCGGCACCAAGCTCGACCGCCTTGAAAACCTTGTGGCCGAGGCTGCGAGCGTGATCCTTCGGGTCGAATTCGGCTTCGCAAGCGCCGACTTCAAGCCCACCGACGACGTTGCCCGCGTGCTGGTGCCAGCGGCCAAAGCCGCCGACCGCATCAACCTTCGCGGGTTCACCGACTCGACAGTCATCGACGAGGACAACAAGCGCATTGCCCTTGCCCGCGCGCTGGCCGCGCGCCAGTACCTTATCGGTCAAGGTGTTGACGCGAAGAAGATTCGCGCCTTCTACAACTCAGCGGGCGGGTTTGTTGCCGACAACAGCACCCCGGAAGGCCGGGCCAAAAATCGGCGCGTGGACATCGAGCTGGTGAACACCAAGCTCGCCAAACTCAGCCAGGCCGCTACCCAACTGGCGAAGAAGTGAGGCCGCTATGAGCGTCGAAGACGAAAGGGAGGGGCCACCCCCCACCGAAGCCGAAATCGCGGCATGGAAGGCCGACCAAGCAGCTTGCCGGGTCGAAACCTTCGCCCGTTGCAAGCTGCAAGGCGCTTGCGCCGAGCCGCACGGTAGCCGCTGGCAGCTCCTGGTTCAAGAGGACGAGCGCGCGGGCAAGTGTGCTGGCCGGTGCCCATGCGAGGAAACCACCCAGCGCGCAATCACGCTCGAATGCGACTTTTCGCTGACTTCCGAGCGCCAGGAAGACAGCACTTGGAAGCCGGGCGAGCCTGCAACCATCACTTTTCTACCCGAGGGGGCGCAATGACCATCGACGAACTACTTCAGCAGGGGAGGGCGTTGGCTCATGAGCCGGTGGACGCGCTTCACGGCATCGTTCACGTTGCCGCCTGGGTTTCCCGAGCTGAAGAAGTCCAGCTCGACCAGGCGCAGCGCGCCCAAGACTTCCCCCAGGCCGTGGCCGACAAGATCAGCTTGCCGACCTTGCATGACACTGTTGCCACCATGCCGCCGCTGGCCGAACTCAGCGCCGGGCTTGAGGACATGATTCGGAGCTGACCCATGCACCCCATTGGTGACAGCAGATCTCGCGGCCGCCGCGAGTGTTGTCACCAGAACCACCAACCCAAAGGAGAGAAAACCATGTTGAAACGACTTTTGCCCATCGCCGCCGTTGCCCTCGCAGCTTGCGCACCCTTGCCGCCCCTGCCACCCCTGCCGGGCATGCAGCCCGCAGCCCGTAGCGTTGCCCTGGGGCCAGCAGGCGGCTACCAGCAACCGAACGTGACCGTCCAGGTTGCCGCCGATGCGTGCAACGCCGATGCCTTCATCGAAGGCTACAAGGGCGACTATTACCTGACATGGAATCAGTTTGTCGGGCCGAAGGAGGGCATTTATCAGCAGCTCGCACGGCAGCAGCCGAGCGATGCCCGTGTCGCATGGAATCTCGCGCTCTACAAGGGCAAGCGGTTCAACCTGAACGGTTACGACAACAAGACTTCGGTGTATGGCATGCAGAACCTGACTTCGCAGGACTACGCGATTCGCTGCGCGGCCACCAGCTACCAGAAGGGCAAGAACGCTGGCACCGCAGCGGCCATGAATGCCTACAAGCAGCTCGAAGCTCAAGAACGCATGTAATGCCATGAGTAGCACTATCTTCAGGTGGGCGATGACCGTCATTGCCATTGTCTTAATCACCGTTGCCCAGCAATCCGAAATGCTCGAATTGAGATTGGCGGCGGTGATCCTTGCGTTATTCGGCTCTATCGCATGGATGCGAGTAGGCCTCGACAAAGTAAAGGAAACCTTTACGCATGTGAATAACGCGAAGCGATGGATTGGTCTTGTCGTTGCGCCTGTATTTGTTTACTCGTTTTGGAATACAACCACCAAATTGCTTGAGGTGTCGCCGACATATTCGCCGCTAGTTGACTCTGTTCGACTTGGGGTTGTGTCGCTGGCGATTCTGTATGCCGCTTCAGCGGTCAAGCTGATTTATCAACAAACTGCACTAAACACCAAACAGGAGAAGCAAGCATGACCACCTTTAAGGGCTATGACCGCAATGTCACCATTGACGAGCTTGTCGGGGTGCCGCCAGGCCAGCCGAAGCGCACGCAGGAGGACTTTTGGCGCGAGCAAGCCGCGCAGCTTGAAGAAGCCATCAAGACCCGCGCGCTGATCGAGTTCCTTCGGATTCGCACCAGCGAGGAAATTGCCCCGCTTGCAGGGCAGGAGTTCGCGGCGTTCACGCCGCAGGCTCAAGCCGGGATCGTAGCCACCTTGCTTGCCACGCTGACCGCATCCGAGGGTGTTCCTCAGTGATCTAACCAAGTGGTGACGGCCAAGAGCTGGCCAGGCGCGAGGCCTGTCACCAAATACCAAGACGAAAGCACTAGAAATGCCAGTTACCAAGGAGCAAGCAGACGGCGCGATTCATGCCTTCTACAATGAATTTCCTGGGCTTTCTGGTTTGAAAATCATCCATCGACCCACACAGGAGCATTTTTATGGAGCAAAAGGAAGCGTTGAAGCCCTTGGATTCGCAATCAAAGGTGCCTTCTTACCAAGACAAGGACACATCCATCTTGCCCTTGCCAACTTTCATAACGAGGGAGATTTACGAAAGTCCCTCCAACACGAAGCCCTTGGGCACTTCGGAACCCTCACCTACACCAGCAGCGAAAAGCGCGATCTACTCGAAGTAATCATCGCCGCCCGGCAATCCCCTTCAATGAAGGGCGATTGGGCCAAGGTCGATAAGGCCTATGCCGGTCAAAGCGAGCTGATGAAGGCAGAAGAAGTTTTCTGCCTTGCCGCCGAGCGCATCGACGGCCCACCCAGCAAGACCGCCGACCAGGCCGCGCGCACCTGGTCAGACGTGGTGCAGAACAAGACCCGACCGCTTGAACGCGAAGACCTGCAAACCATCGCTGAATCCGTCGCAGATGGCATCCGACGCGGCACCCGCGAACAGCAGATTTTCCCCATCGACGACCGATCACAGTTCAGGAAGACCGCCGAGCTGGCCGACTCGCTGACTGAAGCGACAGCCGAGACAAAAGCCCAGCTAGGCCCGAACGCGAAGACGTTCCCCGCCCAGCTCGCCGAGGGCACCTACAAGGGGCCGATCATCGCCGAGACAGAGCACCACGTTCTTCAGCAAGTCTCAGCAACAAACACCGTGGCCCACGCGAAGACCACCTTCGCACAAGTGCCCACGGTGGACAAAGCCACCGCCCTTGCCGTCGCCTACAACGACGGCGCAGCCGTGGCGAAACCCGCTAGGGTTCGGGATGTAGCGCAGACCAAAGGGCGCGACCTAAGTCGATGAGAACCTACTATGACTCTTGAATTGATTCTTACTGAAAAGGCGATAGGCGCGGCTGTAGCTGTCACAGCCATGGCATCCCGAAAAATACTTAGAAAGGCGGCTGGAGTCATCGAGCGCCAAGCCCTTTACGGTCAAGGAGTATTCATTGGGTGCTTCATGCTGGCGGCTTTAAACCTTGTCGCAATAGCTGCCGCTTTTGCAGGCGAAC
>MTEI01000042.1 GCA_002083775.1 Rhodoferax ferrireducens | reverse complement strand
AGCCAGGGCCGACGCGCCACCCATGGCGAAACCATCAACGCCACGACCAAGAACTGGACCTACGGCTACGACAACCTGGACCGCCTGACCACTGTGCTCACGCCCAGGGGTGTGGCGCAGCAGTGACCTTGCGGCTGCGCTAGCCACGGTGGTCATAGACGTAGCTCGCCAGCAGCGTGGCGCCCTGGCTCACTGTCTTGAGCTGTCCGGCCTGGTTCCAGGTGAAGGTGAGGTTTTCGCCAGCGGTGGGGTAGCTCATAGCTCTCAGGCGGGTTAGGCCTGAGAGGTATCAGCCAAAGGCTCCGTTCGCTACTTTTGATAGTTTTGCCAATAAACCACCACCCGGCTGAGTGGTACGCAACTGGTCAAGGACAAACTTTTAAAGTCTTGTCGAACTGGCATACCACCCGCGCTCGCCAGTATTAGAAATACCTTTCCTGGCTCAAAGGACAAGGCGCCATTGAATTCAAGTGGCACAACTACGGCGTTTTCTCCCCGCAGAACCGCCTTCAGGCAGCCAGGTGGAACGTTCTTTTCGACCCATTTTCGCGATAGCTCAATCGTCACTTCGTCTTTCGGGATCTTGGAAGTGATGTCGACAAAGAGCGAGGCCCCGTGAGTAATCGCAGAAATGGGCGCGCCTAACGGAACATTGTTCGCCCCAGTCACCAAATCAATCGGTTGCTCCGTGATCGCAACAAAGCTGCCGAACAGCAATATCCAAAAGAAATTCATATTAGTCTTGAGCTCTGAGATCAGGGCTTCTGAATCTTTGATGCGCGCCGCAGCACATCGGCAGCCCAAGTCTGGCAATTTCTTGCGCCGAGTGCGTAAGTGACCGTACTTGGATAGGCCCAAATGTTGTACTTCGGAACACCGATCTCACTGATAGCTTTTTCTACGGCACGATCAAATTTCGGATCCTTCGAGACAGACTTGCACTTTGCGTTCCCCGACGATTCGTTGCTATCAATCCTCCCTTGGCTCCAAAGCATGCCTGAACCAGGCTGGAAGCTGGAGACCTTTCCGTCGACAACCAGGTAATCGTGTCGCATGGGACTACCTGAAGGTGGGAGTGGGGCGCCACTAGATCCGCCAAGCTCACGAGCACAAAGCATGGTCTCTAGCCCAGTGGGATCAGTGAGGTTCAGCGGATTCCCCCCCACATAAGCAAACGCATTACTCCCCCCCTGCACCCCAATCGGGTCGGCACTGATGTACCTGCCAAGCTTTGGATCATAGTACCGCGCTGCGTTGTAATGCAGCCCGCTCTCGGCATCAAAGTACTGCCCAGGAAACCGCAAGTTGACGGTTATCTTGGTGCCGTCGCCGTCGGGGTCTTCACTAGCAGGTGTGCTGCCAAACGCATCGGACTCCCATTTCCACACCAGACGCCCGCTCTGGTTACGCGCAGCAACCGGGCTGCCCAGGTGGTCAACTTCCAGGTACAGCACCCGCTTGGTGGGTGTGCCTCCCGAATCCGTACCGTGCACGATGAGGGCTTGGGCTGTGTCCTCTCGCCACACATAAGTGATCAGCGGTGCACCTGTGGCCGTCGTCTCGGCCAGCAGGTGGCCAGCATCATCGTGGTGATACACCACTGTGCCCACACCCTGGGGTGTGGCAGCGGTGGTGACCTTGCGGCTGCGCAGGCCACGGTGGTCATAGACGTAGCTCGCCAGCAACGTAGCACCCTGGCTCACTGTCTTGAGCTGTCCGGCCTGGTTCCAGGTGAAGGTGAGTCCCCGCGCTTGCAGCGTGTTGCCTGCCGCATCAAGGGTGACGCTTTGGCCGTTGAGGGTGGTGATGCGATCGCTGCTGGTGCTGTAGGTTTTGTTGCCCTCGCCGTCAGAGAGGCGGTTGTCGTTGCCATCCAGAGTGATGGTCTGGGTCTTGGCGGGACCGGTTTCGCTGTTCAGTCGGTCCAGCGGGTCGTAGCCGTAGCTGGTGGTACCCCCGGGCAGGGTGCGGCTGAGCACGTTGGCGTTGGCGTCATAGGTCAGTGCTTCACTGGCGTGGGTGGGCGCAGTGCCTGCGAGCAGGCTCAGGCAGAGCACGGCGGGCATCAGCCAGGCAAGCACGGTGTGCAATGTGGTGCCTGGGCGGACGGGGCTGGTTGGTGTCTTTTGTTGGCGCTGTCTGCGTTGTATCGCCCCCAGCAGCGCGATACCCATCAAGATGGCGCCCCATTCGGGCAATGTGGGCGCATCGCTGTCGCCCACCGAGCCGCCGGGCTCTCCTGTGCCGGGTGGGTCGTCGGCCCCGGGCGGAATCTGCTGGGTCTGCGCCTGCACCCGGGCGTCTTCGGTGAAGCTGCGGCTTTGCGTCACACCGTTGCCTTGCAGCATGGCGGTGGTGTTGCCTGCGGCATCGGTCTGTACGTTGGTGACCAGGTTCAATTGCGGGTTACCTTCGGCTTCGGTGGTGATTTGCTCAAGGTGTCCGTCAGGGTCGCGCCCCAGGGTGAGGATCTGGCTGGTGGGTGCTATCACGCTGGCCACACGGTCAGCACTGTCGTAGCCAAAGTTTGTGGTGTAGCTAACGCCCGCCTCGGTACGTGTCTGGCTTGTCCGGTTGCCGCGGGCGTCGTAGGCATAGCTGGTGCTGCCGGCGCTGTCGGTGACGGCACACAGGCGCCCAATGCCAAAGGTGCAGCCCGCACCTGCGTCCCAGGTGTAGGTGAGGTTTTCGCCAGCAGTGGGGTAGCTCACAGCGCTCAGGCGGTTGAGCGCGTCGTGGCTGCGCGTCTGGGGGATGCCACGGGCATCGGTCAGGGTGCGCAAGTTGCCGGCCGCGTCAAACGTGGCGTTGAGTGTGCCGCGGTTGGCCGAGACTTCACGATTCAGGTTTCCCAGGCCGTCGATGGTGAAGGCGGTGGCGGCGTTGTTGGGTGTGCGCAGCTCTGTGAGTTGGTCGCGCGCATCGTAGCTCAGTCTGGTCAGGCCCGAGATTGCATCGGTGATTTCGCGTGCGCGGTCAAGCGCGTCAAACTGCACACTCATGCTCTGGCTCTTGGGGTCGGTGGTGATGCGCGGGTTACCGTTGGCATCGTAGCCGTATTGGGTGACATAGTCCACACCGCTTCTTGTGTCGGTGCTGCTTTGCTGGCGTCCCAGTACGTCAAAGCTGCTGCGCGCGCGGCGTGCCACGTCACCACCGGGGTTGACCCATGTGGCCTGGGTGACATTGCCCAGGTCGTCCCGGGTGATGCTGGTGTTGCGCCCGCCCAGGTCGCTGGTGCTGATGTGGCGCTGTGCAGCGTCGTAGGCGTAACTGGTCTTGCTGCCATCGGGGCGGGTGATGCTGAGCAGTTGGCCCACCGCGTCGCGCTCATACGCGGTGTTCAGCCCGGCAATGCTGCTGGCCAAGAGCCAGCCGCGCTCGTGCCACGCGCTGGTCATGGTCACGCCGTTGGCGTCGCGCAGCGCCAGCGGGCGACCGTTGCCATCAAAACGGTCCAAGTTTGTGGTGTGGCCCAGCGCGTTCACCATGGCCTGCGGGTCACCAACGGCATGGTCGGTATTGCCCACACTGTGGTAAAAGATGGTGGCCATGTCGCTGACATCGGTGCGCGGCCCGTCCACCGTCAGCAATTGACCGGCAGTGTTGTAGGTGTAGGCCCAGGTGCGCGGCACTCCGGTGGCAGTTGCGCTGAGACCCGCTTCACCCGTGGCGTCCAGGGTGGCTTCGTTTACCTCGCGGCACAACAGTGGCGCTGGCCGGGTGGTGGCCCCCGAGGGCACAGTCGCGCCTGCCGGGGCACAGCTCAGCGGATTGCCACCCACCAAGTCGCCGTTGTACTGGTAGGTGATGCGCTTCATCGGCTCGGCCACGCGGGCGGGCAGGCGCCAGTACGGGTGCCACTCGACATTGAGGTGACGTGCCTCGGGCGTGCCACTGGCCTGAATACGCTGGGTCTCAAGGTTGCGCGTCATATCCCAGCTATGGATGGTGGTATGGCCATTGAAGTCGGTTTGTGTGGCGATGTTGCCGTTGGCATCGAACGTGGTGGCTATGGTCGATGCCGTGCAGCCCGCGCCAGCCGGTTGGTCTTGCCCGACCTGACGGCGCACACCTTGCACCAGCGCATAGGTGTAGGTGCGCGCAGCACCCAGAGGGTCAGTCACGGTGGTGGAACCATCGGTGTTGTATGCCAAGGTGTAACGATCCACGCCACCCGCGTGCTCGGTGAAGCTGCCCCGGCCGCTGGCGTCGTAGCCGAAAGTGGCATATCGGTCGCCGTTTTCATTGACGATCCCGGTGAGGGCATCGGGCAGGTTGGCACCGCCTGTATGCGCGCTTTCGTTGTAAAGGTACTGCCGCGAGGGTGCATCGGCTCCGGGGTACACCACTGCACTTAACCGCTGGTCATTGGCACTACCCACATATTGGTAGGTGAACACTTGGCCGGCTGGATCGGTCAGGCTGCTGATTTGGGCGCTGTCGGTGGTGTAGGCGAGTGTCAACCGACGACCACTGAGGGTATCGGTGACGAATTGCAGGCGGCCGTTGCTGTCGTAGCTCAGGTCCAGGCGCCGCGCGCTCCCGGCCACGATGGACACCAGTCGACCGGTTGCATCAAACACCTCAGTGCTGTTGTCATCCCCCAACACCAATTGCCACTGGGTCTGCCCACCCACCAAGGCGTCGGTGAGCCGGTCGTTGATGTCGGCATCCGACACCCAGCCCGCAGCGGTGCGGGTAAAGCGGTAGGCCATACCGTCTGGACGGACGATGCTCACGCTGGCACCCACGGCGGTACCCGTGGCGGCCAACTCGCGGTCGTACGAATGGCGCCAGCCGCGCCCCAGTGCGCGCGACGAAACAAAGTTCGCGTTGTAGTGCCGACGAAATTCCAGTGGCACGCCCGCGCCTGCCAGATAGTCCACCTCCACCTGGTATTTGTTGCCAGTCGCCCCGTCCACCGGGTTCGAGCAGTTTTCATCGCGAGGGCGTCCTGCACTTTTTTGCGCCACAGGCGGCGGTGGAACGTAGTTGATGACCATGCTGTCGCTGTCACTGCATCCACTCACGCTGCCGGATACGGTTAGCAGGTTGGCACCAGGCTGTAGCGGCGCGAGCGCGCTGGAGCCGCCGCCAAAATTGATGTTGGTAGTGAAAATACCCGAGTAGGAAAAAAACGTTGCTCCATTGACTGTCGCGCTGGCCGTGCCTGCTGCATAGGTTTGGGCAAAGCCTGTGGCCGTACCAGACACCGAAATTGGCGATGTGGTGACTGTCGCGCCTCTGGCCGGTGAGGTGAATTGGATGGAACATTGCGCATTTGCTTGAAAAGCGATAAATGTCAACGCAGCGCCCACCGCAAAAGCCAATGTGTACGGACAAAAGAAGCGTGGCCGTCGGCCATGCGTGTGGACTGCTTGCATAGAGTTCTCCCTTAGACGCATCTGAACTTATCAAGTGGTCATGACAGGATCAAGACGCTATGTCAAAAGCGTTCTCGATGACGCAGGCTGTTTCATGCCGGTTCAGTCGGGCAGCCATTTGCTGCAAGCGGGCACCGATATTTGCACGGTGCAAAAATTACCGGGCCACTCGGATGTCAATACCACCAACATTTACACCCGGGAGCTCAAGGTGGCGGCAGGTGGCACGGCCAGCGTACTGGATGCTCTGGGTAGCTTGGCGTGATGAATGACTGCAACCGCTGCTCAGAGCGGACTAAGGTCAACTTCCACTTTTCGAAATCGATCGACCGGTTTTGAGATTTCGGTTCGCTCAATGACTGCAACCGGGCAACTGGTTCCAATGTCGGGACCTGGTCGTCACGGGAAGTCCACTTTGCAGATTGAGTTTCCCTGAAGCTGACATTGGTGTCTCGAATTCGAAACCCCTTGAATGACCGCTGTCAGGCGACCACTCGATCGGTGGCTATGTCTGCAGTGGGTCGACAGCCGTTGCAAATGTCTGCGAAATTGACACCACATTGCTGCCGGACAGGCTATTGGGGTCGTTTCTGGAGTGCGCACTTCGGGCAGACCAATGCGAGCCAGCAGCCGCTGCCATGCCGACACAGAAGTGACCCGAGGATGCCGACTCGTAAGACGATAGGACTAAGATGTGTATCGCGTCCAGTTGTACGCACTCACACCTAGCGAAACAAGCGCAGATCAATGTCACATAGCGACATTTCTCCCATAGCAGGATCAAGTATTGAAGTTGACCCCATTTCACGGACACTTTCCAACTGAAAGGAAGAGTCCGAAATGCCAAAACCAAAACCTCCCTACGCGCAAGCCTT
>MTEI01000041.1 GCA_002083775.1 Rhodoferax ferrireducens | reverse complement strand
TGGATGAAAACTAAGCGAGCCTAACCACAGAGACATTGTCACTCCTTGAAAATGGTACCTTTAAGTCAAATCCCAATCAGAGTGCGGAGCGCTTCGTTGCTCTCATCCAACGGGAACCATTCGATGACACCAACTGGCGGCAAGACTTGGCTGCAGGGCTGAGTCTGAAAGAAATAAGCGAAAAGGCAATGGCCTTGAGAAACAAAAGCACCGAACAAGGCGCCTAACCAGACCGCGAGAACGTCGGCGGCGCTGACGCGGCAGGTTAGCTTGGTCGTTAGGCGTCGTCCGAACACGCACCGCAAATATGAGCCTTCAAACGCTGAATATTGACGAGAAGCGAGTCGTGTTTGAGTGTCTCCGCGCTGCGGTGGATGGACCATTCTTTCCTGATTGGGAGTTCCAAACATTGTTCGTCAGGCGGATATTTGACACATGGAAGCATGAAAAGACGAGCGCTTGACCGTGCGGTCATCCGGCGCCCCCCGTACCTGCGACGCTGGGCGTTTTGTCCCCATCACCAGAGGAATCCCAATCTATGAGTTACGCATACGTTGTCGGCCACATCACGGTGAAAAATCCAGAAATGTGGAGTGAATATCGAAGCAAGGTTCCTGGCACCTTGGACCCCTGGGGTGGTGAGCTCGTCTTTCGTGGAAAACAAGTGGCCGCCCTCTCCGGCGAAAATTCTCACCCCGACATCGTGGTTATCCGTTTTCCTGATGTTGCGGCAGTGAACGGTTGGTTTGCGTCGTCAGCCTATCAATCACTTGTCCCGCTTCGGCAGCAAGCGGCGGAAATGGTGTTGCTGTCCTATGAATCATAGTTCCCTGCTCTTGTCGGCATTTCGGGAAATGAAAAGTGGACACTTCCCATATTCTTTTCGTATTGCTCCATTCCCTTTCGGGCAGTTCAGCCAAAATATGGGGGGCCTGTTTTCTAAGTTCGGTGGGGAGCGCGGCTATTTTTAGCTCGACAAACGGTCAATTGCCGTTTTCAGGCTTAGTGCTTGGAGATGCAGTGGGCTTGCGCCTATGACTAACCGTTCATCATCCGGAGATACGGGCAAAAGGGGCATGCAATGGCAGTTCTGGGTTTGATACTGGGGGTAGTGCTTGGCGCGTGGCTTGGCACGCTGGCCCATGCACCGTTTGCCGGCATGGTGCTGGGCGGGGTGATCGGCTGGTTGCTGTTGCGTGGTTACGGCCAATCCGAAAAAGCGCCGGAAGCGGAGGCGGAGGCGGAGGGTGGCTCGACGCTGGCCAGGCAAGCACAGCCCGTCGAGGTGGAAATCGACCGGCTTCGAATTATGCTGGAAAACCAGCAAAAGCGCTTCGAGCGCGAGTTGGCCATGCTCAAACAGCGCATCTCGGCGCTGGAATCCGGCGGCGCCAAACCGGCCGATATTGCCGGCCCTGCCGAACCGGAAATAGCTGTGATCCCGACAGCCTCTGTGTCCGTTGAAGCGCCCGCCATCGCGGCGAGCGTGGCCATGGTGAAAACGCAGGTCGAGCCCGCGCCGCAAGCCGAGCAGGCCATTGAGTTCGTTGTCGAGCCGGAACCCGTTGCGCCCGATCCTGCTCCGCAGCCCGCGCCGCGCGTGATCAACGAATGGAAGCCAGAAGAAGCCGTACGCATGCGGGGCGCATCTCAACCGGCTGCGCAAGACGAACCGGGCCTTGTCAAACGCGCCTTCATCGCCGCGAAGGATTGGCTGCTTGGTGGCAACACACTGGTGCGCATGGGCGTGGTGCTGGTATTCATCGGCCTGGCTTTCCTGTTGCGCTACGCCTCCGACCGAGTGGTGGTTCCGGTGGAGTTGCGTTACCTCGGCGTGGCGGCGTCTTCGCTGGTTTTCCTGGTGCTGGGCTGGTGGCTGCGCGATTCGCGCCGGGCGTATGGGCTCTTGATGCAGGGCGCGGCGGTGGCGGTGATGTATCTGACCATCTTTGCCGCGATGCGCCTGCATCCGCTGTTGCCGATGCAAGGGGGTTTCGTCTTGCTGGTGGCGGTGGCAGCGCTGGCGGCGATGCTGGCGGTCACACAAAATGCCTTGACGCTGGCGGTGGCCGGCTCGCTCGGCGGGTTTGCCGCACCGATTCTGGCTTCGACCGGCGGCGGCAGCCATGTGGCACTGTTCTCCTATTTCGCTTTGCTTAACACCGGCATTTTGGGCATCGCCTGGTTCAAGGCCTGGCGGTCGCTCAATCTGGTGGGTTTTTTCGGCACTTTTTTGATCGGGCTTTCCTGGGGGCTGCGTTCGTATCGGCCGGAGTATTATGGAAGCTGCCAGCTCTTCCTGATTCTGTTCTTCCTGATGTTTGTGATTATCGGCCTCTTGTTTGCGCGCCGCGTGCTGCTCGACGATCCGGCCTCGCCGCAGGGAATCGCTGCCGGGGCGTGGTGGCAGTGGGTACGCGAGCAGGGCGGGAATCTGGGGAGGTATGTCGACGGCACGCTGCTGTTTGGCCCACCGCTGGTGGGTTTCGGCCTGCAGTATGCATTGCTGAAGCACACCGAATATGGCGCGGCATTCAGCGCGCTTGCCTTGGGCGGCTTCTACCTGCTGCTGGCGCGGGGGGTGTACAGCCGCACACACGCGGCGCTGACCCTGCTGGTCGAAGTCTATCTGGCGCTGGGCGTGATTTTTGCGACGCTGGCTATTCCGTTCGGACTGGATGCCCGCTGGACTACGGCAGCCTGGGCGGTGGAGGCGGCAGGTATCTACTGGATCGGGCATCGCCAGGGGCGCCCGCTCGGACGTGCTTTTGCGCTGCTGCTGCAAACCGGCGCAATCCTGGCCTGGTTTGTCCGCCTGCAGCCGGGCACGGAAACCCTGGTGTCCGGCCCGGTGCTGGGCACGCTATTGATCGGACTTTCGCTGCTTGCCAATGCGCTGTCGTTGCGCACGGCGCTTGGCGAAGAAAAACAGACCGGTTGCTGGGATGCCGGCTTGCGTCCGTTCTTCAACACGCTTGGCCTGTGGTTCCTCTACCTGATCGCGCCGATGGTGTTCAAGGTGCAGGGAACGGCGATAGCCTGGGCGCTGGCCGGGCTGGCGACCGTATTCATCGGCCTGCGCCTTGAGGCGCGAGGCTGGCTGATCAATTCGCTGCTGGTGCAACTTTTGGCCGGCGTGGTTTTCCTGATCGATACACAGCATGGCGGCCTGCTGGATGCGGCGGGTGTGCGGGCATCGCACGGCTCCGGCTGGCGCGGGCTGATTGTTTCTTCGCTGATCGGCGCGGCGGCGCTTGCCAGCGTGTTTTTGGCGATTCGCGTCGCGCGCCGTAACCGCGACCCGGCGCTGGAACGGCGCATGGGCTGGTTGATGTTGTTCGGCCTGGGCTTTATGACGCTGGGCGCGCTCTTCGTACTGCCGTGGGCGAGCGTGACCGGCATATGGGCCGGTTGCGGTTTTGTCCTGCTGGTGCTGGCCTTATGGCTGGCGCTGGCCCCGGCTTTCTGGTTCGCGCTGCTGCTGCAGGCGGCGGCCGGCGTGGCCTATCTGCTGACGCATACGGCGCGTTTTGTCGCCGCACCCGATCTGGCCGGCGTGCAAATTCCGGCATTCGCGCACAGCGGTTTCTGGACGCCGACGATCATCGCGCTGGCGGCGTTTTGCGTGGCATGGCGGTTGGTTGCGTATGCGCGGCGCGAATTGGCCGAGGGCGCATTGGCGCTCGATGGAGAAAAACTTGCGTTGCCGGCGTTGATCTGGTCGGCGCTGTGGTGGGCGTTTGCCTGGTGGGGCGAGCTGTCGCGCCTGTTGTCCGATGCGCAGCAGGGGCATGTGCTGCTGATCGTACTGGCGGTCACCGCGCTGCTGTGGAATCGCGTAGGAGGCAGGCTGGCGTGGGCCGCGCCGTTCTGGCTAGGCAGCGCGATCCTGCCGCTGCTGGTTCTTTTTGGCCTCGTCGACTACCTTAACCACTGGCACCCGTTCGGCGAATGGGGCTGGCTGGCGTTCGCGCTGGTGCTTACTGCGCACTTGTCGACGCTGGCGAATGCCGATTTGTTGCAAAGCGGCATCGAACGCGCGGTGCGTTTGGCAGGCGTGTGGTGCTTGCTGATTCCGTTGTCGCTGGAAATGCGCCATCTGCTGTTGAGCCTGGCCGAACCGGACAGCGCCTGGCGTTGGCTCGGCTGGACCTTGCCGCTGGTGGGCTGGCTGTTGTGGAGCTCGCGGCGCGAACCGCCGCAAGGCTGGCCGTTTGCCGAACAAGCGGCGCTGTACCGCTTTGGCGCGACTTTTCCCCTGGCTGGGCTGCTATTTGCCTGGGTGGCGCTGTCCGCGTTGAAATCGGCCGGCGATTCCGCGCCGCTGCCGTTCATTCCGCTCGCCAATCCGCTGGAAATCGCGCAAGTGCTGGTGTTGTTCGCCGGTTGGCGCTGGCTTGCCAATTTGAGGGAAGCGCATGACGAAGCGTCGGCTCTGGCTGGATTTGCCACGCCGATGAAGCTGGCCCTGTATGCGCTGGCGTTCATCGTCTACACCATGGCGGTATTGCGCGCCGATCATCACATCGGCGGAGTGGCCTGGCAGGCCGAAGCCTTGCTGCGCTCCATGCCGGTGCAGGCCAGCCTGTCGCTGGCGTGGAGCCTCTTGGCGATCGGGCTGATGATCGCCGGACATCGCAACGCGCGGCGCGTGGTCTGGATCGCCGGTGCGGCGTTGGTCGCCGTGGTCGTCGCTAAACTGTTCTTTGTCGAACTCGCGAGCAAGGGCGGGCTGGAGCGCATCGTGTCCTTTATCGGCGTGGGCGTGTTGCTGCTGGTGGTGGGCTACTTCGCTCCGTTGCCGCCCGCGCGGGAGGAAGAAGCATGAGGTTCTTTGCAGCCGCTCGCGATAAGGTGATTCTTAATGGATACGGCTGTCGCAAGCTGCGCTTGCTCCTACATGGTTCGGCTATGGTGTTCTTGGTCTTGCTGGCTGGTGTGATCAACGCCGCCGAACATGTGCAGGATTTCAACTGGCGTGCGCTGGTTAAGGCAGATACCAGCGCGCCATACTACCGCGTCACCCTGCCGGTCGAAGCCTATCTGAATACCGCACAGCCGGGTTTTGCCGATTTGCGCGTATTCAACGCGGCTGGCGAGCCTGTACCGTTTGCCCGCACTGCCCCTTCTGGCAGCAGCGAGCGCAGCATGCAACGCACGACGTTGCGCTGGTTCCCGCTACGTGAAGCCGTTGCAAGCAACGCGGCCGCAGGCAAGCTGGATGTGACAGTACGCCAAAGCGGCGATGGCACGCTGGTCGAGGTTCATTCGGCTGCGGGCAAGCCCGAGAACAAATCGCAAGCGGTGCGCGGTTATTTGCTCGATGCCAGCAAGCTGGTCCGGCACGAAAGCGCCCAAGCACTGGAGCTCGACTGGCAGGGCGGCAACGACGGCTTTCAGTTGCTCGATATCGAAGCGAGCGATAACCTGCAGGATTGGCGCAGCGTGCAGCGCAATGTGCAACTGGCGCGGCTGGATTTTAACGGCGAGCGCATCGAGCGCCGCCGCATCGAACTTGCGGGCTTGCCCGGGCGCTATTTGAAGCTGCAATGGCGCGATCCGGCCATCGCGCCGGAACTGGTCCGCGCAGAGATCGAGCAAGGCAGCGCGCACTGGAAAGCCCCGCCGCTGGCTTGGTCAGCGCAGATAGCGCCGCTGCGCTCGGCGCTCAACTTGCAGCCGGGGGAATTCCACTACCGCCTGGAGCAGGCGTTGCCGATCAGCCGAATCCGCATCGTTTTGCCGCAGGGCAATGTATTGCTGCCGCTGCAAATTCTGCAGCCGATCCGCGAGCGACGCGATTGGCACGGCATTGCGCACGGTGTGGTCTACCGCATCAATAGCAATAACCGTGAGTGGATACAGGATGAAATCGCGCTGTCCGGGCCATGGTTGAAGGAATTTATCGTGCGTTTCGATCCGCGCAGCAGCCGCAATATCAGCCAGCCGACGATGCAGATCGGCATCGCTCCTGAACAAGTGGTGTTCCTGGCTGAAGGCGCAGCGCCATATGAACTGGCGGTCGGCAACGGCAAGATGGCTAGCGGCGCGTTACCGCTGGCCACTCTGGTGCCGGGGCTGGGGGCGCCCAATGCGCCGCACATTGCAGAAGCGGTATTGGCCTCAGGTGCTGCCAGCGTGATGCCCGCCAGCAGCCCGGCAAGCGCATTGCAGCCGCAGGCAGATTGGAAAAAAATCGCGCTGTGGGGCGTGCTGATTGCAGGTGTGCTCGCGATGGCGGCCATGGCGTGGCAACTGGTGCGGCAGATGGACAGGAAGGAGTAGGGTTTGATTCATCACATAACACTACAACGGAGGGCAATGGGGACGTAGCTTGCTATCTTGCTATTTATTCATACTATCCTCTCCAGCAACGACGGGTCGCTTGCCAAGTGTTTCTCTCCCCGTCTGACCGCAAAGGACACTCGCCAGTTGGGCAAGCGGGGACACCCGCCATATTTTTTTCGTATTGCTCCATTTCCTTTCGGGCTGTTCATGGACCAAAGGGGCCAGATTTATTTTTTTTTGCCCGCTTTTGTCCTCTTACCACCTTCGGCCATCTTCTCCCGGAGGGTGGGGAATAACGCTTGATTCCTATCTTTTCTGTAATTAAATTTGCCTTGTATATTTAATTAATAAATAGTATATTTGCCTTGTTTTGTTAAATTTGCTCTTTAGC
>MTEI01000040.1 GCA_002083775.1 Rhodoferax ferrireducens | reverse complement strand
CGCCAATCAGCGGGTAGGTGATGGAGCCGTTTTCTGAGACGCGGGTTTCAATGGTGAGGTCGGGGTTTTGAAACACCTGGATGCGCAGCGCGTCTCCGGCGCCTAGCGGGTAGTCTGATTGGGCTTGGGCCTGGGTTGGCAATGCCGCTTGCGCCTGTGCCTGTGGGCTCAGGCCACCAAGAGCGCCCAAGGCGACCAGGGCAGCAAGCAAAACGGGTGTCAGGTGGGGGTGTAGAGTGGGCATGGGCGGTGAGGGAAGGGTAGATCCAAGGGGAGGAGCGTGCGGGTCAGCGTAGCTTACTTGAGTCCGGCTACTCCTTTTTCTATAGCTGTAGGTCCTTTTGATATAGGGTCTGGAGCCGCATTTTCCTTGGAAGTTGCCGTGGCAGAGCTGGCTGAGTTGCTGTCGAATTCCCCCATGTAGGTGATGGGGGTGGCGCTGCGCAAGCGCTTGATGTCAGCGGTAATGGCTTCACCAGCACGCTGGTTGGCCAGGAACTGCTCGACGCGGGGCATGGCCATGGCCTCAGCCACCGGTGCCAGTTGCGATGCCACCACGGTCACGAGGGTGGCCGACTGGGCGGCTTCCACCACCAGGCTCTGGCCGTCTTTCAGACTGGCAAGCTGGGCCAGCATGTCCAGCGGAAGTTGTTCGGCGGTGCGGGTGGCGTTGCCAGAGTTGAAGGCAATGCCTTGCACTTTCAGGGCGGCAGCGATGTCGTCGATGGTTTTGCCGGCAGCCAGCAGGCTGCGAAATTGGTCGGCCACGCTCTCAGTGCCTGCCTTGGGTGGCACCACAATTTCACGCAGGGAGTAGATGCGGCGTTCGGCAAACAGTTGGGGGTGAGCGGCGATGTAGGTTTTGGCTTCTTCTGGGCTCGGCTTGGGCAGGCTGGCGGTGAGTTTTTGCAGGTAGGCACGGGCCAGAATGTCGCGCCGTGCAGCTTCAATTTGTGCCACCACCTCAGGTGAGCGGTGCAGCTTGGCCTCAGTGGCTTGGTCAATGGCGAGCTGCTGATCAATCAATTTTTCAAGCACCTCGCGGCTGAGCTTTTGCACGGCTTCAGGCGTGGCACCGGCGGTGTTGGTGCGCTGCAGCACCTGGTTGATCTGGTGCACCGAAATTTCTTCAGAGCCCACTTTGACGGCTACCTGGGTAGCGGCGGGTTGGTCGTCTTTTTTACTGCAGGCGGCCAGGCTCAGGGCCAGGGTGGCGGCGATCAGGGTAAGACCAATGTTTGGGCAGGTGAATGTCATGGTGCGCGGGTATCAAAAGGTGTAATTGGCCGACAAGGTGACCACGCGGCTACGGTAGTCAAGACCGGCCAGGGTGGACGAGCGGCTGGCGTTGATGAACGAGGCGTTGAGGGTAGCCGCGCGGGTGGGTTGCCAGACGGCAGACAGGGTGGTGTCGCGCAGGGTGTCCTGGCGGCTGATGGCCGAGGCGCCGCCAGGGGCGTCAAGGTAGTCAACCTGGGCGATGTCGTGGCGCAGACCCAAAAAGGTTTTGGCGCTGATTTGCCAGTTTGGGCCGACCGAGAGTTTGTCAGTCTGGCTGTAGTTGGCGTAGCTGGCCTGATAGCTGCCCAACTGGCGAGATAGGTTGGCGGAGACGGCAGTTTTGCCAGAGAGATTCCAGTTGACACCTAAACCGGCGTTGTTGCCACTGTAGTCGCGCTGGCCAAAGTGCGGGTGGGTGCGCTGCACGTAGCCGACGTTGGCGTTGGCAGTGAGTTGGCCGCCAATGACCCAGCGCAGGCGCAGTTCAGCGTCAGTCTGGTCATATCCGTCGTCCACCAGGCCGGTGGCTGACAGGCTGCGGTTTAGGTAGCTGCCGCTGGAGGCGGTGGCCTTGACGCCCAGCGTGCTGCCAGAGGCAAAGTCATACCGCGCGCCCAGGTGGGCGGAGCGGGCACTGTAGTCGCTGTCAGCCAGCAGGGCTTGTTCGTTGACCTGCTTACGCTGCGACACGCCGCCAAGCAGACGCCAGCCGCCGGTGACCTCATACAGGGCATCAAACCCGGTAGCGCTGTCGGTGCGCAGATTGCGTTGGGTGCGCACCGTGCCGCCTTGGTAGTCTGAAAAGCTGTTGAGCGTTTCCTGGCGGTCAGAGGTCAGGCTGCCGCGCAGGCGCGGGGTGAAGCTCCAGCGCCAGGCGGCGGTGTAGTTGCGCGCGGTGAAGCTGAGGTAGTCAAAGTTTTGGTAGCGGTAGTCCACCAGGTTCACATCCAGTTCCACGCGCTGTAGGCTGTAGGCTTTGTTGAACGAGATGCCCACCGTGGCCACGCCAATTTGCTCGCTGGAACTGTCACGCCCGGTGAGGGCCAGCACGTTGGCCGCGTCGGGCAGACGAAACAGGTTGTTGTCGGTCAGGCGGGTGTAGCCCGCCTTGAGCGCCCAGGTGTCTGGCTGGATGGGCTGGGCCAAGGCGGGCGCACTGGCCAGCACCGCCAGCCAGGGTAGTAGCCGGGCCGGCCGGGTGGGCAGCAACAGGGGGCGACGCGTCATGCCTAGTAGGCCTTTTGGTCTTTGGCAACCAGGCGGACGGTTTTGAGGATGATGTGCAGGTCAAGTTGCAAAGACCAGTTGCGCAGGTAATCAAGGTCGAAGTCGATGCGGCCTTGCATTTTCTCAAGGGTGTCGGTCTCGCCACGGTAGCCGCAGACTTGCGCCCAGCCGGTGATGCCGGGTTTGACCTTGTGGCGGACCATGTAACCTTTCACCAGCTTGCGATACAGCTCGTTGTGGGCCACAGCGTGGGGCCGCGGCCCAACGATGCTCATGCGGCCTTGCAGTACGTTGACAAACTGGGGTAGTTCGTCCAGCGAGGAGCGGCGCAAAAAGGCCCCCAGCGGGGTGATGCGCGCATCGTTCTTTTGCGCCTGTTGAATATGGTTACCATCTTCGGTGCAGGTCATGGAGCGGAACTTGTAAACCAGAATTTCCTGCCCATCAAGCCCGTAGCGGCGCTGCTTGAAGATGACCGGCCCGGGTGAGGTGGCTTTGACGGCAATGGCAATGGCCACCAGCAGCGGAGAGATCAGCGTCAGAATAAGCAGTGACAGCACCACGTCGCTGATGCGCTTGATGAAGCCGTTTTTACCCTTGAACGGGGATTCACACACCGAAATAGCGGGCATGCCGCAGACGGTGCTTTGTTGGCCCTGAATCAAATCTGTGACAAACATGTCTGGCACAAAATAAACTGAGGCGGTGGTATCTTTGAGTTCGTCAAGAACTTTCAGGATGCGCGGCTGTGAGGCCATGGGTAAAGAAAGGTAGATGAGCTGGATATGCCGCGCCTTGACCAGGCTGGCTAGCTGGTCAAGCTTGCCTAGCAACGGTGGCATGTTACTGGTGTTCAGGCGGCTGGTTTCGCGGCTATCTACAAAACCGATGAGTTCCTTGCGGGTGTAGCGGGCTGCCATGATTTTGTTGGCCAGCGCCAGGCCTTGCTCGTTCATGCCGACGATGAGGGTGCGCTGCTGCGGGCCTTGCAGTTTCAGCAGCCAAGGCGCTGCCTTTTGCAGCGCCAGACAGGCCGCCAGCTCAGAAGTAGGTGCCAGCCAGAGCCACAAACCAATGATGTTGTCAGAAAACTCACGACTATAGCGGGTGGCCCAGCCGATGAAAATTAGCAGGCCAGCAATGAAGGCCCAGTCAATGGCGACATTGGCAACCATGGCCGACTTTGACACCTGCAGACGCGATTTCCCAGGGAATGTGAGCGCAAATACCAGCACCGACAGCAACAAATAGGGCGCGGTGACCTCGCCGTCAAAGTACCAGGCGGCAAACCACAACGACAGCACAATGGTCAGTGGGCCAACAGACACCTCGAACAGGCTGAGCAAGTTGTCTTTGCCCAGTAAGTGGGGGTCAGACCGCTTGAAGAGCGCGCCTGCTGAAAGTGATGGTGAGCTTTTAAACATGGCTGAACGGTTGGACCGCCCGCTGACCTTGGGTTGGTGACAGTAAATAGGAGAGAGCAAGGATCATGCCGCTAGAAACAAAAAAAAGGCGGATGGCCGCCTCTCTTGAATGGAGTTTAGGCCAACCCGCCAGGACTCAGACCCTGCAACGGCGGGCAATCGCCCCCATGACACCCAGGCCAGCCAACAGCATGGCGTAGGACTCGGGTTCGGGCACAGCCAGAGCGTTGACGGTCAACAGGACCGCGGCTGCGATGAATTTGATGGATGTAGTGAATTGCATGGAATGGCACCTCCGCAATAGCCCATATAGATATCTGTACACGGATACTAAGTGCAGGGTAAACCCGTGCCAATAGTCCATTCAGACTAATTTGGTGCTTCGGCCCACAGATGGCGCCAGAAAAATCAACCCAGGCGCGGCTTTCTCAGACAAAACCGAAGTCGGCCAGGTTGGGCAACAACTCTTTGGTGGCGCGGCTGAGGCGGCTGGTGGTGGTGTGCAGCAGGGCCAGCAAAACCTTGTTGCTAAGTCGCGGGTGGTCTGCCAGCAGAGCCTTGAACTTGTCGTAGGTGAGTACCGCAAAGTCGCTGGGCACGGTGGTGATGCAACTGGCAAAGCGCTTTTGGCCATCAATCATTGACATTTCGCCAATCAGGTCGCCCGGGTTGATGGCGCAGATCATTTTTTGGGCCCCGTCGTGCAGTTTGGTGATGACAGCACCACCGGTGACCAAAATGGCAAAAAAGTCACTTTCGTCGCCTTCACGCAGCACGGTGGCGTGGCGCGGCACCCCAAAGCACTCAAGGTAACCACTGAGCAACAGGGTCTCGCGGCGGGTAAAGCCCTCAAGCAGGGTGCCTGCACTGACGGCGCTGATGAATTCGTTGACAAAGTCCTTGACGTTGCCCAGGGGTTCGACATCGGGTTCGAGTTCTGCAAAGTGTGAGTTCATGGTCTGCGGGGTCCAAGTCGGATGTCAGAAGGAACAGACCATTTTGATGGGCTGAACCCGATCGAGCAATAGTTCCAATGGACTATGCAAAACGCTGAAACCCCGGATCTTCAAACACTGGCGCTGTCTGGTGGCCCGCAGAGCTTGACATTTCACGTTCACGTGTTGTGTTTGCCATGAAATATCCCCCAAATGGGGGATACCCATTTACGTGCTGTAAAAGTAGAGTCAGGTGTTCAATTTCGTTCTGGGTTGTTCCATTTTGTTGTCTTTCTACCCCCCTACCGCTGCTGCAGACATTCACCACTACCACCGAGTCATTTCACAAGCGGTAAAGGTTAAAACCCACTTTGACATGCTGATCTGGTTGCAAGGCGAGATGCAGTTTTACCTGCCGCATGAGATTTTGATCGCGACTTGGGGTGATTTTGATGACGGCAAAATTCTCTACGACGTCATTTCGCCCCTGGCTGGTGTGCGTTCCCACACGGCAAACACCGAGACCCTGACACCGCTGCTGCTGCAGTTGTACCGGCGCTGGACGGATTTTAAAAAATGTCCGTACACCATGAAAGTGGGCGAAAGCGGCTTTTTGCTGGAGAAAATTGAGCTTCAGTGCAAGCTAGGACATGCCCTGAAATCCATGCGCTGTGCCATGGTGCATGGCATGCGCGACGAGCGCCATGGCGTTGAGTGTCTCTATGTCGTCTTCAGTACCCGGCCAGATTACAGCCCTGCTGACCGGGTGACGGTGGGCGCGATCTTGCCGTATGTTGATTCGGCGTTGCGCCAAGTGAGCCATCTTCCAAATCAGGCACCGGCGCAGGCGTTATTGGGCACGGAGGTGCCCGACGTGTGCTTGAAGCCAAGCCATGACTTGTCAACCCGTGAGGCCGAGATCATGTTTTGGGTGGCATTAGGCAAGACCAACCCTGAGATTGGCTGCATTTTGAATATCAGCGAATTCACCGTGAAGAACCACTTGCAGAGGGTTTTCAAGAAACTGGATGTTTCCAACCGGGCGCAGGCAGTGGCCAAGTTCCGCGAACTTTGCGAGTGAATGCTCGTCTTTGGGGTTGGCGCCTGGGCAGCGTTGGCGTGTGATGTGAGACAACCGACGCACCTCAACCACTTCACCCGAGCCATCAAATGATGGCTACTTGGCTCTTGAAAGCGGCTGATATATGCCTGCTTTCGCTGCGGCACCGCGCTGCCGGTAGCTTTCAAACATTTGCAACACCGTGTCAAACCCGATGATCAGCAGCAGAGCACTTAAAAAAAGCACCATGCCCGCAAAGCCGTGCAAAAAGCCCTGGCCAGCTGCGTCGCCCAGGTGGTAGGTAACCAGCGTGAGGGTGATCACGCGGATGACGTTGGCAGTAAACGAGATGGG
This sequence comes from Rhodoferax ferrireducens, assembly GCA_002083775.1. Classification (GTDB taxonomy): domain Bacteria; phylum Pseudomonadota; class Gammaproteobacteria; order Burkholderiales; family Burkholderiaceae_C; genus Rhodoferax; species Rhodoferax ferrireducens_A. Next base: position 1,164 of record MTEI01000040.1, on the reverse strand, counting down.
CACTATCAAAATAGCCAGGCCAATGTTGCGCACCGCAGAGTCGCGCCGCACCAGGTTCAGGTACAGCAAACCAAGCGCCTCCAAAGTTAACAGCGTGTGCAAGCCAGCGCAGGCGTCTGCCACCAGCAGCATATATTGGCCAATGCGAAGCGTCACCCCGGTGCGAGAAATGGGGTAGCCCGCCCAGTACAAAATATTTTCAGCCACGTAAGAAACGGCCATCTTCATCGGCATGGTCACCGCATCGACCACTGCGCCGGGCAGCGGCACCATGAACAGCATGAAAAACAGCGCAAACCATTGCACCTTGAGCGCGGCACTGCCGCGCTGCAGCAAGATCAGGCCGGTAATGAGCCAGATGGCCGAGCCAATTTCAAACAGCAAGATGTCTTGCGAACGGCCCAGGGCATACAGCAGCAGCCCAAACACAAAGATGGGCCAGCCCCAGGGGCTGGTGGGCGCCCATTGGCTGGCGGCTTCCATGGCTGGCCAGTTGCGGTACATCAGCCACACACTGATACCCAGCACAATGGGACCGTGCAATTGCTCGTCGCTGGACCAGATGCCGTTAAAAAGGTCATACAGGCTGGGTGCATACAGCACCACCAGCCCGACAATGATGGGAAACCATGCCAATAGCTCTGTTCGCTTGGTACGGGCGGGCTTGCCCAAATATACTTTTGGAGTGTCCATGTTCATCAATTTCTCGTGGCGTTACTGGGGGCTCGCGCTACGGGTGGCTGCCGGTGGGCTGGCTGTGGCTTTGCTTGCAGGCCTGCTGGTGGGGGGTGCCCAGCCAGCGGCCGTGGGTTTGGTGCCGACCCCGTGGGACAAGTTGGCACATACCGCAGTGTTTGCCTTGCTGGCGGCATCCATTGGCTACGCCAGCGGCTTGCGCGGTGGGCGCATGCTTCTGGTGGCTATTGGGGGCGCCGTGGCAGTGGGTGTGGTAGACGAATGGCACCAGCTTTACCTGCCGGGGCGCAGCGCAGGGCTGGCTGACCTGGCTGCCGATGTGCTGGGGGCGGTGGCCGGGGCGTGGTTTGCTGCCCGCCGACCGGCATGACCCGTGTGCGTTAAGCATCATTCAACACCGAGCCCACCAGGGCCACACCACTGTCTTGCAGTCGGCGCGCCAGCAGGGTGGTCTGTGGCAACAGGCTT
>MTEI01000039.1 GCA_002083775.1 Rhodoferax ferrireducens | reverse complement strand
TAGTCGTCCAGCTTCGCCAGCAGCCGGTCGATTTGCGGGATGCCGAAGTCGCGTTCCTCGAAGTGCCTGCCTCCCGGCTTCACGCCCTCGGCGCGAACGGTCTTCAATGCCTCCTGCTTCGTCTCACGAAGCCGGTGCAAAGCCTCCACGATCAGCAGTTGCTCAGACTCGGTGAGTACGTCTTGAATGCGTGCCATTGGTTAGCCCTCCGGGTGATAGTCGGGATCAAAAAACACCTTGCGCTCTCCCGCCTCCACGGCATCGGCCAGCTCGGAAAGCTCCTTCTTGCTCCAGTCGCAACCCGCGATCTGTCGAAGGAAATTAGCGACAAGGCGCGCGGTCGCCTGGTCGGTCAGAACCTCGGTCTTAGCCTTTTTGGGCATGGTCTTCGCTCCTGGTTTGGTATTCGTCGGCCAGCTCGGCGCAGCGGCTGTGCCAGCTCGTATCACCCTCGGCGGCTGCGCCGCGAAGGTGATGCGCTGCCTCCTGCCACTGGCCCGCCGCTACCCGCTTCCAGACGATTTGCATGCGGGTGATCTGGTCATCCGGGCATGTCATCAAAAGGTCGTTGGCGGTGATGGCTTGGCGGGTCATGGCGCGGCCTCAGAACTCAGTGGTCAGCGTGCCGTCGTCCAGGCGCTTCATGATGTCGCCCTCCCCTGCTTCCTTCTTGGCGGTCACTGCCTCGGCGAACGTGGGGAAGTCGGCAACGATGTCTTCATCGTCCTGGCCGGGGTTGTTCACCAGCACCCAGGGGTTCGGATTGAAGGCCTCGGCCTGGTCAGCCTGGCGGCGCTTGGCTTTGATTTCGCCCAGGGTGCAAGGGGTGAAGTGCAAATCCAGCTCGGCACCGTAGGCGGTGATTTCCTGAATCGAGATATAGCCCAGCTCCGCGCATTCGTCGTCGCCGTTCAAGATGGCATAGCCGAAAGCCTGCTCGATGCCACCGTCCATGTCCTTTTCGGTGATGTACCAATCACTGCCGCCCAGGAAGTAATGCAGGTGAACGATGGCCTCGTCACCCTTGCCGTCCTGCTCGTAGGTCTTGGGCATGGTGTCGATCTGCTGCGCGAGGTCGATCAGCTTGCGAAGGAAGAACTCTGCTTCTTCGCTGTTCTTGGGGTCGGATGCCACGGCCACGGCCAGAAACTGGCTGCGGTTGAAGAAGGGGCGAATCGAAAGGCCTGCGGCGATGCCCTGCGACAAGAGGGTCGGGGCGCTGGCTTGGGTGGCGGTTGCTTGCATGGTGTTGCTCCTGGTTGAAAGGTCACTTCGCTGAAAGTGATTTCATTATACACCATATGGCGAATAACACGCAAGGGGGGAGTTAAAAATTTCTCACGCCCGAAGGGGCGGGGCGGGTTGGCTGTTGGCTGTCCTGGTGCGTTTGCACCCTGCTTATGCCGCTATCGGCATAAGCACAACATCAGCAAAACATAAGCAAGGCCTAAGCACTTTGCACCAAAGGGCGCGCGGATCGCGCCCGAGAAACTGCCGCAGGCTTGGTGACAGAACACCGCCGCCGGCGGATCTGTCCTGTCACCACGGGCGGGGCGAAGCCTTACGGCGGGCTGGCCCAGGGCGTAGCGACATCAGCGGTGGGGCGAAGCCCGTCCGCGTCGCCTAGCGGGCTTTCCTGCGAAGCTGCCGCCGTAGGGCTTCCGTTATGGGGTGGGTTTTTCTGGTGACACAAGCGAGCTGGCCAGGTCGCCGCGGTGTCACCAAAACTGCGCCGCTTCAGCGGCTGGAAAGCGCCCGGATGGGCGCAAGGCAAGTGGTGGCCTGGAAGGTGGCCGCAAGGCCAGTCGCGTAGCGACCAAGGCGAATAGCCGCGCCTGGAACGGGCATCCCGGTTTTCGCGTCCGCGAAAATGCCCCGGAAGTTGCCCTCGGGTCAGTTGAACGAAACGCTGGTGGGAGCCTCTTGCGGGGTCATAGGGGCCTTGGAACCGCTTTCTGCACCCCTGCCCTTCACCTTGCCGGAAAAATCGCCTGTAGCCCCGGAAACGCGCTGCACGTAGCCCGTCGAGTAGCCTCGGGTGAAGCTGCCGGTCTGGTACGCGGAAATTGCCGCCTTGATGGCCTCCTGGCCGGTGCCGTACTGACGAACCGCGCCCTGATAGAACTCGGTCAGGATTTGCCCGCCTGCCCCGATGTTGGTGCATGCGTCGAAGATGTTTTGGGCGTTCAAGCCCAGGCGTTTGAAGTTGTTCGAGTTGACCTGCGCCGCGCCCGCGTCGAAGCGATAGCCGTTGTCAAGAAGCCATTGCGCCCAGCTCACGGCCTCGGTCTTGTCCTTGGGCTGCACGGTCAAGCGGTACGTCTTGCCGTCCTTGGTGATGTGGTAGCCGATGGCGTGAGGCTTGAAGGCCGATTCGACCTTGATGATTCGCTGCATCGTGGCCGGTGCCACGGTGGGGGCGCATTGTTCGATGGTGGTGAAGTCCATAGTCGTATTTTCAGAGATTGACGGCCACGACAAGCGGCACGCTAAAAAGCCTCGACCAAGCGCGCAGCGTCATGGTCTGGATTCCGGGGATGCTTGTTTCAGCGGCCCAATAGTCATTGGCCGCACCGATGACGATTTCCGGGCCAGCGGCCTGGGAAAGCAACATCGGCCAAACAAGCAATTGCTCGTAGCAAACCAGGACGGCGGCACGCTTGCCGTTGACCTGGCCGATTCCATCGCCGAACAAGTTCGCCTCGGTGCCCGCGTCGGCCCACGGCTTCCACATGGAAACCGGCACCGGGATTCGCTGCACCAGCTCGCCCGAGTGGTGGCCCACGAAAACAAGCGCGTTGCGCGTCCTGCCGGTGCCCTCGATGGGAACCTCGGCACCGACAAGGGCGGTGCGGCCAGTCGCGCGCAAGTGCGCGGCGGCATCTTCCCAAAGCTCGGCGGTCGCCGGAGTCCATAGCCCGGCGACGGTTTCAGGGAACAACACGAAGGGCGCTTTCGAGCTGACGGCCAGCTCGATCATGGATTGATTCGCGGCGTAGTCGCGCATGAAGTCGCGCCCTGCTCCACCAGAACCGCCGTAGGTGGTCTGGTGCGCTTGAATCCAGCTCGGCGCTGCCGGGCTGCTGACCACGGCCCCCGCGAGCGCCGCCACGGCCAGCGCCGCGCCTACGCGCGTCGGCCAGTAGCAAAGCGCGGCCAGCGCGGCAACCATTGCCACCAGGCCAAGCCAGCCCAGGGCGGGGAAAAACACGCCCGCTGCGGTCGCCGGGTTGGCCCAGCCAACCAGGCCCACGGGCGGCACGGTGCAAAGCACCAGGGCGAGCGGAACGCGCCAGTAGAAGCCCTGGCGTGCCCATAGGCAGGCCCAAGGCGCGGAAAGTGCCAGCGATGCGCCAAACCAAAGCAGCGCGGAAAAAATCGCCGGGGTGTCGTTGCCAAAGAACCGGGCGGCACCAAAGGGAAGCCCGCGAGCTGCTGCAAGGTAGTAGGCCAGCATGACAAGCCACGCCGCGAGGCGGGTTGTCCGGGTCGCCCAAAGCGACACGGCCAGCGGTGCAAGCGCGAGCGCCGCAAGGCTGGAACCCCATGCTGCCGCGCCGATGGCACCGGCCAGCGGCACCGCTACCAAAGTCGGCGCGAGCGCCTTTGTGAAAGCCGCACGGTTCACTTTTGCCCCCTGCGGAATTCGCTCGGCTTGACCGGCTCCCGGTCGCTCCACAAGCCGATGCGCGTTGCGCGCGCCTGCTGTTCGGCGGTCGCGTAGGCTGCGAAGGCCTCGGCGCTCTGGTTGCGCCTGGCGTACTCGGTGTAATGCCACGCGCAGCCCTCTTTGACCTGGGCGAGATTGATGTCGCTGCCCTGGAACTCAAGGGTAGCGACAAGCCGCCCGTATTGGCCGTGATCGTCGCCCGGTATCGGGCGAACGGTCACGTCCTGCTTGAACACCTTGCCCGCGAGGGACTGGCGGCACACCTGGCCGAAGGCCTGGGCCTTCTCCGGTGCGTCGATGCTCGCCAGTCGCACACGGATCGGGCGCTTCTCATCGCGCAGCAAAACGGTCACGGTGTCGCCATCGGTGACACCGACAACCCAAGCCGTGAACGGCTCGCCCGCCCACGCGGACACTGCCGCGAGGGAAAGGAAAAGACAAGCGAGTCGCTTCATGCTGCGCCCCCTGTGGCCTGTGGCCGATAGCGCCAGTAGAACGTCGCGCCCTTCTGCCCTGCCGACTTGGCGACAAGCTGCGATAGGTATTGCTCTGCGATGAACAAGGCATTGAGGTTCGCGGCCTTGTTGAGCGTGATGTTCACCATCACGCCCCCGGCGCTGCGCGATGGGCGCAGCTCTACGTTTGACACGCTGAACGACATCCCTTGCAGGCGGTCGGCGATGATGTTCGGCAGCTTCTCCATTGGTTGGCTGTCGTACTCGATAAAGCTGCTATTGCCCAGCATGGTTAGGCCCCTTTCTTGCCCGCGATGTCGGGCTTGCCGCCCTTGTCGTCGAATGTGGTGCGGCACCCGTCGCGGTAGCGACTGCAACCCCAAAACTTGCCCTTTGCCCCGCCTGCGATCTGGCGAAGCGTGCCTTCCTTGCAGGTCGGGCACTTGTAGGCGGCTTTGGCCGCTGTGTCGGGCTTGCCGCCCTTGTCGTCATAGACGGCGCTGCATCCCTCGCTGTAGCGGTTGCAGCCCCAAAAGTGGCCCTTGCCGTCCTTGCGGGGGATGCGGCGAAGGTGCCCTTCCCCGCACTTCGGGCAGGCCGGGCCGGTGGAACCGGCCACGGTCGATGCGCCGCTGTTGGCCTCGGCCACCTGGCCGCGAATGAACTCGGCTTGCTGCTCGATGAAGGTATCGACGGCGCACTTGCCGCCCTCGATCTCCTTCAGCATGCTTTCGTAGAAAGCGGTGAGCGATGCGCTTTTCACTTTCTCGGGCAAGGTGTCGATCAAGCCACGGCCCAGGGTCGTGCTGATGATCTGCTTGCCCTTTGGTTCAAGGAACCCGCGCCGCTTCAGCTCGGAAATGATGGCCGCGCGGGTGGCCGATGTGCCGATGCCGTCACCCTCTTTGAGAATCTTGCGTTCTTCCGGGTCGGTGACGAACTTGTGAACGTTCTCCATCGCCTTGCCCAAGGTGCCTTCAGTGAAGCGCGCGGGCGGCTTCGTCTTCATGGCCTTGGTGTCCACGCGGGCGCATTTCACGCCGTCGCCCTGCTGCATGGGCGGCAAGGCTTGGGTGTCTTCCTCGGCTTCGCCTTCCTCCTGCTCCACCTGGTACACGTCACGCCAGCCGTTGCGCGTGACGGTCTTGCCGCTGGCCGTGAAGGTTTCGCTCTGCACGTCCACCGCGATAGTGGTGCTCATGTACTCGTGAGCCGGGTAGAACTGCGCGAGGTAGGCCCGGACGATCAGCTCGTAAATGTTGCGCTCGATGTCGCTCAGGCGCGAAGCATCGCCCTGGTGCATCGTGGGAATGATGCCGTGATGCGCGGTGATCTTGGCATCGTTCCAGGTCTTCGATTTGATGGTCGGGTCTGCCCCGTCGATCAGCTTGGCAAAGCCTGGGTTGACGTGCTTCAGCGCGGCCAGCACGCGGGGCGCGTCGGCGTGCTGTGACTCGGGCAGGTAGTCGCAATCGGTTCGCGGGTAGCTGGTGAGCTTGTGCGTCTCGTAGAGCGCCTGGCAGGCCTTGAGCACGTCTTCTGCGCTGTAGCCGAATTTGTTCGATGCCTTGAGGGTGATGTCCGAAAGCGCGTAGGCGCGCGGCTGGCCGTCTGCCTTCGGCTCCTGGCGGTACTCCTTCAGGGTGCCCGCCTGGCCGGTGGTCGCCTTGGTGATCGCCTCGGCGATGGTCTTGTCCACCAAGCGGCCTTCGCTGTCTAGCCCGGCCTGGTCGTCCTTGGCCTTCCACGCGGCGCGGAAAGCGCCGTTCGCGTGCTCGATCTGCGCTTGAAGGGTGAAGTAGGCGGCGGGCTTGAAGGCCTCGATTTCGCGGTCACGCGCAACGACAAGCGCGAGCGTGGGCGTTTGGACTCGGCCCACGGTGAGAACCGTCTTCTGCGCCCCGCCCCGCTGGGCGCGCAAGGTATAGGCCCGGCTGAAGTTCATGCCGATAAGCCAGTCGGCGCGCTGCCTGGCAAGCGCCGCGTCCTTGAGGCCCTGATAGTCCTTGTTGTTCTTCAGTGCGGCAAGGCCGCGTTGAATGGAAACCGAATCCTGCGCGGATACCCAAAACCGCTTCACGTCGCGCCGGTTCTTGAAGTGGTCGAGCACCTCGTCCACCAGGAGCTGACCTTCACGGTCGGGGTCGCCAGCATTGACAACCTCGGTCGCATCCTTGAGCAAGCGGCCAATCACCGCGAGCTGCGCCTTCGCGTCGTCCTTGGGCAGCAAGGCCCAGGCCTGCGGGATGATGGGCAAGTCTTCGGCCCGCCACTTGGCGTATTGCTCACCGTAGTGCTCGGGCTTTGCCATTTCAAGGATGTGCCCGAAGCACCAGGTCACGCGGTCGGGGCCACACTGAAGGTAGCCTTCAGCGCGGGTGACATTGCCCAGCTCGGCGGCGATGGCCTTCGCCACCGATGGTTTTTCAGCGATAAACAAGCGCATAGTCTTCTCTCTGGTTGAACACAAAAACAGGCCGCATGCCAGCAATGACGCTGGCCTCTGAAATTGCCCCGTAGTAGCGGCTGTCAAGGCTGCGGGGGTGGTAGGTCGATATGACCCAAAGAGCCTTCTCCGGCACCGGGTAGCTGCCGGGCTTCATGGCCGGTAGCGGCCTGCCCTTCGAGTCGTGTTCGCGGATCGCCTCGGTGAGTAGCGGCTTGCCGTTGACGGCAAGGCCCTTGTCCGTGATGACAACCAGGTCGCCAGCCTGGGCGACAACAGGCTTCAGCAGCGGCGCAAGGCCTTCAGGGCATGTGCCGTGAGGGGTGTATTCACGTTCGCGCACCAGGGCGGCGAACTGGCCTTCAGGTAGGCAGAACTCCACGTAGGCCGCGCCCTTGCTGTCGGGCGTTTTCTGCCAGATTCCAAGGGGCAAGGATTGCGTGAGGTTGATCCGGTAGCCGAAGGCTGCGCCCACGGCCAAAGCCGATATAAATAGGGCACCGGGAAGCAAAGCGAGGGCATATTTGCGCTTCATGTTTACACCTTCGGCCAGTTGTCACCGTCGCCCGCGCTGCTGCCGCTGGCCGGTGCGTCGTCTTGTTGTTCGGGCGGGGTCTGGTGGTCGCCGTGGTCTTGCTCGTCGTGCATGCGGTCGATGCGATGCGAGCGCATGACGATGATTTCGCGCACGGTCTTCGGGTGGCCTGCGTTGTCGGTGTACTTGCGCGTTTGAATCTTGCCTTCAACGTGGATGTTGTCGCCCTTCTCGTACAGCTCGGCGCGGTCGGCGCGCTCGGCGTAGAACACCAGGGCGTGCCACTCGGTTGAGCTGACCGGCTTGCCTGCCTTGTCCTTCCACACCTCTTTCGTGGCAAGGGTGACGTTCGCAACCTTGTCGCCGGATGGCATGAAGCGAATCTCAGGACTCTTGCCTAAGAAGCCTTCAAGGATC
>MTEI01000038.1 GCA_002083775.1 Rhodoferax ferrireducens | reverse complement strand
TTGCGTCATTCACCGGTATGAACAGTCATCCAGTGGCCGCATGTACTCCACTGATGTGAACCTTCAGACTGTTTCACGGCAAGCCAGATTTGCAGCCCTGCATGGGCTTTGGGATTACGACATTTCCAATTGTCACTATGCAATCTTGGTGCAGATGGCGCAACGGGCAGGCTATGAATGCACCACGGTAAATTACTACCTGGCCAACAAATCCAAGGTCAGGAAAGAACTGGCCGAGGAGTTCGCCATCACCATCAACCAGGCAAAAAAGCTGCTTCTGATGCTGGTCTATGGCGCGGCAATGTCAGAAGACCCGAATGCAGCCATTCCCGAGGAGGTCAGCCTGGATGTTGCCAAGGCCCTGTATGGGCATCCCTTCTTCACCGACATGGCCAATGACATTGCAGCGGCGCGCACCGCCATCCTGAAGAAAACAAGGGTGTTTCGCGGCGGCATCAAGAACATGGCCCACAAGGTGATGAAGGTCAGCAAGAAGAAGGACAGGCACCTACTGGCCCACCTGATTCAAGGTGTGGAAGCGCAGGCCCTGCATGCTGCCCTTGTTCTCCACACCGATCAAATCCACCTGATTCAACATGATGGCTTCACCGCCACCACCCCCGATCTGGACATTGCAGCCATCGAGCAGGCCATCTTTGATGACACCAAGTACCGCCTGACTTTGGAGCTTGATGCCCGGATTGACTTCGATCTGAGGTCAGCTCTTTTCGATACCGATAAATTTTCGATACCAACTCATAATGCCTCGCAAGCCCCTATCCATGCGGGTTTCAGCCATTTGACTGTAGATTAATGCAGTGGTGTGTTTGTATCCAGTCCTGCCTGTCTGTCCTGTCATTCCCTCCTACCTATGGTTAACCATGCCTCCTATACCTTCCTGTGTCCTGATACATATTGCGACCCCTTTGAGAAAAACGACTTTTTTCGGCTGGAAAAACAATTTTGGGTCGAAATTGACCGGCTGGCAAAAAAGGCGGGTCGGTCCTGGCAACAGTGGGTCATCACTGAGCTGGCAAACAAGCCCGAAAGCACAAGCGCGGCATCCTGGTTGCGGGTCAGGTGTTTGCAGTCATCATTGAAAGGGCGCAATCATGGCTGAGAAAAAAGCGACTGCCAAAAAGACACCGGCGGCAACACCGGCAAAGGCTGACACCAACGGCTACAAGATCAATGCTGAGGAATGGGGCTTCACCAAAGGCGACACTGATTCGCAAGTCATGGCGGCGCTGTCCACCAGGTCGGCACTGACCGCAACCACTTACAAGGCATTCTCTGGTGGCGGGGATGGGCTGGAAGTCACCGATGTAATGGGCGAGCTGCGCAAAGCTGGTGAGGAAGTGTCAAGCGGCAACATGAGCCGGGTCGAGAAGATGCTGACCCAACAAGCCCTGACCCTGGATGCCATCTTCAACAACATGGCGCAACGGTCGCACAAGCAGGACAGTTTCAAGGGCATCGAGGTGTTGATGCGGCTGGCACTGAAGGCACAAGCCCAATCAAGGGCAACGGTTGAGGCCCTGGCCGAGATCAAGAACCCCAAGCCGGTCACTTTTGTGAAGCAGGCCAATATGTCCCAAGGTCACCAACAGGTCAACAATACCTATGCGGGTGCATCATTAGATGGTGGCATACAGTCGCGCACGGAAAATTCTCACAGCGAGCAAAACAAACTATTGGAGGTGAGTGATGGCAACTACCTGGACTTTGGAGCGCAGGCAGCGGCAAGCTGAGGCAATCAGACAGTGGAGGCCATGGGAACGGTCAACCGGCCCGAGGTCGCAAGAAGGCATGAGCCTGGTCAGTAGGAATGCCTTCAAGGGCGGTCACCGGCAGATGTTGCGGGAGCTGTCCAAGCTGGTCAACGCCGAGGTCAGGCAGGCGCGGGAGCTGGTCGACTGTCTCATGTAGAGGGGGGCGGGTTCAAAGTCTGGAGCATGTTGATGCTGGAAACCACCCTGTATCTCACGCACAGAATAAATCCCCCATTTGAAAACAATCAAAATCAGCAAATGGTGACAAAAGTTCGCAAAACTTGCCTAATGATTTAGGTGTCCCAAGGAAACAGAATCATGACCACAAAGCGGCTCACTAACCAAATGGATGCCCTGGACATTCGCACTGTGAAGCGTCGGGGCATGTTGTCGCCGGGTGAATCTTGCATCTGGACCTGGAAAAGATCATCGGGAACAGAGTCGCGCATAAGTATGTGCGCCCATGATGATGCGGTCACGCTGAGTTACAGAACCAAGTCCCATGATGATGAATGGAAGGACACCAGTTGCCGGGTCAGGGTGGAGCGAACACCATGCAACTATGGTGGGTCTAGGGATTGGTGGGTTTGTCCTGGCTGCGGAAAGCGGGTCGCCATCCTGTTTGGTGGCGGTCGCTATTTGTGCCGACATTGCCATGGCCTAACCTACAGGTCAACCAGGATTCAACCAGGCAGCGCCCACTATGCAAGGGCCAACAAGGTTAGAGCGCGGCTTGGATGGGGTGGTGGTGTCGCCAGTCCCATGGGCGAAAAGCCAAAGGGGATGCATTGGGCGACCTATCTGCATCATCTGACCATGCTGAACCGGCACGGCATGGCGGCAATGGAGACCACAGATAAGATGGTTGACAGAGTGACCGCAAATCTGAGCAGGTATGGCCTGACCTGATCCATTTAGAAAATGGGACAAGTCCCATTCTTTCAAATTCAGGCTGGAAAACCTGAGAAAACCTGAGATTGGCTTGACTCTGAATGGCTTGACGCAAGCCGGGAAACAGCACAGAACAGCGAGAAAACAGCAAGGTCATGGCAAGAGTTCAGAGCCTTTCTGGTCCCTGCTGAACCTGTCCCGCACTGCCAAAACAGCGGCCTTTGCCTGGTCAAAAGCTGACAGGAATGGAACAAGTTCCAGCCTTTCCAGTGTTGGCAGCGTGTCATAGATCGACTTCAATACCTTCTTGAACAGGCCCACCTCCTCCTGGAATGCCTGACGCTCCAGTAACTGATCTTCCCGTAACTTCTCCAAATCCTCCTTTAACTTGGTCGCCTCCTTAAGTTCGGTTTTGACCTCCTCCTTTGCCACCATGGATGTGGCCCTGGCTGATTGAATCAGCATATTTGCATCCTTATGCGCTGATGCAACACGGTCAACAGCTTCAGAAAACTTCAGTTCAGTGGAGCGCATCACCTCCGAAATCAGCTCTGCCTGCGCTTGCCTTTCCTGCCATTCCATGCGGCCCAATCTTTCCCGGCGCGGCCCGATCCGAGCCTGTCCATGCTTCTTGGCCACCTGGTTGTAATAGTCATCCTGTAATGCCTTCATTGCGGCTGTGTAGGCTTCAGTCTGAGCTTTGGCATCATCACCGGCATCAGTGGCTTTCTGCCTGGCAATGTGCCCAGAGTGCAACCCCTTCACCGGCTTCAGGTCAGGCTGGCACACATAGAAGTGCAGATGGTCATGCGGTTCATCATTGTGGGCAACCACAGCACGCAAGGAAGCGCCAAAAGTCTTATGCAGGTATGCCAGTGCATCCATGCGCCATTCAAGGCTGCGCGGGTCATTTGGTGCCCACTCTGATGACACCACACCGGCCATCATGATGGGTGTGTCTTTTCGTTGTCCCTTTGGTGGATGAAGGTCTAGTTCATCAAGTTCAGCGGCCAAGTCATCCACACTGCCAAACAGCGGTTCAGGTCTCAATGGGGTGATGTGTGGCGAGAACTGGCCCGCCTCCCTGCGCACTTCAGCGACTATCTGGCGAGCTGTCCAGGCTGTGTCTGATGTGTTGGCCTGGCGCTTGGTGCCTTTGATGGCCCGAGCTTTGCCGGTCAGCTTGGATGCGCTGCGAGCGTACAGCTCCACATGAATGAATTGATAACCTGCCATGGTGTCCCCCTGTTTGTTCTTAACTTCAGAGTACCAAGGCAAGGATTCAAAATAGAGGGACCGACTCTATTTCACATGCGTGAAATGCCGGTTCTTGCAGAAGGCGCTACCCAAAGCCCAAAGAAACTATTGGAAGTGCTGGCCTATGCGGTTGATATTCGCGGCATCAAGTGGAAGGCCCCGCTTGATCTCCATTCCCGCCTAAACAATAATTGCATCAAACCATGAGAATGCTTGCGCATACCCGCATACTTATGCAATAATTCAAGCAATCCCCGATATGCCAACAGCGCAAGATGGTAAATATGACTCTGAAGCCCCAGACCGCCAACACAACCCGCCATTCCACAAACGCAGTGGATGCTGAGGACCGCCAAGGTGTTGACGCTCTGGGGTTTGCCTTTTCTTGCGGCTTGTTCTGTATCACCCACTGATACGCGAGACAACAAGATGGCAAAACAACTATCCCCCCAATCCATTGATTCACTGATTAACCAGGCCCTTGCCATCGAAGATGATGATGCGAGAGAAGCTGGGGCGCTGGGTTTTATGGCCCGAGCAATGGTGCAAGCCACATTGCCACACCGGGCGGTCGCTGGCAATGAGTTTGAAAGACGCAATGGTGCCTTCACACTGACCCTGCAAGCGCCATCCAAAATCGGCCTGCCCTATGGGTCAATCCCTCGTTTGCTGCTGGCATGGGTCACTACTGAGGCAGTCAAGACCAAAAGCCGAGAGCTGGAGCTAGGTGATTCAATGTCCGGGTTTATGGCCGAGCTGGGCCTGACACCCACCGGCGGGGCCAATGGCAGCATCACCAGACTGAAGAACCAGACAAGGCGGCTTTTCTCTGCAACAGTCACGGCATCCTATGAAGATGACAAGCAGATGGCTGACATGGGCTATCGACTGGCTGATAGGTCGGTGCTGTGGTGGCATTCAAAAGACCCCGAGCAGGCGGGTCTGTGGAAGTCCACCGTCACCCTGTCCGAGCACTTCTTCAATGAGGTGATCGACCGGCCTGTGCCTATCGACATGAGGGCCATCAAAGCACTAAAGCAGTCACCAATGGCGTTGGACATTTACACCTGGTTGACCTACCGGGTCAGCTATCTGAAGCGGCCTACAGTCATCCCCTGGTCATCTTTGGCGCTGCAATTCGGGTCTGACTATTCCCGGCTGAGAGACTTCAAGCAGGCATTTATTGGTGAGCTGAAGAAGGTCGCTATGGTCTATGGGCAGGTGCAGGTCGAGGTCGCTGAGCATGGCCTGATCGTTAAGCCATCACTGACCCACATTACCCGCAAGGTAGGCGCATGAGTTATCCACAAAAATTTCAGAGCGAGAGTTATGCACAAAAAAGCTGGGGATTGTCCAAGTTGTCCACGCATAAATGGTCGCGCCCATGGGAGTTGTCCACGCATAAATGGTCGCGGGTTCACGCATAAATGGTCGCGCCCCTATATAGAACCTGTATTTACCTGTAATCAATACCCCTTTAGTAGCTCACGCTCCAACAGTGGATAAGTCCCCCAATCAACTGAAAACCATGCAAACCGAAACCACCCAACCCCAAGCCTTCATCCTGAAAGCCAAGTCAGGGCAATGGTCATGGGAGTTGCACATTGATGGCGAGCTGCACCAGGCAGGCGCTGGTTATGACACTGAAGGCGATGCCATCGAGGGACTGTATGAAGCAAACAGCCACATTGAAGGCATCAATCTGGTGTTATCCAAAGATGCCGGTCATGCGCCACTGTGAAAACCAAACAGCCGTTTATTAGGAAGGAATCACATGAACCACGAAAACACCGAATCAAGCGATGAAAAAGGGGGGCCACACTTCGCCCCTGCACCATTCACAAATGCCGAGTTTTTCGAGGTCAATGACTCACTGAACGCGTACCTGCATCACATGATGGAAGTCGGCCAGACAGACATTGAAATCAGATACAACAGCCTGGCAAACACTTTTTCGGCACTGGCAAAGGTCGGATACATCATCAATCATGGTGAAAAGCCGATATGGGTCGACGAGATGAAAGCGAAGGTAGAGGCGGCAATCAAGAAGCCCAAGCGGATTACAGAAAATGGGTCCAAAAGGCTGAAGCCATGAGCGCAAAAACCATCGGCATCATCCAAGTGAAAGGCGGCGCAGGTCGGTCCACTGTTGCCACTAACCTGGCTGGTGAGCTGTCAAAACAGGGCAAGACTGTGCTGATTGACTGCGACATGCCCCAGGGCACCAGTGCGAGCTGGTTTGCAGTCAGGGAGCAAGCAGGCAAGGCTGGCAACCTTATTGCAGACACAGCCACCGATCATCGGGAGCTGGTCGCCAAGGTCGAAAAGTACAAGGATGCAGCATTCATTGTTCTGGACGGTCCCCCGCGCATTGCAGAGCTGACAAAGGCCATTCTGATTCTGGCCGATTTGTGCCTGGTCCCTATCGGCGCATCAAAGGCTGAAATATGGGCAACCAGTGACATTCTGGACATGCTGGCAGAAGCCAAGAAAGTGAAGCCGATCCATGTTCGGATGCTCTGGACTCGATACCGGCCACAGACCAAGCTGGCCCAAAACCTGACCGCATTGGTTAAGGATGAGCTGGGGTTAACGGCGCTGGGCACCAGTCTGGGAATGCGGGTCGGCTACATGGAAGCACTCGGGGAAGGCTTAACAGTGGCAGAGATGGCAGATGCAAGCGCAAAGATTGAGGTCAGTTTTCTGGCTAGTGAAATTCAAAAATTGATGAGGTAATGAATATGAGTCTTGGAAAACCAACCCTGAACAAAGCGGCGGCGGCTGTGGCCTTCGCTGAAAGCAAGCCTGAACCGGCCAAAGCATCACCGGCTGATAAGCGGGTGTTTTATGCACCCGAAGGCTACCGGCGGCTGACCATCAATCTGAAGGAAGATTTTCACAAGAAGCTGCGCCTGATGGCGGTCGAGCAGGATTGCACAGTCACCGACATCATTGTCGGCCTGGTGTCGAAAGAGCTGAATAAATAAATGTTGCATACGGGGTCTGAGGTGCAGTGGAACGGAAAACCGGATTAACTGGTCAATTTAAGTGCCAAGTTACATCGACTTTTAAATTCTTGTCTGCGCCATTCCTGACGGTCAAGATGGGTGTAACCCCAGAAAATTCCGTCACCGCACAGGGGTTCTAAGCCAAAAAAGGCGGTTTTCTGCTTTACATAACGCCCGGTCGTATCAAATTGGGCCGGTTTTGGAGGCACTTTTTGTTCGCAACGACCAAGCTGGGCTTATGACACGACAGGGCGTTCTGTCAAGCTAGACTGCCGGTATGTCAAATTCAGTAAATTCAAATTCCGGAGGCAAATTAGTTTCCCTTCAGGTTCTTCGTGCGATTGCTGCGATCATGGTCGCAACGGGCCACCTGTATGGCATCGATCAACGGTTTTTTGGCGGGCCAGTTCTTCCTGCCTCAGCCCAATTTGGTTTTGCGGGGGTCGACCTTTTTTTCGTACTGTCTGGCTTCGTAATGGTGCATTTGACAAGGTTCGGAGCTGGTTCGGCTTCGATCATTCCAGCATTTTTATTTGCCAGAATTGCACGAATTTATCCAATGTGGTGGATCGCATTGGGTGCAATAAGTATTGTTTGGATGATTCGACCTGGTTGGGTATTTGCCAGCATTTCTGGTGCGCCAAATTTTCTCGCTGACTTTTCCCTTTGGCCACATCAGCGCCCACCTTTACTTGCAGTAGGTTGGACACTCATTCATGAAATGTATTTTTATGTTGCTTTTGCGATTCTTTTACTGCTACCGGCACGCCGATTAGCATGGGGTTTAATTGGCTGGATGGTGATGGTTGCTATCGGAAATGTTTGGCTTACTTTTGACTCCACCGCAATTGGAGCTTCGCCGATGGTGACACTGATTACCCACCCTCTAACTCTTAATTTCGGGCTTGGAGCTGCGGTCGGTCTGTTTGCCGCCAGAGGTTTGCGTCCTATGCCACAGGTATTACTTGGGTTCGGGGTGGCTTGGGCGTTGGTAGCTGGGTTTTTGGAGTTGCAATCCCCATTGGCTTTGTTCGAGAGCAACTGGCAACGTGTATTGTCTTTTGGACCAGCTTGGGCATTTATTGTTTGGGGCATGGTTGGACTAGAGGCGGACCGAGGATATGTTCCTCTAAAAAAACTTTCTGGCCTAGGAGACTCCTCGTATGCTCTTTATCTCATTCATGTCCCGATATATGCAGCGAGCGCACGAATAATCGCACCATTCTGCGGTTCTGGCGCATGGGATAACGTAATTGCTTGGTTAGGGTTGCTGACCATTGCCGTAATAACAGCACTGCTGATGCATCAATTGATTGAACGGCCAATTTTAAAAAGACTTACCAAACTGAGGTGCAAATTTTTACCCACTGGAAGCGCATTGATGCCCTCACCACCTTCGCCGCTTGGAACCAAAGATGAGAATAATTTTGTTATTTTTAACCGAATTAAGTGGAGCTGAGTTCATAAAACGGTCGTTTTCCTGACACTCAAAAAATGGGCCAAAAAGGCCCGTTGTTTGGCTCAAATGTGTAACCTAACTCATTTAAAAATCAAAGTTAGCTAAACGATCAGTAATTGAAGCGGTTGCTTGTGTCACCACACGATGATGGTGGATGGTTTTGGCGTAGAACCCCGGTGACGGAATTTTCTGGTGTTTCGGCTTAGAGCCCCAGTTCTGGCCGGAGTCGGCAAGAAGGCTGGCAAGAAAAGCAGGAAGGGCGGGGCTTGAATCTGCCAAAGACGCACCATGTGTTACAGGTCACTAACTAAAGAAGGGGGAAATATGTTCGGTATTCATGCGGCAAGTATTCAAGGCCAGACAGTCAGGCCTGCACCATTCGGCATCGAGGGAGACCCCAAGCCCAGGCTGATCTGGGATGACCCAAACCCGAGGGCAATGATTCCGGTGTGCATGGTGCAGGATGGCGACAAGCTTGTTACTGCTAACAGCACTGCTGGCCTGAAAGCTGAAGCACTGCGCCTTGGCCTTGTCTGCAATGATGATGCCTATGTGCCCTGAGTCTTTCCGGCCATGAAGAAGCCCGCCACTGTGCGGGTTTTCTTTTGCCCATTCACGACACATATCTAAATATGTAGTTACACAAGCGCATAAGTATGTGATAACATAGTATCCAAGTTAAAAGGAAAACATTCCATGAAAACAGCCATCGGTTACATCAGGGTCAGCACAGAGAAGCAAGCAAGCGAAGGCGTGAGCCTGGAAGCACAAGAAGCTCGCATCAATGCCTGGTGTCTGGTCAATGGCTATGAGCTGTCATGTGTTTATGTTGATGCTGGCATCAGTGGCAAGAAGATGGATAACCGGCCCGAGTTACTGAAGGCACTGTCCAGCATGAAGAAGGGCATGGCCCTGGTGTCCTATTCCCTGTCCCGCCTGGCCCGGTCTACCAAAGACCTGATTGGCATCAGTGAGCTGGTCGCCAAAAAGAAGGGGGACCTGGTGAGCTTGTCCGAGTCAATCGACACCACCACAGCGGCAGGCAAGATGATGTTTCAGATGCTCGCAGTCCTATCTGAGTTCGAGCGCAATCTGACCGCCGAGCGCACTTCTGGCGCACTGCAACACAAGAAGGCCACCAACCAGAAGTACACCAACATCACACCCTATGGCTTTGAAGCCATCGAGGGCAGACTGGTGCAAGTCCAACAGGAAGCCGAGATCGTGGCTGAGATTCAGGCATCGCGCACCGGCGGCAACACCCTGCAATTCATCGCTGATGACCTGAATGGTCGCGGCATCCCCACCAAGACCGGCAAGACCTGGGCACCGGCCACCATCCACCTGCTGCTGAAAAGGAGTTCACTTGTCAATTCAATCTGAGCTGCAAAACCTTTTCCCTCCCAACATCATCAAGCAGGCCACCCGGCTGGAGCCTGCAAAAGTGGATGCCCTGGCAGTCAATGCGGCTGCTGGGGCTTTGCTGCGTCTGAAGGGTCAACCGTCTGAGCAGGTCGCACTGGTCAGCACCATGCAACCCAGCACAGCGGCGGCATTGTGTCGTTGGCTGATCGACCCTTCATTTTGGGGTCTGGTGAGCAATGTCACCACCCATTGAAACCAACCATCGAACTGGAATCCGATTCCACTTGAAAGGCTAAATATGAACATCAGAGTCACCATTGCCAACGAGATCAACAGCCATGCCGAGCAGGCCACCACAAAAGCCAATGAGGCCATGCACCACGCGATAGAGGCAGGCAAGCTACTGCTGGAGGTCAAGGCATCCCTGGCGCATGGTCAGTTCGGCGAATGGCTGGAAACCAATGTCAAGGTTTCACCAAGGCAGGCGCAGAGATACATGGCAGCGGCTGAAGGCAAGCCTGTGCCTATCCGGTCGCTGAGTTCCAAATACGACACGGTGTCGCATTTGACGGAGATTCCACTGTCATCAATCAGGACTGATGCACTCACAAATTGGCCTGTTCCAACCTGGTCACCGACACCCGGACACTGGATGTGTGCAACAACAGATGACGCGGCATGGTGGGTCGTGCCATCACTGGAGCATCCCGGCTTTTTCCATATCTCAAAGTTCTACCAGGACGCAACAGCCGAGCCTGACCCAAACCAACCAGATTGGGATGGTGAAAGTCTTTATGCCGGCACAAAGCGACCAGCACGAGCTGATGTTGTCGAAGCAATGTTGCAGCACTTTGGAATGAAAGAGCCGGTCAAAGTTGAATGGACAAGCAGGGAGAAACCGGGTCTGTCTAGGCCGTTCGGTGAACCTGAGTGACTGACAGGTTTTAACGAACGGTCGATTGTTAAAAAGTTTCAGTGAGAAAAGGAGGCCAAAAATGGCAATAGTAGTTAAGCACCAGACCACCGCCGAGAAGTCGCCCACTGTCAAAGATGGCACCTACAAGGCCCACCTGACCAACATCAAGCAGTTCGCCAATGCCTATGGCCAGCGCATTGGGTTCGAGTTCTGCATTGATGGCGGCGAATATGACAGCGACAAGGTGATGCGCTCCACCGCCCCGCAACTGACCAAACAGTCAAAACTGGCCGAGGTCATCGAGGGGATGCTGGGTCGCCCACTGACCGACAAGGAAATCAGCAAGGGCTTTGACCTGGAGGAGCTGCTGGGCATGGCGTGCAACATTTTGGTGTTGCAGTCAAAGAGCAAGACCGGTGTGGTCTATGCCAATGTCGAGCGGGTATTCAAGGCCTAAGACAATCCATCAACCACAAGGCCAACAGCGCCAAAAGGTCAACAGGGATGAGCAAAAAACAAAAGCAGACCGACCGCGATGCCTACATTTCAGAAGCATTCAGGGATTACCTGCGCGAACACCTCGCAGGCTTCGCTGATGAACCACTGGATGCGCAAATGGAGCTGACCCGCATGATTAAGAAGTGCGGCAACAGGTATCAGGCGCACTCGCATTACCCTGGCTGGTCATTCTTCACCTTTGTAAGCCTTGAAGCCAAGTTCGGGCGCGGCAAGTTCAATGGCATCAATGAGCGGCTGGGCATCTTCGAGACCCGGATGGATTGGTCTCTAAAAGAAGGCCGGACAAAGCCATACAGACTGACCCCACACTTGGACAGCCTGAGAAAGCAGTTTTTCAGCAAACCGCCCAAGGTGGGCACCAGGCTACTGGCTGGAAGTGGCGAGGTCAGGCACAAGGCCCCAGACAATGCGATTGTCTCCAAGGCAAAGACAAAGACCGGCAAGCTAGTCACCCAAAGCGGCTGGACTGTGCCGGTGCTATCCCCTGTGCCGGTCAACCAGGCCAAGCTGGAGGAGCTGCATGCGCTGATGGAGGTGGAGCTGGAGAAGCACAGCAAGGGCCTGTCCACTGCCTGCCCTGTTGACCCCAAGCATGCTGGTTATGTGATGCTGGACATTCAGCTAATCCTGCACAGTGCCCACAACACTGTTGCGCCTGGTTGCGTCATTCACCGGTATGAACAGTCATCCAGTGGCCGCATGTACTCCACTGATGTGAACCTTCAGACTGTTTCACGGCAAGCCAGATTT
>MTEI01000037.1 GCA_002083775.1 Rhodoferax ferrireducens | reverse complement strand
CGGTCAGGGTGGTTTTGCCGTGGTCAACGTGACCGATGGTGCCCACGTTGACGTGGGGCTTGGTGCGTGTGAATTTTTCTTTTGCCATTTTGTGACTCCGAAAATTAAAGAACCGTCAAACTAAAAAATCTGGTGCCCATTCCGGGAATCGGACCCGGGACCTCTCCCTTACCAAGGGAGTGCTCTGCCACTGAGCCAAATGGGCTGAATCTTGTCATACCGATCAAACTGCCCAGGCTATGGAGCGGGGTAGGAGAATCGAACTCCTCGCTTTAGCTTGGAAGGCTAAGGTATTACCACTATACGAACCCCGCACAGGCCTGCCTTGCAAGCTACCGCTGCAGAGCTCCCGTGCCCTTGAGCACGCGCTCCAACGGCTATCAAACAGTCAATCAGTCACTGGTGGAGAGGGGTGGATTCGAACCACCGTACTCGTAAGAGGGCAGATTTACAGTCTGCTGCCATTAACCACTCGGCCACCTCTCCATGGTGAACGCGAGATTATGCCATGGACTTTGGCTTTTGTCGCTTGGCCGACAAGTTTTTCAGCAAGTTCTTTGTCGACAAAGACGCGCTGGTGCATGCCCATAAGCCGGGCTATGGGGTGGTTTGATGCTGTTCGCGCCAGGCACGCGCCTGAGAAAAATGCCCACAGCCCATGAAGGGCACAGGCGGGCGCAACGCCGACAAGGGAGACGGGTGGTTGGCGCACAACACCAGATGGCGCGAGGCATCAATCAGCGCCCGTTTACTCTGCGCGTGGCTGCCCCACAACATGAACACCGTGGCCGTGGTGTTTTGCGAAACCGAGTGGATGATGCTGTCTGTCAACATCTCCCAGCCTTTGCCGGCATGGCTGGCAGGCTGGCCCTCTTCCACTGTCAGGCAGGTGTTGAGCAACAGCACCCCGTGCCTTGCCCAGCGCACCAGGCTGCCGCCGGGCGTGGGAAAAGCAGGGATGGGTTCATCTAGGTCGCGCTGCAGTTCCTTGAAGATATTGCGCAAAGAGGGTGGAATGGCCACCCCAGGTGCGACTGAAAACGCCAAACCCTCTGCCTGGCCGCGCCCGTGGTAGGGGTCCTGGCCCAAGATGACGACGCGCACTTTGTCGGGTGGCGTCAGTTCCAGCGCACGCAGCGGTTGGGGCGGGAAGATCACCGCCCCGTTCTGCAGGCGCTGCTGCAAAAAAGTCAGCAGTGCAAGCCCTTTTCCATTCTCAAAAAAGTGAGTAACCAGTCCTTGCCAGCCGGGGGCTACAGGCCAATTTAATGGGTCAGCCGAGGTGAGTTGCGTAGGGTTGGTCATGTCGGGGTGTTACGACAGTCGATTATCGACAACATGGATTGCGGGTCAGGCCCGCAATGACAACTGCGGAAGCCGCAACCGCGGTCGCGGCGGTCAACAAATCAACGACCAAGCCTGCGGTATCAACTGGCATGGATTCAGCCAAACAGCGCCGCCAGCGCCTCGCCCGGCTCCGGCGCGCGCATGAACGCCTCGCCGACCAGAAACGCATTGACCCCGGCCGCGCCCATGCGCAACACGTCGTCGCGGGTGTGGATGCCGCTTTCACACACCAGCAGGCGATCAGCGGGGATGTCTTTCATCAGCGTCAGTGTGGTGTCCAGCGAGACCTCAAAGGTCTTCAGGTTGCGGTTGTTCACGCCGATCAGTGGCGTTTTGAGCTTGAGCGCGCGTTGCAACTCATCTGCGTCATGCACTTCCACCAGCACCGCCATGTCCAGGCTGCGGGCGATGTGCTCAAACTCTTTCATCTGCGCGTCACTCAGGCAGGCGGCGATCAGCAGCACGGCGTCGGCCCCCAGAACGCGCGATTCGTAGATTTGGTAGGCATCCACCATGAAATCCTTGCGCAGCACCGGCAAGTGGCACGATGCGCGGGCCTGCTTCAAATAGTCGCCACAACCCTGAAAAAATTGCTGATCGGTCAGCACCGACAGGCAGGCGGCACCAAATTCGGCGTAACTTTGCGCGATGTCGGCCGGAATGAAGTCGGCGCGGATCACGCCTTTGGACGGGCTGGCTTTTTTGATCTCGGCAATCACCGCGGGCTGGCCAGAGGCGATCTTGGCGCGCAGGGCACCAACGAAATCACGCGTGAGCACCCGGCTCTCGGCGTCGGCACGCACCACCTCAAGCGGTTTCTTGTTTTTGGCGGCAGCCACTTCATCAAACTTGACGGCGACGATGGTGTTCAGGATATCAGTCATGTTTTTGGGTCTCAGATGTGGCACAGGAGGCTTCGGATTCTTGCGCGCTCTTTTTCAGGATGTTGACAAACACACGTTTCATGACCACCCCGACAACGATGAAAAACACCGAGATGCCAATGGCGATCCAGGCGCCGTCGGTGTCCAGCAACTTCATCATGACGCGGCACTCAGGGTGTGCGCCAAGGTGACCAACTGGCCGAGTTTGGCCTTGGCTGCTCCTGATTCAAGAGCTGCCCGCGCTTGTTGGATACCGGCTGCCATCGAATTGGCTACATTGGCGGCGTACAGCGCCACACCGGCGTTGAAGATCACGATCTCTTTGGCCGGGCCATCCATGTTATCCAGCACACCCAGCAGCATGGCGCGCGACTGGTCAGGCGTTTCCACCTTGAAAGCGCGGGTGCTGGCCATGGCCAGACCGAAGTCTTCGGGGTGGATTTCGTATTCGGTGACTTTGCCGTCCTTGAGTTCGCCCACCAGCGTGGCGGCCCCCAGGCTCACTTCGTCCAGCCCGTCCTTGCCATAGACGACCACGGCGTGTTCGGTGCCCAGGCGCTCCAGCGCCCGCACCTGGATACCGACCAGGTCCGGGTGGAACACGCCCATCAAGATATTGGGTGCACCGGCAGGGTTGGTCAGCGGCCCTAGCAGGTTGAAGATGGTCTTGACACCCATTTCACGGCGCACGGGTGCCACGTTTTTCATAGCGGGATGGTGGTTCGGTGCGAACATGAAACCCACACCGACCTGCGCGATGCATTGTGCGATAGCCTCGGGTTTGAGGTTGATGTTGACGCCCAGCGACTCCATCACATCAGCACTGCCGCTCTTGCTGCTGATGCTGCGGCCGCCGTGTTTGCTGACCTTGGCCCCCGCTGCCGCCGCCACAAACATGGCGCAGGTCGAGATATTGAAAGTGTGGGAGCCGTCGCCGCCAGTGCCGACGATATCGACCAGGTGGGTTTTGTCGGCTACCTCGACCTTGGTGGAAAACTCGCGCATCACCTGCGCGGCGGCTGTGATCTCGCCGATGGTCTCCTTTTTGACGCGTAGCCCGGTGATGAACGCCGCCAGCATCACCGGCGACCATTCGCCTTGCATGATCTGGCGCACGATGTGGAGCATCTCGTCATGAAAAATCTCGCGGTGCTCGATGGTGCGCAGCAGCGCTTCCTGCGGGGTGATCTTGATGGTGTGCGGCATGGGGGCTCCGGGGGCAGTCATATACAAAGCGTGTTTATCTGAGAGTGGTCAAGGCGGTCATCCCGGGCAACGACCCGGGATCCATGCAATCGGGGCGCTGGATGGTCATGGACTGGCCTCAGCCGGATTGTCGGTCAAGGCCAGCTTCAGCCCAAAGGCGATGAACGCGGCACCCGCCAGGCGTTCCAGCCAGTGCACCCTTTCCAACACACCAGCCCAAAACGGCGACTGCTGGCGGCCTACGGCAGCAGCCACCGTGGCACCGAGCCAGCCGTAGCCCAGGTTGATCCACAGGCTGTTGAGGTTGAACACCAGCCCCAGCGCCAGAAACGCCAGCGTTTTGTGGGTGGCATCGGGCGTGATGAACTGCGGCACAAACGCCAGGAAAAACAGCGCCACCTTGGGGTTGAGCACATTGGTCCAGAAACCATTGGCAAAAATTGTTTTCAAGCTTTTTGGCAAAACCCCAAGCCCTGGAAAAACCCCAAGTCCGGTGCCTGTAGCCCTTATCGGTAAAGGGCTAGCAGCTATCAAATTAGGACCTTTGGCAGAGCGCAACATACCCCAGCCGACATACACCAGATACGCCGCGCCCAGCCATTTCAGCACCGTGAACGCCGCGCTGGATGCCGCAATCAGCGCGCTCAGACCCAGCGCTGCCGCCAGAATATGGATAAAACAGCCCGCCAAAATGCCCAGCGCCGCCGCACTACCGGCCCGTGCACCGCCCTTGGCCGCCTGCGACAGGATGTAGAGCACGTCCGGCCCCGGCGTGAGGTTGAGCACAATGCCCGCCACGATGAACAGGCTCAGGTGCGAAATGCCCAGCCCGGCCAGCGACAGCTCGGGCAGGCTGTGTAGCCAGACGACCCAACTCTCCATCAAGCGCTTGTCCCGGCAAAAAACGCTCTGAATGCGGCTACCGCCTGGTCTACACCCGCTGTATCCACATTCAGATGCGTGACCAGGCGCAGCCGGTACAAGCCGGTGGTCAGTACGCCTTGCGACTTCAAATAGGCGAGCAGTTCCGGCGCTCTGGTCTTGGCTTCACCGGTCAAATCGATGAACACCATGTTGGTTTGCGGCGGCTCCACCACCACGCCCGGCAAGCCAGCCAGTCCGACGGCCAGCCGTGTGGCCAGCGCGTGGTCGTCGGCCAGGCGGGTAAGGTTGTTTTCCAGCGCATAACTTCCGGCCGCGGCCAGAATACCCGCCTGGCGCATACCGCCGCCGACCATCTTGCGGATGCGGTGGGCGCGGTGGATCAGCTCTGCGCTACTGCACAACACCGAGCCGACTGGCGCGCCCAGGCCTTTGCTCAGGCAGACCGAGACACTGTCAAAACACTGGGCGATGCGGCGCGCCTCCCGCACGATGGCCTCAAGGCTGGGTGTCCGGGTCACAGCGGGTACATCCGCTGAGCCTGCTCCGGCGGCTGTGTCAGCAGATGCTTCACCCGCCCTGCCTGCGCTGTGGTGGTCAGAATCAATAGCTGCTCGCCCTTGCGCCGATTGGGCTAGAGCCTGATTTGTCATATAAGCATCAGCGACCTTGACAGCTTGCGCCACCGCCGCATTGAACAGCCGTGCGCCGTCCAGATGCGTTGCCAGACCATGTTGACGGGCCAGATCGGTCGCCGCTTGCACATAGTCCAACGGCAGCAGCTTGCCGCCAAAGGTGTTCTCCAGCGTCAGCAGGCGGGTTCTGGCGTAGTGCGCGTCGTCGGGTTTGATGGCGGCTTCGATCTCGTCCAGCGCCAGCGTACCGTCGCTCTGATGGTTCAGCGGTTGCGGCTGGATGCTGCCCAGCACCGCCGCGCCGCCGCCTTCCCAGCGGTAGGTGTGCGCCATCTGGCCGACGATGTATTCATCCCCTCGCTGGCAGTGCGCCATCAACGCACACAGGTTGCTTTGTGTGCCAGTGGGGACAAACAGCGCCGCTTCAAAACCCAGCATGGCCGCCAGTTTGTCTTGCAATGCGTTGACGCTGGGATCGTCGCCAAACACATCGTCACCTACCGGCGCGCCGGCCATGGCAGCGCGCATGGCGGGTGTGGGTTGGGTGACGGTGTCGCTGCGCAGATCGACGATGTGGGTCATGGTTTATATATCTTTTTGGCCTCTAGCCCTTGTATATAAAGGGCAAGTAGCTATTGTGTTGAGAGCGATAGCCGAGGTGGGTAACAAGGTGTTCACCCTTTGATCCCGTCCAGCAGCTTGATGAAGTTGCGCTTGGCTTTGAACGCGGTGCGTAACTTGACCAGATAGGCTGGCCATTGCGCACCTTGATCCATGGCCAGCATCAGCGGTTTGATTTGCTTGATCAGCTCAATGGCGCTGGTATAGGCGCTGTTTTTGGTTTCTTCAACGATTTCCGGCACCAACTGGCGCAGCAGATGGGCTGCATCGGCAGGGCGCGCGGCCGCCAGCGCCTGCGCCAGCCGGATGCGCAGCCGCTGCTGGCACTGGCCGGTTTGATGGGCCGCCCAGGCACCGTCCAGGTCATCCTCCCACAGCGCAATTTCCAGACGGCGCGAGGTGTCAGGCACCGAGGGGTGCGGGTTGAAACGGCTGGTTTTTGCCGCCTCACGGGCCACCTCCGATGCCAGCCAGGCCAATGCCCGCTCCCGCTGCGCTGGCCACAGCCTCAATTGGCTGGCGACGGTGTGCAGTTTTTTGTAGGCTTCCAGGTGCGGCTGCTCGGCAAACTGAATCCAGGTGAGCTGCAAGGCGTCATCACCGCGCTGGTGCAGCAGGTAAGCTGCCACCAGAAAATCGCGCAGACGGTTGTCGGTGCGGTCCGGGTGAGCCGCCACACCGCGTTCGGCCCATTGCAGGGCCTCGTCATGGCGATCAGCGTTGGCCAAAATCTCGGCAATCGTTAAATAGCTGTAGGCGCTGCCGAGATCATGGGATTTGATGGCTACCAACTCGTCCACGTCGCCACTGGCCCGCGCCAGGTCTTCCATCACCCGGGTGATTTTGAAGCTGCGGGTCCTGAAGACCGTGTGTAGCGCGGCGCTACCAGGTGCGGTCAACGGTGCGTCCCACTGCGCTTGTGCCAGCGCGCGGTAGCACTGCAAACCCTTTTCGCCCAGCACGTCGCGGTAGGTGACCGCGCTGAAGCTGCAGACGCCAAAGGGCAGCGTAGTTTCCAGTTCAAACAGGTCGTGCGCCAGGGTTTCAGGATCTGGGCGGGCGATTTGGCAGGCCTTCAAATGCAGTTCGCCCAACCGGACAAGGACATCGCCCACCATGCGATCAGAGTCGTCTACCTCTTCCATGGCCGCCTCGGTCCGTTCGATGGCGTAGCGGGCCAGTTCGACCAAGGCCGGTGCATGCTCAGGGGTCAACAGCGTTTCCAAGGTGTCCACGGCCTGGTCGAGCGGATCGACAAAGGTGTGCATGCTGCGCCAGTCCACAAAGCGGTGCACTGTTGTCACGTCGTCAATCAACAGGCGCAAGTCGTCCGCCAGCGTGTCTTGCCCGCCCGCCGGGGTGGACTTGACCAGCAGCACCTGCGCCAGACGATCATCGCGCTGCGCGACTTCCAGCAGCATGGCTACCAGTAACTCGTGCGGCTGCCGCGTCAGCCAGGTATTGAATTGCTGCTGCACAGAGGTCGGTTTTTTTGCCATGAAGAATGGACTGTACGTTCTATATCGTTTAGACCTCTAACCCATGATAGTAAAGGGTTAGAAGCTCTGTTTATTGAAGCAATTTTCTACTGCGTCAGATTGCCTTAGCGTTGGTTTCGCGGGGGTTCAGAAAGTTCTTCAGCATCGCGTGGCCGTGTTCAGTTAGGATACTTTCGGGGTGAAACTGCACGCCTTCAATGTCAATTGTGTTGTGTTTTACCCCCATGATCTCGCCATCATCCGTCCAGGCTGTGACTCGCAGGCAGGCCGGGCAGGTGACGCGCTCAATCGCCAGCGAGTGGTAGCGGTTGACCGTGAATTGCTCCGGCAACCCGGCAAACACGCCTTCCTGCGTGGTGGTCAACACACTGGTTTTGCCGTGCATGAGTTGTTGCGCCCGGATGATGGTGCCGCCAAACGCCGCGCCAATCGCCTGGTGGCCCAGGCAGACACCCAGAATCGGCAGTTTGCCAGCAAAGTGCTGGATGGCGGCGACCGAAATACCCGCCTCAGCGGGCGAACAGGGGCCGGGCGAGATCACCAGCCGGTCCAGCTGGCCCGCCGCCAGCATCGCGTCAATGTCTTCAATCGTGATTTCGTCGTTGCGCGCCACGGTCACCTGCGCCCCCAGCTCGCCCAGGTACTGGACGATGTTGTAGGTGAAGCTGTCGTAGTTGTCGATCGTCAGGAGTTTCATGGTTTAACCTGTTTATTGAGTTGCGTTCTGTGCATTGACGGGTGGCCGTTCAGCATGCGAGAGCGCCAAGGTAGCGCCTGACCGTTACGCCAGCGATTACTGCGGGTTGCCATCCGGTACCTCCACTTCACGTAACTTGTCTGCCAGAAAACGCTCAATGTCTTCCCGCTTGGGCAGTTCCAATTGGTACTTGGATACAAAAAGCTGGTTGTCCATGCCCGCCAACGCAAACTTGGCCAACGCGTGGTTCTTGTGAGTGCACAGGAGGATGCCAACTGGCGGGTTATCGCCCTCGAGCATGATTTTTTCCTTGTACCAACTCACATAGGTGTTGAGCTGGCCGATGTTGTCGTGACTGAACTCGGCTAGTTTCAGTTCCACCAGGACATGGCATTTCAGAATGCGGTGGTAGAAAACGAGGTCGATAAAGTAGTGTTCGCTACCAATCAGAATACGTTTTTGACGCGCCTCAAAGCAGAAGCCGTGGCCCAGTTCCAGTAAAAATTCCTGCAAGTTGGCAAGAATGGCCGCTTCAACTTGCGACTCGTGCATCACTTCCGCAGGTTTGATGCCCAGGAACTCAAAGACATACGGGTCGCGCACATTCAACGTGGCTACAGCCTTTTCGGCTTGGTCTTGCACCAAGTTTGAAAGTCTGTTTTTATGGGTTGATAGGCCACTGCGCTCAAAGTACAGGCTGTGAATTTGCCGCTTGAGCTCGCGCACTGACCAGTTGCCCCGCAGACATTCAATCTCAAAGAACTGTCTCTTGAGCTCTACATCAATATCCACCAGCAGTTCCAGATGGCTATACGAGAGTTGCGACACCAGTTGGGACGCGCCCAATTGTGGGGACGGTGTCATCACTTTTGCAGGATCAAGGCCTACAGTCGCATCGCTCAGCAGCAAACCTGTCAATTGTGGGGACAGCGTCCCCACTATCTGCGGATATGTGCGAAACAAACGCAGGTAGCGGTAGAGCTGGCGTTTGTCGCAGTTACTCAGGCGAGCTGTTGTCAGCTCGTTGGAGAGTCTCGCAAACAACTGGTCGCCATAGTCGGCGCGATTGGAACCCCGCAGTTCAAACGCATCAATGTAGTAACCGATCATCCAGTTGCGCAAAGTCAGGCTCAGGTTGACTGCCCGCGAGGCTTGCACGCGCAGTTGCGCATTGATATCGATGATGCGGCGAACCACATCGTCGAAGTCGATCGTCGCAACGGTCTTCACTCCAGCCCTTCTTCCACCAGTTCAGCCGCCCGCAGCAGTGCGCGCGCCTTGGCTTCGGTTTCTTTCCATTCGAGCTCTGGCACCGAGTCGGCCACCACGCCCGCCGCCGCCTGCACGTAAAGCATCTGGTCTTTGATGATGCCGGTGCGGATCGCAATCGCCACATCCATGTCACCGGCGTAACTTAGGTAACCGCAGGCACCGCCGTAGATGCCGCGTTTGGTCGGCTCCAGTTGGTCGATCAGTTCCATGGCGTGCACTTTGGGCGCGCCGGTCAGCGTGCCCGCCGGGAAAGTGGCTTTGAGCACATCCATGCTGCTCATGCCGTCGAGCAAGGTGCCTTCGACGTTGCTGACGATGTGCATGACATGGCTGTAGCGCTCCACACAAAACGCATCAGTCACCTTCACGCTGCCAATTTGGGCGATGCGGCCAATGTCGTTGCGCGCCAGGTCAATCAGCATCACGTGTTCGGCGCGTTCCTTGGGGTCGTTGATGAGTTCCACCTCGGCGGCCTTGTCCAGCTCGGGCGTGGCCCCACGCGGGCGCGTGCCGGCCAGCGGGCGGATGGTGACTTTTTTGATGGGGCCGTGAGCAAGCTCGTGCGCCAGCGCATCACCTCCCGCAGCAGCGCCGGCGGGCAGGGTTTCCTGCCGCACCAGAATCTCCGGGCTGGCCCCCACCACATGAAAATCTGCGCCGCCGTCGATCGCGCCGCTGAAGTTGTAGTAGTACATGTACGGGCTGGGGTTGAGCGAGCGCAGCGCGCGGTACAGGCTCAGCGGGCTTTGGGTGTACGGCTTTTTGATGCGCTGGCCTACCTGCACCTGCATGAAGTCGCCACCGGCGATCAGCTCCTTGGCACGCTCCACCGCCGCGATGTAATCCGCCTTGGCAAAGTCGCGCACCGCAGGCTGGCTCGGGCTGGGCAGGATCTCGGGCGCCTGCACGCTCTCGCGCAACAGGGCTTTCAGTTGCGCTAGCCTTTGAATAGCTAGATCATAAGCATTGGCAAGGGCTGGATCGGCATATACCATCAAATGCAGCTTGCCCGACAGGTTGTCGATCACCGCCAGCTCTTCACACTGCAGCAGCAAGATGTCCGGGCAAAACAGCTCGTCGGGCGGGCAGCTGTGTTGCAGCTTTTTCTCGATGTAACGCACTGCGTCGTAGCCAAAATAGCCCGCCAGGCCGCCGCAAAAACGCGGCATGTTGGGCTGTAGTGCCACCTTGAAACGCTTCTGGTAGTCGGCGATGAAGTCCAGCGGGTTGGCGATGCTGGTTTCCACCACCACACCGTCGGTCACCACTTCGGTTTTGGCATCGGCACCAAACCCGCTGGTGCGCAACAGGGTGCGCGCGGGCAGGCCGATGAAGCTGTAGCGGCCAAACCGCTCGCCACCCACCACCGATTCCAGCAAAAAGCTGTTGGCGGCGCTGCGGGTGAGCTTCAGGTACAGCGAGAGCGGCGTTTCCAGGTCGGCAAACGCCTGGGCGGTCACCGGGATGCGGTTGAAGCACTGGCGGCGGAGTTGGTCAAATTCAATTTCTGAGATCACGACGGGCGTTCTTTCCAAGGTGCGCCGTTGGTCTGTTTGCAAACTGCCCACAACAACAGGGCGGCGGCATCCAATTCCAACCGGTTGCAGCGCGGGGCTGCGGTTCATTCAAACAGGAGGGGCGGGTGTCAGCGCAGGGCTGACGCTGCTTGCAGCGGACGCCAGGGCCAGGCTCCCCGGTCGCTACAACCTGTGATGGTGGTTTTATGGATGAACATCGATTTAGTGTAGCAAAGACCTTTTGCCGGTGCGCAGGGCCAGGTCCAGCAGGCGAGTCGCTTCAACGGGGATGTGGCAGGCTCCCGTCAGCTTGTTTTGCCATCATGATGGCGCCTGAATCACCCTATGATGGCGACCCAGGCCCCATCTTTACAAGGCGAACGCCATGAATCATCTGAAGATATCCACCCGGCTGACCCTCGGTTTTGCTGCCATCACGCTGGCTTTTTTGGTTCTGTCGGCTTTTGCTGCCTGGCGGATCAACCAGGTGTCGCTGGCCACCGAGCGCATCGAAGTGCAGACGCAGCTGCTGGATCTGGCCAACAAATGGCAGGGCGATGTGCGCCAGAACTCCGCACGTTCGCTGGCGGTGGCCTACTCGCCGGGGCCTGCCCTGTTCGAGTTTTTCAAGGCCGACATGGCTGCCACCAGCGTGGGCACCACGGCCATACAAAAGAAATTTCTGGAACTGGCCCAGGATGAAGGCTCTCGGCAGCGCGCCCAGGCGGTGGGTGATGTACGCAAGGTCTGGCTGGCCGTGCGTGACGAGGCCAACGCCCTGAAGACTGCAGGCGACGAGGCCGGCACCCAGGCGGTGGTGCGTGACAAGCTGGTGCCCGCCACCGCAGATTACACCCGCGTGACCCAGAACTTGGTAGACGGCGAACTTGCCAACGTGCGCGACACCCGCGTCGCCATCGAAGCCATGTTCAGCCAGCTGTTTGTGCTGGGTGGGGTCTTGCTGGCGCTGTGCTTGGGTATTGCGGTCTTTGCCAGCTGGAGCATCTCAAGAGGCATCGCCAAAGGCATTGACATGGCCAGCACCGCTGCGCAGCGCATTGGTGAGGGTGATTTGAGTCAGGCGCTGCCGCAAGGTGGGCAGGACGAAATTGGCCACTTGATGCAAGCGCTGGCCAAGATGCAAACCAGTCTGGCAGGCGTGGTGCAGCACGTGCGGCTCAACAGCGACAGCGTGGCCACCGCCAGCGCCGAGATTGCGCAGGGTAACCAAGACCTGTCCAGTCGCACCGAATCTCAAGCCAGTGCACTTGAGCAAACCGCGGCCAGCATGGAAGAACTCAGCTCAACCGTCAAACAAAACGCCGATAACGCGCGCCAGGCCAACCAGCTCGCCATGAGTGCCAGCCAGGTGGCCGAGCAAGGCGGCTCCGTGGTGGCCGAGGTGGTGGACACCATAGGCCAGCCGCAAGATCAGCGACATCATCAGTGTGATTGACGGCATTGCTTTCCAGACCAACATTCTGGCGCTCAACGCCGCGGTGGAAGCAGCCCGAGCCGGCGAGCAGGGGCGGGGTTTTGCGGTGGTGGCCAGCGAGGTGCGGTCCCTGGCCGGGCGCAGCGCCGAGGCTGCCAAAGAGATCAAAACCCTGATCAACACCAGCGTGGAGCGCGTGGAATCGGGCAGCGCGCTGGTGGACAAGGCGGGTGTGACCATGCACGAGGTGGTGAATGCCATCAAACGCGTGACCGACATCATGGGTGAGATCAGCGCTGCCAGCCATGAACAGAGCCTGGGCGTGGGCCAGGTGGGCGAGGCTGTGACACAGATGGACCAGGTCACCCAGCAAAACGCCGCGCTGGTCGAGGAAATGGCCGCTGCCGCCAGCAGCCTCAAGGCGCAAGCGCAAGAACTGGTGCAAACCGTGGCCGTGTTCAAGCTGGGTGTGGGTGACCATGAGGCCTCGCAGCCCTTGCCGACTGCTGCTGTGCGCGCCCATCCGGTCAAGTCGGTGGCCTTCAAAGGGGTGGATCGTCGCGCAACGGGTGTGCCAAAAGGTGCGGCGGCGCGCAGTGCCTCGTCGGCAAAAGGACCCCCGGTGAAGGGGCAGGCGGTGCCTTTGGCTGCGCCCGCTGCCAAAACCGCACCCGCAGTGGCCAGTGGCACCTCGGATTCGGATTGGGAAACCTTCTAGCCGAGCAACCCACCTCTTGTCAGAGGTGCATTAGCGCTGATTGGATCGGTTTCCTGCGGTAAAAAGACCATTTATGCTGGAGGGTGCGGCGTAAAATTTGGCTCTTCCATCAGGAGACGCTCATGAAGTTCAGTTCCAGAATTACCGCGTTTGGGGTGACGCCTGCCGTTATTTTTATTGTGGCGCTGCTCAGCAGCATTGGTGCCCTGATGAACGCGCAGCGCGAATTTCACCGCTATACCCAAACAGAGCAGGCGGTAGAGCAGTCGCTGGCCGAGATGTACGCCCAAGGCCTGCAAATGGGCCAGGCCATGCGCAATATTCTGCTGGACCCGCAGAACCCCAAGGCCTTTGACAACCTGAAAACTGCCGAAAAAGATTACAACGCGGCGTTTGCGCGGGCGCAGACCAGTGCCCAGGGCAGTGAGCTGGAAGCTGCCTTGAGCAAGCTGCCCGCCCTGCGTGCGGCCCAGAAGCTGGCGCAGGACAAGGTGCTGGGCCTGGTGGCTGCCAATACGGATGCCAAAGAGGTCATCAACAAGGAGGAAACCCCTGCCTGGCGCGAGCTCAAGGCCGAACTGCTCAAGCAGGGCAAGGCGGCTACCCAGGTGTCTCAGGCAACCTATGCTCGCGTCAGCAGCACCATCAGCATGGCGGTGGCGGTCTCGATCGGGCTGGCGGTGCTGGCGGCGCTGGTGACGCTGGTGCTGAGTCTGCGCATGATGTCCACCTTGCGCAAGGAGCTCGGTGGCGACCCGGCCGCCGCCCGCGCGGCCCTGCAGGCCATTGCCCAAGGCGATCTGGACACCCGGATCGACAACCAGGGTGGATCTGAGAGCCTGATGGGCGTCATGGCCCAGATGGACGCCTCATTGAAAAAACTGGTGACCGAGGTGCGTGATTCGGCGTCCAGCATTGCCACGGCCAGCTCCGAGATTGCCCAAGGTGATGCCGACCTGTCGGCACGCACCGAAAGCCAGGCCGCCGCGCTGGAGCAAACCAGTGCCAGCATGGAGCAGCTCAGTGACACGGTCAAACAAAACGCCAACAACGCCGCCCAAGCCAACCAGTTGGCTCTGAACGCCAGCGCGGTGGCGGTGCAGGGCGGCGAAGTGGTGGCCCAAGTGGTGGACACCATGCGCGGCATCAACGAGGCCAGCCGCAAGATCAGCGACATCATCAGTGTGATTGACGGCATTGCTTTCCAGACCAACA
>MTEI01000036.1 GCA_002083775.1 Rhodoferax ferrireducens | reverse complement strand
GTTGTCCGAATTGAACCCATTGCGGGATCGTTTGCTGGCGCAATTTTTGAAGATGTTGCGGCAAGGTCGGTCAGATCACGGATTACTGGAAAATTAGTTACCGGCATCTTGAAAGAAATGTGACGATTTCTGGGTTGGCTCACGCCACAAGGCGTCTGGCTTTACCAAAGCTGGCGTTCTTGAATATTCATTGCCGGTAAGGCCTGTCGGACACCTAGGGCGACCTTGCCGAAGTCCGCGACCGGCCGATTGACCAGAATTAAACTTCGCGAAATCGCCATCGGACTAAACCGCTCGCTTGATANCCGCTTTTCCAATCGAGTGACCGGCATCGAGAATTCGGCTCCGCGAACGGCTGCTTTCAAGAACCATTCCCCAATACCGGCTCCTGGTCGTCACGGGAGGTCCACTTTGCAGATTGAGTTTCCCTGAAGCTGACATTGGTGGCTCGAATTCGGAACCCCTTGAACGACCGCTGTCAGGCGACCACTCGATCGGTGGCTATGTCTGCAGTGGGTCAGGTCTTGCCCGTGGGGAAAAAATCTTCAACGGCAGCCATCAGCCTGATGCTGACCTACGTTTTAGGCAGTGAGAGATTGCACCGCTGGCCTTTTTCAATCGGAATGAATGGCAAGGCAACCATCGAAGCCGGTTAATTTGGATCGGATTGGATGGCTTTGTCGGCCGCAATACGCAAAGACAGCACTTTACGGCAGAGGACTGTAGCGTACAGCGTCATTACCCGGTAATATCGGCACATCTTCCATTACCGGGTAATCATCATGGCGTTGACCAATGCGCAGATTCAGGCGGCATACCGGGCGCGGCATTGCAAAAACCTGGACACCGCCAGCGCCAGCCGAATGGACATGGTGATCGACAGCGATAGCCTGACCGCCCTCAGACGGATGGCCGCACACCAAGGGCTGACGCAACGGGCCATGCTGCAAAAGCTGATCAATGAAGCACAGACAGCGCTGCTGCACACACTCGACGGTGGCCAACAGGATGCCTATTACGACCGTATCCAAGCCAAGTAACCACATTACCGGGTAATCATCATGGTCACAATAAAACCGACTGCAAAAGCAAAAAAGACTGAAATACTGGCACGCAAGCAAGTGCATTGCGATGCCGACAAAACAGACCCCACCGCGACGGCGAAGAACTATGCCACGCTGGTGATCTCGCCAGAATTGGCGGCTTACCGGGTAATCGCGGGTGCTGAACACGCCAGCATGACGGACACCGTGGACGTGCCCACGCTGGTGCAAACGCTCAAAGACCAAGGTGCAGCGGCAAACCGCAATGACTTGTCGCAGGCCGAGGCCATGCTGATGAATCAGGCCACGGCGCTACAGACCTTGTTTGCACGCATGGCAGAGCGTGCGACAGGTGCTGAGTACATGCCCAACTTTGAGATATTCATGCGCACAGCACTCAAGGCGCAAAGCCAATGCCGGGCAACATTGGAGACACTGGCCGCAATCAAGAATCCCCCGCTGGTTTATGCCAAGCAAGCCAATGTCACTACCGGGCCGCAACAGATCAACAACGGCATCGTGCGCACGGGGAAAAAACAAATCCAGTCAAACAAACTATTGGAGCAAAGCAATGGCAACTACCTGGACACAGGAGCGCAGACAGCGCCAGCGCGAGTTAATCCAGCAATGGCAACCGTGGGCGCAATCAACCGGGCCGCGTAGCGAGGCAGGTAAGGCGGTGACAGCGCGCAATGCCTTCAAGGGCGGACTGTCTGGCCAGCTACGACAAATCAGGCAGGCCATGCGCCAGCAAAGTGATATGTTGAAAAGGCTGGTGTAGAGGAACTGGTACGCAAAAACGAAGTACGCAAAACAGTACGCAGAAAAACGCAGCAAAAAGGCTTCAGAATGAATAGCGTCTAGCGCTTATTCAGCTTGGGCTATAGGCAATTTGAGTATTGAAAATCGGTACAAAAGTAAACAAACACACTGTTAACTTACCTAATGATTTAGGTTCGAATTTGGAGACCATCAACATGACCACACGCACCAAACGCAGCACCGACGACCTGCACGCGCTGGACATTCGCAAGATAGCGCGCGCTGGCCTGCTGAAACCTGGTGGAAC
Source organism: Rhodoferax ferrireducens (assembly GCA_002083775.1). GTDB lineage: Bacteria > Pseudomonadota > Gammaproteobacteria > Burkholderiales > Burkholderiaceae_C > Rhodoferax > Rhodoferax ferrireducens_A. The sequence goes on along the minus strand of MTEI01000036.1, from coordinate 10,424 downwards.
CTTCACCTGGCAGTGGACAAGGCGCGGCGCAGTGGTGGCCAGCATTGGCGGCATTGTGGACACGGCCAACGCGGTGACGCTGCACTACCGCACGCGCAGGCATGGTGACGACTGGCAGGACAAGCGTTATCAGGTGATCGTTGACTGGACGGCTTGCAACTATGGCGGCAAACGCCCGTGGTGGCTTTGCCCGTGCTGTGGCAAACGGGTGGCGGTGCTTTGGGGCGGCAGCACCTATGCGTGCAGGCACTGCCAACAGATCAACTATGAGTCAACTCGCACGGCTGAATCAAGCAAGCCCTTTGAGCGAGCTGACAAGGTGCGCAGACGGCTGGGCTGGTGCGCAGGTGTTGCCAACCCAGCGGGGGACAAGCCCAAAGGGATGCACTGGAAAACCTACGGGCGGTTGCTGAGCAAAATTAACAGCCATTCAATCGCGGCAATGCAGAGCACCGACGACCTGGTGGACCGGTTGACGGGCAGACTGAGAGGGATAGAGGGCAGGCTGAATGCCACGCGCTAAACCATCATTACCCGGTAATGCTCAGACTGGCGCACCACCGTATCAAATTAGCGACGACGTGAAAATTCTTTTTGGCTGAATCAGGATCGACAGCACAATGCGGGAAACCGCTGATTTGGCGGGTATCAAAGGCAAAACCGGGGAACAAATCGGGGAACAAAGTGAAACTGACACAGTTTTTAACTATTAAAAATCAATTGGTTACGTAATTTTGTCGACTCCGATAATCGCACCATTCAGATTTGTCGACTCACCTTGAGTCGGATGGACGTCACCTCCAAGCCACTTGCCCGCAGTTTCTCCACAAACGTGGGTAGAAGCTGGCGCAGTTTGGCAGCGGTCGTGTTGTTGGACAGCAACAAACACCAAGCCCCATCCTCAAAAGGGCCGCTCTTGACAAAGGTGCGAAGTGGTGGCGGAATCAACGGTTCTATGGCCTGCAGTCTCGACGACGACGCTTGCTGCCGAACCATGAGTTTGGCTAGCCCGGGGTTGCTCTCGCTGGCTTGAAGCAGGGTAAAAGGACGGCGACTGCGTAGGTTCATGCGCTTGGATGGAATAACAGATGCAATTGATCATCACCGATGCCCGGCTTGCCAGATCGCGCGTTGTCAACCTTACCGGGATACGTCTGGCCGCCTTGATATTGGCTGCCGCGTTGACCCTGATGTTAACCACCCTGGGCCTGTACCACTGGGTGTTTCTGAAAGGTGCGCAAGAAGGCTGGCCCGTGGTTGGTACGCTGGTCAAGCTGGTGACCAAGGAAGATTTTGCGCAGCGGGATCGTTTTGTGCGCGAAAACCTGGAAGTGATGGCGCGCCAACTGGGCGAGCTTCAGGCCAAGCTGCAACAGTTGGAGTCTTTGGGCGAACGCGTTTCTGGCTTGGCAGGTTTGCCCTTGCCCGCCGTCAAAGAAATCTCGGCGGCTGGTGGGCCCTTGGTCGCGTCCCATGCGCTGTCCATAGAGGAACTGCAGACCGCGATGTTGGGTTTCGAGGCCTTGGCCACGCAGCGGACGACGTCGCTGTCGGCATTGGAAACCAGGCTTTTTGATTTGAAGATGAAGCGCATGATGACGCCAACCCAAAAGCCGGTGACTTTGAGCAACGTGGGCTCGGGTTTTGGCTGGCGCGTTGATCCATTCACGGGGCACTCTGCTTTGCATACCGGTCTGGACTTCGCGGCCGCCACTGGCACCCCGATCCTGGCGGCCGCCGGGGGTGTTGTGGTCGAGCAGAAATTCCACCCGGAATATGGTCACATGCTCGAAATCGATCACGGCAATGAGCTGGTCACGCGTTATGCCCATGCCTCCAAGGTGCTGGTTAAAGCAGGTGATTTGATCAAACGGGGCCAAAAAGTCGCTGAGATTGGCACCAGTGGCCGCTCTACCGGACCGCATCTGCACTTTGAGGTCTGGGTGCAAGGCATACCGCAGGACCCGCAGAAATTTCTCTTCCCCACGCAGCAGGCTCCGGTTACATCCGCGCTGACGCTGGCAAAAAATCTTCCCAAGTCTGCACCTTTGCCGCCACCCGGATCAGCACGGTAAGGGTTTTGGCCAAGCCTGTGGCGGGCAGGTAAAATTGTTGGCGTTGGTTTTTAAGGTTGCAGTTGTTGAAGCTTGTGTCATCGCTGCGCATCCCCATTTCAGTTAGATCGTAATAAAGGACGGCGTGCCGTGTTTGCCTTGATGGGCTGACCAGGCACGCATCGCATTCATGGCCACCAATTTCCTCACCAAAATTTTCGGCAGTCGCAATGACCGCCTGATCAAAAAATACCGCCATACGGTCGCCAAAATCAATGCGATGGAAGCCGGGTTGGAGCAGTTGACCGACGAGGCCTTGCGCGCTAAGACGGAAGCCTTCAAACAGCGGGTGAGCCAAGGGGAGTCGCTCGACAACCTTTTGCCAGAAGCCTTTGCCGTGGTGCGCGAGGGCTCCAAACGCGTCATGAAAATGCGCCATTTTGATGTGCAGCTGCTCGGCGGCATGTCACTGCATGAAGGCAAAATTTCTGAAATGGGCACCGGTGAAGGCAAGACGCTTACCGCCACCCTGCCGGTCTACCTGAACGCGCTCACCGGCAACGGTGTGCACGTGGTCACGGTGAATGACTACCTGGCCAATCGCGATGCCCAGTGGATGGGCAAGCTGTACAACTTTTTGGGGCTTTCAGTCGGCATCAATTTGCCCAATATGCCGCGCGCCGACAAACAGGCCGCCTACCGTTCTGACATCACCTACGGCACCAACAACGAATACGGCTTTGACTACCTGCGCGACAACATGGTCTACGAGGCGGCCGACCGTGTGCAACGCGGGCTGAACTACGCCATCGTCGACGAGGTCGATTCGATCTTGATCGACGAGGCGCGCACGCCGCTGATCATTAGCGGCCAGGCTGAAGACCAGACAGATCTGTACCAGGCCATCAAGCTCATCGTGCCGCAGCTGGAAAAGCAGGAGGGTGAAGCCGACCCGCGCACCGGCGAGGGCATCATCAAGCCCGGTGATTTCACGCTGGACGAAAAAAGCCGCCAGGTGTTCCTGACCGAGCGCGGCCATGAAAACGCCGAGCGCATCCTTTTCGGCATGGGTCTGATCCCTGAAGGTGCCAGTCTGTACGACCCGGCCAATATCACGCTGATGCACCATCTGTACGCCGCCTTGCGTGCTCAGCACCTGTACCTGCGGGACCAGCACTATGTGGTGCAGGCGGGCGAAGTGATCATCGTCGACGAGTTCACCGGCCGCCTGATGACCGGGCGGCGCTGGAGCGAGGGCCTGCACCAGGCGGTCGAGGCCAAGGAAGGTGTGGCCATCCAGCCTGAAAACCAGACCATGGCGTCGATCACGTTCCAGAACTATTTTCGGCTTTACGGCAAGCTGGCCGGCATGACCGGCACCGCCGATACCGAAGCCTACGAGTTCCAGGAAATCTACGGTCTGGAAACGGTGGTCATGCCGCCCAACAAACCCAGCCGCCGTGACGACCAGCTCGACCGGGTTTACAAAACCACCCAGGAAAAGTACGACGCGGCCATCAAGGACATTCGTGAGTGTTACGGGCGCGGCCAGCCGGTGCTGGTGGGCACCACCTCGATTGAAAACTCGGAGGTGATTGCCGAGCTGCTGGAAAAAGAAAAGCTGCCGCATCAGGTGCTCAACGCCAAGCAGCACGCCCGTGAGGCCGACATCGTGGCACAAGCTGGTCGCCCGAAGATGATCACCATTGCTACCAACATGGCCGGCCGGGGTACCGACATTGTGCTGGGCGGTAACGTCAGCAAAATCATCGAGGCCATTGAGGAAGACCCGGCGCTGGACGATACGCAGAAGCAGCAGCAGGTCGACGCCATTCGCGAACAGTGGAAAAAAGACCATGAACTGGTCACCGGTCTGGGCGGCCTGCGCATCATCGCTACCGAGCGCCATGAGTCGCGGCGCATCGACAACCAGCTGCGTGGCCGCTCCGGCCGCCAGGGTGACCCGGGTTCATCGCGCTTCTATCTGAGCCTGGACGATGCGTTGATGCGCATCTTTGCCGGAGACCGCGTCAAGTCCATCATGGACCGCCTCAAAATGCCCGAGGGCGAAGCCATCGAGGCCGGCATCGTCACCCGCAGCATCGAGAGCGCCCAGCGCAAAGTAGAAGCGCGCAACTTCGACATGCGCAAGCAGTTGCTGGAATACGACGACGTTTCGAACGACCAGCGCAAGGTGATTTACCAGCAGCGCAACGAGATTCTGGACGCCAGCGACCTGTCGGCCCAGATTCAGGGCCTGCGCGAAGGTTGTTTTGAAGACATCGTGCGCCAGTTTGTGCCGGTTGAGTCGGTCGAAGAGCAGTGGCAATTGGCAGGCCTTGAAAAAGTGCTGGAAGATGAGTGGCAGATGACGCTGGCGCTGCAAGCCCAGGTCAACGCCGCCAGTGCCATCACCGACCAGGACCTGCTCGACACCGTCAAAGCCCATGCCAACCAGGTGTTTGACGAGAAGGTGGAGCGTGTCGGTCTGGAGAATTTCACCCAGTTTGAGCGCATGGTGTTGCTGCAAACCATCGACAGCAACTGGCGTGACCACCTGAGCGCGCTGGACTACCTGCGACAGGGCATCCACCTGCGCGGTTACGCGCAAAAGCAGCCCAAGCAGGAATACAAACGCGAAGCCTTCGAGCTGTTTGGCCAGATGCTGGACGCTGTCAAGAACGAAGTCACCAAGCTGCTGATGACCGTTAAAGTGCAGTCGCAGGCAGAAGCGGCCCAAGCCGCTGCCGACCTGGAGAGCCGCGCCGAGCGGGTGTCCAACGTCACCTACAGCGCGCCCACCGAAACCGGTGAGGTGGAAACCATTGTCGACAGCACCACGGTGCCCAAACAGATACCGCGCGTGGGTCGCAACGACCCCTGCCCCTGCGGCAGTGGCAAAAAGTACAAGCAGTGCCACGGCAAGCTGAGCTGACCCTGCCAAAACACCGGAAAATCAGGTTTGTGCCTGATTTCACCAAAATCGGGCCCTGTGCCCGATTTCGTTTATCTGCTCTCGAATTGTTTGCCGTTTGAAAGACCACCATGCCCGTTAACCTGCCCGCTCCGAACCCCGCTGAACTGTTTCCCATTGCCGGTCTGGCCATCGGCATCACCGAGGCTGGCATCCGCAAAGCCAACCGCAAGGATTTGACGGTGGTGCTGATCGATGAAGGCGCCAGCGTGTCCGGTGTGTTCACACAAAACCGCTTTTGCGCCGCACCGGTGCAGATCTGCCGCACGCACCTGGACGGTGGCCAGACCATTCGCGCGATGGTCATCAACACTGGCAACGCCAACGCCGGTACCGGTGCTGACGGCCTGGCGCGGGCGCAGCAAAGTTGTGCCGCGCTGGCAGGCCGCTTGGGCATCAGCGCCCAGCAGGTGCTGCCGTTTTCCACCGGCGTGATCATGGAAACCCTGCCGGTGGAGCGCATCGAAGCCGGACTGGACGCCGCCATTGCTGACGCCAAGCCCGACAACTGGCTGCGCGCGGCTGAGGCCATCATGACCACTGACACCGCGCCCAAAGCCTTTGGCGCGCAGGTGAGCATTGACGGCGTGACCGTCAGCATCACCGGCATCAGCAAAGGCGCAGGCATGATCCGCCCGAACATGGCCACCATGCTGGGTTTCATGGCCACCGATGCCTGCGTCGCGCCCGGCTTGATGAAACAGCTGGCCACAGAGTTGGCCGAAGGCTCTTTCAACCGCGTCACAGTGGACGGTGACACCTCCACCAACGACTCGTTTGTGGTGATTGCCACCAACAAGGCGGCGCACCCGGTGATTGATTCACTGGCCAGCCCGGCCGGGCAAGCGCTCAAGGCCGCCATGCTGGGTGTGGCACAAAAGCTGGCGCAAGCCATTGTGCGTGATGGGGAAGGTGCTACTAAATTCATATCGATCAAAGTGGAGGGCGGGCAAACCCAGGCCGAATGCCGGCAGGTGGCCTACGCCATTGCGCACTCGCCGCTGGTCAAAACCGCGTTTTTTGCCAGCGACCCGAATCTGGGCCGCATCCTGGCAGCGGTGGGTTACGCAGGCATCACCGACCTGGACCAGACCGGCATCGACCTGTACCTGGACGATGTGCACGTGGCGCTGAAAGGCGGCCGTAACCCGGCTTACCGCGAAGAAGATGGCCAACGGGTCATGAAACAAAGCGAGATCACCGTGCGCGTGTTACTCGGCCGTGGCGCCGCCGCGGATACTGTCTGGACCTGCGACCTGAGCCACGAGTACGTCACCATCAACGCCGACTACCGCTCATGAATGTGAATTTTGAGCACCTGCTGGCGCGCGCCGAGCAGCTCATCAGCCGCATTGAGGCTGTCCTGCCGCAATCCTTGGCGCAGCCGGACTGGGCCGCCTCCACCGCCTACCGCTACCGCAAACGCAGCGCCGGACGCAGCAGCCTCGAGCCTGTGCGCCACATTGGGGCCATGAAACTCAGCGACCTGAAAGAGATCGAGCCGCAAAAAGAGAAGATTCAGCGGAACACCCTGCAGTTTGTGCGCGGTGACCTGGCCAACAACGTATTACTGACCGGCGCACGTGGCACCGGCAAGTCCAGCCTGATCCGCGCCTGCCTCAACGAATACGCGCATTTGGGCCTGCGCCTGATCGAGGTGGACAAGACCGACCTGGTCGATTTGCCCGACATCGTCGATCTGGTGTCAGACCGGCCCGAGAAATTCATCGTGTTTTGTGACGACCTGAGTTTTGAGGACGGCGAGCCCGGCTACAAGGCGCTCAAGTCGATTCTGGACGGCTCGGTGGCCGCCACCACGCCGAATGTGCTGATCTACGCCACCAGCAACCGCCGTCATTTGTTGCCCGAACACATGAAGGACAACCTCACCTACACCCACACGCCCGACGGCGAGGTGCATCCGGGGGAGGTGGTGGAGGAAAAAATATCACTGTCCGAGCGGTTTGGCCTGTGGGTCAGCTTCTACTCGTTCAGCCAGGATGAATACCTGGCCATCGTGGCGCAGTGGCTGAGTTCCTTTGGCGTGGCTGCCCCTGCCATCGACGCCGCCCGGCCACAAGCGCTGGTGTGGGCGCTGGAGCGCGGCGCGCGCAGCGGCCGTGTGGCCTACCAGTTCGCCCGCGATTTTGCCGGGCGGCATGCCGATGTGGGTGGCCCAGTTTGAAACTGATCAGTTGACGCATGACGAAACCTAAAAGCCCGCTCGTTGCCGACGCCCATGAAGTCCGCGAAGGCGGCCCGGACCGCAAGGTGGTTGACGTTGCCGTGGGGGTGTTGATCCAACCGGATGGCCAGTTTTTGCTCACCTCGCGCCCGGTGGGCAAGGTGTACGTCGGTTACTGGGAGTTCCCCGGCGGCAAGCTTGAAGCTGGTGAAAGCGTGGAGCAAGCCCTGGCGCGTGAGTTGTTTGAGGAGCTGGGCATCACCACCGGCCAGATCGTGCGCTGGCGCGAGGAGCTGGTGGATTACCCGCACGCGCTGGTGCGACTGCATTTCTGCAAGGTGCTGGACTGGTCCGGCGAGCTGCAGATGCGCGAGGCACAGAGTTTTGCCTGGCAGCAGATTCCCGTCACCGTGAGCCCTGTTTTGCCCGGAACCATTCCCGTGCTGCAGTGGCTGGCCGCCGAGATTGGCTGGAGAGGTGCTCTGTATTAAAGAGCTACTTGCCCTTTATGCATAAGGGCTAGAGGCCAATTTGTCTTGTAAGCAGAAGCCGTTCTGTCGCCAGGCCTCAAACACCGTCACCGCGACTGCATTGGACAGATTCAGGCTACGCTGGCCTGGCACCATCGGCAGTTTGATCGACGTGGCAGGGGTGAACGATTGGCGCACCGCATCGCTGAGGCCCTTGGTCTCTGAGCCAAACACCAGATAGTCGCCCGGTTGAAAACGCACGCTGAACACGCTGTGCGTTGCGCGGGTGGTCAGGGCAAACATCCGGTCAGTGTGCGGGTTTTCGACCGCCAGAAACGCCGCCCAGTCGGCATGCCGCTTGACGGTGGCGTACTCGTGGTAATCCAGCCCGGCGCGGCGCATGTGTTTGTCGTCCATCGAAAACCCCAGCGGCTCCACCAGATACAGCGTGCAGCCGGTGTTGGCTGCCAGCCGGATGACGTTGCCGGTGTTCGGCGGGATTTCGGGCTCGACCAAGACAATGTGAAACATGGGCTGGATTGTCGCTGGGGATTTTGGCGCAACCCGACAACTGACCCGCTGCGGGTTGCGCCAGCCGATGACTTTTTTGGGGACGGCATTCTCCAAAGCCGCCACCGCCACCAGTCACTGGGTCGTCTGCTGTGGCTTCAGTTTCGATGATCGCAGCACCTCCCATCCACCAAGTCCTGCCACTGCAGGTCTCTGGCCACAACAGGGTTTATTGACGCTGATCAGCAAATCACAAGAGCTTCGCTTGTCTGCAATGAATTTCTGCCCATTCGGTATTACAGTCTTAGGCAAACAATTAGCCGCAAGTGCAAGAGTCATCCTCTGGGCCAAGGCGTGAAAAGTGAAGAAGTGGTACAGCCATCGTTTTTAATGCGCCCGCACTGGCTCCGTCTGTTGCTGACAGCGGTGCTGTATGTGCTGTTGGCCACGATAGCGCTGCGCTTTTTTGCTATAGGCAGTGGCAATGTCAGTCTGATATGGCCATCGAGCGGTCTGGCGTTGGCAGCGCTGCTGATGGGTGGGCGCCAGTACGCATGGGCCGTGTTGCTGGGTGCTTTTGCCAACAATATCCTGCAAGGTCGCCCCCTTCACACCGCGCTGCTGATCAGCATCGGCTGCGCCTTGTCGGCACTGACGGCCCAGCAACTTCTGTCAAAAAACACAATTTTTGATCCTGCGCTGCAACGCCCTCGAGACTATTTCAGTCTGATGGCTGCCGCAGCGCTCAGCGCGCTGGTCAGCGCCATGGTGGGCGTGGTGGCATTGTGGTCCGCCGACATTATCCCCAGCGCCGCGGGCCCGGGGGCGTTGCTGAACTGGTGGCAAGGCGACGCTTTGGGCATGTTGCTGGTGACACCCTTTATTTTGGTCTGGCAACGCTTCCCCAGGCGCTGGTTCAGCAGCATGGCGCGTACCTTGGAAACTCTGGCCTGCTTTGGTTTGCTCCTGGTGTCGGGGCAGGTGGAGTTTCTGGACACATTGTTGCCGTTTGTTGGCGCTGTTGAACATCTGTACCCTACATTTTTGTTTGTTGTCTGGGCGGCAGTACGTTTTGGCCGCCGGGGTGTCACGCTGGTCATCGTCCTGACCGCTATTCAGGCGTTGATCGGGGCGGCACGCGGCACAGGTGTGTTCGCCCATGATTTTGAGCAAACGCATCTGCTCAATTTTTGGTTCTACGCGCTCACCTTGTCGACAACCGGTATTTCAATGGCTTTGAGCATCGCCCATCGCCAACAAGTTGAAGCCGAGCTGAAGCAAAGCGAAGCCTTCAAGGATGTGATTCTGAATTCTGTGGCGGCCGAAATTGCCGTGATCGACAACCGGGGCATTATTTTGGCGGTCAATGAGCGCTGGCGGCAGTTTGGGATGTGCAACAACTTGGAGCCAGGCCAGCCAGCCCCCAACACAAGTGTTGGCAGTAACTATCTGTCGGTGTGTGCCGCGAATACTGCCACGGATCAACACAGCCAGGATGCCTGCCAAGGCATTTTCGACGTGCTGCAGGGTCGCAGGACCAGCTTCTCCCTTGAATACCCATGTCATTCACCATCGCAGCAGCGCTGGTTCAACATGATGGTGATGCCGCTGCGCTACAACGGGCAGGACGGCGCCACGATCACGCACACCGACATCACCGAAGTGAAGCAGGCCGCCGAAAAGATACGCCAAAGCGAAAGCCACCTGCGCGCGGTGTTTGATGCAGCGTTGGATGCCGTCATTGGCATGGACGATCATGGCCGCATTACCGGTTGGAACAAGCAAGCGGAAACCATCTTTGGCTGGTGCCAGGAAGAAGCCGTGGGCCTGAACCTGCATGACATTGTTGCGCCAGAACCAAATCGTGCAGCGCATCAGATTGGTATGGCACATTTCTTGGCCACTGGCAGCAGCAATGTGATCAACCGACGCATCGAAATCATGGCGAGGCGACGCAGTGGCGAAGAATTTCCGGTTGAGCTTTCGATCTTGCCGTTCAAGACCTCCGCGGGCTACCAGTTCACAGCATTCCTTGCCGATATTTCTGAGCGAAAAGCGAAAGAAACTCAACTCCAGGAAATATCCGCCCGTCTGCGTACCAGTGAAGCGCACTACCGCTTGCTGACCGAGAACGTCTCGGTGGACTTGACCCGTTCCCACGGACACATTTGGACTCTTGTGTTTAGACCCCGGTTTTGTCGGGTTCCTGGTTGATTATCACCATCGCAGGG
>MTEI01000035.1 GCA_002083775.1 Rhodoferax ferrireducens | reverse complement strand
TTGAGCAATGACCGCCTCCGCACGCTGGTGGAGGCCCACCTGGCCATCGAAGCGCAGGAAGCCGCTGAAGCAGGAACGCTGGGCTACATGGCCCGCGCCCTGACCTTGGCCACCATGCCGCACTCCAAACAAGAGGGCAATGAATTCCACCGCAAGAATGGCGCGTTTTCCATGTCCATGTTGGCACCTTCCAATGTTGGCTTGCCCTACGGCTCCAAGCCCCGCCTTCTGGTGGCCTACTTGACCACTGAAGCGGTACGCAAAGGGGAGAGGGACATCATTTTGGGAGACTCCCTTTCAGACTTCATGCGCGAACTGGGCCTGCAACCCACTGGCGGGCGCTGGGGATCCATCACCGGTCTGAAACAACAAATGACCCGACTTTTCAGCAGCTCGGTGCATTGCCAGTGGGAAAACAAAGACAGCACTTCCATTTCCAACATGCCGATCGTCTCCAAGGCTCAGCTCTGGTGGGATCCAAAAAACCCAGACCAAACCGGTCTTTGGGAGTCCACGGTTCGCCTCGGTGAAGACTTTTTCGCAGAAGTCGTGGCCAACCCTATTCCGATTGATTTGCGGGCCGTACGCGCCATCAAACAAAGTCCGATGGCCCTGGACATCTACTTTTGGCTCACGCACCGATTGAGCTACCTTAAAAAATCCTATGCACGAGACATTCCTTGGGCAGCTTTGCAGATGCAATTTGGCTCCAACTACCCCACCACGGCACAAGGGATACGGGACTTCCGAAAGCAGTTCATGGGGCAAATGCGCAAAGTTCTGACTGTCTATCCAGAGGCTCGCGTCGAAGACAGCGCCAGTGGTTTGATCCTCAAACCCAGCCCAAGTCACATTCCTCGACTTATCCCCAAAAAGTAGTGGATAGCCTCATTTATCCACGCATAAACGCTCCCGTTATTACGCATAAACGCTCCCGGATAGAAATGTTATCCACGCATAAACGCTCCCGTTATTACGCATAAACGCTCCCGGAAAAATTTCTTATACGAGCCTCAAACCCGCACCAGCTATGGGTTTGCAGATAGTTAGCAAATTCACCCTGTATGCCCTGTAGTTCTTTCCCTATTGGTATTCCTGTAGTTGGTCTTCGCCCAAGTGTGGATAACCAAAACAGTCCCCCACGGGGGAAATGCCAGACCCCCTGATCGAGTTGGCACTTCGTGTCCAACTCTCAGGCGTGCCGCCCGCCCTACGGGCTCCTGGCTGCTAACCCCCCAACCCCCTCTACACGAGGGGGAGAAACAACCAGTTGGGCAGGAAGACAAAGAAAATTTCCGATCCATCCAACAAACCAGCACAAACCGCGAAAGCAGCCTCACCACCTCTTCGATTGACCGCAGATACGGCAGGAGGCAAGCGCAACAGCCAAGCCAGCGTTTTCTTGAGAAGGTCAAGGGGTTGGGTAGGGTAAGGCGGGTTTTTGCGTTTTAGGCCGTTTAAACGCGTCTTCACTTTCCTTTCCTGCCCGGTGGGTGATCTAAGGTGAAATCGGCTTGTGCTGACCGGACCCGACCTGGCCGTCAGGCTGTCCAGGCTTGGGTTTGTTGTGAGGTGTTGCGGGCCGGTTGAATTAGTTACTTTGTTTGTTTATTAGTTCGTTTCTTTGTTTGTTGTTTGTGCTAAAATGAGGCATCATCCACCCCATCACCAGCGTCCAGGAGGTTTGCCATGCGTCCAGTTGAGTTCAGTCCCGAGTCGATCATCAGTGCCGGTCAGGATCTGCAGGCCACGGGCCGCAATATCACCGGGTTTGCCTTGCGGCAGAAGGTCGGGGGCGGCAATCCTTCCAGGTTGAAGCAGGTTTGGGATGAGCACCTGGCCAGCCAGTCGGTGACCAAGGCCGAGCCGGTGGCTGAATTACCGGTGGAGGTGGCTGAAGAAGTGGCCCTGGTCACCAAGGAGCTGACACAGCGCCTGGCGGCGCTGGCCAGCGAGTTGAACGACAAGGCGGTGAAGGCGGCAGAGCGACGGGTGCATGAGGTGGTGCGTTCTGCGGGTGAACAACGCGCCCAGGCGGAACGTGAGCTGGCCGATGCCTCCCAAACCGTGGATGACCTGGAATCCATGGTGGATGAGGCGACGGTTCAGGTGACGGGCCTGGAAGCCAAGCTGGCGGAGCTGCAAGCAGTCCACCAGGCGCAGGCGGTGGAGCTGGCCCAAGTGCGCGAGCGCCTGGCGGTGACGGAACAAACAGCCAAAGTGTCGGCTGAGCAGTATGCGGCTGAACTGGCGCGCATGACGACGACCATCGAGGCCGAGCGCGCCCGGCACCAGCAGGAAGCCGGGCAACATACAGCCGAGCTGGGCCGCATGCAAGCCGCCATCGATGCGGAGCGTCAACGCCACCTGCAGGATGTGGAACAGCTTCGGCTGGATCTGACGCAGCAGAAACAAGCCAGCCAGGTGGTGGCCACCGAGCGCGACCAGGTGCGCGCCGATCTGGCGGCGCTCACTGCCAAGGCGGAAGGGATCGAGCAGGCGCGCCAGGAACAGCGCAAAGCGGCTGAGCAAGAAGCCAAGCGAGCCGCAGAGCGTCTGACCAAGGCCGAGGCTGGGTTGGAGAAGGCGCACCAGGAGGCTGGTGCCGCTCGGGAAGATGCGGCCAACCTGCGCGGCCAGGTCGAGGCCATGAAAACTCAGGTGGCCGAGCTGATGCAGGTGCTGGCAGCGGCCAAGCCTTGATCCCTTTTCTGCCAGGTGCGGGTGTCATGACCTGGCCGGTGGCCAGAGTCGGGCGGTATGGATCAAGGTCAGGATCCACACGTTGTCATGGTTGATCTCGTACACCAGACGGTAGTGCGCGTGGGCGACCAGCTCGCGGGTGCCGGGCACTTTGCCGGGTCGGCCCAGTTTGGGATGCTCGATCAGTTGGTTGGCTGAGTCGCTGAACAGTTCGTCCATGCGGGCTGCTGCGTGCGGGTTGTCGGTGGCAATGTAGTCCCAGATGTCGATGCGGTCCTGCAATGCTTCGGGTGTCCAGATGACCTTCACACCCGGCCTGTCACCTGGGCGCGCCTGGCGGCGAACTGTGCTTCCACGTCATCGTTGGCGATCCCGACTCCGGCCTGCATCGAGGCGCGCGCCGTCTGGACCTTTTGCGTCAGAAAGTCGTCGTACTCGCGCGCCTGGCGTTGGCGCTGGACGAACTCGCGCATCAACTCGCGCAGGATCTGGGAGGCCGGGCGGTGGCTGGCTTGCGCCTCGCTCATGAAGGCCTCACGCAGATCGGGTTCGAGCTTCATGGTGAAAACGGCTTCTTTGGGCATGGTGGCCTCTCTGAAAAGGTACTGACGAAATATAAACTTGATCAGTACTTTAGCAAAATTCGGATTTACCCCCGTGTTTTGTGGTCTACGTTGTGGACAAGTCACAGGACAAGTGCGCAAACCGTTGACTGGCTTGGGTTTGCCTCGAATGCCTAAAAAACAGGCAAGATGAGGTGTGTGATGTGGCCCAGTCTGAATGGGTGAGACAAGTTGCTGTCAACGGGGAAATGTCTTTCAATATTCTCTGATCATGAAAAAAGTTGAGTATTAGTGCGTGAGATTAATCAACAAAAAGTTTTTCTTCTAAAATAGAAAGCTCACTTATATTCGTTGGAGACTCCTATGCAAACCCTGATTGAAATTCAAGCCAAAATTGCAGAACTGCAAGCACAAGAGAAATTGGTCCGTGCCCAAGAGTACAGCCAGGCATTGGCCAAAGCCCAGGAACTGATCAGTGCTTACAGCATTGCGGCCTCGGATCTCGTTTTCACAGCCACCGATAGTCCCCTGGTCAAAAAGGGTAAGGCCGGATCACCAGGAAAAAAAGCCCCTGTCAAATATCGTGATGAAAACGGTAATGGCTGGACGGGTCGTGGACTCAAGCCACGGTGGTTGACTGCTGCCATTGAGTCTGGAAAGCAACTGGAAGATTTTGCGGTTGCATAAGCTTGAAATTAATACGTTCTACTGAAAGCCATCCACGACGTGGTTTTTTGTTGACTTTTTACTTATTTTTCGATTTCAAAAACCCAAAAAATCCACCTTCTTTTTCTTGGGCGATTCGTTGATTTTCGATAGTCTGATTGCTAATCTTTATTTTTTCAAGTTCAGCATTTTTAGTTTTTATTTTTTCTTCGTTGGCAAGTCGCTCTTTCTCTTTTCGATTAGCAATTTCTTCGGCATACCATTTCTCATAGAAAAAAGTTCTGTACTGTTTAGATTTAAGAAGAAGTTCAAGTGCTTTACGTTGTATTGCTAACTCCGACATAGAAGAGTATTTTTCACTGAAAAACTCCTCATAATCACTCAAGTCATCTTCCTGGCTGAATGAAATTAGCCAATCATTTTTTGATTTATTGGTTGGTTCTATTGAAACAGAGAATGGTGTATAAGATGAAAAATCTAAATCCATGGACTTATCGTCATGAACATTCCATTTGAGACCAGTAAGTGACCGGTTGTAATGTTCTTCATAGCTCGCGCCAATCACTTCGATTAATGGTGTTGTAATCTCAATCACAGCGCCACCTTTGAGTTTTACAGGAATGGCAACCAGGGTAAATGTTTCTCCTTTTTTGAGTAAGGCCTGGGAGGCTCTTTTGACACGTCCGAAGTGATCAAAAAGATTTTGACCGTCGTGATGGGCTGTCAGTGGGTCTTCATATACCAGGCAAGTTGTATTAATTAACTTATCCTCATATTCGATGGGATGGTGGGCGACATGAATCAGAGAACTAGCGAGTTGACGCATGTTACTTGACCATTTGGCTGAACGCTCGATTTCTATTCCCCACCATACTTCATCTCTCTCAATCAAGCCGTCGGGTATTTTTTTTGCATTGGGATATTTTCGGCGTAGCTCCAGTTCACTGACCACGTGCATACCACCACCCATGCACATCGTGAGAAAGCTGTTGGCAATCAAATCATGTCGCCAATTGAGGGATGGTTTCCATGAGTCTGCGTCTTGTTCAATATGGTCCCCGATCTTTTTGCCAGACCATGCCTCAATGCCATATTCCTCAGTCAAAAAATCAGCGCCAATTTTCGTCAGGAGGTAAGCCGGGCCATGACCATAGGGCAGTGTCTTTTGCATCACCCACTTGTTTTTAAGCCATTTCCTGGCGATCCGCGCGCCGGAAATGTGGCGAGTTGGGTTGTTCGCCCATAGGATGTTGCCTATTTCGCGCGTCCGTAACCATCCAAATTTATGGATGGCCTGGAGACCTATCTTGTCGTTGTGAGCGCTAATGACGTGTGGTGAGATGCCTTGCAAAGGTGGCAACTCAAAGTCAGAAAAAGCATCTTCTTCAGGGGTGTTTTGTATGTTCATTTACATGATTATGGGGGGTAAACATGTAAAAGTCTCGTTTTATGTTGCTTTTTCACCCTTGCTTTGCCTTTGGCAAAGTCTTCGCGGCTGTGCCGCTGCGTGAAAAATCGTGACCACAGGGCTGCTTCGCAGTTTTGCTGTCGCAAAATGCCCCTGTTCCAAGGGCTGGACGCCCTTGATCACGATTTTCCTGTGCCTTTCGGGCTGCGCCCTCCAGCGGGCGTAACCGCCCTCGGGGTCCCCCTGCTACCGCAGGGCAAGCCCACGTTTCCGCGGATCTCGCTCCCGCTCAATCCTTGACGTGGACTTGCCCTGCGCTAGCTTGGGGACGGGCTTTGCCCCCAACCCAAATCGGAGCGCTGGGGCGCTCCTAAACCATGCCCGAGGCTTACGCCTGGCCGCTGGACGCGGCCACCCCTGCCGGGGTCGTTGGCGTGGTTTTTTGGGTCGGCTCCCCCCTGCCAGTTCCGACCCATCGACCCGGGCAAGCCGGGTGCGACGGGTCCCCGGCCTGGCAGGCTACGGCTGTCGCCTCCGCCCCATAGACGACCGCTAACGCGGTTTCGTCATGGGTCCCCGGCTGGCTTTTTTCATCGCAGCGCGTGCAGTAACATCAATTTCCGTGCCGGTTTAAAACGAATAATCTGCAAGTTATGCAGAATAATTCGCGTGGCTGTATGCCATGTTGAATATGATCCGGCATCATATGGACGGCACTAAGGTAAAAAGCTGGTTGATACGACGGGGGTTATGTCAAGTCGAGTGGAAAAAGCGGTGCCTGTAAGATTCATCATGTAGCTAAACACTGAAGGCAGCTCCATGTGTGAGAGGAAAAATGGGTATTTCGAAAAGCGTTGATTTTTTGGGAAACCTAAGACGGCTTGCAGAGGCCCATGGTGGCAAGCTTCTCTCGACAGAATGGAAGGGTTGTGCCGCCAAGTACCGTTTTGCCTTCGCTGACGGGCGTGAGTTTGAAACCAGGGCCTCCAGGATTGGTCAGCCGAGTCAGGGTTGGCCAAAAGATCCTGATGCCTATTTTCGTAACTACAGCAAAAACCGTGGTTCTATCCATCTGGATGAAATGCGCCGTATTGCTGAAGCAAGCGGGGGGCAGCTCCTTTCCACCGAATGGGTTGGCGACACCGGCAAATACCGTTTTGCTTTTGCGGATGGCCGCGAGTTTGAGGCTCAGATAGGGAGTATCAGGCGAGGTTGGCCAAAAGACCCAGATGCCTACTTTCGCACGTATGGCGATGGTCGCGAGTCACTGCTATTAGGCGAAATGCGCCGTATTGCTGCAGAAAACGGCGGCAAGCTTCTTTCCCGAAAATGGAAAGGTAGTCAGGTCAAACACGAATTTGCATTTGCTGATGGGCGCAAGTTTGAAAGCCTGCCAGGACAAATCAGAAAAGGGTGGCCTAAAGATTCGGATTTGTACTTTCGGGTTTTTGGCGCGAATAGGGGGGACATCCTGCTTGATGACCTGCGCAAGATAGCCCAAGCCCATGGCGGCAAGCTGATCTCGACCGTTTGGGACGGTAGCCAAAAAAAGTACCGCTTTGCTTTTGCTGACGGGCGTGAATTTCTTATGAGGCCAGGCAATCTTAAATTTGGCGGATGGCCCAAAGATCCTGATCGCTGTCGGGGTCTGTCCTCTTAAGTGGCAAGTCAAACCAGAGCTTGACTGGCGAGCGCGCGATCTATCAGTCCCTTCATCTGCCCTTGCGCAATCGCATGACCCAGTGCCGCTGCCTTGGCAAGCCACATCATGCCTAGGTTATCGTCCTTTGAAACGCCTTTGCCGTTGATATAACAGTGGCCAAGCCACTGCATAGCATCAGGGTTATTTTGCTGGGCTGCAAGCTGGAACCAGTAAAACGCAGCCTGGTATTTCTCCCCCATCAGACAAAGCTGTCCGATGTCGTCTTGTGCCTCTGCATCGCCAGCGTCTGCCAGCAAAATGAGCTGCCGATCTTCAATTTCTATCTGAACATAGATGAGTGGTGCCACCTCTGACCACAAGAGCATGGCGCGGCCACGCGCGTCATCAGTGACACGAGTGAAGTCGCCTTTGCCGATACGCCGCCACCAAGTGCTTTTACTCATTTCGGTGATGCCACACGCTGTATCAATGCTGATGGCGATTGGGTTTGCGTTGGTGGTATTCATGGTTTGATGGTAAGACAATTCTCCATCTTTGGGCTTGGGGCTTAGAAACTAGGATGACGCAGTGAAACACCAAAACACTATGTCAGTTGAGTCGGTGACACACTAAAAAACTGTGTCACTTGAGTCAGTGACACACTAAAACACTGTGTCACTTGAGCCAAATGAATGGTTGAACTGCTTGATCGATCGAATTGCGGCGAAAAATGTGGCGAATTGCCTATGATTTGCGCTTTTTAAGACTGGCACAGAAGCTGCATGTTAGTCCTCGTTCTCGTTGTTTTTTAACTTTAGGAGCTATTCATGAAGCGTTCTATGCAAAAGGGTTTTACCCTGATTGAGTTAATGATCGTTGTGGCGATTATTGGTATTTTGGCTGCAGTGGCTTTGCCTGCTTATCAGGATTACACGGTGCGTGCTAAGGTGTCTGAAGTAATTTTGGCTGCATCCTCGGCTAAAACTGCCGTGGCTGAGGCTGCACAAGTTGGTTCGGCAATGCCGCCAACAGCAAGTTTGATCGTTGATAGCCAGGCATCAAAATATGTATCGAGCGTGGTGTATAGCTCTGCGAACACCTCAAACGGTTTAATTACCGTCACAACAACTGCCACAGGCGATGCGAAGATCGCTAGCAAGACACTTGAAATGTACGGAGTATTGGCTGGCAACGGTCAGGTGACATGGACATGTCGTACTGGTACAACCAACGGAATTGATGCCAAGTACCTGCCAGCCAGCTGCAAGCAATAAGTTTTACTTATTGTTAAGTTCATCAGGCCCTTTCGAGGGCCTTTTGTTTTTTCAGCATGATGACTTCTCTCCTTACCTCCAATCTCGGCTGGTTCTCAGCGCCCAAACTGGCTCGTGCCGGTGAGCCGCCGTTAACCTCTTTTTGGCTGGGTGTGTGGGCCTGCGCGTTGTCGTGTGCTTGGTTGCTGCCCAATCATTACCCGCCTTGGCCAAGTTTCCACGCTGATGCATGGACTGCGACGGTGCTTGCATTGGCAGCCGCAGCCATCATTCTTCGAACAAAATCAACCACGCAGTGGCACGGCTCTGCTGTTGTAGTGTCGCTGCTGGCGTGCGTTCCTTGGCTGCAATATGGCGCTGGACTGATTCCCTTTGCGGGTCAAGCCGGGATGTCAACTACCTACCTGCTAGGTCTGCTATTAGCCCTTTTGATCGGGCAGCGCTGGGAGCGAGCTGACCCCGAACAACTGGCTGGAGGTTTGTTCTGGGCGATTGGCGTTGCGGCGGTTTTGTCGGTCAATCTGCAGCTTCAAACCTGGCTGGGTTTAATAGATACCGGCATTTTTGATTTATGGTCGATGGGTTTGGCGGGCGCACGCCCCTACGCCAACTTCGGTCAACCTAACCAGCTCGCCACGTTTTTACTCTGGGGATTGCTGGCTTGTGCTTGGGGCTTTAGCTGCAACAAGATTCGGGCTTTGGTGGCCTTACTGTTGGCAGCGTTTTTGCTGCTCGGCATTGCCTTGACCCAATCTCGCACCGCTTGGCTAGGGCTGACGTTTTTATTGCTGGCCACCTGGGTTTGGCACAAGCTCTGGCGAACCAAATGGGTGCCATGGAGTGTCACCGGCTTGTTTGTTTTTTTCTGGCTTTGTCCTCCCTTTTTAAAGGGAGTAACTGAAGTCTTGTTACTCGCCTCCGAACAGAGTTATTTCCGCGACCCCATGCAAGGCGAGTTGCGGCCCCTGGCTTGGCGTTTGTTCATTGATGCCGCATTGACCCAGCCCTGGTTTGGCTATGGCTGGACCGAGGTGGCGCACGCGCAATTGGCAGTGGCCACAGCTTTCTCGCCTTTATATGGCACCTTTGGGCAGGCGCACAACCTGTTTCTAGATCTTGTGTTGTGGCTTGGCTTGCCGCTGGGGCTGCTGGTTTCAGCGGCCATGGTTTGGCAATTCACGGCTTATGTGCGAGCTGTAACAAACGCAAAAGATGCTATTTTGCTCATGTTTCTCGGTGTGATTGGCATTCACGCCATGCTAGAACTGCCGTTACATTACGCTTATTTTCTGCTGCCCACCGGCTTGGTGATGGGTGTTTTGAATCACCGCATCGGCGGCAAACCCATAGGAGTAACGCCACGCTGGACCTTGATGGGCCTGTGGCTTGCTGCATCAGTGCTGCTTGCGGTGATTGTTAGCGACTACTTCAGGGTGGAATCGAGTTTCCGGACACTTCGCTTTGAGTTGGCCCGCATTGGCACCCTTCCGCAAGGCAAGCCACCCGAAGTCGTGTTGTTGACCCAGTTACGCGAAAGAATTGGTTTCATGCGTTATGAGGTCAAGGAAGGCATGACGCCGCAGGAGTTGGCCTGGCTGCTTGATGTGGTTAATGTCTACCCGGGTGGTGGCGTCATCTACAAAGTGGCTAAAGCGCTCGCGTTAAATGATCGGCCCACGGAAGCGGGGCAGTGGTTGAGCAAGATATGCAAGATTTCCCCTATCGAAGAATGCGATTTGATCCAACGCGTTTGGGCACAAGACGCGCTGAAAAACTCGCGCATTGCCGCAGTCCACTGGCCAAACGAAAGTATTGAACCGGTTCCATAACGACTTATTTATTGATGCAAAAAACGGCCGTTTTATTGACACTCCCAATGGGGCCTAAAAAGCCCCGTTTTTTGGCTCGAATGTGTAAACTAACCTATCCATCAATCAACGTCTTTAAAACGTATGAGTAAAAGAATCGGTTATGCCCGTGTTTCCACCGATGACCAGAACCTGGATCTGCAGCGTGATGCCCTCACCCGCTCAGGCTGCGCCGCGATCTATGAAGAGACGGCTTCGGGCAAGTCATCCAGTCGCATCGAGCTGGAGCATTGCCGCAAAGCCCTGCGCGCCGGTGACACCCTGGTGGTGTGGCGGCTGGACCGACTGGGGCGTTCACTGTCTGACCTGGTGAAGATCATCGGCGACCTGGAGCGCGATGGCATCACCTTTGAAAGCCTGGGCGAGAAGATCGACACCGGCAGCGCGTCGGGCAAGCTGCAGTTCCATGTGTTCGCCGCGCTGGCGGAGTTCGAGCGCAACCTGATCCGTGAGCGCACGATGGCCGGTCTGACTGCCGCCCGCGCCCGTGGCCGGGTGGGCGGGCGAAAACCCAAGCTTTCGGAAAAGCAGATCCGGGAGATCAAGGCGCTGTTGTCGGACCCTGCAGCTCAGGTGACGGACATTGCCAAGCGTTACGGCGTGTCGCGGGCCACGCTTTACAAACGGGTGGGTGTGGTAAAAGTTGCCGTCCCGGGTTGAAGTGTCCCTGAACAATGTCAGTTCATAGGTTGCTATCATTTTTGGGGATGAAACGGGGGAACTCCCCAAAGTTGATAGCAAAAAAAGTAACCAAAGACAAAAATGGGCCTTATTCCTCTGCGTCTAAATTAAGCCGACACGCAGGCGTAGATGCTGGGCAGTCTGAGGCAGCCCATTTTTTTCGACCATATCAATCAACTCGGACGCTGAGCATGCTGGATTGCGTCTTTTGGCCCGCACTCGCTTGAATACTTCCAACGCCTCAAATGGTTTGAGTTCCAACTGGTTCATGATGAAGTCATCCGGGTGTTGGGCCTCGATGTCGTACTGCGCCATCACCTTTTCTGGAAAATCTTTGAGGTTGGAAGTCACGATTGAATCGGCATGGCCAACAATTGCCGCCGCTAAAACATGTCGGTCGTCGGCATCTGGCAAAACCAGACTATCGATCAAAAATTCATAGTCTTCTACCAAGCAGTCTGGTACTGCCAAGTTGACCTGTTCAAGCAGAAGTTCAATTTTGGGCGCAATGTCTGGTCTGTTGGCGACCAAATTAAGCGTCCACTCTGCGTTAATCCGTGCCGTCCATCGTGCGTGATATAGCCCCGCCGCCGCCAAACTCAGCAAAATGTCGCGTAGCAAATTTGGATACAAAACATTGGCATCCAGAATTGCGGTGTAACGCGACGACCCAGCCATCAGTACAGCCCCAGTTCCTGCGAGAGGTCCGTCAGACGCTGCAAAGCATCCTCTGAACGTTGCTGCAGTTGCTGCTGGAACTGCAGCAAATCTTGAAACTCAATGCGTCGGTGTCTTCCCACTTTGCGGCATTTCAAAGCGCCATCATCAATCAGCTTGATCACATAAGGGCGCGACACATTCAAAAATCCAGCTGCTTCCTGGGTCGTCATTTCATGCTTTTGGGGGATCAATAAGACGGGCTGTTGCTGTCCCATGAGGCCGAGCAAATCAGCAATAGCCCGCAAGGCCTGTGGTGGCAGTTCGATGGTGGGAGCTGCTTTTGGGTCACGTCCCTCCTCCACCAGAACAATTTTTGGTGCACGGGAATGATCCAACGCGGCCATGATGCAACGTTGCGCGACCTTGGCCATCTCGGCTTCCTGCGCATTGCTGACCGGTTCCAGTAAATTTTCTTGGCTCATTTCGTTCTCCTTTCCACATCGCCGAGCGTTTTGAACAAGTGCGACTTTCAACCCCTGTTGGAAAGTATAGCCCGATTCAGATATTCAAACGCAGCAAACGAATAATTGACGTGATAACGTTATGGCGTTATGATGCTATAACGTCATCACTTCACCACTTCATAACGTCATGAAAATAGTTGCATTCATGGGTCAAAAGGGCGGCACTGGAAAGACCACGCTGGCAGTGCATACCGCCGTTGCCGCTGGTCAGGATGGCCATAAGGTGGTCTTGATTGATACCGACCCCCAACAATCTGCGACCTTCTGGGGTGACAACCGCAAACTGGAAACCCCCATCGTGGCCACCGCCACACCTGGACAGCTCCCTGAGGTACTGGCTGCAGCCAAGGCAGAAGGCATCACCTTGGTGGTCTTGGACAGCGCACCCCATTCATCGCCCAATGCTTCCGAGGTCGCACGACTGGCAGACTTCATCGTCATACCCACCCGCGCATCAGCGTTCGACTTGGCTGCCGCCGAAAGCACCGTCAAGATCGTCAAAGCCAGTAACAAGCCGTTTGGCTTCGTGCTCAATGCTATCGACCAAAAGGTAGCTGAATCCGGTGAGGCCTTGGACTTTCTGCAAAACCAATACGGTGGCTTCGTTGCCCCGTACAAAGTCGGCAACCGGATTGCCTTTGCCCGTTCTATTGCCACGGGGCAGGGCGCAACGGAGTTTGACTCGACCGAGGGCAAAGCCCGCGGCGAGATCAAGTTGTTATGGAGATGGATTAAGGAAAACCTATGAGCAAAGTAACCGGACTCGCCAGCTTTACCAAACGCGGCCAACAATCAATCCCCGCAGAGAACGTTGCAGAAACGGCTGTGGCAGCGACTCCCGCAGCACCCCCGTCACCTCACGCCAGGGCGCGAGCCCAAAAGGCAGTCGTCGCCATGTCTTTCAGGATCACCCGCCAAGATTGGGAACGGGTACACCAACTCGCCATCACCGAAGGCGTGAGCATCAACACTCTGACATTGCGTGGCCTCTCCAAACTGTTTGAAGAACGTGGCCTGCCTGGCATGACCATTAACTAACGTCATAACGTCACAGCGTTATAACGTCATCACTTCATAGCGTCATGACATCACGTACAGGCCAGCTACCTATTAACCTCGACTCGCTCTCACTGGAAACACTAGAGCGACTTCAAAAAGAAGTTGAGGAACGCAAGAAAGCCCTCCAGGCCAAGAAGAAGCCTGGCCGCAAGCCGGGTGACTTGAGCAATGACCGCCTCCGCACGCTGGTGGAGGCCCACCTGGCCATCGAAGCGCAGGAAGCCGCTGAAGCAGGAACGCTGGGCTACATGG
>MTEI01000034.1 GCA_002083775.1 Rhodoferax ferrireducens | reverse complement strand
ATGGTGATCCTCTTAAAGAGTGTGACAGCTCAATGGGTTGAATAAACTTTGTAATCGGTGGGAAGGCACCGGGCGGCTAGCGGTTGCGCCGGCGTGCAATACCACCAATCAGACCAAGCCCGGCCAAGAACATGGCATAGGTTTCAGGTTCGGGAACTGCTGTCACGCTCAAATTGATGTTGTCGACTTGGGCGTACACTGAGCTGAAGATAATCTTGTTGAGGCCCTTGAAGCTGTTGTCGAAGGTCAGTGTCTCCAAGGTCTTGGTAGTGCCATCTAGTGTGAAATTCTTTGTGACAAAACCACCTGCAGACGGGTATCCGTATACAACAAAATTGTTGCCTGCCCCGCCGGTGTAGAAGGACGCCGCGTCCATGCTCAACAGATCGAAAGTTCCTCCGCCGTCCCGCTCCAGTACGAAGGCGCTGCCGTATTGGTACACATAGTCGGAATAGACGCCTGGGGTGCCGGTCCAGTGGGGGTTCTTGTCGGTGGTGGCATTGATGGTACCGCCTCCATAGGCAAAGGACACCCCGCTACGAGTGAACAGGCTGAAACCATCTTCGAGATAGGGCTGGCCAACTGTGACATAGGGGTTGGTAGTTGTCGTGGTCAAGGAATTGAAATCGATCACAGCAGCGCTGGCCTGGCCGGACAATGCGCCGAGGATCGTACATAAAAGGTATGTGGGGTACTGGGCTAACCTCATTTCAGATTCTCCGGGTAGGGTTTGATTGACTCTAGTAAAAGACGGTCAGCCAAGGGGTAGTCAGGCCAATGGTCGTCGCGAGGTACCAATATTCGAAGTTACCCCCTGCGCTAAGGAAAGCTTATTCGGAACACCATGACTCTTATGTTCTCATTTCCACATTTGGCGGGTCAATAGTCCGAACGGACTAAGCTGGAAGCCTTAAATTTCAAGGATGCCAGGTTGAGCCAACAACTCCGCAACCGCTGCACAGCCGATATAAAGACAGTAACCAACGCCTGCGAATTTTCAATTTTTTTTTTAAAACCCGATAAAAAACACCCCCACCCCCACCCGTGGAACCTGTACCCAGGGTGTGTCAAAAGCACTACCCACTTCGGGTTTCGTGTTCCCGGCACAAAAGGGGACCCATCCCTGCGGTCACCCCGCTTCTGTGCCCTAGCCAGCTTCACGCAGTTTTCTCCTGAGCCCGCAGGCGCTGGGTACAGCGCCTGCATCAACTGATCGTCTGTGTCTTCAGTTTCGTGAAGACGCTCACCCCACAAGCCCTGCGCTCACCGGTCTATCCGGTGTGTCGCTGCGGCCTTGTGGACCACTGTCGATCTATCTCAGGAGTTCACCATGTTCGAAACCGGCTTTGCCATCTTCCTTGGCATCACTTTCATCTTCATCAAGCTGCGTCGCCAGACCATGCTGCGTCTGCTGCGCTATGACATGGCCATTGACGTGTTCGTCACGCTGCTGACCCTGGCCATCCACTGGGGCACTTTCTCCGGGGTCATGGCAGCCACCTTCGCTGGCCTGCTGACCTCGGTGGGCACCAGCCTGGCCAAACGTGCCTTTGGCTACATCCAGGGCGGCTACTACCACCCGGGCTACATCAGCCTGTCGGTTTGACCCGTTGGTCATGGTCCGCCGTTACCGCCAACCCCCTGTGTGGAACGACCTGTGGTTCCACGCGCGTCTTCCCTTTTATCCAAGGAGTTATCCCATGAGTCCCCATTTCCGTCGCAATGCCATCATCCGCACCGTTGCCAGTCTGGCCGGTGATATCGCCGTCGGCACCGCTGTCGCGGCCAGTTGTGTCTGGCTCATCGAATCCGCCCTGCTGGGCATGTTCCTGTCGTTCCTGACCTGGCTGCTGGGCATCGTGCTGTCACTGGCCCTGAGCCAGTATGTGGTGCATCCCACTGTGAAGCTGGCACTGTCTGACCACAAGCTCGATCAAGCCGCTGGCGCGGTATCGGCCCTGGCCGACATCGTCGGCCATATCGGCACCAGCATGACCACCGGCCTGTGGTCGGCCTGGCGGCGTGATGTGGTGCGCCCGGGCCGTGCTGCCAGAGCTGCCTGACCTGTCAGGCGGATTTTTCCCTCTCGCATCCATTCATCTCTGCCCCGTCGGGTTCGTCCTGACGGGGCTTTTTCACATCTGGAGGTTTTATGTCTCACGACTTCAAGGACTTGTACCAGTCCGTCACCAACACCATCATCACCTCGCTGGAAGCCGGTACCCCGCCCTGGGTCTGCCCCTGGGCACGTGATCCGGGCAGTGCTGTCCCGGCCAACCTGGCCACCGGACGGCGTTACCGGGGTATCAACACCCTCCTGCTCAACCTGCAGGCCATGTCTCGTGGCTATGCCCTGAACCGCTGGCTGACGTTCCAGCAGGCCAGAGCCCTGGGTGCTTGCGTGCGCAAAGGTGAAACCGGCACCGGCATCGTGTTCTTCAAGATGCTCGAATGTGACGACACCAGCCGTTGTGCGGCAAATGACGATGGTCCGCGCCGGGTGATCCCGCTGCTGCGCAGCTTCACCGTCTTCAACGCCAGTCAGATCGACGGTCTGCCCGAGGCGCTGACAGCTGTTCCAGCCCCGGCTGAAGGCTGGACACCCATCGGCGCTGCCCAGGCGCTGCTGGCGGATTCTGGCGCTGTCATCCGCCATGGTGGTGACCGGGCCTTCTACCGCCCCAGTGACGATGTCATCCAGCTACCCCTGCCTGCGGCCTTCCCCCAGGCTGGCAACTACTACGCCACCGCCCTGCATGAGTTGACCCACTGGACCGGGGCACCCAACCGCTGCAACCGGACCCTGCTGGGACGCCAGCACATCGAGGCTTATGCCTTCGAGGAGCTGGTGGCTGAAATGGGTGCTGCTTTTTTAAGCAGCCATTGCGGCCTGCCGGGTGAGCTGCAGCATGCCAGCTACCTGCAGTCCTGGCTGACGGCGCTCAAGAGCGACAAGCGGTTGATCTTCACTGCGGCCTCGCTGGCGCAGAAGGCAGCCGATTTCCTCATTGGCGAGCCTGTGGAGGCGACTGAGGCCATCCAGGCCGTGGAGGTGGCAGCATGAGCCGCGATCCCATCGTGGCGCAGGCCCTGTCCCTGCTGGCCTGCCAGGTGCGCGAGGCGGATGCCTTGGCTTCGCCGGAGGCCGCCCGTGACTTCGTTCGGCTGCGCCTGGCTGATCGAGCGCATGAGGTGTTTGCCTGTCTGTTCCTGGACGTGCAAAACCGTGTCATCGACTACCAGGAGCTGTTTCGCGGCACGCTGACCCAGACCTCGGTCTATCCCCGTGAGGTGCTGATTGAGGCGCTGGCCTGCCAGGCGTCTGCCGTGATCATGGTCCACAACCACCCGTCAGGCTGTGCCAACCCGTCCCGAGCGGATGAGCTGCTGACCCACACCCTGAAACAGGCGCTGGCGCTGGTGGATGTGCGGGTGCTTGATCACCTCATCGTCACCCGAACCACCGTTCTGAGCTTTGCAGAAAGGGGGTTGCTGTAGCCAGTGCCCTGGCTCATTCTGTCGGTTCTGTCAGTGGGATGCCCGCGTTCGTGGACGTGGCGCGGTGCCATCCCCCATCCCTCACGTCCTGTTTCCCTGCGCCCGGTTGAGCTTCGGTTCACCGGGCGTTGTTGTTTCTAACCCAAGGAGATGTATGTTTATCTGTCACTTCCCTGATGGCAATGGTGGCCACTTTGCACATGGTGGTCTGTCCGTCTGGTACTTCCGCTGGAATTTACCGGCCCAGCCTGGCCGCTATGTGGTCACCGCCATGTGGCCCGGCCATATCCGTTGCCATGACGCTGTGGTCGATGACTTCGGCTGTCTGGTCACTGTCTCGTAATTTTTTCATCAACCAGGAGTTTCATCATGAACGATCAAGTCAACTATTTCGCCCGCCTGAATGCCATCAATGTGTCTGAACACCTTGAGAAAAAAGGCGGTTTTTCATATCTCAGCTGGCCGTATGCGGTGCAGCAGCTGCGGCTGACGGACCCGACTGCCACCTGGGAGGTGCGCCGCTTTGACGGTAAACCGTACCTGCTGTGTGAAGCAGGCGTATTTGTCGAGGTGGCGGTGACCGTTCAAGGCATAACACTGAGCCAGATACACCCGGTGCTGGATGCACGCAATCGTCCGATTGCACAACCCAATGCGTTCGACATCAACACCAGCATCCAACGCTGTCTGGTCAAGGCCATTTCCCTTCACGGGTGTGGCCTCTACGTCTATGCCGGTGAGGACCTGCCGCAAGCGGCAACCGATGCGGCCAACGACGCCACCAACGATCCCTTTGAGGATTTTGTGCCGCTGCCTGCAACGCGCACGATCATCAAGCCGGTGGTGCCCACCATCACCGGGCAGCAGCAGCTGGCGATCCAGAAGCTGGTGATCCAGGCCGGTATCGACATGAGCCGGGTGCTGCAGCACCACGGTATCGAGCGCCTGGCTGATCTGCCGGTGGCTGATTTCATGCGCGTGGTGCGTGCCCTAGAGGGCAAGCGCAAGGCGGCCTAGGCCACTGCACGTTGCCAGTTCCACCCAGTCGGTGCCATCCGCGTCTTGCACGCCGGGTGGGCACCGACGAAACCGACAGAACTCTCTCTGTCGGTTCATTCCCAATTTTTATCACTTATGGAGTTCATCATGGATAAACATGTCCCCTATTTCTCTACCCCCACCATCGTTCAACTGGCCCAGGGCAGCCCCGAGTGGCTGGACTACCGGCGCACCATGCGCAATGCCAGTGAGACCGCTGCGGTGCTGGGCGTCAGCCCCTGGTGCACGCCTTACCAGCTCTGGCTGCAGAAGACCGGCAGGGCTGAAGTCAAGGCCACTGCGGCCATGCAGCGTGGCACCGACCTGGAGCCCGCTGCCCGAGCCGCTTACGAGACCGAGACCGGCATCATCATGCAGCCGCTGGTGCTGCAGGACGGGCTGTATTCGGCCAGCCTGGATGGTATGACGTTGGAGGGTGACTTGATCGTCGAGATCAAGTGCCCGTTCAAGGGCCAGGATTCAGAGCTGTGGCAACAGGTCAAGGCCGGTCACGTCCCTGACCACTATGCGGCGCAGATACAGCATCAGCTGATGGTGTCGGGTGCCCAGCTGGCGCATCTGTATGTCTTTGATGGCAGCCAGGGGCTGTTGCGGCCCATCGAGCCCATTGACCATGCGTTTCAACGCATCCGTGACGGCTGGGAGGCGTTTCAGGTGTATCTGGACACCGACACACCACCACCGCTGACCGATGCCGACACGGTCATCCGCGACGATGCCGACTGGCTGGCGGCTGCCAGCGCCTTTGCCCAGGCCAAGGCGGCGGCTGATCTGGCGGATGCAGCGGTCACGCAAGCCCGAGAGGCGCTGCTGGCTCTGGCCAGGCATCCCAAGGAGCAAGGCGCTGGCGTGGCTGTGACGCGGTTCTGGAAGGCTGGCGCGGTGAATTACAAGGCTGTGCCCGAACTCAAGGGGGTGAATCTGGAGGCTTACCGGGGGAAATTGCGGGAGGAAGTCAGGGTGACGGCAAGCTAGGCATGTGCTTATAGTGTGTCCACGAAAATAAAGCAGACCTAAAAGAGCAACAAAAAAGGACTTACGATTTCTCGTAAGTCCTTGATTTTGCTTAGTAAATTCATGGTGGGCGGTGGAGGCTTCGAACCTCCGACCCCAGCAGTGTGAATGCTGTGCTCTACCCCTGAGCTAACCGCCCTTGTCGTTGAGACAAGCCCTAAATTATGCCACAGCTGTTTCAGGGATTCGATCTCAGGGCCTCACATAAATTGATGGCTTTTTATGACGCTAACAGCCAAAACAGCGAAAACGCCGGGCTATAATTCTGGGCTTGTTCCTCGATAGCTCAGTTGGTAGAGCGCCGGACTGTTAATCCGTAGGTCCCTGGTTCGAGCCCAGGTCGAGGAGCCAAAAAATTCAAACGAATTAAGCCCTTACGAGAAATCGTTGGGGCTTTTTTCTTGTCCTGATTTTCCTATTGCTGTGTCTTGGGCTCTGCATTGGTTCGGTTGCGGCGATTGAGGATATGGCGATCGTCCGCTTTTGTCTAGGTTCGTACGATCGACCGATAGACCATTTCCATAGGGAGCCCCTCCCCGTCTTTTTTAGACGCACCACTCAGTTGCGTTAGAGTGCCAGTCGCCTGAGCCATTCCGGTGAGGCAGCCGACCAATGCGTCGAGTACATCATCGCGTTGAACATCCTTGCGCAGTGTCTCAGCGATCACCCGCAGGTAAAAGGCACCTGCACGCGGATCGACTGATTCAAGAAGTTCCAAGCGTTCAACAACTCCCTCTTTGGTTTTCTTTGAGTGGCGCATTGGACTCCCACCGTTAAGTCCCCAGAAGCAGACTTCTGGATGGATTTCACGCACGATGGACCGAACATTTGGATTTGCCAGCAGAAATTTGTCTACTTCAGCGATCTTCTGGCAGATGCCCCAGGCTTGGGCAGAAAGACTGACTCCAAGTTCCTCAATATTTAGTCTGCGCGCCTCGGCTATGTCGTCCGCATGAGCAGCGGCGCGAGATGGTGCTGGAAAAACGCTGGCCGCACGGTTTCCAAGTACTTTCCGGGCAAGGGAATCGCAGGGACGCCTAGAACACCCAGTGCCAGGAAGACCGATCGGGATGTCAACCAATATCTGCTTTGCAGCTCTGTGAGCCTGCACCAACGCGTCAATTTCCCTGAAGATGGAATATTTCAGACCGATTTCGTTCGCGCAGACGGCGATCCATCCCGCTCGGCAACCATCTACGCCAACGTGCATGATTTCTCCAATTTCAACCGTCGTCGTGTCTGCGGTCAAGGCCAAGTGAAATGCAACCAAGCTGAGCTGTTCATGGAAACGCCCTTTCTATTGCAGGAAGTGATGACAACGCCACGCTCAATTGCTTACTGTTGCCACAAACCTATAACTAGTGGAAGTTGATTCAGTATCTTGTCCGCTCCGTCCTTCATTTCCATTCGACAATACATAGTCGCCAACTGAGACATATCAATATCGTGAAATAACCTTCGGCCTCCCAATGACGGAAAGACGCGTTTTGCAGCGGTCCAGGCGGCCTCGTCAAGGTTGTTAAAGTAATCATTCTTGTGGCCTGGAACGTCAAATCCGTGGATTATTGTGCCCATCAACGCCAAAGCTGCTACGACATGAGCGCTGTCGTAAAAATCAAATTCAAAATAATCGAAGCTAAGGTGGGCACCTTGAGCATCGGCATGGCGTTTAAGTAGCCCAACTCTTCGAGCCAACATCGCCGGTGTATTCAAGAGTTCTCTATTTGTCTTTGAACAGGGCTCAAAAATAGCCTGCAGGAGGTCTAATGCCCTTCTTGCATCATGATGTTCCCGACCGGACCGGTTTGCCCAGTACGTCGCCACTTCTTCCAAGATAGTGTCACTAGATTTAGAAAATTTTTTTCCTGTCATCCCACTCGTGGCAGCATCAAAGACCTGTCGGCAACAAAGTGATATTGTCGACCCGGAAGTAAAATCCAACGCATGTGCCAAGACCAGCATTGGGTAGTCAGATGTTGACTGGTTGCTTTTAAGCTCGCGTGCGCCTAACTGCAAATAATAATTTGAAAGTGCGATCCCTGCTCTAGAGTGAACACCTCGTAGGAAATGGACGGCTTTAGTGCCTGCAGGCATTGGGGAGCAATGATCGTTGCGAAAGCATCCAAGACGATCCTCAAGAATGTTATCTTTTTTTGTATTAATCGTCACGAACAACTTGGCCATTATCGTCCTTAGTTCACCTGTCTATTTCGGCCGGACAACCACCTAGATTCCACCCCAACTTCAGTATTCAGCAGGATGGATCTTCTGGCGACTTTAACACCGCCGCCTTTTTCAGCATATATAGGTGGTTGAGCAAAAGGAACTCTGCCAGCAACTCAGCTGGGTCGCCTTGCAATTCACGATGGCCGCCTCTCGTTGCGCCAGCATCAGATTGGTTTGAATCGAAAATTATTCGAACCGTCGGCGCTCAATTTCTAGGCTGAACCCCTGGCCCGTTGTCACACTGGAGTAGTCAGTTTTCCCTAAATTCATTTCCGCTTCCGATGATTCAGTCCAAGAACCTTTGATCTTCCGATGCGCCTCCTTGTATAGAGGCTGGTTAGCTGCCGCTCGATCGTTTTCGTAAACAATCTTTTTCTGATAGGTAACTTCGTACTTGCGTCGCCTTTTACTTAGCGCCTCACCTATCCACTGGTCGACGACGGAACGAGGTAGCACTCCCTTTTCGCTTATCACATCTTTAGAAAATAGGTCGGTAATATTTTCTGGGACAGACAGCTTTAACCGAGTCATGTACCCGTCTAACTGGGATCTATCCCTGCCCCGAGGTTCAAATGAGCGGTACTCAACTTCGCGCTCATATCTATCTGCAGCACTGTTCAGCTCGAAACCTGCAAACCGCAGGCCAAAGTTTTTAATGTCACGGACAAATCTCGGGTCGATGAATTCAGTAGTTCCATCGAAGACAGTCGTGGCGGCCTGCCAGAGACCGACGGAAGACAACATTTTGGAAAGGGAAACTCGCCTGACTGCATTCGCTATCGTACGTCGCCCCAGCTTCCCGAGCTCGATAAGTTCTTCATTGGGTTCTGGGTCTAGAAAAACAAGTTCTGCGTCTGCGCGTGCTTTGTGGAGTGGTACGTAGAGACCGCCAACCATTGATGTCTTGAAAGTACCTCTCGTGCTGGAGATATTTAGCTTTTGATCGCGTCCCTTTTCCATGGCTTTTTTCAGATAGGTGCGGCTGGATTGTGTACCCTTGCACTCCAGAACGTGTAGACGCCCAAGGCCGTCGACCGCGATGAAGTCAGGACTCTTGGCTGCGCCTCTCTTTTTTGGTGGCTTCTTTAATAATGCTTTGCCTTTCAACATGTGCTTTATCACGTAATTTGTGTCACCAAAGTCCTCAAAGCCATGCTGGTCAACTAGGTAATGGCATGTGAATCCAACACCAAAATCATCTGCCAAAATCGTCTTTTGATGAGGATCCATTTCCGTCCAGACGTCTCGCAGTTTCAACGTTGTCGAGGACGAGTCAATTGAGACACCGTAACGCAACCAAGCCCAGTAATTCGACAGACTTAACCCCTGATACCTCGGTGGTGAAGTCAAATATCCAATTGTCAACATTGCTTGATAAACGTCGCAATCCCACATAGCATTTGGAGGCAGGCTCGCCAGCAGGTGCGCCCTCCCGTGCTGGTAATCCGTTCGCACCTCGATAGATTTCTTCATAATTTTCTCCCTGTTGTTTTATGTCACGCTGTTTTCTTTGTTGAACGTTGTAGCTCTTCCAGCAACGCCACTCGCTTGGACTTGTCATCTGCAGACTTCATAAGCATCTCACCACACTTTGCCAATTTCTTTTAGTTATTGCATTAACTCACTCGATGAGAGGCATTTCCTGTCCGGCACCCCCGGTCCACTTATGGGTGCTCTTTTTTCTGCCCTCATTTCCCTGCAGAGGAAAGCGGAGCGACAAAACCTTGACTTATGTTGATACCGACAAAATAGAGTAGCAAAGAAAACCCAAGAGACATATTTATTTTAGAGATCTACAGTTGCCAAACTCACATCGGATAGATAGTACATCGCCATTACTGCAAGGAATGCTAAATATTTCTGCACCAGGTCCTTTCCAAGTTAAATCTGCTTTTGGAGTTTGGCTACAATTATTATTCTTAGCGAGTTTTTCTGCTTCATATGCAAATTGACCTAACTGAGCCGATTTACCAGCAGGAATAACAGCTTCTCCAGTCTCGAATTTTTGAGCGGCGGTACTACTAATACTTAATTTTGATGTATTTTGAGTTGCTTTGGAGTCACAATTTACATTAGCATGCATAGTTATACTCATAGGATCAACATAGGAGTCAGATACTCTACACCCTGAAATCTGTTGAATAGCAGAAGTTAGCTTTGTCTTTCTAGTTATCTGTCCAATTGAGTCGACATAAATAAACTTCGCATTGTAATCTGCAAAAGTTGCAGACCACACTCCATCTTGCAATAACACGAATATTACTTCGTCACCAATTTTAACGGGGTTACTCCCAGCCGAATTAGCAATTCTAATCGGGCTACCAACGCATGCTGAAAGAGTTAATACGACACTAAAATATGCCAATATCCGCATGACAAAAAAAATGGTGGCCTTCATTAATACTCCTATTGACTATCAATTTGTTGGCTGCGAATAGAGCGTTGTAGGACACAAAAACTGTTGTGGAATTCAACAAGCCTCTTGGGCTACGCAGGCATCGACTCTAAGGCTCTTCCTGCCAAGTTGTTATCCCCCATTTGGGGGATTCGAGCCACTATTCTTCAGTTCATTGACCACGCTCAAGTCATCTGTGGCGTTCTGTCAACGGAAGAATTTCCGAGACAACGTGAGCTAGGCACCGCAGCACCCTCGGAGCAATCCCAGGGTGTTTTTTTCGCCCTCTTTTCCAATTCCCCTACCCATTGGAGATCTATGACATCACGCCATCGTCATCATTCCGCCTGGAAAGCCGCCAAGTTCACCGGGCGTGCAGCCAGCCAATCCGGCAAGTATGCAGAAAAAGCCGCCGTGGGCCTGGGTCGCTGGGCCACCACCGACCACACTGGTGCAACGAAGCTCGTGGCCAGCTTGCCTGATCTGGGCTTTTTCAACACCCTCAGCATCATCCTTGTCCATGTCGTGGCCATGATCGTGGGGGCCATGGCTTCAGGAATTTTGTTGGCTCTGCTGATCACACACGGCATCACGGCGCTGTTTTCCTTTTAACTGGAGGCCACTGGCCGACATAGCAAAACACAACCCCTACCAGCACCCCTGATCCATGTGGTCTCGGGTGCTTTTTTCATTCCATAAGCCGCGCGCGGCAATAAGCCTAGTTGGCGACATTGTGTGGGCAAAAAACTGACAACGTCGCAGGCATATTGGGCATGCCTTCAAATTGGCCCATTACCCAAGCACCCTCGACCTAACCGTCCTGGGTGCTTTTTTTTCGTCCTCAATTTCCCGGAGATATCCATGCAAATCATTCGATCTGCTGCTGACATCGTCGCCGATCCAGCTTTGCGCGATCTGGTCAGTAGCGTCTTTGCCAACGTCAGCGACTGCCCTGAAATTCTGAGATTCATCCTGATCGTCGAAACCGGTGACACCCTCGCCAGCCTCGACGCGCAACTTGGTTTTTCCATCTTTGTCAATCGCCACGAGTTCATTTTGGAACATGCCGACTGGTATGAATTGGTCTACGTCCTCGGCCAAGACGGGTATGGCATCGAGGTGTTCGTGCCCAAGTCCATCGATCTGCCTGAACTGCTGGCCATGTGTGTCAAACAAGCATTGCCAGCGGAGTCGATGCCATGAAGCCTTTCTGCCAACCACCCATAGCCACCCACACGGTGGCATTTTTATGACTGCGGCTTTCTGAGCATCTTATTTGATAGGCATCAGCTATCAATCATTCATTCACTTTAACCAAGGAAACCATCATGACCATCACTCACACCATCACCAGCGCATTCATGCCACGGGACGTTTACCAACGCCGGTATCGCTACTGGCCATCACCTCGCCAGCTGCCCAGTTTGTTATCGCCACGCCATCGCTGATTTGTTCGAACCCATTCACTTCAAGGAGATTGACCATGACCACCGAGAAACCTGACACAGACGTACCTGAGACTGACACCACCATTGAGCCTACTGAGATTCCCATGCGAGTTTTGAAGGTGGGCACTGCCAGCAGCCTTTCCAACCGCAGCACTCTGGGTTAGGGGATTGCCTGCGACACCGCCGGGGCGATTCACCTGAGCCTGCGCTCCAACACTGCCGCCGGAATGTTCAGCACGAACTGGGTGGCGTTTCTGGATATTGCCAATGCTTTGGTTCACGCTGACCGCATCACTTCCGCGACGCTTGCTCCACTCTATTCTGGAACCAGTCGCAACAACGCTGGTTTTATGTTGGCAGTGCTGCTGGGCGAAGGTCTGGTTTGTCCATCGGACCGCCACTACATGCGCCAAGACTTCAAACCGTTTCTGCATCACATCAACTCACTGGCCGCCGCCAGGGTGGATTTGGGTGATGCTGATGAAGCACTGACGGGTTTGGAAACCAGAGAGACACTGGAAGCATCAGACGCTGCCGATGTTGCCGAAGTCGATGCGGTCGAAGTGGCTGCGGTGCCTGCTGCCAAACGAGGCCGACCGGCAAAACGGGTATAGCGAAAGACATAGCCGCGCCCTAAACAAGGAAATCTGAGGGTAGTACCAGATCGCCAAGGCTAAAGCGAGTTCAAGCTATTCTTGCGCATCGCCCAAATGACGCGGCAATTTCCCCGGAAAGTACTCGGTCGCTGCCAGGCCTTCAAGCAGCAGGCCGTAGTCTAGGTGGTCGCGCATCAGGCGTTTGAGTTCGTGGGTGATGGCTAGCCGGGCGTAGGTGACGGTCATCGGCGGCTGTTGCAGCAATTTGCGGGCGTGCCAGCGGGCGCGCTCCAGCAAGGCATCACGCGGCAATACTTCGCTTACCACGCCCAACGCCAGCGCCTGCGCGGCATCCAGCTGCTGGCCGGTCAGCAAGAAATATCGCCCCCGGTTCATCCCCAGCAACAACGGCCAAAGAACCTGCACACTGTCGCCGGGCACCAGGCCCTCGCCATAGTGTGGCGCGTCCTGAAACACCGCATCGTCTGCCGCAAGCACAATGTCGCACAGCAGACCCAGTTCGGCGTGAACGGTGGCAGGGCCGTTGATGGCGGCAATCATCGGTACCCGAATTTCAAGGTGGTTGTAAATCAGCCGCTGCGCATGAACCATCACGCGCTCCCACACGGGTGCGGTAATGCCGGGGTGTGAGATGGACTCCTGAGCAATGAACTCGCTGCCACTACCGGTCAAGATCACCACCCGGTTGCCGGGGTCGGCGGCAATGTCACCAAACGCGGCACCGCATTCCTTGTGTGGGCCTGCGCCCCAGACCAGTTCGCCGCCGTTGCTGTGCAGCGTCACCTCCAGAATGCCATCGTTGCGCTGCATGTGCAGGTGTTTGTAGGAGTTGCAATAGTCTTCAAACTTAGCCATGTTGGAGTAATCCTCTTTGTGAAATGGTCGGCCCTCGCTTGGCAGGCCGGAGACAGCGCCAATTGTTGCCCATCCTCCAGGTACGTGCTGCAGCTGGAGCCAGCAGTTTTCCGCTTTGCAGAACATCTGGCGGACAACTACGACTACGGCTACTGGCTTTTCTATGTCTTGAGTGTTGACGCCGACCGAAAACTGACCATCTAAAGCGAGAAGTGCCGCTCCAAAATTGACCAGGGTGTTCCACTGGCCTGCTGAATATTTCAG
>MTEI01000033.1 GCA_002083775.1 Rhodoferax ferrireducens | reverse complement strand
TCATGCGCCTTGCAGCCCGATCGCTCCCAAATCACACCACCACCTATCGCTAACCAGTTGATTTTGTTCGACTTTTAACCGGACAGTAGTGTTCAAATACCCGAATTAAATGCCCGGAATGAGCCAGAGATGCTACATATTACATAGCCTCTGGCGTAACACCTGCAAGGGTTAAAGCCAGTTGGTTTAAATACCCGGGCATTTTCGTAAAAATTCGGGGTTTTCAAAGTTCGCCCCAATCCCTGCCGTGTAGAGCAGCGGAGATTGAAAGCGAACATGACACCAGCAACTCACAGCGCCCAAGCCGCATCAAACAGCATTGCTGGGGCGATGCAAGCCCGGATAGCGAGCTATCCCCCACTGACCGAAGTCACCCGGCCAAACCTCAAGACCGAGGAAGCCGCCTACTACCTTTCCCGGAGACCGCAAACGCTCAGAGCCTGGGCATGTCTGGAAAACGGCCCACTGCGCCCGCGCCGCATTGGTGGCCTGCTGGCTTGGAACACCAACGAGGTCAAGTCTTTGTGCGGGGTGGCAGCATGAGCCGCCTCTATTACGACCTGAGCGCATTGGCCGCTGCTGCAAAAGCCAACGACTGTACTGTTCACCTGCACCATGACGAACAAGGTCACCCGGTGTTTTCAATCGGCAACAGCAACATTGGGGCGCATGAGTTTGCCAACTATGCCGCAGCGATGGCATGGATTGAAGGGAGGGCCGCAGTATGAGCGCCGCCCACAAAAACAAATGCCCGGGTGGTGCCGGGCAAGTCGTCAAAACACTCTCAATACGCACTGCAGATTTTATCGCCGCTGTGGCCTGCCTGACAAGCATTGATGTTGCGTTCGCGCTTCTGTGGTTGACGATTGGCGCACAGGTAGCACTGCTGATTTGGGGGGCACTGCAATGACTGCGTACAACCCCGACTCAAAGATTTTCACAGGCACTGACAACCCGCGACACCTGCGCGTGATTCAAGTCTTGTTGATGCGCCCACTGACCCGTGAAGCTGTGGACTCGACTGCAGGTGCTTCGAATGGGCCTGACCTTATCTCGCAAATCCGCGACTTGTTCCCTGCTGCTGATGACTTGCATGAGTTCATTCGCTGCGACCGGATCAACTTTATCGACCGCGATGGCAAGCCCTGCCGCCCCGGGGTCTACAGCTTCACCGAAAAAGCCCGGCGACTGGTTATTCAGTGGATAAGCAAACGCAAGTCAGGGTGTGTCAAAAATGCTTAATGGCTACACCCAAGAGCAAGCGTTTGATGCGCTGCTGACCATTCCCCCGAGCATTGACCACGACACCCGCGCCAGAGTGGGCATGGGTGCCAAAGATGCCGGGATTAACTTCGACGACTATGACGCGTGGCAGTCTGCAAATCCGCGCTATGACGCCGCTGAAGTGCGTTCGATGTGGCACAGCTACAGCGATGGCCCGGTGAAGGCTGGCACCTTGTTTGCAGTTGCCAAAGAGCACGGCTGGACAGCGACTGGCAACGGTGCGCCAAAGCCTACACACCACACCACAAAGCCCGCAGAGCCTGCCAAAGCACCGCGCCCGGGCATAGTTGCCAGTGAAGTGTTTGCACGCTTTGAGCCTGCGACAAGCGGTCACCCCTATGTGATCCGCAAAAAGCTGGCTGATGACGTTGTAACGATGCTGCGTGTGGTGCCCGACAACGACCCGTTGACCTACTACCGGGGCTGGCTGGCCGTGCCGGGTTACGGGGCCGATGGCGTGCTGCAAACCATCGAGTTCATACCGCCCGGCGCTGGCAAAAAGATGACGCTGAAGGGTTCGCAAAAATCCGGGGCGTCACTGAGCATTGGCCCGGTGGATGGCCCTGCCGTGGTGCTGGAGGGCTTGGGTCACGCCAGCGCCGTTTACAGCTCGACTGGTGGCCGCGCTATTGCATGTTTTGGCAGTGGCAACATTCGCCGTGTCGTCGAAGCCCTGCGCCAGAAAGAGCCGTTGACGCCAATCACCATTGCGCCCGACCGTGGCAAAGAGGACGAAGCCAAAAAGATAGCAGCTGAGTTCAATTGTGCTGTGGCCTGCCTGAGTGAGTCCGAGCCGGACAACTTCGACGTGAACGACTTGTTTTGTCGTGATGGCTTCGACGTGGTGCAAGCCTTGTTGGAATCGGCAACCATGCCGCCCAAGCCTGATCCGTTGCTGAAGCCCGTTTCAGTTTTTGACGTACTAACCAACCCAAGCCCGCCGCCAGCGTTCGCCTGGGATGGCTATTTGCCGCGTGGACAGGTTTCGCTGCTGGGGGCGCATGGTGGCACTGGAAAGAGCACCATTGCGCTGATGCTGGGCGTCTGCGCCGCGCTGGGAAGGCCATTGTTCGGGGTGGCTACCGAGTTCAGTAGCGTGTTGTTTGTGAGCCTTGAGGACGGGGCCAACTTAGTGCGGCACCGTTTGGCCAGTATCTGCCGCGCCTGGTTGATTGACCCAGTACAACTGCAAGGCCGCTTGCACGTTGTTGATGGCACCGCGCACCCTGAGCTATTCGCCGCCGAAACCCGGAGCGCTGGAGAAAAGACCGCCAGCTACTGTGAACTGCGCCGCCTGGTCCAGTCTGAAAACATTGGCCTGGTGGTGGTCGACAACGCAAGCGATGCGTTCGGGGGCGATGAAATCCAGCGCCGACAGGTTCGGGCTTTCATGCGTGCATTGGCAGAGGTGGCAAGGCTGACAGACTGCGCCGTGATGCTGCTAGCACACGTTGACAAGAACACCAGTCGCAACAAAAAGGCTGAAGGAGGTGAGGGCTACTCTGGTTCTACTGCCTGGCACAACAGCGCACGCAGTCGCCTATTCCTGACCCGTGGTGACGATGGCCTGCTGACGCTGGAGCACCAGAAAAGCAATCTGGGCCGGATGCGCGAGCCATTGACGCTTGAATGGCTGGAGGGCGGTTTTCCGCAATTGGTTCAGGCCGGTGGCTTTGATGGTACGCGCCAGCAAGGTAGGGCCGAAGACGACCGGGCTGCTGCGCTGCTTCGCTTGATTGTTGAGTTCGAGGGCCGTGGGCAGTATTGCAGCCCGATGCCACAGGCGCGGAACAATGTTTACGCCATGTTGCGCAGCGAGGCGGATTTTCAAAAGCTCAAATTGAACAGCGATTCAACCAAGCGGATTTTGAACCAATGCCAGCGTGCCAATTGGCTGGAGTCACTGGACTACCGAGGCATTGACCGCAAGCCGCGCCAGCGTTGGGTGTTGACCGCTGAAGGTTATGCATTTGCTGGTTTGAGCGCGCCCACTGCGCCCACCGCGCCCACATGCCATGAGAGCGCACAGGGATATGAGGGTGCGCCCACTGCGCCCACATATGTAGGGGGTACGGGGGATAGAGAGCGCACAAAAGACAGCGCAGATGGGATCAGCCATGAGTGAATCATTCTCTGGTGCTGACCTGTTCGGCATGGCTGTAAGCCCCACCAAGCGCACCAACGACCGACCCGAAGCCGCTGCACTGTGCGAGGTGTTGATGGCACTTAAGGCGCACCCTGCCGTGTCATGGTGCGAACGGATGAATAGCGGGGCCGCACGAGTCGGTGGCCGCTTCATTCGTTTCGGATTCACCGGATGCCCTGACGTGCTGGGCCAGTTGCGTGATGGCCGATTGCTGGGGGTTGAAGTCAAAGCACCCAAGGGCAAGCTACGACCCGAACAGGCCGTGATGTTGCAGCGTATCGCTGGCGCTGGTGGCGTGGCTTTCGTGGCGCGTGACTGCCGGGACGTTCACCGAGAACTTGAGATTACTTACAGCATAGGAGGTGCTAAATGACCGAAGCCAAAAAACGCCCAAAAGGAAACCCGAACTGGAAGCCCGGCCAGAGTGGCAACCCAGCCGGACGCAAGCCCGGCACAGGAGAAGTAGCGCAAATCCGGGCAGCCATTGCAGAGCGCGTGCCTGAACTATTGGCAAAGCTGATTGAACAGGCATTGGAAGGCGACACCGGGGCCGCCCGGCTGCTGCTGGAGCGTGCGATTGCACCACTGAAGTCAATCGAGCCAACGCAGGCGATAACGCTGCCTGATGGCACCCTGACAGACCAAGGCCGTGCTGTGCTGCGTTCAGTGGCTGATGGCGAACTGGCACCGGGGCAAGGTGCTGCGCTGCTGGGCGCGATTGGCACTCTGGCGCGTGTGGCTGAGATTGACGAACTGAACGCCCGCATCACCAAACTTGAGGAAAAGCAACATGGCAACACTTGAAAAGCGCATCACCGACCTTGAGGCGAAAACCGCCAGCACTGACCAGTGCGTCAGGATGTATCTCTGCACCGAGGCTGAGGATGCGGCACAGGCCCGCCTCAAGGCTGGCATTGCGCCGGACTACCAAGGGAAAACAGTGCGTGTTCAGTTTGTGTCATCACCATTTCAGGAGAACACCAATGGCAACGATTGAAAACAGACTCGCCTGGCTGGAAACTGCCCAACAAGCGCCAAGGTGGGAATATAGCGATATGGAGCGGGCCATTCGGTGTGCATACCTTCTGGCGCAGGGTGGGCCGGATGCCGACAAGGTGCGTGCTCTGCTGGCTAAAGTGCCGGAGGTAAACCATGAGCAACCTTAATCACCGAGTCGCAAAGATGGAAGCCGAACTACTGAAGGTGCGTTTTGAAGAAATGTCAGACGACGAACTGCGGGCTTATGCGTACTCGCTGCCGTTCAAGTCGCCCAAGCAGTACGAGGCACTCATTTCCTTAATCAACCGGCATGGGTCTGCGTTTCCAATCGTCTCCGATGAGCAGGCTCGCGCCGAAATGTAGCGCCTGACAGGGGCGCATGGCACTGGAAACGGATTGTTGAATTGGCACAATGTGCCACCAACAGCACTCCGGTCAGTGGCACATTGTGCCAGTCGTTGATTTGTATATGGGGGGCTTGCCAGCCGTATTTGCTGGTACGCACCCAAAACCAAGATGGTGACACCACCGATAAGCGCCACGACAGACACCGCTAGAATTCTTCTGCGGGGTGGATTGAGAGGGAATTCCTTGCACCAATCCAGAATCATTTCCGACAGTGCGTGAAGTCTTGTCGGTCCCGCCCCACTTCCCTTCATCATCAGGGTGCGCTGAAACAATCCCTAGCCATGGCGGCGAATTAAAAAAATGCGCCCGGCACGAAAGATTTCAGTTCGACTGCTCAAACTCTGCTTTCCAACGCCCGAAGCGATGCCGAGAGCTTTAGCAGTCTACCAACATCAATCAGGCAGGTTACGAAGGTGAGCAGGAACTTCAAAGTCCCATTCGTCTTTAGCCTTCGATGGCCAGAACTTCAACCGGGCAAAGAACCTGGCTATCGGGCCGCGCTGTGATTTGCGGTAGGCGGCCAGGTCATGCAGGTCTAGGCCGCGTTCTGGGTCATTGATGCGGTACCAAGCTTCTTGCTCTGGTGTCGCTGTACCAGAGCCACTGAAGTGCGCCTTCCCGCCATTTGGCTGGTCATACCAACCACTCCAACGAACGCGCCTGGGGTACATCAGCTGGAACTCTGGCGGCATGGGTTTGATGGCTGGTGAATCCGTGCTGACATTCATAGTGTTTGCTGGCTGCGCATCCTGCAGCGCCGCCTGGGCCATCAGGAACTGGCTGACTTCCACTGGGTACGGTTGCTGCCGATTTGGTAATGACATGGCGTTCGACTCAATCAACGTGAAGGCAAGCCCACTCTGTCAAGCCGTCTGAGACGCTCATTGGTGGCGGGTCTGCCGAATTAGTCATCATTTGTCAGCAAAACTTTTTGGCGTTATTGGCGATGTACTTCGCAAGCGTCCCCGCTTTTTCCTCAATCTCGAGTTTGGGAGCTGGGAGCTGAGTCTTGGCGTATTCAGTAAAAACGTTGACAAAATCGAAGACCGTGGCACTTTCTCGAAGTTGAGTTGTAAAGACTCTGCCAGAATGGCCACCGCCAAAACTGGTGGGAATCAGTCCAATCAATTTTGCGTCGTGTTCCTTGCGCATTTTTTCACGTTCTGCAGCGGATGCATCTGTCGGATAACGTAGTGAAACGTGGTGCTCGTCACAAAGGTCCTTTTTTGAACTTGGGATGATGCCAAAAATTTGGTCTGACACCGCCTTGTCAAACGCAAGCAAATCAGGCTCAAAAGTCATTTCTCCCAGTGTCGTCAGCATTGCATGCAGTCCGTCGAGGTTGCGGACGACCTCATTGAAACTGCGGTCCATTCGTTTTTGAAACGAGTCTGCCCTGCCAGCATGAAACACTCGGTTCACAGATTCCGATGCAGTGACCATCATGCCGTTTGAGCAAAGCATGCGAAGTAGGTAGTAATTGAGCCTGACTGACGAGGTGCCGACCATGGAATTTGCAAATTCCAATCCAATCTTGCTCAAATCGTCACCGCCCCTGTTGCCCTTCAATTTCACGCTCTCATGTTTGTGTTCTGACACAAACCGCACTGTAAGTTCTGTGTTGATGCCGTAAGCCTCTTTAAAGACCAATCTGTCATTCTTCGGCAGTGCATCAAGCCGGACGTTGATGTCTTTCAAAAGGTCAAAGTTCGTATAGGTAACGTAGCTTTTGGATACCAACCCGATGATGGTATTGGTCCGCTCATCCATCACAAATTCATCTGCTGCCAGCGATTCACGCACATCGCGCTGTGCCAGAAGGTCGTTCAGTATTTGACTGGGCAAGTCTGGCATTTTGAGTCGATACAAGAGGTCTTGACGACATCCCAAGCGTTTGCAGAGTGCAACAAACCCTTGCTGATTGAAGTGAAACAGTTCATCCCCATCACCGAAGTATTCGTCATCCCGGAAAGTTGCGCCTTGCTCCAGCACACCGTCCACTGGGACGCGTGTTAATGAGCGTTGCGTCTCACTAATCCAGTCCGAAACATCGGCCATGGTGTCAAGGCGTGTCTGAGTGATAGATTCGGTATGAAACGGCATGACGA
Organism: Rhodoferax ferrireducens; assembly: GCA_002083775.1. Taxonomy (GTDB): domain Bacteria; phylum Pseudomonadota; class Gammaproteobacteria; order Burkholderiales; family Burkholderiaceae_C; genus Rhodoferax; species Rhodoferax ferrireducens_A. The sequence continues at coordinate 6,860 of MTEI01000033.1, read as the reverse complement.
AAATCCTCCTGAGTTGCCCATGAGTTTTGATCTCTAGGCCTTACTTATATTCCCCATATACAGGGATGACTCATCCTACAGTAAAAGCGACAGTTTCCCCATATGTCGGGAAACGCTTTTATTGCTCCTACTGTCGCTTTTGGCAGGGTCTTGCGCAAGCACAGACTTGCAGTCGGTCTGAGTCAGGAACAACTGGGGCTGGAGTCCGGTGTGCAGCGAAATTTCATCTCTCTGATTGAAACTGGCCAGAACCAGCCGACCATCACCACCATCTTCAAGCTGGCGAAGGCACTTGGCATGAAGCCATCCAATTTGGTGGCTGCCGCAGAAAAACTGCTCGAAGAATAGCCATTCCCCAAGTCTTTGGGTCATGCCAGTCAATTGAGTGGCAAATGTACTTTCTTGGGTCCCTGATAATCGACACGACCGTGCAAAAATAGCCCGGCTTTAACAAACTCAGGGACCGCATCCATGCTCACCGGCGAACTACGCAGCCAAATCGACGCCATCTGGAACTCATTCTGGACCGGCGGCATCTCCAACCCGCTGGAGGTGATGGAGCAAATCACTTACCTGCTGTTTCTGCGCCGTCTGGACGACCTGCACACCCTGGAAGAAAACAAGGCCGTGCGCCTGGGCAAACCCATCGAGCGCCGCCTGTTCCCTGACGGCCAGGATGCTAAGGGCCGCGCCTACAACGACCTGCGCTGGTCCCGCTTCAAGAACTTTGCCCCGGCCGAGATGTACACCGTGGTCGGTGAACACGTCTTCCCGTTCCTGCGCAGCATGGGTGGCGATGGCTCCACCTACGCCACGCACATGAAAGACGCCCGCTTCACCATCCCAACGGCGGCCCTGCTGGCCAAGGTGGTGGACCTGATTGACCATGTGCCCATGGAAGACCGCGACACCAAGGGCGACCTGTACGAATACATGCTGGGCAAGATTGCCAGCGCCGGGCAAAACGGCCAGTTCCGTACGCCGCGCCACATCATCGCCCTGATGGTGGCGCTGATGGCACCCACTGCCAAAGACATCGTCTGCGACCCGGCCTGTGGCACCTGCGGCTTTCTGGTGGCGGTTGGTGAATACCTGCGCGACAAGCACCCCGAATTGCTGCGCGACGCGCTGGCCCGTGAACACTTCCATCACGGCATGTTTCACGGCTACGACTTTGACAACACCATGCTGCGCATCGGCAGCATGAACATGGCGCTGCACGGGGTCGATAACCCAGACATCCGTTACCAGGACTCCCTGGCGCAAGACCATGCCGGTGACGAGGGCCGCTACTCGCTGCTGCTGGCCAACCCGCCGTTTGCCGGTTCACTCGATTACGAGAGCATTGCTAAAGACCTGCAGGCCATCGTCAAGACCAAGAAGACCGAGCTGCTGTTTCTGGCGCTGTTCCTGCGCCTGCTCAAGCCCGGTGGCCGGGCCGCGGTCATCGTGCCTGATGGCGTGCTGTTTGGCTCTAGCAAGGCACACAAGGAACTGCGCCGCATGATTGTGGAAGTGCAGAAGCTCGATGCCGTCATCTCGCTGCCCTCGGGCGTGTTCAAACCCTATGCCGGGGTCTCGACGGCGATTCTGATATTCACCAAGACCAACTCGGGCGGCACCGATAACGTCTGGTTCTACGACATGAAGGCCGATGGCTGGAGCCTGGACGACAAACGCCAGCCACTGCTGTCTGAGGATAAATTGGGCCTCCAGCCCATGCAGGACGGGTGCAGTGAGCTATCGGAAGCAGAGCACGCCAAGAACAACCTGCCGGACGTGCTGCAGCGCTGGGCTGAACGCGACGGTGCCGAGTTTGACCGCGACCGCACCGACCAGAGTTTTTGTGTGCCCAAGGGTGACATCGTGGGCAACGACTACGACCTGTCCATCAACCGCTACAAGGAAGTGGTGCATGCGGTCAGCGAGCACCTGCCGCCAAAAGAGATTCTGGCCAGGCTGGCGGTGCTGGAGGAAGAGATTCAGGCGGGGATGAAAGAGCTTGAGGGGATGCTTCAATGAGCCTGAGTTTTGTTCGTGTCGGTGACCTTTCAGAACAGATTCGCGGTGTAACTTACGGGAAAGAGGACGCTACAAAGACCCCGGTGAGCGGCTACTTACCAGTTCTGCGCGCCGGGAACATTACGGACCACGGACTGTTTTACGGCGACTTGGTTTATGTTCCTGCCGGAAAGGTCTCGGCAAAGCAAAAATTGAGGACCGGTGACATTGTGGTTGCAGCGTCTAGCGGAAGTCTAGATGTCGTCGGCAAGACTGCCCCGGTGCTGGCTGATTTTGATGGCGGCTTTGGCGCATTTTGCAAAGTTCTAAGACCCAATTCAAGGGTGGAACCAAAATACTTTGCGCAGTTTTTCAAGAGACCAGAGTACAGGACGACCATCTCCAGTCTCGCGGCTGGTGCAAACATCAATAATCTTCGCAACGAGCATCTTGATGAGTTGCTCATCCCGTTGCCACCCCTCCCCGAACAACGCCGCATCGCCGCCATCCTGGACCAAGCCGACGCGCTCAGAGCCAAGCGCCGGGAAGCCTTGGCGCAACTGGACAGCCTTACGCAGTCGATTTTCATTGAGATGTTTGGGGACCCGGTTGCCAACCCCAAAGGCTGGCCAATCAGGAAACTCAGTGATGTCGGCTCATTGGATAGAGGTGTATCGAAGCATCGTCCACGCAATGCGCCTGAGTTGCTCGGTGGAGCCTATCCACTTGTTCAGACCGGGGAAATTGCAAATTGTGATGGCTATGTCCGGAGTCACAACGCCAGCTATTCTGAATTCGGGCTACGTCAAAGCAAACGGTGGCCCAAAGGAACTTTGTGTATCACCATAGCTGCCAATATTGCCAAGACTGGAATTCTGACATTTGACGCCTGTTTTCCTGACAGCGTGGTCGGGTTCAAGGCCGAGCAACCTGAAACCGTTGAGTTCGTGCGTGTGTGGCTATCCTTTCTTCAACAAGCCTTGGAAGCAGCCGCACCTGAGTCAGCTCAGAAAAATATCAACCTGGCCATCCTTCGGGACCTCAACATCCCTTTGCCACCAAGCTCGCTGCAAGAAGAGTTCGCCAAACGTGTTAGCGCGACTGAAGCGTTTCGAAGCACCAATCGCACCGCACTGGCCGAACTCGACACCCTCTTCGCCTCCCTCCAACACCGCGCCTTCCGGGGCGACTTGTAAATGAGCAACTTCGCCTTCCTCCAGTCTGAATGGTCAACCCTCTACGGTGCGGCCCTCAAGGCTGAAGGGATGGCGAACAGCGATGCCCGCACCTCCTGCTTCTACGCCCGCCGCACCCTTGAGCTGGCGGTGGACTGGCTCTACAAACATGACCCGTCCCTGCGCCTGCCGTACCAGGACCACCTGAGCGCCCTGATTCACGAACCCAGCTTTCGCGCCACCGCCGGTGATGCGGTGTTCACCAAGGCCAAGCTCATCAAGGACTTGGGCAACCTGGCCGTGCACAGCACCCGCATCATCCTGCGCACCGACGCTGTCACCGCCACCCGCGAACTGTTCCATGTCTGCTACTGGTTGGCACGCACCTATGGCCAGCGGGCGCGCCCGGCCCCAGACCTACGCTTTGACCCGGCACTGATTCCCCTGCCAGCGGCACCAGCAGCAGTGCCTGCCACACCAGCCCAGTCGATTGACCAGCTCCAGAAACTGGAAACCCAGCTCAAAGCCAGCGACGATAAACTGTCCGTGCTGCTGTCCACCAATGCCGCACTGGACGACGAACTCAAAAAGCTGCGCGAGCAGGTGGCCGCCGCCAAGAAGGCCAACACCGCCCAGCCCGACACCCATGACTACTGCGAGGCCGAGACCCGCGACAAATTCATCGACCTGCTGCTGAAAGAAGCCGGTTGGCAACTCGATGCCAAAAACCTGGAAGTGCAAGTCAGCGGTATGCCCAACAACCAGGGGGTTGGCTTTGTGGACTATGTGCTGTGGGGTGACAACGGTCTGCCCCTGGCGCTGAACGAGGCCAAACGCACCCGCAAGGACGCCACCGTGGGCCAGCAGCAGGCCAAGCTGTATGCCGACTGCCTAGAGAAGCAATACGGCCAGCGCCCCATCATCTTCTATTCCAACGGCTACCAGCACTGGATATGGGACGATGCCAGCTATCCGCCCCGGCCGGTGCAGGGCTTTTTCAAGAAGCCCGAGCTGGAGCTGCTGATTCAGCGCCGCACCAGCCGCAAGAAGCTCTCTGAGGCGGTCATCAACGACGACATCATCAACCGCTATTACCAGCACCGGGCCGTGCGCCGCATTGGGGAAACCTTTGAGCTGGACAACCAGCGCAAGGCCCTGCTGGTCATGGCCACCGGTGGCGGCAAGACCCGCGTGGTGGTGGCTCTGGCCGATGTGCTGACCCGCTGCAACTGGGCCAAGCGCATCCTGTTCCTGGCCGACCGGGTGGCCCTGGTCAAGCAGGCGGTCAACGCCTTCAAGACCCACCTGCCGGATTCATCACCGGTCAATCTGGTCACCGAGAAAGCTACCGATGGCCGGGTGTTTGTTTCGACCTACCCGACCATGATGGGCCTGATTGACGATGCCGTTGACGGCCAGCGCCGTTTTGGCGTCGGTCACTTCGACCTCATCATCATCGACGAGGCTCACCGCTCGGTGTACCAGAAGTACCGCGCCATCTTCGAATACTTTGACGCTTTGCTGGTGGGCCTGACCGCCACGCCCAAGGACGAGATTGACCACAACACCTACAGCCTGTTTGACCTGGAAAGTGGTGTGCCCACCGATGTCTATGGCCTGGATGAAGCGGTTGCCGAAGGTTATCTGGTGCCACCCCGAGCCATCTCAGTGCCACTGAAGTTCCAGCGCGAGGGCATCAAGTACCAGGACCTGTCTGAGGAAGAGAAAGAGCAATGGGACGCCCTGGAATGGGACGAAGACGGCAATGTGCCCGATGCAGTCGACTCCACCGCCCTGAACAAGTGGCTGTTCAACACCGACACCGTGGACAAGGTACTGGAAAACCTGATGACCCACGGCGAGAAGGTGGCCAGTGGCGACCGCCTGGGCAAAACCATCATCTTTGCCAAGAACAATGACCATGCAAAATTCATTGCCGAACGCTTCGATGCCAACTACCCGCATTACAAAGGTGCCTTCGCCCGGGTGGTGACCTACAAGACAGAATACGCCCAGACCTTGATTGATGCCTTCTCCATCAAGGAAAGTTTGCCGCACATCGCCATCTCGGTGGACATGCTTGACACCGGCATTGATGTGCCCGAGGTGGTCAACCTGGTGTTCTTCAAGGCCATCCGCTCCAAGACCAAGTTCTGGCAAATGATTGGCCGGGGCACCCGCCTGTGCCCAGACCTGTATGCGCCGGGCCAACACAAGCAGTTCTTCAACGTCTTTGACTATTGCCAGAACCTCGAATACTTCAACCAGGCGCTGCCGCCCGACGATGTCAAGGCCCCGGTGCCGCTGAGCACCCGGCTGTTCCGGGCGCGGCTACAGATGATTGGCGAACTGGACGGGCGCATGGCGGCTGAGCCAAAAGTGGAACAAGTGCCAGCCGCCTATGGTGACCACCTGACCGATGGACAGCTACGCGGTGAACTGGCTGGCTTTCTGCAGCAACAGGTGGCGGCCATGAACCTGGACAACTTTGTGGTGCGGCCCCGACGCAAATCGGTGGAACGCTTTGCCCAACTGGCGTCCTGGCACACCCTGGATGCCGATGCCCACACCGAACTGAGCCAACAGGTGGCAGACCTGCCCACGGCCTTGCTGGACAACGACGAAGACGCTAAACGCTTTGACCTGCTGGTGCTGCGCACCCAATTGTCCATTCTGCAAGCCCTGCCGGACTTTGCCAGCCTGCGGGAACGTATGCAGACCATTGCCAGCGCCCTGGAACAGCAAGAAGCCATCCCCGCCATCAAGGCGCAGATGGTCCTGATTCAGGCGGTGGCGGGTGATGAATGGTGGGAAGACGTGACCGTGGCCATGCTGGAGGCGGCTCGCAAGAAGCTGCGCGCTCTGGTCAAGCTGATTGAGAAGGGCAAGAAGAACGTCGTGTACACCGACTTTGAAGACCAGCTGGGTGAGGGCACGACGATTGTCCTGCCGGGGGTGAGCACCGGCATGAACCTGGCCAAGTTCAAGGACAAGGCACGCCAGTTCCTCAAAGCCCATGAAAGCCACCTGTCACTGCAGCGGCTGCGGCGCAACCAGCCGCTGACACCGTCTGACCTGGTGGAGTTGGAGCGGATGCTGGTCGAGGCCGGTGGCACCACTGAGGTCATCGCACAGGCAGCAGAGCAGAGTCACGGGCTGGGCATCTTTATCCGGTCATTGGTAGGGCTGGACCGCGAAACGGCCACACAGGCGTTCAGCCAGTTTGTGGTGGGCACCACCGCCACCGCCAGCCAGATTGAGTTCATCGAACTGATTGTTCAGTACCTGACCGAAAACGGGGTGATGGATGCGGCACGACTCTATGAGTCACCGTTCACCGACATCAGCCAGCAGGGGCCGGAGGCTTTGTTCCTGCCGGGCAAGGTGACGGAGATGGTGCGGGTGCTGGAGGAGATTCGGGAGAGGGCGGTTGGCTAGCTCACATTTGAAGCGCAAAAAAATGGTGACAAGGCAACTTGCACATTTCCACTATACAAAATTTGTCGTAATCGAGTCTTTGGGGTTAGGAGACGTGTCCACGGGCCAAATTTTGGCGAGTTATGTGTCATGTCTGGATTCGTTTGTGAACCAGCGTATTGAAGTTGACCCCATTTCACGGACACTTTCCAACTGAAAGGAAGAGTCCGAAATGCCAAAACCAAAACCTCCCTACGCGCAAGCCTT
>MTEI01000032.1 GCA_002083775.1 Rhodoferax ferrireducens | reverse complement strand
CCTGCGATGGTGATAATCAACGACGAGCCCGATAAAACCGGGGTCTAAACACAAGAGTCCAAATGTGTCCGTGGGAACGGGTCAAGTCCAGGTGTTTCATGCGCAGGCCGAAACTCTGAGTGGGGTTGTGATCGGCGTGGCTGATGGCGACACCTTAACGGTGCTGGATGCCGACAAGGTTCAGCACAAGATACGGCTGGCCGGTATTGATGCCCCTGAGAAAATGCAGGCATTCGGCAACCGCTCCAAAGAGTCACTGTCTGATCTGGTGTTCGAAAAAACTGTAAATGTTGAGACCAACAAGCGGGACCGCTACCGGCGGGACATTGGCAAGTTGTTGGTCAATGGGCGGGATGTAAATCTGGTGCAGGTCGAGCGCGGAATGGCCTGGTTCTATCGGAAGTACCAGCGTGAGCAGTCACCCAATGACCGAAAGCTGTACGAGGCAGCTGAAGATGCGGCCAAAGATGGCAAGAAGGGTTTGTGGCGCGATACTGATCCTGTACCGCCATGGGAATTCAGACACACCAAAACGAAGGGATAAAAAATCATGGCACGCTTGAACAAACTCGAGGACGTTAACTTCCCGGTCAAAGAACATCCCGTCTATGTCATCATGGGTAACGGCGATTTAGAAAAGCGACTGTTGGTGAAAGACAAAAAGGCGCTTGTCAACGACAGAAATCAACGGGTCCTAGGCATCGTCAGCCAGTCTTATCGTGTTGTCAGCAACGCAGAAGCTATCGACATGGCTTATCAGTGCTGTAGAGCAGTGTTCCCAGAAACGAAAGATGTCGAGTGGGAAGTTAACCACGTTGATGCCCCCTCTACTGCTGGTTACTGTCATATTGATATGGTGCACAAGTTATCAGCACTTGAATTTCGGGACGTTCCGCCAGATCAAAAGCCCGATATCTTCGGGCCATTTATTCGAGTCACGAATAGCTTCAATGGACTTCGGGCGTTAGGTTTCGACATTGGCTTTTATCGAAAGGTCTGTAAAAACGGATTGATACTTCCAGAGACCGTCATCCGTTTTAAGTTTTCTCACTCACGGCAAGAAATTGGCGAGACATTGAAGTTTCATGTTGAACGAAGTCGCCTGGACCAACTGAAGAATACATTCACTGAATCTGTGGCGCAACTGCGCGCTTGCCCAGTAGAGCGTTCACAGTTTGAGCCGTTGGTCTGCACTGTCCTGCAACTGCGTCCACCAAAATCAGTTGTTGTTGACGATGTTTTGGGCGACGATATCGCTGATACTGAAATGGCTATCGACCCCGCATGGGCGGCGCTGCAAAAACATCTTGGCGACTTGAACGGCCGCTATGCGAATGAACTTGGCGATAACGCTTACGCTGCGTTTAACGCAGTTACTGAGTTTGCCTCGCGCCCACTGATCAATCGCTGTGTTCATCGGGACCGCCATGGGATGCAGCGTTTGGCAGGAGCTTGGCTTGCTGGTTTTAATTCCGCCTGCAGGCAACCTGGGTTTTCAATTGGCAAACATCTTCAACAGATGACCAAAAGTTAGAGCCGTGTTGATAGCCATTGAAACAAGTGCCACATCAGCGTGATGTGTGGATGCACGCCGCCCATTACGGGTTTGACGCGGTGGCCTGGACGCACGGGGCGCAACAGGTGCAGCGTTGGAATGGCTTGGGTGCAGCAGGTCTGATCGAGTTGTATGACCGGACCCTGCCCAAGGATGTGAACCGCATCATGAAACCCTTGGGCGGCGCGTGTGAGCCGCTGGGCGTGTTTGTGCCGACCAATTTCAGCATCAGGCAGACGGAGAATGGCTACGAGGTTTATTCACCGGGTAATGAACTGTTGGGCATTGCGCCGACGCTAGAGGATGCCAGGGCGTTTGTGCCTGATCAGGGGCATGAGCAGTTGTTTGAAGTGCATGGCGTGCGGCTGCCAGTGGCGATGCGCAAAGCCATTCTGGACAGTGGTTTCCCGGCCTGGGGGTAACAATAAGGCACAGACGTGGCGGAAAAATGTAGTCTATGTCGGCAGTGCAGCGATTGCCGTCGGTCACCTGAAAACCGGGAGCACCCGGTTCGGGCCAGTTGCTGTCAGTCGCCAATGACCGCTGTCCAGCGGTCAAAACTTCCGCGACATCTGACGTCAAAGTTCCCCGTTAAATATCGGTCTGCTCGGCCATTTCAAGTGCATCTTCGACTTCGATTCCCAGATAACGCACAGTGCTCTCAATTTTGGTGTGACCAAGCAGAAGTTGCACTGCCCGAAGGTTCTTGGTTCGGCGATAAATCAAGGTCGCCTTGGTTCTGCGCATGGAATGGGTTCCATATTGGGCCGGGTCAAGGCCGATTTCCGTGATCCAGCCGTCCAAAATTCGGGCGTACTGTCGCGTGCCCAGGTGTGGTGATTCATGAACACGGCTAGGAAACAGGTAGTCGTCTGGCTTCAGCGACGACTCTTTGATCCAAGCTTCAACAGCTTCACGGGTCGGCTGTGTAATTTCAAACTGGACCGGCAATGACGTTTTTTGTTGCAAGACGATCGCGCGGGTCGAGACGCGATCACCATGACAGATGTCATTGACGCGCAATTTCACCAAATCGCAGGCCCTCAGTTTGCTATCGAGCCCCAGATCAAACAACGCAAGCTCTCGCGTCCTGTGGTTTAGTTGCAGTCGAATCCTGATGGCCCAGATGTCCTTGAGCTTGAGAGGTGACTTTTGGCCGACAATTTTTCCCTTGTTCCATGGAATTTTGGCAGTCGAAGCGGTTGCAGTGTCCACAATAATCTCCTAAAAGTTGGGGAGAACAACTGTGGACCGGTTGTGCGAATAGTCAATTCGTTCCGGCCGTGGTCTGCCGGACAGCTGACATTGGCCATCAGCGTGTCGGTGCCCATAACGGTCAGCCACCACTTGAGGACGCAGTCATTCGAACTCGTGCCTTGGAATCAGCAAGCTGACACTCATAGTCACAGGGCACATTCCTACCGAATGTGCGGCTCTCGTGCAGCGGCAGCTGGCATAGGTCTGCCCGAAATGCTTGCTGACTTCCAGTATCAGAACATCGACGCACGCCGCTACCAAATTGGGGAGGGGGCCTCCGGCGGCCTGGCAGGGGCCTTGATTTCAAATATCCAAAAACCCCCAAATACCGCAAACCACAGGTGTCACTCACTTAACAAGCAGCTTGCCGATACCAGATTTGGGCGGTTCCTAAACGCCGCTGACAGCAGGGCTCACCAAGTGTTTCTCGCGAAGTTGCCGCCGATCAACGCCAATCTTGCTCACTTCGTGCATAGCCTCTACGAGCTTGATTTCCTGTGTCAATTGGAAAACAAGATCGTCGTTCTCCCCGTAACGGGCACGCATTTTTTTATGAAGCCTTTGCAAGTTAAGAATGTGCTTTTTCATGAACTCTCCTTGAAGTTACAAGTACAACAAAGCAATGCGCAAATCACAACTGTGATCGACCCAGAAAAATATCATCGTGTCGCCACGCCTCTTCGGGTCGCAAGGACGGTAGCTCGGCAGGGAGGCGGGGTTGCTCTGTCGCGTCACGCAGAACGTGACCTCAGCGTTTCAGCTCTTGGTGAATGCGGCATCCGCTGGCAATTATTACTGGATTTTCGGTGTGTCAACCTGCCTACGCCCATTTACCAATTACCAGAGTTTGAGCTTCAAGCCGAATCGACAATGTTGAAAGCTGACTTGCAGAGTTGAACGTCGAGTCTGGAAAAAATTGCTGAACTGGCTTGCAGCGCGCAAGCTGACATTCAATCACACGGTCCACTCCGGGCTATAGTTCACGCGAGTTCAAGCGTCGGTGGGCGTAACTGGGCGCTACCAAATTTCGCCAAGATGCGCTTTGCATTTCGGTCCTGCACGGATTTGTCGATCATGAGTATTGAAACGCTGCTGAAAGTGATGTTTGAAGGATCGGTCAACAACGACGTTGATGTTTTGCTGGGAAGCTTCGACGAGCTCAAGCGCACCTGCACCATTGCTGATCTCCCGGCCTCGGTGTCGGCAATGCAATCAGAGCAAAGCGTTTTTTGGCTTCGCGAGCTGCTTTCCGGACCCATCACCGAACTGGGCGGCTGTGACTGCTTGCCTGTTCTCTTCAATGCGCTCTCGAAGGGTGAAATTGAGGGTCACGACAATGACCTGTTCTGCTCTAATCTCAGAGACATGGCTAGAGCTGATCCAATAGCGTGCTGGGAAAAGTTGGAATCAATGACTGCTGTACCTGATTTCAAGCACCTGGAAATGGCGCGGTGGCTGCTTGGTTACTGCACAGCTATGGCTTTGCCCATCCAGAAGGCCAACGTTACTCTCAAGCCTTGCCTATAAAAATGAGCCGATCTCATCCACTTCGGGAAGCGATAAAGAAGCGGTTTTATCCGTTCGCACAAGACAAGGGGTTCGTTCGCGGCAAAGCCACGTCCTTGTTTGTGCCGTTTGAACGCGTCGTCGGTGAAAAAATTCAGTTCTTTGAAATCCAGTGGGACAAGTCTCACCGCCCTCGCTTTGTGATCAATTTTGGAGAGCGTGCAAGCTCGGAGCACCAAGAATCTGGGCCATTGCCTGCTTCCGGACGACTTCAAAGGTGGCGAGGCGGTTCGATGCGCACCTGGTTCCAATTCAGTAAGCCGTGGGATGAGACTCTGCGTACATTCAGGTGGTCTTACCAGCCGGATGAGGTTGCAACTCATCTCATCGAGTATTTTCCCGAACTCGAAGCCTGGTGGCGTTCAAAACAAGCGGGGCCACATGTCTTTATCTGGCCCACGCAAATCAAGCAGCCCTACCAACAATAATCGCCATGCCAAAACTTGACGACACGAACTGGCATCTGAATGGGGGTGAATTCCCGCCAGATCTGCCTGAGGAAAACGCGGCAACCCACATTGGTTTTTTTGTGGCGTGGGCGATCAACCAGGGGCTTTGGGATATATCACCGGGCACTGGCGAATCGGTCGCTGCTCAACGCGTGCGCGATCGAACCATCACCGGCCGCACCTTCTTGCTTGAACAATGCGACGGAAAGTTGTTTTCAGGGATGCTCAACAAAGAAGGCAGCGCATTTGCGCAGAAGTATTACGAACGCGCGTACAGCAAGGACTACCAGCGCACACTCATCCTTGACCTTGAGTCCGACTATCTGGTAGCGGACAGTTGGGCCAACTACGACCGAATGGCTGAAGTCATCGATCAGCGCTACGCAAAGGAAAAAGAAAAGCCCTGGTGGAAGCTCTGGTAGCGCAGTTTGAACCTCGCTCGCAGGTGTCGTTGAACGTCAAGTTGTGAATCGTCATCACAGCGTTACGGGGTGCGATTAGTATGGCGTATATGCTTATGCGAAGACATTATTTGGGTTTGACTTTGGCTCTGGCCTGTGTAGCGGTCAGCGGCTGTAGCCGTTCAGTGGACCCTCAAGCCTCGCTTGAGGCCGCTGTGCAAGCGCTTCAGGACAATCTGGAAGCCAAAAAGACCAGCGCAGTCATGGATTTGCTGGACCCGCAATATCGGGCTCAGCAGGAACTCGACCGCGACTGGGCCAAGCGAACCATGACGCTGATGTTCCTGCAACACGCCAGTGTGAAAGTCGTAGCGCTCACGCGCAGTAGCCAAATCGACCCCGGCGCACCCCAGACGGGCTACACAGACGCACAGGTGGTGCTCACGGGTGCCCAAAACATCATCCCCGATACTGCCGCGCCATATGTCGTGCGCTTGCAATGGAGCCGGGACGGTGAGCAATGGAAATTGCGCACGCTGGAATGGAATTAGGCCGGGCTGCCACCTTGAGCACATGGGTGCTGTCATGGTGGGGCTGACGACAAGTTAACTCAGCATCACACAAGACATTGAGGCCACTCAGGAAGTAGCCTACTCGCCCACCTGAAGGAGGGTGCTTCTGGGCAAAACCCGAAGAAGTCCCCTGCTACAGGATCGGAAAATGCCGTCTTTGTACATCCCATCAATTGAGCGGTGCGCTACACAATACGCCCAGAATTATTCACCGCTTCGTCACAATCTTCGGCTACCGTGCCCAATTTATATCTGACTTTGTGCGCACTACAAAGGGAGAAAAATATGCGTGTCATTCCGATATCTCTTGTTGTTCTTTCTTTGTCTTCTACCCTTTGTCACGCGACGGCAAGCGCCAATATTGACAGTATTCAGTGTGCCGGTTCCCAGACATCAAGTTTTTCTGGTGCCTTGTCGCTGACTTGTTCAGGTGATTTTTCACTCATTGGAGGGAGCATCTCCGCCGATTCGAAAATCCTGATTTCATCTGCTGGCACACTCGCCTTGGATAATTTGTCCATCACCGCGCCCGAGGTGGAGTTCATTGCCGGTAGTTTTTTGTCGTTGGGTGCTGGGGTGTCAATCACAACAAATTCTATTTATGCCGGCATAGGTAACGGTTCAACGCCCACTTTGGTTTTGCCCGGTGCAACCATCTCCATTGATGGAGAGGTGGGACGGCCTCTGAACAGTGGAAGTATCCGCCTGCTGCCGGGTGGCAGCCATCCAATCACTAGCGGTGGAAGTGATGGGTCAATCACAATTCTGCCTTCTGTTCCTGAGCTAGATACTTACGTCACAATGCTCGCCGGTTTGCTTGTTCTAGTAGGTGCACTACGAGTAAAGAACAAACAGCATAACCAACGGGTCGAGAGGGACGCCCGGAATGCAGGCTTTGGTCTTTGCGAATGCTTGCTCCGGGCGCCCTTTACACGAAGCGTTAATTCTCCATCTTGAAAACCAAACCTCGCGCGGGTGTTGACTACTACCCGGATGGGTTCCAAACACCGCCCCCCAGGCCGTGGCCGCTTTGGATCCAGATCGGGGTGTTCGCTTTGACCTTCACGGTCTTGCAGAGTCTTTGGGCGCTGGCCAGCGGCACGGCTTTGGAGCGCATCGCAGTCGACCAAGCCACGGTGGCCCCTGCTGCATGGCTGGTCAACCAACTCACGCCAGAAATGCAAGCCCTGGCGGTACGCAGCAGCATTCGGGCACCCGGCGGAGGCATCAACATTCTCAACGGATGCGAAGGGTTTGAGGTGCTGTTCCTGCTGACATCCGCTCTGCTGGTTGCCCCGCTCTCCTGGAGACGCAAAGCAGTGGGCTTCTTTGCCGGGGTGCTCTTGGTCTGGCTGCTCAATCAAGGTCGTATCCTGGTGCTCTTTTACGCCAACCGCGTGGACAAGGAGTTGTTTGCCCTGTTGCACGGGACCGTCGCTCCCCTGGTCATCATCGTGCTGGTGACCATCGCGTTCGTGTTCTTTCTGTCCAAGTCAAACAACACGCAGCAATCGGAGAGCGAGTCACTGGTCGGCAAGGCATGATGGCTGCTACCTCGGGCATTGTGGCCCGCTTGCTTGCCGGGGCCGTGCTCAGCGTGGTGCTAGTGGTGGCTGCCGGGACATGGCTGGCGCAAACCTTTTTGCCGGTGCTTCGCTGGGCGTTTGTACACCTTGACACGCAGGATCGGCTTGTTGATTTGACAGTGAGTGATGTCGGCGTCATCAGTGGCCGTGAACGTGTTTACCGCCTGGTGGTGGCTCCCGACAAAACAGTCTTCGTAGGGGATCGTCTGGCCGTGACGGATCCCCGTGGCCGAGCCATGGTCAGTGTGCTCATTGCCTACCTCTGGCAAGCGTTTGTCATCGCCTTGCCCCTGGCTTTGGCCTGGCCGGTTTCCCGTCGCGTCGAATGGCCAATACGCCTGACTTACCTGTTGCTGCTGCTTGGCGGGTTCACTTTGCTTGATCTGCCATTCGTATTGTGGGCGCAGATCTGGCAGTCATATGTGGATGCTTTTTCTCCCGGCACCTTCTCTGCGCTACTGGCTTGGGCTGGTTTCCTGCAAGGCGGAGGGCGCTACCTGCTGGGCGTCGTCGCCGCTGGCTTGAGCATTTACCTGGGGCAACGCGCCCTGGCGAGTAGCTGAACGGACGATCTAGAGCTTAGGGCACCGCATACCAAGCGGCGAAATTGAAAGATTGATAGGCCGGACAGCTCATACAAAGCCTAGTGCGCTGGACATCTCTCGAAACAATTGGCAGATACCCTTTGTGACACTACAAGTCAAAAGGGATCGCTCATGGACCGCCAACATTTCCTGGCTTCGGCGCTGCTCATGGCGGCCGTCAGCCTGTCGACGCATGCTGTGACCGTTTCTGAGGCGCGAGCCAAGGGACTGAAGTGGTTGGTCCAAACCCAAAAAGGTGATGGTTCTTTCAGCGGGCCGCAGGGGCTGGAAACTCAAGCAACCGCTGCCTCGGTGGAAGCCATGCTGGCTGGCGGCATGAATCGCTCGCCTCAGTATGGCCGGGCGCTGTCTTGGCTGGCCAACGCATCGGGTGCCAGTGTCGATTCCCGTGCTTGGCAGGCCATGGCTTTGGTGGCAGCTGGCCGAGATGCCACAACTATCGCCACCGTGCTTCGTGATGACCGCAACATGTCAGCGGCCAAGGCCGGGGCTGTCTTGACTGGCGTTGCTCTGTGGGGACCGTTTCCAGGATTCTCTGCAAGTTTGCCGGATACGGCGCTTGCCTTAGGCGCCATTCGCGGCGCTGGTGTTACCTATACCAATGACACCACCGAACTGACCGTCACTGTGCTCTGCCATACGCTCAATGCGCAGCTGACGGCAGCTCCCTGGTTAGGGAGCTGGTCACATGCTTTGCCAGAAAATGGTCAACCAGCGCATATGGTCAATGGTTCCTTGGGCGCGACAGCATTGACGCTTTTCGAACTCAAGAAACAGCGCCAAGCCAATCGGTTTATAAGCGGCAGTGCGTGTTCCCGTACCTCACCTTCGGCGGTTGATACCGCGATGGTCAATGCCAAAACCTGGCTGCTCGCCCAAGCCAACGGCGATGGCGCCTTCGCTGAACGAGCGCCACAGAGTGGCAACCTTGAGTCACCCAGCCCGGTCGCCACTGCCTTGGCCGTGCGGGCGCTTGCCCCCTTTGCGGCTGAAGGGGATGCCGCTGCCAGTGCAGCCATCACCAAGGCGCAGACTTGGCTGGCCAGCCAGCAGGCCGCAGACGGCAGTTGGCGTTCTGATCCCTTCGTGACAGCCCGTGTTCTGGCTGCGTTGCCCACTGCCAGCGGCCCTCAGCTCGCTGATGCTGACAACGACGGACTACCTGACGTCGTCGAGCAGCAGTTGGGCACTCAAACTGTGGTCGCTGACGCCCAGGATTCGTTGGCCACTGACAGTAACGCCGTAGCAGGGATAACCGCCAGTTCCTTTTCCGTTGTTGCGACATCGGGCCAACCATTCAACTACAACTTGACGCCTAGCCTGGGAACAGCACCCTTCAGTTTCACCAAAACGGATGGTGTTCTTCCTCCCGGACTTGCCGTGGCCGCCGATGGTGCAATCAGTGGCACGCCAATCAATGTCGGCACCTATGCCTTCGATTACGACATAACCGATGCCTTTGGGCAGAGCACCTTGGTTATCGGTCGTATTGAGGTTGCCGAAGCGGTCAGCATCAGCAGCGGCGACTCTGATGCGCCTCTTCCCGCTTGGGCGCTCCTTGCCCTTGGCGGAGCCTTATTGACCGCCATGCGCCGCAAGCGCGCCTGAGCGGCTAGCTGCCTTCCAATGCCATCAATCTGAAAAGACTCCCATGCGCAGCCAATTTTTGATCCCTTCCTTTTTTCTCGTCTCGGCGTGCGCCTTCGGTCTTGCGCATGCTGGCCCCAACAAAGAGTTGCCACCGATACCAGCCGAGGCAATCCAAGCTGTGCGAGCGTCGCAGCATGGCCGTGCCAATGTTCTGGCGACGTCATTGGATCGTCATCTTCGCGAAACCAGAGCACTAACACTGCGTGCAGGGAGAACCGCCGATGCCAAGGGGGATCGGGGTGATGGCGAATTCAGCAACCGGCGCTCTGAAGCTGCCGCCAAACGTCAGGAAATACGCGGCCTGAGAAACGAAGTCCTGACCCGTGTTGATGCTGCGGCGCAGGCTGCCGAAGGGCGTGGCGCCAAGCGCGGTGCAGCAGAAGCGCGCGAACTGCGGCGCCAGTTGGTGGACCGTTTCGATACCCTGGATGGGGATCTTTCATCCCTGGAAAATGCAGATCGCGGCACGCTTGGTCCGCGCGCGCGCCAAGCCGCACAACGGATCGAGTCCTGGCTATCGGTCCGACCGGTCGTGCCGTTACCGGCACCGAACTGGACGCGTAGCGAACCGCAGCCGACGATGACACTACCGTCCGCCACCGACGCGCCCCGTTTTGTAAGTGACACCCTGTGGCTGTTGAGGCACCATTTTGCCGATGCTGGTGGCCGTATGCAGGTGGCCACCTTGCGTGCTACGCCAACCGAAGCCAGTGCCTGTGGCTATGTCCAGCCTGATCTTGACGCTACGCCGGAAGCCCCCAAAAACCACGTTGACATCCAGGCCTTGGCCAAGGAACTTGACTACAACCCGGCCCGCATCTTTGCCTGGGTCAACCAGAACGTTGCCTACGAGCCCTATTTCGGTTCGCTCAAAGGCGGGGTGTCGACTTTGTGGGCCAAGGCCGGCGGCGCCACTGACCAAGCCAGTCTGCTGATTGCCCTGTTACGGGCCTCGAACGTGCCAGCCCGTTACGTGCGCGGCACGGTCCGTGTACTGGACAACACGGCAAAAGGTTCCGATGGGCGCGGCCCGCGCTGGATAGGTGCCAAGACGTATCAGGGGGCAGCGAGTATTCTGGCGTCCAATGGCAATCCTTCGGCCAGCTCTGGCACGAACAGCGTTGGCTTGGCCCATGTCTGGGTTGAAGCCTGCTTGCCCTACAGCGCTTATCGAGGCGCTGCCCTCGACGACTCCGGCCATCGCTGGGTGCCACTTGATGCTTCGTTCAAGGATCACCGCTACCAGCCCGGTATCGCCGTCGATAGCACTTTCGACTTCGACTACACCGGCTGGCTGGCCAGCCGTATTGATGTTCAGGGCCGCTACCGCCTGCCGCAGGAGAGTTTCGCTGACCAAGTCGAAGCCCATGCCCGGACCAAGGCGCCCAACTTTGCCAACAACACGCTGGAAGACATTCCCTATAAGAGCGAGATAAAGCGCACCAATTTCGACATCCTGCCCATTGTTCCGCCTTACGAAGTCATCAGCTATGACAGTTGGAGCGGCGTTGCTGGCGGATCGGCCGAAACCGCAGCCTTGCCAGACCGCCATCGTCACCGACTGCAAGTCTCGGTGCGCAACAAGAGTAGCGCCTCGCCCGAGAACTTTACCGGCAATCTGCTGGCCCAAAAAACGTTCAACCTCGCCGATGTCGCCACGTCGCGCCTGACCCTGGCCTTCCGGGGCGCCACGACCAGTGACCAGGCGGCTTATGACGCTTGGCTCAACAGCATCGACCCCGCGCTCTCACCCACCTGTGCGGCCACCGCCAATGTCGTACCGGTGCTGCGCCTGGATGGGGTTGAGCAGACCAGGGATGCGGGGGCCGGAACGACTACCCTGTGCTCCTCGGACAATGTGCTGCAGTTGTCGGTGATCGTTAGCGAATTGACCAGGAATGCTGGCGTGGTCAGCTCGACCAAATATGCCAACATTGCCGCCGCCAGCCTGCAAGCCCTGCATGCTAACGCTTGGCACACATCCGACGCTTACCTGGCCAAGCGCACCGAGAAACTTCTGGCGGCAGTGAGCGCCAACAGCAACCCGAATGCCTCCGAAGCGGCACGCGATGCCATCGAAGGTGAATTCCTCAATCTAGCCGCCTCCAAATACAGCCGCTATGTGGTCGATGCCACTCGCGAAGTTGGACGCCAGTTCGGCGAGTCGGGCACCAGTGGTATCAGCCTTGGACTGACTTCAGCGCAGGTCAAGGTCAATTACCTTTTTGATCTGCCTTATGGGCTCTTTCGCAAGGGTTTCCTCGTCGACTGGCCGGGCAGTCTCTCAACCAGCAGCAAGTTGGACGGTACCACGGGCGATTTCCGCGCTTTCAAGCTCGCCGGCTACGCTGGTTCTGCCTATGAAGCCTTTATCTGGCAGGAAACAGCCAATCTCGACGCTGTGTCCACGACACGCGGCCTTCAGTTCGCCAAGGAACAGGGCGTCGAAATCCTGCAAATCAACAATGCGACAGACTGGGCCGATCAGAAAAGCAAGCTGACCACCAACGCCAATCCCGCGCTCAATTACGCACCGAGCCATGTTGCGCAAATCGAAGCGAATTACGTCGCGTTCGGCCACAAGATCACCATTCCGCGCAGCCTGATCCAGTACCCCGACAGTACCGGCTGGAAGGGGGCCGCCTTCTATACCGAGCGTTTTACGCCGAATGCCAACGATCCCGCTTGTCCCGAGAGCTGCGCCGGTTTCCCGATTGGTTCTTACAGCGGCGGCATGACCGTCGAACCCGCTGCTGGCACAGCGGAGTCAGGTGACGGCAACACAGCCTATGGCGGCAGCGGTGTTGGCACCTCGGTGGGGGACATCTACAACGCTGGCACTGGCAGCGGCACCATCGCCGAAATCACGGCCACCATTGCTGCTCAGAACGCTGGCATCAACTCCTACCAGAGCGCCAACGGTTTTACCGGCGGCACCACCGCTTCTGGTGACCCGGTCAACATGGTCACCGGCAATCTGATCCACAGCGAACGCGACATCAGTATCAAGGGCCGCGGCGGCTTGCCGCTGGTCTTTGAGCGCTGGTACAACAGCAACGCGGCCAAGGACGGCCCACTCGGTTTTGGCTGGACGCACAGCTTCAACCACTTCATACGCTTCTACGGCGTCGAGTCCGGTGTTGCCAAACTTGGCTGGAACGACGGCACCGGCGGCGAACGCTTCTTCTCCACCAGCGCCCACAACAGCGGCAACATCACAGCGGGTGCCAGTTTCAGCGCCCCGGCGGGTATCTATGCCACCGTTGAGCGCCTGGCGGGCGGCACCTACCGCATCACCGAGCGCTCGGGCATGAAATATGTCTTCGAGAGTGTCAATGGCACTGCCACCGACACCAGCCAGAAAGCCCGGCTGCTCTCCATCACCGACAAGAACAACAACACCCTGACGCTGGCCTACGCGGCTTCGTGCGGCAACAACCTGTGCACCGTCACCGATGGCCTGAACCGGGCACTGACCTTCACCTATGTTGGCACCCGCATCAACCAGATCAACGACTGGGCCGGGCGCAGTTGGCAATACACGGTAGACACCAACGGCGACCTGACCACCTTCAAGAACCCGCTGGCCGTTGCCAACGCGCAGCCAGCCGTCACCTACCAGTATTACAGCGTGGCAGACGGCACCAAACTCGCCCACGCCATGAAGCACTACCAGTTGCCACGCGGCAACGGCATGCGCTTTGAGTATTACGCCAACGGTCGCGTTTTCCGTCACACCCCGTTTGCCATCGGCGGTGAGCTACAGACGGCCTCTGCCACCACCTTCAACTGGGCCGAATTCCGCCGCGAAGCCAAACAAACCGACGGCCAGGGCAACGCCCGTACCTTCCTCTTCGACAAATACGGCAACCCGATTGCGATCACCGACGAGGCCGGAGCTGAAACAACTTACAGCTACGACCCGGCTGCGGGTCGCACCCACCTGCGCCTGTCCAAGACCGCCGCCAACGGCCAGAGCACCAACTACGCCTACGACGGCCTTGGCAACCTGAGCGATATCACGCTGCCCAGCGGCAAGACCCTGCAATACCGCGACCACACCGCCTTGGGCCAGCCGCAACGGGTGAAGGATGCCAACAACAACTGGACGCTTAACCGCTTTGATGCCACTGGCAACCTGACTGATGTCATCGAGCTCAAGGCTGGCATCGTCCCGGTCGCCAACACGGCCCCTGCAGCCAGCAACATCGTTGCCTGGACGCAGTACCAGGGCGACAGTGTCGGCAACCCCAAACTGGTCCGCCAACTGCGCGACTGGAGCACCGCCACCCTAGGCAACCCGGCCAGCGGTGTTGGCCCCAGCCTGGAAAGCGTCTACGACACCAATAAGCTCAACGTCAGTAGCCTGACCCGCAAGGGCGACAAAGACGGCACGCCCACCAGCCTCGAAACCGACACCTTCACGGATTTCAGCTACGACAGCCTGGGCCGCCAGAAACGCGGCCCCGATGCTGCCTGGTACGCCGCCGACTACGACTACGACGCGCTGGACCGCCCGATCAAATCCCCCGATGGCCGCGGCAACACCTGGGCCACCACCTTTGATGCCAACGGCAACCTGGTCAACGTTGGCCTGACCGTGAGCGGCGCCTATCTCGATGGCTATTACGCCACCTGGGACGACCTGGATCGCCTGGACCGCCAGGTCAACTACGCGGGTCATGCCACGCTGAACCGCTACAACGCGCTGGGCCACCTGATCGCCCGCACCGGTGCTGACGGCTACACCCTGGGCTTCGACCACGACCCGCTAGGGCGCATCACCGGTGCCTACAACGAGGAAGGCCAGCGCGTCAGCCTGAGCCTCGATGTTGATGGCCGCCCGCGCAGTCTTACCGACCCCAACGGCCTGACCACCAGCTACGACTACTTTGACGCCAGCCAGGATGGCCAACTCAAGCGCAGCCGTCTGCCAGTGGTCACCGGACAAAGTGCCGGTCGCGCTGTCGAGATCGCCCAGTACGACGGGGCTGGTCGCCCGACCCGGATCAACGCTGTCGCCGCTGATGGCAGCCTGCGCGACAGCTACCGCTTCTACGATGAGCTTGGCCGCCTGACCCGCTCCGTCGGCCCGATGGTCTCCACCACCGACACCAGCCGCCCGGTGACCTGCATCGTCTACACCGCCCTGGGCCACGTGAAAGAAATCTGGGCTGGCAGCAGCACCGACACCACCAGCAGCACCTGCACGCTCGATGGGGTGAATGTCAAGAAACAGCTCAGCGCCACCTACGACGACTTCGGTCGCAAGCTCACCCAGACCGATCAACTCGGCAAGGTCTGGAAATGGACCTGGAACGTGCATGGTGAGTTGCTCACCAGCCAGACGCCGGTGCAAGCCCTGAGCGGGCAGACCACTACCTACGCCTACGGGGCCAAGGGCAATAGCGGTGAAACACAGGGTCAACTCAAAAGCCGCGTTGTTCCCGGCGCCCAGACCGCCAGCTATACCCGCAACCCGCTCGGCCAGGTCACACGTGCCGAAACCCGGGACGGCGCGAACCAGATGGTCGCGGCCTATGACTACAGCTTTGATGCTGCGCATCGTCTCAACACCGTCACCGATTCCAGAGGCAACAAACAACTCAGCTACACCTGGACCCCCGGTGGCCGCCTGGCCCGGGTGGTTGACAGCGATGGCCACAGCACCAGCTTTGCCTATGACGGTGTCGGGCGCATCAGCGGCCTGACCGCACCCAACAATGA
>MTEI01000031.1:22388-42802 GCA_002083775.1 Rhodoferax ferrireducens | reverse complement strand
CCCTGCGATGGTGATAATCAACCAGGAACCCGACAAAACCGGGGTCTAAACACAAGAGTCCAAATGTGTCCGTGGGAACGGGTCAAGTCCAGACAGCGCTTGCTTTCATCGCTGACAAAAACGCGCGCACCGAGTACGAGGGTGGGCACATGTCCAGCGGTGAGGTTGAAGAGACCTGTCTGGCAAGGATGTTCCCGGACTTTGACTCTCTCTTGGATGATGGCCAGTTTGAAGTGCTGGCCAAGTCGGTCTATGCCCCGCTACGACTTTGGGCCATGCAAAAGGTCAGTGTGAGCCTGCACGGTGATATCGATGAGAGTACTGAGGTGGTGGCATGAACGACAAGTCAAACGTGAGTACATCCATAGCGCCTGTGTCCGATGCAAGTCAGGTTCTCCAGGCCGCCACCTTTCCCCTGTGGGGCAGCCGCCTGATTGAGGCAAGTGCCGGCACCGGCAAGACCTGGACCATTGCCGCGCTGTACGTCAGATTGGTACTCGGGCACGGAAGGGACCAGGCTTTCGAGCGTGCCTTACGGCCAGCAGAAATACTGGTGATGACGTTCACGCGTGCAGCAACACGAGAATTGTCGGACCGGATCCGGGACCGGCTGCTTGCCGCAGCCCAACGGTTTCGCGAGTCCAAACCACAAAATGCCAGTGATCCATTTCTTGAGTCGTTGGTGGTCGACTATGAAACAGACCAGGCGCGCTCGCGCGCTGCCTGGCTGTTGAACATGGCCGCCGAGAGCATGGACGATGCGTCTGTGCACACCATCGATGCCTGGTGTCAACGCATGCTCAAAGAACACGCGTTCGATAGCGGCTGCCTGTTTGATGAAGAACTGGTGGGTGACGAAGATGTCATGCGACTGCAGGCAACACAAGATTACTGGCGCCAGTCATGCTACCCACTGACACGGGAGAATCTGGAGCCGGTTTTGAAGGTCTGGCCCAACATCAATGCGTTGGCCAAAGACATGAAAGATCTGCTCAGTCAGAGCATTGCGCCCCAGGCTGGCCAAGGAACGCTAGAGCATGCAATTGAGCTAGCCATGTCACTGCGCTCACAGGCTGTGAATCAACTTCGCAACGGATGGGCACAGCGCGCCACTGCCATGCAGGACTGGCTTGATATGCAAACGACGACCAGGAAAGGTGACTGGGATGGGCGCAAGATCAGTTCCAAAAATTACACAGGCTGGCTCAAGACGCTCAAGGACTGGGCCAATGGTGAACTTGAAGCCGACGTCCCCGATCTCAAAACCGGCTGGGATCGGTTCACACCAGACGGACTCCGGTTGGCACGCAAAGTCGGGGCACCCGACATTGATTTCCCAAAAGAATTTGCAGAGTTCGAACTGCTGAAGATGGAAAAGGAGCATTTGCCAGAGATCAGAACGCCCTTACGGCTTCACGCTGCCGCTAACGTCGCTTCACGTTTGCTTGAGTTGAAGCGCCAGAGTTCCAGTTTTGGTTTTGCCGACATGCTTAGTCGCCTAAATGCAGCCCTTCAAGGGGCCAATGGCGAACGCTTGCGTGAGCGCATCCTGGCGCAATACCCTGTGATCCTGATCGACGAGTTCCAGGACACCTCTCCCGTTCAGTACAAGATCTTCGATCAGATTTACCGTGCGCAGACCAACGACAAACACAGCGCCTTGCTGCTCATCGGCGACCCCAAACAATCCATCTACGGCTTTCGCGGCGCGGACATCTTCAGTTACATGCAGGCACGCCAGGCAACGGCCGGGCGCCACTATGTGTTGGAGACCAACTACCGATCAACGCAGGCTGTCGTCGGTGTCATCAACCACTTTTTTGAACAAGCCGAGATCGCATACAGCGAGGGTGCCTTCATGTACCGACAGGACGATGACAATCCCCTGCCGTTCGTTAAGACTCAGGCCAAGGGGCGCGGCGAGAGTCTGGTCACCTCCAACGGTCGCATGCCCGCCATGACGCTGGTGCATGATCTTGACATTCGCAATGCACAGGATTGCCGCAAAGTATTTGCAGCGCGTTGTGCCGAGCAAATCGTCACTTGGCTCAACGATAAACAAGCTGGATTTGCTGAATCGAACCAACCGTTCAAGTCCTTGCGACCAGCAGATATCGCCATCCTGGTACGCACCGGCAAAGAGGCCGCTGCCGTGCGACACGAACTTGCCCGGCGCGCTGTGGCTTCGGTGTATCTCTCGGATAAGGATTCCGTTTTTGACAGCGGCGAGGCAAGTGATTTGGTGCATTGGTTGCGCGCCGTCGCTGCACCGCAAGAGGTACGTCTGGTGCGTGCGGGCTTAGCCACGCGGACGATCGGCTTGAGCCTGGATGAATTGGGCTGGCTCGCCAGCAACGATGATGCCTTCGATGCACGCAGCGAGCAATTGCGGCAATTGCGCACGGTTTGGCAGACGCAAGGGGTGCTGGCGATGTTGCGCCAGACTTTGCATCAGTTGGGCTTGGGCGCGCGCTGGCTGGAGGATCTCGATGGTGAGCGCAAGCTGACCAACTTCCTGCACCTGGCTGAATTGCTGCAGACTGCCAACAGCAAGCTCGACGGCGAACAGGCGTTGATACGTTGGTTGCAGACGGAAATCGCTGAGGGTGGTGCCCAGGGCGATGAACAGGTGGTCCGGCTGGAAAGTGATGCCGATCTGGTCAAGGTCATCACCATCCACAAAAGCAAGGGGCTGGAATACTCTGTGGTCTGCCTACCCTACGCGACCAGTTTCAGGCAGAAAGAGCGCAATTTCACGAGCTTTGTCAATGTGGCCGATGCCGCTGGAAACCGCGTCTTGCGCTTGGACTTTGACGACAACGAGTTGGCGCTAGCCGATCGCGACCGCCTGCGTGAGGACTTGCGCCTGTTGTACGTGGCACTGACCCGTGCCAGGCATACGCTATGGGTAGGTTTTTCAGCCCTCAAGACCGGCAATAGCGAGGCTTGTATCACCCACAAAAGTGGGGCCGGGTACCTCGTGGGAGGTGCAAATTCCATTGGCGCTCCCGACTGGCTTGTCCCCCTGGAGAACTTGGCCTGCGGTGATGTCAACATCAATATTCAGGCAGCGGACCATGCCACGCCCTGCACGGTGTTTTCAGGGGCGACTGACAAGCCCGCTCTGCAAGAGCCTCGTGTATACCAGGCTGAATTTGAGCGCAACTGGCGCATTGGCAGCTTCTCTCAGTTAACCCGAGACCTCTCAGCGATCCTGTCGGGCTCCGAACTGTCCCGACTTCAGGCACCAAGACCCGCCGATGATGAGTCAGACCTGGCAGGCACTTCGAACTTGCCAGCGTCTTTCAAGATACCTTCTCAGGCAAGTTCTGACGCCTGGCACAAGTTCCCCAAGGGGCCCGAGGCAGGCAATTTTCTTCACAGCCAACTCGAATGGCTGACTGCGGAAGGTTTTGCACTTTCGGAAAATGAACGGCTCACCGAACGGTTGCAAAAACGTTGTGAACGCGCTGGACGTGGCACGCATGCTCAGATTGTGGCGTCCTGGCTGACTGAGGTGGTCCAGACCCGCTTACCCGGGCCTGAGGCGGCACTTGCAGAACTGGTGCATGTACTGCCGGAGATGGAGTTCTGGTTACCTGCGGACCGGATGGATGCCACAGAGATCGATGCACACTGCCGCGAACATATTCTTGCGGGCGTAGATCGCCCTGCCCTTGCCGAGCGCCAACTCCATGGGATGTTGATGGGTTTTGCTGACTTGGTGTTTGAACACGAGGGCAAATACTGGGTGCTGGATTACAAGTCCAATTACCTCGGTGCCGATGATGGGGCCTACGACAGCGATGCCCTCGCCCACGCCATGGGTCAACACCGCTACGACGTCCAGGCCGCCATTTACATGCTCGCATTGCACAGGTTGCTCAAATTCAGAATGGGTGACACCTACGATCCGAGGCAGCACCTTGGTGGAGCTATCTATCTCTTCCTGCGCGGTGTCAAGGGTCCACAAAGCGGCGTTTGCCTGATTGAAGCGAGCATGGCACTGATGAACGCACTCGATGCCATGCTGGTCAAGGAAGGAGAACTGGCATGAATACCTCAACGAGCACCCGGGAATTGCCGGTGACCAGTCTGAACGAATTGACTCCCTCGCAACCCGATGACATCCTGACCCTTCTTCTTACCTGGTCAGACAAGGGGTGGTTGCGGCGCCTGGACAGCGCCATGGCCACTTTCATGCAAGAACTTGACACATCGGCATCCCCTGCCCTGCTGGTCAGCACGGCGGTTCTTGTGCAGATGGAAGGTCGGGGGCACACCTGCCTGCCGTTGCGTCTTCTGGTCAATAGCCCCAATGAGGTGCTAGCCTGGCCATCTCCAGCGCAAGCTGAACTTCAGGCCCTGTGGACGACTTTGCCAAACCACTTGGTTGATTGGCTTGCTGCTTTGCGCGCTTCTCCCCTCCTTCGATCTTCTGAGAGCCAGCCCGATCAAGGCCAACCCTTGGTACTCAGCGGAGCCGATGAAGACCCGCTGCTATACCTTCGTCGCTATTGGCTGGATGAACAACAGGTCGCAAAGGAAGTACGGCAACGCTGCGCCTCCATTTATCCTGTGGACGAACCCTTGGCGGCCAAATGGCTGGACCGATTGTTTGATTTAGCGGCAAATCCCAGCGCCGATCAAAAGGATGTGGACTGGCAAAAACTCGCATGTGCTGTGGCACTGCGTGCGAGCTTGACAGTCATCACTGGAGGCCCAGGCACCGGCAAGACTTACACGGCTGCACGTCTGTTGGCATTGCTGTTTGCCATGAGCGATGAACCACAGCGCCTGCGTGTCGCCTTGGCAGCCCCTACCGGCAAAGCCGCGGCACGCTTGCGTCAGTCCATTGACTTCTCACTTAAGGAATTGAGCGCACGCCTTGGCGATGATCTGGATCTGGTCGCCTTGACGCAGCGCATGGGTGCCGCCAGAACGTTGCATTCCTTGCTGGGTGCCAGGATCGACACGCGCCATTTCCGCTTCAATGCGAGCAACCTGCTGGACATCGATATCCTGATAGTCGATGAAGCTTCCATGATCCATCTGGAAATGATGTCTGCTTTGTTGCGAGCCATGCCTTCAGGATCGAGGATGATATTGCTGGGAGACAAGGATCAGCTGGCTTCAGTGGAAGCCGGAGCGGTACTTGGCGACCTGTGTCGAAATGCGGCGCAGGGTCGCTACAACCCTGAAACCGCTCTTTTTGTGCAGGCAAGCGCCGGTCAAACATTGCCGTTGGAATTTCTGGCCGACACCACCCAGACAACACCGCTGGCACAGCAAACTGTCATGTTGCGACAGAGCCGCCGGTTTGGTGGGCTTATTGGCCAGCTGGCCCTGGCCGTCAATGAGGGGCAATGCGATGAGGCACAACGCCTGATCGTCACGGACAGCACAGGCATATTGCAATCCACACCCCATCCGACTGTAAACACCCTCCTTGAGCTGGCTGTCAAGGGACGTGCTGGTGCCCCCGCCTGTTATGCCGATTACCTGCAACTCCTCAATGCACGAACCAAAGGAGCCGCGGAGCAGACAGAACTCCACGAAGCGTGGGTCAAATCTGTTTTGCTCGCTTTTGAGCGGTTCCGCATCCTCTGTGCGGTTCATGACGGTGACTGGGGTACACACGGCTTGAACTCATCGGTGCAGCGGGCCTTGGCGCAGGCAGGACTGTTGAAACCCAGGGGAGAATGGTTTGCCGGACGGCCCATCATGGTCACACGCAATGATCCTGAGATCGGGGTCTTTAATGGCGACGTGGGCATGACTCTGCCAGGGCCACCGGGATCGACCGCGCTAAAGGCGTATTTTCTGGACGGCGAGAGTCTGCGCTCGGTGGGCGTGAGCCGCTTGGCGCATGTCGAAACGGCCTTTGCTATGACGGTACATAAGAGCCAGGGGTCAGAATTTCTGCACACGGCCTTGGTTCTGCCGCAAGGTGGTGGCAAGGTGCTGACTCGCGAGCTGATTTACACCGGGATCACCCGCGCACGTGAACGTTTTACCTTGATTGAGGCAGAGGAAGGTCTGTTGCGATTGGGCATTCAAAGAAAGTCGCAGCGGGCAAGCGGTCTTTGCGTCTGAACCCGTTAATAAAACTTGGCGGCCCAGCTTTGAGAAGGCAAATACCAGTGCAGCCCTGTTGTTTTTCGCAACTGGCACCGCGGGCTGGAATATGAAAAACGCCAAACAGGCTTATATCAAGTCAGCCAACTAAGTCCTGGCCGACGGACCAGACGTGTTGGGATGCGCACCGATCCAGAGCCTGGCTTCATCAGCCTCACGGATAAGCGTCTTTTTGGGAAGTTGCGAGAGGCAAACGTTTTCGCATTGTGCGTAGGCATCATCCCTTTATCCCCTAGTCAGTTGGCCAAACAAGACGCGCTTTTCAAGCAGTCACGGCGATTTTGCGTATCGCAGTTGTTACCTGCGATCGGCCGGAATGCCCATCTGCTTCCCCGTCCTCCCTTCGTCTCCTGACCAAGTCGGCTCATTAGAAACACGGATTCATGGGCTGCGATCATAGATGGGGAATAAATTGGATTTGTAATAGTGTATGTTGTATGTGTATCATACATACATTTCTGCAGTAACTACTAATCACCATGGCCATCACCAAAGACGACATCTTTCTCGCAGCCAACGAACTGGATGCTTTAGGCCAAAGCCCGACTCTCGCGGCAGTGCGCAAGCACCTCGGCGGCGGAAGCTTCACGACCATTTCGGAGGCCATGAAAGAATGGAAGTCCAAGAAGACTGTCAAGGAGGCGCCATTTCGTGAGCCGGTGCCGCAAGCTTTAGAGGATCATCTATCCAGTTTGGGGGGTGATATCTGGGATCTGGCCTTGATGACAGCCAGTGCGCGACTGGAGGCTGAACGCCAAAGCATGGAAAGCAATCGAATCGCCAGCGAGACCGAGCGCCAAGCTGCTGTTGAGCTGGCCGACCAGGTTATTGCAGAACTTGAAGAGCTCAAGCACAAGGCATCAGCGATGGAGACCGAGCGCGTCAAGACGCAGGAATTCATCGAACAGCTCAAGAGGGAGCTTGCAGGCGCAACGGAGCGAGCCGCTTCAGCACAGGCCCGAGCGGTGGAAATCACCCATCGCGCCGATGATCTCAATGCTGAACTTTTGCGTGTGAATACTCAGAATTCCGAATTGATCAAAGCGCTCAGCCTGAAGGTCGCCGCTAGCAACGATGGAAATGCCTCACCGGGTCAACTGCCTTGACATCCTCCCCGCCCTAAAGTGCAAGGATTCGTCCTGCGAGACGCCCATGAAGGTTGCAGCGTTCAGTTGCAATAGGGGACGAAACCAAAGGCGAAAACCATGTGCGCCGCTTATTCAAAAATCCAAGTCAACCTGGATACAGGCTTCACGGCATTGGAGCGTGAATGAGATTTCTAAAACAAATTAGCCTGTTCAACTCTTTCAACCATCGGTGGTGAAGTATCGTTTTTTACCGGCACAGACCAGTCAGTCCCTCGCGTTTTTTTCCAGTAGAAACGAATCAACTCACTCATCACCAAGGCTGACTGCCAGTTCCCATCGTCTAACCGCTTCATGACGCCAGGCGGCATTCCTCTGGCCACAAACTGTATTTTCAAGTCGGCCAGGAGTTCACCGATTTGCGCTTCATCGAGTGCTTGAATCTCAGCGCGTATGACATGGACCCGTGCACTTTCTGATTCCTGAAGTTGTTGCTGCTTCAGCGCACTTTGATTGACTACAGATTTCAGCTGCGGATGACCGCCCTGCCCTACTTCGGCATTTGAAGCTATTGGCGCGCTGTCTATGTTTTTGCCTGCTAGCAATGATTTCAAATAAGCCTGTCGCGAAAGGATCGGCTTACCCGGCATATTCAAACGCGATTGGAGGCGATCAATGGCTTTAGCAAAATCCAACTCACCGTACCTGTTGAACATTTCCTCAGCAAAATCTGCTTCGATGCCCAGTTGCATCGCCGTTGCCAATTTTGACAAGTCGATGGCTTTGGAAGCCTTCGCAGCTTCTTTCTTCGACAGTTCTGGTTTCTCACGGACTTCAAATTGAAGGAACTGGACAGTCCTGCCGACTTTGAATTCGTGGACAGAGACGACGAGTTCACTGACTTCGTTGACTTCTTCAATGGCAGGTTTGATCGTGTCACGATTAAAGAATCGGAATTCTGTCTTGATTTCCTTAGGCGAAGGCTTACCAGTCAGTACAGGTAGCCACCAGTGCCAATGATGCTTACTGGTCAGGTGCGACGGATTGTCTTTGTAGCGTGCACAGATCTCGTATAGGGCAAGGCCTGCATGTGAGCGAAACTGGGCGATAGTTGAACGCTTAATTTGTGCATAGCGCGATGGGGCTAACAAATCCTGCCGCATCGATGGTGGGTAGGCCCAGGACAACCAACTCTCACCTTTGAGTTTTGTTAATCGTACTTCTGACAGCAGCGTGCATGCGCCCCAATCGCTTGTTTCACCAGGAGAGGGTGATTGCCACTCAATTACGTGGGTCACCATTGAACGTAAATGTCTCTTCAATTCATCTACTGTTCCCTTGGAACCTTCAAACCCGCGAATCACTGAATTCAATGGCGCAGTAAAAAGACCTGTGCCTTCATCTTCGCCACCTTGCTCTCTTGCGAGCAACATCATCACCGTATATGCCTGTCGGCCAACACGGGTGATGACGCCTGTCTTCGGCACGATGGCCAATGTTGAGACAGGTTTCTCAAACTTGTCATCTTTGTCAAGGATTACATCTTGGCTCATGGTGACCGTCATTATGTGTGAGATTGGCCAATTCACGCAAATATCAAGCACGGCCAAGGTGTCCGATCGCATGGTTTCTCTCACATTTGAGACTGGCTAGTCAGAGCGCACCGTATGGTTTCTCTCACATTTGGCTTTTTTTGGGCGCAATCTATTGATATGTCACTTAAAAAAAAAGTCTTTCAGACACTTTTTAGCTCACTGGCGCGCCAAAAATCCTGACTTTGCTTCACACCTAGTTCTTCTCACAAATCACCTAGTTCTTCTCACACTTCGCATGGTTCTTCTCACATTTCGCATGGTTCCCCTCACACAAAGTGAACTAAGCTATTGATTTAATTCATTTTTTCCAAGATAAAGGTATTAAAGGTATTAAAGATCTCTAAAAAGAGAAAGAGCGCGGCTGTGGATAACTCAATCCCGAAGACAAGAACTCCGGGCTAACAGCTATCCAAGCTTCCAATTTTCGGCAAAAAAACGCACAATCTGCGTTAGAAGCAAATTTCTGCGTCTTACTGGAAAAATCACATGACAAACAAAAAGAAGCTTGACTCACGTGTAAGTCTTGAAGACTTGATTTTGACGTCAAACCGGGTTGGCGCCGTCATAGAAAGCGTGAGGGGAACCATGCTGGCACCAGATGCTCGCAAACGCCCGCCCATTTTTACTACTAATCAGGTGGCTACGATCTGCGGCTTGGAAAAGTCGCAAATGGACTATCGCATAAAGAAGACAGAACTTCCTGTTGGCAACAGGGAAAGCGGCCACAGACGAAGATTCTCACTTGAGGATACGCGAGTCTGGGCGCAGACAGAGCGTGGCAAATTTATGCGGCCAAAGAGCGCTGAGGCAATAACGATAGCCGTTGCTAACTTCAAGGGCGGCGTTACTAAAACAACCACCGCCGTCACCTTGGCTCAGGGGTTAAGTCTGCGCGGCCATAAGGTACTTGTTATTGATACAGACCCCCAAGGGTCTATGACGACTCTGTTTGGCTTGTTACCAGATGTTGATGTGAACGACGAGCAGACGATATTGAGTCTCTGCTATGGAACAGAGTTGTCAATTGATTACGCAATTACGCCGACATACTGGTCTGGAATTGACATCGTCCCGGCCAATCTAGCGCTTTATTCGGCAGAGTTCTCACTACCATCACGTCAAAAGGCTGAAGCGAATTTCGAGTTTTGGAACGTGCTCAATCACGGCATTGATACGGCGAGGACAAATTACGACGTGATCATTCTTGACACCTCCCCTTCCCTCTCCTACTTAACTATAAACGCCCTACTCGCCTCAGATGGTCTCATCATGCCGCTGCCCCCAAGCACGCTGGACTTCACCTCAAGTGGACAGTTCTGGAACCTTTTCAATGATTTGGCAGCCAACCTGGTGACAAATCGAGGCAAATCCAAGAGTTTTGATTTTGTCGATGTGCTTCTCGCCCGCGTCGATGCAAACGATGCGTCATCAAGTGTGGTGCGTGAGTGGATTACGGCCGGATACGCCAATATGGTGCTCCCTGTGGAAATACCAAAGACTTCGCTGACCGCTAGTGCGAGCGCAGAGTTTGGTACGGTTTATGACACGGATCCAACAACGATCAATGCCAGAACCTATCGACGAGCCTTTGATGCATATGAGCGTGTTGTGGAGTTAGTCGAGGAGCAAATCGTTACTGCATGGAAACGTCAAATTGGAGAACAACATGGCGCTTAAAGATAAGGCCGCAAAGGTCGACCTGAGCCACATCAACGTCGCGCCAGTAAATCGACCAGGTGCCAGCACTCAGTCGAAGACTGCCATCGGGATGCATGCGGAGGCCTTGTTTCGCGACGAAAAAATAGCGGCTGAGAACGAGGCGCTCAAAACCAAATTGGCTGAATTCGAGGGCGCCAGTGCGACCAAAAAGATCGACCCCAAGCGGGTACGGGCAAGCAAGTGGGCAAACCGGCATGAAGAGTCGTTTAACAATTCCGATTTTCAAAGTCTTAAGGCTGAAATTGAAACGGCTGGCGGCAATGTTCAGCCAATAAAGGTGCGTCCAGTCAAAGATGATCCAGGCTGCTACGAACTGATTTTTGGTCACCGTCGCCACAGGGCATGTCTTGAACTGGGCATTGAAGTTCTGGCCTTAGTGGAAGATCTGAATGACGCAGACCTTTTCTGCCAGATGGATAGGGAAAACCGCGAGCGTTCTGCTTTGCGTCCATGGGAAACCGGAACTACTTATGCAAGAGCGTTGGACGAGGGTCTTTTTGCTTCTGCAAGGAAGTTGGCCGAGGCAGCGTCGATTGACCTGAGCCAGTTGGGTAAGGCGCTTGCACTTGCCAGACTGCCTGCCGATATTGTTGCCTCTTTCGGTAGTCCGTTGGATCTGCAATATCGCTGGGCCCCCCTTCTTACTCAAGCCCTGCAAAAAAATCCGGACTTGATTCTTGAGCGAGCTAAGGCCATCAAAGCCAGTGACGAAAAGCTTAGCGCTTCCCAAGTGCTATCGCGTTTATTGGAGGGGGGTGGAACCGTTCCACCCCCAGCTTCAAAGAGTATCCAAATCAATGGAAAAGCCGGTGAATCTGGACATATCAAGTTTGACTCAAAGAAGAGAACGGTTGTAATCAATCTCAAAAATATCGACCCAAAGCGATTCCCTGATTTGGAAAAGGCGCTGAAATCACTAGTCTCCATTTGAAAATTGGGTGGGGGGTGGAACCGTTCCACCCCCATGTCTGGTGAGATGTTTTAAAGCAGATTTCTCATGGATCACAACCTGGACCCACAGTTGACCCGGACATCCATGGAGTTCTGGCGCAAAGTTGTCGACAAGAAAATTCCCGCAAGCAACATCCTAAAAGTACATCTGATGTGCCACTTGGCCAGCAATCTGTCCTACGTTTTTAAAGTATGGCAGTCATGGACGACTGCATTCGGCTTGTACAAGCCAACAAACGTGCAAGACCAGATTGAGTTTGGTGCACTGAAGGCCGAGATAACCAATTTCGTCGCCTGGACAAAATCAAATCTGGATAATCTTAAGGTGATGGGCGAACAGAAAGTTCACACTGATGGCGGGCAGGACCTGTTGTCAGGTCAAGAGTTTCGGCCAGCTATTCGAAGCTTGCTAAATTGGATTCGCAAGCAAAAACCGGCCAATGGCAATGGCCAAGTGGCTACTGGAGTCTGAGATGGTGACGGAGCGAAAGTCGTTTTCCATGAATGACCAGGTCCGTTTCACGCAAGAGCGGTTGGACGTCCTGACAGCGCAAGACAGGGGGCGTCTTGAAGGTCGCGTTGGTGTAGTTCAAGGCTTTCACAACGGCACAAGAAAGCCCATCGTTTATTTCCCTGAAGTTCACGGACAGACTGATCTGCGCCTCTTTGGTATCGATACCCGCCACCTTGAACACAAAACAGAAGATGCTGTGCAGCCCGATGATCACGTCCAACTCAGTGATCAAGATCACGTCAGCGCAAAACTATCTCAAGACGAAACTGATCATCTTTTCGACTGAGGCTAGCAACCAGCCTGAGCAGATTCAAGCAAACGCTTTGCCTAACTCGTCGACTCTTCTCTTGATCGGTGCGCGGCCATAAATGGCGGTGGTCGTTTGAATGCTCGCGTGGCCCATTTGCGCCTGGATCACATCAAGCGGAACCTCGCGGGCAATGGCGCGCGTGCCAAAGGTGTGGCGCAGCCAATGCGTTGAGGCACCAGAGAGTTTGAGACGTTCATTGAGGGGAAGGGCACTGGCTGAAATCGCTTTGTAAAACCAGCCCCTGACGTGTTCGTAGAGTGCTTGGTAGCCGATGGGCTCCATCGGATCGAGGGTGCTCGCCAGCAACGGAGCCTGGGGCGGAGCGCTCTGCAGAGAGCCCACACCGCGCAGCGCCAGGTACTGCTGCAGCGCCTCGATGGCTTGACCAGGCACCGCCGCAATCCGGTTCTTGGCACCCTTGCCGTGCACCTGCATCACCCAACCCTCAGGCTCCAGGCGGAAGTCCTCCAAGCGCGCGTTGATCAGCTCTGCCGAGCGTAGGCCCACACTTTCCAGGAACCGCAAAATGAACCGTATGCGGGTGCGAGAAGGGGAGGGCGCCTGTGCTTCGATGAATGTGAGAATCTCCTGCATGGCGGCTTCACTCAAGGCCTTGGTATCTAGCATTTTCTCGGAGACATCGTCACCGGTTTTCTGGTTCACCAGCAGCCAAGGGTTGGTCGGCAGGTACCGTGCCGACTGCAACCAGGCGAAGAGGGCAGCAATAATCACAATGGCTTGAGCCTGACTCTTACGGCTCAATGGGCCCTTGAACGGGGCCCAGCCCGGTGCACCTGGTTTGGCGTGCACACGCGAGATCCACTTGGCAGGGATAGCCTGTAAAAACGCCATGTAATTGCCGCAGTCATCCACATTCATTTGCGACAGCGTTTTGCCCAGACACTCGTTTTGCAGCCACAGCAGTAGCCGCATGGCTTCTCTCCGGTAGGCGGTGGCCGTAAGCATAGAACCTGCCCGAGCAGCAATCCAGGATTCGACCGCTTCCTGGTCGCTGCGTGCCGACAACATCGACGTGGGCAATGTCGCCAAAGGAGGCAGGGCAGGGCGGGGCAAAACAATGAGCGACTGCGCGGATTCAAGCGGCGGCACCGGTGCGAATAAACCGTGGTTCGTCGCCAGCGCGAAGCTTGCGGTTTTTGGTGCTACCAACTGGGGTAGCAGCATCTCGAAGTAGTTCTTGATGCGCGTGGCCTTGGTGCGACCTACTGCGGGCAGAGTACCAAACCAAGCCCCGCCGACTGCTATTTTTGTGCCCAGATCGGCCATTGTCACCATGCCAGCCGAAATCAGCTTGTTGGCGGTCACGTCGTCAAACCAGCCCGAAATCAGATCCGAGGGCAGGGGGGTTTCAGCGGCCACACCCTCCAAACTCTTGAGCAACTGCAGTTGACGCGCGCGCAGCTTTTCCCGGCGCTGGGATTTTTTGTCGGGTGGGTAGGCGTCCAGGTACATCTCGGCCACCTCGGCCTCACTCCAGCCGTCCAGGTTTTGTTCGGCGATGAAATCGTCCAGACTCGGTTGTGCACCGGTCGCAACGCTCAGGGTGATGCGCAGACCAATCAAGCGCCAGGCAGACTCACCGCGCCTACGCGCGACCATGCGCACGGCGTCGACCGTTTGCATATGGGCGGTCTTGGCTTCATGGCCGTGCTCGATGCCAAGATACCGTTTGGCACTGGCCTGCACATCGAGGCCTTCGGAAAAGGCGCGCAAATGCGCAAAGTGGTGTC
The DNA here is from genome assembly GCA_002083775.1 of Rhodoferax ferrireducens. Classification (GTDB taxonomy): domain Bacteria; phylum Pseudomonadota; class Gammaproteobacteria; order Burkholderiales; family Burkholderiaceae_C; genus Rhodoferax; species Rhodoferax ferrireducens_A. Next base: position 28,739 of record MTEI01000031.1, on the reverse strand, counting down.
TACCGAGACGGCGCACGAAGATGGACTTTCTGCTTGTGTTTGTTGCCATGAACTTCTCCTTAGACCCAAAAACCGACCCGCCAGAACGCCGCAGACTTCGTTAACGTGGCTTGGGCAATGCACAAGGGTCAACCCAGGCTCAAAAGCGATCCTGGGGCGTTTAAATCCCTCGGCGTCTGGTCGGTGTGCTTCACGCGCCGTGATACCGAGCCTGATACCCAAACGCCTTGCGCCGTATGTGCTGCCTGGCCCGCCGGGCTAGCATCCCAGCGAACGCGCTGCAAGTCATTGATTTATCAGCTAAATCAGCGTGCCATGCCGCACACATGAATTTTAACCACAAAATATTAACCTAAGATAATAGTAATAATCTTAGGTCTATGCATTCAAAACAGAGCAGGGCGGCGGTCCAGACGGAAACGCGTAGCTATGGTCCTGCAGCGCATGCAGTGGCGCTACATCCGCTGCGCTGTGGCCATGAGCTCCAGCGCCATGGCCTCCAATTCTGCCTGGAACAGGTCGACCGGACGCAGTGTCTGCTGCGTCCGGATGTCGATCTCCATGAAGGCTTAACACGGGTAACCGTAGCGTCCTGCCAGTGGCTTGCCAGCTACTGGTGTGATCAGGTAGCTCATTCAGTTATAGCGCTCAGGGTGGAGCAGTTTGGGTGGCCATAAGTGGGGCACTTTGAGTGGCCATCGTGCCCGGGACGCCTCGGGCAATTCGGTGGCCGATCCTGGTTGGGCCAAGGGCGACATTCGGTGCGGCAGCTTGAATTTCAGTTTCTTTGTATCGGCTGCGGGTCTGTTCAGCCTGGGTTCACACTTGCACGCGCACACTGCCGCTCATGCCAACCCGCGGAGCTCTTCATGAAACGTCTCATCATCGCCAGTTTGTTCACTAGCACTTGCTCGGTGTCCAAGCCGAGACCTCAATTGACCAGGCCCGTGTGCGCAGCGCCGCGCCACACTACAAAAATATCAAAGTGCCACGCCAGGCATGCAGCAGCCATTGGGTCGACGAAAAATCATATCGCATTCAAAACAATGCTCATCGCGGCCCATACGATACCCGTCCGCATGAAGCGAGCCAGCGGGAGGTCCAGCACTGCCGAACCGTGTACGAGACACAAAAGCGCCTCACGGGTTACCGCGTGGCTGACGAATACCGCGGGCAAGACGACATCACCTTCATGCAAACCCACACGGGCAAACGGTTACCAGTCCGGATATCGGTTGACCCCATCGTGCTGTAGTTACCCTCCCACCTGCCCGAGTACCATTGCCAAAAGCCCTGACCTAACACCTGATACCGCATGAAACTCCTGACCGCTCTGACCACCGCACTGCTGATGACCCTGACCCTGCCCGCCTGGGCAGATGCCAGCCGCGACGATGCCGCTGCCACCGCGCAGAGGAGCAGCGGCGGTCGCGTTCTCGCTGTGGACAAGACCGACAAAGGGGGCCGCGCTGTTTGGCGTGTGAAAGTTGTCACCCCGCAGGGTGAAGTCAGAGTGATCCTGGTCGATGTCGCCAGCGGTCGCCCCCTGTGACGCGCCAAGCACGCTTTCGCCTATGCGCTTGTTGTTGATTGAAGACGATGCCGTGTTGCGCCTAGGTGTCAAACGCCAGCTGGAGGCCGATGGTTACCGGGTCGACACCGCCGCTGACGGTGAAGATGGTCTGTTTCAGGCCCGCGAATACCCGGTTGATCTGGCCATCATCGACCTGGGGATGCCCAAGGTGAACGGGCTGACGGTGGTCCAGACCCTGCGCGCTGAGGGGCGCACCCTGCCGATCCTGATCCTGACGGCCCGCGGCAGTTGGCAGGACAAGGTCAAAGGCCTGGAGACCGGTGCCGACGATTACCTGGTCAAGCCGTTCGACTACCCCGAACTGGCCGCGCGTATCAAGGCACTGCTGCGCCGTGCCCTCAAGGCCACCTCCAACGTCCTGACCTTCGGTGAGCTGGAAATCGATTTCTCGGCCCAGGCCGCCAAACTCAATAGTCAAGCCTTAGACCTGACCACCTTTGAATACCGGATGCTCGCTTACCTGGTGCGTGAACGTGCCAGGGTGGTCAGCAAGCAGGAGCTGTCTGACTACCTGTACCCGCATGATGAAGACCGGGATAGCAACGTGCTGGAGGTGCTGATCGGGCGACTGCGGCGCAAACTCGACCCCGAAGGCAAGCTGGCACCGATTGAAACGCTGCGCGGTCGCGGCTACCGCTTCATGCTGCAGTGAAGGCGCCACCGTCCATCCGCACGCGCCTGGCATGGGGCGCCTTTTTGGTGTTGCTAGCGTTTCTGGCCATTGCCGGTTGGGCCGTTCAACAGGCCTACGCCGACAGCCTCCGGGCACAACGCTTTGCCCGTTTGCAAACCACCGTGTATGTGTTGATGGCGGGTGCCGAGTTGGACGACGCCGGGCGCCTGGTCATGCCGCCATCGCTGGCGGAGCCGCGTTTGTCGTTGCCGGGTTCGGGGCTGTATGCCAGCATCAGCAACTTGGACAGCGGTGAGACATGGCGGTCTGCGTCCACGGTGGGCACCAACCCACCGTTTCAACGCAACCAGGCCACGGGTCAATGGCAGTTTGACACGGTCAATGCGGCGCAGGCGCCAAGCGAAGGCACTGCAACGTCGGGGCGCGCGTTTCTGGCCGCCACCTACGCGGTCAAATGGGCGGTGAACGACCAGGTGGCGCATCTGGTTTTGTCAGTGCTGGAAGACAAGGCCGAATTCGATCAAGAAATGACGGCCTTCCAGCGCACCCTCTGGAGCTGGCTGGGCGCCACGGGGCTGCTGCTGCTGCTGACGCAGACCCTGCTGTTGCGCTGGGGTTTGGCACCGTTGCGGCACATGGCCCGTGAAATCCAGGACATTGAGACCGGCGCAAAGACAAAGGTCGAGGGCAGCTACCCCAGCGAACTGGCCGGGCTCAGCCACAACCTCAATCTGCTCATTGACCAGCAGCAGGTGCGCCAAACACGCTACAAACAGGCGCTGGACGACCTGGCCCACAGCCTGAAAACACCACTGGCGGCCATGCGTGCCTCCCTGGCTCAGCCCGAAGAGTTACCCGCCACCGTGGCACAACAGGTTGGCCGCATGGACGACATTGTTCGTCACCAGTTGGGGCGCGCTGGTGCCAGCGGCGCCAACCGGTTTGCCCCTTACCTGGTACTGGCGCCCGTGTTGAACAGGATTGGCGACACCCTGGCCAAGGTCTATGTCGACAAGGACTTGACCTTTGAACTGGCGTGCCCGCCAGACTTGGCTTGGCGGCTGGATGAAGGGGATGCGTTCGAGATGCTGGGTAATGTGCTTGATAACGCCGCCAAATGGGCCAGGCACCAGGTGGGCGCCCGCATCTGGCTGGACGAGCAGGGTTTGCATATCCGCGTGACCGACGACGGCCCCGGCTTTGCGGACCCGCAAGCCAAACTCGCACGAGGTGTGCGCATGGACGAATCAGTGGCCGGGCACGGCATTGGTTTGTCGGTGGTCAACGACCTGGTGACCAGTTACCTGGGAGCGTTGAAGATGTCCCATGTGCCGTCTGGTGGTGCGCAGGTGGACATTGTGTTGCCGAACGCATGAAGTGCCTTTTGCGCTGGCGGTCGCTTGGCGGCCACGTTGGGGTAGATCTTTCTTGAATCGGTTCAGCTTGCGTTCAGTACGTGGCGCGCAAGATGGCGTCCACATCAACCCAAGGAGTTTTTGATGAAACATCTCATCTCCATCCAGTCACTCGCTGCCGTCGCAGTCGCCTTTGGCGCGCTCACAGCCGTGTCATCAGCTCAGGCCCGCAGCGATGTGTATTTCTCTGTCGGCGTGCAGGTTCCAGGCGTCTTTGTGCAGCCAGCCCCTGTGTATGTGACGCCCCGGACCTATTACGCACCGGCACCCATCTACTACCGGGGCGGAAACGACGGCTGGCGTCATGGTGGGCCGCATTGGCAGAGCCGTGGCCCGTACGGCGACCGTGACCGTGATGGCATCGCCAACATTCACGACTCACGCAACCAGCACAATCAATGGCGCCAGGCAAGCCGTTTTGGTCCCAACGGGGATGTTGACCGCGATGGCATCATGAACCGGCATGACCGAGATCGGGATGGCGACGGTGCCCGCAACCGCTATGACCGCTTTCCTGACAGCCCGAATCGCCGATAACATTTTTCCGGTCGTCATGATAGTTGTCGGCATAGGGTCTTGAAGAGACTCAGGCTTGGAGCGTGGCCAGTTTTCTGGGCGGCCGACGGTTCAAAGCTGGTTGCGGGTGTACACAAAGGGCTGCTTCCTGGCTGTCCAGTTCAACGCCGGTCAGAAGCCGGTCATGGCTTTCGGCATCGTGCGCAAGGAGGATATGCATCAAGACGAAAAATTGATATACAGGTTTCACTTGACAGGAGAGGCATTCCCCGGCAGGCCGGGAAACGCCAATTCAATGCCTAGACCTCAGGTCTGATGCTCACTCATCCCGCCTCCCCTTGGATTGCATGACGCAGCGCACGAGCTTCCCGAAATCCCGGTCCTTCTTGCGCTTCTCGTGATAGGACATTTCGAGAAACTCGGATTCTTTCTTCAGCTTCTGGTAGCTTTGAAAACGTGCGGTATCCAGTCCCCCCTTGACGATGGCGTCACGAATGGCGCAACCAGGCTCGCTGGTGTGCGTGCAGTTGGTGAAGCGACAGTTCAGCGAATGCGCCTGTATATCGGCAAAACTGTCATCGATTCCAACGCCAACACCGAGCATGCCCAATTCGCGCATGCCAGGCATGTCGATCAAAAACCCACCGTTCTCAAGCGCAATGAGCTGCCGCCGGGTGGTCGTATGCCTGCCTTCCCCAGAATTGCTGACAGCGCTTGTTGCTAGAGTGGAATCGCCGACCAAGCGATTGACGAGCGTCGTTTTGCCTACGCCGGATGATCCGAGCAGGCAGTAAGTCTTCCCGAGATGAATCTGCTCGCGAAGCTGATCAATGCCATATCCGCTGACATTGCTTAGTGTCATGATCCTGGCACCGATGCCAACATCGCGAATTTTCGAGACCAGTTGTTCCAGCGCCTTTGGACTGATCAGATCGGTCTTGGTAAGCAGCACGACTGGCTCAATATGCCCTTCGCTGGTCATCACAAGATAGCGCTCAAGTCGTCGCACATTGAAATCAAAGTGGCAGGACTGAACAATGAAGGCCACATCGATATTGGAGGCGATCATCTGGAACTCGACATGGCTGCCGGGCCTTTTGCGACTCAGATACGACTTTCGCGGCAGAACACCAAAAATGCTCGCATGGGCGCCAAAGTCGTGATATTTGACGCAGACCCAATCACCGACACAGGGCAGATCGATGGGTGATTCGCTGGAGTAGATGGTCCTGCCCGTCATCTTCGCGGGCACTTCACTCTGCGCATTCCTGATGATGTATTGGCCGCGATCAACGGAAGTCACTCTGGCGATGGACTCGCCAGAGTCACAAATAATGTCAGGTAGTGACAAACTTTCATGGCGATCGCAAGTGTCCAGCACAGTGCGCCTTGAGTCATCGCCGGTATCAGAAGTGGAAGTGCAGCCATGACTGGCATGCGTATCAAGAAGCTGTTGCTTCGGCTTGGAAGTCATCATGTTGGGAATCAATTTGCAATAATCTAGACGAACAAAAGCGACGGGCCACCAATTGGCGGCCAGCCATACGTTTGTGATCGCGATAACCCAGACACCCCGCAAGCGCAGGGATCAGGTTATCGGATTACTGCAATCTCCAACATCCAAACCTCAAAAAAAGTAACACGAGCCGAATCTGACTACGCAGGTCGATTCTAGCTACGGGGAGAACGGCGCTCAAGAAACTTGAAATCGGGATGATCGAGGACAGCCCAAAGAAAGCAACGATTTACTTCGAATGGCTCCCATCCGCAAGGAGATCAACCGTCCACGACAGTTTAGGGCGTGCATCCTACAACCCTTGACTACAGCGGGTGCTTATTTTGGTGAAGTACACGTCATGTAGCTGACTTTGACATCCTCCCCGCCCTAAAGTGCGAGGATTCCTCCTGCGAGACGCTCATGTCCGAGCGCGAGAATGTTCCTTGCAGCGTTTACATCGCGGTCGTGGACCGATCCGCACACACTGCAAGTCCACTCTCTTATTCCAAGACCTGCTCTACCCTTCGGACTGCTGATGGGATTGCTCCCACAGCACGAGCAGGTTTGGGTTGTATAGGCCTCACGGACCTCTACAAAGACGACACCGGCCTGATGGCTCTTGTATTCCAACATCGTCTTCAGTGATGACCAGCCCGCATCCAGCGTGGACTTGGCCATCTTCGTTTTGACCAGC
>MTEI01000031.1:0-22351 GCA_002083775.1 Rhodoferax ferrireducens | reverse complement strand
TCTGTGCTGAACTTGTGAAGCATGTCCTTGCGCTGGTTCCCGATCTTGGCGTGAATCGCTTTGGTGCGCTGTTTCTTACCTGCTCGTTGTGTCACACCCAGCTTGCATTCGAGCGCACGGTAGAAGCGCCCTTCAATCTTTTGACCATTGGATGCCGTGGCACACGTCTTCAATCCAAGATCGATGCCCACCGCTGCGCTTGGAGCTGGCATCATGGGCCCGACAAGCTCGGGAACTTCGACCACCACATTGAAGTACCAGCGGCCTCGCGCATCCTCATTGAAGCTTGCGGATCGGAACTTGTACTCACCCAAGCCAAAGCTATCCCACACGCCGAAATACTGACCGTTGTGATAGAGCTGACCATTTTTCCAGGTCGCCATGCCGGTGTTCACCGGCACCCAACCCAAAGAGCGTTTAGCACCACCAGATTTGCGCCAGTTCAAACGCGACTTCTTAAACTGCTTACGCCGGGTGACGTACTCTTTGCCGATGCACTGGATGCTGTGACTGTGAAGACCAAGCTCTTTGCCCGCGCCATCGGTGTACTTTTGAAGATCGTACGACAAGAACTTGCCTCTCTCACGGATGCAGCGCGAGGACAATTCGTTGATGTAGTTCCAAGTGAAATTCACGGCACGCGCCCACTCGCACAGCACCTTGGCGTGCTTGTCCTTTATGCGGACTTTGAGGGTTTTGGTGAGCGACTGCATTACTGTAATTATAAACAGTGCTATCTACTTATGCCAACGGTTTTCGATTGCACAATGGAACGCTAGACCCCGGCCTGAAGGCCGAGGCTTGCGCTTGATATTGGGTCAGTCTGCATGTCCAAATACCCTGTTTCGAGGCGTTGGCTCTGAACTTCAACAGCAGATTCAATGCATTCAGAAATTGTCAACGCGTGAATGCCGCCATCGCAGCGCTTACACACGCCCAACGTTCGCCAGCTTGGTCCTGTTGCCCCGCTTTTCCAAAAGGCCTTTGCGCTGCTTTGACCATCAGCGCCGTCACAATCATGTTCACCTTCATTCACCCCATCAACCACGATGAACCTTGAACAACAACACGCCATACTCACCATTGCCTTGCTGGCCGCATTTGCCGACGACCACCATGATGAGCGTGAACGCGAGCAAATCCGCCGCCTGGTGGACACCCTGGGCGACCAGGCCACTGACCTCCACCTGGCTGGCCTGTACGGCCAAGTGCTGCTCAAGCAGGTCAACCTCATCTCCGTTGCCGCCACCTTGACAGATCCGTCCCAGCGCCAACTGGCCTTTGAGATGGCGGTGTGCGTGTGTGACGCTGACGGCCACACGACTGAATCCGAGAAAGCGTTTCTGCAGAATCTGGCACAGGTGCTGCGCCTGGATGCCACCGTGACCACGCCACTGAACCAGCAAGGCCAAGCCATGGCCGATCTGACGGATGCCGCCGCACCCAAAACCGTTGCCCTGGCACCGGCTGCACCCGCCGGGCCAGGAGTAGCAGTGCCCGATCAGGCGGAGTTGGACCGCTCCATCCTGAATTACGCCATCTTGAACGGCGCGCTGGAGTTGTTGCCGCAGTCATGGGCGTCGATGGGTATTGTTCCCCTGCAGATCAAGATGGTCTACAGCATTGGCAAGGCCCATGGCTTTGAGTTGGACCAGGGCCATATCCGCGATTTTTTGGCCACCCTGGGTGTAGGTCTGACCTCGCAGTACCTGGAGCAGTTTGGCCGCAAACTGCTCGGTGGGTTGCTGGGCCAACTCGCCGGGGGCATGGGCAAGTCCCTGGGCAAGGCCACCGCCAGCGTGGCGTTCTCGTTTGCCACCACCTACGCCCTGGGGCAGGTGGCCAAACGGTATTACGCCGGTGGGCGACAAATGAGCACGGCGCTGCTGCAGGAGACGTTCCAGAGTTTGATGCAGCCCGCCAAAGACATGCAGGCGCAGTACCTGCCGCAAATTCGCCAGAAGGCCAGCAGCCTGGACATGGGCCAAATCATGTCCCTGGTCAAAGGGCGCTGACGCGCGAAGTTTGCTTCAGGCGGCGATGCTGGCTTCCTCCGCCGGGGCAACTTCAACCGTCTCTACTGGCTCGGCAGGCCCAGCAACTTGAACCGTTTGGCCCTGGCTTTCAACATTGACCGACGCCAATTGGTACAACTTGGACCCGTCACGTGTGCCCGCCACAACCAGGGCACCCTTTTTAGTCGCGATGTAGGTCCACGCTTTGGCACGGGTCGTGATGACTTCGCGAGCTGAATCGTCCAGTTTGAGCTTCTTCAAGGCGGCATCAGCCAGCTGGGCAACCGTGGCTTTCTTGCGACCCAGGCATTTGAGCCACAACTCGGCACCGGTGGCAGGCAGTTTGACGGGTTCTGCAGCAACCTCAGCGTTAACTGCCTTGGCTTTTGGAGCCTTGGTCTTGGCCGTCTTGGTTGCTTCAGGCTTGGCCTCTTCGGTTGGCTTGGACTGGGTCTTTCTCTTTGTCTTGACCGTGGCATTGACCACCGAGAGGTCTTCAACAGGCTGCGCCTGGGAGGATAGGGCGTAGGTCACCGTAGTTGTCGCCGCATCCACGGTAATCAGAGGCTTCAGGCCTTCGAGCGCCTGCTCCAGATTCATCAGGTGCTGGCGGGTACGCTCAATTTCCTGGGCAATGTGATTGGCAGCTTCGAACAATGTTTGCATGCGGTGTGCTTCCTTCTTGGATATGTTGAACGACCAGTAGTCTAGTCAGCCTCAAGTATTACTTCAATAGTGGTATTCACTCGGTTACCTGGCGAACCCGATTGACAAGTTTTCAAGGAATGTTTCTCTGACTGATTGCCAGCTTCAGCTTCAGGGGATGTTGTTCACGGGTCGGCGCCACACGAAAACAACTATCAGGGCAGCCAGGGCCTGAACGAAGGCGATAGTCACCACAGAGCCAAGCCATCCCCAACCCTCAAAAGCCACACCGGCACCCCAGTTACCGACAGCGCCTGCGGCGTAGTAACTCATGTAGTAGATGCCAGTCGGAACCGGCATCAATCGCTCTACTTGGACCAGGACTTGCAGGTCTGGCCGGGTTGCGCCGCAGCAAGATCTGAACCTCTCGGTTCCCTTGAAAGCCTCGCGGATGGGTTTTTGAATCACATGAGGTTACGTATTCGCACCCATCAATCAAGGGGAGCACTTGATCCGCTTTCCTCATAAGTGCGAGTTTCAGCTTCTGCACAATACATGCATGACTGCAATCACCAAAGAAATCCTGGCTAATGCCATCATCGCTGTACGAGACATGGACTTGCGCCAATGCGAACAGCTCTCAGACGAAATCCACGCCAATCAGCCACAGCTTTTATTGCCCGTACTAGCCCTGCGTAGCTTCGGAGTCACTCCAGAGCAGCTTGAGGTACCTCTGAATGCCTTGTTAGTTTGTTATCAATGCATGAAGACTTGCGACCGCCAGTGGCCGCTGATTTCCGAGGCGATGTGGGAGAGGTGTAGCAGGCGGCTTGTCGCACGCATGCAGTTCAACGAAGGACTGACCCCCGCTCAGGCTGCAGAGGCTATTACAACCACTATCGCTGAGCACAATGAACGCTGGCTACTGGCATTCGTGTACGGTGAATTAGTCGCCAGTAACTCATTGGTGATTGAGAGCGAAGCGCAAAAATATCTCGTTTTGGTGACTCTCGCACTGGTTGAATCCATTGCTGAAGCAAGTTAGTGCGGGATTGAATTTGGCAATCAGCGCCCTACCTCGCTCGTGCGGCGACTTCCTTGTCCACGATGGTCTGGCCAATGGGCGCCAGGGCAATGACTGCCAGCTTCAGATGCTGGATGCCAAAGGGAATGCCAATGATGGTGATGAAGCACAAAAGCGCTGAGCCCAGATGCCCGATGGCCAGCCAAATGCCAGCGAAGACAAACCAGATGATGTTGCCCATCAGACCCAGCGCGCCGGTGCCGATATCGTCTTTGCTGGTCAAGGCCTTGCGGCTGATGGCCTCTTTGCCGAACGGCAAAAAAGCAAACTGGCCAATGACGAAGCAGGCCTTGGCCCAGGGAATGCCGACGATGGTGATGGCCGCCAGCAGCCCTGCCAGCCACCAGCCCAGGCCCATCACAAAACCACCAAAAATGAACCACAAAATATTACCGATGACACCCATTGCAACTCCCGCGTCGTCTGACTTGTGCGGTCAAGCATAACGGCTAGCTGTTTCAACCCCTGGTTTCAGAAAGCCACACCCCGCCAATGCCCCATGAATACGGGTGCCTTGTCAGCCGTGCACAATGTTTGTCATGTCCAAACGTCCGCAAACCCTGGGTGAAGAAATCGCCAACAGCATCAGCCATGGTGTGGCGCTGGTTGCTGCCGTGGTCAGCGTGCCCTTTTTGGTGGCCTCATCACGCCAGCAGAGTTCCGCCAGTTTTGTTGGCACCATGGTGTTTGCGACCACCATGGTGTTGCTCTATCTGGCCTCAACCCTGTATCACGCCATGCCGACGGGGCGCGCCAAGCGGGTCTTCCTGAAACTGGACCATGGTGCCATCTATCTGTTCATTGCCGGGACATACACACCGTTTGCGTTGGGTGCCCTGAGCGGTGCCTGGGGCTGGAGCCTGTTTGGCGTGGTGTGGTTCCTGGCCGCCGTGGGTATCACGCTGAAGGCCTTGGACCGGTTGAATCACCCTTGGTTATCCACGGGGCTGTACCTGGCCATGGGCTGGCTGGTCGTCATCGCGGCTGTCCCGTTACTGGAGCGTGTGCCCCTGCCCGGTGTGATGTGGCTGGTCGCTGGTGGTGTGGCCTATACGGTGGGGGTCATCTTCTTTGTTTTTGACTCACGGATTCGGTACTCGCACGCGGTCTGGCACGGCTTTGTGGCGATGGGCACCGCCTGCCACTTTGTGGCAGTGCAAAGCTACGCTGCTTGATGGTCGTACCTGCGGACGCACTACTTAACAACCAACCACCGGCTTTGCCACTCTCACCCCTATGATTTCGCTGCAACCAAAGAAATTGCTCTTGTCCAAATGGACTGCTGTGGCACCGCTATCGAAAGAAAAACACTTTTTGGTGACAAAGGTGGTGCTACCGGAAATTGAAGGTGGCCGGGTCGAGTGGATTGACCTGGAAGCTGTTCATTCCAAATCCACACGGCGCATGCAATGGACGGCGTTACGGGACGCCACCCAGTGGGTTCGGGGATGGGTTTAGAACTTTGGGTCGGGGTCGCATTTGCTCAAGTGGAGCGGGATAAACTCACGTCGGCCAATAAAGGTACCTGCACAAGGGTCGCGATGGTGATTCCTGCGTCAGCCTGAACCGATATTGCGTATTTAGCCCAGGGAGACCCACGTGCACAATCAACAAACCATTCAGCACCCAGACAGCGCGACCAAGATTTTCGTTTTTGAAGAGGTCTACCCACTTCGGGCGGCGCAAGAACAAGCTGAGAAAAAGAAGCTCAGCGCATTTGGCATGTTTGCCAAATTTAACCCACTGAACCGCCCCAAGGAAGAAACGGTTCAGCTCTCTCGCCAAGAATTGAGGTGGGAACCCTTTTGGCACATCGTTGCCAAGCGTTCGGTCGATTACAACTGTCAGTTGACTTATCAGGTGCCAGTTCATAACCCCTACGCCCAATCACTGCAGATTGAAGACAAGGTTTTTGAGGTCGCTCGACAAAAGGACAAGGCGCGCATCGAGTTCGTGGCCCTTGAGCACTGCCACCGCAAAATTCAGTTTGACCAGCTGATTGACGGGATGCAGCGCGACATCAAGTCCTCTGTATTTGAGCAGTACATCGGCAAGTACAAGTACGCCGAAGCCGAACAGGTGGAACGGCGCGAGTTGCTCAAACCGCTGGTCCCTATGGCTGCTGCAAAACAGATGGCTATTGCCCATCTGACCGGTCAGGCTGTGAATGCTTTTGAAATCCAGGGTGACCAAATTGAATTTGAAAGCACGCATATGTACATGCGGCCGGTTTTTGCGTTTGAATTCCGGTGGTCCAGCGCTGACAAAGTCGGCGTGATTGAGGTTGACGGTCTGACAGGAGAAGTCGCTGAGAACGGTCACTGGTTCAAGGACAAGATGAACAAAATCCTCACCCGCGAGTCACTGGTTGACCTTGGCGCGGAGGTGGCCGGGTGTTTTGTACCTGGTGGCGGTGTGGCCGTCAAATTGATTGGAAAAATGACCGAGTCCAATGCTTGAATACGAATTCCGGTCTGCCAGGTCTTGGCTACCCCTTGACATCCTCCCCGCCCGAAGAGGCGGGGATTCCTTCTGCTAGACGGCAATGTCCTGCCGCGAGAATGTTCCTTGCGGCGTTCACATCACGGTCATGAACCGATCCGCACGCACTGTAAGGCCACTCTGTAATTCCAAGACCTGTTCTACCTTTCGGGCTGCTGGCAGGATTGCTCCCGCAGCTCGAACAAATTTGGGTTGAATAACTCTCGTTGACTACTTCAAAGACGACCGGCCTGATGGCTCTTGTATTCCAACATCGTCTTCAGTGATGACCAGCCCGCATCCAGCGTGGACTTGGCCATCTTCGTTTTGACCAGCTTGGCGCTAGCCACGTCGCCCACAAAGATTGCAGCGTTATTCTTGACCAGCTCTCTGTGCTGAACTTGTGAAGCATGTCCTTGCGCTGGTTCCCGATCTTGGCGTGAATCGCTTTGGTGCGCTGTTTCTTACCTGCTCGTTGTGCCACACCCAGCTTGCATTGGAGAGCACGGTTTCGGCTTGGCGTCAGTGGGTGCTTTAATTTCCGCAAATTAATTAGTTAATTTCCGCAAATTAATCAATTAATTTCCGCAAATTAATTCAAGGGCCAAAAAACGGGTGGACGGTGCGGTGATCTGAGGCTCACCCTGGATGCTGGACGGTCTAACTTTGAGCGCCGGGGTAAAAAGGAATCCCCCCCCTGTTTTTCAGGTTTCAGGATGGTGAATCGGCAAACAACAAAACAAGGCGGCTTTAAAGGCCGCGCAGATCACGAGGCTAGGGTGGCATAGAAAAAGGAAAACGACGCAGCCAGCGCCCGTTTGCGCCCGTTTGCGGCTGGTTAAAAGCCGGATTGGAGGCGAGGGAGGCTGAATTTCAAATTAGTGACCCCCCTGGCGTGAAAAAAAAGCTTTGACACTTAAGGATGACCCCCCCGTGAAATTTTGATGTAGTGACATGTCGTTTGCACCCCATTTAGCCGACGATTTCAACCAGGAAAAACAGCCTCAGAAGACCATGGAAAACGCGGTCGGCTGGACGCAAAGGGCGACACGCGCCCGCCTTTCACCATCCACTAAATCGACACGCCGGGCGCTTTCACCATTGATCCACCGCATCGAATCACCATCCATCTACTCGTTGCAATGCATCGCAGCTCCAGCCAGGACAGCTTGCCCCAGCCGTCACATCGAGTTCGCATCAGGCGTGACCTGATTCGCGCCCGCTGCCGAATCACGCTGCCGCCGCACCAAAATGAGGCATCGGCAAGAGACAAGAAGCGACAGAAAGACAGAGATAGCGAGCACAAGTTAAGAAGAAAATTTCACAATCAACAACGCATTGCTTGGCTTTATTCAACGAGGCCGCGCACAAGTTACGCAAAAAAACCGGGTAAGCCTATTACTGGATCGCACAACGTTTCAAAAACTTTTCCGTAAGTTACGACACGCGAGCGACTTTCATCTGAAACAAAAATCGTAACCGTCGCTCGCTTTCACCATTTGCGAATGTGTATCGACGCTTGCACAAATGCAGCGACGTACCTTGGATTGCACAGCGGCGAGTTAAATCGTGGCTCTCTTTGCTGTACCTGGTGCCAGCTTTTTCCCTGCGGGAAACGCCGTCACCACTTGCCACTTCTTTTCGTTCCTCAAGAAGTGTCGCGTTCCAGGTGCAGCTTCAACGTGGATTGAACAAAACTCGCCTCAACAACGAAAGATGGCATCGCCCCTGAAAACCGGGTGAACCTATTTTGACCACGAAAGATTGCATCACTTTCGACACGCGAGCGACTTTCATCTGAAACAAAAATCGTAACCGTCGCTCGCTTCCACCATTTGCGAATGTGCATCGACGCACTCACAAATGCAGCGACGTGCATTGCTTGCACAGCGGCGAGCATGTCACTTGCCTGTACCCGCTCTACCTGATGACGCCTTTCCCTGCGGGAAAGCCATCACCAGTTGCCACTTCTTTTCGTTCCTCAAGAAGTGTCGCCCTTCAGGTGTCGCTATGACGTTGATGCAAAAGACGCCTTATTTTTGAGCGCAGTTGCAACCTCACAAAACCTATTTTGATCACGAAAGATTGCATCACCTTCGACACGCGAGCGACTTTCATCTGAAACAAAAATCGTAACCGTCGCTCGCTTCCACCATTTGCGAATGTGCATCGACGCTTGCACAAATGCAGCGACGCGATTGGATTGCACAGCGGCGAGTTAAATCGTGGCTCTCTTTGCTGTACCTGGCGTCAGATTTCCCTGCGGGAAAGCTGCCACCACTTGCCACTTCTTTCGTCCCTCAAGAAGTGTCGCGTTCCAGGTGCAGCTTCAACGTGGATTGAACAACTCACTCGCCTCAAAATCGACAGAGCGCATCACCGCCCCCAAAAAACAGGCACAGCCTATTTCAGAAACGACGATGGCATCACTGGTGCGCTGATGTCATTTGACGGTGGTTGATCACTGAAAGATTGCATCACTGACGACACGCGAGCGTCTTTCATCTGCAACAAAAATCGAAACCGTCGCTCGCTTTCACCATTTGCGAATGTGCATCGACGCACTCACAAATGCAGCGACGTGCATTGCTTGCACAGCGGCGATCACATAACATGCAGGCCATTGCGAAGTTGATGTGGCGATTCGCCGTGAAATCGTGGCGAGCACATGGCTTTGTGAACCGTGATGTTGTGTGTACGTCCTTGGGTCTTTTTCCAATTGAAACGTCATGTTGGTGTGTACGTCCTTAGCCGGTTGACGCAACGTTTTTCGAGATGCATCTGCGCGGGGTGGTTTGAACCCGGATGTTTTGACTTTGCCTTTGCCCCGTCTTCTTTTCTGCCCGGTGTGACCCCGGCCCCCAAAGAAGGGAATTCCTTTTTGCGGCTGCTGGCTTGGTTTTTTGCACTGGGGCCGTTGTGTAACCCGCCCAGGGTTTTCCATAGAACATGAACCTTGCTATATATAGTGTGTCCGCGCGGTTTCTATGGAAAGTGGTGGCAGGGCATGGGCAAATTTCGATGCTTGGGTCACTTTGTTTTTTTTCGCAGTTCAGCAGTGCTGATATCGTCGATGTGGCGGAAGGCTGTCTGCACTTTGTCAATCTGCTCGCCTGGCACGCCGCTGACCTCAAAACTCACTTTCCATTGCCTCACCTTTTCCCAAACCTGTGCAATCATCTCGGCAGCCCTCCTTTCAGACAGACGGAACAGACTATGGGCGGCCAGTGCGTTGTCAAGATGTGCATATCTGCCTCGCGGCCCGACGCTGAGATGCAAATAGCGATCCTGAGCAACACTGGTGTTGGGAGTGACGTCATATAAAGGGCTCAGTCGCCAACCCATGAGTTCCGGATCCCATACGAAGCCGTGGTTGCGCAAGTGATCATCTTTGTTGGTCACAAAAATGTTGTAGACCATGCGACGAAACAGATCCTTGGTGTCAGCCATGACAACTGCTGGGTGGCAATATTTGCGGATGGCATTTGCCAAGTCGCCATAAGATTTGGTGATGGACTCGGTTTCGTGGCAACCCAGCAGGGTGAGCCCGCTGATAAAGGCAAGTCTTTTCTCAATGCGCCCGTTTCCCGGTCTGTCCAGTACTAGCGTGTCCGCTCCAGCGTGCACGGGTTGGGAATCAGGCTGATCCCAGTAACGATCAAATCGCTGGATCAGCATCACACTGCGATCGCCAATTTTTTCGACCTTGACTGAGGGAACGACAAACCCGACTTCTCGTGCCAACTGCAAAGTTCCGTACTCGACCCACGGTAAGTTGACTGTTTCATTGCGTCCGCTGAACTTTGCCAGCCAGAGACAGCCCGCGTTGTCACGAATGGTTGCTTTGGGTCGTGCGCCACCAAGGGCCGTACCAGCAACAAATATGGGCTCCAGGTTTGCGGGGATCGGTAGCCCCTCTTCAATGCGATCGGCTGCCTCCATCAGGTACTGCAGCGTTCTGATTTCACCGACACCGATCATTTCCCCTGACTGCAGGTTTGGTCTGATGTCCAGGGCACCTACGCGATCACTACCGGCGTGGAGCAAGTAAACCGATTCTGGCAAACTGTTGGGCGGCACTTTGAGCTTTGACTCGATGACGCGGCGCCCCCAAGCGTCAGGAGCCGCATCTCTGATTCCCCCGAATAGCGTGAGCCCGGCAGGAGGCAGCAGCGCTTTTCCCTTGATCTCCGGCTTGTTCTTGAGAGCCAAGGCAACGGGATCAATCTCCAGCGCATTGGCGCGGTCGATGTACCGGGTCCCGTATGCGAAAGTCGAACCGACGGTGCACACCCCGTCCTGAGTCAGACTGAGCAGACCGCAGGGGGCCCATTCACCGTTCAGGTGTGAAAAGACAGCAAGTTTTTCAGTCTTCGTCATGGCTGTGTGCGGGGGGTCTTTTCTGGCATGCCGTTAGAAATCAAGCTCGCTGACTTCCTTGCTGCTCAAGTCCCGGACCCGACGGGTCTTTTCCTTCATCTCCAAGACGGACAACGAAGGATCGGTTTGCGAGAGGAGTTCTTGCATCGTCATGCCAGGAGCGATGACATCCAGGTAACGCAGCATTTGCCCCACGGCAACACCCGGGTCTCCGGATTCCAGACGATAGGCCGTATTACGGGAGAGTCCAGCCCGCACTGCCGCTACATCTTGCTTGACTCCACGGGCAACACGAATTCTGGCAAAGCATGCACCAATGTGTTTTGCCTGTGCCATCTGCGATTCATTCAGAATTGCCTTTTGTGAAACTTTCATAATTGCGTAATCGAGCATAAAGGACTCATTGATTGCTTTATCGAGCATTGTCTCATGCAGTTAATTCTACTGTGACGACTTGTTCGATAAAACGCTCTTTAAAAAATTAAGAATCGTTTTATCGAGCTTACGTCGGCGCGGAATCTTCAGTTGGCAAACGCTGTCTAGCGTGATGCGGGTGGTATCCTGATGCACCTCAGGGGAGGTGATGCCTGGCGCTAAACAGATCACACGCCTTCAGAAGTCAGCACAAAGCGGGGAACGGCGCCATCCACCGTGGCCACCGTGTCTTGAAACTCCGACATCGGGCGCATCCAGAGCAGATCCTGTTTGTCACCTTGGAGCGGTCTGTAAAGGACGCCAGTTTTCAAGGTGGCTTCAATCAGGCAGGTGCCGACGACCACATACAGGCCGCCTTTGTAATGTCGCAGCCTGGTGCCTGCGGTGAACTGGTTGGCATTGGGGGATTGAAAAGACATCTGGAAAAGGGATGAATTGACCCTGTTTGATCAAAAAGGCAAAGAAAACTCGGTGGAATGCAAACGTCAAAGGGCAGTTTGACAGCCACCAACAGTGTCATGGGAGGTCGTTCCCCGTCACCCATTTGAACCCAGAAAACTCTATCTCTTCTTGGCAGTTGACTTGACCGCTTTGCCGGGTGTTTTTGGGGCAGTAGCCTGATTCGGCAGGGTTTTGAGGTCGGCCACGAGCTTGTCTTTGCGCCCGGTCAGTTTGGCAATGACGGCGCCAACCTTGGCCATCGCCCGCGCCGTTCTGGAAGCGACGGCCTTTTTTGCAGGAGCCTTGGTCGCCGGTTTGGTGGAGGTGACTGGTTTGGCCGCTTTCTTCGGGGTCGTTGCCGTCTTGGGAGATGCTTTCTTTGCAGTTGCCATGTTGAATGGTTCCTTTGCGTTTGAACTGGCTCAGAAATGTAACCAGTGACCCATTGTCATCACAATCTCATGCATCCTGTTGCCACTGAGCATCCCAGGACCGGGACTCTCAATCCCGAACCAGTCGCAACAAGGTGATCTCGGAAGGCGCACCAAAACGTTTGGGTGGGCCCCAGTAGCCCGTTCCCCTGCTGGTGTACACCCAAAGAGACTGCAGCCGGTGCAGTCCGGCCGTGAAAGGTTGCTGGAATTTGACAAAGTGGTTCCATGGCCAGAATTGCCCGCCATGCGTGTGGCCGGAGAGTTGTAGGTCAAAACCGGCCTGCATGGCCGCATCTGCACTGCGGGGCTGATGGGCCAGTAACAACTTGAACGCCGCGTTGACAGGGGCATCGGCCATCGCCCGGGCAGGGTCACTGCGGTGGGATACATCAAAGTGATGGGCGCTGAAGTCGGTCACACCAGCCACCACCATCAAGGCTTGTTCGGATTCTTGCGTGTCAGGGTGGTGATGAATCAGCACATGTTCATTCATCAGCACGTGAATGCCCAGTCCCCGCAGGGTATCGATCCAGCCAGGGGCGCCAGAGTAATACTCATGGTTGCCGGTGACGAAGAAAGTGCCGTGGGTGGAAGTCAGGCCTGCCAGCGGCAACACATCATTTCCCAATTCGGCAACGCTGCCATCCACCAGATCACCGGTGATGGCCACCAGATCAGCATCCAGACTGTTGACCCTGGACACGATACGTTCCAGATACGGCCCCTTGATGGTGGGCCCCAGATGAATATCACTGATCTGCGCAATCAGAAAACCTTGCAGGGCGGCAGGCAAGTTTGCCATCGGCACGTCGACCCTGACCACCGCAGCGGTACGCCGGGCATTGGAGAATCCCCATAGTGTCGCCAGCAGACCCAGTACCGGTACCAGTGGGGCCGTATCAATGCGCATGCTCTCCAATGGACCGGCTGTCAACACCAAAGGCCAAATCCCGTGGAAGCCCTGGGCTGTCAGCAAAGCCACTTCCCGAAGCAATGCCAGCACAAATAGTGAAGAGCCAAGCCCCATGCAGAGCAGACCCAGCCAGGTCAGAACATGGGACAACACCGGTCTGGCAATGTGCCTTCCCAGAAAACCAATGGGCAGCAGCAGTGCTGACGACAACAGCAACACCCACAAGCCAACGCCCAGCAACGGGTGCACTGCCGCCAGATCGGACGCAACTGTCCAGCCGACATAGCCGTGCAGCAGGAGTGAAATCAGAAACAGGGAAAAAACGGACATGCGGGTCAGCACAAAGGCAATAGTCGATGCGCCGCAGCTTCAAAGCACCCAGGTGGTGCCCTTTGGGTTCGATTCAAGACAAGCGGCTCACACCCGGATTGGGGTTGAAGACAGCAGGATTGCTGTCTGTCATGGCCTGAAACTTGGCCATCACCTACGTGCCAGGCTGTAAAGCCAACTGCCGCAAGGCCTGTTCAAACACTTCAGGTGGTTGGCCGCCAGAGATCAGGTGCTGGCCATTGAGAATGATGGCGGGCACGGAGTGGATGCCGTGGCTGGTGTAGAAATTCTCAGACTGCCGCACCTCGGAAGTAAATGCATCACTTTCCAGAATAGCCGCAGCGCGCACCGGATCCAGTCCCACGTCAGTGGCCTTTTGCAGCAACACCTCATGTGAAGCCGGGCTGAGACCTTCGGTGAAATAAGCCGACAACAGCGCAGTCTTCAGCCTGTGCTGCGAACCTGGCGGTCCTTCAAGACCAGACCAGTGCAACAAGCGGTGGGCATCAAAGGTGTTGTAGATGCGATTGCGTTTGCCAATCCCGAACTCGAACCCCAGAGCCGCACCACGCAACCGAATCGCTTCACGTGTCTGCTGCAACTGCTCGGGGGTGGAGCCGTATTTCTGGCTCAGGTGTTCGTTGATGTCCTGGCCTTCAGGTGCCATGTCCGGGTTAAGCTCAAACGGCTGGAAATGGATATCAGCCTGAACCTTATCCTCCAGGCGTTTGAGCGCGATCTCCAAGGACTTCAGGCCGATCGCGCACCAGGGGCAGGATACATCCGAGACAAAATCAATCTTGATGGGGGTCGTCATGGGCACAGGGTTTAACACAAGCGGTCTCGGTTCGCGCAAGGTGTCAAATCACACCTCATTTCAACCAGGGATCACCATGCCAATTACCATTCAAATGCCGTCCCCGAGTGGGGATGAACTCAAAGCTGCACGGATTAAGGTGGGTTTGAGTCAGGTCGAAGCGGCCACCCTGATGGGTTACCCGGTGCAGTCGGGCAGTCGGGGAGGGCTGCAATCGCGCACCTGGCAGGCGCTGGAGAGTGCCAGTGACCCGCGCAACATGCCCGGTCCCATCTACGCCCTGTTCCTGCTGCTCACTGACAGTCATCCAGAGTTTTCTCTGGTCAAAAAAGCTGCTTTGCTTGAGTTGGAGGCAGACACCGCACGACTTGGGACTGGTGCGCAGGGACGCATCTGATGGCTTGATGTGTTGGTAAAGTTCCTTTTTGTTGGGCACTTGCCCAACAACTAAGTTTGGTACCCTTAGTGGGGAGTTGGCACGCGGCGCCGCATGATGACAACAACGACCGCAGGGCCGGCACGCATCGGTACCCTTGGTAGGGCACTCTGCTGAGAAGGCGGTCATCGAAAGTTTGATAACCGACCCAGAAATCCAAGGTTTGACCCTGCGAGGTGCTCCGGAAATTTGTCGCATGTTCCGCGTTTAGCGACCAGGCGTCGGTGGTTCAGCTGAGCCAGGTCCAGCACCACCTCCTGTTCGCCTCGTTCGAAAAAGGCGGCCAAGATTGCTGATTTCGGAACAGTAGCTGTGAGCACCCACCCCCGTTCAGGCGAGCCGTAGGCGGGAGCTGGTGCTGAATACCACTGCGCCACCTCTTCGCTCAGTGTCCAACTTGCTCCGTCGGGAACTTTTCCAGAATCAAAAAGTTGGCCGCGAAAAACGGCCACTTCGTTATCCAGAGCTGCGAACGCTTCTTGTCCCTGAGAATCCATCAGATACATCGGTACGGACGCTACCGAATCAAAGACCATTTTGAATTCAGCTGTTGGCAACCCGAAACCTTGGTAAAGCCAAACAATTTTGAGTGCTGTTGCGGCGGCGGCTCGGTTGACTCCTTTCGACAAGCACATCATTATTGCTACTTGGGCGGTTAACATGACTTCATCATCCTGAATTGCTTCAACCGCAGCCTCACCAGCAATTTCCGAATCTTCATGCATGAGCCGATGAGCAAACCGATCAATCCAGTCTCCATCGGGGACGATCGCTTCGTTTTCCAACAAAAAATTCAATGCTTCTAGGCTATTGGCCTTGTCGGTTGGTGTCACTATCATGTCGATACTCATTAAGCTCAGCAATTATTCCATAGATCCAAATGCGTCTTGGCAAGCCAACGCACTCTGGATGTTAGTTATCGGCATTTCACCCATTCTTGAAATTTGCCAACGTTTCCCCTTTCTAATCTTCCTCCCGCGATTCTCCACTATCGTTTGCAGCGTCAAAGCATGTTCGTATAGCCTGCCAATGCGACAGCCAAAACACGTATCGTTCCTGTATCCAATCATCTACGTTGGAATAGCCCAATAGCTGTGACCAAGGACCAACCCCGCATGGAATAGATCGTTCGGCCCAAAAGAATTACCTGAACAATTCCACCAGTTTAGGCAGTCGTCTTGCAACTCAGTAGCGAGAGCCAATCACATGCAAGGTCTTATTTTCAAGAGACGCTCGACCCCTTTAAAGACAGTTTCCCTTTCCATTTGTATCCAAGCCTCACGCATGGGTACGCCATCCATTTTCATCATGGAATCTGGGCTTGGCAGGATGAAGCGCGTTAGGTGTAAAGGCTTCGGCTTTTCCCTGCTGATTTGTCGGGGCTTGTCACTTACTGGTTTTAGAGATTATGTAGTCTTCAAGCTTGCTACTATCGTTTAAGTAAAGACAGTCATTTTAACTGAGCAGTCAAAACCTGTCAGTTTTGGTGCTGATGATATTGGTCCCGAAGGAAAAGGGGTTTTTATGTCCGTTACATGTGGAAGTGTGCTTTGGAAGGCTGATGCATGAGCGTTTGAAGAAGACTGACCAATATGCTAGCATTCCTATTGTTGAAGAATAGAATTAAATGGACTACGCATTCATTAGTGCATAATCACTTGCATTGAATACGCTGCAAAAGCGTATAAGGGAATATCATCAATTTTTAGATAGGTTGGACATGACGTCATTAGTTGAAATTCAAAACCAGATTGCAACCCTGCAAAAACAGGCTGAAGAAATCAAATCTGCTGAATTGGCCGCCACCATGGCAGATATTTTGGCCAAAATGGATGCGTTTGGCATCACGGTAGAAGACCTGGACCGTGCCAAAGGTCGTGGCCGCAAACCTGCGGTTACGAAATCGAACAGTCCCGCGCCAGTCAAGTTTCGCGGACCCAATGGTGAAACCTGGACTGGGAGAGGTTTGATGCCGCGTTGGTTGGCTGCCAAAGTCGCAGAGGGTCAAAATAGAGAGTCGTTTGCTGTTTAAGTGAGGCTATTTCGGGGGGTAGTCTCAGAGCGCCTGGCCTAACCGATTCCGCTTGTCTAAGCTGGAAAAGTTAGTTGTTAGCAGGCCGTCCGCATATGATCCGCTCGGGTCCTAACCGATCCCGTGATTTTCCTCCCTGAGCATGTCCCATATATGGGATTTCACCCGGCCATGTGCAGGGTTTTTTCATAGTGCGCCCGGCTGAACAACGGATGTGACGGCGATGGTGCGTCCACTCAAAATCGTGTAAACCTCTGAGGGAAACGATGGGGGACGCCTCCAGGATCGCGCCTGTGACTTCAAGTTAAAAAATTGTCGTAACTTGCTCAATATAAACAGCCAATATCCCCCAAATGGGGGATACCCAAACCTTGGGCCGCAATAGAAAATCGGTTCCAACTTGCCACTATCATTTTTGGCTAGCGGGTTAGCATCCAGAGTCAGCATGAAGACCAAAGCATGTGACTGACTGCATGTTTGGTTACAAATTTCGCATTTTTACGTGAAAAAAACAACGTGGCTTGTTGCCTGGATTGGCAAAACTGATCATGAGGCCGCAGAAGGTATCTCGAGCGCCACCCAAGGCCCGATTGTTGGTGCACTGCTAGGTGTCCGTAGGTTTGACAAGGTCTATCTGCTATCGAACTACCCACATGCGCGTAGCGTGGCTTTTTGCACATGGCTGGAGGGAATCACAGGCTATTTGCCAGATCAAGTCGAGCTTTACGACATCGATTTGCCCAGTCCCATCGACTACGCAGCGATTTATGCCGGGGTTTCCAACAACCTTTTGGCGGCACGTCTTCCAAGCGATGATGTGGAACTCACTTTTCATCTCAGCCCAGGGACGCCGGCAATGGCGGCGATCTGGATTATCCTTTCGAAGACTCGTTTTCCAGCTCGCCTGATCCAGACTTCCCGGGAGCGAGGCATCGAGTCGATTGATTTCGAATTCGATTTGGCGAGTGACTTTTTACCCGAATTTCTCGACCGTAGCAGCGCGCGGATTGAGCGACTGGCCGCCAGTCCTGTGGGAACGATTGCGCAAGAGTTTGCCGCCATCATTCACCAAAGCACAGTCATGCGCGAGCAAATCGAGCTAGCTCATCGCGTGGCGGTGTATGACGTGCCAGTGTTGATTCTGGGCGAATCAGGCACGGGCAAAGAGCTTTTTGCCCAAGCCATTCATGCGACCAATCCGAAACGGAAGGATGCCCTATTTGTTCCCGTCAACTGCGGGGCTATTCCGATCGAGCTTGCGAATTCAGAATTGTTCGGTCACGTCAAAGGCGCATTTACGGGCGCGGTCAAATCGCATGATGGGTACTTCACCCAGGCCGACGGCGGAACGTTGTTTCTGGATGAAATAGGTGATTTGCCGCTTGATGCTCAGGTGCGGCTTCTGCGGGTACTGCAGAACAAGGAAGTCACTCCAGTGGGTTCAGGTACTGCCCAAAAAGTTGATGTTCGTATTGTTGCTGCAACGCATCGTGATTTGGTCGCCGATGTTGCCGCTGGGCGTTTTCGGGAAGACCTTTTTCACAGACTTGCCGTGGGCATTATTCGGCTGCCTCCACTTCGTGAGCGTACTGGCGACCTTGATGTGCTGATCGACCTCTTTTTGCGGGCTTTCAATGACGATGCCCGTTATCGCCCCGAGGCGCAGCAGAAAGTCCTGTCCACGCCAGCGAGGAAACGCTTGCACGCACATGAGTGGCCGGGCAATGTAAGGGAATTGCAGCACACGTTGTTGCGAGCTGCGATTTGGTCTCCTGGGGAATCTATCGAAGCGCGAGATGTCGAATCTTCCATTCTCCAGGTACGAAAAAACCGTGACGTTATTCTTGATCAGCCAATTTCGCAGGGAGTTGAACTCCAGCAACTTCTTGATCGGGTCGCCTATCACTACGTAGAGCGTGCGCTCAAGCATACCGGCCATAAAAAAGCCGCTGCAGCCAAGTTGCTGGGCTTTTCAAATCACCAGACATTGCAAAACTGGATAAAGCGACTTGGCGTCAGGACTGAGGAATCTGATGATTGAACTCAGGCTGCATCGGATGGTTCGTTGTTCAATAAATCCTTCGTTGAATGAACGATTGCATGAATGCAAGAAAGTTTACGAAAAGTAAGTATGTTTACGATAACGTGTCTTGATGCGCGCTTAAGTCGTTGATTTTAATGACCATCACTTCCGCCCGGCTCAGGCACGGTTCTCGCGATGACTCTGATAACCCATCAGGAGTCATTCATGTTGAACAGCATTACGTCACTTCCATCGCCTTCGTTTCCCTTGAGTCTCACGAACCATGCGGCTACTCGCATGCAGCAGCGCGGCATCAGCTCAACAGCAATGCAGGCCGTCCTGGACTTTGGCAGACGCATACATGCCAAAGGGCTCTCCTTTTATGTGCTTGGGCACAAAGAAGTCGCACTCTATGCCGATCGCGGCGTGGATCTTTCCAATTTCGAGGGTCTGCAGGTGCTGGTCGCTGCGGACGGGGCGGTGGTCACTACTTACCGCAGTCGCGATCTGCATGCCATCAAGGTGCAGACACGGGGGCGACATTGCAAGCGGAATCAATAAATTTCATCCAAAGGAAGGAGTACTCCATGGGCTGGGCCAGTTATCAAGAAGACAACGAGAGTCGTTTCCACCAAGCAACCATCATTCGCAACAAAGAGCACGAAGCTATGAAACCCACACTGTCAGATTCTGCAAAAACCACACCAGCAGCAACTAGGCTTAAAGCCTTTGCAGCACCTCGGGCGCGTCCGCTACCCGTTATCGTGCTAGCCGACGTGAGTGGCAGCATGGGTGAAAACGGCAAGATCGATGCCTTGAATGTCGCCCTCAAAGAGATGATTCTGAGTTTTGGCAAGGAGTCTGGATTACGGGCAGAGATTCAGGTTGGCCTAATTACTTTTGGTGGACATGAAGCACACGAACACCTGCCGCTGGTAGCTGCGAACCTCATCGAAAGTGTGGAAGCGTTCAACGCCAATGGGGGTACGCCGATGGGCTCGGCGTTTGGGCTTGCGCGCAAACTGTTGGAAGACAAGGAACAGATTCCTTCACGCGCCTACCGACCGGTCTTGATATTGGTTTCTGATGGTGCACCGACCGATGCCTGGCAAGCCCAGTTGGCAGCCCTCAAGGCCAGCGAAAGAGGCCAGAAGGCAACGCGTTTTGCAATGGCTATTGGCGCGGATGCCGATCAGGACATGCTTGCACAGTTCAACAATGACAGAGAAGCGCCTGTATTTAAAGCCCACGAAGCTCGGGACATCGGACGATTTTTTCGAGCCGTGACAATGAGTGTGGTGTCTCGCTCCACCAGTGCCACACCGGAACAACCGGTGGCACTAATTATGGAAGATGGCTTGTCGGACGATTTTGATCTGGACTCGCTGTAAGTGCTGCGGGCTGCGGGGACCAGTGTCACAGGCCCGGCTCACCTGAGCGACGGGCAAGACGGGCAGGACGCCCTTGCCTTACGGGGTTGGCGCGGCGGATGGATCGCGGCAGTGGCCGACGGTTTGGGTTCACGCGTCAACAGCAGAGCAGGTGCCCGACTCGCCGTGCAAGTTGCACAGCAAGTCGCTCGGCAGTTGCCTTTACAAGCCGATGCTTGGCGCGACATTCCGGCTCGGGAGGTGGCCACACGTATCTATCGCCGCTGGATGGCCTCGGTGCCCTGGGCCGACAAAGCAAGTGCGGCCACAACGCTGCTGCTGTTGGTCTGTGATGCGCAGGGATATGCGCGCGTCTGGCAAATCGGCGACGGCCTAGTGCTGTGCCGCCTTCGGGGGAAAGTGCAACCGATCACACCGGAGCGAACGGGGTTTGGCAACCAAACACTGGCGCTGGGTGTTCAACGTGCCTGGTCTGACTGGCACACAGACAGCTTCATGTTGCAAGACCCGGACGACTTGGTGATGCTGATGACCGATGGCGTGGCCGATGACTTGGCGGCTCCAGTGTTGGGAGGGTTTACCGCCGTGGTGCATCGCGAACTACAGCAGCGCAGTCGACGCCAGGCTCGCCGTTGGTTGACGCACGAACTGAAATATTGGGCTACACCCCGGCACGCCGATGACAAAACGGTGGCAGTGGTATTTAAAGACAAATAAATTTTCATGAGTACAAGCAAAAGCAAACAACAAGTCGGCTCATCCAAGCCTCAACGTGTGCAAGACGACCGCGGCACGGTGTACGAATTGGCGGATAAATTGGCAATCGGTGGACAAGGTGTGGTTTTCCGTATCCAACACGACAGTCGCCTGCTCATCAAAGTCAGCAAATGGCCTGACACCGATGTGCGCACCCAGGCCTGGAGGAAACAGATCGAAGTTGTGCATCGGATGCCCATTGTTGAAAATGACCTTCCCATAGCCATGCCCAAGACACTCATCGTCAAACCTCGCGCGGGTTATGTGATGGAGTTGATGGAAGGCTTGGTGCCATTGGAAGACCTCTTGCTCCAAGCGCAGGAAGCATTTCATCAAGGCAATGGTTTACAGGGCTTTGTGGACTCGGGTGGACTGGACCGCAGGCTCAGACTGCTGGCACGTCTTGCACGAGTGTTAGCCAAGCTGCATGGGCTGGCCATTGCACACGGTGATCTTTCACCAAAGAACATATTTGTCTCCCGCTCACATGAGCATGCCCAGGTGTGGCTGATTGACTGCGACAACCTCAGCTATGCGGTGCGTAACAGCAACTTGCAGCTCTACACCCCCGACTACGGCGCACCTGAACTCCTTCGGGGTGAAGCGGGCATCAGCACCTATACCGATGTCTGGAGCTTTGCAGTGATGGCCTTTCAATTGTTGACGGCACTTCACCCCTTCAAGGGCGGCGAGATGGTCGATCAGGACAGCGAACTTGAAACTCAGGCATTGCGCGGAGAATTGCCCTGGGTGGATCATCCGGACGATGAACGCAATCGAGCCTACATGGGCGTTTCTCGCGATCTCGTATGCACGCCAGCCCTTAAGCAATTGTTTGACCGCTGTTTTCGCGTCGGCCTGATCAACGCTGACGAGCGTCCCGTCATGTCCGAATGGGCCGAGGTGCTTGAATCTGCCGCCGCGCAGCAGGTGCTCTGCAATGCGGTTGAGGGCTGCGGCAGCACTTTTTTGTGGAACGCAGCGCTGGTTTGTCCCTTCTGCGAAACGCGGCATACGGTTGGCACATCCTTGCGCCTGAGCCACTTTGTGGTGGCTCCTATCTGTGAGCTTGGTGAGGATGCCAAGCCGTCAGATCGATGGATGCCAACCAATTTTCATCAGGTGGTTGCTCAGCAGCCAGTTGACTTGAGGGCAGCTCCTCCCGGGACATCCACCTATTCAGAAAGCGAACTCGTCGCGACCGTCTGGATCGACGGTGGTGAATTGGTAATACGACCTGCCAGACGATCCAACGTGCTGTTTCAGGCGTCTGGCAGCTCCAAGCTTGTGCCTTTGCCCAGACGCCTTTCGCTGCCACGTAACTCGGTCCAGCATGCCTTGCATTTCGGTGGGCCAGCAAACATTCACGACGCTTGGCGTTTCAAGTGGTGAGGTACGCATGAAACTTGAAGAATCTCCTTTCCTGATGAAGGACATGCTGTGCGCGCGTGTGACGGCCAAGGATTTTGTCCCGTCCCAGTGGCAAGTCGGCCAAGAAGCGGTAGTGCGCTTGCGACAGGGTGAATTGCTGCTGCGGCAAAACGATCAGGTGGCGACCCTGGCACTGATGTCCGACTCTGGGCCGATGGACTTTCATGCCCAAAACCTGGATGCCTTGTGGGTGTTGATACGTGTTAAGCCTGGCAAGTGTCGGCGCCGATTCAATATTGACCACCTGTGCCGATTGAATATTGACCAGGGGCTGAAGCTGGCAGCTTGAATGCCAACTGTGGATAAC
>MTEI01000030.1 GCA_002083775.1 Rhodoferax ferrireducens | reverse complement strand
TTGTTTGCGTTTGGTCATGATGATCCTCGGTGTCGTTGTCTGGAGTATAGGGGACTCTCAGCACTGTCCTAAATCATTAAACCATTACAGGCGGCAGAAGCCACCACTGGATGTACCCGGTCGCCCAGATGCCTGCATTGGAGCATGTGGTTCAGGGTCTTGAAGAATGTCCGGTCAGGGTCACTCAGGAACTTGGCTACCCCCGTCAGGGTTTTGTCCGGTTCCGCATAAAGGACGTGCAGGATGGCTCCGACTAGCAAGGAATGCCCGGTCTTTTCCCAATGATCCATGCGATCCTTGCTGCCATCGGGATCCACCAGGATGTCGGCAATGTTCTGCACATCACGGACTTCATTTTCCCCTTTGCGTACTTCCAACAACGGATTGAAACGCACCGAAAAAGAAGCGGTTGGTTCAAACCGCAGAACATGGGAAAACTGTTTGCGCCAACCTGCGGTAATGTCCCAGTTCTCACGCTTCATGTCATAGACCAGCACCGATGCCCGCCAGCTTAGCAAGGTCGGGATAACAATCCCCACCCCTTTACCGCTGCGGGTAGGTGCAAACACAAAACAGTGTTCCGGGCCATTGTGCCGCAACAAGGTGCGCTCACGGTCATGCGTTTGCGCCAGCACGATCCCCTCGTCCACCAGCACACCGGCCTTCTTCATGTCTTTCAGTGTTGCCCAACGGGCTGTACCGTAAGCATCCGGGTGTTGGTTACGTTTGGCCCGGTTCACTGACATGAACACAATCACCATGAAAATGGCAAACACCCCGCCATAAATGATCAGGGAACCCTGAAAAAAAACGGTCTTGGCGTAATAGTCGTACTGGTACAGCCATGCCCAATATTTCCATGGCCAGTAACACGGTGTCCCGAACACATGGTAGGCTGGCTCCCCCAGTGCCTCCTGATACCCCAGTTTATGTGCCACAAACTGGGTGGCGGTTTGCAGGGCAATCATGGCTCCAATGAAGGCCACGATGAACTGTCCCCACAAGATGGTGGTGCCACGCATTTGGCTCATCGTGCGATCCCCTTCTGAATCTGTTTACTCCACGCCCTACCCTGCGGGTTGATACCAATAGCCATGTTCATGCCTTTAGGTGGCAGGGGTTCCTGTTTCCACGGAACCATGGAAAATTCCTTACTGTTGGCTACCACGGCATAGCGGCGGTTGGATGGGACATCGACTACCCCCAACACCTTGCCTTGCATGGATTCACCGGCTGCCAACGGGCGGAAAGGCACCCCCGTTTTTTGCCTGACCTGAGCCGCCAGTGTCTGGCGTTCCATGTCGTCCAGTGCCGAACGGGAAGCCTGTGTCCCGGCTTCCAGCCCTTGCCCCGTCAACCATTGCGCCCGTAACGCAGCCGCATTGCGCAACTTGATGGCGACACCCTGCGGCCTGCCGTCTTCCACCAGCGCATGGTAATGCTCATCCAGCCAGGTGCGGCCACGGTAAGTGACTTGGGTATCTATAGGGAGTTGGTGCTGGGCAACGAACACGGCGCGGGTAGTACGGCTGTCTTTCTGTGCCAATGTTTGCACCTGGTCAGGCAGGTCTTCCGGGATTTGCCAGCGATTACCTTCAATGGACTTCACCACACCCAGATTGGAGAGCGTGTTCAAACGAAGCTGGTGAGCGTGGAGGTAACTCTCTTGCTGTGTGGGGGTAATCTTCCCGGCCTCTATCGCCCAGGTCGCATGGGATTCTGCATGGTAAATCCCGTCATGTGCCGCCGCGTAACCGGCAATATTCCAGTCAGCAGCCTTGACAGACTTTTCCTCCAGTACCTGCACCCGGATAACCTGACCGACCCTAGTTTCCTCTTGGGCAAGGTTACTGATCGGAACTTGATGTAAAATGCCATCACGGCTTCCCAAAATGAGGTAGCCTCGCTCGGACATTTCATCACTAAGACCACGGTCAAGAACTACCCCTTCCAGCGGCGTGACGGTAGCCAGGTCATGCAGGCGGTAGCCACTGGCGGGATGCCCTAACTGCTGTTCTGCACGTTTTAGCCAGGTCATCGCCTCATCGTATTGTCCCAGTTGTTTCAGTTTGTCCGGCAGGTTGTCTGCCAAACGCCATTGTTGCCCGGCAACCTTTTCTGCATAGCCAAAACGCTCCAGTTCCTGCAAACGTCCCAATAACCGCGAGCGTTGCAACCGGGCAGCCGGGGTATCCCCGGCAATATCAAAGGTAATGCGGTTATCCTGGGATTGCTGGATCAGTTCACGGTCGGCGCGGGTGAATGACTTTGCCTTGATTTCTTTCTGGATGGAGTCACGGATTTCGTGTTCCATCCGGTGGCCAAGTTCCTGGGTTGCCAGCTCGGCGGCACGATGGCGGATACCGTTAGAGATGTACTCACGGTCAATGAAAACCTCCTCACCTTTTTGGTCAAGACCGTGGATCACAATATGGGTGTGGGGATTATCCGTGTTGTAGTGGTTAATGGCCTTCCAGTCCAGCTTGCGCCCAAGGTCTGACTCTACCTGCCCCATCAGCTTGCGGGTGTACTCTTTCAGATCCAGACGTTCCGCATCTTCCGGTGAAACAATCAAACGGAACTGGTGCGGCTCCCCTTCACGGATGGCATCCACTTCCTGACGCTGGATCCCCTCCCCTTCACGGTCAAAAAAGCCCTCACGTTCTGCACCCTGACCTGTCCCTTCACGGTCAAGGTAACGCAGGTGAAGTTTGGCAGCACCAACCCCGTAAGCGGTCATTTTGATGACTCTTGCTTTGACCACCACCCGGCGGGATCCTAGGCGTTCAGGGGTACGGGTTGCAGGGGCTGAGACACCACGAATGGGTCCAATGCGCGAGGGTTTCAGGTTGGAAAGACGTTTAGGCTTCGCACTACCACGGCGCAAGGAAACGGCAGGTTCCCCCTTCTTTTTCGCCCGCAGGTCAACCCTAAGTGGGAGGTCGTCGTAAGTGTCCTTTTTACCCATCATGACATCCTGTAGAATGGTTATTGCTTTAAATACAATAAGTTGTTATCAGCAAGCTATAAACCTACACACCGTTGTAGAATCATTTAGTGTGGGTTTTCAGGGACTTGAAAAGTACCTGCTACAACACCTTTATCTTGCACTACACATTTCCCTACAAGCTCACCGCTGACGAGCGGTATCTTTTCCACTACCACAGGATTTAGCTGGGGTGTTACCCCAGACCCCAAGGTATTTGGAACCAGGATGATGGGGCAAGAAACACCCAAGGCAACAGCAAGCCGTCTGAGTGGGCAGGCACTGGTGTGCTGGGTAGCCCTGATACAGGAGGGGTTTAGCGGGCAGGTAGGTAAGGCAAAGGGCGGAGGGTATGCTTGCGCATCCGTTCAGGGCAAAAACCGCAGAACGGTTGCAGCAGGATTGCAAAAGGTTTTGCAGTGCAAATGCAGAATAGCTGCAAAATGAGGTGCAACAAACGCTGCATCATTGTCAGTTTTGATAGCCCCAGACAAGGCTTGCCTTGCCGTAAACGGTCGCCTCATCCACTTCCCCAAAATAACGCGAATCCAGCGACAACGGGTTGTCTTTCAGCATCACCCAAAGGTGTCCATTCTGCACCGTATGGCAACCATCCAGTTGTGGCATGGGCCTGCCGTGTGAATCTGTCAGGCTGGTGTTACCGAACCACTGGCCATTCAGGGTAATGTCCGTCTGGTGGATGCAAATGGTATCCCCTGCCCTGCCCACAACCCGTTTTAATAGCCGGTCATACAACGGGATCCATCCGCGTTCCTGCACCAACGGACGGAAATGTTCCGGGATGTCGAACGCCACGATGTCACCGTAGGTATAACCGGGTTCGACCTTGTAAAAACCTTTCGGCAAACTGCTGGTGGTGTTCCAGATCAGCAGCGGGGTTTTCATCTTTGCTACCACGATGGTTGCCAGCACACACCCCATCACCACCAACAACAGCACGAACGATGCGTCCACGCCAGTGCATATCACCCTCCTTCCCGAATAAATCCCAACCCATGTCCTGTTGGCCGATACAAGCCAACCCCTTATCTGCCATCCATTCCCCGTCACGTAACGGGGGATATGTACCCTAAAATGCCTGGTCTGGTTGCGCCACAATCGCCAGACTACCCTGTTCTTTTGCTGCTACAAATGGTCATTCACCGTGAACGGAAACCCCATCCGGGCTGCTATAGTAGGCCGCTCTCCAAATCACCAAGGATGTACACCTGCATGACCTGCATTTACCTCGCCGGGCCATTGTTCACAGAAGCAGAACGCATCTGGCACACCCAGACCAAGGCATTGCTATTGCAGTCAGCGGCACAACGGGACATGGCTGTGGAGGTCATCTGGCCTTATGAACTGATCACGGCAGAAGAGATAGCCGCGTTGGGCAGTGCTGCTCGGCAGGAGATATTCCGGCGCTGCAAGGACGGTCTGGACAATGCCCATATCGTGGTGGCCTTGCTGGATGGGACGCAGGTGGACGATGGCACAGCTTGGGAGATAGGTTACTTCTTCAGCCGCAAATCAGCAGGGCAAACCATCATCGGTATCCGCACCGATTTCCGTAAAGCCGGTGAATCCGCCACCGCCATTGTCAATGCCATGATTGAGATGGCCTGTGACAGGATCGTGCATGACCGGGATGATCTGGTGGGTGTTGTCTTGCAGGCATTGGGGCTGCCATCAACCCGCCAGCGATAGCCGGAATCTGTAGCACGAAGCCCAATCAGCCCCCATCAGCAGCGGGTAGCTTTGCCAATATCCAGTCCGGTTGATAGCGTTTGCCTGCCAATAGGGCATCCCACAGGATGAAGGTTTCCAGAGGGATGGTGGTGAGGTTGGTGTGGTTATCCTTGAGCAATTTGAAGGTCTTCAACAAGCGTTGTACCCGCAGTTTCCCGGCAGCCTCCAGCAACAGTACCACCGGCTTTTCCAGCCCCGGTAATGAATGCTGACCTGCCCGGTTGCGTACCACCCAGGCACTGGCTTGCCCACCGCCTGCCAGCACATAACAGAAGGTCTGTCCTGCTTCAAACAGCAGACCTTTGTGCTGCTTTCCTGCCACAACCTGTGCGGGACGACCTGCCACCAGACGCAGTGAATACAGCCCATGTTTGCCTGTCAGCAGCAGATTTGGATATGCGTCCGGCATTAATGGTGTGCTGTCTGGGTGTTTGCAGGATTGCTGTTATTATTCTTTTGTACCGCAGCCAGTTGCTGGACTTCCAGTTCACGGATACTTTTTGCCATGCTGCGTGGCAGGTAAACAACCACAGGTTCCCAACCCTCCGGGATACCTTGTCCCGGCATGATTTCCCGCATCAGACCAATAGCGGCTTCACGGGCGGCATCCAGTTCCGAGAGGTTTAGGTGTTGCCATGCAGTGGCAACCCTACCAACGGATTTCCTGACGGCCTCTTTGGAAATATCCAGTACAGAGGCTGCTGTCTCCAGCGTTTCCCCTGCAACCAGTACCCGCCATGCTGCTTGTTGGGGACGTTCCCTAAAACGTTTCAGGGTGGCAACTGCCCGCCTGAAATCCTCCTCTGACAACCTACAGTTGATCATGGATGACCTTTAACATCGCTTTGTTGAGGACAATCGTGCGGGTTGGTGTTTGCAGGAAAATCTCTTCGTCTCCCACCCGGAAATTGACTACATTTTCCGGCTTATGTTCTGCCTTTGGGGCAGCTTTGGGTTTGCTTCCGTCCTGTTGCACACTTGCAGGGACAGGTTTATGTTCAACCGGAGCTACAACATTGGCAACAGCCGGTTTTGGTTCGGTCTGAACAGGCGTAACGGCCTCTGTTGACCCGGAATTTGTAGCAGATACGGGGGTTTCGTCCTGGTTAGCACTGGCTGGCTTTGGTCTGTCCATCTGGAAAAACAACTCGGCTACTTTCTCCCGCAAACTGCCCCGTGATTCCGGGTGCTGGATCCAGTTTTCAATGAATTGTTTGCCCTCTTCCAGGTGCTTTTCCGTGAAACGGGCGAGCTGGTAAGTACCCATTACATCGGTGCTGTCACCCTCTTCAATGAAGGTTTCGATGATCCCACCAACAGTGCCAATTTTGACCCGCTGCGAGATCCACGCCTTGGGTTTTCCCAGTGCCTCCCCGGCAGATTTGGCTGATCCACAAAGCTCACACATTTTCATGACTGCCCGTACTTCATCCAACAGAGTGAAGCCTTCCCGGTCAATGTTCTCAATGATCTGGGCTGCTGCTAGGGCAGTTTGTTCAAATTCGCGTACTACAGCAGGAATGGTATTCAGACCAGCAATCTGTGCCGCCCGCCAGCGACGTTCACCGGCTACAATAATGTAGCTGTCAAACGCATTCCCATTACGTACCACAATCGGTTGAATGACACCTTGTGCCTTGATGGAATCCGCCAGTTGCTGCAACTTTTCGGGATCAATCGACTTGCGGGGTTGTTCTGGGTCGGGGGAAATCTGGTGCAATAGCAACTCGGCAATGACAGTAGTATCTGCTTCCAGTTCTGCGGCTAGGGAACCTAACCCGAAATCATCCTGTTTCATCCTTTGTTCCTCATGCCCATTTTTTCCATAATTTCCGCCATGACTTCCAGCATCTCGACTGCGGCTACCCGTGCAGCACCACCGTTGGGTTTGTCCCATACAGCCTTGCTGTCGTAGGCAGCATTGGCAATAGCTGAGCGGTCTGCCAGTGGTTTGGCAATCAACTGTCCCGGCAGCAGCTCCTGAAATTTCTTCACCATTTCCACCTGTTGTGAATTCCGGCTGTTCCAGCGGTTCAGCACCAGTCCGAGAAATTTCAGGGACGGGTTGTGTTTGCTGCGCACTGCCTTGATTTTGGCGTACAGGGACTTGACCCCACGGATGCTGTACGCATCAGGGATAACAGGAGCTACAGCAAAATCAGACGCAATTAACGGGGCCAGCATGGAGAATCCCATGGATGGAGGGGTGTCCAGGATCACCAGATCAAAAGTGGCAGCGAAGCTGCGCAAGCGTTGCCGATATAGCTGCACGCTCTCAAACGGCAGGCGTTCAATTCCCAATAATCCGTTGTCAGCGGGTATCAGTTTGAAGTCTTCACCGTCAATGCTATGCATGGGTGCTTCCTGCCCTTCCAGAAACAGGGCTGATGCTCCAGCGTTAGGTGAATCAACATTGAAGAAAGCACTGATATTACCTTGGGCATCCATGTCGATGATCAGGACAGATAGTTTCTTGCTACGTGCATACAGGGCAAGGTGTGATACAAGGGTGGTTTTTCCTGTCCCCCCTTTGTGGATCGCCACCGTCAGGATTTTTCCCATGGATGTCCTCATGTAGTCAGGTTTTCATTTAAAGCCTTAAATACAACCTATATAACAACCTATAGAGGTGCATACCATTGGCTTTAGCAGTATCTTAGACCTAATAACCGAAAAAACAACCTTCAAAGGGTTAAGCGGGGAAGTTTTACATGAAAAACTCGAATCCCAACCCGGAATTTGTAGCACGAAACAGGAACCAATCACCGAATTCCTGACTAGAACGCCTTTACTGGCTAAGAATCCAACCAATGTAAAACCATCCCGCTATCACTACTTCAAAATAATGCCCATATCGCCCTTTAATTTCCCAAAATCGTCGGTCAGGAGAAGAAATACATCATCATCCTGGTATAAATACCTTGGGGTTTGGGGCAACGCCCCAAGACAAATAATGTATGACCGAAGGGAATTCCTTGTAGGCTGTCCGTAGGACAGGGCGAAGCACCTTTAGGTGCTAAGGGTTGGGTCTTTTTACCCTGAAGTGTTTGGTTATCCACAGATTTTTGCGTGTCTACTATGACTTGTTTTTTAAGATTTATCTTGTTTTCTTTTTTTAAGATTTTAGGATTGAATTTCTTTTTTGTTATCATTAGGTTACAATAGTCATCTGCTACAGATTCCGGCTGTTCGTGCTACAAATTCCGGGTTCAATGCTACAAATTCCGAGTTCGTGCTACAGATTCCGGCTGTTCGTGCTACAGATTCTGCACACCCACATTTTATACACAACATATTCACAGACTTATCCACAGATTTTTGTGCTATTCTCCTGCTACTGCTACAAATGTTTGTAGTTGTAGCAGATAGCGAAGGATGCAGCACGTGGATGACATTACCAACTGGAAAGTTACCAAATCCAATGAATTGGTAAAAGCGGGTTATACGTTGAGTTTGAATGAGCAACGTCTGATCTTGTTTTGTATTGCCCAAATTGACTCAAGAAAGCCTTTTTCACGCATCAAGGCGGTGACTGCGGCGGCATTTGCGGCGGCTTATACGCTTGAGACCCGCCATGCCTATGAAGCGTTAGAGGATGCAACAGAAAGGCTGTGGAATCGGGAAGTAAAGACCCGGTTTGAAGATGGCAGGGTTGAGAAGGTTCGTTGGGTTAGTAAGGCGACGTATGACAGGGGTAATGGTCGGGTTACGGTGAATTTTTCCCCGGAGATACTGCCATTTTTGACGCTGTTGAATGAGCGTTTTACCAGTTATGACCTGCGCTACATATCACATCTGACCAGTACTTATGCTATCCGGGTTTATGAGTATCTTAAGCAGTACGTGAAACTACGGTCTTCTATCCGTGTGACACTGGTAGATTTCAAGGAAATGCTGGAGTTGTCAGATTCTTATATGCGTTTTGCCAATTTCAAGGCACGTATTCTGGTTCCAGCGGTTGAACAGATTAACTCGCATACAGACTTGCGCGTATCTTGGGTAGTAATCCGGGAACAACGTTCGGTGGTAGCGATTGAGTTCCGTTTCACAAAGGCATCGCAACAGGAAGAATTGCCCTTGTTGCCGGTGGTGGAAGATCTGGACGAGAGTGAAGCCGCCTAATTGCTACAAATTCCGGGTTGCCGGAATAATATAGGGTGTCCGAAGACACCCTTGCATGTGGGACGCTTCCGCATCACCCTGGGCGGTCATCGGCTCCTCAGCCTGTACCGCACTTATGACTATAGCACATCGTCCGCATTTTCCTGAATCCTGATATTTTGCCGTCCTGCTGGTATTTTGTGACACTCGTCCTGCTTTACTCCCCCTTCGGTACGTTTTTAGTCGATGGCACTGAAAATCAGGCTGGCTTCCGGGTGTTGTTCAGCATAATCCAGTAGCAGGTGGTACATGTCGCCACAGGTTTCGCACCCTTGGAAAGACAGGGCTGAGTAGGTAAACAGGCAGGCGACAATACCGGCAGCATCCGCGCTCATTTCCCCTGTAAAACCGTTTCCATCCCATTCGATAAGCAGTTTATCCGCCCTGCGTGGAGCCATGTAAAAGCTGCTGTTTGACAGCGTGTATAACTCCCATTGTCCTCCCTGATAGGTGCTGCATAGCCTGTCCATCAATTGGTAGACCTATGCCGCGTCAATTACTTTGTCCGGTCGGCGACAACTATCTTGTCCGGTTAGTTGTCGTGTGAAAGGGGGTTAGTTTTGCCTCCTGTTCATAGCCGATTGGCGGCGGTAACTCTCCCCTTGGCATTCCAGAATGGTGGCATGGTGGACGAGGCGGTCGATGGCGGCGATGGTCATCATGTTGTCCTCGAAGATCTGCCCCCACTCGCTGAAGGGATGGTTGGAGGTGATGATGAGTGAGCCAGTTTCGTAGCGGTGGGCAATCAGCTCAAACAGCACTTGGGTTTGGGGTTGTAAGCCCAAACCCGCGAAATTTCCCGCAGGTCTCAATTTAACGCGTTATTCCCAATCGATCCCCGCCAAGATGGCCTCTAGATCAATCGGGTGACGCTTGTCGCGGAATGCGTAGTGGCCCAGGAAATGCAGATGCTGCCATGCCGCAGGCGAGATTCGCCGCAACAAATCCAGCGCCTTTTCATTGCCCGTTGCCAGATAACGATTCAACATGCCGGACAACAGCATGGAGTTGTACGCAATCACAATATTTGCAATCAGTCGACCACACTGGTTGCTGATGGCAACATCCAGGTCAGTCCGCCCTGCCAGTTCCTTTTTGCCGTTTACCTTGGCAATGGTGGAACGTAGCTGGTGGTAGGACTCAATGCGATTTTCTGATCGGTGGACATCGCGCTGCAATTGAGGATCGCGCAAGTAGCGAAGTGTGTAGATTGTGCGGATCAGCTTGTCGAACTCAAAAATGGCCTTGCGGGTACGGTGATGTCCGGACAAGGTACAAATTTTGCGCATCAGCACGCTTTGGCTCATCTCTTTGAGTCCAAGCGTGGCGGCAATGTGATCCATGTTCACCTTCTCTGAGGCAATCAGATGGCGGTCAATTTGCCCCACCGGCTGGATCAGGAAATCGGAGTACCCTTCTTGGCCAGAGCCACAGTAGAGGTGTTTCAACTGCGCCTGCAAATTGGTAAATCGCGGTGCGAGGTTCATGCCGAACCAGTACAGGATGGCGAAGTTGGCCATGTTGATGCAATGCATGTCGCCGGTGATCGTGGTCGGCACGATGTCGGACGTGTTGTTGTAGCAGATGTCGAACACCCAGTAGCTCTCGTGCTGGTTTGCGCCCAGCAGTTCGGTTTGCAACGCCACATGGTTGGCCAGCAAGGTGAAGGCCACAACCCCCCTATCTCTACCAAAATACTTTCGTGAATGGCGGGCCTTGAGTGTGGGCTTGGCAGAGGCAAATTTTTGCCCGTCAACGCTGCCATAGAGCACGTCCATGCCAATAGAGTAGTAAGGAAATATTGGTAAACTGGCTATGAAGTTGCTGATCTTGTCGTTCGCATCAATCAACGTGGCCGGGCGCAGGTGTTGTTGATGCGTGGCATCCAGGACGTGGTACGGAATATCGCAGGTCTCGGCCATGCTGAAATTGCCATGGTTCATGGCCTGCGCAATAATTACCGCCATCAAGCTGTCTTCGTCGGCGATCTTCTTTGCGTAGCGTGGCTGTAAAGGTGTCATCGCGGACAGGAAATGGCACTGCTCATTAACAAACCGAAAAACATCAGCAATGTCACGTGCCTGGAGCTTGCCGTAAAACTCCTGTTGTAGTTGCTTGTCCTTGTCCGCCTTGGGACGGTGCCAGGTCAGCGTTTGCTTATCTGGGTCAAACTCCAAGTGTTTGAGCTTGCCGTTGCGGAGTTCCTCATCGAACGCTCTCCATTGCGTATCAAGTTCAGTGAACAGCGCATCGAGCGTCGCATCCACTGGTTGACGCAGCCAGGGTATGTTCAGTGCCTTGAGTACGTCAGCCTTGTTCTCCATGGACACCAAATCGTCCGCAAAACGCCGGTGTTGCACACTGTCGTCAAGGTAGATGTCACCAACATCAAGGCGTTTTCGCAGTTGCCGATAAATCCAAAATTCATATCGGTCGCCACGCAGGCCAACGGGCTTGCCCTCCGGGTCGAAATCCAGCAGAAAGCTGCGCAAACGTGTGGGGATCGTGCGCAGGGGTACTTCCTCCAGTGGCTGCTTGGTCAGTCGCTGCTGACGAGCAAAGACCGTCTTCATCCATCGCAGTGCGGCCAGCCAGACCTTGCCCCTGGGCGTGCAACTTTCAAAATCGAGCGCCATGGCCAGCGAGCGGAGATTTTTCGTGCAAAGCCCGCTTTGCTTGTCCACCGCTTGCCAGCGCAGATCCATTTGGCTGACTGGTTTCTCAGTAAGGAGCTTGCCGGTCGAGCGCAGCCTCTCTTCAGGCATGATCCGAAAGGCTCGGTGGCGCACCGTGCCGAACGGGGTCACATCGTCGAGCGTGTCATCCACATAAAGCAAGAGGAGTTCGCCCACCCGTGGTGTGGCTTGCTGC
This sequence comes from Rhodoferax ferrireducens, assembly GCA_002083775.1. GTDB lineage: Bacteria > Pseudomonadota > Gammaproteobacteria > Burkholderiales > Burkholderiaceae_C > Rhodoferax > Rhodoferax ferrireducens_A. The sequence goes on along the minus strand of MTEI01000030.1, from coordinate 20,834 downwards.
CGTTCGTTGTGTATTTGGGCAGCCTGTTGATTGGCGACGGCCTTGGTATCGTCTTCGAGTTGCCGTGTGTGGTAGCCAAAGGCTTCCACCACATTGTCCGTGAGCTGCCTGTAACGTTGCCAAGCGTAGCACAGCAAATAGAGGTAGGTCTGGCCGGACTTGAGGCGGCGCAAATCGTAGATTGTGTAATAGTTGGCAAGACTGGCGTAGTAGGCGATGTTGAGTTGCGAAATTTCAAGGCTTGGCAGCAACGCTTTGGCGATGATGTACAGTGGTGCCAGCGTGAGGCGCTTTTGGCGCTCCAAACCCATCTGGCGGTAGCGAAAGCTTTTGGCATCCTGTTTGAGTGCGGCCAAATCGGACAAGGTGTTCTCGCGCACTAGCAATTGTTGCAGCGCATCGCGTGACGTAGCCGTCAGGGCAGATTCTACCAATTGCTCCAGGCGATCACGTTCAGTGGCGAGTGCCTTGGTAATCAAATCTTGCAGCGTGGTGTACCCAGGCCGCACGATGCGTTGACCTATCAAGAACACCATCAGCTCGGCCAACAAAAAAGTGGGGGATACATCTGTCCTGGCCAACAATATTGCTTTGCCCAGCAATGCGGGCAAGTCATCATCAGAGCAAAGTCGATACCCAAGCAAGGCAGCGATATCGTCTCGCTGCGCGTAGTATTGTCTTTTGCTCAAAGGCTTATCGCTGAGAGCTTGTTCCTTCCCTGGAAAGTACCGTTGCATGAGGAAAGCAACATCATCTGGAGGCGCTTCGTTCAGGGGAAAATGAAAAAACGCCTGTTTGGCTTTGAAGTAACCAATTTGCAGTAGGCAGTAAATCTGCTCTTCTAAACCCCTTCGACGCATTGCCAGAGAGCGTTCCGCATCCGTCATGGCAAAAAACTCGACACGCTGAAAGTCGTCAAATTCGGGTAAGCCATAGAGCGCGGTTTTCTCGGCATCGGAAAGGATTGTCAGACGCTTGCTCGGATTGCCGCGCATGTGGCGTGCCCTCAAGTTTCGTGTGCGTCAGGCCAGCCGACGCGAGCTAACGTCTCGATCAACGTGGTGCGTTTAACCCCAAAATTGCGACACACCGCAGCCTTGGACATACCACCGCGCAAGGCACCAAGGATAGCCTCCAGTTTTTCGCCGACGATAGCGGGTGGGCGACCACCGATTCGGCCACGTCGTTTGGCAGCGGCGAGTCCGGCGATAACACGTTCCCTGGTTAACGCCCGCTCATACTGTGCCAGCGCGCCGAAGACATGAAACAGCAGTTCACCGGATGCCGTCGTGGTATCCATGCCTTCTGTCAGTGAGCGAAAAGCCACCTGCTTTTCCTTGAGCGCATTCACAATGGTCAAGAGGTGCGACAAGGATCGCCCCAACCTATCGAGTTTCCAGACGACAAGAACATCACCAGCCTTTACGAATGTCAGGGCCTGCGTTAAGCCGTGACGCTCATCGACTGCACCGGAGGCGTGGTCTTCAAATAAATGGCGGCTATCTATCCCTGCCGCCAGTAAGGCATCGCGTTGCAAATTGGTGGTTTGCCTGTCTGAATCGGATGAAACTCTCATGTAGCCTACTAACATAGCCGGAAAACCCATAAATTGATGTTTCCGCATGGTAATCCATTGCGGCATGGTTTTCCGCATACTATTAACGCACTCCACATCATAATTTTTGGCACTGTTCATCCCCTGTCGGAAAACAAGTGTTTTCCGTTACTACTATGCGTGCTACCGGAGGGTCGGGAAAGGGTCTGGTCTCAACTTGAGTTACTCAGACGGTGTTATCAACCTCTGGAATCACCTGCAAATCATGAGCAACTTGTATGTGAGACGGTAGATCGCTGGCGTTTTGTAGCAGCCAGTAATCCATTTCGTGGCTGATGTGAGTCAACCAAACTTTCGCCGGGCTGAGCGTTTCGGCAATGGCTAAAGCGAGACCTACATCGTTATGGTTGCGCGGGAAATCGCCTTGCGGCGGATGCGTGCAGTCCAGCGCCACTAATCCTGGCTGCCATGCTCTTAGAAACTGTTCCGTTTGTGCGGGTAGTCCAACCGTATCGGTCAAATAGGCGAAACGCTGGCTACCTGAATCTTCAATGGCGTAACCGAACGTCACCTTGGAATGGATCAGGGGCAGCGGCGTTAGGGTCAGCTTGCCAAGCGTGACAGGCTCGAACTTTGAAAGCCGCCGGAATTCAAGCAGGCCGTGGTTTTTGTAGAGGTCGGCACAACCTTCGGCGTCTGGTGGCCCATAGACCGGGATGCGGTCGCCGGTTCCCCACCGGAGATGAAACAGCCCCTGCACATGATCCGGATGAAAATGTGTCAGCACAATGGCTGACAGGCTTCCCGGTGGAAATCGCTCAGCGAGATCGGTCAGGCCGGCATCAATCAGAATGCGGGAGTCACCGGACTCGACCAGGGCCGTGCACGGACGACGCTGAAAGTCCGTGACCGCCCGTGCCCGCGTGCAGGCCGGACAATTGCATCCGTAGAGCGGTACGCCGCCGGCGTCTCCCGTGCCGAGGAACGTCACGCGCATGGTTAGGCCATCGCCTTTGCCGCGACCGGGACCGCCGACAGCAAATTGACAAGACGTTCGCCGGCCTCGAACAGCTCTCCGTCATTCAGAATGGTTTCCACAGCACCCCCAGGATGTTTGAATTGCCCGGCACGCATCAGCCGTTCAGCGATCTGCTCGTCTGTCTCTCGTCCCCGCGCGCGCAATCTTTCGGAAAGGACTTCTGGTGAGACGGTGATCAAAACCGCAATCAATGCGGGATAGTAGCGTCTGGCTTCTGGAAGATATTCACGGGAACCGTTCAGCACCACATTACAGCCCTTGGCCAGCCAGAAATTGAGTTCTCTGCCGATGCCATAGCGTAAACCGTGGCTTTCCCACTGCATGGAGAAAAGGCCGGCGGCCAGACGGGCATCGAATTCGTTTTCGGTCAGGGCGACGTGATTCTCCCCATGCAGTTCGACTGGCCGCGTGATGTAGCGGTGTGCGAAGAGAACGCCGGAATCACCTGCCAGTCGTTCGCGTCCGTAACGCATCAAGCTGTCCTTGCCGCTGCCGGAAGGCCCGATGATGTAGAAGAGTTTTCCCTCAGCCATGATCGAAGCTCACTTCAAAGACACGTTTTCCAGCCGAGAAAACGCTACTCGCCTGAACCAGTCCGTTGACGTGAGTGACCGCCACGAGATCGGCGCGTTTGCCAATCGCAATTTCGCCACGATCCGTCAGTCCCGCCGCGCGCGCCGGGTTGGCACTGACCAGACGTACCGAATCGGCAAGGCTGATCCCCGCCAGCTCCGGCAAGCGGAAAACAGCTACGATCAAGGCAGCGGGGTGATAGTCGGCGCACAGGCAGTCAGCCACCCCGGCCATTACCGCATCCAGCGCGCGTACAGCACCCGATTGACTCTTGCCGCGCAGAATATTGGGCGCACCGAACACCGTACTCATGCCTTTGCTGCGAGCTGCGCGGGCCGATTCCAGATTGATCGGAAACTCCGAAATACCAACGCCCAAAGCATGCAGGGTCTCGACCTTCTCTGGTGTGTCATCGTCGTGGCTGGCAATGGGAATCCCCTTTTTGGTCGCCTCCTCAACCAGCAATCGGATACGCGTCATGGCGCCTTCGCCCTGCGCCAATTTGTTTTGCAGCAGCGCGTCCAGTTCGATTTCAGACTTCTTGTAGGTGCGTGCCAGATAGTCGCGAAAGGCGGCGATATCCTTGAACTGCCCCTGGCCGGGCGAATGATCCATGACCGAAAGCAGATGCATCTCGCCGGCTGCGATCAGTTCGAGCAGAAATTCCGGCGCGCTTGGGTCCGTCACCTCGTAGCGACAGTGCACGCGATTGTCGACTAGGCCGTGCGGATTCCAGGCGTGAACCGCGTGCGCGACCGACGCGGCAAACGCGTTGTTGCGCATACCGAGTTCTTCGTTGGCGAAAGACAGGGCGTGATAAACCGTTGTCACGCCAGCGGCGGCATTACGCTTGTCGGCTTGGGCACAGGCGAAATCGAGAGGAAAGTGCACGTTCGGTCGCGGTTCGACTTCTTTTTCCAGGGCATCGCAGTGCAGGTCGATCATGCCGGGAATTAGCGTCTTGCCGCGCAGATTTATGGCGTGGGCACCGATGCCGGATTCGGGGTTGATCGCTGTAATAACACCGTCTTCGATTAGCAGAGCCGCGTCTTCGAGCACGTCATTGTGTAGAACAACTCGGGCACCGGTCAGATAGAGTGTGTTCATGCGATCTCCTTGAGAAGTTCCTCGACGGCAGGTGGTGGTGCGAGTTCAACGACCTGATCGGCCAGTCGGCGCGTCGTTTCGGGGTGGTGGAAAATGGCCAACATGGCCGTTCCTTCGGCCTTCAAACCTTCGATCAGACCGAACACGCATTCGGCGGTCGTCGGGTCCAGGCTGGCCGTAGGTTCATCGAGCAGCAACAAGCGTGGCTTGGCGACAAAGCCACGCGCCAAGTTGACCCGTTGCCGTTCGCCGCCCGAGAAGGTCGCGGGCGACACGCTCCACAGACGCTCCGGAAGCTTCATGGCCGACAGCAATTCGGCGGCTCGTTGTCTTGATTCTTCGCGCGCAGTACCAAGGCTGACCAGCGGTTGCGCCACGACATCGAGTGTGGATTGACGCGGCAGGCAATGTAAAAACTGGGTCACGAAGCCGATCTCGCGGCGCCGCAGTTCGAGTATCTGGTGCTCGCTGGCCAAGGCCAGATCGAGTTCATGTCCCAGCGCATTGCGATAGAGAATGCGGCCAGCGCTGGGCAGATAGCTGCGGTAGATGCCTTTGAGCACCGAGGACTTTCCAGCACCGGTGGGGCCGATCAGTGCCGTCAGTTGGCCAGAGCGCACGGTGAAATTAACGTTGTGCGAGGACGGGATCAGCTTGTTCTGTTCGTGCAACTGGAAATGCTTGCCGTAGCCTTCGACCTGAAGAATGGGGGTGAGCATGGCGTCCTCCTAAAGAGCAGAAGCCACCAGACGCTGGGTATAAGCGTGCTGAGGGTCTTCCAGAATTTGATCAGTCAGCCCCGACTCGATGACGCGGCCGTATTTCATGACGATAGCGCGCCCGGTGAGCAGGCGTATGACGCCAAGGTCGTGGGTGACGACAACCATGGCGGTCTTTAACTCCTGCTGGATTTCCAGGATCAGGTCGAGAATGCGCGCCTGCACCGAGAGGTCGAGTCCGGTGGTTACTTCATCAAGGAACAGAAGCGGCGGCTGAGTGGCCAGCGCCTTGGCGATCTGAACCCGTTGCTGCATGCCGCCGGAGAAGTGCTTCGGCAGGTCGTCGACGCGTGAAAGCAGCACTTCAGTACGCTCTAACAAGGCTTTCGCTCGCTCGCGAATGGCTCCGTAGTCCATCAGGTCGCTCATCAGCAGGCGCTCGGCGATATTGCCGCCGGCAGTTATGTTGAAGTTCAGGCCAAGATTCGGATTCTGATAGACCATTCCGAAGCGATGGTTACGCAGCCAGCGTTGCTGGGCCGCATTCAGCGAGAATAGATCGTTCTGCTTATCGCGGTCGTAGAAGATCGCCTCGCCGGACGAGGGCGCCTGGTCGAAATAGAGGTTCTTGACCACCGTCGATTTGCCGCTGCCGGACTCCCCCATGACGCCAAGAATTTCACCCTCGAACAGGTCGAACGAGACATCGTGGATGGCGACGACGCTGCCGCAATGGGGACAGAGATTGGTATCCGCTTCCGGGCCGGTGGATTCAATGCACTGCGGACAACCTGGGCCATAGATTTTGCTCAGGTTGCGGACTTCGAGAATCTTGTTCATACGGCTTCTCCCTGGACTTCCCCGCGACCGGTTTCCTCAGCGTCTCCAACATACCTCTGATGCTCATCGCACCAGTCACTATCCGAGCACTGATAAGCCTTGCTACCTGAATCACTGACGAATTCGTCGAGGAAAGAATCGAGGCACCCACAGCGAGCGCAAGCACGACGCTTCCCAGAAGCATCACGGAAATCTTCGATGCGGAAAGGCACATCAGAAAAAACGAGCGGCTCGGCCCGCGTATAGGGCGGAACGGCATAAATCTTCTTCTCGCGCCCGGCGCCAAACAAAATCAGTGCCGCCGAATCGTTGAGTTTCGGCACATCCCAGCGCGGTATCGGTGAAGGGTCGATAACGTAATGGCCATTGATGCGCGTCGGGTAACGGTGCGAGATAGTGATCTCGTCGAACTTGACGATGTCCTCGTAGAGCTTGACCAGCAAGCGTGAGTAGTCGGCCTCGCCGTGCATGGTCTTGCGCTTGTCTTCGGAAGGCTCGACGACGACCAGCGGGTCCGGGTAAGGCACTTGCAGAACAATGATTTGCTGCGTCGTCAGCGGCAACTCAGGGATACGGTGGCGCGACTGGATAAGCGTGCTCTCTGCCGTCTTTGTGGTCGTCGAGATGCCAGGACAGGTCATCTCGATGAACTGGCGCAGATTGACCGCGTTCACCGAATCATCGGAACCCTGGTCGATCACCTTGAGCACCTCATCGGGGCCAATCAGCGACAGCGTCAGTTGCAGCCCGCCGGTGCCAAAGCCACGCCCCATGGGCATTTCGCGCGAGGCGTAGGGCACCTGGTAGCCGGGGATGGCGATGGCCTTGAGAATGGCGCGGCGCACTTCCTTTTTGGCATACTCGTCGAGGAAGCCGAAGTTATAGGCATTTGTGTTGTTCATGCGAACGCTCCTGACTTCTGCTGCGTTGTACGCAAGCGGTCCAGATCGGACTGGAAAGTGACGTAGTGCGGCATCTTGTAGTGCGAAGCAAAGCCCATCGAATCAACGCCGTCGACATGAAGAAGGACAAATTCGGGGTCTTCTGACGGATTGTCGGCGCCATCCTTCATGCCTTTCTGCAAGGCACGGTCGAGAATCGCCATCGAGATGGCCTTAACCTCGTTGTGGCCAAAGCAGGCACCGTAACCAATGGTGAATACCGGTTTGCCTCCCGCATCGTCGGCGGTGTACATGGCAACCACCTCGCACTCGGTGACCAGAACTTCGCCGGCTTCGGTTAGCTCGCCAGTGACCGGATGCGGCAGCAGAACCGGCAGATAGCCGACCCGCAGTTCGGCCACCGTCGGGTGCACATCGCCGTAACCGCGCATGTTGGAATAGGCGATGGCCAGCAGTGACCCGGTCTCTGCCCGCGCCATGGTTGCCAGGGCCGCCGAGCGGGGCACCGGAAAGACAAGCGGTTCGCGGGTGATGTCGAAGGCTGTCTCGCTCCTGATGTCGCTGACCGGTGCGAGCAATCCTTCAGTACGCAGGGCATCGAGCACTTTGGGGAAACTGTCGGGCAGCGTTGCTTCCGGACAACTGGCCAGCCAATCGCGAGCTATTGCACGGAAGGCTTGCGGCGACTCGTCGATCAGTTCCAAGCGCAGCAAGCGCAGGGCGTAGTCCGGTGTCGGTCCGAGCATTTGCCCACCGGGAATGTCTTTGAAAGCCGACGAGATGCGGCGTATCAGCCGCATGCGCGAGGTATCGAGAACGGGTGTCGCTGACAGGCGCGGTCGGGTGGAACGCCAGGCACGTAGCGCAAAAGCAGCTTCCAGCGTGTCGCCCAGGCTCTGCTTGATGGCTAGTGCGGCAAATTGCGGGTGATATACGCCGCCCTCGGAAACGACACGATCGACCAGGTGACGTAGTTGATGCAGGATGGTATCGATGGCGAGCGGCTCGGCCGTATCGCTCGCCAGCCCCTCTTCGGTACGCAGATATTCGGTGACGGCAGCGGCACCGGCAATGGCTCGGCCACCGCCTTTGATGGCAACGTAACTCATGTCAGATCACTCCCGTGGCAATGCCTACGTGCGTCGTGCGCGGCAGCGCGACGATGCGTTTTGAATCAAAGAAGAGAATATCGACGCCAAGAGGGAAGGAGGCGACCCAGTCGACACGCTGTTCCAGCCAGTCAGCATGCAGTCCGTCGAGGCGCAAAACGCGCAGGCCGTTGATGCCGGGTCCATTGAGTTGGATGACTAGAGGGCCATCACCCACGGCAGTGACCTCAATCAACAAGGTCGCGCCGAATTCCGGACTTTCCAGGCAACCCATGGCGGGCTCAAAATCCGGTGCCCGGCAGCCGTCGATCACCACGTATCGCGCGGCCTCCGGCGTACCACGCCGTGCTTGAAGTAATGACCAATCGCCGATGGCTATTTTCTGGTGCGGATCGGCCAGCGTCGCTTCACCGTCCATCAAGGTCGCTAGCACAGCGCGTTGCGCGGTCGTGCCCTCGATCAAGAGCGTCAGATCGCGCACCTCGCCTGGTCGCGAAAAAGCGTCGAGTAGTTCGCGAAAGATGGATTGCTGGACACTTCCCTGCCAGAGGTTTTCCGTTTTGGTATCAGTGCGATTTCCGCTTATGCGAGCACTGGCCTGCTCTGAAGCTTCGCCACGCTCAATTTTCATCATCATCCCCGGTGTTGTTCAGCATGGAAAAATCGACGCGGGTCGCCGCGAGTATGGCGTTTCGGCGCTGATCGCTTTCGCTGCGCTTTCGGGCGCCTGAAGTCACCTGTTCGGCAACCATTTCCCAGCCAGGAAGACGCGCTTCAACAATGGCGTCAAGAATCGCCAGCGAGCGTGCGAGGTCGGCATCGTCGGCCACTACCTGAGCACCACCCTCGGCCCGGCGCCCGTCGGGAAGCACCAGTTCGAGACGACAGGCGGAAAGCGGAAATTCACCCAGATAATAGGGTTCGTGAAAGGCGCCATCGGCGAGTTGAAGCAAGCCAAGGCCCGCCTGCGGAAGGCTGGTCAGTTTTACTTCGCAGTCGGTCGCGAGTTGCTCGGCCAGCGTGTTCAAGAGGTCAACCGGATGGGCTGTCAGTGCCCTGATCCAGTCTTTTCGTTCAAGGTTTATCAACCTAGTCTCCTTCGCAACCACGCCGAGGCGTAGTCGATAATCAAAATGGTGGCCAGAATGACCAGAATCAGTGCGGACGATTGGCCATATTCAAAGAGGCGCAAAGTGTCGTGCAGCGCCAGCCCGATGCCGCCGGCACCGACTAAACCAAGCACGGAAGCCATGCGCACATTGCGGTCCAGGATGTAGAGGATATTGCCGAGGGCTTCGCGCAAAATCGAAGGCCAGCCGGCATACATCACCATCTGCGGGAAATTGGCGCCGGTCGATGCCACACCTTCACAAACTCCCTTGTCGACCCGCTCCAGACTCTCAGCGAAGAACTTGCCAAGAAAACCTGACGTATGAACCCCAATCGCCAGCGCGCCGGGCAATGGCCCCAGCCCAAGTGCGGTAACGAAAATCAGGGCGAGCAACAGGTCTGGCATTGCACGCATGAAATTGAGTGCTTCGCGGGCAACGCGATAGAGCACTGGATTCGGAGCGAAATTGCGTGCCGCGAGCGGCGCCAGAAAAAAGGCAACAACCAGCGCGAAAACCGTTCCCCAGAGTGCCGTGGCCAACGTAATGCCCATGAGAACCAGATATCTAGACAAGTCTGTAAAGTCAGGCCTCCCGTAGCGGCTGAAATATTCACCTATATCTGCCACGCCGTAGGCAAGGGTTTCGAAAGAGATATCCAAGTCGCGGACGATCAGCCAGAGGACGACCATCGTTGTGGCGATCCAGACCGGTACCGGGTTGCGCGGCTTGGGTGGCAGTACATCGGTCGGCGGAATAAGCCGTTTCAGATCACGGAGCTTCATGGCTTTTTTCCGTGAATGATTCGGCTACGCAAGGCGTCGGAGGCGCGATCCAACGCGGTGACGACCAGATAGATGGACAAAGCGATCAGAAGCAGCCGCTCGTACTGAAACAAGCGCATCGACATCACTAAGTCGTAACCAATACCACCGGCACCGACCAGGCCAAGGATGGCGGCGGCGCGCAGGTTATGGTCAAGGATGTACATGACGGTGCCGACAAAATCGGGCAGCGCTTGGGGAAGCATGGCGAACAGGCGAACCTGCAACCAGCCGGCACCGTGCGCCCGTACGCCTTCCACAGCCTTGTGATCAACCACCTCAATGGACTCGGCAAAGAACTTGCCCATGAAACCGACGGTGACAAAAGCCAATGCCATGACGCCCGGTAACGGTCCAAGACCGACCGCCGAAACAAAGACCAGCGCCCAGACTAATTCGGGCAGCGCACGCATCAGGCTCAACAAATCGCGTGTAATTCGATAGACCACGACATGCGGTGTGGCGTTGCGGGCAGCGAGAATACCCAGCGGCAAACTGATGGCGATGGCAATGGCGGTGCCGAGCACCGTCATTTCGATGGTTTCGAGCATTTTCGCCAGCAGTTGCGGCACATAGGCCCAGTCGGGGGTCACGAACATCTGCGCCGCGAAATTGAACATTTTTCCACCAGAGCTGATCAGGCGAATGAAGTCCACTTCCACGACGGGCGCCGTCAACCCTAGTATGCACAACAACGCCAGCACGCCACCGACCAGCGGTAGTGGCAGCCGCCCGTTAGGCGTAGGCCAGCGCCATGTCGAGACTGTTGTCATTTTCGATGCCTTCCCGTTGGTAGATAGTGCGCAGTGCAGATGGCGTCATTTGTTCCGGGCTGCCGTCGAATACGATCTTCCCGCTGTTCATGCCGATAATGCGATCAGCAAAACGCCGTGCCAGTTCCACCTGATGCAGATTGACGACGACCGTGATGCCGTCGCGCTCGCAGATCTCGCGTAACAGAGCCATGATTTCCTCGCTCGACACCGGATCAAGACTGGCGACCGGTTCGTCGGCCAGAATGACCTCGGGTTGCTGAGCCAGTGCCCGAGCAATGCCGACGCGCTGCTGCTGTCCGCCGGACAATTTGTCGGCGCGGCTCCACGCCTTGTCAGTCAATGCGACACGGGACAGCGCTTCCTGGGCAATCCCCATATCTTCTTTGCGGAAGAGATAGAACACACTACCGACCCAAGAACGGTGGGCCAAGCGTCCAGTCAGCACGTTGGTAACGACGGAAAGGCGCTCCACCAGATTGAACTGCTGGAAAACCATCGCCACCCGAGCGCGAATGCCGCGCAGCTTTTGCCCGTTAACGAGTTCGCCCCCGATTTTCACAGCACCGGTGGTGGGGGTTTCCAGACCATTCATCAAGCGGAGCAGCGTGGACTTCCCTGCACCGCTGGGGCCCAGAATAACGGTGAAACTACCGGAGCGAATCTCGGCACTGACCCCCTTCAACGCCTCGAAACCGTTGGGGAAACGTTTGGAAACGGATTGAATTGAAATTGCAGACATGTATTTTCTCCTTGGCCAGGAAGGCAGGCCGACGTAGCCTGCCTCTCCCGAAGTGATTACTTGAGTTGCTCTTTCTTTAAGCCGAGTTCCTTGACCATGTCGCGGATACCCTGATAGTCCTTGGGGCTGACGGTGACGTAGTGGCTCAGTTCACCGTAACCGGTGACTTGGATTTCCTTATGGGCATTCAGGATGGCGTCCTGAATCTTGGCTTTCATATCGGCCGGCAGATCGCCGCGATAAACGAGAGGCGAACCGGGCAAGGGGTCGGATTCCTTGATGATGCAATTGGTCTGTTTGCTGATCAGGCCTTTGGCGAGCATCTTTTCATAGGTAATATCGTTGTCGGCAGCGGCGTCGACCGTCTTGTTCTTGACGGCAAGTTCGGCGGCATCGTGGGAACCCGCGTAGGTGAATTTGCCGAAGAACTCTTGCGGCATCGAGCCAGTTTCTTTCTTGACCATGTAGGTTGGCATCAGGCCGCCGGATGTCGAAGCCGGATCGACAAAGGCGACGCTCTTGCCCTTCAGTTCCTTAATCGACTTGACGCCCGAATCACATGGGACAACGATGATGCTCTTGTACGTACTGGATGTACCGCCCTTGCGGATGCCGACAGCAAAGGCCTCGGCTCCGGCTTCCTGCTCGGCCAGGTAATAGGACAGCGGCCCGAACCAGGCGATATCCACGCGCTTCTTTTTCATTGCCTCAATCACTCCAGCGTAGTCCGTGGCGGTAAATACCTTCACTTTTTCGCCCAGCTTCTTTTCCAGATGGAGGCGCATCGGCTCGAACTGCTGAATCATCTCCTCGTTGTTTTCCGCAGGAATGAGGCCCATGACGATGTCACGCGCCAGTACGGGCGCAGCAGTCAGAGAAAATGCCAGCGCCAGCGCGCTTGCCGAAATGGTTTGTTTCAAATACATTGAGGTTGCTCACGTAAGGTTGGTCAGTAGATAGGTCAAGGATTGATGCGCAGTTGTATCCGGTCGGCGCGAAACCGGGTCAAGGCGTATTCGAGCGGGGTTCCGTCCTGCTCGCATACATTGACGCTTTTTACCCGTAGTACAGGCTGGTTCTGGGGCATCCCCAGCAGCGAGGCATCGTTTCCTTGCGGGAGCGCTGCACTGACGAGGCTTTCGATCCGCCGCAGTTTCAGTTCGTAGCGGACGGCAAGGTGTTCGTGCAGCGATCCCCCGTGGTATTCGTTTCGCAAATCGGGGAAAACGTGCTGCGGCAAGAAATGGGAAATAATGCAAATTGGGTGGTCGTCAGCCAGTCGAAGCGATTCGATCCATACAACCGAGTCGTTTTCTGCAAGGCGCAGTCGTGCGGCAACACCACCGCGCGCCGGAATAACCAATTTTCGCAAGATTCGGCTACTCGCGGTCTTGCCGAGTGTTTCGAAGGTTTCGGTGAAGCGTGTGCCGCTGCCCAGGACGTAGTCCGCCGGACCGTCGAGCACAAAAGTTCCTTTGCCGTGCCTGCGCTCCAACAGGCCAGCAGCGATCAAATCTTCGACGGCGCGCCGAATCGTATGCCGATTGACACCAAAGCGCTCCGCCAGGTCGTTTTCCGACGGAAGACACTCGCCTGGTTTTAGAAACGAAGAAATCTCTTCCCTAAGCAGTTTCGCAATCTGGCTGTAGATTGCTTCGCCACCGTTTATTTGCAGAGCCACAATACTCATCTAGACATCCCTACATTAAGTTGTAGGGAGTTTACCGACTCAATGTGACAAGCTGATGAATCCGAGATTCAATGGTGAATTGATGCTGATTTTGGTGATCAAAGGGCAGTCGCATAGCGCGGCAACCACTTGAGCGAAATCCAGGGCCATCGTTCCCCGCAGTAGCGTTACCAGATATCTCTCAACCGCGCCAAGTAAGTGCGATTTTTCAAAGGACATGCGGGACCGGGAAATTTCGCGGGTTTGGGCTTACAACCCCGGCTTACGCACCAACGAATCAATCACATGGCGGTAATCGACGCAACGCCCGTTAATGCCCTTGGGCACATACAAGAGCGCGGCAGGGTCAGCAAATGGACGGTGCTGTGGTACAACTCCAGCCGTTCGTCATAGGCCAGCAACAACAATGGCGTACCCACCCACTGCGAAGGGACGGTGTAAGTGATGCGTTTGAAGAGGATGGTGCTGCTGCTGGATACCATCACCGGGTGTTCCGCATAGTCATTGGTGCGCTGTTTGGGTAACGGACGCAAATGCGGTTTTTCCTCTTCAAAGCGTGTCCTGCACGCCTTGTTGATAACCTGCACCACCTGATCCACAAACGCCTGGTAATCCGCCAGTGCGTCAAAATCAGTAGAACCCCGTAGCAGTAACGCCTGTGCCACCCGACGTTTGAAATGCCCATGGGCGGCTTCCACCGCCCCGTTCTCATGGGCAACCCCCTTGTTGTTGCGGCTGGCCTTGACGTGGTAATGGCGGCACAACGCCGCGTAACGCTGGGTCAGGGTTTGTTCTTCCGCCAAATTGTTGTAGGCCGCGCTGAGGCTGTCGGTGCGGTGCTCGCGGGGCGTGCCGCCACTGCGCCACCACGCATCCTGCAAGCCAGTTGCCAACGCTTCATAGCTCTCGCCGCCACAAATGACCTTCACATGGCACCAGCCGCTGTAAACCAGCCGGTAATGGTAAAAGCGGTGGGCAAATGCCTCCCCCTTGAGGGTAATTCCATTGGGCTTCAGTTGGGTAAAATCAGAAATGCCCTGCTGCCCCGGTTCATGGCGTTGCAAAAACATCACCTCCAGCGGGTTGCCGTGTTGCAGCTTCCACGCCTTGATGCGGCGTTGCAGGGTGCGTTCCACCTTGCTGTCATAATGGTCGGGATAACGCTGGCACAAGTATTCCCACAAGGTTTTGGGCAACAGTCCGGGGTTGTCTTGTAGCAGCGGGAGCAACTCACTGTCCCAAACCCCAGCCAGTGGGTCAGGACGGGTGCGCCAGCTTCGGGGGGCTTGATGACCATCGGGAGAATCGCGGTTAGGTTGTTCTAGGCGGCGGCCTGTCCGTTCGGAAATGCCCGCCTTAACGGCGGCGCTCACTTGCGTGAGCCCTGCTTCTCGGAGTTTCATATAGAGCCTGTATTGTTGAGTATTGATGGGGAATCCAGGCATCAGTTTCTCCTTGGAGAAATACGCCTGAGTCTACCAACTCAACCGGCCACCGTAATTGTCGCCGACCGGACAAGATAATTGTCGCGGAATAGTAGACCGTTTGTTCTACTTGGGCGAAGCGCATCCCGAACAAGGCAGGCATCACCTTCATACGTTCAGTTTCAGCGACTTTGTGGGCATTGATAGGTTCTTTTACTGTTTCATCCGTCATGGTTTTGTCCTGTTTCTGCTTGCCGTGTGTCCCGCTCTTGGGTCTGGCTGTGTGCTGTTCCCTTTGGCCTGCCACAACCCTCTACGCTGTTGTGGCAGGTTTGCTGTTACTTTTAGGTGCTTTCCCCTGTCCTGACAGGGAAGGTTAGCCCGATGAGGTAATCAGTAGCCCGCTGTGCCAGTGTCGATGCCCGGAAAATGGCTTTGTGGTCGTCTTCAAGCATTTTTACATAATGGGCAATGTAAGGCGCGTGTTCATCGTCAATCAGGGGCTGAAGCCCAATCTGTGGCAGCAGGAACGCAGCTCCCAGCTCGGCCACCAGCTCCTCAAAGGCATACCCGGCACGGGAATGCTCGGCATTGCGTTGCAGGCGTGACTCATGCCCTGTCCAGTGGATGTATTCATGCCCCAGCGTGGCATAGTAGGCTTCCGCACTGCTGAACCGCTCAATGCCAGGCATACGGATCTGGTCTTTTGTTGGGCTGTAGGCCGGTGTTTGGGTGGTTTCGACCACTTTGCCGGGCAGTGCCGCAAAGAAACGGCTGGTTTTGGTGATGATGGTCGGCTTTTCACCCAGCGTGTCCTGCCCTACCCCTTCCAGTTGTTCAAGGTTGAAGACGTGGTAGGCGCGTGCCACCGGAATCTTCACGGTTCCCACTTCGTTGTCCGGGTCGTCTTTCTCAAAGGTCTTGAAGAAACAGACCAGCGTACTCTTTTCACCCTTACGCACGTAACCGCCGCGTTCTGTGGCTTGTTGGAACGTCATCCAGTGCGGGGATGAATAGCCCTTGCGTTCTGCCTCCAGCATCAGCCGCAGGCAGTTGATGCCCTTGTAATGGTCGCCAGTGGTGCGTAATGGCAAGCTGGTGGTGTAACACTGTTTCCAGGGACGTACCCCTGCCTGCAATGCTTCGAGGATGGCGGTGGTGATTTCCTGATAGATGTCCCGTTTCATAATGGTCTCCTTGTGTATCGGTGTATGGCTAAACACGCGATAGCGGACTTCCCTGCCCTGCTCTTTTAAACCCATCCTGTTGTTGAGCGTTGATGGGTCAGCAGTGCTGTGTTGTCTTTGCATCGGGCAGGTCAGGGAAAGCGGGGATTGTGTCCCGTACTTATCTGTCCCATCCCGTCGTCTCGCGTCGGTAGCCGACCGCTTCGGCACAAGGC
This sequence comes from Rhodoferax ferrireducens, assembly GCA_002083775.1. Lineage (GTDB taxonomy): Bacteria > Pseudomonadota > Gammaproteobacteria > Burkholderiales > Burkholderiaceae_C > Rhodoferax > Rhodoferax ferrireducens_A. The sequence continues at coordinate 5,026 of MTEI01000030.1, read as the reverse complement.
AGGGGTGCAAGGAGGAACGCAGGAACGAGTAGTCCTTGCAGCAATGGCTTTTGTTGGAGCAGGATACCGGATGACGCGAACGTTAACGGGTGGGGCAGATAGGGGACATAAGACTGCTGAACTGCCCGATTAGCCTGTTGCAAGGCACGCCAGCAGCTGGCAACAGGCTAACGGCAAGTGGAACGCGCAGTGGCGGCGCAAGGCGGCACGGAGGTGGCAGGGATTGACGTGGAAATGGCGCAAGCCATTGCAGCAGAAAGCCCGGTCTGCAAGGAGCCACCCTACCCGGAATTTGTAGCAATAAGGATTTTGTCCAGCAACCATTCCCCTAGCCACATACCCGTGGTAACAGCAAAGTCCCCCGTATCAGGATAGTGATCGGTTAAAGCAGGCAGCCCTGTTCCGGCATAACCCAGTACAAGGGATAGCAATCCCCACAAACGGGAGAATGCGAGCAACAGGCAAACCATCAGCCAGCAAGGCAAGCCATCATTTTGTGACAGCAAACCTGCTCTCCCAAACAGGGGTAGGTGAAAGCCAAGGGGAAACACACCGGGTGCATACCGGCTGTATACGTCCACAGCGGCATTGTTTGAGATGCTATCCAAATAGTATCGGCAACATCTGCATCCAGTGCCCTGTCAGGTAACATGTCAGGCGAGACCAACCCAGACAAAAGGAACCAGAATGCACCTGAACCTGCTGGTACTGCGTTGCCGCGACATTGAGGCCACCAGAACCTTTTACACCCAACTTGGGTTGACCTTCACACGGGAACTACACGGTAGCGGCCCAGTCCACTATTCCACCTACCTCGGCGGACTGCTGCTGGAGTTGTACCCCACCAACGGTGAACCGGATAAAGTCAGGTTAGGCTTTAGCGTCCCACCTGCCCTGCTGGCACAGTTCAATACCCACACCCAAGACCCATCCCAAGGTTGCCGGGATCCCGATGGCAGGTTTGTCGCATTGTCTGCGGATGAATGAAATCCCTGGCAAAGCAAGGTAGAGGGAAAGGGAAAGAAAAGCTGGAACAAGACAGGCAAGACACCCAAAAAAATAAAGGCGACTGGTCAGGGGTAAACCAGTCGCCATGCTTTCCTTATTGTTATCGTGAGACTTCCATGTCCACAAGAGGAGGATTTTTTAAGGGGACGTGCGCATTCTGGCATAAGCTAAATCCAAAGTGAACAGAAAACTGAATGAAAACTGAACGACATTTTTTTACAGACCAAGTTCCCTGCCCCGCAACAGTTTTTCCATCTCAGTTCACCACTGCCTTCGCACCCTTGCCCCCAAGGCGTAACCCCAATGTCCGTCTTACTGACTGCCCCAGCAAATCCCCGCCCTGCCAGCCACAAAACGATGCCACCCCATTGGTAACACGGACAACACCATCCTGTCCTGGTCAGAATACTTGCCGGAAACGACCTAGATACCTTGCCTGACAGGCCGGGAAAGCCATTATAAAAGCAATCGCAGTTTTACATGTAAAACCGTCCCTACCATTTGTCCAGACAGTTACAGCCAATGAATAAATACGGATAAATTTATGGATACGGACAACTCCCCTGTTCCCGCCTTGTCCTGCCAACAGCACAGTTTTACATGTAAAACTTCTCTCCAGCGATTCCCCTGACACACCTACAGACAGTATGCAGAATATCGGCTAAACTCCTTCTATTTCATGCACCTGAAACCAATAAAAAGAATATCCACACTTGACTTATAAAGCATAATAAGATATATGTCCTCAGGACATATATCTTATTATGCGAAGTGATGTGAAAGCCAGTATCCCCTTTTCTACAGCCCTGCAACGGCTGATACTCACGGAACATCCCAAACCCGTGATAAGCCGCTATGAACTGGTAGGGTACATGGTAAAACTCTACCGCACCAAAACCTATGCCGGTTTACCTATTGGCAAGCTAACATCCGACCTACCCCAGCAAACCGTCATTGAGCGCAATCTGGATAGTCTGGTCAACAAAGGCATACTGACCCAGTTCGCTAACCTGCCAGTGTTTACCGTCGCTGGCCTGACAGCACCGACGGCACAACAGGTCATTTGCACACTGAACCCGTTCTGCTACCTGTCACACCTGAGTGCGATGGAATGGCATCACCTGACTGACCGCATCCCCCACACTGTCCATGTGACCACCTGCACTGCCAGTGAATTCAGGCGGCTGGCAGAAGAAAAGGCCATACAGGATTTCCAGCCCTTCCCTACCCTGGCGGACATTCCATGCAAGCACCATAAACCCGGCGGGGAGATTCAGGCGAAAACCATACAGGAACATACCCGCAAGGACTACCACCCTTACCCGGAACAACACGGTAGTGGTGGCATACGGGTTGCGCCCATCGGGCGCACCTTCCTGGATATGCTTCAGGAACCCGACTATTGTGGTGGTTTCAGCCATGTGCTGGAAGTGTTCACCGAATATGCCGGACATTACCTCCCCGTCATCCTCAAGACCATCGACAAGGAAGGTAAGGCCATCGACAAGGTAAGGGCCGGTTATATCCTGCAAGAGCGGCTAGGACACCAACACCCCACTATTGAGGGCTGGAAAGCACTGGTACAGCGCGGTGGCTCCCGCAAACTGCTGGCGACTGAACCTTACCAAGATTCTTATTCAGAAACCTGGTGCATATCCGTAAACTTGCCCGATGGAAACCAACATTGATGATTGGGTCAGGGCTGCCACCCCTGACCGTACCACCTTCCGGCAAGCTGTCCACCTGATCCTGCACGCGATTGCGGGTGACAATTACCTGCGGTTACGCATGATCATGAAGGGTGGCATGTTGCTGGGTATCCGTTACAGCAGTTCCCGCTTTACGGAAGACATTGACTTCTCTACCCACAACACCTTGTCTGAGATTGACCAGGCGGAGTTTGAAGCACACCTGCGGGAAGCACTGGTGGTTGCCGCTGATGAACTCCCCTACCCGGTTGTTTGCCGTCTCCAGTCACTCAAACTGCAACCCCGCACAGGAGGCACTTTCCCCTCTTTCAAGTTACAGTTGGGTTATGCCAACACCCAGGACAGCAATGCCGTGAAACGGCTGGAACGGGGTGCAGCACCAACCACGGTCAAGATTGATTACAGCTTCAATGAAGCCAGCTACGAGCTGGAAGCCTTATCGTTGGATGGAGAAGAAACCATTCAGGCTTACGGCCTGACTGACTTGTTGGCGGAGAAGCTGCGCTCCATTATCCAGCAGGTGGTACGTAAGCGTAACCGCCGTCAGGACGTGTATGACATCTGGTATCTGTTGGACACCTGCCCTCCCCTGACCCATCGGGAAAAACAGCAGGTGCTGGACACGTTTCACAAAAAGGCCGCAGGCCGTCTTGAGCCTGAACTGCTCCAGCGGGACATTTTGCGCAGATCAGACATTATGGAAGCCTCCGGCAAGGAATATGCCCTGCTGCGTGATGAGGTCTCACAACCCTTACCACCTTTTGAGGAAGCCTACGAACAGGTGGCAGGCTTTTATGAATCCCTGCCTTGGCAATAGAACAGCAATACACCAGACAGCCTCCTGGTGTTCTGGACTCCCCTGCGATTCCACAAGCAACCATCCCTACGGGAAAGTTTTACATGTAAAACTTCCCTATTTCGACAAGCTCCCCAGGAGACTGTCCAGCAACTCACGCGATGGTTTGACCTCGATGGCAGACTGGAACACACCGCCCAATGCCTTGCTGGTGTCATCAACCTGCACTGCCCTACTCCATGTCTTGCCCCAGTCGTTGGTCGTGTAGCGATACCAGTCTTTGGTCTCGTTGCCGTCACGCTCACGGTAAACAGAACCAATGAGCGCACCACTGCCATCCTTGCCAATATTGAAGTCTTTCAGCATCAGGTATTCATTGGCCCATGCTGGCTGGTTCAAGTCTGCCGGGAAAGCTACCGTTACACAGTCCACACTGGCAAACTGTCCTTTCCCGCGCAGCACCGTATATTCCGAACCTGGCCCTTCAATCCCCCACATACTGAACAGCATGAAACGGTCATAGGCAGGGGTACTGTATACCCCTTCCACCCTATGGCCTTCAGCCACCGGGTAAAGTTGCCACTGCCCAGCCCGCTGGATGAAAACCACCGTCCCCATCCCTTCCATACGCTCACCCACCAAGACAGGCAGGGTCACGCCATTCACTGCGTAACCATGCTGCTCCCCCGCATCCAGCAATCCCTGCACCAGCTTGCGGTCAGGAGTGACAGCCTGCCCACACGACCAACCGGCCTGCCATGCAGGTTCCGGTAAGGTCGCTGCCGCCCACGCAAGCGAACCTCCAACCCAAGTGGCTACTGCCACCCCTATTACCAACAATTGACGCATGATGTTTTTCCTCTTGCCACACCCTAACTTTCACTTCCCACCCATAGCCTCCCACACGCTGGACGGCAGGACGAGGGAGTTTTACATGTAAAACTCCCCTGCCCTGTACCTACCAACCCGGCTCCCCTAACCCACCAAAGCCAGTGCTGCCTGTTTGACTTCCAATACGGGCAAGAATTCACCCAGCCCACAACTGGGGCCAGTGTACGCCGGATTGCGGTACACCACGCCATCCTGTTCCATGTGCCGCAGTATTAGGTCGGCCATCGCCTGCCGCTCCACCTGATTGCTGCCAACCTGCATTTTCTGGAGTGCCTTTTTCAAGCCCGGACGGCTGGGACGCAACTGCCCTCCCCTGACCAGTTTGCACAAGGTCAGGTAGACAGACTCGGCCACCTGCACCTCATTGCCCTCACCAACTTTACCCGTAAGGTACTTACCCGTTACCTGTTTTGCACCTGCCGTACCGGGGTGTGGCGTACCTGTACGCTGACCCCCGTGATCCCGGTTCTTCACCTTACCCGTAAGGCTGGACAGGCTACCGGAAACACCGGGTGGGACAGGGGGAACAGGCTGTAATGGTTTAATGATTTAGGACAGTGCTGAGAGTCCCCTATACTCCAGACAACGACACCGAGGATCATCATGACCAAACGCAAACAAT
>MTEI01000029.1 GCA_002083775.1 Rhodoferax ferrireducens | reverse complement strand
GCAATGACCCCGTGTGTTGCCCTTTACAAAGGGCACCGCCAGTCCAGTAGCCACAATCTGTTCATAACTGTGAGCTGTGCATAACAGCCTTCAAGAGCCAGCCAACTTTCTCCGAACCGGACGGTCAAAATTGAATGACTGGAACGGAGAAAACCGTGCACCGTCTGTGCAGCGTCAAGAGTCAGTCACGAGTGCCCGCTTCCGGGCAAGCCAATTTCATGGATTTGGGGACAGTCAGTTGACCTTGACTTTCCCAAACGACGTGCCCCTTGCGGCCTTTCAACTTGCTGAATTCGCAACTTGAAACCAACCTGTAAGTCAATAACTTCTGATACCACCTCCCTGAAGCAATTTGCAGAAGTGACTGTTTCAGCGATCTTGGACGATCGTTTTAGCGTGCTTTTGAACGGCGCTTCAAGCAGATCGTGGGCGGGCGGAGATACCCACATCTAGTGTTAATACGTCACAAATTGTCGCATCATTCTTGACAATTGAACTCCATCAAGAGGAGTTCACCATGGCAAGAGGTCGTCGTATCCCTTTCGGTCAAAGTTCACTGGAAGCTGCACCCGTTGTTGGCCTATGGGCTATGCGGGTGCTGGTTAAGTTGGGAATGCACCGCGATTTCATCAATGACAACAGCTTTTCAAATGATGAACTCGCCCAAGCGATTGGATTGGGTGATTGGGTTGATTGCACCCGCCAAGAATTTGATCGCAAAAAGGTACTGACCGAAATGCGAAAAATCCACAAGGACATGGAAGCCGACTTAGGCGAAAGGGCCGTTCCAACCATTCTTCGTGAAAACGTTGCTCGACTCTCGAAACTTGTCGGGCTATCAGCAACAGACTGCCGAATTCTTGAGTTCGCAGTGATGATTCGCAATGAGTCCTTGCTGGATGAGGCCTGTGATCGTCTGGGTACCTTGTCTTCCAACAAGGTCGCTTATGCACTGTCTGTGATTCTCAATCTTCCTGAAAAAGACGTTCGTTCAGCCCTGAGTGCCACATCCATTTTGGCCATGTCAGGTTTGGTCGCAGTTGACCGTAGCGGTATTTCCTACATGCAGGGTAAGTTGGACCTGCTGTCCAGGCATTTTGCGGATTTGATTGCGTCTTCTGAGGTGGAACCGATTGGCCTGCTGAGAGACACTGTGCACCGCGGCTCACCGGCAAACCTCACAATGGACGACTATCGTCACATTGATGACTCCCTGCGCATTCTTCGGCCGTATCTGAAGAAGTCACTAAAAACCGGGCGCAAGGGAGTCAATGTTTACATCCATGGTGCCCCGGGCACTGGCAAAAGTGAATTGGCAAGAACACTTGCCGCCGAATTGGAATGCGAGCTTTTTGAAGTGGCAAGTGAAGATGCGGATGGTGATCCGGTCAACGGTGAAAAGCGTCTTCGCGCTTACCGTGCCGCGCAAAGCTTTTTTGGTCAACGTCAGGCGTTGCTGGTCTTTGATGAAGTCGAGGACGTATTCAACGATGGTGATGGCATCTTTGGTCGCAAAAGCACGGCTCAGACGCGCAAAGCCTGGATCAATCGCATGCTGGAAGAAAACGTGGTGCCCACCATCTGGCTCTCGAACTCCGTCCGGGGTATGGACCGTGCATTTATCCGTCGCTTTGATGTCGTTTTTGAGCTTACCGTCCCACCGAAAAAACAGCGCGAACGGATCATTCAAAGCGCCTGCTCAGGCACCTTGGATGCACAACTTGTGTCCAGAATCGCCGAATCTGAAGACCTCGCCCCAGCGGTGGTCACCCGCGCGGCCTTGGTTGCACGTTCCATTGCCGATGAGTTGGGCACCATTGGCGTAGGCAATGCCATTGAAAGATTGATCAGCAACACCTTGCAAGCTCAGGGCCACAGCCCATTGAGTAAAGCGGATTGCTGTCGCCTGCCAGACATCTACGATCCGTCTTTTATTCATGCTGATGTCAATCTGAGTGATGTCGCCACCGGCTTGAAGGAAGCCATGTCAGGACGTTTGTGCCTCTATGGGCCTCCAGGTACAGGTAAAACAGCCTATGCGCGCTGGCTTGCCGGACAAATGGGGGTGCCATTGGTGGTCAAGCGCGCTTCCGATTTGATGTCCATGTATGTTGGTGAAAATGAAAAAAACATTGCCGCTGCATTCAACCAGGCAGAGCAAGACGGTGCCCTGCTGCTTATCGATGAGGTTGACAGCTTTCTTCAAGATCGTCGTGGCGCAAAGGCAAACTGGGAAGCCAGCCTGGTCAACGAGATGCTGACACAAATGGAGTCGTTTTCTGGGGTGTTTATTGCCTCAACCAACCTGATGTCAGGTCTGGATCAGGCCGCACTGCGGCGGTTTGACCTCAAGGTCAAATTCGACTTTCTGCAACCTGGTCAGGCTTGCGAATTGTTTACCCGCCAAAGCGCGCAACTGGCCATTGAATCACCGTCCACGGGTCTGTTGTCCAAGGTGTCGCGTCTGAAAAATCTCACGCCAGGTGATTTTGCAGCCGTTGCCCGTCAGAGCAAATTTCGCCGCATCCATTCGTCAGAGGATCTGTTGTCCGCGCTTGAGGCGGAGTGCGGCATCAAAGAAGGCTCGAAATCTGGCATTGGGTTTCTCGGCTGATGACGGGAATTTGGAACACTTTCTCATTTATGAGAAGCCTGCGTGAATTGGGTCAACTTCAGCAATGCCATCGCCATGGCGCATCCAGGTTGAAACCGATGGCCCCTCCATCATCTGCAATGTTTGTTACATCGATTGAAAGGAGGCCGCCATGTTGTTTGCCTTGATCGGGTTCACCCTCTTCAGCCTGCGCCACTGGGGGCTGTGGTCACTGTGGTGCAGTTATGCACCAGGCATGCTCTTGCCCACCGCACCCCGTTGGGTCAGGCGACCCAATTTCTTTCTTCTTTTTCACCCTGATTTTGTCCTGATATACCAAGGCGCGTCAAAAAAGTAAACCCTGTGCTGGTCCTCATCTGACCGGCCAAACCAAAACCCATCGGAGGTAAACACCATGACTGAACTGATTGAAGAAAAAGACGTGACCCCCGTCAATCTTGCCCTGGCGCTGGAACGCGCCGTCATCGCCCACGACCTGGACGAGGATCAGAGCATCTATGTCAAAGAGGACGGCTGGTTTACGTTCTGGATCTGGGTACGCAAGGGTACGGGATATGTCCACCTCAAGACGCACACCCACTTCAAAAAGTCCACCACGCAACTGCAGCGGCTGGAAATCTGCAACGAGTTCAATAAAAGCAAATTCATGCTGACCTGCTATGAGTCGCGCGGTCGGCTTTGCTTTGACCATGCGCTGAATTTCCGGGACGGATTGCTGCACGAAAACTTTGTCCGAAGTTGCCGACAGTTTGCCAAAAGCATCGAGACCGGATTGGCAGATACTGACCCGGACAACGTCTTCGTCCTCCAGCCAGGAGAAACCGCGCCTGAAGACGAAACTGGTGACCAGAACCATGAGAGCAAATAAGCCATGCTAAAACCACATCAAACACGCACCGACCGCGCCCGTGGGGCTTTACTGGGCCTGGCCGTGGGCGATGCCATCGGCACCACTGTCGAATTCAAGCGCCGGGGCAGCTTTCCCACCTTGACCGACATGATGGGTGGTGGCCCATTCAATTTGCAGCCTGGGCAGTGGACAGACGACACCAGCATGGCCTTGTGCCTGGGTTACAGCCTGGTGGAAAAAGGCTTCGACTTGCATGACCAGATGCAGCGTTACCTGAACTGGTATGACCACGGCTACCTGTCCAGCACTGGTCGCTGCTTCGACATTGGCAACACCACACACAGCGCCCTGGAGCGCTACCGCCGCACTGGCCAGCCCGAATCCGGCTCCGTCGATCCTGGCACTGCGGGTAACGGCTCCATCATGCGGTTGGCACCAGTACCGATCTTCTACATGGACAAGACTGAACTTGCCATTGAGATGAGCCAGGTCCAGTCCCGAACCACCCACCAGGCTCCCGAGTGTCTGCAAGCCTGCGCACTGCTGGCTGGTGTGCTGGTCAAGGCGTTGAATGGCATGAACAAGATCGATTTGCTCCACGCCCTGCAGCAAAATCAGGAATCGTTCACCGGTGGTCTGCGCGACATCGCCAACCGGCAGTTCATGCGTAAAACCATGGACCAGATTCGCGGTACGGGCTACGTGGTGCAGAGTTTGGAGGCCGCGCTGTGGTGCTTTTGGCAGACCGACAGCTACGAGGATTGCGTGTTGCTGGCGGCCAACCTGGGTGATGACGCTGACACCACGGCAGCCATTGCCGGGCAAGTGGCTGGTGCGTTTTACGGTGAGTCAGGCATGCCAGTCAAATGGCTGGCTATCCTGACCATGCGCCAAGAGATTGCTGAACTGGCCGACAGGCTGGCAGTGGGTATGAAACCAAAATCCTGAAAGAAAGCCATGGACACCAAACCTACCCACCCAACCTATGTGCAGCCCTACGAGTGCATGGAAACCAGCTTTGGCAGCCAATCGCTGTCACACCGGCAGTCAGAGCCCGCAGGTGTCAACCGACCAGAAACAGAAGCACCCGATCCGCTGCTAGAGCAGGCTCGGACACTGCTGGTCATGCATCAAAACCCCTCGGTGGCTTTTTTGCAGCGGCACTTGATGGTGGATTACAGCCGCGCCACTGCGCTGATGCAATACTTGGAGGGCAGCGTTGTGACTGCCCCTGATGAAACTGGCTGGCGGCGAATGCTAGCCAGCGGACAACTCTCACCGGACGATCCGCGCTATAACGATTCGTCAATAGCTGCCAAGGCACTGACCATCACCTTGTCGCCCAAGGTATAGCCTGAGTGCGTGAGTTGGTCAAGAAACAGTTTTAAATTCAAGAGAGCCACCCCTGCAAAATCATCACCATAGCCAGCGTATCCAGCTCACAATACCGTAGCAGTCCACGCTCTATGGACAAGCGCTCAGGGTCAGAAAGGTCCTCAAACTGCAGCCTTAAATAGGCATAGCTCGCAGCCCCGCCCTGGTTGATACCCTCAACCTCTTCGTCGGGTGCGTCATTACCCAGTTCAGCCACCAGCAGCTTGTAGGGGTCCAGTACTTCTTTGTTGACATCCTGCTGCCACCAGACCATATTGACGAAGTTCTTGCTGGGTATGCCATCCTTGGCTCCGTAAACAGGCTGGCTGTAGGTGGCTTTTAAAGCTGGGGAGCTTTGCAGCACCGCTGGCAGCACTTTCTTGATGGAGCAACTGCCTTTGGTGCTGGGGTGAAAGTAATGTTTGCGCGCCACATCGGCGAGGTCCACCATGGCGCGTTCGCCGCCTTTGGTGACGTTGTCGATGAAGGCAATCAAGTCAGCGGTGTCATTCGGTGGACTGGCATCCATCGTCAATTGGGTTTTGATGGCGTTCAGGATGGAGTTCTCGTGGTGGCTCCAGCGCATGACGGTGCCCAGGTCGTGCCGCAGTGCCTCGCGCAAGGCGCGCACAAAGGCGTAATTGGGGAGCTCACCCGGTGTGCCGCTTAAAAATTCATCCGCATGGCGCACGCTGCCGTCATGTTCCAACACATGGTGCGAGAACTGAAACGCCACCTGTTCATAGGGCCTGCGCCCCGTGTGAAAAGGCAGGGCCACGGCAGCAGTTTCAAAGTCGATCAAGTGCAGCGGGTAGGTCCAGCTCTGCATCTCATGAGCCAGGCCGGCGCGGTCGAGGTAATAACCTTCTTGCAAACAGTCATCTGGCAAGCCGTTGATTTGCAGCCACTGGCGCTGGGCATGGGTCAGCGGGCCAAAGTCATCGTCGGTGAGTTTGATGTCTTCGTCTGTGACCTGGTTCAGTTTGACCACGCCAGCCTGAATCAGCTTGTCCTTGCCCCGAAAGTTCCAGATATCGAGCACGGTACCGTGGGCAAAATCCTCATCGCGCCATTGGTTGGCCAGTTTCCAGCATTCATGAAAACCGCTGGCTTTGTCAGAGCCAGGGTCTGCCCTGTACTCACAGCGCCCACATTGCGCACCGATGATAGGTGTCAAGCGTTCGTCACGTTCGTATGCATCGGCCCACAGGTTGCTCAACTGCTGAATGGAACCTTGTCCACCAGATATATCGATGTCGTTGTTTAGGACTTCGTTAGCCAGGTGATCGACACTGACGCAGGTCAGCACGGTTTCAGCCAGACCGGGTTGACGGGCTCGGTCATCGATCAGGACATCGATGTTGCGGCCATTGCGACGCACTTTGAAGAGCTGGTTCATGCCGTTGACGGTGGCATGTTTGCTTTTGTCCGGCATCAACAGGTGGGCGCTGACAGTGCTGTGTGGGAAAGCCAGTTGCGTGACGTATTTCTGAAAGGCCACGTCTTGCACATAGGGCAATATGTCGGCGGCAATGGCTTTGCGTTTGCCGCTGAGGCTCGCCGGGTCGCCCGAATACGACTTGGCTTTGACCTCAATCACCTCCAGCACCGTGCCGCGCTTGATCAGCACATCTACCCGCACCAGAAAGTTGCCATGGGCAATGGCAGGCTCAAACAGGATGACTTGATCTTGTGCCAGGTGCAGCGCGGTTTCAGCCAGGGCTTCAGCAGAGTTCTTGGATTTGATCTCAATGCCGGTGGGGTACATCAGTTTGGCCAGTTCACCCACCTGGAAGCCACCATCGGCCAGCATGGCCAGGAATTCGTTGTCGTCGTTGGCGTTCGCGTAGTCGGGTTTGCCGGTGTAGTACAGCTTGGTGGGGCAACTCAACGCCAGTTTGAAGCGGGATTTGGTGAGGTAGCGAGGTGCCATGTGCTGCTTTCGGACATCAACTTCTTGATCATTCTGCCGGTTGGCCAATCATCCCTATCAACGCGCCAAGTTGTGACGCATCGTACCCGAGCCTACAGGCTGTCAGCCAGTTCCTGCGGGGCCAGCACTTTGGCGTTGTCACCCTGACTGCGCAGCCACCACACCAGCAGAGCAGAGTCGGTGATGGTGGCCTTGACTTCCGACCCGCCTTTTTCCCCAATGGCGGGCATCATCATCTGGTCTGCTGATAGGGGTGATTCATCAAGCAAAAAGGCCAGATCGGCGTTCACCCACAAATGGATGGCGATCTTGTCACCGTGGCCAAACGCGAAACGCCCGTTGTCGTCGTAAGTTTGCAGGTCAAAGTCTGCTGGGCGCTGAAAGCTCAGCGTAGAGCACTTCGCGTTCTGGATCCGGTGCAGTGCCAGGTTGCGGGTGTCGTCGTAGCCGTCAAAGCGGCAAGGCATGAACATGCGCACACCTTGTTGCGCCAAACCAAGCGGCATGACTTTGGCCTTGGTACGTTTGGTCTGGGCATTGACGTAGCTGATGTCGAGCCAACGGTTGTTGTAAATCGCCTGGCTGACCTGCTCAAACACTTCGGGGTTGATTTTGGGGGGAATCATCGGCAGCGTGGTGCTAACGAAGCGCACTTTGCTGATCCATTCCCGGGCGAGTTTGGCACTGGCGCTGGTTTGGCCCAGTGAGAGATTGCGCTTGGCCTGGTCAAAGAACCCCTGCATGGCTTTCATCAAGGACACCGGCAATTGGTTTCGCAGGTTCTGCTCTGCCAGCAGCATCAGCAAAGACTCCTGCTCGGTCAGGCCAGGCAGCGACAAGCCAACCGCCGCTTCTTTCCAGCGGTAACCATAGGGCCGAGAGGTGTCGTCACGCTCAATGTCAAAGTGTTGGCACAGCGATTCAAGCTGCCGCTGTATGGTGCGCATGTCGCGGTCATAGCCCGCTTCCTTGAGCTGGATTTGCAGCTCACGCGAATCAATCTTGCGTTGACGGGGAATGCGCTTGAGCAGCTCCAGGCTCAGGTGCAGGGTCTCAAGGTTGTCGGGGCGACGTGGCATGGGCAAACCAGGTTTGGGTTGAACAGAAGTATTCAAGTCTGAGGGAGGGCACCCGCCCAAGCTGTCTTGACACGCATGGCACAGCTACCAATGCCAATGTCAAATGCGCAGCACTGGCTGAATAAACGTGAGCGACAAGCACTCATTGCAGCGGGATTAAACGCCATTCTTCTGCTTCAATAAATATCTCACCGGAAAAGTTATTTAGCGCTTGTTCGCGTGTCAAGAGATGAGCTTCGTCCCAGAATCTGATAGCCCCCCAAAGTCGCTCTCGCATATCTTTCAACCTTCCAAAGCAAAACAATTGATCCACCTCATCCTTGGACAGACAAGGTGCCCACAACGCAGCGATGTCTTGCTTCTCTTGCAGGTTTCCGCTGATCCAGTCATCACCCAGACAAGCGTTTAACAATTTTGGGAGACTTTTTACCTCGGGGTGCACTTTGGCATCCCACTGATCAATCTGACAAATCTTGGCATTCTCAGCAGCAATTTCCAGCTTGAATACCTGTCCACCCCAACTGCCGCCGGCTTCTTTCGCAAGGTCTGCCGTGGGCGATGCATACACAGAATACCGGCGATTTGGAAAGTTCGCTGGTCTCTTCCACTCCCAGAGGTTGTCAACGACGTAGGGAACATTGCCCGGGGGACGTCGGGTCGTCCGTGCTCTAAACGGATTATTAGAATTTGCAAATTCAACATCTAAACGGAACATGTTAACCATCGATAGTTACGTAAGTTCGAAAAATAGAGAAATTGCATATATAACAATACTAAGTATATAGAAAATGTTTTTAATTAATGACCGGTAGCTTATGCAACATATTTACTATTTAATTTCTCCACGAAAGACGCAGTATCAAGCTGCCAACAAGAGGGCTGAACCGCAACGGTTGAATTTGCAGCTTGCCCACTTGTAACACCTAGTGCCCAAAGGTATATGCCAGGCCTCATTGATGCGATTGAACAGGTTGATAAATCTTTAATGTGTTTCAGATTAATAGAATAAACCTGATTTTTTTGTTTGGGTTTTGATGATTTATAGCCAGATATATTAATATCACATTGAGTCTGCAGAGGCCATCCTGAATGAAGCGCAATGGGGGACTTTCCTTTCATTAAATTGCTTTGCAAATACAAAGAGTTATCAATTGCAATTAGATGCTGATGTATTTCTGGGTATTTATCATGAATATGCTTCAATTTTATAATGTCATCTACCCAATATAACAACTTATGTGGATCTAGCTTAACCTCCAAAATCTCATGTACATCGTCTGGCTTTATAGCAAGCTCAATATTCCTTCGACTGTATTTTTTGTTATAGTACAAGGTAGGTTTTTCATTTAATAAACAAATATCAACTCTTTGGCTTTCACCAATTCCAAGTCGAACTTCAGTTCTAATACGGAGAGTGTTTTTGCATATTCCCTCTTCATCTTTTCCATCCTTGTCGACAAGCTTACCGTCAAATTTTTTCGTGGAGAAATCGTTACCAACAATTTTCTTTAATTCTGTAACCAATTCAACAACCAGATCACTTTCTCTTGGCCAGCGCCATTGATTGTCAATATACTCTTTCAGTGCCCAATGGCAAACTTTACCCACCTCTGACATCAGATTTCTCCTTTGGGTTTAAAGATTTATCATCAAAATAAATCTCTTGATGCTTTGTTTAACTTTCTGCTCCTAGTTTACGCGACGCGCGTCAGATCCATATTGGGAAAAGCCATGTTCAATAGTTTGGGCAAAAGCGTTCCCGCCTGTCCATACAGTGTCCAAGTGCACTCACCATCCAGGTCGGTTTTGACGGGGTTGATCTGTATCAGTGACGCACCGGCATTTTTGGCACGCGCAGGTAAACCCGCCGCAGGTTGTACCAACCCTGAAGTCCCGACAACCAGCATCACATCGCATTGTTTGGCTGCGGTGAAGGCGCTATTTAACTCTTGTGTTGGAAGGCTTTCGCCAAACCAGACGACACCAGGGCGAATAGAGCCGCCGCAATGATCGCAGTTCGGTGGCCTTAAGCGCCTGCCGCCCTCAGGTTCTCGGGGGATTTCCTGATCCAAGTGATGAGGGCGTCCGCAAGCAAAGCAGCGAGGGGTGTGAAGACTACCGTGCAGATGAACAACATTGGTGCTGCCCGCCCGTTCGTGCAAATCGTCCACATTTTGGGTAACCACGGTGAGCTTTGGTACGAACTGTGCCAAAGCCGCAATGGCTATATGAGCTGGATTAGGGAGTGCTCGCAGAACCTGCATGCGTCGCCATTCATACCAGCCCCAAACCAGATCTTTGTCTTTGCGATAGGCCGCAGGTGTGGCGAGACTGGCAGCATCAAATCGCTCCCACAGACCTGTGAGTGCGTCGCGAAAAGTTGGGATGCCACTTTCAGACGACACCCCCGCGCCGGTAAACACCACGACATGTGAAGCGTGCTGTAGCGCAGTTGCAGCCGCTGGATCAATAAAGTTGGGAGGGTTCAATTTCATGATGTGACGAACTTGGTTGGCACTCACATTGATTATGTTGACTCCTACGACATCCCGTGTCGTTGCCGTAGATGGCGTTTATCGTTGTCATTTTGGCAGTTATTGATTGAAGGTGTGTGATTTCAGCCATGAAAACCAACTGATGCGACACATTTTGACGCTTTAATCTGGATACTGACAGCTATCCAAACGAGGTGAAATATGTCAAATGACTGTGCAAGAACTTCCGGCAATAAAAACTGTGTCACCTGCGCCAGGTGGACTGGCCCAAGAGATACGGGCCGATTCATTCATCCTGTATTTGTCAACTATGACACTCATACAAAAGGAAAATGTCTTGGGGGTGGTTATGCCAACATGCAGATGGCACCCATTTCAACTTGCAGTCAATGGATCAAGTGGCCGCCCCTGGCCTGACTTTTCACACCCACGTTTGCGGTCTGCCAATTAGGTAGCCTGCTTGAAACCTCATCACAATCAACTTCACCCATCCAAGGAGTACCGTATGGCAGACCGTCCAGTTTTTGTACCCAACAAGACCAAGATTGCGTTCATCAGGGAAATTCCCATTGAATTCAAATGGGTCGCAGGCATGTCCGTATCGCAAAAACAGAAGTCAATTGACTCACTGCATACGGCGATTCAACAACGCGGCATCACGAAGGTTTTGGAGATTTCGAGCAAGTCCAGGACGCCACTGGGTGTCAGTTTGAGCGCCTTTAATCTGACGATCCCAAATAACGGCCGAAACTTGAGTGTCGAAGTGGTCTTCCAGGCCAGCAAACGGTTTGAACGGGGTGGTCCCTACACTGATATCCTCGCAATGACTTCTAGAGAAGCTAAAGCAGATCCAAGGTTGCGTGATTCTGGTGCTTTGGTGAGCTTTGAATTGAACGGTGATCCCTGGCCGTTGACACCTATGACAGCGTTTTACGATTGGTTGTACCTTCATGCCTTGCGCGCCCACCCTGATTTGGCGACCCAATTGTTGGAATATGGAGGATTTACCGACATCGAGTTCAACCCAGAAAAGTCACTCAATTGCCAAGCCAGGTCTGCCGCGTTGTTTGTCTCACTGAGTAAAGAAGGTTTGCTCGATGCCGCCATGTCCAACAAGCAGAGCTACTTTCAAGTCCTTAATTCTGGGGTGGCTGCATAAAGTAAGCAATAAGGGTGTGAAGCTGAAGGGAAAAAGTCCTGCGAGATTCACGGCCCCACCCCTGCCACGGTTTGAGGGGCTGTTCGCCTCAATCGGTGTCTGCGCGCACATGTTGACCATCTGAGCTCAATGTTTCATTGGCGAAGTGCACATTGCAGAAGAAATTAAGACCTTATTTAGAACAAGAGTGAATCCGAATGAAAAATGTCTTTCTGTCTGATTTCGGGAGAACAGCCATACTGCACTATGAACTTTTTAAAATATTGTTGTGGCAGCTCTGGATTGAGATAAAGCTAATTATTTGGAAATCACTATGGAAATTGGTTGACATCTCTTTGATCGTCTTCCGAGTTCAATAATATTCTCTATCTGGGCTCATACAAAACACGGAGCCAATACTCATTGCTCAATCGGGCGGCAGAAAAGTATAATTCGATCACTTAACTAATAATCTGGTCCGCAATATGGAATATTACATTTGTGCTCTGAATAGAAAAGGAGGCAGATCAACAACAGGTACTGACGACGAACATGGACCCGAATTCTGGTTTATTTCGACATTAGATACCTCCCCAGACCGTTCGTGACTGACAGCATTTGGTCAGATCGGGGCTTAGGGCGTCAAAATGAAGGACACTTTGACGGCAAGCGAATGCCCGGTCTAGAGGACCGGCTAATCGCAAAGTGTTGCTACCGGTAAGGGTCTATCCAGATACTCCAGATGGTGAAAGTTCCGCCACTATGCTGCATCTTTCAGGCTCATCCGAACGGCTGGTCTGGAGCGTTCTCGTGGGTGAGCTTGTCGATGGTGGCTTGTTTGAAGCGAATCTCATCGGCGTTGCTGGTGAGTGTCTTGAACAGCGACTGCACCACTTCGCGCAATTCGTCTGCGCTCATGTGGGGGAGTTTCTCGGGGGCGATCACCATGGAGCGAAGTATGCAACTCGATGATAAAAAGTGCCATTAGTGCTTGCCTTTATTGACTTAACCGCTATGTTTTTGCATGATTCAGGGCATGGTGATGGAGCCCGCACTACCGATGCGCTGCCACGGCAAACCCAGCACCAGCGCATCGAACTGAACGCGTTCGAGTCGACAGTTGGCACCGTCCCGAGCTGCCCAGACGAACTTGCCTTGGTGCAGTCGGCGTGCCACCAGCCACAAACCGATTCCGTCATGCACCAGCACCTTCATGCGGTTACCACGTTGATTTGCAAACAGGTAGGCGGTGTGGGGGTTGGCTGCGCCAAACACCGATACAACACGGGCCAAGGCAGTATCCGTGCCACCGCGCATGTCCATGGGAGCGGTGGCAAGCCACACCGCATCGATGCGGATCATTTGAGGACTTTGCGCACCCAGATGGCGCATTGCGTTGCGCCAGCAACCGGCCACTGCATGCGGATGCGATGTGCTGCCTTGGGAAGATTGCGCGCATACGTTGAAACAGTAGTCGCTAAAGATTCCCGACTTATGAGAACCAAATGTTGTCTAAAAACAGTCATCCGTCGTGAGTCACCGACTTGGCTTTTTTAATCGACGGAAACAACCAAATTGCTTGGTCACAGATTCGCGCGTAAGCCCCTTAAAAATCTCATGTTAGTCTGAAAGAAATGTCGCAAAAGTCACTACCGGCGCTGTGGTGGATTTGATGAAGCAATTTCTCTTTTGTTTCCAGAGTTGGAAGCCGATTTGACAACTGACTTCGGCATAAGTGAGGTTAATCAGTAGATCGCTGGCGCTAACCTGCGGCTACTTGCTGCTGGTGGAGATGGGGTAACCTGGCCGAAAGTGTTGGTTTATCTGCCACAATCAGCCCACACAGAGCCAGTCACTGGCCAGTACATCGTTGGGTACAAGGCGTTTTCACCCTTGACCTATGGAGGGGATTCGATGGAATTCTTAGGCAGCTTTCAGTTCACTTGGCGATCCATGCAGTTCACGCGGCAGTCACCAGCCCCAGGAACTCATGGACTTTGCGCTTTTGCTTTTTCGTATCAAGCAGGTGCAGGGCGAGTAGCAACGCAGCCACATCGTCATCTTCGCAGTAGAGGTATGACAAAGGCACACCCAGCACTCATGCAATCAGCTTGGCCGTCGGCACGGTCTGCGAGGAGTACCATTGCGATTGGGGTCATACAAAATTAGAATGTCATTTTCTTATAACACCGCGTGGAGCCTTAATCGTGGATATTCCTGCTTTTTCGTTGAGGCGAATACTTAGAGTACTCACTTGCATTGCAATCGGCCTATTTTTGGGGATCAGCGGTTGTGCCTCGATCGAGCAGCAATATGCCGGATACAAAGTCATCGATAAGGATATTCTGCACGGCACTAGAAAAGTACCGGTTCGGGTGACATCCTGCGTAACCCCCAGAGGGCAAATTGTTTGTGAAAGACGGTATGGCGCCTTCGATGAGTGCAGCCTGCAATGCAAAACTCCGGAAAACACTTGGATTGAGCGTCCAAAAGGCTACGGCGGATATGAGGACAAACCATTCACCGAGTACTACCTAGTGCTGCAGTCCCCTTCAGGTAGTGTGGAAAAAAAGGAGACCAATGAACAGCAGTTCCGGGCTGCGGTCGTAGGCCAGACTGTTGGTGCCTCGGCGCGAGTTCCCAGTCCTGCCCCAGTCACTCGGTCGTCCACTCAAGGATTCGTTGGTGTTGATGCGACGCGGAGCAGTGACAACTCAAGCCAATCTACTCACGACCCCGAGTCAGCTAAATCGGTGGTGAGGACGATATCCGTTAGCGATGCCCAAAGTAAGCTCAATTCATTGGGGTTTGATGTCGGACTGCCCGACGGCTTAGCAGGAAGTAGGACGGTGCGTGCCATACGTACATTTCAGGCTTCACGCAAGATTGCAGTTTCGGGAAAATTGGATCAGGCCACAATATCTGAACTATTCAAGTAGCGGCGCCAGTTTTTACATGGATGGAGCAATCAGGCGGGTAACAGTCGATGGACATCGAATGCCTTCGCGTTCACGGGGGACTTCAATGCGCACTGAACTGGTGTCAGTGATCACGGTCTTGGCACTGCTGCCGTTGCGGTGAATCGCCCCGGGTTTCGTGGAGGCCATTTGGTTTAAGTTAGGCCGTATTTTCGGTCTTCCCGACGAGTTGCCGATAGTAGTCAGCTTCGGTCGGTGGAATATACCCAATAGGCTCTAGCAGTCGTATTTGGTTGAACCAGTTCACCCATTCAAGGATGGCCTGTTCCACGGCTTCAATTAGCAAACAATTCAAACCCTATTATATATAATATCTAACGGCGTAAGTGGAACCTTAAATCGTATTCGGTCTTTTGAATCAATAATAAACTCGATTGAAACTCCCAAACCGTTCTTAAACTCAACTTCAATTGTTTTCTCTTGTGCTCTCATTGCCGCTAAAGGTAGTTTTTGAATTACAGTTCCATCGGGAGACTTAAGAATTAGTTCATTCCTGGTCATTTCGAAACTCGGCGCAATGGGCAAATTAATACTCTCCAGTTTGAAAGATTCTGCACGCCAATTTCCAATAAGAATTGTAGGATCTGGTTTCGAACAGGCCACAAGAGCAATGGTTACAATAAGACCAATTAGGCGAAACCATTTCATGGCAAATATACCCATCGATTATTAATTATTTATTTTCGTATGCTTCGATTTTAGTTTTGAAAGTAGGATCTGATTTTAGTTTTTGTAATGCCGGTTCAGATTTAATTGCTGCAAACTGTCTAAACCCCTTGATTTCCGCTAGTGCAAGATTATCAACCGCTTCAGACCCCTTATTCTGACGAGCCTTAAGTAACGCAATGTTAAAATAAAGTTCCGGAAAATCGGGATCCTTATCTCTTGCCGCTAAATAATCTTTTTCTGCATCATCAAGTCTTCCGTCGATCGCTGATAGAACTCCAGAATTCATCAAAGTAACTGCAGTAGCGCGACTACAAATCTTATTGGCGTCTAGTTGCTTTGCTTTAGTAGCTTCATCGCAAGTTTTTCGTGCAGCTGTTTCAT
The DNA here is from genome assembly GCA_002083775.1 of Rhodoferax ferrireducens. Classification (GTDB taxonomy): domain Bacteria; phylum Pseudomonadota; class Gammaproteobacteria; order Burkholderiales; family Burkholderiaceae_C; genus Rhodoferax; species Rhodoferax ferrireducens_A. Next base: position 8,051 of record MTEI01000029.1, on the reverse strand, counting down.
TTGCAACCATAGGCGCAGGTCGTTCAGATATTTTTGCTTCCGGAAGGTTGGAGGGAGCAACTGGTGTGGAAGCTACTGGCATACTCGCAGTTGCACTTGATGTACTAAATGCAGAATCAGGAGTAAGAGTAACAACTTGGCTACTATTCCATTTCATGTAAGAAAATCCAGCAAGCGCTAGGAGAACGATTACAGAAATGGACGCAATAACAATTGATTTTCGGTTAACGGCTACGCCACCGTTAACGTTTCCACTGTCTCCGTCAACTGTTCGAACAAGCGTAGAACTACACTCAGGGCATTTGTCGTCAGTTCCAGCGGCAAGTGAAAATTCTTCACCTGCATCAGCTCTCGAACACGATCCAAAGTTTTTACATTTATACGTTGCCATTTAAGGTTCTCAATTCCGGTTAAATTACAAAAGTTCCAGAAGTTTTTTTACATCGATTCGCATCATATTTGCATATTTTTGATAAATTTCATCACTGGCGTTTTGTCCACGCTCTACGTAAATTTCTCGCACGACTGATTTTACGTTTTCAAGCCATTCGAGTCGCTGGGCATGTACAGCCTTTTTAATTTTTGGTAATAAGTCTCGTTCAATCAGCGTTAGCGCTTTTTCGCTCATATCTTCAACTGCATCCAGAAATGTGCCTTTTCCAAGTGACTCATCCATTGGCAACCCATCATCTTCATAAGTGAAAATAGTCATTGGTTTTCCGGTGTTGCGATCCGGCCGCTCTTTCAACATACCCATTGCCTTTGCAAGCAATACAAGAGGAAGTTTTGTTGCTTTGACGTCCGATAACGCTGGAACCAGTAGGGGTGGGAATTGACTGCCATCACCTTCGCTATGCATAAGCGATCTCGCCTCCTCTGATGCATCTTTTCGTGACTCATACTTGGCCTTTAACGCAGCTAAAGGTTCGATACATCGTAGAGTAAACAAATTACTTATACCAAGCACAGTTAACTCATTGCTGCGAGCACCGTCGCCAAGGACCGCAAATGCTGCTCCGACTTTATTAGCTTCAAATTGTTGAGCCAATTGATCCCGAAATTCGTTAGCTTCTTTGCAATAAGGTAAGAAAACGCCTGACGTCTTGACAACATTTCCTACACGATCGGAAACTGTTCCGGGACCAGAAAGTCCAATTTGAGTTTGATTAAATTTAACAAAGACTCCCGCTTTGTTAACTGCATCTCTAACAAACTGTCCAAGTTTCTCGCTATTCGAAGAATAGTCCTCTCGAATTTTCTGCACAATATTTACGTTAAGTATCCTCTTTTGGGATACCACGACATTTTCGTGAGCTCGTGCAACTTCTTGAGAACACACCGACTCAAACACTTCTTTAAGATCAGACAAACTGAGTCTTTCGTTGATGGCTGAAAACGACTGCTTATGTTCACCAGTCTGTTTTATCAAAGCACCACGCACTGCCTGCGCTTGTTCCTTTTGAGTGTCTTCCGCAACTAACAACGTCTTGTTGAGACCTCGGATGTCATCAACGTTGAAAATTTTCTGCTTATAGTCAACTTTTTCCTGCTTGAGTCTGGCTTCAACCTCATCACTAAATGACTTACCGGCTTCCAAAAGCTTTGACTGAAACTGTCCAACGCTGGCTTTTAAGTCAACAATTTGTTGTAACGCTTCTTCAAGTAGCTTGCGTGCGAATTTAAGACCCTCCTCGTTCGTGCGGCAAATTAAAGAATCTTGCAGATGTGCAGCACCTTCGTTGAATAAATCCGGCAGCTTATTAAGCAAAATCTTATCGAAAATTCCAATGCCCCCAATCCGGCGATCAATATCGCTCACCTTTTGCAGATGTGAAGCGCTCGCCTTCGAATTGGACTCAACGCGACTGTCCAATTGGGTTAGACGCTCCTCCAATGACGAAACCAAAGCGCTCAGCAAACGATCGACTTCAGCAGTTGAGCGTTGACCGGTTCGCCAATCGGAGAAAATATCCAACTCAATAGCATTTCGAATGCAGCGAGCCATGTCCGAACGGGCCTTAAGTTTTATTTCATAAAACTTCTTTACTCCTCCAAGACCACGATAACCTTCATCAAAGTTCTTTTCGCATCGAACCTTCAACTCACTAAACCATTTAGTTTTCTCCGAGCTTGTATTTTGTATGTCCTTTACCTGTGCTCCTACTGCCGCTACCCAAAATTCATTTATTTTCTTCCAACGCGTATTGGAAGCATCATCTGGAAGAACACCGACACTAAGCATTAAGTGTTCATCAGTCAGAAGCCATTTTTGGAGAAACTCAGGCTTTCTAACCTCTGCACCATGATCTGCGGGCCGAGCTTCATCTGCGTAACCTAATCCATCCACCCAATTATTGAAGACGCTTTGATTAACTGCACGCTGCGCAAAATTGTATGTGAGATATTCTTCAATTTCTTCATTTGGTACAACCATGCGACGAATACCGAATGACAGAAAACGAGGGCTGCGCTCTTTCACATTGTTGTCAAAGACAGAGGGTTCATCGTCAAACGTCCCATTCTCTGAATTCTCAGCTTTATCCAATGCCTCCCAATTGGTTATTTGAGTTTTGACAAATATGTACTCAGCGATGATCCCTGGAAGTTCCTTGTCAGTGTCAACTGAATAGCCTCCAGCATTTTCATTTGTCAACACGTAACAGCCGTTGAATTGGATACTTGCACGTTCAACGCGACGCCCACTCTCACCGGTTAAGTCGATAGGCAGGTAATTCCCAACTGCTAGTGCATTCAACTCAGACAACGCTGCGTACCCATTGGCGTGGTAATTTCCAGAATCCCAATTCGCTTTGGGAATCGCCTCTGGTAAAACTGCGTATACAACAATCTTTATTTGATTAGCGTCTGGATATTGTTTACGAAGCTGTGCTACGACATCTACAACGGAGCCACTACCAGTCCCGCCGGCCAGGCCACATACTACGTGAATCTTTACAGCCGAACCACGGTTGGCTTGAAGTAGTTTTATTCGATCATTCGCCTTACTCATGAATTCCCGCGCACGGTTGGCAAAAAGAAAGCGACCAAACTTTCGACGCTGTCCACCGGCAACTGTATTGATATTGATAAGGTTCTTAATCGGAGCGACTGGTTGAAGCCACGGTTCAATCTGTGGATATCCAGCGGGATTATTTATGACCGCACCCAAATTCGCACTCTCAATCAATAATTGCTGAGCTTGGTCAAGTTGTACAGATTTGCCGAGTACCTTCCAATTTGGATCACCATGTTGCATAAACTCAGCGTTAGTATCAACATACAAGAACTCGTATTTTGTATCATCGTTGATTTGATTTTCACGTTCAAACAGCTTGCGAAATTCACGGATTACTTTTCCACCTGTGCCTCCAAGACCAATTATGAAATGATTATTTAGTGTGGTCATGTATTTTCCAAATTCAAAATTTGAGAGTGGCAGCTTCGGGGATAAAAGTAGCCTGCGGTGTTTGATTTATTGTTGGGTCGTTCCTCTCGGCCCGAACAACGCGCTGAACTTCAGATTGCACGCGTGGTTTCGCTGACAGATATGCACTTTGCAAATCGCCTTTGCGTTTTAGTTCATCAACGAAATAATAGGTGAAGTAACCGTGTTTCAGCGTTTGACTATTCCATGACTTTTCATCAGGGCCACTTGCTGATATAAGAATTTTTTCCTGTTCTTGTTTGCCACCAGCTAAATAATTCAAATTCGTTTGACTAACACCAGTGGCGAAATTCGACTCTTCCACAAACAGGTCTTTTGAAGTTGATGCTATTACACCCGGCACTTTGACAAAAGCTGAGCCACTATAGCAAATGTCTAAGATTACCACGACACGAGTGGGACTTACGGTTTCAATGAATTTCTTGAGGTCGTCATCCTGAAGAGCCGTCTTCGGATCAACCAATCGTCGCTTCTTATCAACGCTAGTGTCGTGCATTACAATGGACATGTTGCCCAGATCATTGGGTGGTGCGCCGTGCGTACTAAAATAAAGCACAACAGAGTCATTCGGTCTTACTCTGCTTTCAAGGTCTCGCATAGCTTGCGCGACGTTATGTTTAGTTGCTTGGTCTTCAAGCAGAAAAATTAAATTCTCTCGTTTAAAACCTTTAGCTCCGAGGAAGTTAACGATTGCCTTTGCATCGTCACCTGCATTCGGAATGGGAGCTATCCCCTTCAAAGAGTAGGTGCCAACACCGACGACCAGAGCGTAACGCTCGGACTCGTTTTGACCGATTGCAGCACCGGCGACCCTTGACTTACGAAGCGCAGCCAAAATTCCGGACTTGATAGCTTCGGTGCCTGGGTAACGGACATTTTCTGGAGTTGTTGGGGCGATCCACCGCACTCCTGCTACCTGCTGTGCTAACGCAAATGCAAGCTGAACTTCTGCCCTGTCTTGAAATCGACCAGTGAGTCTGAGCCGTCCATCATTGGAAAACTCTACTGATGCATTCTTTAGGTTTTCTTGCAAAAATCGCAATTTGATTAAGGCTATATCATCATTACTCGGGGCAGCAAACGCTGCAGTCAATAGTAAAAAAAAAGCCGCAAAAAAAAACGATAACGATCTCATTTCGAAGTGTCCTTAAACCAACCTTCCTTGCCATCCGGAGTCTGCACTTGAACCCATTTCACCTTTCCCACAAGTGAACGCTGCACAACCTTCACAGAAGTACGTTTTTTTAATACGGCTACTACCACAGGTGAATTAGTTGCCTTGAAAAGCTTTGTTCCACTAATAAGGATAATAGTTTCCGCATCGATTGGCACAGATGCTGCATTTTGGGACATGCTTACGGGTGCATGAGATAATTGAGCTTTTGCATTAGACAAGTGACCAACTGTAAGTGGTACAACCTTCTCTTGACGCATGCCGTCAACTTCAACAATTAACTTGAAAGCCCAGTCTTTTGTTGATTGAAGCTCTTGGGCATCTTCCAGTGACGGTGTTGGAATGGCAAACGTTGCTTTACTGATGCCTTGCTGAATAGTGTCCTCAGTATTTGATACAACGTCTTGTCTGCTACCATCAGGAGCAGTGAATGTCAAGTTGCGTGATACTCGCGCTTTTATATCACGTGCGGCTGGGTTGTCACTTACATAAGAGTAGGTTACAGCGACCTCTAAATCCTTTCCGAAAATGAGAGGACTAGCACTAACACTTCGGATTGTCAATGACTTAACGTTCACCTGATTGGAAGTTTGCCCACTTTGAGCCAATACCGTGGCACGATCATTCACGATAATAATTTGCGGTTTTGTGGCAAACGCATCTAGGCAGTTTCCCCAGGCAATCTTGTTACCCACAATTCCTCCGAGTACTGCTCCCAGCGCTGCTGCAGTATTACCTTTTCCACCACTACCACCCGCTACCTTGCCAACTAGCGCACCAAGCAGCGCCATGGATGCAATTGCAGCTACTTTTTCTTCCTTGAAGCAAGAATTGAACGATGTGTATTGAGCTTGCAACTTGTTGTTTCGCTCCTCCTTCATCTGCTGCATTTGAGCTGTAGAGCAACCAGTAGCCGCAACTGCAACTGCCAACAGCGTCACCAAAGTATTTTTAGCGATTCGTACAAGTATCATAAAAACAATCAACTGAAACCACAGGTCAATGATTTAACATCCTTGCGTGATCACCAATACGCCGAAAAATAGCGCGTATATAAATAACGCAAAAATCTCTTCGCTTCAGCGATGAGCAAGTTTCATTGAAGTTACCAAAGGTTTTTTCTTATTGCTAGATTCCGCATTTGGATTAAATACGACGGTTTGGAAAACGCCATCATCTTCTACAAATAAGTCCTTCGAACTCGAGGTAAGGTCAAGAGACGCAATTACTACTCGCTGCGACTGATTGATTGGAGTCGCCCCTGAATCCGAGTTTGGAGAATAGAGAGCAATTTTCTGCCCTCCAAATTCGAACTCTGTAATGCGCGATTCGGCAAGAACTACGATGATGTGCTCGTCACCTGGCGTCATGTCGAATCTAATCGATTTGCCAGTCTGCTGAGGAATTTGGTATACAAGCCCTGGGCGAACTTGATTATTGTCAGTTACTGTTGAAGGAAAAATTGTAGAAACTTTTCCAGAACTGCCGATGTTCACTATGTATAAATATCCCGCCTTATTTGCGTTAAATCCAAGTCGAATTCTGCTTCCACCAGCAAAAACTGTCGAAGGAGACACAGTTTTTATGCCGCCATCATCGAACAATTGGTAGATCGTAGTTTGCAGTCCCAACACCTTAGGACGAACTGGCTTAGCTGGACCAGTCACAGCTTTGGCTGATGTCAACTGAGTGGTTTCACCATCAAGCCCAGTGAACAACTCTTTTGCACTACTGCCTTGCGAATGAGCGCAGGCTGCACCGGCTAGCATGGCAAAAAAAAGTAGATTTCGAAACGTTCCCATTTGTGTGTCTTTCTGCGTGGCGTCCACGCGATTTTTCTATTTCTTCAACTCATTGTTGCAGAAATAATTCAATACTGAAAGCAAGTGCAACTTTTTTTACGAGTTAAGCCCCTTGCCGCTCAAGAATCCTTGCTCCTATCGATGAACCGCGCCATTTCACCTCTAGAGACGCTCTTAGAACAATCTCAAGGCGCCTTCTTTTTCTCCCCACAACCACCAACCCGAAAGAATCCTCCATGTTCATCCCCTTCGTGGCCGCAGCAGCCGTGGCCGTCACCTTTGCAACACTGGGTGCCATGTCAGTCCAGATCAGCATCCTCACGCTGGCCCTACAAGCCGTGTCTGTCGCCTTGCTCGCCGTGGTCATTGCCGCGGGCATAACGGTCAGAGGAACCGCCGCCACCTGGCCACCCGCAGAGTGCACCAGAAGAGACAGGGCCTGAAACGAATGCCCCATGACGTACTCAGGCTTGGTGTTGTTTTGCGACTCCTGGTGCAGCAACTTGACAGCAGGCATGCGTTTGCCTTCCTTGGGTGCCTTGATACCATCAGCCAGGCAGACCAGACGTGTGCGGAGCTGAAAGGGACGAAACAGCACCAGGCAAAGGCGCACCCAGCACGATGTCAGGACATCGAGATCCAGGGCCTTGCTATGAAACAGATGCAGAAGTCGGTGGTAGGCATCCCCGCGCAAGTTCAATACCCGTACAAAGCTGGTGACGCCCAGGTTATCAGAGCGACAGCACAGGCTGATCAAAACCAGAGTCATCCACACAAAGGTGAGTGAGCGAGAGCAGGCTGGGCGCAGACAGCGTACAGCTTGCAGCCATTGAGTCCATAACTCCATCAAGGCGTCTCCTGGGCCTGCCCCAGGCGTGAAGTAAGCCGATTGCATACCGATAGCATTATAAAGCTATCGGCTGTAAGCCGCTATACTTTCCATATCAAAAACCACCGGGATTTGTGCCATGGACATCCGCCGCGAAGCAACACTGCAGCGTCAGATTGAAAAGGTGAAGCGCGACCTCGCAGCCCTGGGTGACTTGCGCCCTGGCAGCCTGTCGACCCAGTACAACGTGTGCGGCTCCCCGGGGTGCAAGTGCAAGGCCGACCCGCCCGTCAAACACGGACCCTACTACCAGGTCAGCTACACCCGCAAGGGCAAGAGCAGTACCAAGTTCGTCAAGAAGGAGGATTTGGCAACCGTGCGTAAGCAGCTTAAAAACTACGAGCGCCTGAAGCTGTTAATGGAAAAATGGATCGACTTGGCGATGGAGTTGTCAATACTGCGATTAGCCAAAAAACAGAGTGCATGACGGGGAGAACTTGTCACTGTCCAGTGGTCAACCCGGGTAAGAAATACTTCCCGGCTGACGTGCGGCTGCTCGGTAAACATGGCACCAGCATCGGCAGCCAGATCTGCCTCATTGGTTTGACGTGCCCAGCATCGCACCTCACAGTAGATTGACAACCCTGCGGTAATTCCCCCGAGCTTTAGCTGGGGGATGAAAGCAGGGTGAGTCGCAGACTCACTTGCCCTGACACTCCATGATGTAACGTCGAATTGTTTCGGCGCTCACGGAGCCAGCCGTTCCAACATAGTAGGCTGATGTCCATAGTTGCTCTTTGC
>MTEI01000028.1 GCA_002083775.1 Rhodoferax ferrireducens | reverse complement strand
CCGACAACAAGGTTGTAGTGCCACTGCAAGCAAGGTGTCGACGCAACAATCAGAAAATACAGAGATAATATTTAGACGTGTTAAACTTGGGTTAGGACGAAAACCTATAGTAGGAGCCAGCTTGCTGGCGAATTTGACAAACAATTTCGCCAGCAAGCTGGCTCCTGCAAGGAGAGATAGTTCCAATGAACAATCCGGCCTGATCCCGCCAATCGCCCCAAGCGCAGAAGACCTGCTTGCATCGGCACACGCCTTCGCCGACCGCGGCGACTACGACCGGGCCGCACAAACCTGCCGCCAGGCGCTGACCATTGCCCCGCTCGCGCCGGAGCCGCATTTCCTGCTGGCGCAGTTGGCCCAGCTCAACGGAGATTTCGAGCAAGCACGGCAACTGCTGGACAAAACCCTCTACCTCGATCCGTGCAACGTCGCGGCCACTTTGGAACTGGCGGCCTTATGCGAGCGAACCGAAAATGTGCTGCGGGCACAGACTCTGCGGCGCGCGGCGCTGGACATCGTGCGCGCACTGCCCGGCGACGCGGTGATCGAACCTTATGAAACGACTGCGGCCGAGATGGCGCAGTGGCTTGCGCAATAAAGGATGACCACATGACTACCCGACCCCTGCTGATTTTCGATCACGACGGCGCGCTCTTCGGTGTGGACGCAACACTGGTGCGCGAATCCGTGTGGCTGCCCGAGTTGACGCCGGTCGAGGAAGCGCCGCCCTGGATCGTCGGCCTGTTCAGCCTGCGCGGACAAATCATTCCCGTCGCCGACCTCCATTGGCGCTTCGAGCATCCGGCGCGGCGTTACAGCACCGGCGATCATGTCGTGGTGCTGGAAACCGATCGCCTGCCGATGGGGGTGATCGTCAATGAAGTGCGCGAAGTGATCGATCTGCCCTGCGACGCCATTCAATCTCCCCCCCAGTTCGATGCAAGAGTTCCCGGCCCGACTCACCTGGTGACCGGCGAGGCTCGCGTGGGCGACGACCTCGTGACGCTGCTTGATGTACCCCGTCTGACGCAGTTACCCGAAGGAACGCAATTGCCCGAAGGAACGGAGTTGATTGAAGCAGCGGAACTGCCTGCGCCCGCCGCTTACTTCTGCCCGGATGCCACCCCCGCAGAACGCGCGCTGTTCCGCAAGCGGGCGATGGCGCTACAGGAAACCGCAGCCGACGACGAGGGTGCAGGCCTCGGATTGGCGGTGGTGGAACTGGGCGGCGAATATTTCGGCATCGAGCTCGCGGACGTACTGGAATTCTGCGACATCGCCGAATTGAGTCCCATTCCCTGCTGCCCAGCGCACATCCTGGGGGCCATGAGCCTGCGCGGCGAACTGCTCACCCTGATCGACCCGCGTTCCGCGCTCAACCTGCCGCCTGCCGCCAGAGGCGGCAAGGCCGTAGTCGCCCTTCTCGGCGAGTACGCAGTGGGGATCGCAGTGGATCAGGTGCATAACGTCGTTTACCTACGTGACGAGGAATTGCAGCCAGCCCCTGCGGCGCTACGCGAACTGTGCGGGGTATCAATCACAGGTACCGCACCGTATGTGGGCAGGACGATGACCATACTGGACCTGCCCGCGCTGCTGGCGCGGGAAGAATGGATTGTTAATGAAAGCGTTTAATCGATTGCGGAGTGCGGAATGCTGATTGCGGAGTCATTCCGCACTCCGGATTCTGAATTCCGCACTTTAATCGATTGCGGAGTACGGAATGCTGATTGCGGAGTCATTCCGCACTCCGGATTCTGAATTCCGCACTTAACTGGGAGAATGTCATGTTCGAAAAAATGAAACTGCGCCAGCGCATCTTGCTGGGTTATCTGGCTCCGCTCCTGTTGCTGCTGGGCGCCATGGGGCTGGTGTTCTATAACCTGCACCAGGCGACGCACGCCGCAGCGGGGGTAGAAGCTTCGCACCTGACCATGGACGAAGCCCGCGACCTCGCCTATACCCTGACCAAGATGCAGCGCGCAGCGCGCGGTTATCTGCTGATAAAGAATCCGACCTCGCGCCAGACTTTCCTGGACAGCGAAAAGGACTTCGCCAGCCGGGGCGAAAAACTCACCGGCCTGGTGAAAGACCCGCAGCAGCAGGAGAATCTGCACAGCATGCTGAACATGGGGCAAGACCTGATCAAACTGGACAACCAGTTCCTGATCCTGGTGGACGCAGGCAAGCAGGCGGAAGCCCAGGCCCGTTTCCGTGGCGGCGAGGGCATCAAGGAATCGGCAGAAGTGGACGCACAATGGAATCGTTTCAGGCAACGGGAAACCGAGATCGTGAAAGAGCGCCAGGAAACCTACGACGCGGCCATGCGTACAGTCGCCAATTCGATCATCTACGGCATGTTGGGCGCCATCGCCCTGGCAGTCGCCATCGCCGTCTGGCTCGCCGCTGCGGTGAGCCGCAAAATCACTATCAACGCCGCCCAGCTTTCCACTGCCGCCAACGAAATCGCCGCCACCATTACCCAGCACGAGCGCACCGCCAGCCAGCAGGCGACCGCGGCTAACGAGACCTCCGCCACCATCGAGGAGCTGGCTGCCTCCTCAAAAAAGACAGCCGCGCAGGCGGCGAACGCGGCGGCGGTGGCGGAAAAAGCCGGCGCCGCCACTGCACAGGGCGACGAGACCACCCGTCAGGCGGTGGTAGCAATGGGCGGTCTCAAGGACAAGATCGGCGCCATGGCCGACCAGATCCTGCACCTGGGCGAGCAGACCGGCCAGATCGGCAGCACCGCCACTGTGCTCAAGGACTTGGCCGGACAGATCAACATGCTGGCCTTGAACGCCGCGGTGGAAGCCGCCCGCGCCGGCGAGCATGGCAAGGGTTTCGCCGTTGTGGCAAGCGAAATTCGCAAGCTCGCCGACGAGAGCAAGAAATCGGCGGAACAAACTGCGGTGCTCGTAACCGACATCCAGAAAGCCACCAACTCCTCCATCATGATGACGGAAGAAGGCACCCACACCGTAAGCGAGGTGACACAACTGGTGCAAAAGGTTGCAGAACTGTTCAGTAACCTGGCCAGCCTGGCCGGTAGCGCCAACGAAAATGCCCAGCAGGTAATGCTCAACGCCCAGCAGCAATCCGCCGCCTTCAACCAGGTGGTCCAAGCGACCAACAGCATTGTCTCCGGTGCCAAGGAGACCGCCGCCGGAATCAGCCAGACCAAGATCGGCGTGCAGAACCTGAACGAGGCAGCGGAAAACCTCAAGGCAATCGCGTGACCGAAGCGGCGGGAGACACGCCATGATCGAAGACCAGGAACTGCACAAACTATTCGAGGCGGAAAGCGCGGAGCATCTCGCGCGTCTCGACGACGGCTTGCTGCGCCTTGAGAAAACGCCGACCGACCCGGCATTGCTGGAAGAAGTGTTCCGCGAATCGCACAGTTTGAAAGGCGCGGCGCGCATGCTGGGGCTGGGCAGGATTGAAAGTGCCGCGCACGGACTTGAGAGCATCTTCAATGCGGCGCGCAAAGGCGAAACGCCGCTCATGCCGGAGGTGATCGAGCACATGAATGTTGCGCTGGTTGATTTGCGGCGGCATGTGCAGGAAGCGCTTTCGAATGCGGAATGCGGAATGCGGATTGCGGAATGCGGAATGCGGAATGCGGAATTAGCAGCCTCTCCGCAACCGGATATTCCGCAATCCGCAATCCCCATTCCGCAATCGAATCCTCCGCATTCCGAATTCAGCATTCCGAATTCCGCCACGCCTTTCCGCATCGATACCGTGCGCGTGGAGACCCGCAAGCTGGACGATTTGTTGACCCAGGTAGGCGAACTCTCCGTGATTCAGGGTCGGGCGCAGCACCGGCTGACGCTGATGGAAGAGCTATTGGAGCAATGGACGGTGCTGGAACGGGGCCGCCGGAAAGGAGGAGGCGATTGCGGATTGCGGAATGCGGATTGCGGAATGAAAACCTCCGCCCACTCCGCCCCCCCCCTTCCGCAATCTGCATTCGCCCTTCCGCAATCCACATTCGGCGGACTGCTCAAGCAGGCGCGCAATGCGCTTTTCGACGATAGCGCGCGCCTGGAAGCCACCGTGCACCTGCTGGAAGAGCAGGTCCGCAGCATCCGCCTGCTGCCGCTATCCACCGTGTTTGCGCTGTTTCCGCGCATGCTGCGCGACCTGGCCAAAGAACAGGGCAAGGAAGTGGAACTGCTGATCGAGGGGGGCGACATCAGCGTGGACAAACGCATTCTCGAGGAAATGAAAGACCCGCTGATGCACCTGATCCGCAACGCCATCGACCATGGCATCGAAGCGCCCGCCGAACGCGAGCGGCTGGGCAAACCGCGCAGCGCCACGGTGCGGCTGAGCGCCATGCGCGAAAACGCCAACGTGCAACTGACGGTGCAGGACGACGGTCGCGGGTTGGACACGGCAGCGATCCGGCAGGAAGCGAAGAAGCGCGGCCTGCACGACGAAGCAACGCTCGCCGCCATGACCCCGGCACAATTGCAGCAACTGATCTTCATGCCCGGCTTTACCACCAGCACCTTCGTCACCGAACTGTCCGGGCGCGGTGTGGGACTGGACGTGGTGCGTGTCAATGTCGAGCGGATGAAGGGAAGCGTTCATCTGGAATCCGCAACTGGTCAAGGACTGACGGTGAAGCTGCAACTGCCGTTGAGCGTCGCTGCCACGCAGATACTGCTGGCGAGCGCGGGCGGCGGACTATACGGACTGCCGGTCGAATCCATCCATACCTCGCGGCGCGTGCGCGAAGCAGATATCTTCACCCTCGAAGGACATCTGGCCATCCTGCTGGATGGCCAGCCGGTGATGGCCGCGCGCCTTGCCGACCTGCTGGAATTGCCGGTCGGGAAAGGTGCAGCAGTACCCGACATACTGGCGTGCATCGTGATTCAGGTTGGTGACGAGCGGCTGGGTTTGCTGGCGGACGATCTGCTGGCCGAGGAGGAAGTGGTGCCCAAACCGCTTGGCCCGCCGTTGCGGCGCGTGCGCAACGTATCCGCGCTGGCCATGCTGGGCAGCGGCAAGATTTGCGCGGTGCTGAACCCCGCCGACCTGCTGCGCACATGTCGATTGCGGAATGAATCGAATGCGGAATTCGGAATGCGGATTGCGGAATTTATTCCGCAATCCGCAATCTTGCTGGTGGAAGATTCGGCGCTGATCCGCGCCATGGAGAAGCGCATTCTCGAGGACGGCGGCTACGAGGTGGTGGCGACGGTGGATGGCGTGGATGCGCTCAACGCGCTCGGCAGCCGCTCGTTCGCCGCCGTGGTGTCGGACATCATGATGCCCAACATGGACGGCCTCGCGCTCACGGCGCGCATACGCGCGGAGCCGCGCTACAAAGAGTTGCCGGTGATTCTGGTGACCTCACTTGCGTCCGACGAAGACAAACGCCGCGGCCTCGATGCCGGCGCCAACGCCTATATCCCCAAACCGTCGTTCGATCAGCGCGTGCTGCTGGATACGTTGAAAAGGCTTATTTGAATGAGGAATGCGGAATGAGGAATGCGGAACTCGGAATGCGGAATGCGGAATGAGGAATGCGGAATGCGGAATGATTTGAAGCAGCGGACCAAGAGTTTCGCGCTGCAAATTATTGGGTTGGTTGATAGCTTGCCGGGGGGTAGGACAGCCGAGGTAATAGGCAGGCAATTGCTCCGCTCGGGAACATCGGTGGGTGCGAATTATCGCGCGGCGTGTCGTGCAAAGTCGGCGGCGGACTTCATTGCCAAGATGGGAATCGTAGAAGAAGAGGCCGACGAATGTATCTACTGGATGGAACTGCTGGCCGAGGCAAATATTCTGCCGTTGACCAGATTACAACCGCTCATGACGGAAGCTGACGAACTCGTAGCCATCACGGTCTCATCTATAAAAACGGCCAAGGCAAACAGAAAATGACCACTCCGCATTCAGCAATCAGCACTCCGAATTCCCCAATCAGGGTCCTCCTCGTCGACGATTCCCCCATCGCACTGCATATCCTGCAACGCCTGCTGTCCGGCATGCCCGACATTCAGGTGGCGGGCACTGCCGCCAACGGCAAGGAGGCGCTTGAACTGATACCGACGCTGAATCCCGATGTGATCTGCACCGATCTGCACATGCCGGTTATGGACGGGCTGGAATTTACCCGCGCGGTGATGAACAAATATCCGCGCCCGATCCTGGTGGTGAGCGTATCGGTGGAACCGGACTCGCCGAATATCTTCCGCTTGCTGGAAGCGGGCGCATTGGATATTTACGCCAAGCCGCATGACATTCTCGGAGCGGATCAGGACAAGCTGGCCAGGGAGCTCGCCAGCAGGATTCGCATCCTCGCCGGCGTGCATGTCTTCCGCCGCACCGCAACAGCGAAGACGACTCCCCCGACTCTGCCGCCCCTTAGGCTGACACCCCACGCCAACGTGCGCATCGTGGCGATCGGCGCTTCCACAGGCGGCCCGCAGGCACTGCGCGAAATTCTCTCCCGTTTGCCTGCCAGCTTCCCGGTACCGGTGATGTGCGTGCAGCATATCGGCAGCGACTTTCTCACCGGGCTGGTGAACTGGCTGGCCGAAGCCTGCCCGCTGACTGTGCGCAAAGCCGTGCAGGGTGAGCTGCCGTGTGCCGGAATGGTCTATTTCGCGCCCGAGGACACCCATCTGGAGCTGGATGACGGCGGACGATTTTCGCTCTCGCTGGCTCCGCCCTGCGACGGCCACCGGCCATCGGCCACCGTCGCCCTGCGCGCGGCGGCGCGCCGCTACGGCGCCGGTACGGTGGGCGTCCTGCTCACCGGCATGGGCCGCGACGGCGCCGAAGGCATGGCGGAAATCGCAGCAGCAGGCGGCGCCACCATCGCGCAGGACGAGACCAGCAGCGTGGTTTACGGCATGCCCAAGGCGGCGGTGGAACTGGGGGCGGCGCAGCATGTGCTGCCGCTCGATCACATTGCACCGGCGCTGGTGGCGTTGGTAAAGGGGAATGCGGAGTGAGGGGTGCGGAATGATGAATGAAATCGAATCGAATACTGAACCCGGAATTCTCACGCAAGGGGCAGGCCGTGCAGCGCCCGTTGTTGAAGCAACGACCGCCACGCAACAGAGCGCTGACTCCATTCCGCAATCAGCAATCAGCATTCCGCATTCGCCCGAGATTCTGATCGTCGAAGACAGCCCCGTCGAGGCGGAAGTGCTGCGCCGCACGCTTGCCGGGGCGGGCTACACTGTGAGCGTGGCGCGCAACGGCGAGGCAGGCCTGCAAGCGGCGCGTGCGCACCGGCCTGCGCTGGTGTTGAGCGACATCAACATGCCGGTGATGAACGGCTTCCAATTATGCCGCGCTCTCAAGTACGACGATAAACTGTGGAACGTTCCGCTAATGCTGCTTACAGTGTTGTCGGAGCCGAAAGACATCATCGAAGCGATCAATTCAGGCACCGACGCCTACATCATCAAGCCCTGCGTCGAAACCATCCTGCTGGAGCGCATCCGCTCCCTGCTGGATGCCCCGATCGAGAGGCCGCGAACGGAAGAGCGGCGCAAGGAAGTGGTGGGCTACGGCGGCGAACGCCATGCTATTTCCGCCGGTGGCAAACAGATACTCAATCTGCTGCTCTCGCTCTACGAGAACACGCTCAATCAGAACCGGGAACTGGAGACCACCCAGACCCAACTCAGCCTGCTCAACGAAAGCCTGGACCGGCAGGTGCAGGAGCGTACCGCCGCGTTCGTGGAGAGCGAGAAACGTTACCGCAGCATCTTTGCCAACGCGCGCGACGGTATCGTGCTGATCGATGCCGAGTCCGGCCTGGTGGTCGAATGCAATCCGGAGTTTGAAAAGCAATGCGGCAGGCCGCTGAACGAGCTCAAGCACTTGCACATCTGGGATTTGCGACCGCCCGAGTTGCGTGAGGCGGCGCGGCGCAAGTTCGAGGCAGTGCGGACTGAGGGCGAGGGAGGTTCGAGCGAACTTGATTTCGAGCGGCCAGACGGCACCCGGCTGCCGATTGAGTTCGCATCCAGTCGCATCCGCATCGGCGACCGCAATTATCTCCAGAGCATCTGCCGCGACATCAGCGAGCGCAAGCAGGCCGAGGCGAATTTGCGCGAGTCCGCGCAGCGCTTGCGCGCCGTCCTTGAGGCCACCGCCGATGGCATCCTGGTGGCGGACGCTGAGACCGGCAAGTTCGTCATCGGCAATCGCGTGATCAGCGACATGCTCGGCTATGAGCCGGAGGAGTTGTTAGGCTTCGGTCTACAGGACATTCACCCGCCGGAGGCGCTGCCGGAGGTGCGGCGGCAGTTCGGCGAGATGGAACGCAAGATCCACGTGGCGCGGAACCTGCCCGTGAAACGCAAGGACGGTCGAATTTTTTTCGCCGACATCAGTGGCGCATCCATGACGTTGAGCGGGCGACCCCATATAGTCGGCGTCTTTCACGACATCACCGAACAGAAGCTTAACGCCGAGGAACTGGACCGGCACCGCCATCATCTCGAAGAACTGGTGGAACAGCGTACAGACGCTCTGACCAAGACGGAACTCAGATACCGGACGGTGGCCGATTTCACTTATGACTGGGAAACATGGATCGATACCGAAGGCAACTGGCTCTATTGCTCTCCGTCCTGCGAGCGCATCACCGGACATCGCGCCGAGGAATTCATTGCGCGGCCCGCCTTGTTGTTTGATCTCGTCCATCCCGATGATCGCACCCGCGTGGAAATCCATTTTCGCGGGGAGGATGATGAACTTGTCGGGATTGAGACTCTCCTGTTCCGCATCACGAACAAGAACGGCGAGTGCAGATGGATGGAGCATATCTGCCAGCAGGTCAAGGATGCGTCGGGCAAAGCTATGGGCCGCCGCGCTTCGAACCGCGACGTCACGGACAAGAAGCGTATCGAAGACGACTTGATCGAGGCACGCAACATCGCTGATGCGGCGAACGCGGCCAAGAGCGCCTTCGTTGCCAACATGAGCCACGAGATACGCACGCCGCTGAATGCCATAGTCGGACTCACGCACCTGCTGCGGCGCGGCAATCCCGATCCCGCGCAAATGGAGAAGCTGGAGAAAATCGTCGATGCGTCCCGCCACCTGCTCTCGGTCATCAGCGACATTCTCGATTTTTCCAAGATCGAAGCGGGCAAGCTGAATCTGAGTGTTGCCGATTTTTCCTTCGCCCGCATGCTGGACAATGTCGTCTCCATGATCGGCCCCAGGGTACGCGACAAGCATCTGGAACTCGTCGTGGATCGTGACGATGTGCCGCCGGTGCTGGTGGGCGATTCCACCCGGCTGGCGCAAGCCCTGCTCAACTATCTGTCCAATGCCGTCAAATTTACCGAGCGCGGCAAGATCACTGTGCGCATTTCCAAATCCGAGGAAACGCCAACCGATCTGCTGGTGCGCTTCGAAGTGACGGACAGCGGCATCGGCATTGCCCCGGACAAATTATCCAACCTGTTCGCCGCCTTCGAGCAGGTTGATGCCAGCATCTCGCGCCGCTACGGCGGCACCGGCTTGGGACTTGCCATCACCCGGCAACTGGCGCGCCTCATGGGCGGCGAGGCCGGTGCGCTGAGCGTGCCCGGCCAAGGCAGCACCTTCTGGTTTACCGCACGCCTGCGCAGGAGCGAACTCGGCGTGGATGAGTTGGCCGACGCCCCCTCGCGTGGCAAGTTGAGCCTGCAAACCATGCCGGTCGGCGCACGCGTTCTGCTGGCCGAAGACAACAAGATCAATCAGGAAGTCGCGGTAGAACTCCTGAGCGAAGTTGGATTGAAGGTGGAGGTTGCCAACGACGGCTTTGAAGCGCTGGAGATGGCGCGCAAAGGCGGCTACGCCCTGATCCTGATGGATATGCAGATGCCGGGCATGGACGGCCTGGAGGCGACCCGTGCCATCCGCGCCCTGCCCGGCTGCGCGATGCTCCCCATTCTGGCGATGACCGCCAACGCCTTCGACGAAGATCGCGAACACTGCAAGGCCGCGGGCATGAACGACTTCATCACCAAGCCGGTCGATCCCGAGCAACTTTTCGGCACGCTGTTGCGCTGGCTGTCTCCCGCAGCGATGGTTACACCCGCCGCCCTCGTCGCAATTGAGGCGCCAGCCGCCGAGCTTGCCGCCATCCCCGGACTGGATATTGCGAGGGGACTCAAGGTGCTGAACGGCCGCATCGACATCTACCTGCGTTTGCTGCGCCAGTTTGGAGCCGATCATGGCGACGACATGGCCCGGCTGCGCGAGCGGATATCTGCGGGAGACTGGGACGAAGCCAGACGGCTGGCCCATACGCTAAAAGGCAGTTCGGCCAATCTGGGCGCCACCGGCGTACAGGACTTGGCCGCCAAACTGGAAGCGGCGATCAAGGATGGTCGGGATGCGGTGACCATCAAACTGCTGGCGAACACGCTCGACATTGGCTTGCAGGCGTTGGTTGCGGGGATACGCACGGCACTGCCGCAAACGCTTGCAGCGCCCTATGCGGACAAAGTGGATTGGACCGTGGTGCGACAGGTGCTGGCAGAACTGGAACCGCTGCTGGCTGCGGGCAGCATGCAGTCCAACCAGATATTCGAAACCCATGCCGCGTTGCTCAAGACCGCGCTTGGTCCGCTGGGCGTGGAACTGGAACAACGGATCGAACACTTTCTTTACCACGAAGCGTTGGAAACCATTGCGGAATGCGGAGTGCGGAATGCGGAGTGCGGAATGCGGAGTGATTGGAGCACGAAATGACGAATGAAAACAAATCGAATACGCCCCTACCCGAAGCCACAACCGCTTCCCCCCGGAGCGCCGCCCCCATTCCGCATTCCGCAATCCGCATTCTGCAATCGAACATTCTGCAATCGAACATTCTGCAATCGAACATTCCGCAATCGAACATCCTGGTCATCGAGGACAGCAAGGTGGAGGTAGAACTGCTGCGTCGCACCCTCGCCCGGGCGGGCTACGCGGTGAGCATCGCGCGCAACGGCGAGGAAGGTCTGCAAGCGGCGCGTGTGCATCGTCCCGCGCTGGTGATGAGCGACATCAACATGCCGCTGATGAACGGCTACCAGTTGTGTAGCGCCATCAAGACCGACGATGAACTGTGGAATATCCCGCTGATGCTGCTCACGGTGCTGGCCGAGCCGGAAGACATCATCGAGGCGATCAATTCCGGCGCCGATGCCTACATCGTCAAGCCCTTCGCCGAGACCGATTTGCTGAATCGCATCCATTCCCTGCTCGACTCCCCGATCGAAAGGCGAAGAACGGAAGAGCGGCGGGACGAAGTGGTGTCCTACGGCGGCAAGCGCTACAACATCGCCGCCGGCGGCAAGCAGGTGCTGAACCTGATGCTCTCCCTGTACGTCAACATGCTCAACCTGAGCCGGGAACTGGTGGCCATCCAGACCGAACTCAACTTGATCAACGAGAGCCTCGACACCCAGGTGCGCGACCGCACCGCGGCACTGCAGGAAAGCGAAGAGAAATTCCGGGCCATGAGCGCGTCCGCGCAGGATGCGATTATCATGATCGATCACGCTGGCAACATTTCTTTCTGGAATGCCGCTGCGGAGCAAATCCTCGGCTATTCGAATCAGGAAGCATCGGGCAAGAATCTGCACACCCTGATTGCGCCGGAAAGGTTTCTTGAGGCGCATCGCAAAGGCTTCGGACATTTTCAGCAGACCGGTGAAGGCGCTGCAATCGGCAAAACACTGGAGCTTGTCGCTCGGCACAGGGACGGCAGCGAGTTCCCGGTGGAGTTGTCGCTCAGTGCCGTGAACACCGGCAACCGGTGGCATGCCATTGGCATCATTCGCGACATTACCAAGCGCAAGCAGGCCGAAGAGGCGCTGAGCCACGTCAACCGCGCCTTGCGCGTGCTATCAACGGGCAATCGCCTGCTGGCGCGCGCCAAGAGCGAGGAGGAATTGATCCAGAACTCAGTGTGCAATATCGTCGAACAGGGTGGCTACGGTCTGGCAAGAATCTGCTATGCCGGGAATGCCCCGGAAGGGAATCTCACGCTGGCGGCGTCGGCCGGCGTGGGGGAAGATTTCCGTTCCCCGGATTGCTGCACCTGGGCCAACATCGATGCGGGCCAGACCCCCGTGGCGCGAGCCATTCGCAGCGGAAAGGTGCAGGTTTGCCGCGACATCGCAAACGATTCGGGATTCGCACCGTGGAAAGATGCCGCGCTGGCCCGCGGCTATAGCGCAACCATTGCCTTGCCCCTGATCGACGGTGACACCGTTTTCGGTGGCTTGAGCATCTATGCGTCCGGAGCGACGGCCTTCGACGATGAGGAAATTGCGCTGCTGGGGGAGATGGCCGACGATATTGCCTACGGCATCGTCAGCCAGCGCGCGCGGGTCGCGCTGCGCGTCGCCGAACAGGCGTTACTCGATAGCGAAAGAAAATACCGGGGACTGTTCGAGAGCTCGCGCGATGCCTTGATGGTGCTGAAGCCGCCGTCATGGCGCTTCACCGACGCCAACCAGGCCGCGCTGCAATTGTTGGCGGTCGCCAGCAAGAGCGAGTTCACCGCGCTTGGCCCATGGGACGTTTCGCCCGAACTGCAACCCGACGGTCGCCCGTCGGCGGAGAAGGCACAGGAGATGATCGCGACCGCTGTGCGCGAAGGTTCGCACTATTTCGAATGGGAACATTGCCGCCTCGACGGCGAACCCTTCGCCGCGAACGTGTTGCTGACACGCATGGAGGAGGACGGACAGGTCTACTTGCAGGGCACGGTGCGCGACATCAGCGAGCGCAAGCGGGAACAGCAGGCGCTGGCGGATTCCAAAGTTCTGCTCAGTACCATTTTCGACTCGGTGCAGGACGGAATCGTCGTGGCGGAGGCCCAATCCCGCCAGTTCCGCATGGTCAATGAAACGATGTGCCGCATGCTCGGATACGGCCGCGATGAGTTGCTCAATCTCGGGGTGGCGGGCATTCACCCCGAGGAAGGCATGGCCCGCGTCGCGGGCGAATTCGAGCGGCTGGCCCGCGGTCAAATCGGCATCGCGCCGGGTCTGCCGATAAAGAGAAAGGATGGCAGCGTCTTTCATGCGGACGTGAGCAGCGGCCCGATGACGATTGGCGGAGTCGCTTGTATGGTCGGCGTTTTCAGGGACGTCACCGAGCGCGAGCAGGCGGAGCAGGCGCTGCGGGGGAAAAACATTCAACTGGAGCAGGCCATGCTGGTGGCCGAGGCGGCGAACGTGGCCAAGAGCGCCTTTATCGCCAACATGAGCCACGAGATACGCACGCCGCTGAACGCCATCGTCGGCCTCATGCATCTGTTGCGGCGCGGCAATCCCGATCCGGCGCAGACGGAGAAGCTGGACAAGATCGGCGATGCGTCCCGGCACCTGCTCGCCATCGTCAACGACATCCTCGAATTTTCCAAAATCGAGGCAAGCAAGCTGGTGCTGTGCATCGGCGATTTTGGGTTCGACCGCATGCTGGACAAGGTCGTCTCGATGATCGGCCCCAAGGTGCGCGAAAAGCGTTTGCAGCTCATCGTGGAGCGGGACACTATTCCGCCGGTGCTGGTGGGCGATTCCACCCGGCTGGCCCAGGCACTGCTCAACTGTCTTTCCAACGCCGTCAAGTTCACCCAGCGCGGCAAGATCACCGTTCGCATCAGCAAGTCGGATGAAACGGAAACCGGCCTGCTGCTGCGCTTCGAAGTGACGGACACCGGCATCGGCATCGCGCCTGAAAAGATCGCGGAGTTGTTCACCGCCTTCGAGCAGGTCGATGCCAGTTCCACGCGCCGCTATGGCGGCACGGGTCTGGGTCTCGTCATCACCCGCAGGCTGGCGTGCCTGATGGGCGGCGAATCCGGCGCGCAGAGCGTACCCGGACAGGGCAGCACTTTCTGGTTTACCGCCCGCCTCGGCAAAAGCAATCTCGGGCCGGAAGAACTGGCGGAAGAAACGCCCGCCCTCGCGAAACTGGGCCCGCAATCCATGCCGACCGGCGCGCGCATCCTGCTGGTCGAAGACAACAAGATCAATCAGGAGGTCGCGGTCGCGTTGCTGGCCGAGATCGGAGTGAAGGTGGATGTCGCCAACGACGGCCTGGGAGCATTGGAGAAGGCGCGTAGCGGCGGCTACGACCTGATACTCATGGATGTGCAGATGCCGGGAATGGACGGCCTGGAGGCAACCCGTGTCATCCGCGCGCTGCCCGGTTGCGCGACGCTGCCCATCGTGGCGCTGACCGCCAATGCCTTCGACGAGGATCGCGAACGCTGCCTGGCTGCGGGCATGAACGACTTCGTCGCCAAGCCGGTCGATCCGGAGCAACTTTTTGGCACGCTGATGCGCTGGCTGCCGGAAACCACGATGGCTGCGCCCGCCGCCCCTGTCACCGGGGAGATGCTGCCTGCTGCCCTTATGCTCATCCCCGGCCTGGAGGCAGAGAAGGGACTCAAGGTGCTGAACGGCCATCTCGCCACCTACTTGCGCCTGCTGCGCCAGTATGCGGCCGATCATGGCGACGATATCGGCAGGTTGCGCGAGCATCTGTCCACGGGAGAGCGGGACGCCGCCAGGCGGCTGGCCCATACACTGAAGGGCAGTTCGGGCAATCTGGGCGCTAGCCGCGTGCAGGGCCGGGCCGCCGAACTGGAGGCGGCGATCAGGGAGGGCCGCGACGCGGCCGAAGTGGACCGCCTGGTCAATGCCGTGGACGACGAGTTGCAGCGGCTGACCGCGGCGATCCTCGCCGCCCTGCCCGAGGAGCCTGTCGCTCCCTGCACGGGCGAAGTGGATTGGCCGGCGGTGCGACAGGTGCTGGCCGAACTGGAGCCGATGCTGGCGGTGTCAAGCATACGCGCCAACCAGGTCATCGATACCCAAGCCGCGCTGCTCACGGCCGCCCTCGGCCCCCTGGGCGCGGAACTGCAACGGCAGATCGAGCATTTTCTCTACCCCGAGGCATTGGCAACCCTGAAGCTGGCGCGGCAGCAACACCCGGAGCTGATGCAATGAAGACCGGGGCGGAAGGAATCGGCATGACCGGACGAGCGCCCGGCGCGCCGCCCGCAATCCTGATCGAAGAGGGTGGGGGGAACGATAGTCATTGTCCGTGGCATCAAGCGGGATAACATATTTTGTGATGATGACGATCGAGGGAACTTTCTTCAACGATTTCAAATGCTGCTGGCGAAAGCCGATACGAGCTGCTCCGCCTGGGCTTTAATCCCCAACCATTTCCATCGCCTGTTTCGCCCGAGAGGAGTCGCTCTTTCCAGCTTTATGTCATCTGTGTACAGGAGCCTGGCCTGGGTTACAACTCAAAGGCGAGCTTGAGGGTCACGGTATCCGCGCCCTCGCCGGTGCCGCCGTCCGCAATGCCGTAGTCCTCGTCGTGAAAATATTCCAGCGCCAGATTGATGTGCGGTACCAGCTCCACCGAGGCGGCCGCCAGCAGCCGGGTCTCAGGCAGGCCCAGGGCAAGGGCCTCGCTGGTCCCCTGATAGCCCAGGGCAAAGACGGTTTCCCGTTCCATGATTTCCATGGTATAGGCCACCTCCGCCTGCCAGGCCCGCGGCTTGGCCCCGTCGGCGCCAAAGGCGAATTGCGCGGGATCGTAGTTATCCAGGGCGGCGACGTATTCGGCGCTCAGGCTGACTGGTCCGAAGGTTGCGCCGGCACTGAGGGCCAGACCGGCGACCTCGTCCTGCACCGCCTCGAAGCCCTGTTCGTCGAGGAAGTCCTCCACCGTCCCGGCATCGGCGATGTTGTTGACCCAGCTCAGGCTGAAGCGCAGCTTGGTTGTGTCGGCCTCATAGCCGTAGCCCAGCATGGCACCCATACCGCGCACGTCGTCGGTCGCGCCGATTTCACCCATGCCCTTGTAGCCGAACAGGGCCGCGACAAAACCGTTGCTCTCCACCCCGAGTGCCACTGCAGTTTTGTTGATCTCTCCCAGTTCCTGTGTCAAAGGATCCTGAATCATCTTGGTTGCAAAGACGCCAAAGGGCAGGACAAATTTGCCGGCGGTGAACTTGAGCGGGAAGTGTTCCGCATTGCCCAGGGTGAAGAAGGCCTCGTCGATCTCGATGTCGTTATCGTTCTTGCCCTCCTCATACTTGAGCAGGACATGGGCCGCAGCCCAGTCGGTGGGGGTGAAGTCGAACCCCAGTTCCACGGTGGACAGCGTCAGGTCGCTGGAACTTTCCCCGGCAAAGTTCTTGGCTGAGCTGAATTCCGTCTCCAACAGCGCAGTGACGGTGAGCGCGTCGTTGATCTTGCCCAGGGGTGCCTTCTCCTCTGCGCCGGCCACTGCGCCGCCTGCGGCCCCCAGCACTAAGGCGGTGGCCACCATGGTAGAGTTGAGAAATTTTTTCATGCATTCTCTCCTTATGTCGATGTGGGTGGGTGGCGAACATCATCGCCGTTCTGTGCACTGTATGATTCATTCTCCCTCTCAGCCGCCTCCCAGGCCCAGCAGCGTGCCGAGCTGATAGACCAGGGTGGTGAGCAACCAGGCGATTGCGGTCAGTCCGCCCAGTTGCAGCAAGGCCCAGCGCCAGGAGCCGGACTCGCGGCGGGTGACGGCAATGGTGGCCATGCATGGTGCGCTGATCAGGCAGAAGAGCATGATGCAGAAACCGACCAGGGGTGTGTAGCGTTCACGCAGCTGTTCCCTGAGCGGTATGGATTCCTCGTCCGCCTCGCCCAGGGCGTAGACGACGCCCAATTGGGCGACGAAGACCTCCTTGGCGGCGAAGGCGCCGATGAGGGCGGTGCCGATCTTCCAGTCAAAGCCCATGGGGCGCAGCATCGGTTCCATGGTCTGGCCAATGCGACCGGCAAAGGAAGAGCGCAGTGCAGTTTCCGTCTCTTCGTTGTGAATCCGCGCCAGTGTCTCATCCCTGGCCTCGTCGGGCAGTGCGTCACTGGTTACAGCCAGACGCTGGAGTTCGAAACGCCTGGCATCGCTCTCGGGTAGAGCGGGAAAGGTGGTCAACGCCCAGAGCAGTACCGAGATGGCCAGGATGGTGGTGCCGGCCTTTTTCAAGTAGAGCCAGGCCCGTTGCCACATCTGGGTCAGCACCCCGCGCAGGGTGGGCAGACGGTAGGGAGGAAGTTCCATGACAAAGGGGACCGATTTCCCTTTGAACAAGGTGCTGCGCAGGAGTTTGGCCAGCAGCACTGCCAGGACGATGCCGATCATGTAGATGGACCACAGCATGGGTGCCTGGAGTGCTTCGGGAAAGAAGGCGGGAATGATGAGGGCATAGATGGGAAGCCGGGCACCGCAGCTCATCAGGGGGGCTATCAGCATGGTGGTGAGCCGGTCGCGCCGGTTGTCGAGGGTGCGGGTGGCCATGATGGCCGGCACCGAGCAGCCGAAACCGATCAGTAGAGGGATGAAGGATTTTCCGTGCAGACCGATCTTACGCATGAGCCGGTCCATGATGAAGGCCACCCGTGCCATGTAGCCGGAGGCCTCCAGGATGGCGATGGCCAGGAAGAGCAGCAGGATGTTCGGCAGAAACACCAGCACCCCGCCGACACCGCCGATGATGCCGTCGACCAGAAGTGATTTGAGGATGGCATCGGAGCCTTCGGGCCAGAGCCCGCCGACGAATTCTCCCAACCGACCGAAACCGGCCTCAATCCAGCCCATGGGCGCTTGGCCCAAGGTAAATGTCAGCTGGAAGACCAGGTACATGAGGGCAAGAAAGATCGGCAGGGCCAGGATGCGGTTGGTCAGCACCGCGTCGATCCTGTCAGAGCTGTGGTGGCGCATTTCGATGGTGGAACGCACGGCCTCCTGGCAGGCGCCGGAAATGATTCCGTAACGAGCGGCAGCGATGGCGGTCGCTGCCGACTCGCCCAGTTGTTTTTCAATGAGGTGCGCGCTGCTGTCTATCTGCGCCTTAAGTTTGGGCAGGCTAACTTTGTCAACAATGTCCTTGTCATCCTCCAGCAGTTTGACAGCGAGCCAGCGTGCTTCAAGTTCTTTCGGCAATGCTTGGTCCTGGCGGACCAGGTCGGCGATGCAATCGAGTTCTTTCTCGATTTCCGCACCGTAGGCGATGCGCAGCGGCGCCCTTCTTCGTCCCAGCGCCGCCGTGGCCTCAATGGCGCCCAGTAGATTGCCGAGCCCCTTGCCGGTATGCCCTACCATTTCGACAATGTCCGTATCGAAGAAGCGCGAGAGCTTGTCCAGGTCAAACTGCCAGCCACGGGCCCTGGCGGTATCGCTCATGTTGAACACCAACACCAGCGGCAGCCCCAGTTCCAGCAACTGGACCGTCAGATAAAGATTACGCTCCAGATTGGAGGCATCGACAATGTTCACCACCACGTCCGGCTGCTCCCGCACCAGGATATCGCGAGCCACCACCTCTTCGGCGCTGTAGGCAGTGAGGCTGTAGGTGCCGGGCAAGTCGGTGACGAAAAGGGTGGTCTTCCCCAGGGTGCAGCGCCCATCCTTTCTTTCGACGGTGACGCCGGGATAGTTGCCGACATGTTGGTGTGCTCCGGTCAACTTGTTGAAAATGGTCGATTTGCCGCTGTTGGGGTTCCCCGCCAAGGCGATAGTGAGGGCGGGGGTGTGCCTGTCACCACCTGAGGACGCTTCGCTATCCTGGCGCGAATGTACGGTGGGGGTGACGCGTCCGGATAAATGTTTTGTATGGTCAAAAAATTTAGTCATGCCAAAATCTCCAGGCAAAAAAAATTAACCGACGACGATCATCGCGGCCATGGTGTGGCCGATGGCCAGTCGCGCCTGCTGTACCAGCAGCAGCACGGGGTCGTGGGCAGCAGTACTCTGTACCTCGACCTCGATACCCGGGAGCAATCCCAGGGATAGCAACCGCGACTGCATTTCCTTCCCGCCGTTGATCCCCAGAATACGGACCTTGCTGCCGGCGGCACTCCTTGCCAAGCACCTGGTTTCTCTTCCTGCCGGAATTAAAGCGGTTCCACGTCGATGGTCGCGGCCTCTGCCTTACGCAGGGACAGGTGGTAGCCCTTGATCCGGATGTCCACAGGATCTCCCAGGGGCGCTACCCGCTCCACCTCGACCAGGGTTCCCGGGGTGATTCCCATTTCGGCCATGCGTCGTCCGGCGGCTCCACCGGGGAGAATTTTGACGATTCTGGCCTTTTGTCCAGGTGGTAGCTGGACCAGATTCAGTGCAGCATTCATGGGATTTTTCTCCTTCTGTTGTTGTTTTTTGTGCTGCAATTCCGTTAAGCAATGGCTGATACACTGCTCACAGCTCTCATCCAGGCAGCCCCCACTGCATTGGTAGCCGAATCCGGCGATCCATTTCGCCCCGCCCCGGGGGCAGGTTTCGACAAAGGTAGCGAATTGGATCAAGCGCTCAAGCAGGGAACGGGAGATGCTATGTTCCATCTTGCAGGCAGCCTCGTCGGCCTCCTGCTCTTCGACTGCCAATACCTTGACGAAAAAGTCCCGCAATACCTCATGGCGACGGATGACGTCACGGGCCGCTTCGTCACCCTTGGCCGTCAGGGTGACGATATCGTAGGGGGCGTAATTGACCAGACCGCGTTCCGCCAAGGCCTTGAGCGCACCTGTGACCGAGGAGGCGGCCACCCGCAGCGCGGTGGCGATGTCTTTGGCCCGGGCCGCCCCTTTGCTTTTCGTGATATGGAAGATGACCTCCAGGTAGTCTTCCATGCTGGCACTGAGCAGTTGGCATGACGTCATGTTGCCTCCTTGTTTGTTTTTGCTGCCGTCGCAAAAAGTCGCCAACTGCTGCGTTGCACTGCATCCTTCGTCACGGTGGCGCACCCTAAGTGCGCATCATTTCGAAGGATTTGTGTGCCTTGCATTTGACGATTTTTGCTAGGCCATGCCCATAATGATTTTTTATGAGCCCAACATTTTTAGGGTGGCAAAATAAATAAGGCACGCCTAAATTTATGTCAAGTTTTTTCTCGGGCCATTCAGCACCAGGCGGGATATATCTCTTCCATGCGGACAGGGGCGCAGATGACGACATGAGGTACTGATGTCATTTTCGGCAGGTAGGGCACAATGATGTCAACAGGCGCGAGACGGCGGGGATGGCTTGTGGTTGCCCTGTCTGTGGCATTGCTCTGTAGTGTCGTGTTTGGCTGGGTGTTTGCCGGCCATCCCCTGTCAGATTTCACAACGGTGCGGGCCGGCTGGCGTTCCTCCGAGGCACGGTTGCTCGACCGGCAGGGGCGGCTTGTGCATGAGCTGCGGCTGGACCATACGGTGCGGCGGCTGGAATGGGTGCCGCTGCCGGCGATATCACCCGCCCTGCTCCGGGCCGTCATTCTGGCCGAGGATCGGCGGTATTACCGCCACAGCGGGGTGGACTGGCTGGCGTTGGCGGCGGCATGGCGCGACCGGCTCTCGGGTCGCCCCCTGCGTGGGGCCAGCACCCTGACCATGCAGCTGGCGGCCCGGCTGGACCGCGGAATTGCCCTCGGTAGCGGACGCCGCGGCGTGGGGCAAAAACTGCGGCAGATGCGGGCGGCCCTGGCGCTGGAACGTCACTGGAGCAAGCAGGAGATCCTCGAGGCCTATTGCAACCTGGTCGATTACCGCGGGGAGTTGCAGGGGATCGCGGCCGCGTCGCGGGCCTTTTTCGGCAAGGAGGCGGCTGCGCTCACCGAGGCCGAGTCGCTGGTGCTGGCCGCCCTGCTGCCGGCGCCGGGGCGCGCGCCCGCCCTGATCGGTGATCGGGCCTGTGCCCTGGCCGACGCGGCCGGCCAGGGTACGTTGTGCGAGGAGGTCCGGCAACTGGCCTTCGTCACGCTGACCCGGCCGCGGCCCATCCTGCCGGCGGCGGAGCTGGCCCCCCACCTGGCCCGGCAGTTGCTGCGCCGGGCCGGCGAGACGGTGGTCACCACCCTGGAGGCGGGGCTGCAACAGCAGGTTCGCGACAGCCTGCAGCGACAGCTGCTGGCCCTGGCCGACCGCAACGTGCGTGACGCCGCCGCCCTGGTGGTGGACAACCACAGCGGCGAGGTGCTGGCCTATGTCGCGTCCGTCGGTTCCGCCTCCACCGCCGTCCAGGTCGACGGCGTGCGCGCCCGGCGTCAGGCCGGTTCCACCCTCAAACCCTTCCTCTACGGGCTTGCCCTGGAACACCGCTATCTCACCGCCGCCTCGCTGCTCGATGACGCCCCCCTCAACCTGGAGACCATGGTCGGCATCTATATGCCGCAGAACTACGAACGGGACTTCAAGGGGCTGGTGAGCCTGCGCACGGCGCTGGCCAGTTCGCTCAACATCCCGGCGGTGCGTACCCTGATGTTGGTGGGGCTGGAACGTTTTCGCGACCGGCTGTGGGAGCTGGGGTATGAGGGAATCGAGCGCAAGGGCGAGTATTACGGCTGGTCCCTGGCCCTGGGCTCGGCCGAGGTGAGCCTGCTCGAACAGGTGAATGCCTACCGCACCCTGGCCAACGGCGGCCGCTTCGGTCCGCTGCGGCTGTTACCGGGCGAAGCCGGCGGGACAGAGCGCCGCGTCATGCCGGCAGACGTCTCCTTCCTCATCGCCGATATCCTGGCCGATCCGGCCGGCCGGGCACGCACCTTCGGTCTGGCCAGCCCGCTGGCCACCCGCGGCTGGAGCGCGGTCAAGACCGGCACCAGCAAGGACATGCGCGACAACTGGTGTGTCGGCTGGACGCCTCAGTGCACCGTCGGGGTCTGGGTGGGTAACTTCGAGGGCGATGCCATGCGGGATGTCTCCGGGATCAGCGGCGCAGCCCCGGTCTGGCACGAGATCGTCACCGCGCTGGAGGAGCAGCGGCCCGGTCCGGCCCCGGCGGCTCCGCCTGGCTTGGAGCGTCGGCAAATAAGCTTTGCCGGCGCGCAGGAACCGCCGCGGCAGGAGTGGTTTCTGGCCGGCACTGCGGTGGAGACGGTGGTGCCGGCCGACCCCCGCCGTCAGGGTGCCCGCATCGAATCACCCGCCGACGGGCTGGTGGTGGCCCTGGACCCTGACATTCCCCCGGACCATCAGGTCATCCCCTTCCGCGCCCGTATGCCGTTGCCCGAGGCGGTGTTCGAACTCGACGGCCAGGTGCTGGGGGCGGCCGCCGCCGCCCTGCGCTGGCACCCCCGGTCGGGCCGACATCGCCTGCGCCTGCTCGACGCGGCCGGGCATGAACTCGATCGGGTCACCTTTCTGGTGCGCTGACGAGCCCTAAATCATTCTCGAAGCAATTCCCGCCAGACTACAGCGGGGCGTAGTCGCGCCAGCGGGCGACACGTTCCTTCAGGTCGGGCACCACCTCCTCCACCGAACCGGGCGGCGCCAGTCCGTCGACCCCTTCCTGTGCCTCCATTTCGTGGGCCATGGCATCGGCGGCGGCGACAATGCGGGCAAGGTTGATGCCGGTTTCGGGATAGAGCTGCAACTGATGATGAAAGGCCACCGCCTCCACCTCGCAGCCCGGCAGGCCCCAGAGGCCGAGGAGGTAGGCCCCGACCGGGCAGTGGCCCACGCCGAAAACTCGCTGTTCCGCCTCGTGCAGGGGGATGTTGTCCGCGGCGGCCAGCGCGGACGCCTCCCGGTATTTGGCCGGCAGGCGGGTGGCGAGGATCAGCTTGCCCAGGTCGTGCAGCAGACCGGCAATGAAGGCGTGGCCGGCCAGCGGTTTATCGTCCGGGGCCTCATGCCGGGCAATGCGGCGGGCCAGTTCGCTCGTGCGCAGACTGTGATCCCAGAGGGATTCGATGATACCCCCCAGGCCGGGGGGGAGATCGGAAAAGATGCCGACGCCGAGGGCCAGGGCGCGGATGGTGTCGAGTCCCAGCAGGGTCACCGCCCGCGCCGGGCTTTCCACCTGCTGGGGCAGGCCGAAGAAGGCGGAATTAACCAATTGCAGCACCTTGGCGCTCAGGGCAATGTCCTGTTCGATCAGCGCCCCCACCTCGTCGACGCTGGTCGTGTCGCTCGCCAGCATCTGTTGCAGCTTGGTAAAGACCGAGGGCAGGCAGGGCAGGGCGCCGATTTCGCTGACCAGGTTTTTCAGCGTCCCGTCGCTGAGCATGGTGTGGATGGCGGCGGCGTTCTCCAGCACCGCCTTCAGCTGCTCCGGCCCGCTGGGTTTGGAGAGGTAGCGGTGGACCACACCGACGGTGCGCAAAATGGCCTGCTCATCGGCATGGCCCGAGAGGATGATGCGGATGGCATGGGGATGAAGACGTCGCACCTCCTCCAGCAGGGTGGCGCCGTCCATGCCCGGCATGCGCATGTCGGAGACGATGACGTCGATTTCCACCTGTTGCATCAGCGCCAAGGCCTCGCGGCCGTTGGCGGCGAAATGAAAGTTGAAGTCGCGCCGCAGGGCGCGCAGCATCCGCCGCAGCCCCTCCAGGATATTGGGCTCGTCGTCGACGAACAGGACCTGTTTCATGCTGTTGCCTCGGCTGCGGGTTGCTGCAAGGGCAGGGTGATGACGAAGGTGCTGCCGACCCCCTCTTCGCTCTCCACCGCCAGGGTGCCGCCGTGTTTTTCCACAATGACGTCATGGCAGATGGCCAGCCCCTGGCCGGTGCCGCGGCCGACCTCCTTGGTGGTGAAAAAGGGTTCGAAGATGCGGTCACGGATGGCCTGGGGAATGCCGGTGCCGCTGTCGGACAGACGCAGCTCTACCCCGTCCGTCAGGGCCTTGGTGCTGATATGGATGCTGCCCTTGGCGCCTTCCGGGTTGGCGCCGAGCTTGGCGCCGATGGCATGGGCCGCGTTGACCAGCATGTTGAGGATCACCTGGCCCATTTCGTCGGTCAGGCAGGGCACCATGGGCAGGTCCGGCGCCAGCTCGGTGGTCACCTCGGCCACGTATTTCCATTCGTTGCGCGCCACGGTGACCGTGGTCTCGACGATGCGATTGAGGCTGGCGGGGATCTTTTCCTTGGCCCCGGGGTGAGAGAATTCCTTCATGGCCAGGACGATGGAACTGACCCGCTCAAGCCCGTTTTTGGACTGCTGGATGGCCAGGGGGACCTCGCCGGCGAGGTAGTCCCAGTCCGCCTCTTCCAGTGCCGTCCTGGTCGGGGCCAGGCTGGTCAGGTCGGCTGTTTCCGCACCCTTCAGCGCCAGGCGCAGCTCTTCCACCACCTTGGCGAGGCTCTGGAAGGAATCGTTTAGGAAATCGACGTTGGAAGAGATGAACTGGATCGGGGTGTTGATCTCGTGGGCAATGCCCGACGCCAGCCGGCCCACCGACTCCAGCTTCTGCGATTGCAACAGTTGTGCCTGCAACTTTTCCTTTTCCTTCTCTGCCTTGAGGCGTTCGTTGATGTCGCGGACCACGGCAACGAAGCGGCCGGTGTCGTCGGGCTTCACGTACTGCAGCATCACCTCCACCGGCACCAGCTGGCCGTCTTTGCGTCGATAATCGGTGATGAAGGTGGTGGCGTCCTTGTCGCCATGCATGAGGGGGGCCAGCATCTGGCGGAAGGAGTCGTCGGTGAAGCGCGGCTTGACATCCACCGGTGTCATTGTTTCCAGTTCCTTCGGCGAATAGCCGATCTGCTGTACCGCGCCCTGGTTGGCGTAAATAAAGCGCAGGGTCTCGGCGTCGAACATGAAGACGCAGTCGTGCACCTGGTCCAGGGTCTGTTTGAAGTTGCTCAGCGCCGCCTCGGCCTCACGTCGCTGGGCCAGCTCGTCGTCAAGACGGTCCAGGGTTCCCGCCAGTTGCCGGTTGAGCCCCTTGAGCCGGAAGGAAAAAACCAGGGCTAACACCAGGATCAGCAAGAGCCCGGCCACCAGCGGCCACTGTTTGCGCAGGGCCTGCTGCCAGGTGACCTTGCCGTAGTCGGTGTAGGGCGGCATGCGCAGCTCGCGCAGACAGTCGTGCACCGGCTGGTAGTTGAGCGCAGCGGTCCAGCCCTCGGCCGTAGCCGCGCGGGCCGCGGCGCTGTCCGGTTTCATCTGCAGCAGGGCCACCGTCACCTGTTTGATCAGCGCGGCGTCCACATGGGGCAGGCTGGCCATGGGCCATTCGGGGTACAGGGCGGTGCTGAGCTGGAAGGGAAACGGCGAGGGCGTTTTTTGCGGGTCCAGTATACGGAAGTCCTCCAGCCGGATCTTGCCCTCCTGAGTCATGCGTTCGAGGGTGTCGGTGCGGACGGTGCCGGCGTCTACCTTGCCGTCGCGTACGGCATAGACCACCGCGTCGTGGGTGCCGCCGAAGTCCATGCTGGCGCAGTCGCGCTCCGTCACAATGCCCTTGGTGAAGAGGTGATACTTGCCGGCGGTCCAGCCACCGAAAGAGAGAGGGTCTACGGCCATGAATCGTTTCTTTTTGATATCGTCCAGGTGTTGGATGTCTTTTCGGTCGGCGCGACAGAAGATGACGCCGCCGAACTCGGCGGTGACCTGGTCGAGGCGGCGGTTGAGCAGGGTGGCGATTGCCCGCACTCCGTGGTTGTGTTCGAGGTCGACAAAATAGACCGGGTTGGCCAAAAAGAAATGGATCTGTCGATCACGGACCGCTTGATGGACCTCGCCGAAGTCCAACGGCTTCAGTTCGAAGCGGTAGCCGGCCACCGCCTCGTTCAGGTAGTCGATGGTGGGCCCCCATTGTTTGAAGGCCTGAGCGGTCCCCCGGCGGGCCAGCACCCCGACCTGCACAGTGGGGCGTTCCTCTGTCCCGGCCGGCTCCACGGCCTGGGCCGGCA
>MTEI01000027.1 GCA_002083775.1 Rhodoferax ferrireducens | reverse complement strand
TAGTTGATGTCTTTACCGTACTCCCACTGACTCATGCGCTGGTTGTGTTTGCGACCGCATGCATTGCGGCGCACACCATTCGGATTGCCAACGAACAGATGGCCAACCTTGTGCTCTATGCAAAAGCCGATGGCCTGACGTGTGGCCTTGTGGTGCTTGTCGCGCACCAGGCGCTCGATGCGACTGGCCTGCGTTGCCCGAGTTCTGCGCAGTTTCTTCCAGCGTCTGGAGCCCTTGGTGCAGCGGGAAATCTTCTTTGCCATCTGGCCGTGCATCATGTTCATGCGTCGTTTCTCAGAGCGCACGCCCCGCCCAGACACGATCAGTGCCTCGCCGGTATTGGTGACGACGGTGGCCAAATGAATCTGACCCAGATCGATACAAGCATGAGCGTTTCCTGGAGCTTCTATGGCTCTTTCCGACTCAACCACGACGTGCAATTCGTCACACACGCCGTTCCACACCAGTTTGCACGAAGATGCGGTGGTGAACCAATCAGGCTTGGGCAACACAATGGATTGGCGTCCACGACCCATCGGCAGCACGATGCGGCTTGCCTCGACCGACATGGCTTGTGCTGGCCACATCAAGGGATAGAACAACTTGTCACGCCATGGGTAACGCATCTCTTTGCGGCCCTGCTTGCGAAGTTGGGTGGTGGTATCGATATTGGCAAGGAACGCGTGGCACACCATCTGCGCCGACTGGCTGTGTAAGCCGTGGCCTTTGGTGGCTTTTTGCAGCGCGTTTTTATTGGGCCACTTGGTGCTGTCTTTGCGTGCTGCCAAGTGAAGATCGCGGCATTGCGTCCAGACTTTTGCGGCCTCCATGCGCCCCAGACGAATGGAAGACCGCACCGTGCTAGTGAGCGTAGGTAGCTGGATTATTCGGACGGTTTGCAACGTGATTGGCACTGGTTTATTATACAGTGATGACAGATACCTTGCAAGCCGGTAAAACGCGATGGAGCCACTACCAGATCGCCTATCATTTTGTCTGGATTCCCAAATACCGTCGTCGCATTTTGATGGGGGACGTGCAAAAAGCGACCAAAGAAGCTATTGAGGCGTGTTGCACAACCCATGGATTCGCACTATTGGCACTGGAGACGGACGAGGATCACGTTCACTGCTTCGTATCCGCACCTCCAAAAAATTCTCCAGCCAAGATTGTTGGGTTGCTCAAAGGTTACAGCTCGCGCATCATCAGGCAGAAATTCCCGATGCTTGCCAAGCGAAGCAAAGAGCAACTATGGACATCAGCCTACTATGTTGGAACGGCTGGCTCCGTGAGCGCCGAAACAATTCGACGTTACATCATGGAGTGTCACGGCAAGTGAGTCTGCGACTCACCCTGCTTTCATCCCCCAGCTAAAGCTCGGGGGAATTCCCGCAGGTTTGTTAATCTGGCGTGTGACGTCTTTCGGTTGGCAACTGCATGTCTTGAAGATGCCATCCGGTTTGACTTCGACGTCTCCAGCCTTGACTTCCAACAACAGTACGTCCCCAGCCTGATTGAGAACAACGATGTCGATCTCGCCATGCTGCTCTTCACCGCCGACCCCGCGAGACCAGTCGACACTGTGAAAAAGCGTATAGGCAGCTGACAAGCCACGCTCGAGCGTTTCCAGGAGTTCGAATTCAGCGTATTCCCCTGAGTTCTTGGCGCCTGCATTGCGTGGGAGCGAGGGGCAGAGGCGGGCCATACGCAAAAGTGTATCCCGGCCAAGGTTCGAAATGGATATCGGCTGTGCTTTGTTTACATAACGTGGTTTGTGAGCATGTCCTCATCCCCATGCCGCCGCAGCAAATGTCATGGACGCGTTGTCACGCCGCCAGGTCACACCGTCTTGGTGCACCGCCAGCCACCAGGTTTGCATCAAGGGGTTGGGCTTGGGTTTGGCAAACCCTTGTGGTGTGAGCAGTGCCAGGCACCAGGCAGGCTGCGGGTCACGCACCGAGGTGTAGTGAATGCCACCCACCTGCGCGGTCCGGGCCACCTGGGCCAGGGCTTGGGTGGCGCTGTAGTCTGTGAGGTGCAACCAAGCGGCGGATTGGGCACTGAAGGGCGGTAGGCGCACATCAATCACCTGGGTTTTGACCTCGGCGCTGAAGGCGGTGTGGGCCACGGGTTGCAGTTTGTCCAGATCCACAGCATCTTTGAGGAACTTCCAGCGGCTGTAGCCCAGCTCGGCACTGGCAGTGCGCACGGACTCTGCGCCATAAAACACACCGGGGTCGGTGACGGTCCTGAAACGGGAGCCACCGCGCAAGGGGTAGTAGCGAAACGGTGTGGCCAGCAGATAGTCCAGCCCCTGGGTGGCGGCGGGTTGGCCGGGTTTACTGCTCTCTAGCAGAGATTCGAGCAGGTTTTGCTCGTCGTCGGTGTCAACGATCTTCATGGTGGATGCCGTGTGCTGGGCTTCCACCATGCGCCACACTGACCCAGCCCAAGGCCGGGCTTCAGACGCGAGCGCGGCTGGCATCCAAGTATTGAACGACACGGACCAATCCTTCGGTGTGGCGAATGAGTTCAACCGGCTTGGCTTGCAAACCCATGTTATCGCTACGTAGCCATTGGCGTGCGGTGGTTTCGTCGCCCACGATGGAATCCAATGAGCGAAACACGCGCACAAAGAGCAAGGCAAAGTCCCACTCTTTGCGCTTGGGGTCGAGCAAGTAGCTGCCGTTGTAGAGCCGGGTGACGGTGGGAGCACTCACACCCAGCACCTTGGCCAACAAAGCTTTGGACACGTCAAGCCGCTCGGCAGCACGGGCCACGGCCTTGCTCAACACCGCAGCGGCTTCAGGCTGCTGGGTCACTTTGGATGTGATGGGGGTCATGGTGCACCCTCCTCATATAGTTTCAATGGAAATAATATAGCATTTTTATTTCCACAGAAATTTCATTGTTGCAAACGCGCCCTTTGCCAGGCGCGCACCGTTGTTAAAGCTGGCTCAAGCGTTATGTTTGACCATCACATGGCGCACGCAGCTGTAGTCTTCCAACGCGTACACAGACATGTCTTTGCCATAGCCCGAGTGCTTCATACCACCATGCGGCATTTCTGACACCAGCATGAAATGTGTGTTGACCCAAGTGCAGCCATATTGCAGGCGCGAGGCGAGACTCATGGCGCGCCCCACATCACTGGTCCACACGGAACTGGCCAGACCGTATTCGGAATCATTGGCCCAAGCCAGTGCTTGCTCAGCGTCCTTCACGCGGGTAATTGAGACCACCGGTCCGAAGACTTCACTGCGAACTATTTCATCGTCCTGAAGTGCTCCGGCCACCACCGTGGGTTTGTAGAAGAAACCTTTGTTGCCCCAAGCGCTCCCGCCAGTGGTGATTTCCACATGCGGCAGCTGGCTGGCCCGGTCGACAAAGCTGGCTACTCGGTCGCGCTGACGAGGCGATATCAATGGCCCCATCTCCACGCCCGGTTCCTGTTGCAGCCCCAATTTGATGGTGGACACCGCATTGCTGAAGTCGGCTACCAGGCGTTCGTAAATTTTGTCGCTGGCATAGACCCGGCAGGCAGCGGTGCAGTCCTGTCCAGCGTTGTAATACCCAAAGGTTCGCAGGCCCTCAACGACGCTGGGCAAATCGGCATCGTCGAGCACAATGACCGGTGCCTTGCCACCGAGTTCGAGGTGGGTTCGGGTGAGGCCACGGGCAGCGGCCTCCATGATTTTGCTGCCAGTGGACACATCGCCTGTGAGTGAGGCCATGCGAATGCGCGGGTCACGAATCAGGGGTGCCCCCACCGTATCTCCACGCCCGCACACAATATTGACCACGCCAGGCGGCAAGATGTTGGCCAGCAACTCGCCCAGACGCAGGGTGGTCAGCGGCGTGTTTTCCGAAGGCTTGAGCACCACGGTATTGCCCATTGCAATGGCCGGTCCTAGTTTCCAGGCGGCCATCATCAACGGATAGTTCCAAGGCGCAATGGATGCAACCACCCCCAACGGGTCGCGCCGGATCATGCTGGTGTGCCCAGCCAAATACTCGCCACCCAATGAGCCCGACATATTTCGAATGGCACCGCCGAAAAAGCGGTACACATCGGCAATAGCAGGGATCTCATCGTTGCGTGCAGCACTTAGCGGTTTGCCGCAGTTGAGCGACTCCAGCATCGCAAACTCGTCACCGTTCGCCTCGATGGCATCAGCAATCTTCAGCAAATAGGTACTGCGGTCCTTGGGTGTCAGTGCGGCCCAGGCTGGAAAGGCCGCGCTGGCAGCATCCACTGCCTGGCGCAATTGCTCGGCGCTGGCTTCGTGCACCTCGCACAGCACTTCGCCGGTTGATGGGTTGAGGATGGTCTCAGCGCGTCCGTCTCCGGATACTTGCTGTCCGTTGATAAGCAGTTGGGTCGAAAATCGTGGTGCTGCCATGATGAAGTTCCAAAAATGTTGATGACGGAAATTAAAAATAACAGGGGCTTAACGGCCACCCGGATTGGCATCGCCATCGCGCGTAAAACGCCAGGCCAGCAGGATCAGCGGCATGGTGATCAGCATCACCAGCAACGCAACCACATTGGTGATGGCGACTTCGCGCGGACGACTGAGTTGGCTGAGCAGCCAGATGGGCAGGGTTTTGTCTGACCCTGCGGTGAAGGTGGTGACGATCAACTCGTCCACCGACAAGGCAAACGCCAGGATGCCACCGGCCAGCAACGCTGTGCTAAGTTGCGGCAAGATGATGTAACGCAGCGTGGTCAGGGTGTCCGCCCCCAAATCCATGGACGCTTCAATCAGCCGCCCTGGCAAGCGGCGCAGGCGGGCGACGACATTGTTGTGAACAATCACCACGCAGAACGTGGCGTGACCGACCACAATCGTCCAGAACCCGGGGTTGACGTCCATCAGCTTGAAGGTTGCCAACAAAGCAATGCCAGTCACAATGCCAGGCAAGGCGATCGGCATGATCAGCAAGGTGGTGAAGGCATTCTTTCCAAAGAAGCGCTCACGGTTCAAGGCCGCTGCAGTAAGTGTGCCGAGTACCATGGCAACCAGGGTGGCCATGGCTGCTACTGACAATGACAAGGCAATGGCCTCATGAATATCCGTGCGCTCCCAGGCCCTGGCAAACCACCTCAGCGTCAGCCCATTCAAAGGAAAGCTGTAGCCGCTGTCATCGCTGTTGAACGCATACAGTGCTATGAACACCAGTGGCAGGTGCAACAGCACCAACCCGGCATAAGCGGCCGTGCGCAATACAGCAACGCCACTGGGCAGGCGTGCTCTGAAGGGTCGCGG
This sequence comes from Rhodoferax ferrireducens, assembly GCA_002083775.1. Taxonomy (GTDB): domain Bacteria; phylum Pseudomonadota; class Gammaproteobacteria; order Burkholderiales; family Burkholderiaceae_C; genus Rhodoferax; species Rhodoferax ferrireducens_A. The sequence continues at coordinate 21,697 of MTEI01000027.1, read as the reverse complement.
ATTCGATTCAGAGCGCATTGAAGGCTCCCAGGCGCCTGGCCATCGCCAGATACACCGTGATTAAAAGTATGGGAACGCAGGTAAAGGCAGCGGCCATCGGCATATTGCCGATCGTGCCTTGCAGTGTGTAAACCATACTTCCGATATATAGCCCCGATGGTCCGACCAACTGAGGAATGATGAAGTCGCCCAGTGTGAGTGAAAACGTGAAGATCGAACCGGCCACCACCCCCGGAAAAGCCAGCGGCCACAACACCTTGCGAAAAGTCTGAAACGGGTGCGCGCCCAAGTCAGCTGAGGCCAGCAGCAAATTGGCGGGCACACGCTCGATGGCAGCCTGGATCGGCAAAATCATGAATGGCAGCCAGATGTAAGTGAACACCAGAAAGCGCCCGATGTTGGAGGTCGCCAGGGTCTCACCACCGATACCGGGAATGCCCAACAAAACTTCCAGAACCCCACGCAGTCCAAGGTGATCCAGTGTCCAGTACGTGACGCCACCCTTGGCCAGAAGCACGGTCCAGGCATAGGCTTTGATGATGTAGCTGGCCCACATGGGGAGCATCACGCCGACAAAGAAAACACCCTTTTCAGTGGGTGTGGCGTAGTGCGCCATATAAAACGCCATCGGAAAACCAATCAGCACCGTCCCCAGCGTGACTGCTATCGCCATCGCCAGGGTTCGCAACACGATGTCCAGATTGGCGGGCGCCATCAGATTGCGAAAATTGTCCGTCGTCAGTTCTGCCACCACCGACATGGACATGTCGTCAAAGGTAAAAACGCTTTGACCCAGCAAAGTGAGCAAGGAGCCCACGTACACCACGCCAAACCAAAGCAGCGGCGGTGTTAGCATCAGCAGTAACGTCAGATTGCGGCGTTTGTACAGCACATCTGAGAGTCGGCGGCCCATGGCAGTGACCTCAGGCATGGAGCATCACCATGTGTTTTTCGGCCCAATGCAAGACGACCCGCTGGCCAGGTGCTGTATGCGCGGCCAGGTCGCTGGCAACTGCTGCGTCTTGCTGCAAGGACGTGATGATTTGCCCGCCCACTTGCACCTCGATACGCTGATTGGCCCCCAGAAACTGGATCGCCAACACTTCACCCTCAATATGGACACGACCAGGCGCCACCGTGGTGCCAGCAGGTGCCAGGCTGATGTTTTCCTGGCGCACAGAAAAGCACGTCGACTGACCGGTGATGCTAAGTGCCAGCTCTGGTGCGACCACGTTGGAACTGCCAACAAAGTCAGCGACAAAGCGGGTGCGTGGCTGGTGGTACAACTCACGCGGGGTGGCAATCTGTTCAATCTGTCCGTGGTTGAAAACCGCTACCCGGTCTGACATGGACAGGGCCTCACCCTGGTCGTGCGTTACATAGACAAAAGTAATCCCCAATTTGCGATGGAGCACTTTAAGCTCCACCTGCATTTGTTCGCGCAGTTTCATGTCCAGCGCGCCGAGGGGTTCGTCGAGCAACAAAATGCGCGGACGGTTCACCAGCGCCCGGGCCAGCGCCACGCGTTGACGCTGCCCACCCGAGAGTTGTGCTGGCGTACGTGAGCCATGATCAGGCAGCGCCACCATGGCCAGCGCCTCTCTCGCCAGCGCATAACGCTCGGCTTTGGGCATCTTTCGGACCATCAAACCATAGGCCACGTTATCCAGGACGTTCATGTGCGGGAACAGCGCGTAATCCTGAAACACGGTGTTCACATCTCGCGCATAAGGCGGCGTACCGGAGGCCTCAACCCCCATCAAGGTCAAATTCCCACTGCTGGGTTGCTCGAACCCAGCCATCAGACGCAGAGAGGTGGTTTTTCCTGATCCTGAAGGGCCGAGCATTGAAAAGAACTCGCCATCCTGAACGGTGAAGCTGACGCTGTTGAGCGCCTTGACATCACCGTAGTGTTTGGAGACACCTTTGAATTCGATGGCGATCGACATGGATGACCCGGAAATTAACGACCGCCCATGATGCTGATGTAGTCCATCGTCCATTTGGAATAGGGAACGCAGTTGCCCTGAGTCGTGCATTTGGCTTGCGGCGTTTTCCAGAACTTGACCTGGGTGAACCGGTCGTATCCGTTGTCTTTGCAGAAGTCACCACCGCCCGGCGCCTTGGCCTTGCAGGCTGCCGCACTCACCGGGTTCGCGCCAAACCACTCGGCCAGCGGTGCCTGCACCTGGTTGCTCAGTGAGTGTTCCATCCAACGGTACGCACAGTTGACGTTCTTGGCACTGGCGTGCAGCATGGTGGTATCGGCCCAGCCGGTGACACCTTCTTTGGGAATCGTAGAGGCGATGGGTTTCTTTTCCCCTGCCAGGGCATTGACCTGATAGCCCCAGGACCCCGATGCCACCACACCTTCATTCTTGAAGTCGTTCATCTGAACCGTCGCATCGTGCCAGTAGCGGTGAACCAGCTTCTTCTGGCCACGCAGCAGTTCGAGCACTGCCGCATATTGCTTGTCATTGAGTTCGTACGGGTCTTTGATACCCAACTCAGGCTTTTTGGACATCAGATACAGAGCGGCGTCAGCGAGGTAGATGGCACCGTCATAGGCCTGGACACGGCCCTTGTTGGACTTTCCATCGGGCAGTTTCTGTTCTTCAAATACCACTGACCAAGATGCCGGGGCCGACTTGAATACATCGGTGTTGTACATCAATACATTTGGACCCCATTGGTAAGGCACACCAAAATGTTTGCCATCTACCGTATGCCAACTGGCGTTTTGCATACGTGCATCGACGTTTTTGTAGGAGGGAATCAACCCCAGGTTGATCTCCTGCACCAGTTTGGAGGCTACCAACCGCAAACTCGCATCACCGGAGGCGGTCACCAGGTCGTAACCGCCTTGCTTCATCAACGACACCATTTCATCAGACGTTGCTGCGGTTTTGGCATTGACCTTGCAACCAGTTTCTTTTTCAAAGCCGGTGACCCAGTCGTAGGCCTTGTCAGATTCGCCGCGCTCGATATAGCCAGCCCAGGCGATGATGTTGAGCTGTCCTTCACCTGCCCCGATAGCTGTGGGTGGGGCGGCGAGTGTGGACGCTGCGGCGCAGCCTGCAAGCAGGCCAGCTGCGATGGCATTTTTATGAGACATATGACTCTCCTGGTGCGAAATGGTTGAACAAAACCGCTGGACGCTCATGGGTCGTTCAGCTCGTTTTGGATCTTAGAGGACGCACCAAGCCCTGACTACCCCGTCCACCCAATACAATCTATCTAAAAAACAGAAACCTCGCACCAAAAAACACCATAATAGTGGTTTACCCTATGTCTCAAAGCAGTGCATTGTGGGGTTTGCCCTTTAAATTACCCGAATTGGTGCCAAAAATGACGAAACATTGGCATGAGCACATCATTTAAGAGCATTCGGTATTTCATAGCAGTGGCTGAGGCGGGTTCCATTTCCGTTGCCATTCAGGAACTTGGCGTGTCGCAATCGGTGGTGTCTGCGGCCATTGCTCAAATTGAGGCAGATTTGGGAACCCTTTTGTTTGAGCGTCGGGCGCGTGGGATGTCACTCACCCATGCAGGGCACCAGTTCTTGCGCCACGCCCATCAGATTGAAGTGGCTATGCGCAATGCCCGCGACGCTTTGGCATCAAGACCGCATACGGTCACGGGCAGACTCAACATTGGCGTCACCAGCCTGATGGTGGGCTATTACCTGCCATTTTTGCTGGACCGTTTTCGCCGGGTGTTTCCGCGCATTCAGGTCCAGATCACGGAAGACCGGCGTGACTATCTGGAGCACCTCCTGGTTAGTGGTGAACTCGATGTGGCGCTGATCGTGGTGTCACAACTGCAAAATTATCGTGCGCTGGAAACAGAAACCATTTTGCGTTCCGGGTGGCGGGTGTGGTGCCCAGTGAACCATCGACTGGCCACACAGGACAAGATCCAGGCATCCGATCTGGCCGAACAGTCCCTGATTTTGCTGCAGGTCGACGAGTTGGGTGATGCCACCACGGCGCTGTGGAACGCGGGCGGCAATGATCTGAATGTGTTGATCCGTACTTCATCTGTCGAAGCCGTGCGCAGTCTGGTCGCCACTGGGGCGGGGTGTTCCGTGTTGCCGGACATGCTCTACCGCCCGTGGTCCTTGGAAGGGGACCGCATCGAAGCCAGACCTCTGGCCAATCCACTGCCACATCTGGAGGTTGGCCTGGCGTGGCGCAAAGGTGCGACGCAGCCCGAATCCCTGAGCAACTTCTTGACCGCCGTGCGTCCGACGCTGGATGGTCATTTGTCGGCAACTGGCGGCCATTTGCGCTCGACCATTGCCAATTGACGCTCACCAATACCGAGCGACTCAGGGCGCACCCGACACCGTGTCAGCCACCATTTTGGTCCCGGATCCCCAATCGGGGTAACCTATATGCCGCGCAGGGACGCAAGCAGGAATCGCTGTCTGGGTTCGGGAGGTTTAGCGAGTGTCGGAAGGCAGGAAACCTTGCCGTTTGACGACGTGGAGGAGGTCAACAGGAGGTGTGTATGGCAACCGCGAAGGGAAGGTCAATTTTATTGGCGGGAGCATCAGGTCTTGTGGGTAGGGAAATTCTTACTCAGTTGCTGGCAGATAGATCTGTTCAGGTGCTTCACTGTGTCGGTCGTCGGTCGCTGGCCCTCAAGCACCCCAAGATCTGTAGCCATGTGGTGGACTTTGCCGCACTTCCTGAACTTCCCAGGGTCGATGAGTGCTTTATTGCCCTGGGCACCACCATCAAGGTGGCCGGCAGTCAAGCTGCTTTTCGGGCTGTCGACCTGGATGCCGTTGTCGCTGTCGCCACCGCAGCCAAGTCTGCTGGTGCCACCAAATTTGGGGTTATCAGTTCCATGGGTGCCGATGCCAAGTCTTCTGTCTTCTACAACCGCATCAAAGGGGAGATGGAGTTGACGCTCTCCCAAATGGGATTGGGCAGCCTGGTGATTGCGCGCCCCTCCTTGCTTGATGGCGACAGGGCGACCCTGGGACAACCCGACCGTGCAGGTGAGAGACTTGGTCTGCTATTGGCGCGCCGACTTCGGCGACTCATTCCGGCGAATTACCGCACTGTCCTGGCGAAAGATGTCGCGCGTGCCTTGATCCAATCAGTCAAGGCGGGCAAGCCAGGTGTGGTGACGTTGCTGTCCGGTGAGATGCAGGGTGGATGACATTTTTCTGAATTAAAGAATTTCGCGCCATAATTGCATTCTTAATTCCAAATAAGAAGCAAATATGGAAACTAGCAGCCGATTTTTACAGCCGCATGCAGGCAGTTTCTTCCTGTTTGGACCGCGCGGTACCGGCAAATCAACTTGGCTGCGGTCTTTGCGAGAGACTGCTGTGTGGATTGACTTGCTCGATCCTGAGTCCTTGCGGCTGTTTCAGGCCCGGCCCGAGCGCTTGCTTGAACGCATTGCGGCGCAGCCTCAGGCAACCGACGTGGTGATCGACGAAGTCCAGAAAGTGCCCGCGCTACTTGACGTTGTGCATACCCTGGTCGAGGCAGAGCGTCCCTTGCGATTCATTCTGACCGGCTCAAGTGCCAGAAAACTGCGCAGAGGAGCCGCCAATTTGTTGGCTGGGCGCTTGACCGAATTGCACATGCATCCTTTCATGGCTGCCGAGTTGGGTTCAGCCTTTGACCTGCAGCGTTCGCTTGCCATCGGCCTGGTGCCTTTGGTGTGGAGCGCCATCGAGCCAGAACACACACTGCGTGCTTATGCCTCCTTGTACCTCCAGGAGGAGGTACAGGCCGAAGCCCTGGTGCGCAACGTAGGCGCATTTGCACGATTTCTGGAGGCCATCAGTTTTTCACACGGCTCGCTGCTCAACTTGGCGGAAGTTGCGCGCGAATGCCAGGTCGGGCGCAAGACAGTCGAGGGTTACCTGGAAATTCTGGAGGACTTGTTGTTGTCGTTTCGGGTGCCTGTTTTCACGCGCCGGGCCAAGCGCCATCTGGTGGCCCACGACAAGTTTTTCTATTTCGATGCGGGCGTGTTCAGGTCCATCCGGCCAAGGGGGCCCTTAGATAGCCCGGAAGAAATTGAAGGCATGGCACTCGAAGGTCTGGTGGCCCAGCATCTGCGAGCATGGTGCAGTTACCGCGCCGTTCCCGCAGAGCTTTTTTATTGGCGAACCAAGTCCGGCAGTGAAATCGATTTTGTGGTTTACGGACCGGATGTGTTTGTCGCTATCGAGGTCAAACGCTCGCGCAACGTTCATCACACCGACTTGCGTGCGCTCAAGGCTTTTGGAGAGGATTATCCTGAGGCCAAACTCTGCCTGCTTTACATGGGGCAGGAGAACCTCAAGATGGGAGATGTCTTGTGTGTGCCCTGCGAGAACTTCTTGCGTCAATTGCATCCGCAACGTCAGATCCTGCCTTGAATCGGGTCCCATAACTTGCCCGGTTTGGGCCGAATGATTGTGCGGAAATACTGGGGAAAGATTAGGCATCGGACTCGCGGCTTGACCCGCATATTTCACGTGATCTGATTTCTGCAGCGAGATTGTTCCAATAGTCACAGCAAATCCCGCTGCCCGGCGGTTTTTTGCAAAGCTGCAGCGAATAGCGGGTGCTTTTTGCTGATGCTGTGCGCAATTGCCCCCACCCCGCCCCCTACATGCCAGACCACTTGAATCAAGGTGCCGTCATTGTGGCCAAAGTAGTCCCTACCGAATCGATGCTCAACTGCTGGATGCGCCTTTCAAATGTCCGCATTGCCGAACGCCTTACTCGCCATCATGGTCCAGTTTTGCAAGCGCAGCGCTCTGGGCCTCTGGGAAAACGTGAACGCCAGTCGCTGATCCGAGCCTACATTGGGTGACCAGCGCATCACTGATGGTGAGCAAGAAATTGAATGTATGTATTGACAATAGCTATACGTTGGCTTACCATTTGTATATCTATTGTTTGGAGTTTGAAAGGGAATTCATGCGTGACGCCGCGATCAACCTGCGAGCCTTGCCCGAGCAGCGTGATCTGATTGATCATGCTGCGAGTTTGCTGGGCAAAAACCGCTCGGACTTTATGCTCGAAGCTTCCTGTGACAGAGCACAGGCGGTGGTGCTCGATCAGGTGTTTTTCAGTCTGGATTCGGACAAGTTTCAGGCGTTCAACATAATGCTCGATGCGCCTCCCGCAGGTAACTTGGGTCTTGAGCGCCTGATGGCAATCCAGCCACCCTGGGCTGCCAAAGCATGAGTTTGATACTGAGCGCACCTCAACCGTTGTTGCCAGTCCATCGCTTTGATGATTTTGAATGCGGCGAGGCAGTGCTCGATGAGTGGCTAAAACGGCGAGCTAGTGCCAACCAGCTCAGCGGTGCCAGCCGTACATTTGTTGTGGTTGACCAGGATCAGCGCATACGTGGCTACTACGCCATGGCGGCAGGGGCCGTCTCGCATCCGATGGCCACCAGTTCAGTGCGGCGAAACATGCCAGATCCTGTTCCTGTCATGGTGCTGGCCAGGCTTGCGGTTGATCAGCGAGCCCAAGGCATCAAGCTTGGTGCATCTTTGCTGCAGGACGCCGTCAAAAGGGCTGTGGTTGTGTCACAAAACGCTGGCGTGAGGGCGCTGTTGGTGCATGCCCTGCATGACCGCGCCAAACAGTTCTATGAATACTATGGATTTCAGGTGTCTCCGGCAAATCCAATGACCTTGATGTTGCGCTTGGGGCCTGTGGTTTCCTGAAACCTTTGAAGGCACGGCGTTGAAATCCGGCAGCCTTGTTGTCAACGGCTATGCCAAGGCAGCCCCAAACTGGCCTTGACCTCTGGCCCGAGTCTTGAAATTTGTGCCAGATTTATTTGGCAAATCGTGGCAACCCCTTGTTTCAAAGGGAGTTTGTGGCATTCAACAGACTCAAAAGCTCGATAGTTCCACTTTTATCGACTCGTTTGTGCCAATTTTTTTCCTCTACGGCTTCATAGGGTACCTACGACGGCCATGAGTGTTCCGATATGTCTTTGAATTGAATTTTGAATAACCAGTGCAACAAGGTCGTCTGTAGATGTTCAGGCTGTTTTACTCGTTCGAACCGTTTCTCGTTATCTGTACAAGAAAATACAACGATATTCGCGGGACTTTTTGGGAAGTTCCTGTAACCGGCTAAAGCTTGTTTTTTTCTTTGCAAGTTAGAACGTCTCTCAGCCATTTCAATGCCGCATCTGCTGTGGCAACCAGGTCACGATACCGGGCACAAAGTAGATTAGCAATACCGCAGCCATCATCAGTAAAAAAAAGGGGCTCGACACCCGGGCAATGTAGGGCAACTGTTTACCGGTCATGCCTTGCAGCACAAACAGGTTGAACCCTACCGGGGGGGTGATCTGGGCCATTTCCACCACCAGAACAATAAAGACGCCAAACCACACCGGGTCGATGCCAGCTTTTTGTACTGTGGGCATCAGCACCCCCATGGTCAGCACGACCATGCTGATGCCATCCAGAAAGCACCCCAGCACGACAAAAAACACCATCAGCGCCATGATCAGCCAGAACTGGCTCAAATCCAGGCTGCTGATCCACTCAGCCAGATGGCGTGGCAGGCCGATATAGCCCATGGCCAGCGTCAGAAACGCCGCGCCGGACAAAATCAGCGCAATCATGCAGTACAGCCGGGTGGCGCCCATCAGTGCGCCCTTGAAGGTCGTCCAGTTCATGCTGCCTTGCAGTGTGGATAACACCAAGGCACCGACCACACCCACGCCGGCCGCCTCGGTAGCGGTTGCAAAGCCGGCGTAAATGGAGCCCAGCACCGCCACGATCAGCAGCACCACCGGAATCAGGCTGCTCGATGCTCTGAGTTTGTCGGCAAAAGACATCGGGGCATCACGCGGCGGAATCAGCTCCGGATGGCGCAGCGACCACACTGCGATAAAGCCTGAAAACAGCGTCGCCAGCATGATGCCCGGCATCACCCCGGCGATAAACAGCTCTGAGATCGAAACGTCAGCGGCCACGCCATAAACGATCATGATGATGGAAGGCGGTATCAGCAGACCCAACGTGCCAGCCCCGGCCAACGTGCCAATGGTCATGGCCTCGGGGTAACCGCGGCTTTTGAGTTCGGGCAGCGTCATCTTGCCGATGGTGGCGCAGGTGGCGGCACTTGAACCCGACACGGCGGCAAAAATGGCACAACCCACCACGTTGGTGTGCAGCAGTCGCCCGGGCAGCGCCTGCATCCAGGGGGCCAGGCCCTTGAACATGTCGCTGGACAAACGGGTGCGAAACAAAATTTCGCCCATCCAGATGAACAGCGGCAATGCGGTGAGTGTCCAACCTGAAGCCGCGCCCCAGATGGTGACCGCCATGGCATCACCTGCCGGGCGAGCTGAAAAAATCTGGATCGCCAGCCAGGCCACTCCCGAGAGCGTGAGCCCGATCCAGACCCCGCTGGCCAGAATCAAAAACAGCGAGCCCACCAGCAGGGCAGTGATGACCAGATCATTCATGCAGCAGTTAGGTGGTCACTCGTTACGCAGCATTTCGCCGCTGATGATGGTTTTTCTTTGGCCACGCAGTTCCTGCACCAGTTCATCGACAAACGCGATGGCAAAGACAGTCGCACCGATGGCCATGCTGAGCTGTGGAATCCACAGGGGGGTGGCATCGTTGCCGGTGGAGATGTCGTTGAATTGAAGCGACTGCCAGGCCAGGCGGCAACTGTAGAACGCCAATAACAAGCCCAACAACGAGGCCACCACCAGGCTCCAAATCTCAAAGGCTCGGCGGGTTCGGCTACCGAAAGCGTTGAGCAGCAGGGTAACCCGGATGTGTTCGCCAGACTTGAAGGTGTGGGCCAGCGCAAGAAAACCCGCGCCAGCCATCAAGTAACCCGCGTAGGAGTCAATACCTTTGGCGTTGAAACCCAGTTGTCGGCTGATAACCGAGAGCACGACCATACCCAGCAGGCCGACCATGCACAGTGCCGCCAAAGCGGCGGCACTGTCATACAGGGCATTGAGCAGGCGGCGCATCGGGTATCAGGATTTGCCAAAGGCATCCATCAGCGCCTTGCCCTCTGACCCGGCTTTTTCCAGCCACTCTTTGAGCATCGTGTCGCCAACCTTTTTCAGGTCTGCCTTGAGCTGCGGCGACGGGGTGACCACCTGCATGCCATTGGCCTTGAGTTTTTCCAGCGTATCGACATTGACTTTTTTGCTGGCGGCCAGGCCGCGCGCTTCAGCGTCGGCTGCGGCCTTGAGCACCGCGTCTTGCGTGGGCTTGTCGAGTTTGTCAAACGCCTCCTTGTTGACCAGCACCGCATTCTTGGGCAGCCAAGCCTGGGTGTCGTAGTAATACTTCAGGTGCTCATACAGCTTGCTGTCCACACCGGTAGCGCCCGAGGTCATGGTGGCTTCAACCACGCCGGTGGCCAGCGCTTGCGACAGCTCGGCGGCCTGCACCGTCACCGGCTGGGCACCGACGAGTTCGGCAATACGGCTGGTCGAGGGGCTGTAGGCGCGCCATTTCACACCCTTCAGGTCAGCCGCCGATGTCAAAGGTTTTTTGGTGTAGATGCCTTGCGGCGGCCAAGCCACGGCGTACAGCAGGCGCATGCCTTGTTCGGCCAATTTTTTCTCGATCAGCGGCTTTTGTGCCTGGTAGAGCTTGGTGGACTCGTCGTAACTATCGGCCAGGAATGGCAGGCCGTCAGCCCCGTAAATCTGCCACTCGTTCTGGAAATTGGCAAAAATGATCTCGCCCGCCTGGGCCTGGCCGCCTTGCACGGCGCGCTTGATTTCAGGGGCTTTGAACAGCGAGGCGTTGGCATGCACGGTGATTTTGAGCTTACCCGCCGTGGTCTTGTCAATGTCGTCAGCAAACTGCTGCAAGTTGACTGAGTGGAAGTTGGTGGCCGGGTAAGCGGCAGCCAGGTCCCACTTGGTTTGAGCGACAACCGCAGTACCCGACAAGGCCAGTAACAGCGCGCTGGCTGCCAACGGAAAAAAACGACGCTTCATTTGTACTCCTGAGGTGGATGGGTGAAATTTACTGCTCTTGACTGTACCGTGATGCATCGTTTTGTGGCTAGGTATTTTCCCGATATGTCAACAATTTGTCGATGATTTATGATTGATACGTGGTCGATTTGTGCCATGCAATAAAAATGCCAGACAGGAGTTGTGATGGCCTCAAAGAGTGATGCCGGTCTGCCGCGCGGTGCTGCGCCCATTGTGTCTTCGGCCCATCTGGTGTCGCCACGCAGTGCCGAAATGAGCGAATTCGAGTTTGGCCTGATCGTCGCGGGCAACGCTTTTCACCGTTGGGTGGTGCATTGCATGAGTGCGGCTGGTTTGAAAGACCTGATGCCGCTGGACGTGCTGGTGCTGCACCATGTGACGCACCGGGCACGCGACAAGCGGCTGTCCGACATCTGCTTCATCATGAATGTGGAAGACACCCACCTGATCAACTATTCGCTCAAGAAGCTGCAGGGGCTGGGGCTGGTGGCCTCCAGCAAAAGCGGCAAAGAGGTTACTTATTCCGCCACCGAAGACGGTCGCGGCTATGTGCAGCGTTACCGCGAGATTCGCGAGAGCTGCCTGATCGACGCGCTCAAGGCAGACGACGCCTTGAACAAGGACATTGGCGAGTTGGCGCGCCTGCTGCGCGTGCTCTCCGGTATCTATGACCAGGCAGCCCGTGCGGCTGCCTCATTGTGAAAGGCCGCTGATGCAAACCACTGATCCCGCAACCCTCCACGGCCAACGCTGGCAGTTCTGGATTGACCGGGGCGGCACCTTTACCGACGTGGTGGGCAAACGCCCCGACGGCGTGCTGGTCACCCACAAGTTGCTCAGCGACAACCCGGAGCATTACCGCGATGCGGCTGTGGCAGGCATTCGCCATTTGCTCGGCTTGCAAAAGGACCAGGCCGTTACCCCCGAGTTGGTGGAATGCGTCAAGATGGGCACCACGGTGGCCACCAATGCCCTGCTGGAGCGCAAGGGCGAGCCGACCTTGCTGGTCACCACCCGGGGTTTTCGGGATGCCTTGCGCATTGCTTACCAAAACCGCCCGCGCCTGTTTGACAGCCACATTGTGTTACCCGAACTTTTGTACTGCGCAGTGGTGGAGGCCACCGAGCGCATGGGTGCCCACGGCGATGTGATTCAGCCCCTCGATGAAACGCTCCTAGCAAAAGAGCTAATGACCCACTATAAAAAAGGGCTGCGCAGTGTTTCGATCGTATTCATGCATGGGTACCGCTTTACCGCCCATGAACAGGCGGCCAAACGGCTGGCGCAAGAGGCTGGCTTTACCCAGGTGAGCACCTCGCATGAGGTCAGCCCGATGATGAAGTTTGTAAGCCGGGGTGACACCACCGTTGTGGACGCCTACCTGTCACCCATCCTGCAGCGTTATGTGGCACAGGTGGCAGCCGACATGCCGGGGGTGAAACTGTTCTTCATGCAGTCGTCAGGCGGTCTGACCGATGCCCACGCCTTTGGCGGCAAGGACGCCATTTTGAGCGGACCGGCGGGTGGCATTGTTGGCATGGCACGCACGGCGGAGCTGGCATTTGGCGGCTCCGATGGTGAATTGATCGGGCCGGTGCGCGTGATTGGTTTCGACATGGGCGGCACTTCCACCGATGTCAGCCACTATGCCGGAGAGTTTGAGCGCGAGTTTGACACCCAGGTGGCCGGGGTGCGCATGCGCGCACCAATGATGAGCATTCACACCGTGGCAGCGGGTGGCGGCTCCATCCTGACCTATGACGGTGCACGGTTTCGGGTCGGTCCAGAGAGTGCCGGAGCCAATCCCGGCCCGGCCAGTTACCGCCGGGGGGGCCCACTGGCGGTGACCGACGCCAATGTGATGCTGGGCAAGGTGCAGCCGCGTTACTTTCCTAACGTTTTTGGCGTCAACGCCAATGAGGCGCTGGACGACCAGGTGGTGCGCGAGCGTTTCGCCACCCTCGCAGCGCAGACAGGTCGCTCAGCTGAAGACGCGGCCGAGGGTTTTGTCGCCATAGCGGTGCAACAGATGGCCAACGCCATCAAGAAGATTTCGGTCGCGCGCGGTTATGACGTGACTCGCTACACCTTGCAGTGTTTTGGCGGCGCGGGCGGCCAGCATGCCTGCCTGGTCGCGGATGCACTGGGCATGACACGGGTATTGGTACATCCGCTGGCCGGGGTGCTGAGCGCCTACGGCATGGGCCTGGCAGACCAGACCCTGATCCGCGAACAGGCGGTGGAGCGCCCGCTCAATACGCAGACGGTGACCGAGCTGGCGCAGCAGATCGACGCGCTGGTGCGCACTGCGGCCAACCAGCTCCAAAGTCAGCAGGCCAACGCCGCCAGCCCGGTGCAGGTGTTGCGCCGGGTGCATGTGCGCTACCAGGGCAGTGATGCCGCGCTGGTGGTGCCGTTTGGCAACCTGGACGATATTCAGGCCGGGTTTGAGGCCGCCTACCGCCAGCGTTTTGCGTTTTTGATGCAGGGCAAGGCGCTGGTGGTGGAAGCGGTGTCGGTCGAGGCGCTGATCCCCGGGCAGGCCGCCAGCGAAATCAGCCACCCGCTGCACCCCCCGCGCGACCTGCGCGCCAGCGGCGCGGTGCGCGAACTCGTGCCCATGTATTCGGGCGGCCAGTGGCATGAGGCACTGCTGGTGGTGCGCGAAGACCTGCGCCCGGGCGACATCGTGCCCGGTCCAGCCATCATTGCCGAGAAAAACGCCACTACCGTGGTGGAGCCCGGCTGGCAAGCTTCTTTAACGTCTTTTGACCATCTGGTCCTTGTACGACGTGTACAACGCACGATCATGTTTGCAGCAGGCACCACCGCTGACCCGGTGCTGCTGGAGGTTTTCAACAACCTGTTCATGAACATTGCCGAGCAAATGGGCCTGCAACTGCAAAACACCGCCTATTCGGTCAACATCAAGGAACGGCTGGACTTCAGTTGCGCCCTGTTTGATGCGGCGGGCAACCTGATTGCCAATGCGCCCCACATGCCGGTGCATCTGGGCTCCATGGGTGAGAGCATCAAAACTGTGATCGCGGAGAACGCAGGCCGAATGCACAGCGGCGACGTATATGTGTTGAACGACCCCTACCACGGCGGCACCCATTTGCCCGACATCACGGTGATCACGCCGGTGTACCTGGCCGCTTCTGCCGAGCCCATGTTTTACGTTGGTTCACGCGGCCACCATGCGGACATTGGCGGCGTCACACCGGGCTCCATGCCGCCGTTTTCCACGCGCATTGAAGAAGAAGGCGTGCAAATCCACAACTTCAAACTGGTGGACCAGGGCGAGCTGCGCGAGGCCGAGATGATGGCGCTGCTGCAAAGTGGCGACTACCCATCGCGCAACCCGCAGCAGAACATGGCGGATTTGAAGGCGCAGATTGCCGCCAATGAGAAAGGGGTGCAGGAGTTGCACAAGATGGTGGATCAGTTTGGCCTGGATGTGGTGCAGGCCTACATGCGCCATGTGCAGGACAACGCCGAGGAAGCAGTGCGGCGTGTCATCAGCCGCCTTCAATCCGGCACCTTCACCTTGCCACTGGACAATGGCGCCCACATCCAGGTGGCGATTCGGGTGGACACCGCCGCACGCAGTCTGGAGGTGGACTTCACTGGCACATCAGAACAGCAGACCAACAACTTCAACGCCCCCACGGCGGTGTGCATGGCAGCGGTGCTGTATGTGTTTCGTACCCTGGTCAATGACGACATCCCGCTCAACGCGGGTTGCCTCAAGCCCATCCACGTCATCATCCCCGCGGGCTCCATGCTCAACCCCAACCCACCCGCAGCGGTGGTGGCGGGCAATGTGGAAACCTCGAGCTGCATCACCAACGCCTTGTACGGTGCCTTGGGGTACATGGCGGCAAGCCAGTGCACCATGAACAACTTCACCTTTGGCAACACCCAGTACCAGTATTACGAAACCATCTCCGGCGGCTCCGGGGCTGGCGCGGTGCTGGATGCGCAGGGACAGGTGCTAGCCGGGTATGACGGATGCAGCGTGGTGCAGACCCACATGACCAACTCGCGCCTGACCGACCCCGAGGTATTGGAGTTCCGCTTTCCGGTGCGGCTGGAAAGTTACACCATCCGCCAGAACTCCGGAGGGCTGGGCCAATGGCGTGGCGGCGACGGCGGCCTCCGTCGGGTGCGCTTTCTGGAGCCGATGACGGCCAGCATCCTGTCCAACGGCCGCCTCCATGGGGCCTTTGGCGCGGCAGGGGGCCAGGCCGGACAGGTGGGCATCAACCGGGTGACGCGTGGCGACGGCTCGGTTGAGGTGCTGGACCACATTGGCCAAACCGAGATGGCGGCGGGTGATGTGTTTGAGATATTGACGCCAGGTGGCGGTGGCTATGGTCCCGTACAGTGTTGACAGCGCAAGTCAGTCCAAGCCATGGTGGATCACGTAGTGCATCAGCTCGGCCATGCCGGCAAATTCGAGCTTTTCCTGCACCCGCCGCTTGTGTGTGCAGACGGTCTTGCTACTGATTTGCAGTTTCTGGCCAATCTGCTTGACGCTGTTGCCTTGACACAGCAGGTGCAACATCTGGCGCTCGCGCTGCGACAGACAGCTTGATTGGCAGGCACTGCCTCCAAGTCGGCCAGTCCGTGGCGCGCCAGCCGGGGCTCCAGAAAGAGTTCGCCCCGAGCCATCTCGCGCACGACACTCAGCAATGTCTCGGGGTGGCAGCTTTTGGTCAAAAAGCGACACACCCCCAGCGCCATCATGTCGGCAGCCAAGTCGGGCTGGTCATGCACGCTGAGCATCATGACCGGCAGCGTCGGGTGCGCCTGTTGCAACGCAAGCACCAGTTCCACGACATGCAGGCCCGGCATTGAAAAATCAAGAAAGATCACATCCACCAACGTTGTCGGCAGCAGCGCCAACAGATCCTCGCCGCTACTGGGCCCGTCAGTAAGATTCGTGTGAAAACCGGCCACTTCTTTCTTATGGAAGAATTGGCTGCGTGATCGCAAGGTGGTTTTGGTATGGTTCAAGCCCCTGTCCATTCTGGAACCGTATGACACCCACCCCTAGAAGGGTAATCTATCCAGAGCTACCCGATCCGCTGACTCCAGGCGACTTGCAGCAACTCTTCAGCCCGAGCTTTGATGAGCAGTGTGGACTGGAGGTTTTTGGCCAAACCACCTTGGTCGATTAAATTCGGTTGTTGCGTTTGAAGCCAGGTGAAATGGGGCCACCCACCCAGATGTTACTCACTCCATCCAACTCTGACTGGCATAACCAGCCGAAAACATGGTGTCGTGCTCCGGCTCCCAAAGCCCGTCAGACGGCGTGTCCAACGCCCTCTGGATGAACGCGTCGCTGGTACCGCGCGAGCGGTAGAACCCGGCTATTTCGTCCTCGGTGTCCGTCCACCCGGCCGTCGGAGCCTGGCCGAACACGCCGGAGCGGTGAAAGCCAAGGCGCGCCTGTGACCCCAGATAACGCTCGTGACCTGCAGCAAACAACAGGGTACAGGCACTGGCGCACCGGCCCATAGCCACCGTGTTGAGCCCGTTTTTCTGAATCAATCTGGCCATGGCCATGCCTTCGATGACGTACCCACCCGGGCTCTCCACCTCGATGAGGTTGAGTTTCGGTTCGATGGCGAGCGCCCGCTGCAAAGCCTTGTAGCTGCCGAACCCGATTTCACCGCGCAGGACAAGGCGCCCGAGAACAGGGTCATGCCTGACCTGCACCACGGCCGCTGTGTTGGTCACATCCTGAAACCAGCCATGCAGCCACTCACCACCCTCGACCAATGTGGACGCCGTGGCATTCAACAGAAACGAGGCACTGGCAATAAACGCCACGAGCCCTCTGACAAAGCCGCGCTGTTCCCTCTGATACCGCAGCGCACAACGCATCAAGCCAACACACCACCAGATAGGCCCCACCGCAGAGAACAACACCGCCATGGCAACCAGCCACTCCCGGTAAACGAAGTCACCCTGATAGTTGTCAATGTTGCCGACCGAACGGATAAACCACACTAAAGCCAGATTGAACAGTATCGTCAGGAGTCCACCTATAAAAAACGTCTCCTTGAGCTCCCACTCGCCGCGCCACATCTGCACCAGGGGTTGGCCCACCATCCCAAGAATGCCCGAGTTAGCGGCATCGGCCTGCGCGTCTGACCTGGAAACCAGCCGTGACGCCCGATGCGCCTGGGCAGGGTGGCGCAACGGAAAAGGCAGGTCAACGTCCGCCGGTTGGTCGTCGCGTGCACCACCGTGGACATCCAGGTCCGGTTTTGACGCGATGACAGGAAGCGCTGGCAGTCCTTCGCGCTTTCTCCTGGCCGGGTAGACCACCGTCTTCTCGAACCAGGCCAGGAACATCAAGG
This sequence comes from Rhodoferax ferrireducens, assembly GCA_002083775.1. Taxonomy (GTDB): domain Bacteria; phylum Pseudomonadota; class Gammaproteobacteria; order Burkholderiales; family Burkholderiaceae_C; genus Rhodoferax; species Rhodoferax ferrireducens_A. The sequence goes on along the minus strand of MTEI01000027.1, from coordinate 4,346 downwards.
CATCCTGGCCCCGGTTTCTATTGAGTTCTGCCGCCAGAGCCAGTTCACTGATGAACAGGCGCTTGCTTTTGTCCAACTGCTCAACGCCGGTGAGGTAGGCCTTGAGGAGGACAGCATCTTTGCGAAGGCTCGGCACCACCTGGCGGACATCATCGAGTAACAGCCAGTTCTGGTAACGCTCTGATTCAAAAACCTCCACCTGCCCAGCCTTGTACCTGGCCGACCAGTTTTTGAAACGTGGTTGTTGCGCCATGTCTATCCTGAGTTGCTCGCGCAGGCGCCTGGTTCAACGGCATCAAGCCAACGCACTTTGCGGGAAGTCCACCACCGTCCTGGGCCAAGCCTGTCCAGTGATACCGGCCAATCCCTGACGGATGGCCTGGGCCATGTGACCTTCGACCTTCAGGGTGGCGGGTCCCTGAATGGCCTGTTGAATCGCATGTGCGACCTTTTGAAGTCCCCGGGTGCGGGTCAATTCCATTTCCCGGATGACCGCCAGGAACACCGAGACCACCTGGCTTTCTTCCTGGTCCACACCGATGTCGAATTCCAGCCATTCACAAATCGCCAGCCCCAGGCCGAGGTCCCGCAGTTCGGCATAGCTGGTCGGCCAGAAGGATGCGTGGTTGATGGCCATCCAGCGCGCCAACCCTGCCGGGGTGATGCCTTCGTAGAAGCTGTCCGCCAGCCCGACTGGATGCTTGCCACGCGGCATCTCTTTGGCCGCCCAGAACAGCGGGTTGCGCTTGTCGATGCTGCGGCGGACTTGGGCGCTGACAGTGGGTTCATCGTCCTCAGCATCTGCCTGCTTACGCAGGAACGCCGGGATTTCAAAGTCATCCATCCCGCCACTGCTCAGCGCATCAACCCGTGCCGCGGCTGCAGAATCTCTGGTCCTCCAGACTGATGGCGTGACCATGCCTGCGTAGTTGGCATGCAACGTAGAAGCCAGGAGGGGAATCTCTGCTGCATTTTCGGATACGCCACCTCTCAAAGACCATGAGACTTGTGAACGGTCAGCACGCACCACCGACCCGGTCCCACCCCATCCCGCTGCCAGCATCTGCGGCACCTTGTGGGATTCGGGCATCTCCTGGGCTTTTTCCGCCTCAGCGCGCTCGTGCACCAGGATGAAGTTGGTCTCGTCTGTCACCATTTGGTAGGCCACCGCCAGGTCCTGAGTGGCCGACAGCGCAGCTGACGCCCCGATGTCTTGGCGCGCTTTCACCAGTTCCTGATACTTGCCGTACGCCGCTAGGCGCGCCACGATGTTGGTGCTCGATTCACTGATAGTCAGAGGCGTCTCTGCCATCAGTACCTCACCCGCCTGACCCTCCAGGCATCCCCAGAGCTTGACCGTGCCCAAAGCGCTCAGGTCTGTCGGGGAATCGACAAATGCACAGACATTGAACACATCATTCTCAAACGCGTAGTTCTGAACCTTCTGCTCCCAGCGCAGCTTCAATGCGTCCGGCCATTGCACCCGTATGTCCGTCGCCCGCACTGAGCGCATGCGCGTTGACATGCGCAAAACGGCTGGTTCCACATCTTCACCAGGGGCCACAAAGTCGCAATGCCCACCGGTGGCGGTGGCCAGTCGCCGCAGATGCCCTTCTGCCGGACTGGCACCAATGGCCACAATGAACACCCGGTGTCGCGATTTGCGAGCGACTTCGATGACCTCATCAATGCCTTCGATTTCACCATCGGTGATGAGCAGGATGTCGCTCTTGCCATTGTTGGCGATGGCTATAGTGGACACTAAGGCCTCAGCCATCTCAGTGCCACCCAAGTTGGCATGCAGGTTGTCAATCCAGCGCTTGGCCGATGCCTTGGCTTGCAGCGTTCCAGACCACAGGCCCCGGCTGCGATGTTCATAGCTGCTGCCAAACCGCGACAAGGAGAATTTGTCGTCCTTGATCAGTGTCTCAACAATGCCCCGCAGGGCACGCCTTGCTGCCTCAATACTGTCGCCACTCATGGACGAGCTGCAATCGACCAGCACCTTGGCGGTGATGGTCGGCACCGTCTGCGATGGGTTCGCTGGCATGTGCGGGCTGAAGAAGGCCATGACCGCTGACTGACCCTCCTCAACAAGGTCCTTGCAGACCAAGGCATCCGACTGGTTCTTGAGCTGGTCGATGACCAGAATGAAGTCCCGGTCCAGATAACCGCGCTGGGACAGCTTGATGACCAGGTCTTGGCCGTTTCTGTAAAAGCTGGTCTTGTGCGACGGCGAGCCCACATTGGTGTTGGCCATGTCGCCCATCAGGGTGACGGTGATGTCGAACGGGTATTCGGCCGCCAGGTCGGTCACCGGCACTTGGTGCGGTTGCAGGCGCCCCTGGGTGATGGGGTTGCCGTAGCGTGGTGCGATGGTGGTGGGCAACATCAACCGGACTTGCCCATGTTCGGTGGCCAGCACCTGGGCGTAGCGCACCAGGATGCGGCATTCTTCGCGCGCCATCAGGTTGCCGAGTTCCAGCGTGAAGCTGCCGTCCACATTGCGCTCCAGCATGATGCTTGAGTTGCCCTCGGAGATGGCTTCTTCATACCGGGCCCGGGCAGTGCTTCTGGCTGACACCTCGCCTTTGAGCACTTGGCCATTGAGCGAGACCTCAACTTCCATCAGCACCGCACCCAAGGGCAACGGGAAGGTGTACGTGATTTCCGTGTTTTTATTGCCGGTGTTACGGTAGCTCTGCTCCAAAGTCATGACCAGCAAGCGCCCCTTGACGGCCCCACTGCCTTTGACGCCCAGAAGCATGAGGTCTCTGTCCCCAGCACTGACCAACTCCGCCTGACGCAAATTTCCCATTTCAATTTCCCCTTTTTTGTGTGACATCTAAATTTGTTTGTCCTGGGTGCTGCTGGGCACCTCTTGTGTGGACGTGATGGCGGCATACAGCGCCATGACACCCTTGGCAAAGGTCCTGACCTGCTCGGGTGTCATTCCTGCCCGGGTGGGTTCTATAACCATCTCCAGACCGTCTGCGATGCAAAGATGGCTACAGACTTCAATTGAGCCAGGCGCTTTTGGCCTTGCGGTGACAGCCACCTCTTGGCCATGGAGGATGTCGCGAATTCGCTCAAGGGATAAGCCTGCGGCCGTCCACTTTCGGACAAGTAATGCCTGCTCCAGGTGTTTGGCCCCATAACGGGCGGCACGGGTTTCTCCGTCGGGACGGTCAATGAGGCCGTTCTGGACGTAGTAACGCAGCGTGCGAACAGGCAAGTCAGCCAGTACGCAAAGCTCGTTAAGCGTGTAAGAGGCTGGAGGTTCAGACATAGGGGCTTTTTAATACACTCATTATTGACATCATTAGTGTATCTAAATGCTGAATCAATGCAAGTCATTTTTTTGTCTCCGGTGGTTTGATGGTCAGGGATGGGTATGCAGGCGGTTCAAGTACCAAGACTTCCAGGCAGCCAGGTGCTTGGGTGGTTCAGATGCGATAAGGGTTGGAAGGGCCGTTTAGGACACGTGGGCTGCGACTTCTGCCCCGGCGATGTGCTGACTGGCTCAAGTCGCGCGGGATGCGACGAAATCGGTACCCGGCGGTGATGACCACACCGTCCGAGCTGAGCACGGCGTACAGGTTGGGTGAATCCGTGGCTCGGGCACGCACCGATGCAGATTCATTGAGCGCCAGTGCTTCCAGCGACCTGTCGTCAAAGGTGACAACGTGGCCACCCTGGTGGTCTGGGGCGTAGCGGCCATAGGCGAGCAGACCATCCAGGACGTCACGGTTGACGCCACGCTGCTGCACCCGGCGGCTGGCGTGACGGGTCAGCGGGTTGGTCACCGTCTCGAATCGGCTGGTATCGCTGAAAGAAATCTGTTGAGAGCTCATGATGGTCCTCCGTTGGGTTGTGGTTAAAGTTATTATTCGAACCAACTAGCTCAAGACATGAGCTAGTTAAAAAAGAGTTGCCCATGGACCGGACCGAGCGTTTCTACAAAATCGACAACCTGTTGCAGGCCCACACCGTGGTGCCGATTGAGCGTTTCTTGCGGGAGCTGGAGGTGTCGCCAGCCACGTTCAAGCGCGACCTGGAGTACATGCGTGACCGGCTGAACGCGCCGATTCAGTGGAGCAAGGCCGATGGCGGTTACAGCTACCTGGGGGCCTGGTGCCACAAGCAGGAGGCCATGCGGTCCTTCTCGATGGATGCCATTCAGCATGCGTCGGTGCTGGCCAAAACCAGCAAATCGCTGCCAAAGAAGGAGCTCGATGGCTTTATTGGTCAGGGGTATGCCATTGCCCGCCCCATGCCGGCCCAAGACATACCCGTTTGGCTGGCGACTTGGCGCTCCCCACCGTCATGGCTGAATCAAGCACCCA
>MTEI01000026.1 GCA_002083775.1 Rhodoferax ferrireducens | reverse complement strand
CTGAAATATTCAGCAGGCCAGTGGAACACCCTGGTCAATTTTGGAGCGGCACTTCTCGCTTTAGATGGTCAGTTTTCGGTCGGCGTCAACAAGTAGTCCCTGAACGCCGGACATGGCTGTCACCGGGGTTTCTTAGGAGCGAAATCAGTTTACTTTCACAGAGGCTCACCTGGTGAGCCTCTGAAAGGCAACAATTTTCAGCAATCCTAGGCATCTGCCACGTTGAGGCCATCCCGAGCAGAGGCAATCACATGATCGACCCACAACACCAACTTCCCGACCCATTGAGCGATAACGCTGGCATCGTCATCAAGGAACTCAGAGACCGAAAAAGCTGGGGACCCGACCAAGAAGGGCTGCTTACCCTGTTGATCGACATGCTTGGTCGCAAGCGTTACATCACTTTTTCGGGACGACTTGGGCACTATCACCTGGAGCGCATTGGTCAGTCGTGCCTGTTGGACGTTCCACCCAATCGTCGCGGACGGCTCAGCGTTTTCCGTGGCCAGCGCATCAGACTGGTGTGTGTGGGGGCTGATCGAATGGATCACAGGCTGATGGCGGGCCCAGTCGGCTTGCTCGGGCAAACAACAGAAGCAACTGGTTAAACGACCAGTTGGTCAGGGGCACCCTGTGAGCCTGCCCAGGATCAAACTCCTTTCCTCATCGCCAGGAACATCAGGTGATGACATATCAAAAACTAAGAAAGGAAATGCCATGATTCAACCAAAAATTTTGCTGTCGCCCCTGAAATCAGCCATCCCCGCTCAAGGTGGCACCATCGATGTCATGGTCCGCGTCCAGGGTCCGGAGCAACCAGAAGGCAGCAAAGCCCGGGTCATTCCCAAGCGGCTTTCCCTGGTGGTGGACCGTTCTGGAAGTATGTCTGGACAACCCTTGCATGAGGCTCTGAAATGTGTCCAGCACATCGCAAGTTGCATGACGCCCAAAGACCAGATTAGCGTGATTGTCTATGACGATAACGTCAACGTCTTGATGCCGATGGGGTCGGTCTCGTCGCCCGACGCGATGAAGCGGTTGCTCTCCACTGTCGATGACGGCGGCAGCACCAACCTTTTTGGCGGCTGGGAGGAGGGCGCCAAACAGTTGGAAAAGGGACAAGATGGCAGCATTTCCAGGGTGATCCTGCTGTCTGATGGTCAAGCCAACCGAGGCGTACTTGGTCAGGATGTCATCGAGCGGCATTGCCGAGAGTGGCTTGCCAAGGGGGTCAGCACAACCACCGTTGGATTGGGGCGCAGCTTCAATGAAGACCTGATGATCGGCATGGCGCGGGCCGGGGGTGGCCAGCAATACTTTGGTCAGACTGCGGCCGATCTGTTTGACAGCTTTGACGAAGAGTTGTCACTGCTCCAAGCCCTTTGTCTGCGTCAGCTGAGCTTGAAACTCATTCCTGCCCAGGGTGTGATTCTTGAGGCATTGGGTGTGTTTGACCAGAATGCTGATGGCACCTACCAACTCAGTGATCTGGCCTGGGGCGCTGAGTCATGGATGGCCCTGCGTTTGCATGTCAGCCCGACTGCTGCCGGGCAAACCCGGGACCTGTTGGCCGCAACCGTGGAGGCCAAAACTATGGAAGGGCAACTCATTTCGGTGCATGCGCCCTTGCTGAGTCTGCCATCGCTTGATCCGCAGCAGTACGACACACTGCCTGTCGATGAGGTGGTGGAGCGACGCCTGCTGGAGGTTGACTTTGCCAAGTCCAGTCTGGAACTCTCGCGCCTAGTGAGTATGGGTGATATCCAACTCGCGCGGGTCTTGATCAAGGAACTGGAGAAACGCTTCGGCCAGCATCCGTGGCTGCAAGCCAAGCTGGCCCGTTTGCGCGAACTGGCAGATCGGGATCCCGAGATGATGAGAAAAGAGGCACGCTTTAGCTCGCGCAAGATGTCCAAGCGGCTGGTGGCAAACGTTGAAGTGGCCTATTCGATCGATGAAACCAACCTGGCCATGCCCGCATTTCTGCGGAAAAAGGCGGAGGAGGGCAAAGGGCGCTCCGGACCAAGCGATCGGCCGTCTTGACAAGCGAAAACGGTGCGCTAGATCAAATCGGCGCGCCGTTTTCAACGGCAGAATAACCCACCATGTCAGCCTAGCTAATAGAACAGGGCGACTTGGTGAATCGTTGGTCTTTTATTCTGGGATTTAAATGTCAGATCACGATATCGCCATCGGCCAATATGCCGATGAACAAATGGCCGCACCAGTCGGCGTAGTTGCTCCACTTTATGTTCACTTGGCCATCTCCGATCTGGAGGTCATTCAGGCCGCCAGTGAATACCCAGAAGGTCGCTCACGCACCGATTTCATCCAGACTGCCCTGAAAATTGGTGTGCTTTCACTGCGCGCGGCGCGCGGTGTGGTCGATGGTGATGCCATTCGCAGGGAAGGCGACGTGTTGTTGGCCCAGCTCAATGAACGGCTCAATGGGTGGCGTACCAATATGGAGCAAAACCTAACCAGCAGCCTCTCGCATTATTTTGACCCCAAGCAGGGCATGTTTGCGGAGCGAGTAGAGCGCTTGGTGCGGGATGATGGCGACTTGGCCGGGGTGATGAAAGGGCAGGTCGCCAATGCACAGGTTTCTTTGACCAACTTGTTTCAACAGTTCGTCGGTGAAAACAGTCAGCTTTTTCAGATGCTGGACCCGTCTGGTGACAACAAGCTATTGCTGACTATGGAAAGGACCATTGACGGGGTCATCCAGACGCAAAACGCCTCCATCTTGCAACAGTTTTCCCTGGATGAGCCAGCCAGCGCACTTAGCCGCCTGGTTCGGGAACTGACCAACAAGCATGGGGATTTGAATGAAGCCTTGTCCAAGCGGATGAGTGAAGTTGTGGCTGAATTCAGCCTTGATCGACCCGATTCCGCTCTAAGCCGTCTTGTCGGTCGTGTGGAGACCGCGCAGACCAGTCTCACAAAAGAATTCAGTCTGGATAACCAAGACTCCGCCATTTCAAGGCTGCGGCTTGAAATGCAAAAGCATCACGCTGAACAGATGCAATCGGCCAATCAGTTCATGGAACGCTTGGGAATGTTGGTTAACAGCATCCAGGTCCGCAAGGAAGAGGCTGCTAAAGGAACCCGACATGGGTTGGAGTTTGAGACAGCAGTGGGTGTGGCCATCAAGGACTTGGTCACTGAGGCGGGCGATGTGGTTCAAGACGCTGGCTCCACCACAGGGCTGATCAATCACTGCAAAGTGGGCGACTTTGTGATCACCTTGGGACCGGAGAACGTGGCTGCTGGAGCCAAGATCGTAGTTGAGGCTAAAGAAAGTGCTGCCTACGACTTGGCCAAATCGCTGGAAGAGGCTGACACGGCCCGCCGAAATCGAGGCGCCGGAGTGTGCGTGTTTGTTCACTCCCAAAAGACGGCGCAGCAGGGTATTCCTGAATTTGCGCGGTACGGGCATGACATTGTTGTTCGCTGGGATGTCGATGAGCAGACCTCAGACCTTTGGCTCAAAGCCGCATTGATGGTTGCACGAATGATGTCAGTGCGAGCCGCACAGCATGACAAGAGTGAGGCTGCCAGTTATGTCATTGTTGACCGGGCGATTGAAGCGATCCGAAAGCAGGTGGGGGGATTTGATGACATTGTGACTTTTGCCAATTCGAGCAGTGTTGCGGCGAAAAAGATCATCGATCGCGCCAATCTCATGAAAGCGGAGATTGAGGGGAAGATTAATTCTTTAGGGGAGCAGGTGGGGAAATTGAAAGGGACAGGCGAATCGATAGCGTGAAAACTCACAGTGAGACGCTCGAACAGTTCGCAAGTGAAGCGGAAAGGCTGAATTTTTATGAACCATTGCCACAATACCATCGCGATGCACATTTTGTGCATCGGGACATTTCCAACTAGGTGTACTAGCAAATATCGAAAGCGTCGTTCAACGGCGCTACGTTCCTTGTCGGATGCGTCATTGATTTGCTTGCCGCTTCTGAAATTTTGCAAGCGCACACCAGAATTTGGTGAAGATCAGCATAAATTGTCTGATCAGCAATGAAGTTCCAAGAATTGGTAGCAAGGGCTGATACTGCGCTTTCTGCGCTGATGCCCACTGGCACTCTCACACTTGTTACGGCAATAGACCCAAAACTTGCATACCCTCGGAACCTGATTAAGGTTTTGTTGCAGCTTTCTCCTGCAGATGTTTTACTTGAAGATGCGTCGACGCGAAATCAACTGCTTTTGATGCTTACTCCAAAGGAGGCAAGCGCATTGGCCTCTAGATTAAGTGGTCAATTTAGAAAGAGCGCATACGATTTTTTGACGGAGTGCAAATTTAAAAGAATAAGTGAAAAGGCCGTTCTGTTCGACTTCTTCGAACTAAATGTTCCACATGAGGATGTACTGGAACAGCCTTTAGCGAGTGTTTGCGTGACTCCAAGATTCGGCCTTTTTGCCCACCAAGCGCGTGCGCTTCGCAAGGTTGAGTTGTTGCTGAACATTGAGCCTCACCGTGCGCTATTGCATATGCCCACCGGCTCCGGTAAGACCCGGACAGCAATGAATATTGTTGCAAACTATTTACGGAGTCGGGAAAAAGGTGTGGTGGTATGGCTCGCGCACTCAGAAGAGTTGTGCGAACAAGCTGCAGACGAATTCACCAAGGCCTGGAACGCTTTGGGGATACGCAGTGTATCGCTGACTCGGTATTGGGGTGCATACGATGCCGATCTGCGGGATATCGAAGACGGGGTGGTGATTGCTGGTCTCAAAAAAGCCTATTCCAGGCTAAGAACGGATGACCATCAAATCCGAAGTCTTTGCGCAAAAAACCCATTGGTCGTGATGGATGAGGCGCACCAGGCCATTGCACCGACTTACCAGCTCATCATCAACCAATTGATGCGCCCACAGTCAGATGCCCGTTTGCTAGGGCTCTCGGCGACGCCTGGGCGGACCTGGAACGACCCTGAAGCAGACCGCGAGCTGTCCGCGTTTTTCGCGGGCCGCAAAGTGTCGCTGCAGGTCGATGGTTTCGACAATCCCGTCGCCTATTTGATCAGTCACGGCTACCTCGCTGAGCCCAAGTTCGTTGAAATCGAGTCATCGGCCGACCTTTCCTTGAGCCAAGATGAACAGCGGCGCATTAAAGAATCGTTCGAATTGCCAGAAACGGTGCTCGAACGGCTAGCCGTTGACGAACAGCGCAATCTATTGGTGGTGCACCATGCGGAGCAACTGCTCAAGAGACACCAACGCGTGATTTTGTTCGCAGCCTCTGTGCAACAAAGCGACATTTTGGCGGCGGTGCTTTCCGCGCGCGGCCTGTGGGCAGCGAGTATTACGTCCAAGTCGCCCAATGGGCGGGCGGAGTCAATCGCGGCCTTTAAGGACAACGAAGATCGACCCAAAATACTCTGTAATTTTGGTGTGCTGACAACCGGCTTTGATGCACCGCAAACCAGTGCCGCATTGATAGCGCGCCCGACCCTATCTTTGGTTCTATACAGCCAAATGGTGGGGCGCGCCATGCGCGGCACCGAGGCCGGCGGTAATTCGCACTGTGAAATATTGACTGTGGTCGACACGCGGCTACCAGGCTTCAAGTCGGTCGTTGAAGCGTTTGCTAATTGGGAAGATGTTTGGAAGGAATCCGATGAGTAAAGTAGAAATTGTTCCAGCGCATTTGGCGGTTAAGGCCATGCGTGACAACGGGTATAAGAACGCGGCGTATGCGATTGCTGAGCTAATGGATAACTCCATTCAAGCCGGTGCAAACCGTGTTGAATTGCTCTGTATCCAGAAGACAGACTTTGTGGAACAGCGGTCGCGGCAACGGATTGATCGCATTGCCGTACTAGACAATGGCCGGGGGATGAACAAGGAAGTCCTTCGCATGGCATTGCAGTTCGGGAACGGCACCAACCTGGATCCCAAACAGCAAACCAACATGGGTAAATTTGGCATGGGTTTGCCTGCCTCGTCGGTATCGCAAGCGCGTCGGGTGGATGTTTACTCCTGGCAAGCCGGAATTGAATCTGCGCTCCATACCTACCTCGATATTCCGCTCATTCAAAACGGAACTCTGGATGAAGTACCTGAGCCGATGCCAGCGCAGATTCCAAAGGAATGGTTGGGATGGAGCAAGACCTTTGGCGATTCTGGCACCTTGGTTGTGTGGTCGCAGATTGACAGGTGCATATGGCGAACCGGTAAAGCCATCATTGAAAATTCGGAGCAAATTATCGGTCGCATGTACCGGAAGTTTTTGACCAATGAGGAGGTGCAAATCAGACTAGCCTGCATTGAAAGCGAGAGTCTCACTTACACCATTGATAAGCTGGCCCGGCCCAATGATCCGCTGTATTTGATGAGTTCCACATCGACGCCATCGCCGTATGACGAGCAGCCGATGTTTGAACCATACCCCGATTTGTCAACCTATGAAACGAACCTGCCAATCCGCATTGGTACTCAAACATACCAGGTCAGCGTCCGTTGCAGCATGGCCAAGAAATCGGCGCGCGAAGGGGGGACGGCTGGAAGTCGCGACTATGGGGGACACGCCGCCAAGAATGTGGGTGTTTCCGTGGTGCGCGCCGGTCGAGAACTGGAACTTGACCCCGCTTGGGCACCGGTTTCAGATCCGCGGAACCGCTGGTGGGGCGTAGAGGTTGAGTTCCCGCCGGCGCTCGATGAAATCTTTGGCGTGACCAACAACAAGCAGAACGCACGGAATTTCGCTGAAACTGCGACGCTCAATTTTTCAGACATGCTGAAGGAAGGTAAGACCATTGCGGCCTTGAAGGATGAGATGCTTGACGATGGTGACCCACACGGTCATCTGCTCGAAGTCGCACACTTGGTAAAGTCAAATATCAAACAAATGCGCGATCTCATTGAGGTCCAACTGAAGAACCAAAGAAGTCGTGAAACCCGTCATGACGTCGACGGCTTGCTTGCAGAGAAGGAAGCTACCGAAAAGACGCGACAGCGGCAGGCTGAAGGCAATAAAGGCGTCAGCGATGCGGATGAGGCCAAGCCCCAGGAACAACGCAAATCCGATATCGCTGAAATTCTGACGCAACAGGGCCTCAGTAAGGCCGATGCCAACGACCTCGCCGGACATGCAGTTACTGATTCCCTCAAATACATATTTGCGGAAGCCAGCCTCGATAGTCCGGCATTCTTCTCCGTGCAGCCACGTGGTGGCACGCTCATCCTCACACTCAACACCCGACATCCTGCCTATTCCCGCTTGGTCGATGTTTTGGAGAGGGATCGCACCAACCAGACCACCGAGAGTCTGCAGGAGCGGCTAAACAATGCACTCGATGGCCTCAAGCTCTTGTTGATGGCATGGGCCCGCTACGAAGACGAGCAAGACTCAATCCGGCGTGAGAATGCGCAAGATGCCCGTGTGGATTGGGGCCGCATTGCCCGCCGTTTTCTAGACCGCAACGATTGACGCATCCGCCATGGACCGGCCATCTTGCAATAGCCCAAGGCAACGAGCCGCGGCTTTGTCTCATGAATGCCCACGAGTGTCTTTCCTTTTGCTGGCCCCTGAGGCGCGCAGCAACAGGGCCTATGCACACCACCAGCGCCCGTTGTTGAAGAAGGTGGCACTCAACAGTACGAATGCAACCGTCCGAACTAGTTGACTATGCAACAAATTATTCAAACATCCCATACGGGCAAGCAGTGGATTCAAGAAAGCATAGGCAAGGGTCTCGTTTCCGCAGATATTTGCAGTGCCTACATCCGATCGGAAGCACTCCGCTATTTCTTTGAAGGCATATTCAATGCAGGAACAAAAATTCGTGTACTTGCGCGCTGGGCCTCAAATGACCTCCTATCACAAGCCAGCGATCTTGCAACATATAGGCTCTGCAAAGAAAACAACATAGCGTTCTATATCAAGCAAGATTTCCACGGAAAACTTTATGGCCTCGACCCGCATGGAGTACTGCTCGGAAGTTTCAACTTGACGAATCGGGGATTTTCAATTTCAAATGCTGGAAATGATGAAGCCGGAGTCTTGATAGAAAGTGATCAAAACTCTAGCGGCTACTTCAATCAGCTGTTTTCCAATGCGAAGCTAGTTGATGACCATTTGTATGAAAAGATCTTCAATTTCATAGAAGAGAACGGAAACAAGGATACTCCGAATATCCCCTGGCCCGAGGACATCTCGGGTTTAATGGCACCGCCTACTAGCCAGATCGCTGGCAAGATTCTCGTCAACGAGTGTTTCGCCACAACATTCAATGCATTTTTAAACCATCAGTCTAGTGCCAGACTCCATGACCTGTCATTGCTTTCTATTGAAGAACAGCATGCCGATGACGTTCCCCTGATTCGCACCCAGTTTAGAAAAACCAAGCTTGTTAGGTGGTTTACTAAGTTGTTAAGTGAGCATGGTGGGGAAGTTTATTTTGGTAGAGCCACGGCAATGCTCCATGATCAATTGTTTGATGATCCGAAACCATATCGGCAGGAAGTTAAATCGCTTCTCATCAATCTCTTGTCGTGGATTGAAGGCCTTGGTCTCGAAGAAATCCGAATCGATCGCCCCAATCATTCACAAAGAATAGCTCTCAAGAAAAAAGGATAACTGATGTCAGTCAAACCATTTTCAGCAGGTCACACACTCGAATCTTTAAGAGACTCAGATTTTGACTCCTGCAGCGCGCTCGGTGAAGTCGTAGACAACTCGATTCAGGCCAATGCGAAATCAATTCGCGTGTACTTCACCAATCGCAACCGAGACCAAATCAAAAACGTGATTTTTATTGACGATGGCGATGGCATGACCAAGGAAACGATACAGCACTGCCTGCGATTGGGTTGGTCTAGCCGTTACAACGACCGGTCGGGCATTGGCCGGTTTGGTGTTGGCATGACGCTCGGGGCCATCCATGAATGCCGTCGCGTCGAGGTCTACTCCAAAGCAAAAGACGCAGACTGGTACTACACCTATCTTGACCTCGACGAGATAGAAAAGAGTGACGCACAGGAGAAGGAATGGGAAATTCCGACACCAAAGAAAGCGAAACCTGCTCTGGACGAGAACCAGGAAAAGTATCTGCCAACCGATTCCGGAACGGTTGTTATCTGGTCAGACTATGACCGCGCGGCTGACAAGCCCAACGTCCTTCTGGAGGAATTCCGAATTTGGCTAGGCCGTGTCTACCGCTATTTCATCTGGAATGAACCAGTCGTTCCAAAGACTGCACTTCGGGAAAAAGCCCTATCCATTTTTTTGAATGGAAAAGAGATTAAGGCCATAGACCCGCTCTATGTCAGAACCGAGAAGACGGAATTCCCCGACGACCTCAAAGCCAGTGAGTACCCAGAAGTGGTCCTTGATTGGCCCATCCTGGATCCCAAGATCGTTAAAGAGCTCGGAACGGATCATTCGCAAATTCGGATACGCCTAACAGTATTGCCCGAAGAGTGGCGCAGCTATGTGGGCTCCGGTGGCAATGATGAGGCCAAAAAGCGCCATATTCCAGACAACGAAGGATTTTCATTTGTACGGCATGGCCGTGAGGTTGGCTACGATTGGATTCCGCATTTCAAGTTTGCGAGCGAAGATAAAGATCGGTTTTGGGGATGTGAAATTCACTTCGAGCCATGTCTAGATCGCTCATTTCATGTCAAAAATATCAAGCGTGGGGCGGTACCGTCCACGGAACTGAAGAAGGCAATTGCCGAAAGAATTGGTCCCTGGATCAAGACGCAACGCGAAGCCATTTCTGATTTCTGGAAGAAGAAGCACAACGAACCGGAGGCGGGCGAGGACCTTCCAACTGGTGGGGGCGCGCATACGCGTTCAGAAAACATTGCAGCGAAGGCGGGCGTACCGCAAGGGCGAATCGCCCAAGGAAAAGACCCCGAGATAGAAAAAGCCATTGCTGCACAAGCGGTCAGTGACAACAATAAAGAAGAAGAGGCGCGCTGGATTGCACGGTTTTCCAGTCAACCATTTACCATCGGTGAACGACCATGGCCAGGTCCGACATTTGTGGACATCAATTTTATGGGCGGGTCTGACGCATTGTTCTACAACACCCGCCACATCTTTTTTGAGGTGCTCAGTACCATCAAACAAGAGGTAAAGGATGGTACCAATATTGAATTCAACGCCGAACGCGTTACGGTCTTGATTGATATGTTGCTAATTGCGTACGCAAAGGCTGAATCAATGCTGAACCCCCACGATAAGCTCTCGGCTCAAGATCTGATTGATCACCTCAAGAGCAACTGGGGTCAGTACCTGAAAACCTATATGACTACTTGGCAAAAGGAATTTGACAATGACATCTGATGCCGAAGACCCAATTGAGCTGCTTCGGTTAGGCGATGAGAAGGCGCCGATTGTCATATCCCTTAGCAAATTCAAAGGGATGCGCTTCATAGACATCAGGCGCTACTATTTCGACAAGACAAGCAAGACAACCAAGCCAACACCCAAGGGAATTGCATTGAAAGAAGATGAGTTTGAGCTCATTACGCAATTTTTGACAGGCAACACGGAATCGCTGCGAAAGCTCTTTACATCCAATCTGAACACCAATGAACTTACCTTCCGCGGGACTACCCTAGAGAAGAAAGCCAGAAAGAAGGCCGCTAGTTCCGCAGCACCTGCGTCATACGCGCTTAAGAATTGGCCAGCACTCGAGTTTTTCAATGTTGACGATTTCACCACGTCATCCGTAGTGAATTTTAATAAAAAGATCAAGGTGATCGCAAAGCTAGAACAATCCAATCCGGATTTTCTAAATCACCTCAAAGATATTGTGATCGCTTATCACACTGCAAAGAATTCTCTGCATTTCTCGAGCAAACAGAAACCAGCAGACATCCTAGAACTTATAGAAATTGAATGGGCCAGGAACCTCAATGTTCAACAATAATATGTTCCAAAGATTCTCAATCCCAAAATTGGTTGAGATCATTGGTGAGAGCAAACTGGATACGATTAGTGGGGCGCTCAATCTCTTGAATTTGAAGAACCACTCCGGCGGTGAGGTCTATACTAAGGGATTCCTCTCTAATTTTGCATCGAAAACTATTGGGTACGAGTACATCAATTCAAGCAGCGGATTTGAGGCTATCTTTGGCACACTCTCATTAATGGAGGCCAATGTGCTGTTAGGGTCGAGAGGGGAGAGCCTAAGCAAGCAAGAGTGCTTATCCGAAGCCAAATCCCTTTTCAAGCTCAAGTCGAAACGCAGGGAGCTTTTTGATGCCATGGGTATCCACTTTGACGATGCTGCATACATTCAAACCTCTGCGGATATCCCTGCAAGCTTAAGCTTAGAGAAGTCGTCGAACCCCTACAAACCACTGAAGGACTACCAATTCGAGGTTTACTTTCAAGCAATCGACAGTCTGAAAATTGACTACGCGCGATTTATCTTGCAGATGCCCACTGGCTCAGGGAAGACCAGGACTGCAATGGAAATTATCACAAACTTTCTCAACTCCAATCCTGACGCTAGCGTAGTTTGGATGGCCCATTCAACGGAGCTGTGTGATCAGGCAGCAGAGTGTTTTCTGGAAGTATGGCCACACGTTGCGAACAAAGACATTAATTTTCAAAGATATTATGGATCCTTCGATTTCCCACACGGTGTAGCTGCCAAAGTTAATTTTCTTTGCATCAGTTTTCAATCGGCCTATGCGTTGATCGCGAAACAACCCTCCTTCGTGGATTCGAGGCTGCATAGTAAAAGACTAATCGTAGTGGATGAGGCACACAAAGTGATCGCTCCAACCTACAAGTCGGTCACCAAAGCACTGCAAAGCGAAGGCTCCCAGATCATGGGACTCACGGCGACTCCTGGACGAAAATACGCCGAGTTCAATACAGACGATGAAAATATGGATTTATCGAAGTTCTTCTTCGAAAAAATCATTTCTTTTGATCCACACAATGTGAGCGCGATAGAGTATTTACGAAAAAAGGGTGTGCTCGCCAAAGCCAAGTCGGAGATACTGAAGGTGGACAGTGACATCCATTTAAGCAGCAAGGAGTTGCAGCAAGTCAGTGAACTGTTTGAGATACCAACCGCAGTATTGAACAAGATTGGCAAGAACAGCATTCGCAACGCCGAAATCCTGACCAAAATACAGCAATTGGTCACCAATAAGACGGCTAAAAGCATAATATTCTTTGGCACATCAGTCGAACACTCGGTCTTGATTAGCTCACTACTTAAATTCCTCGATATCAAAGCGGAGCACATTGATGGGGGAACACCTAGAGTTCTGCGTGAAAATATCATCGCACGCTTTAGACAGCAAGAAATCAATGTACTCTGCAATTATGAGGTACTTGCAACTGGCTTTGATGCACCAAAGGTTGATTGTGTTTTTCTGGCAAGGCCAACTGCGTCGGTAGTTCTTTATAGCCAGATGATTGGGCGTGGTCTACGAGGACCGGCTATCGGGGGCAAAGAAACCTGTCTTATTGTCAATGTTAAGGACAACTTTATCAATCTTCCTAGCATCGAAAAAATGTACGCTGTTTTTGATGATTACTGGAAGTATTAGGTTTGTGACAATTTCACTAAGTCTAAAGGCTAGAAATATCAGGAAATAATATTGTGTATTATTAAAGATGTTCTACCTAATACCCCCGCTACATTCATAGGCAAAACTGATATATATACCATTTAAATTTGACAAGATTTCTATGTATGGCCTTGTTCGACAACGCTCTCGCGGAAATGGCTACTGGTCGCAAGGCTCTTGAGCCACAGTCGTTTTTTCACTATGCAAAACATGCGGGATATCCGAACATTAGAACTGCTGATCGTATTTCGATCCAAACTTACCTTGGCCTAGCCTCAGAACTAAAAGAAGCTGGTGTAATGATATTTAGGCTTGGGAATTACACTAAAGGACACGGGACATGGTTTGCGCTTGCAAAGCACTTTGGATCTTGGAGCGACTACTTTCTTCTAGATAAGCAACTTTTTGCACATTGCCCTCAAACTGAACACACATGGTATAGGGAAGACCTCCGGATATTCGAAGTCCTGCCAAAATCA
Organism: Rhodoferax ferrireducens; assembly: GCA_002083775.1. Taxonomy (GTDB): domain Bacteria; phylum Pseudomonadota; class Gammaproteobacteria; order Burkholderiales; family Burkholderiaceae_C; genus Rhodoferax; species Rhodoferax ferrireducens_A. The sequence goes on along the minus strand of MTEI01000026.1, from coordinate 18,807 downwards.
ACTGAAACATCTTTGGTCAACTTGGCTGTAGCATCGGGAATTATGAGCACTGCACTTGGACTTGACTCGGACAGTGGCGCAATTGTGAACGCGACTGGTAAGCGCGCGGCGAACTCATCTTGAATTGAAGTCTCGCATCTCGCAAGATCGTGTGCACGCAACCCAACGTGCACATCATGCTCAAAGAACCAGACCCTGCCAGATATTCCACCCGGCGCAGCCACCGCACCTACACCCGTCAGGTCAAAGCCGAACTGGTAGCGGCCTGCCAACAACCTGGCGCCTCCATCGCGGCCATAGCCCGAGGCCATGGCATGAATGCCAACGTGCTGCACCGCTGGCTCAAAGAACACGAACGAAATGGATGCCACCAACTCGTTGCTGCCAGTTCATACGGCTCGGCGGCGTTAACTTCACCTGCCCCGGCCTTCATCGCCTTGAAGCTGCCCAGCGGCATGCAAGAGCCCCCAAGCGCGCGGCGGCGGTGATGAGTCTGATCCAGAGTGCCAGGCTCAATGGGCATGATCCATATGCCTACTTGAAGGATGTTCTGACACGCCTGCCCGCACAACGGGCAAGTCAGATTCACGAACTTCTGCCGCATCGCTGGCAGGCGCCAATTCAATCCAGTTGAATTTCAGCCACAGCCACTCTGATGTGGTCAAGATGGGTTCACCGCGTGCTTACCGCGACTGCGCGTTCAGGCGCTAGGCATCTGACACTTTCATGCCGCCAAAATACTTACACCGTTGCACCTCAAAAGAGCACTACGAAGAGTTCTCGCGATCGCAGACTGCGGTTGCAATGAGGGTCTATTTATGACAGACCAAGCAAGCGCCTCCACCCTCATCCTCGAGGTAGAGGTCATCAATATCGACAGGCTCTGCAATGCCGACTCGTAGTGGATTTGGCACACGGCAGCGGAGTTCTCTGGCTTTCCTGATTTCAAACTCAGCTTCAATCTGCGCGGTACGTTCAGGCTTTTCTAATTCCTCTAGCGATTCGCGCTGAATCCAGGTGAAGGGGGAGCCGTGCTCTTTGGCGGACTTCTCATACTTCTTGGCGGCTTCGAAGTCTTCGGGGTGGTTGCGCTTTAAGCGAACCCACTCGATTTTTTGCTGATAGAAGCAAAAAGTGCAACCGCTGCGTGAACGCCATTCATAGTAAGCGGGAAGTCCAAGGTCGGAAGCTTCAAGTATCTCCAACACACCTAGTTTGTCAATACCGCGCTCTCTAAAAGGTAACTTTACGACAAGATTCTCATCTTGAGTGAGCATGCCATCTCGATGGTCCTCGTCCGCTCGAATCGCAACATAACTCCAAACCTTTTCTTTGGCGGCTAGCCACGGTTTAATCCATTTTTTGAATGGATCAATTTTTAATTTTTGCGTACACCAACGCGTATTGGGGGATGGTAGAAAATGTCCGTACTGTCGTAACCAAAAATCAAAGTCACGGTCTGGGTTTAGCCGCAAGATTGGTTTCCCTAGGAACCCCTCAAGCCTGCCCAAAAATTCATATACCTCAGGCAATTCTTTGCCTGTATCGGTGAAGAAGTACTCGATATCAAGTTCAGGATGATTTTGTCGCATGTAAACGGCGAGAGCGGCGCTGTCCTTACCGCCAGACAATCCAAGTACATGATGTTCTTTCATTTATATTTCCTCACTTTGTTTCGTTTGAAGTAATAGTGCACCTGCTTCTGCAAGTGCCGCTAGCGCCACTTCGTGCGATTGAGTTTGAAGATCTGCAATTAACTTTGAAGCAAGCTGGCTGACCATTGCTGAGTCCTTCGCATCAATATCGATGCTTGCAGATGCCTCTAGCCCCATCCCGCCGCCAAAAACAACACCAATGGCACGCCTGGAAGACGGCCTACCACGAAGCGGTGCGATTGTTTCTGCGCGGCGGAAATCATGCGCCCAAGATGCCAGTTGCAGCATGGCAACGTCGATATCACGATCTACAAATTGAGCGGGTACCTTACTGGTTGCGAGGCTAATCAATGATTCAATTGCACCATTTGTCCCGTCAAAAGACTCAAGTCGAGTTACAAATGCCTCTAACCTAAATTCCCCAGCTATGCCTTTAACAACTAGCGCTCTGCATTTCAACTGTTTGAAATCACCATCGATTTGATCGAGTGCCTGTAAAAGTGATGTCTTTACGTCAGCAAGGACTTTCTGATATGAAGTTCCGAATTCATCAACGACAGCACTTAGCTTGGTGCTCAACTCGACTAGGCTTTTTTCGCCTAGCAAAGTTGGCAGATCAGAAAACAGTACTTTGATTGGGTCGCTTGCCTTCAATAACATCGCACGAATAGCCTGAGCATCTTTGGAAATGGAATTGGTTCTTTTTGTCCAATTTGGCAATGACACAACTAACGCAACAAGTGATCTAGCCACTTCCAATGGATCATCAGCCCTCTTGTTTGCCAAATGACCAGGAACACACGTGGCAATTGCTTTTAGATAAGCAGTCTGATCGCTAGATGCAGAGACATAGCTAAATGACACACAGGTTGGATCTAGCAACCATTCGTCGATAACAACTTCAGTCAGTTCAGAGGTAAAAGCGCCATTTAGATAAAGCGCCAAAGTGGAACGGTTGGCCAAGAAGAATGCTAGTGCTAGGACAGGCATCACACCTTGCCTTAGACCGTATGGGGGCATTGCCCACAGTTCGTAAATTTCTGATGCTTTTCGAGATGCCCCATTTTGCAGAACGAAGCTTACCGTTGCCGCCCAAAGCCTGTGCATAGCCAAATCGTGTGGGTTGATGTAATACGGCTCTCCAAAGCTGAAGTGCCCATTTCTTTCTCTGTGGAGTCCACACTGCTTAAGTATGCTTACGTACAGTCCTTTATCTGCTGGGTACCCTGCATAGCCCATATCCTTTACATTTGGATGGCTAAGCATTCGGTACATGAGGTCCTTACGGGCCCTGTTGCTGTTACTAGAAGGTCTTTCTCTGTTAATCAATTCGTTGTTGAGTCGCGGCGACGTGTGATAAATCTCCTGTGCAATCTTGGATGCAATGTTCGATATGGATTCTGAGGCAATTGCATTTTGTAAGGCACCCTGCCAATACCATTTGGACATGCTATATGCGTCACTTAATTCGTCCTCCAAAGACGACCTCAGGGCACCAATTCTTCCCAACAGTTCTTTGCGCGCAACTGAGTCACCATCGAGTTCGGTACGCGTCTTGAATACATGTTCGCACGCGAAGAGTTCAACGCCTAACTCGGTGATTCGATCGGCGTTTTCAGGGACACCGAGTACGAATCCCGCATCTCTAGGCTGATCCGAAAGCCCCTTCAATCTGGAACGAATCTTGGCAGCGCCGACCTCAGGCTCAGGAAGACATAGCAAAAAAGTTCCGGCACTACCCTTTTCAGGTTTGAAGTTTTCAACAGCCCGTTCTAGGTCACCAAAGCGGACGAGTTTTCTATTGAACCATCGCATGGTTCCAGTCTCACTGTAGACGCGCTTAGCCAAAATTGGCTGCATATCCATCAGAGCTGAAAGTTGCTGCAAATCTGGTGAACCAAGTTCACCAACTGATTTGTTGATTGCTCCTTCAATATCGAAGTCGCTTCCGGAAAAGACACCGAATGCCGATAAATGTTTGCGTTCGATGAGGATTTTCCAGGAAATCAGGTCATGCAGAATCGCCTTTGCTTCTTCAGCGCTAGCCTCGGGAATGCACGAATTTAAAACAGCGACTTCTGGTACTAAACCAGATCCACCGCGAAATAGCTCAATAAGTGCAACGCTTTTGGTTAGCTCTATGTGGATCCGTGTGCCCTTGGTCTCTGCGCGTTCAACCGCCTCCGCTGCGACGGCCCATCGGTGGCCGTCAGGAGATGCGAGGATCGCTTGGTCCAAATTCGCTTTGAGATAGTCCCAGTACCGAGCTGGCGTGTACATAGGTGCATCGACTGCAGGCGTTGATTCCAGGAACTCCATGAAACCAACCGGCTCCCTCGATGCCAAGAAACCAAAGGTACTGCGTTCGTTTTGACTGAATCTCCTACGAGAAATCGGACCAAGAAGTGTCGCAACAACCGGATGCAGTGGCCAGCAACGTTGGGTGGCAGCAGTAATGCTGATCGGAGTGATGGGCCGTCTTCCAATGATGGCGTGAGTGACTGTCGTTGCGATCTGCGGGCCGTTTCCCTTATCAATTGATTGCTCTGTTTCAATTGCCCTGCCAACAAGTTCAACCACCTCATCCACTGCAGCGACCATCGGCATATCAATGAATCGGCCCTGAACTTTTGCCCACTCATCACGCGCCTCACGCCCTAGTCGGGATGCATACGCTTCAAATGATTGGTGAAGAATCCCAACAACGATAAGCTTGCCAGTTGATCGACTTGCGGCTTCAGCCAAATCTTGAAAAAAGTGTAGATCGCCGCCCTCATGTGAGGCCGCTTCAAGCAGCTTACCCATTTCGTCAATAACAACCAAAACACCTTGAGAGTGATTTTCCGAGGCGTTTACAAGTTCACCGATAACGTCGCTGTTAGTTAAGACCTTTTTCTTGCGGGTAGTCACTCCTTGGGCTAGCGCCAGTGCAGTCGCAAGTTCATCCTGAACTTTGGCCCTTTTGCCGACCATTGGGACAACAAGCCAGCCAGAACCGTTTGCGGCAAACACCGAATTGGTAGGGCTGCTTTTGGCCGGACTCAGCATTTCGAATGCACGATCGCGCAGTGTCTTGTTGGAACTAACTAGCGAACAGAGCAAAAGAGCTAGTGACGATTTCCCTCCACCGTATGGCCCAGTCCAGGTAAACGCTCTTTGTCGAGTCTCTTTTACTTGACGAGCCATGTTTTCAATAAGCGATTGCGCCGTCGGCTGACAGACGTAGCCTTGCAAGGCGTCTTCGCGTCCAAGGTCAGTGTCGATACGAACAGATCGCAAAAACTGGCGGGAGATAGTGACAACATCCGACAGCATCTCAGACTTTTCCGCACTGTTTGTATTAACCATTAACATATGCAGCTCGCAGTAAACTCATTTTACATTCTTCGATATTCTTTAACGCATTACCCGATCGAGTAACCTGACGGATGCCCGCTTGCTCGGTCCATTGAATTTCATTTTTACTCAATCCTTCAAGCGCCATTAATCTATCTGCGACGGCATTTTCATCGAGCTTGAAGACTCGCCCAGGAGACCCGTAATCGTGGGCAACTCGGTCAAATGCCATCACTGATCCTGTGTGCTCTAGACGCTGCCAATAGTCGAGCAAAGCGTATGCAAAAATGCCATCTGGTAAAGAGCGTTTCGCACCACGACGAAATTCAAACGAACCTTTAGCATTTTGTTGTATTAATCCGAGCTCACCGAGCAGTGGCTCACTCATTTCTTCAGGGGAGCTGCCACTGGCACGAGGAACATAACTACGCAGGCAGCAATCGACATCGCGTTTTAGTGTGGCACTTGAGACACGTTGACCGTTTTCGACAACCATATTTGCAAGTGCAGTGGAAATGGCTTCTTTGTCGAATACTTGTTGCGAAACGTGATTGAAAATGAAGTACCAAGTTGAAGTACGTTCACGCGTACTAGCCAATATCCAATGCATTAACCAAGTTGTCGCAGGGCGCTCGCAATACGGATCAAGCCCGCTTTCCGAATTAAATAAAGTCTCACCTAGTTCAGTCGCGAGGTAGCCACCATCTTCATCGTTGTCGCGAATGATTTGGCAAGCTTTTGCCCAAAATCTCATGGCGACGACCATGTTTTTCCCTACGCCAAATCTAGCAATGCTGTCATCGTCGGAAAAGATGCCTCTTGTTGTCGTGCTTGAGGCCATTGAGACGGCCTCGTACACTTTGCGAAGCCATAGTTGTCGCAACGGAAATGTCTCGTGCCCTGCGAATTGAAGCTTGGTTGGTACAGAAATTTGAGCCATGGAATCATCTTACCTCTTCGGACTGGACGGGTCGTCCAGTCCATAGATTTTACTGATTTAGAGCATGGAATACACAGAAAGCTGTACGTAAACGCAGTATATTGCGAAATTTGAATCAAATTTCACAGAGTAGAACGGTGCAAGGAGTGTTTGAGGTCAGGCTAAGGACCTGCCACATAGGGTCGTGGCACTGTCGCACCGGATGAAGTCTTTTGTAGCCGAAATGCTGCACGTGAGTTTTGAGGTCCAACGCTCAAATGGATCGGTCTATCGTCACCGTAAAAGTAAAGTCGATCGAATGGGAGATTGGCAATGACCCAATCTGCCACCTCCCTCATGTTTTCATCTTCTACAATAAAGTCACAGGCTGCACCAAGCCTACTGCAGATAGGCTTTCCGTTTTTACCAACTTCATGAGCGGCATGTTGGTCGAGTTTGGGAGCGACTCTTGAGTGAATTTGTTTCGAAAGTTCCAAAGAGCAAAAGCCGTAAGTCAGTCGAATTGCACCAAAGTATTCAATTATGGGGTCTAATAACTTTGTAGCTAGCTCGTTCAAAGCATTATAGGTTTGTACTTTAAGTGGTAGATTTGCAATTTTTGTTCTTTCTTGCGTTTCTCCACATTCAATAAAGTGTCTATAAGTTAGATTGAATCCGCATCGCTGATCTAGATCAGGAAAAATGTCGCTAGCTACTAACTTATGGTTTTTAATGGATAGGCGCATTAACTCCATTGACTTCAACATTGACTCTGGGAAATGTCCGTGAACTGGGTCAGGTATAAACCCCATTGACTCTAGCTGTTCATCAAAGGCTTGTTGACTTGCGAACCCTTGAGTGTCTTCGTTGATAAATCTACTCTTCCATGCTAGCATTTGCTTTGGATATTGCGGACTACCATACTCGTAAATTTCATAATCTTGCTTTCTAATATTGACTTTTATTCTTTTTGTCAGTATAGGTACAGGACTCACATCGAAGTCCTCGTATTCCTGAAGCGTTAGTTTCCCGGAATTAATGTGAATTTTTACGAGTTGAACTTCGCTCACAGCATCATACAGAATTAAACCACATGCGACATAGGCTCGTAATATTACTGGTAGGCGCTCGACCAACGAGATATGTAGCAATAATGATTCATCGCCATTTAAGAACCCAAGTCCGTGTTCCGCTGCAAAAACGCAGGCATTTCGAATCATGGTGGGGTTAGCAGCGTCTCGTAGCAGCTTCATTCCGTCGCGCTGAGCCTGAGAGTAGTCTCCAAAAAAGGCTTTTATATCGCGTTGAAGGCGCGTTTCCAATGTCTTGAATGCTGGACGATGACTGAACTGCTGCATAGCAAAGAAGAGGAGCAAGTCATTCTTTCGTGTGGACCGGGCAGACTTCAGAAGTTCTAGATCGTACCGATCTGTGATTTGCCGCAGGGCTGAACCAAGAGATATTTTGGCATTGCTGATAGCCTCAAGTGATACGACTTCATCTCTCTCAGGAAATCGACCCAACTCAAGACACACCGCCCAGAGAGAATCTAGATGAGGTTTGATGACCTCGAATTTTTGATCGGCGAGACTCTTCCTATTCGCGTTTCTTCGGTGTGCAGCCTCAATTGGGTCACGGCTAACGCGTGGTCTATTTGCTGTCAACAGGCGTAGAGCGACATTTGATGTACGGTACCGGCCAACCGCAAACCGTTGCTGTGTATTTTTATTCTTGAAGACCAATGCAATCCCTGGCCCGACCATGAATACCTCTTCATGCAGCACATGTTCGATGTAGTCCTTGAGTTCTGGCTGTGAGAAATATTTCTGAAACGTGCCCCGGGATGTAATAAACCCGTCTCCATATGGTTTTCCTGGCGTCTCTGGTCCATACAGCATCACTCCGATCGACATTACCTGCCTTGAGAGACTGAAGGCTTTAAGAATGGCTTCAATGCGTTCAGCCGGATCTTCGATCACGTTAATCACGAACCCTAAATTAACTGCATCAGATTCAGTCAGAGTTTGATCGTTGGCGTAATGGGGATCCCATCCATTTGCGAATATGCCGTTAGCCTTCAAAGCATCAACATCGCCACCTCGTCCACAGCCATAGTCAAAAAAAGTCTGTCCAGGCTCCAAAAGTCCATGGCGTAGCAAAATTTGAACGGGGGCTGATAGATTCGTCCTTGACAGAGCGGTGAGGTGGCGCTGAACAGTTGAAACGGGCACTTCACTTCCACGGTGTTCTTCTTGAGATACATTTCCCAATGGGTGAAAGTCATAGCCAACAAGGTGATACCCCTTACTTGCAATTGCTCGTTGCCAATTTAGTCGAAACCCAATAGTTACCGTGTCCTCAAATAGACCCAATTCTTCAGCAGTTTTTGTGCAAGTAATCCATTGGTCCCGATTTGGATGCGACAACGGTACCAGGAGCTCTTTGCGATGGAGTATTGGGGGATTTAATGAACTCGTGTAAGTGCGAAAGGATGGAGCATCACTGCGGCCAGGCGCGAACGTCCAACTTGCGACAAGCTCCGGGAACGGAGCCTCATCAAAACCAGCGTACGAAAGTAGTGAAAGTCGACCTGTCCTTTGGTTTATTTTGATGACATTGGGGGATATTTCAGAAGTTGAATCAATCTCTTTAAGAGCGTTGTTTACGAAATCGCGAAATTTTTCGCAGGTCGCTTCACTCAGGCCAGCTAAGTGAACGTACAAATCGTCGCCAATCTTCTTTCCAATGCTCATCTAGATAGACCAATACATTTTGAGATTTGATTATTTGATTTCAAAAAAGGTAGCGTCAGAATTGAAATCGACCACATCTTGGTGAGTAAGAGATAATCAGCTACAACCCAAGTGGATCAATAGTCTACGTCATTACGTACAACGGCGAGGTTTCAGTCAGGCGCAAATTTGAGGATGACAGTTTTGTCATTCTGCAGTGACATTGAGTGCCAAAAATTGGTGCTGGTTGCCGCAAAATGTGAGGCACAGGTAAGTTATGACCACCAGGGAGACATAGATGAGCGACAGCGCACGACTTTACGCCTACAAGGCGCTTTTCGAGGCCAAGCGCCTGGTTACTCGGGCTGACATGATGGAAGTGGCCGAGGTGTCCCTGGCCACCTTCAAGCGTGACATTGCCAAACTTCGCGATCAGATGGGCATGCCGATCTTGTTTGATCATGATCGGGGTGGCTACTACCTGGACCGGAATAACCAGAGCACCGAAATGCCCGGTCTTTGGTTCAGCCCCGAAGAGCTTGTCGCGCTATTGACGATTCAGCGCTTGATCGAGCAACTTGAACCGGGCTTGGTCGGGTTGAAGCTCAGACCTATCCAAAAGAAGTTGTCTGAGTTGCTGCGAGCCAAGGGCTTAGGGGAGGAAGAAATCGCCCGGCGTGTGCGCATGACGTTTGCTGGCAAGCGCCATATTGAGCTGAAATCCTTTGAACAAATTGCGCTGGCTACGATCAGTCGCAAGCGAATAAGGATGAACCATCTAAATCGTCAGCGCTCTGAGCGGATTGAGCGGGTCATTTCTCCGCAGACACTGGTGCATTACCGCGACAACTGGTATGTGGATGCATGGTGTCATTTGAGAAACGAACTTCGAAGTTTTAGCCTGGATGTGATTGATGACGTCGGAATACTTGACGAACAGGCAAAAGACGTTGACGAGGCAGAACTTCGCCGAGTGACCCGAGCAAGCTATGGCATTTTCGCTGGTCAACCGACGGACTGGGCCGTCCTGCGATTTTCCAAGCACCGGGCACAGTGGGTGGAGGGCGAACAGTGGCATCCGCAGCAAATGGCAGCGCGGGAACCAGACGGCAGCTACTTGCTCAAGATTCCATATTCCGATGACCGCGAACTGCTGGGTGACATTCTGCGGTTTGGTTCTGATGTACAGGTGCTCGAGCCCAAAGAACTGCGGTCCAAAGTGCAAAGGACTCTGCTTGAGGCGGCGGCGAAATACATCTAGCGCGTCACTCCAGGGTGCATCGCCTGCAGTGTTGTGCCTGACCCTTATTGAAATTTGTTTTCTAGAACACCTGCGAGTTGTTTGCACGTCAAAGCGTGCAACTCGCCATTGAGCCACCCTCCAGCAGTCAGTTGGGCAAGGTAACCCGCATGAAGAGTCTGACCCCGGTTGATTTTGCCGCTGTTGCCCGCCAAAACCGGTTTCTCCGGATCCGTTCGTCGGAAGATTTTCTGACTGCGCTTGAGGCTGAATGCGGTCTCAAAGAGGGCGAGAAAGCAGGTATCGGCTTTCTCAATTGAGAGATACTTGACGAACAAAAGTAATGCTGAACATCAAAATGTCAAATTCATGGGTTACGCCAAGAGCGCGCAAATTGCGTTTTTACCGGGTGCCTCACGACTTGACCATTGAACAGTTTCAAAAGGGAGAGTGACCGTGCGCACGTTTTCGAAATCCAAATTGCTGGCCTACCGGCAGTGTCAGAAGCGGCTTTGGCTTGAAATTCACCATCCTGAACTCCGAGCGGACTCTTCATCAACGCAAAAGAGCTTTCAAGTGGGCCACCAAGTCGGTGAAATTGCCCAGAAACTTTATGACCCCAAGGGAAAAGGCCAAATCATCGACGCGCAAAGAGAGGGCTTTGCCACTGCGTTTGCCAGAACGACAGAACTACTCGCCTCCTCAAATCCGATTTTTGAAGCCGGTTTCAAGGCAGGCGGCGCTTTAGCGTTTGCTGATGTGATGTTGCCCAAACGCAAGGCGGGCCAATGCACTTGGCGCATGGTGGAGGTCAAATCTTCAACGAGCGTCAAGGATTACCATCGCGACGATGCCGCCATTCAAGCATTTGTGGCCAGAGCGGCCGGCGTGCCACTGTCATCCATCGTGCTGGCCCACATTGACAGCGCTTGGATTTACCCTGGTGGCGGTGATTACGAGGGACTCTTGGTTGAAGAAGACCTCACCAAAGAGGCTTTCTCACGTGAACAGGAAGTCAAAGTCTGGATCGCTGAGGCACAGACCATTGCCGCCAAACGCAAAGAGCCCAAGCTGTGCACTGGTGGGGATGCCGTTTCCCATGTGCACCGTAGTCTACAAGACTTGGCAAAGTTCACAAACACACCATGAAATTCACTGATTACGTGGTTACCGAGACAACCGGTAGTTCGGTTGATCCGCTTGGCTATCTGAAACCAAGTGGCGTGGTTTCCAGCAAAGTATTCCGACAGTTTACAGTCCTGTCGAACCACCCCGCTTATCAGGGGTTCCTCGCGTTCGCCTTTTCATATCTGGCCGAACGGTCAATTACCCCATCGAAGCGTGATTTCGCGAGACGTGTTCGCGACCTTGAAATTCTTTGGGGAATTTTGAATGTCCGGGCCGGCGACTCCGTCGTAAACATAACCAAGTTTGATCCGCTTGCGAACTTGGATTCGCTTCGCCTAAGTCAGGTGCGGCAACGCCCCGCTCTATACGCACGCCTTAATTATGGCGTCCTCGGCCATTACGCGAGCCCATCAGCACTTTGGAAGATTCTCGAACCTGGGGCAACAGGGCTGACCGGGCAGGGCGATAAACTCGCCACTGCCTGGCGTTATCGGAAGGGAAGTGACTTTACGCAACTTGCAGATCAGTGGCTAAACGACGATGATCTGTTCGCCATCAAGGATATTGAAAGCTGGCAAACTAAATATCGTTTGTCTGCCATCCCAGAGAATTCCGAGAAAGTCGTCTGGCAATCGCTCATCAATGAGTTCTGCGCCAAAGATCCGATCATCGCTTCCCTCTGGCAAAAACCAGTGCCGCAAAAGATTCTGGACCTTTCGTCAGCCGAAGGCACTTACCCCCTATTTTTCCCTACGCTGCAGACACACTATGCAGGACACGACGAACTATGCAGACGGATCGAAAGATGCAACCGATTTGAGCGACTTTCCGGCCTAGTGCAATTCGCTTTCGAGTGGGAGTATGTGCGACGAATGGATGAGATTCGTGTTGTTGGACTCACGCAAGGGAATCTTCCAGCGGTAGTAGCCCGTGAAATCGCCAATGCTGCGACTAAGCTTCTTCCTGAACCAGACGAGAAAGAGTTTTGGTACCTGCCAGGTACGCTTTCCACAATTGCTGATCATGAAACGATGGCGGATGCCATCCTCGCCCATCACACGCGCCACCAGCGTAGCAAAGGGGCATCACCCTTTATCTCAGGAGACACGATCGCAGTACAGGATAGGGTTCGAGCAAAGGAATTCGTCAATTTCTTTGACAAAATGGTCAGCGATCCTGAACAACTGGTCGGTGCCGTGCAGTGGCGATATCACCGTAATTGGCATTTTGGGCGAGCTTACGAATGGCAACACTACGCGGGGGTCGCTTGATGGACGAAGACACTGGCAGGGGAGCGAAAGACGAGTTTTTCAATTTCTCAGATCTGTTTTCTGAGGTCCTGACATTACTGGACGACGATCCCATCGAGCATTTCATCGTTCTGACCTATGAGTTCGATGAACAGCAATTGTTGAACCTCGCCGTACTTCGATCACTTGAGGAAGATAAGGAGATTGGTAAATCAGGCCTGAAGTTGTTGTCGCGCATCCGGCCCGTGGTGTTCTTTGATGCCAGGAAAACAAAACCATTCGGGCGACTGCCCCAGTTTCTCGAGCTACATCCTTGCAAGACGGCCGGCTTTTCCTGTCACCATTCCAAGGCCTACTTTATCGTCACTCGCAAAACGATTCGTTTGGCAGTTGGAAGCTTCAATCTCACTTTCAGTGGGTTATTCCGAAACCGCGAGGTCATCGAGTCCTGGTGCTGGCGATCTGCAGATTCGCCCGGTACACACTTGCTTTTCGAGTGGATCGATTTTCTAACGAGACACTACCTGACCGAAGCTCATGAATCTTCAGCATCGGCGCTTAGCGCTGCATTGGTGACCATTAAGAAGCGAACTTCCGGTTGGCAAAACCCAGCAGAATCGACAAGCCACTTCCTTGCCTCTGGATACGGGAAAGAAAAAGGTATCGACGCGCTTGTCGCCCAATGGGACAGCTGGTTTCCTGACCAAGGCCCAAATCGCCTTTTCGTGGTTTCACCGTTCTTCGATGAGGCCCCTCACGGCAACAACATTGCTGCGAAATTGATTGAAAGGTTTACTTCATTGTCCGACATCGAGATCGTGACCGATGAGTCAGCTTTCAACAACCTGTCACAGATACATTTCGGTCCAGCGGCGAAACGAAAGGGAGCTATGCTACGTCTGATTCCCGAGTCTGTCACTGAAAATGAGCGACAACGGATTGAACGTCAGGCAGCGGGAAAGACAAAGGATCTTGTGATTTCTCGCTCGCTTCACGCAAAGATTCTGATTTTGTCCTCTCCAGGTGGAATTGGATTGGCATACATCGGAAGCGCGAATTTTTCCGTCAAGGCATGGCTCGGAGTCAATCGGGAGTTTGGATTGGTTTGGCGCATCGAAAATGCGACAACCCTCCGCAACGGAGTACTGTCTGCTCTGTCTGTTTCGCAGGGAAATAGGTTCAACGAACTACCGCCACTGCCGCCCGATAAGCCGCCTAAAGCAGATGAGGAATCAGAAGAGTATGACTCCTTGTTTCCAGACTTTGTCGACTACATCGTGCTGGAGCCTTTCGAGGGGGATGATCGACTCGGTTTTCGCATTAAAGGTAGCGATATCTCACGACTCGTTGATTATGACGTTCACTGGGCCAATCTGAAGCTAATCTTTGTAGACGGGCGTTCTCAAATTTTCCTGCTTGATGAGTTTCGCAACGTACTGCTTGGCGGTCGAACTATTGAATTCAAGCCACGCTCTGACGCGAAAAAATCATTCTGGTTTCCTTTTCAATACTCTGGAGAACTTGTTGCTGAACGTGAAGCCCTCATGCATTTGTCAAGTTGGGATTGGTTGAGCTTCTATTTGAATCCTGATTATGAGGGTGGTGAAGAAGATCCGGAGAGTCTGCCGAAATTTGGAGGCTTGCCCCCTGTGCCCCCACCGACCTCTCCAATAGAGGTCGATCGAGAGGCTAATTGCGTTATCGCTATGCAGCGATACTTAAGTTTGTTTTCCTGCATTGAATCAACCTTTGAGACTCGATTAACTACAGTCTTGAAGATCGAGGATGTGGCTGCAAGAGAAAAGGAGCTCAAGATGCAGGTGCTAGACCCTCTTGCAGGCCTTGCCTCACTACTAGTACGCGAACCCACCAAGCGGCCGGAGGATTGTCTGTTCAAGCTTGGTGAACTTAGACTTCTACTGTCTTCACTTGCTAGAAAATCACCAATTAGCTTGCATGATTATTTCGCGCAAATCCTTGCTCGCCTCGAAACTTTGATGATTCAAACTCAAGGAAAGGGTTTACTCACGACGAATTATTTCCGATTCGTCAGCAATACGGGCACGGTCCCATGAAGCAGGTTGTCAACGAATTAGCACCTGATCAAAAGATGCAGGCAGACTGGATGCGGCAGCTTGAAACAGCTCGCGCAATACTTGATCGACATTCAAAAGGGATCCATAGTGTTCTGCTTGCAGACGAAGTTGGCATGGGAAAGACCTATGCAGCTCTGGCTGCCATCGCTTTGCATTTGTTTCAAACAGACAAGAATGACCGGAAAGTTCTGTTAGTCGTACCAAATGCACTTCTAAGCTCCAAATGGGAACAGGAGATTCGCACATTCAATCGAGACTACCTTCTACGTAGAGAGGGAAAGGAACTCCGCCCACTTATTGTCAGTGGATATTGGGATCTAGTACAGAATCTGCACGACTATCAGAATATCGATGTTCCACGTATTTCCGAAAGGATGCTTCGCTGCTTTACCTTTTTGGTCAAAGAGTGGTTTGACGGCTCACGGCGGAAGGCATATAAACGCAAGACGCAGTGGCCGATCTGCAATGGCCTGCATGAATTGCATTCTGATGTACTCGAACTGACATCATATTTGTCTCCACTTGCATTGTCGAACTTCCTCGATGATCAGATATCGCTTGAGCCTGATCGGTTCAAAAACATGGCACAGGATCTGGAGGCGGGTAAACCAAGCGAATTTCTTAAGCAGTTGTTCCGTACTTTCGGTTCTCGGCAGGACGCCATGGAGCCGAATGTCTTCATCGTCGCTATGTCAGCCTTGAGTAGAACTCGTTCGGACCATTCCGACGCACGCCTATTTTCATCCTACATTGTCTCAAGGGGACTAAAGCACAGGAAATCGCCCGTCCGTCTAAATGTTATGGGCAAAGTTCATGCCGCCAATCTCGTTTCTGGACCTGAAGCAATTAAGCCGCTCGGGAAGAAACGGCATTTGGACTGGTTGAACTCTATCGCCGACACGAAGCTATGGGGTTTTGAGGATGCCGTTGACAAAGAAATCAATAAATATGGACAAGAAACCCTCGTCAACGAACTACTTGGTGACCATCCGAACAAGACATTGAAGGAGATATCTGATCGGATTATTCGACGGAAACTGGGTGAAGCCAACATTGTCCTTGCCGTAATCGACGAGGTGCACAATTGGAAGAACGGTGGCAACGGCGCAGGTGAATTTTCCAGGATGTTTCGCTCGCAGATTCCAAACAAACTGATGATGTCGGCGACACCGTTTCAACTCCACGAAGAGGAACTTGGACGCGTATTTTCCTTTGTAGCAGCTGAGAACGATCAATCCTTGAAAATCGTCAGTGGTCTGATCGCACCCGGAGGATCAGCCTCTTCGTGCCTGAAATCAAGTGCACGCTTTCAAGCCGCCTGGGGGAACTTGACTGAGTTAGAGATACGAGAGATCCAACATCTGATCGATATACATCCAGAAAACGATGATCGATCCCGCCAGTCCATGCTTCTAGCGCAATGCAAGAAGGGAAACCTCAACGACAAACTTGTTGCGTTCGTGGCGGCACTACTCGACTATCACCATGCCATCAGAACGCTACAGGATGAATTGTCCAATATTATCATTCGACACACGAAGTCACGAGACAAGCGGCATGTTCACGCTGGATCAGAATATTCCAGAACTGGCGCACCGGACTACACTAAGCCACGTAGTTCCCTTTATCCGACGACGGGATTGGGCGATGAATCGGGTGCGCTACTCAGTTATGTCGGTATGCGAGTCGAGCAATTGGTCCGACGAGATACCGTCAGGTCAGGGCGAGAGGCTAATGCACACATCCTGAGTGGCTTTTCTTCAAGCATTGGGGCATTTCGCGAAAGCAATAGCGGTCTTATTTCAGCCAAAGGCATCACAGACGAAACTAAACGCTATCTAAGCTTTTTCGATTCTGCACTGAGTCAAACGATACACCCGAAGGTTGCGGCAACCGTAGAACGGGCGTTTTCCAACTATCAAGCGGGGAGCAAAACGCTGATTTTCTGTGAGCGTCTTGCCACGCAGGATGAGATCGTTCGAAACCTACGTGAAAAGATTGCAGCCACCGCTTTCCCGTCAGGTAGTGTTGAGATTGCAAAACGCCTTCGTAAAGAAGTTTTGAAAGACTTCCAGAGCATCGAGTTATATCTCAGCCGTTCTTTCCGTTCCGCCTTCCCGAATGTCGTTGGGTCACCGGCCAACCGTGAAACAATTGCGACCGAGATTGATCGTCACCAAGTTTCTTTAGGGAGATTGAGCAATCGGCAACGCAACAAGTTAATCGATTTGCTGGTCCTTGATGCCGAGGCTCCTAAGAATCCTACAACAGAGCTCATTAGGAAACTAATGGTAACCGAACCAGCACTTCGTGCTTACTTGAGACTCGACAAGAACCCGGAGTTGGATTCTTTTGACGACGATCCAGAGGACGACGATGCTGATGAAGAGTTTGCACGCGGATTTGATGAAATCTCAGCAGGTGTGTGCATTTGGTATCCATTCCCAGATTCCGCCGCTTTTCACAAATTGTTGTGGACACTGCTCTCGAACGAGTGCGAACAATTCTCCGAAAGCGCTGGCAATGCTGACCCATCAGCAATTGCGCATTTGCTATTAGACCTTGGCCAAGGGTTGCGAAAGATCCTGTTGCGACTTGATACCTTACGGAGCCTCGAGCCGAATCAAACGAAACGACCTGGGGCTCCCATTGCCAGAATGCTCGCCCTCTCGGCAGAGACTCCCCTCATTTCGCCTTGGCATCGAATGCTTGAGTTTCTGAGGATATTGATCGAAGCACAAGGAAGTATTCGGCGGCCACAGCGACATAGTTCTCGCCGTCAAAGTCTATGGAAAGGGGTCTATCTTCGCGACGAGGAAATCGTTTCAGAACTCCATGGCGAAGTCAAGTCAGATACTCGGATCAGCCGATGTGCAGCCTTTAACTCCCCTCTTCTTCCAGATATATTGGTCTGTACGGCCATTGGATCGGAAGGTATTGACCTCCATCTCAACTGCGATGAAATCATTCACCACGACCTGCCCTGGAATCCCGCACGTTTCGAACAGCGCACTGGGCGAATTGATCGAGTGGGCTCACTCGCTGAAAGGCTGTATCGTCCTGGAATCAGGGATCACCTGCTCGATATTGGTGTCCCATTTCTCGCATTTGACTATGACGAATTTCAGTTTAAGACGCTTCTTTCTCGGGCGCAAAAGTTTGAGGTTCTTCTTGGAAAACCAGAATTCACCCTTGATGTCGATGAGCACCTTGATGATCCGGAAAATTCTAATTCCATAGTGCTTGATAAGGATGAAGCTTCTCATACGAACGAGAGCAAGCTGGCGGTTTCATTGCCTAAGGAGTTAGTCGATATGGTACGAATTGATTTGTCAGTTGCATCGAAGTGAATCACGTCTAGTGTTGGCGGGCATATACCACTTGCCCAAGTGAATTGTTGAACTAGGTATTGCATCAAACTTGAGTTGACGCCAGTCTTATTTTTGGATACGCGGTTACACTTCCTACGGAGATTTCATTTGTGCAGTGCCGTCAGCCCTGAAAAGCCGCTTCCGCTGCACTAAAGTCAACGACCTCACTGCCTCATATGACCGCATTAGGTGCGCATTCCATTGATGGCGGACACCCGGTACAGGTGCCCTGAGTGACGCTCGCAATCGTACCCCAGCTGTCCGCGATGAGCCTGGAATGGCCGGTCTGAGCGATGTGGACCCCGCACTTGTGCGGGCGGGTTTGGGTTATTTTTTTGCAATTGCACAGGTAGTCGCAGCCGGTGGAGCTTCAGGTCAGTGGTCGAGTGACCAACTACAAGGACGTAGAGATGGCGCTACTCTGGACCGCTGCGGGCTTCCTGGAGGATGAGAAATCGTTCAAGAAATTGCGCGGTCATGCCGACCTGAAAATCCTGATAAACAGTCTTCGCCCCGCATCAGAACAACTCAAGAAGGCAGCATAATCTTCATGACCACCGGCTCAAACCTGCAACTGAGTTCGGGACATCCCCTGCGATCCGAAGAATGAAAGACAGAGCAGAGCAACTAAAGCTCCGGACGCATACCAAGCCAAGCGCTCGAATTGCCGGTAGCGGTGCTCGTTGTTGTGTTGTTGCGCTTGTCATAGTGGTCAATCACTCAGGAGATCAGTGAGACGGCCACCAAGTAGATTGCGCAGGCAATGAGCCATGCCTGCCAGCCGTGAACATGGACGTCGTGCCCCCGCCTTCTGCTGGGGATGATCAGGTCGTCGATGTACGCGCCCAAGGTGGCGTGCGCGACGAGAGCTAAAGCAAGCGCGCAGTACGTAAGTCGTTCGATGTGCTCAGACGATTTGGCAAATACACGCCGAAGCGCGATTTGGCGCGCTCTCGAACAGCTTCGTAATCGCGCTCGATAGGGTCCGTGTGTCGGCGCCGATTCAATATTGACCACCTGTGCCGATTGAATATTGACCAGGGGCTGAAGCTGGCAGCTTGAATGCCAACTGTGGATAAC
>MTEI01000025.1 GCA_002083775.1 Rhodoferax ferrireducens | reverse complement strand
AAGCCTGTTGCCACAGACCACCCTGCTGGCGCGCCGACTGCAAGACAGTGGTGTGGCCCTGGTGGGCTCGGTGTTGAATGATGCTTAACGCCTACAGACAAATCCCCCTATTCCTGAGCCCGAAAGCTACGCCATGTTGCTGGCCGGCCTGGGCCTGATAGGCAGCTTGGCACGCTGCCGCAAAGCCAAGCTTAAATCCCCGATGATGTTCGACGGCCGCAACCTGATGGGAAAGGGCTAGAGGCTAATTTGGCGTCAACGTTGTTGATGCCCAAAAGCGACTCAATGCCTGCGTACTAGCGTTGTGGCGGGGGCGTTTTGGCTAAATTCCTGGGTGACTTGGTTTGGGCCTGCGTGAGGGCGTCCTTGATTTTTTGGCTGTCATTGGTGCGCAAGCCGTCTGCCAGGTCGCTGGCAATGGCTGCCCGGGAGATGGCGTAGATCTGCAGCGCGTCCAGCGCTTTGGCTGACGGCGCGGCAGACCCTGGGTGAGCGGCGCGCATGGCCTCAAAGCTCTCAAGGTAGCCCAGGGTGACCGTGGTCTCGATGCTGCCCGCCAGTTGCTCAAACGACAGGTTGTGCTGGCGGCCAGCCTCCAGAATGGTTGCCCAGTTTTGGCTGATGCGCTGGTCGTCCTGTAAAAACTGGCGCACTGCATCACGCGCCTTCAGCTCTTCACCAAAGCGGTACAGTGGTGGTGGAATCCGCGCAATCAGCACAGCCAGCGCCAAGGCCAGCAATCCAGCTGCTGACCAGCGGGAGCGCGGGCTGCAGCTACTGCCCTGGGCCCAAGGCTGCGCCAGCAGGGTGCCAAGCAAAGCCCCAGCGGCGAGCCCGCCCGCATGCGCCGCGTTGTCTATGCCGGGAATGACCAGCCCCATGCCGAGCATGACCAAGGCAAAAACGGACGCAGCGCCAAACAGCCAGCGGAATTCACCACGGTCCACCTGCTGGCGCTCGCGCCACAAAAACACCAGCAGCGCACCATACAGGCTGAAGATAGCCCCGGATGCACCGCCCGACACTGCCTGGTTGCCCTGCACCACCAGCGACAGAAGGTTGCCCGCCATACCGCTGAGCACATAGATGGCGGTAAACCGCAGGCGCCCATAAACGCGCTCAACCAGACGGCCAACGTCCCACAGGGCCCAGGCGTTGAGCGCCAGATGCACCACGCCAAAATGCATGAACATGGCGGTAAAGAGCCGCCACCACTGCCCGTCTTGGGTGGCCGGGCCAAAGTTGGCCCCCAGAGCCAGTTGCACGGCCACATTCGAGTGCCACCACCCGCCGCCGTAAACGGCTGTGGCCAGAAACACAACAACATTGAGGACAAGCAGCAGGCTGGTGACAGGAGCGTCACGCGGGCGGCTGCGCATCAGGTCAGTCAGATAGATCAAGGGCTCAGGTACCTTCAGAACAGCACTTCAAGGGGGTCCCACCCGCGAGATGCGGGGTATAAAGGGTAGCCCAATAGTGTGACAGGCGCGCGGTTAAAAGAGCGCGGGCAGGCACAGACACGATTTCTACACATGACACAACTACCATGGTCTCCTGTAATACAGCTGTAGCTTTCGTTACCACGCAACAGAAGCTGATTTGCTATTTTTGAAATAGCTGCTAGCCGTTATTTTATAAGGGATACATACCAATATGACTCAAATCCAGATGAGCCAGCTGATCAACCGTACTGGCGTGGCATTTGGCACCAGCGGCGCCCGTGGACTGGTTGCCAACATGACCGACGAGCTGTGTTACGCCTACGCCAGTGCTTTTTTGCAAACCGTGGCCAAGGGCGCCATGGCGGTGGTGCTGGGGCATGACCTGCGCCCCAGCAGCCCGCGCATGGCAAGTGCCTGCGCTGCGGCCATCAGCGCGCAGGGTGCACTGGTGATTTATGCCGGGGCGCTGCCCACACCGGCGCTGGCTTACTACGCGGCGCAGCTGGGGGTGCCAGCGGTGGTGATTACGGGCAGCCACATACCGTTTGACCGCAACGGTATCAAGTTTTACCGGGCTGACGGCGAGATCAGCAAGGCAGACGAACAAGCCATCCTGGCAGCCACGGTAACCGTGCCCGCCGACCTGAACCCAGCCGCCCTGCCCGCGCCAGACGCCCAGGTGGCTGCGGCCTATGTGCAGCGCTACACGGCGTTTTTTGGCCCCCACGCGCTGGCCGGGATGTGCGTGGCGGTGTACGAGCATTCCAGTGTGGGGCGCGACATCATCGGGCAAATTTTGCAGGCGCTGGGTGCCCAGGTGCTGCCATTGGGCCGCACCCATGTGTTTGTACCCATCGACACCGAGGCGGTGCGGCCCGATGACATTGCCCAGGCGCAGCAGTGGGCAGCCCGGCACCGGTTCGATGCCATTGTGTCGACCGACGGCGATGCTGATCGCACGCTGGTGGGAGATGAGCGCGGCCAGTGGCTGCGCGGCGATGTGGTGGGCATCTTGTGCGCACAGTTTTTGCAGGCCCAGGTGGTGGTGACACCGGTCAGCAGCAACACGGCAGTAGAAAAGTGTGGCGCGTTTGCCCAAGTAACGCGGACCCGCATTGGCTCACCGTATGTGATTGCGGGCATGCAAGCAGCGCTTGACTTGGAGCCACCTGCCGGACCCGTGGTGGGTTACGAAGCCAATGGCGGTTTTTTGCTGGGTAGCAACGTGCAGCGCAACGGCTGCAGCTTGCAGGCGCTACCCACGCGTGATGCGGTGCTGCCCATGCTGGCACTGCTGAGCCTGGCGAACCAGCGGGGCTGCAAGTTGTCTGAACTGTCGGCCGAGTTACCCGCGCGTTTTACGGCCAGTGACCGCCTGCAAGACTTTGCCACCGACAGAAGCCGTACGTTGATTCACCGCCTGCAGGCGGATCTGGAAAGCCTGGCCGTCACGCTGGCACCAGGCGCTGGCAGCGTGACGGCCATTGACCAGACCGACGGCCTGCGCGTGACGTTTGCCAACCAAGACATCGTGCATCTGCGCCCCAGCGGCAACGCCCCCGAGCTGCGCTGCTACGTTGAGGCACACACCGCAGAAGTGGCCAAACAGCTATGTCACACCTGCCTGCAACGGGTTAGTTTGCTATAGATGTTATATCTATCGGCCCTTTATGGATAAGGGCTAGAGTCCAATTTTTTATATGAAAGTAATGTAATGGCAAAAGGCATGATTTTGGCGGCAGGGCAAGGCTCGCGGGTGCGCCCCCTGACCAAGGATTTACCCAAACCGATGGTGCCGATTCTGGGCAAGCCGCTGATGGAGTACCAGATAGAGCAGCTGGCGCACCACGGTGTCAAGCAGATCATGGTGAATGTGGCCTACCACCACCAGAAGATTGAGCGCTACTTTGGCGACGGCCACCGCTGGGGGGTGGAGATAGGCTACTCGTATGAAGGGGTGCTGGCCCACGGCGAGATTGTGCCCCGCCCGATGGGCTCGGCCGGGGGTATGCGGCGCATACAGGATTTCAGCGGTTTTTTTGACGAAACCACGCTGGTGCTGTGTGGCGACGCGCTGATTGACCTGGACATGGGCGCCGCTCTGCAGGAGCACAAAGAAAAGGGCGCGCTGGCCAGCCTGGTGGCGCTGGAGGTGCCACGCGCCGAGGTGCAGTCCTACGGCATTGTGGTGGCCGAGCCAGGCGGGCAAATTGTGTCGTTTCAGGAAAAGCCGACGCCGGCCGAGGCCAAGTCAACGCTGGCCAGCACGGGCATCTATATCTTTGAGCCAGCGGTGCTGGCGCTGGTGCCGCCGGGACAGGTGTACGACATTGGCTCGCAGCTGTTTCCAAAGCTGGTGGCCGACAAGCTGCCGTTTTTTGCGCAAAGCCGGTTTTTTAACTGGATTGACATTGGCCGGGTGAGTGATTACTGGTCGGTGTTGCAGCGGGTGCTACGCGGCGGCGTGGCTGGGGTGCACATGCCAGGCCGCGAGGTCAAGCCGGGCGTGTGGGTGGGGCTGAACACCAGCATTCCCTGGGATGCGGTGACGATTGAGGGGCCGGTGTACATCGGCTCAGGTGTGCGCCTGGAGCCGGGCGTGAGCATTACCGGACCGGCCTGGATAGGCCACGGCAGCCACCTGCGCACGGGTGCCAAGGTGGTGCGCAGTGTGCTGTTTGAGTACACCCGCATTGCCGCCGACATGCGTTTTATTGAAATGATTGTGTCGCCTGACTACTGCGTAGACCGCCACGGCGACACCCTGTACCGGGGCGATGAGACCGCGCAGCTGAGGTGGGGGGACGCCCGGGCTTGAGACTCCCCCCACGAAGCAGTCAGGCCACGCTGGCTTGGCTGCGGCGGCGGGCAAACCCACCAACCAAACCCAGACCAGCCAGCAGCATGGCCACGGTTTCAGGCTCGGGCACTGCGCTAACGGTGAACTGGGCGCCGATGAAATTGAACCCGGGTACCGATCCTGCAGCCAGCAGGTTGTAACTGCCTGCTGCCAGATTGGAGAAAGTAAAGTGGTCACCAGCCATCACCGCCGAAGTTGTAGTAAGTAGGCTTGTGTTGTAAGCAGACACAGAACTAAAGGTGACCGTTGGCAAGGCAATCTCAAAACCTGGAGCGATCCGAACAAAGGGGGCAAACCCTAAGGCTCCTGACACTTCAGAGGCCACACCCAAACTGAAGGTGGCAAGCAAAACGTCTGCAAAGGACGCGCCACTGACGTAGACAGGGGCGGTAGCGGTGACAGCAGCATTGGCAGCAAGTGAGCTCAGTGCGATAACAACTGCGCTGGCGAGTTTTTTGATCTTCATGGTTTTACTTTCAGTTTTGACGCAAATCAAGTTTCAGAACGATGGGCGTATCTTATGGGCGGGCATGGCACTGGTCCATAGTCCGTTTAGCCCACCCAATCAACAATTTCTGAAACAAAGAGCGCCAAACACACCCCTTTTGTAGCTGCACAAGAGGTGATGCCATCCCAGACCGCTCGAACCACATTCAAAACCTGTCTCGAACCTGATCAGGGTTTTCGGCAATGAAAAACGTCACAGAAGATTCATATTAAACAGTAATACTATTTATACCGTTAAACACATGGGGCCAGCATGCACAAGCTTTTCTCTTTTGCAAGATCAGTACTCGCGCAGCTGGGGGCATTCAGCCATCAGCGCCAATTGGGCTTCATCACAGCGTCAGAAATCGCTTTTGTTGACTGGCCCGAGGCAGCACAGCATCCGGCCTTGCTTATGCCTTCTTTTTACGACGTGCAACAAAGCCCAACAAGCCCAGGCCAGCCATCAACATGGCGTAGGTTTCGGGTTCGGGGACAGCGGTGACAGCGAAAGACGCTTTCCAGTTGCTTGTAGCGAATTCGTTGTTTCCTGCGGTCCAGTTTGAAGCGGTCGAGATGGCCGACAGCAGTTCGGTTTTGGAGCCGGTGGTTATGCCGCTGTAGTACCCATCATCAAAGTTGCCCACGTTGAACATGGTGCCCGCAGCAACTGAGAGAGCCCCTGGCACGTTGGTGGTGTGGGTGCTGTCTGAAACGGTCGGCGCCGCGATGATGCCGGTACTATGGGCAAACTGCAGACCATAGATGAGGCTGGGGCTGCTCTTCGAACCTTCATAGGCGAAGATCTGGTCGCCGTCGTTGGACAAACTCATTCCCACGCCACCAAACGTACCCGTACTCCAGGAATTGGCCCCTTTGCCGGAATAGGTCACCACAGAACCGGCAGCCAGATTACTCGCGAAGCTCCAGGTCAGGGGACCACTAGCATTCAAATGCTCGGTGGAGCGAAATACCGTATCTTCCCAAGATGAATCGGTAAAGTTAATGGTGGTGTTGGCCGCAATGTCGGTCAGCGCCACCCAGGCAAAGTTGTCGGCGCCATCAGCGTTGTAGCCGATCACGGCGATGTCGCCAGTGGTCAAGGCCGAAGCCTGGGCTGCGGCTGCCACCAGGGCGAGTGCCAGCAAGGATTTTTTCATGTTGAATCTCTCTGTGAAAGGACAGGATCAGCCTTGGCTACGGCGGCGGGCAATGCCACCCATGAGCGCCAGACCAGCCAGCAACATGGCATAGCTCTCTGGTTCCGGCACAGGGGTGACCTGGACGTTGTCCACCACGAATACAGAGACACCGTTGATATCGTTGATGTCCACCACACCGAAGGACAACAGGGCCTTGCCGCCGGTGGCGAACTGGTAGCTGAACGAACCGGTGCGGCTGGCGTCGGTCAGCGACACCACTTTTTCCATCACGCCGTTGACGGCGACAAAGGCGAAATCGTTGAAGGCCGAGAGGTCAGTTTCCACCGTTGCCAGACCGAACGAGAAGTCCAGAGTGATGCTGTCGCCAGCCAAGACGTCAAACGATTGTTGCAGCACCGAGCCTTCCGCGGCGTCCAAGCCGAGGGTGCCAGACGTCAGACCGGCGAAGGCCTCAACCTCGTCGATGAGAGCGGCAGGCACGCCAGAGAAGTTGGGAAACTCGCTGCTCAGGAGGCCTGCAGGGTCCACGTAGGCGGTGGTCAGCACCGCGGTGGGGTTGCTGCCCCCGGTGGTGGACACATCGCCCAGCGTGGACCAGCCGATCAAGCGGTTGGAAAAGTCGCCGTTGGTGAAGGTGGTGCTCTGGGCAAAAGCCGGAGCGGTCCCCGCCACGCACAGGGCGGCGGCGGCAATCAGAGTGCGGATCGATGTCATGGTAGTACCTTTGAAAAAGTGAAGTGATTGCGAAAAAAGAGGGGTTTACAGGGGTGCGGCACCGTTGCCGATGAAGTCGCGGGCGGGTGCCATCTGGGCAGCGGTCAGGCCTTTGAGCGTGATGAAGGGGCGGGCGACGGCGGGACCTTTTTTGCCGTCGGTGTCCAGCAGCACCTGCACACCACCGGTGGTGTCGGCAAAGCGGATGTGGCCGGTGTCACTGCCGTTACCCTGAACACCCAGGCTGCCCAACAAAGCGCTCAGGTCGAGCTTGTCGGCATAGGGCGTGAAGTCGGTGATGACATCGCCCAGATCGCGGATGCTGGTATAGATGAACTGGTCACCACCGGCGCCGCCAGTCAGCAGGTCGGCACCGGCGCCACCGTTGATTCGGTCGTCATCAACCGTGCCGACGATGGTATTGCGGGCAGCGGTACCGTTGAAGGTCTTACCGACTAGGGCCTGGCCGACGTTCACGTCCACCAGGCGGCCGTGCAGGTCGAAGGCGTTTTCTTCACCGTACATATTGACGGTGATTTCGTCGCCATCAGCCAGGTTCAGGCGTTGCAGGCCACCGTTGGCCTTGGGCGCCTGGATGTAGTTGGCCAATGCTTCCTGGTAGGTGATGGTAAAAGGGCGGTTCTCGAACGCCACACCGTTGGCCGCGAAGGGGTAGCCGTCGCCGCCGTTGGCGGTGAAGTCGATGGTGGTGAAGGAGAAGGTACGCTCAGCATTCACTACGGCACCGTTGTCAATCAGTACCGTGCCGTCATCCAGCACCACACGGCGGATGCGGTCGCCGGAGCCGACCGGGGTCGGATCGTTGGCGGAGGTGCTGGCGCGCTTGGTAAGGCTGCTGTTGTAAGTCACCTTCATGCCTGAGACCTGGGCAAAGCGGCCGTTGTTGCTGCCTTTGGCGTCGGAGGCAATGACGGAGTGCTCCAGGATGTCCTTCAACTGGGTGGCGTTCATCACCGGTGCCACCTTGACCAGGTTAGTGAAGGTCAAAATGTTGAAGGTGTCACCGACGGTGAAGTTGCCGGGCTTGGTGATGGTGGCGCGGATACCACCGCCGTTCTGGATGGCCACGTCGGTCTGGCCGGCAAAGCGCATGGCGTCGGCCACCAGGTTGCCCAGGCCGGTTTCTGCATTGCGCACGCCCTCGTTGAAGACGCAATTGGTGGCAGGCGGCACAGGGGTGCAGGCGGTGTGGGTGGGTCCGTTGAGCTTGGTGGCGGTGGTGCCGATCACCTGGGTATTGAGGTCAGCCACATAGGCCAGGACAGGATCGACCACCTGGGCCTTGATGTTCACGTCGCCCGCTACCGCGTCGGCATCGGACAGGGGCGAGGTCTCCGGCTTATTGTCGTGGTCGACGTTGCTGTAGCCCGAGACACGGATCATGCGCGAGCTGTCCAGGCTGGCGACGGCGCCGGTGGCGTCGTTGATGGTGAATTTCAGTTCACCCACGTAGCGGTTGCCGAAGTGGCCGGTGACCACGGGCACGGCCTTGCCGTCGGCATCGTTGCTGGAGACGGGGTGGGTGTTAAAGGTCGGCGCGATGACCGGTGCACCAAAGTCCACGATCAGGGCGTCGTCCGGGTCAGACATCAACTCGTGACCGCCACCGGAGATGACCAGGTCCACGCCGCGCAGGCCAGGCACCAGGGTGTTGATTTCATTGGCAGCGTTCTGCAAGTGGCTCATCACGATGATGACGCTCACGCCCTGGTTGTTGCGCAGGTCGTCAATCTCGGCCTGCACCAAGGGAATGATGGCGGCCAGGTTTTGCTCGGCGGTGTTGGTCGGGCTCCAGTTTTTCATCAGGCCGACCGGCGGCGAAGAGATGCCGGGCAACAGCGGTGTGGTGGCACCCACAATGCCGACCTTTTTGCCACCGGCGGTGGTGATGATCTTGGAGGCAGCCACTTTGCCGCTGGTTTCCAACGCAGCCAGTTCCTGGGTGGCACTGAAGTCGAGGTTGGCCGAGAGGTAGGTGGTACCAGACACCTCGGCAAAACGGGCCGCCACGGGGCCAGTGTTGTCGAGGTCGAATTCGTGGTTGCCAAAGGTGGTGGCATCCACGCCGATCAGGCGGTTGGCAATGGCGTCGTAAAAGTCCTGACCGCCGTCGGGAGCAGCGGTGGCGAGGTTGACAAACGATGCGTTCAGGCGCGGGCCGGGCAGCACGGAGTCACCAGCGTTCAGGGTGATGACGGTGCCAGCGGCAGCGGCCTTGCGGTTGGCAATGACGGTGGCCAGGCGGTCCACGCCACCATAGAAGGAAACCTTTTGCGAAGCGCTATCGCGCAGGTTGCCCTGTGCAGAAATCAACCAGGATTCCTGGTCACCAATGTGCAGGATGGTCAGGCCTTCAGCCCAGGCGGTGGCCTGAAAGCCAGCCACCAGAGCCAGGGACACAGCTGTGGCCGAGGCCTTGCGTTGCCAGAATTGACGAGTTGTTTTCATACGGAAATTCTCCAAAAGGTTCAAGGTTGGTCAGGATGGATGTCGAAATCAAAAACTCAAATCACGAGAGGGCACGATTTGCGCCGCAGTGACGCCGGTAAGGGTGAGCAGTGGCCGGGCGACTGCGTTGCCTGCTGCGCCGTCGGTGTCGATCTGCAGGCTCAGGCCAGCAGCGGTGTCGACTAACTTGACAACGCCACTGGCGACGGCATTCACACCGGTGTAACCAATGCTGGACAACAGGGCCGCCAGGTCGATGCGGTCAGCGCCGGGCACAAAGTCGGTGATGCGATCACCGACATCACGGGTGCTGGTGTAGACAAAGCGGTCTGCGCCCGCGCCGCCGGTGATGACGTCAGCCCCAGGGCCGCCCTTGATGACATCGTTGCCCGCGGTGCCGGTCAGCGTGTCGCGACCAGAGGTACCGTTGATGACCTGACCTGACACAACCGGCGCGGCCAAGGCCAGACCCAGGATCACCGGGTCGTGGTCAGAGGAGCGGTTAACGGAGGCACTGTAGTAGTCCGGCCCGCAGGTGGCGCAAGTCGGCTGCTTGTACTCAAGGTTGTAGTCAATGATTGCGGGCTCGTCGGCGTTGATATGCCAATGGGTGGCACCAACCGTCTGCGCGCTCAGGCTGACACTGGCCAGGGCGTGGTCAAGGTAGCCGGATTCGCCGTCAAACACATAGGAATAGCCGTTGGCGGCGTCAAAGCGGGCGATTTGGTCCACAAAGCCTTGTGCTACCAGTGCCAGGATCGGGTCTTCCTTGCCATAGGCGTTAAGGTCACCCACGATGACCACGTCCGGATCTACCGACACCAGTTCTCTGGTGATGAAGCTGCCCAGAGCTTGCGCCTGCTCGGTGCGGGTTGCGTTCCAGCAGCCCTGGCCGTCGCCTTGGTCAGCATCGGGGCCAGCCACGGCGGGGCAACTGCCTTTGGACTTGAAGTGGTTGACCACCACCGAGAACTTCTCACCGTTGGCGGCGGCAAAGGTCTGCGCCAGCGGCGGACGGTTGTGGATCGGGTTGGTGTCGCTGATGGCACCGCCCACCAGGCTGACCCGCGCAGGCTTGTAGATCATGGCCACGCGGATGGCGTCGGTGCCGGTACCGTCTGTGGGCAGCGAGACGGTGACATAGGTGCCCGCGCCAGCCACGGCATTCAGACCGTTGACCAGGTCTTGCACGGCGGTCTGGCCGTTGTTTTCGATCTCCATCAGACCCACCACGTCAGCGTTCAGGCCGAGGATGGCGGGGATGATCTTGTTGCGCTGGCGCTGGAACTCGGCCGCGCTGTTGGCGCCACGGCATTCACCGCCGAAGCAGGGCGTGCCCAGCGGGCCCACCGTGGTGAAGTAGTTCAACACGTTGAAGCTACCCACGCGAATGTCGCCACCCACGGCCGCAGGTGCGGCGGTACGGGCATTGGTGCGGCTGAAGACCACTGGCTGCGTCGGGTGGATCTTGTAGTCGCTGATGCCGCTGCTGCTGTTGGTGGCCAGGCCGTAGTCGATCACGCCGGTCAGGCCGCTGGCCAGGCTGTCGCCCGCGCGCAGGGTGTTGTCGGCGCCGATATAGGGCGTGGGGTTGGGGTTCTGGAAGCTGCTGCCGTCGTCCAGCAGGATGCGGCGGCGGGCATTCTCGTCGGCCAGGTCCAGCGCGTCGCGCGAACCGGCGGGGTGGATGTTGGTGGGCTTGATCAGGCGGCCATCGGCCGCCAGCGTGACCTGGCCGTAGCGGCCCTGGAAGAAGTTCTGCGAAGCGGTCAGCGGCACTTCGATGCGCACCAGCATGCCTTCCAGACGCTCGAGTTCGCCTTCGGTGGACTCGGGCAGGAACACCCGCTTGGGCGCGATGGTGTTGCCGCTCGATACCAGCGAGATCACGGGCGAGACAATCTCGGTGACCGGGCGGGCAACCGCCTCGGCGCCGGTACCGACGCGGAACTCGGTCACCGTACCGGTGACGTTAAGCAGGTTGCCGACCACAACGGAAGCGGGCGGCGCGCTGCTGGTGAAAACGAACACACCGTCGGAGGTGCTGACGTCGTCATCACCCGCCAAGTCCTGCATGAAGAAGCCGTTGTTGTTGACCTTGGTAACCACGCCACGGGTGGTGACGCTTTGACCAGCCAGCGGGCTGGTGGCGTCGTTACCCTGGATTTGCGGGATGGTGGTCACGCCGTCGACGCGCACGGTGACGGTGCAGTCGGCGGTCTGCAGTTCGTTGTTGCCAAAACTCACCTGCACCGCATAGCTGCCAGCGGCGAGCGTGGGGGCCGCGTCGAGGCTCGCGGTGGCAGTGCCGCCGTCGGTGCTGGCGGTGTTGACCGCGCTCAGGGCGATGCCAGCCGGAGCACCGCTGAGGACGATGCTGTTAACCACGCTGTCAGGATCGGTAGCGGAGAGCGCCACGCTGCCGCCTGCGCCTTGGACAAAGACCGGGTTGGCCGGGCAGCTGGTGGCGATGGGTAGGTTGACAGTGCCACCTGTTGGCGTGCCGGTGATGCTGATGTCGTCGATGCCGACCCACTCGTCTGAACCACCCGCATTGGTGGTGATGATGCGCACTTGCAGCTCAGACTGGTTGTCGGCTGCGGCGGGGAGAACAGCTGATACAGCTGTCGTCAGCGTGGCAAGGCTGGGGCCGGTCGTGGCGTCGGCCACATAGCCAGCGGGCACGTTGACGAAGTTGCCGGTGCTGCCCACGCGGTACTGCAGGCCCACCTGCTGCTGCGCATCGTCAACACTTTCCAGGTCGCGCACCAGATAGCTGACCACAATGGCTTGTTGGCCGGTTGTATTGAGATGAATGACAATGCTTGGCGCATCGGCCGTTCCGGAGCCAGCCAAGGCAATAGTCGGGTTGGTCAGCTGGAATTCGGTCACACCACCAGTGCCGAAGCTAGCGGGAGTGGTCTGGTTGGCGTTGACGTCCATCTTGCTGTCCAGCACCAGCAGGGTCTGTGGATCGGTTCCAGTGGACGCTGTCAGGTTGTCGCCCCGGTAGCCCACGATGCCGGGCACGCCCGACCAGTCGTCGTCCGCGCTGATCAGTCCAGCACTGCTCCAGTTCTGCGAGAACGGCAGCGCCTGTGGCGTGGTGTCAGCCACTGCCAGACTGGACGAAAGAACACCGAGTGCCAGCAGGCAGGCCGGGACGGTTTTGAGCGCTGGACGTCGAATTGAAGAATGGTGTTTCATGTTGTTTCCAGTGACTGATCGGGGTTTTGAAGTCGAAAATTGACGCATCTCATTTTTGGTTGGTGTGAATGATGCTGGCCCGGTGTCACGGAAATGTGAATAGACAGGGGGTGTTTACTGAGCCGAACGGACTAGTAAAAATGTCAAAGGCAACCAGATCGCCTGATTGGTGTCTTTGGTTGCCAAATCGGTGGGGAGTCGTACCCGGGTCTGCGTCGGGTTGATGACCAGGG
Source organism: Rhodoferax ferrireducens (assembly GCA_002083775.1). Taxonomy (GTDB): domain Bacteria; phylum Pseudomonadota; class Gammaproteobacteria; order Burkholderiales; family Burkholderiaceae_C; genus Rhodoferax; species Rhodoferax ferrireducens_A. Next base: position 21,379 of record MTEI01000025.1, on the reverse strand, counting down.
AGTCGGACGCCTGGGGTATGTGCTCAAGCCCGCAAGAACAGTGCTAACGCTGCCGCGGCAATATTCGGGGCCTCCGCCCACCACAGTTGCGCAATTCAATGCCCAAAAAGAAGTCCCGCGCCGCGAACCTCTGCAATGGCAGGCAGTTCCCAAAATGCGACTGCGCTCAAGCAAACCCTTTTCAGCAATTGCGTCCGGCACGGCCAAGCCAGCCGCGCAAGTCAGCGAATTTTTTCGTGGGTGTAATGGCTCAGAGAAATGTGTGGGGCAACATCAAAATCCGCAAGCGCGATCAAAGCATGCCAGCGGCATGCTGCCACCGCCCAGGCCTGGCGGCCTCCCTGGTTTCCTGCTTAAGGGCAAATAGGAGGGCTGCCTGGGCGCCAGTTGCAGACTCAGTCTTTGGCAGGGCGGCCGGTTTTGATGGCTGGAACAGTTTTAAGTGCAGCCAACAAGCTGGCGTCTGACATGGCGGCCAGGGCTTTGATACCGGCACGGAGCAACTCGGTTTTCTTGGCCGGTTGGGCTAGCTTGACTGCCCGCAGCTTCAACTCGTCAAGCACCAGGTACTCCGGCTTGGGAATAGTGAAGCTGTCACGCACCAGCTTGGCTTTTTTGACCTTGACAGCCTTTTCAGCCTTGGGCTTGGCGGCTGCCTTGACAACCGGTTTGGCAACAGCTTTAGTGATTGGCCCGGTAGTGGTCTTGACACCGCGTTTGACCACCGGTTTGTCAGCTGAAACTGCTTTTTTGGCGGGTGCTTTGGCAGCAACAACTTTTTCGGCAGTATCTGTGATGTTGGGTTTGGATGCAGGTGAGGGTTTGGTGTTCATGGCGGGTTTGCTCCTGGTTAAACCGGATAAACAGTTTATATTGTTAAAGTTTGGCAGTCAAGCTTTAGCACCAGCTATTTGAGGTGTCACAGAGTTTTACTCAATGTTCACGGACTCACCATGTGACGCTTGACGTTTTACTGAAGCTCTATGAATACCCAATCCGCGCTGCAGTCTTTCGAGCGTTCTCATTTTTTGTTATGCGCTCAAGGTCAGCTCCACCAACAAATCCTTGGCATTCACCGTCTCGCCAGTGCGTACGTGGATGGCATGCACCGTGGCCTCCCGCTCGGCACTCAACATGGTTTCCATCTTCATGGCTTCCATCGACAGCAGCGGGTCGCCCTTGGCCACTTTCTGGCCGACCTTGACCGCCACCGTCACCACCATGCCCGGCATCGGTGCGCCCACGTGTTTGGGGTTGCCTTCTTCGGCCTTGGGTTTGGCTTTGACCGCGCCCAAGCCCGCCTTGAGCACCCGCACGGTGCGCGGCTGGCCGTTGAGCTCGAAGAAGACTTTGATCTTGCCTTCTTCGTCCACCGTGTCTGAGCGGCCGGTCTGGCGCACCACCAGGGTCTTGCCCTTGTCGATGTCGATGGCAATTTCTTCACGGTCCAGCAGGCCGTAGAAAAACGGCGAAGTCGGCAGCAGCGACACGTCGCTGTAGTGGCGGCGGTGCTCGGCGTAATCTTTAAACACCTTGGGGTACATCAGGTAGGACGCCAGATCGGTGTCTGTCAGCTTGCGGCCAATGGCGTGTTCGGCTTCGAGACGTTTGGCCTCCAGGTCAACCGGCGGCAGATGGTCACCAGCGCGGCCCTGCATGGGCGCTTCGCCACGCAGCACTTTCTTCTCCAGGGCTTTGGGGAAACCATCGGGCGGAAAGCCGAGCTCGCCCTTGAACAACGAGATCACCGACTCGGGGAAGCTGATGTCGCGCAGCGGGTTGCTGACATCCTGGGGCTTCAGATCATTGGCGACCATGAACAGCGCCATGTCGCCCACCACTTTGGACGTGGGTGTGACCTTGACGATGTCACCAAACAGGATGTTCACGTCTGCATAGGCTTTGGAAACCTCGGGCCAGCGGTGTTCCAGGCCCATGGCGCGGGCTTGTTCGCGCAGGTTGGTGTATTGGCCCCCGGGCATTTCGTGGTTGTACACATCAGAGGTGCCGCAGCGGATGTCGGCCTCAAACGGCGCATAAGCGCGGCGCACGCCTTCCCAGTAGTGCGACAGCGCCTGCATGGCTTGCAGGTTCAGACCAGGGTCACGCGCCGAGCCTTGCAGGGCCGCAGCAATCGAGCCCAGATTGGGCTGCGAGGTCAGGCCGCTCATGGCATCCAGCGCGCCGTCGACCGCATCGCAACCGGCATCAATGGCCGCCAGCACCGAGGCAGCCGAGATACCGCTGGTGTCATGGGTGTGGAAGTGGATCGGCAAACCCACCTCTTGCTTGAGCACGCGCACCAGCTCAGCCGCAGCACGCGGTTTGCACACCCCCGCCATGTCCTTGATGCCCAGAATGTGGGCACCGGCATTTTCCAGCTGTTTGGCCAGACCCACGTAATACTTCAGGTCGTATTTGGAGCGTTTGGCATCGAACAGGTCACCGGTGTAACACAGCGCGCCTTCACACAGGGCACCGGTCTCAATCACCGCGTCCATCGCCACGCGCATGTTGTCGACCCAGTTGAGTGAGTCAAACACGCGAAACACATCGACGCCATTTTTGGCTGCCTGCTGCACAAAGTAGCGCACCACGTTGTCCGAATAATTGGTGTAACCCACCGCATTGCTGGCGCGCAGCAGCATCTGGAACAGGATGTTGGGCGTGGCTTCGCGCAGCCGGGCCAGGCGTTCCCATGGGTCTTCCTTCAAGAAGCGCAGCGCCACATCAAAGGTGGCACCGCCCCAGCATTCCATCGAGAACAGCTGCGGCAACAGGCGGGCGTAATGCGGCGCAATGGCGGTCATGTCGTCCGTGCGCATGCGAGTGGCAAACAGCGACTGGTGCGCATCACGCATGGTAGTGTCGGTCAGCAGCACCTGCGGCTGCGCTTTCATCCAATCGGCGAAGCCCTTGGCACCAAGCTCCTTGAGCAAATCGCGCGTGCCTTTGGGAATGGGTGCGGTCAGGTCACACACCGGTTTGATCGGCAACGAGAGCGGCAGCTTGGGCAGCGGCCGGCCTTTCATCTCCGGGTTGCCGTTGATGGTGACATCGCCCAAAAACTTGAGCAGCCGGGTGGCGCGATCACGCCGCTTCTGGAAGTTGAACAGCTCCGGCGTGGTGTCGATGAAACGTGTGGTGCATTCCCCCGAGCGAAACAGCGGGTGGGCGACGACATTTTCCAGAAACTGCAAGTTGGTGGACAAGCCCCGCACGCGGAATTCACGCAAAGCGCGATCCATGCGGGCGGCGGCTTCGTCGGGTGTGTGGCCCCAGGCAGTCACCTTGACCAACAGCGAGTCGTAATACGGGGTGATCACCGCACCCGCGTAGGCGGTACCCGCATCCAGGCGGATGCCAAAACCCGCAGCGCTGCGGTAGACGGCAATCTTGCCGTAGTCGGGGGTGAAGTTGTTTTCCGGGTCTTCGGTGGTCACGCGGCATTGCAGCGCGTGGCCGCGCAGGCTGATGTCTTGCTGGAACGGGATGAAAGAGTCCTCATCGCCGACCCGGGCACCCTCGGTGACGCGAATTTGCGCCTTGACGATATCCACGCCGGTGACCACTTCGGTCACCGTGTGTTCCACCTGGATACGCGGATTGACTTCGATGAAGTAATACTTGCCGCTGTCCACGTCATACAAGTACTCCACCGTGCCCGCGTGGCTGTAGCGGGCAGCGCGGGCCAGGCGCAGGGCGGATTCGCACAGTTCCTGGCGCGTGGCCTCATCCATGTAGGGTGCGGGTGCGCGCTCCACCACCTTCTGGTTGCGGCGTTGTACCGAGCAATCGCGCTCAAACAGGTGCACCAGGTTGCCGTGTTGGTCACCCATCACCTGGACTTCGACGTGGCGGGCGCGGCGCACCAGTTTTTCCAGGTAGACCTCGTCGTTGCCGAACGCCGCCAGGGCTTCGCGTTTGGCCAGTTCCATCATTGGGGCCAGGTCGGCCTCGGTCTCGATCACCCGCATGCCACGGCCACCGCCGCCCCAACTGGCTTTGAGCATCAACGGGTAACCGACCGTGGCGGCCATGGCTTTGGCGCCTTCGATGTCGTCAGGCAAAGCGCCGGTGGCGGGCACGACCGGCACTCCGGCGGCAACCGCCACGGCGCGGGCCGCCACCTTGTTGCCCAGCGTGCGCATGACATCGCCCTTGGGGCCGATGAAAGCGATACCCGCTGCAGCACAGGCATCGGCAAAGTCGGGGTTCTCGCTCAGGAAACCGTAGCCTGGGTGAATGGCGTCCACATCCGCCTCTTTGGCGATGCGGATGATGTCAGCGATGTCCAAATAGGCCGAGATCGGTTTTTTGCCCGCGCCCACCAGATACGACTCGTCGGCCTTGAAACGGTGCAGGGCAAAGCGGTCTTCATTGGAGAAGATGGCCACCGTGCGGATGCCCATCTCGGAGGCTGCACGCAACACGCGGATGGCGATCTCGCTGCGGTTGGCAACGAGGATGCTGCGGATTTTTTTCAGGGTCAGAGTCACAGTGCTGTCTCACTTTCAGTTGACGATGTAAGAGAATGGCCAGATCAAAAACAGGAGCAAGATCTGCACCACACCAGTGGCCAACCTGCCCCGCGACTAAATTGGCAATTAGAACCGACACCTCTGCTGAGCAAGCCCAAAAAACGCGCTGGGTCCTGAAGAAAATACGGACGAGCCCCCTTCAGCGGTACGGCGGTAGTGACCAAGAGGCTGCGGATGACACACGCAGGGGTTTCATGGTTACCGCTTGGAGCTTGGGCAACCATGGGGCGGTCAGCGTAAACTGTTGTTTTGAATAAGGAATCTCGACAAGCGCGGACCCGCACCAGACGGCGCCAGACAACTCCCTGGGCGATGGGGCTGCAAGTTGCAAACCTCCCGCGCTTGCGACCTACCCTGACAACGGGTCAACCGCCATTCTGCGGCCGCCGCGTCGCGCTTTGACAGTTCAAGGTGACCAACATGCCACTGCAAACCAAGACCTTTCTGGGTCATTTCGGTCATAAATTAGCTCTGCATTTCATAGCTGCCAGCGCTTTATCCATATGGGCTACAGCCATTTTTGCTCAAAATTTGGCGCCCTTTGAAGCCAGCACTCCAGCCAGCCTGAACCCGGCCTGGCGCATCAGCGGCTTGCCAGGCAACAAGTTTCCGCTGGCCCAATTTGAGCTGACCACCGCGCCCGGCGAGCCCGCGCTGCAGCTCAGCACCCACCGGTCTTACGGCGTGTTGACCCACACCTGGCGCGGCAAAGCGCCCGCTGAGCTGGCCTGGCGCTGGCAACTGGCCCAAGGCCTGCCGCTGGCGGACATCACCACCAAAGCCGGTGACGATGCTGCGCTGAAAGTGTGCGTGATGTTTGACCAGCCGCTGGCTGACATCCCCTTCTTTCAACGCACCGCCCTGTCGCTGGCGCGCACCGCCACCGGGCAAGACTTGCCCAGCGCCACGCTGTGTTACCTGTGGGACAGCCGTTTCCCGGCAGGCACACGCGGCGCCAACCCCTACAGCGCCCGGGTGCGCTACATCGTGCTCAACGGCATGGAGAGCCCCACCGGCCAGTGGGTGAATCAGCGCCGACGCATTGCCGATGACTTTGCCAGCCTGTTTGGCACCGAGAGCGCGGTGCTGCCGCCGGTGGTGGCCGTTGCCATAGGCGCCGACAGTGACAACACCGGCGGCACCAGCAGCGCCTACCTGGCGCGCTTGCGCTGGTTAGACTGAGCGCATGACGAAAGCTCTTTCATGAAACATCTGGTGATGCTGGGCGCAGGCCATGCCCATGTGCACATGCTCTCTACCCTGGCCTCGCAACCGCTGGCCGGAGTGCAGATCACGCTGGTGGCGCCCTTTCCGCGCCAGCTGTATTCGGGCATGGTGCCGGGTTTTGTGGCGGGCCACTACCCGCTGGAAGCCTGCGTGATCAATCTGGCCCCGCTGCTGGCCAACAGCGGTGTGTTGTGGCTGCAGCGCAGCGTCACCGGGATCGACGCTGGCGCGCGCAGTCTGACCCTGGACGACGGCAGCACGCTGTGCTACGACGTGTTGTCGGTCAACACCGGCGCGGTGCAAGACCGCCAGAAGATTGAGCAGATGATGCCTGGCGCGCGCCAGCACGCGTTATTTGTGCGGCCCATTGAGGCCTTTGGCGCGCTCTGGCCGCAGGTGGTGGCACTGGCTGCCAGCAAGGCCTTGCGCGTGGCGGTGATGGGCGGTGGCGCGGCGGGCATTGAGCTGGCCTGCGCGGTGGCGCACCGTCTGGCTGGCGCGTCGGTCACGCTGGTGGCGGGTGAGGCACCGGTAGGTGCCAATTACCCGTCCAATGTGCAGGCGCGTATCCAGCGGGCGTTGAAAAAGCGCCACATCAGCGTGATTCAGGAGCGCGCCACCGGCATCAGCGCGCAAGCGGTGTCGCTGGGCAACGGCGGCCAGCTGGCTTGCGATGTGCCGCTGATGGCCATTGGCGCGCAATCACCCGGCTGGCTGCAAGGCAGCGGGCTGGCGCTGGATGAGGCGGGGTTTATCGCGGTAGACGAATGTCAAAGCAGCACCAGCCACCCGGGGGTGTTTGCCGCAGGTGACGTTTCCAGCCGCATGGACCGACCGGTAGCTCGCAGCGGCGTCTATGCGGTGCGCGCCGGGGTACCGCTGGCCGCCAACCTGCGCGCCGTGCTGGCAGGCGTGGCACCCAAACCCTACAGCCCACAGGCCAAAACCTTGAACCTGCTGGCCTGCGGCGAGAAATACGCCATTGCCAGCTGGGGCGGCTGGTCGGCCGAAGGGCGCTGGGTGTGGTGGCTCAAGGACCGCATTGACCGCGGCTTCATCCAGAAATACAGCGGCCCGGCGCAGGCTTGAGGGCGGCGACGGCCTCGCCCAGTCGACTTTAGCGCAGCACCAGTTTGGCACCGTCGGTGGCCGGGGTGACTTCGCCCACCACACACGCGGCATCGAACCCCTGCTGTTTGAACACTGCCAGCACCGCGTCCACCGCGTCAGGCGCACAGGTCACCAGCAGGCCACCGCTGGTTTGCGGGTCGGTCAGCAGCGCGCGATCTTCCTTGGAGAAGTCGGCGGGCAGGCCCACCTCGGCACCGTAGGCCGCCCAGTTGTTGCCAGACGCACCGGTCACGTTGCCTGCCACTGCCAGTTCACGCACGCCTGCCAACAACGGCACGTTGTGCCAGTCCAGCGTGACAGTCACGGCAGCGCCGCGCGCAATTTCCAGCGCGTGACCGGCCAGTCCAAAGCCGGTGACGTCGGTCATGGCGTGCACACCCGGCAGCCCGGCCAGCACCGGGCCAGGGGTGTTGAGCTGGGTGGTGACGTCGATCATCTGCGCGTAACCCGCTGCGCTCAGGTTGTTCTTTTTGAGTGCCGCCGACAAGATGCCCACCCCAATCGGCTTGCCCAGCACAAGCTGGTCGCCCACCTGGGCGCTGGCGTTTTTCTTGACGCGGCTGGGGTGCACCAGACCGAGCGCCACCAAGCCGTAAATCGGTTCCACCGAGTCAATGGTGTGACCACCCGCAATCGGGATGCCTGCGGCGCGGCAGACACTGGCACCGCCCTCCAGAATTTTGCCAATGGTCTCGATCGACAGCACCTTGATCGGCATGCCCACCAGCGCCAGTGCCATGATGGGTGTACCGCCCATGGCATACACATCGCTGATGGCGTTGGTGGCGGCAATGCGGCCAAAGTCAAACGGATCATCGACGATGGGCATGAAAAAGTCGGTGGTGGCAATCAGCGCCTGGTGCTCGTTGAGCTGGTACACCGCTGCGTCGTCAGCGGTTTCGATGCCCACCAGCAACTCTTTGGGGATGGGCATGGCGCTGGTGCCTTTGAGGATGCTCGACAGCACACCCGGCGCAATCTTGCAGCCGCATCCGCCGCCGTGCGACAGGCTGGTCAGGCGTGGCTCGGCCACTTGCGGGCTGCAGGCGTCGGGTGCGGGAGACGTAGCGGCTTGGTCTGGGGTGGCAATGGCCATGGGGTGTCCTGATCTGAAAGGGGAAAACTTCATTATCGAGCCGCCATGGTCGATAAATACATAGCACCCTCGCCAGGCTTGACCTGCCTGACAGCTGCGCACATACTCCCGACCATTCAAAGAACGAGGAACAACATGACCGATGACGCCCTCCAGAGCGCCGCCGACGCGGCCGCACCACTGGTACCGCCTCCGCGGCCGGCCACTTATCTGAAGGCAGCCCTGCCACACATTGGCGCCTGGACACACTATTTTTTGAATGCCGAGATTCCGGTGCTGGCCTCCACCGCGCAGGCGCTGGAAGAACTGCGCGCCAAAGAGGACGACGTGGACGCCAACATGCTGACCGCCATGATCCAGGCTGACCCGTTGATGACACTCAAGGTGTTGTCGTTCGCCGCTGGCCTGCGCAAACCCAGCCACGCCACGCAAACCGAATCCATCACCACCTCGCTGGTGCTGATGGGTATCTCGCCGTTCTTTCGGCACTTTGGGCCGCAGCGCACTGTGGAACACTGGCTGGCCGACCAGGAGCAAGCGCGCGATGGCCTGCAACAGCTGCTGCGACGCGCAGAACGCGCGGGTCAGTTTGCGCTGGCGTTTGCGGTGCATCGGGGCGATACCGATGCGACCATCATCCACCAGGCGGCGTTCCTGAATGATTTTGCCGAGATGTTGATCTGGATACACGCACCCACGCTGGCCGTGCAGATTCGCGACGCCCAAGCCGCCGACAGCACCTTGCGTTCCAGCGTGATCCAGAAAGACGTGCTGGGCATCGAGATTGCTGATTTGCGCCAGGCGCTGATGAAACTGTGGCGCCTGCCAGAGTTACTGATCAACATCAGCGATGACCGGCACGCCGAACGCAGCAACGTCAAATGTGTGGTGCTGGCGGTGCGGCTGGCCCGTCATACCGCGGTGGACTGGGACAACGCCGCCATCCCCGACGACGTGGAAGACATTTCGCGGCTTCTCAACGGTTCACCCCGCGCCACGCTGGGCTTTCTGCACAAAATCGACCACCCCATTCTGGAAGCCGCCTCGCTGGCGGGTGCGCCAGAGCGCAACGACTGAGTTTCTGACTCGAACCCTGGCAGGCGGTGCGCTGTGGTTGGGAGTCTGGGCGGCTTAGCGCTCTGCTCCGTGTCCCCCGCCCGCTACGCGGTCTCCTCCTTGACCTGCGCAGAACGCTAAGCCACCCAGACTCCCAGGCGATCAATCGAGGTGGGGTGTCTCAACCAGCTGGCGCTGGCGCAGCCAACTGCTAGCACTGGCGCGGCGCGGCCAGGGCGGGATCTCAAACTTGGGTACATCCTGCGTCATGAAACTGATGGCAATCAGTACCGTGGGCAACTGGTAAACCAGCGTCCAGACGCCAGAAATATCGCGCAGCCCCAAGCGCGGCAGGGCCAGAACGGTGACCAAAATCAACAGCGGCATCAGGATCGGAATGGCTCGGCGCCACACCACGCTCCAGCGCGCTGCAGTGTGCTGCTCATGAAACGCTGCCGGTGACGCCGCCAAGGTGCGCGCCAGATGTACAGCAACCCGGGCCAGCGCCTGGTCCGCGCGCTGGGTGCGTTTGTCCGGCGTGCCACGCAACCGAAACTTGCCGCTCCAACCTTGGCGGGTGTTGCTCACCGGTGACCAGGCCCAGCCCAGCACCGCCAGCAAGTCTTGCGGAATGTCGAGCGACTGGCCCGGCGGCGCGGCCAGCAGCACATCTGCCGAGACACTGCGCACCGCTGGCACGGAGAGGGTGAGCGTGGCCGCCGCCAGCTGCACCACCGCGCGGGTCAGCACCGGTGCCTGCGCGTCAGACCGCAAGACGCAATCGCGGGCAATGACAAAACCGTCACCGGTCTGGAACTGCGTTGCGACAGGCACCACATCCACCTGGCGCAGCAGTTCGCCTGGATCTGCGCCGCTGGCGTCCAGCCGCGCTTGCAGACCACCAGGCAGCACCAAGGTGCGGGTCAGGCGGAAGCTTGTGGCGCCGAATTTTTCCAGCGCCAGTTGCTCCGTCAGGCCCGGCAACTCAGCCACATCAGCACGGCTCAGCGGTTGGAAGGCGATGCGCCGTTGCACCCGGTCGGTCGCGGCCAGGTCCACATGGCGGCCAGCGCGGGTGAACGGGGCCACCAGCGCCAAAATGTCGTGGTGGGTGAGTGGCGGCGCGGTCATGGCAGCGGGCTTAACTCAGCACCAGTTTGCGGCCAAATGGGTGCGGGGCCAGCGCAAACGCCTGCGGCACTGCCCATAACACCGGGCAGCGCGGCTGATGCCGTGCCGGGCCGTCCAGGTCGGTCAGCACCACGATGATGTCGGGGTGATGCCGCTCGGCCTCAAGCAGCAGCGGGGTGAAATCGGTGCCGCCGCCGCCCTTGAACTGGATGTCGCTGAGTTTGGATCGCCCGGGCTGGTAGCTTTCCACGCGCTGCACCCGGTTGTCCCCCACCACCAGGGTGATGCCTGCCCCCAGGCGGCGGGTGATGGCTTCGATCTCGCGGGCAAAACGCTGCATCAGTTCGTCGTTAATCGAGCCTGACACATCCACCACCAGCACCAGGCGCGGCACGGCGCGGCTTGGGCTGGTGCCCGGCTCAAACGGCATGCGGTGGTTGGGCCCGCTGCGGCCCTGATTCGCCAGGTACGAGCGCGACGGGCGCGACCACGACAGCTCGGGCTCATTCGACAAGCTGCGCGCCAGCTGGGTGCGCAGCACCTGTTCCCACGGCGTGCGGGTTTTGGGCAGATCGGCTAGCAGGCTGCGCAGCATTGAGTGCGCGCCGTCGCCCGCGTGGGCGCGGGTGATGCGCTCGCTCCACTCGCGAGCTTGTTCGGCTTCGGATTCGGGCGCGCCCTGGGTGGCCGGGCCGGGCACCAGATCAGCTTGGGACGGGCGGCCCAGCACCCTGGCCAGTGCGGCGCGCTGGCCGTCAAGGGGTTTGGCTTTCCCGTTGGAAGCATCAGCTTGGCCTGCTGCGCTGCTGCTGCGCGACGATTGCCCCTGGTTGGACGGTTGTTGCGCGGCGGCGCTGGTGCTGTTGCTCTGAGCGTTGCCGCGTTTGGACGGTGAAGCCCGGTCGTCCACCGCGCGGTACAGCGTTTCCACGTCCCACTGCAGCATGGCTTTGTCCACCGGTTGCTCCAGTTGCAAAGCGGCCTTGAGCAACTTGTCCAGAAACACCGAACCCTCGGGCAATTTCAGCCAAGTCAGGTGGCTGAGCGCGCTGTTGACGATGGCATCGGCGCAAATGTTGAACAGTGGCAAATCCACATCACCCAGCAGGTGCTGCAGGTCCAGGTAACGCTGCGGGTGGCGCAGGGCGATATGCAGTACCTCGTGGGCGATGTGGCCCACCTGCTCGGGCAGCGGCAATTCCTCGAACGCGGCGCTATAAAAAACAGTGCATCCATCCGTTATAACATAAGGGCTGGAGGCTGAAAAAGCTTGTAACTCTGACATGGCCTGATGTTTGACCCAGAGTGCCAGCCCGCCAGTGGAGGGCGCAAATTCCACCATGCGCGCCACTGCGCGCGTGCCGCGATGCCGATAGGGGGCATCCTGCGGTGCTTCCAGTTCGGACTGGCTAGCGGGCAAACTCTCAGCCACGCTGGCCCTCTTTGGCGCGCCGCTCGGTGTAGCGGGCGTAGGCCGGGCTGTCCAGAATGGCGGCTTCCAGACCACTTTCCAGCGCGCGCTGCATCAGCAGTTCCATCGCCAGCGTCTGGCCTTCCACAATGGGCAGCACGGTGTTGCTGCGGATGTCGGCAAACTGCTCGATGATTTCCAGTGCCCGGCTCACGGTGATCTCATCCCGGCAGGCGGCCAGCAGGCCATAAATGGTGCCGTACAAGCCGTCGAGCGTTTTCGGCAGCAGCGCGGTGGTCTCAGTACCGCGTTTGGCGGACAGCAATCGCACCACATCGACGGCGGCCTGGATTTCGCGCAACACGCCAAAAAACTCGGCAGCGTTGGCCGCACCGATGCGGCCCTGCACAAACACCCGTTTGACTTGCTCCGACAAACCCGACTTGAGCACGTTGGAAATGTCTTCCCAGCCACGCGGGCTGGCACCAATCAGGTAGTCGTTGGCCAACTGAGACTGCGTGTCGTCCAGCTTGTCGGGCCGCACGCGCAGGTAGGCCATCACTTCAGGCGCAAAGTCGTTTGCCAAAGCGTGGGCTAGAAACGCGTCGATGACGGTTTGCACGTTGAAGTGGAACATGCGGTCAGCCAGCGCGGTGCCCATGTCGTTGCTGACCGCATCGTGAAAGCTGGCGTTGCCGGCAGCCACCACCTGCCAGCCATCGGGCAACAAGTAGTTGCCCACGCGACGGTCCAGAATCAGCGAGTAAGCCGACACCTGCAGGCGTTTGTCGGCAGCGGTGAGTTCGTCCAGAAACAAAATGCCCGCCGGGTCAGACGGCGAGGGCAAAAACTCCGGCGGGAACCACACGGTTTTAGCCAGCCGGTCGTCGGCGTAAATGGCGCCGCGAATATCGACCGGCTCAATGGTGGTCAGGCGCAAATCCACCAGCGGCACCTTGAAATGATCCGCCACCTGGCGCACGATGGACGATTTGCCCACGCCGCGCGTGCCCCAGAGCATGGTGGCGCGGCGGCGCAGCGTGTCGTCAGCGAACTGCTCGATCAGCGCAGCCTTGGCGGCGGCGATCGAGACGGGCGGGATGTTCATCGGGTTACCGAGCATGGGCTGACCTTGTTGTCTTGAGAATGTTTATGGCTTGCCGTTGGGGGCGGATGTGCCGGGTGCGGCAGATTCGGGGCAGCTGGCCAGCGGCTCAGCGATTGGCGTTGGCCACCAACGCGTCGCCGAAAGGCGTTTGGGCGCGCGCGGCAGCTCAAAACTGGGCATTTCGCGCATAGAAAAGCCCCACAGCAGCAACAGCGGCGGCGCGTTGAAGATCAGCATCCAGTACACCGAGTTTTGTTCAAGGCCCAAATACGGCACAGCCAGCGCCCCCAGCACCAGCGCCAGCAGCGTGAGCAGCGGCACAGAGCGCCGCGCCGCCACCCGCCAGCGCGCGCTGGCCTGCTGCTGGTGAAAAGCGGCGGGCGGCTGCGACAGTGTTTGCGCCAGGTGCCGGGCAGCGGCCTCCAAGTGCTTTTCAGCCAGGCGGCTGCGCTCGGGCTCCTTGCCGCGAATCTGCAAGTTGCCGCGCCAGCCTTTGGCACTGCGCGACAAACGCGCCCAGTCGCGACCCAGCACCTGCAACAAATCGTCTGGCAGCTCAATGGCGGCGGCAGCGGTAACCGCCAGTTCACCGGGGTAACCGACGACGGCGGGCATTTTCAGCACCACATTCAGGCCCTGCACCTGCACCACAGCGCTGGCGAGCAACAGCGCAGCAGGTTGGGTCATCGGCTGAATCTGCCCGGTGGGCACCTCCACCCGGTAGCTGCAAGCCAGCGCCCAACCGTCACCCTGGCGAAACAGGGTCAGCGGGTCCACAGCCTCCAGCGCCGCCAGCAGGGCTGCCGTGTCCGAACCCCGCGCCACCAGCGTGGCAGCAAGGCCACAGGTGTGGGTGAGCAGACGCTTGAGCACACAAGCGCCGCCCTCCAGGCTCTCCAGCTCCAACGTGTCGGTGACAAGTTGCGCAGCAGCAGCCGGGCTGTTTGGGGTGCGGGTTTTGAACATCAAACGCCGCTGGATGCGGTAGCTGGCGGCCAGATCCACCTGGCGGCCGCTGCGGGTGAACGGCTCGATCAGGCCCAGAATGTCGTGGTGCGTCAGCGGTTGCGCATCCATACGCCTGCTAGCGCCCACACCTAAGCTGCACGCCCAACGCAGGGGGGCTCGAACTCATCGGCACATGGGGCTTTTGCATCAATAAATTATGCCTTTGCCACTTCGCACAACCGCGTCCGTGCGTCAAATCACCCAACGCGTCAATTCAATAAACGCAAACACCTTGGGCCATTGAACTTTTCAATTAGCACTCTCTCTTAGGGAGTGCTAACATTTAGTCGTCCATCAACAGGAGTACTGGCATGACACATCACACTGGCACCCCAAACACCGCGCTGACCTTGGCTAACCCCTGGGCGCTGGTTCCTGCGCTGGGCAATCTGGACGCTTATATTTCGGCGGTCAACCGCATGCCCATGCTCACGCTGGAAGAAGAGCAGACGTTTGCGCGCCAATACCGCATCGACAACGACCTGGAAGCCGCCGGAAAACTGGTGCTCTCGCACCTGCGCCTGGTGGTCTCTACCGCCCGCCAATACCTGGGCTACGGCCTGCCGCATGGCGACCTGATTCAGGAAGGCAATGTGGGCCTGATGAAGGCGGTGAAGCGCTTCGACCCCGATCAGGGCGTGCGCCTGGTGAGCTATGCACTGCACTGGATCAAGGCCGAAATTCACGAATACATCCTGAAAAACTGGCGCATGGTCAAGGTGGCCACCACCAAGGCGCAGCGCAAGCTGTTTTTCAACCTGCGCTCGATGAAACAGCGTTTTCGCAGCGCCGACGCCATGGCCGACCTTGATTCACACCGCGACACCCTGAACGACAGCCAGATTGACGCCATGGCCTCCCAGCTGAACGTCAAGCGCGAAGAAGTCATCGAGATGGAAGCGCGCCTGGCCGGGGGCGACGTGTTGCTCGACCCCAGCCCGTCAGACGACGGCGAAGAAGCTTTTGGCCCGATTGCCTACCTGACCGACGCTGCCCATGAGCCCACGGCCATGATCGAGGCGCACCACCGCGACGTGCTGGCCAGCGACGGTATTGCCATGGCACTGGACACACTGGACGACCGCAGCCGCCACATTGTGGAAGAACGCTGGCTCAAGGTGAATGACGACAACTCGGGCGGCATGACGCTGCACGACCTGGCCGACGTGTATGGCGTGAGCGCCGAGCGCATTCGCCAGATTGAAGTGGCGGCGATGAAGAAGATGAAGAAGTCGCTGATTGAATTTGCCTGATCAAGTCGCTTAGCCCGTTTGACGGGCGCAGATAATCACCCCGGGTGCCGCACCAAGCTGGCACCCGGGGTTTTTTCATGCCTGAACGGAGCACCCATATGACATCTTTGCCTCGCAGAAACACTCTACTTTTCATAGCTATCAGCGCTCTATCCACATGGGCTAGCGGCCAGGACTTGGGGTCTAGCCAAAAAAGCATGCAAGCTGCTGGCTGGCCGACCAAAACGGTGCGCATCATCGTCGGCTTCCCCGGTGGCTCGTCGCCCGACCTGACCGCGCGCACGCTGGCCGAACCGCTGTCCCGCGCGCTGGGCCAGCCGGTGATTGTGGAAAACAAGGTCGGTGCGGGCGGCAACATCGGCGCCGACTATGTCGCCAAGGCCACCGACAACCACACGCTGGGCCTGATGATCAACGGCAACCTGACCACGGCCAAGCTGCTCAACCCCAAGCTGCCGTATGACCCGCTGAAAGACCTGAAACCGGTGAGCCTGATCGGCGTGTCGCCGCTGGTGCTGATGGCGCCCAAAAACGCCCCGGGCGCCGATGCCGCTGCGTTCTTCGCGGCTGCCAAGCAGGCCGGTGATGCCTGGAGCTACGGCTCGCCCGGCGTGGGCACGGTCGGGCACATTGGCATGGAGTTGCTCAAATCCAAAACCGGCATGAAGCCGCTACATGTGCCCTACCCCGGCTACGCTCAGGTGGCGGGTGCCATGGTGGGCGGGCAGCTGCAGCTGTCAATGTTGCCCCCGGCATTGGCCATGGCCCAAGTCAGCGGCGACAAATTGCGCGCCATCGGTGTGACCAGCAGCGGGCGCAGCGCGCTGGCACCGCAGTTGCCCAGCATGAGCGAGGCCGGCGTGGCCAACTTCAGCCTGGAGATCTGGAACGCGGTGGCCGCGCCCAAAAGCATGCCCGCCCCCATCGTGGCGGAGTTGTCGAGCCTGATCGGTTTCATCGTACGCTTGCCCGAAGTGCGGCAAAAGCTGTTCCAGCAAGGCTGGCAGGTGGTGGGCTCGTCTTCTGAGGGACTGGCCAACCGCATCGCGGCTGACACCCAGGTGTTTCGCCGGGTGATCCAATCGCTGGACATCAACAACCAGTGACCTGCACCGGTAGGTAGCCAGTTCTGCTGGCGCAGTTTTTATATGCTTTTTTGGCCTCTAGCCCTTATAGAGAAAGGGCTTATAGCTATCAAAAACCAATCACTCAGGGTGCCGATTTGAGCAGCAGACGGATGTCGGCGGCGGTCTTCTCGGGTGCGGTGCCGTAGCGGGTGAACAGCCGCAGCTGGCCCTGCGTGTCGTACACGTAGCTGCCCGCGGTGTGGTCAATGGTGTAGGTGGTGGGCGTGGGGCCGGGCACCTTTTTGTAATACACCTTGTAGTCTTTGGCCAGCGCGGCGATCTTCTCGCGCGTGGTGTAGAGCGCCAGAAAGCTCGGGTCAAAGGCCTCCATATAGGCTTTGAGCATCTCGGGCGCGTCGCGCTCGGGGTCGACGGTGACGAACAGGCCCTGCAACTTGTCGCCGTCCGGGCCCAGCAGCTGCTTGATGGCAACCATCTCGGTCATCGAGGTGGGGCACACGTCCGGGCACTGGGTGTAACCAAAGAACATCATCACGATCTTGCCGCGAAAATCTGCCAGCGTGCGCGGCTGGCCGTTGTGGTCGGTCAGGGCAAAGTCTTTGCCATAGCTGGCGCCGGTGATGTTGATGGCGGTGAAGGCCAGGCTATCTTTGTCACAAGCCGTCAATTGGCTTGCAGCCCATATACCTAAAGCGCTGATAGCTACGTTTTTAATAGCGTTTCGTTTGTTCATGGGGTCCATGATACGCCGCCGCCTGCGCGCCAGCAGGGGCTGACCGAAGCTGATCAGCCTCCGTTATCGGCACAAAGGGCGGCACCCGCAGCGGGGTTCAGGCGCCAGGTTTGGCCCGGCCACGTGCCAGCGCGGCGCGCATGTCGTCCAGGCTGATGGCGCTGTGCGCGGCCACCGACAGGCGCGGTGCGGGCTTGAACGCATGCCCGTAAATCACTTCAAAGGTCAGCTGCAACGGTTGCCCAGCCAGCGCACGCAGCAACTGGCGGTGCCATCCGCGCCCGCGCAAGGCGGCAAAACGAGCGGTGTGCAGGTTGCGCCCCAGGCCGCGCAACTCTTGCAGCAGACGCTCGGGCGACTCGAAAGTGAGGGTGATGCGCTCCATGTCCATCACCGGCTCGGCAAAACCGGCGCCCATCAGCATGTCGCCCCAATCGTGCATGTCGGTGAAGGCGTGCGCAGGCGCGGGCCAGCCGAGTGCCCGATAGAGGGTTTGCATCTCTTTGAGCGTGTCGGGGCCCAGGCAGGAAAACATCAGGAACCCATCCACCTGCAGCGCGGCGTGCCATTGCGCCATCAGGTCTTGCGGGCTGGCGGACATGTGCAGCACCATGTTGGACCACAACATCTGTGCAGGCTGGGCCACTTGAGTCACCACGGCAGTCTTGGGCTGCAGCCAGCTTTGCGGCTTCCAGCGCGGCGCAATCAGCGCCTTGGTGGCGCGTTGCACGCCAGCGCTGGTGGGCTCCAGCACGCTGCACGCCGCCTTGGGATAACGCTGCGCCAACAGCCCATGCGCCTGCACACCGCCCAGCAATGGCTGCCAATGTACCCAGCTGGTGGGCTGCAGTTTGATGTAGTCCAGCCGCTCCTGCATGCGCCGCGCCACTTCTTCATGCAGCCAGGGCGACTCGACCACGGGGCGATGCATCCAGCGCCGGGCGGCGCAGGCGTCGATGGTGGGGGGCGGGGTGGAAGCGGACATCTGAAAACCTGGGCGAAGGGGGGAGTATATTGAGCCGATGTTTGCCAAGTTGATCGCGGGGGCGTTGCCCAGGTTACCCAGCCAGTGCCGGGTGTGCCACAGCTGGCCAACGCAGCCGGTGTGCGAGGCCTGCGTGGGGCAGTTTGCCCAGCCGCAACCACGCTGCCTGACCTGCGCCCTGCCCTTGCCAACCCAGCCTCACGATCACCCGCGCCACTGCGGTGCCTGCCTGAAAAACCCGCCGCCGCTGGACCGCTGCCTGGCCGCCGTTTCGTACGCTTACCCTTGGTCCACCTTGATAGCGCACTATAAATTTCATGCGGAACCCGGTCTGGTACGCAGTTTTGCCACACTGCTGCGCGCCACACCCTGGGTAGAGCCCGCGCTGGACGAGGCAGACATCGTGCTGCCCCTGCCACTGTCAGCCCAGAAGCTGACAGCGCGCGGCTACAACCAGGCGCTGGTGCTGGCGCGCCAACTCGAGCCACGCAAAACCCGTGCGGATGTACTGCTGCGCCTGCAAGACACCCCGGCGCAGCACACCCTGAAACGCGCTGAGCGCCTGACCGCGCTGGACCACGCCTTTGCCGTGGAGCCACTTCTGGCAGACACCCTGCGCGGCAAACGCGTGCTGCTGGTGGATGATGTGATGACCACCGGTGCCTCGCTGTTCACGGCGGCGCGCGTGCTCAAGGCCGCTGGGGCTGGGCAGGTGACGGGGTTGGTGATCGCTCGGACGGCGTAAGGTATCAGGCGCCGCCGTTTTGTTGCTGTGGCGCTGAACAGTTTGGAGTTGATGTCAAAACCCGTTTTCAACTTAACGAACCATCGTGAGCGTTACTGCTGAGGTCGTATAAACTTAGTTAAAAAGCGACATAAAAACCACTTTATAAGTTATAAAACGACATTTTCAAGAAATGGCATTTAACTTCCAAGTGCTTTTCAGCCAAACCAGATGACAAAAGGCGAACGCACTCAGGCCTTAACCAAGTAGATAAACGACAAAATAGCCTTGTTTTTAGTTCAATAGCGACATCCCACCCCAACTCTTTAGCCATCCACCGACAAAATGCGCATGTCCCAGCTGTCTCCTCCTGCAGAGGAACTCATCTTCAGCGCGTCTCTATCGGGCGCAGAGGCTCGAAAGCTCCAGCGGCAAGCGGCGAACGAGCAGCTCTCGCGTGTTTACAGCGGGGTTTACGCGGCAAAACAATCGGAGGACGAGCTCAAAATACTTGTCCGAAGAAACTGGCAGCGCATCGTTGGGGTGGTTGTTCCAGGTGGCGTCGTGTCGCACCTCAGCGCGATGCGAGGAGGCTTGCTGGCGTCAGGTGAGGTCATCCTCTCACACCCGACCTCGTTCAATCGAAAGATTCTTCTACCAGGGGTGACTGTCAGGGTGGTCAGGGGCCCAGGCCCACTTCCGGGAGACCTGAGCATCGGAACAACAGGACTTCAATTTGCCAGCCGAGCCCGCATGCTCTTGGAGAACATTGGCCGAAAGGGAGAACTTCGGGCATCCGAAGCAGATGTTGAGGAGATGCTTGTCGCTATTCTGAACGCCTCCGGGGAAAAAGCACTGAACGAAGTCCGGGACCAGGCGGCCGCCTTGGCCTCCCCGCTTGGGGCTGAAAAATCCCTTGGGCGCCTGAGAACCATCATCGGCATGTTGCTGGGGACATACGCCAAAGGCGAACTCACAACCAAGGCGGGGAGAGCCGTCGCGCGGGGTACACCTGTCGACCGGGAGCGTCTTGAGCGTTTCGAGGTGCTGGCCGCGCACTTGCGCACGGTTGTTCTGCCGCATATCGAACGCACTTTGCAGGGTGTGGCGAGGCAAAACGCCGCCTTCCTGGAGTCCTATTTCTCGAACTACGTGGAGGGGACAAAGTTCGATATTCAACAGGCGCGCGACATCGTCATGAACAACAGGGTCATGACGAGCCGCCCGAAAGACTCCCACGACATCCTCGGCGTGTTTCGGCTTGCTATCACGTCTCCGTACCGTGATAGCCCACCGTTGGCAGGCGAGGAGTTCCTGGCTGGACTGGAAAGCTGGCACGCGGAGATGCTGAAGATGAGACCCGAAGCGCATCCATGCAAGCTCAAACTCGAAGTCAATTACGCCGGGACGACGCAGTTCGTCGACCCAGCCTTGGTTCGAGGCACTTTCGCCGAAGGCTCAGCGCTCGCGCGTTCCGTGCCGGAGGGCCTGGCGCGCGGTGCGTACTACGCCTTCTTGGTTTCCGAGGTGCATCCGTTCGATGATGGCAATGGCAGACTGTCTCGGCTTGTCATGAATGCGGAACTCACGCGTTCGGGGGCGTCTCGAATCATCATCCCCACGCTGTATCACTTGCAGTACGTAGATTGCGCCCGTGCCCTGACGCGAAAAAATGAGCCGCAGGGCTTCGTTCAAGCCCTGACAAAAATGGCACGCTGGTCAAGCCAGTTCAACTACGAGGGCCTCGACCTGTTGATTGACGAAGTGCGCAAGACAAACGCTCTGGAAGAATCGCCAGTTGAATTCCAACTGCTCAACCTGGACGGGAGCCGGGCGGCGTAGGCCAATGTGATCGGGTACGGGTGGACGATTTGAACTTCCAGATCTGTCAAAGTTCTCATCCTGCCACATGGAACCGAATCACATTGCGTCCGGCATCCTTGGCTTGGTACATGGTGGCATCGGCCCATTGAATGATGTTTTCTGGTGTGACATCGTGGTTGATAAACAGCACCACGCCAATGCTGGCTGTGCAGTGGTGTTCAACCGTCGACGGAGCCTGGTTTTCCTGACTGACACGCAAGACATAGGGCGCAGCCAAAGCCTGCCGAATTTTCTCGGCAACCACCAGAGCCTGACGATGCGATTCGGCCTTGTCTTCATCCAACTCGCCGAGCATCACCACAAACTCATCGCCGCCAAAACGTGCCACGGTGTCCATTTCACGCACGCAGGCCAGCAAGCGGTGGGCGACTTCAACCAGCAGCAAATCACCCACCAGATGGCCGTGTTGGTCATTGAGTGGCTTGAAGTTGTCGAGGTCCAGAATCATCAGCGCGCCAAAGCGACCACTGCGCTTGCTGGTGGCCATGGTTTGGTTGAGCCGGTCGTTCAACATGCGCCGGTTTGGTAACTGGGTTAACGGGTCAAAGTAGGCCAAATGACGCACCTCGTCTTGCATGCGCTTGCGCTCAGTGATGTCTCTTGAAATGCCATGGTGGCCAATAACCTCACCCTGGCCATTGAGCTCGCGTACCCACACAATTTCAGTCCAGACGAGGCTGCCATCCTTGCAGCGCTGCTGGGCTTCAAGAGTGACACCCTGCGGGTTGTCGTTTGAGGGGCTTGTTTTTAATCGCTGCGTAATTTCTGCGACGAGCGCAATGCCCTCATCGGTCATCAACTCAAAGGCGTGTTTGCCAATGACCTCGTCGGCGCGAAAGCCGCGCAGCCTTTCATCGGCCGGGCTGATGTAGGTGAAACGATGGTCGCGATCCTGACGCCAGACCACATCCGTGAAGTTGACCCCATTTCACGGACACTTTCCAACTGAAAGGAAGAGTCCGAAATGCCAAAACCAAAACCTCCCTACGCGCAAGCCTTTCGC
>MTEI01000024.1 GCA_002083775.1 Rhodoferax ferrireducens | reverse complement strand
GAAAGGCTTGCGCGTAGGGAGGTTTTGGTTTTGGCATTTCGGACTCTTCCTTTCAGTTGGAAAGTGTCCGTGAAATGGGGTCAACTTCAGTCTTGGGGGGAAGGGGTAGTGGGGTGTTCATGCCATCAAGCCAAAGTTGCATTAACGCCTTGAGCGTTTGCACTGCCTGGTCGTGCGGTATTGGGGGGATCTCCACCACCCCGTCACGCCCCACCAGAATGCCCATGGCACTCACACCACTGGCGGCAATGGCCAGACTGCGGACCCAGGCCCCCAACAGCTTTTCTGGGCGCGCATGGTATTCTTTTTTCACCTTCACGAGCAGATTGCTTGGTTGCAGATCCAACCAAGCGACTGTGCCCATGGACTGATCCTGGGCTTGCAAGTCCGGTTGCGCTTCGCCGCTTCGCAAATGGTCAATCCAGTCCTCCAGCACCACGCAACCCTCTTCCAACCGAACAGACTGGCGGTTGAATGTATGAGGGAATCTGGCTTGTTGTGAACGCCAGGCGGCAAGCATCGTTGACAGGGTTTCTTCCAGTGTTTGCTGTTCAAGGTCACCAAACACTTTGATGGGAAGGACACCGGACCTTCTGAGTTTTGAAAGTGAGTGGCTGACGCAAAGCTGCTCATTTGCCTCGTCAGGCTGCACGGTTGCAGTCGCCAGCAGTTCCTGCAAGAGTCCATAGCGCTCAAGCCCGTCGATCCCAAAGCTCTCATCGTCGGGATCGTCTTCCTGCGCTTCTTCAAAAACCACCTGCAGGCGCTGGCGGAAGAACGCCTTGACCGGGTTGCGAAGGAACTGAGTTAGTTGACTCAAAGTCAGCGCCACGTTGGGTGGCGGAACAAAAAAGGGCATTGGCTCGATCGCCGTTGTTCCACTGGACTCACTGCCTGCAACACCTTCCGCTCCATGGGCAGCCCGCCATTCGCTGGCGTAGGTCATCAACGGGCTGTCCTTCTCGAAATACTGTCGGCTAAAAGGCTGCAAGGGATGTTGTGCAGTACGACTGGTGACCACCTCTTTGCCCCACGCTGCGCTCAGGTAGTCCCGCAGTTGCGAGACCAGCACCGAAGGGGGCTGTTCGCTGTTGTCACGCACACTGTGGCCACACCAGCTGACATAAAAAACTTGCCTGGCTGATAGCAGGGCTTCGAGCATGAGCTGGCGATCATCATCACGTCTTGAGCGGTCCCCCGGCCGGGCATGGCCGGGTAAACCCATCAAATCGAAGTCACTGCGCGTGCCGCGCCGAGGGTAGTCGCCATCATTCATACCCAACAGGCAAACCACCTCGAAGGGAATGGCACGCATGGGCATCAAGGTGCAAAAGGTCACGCCGCCAGCTCGAAAACGCTGGTTCAGGCTCGGCGTTTCAACCGCCTCCAGCCAAGCTGAACGGACAACCACCAGTGGAACTTTTTCAGTGAAACCTGATTGCTCGCACGCTTCCTGCCAGGTCACCAACCCCTCTGTCAGGGCACTTATGGTCTGTTTGTCCAAGTCAGACTCACACTTGAACAGGTCTGCAAGCAGGTCTCGACAGCGATTTGCCCAGACTGCCGGTGTCGCAGATGTATTGGCCATCTCCCACCACGTCAGAAGTGCCTGCAGCAGATGGGCCAAAGCTCCAGCCAGTTCAGCCTCAAGGCCACCCACTTCGGCATAAGGTTCGATGGTTTCCAGGCTGGGTACCTGTGAATCGACAGGCATGGCACCGACGGCATATCCCAGCAGCATGCGCCGCAGTCCGAACCAGGCGCTATTCTGATCCCCACACGCGCCCAAGCCAAGGTCGCTACGATGAGCTTCATTCAAGCCCCAGCGAATGCCGGCACCCATCATCCATTGGGTAAGTCTGGGCAGTGCATCTTGGTCAATCCCAAAGCGATTGGCAACCGACGCCACTTCCAGTAAGTCCACCAACTCACTCATGTTGCATCGCTGCGTCGGGAGTCGAAGCAACCAGTCGAGGGCACCCATGACCGGGCTGTCGGACTTGGCGCTCATGTCGGCAATATCAAAAGGAATGAATCGCGCGTCATGGCGTTTGTACTGACCAAACACGGCCCGGATAGCAGGCGCCATCTGCTCGATATCGGGCACCATGACGATGATGTCACGTGGGTTCAGTGGTACTTGTCTTTTGGGCTCGGCCAGCAATCCGAGAAGTTGATCATGCAGAATTTCAAGTTCGCGCACTTTGCTGTGTGCACTGCGGAAGACGATCGACTGGTCTTGCGCCGCAATGGGAGTGGGTGTGTGCTCAGAAATTGGAACCAGATCACGGATCCGGTTTTGCACTTGCAACAACAAGGGCGTATCCGTGTCTTCTGGCTTGTCGGAAAAGTAATCGATACGTGCAAGGTCGAACCGCCGTTTCGAGTTTTCTGCATCGTCAAAACAGTCGAGCTGACGGATGAAGTCCCGACCCTGGCGGCCCCAGGCTACCAGTAGGGGGTGGGCATGGGCATGCATATCTTCCAGGGGCAGGGTCAATAGGTCGACGCCCCTGCGAAATGGCTGACGTCGGCGCTGCGCATTGAGCAGCTCTCGCCCATCCATGATGTCGCCCCAGTAGAACTGGCAGGGGTTGGGAATGGCCAGAATCACCTGGCTGTGATGGGACAGAGCGGCCAGCGCCTGCATGGTTGTCAATGGAATTTGGCTCATGCCAAATACGATCACTCGTTGAGCGACCCTGCTTGCCAGAGACTCACCGCTGTTCAGGAGCTCCACCACCCTCTGCTGCAATTCAGGTCTGATGCTTTGCTGCTGTTTGTCATCCAGGGTCTGAAGCACGGCGCGCCAGAGTCGCGGCTGCCAGCGCTGCTCCATCGGCAACTCGGACTTTGCGCCATTGGCCAGAATCAGGTGGTCATCCCCTTGTGCCCAGACTTGAAGCCAGTCGGCGCGGTAATTCTGGTACTGGTCAAACAGGTCGGCCAATTTGGAGGCCAGTTGCAGCATGCGATCGGGCTCATCCTCTTTGAGAAATCCGGCGACCGGGGCAAACTCGGGCTGGCAAATCAGAGTCGGCAGCAGTTGCATCAACCGCCACACCATGGGCACCTTGTCCAGCGGTGAGTCACTGGGTACGGCTTCCCGGCCCAGCACCTGGCGATAGGTGCGCCACAGGAAGCGAGAAGGCAACTCCACCCGAGTGGCTGCACAGACCCCGCCCATCCGCGCCAGTTCCATCTTGACCCACTCGGCCATGCCATTGCTTTGAACCAAAATGACTTCTTCCTCCAGGGGGCTCAAAGGATGGCGTCGGATCCAGTTGAGCACTACCTCGGCGAGTTGTTCTGATCGATTGCTGTGAAACGCCACGAATCCAGACTGAAGGGCAGGGGGCTTATTTGTCATCATGGAGAGAGGCTGGTGCCAGGATTTGGGAATTCAAAATTTTTTGGTGTGTGACAGTGTCAAGTTTGACACCTGTCAGGCTCACTGGATGAGCTACAAGGATGTGATTTGGGAAGGAAATGACGGTGAAGCCAAGTTTTACCTTGGTTTTTTCCCCGGCATCCTTACTGGTTGGCCATTCAGGCTACTTTGGCGGTTGAAATGCTTGCGCCGCTGCCCGTTTCTTTGCGCTGCGGGCGTCTTTATCGCACTTGCACAGTTGACCATCCATAATTTTCTGTGGTGTGATTTGATATTCCTTGCCACATCCGCCTGAGCGCGCACAAATCACGCGGACTTTGGTCGAGTTGTTGTGATACTCGCTCGGTGGCGTCAAGAGAATATCGCCATTGCTCTTAACCTTGGCGTTCAACTTGGCGTGCTCCCTTTGCTGATGCTGCAGCGTGGCGGTTTCCCTGCGGCAAAACCGGCAGCCGCGTGATAAGTGCGCGAGACTGTCTTTGATAGTATGTTCCGGATTGTTAAGGCAGACCCAAGGCAGCAGCTGAGCATTCGATACGTAGACCGCAAAGTCAAATGTCTTTTTGAAGCCATATTTTTTCGCTTCCGCGTCGAGGGCTTGCTCCGACAGCCGTTTTTCGGCCCCGCGTTTATTGGCGCCACATTTTGGGCACCTGGTGCCCTTGCGGTCCCCGACATTTGAACCGATGGCGTTTCCAGCACTCGCTGTCCATGTCCCGTAATCTTTATGCTTGCTACATGCGAGTGTGAAGATGCGCGTCATTGGGTTATAGGCGGAGATGTACACAGAGCTTTTCTCTTCGTCGAGTTGCTTCTGCAAACTTTCCTCCTGCGGGAGACGACCGCTGGCAGTAATCAACTTCCGCACCAAGCTTTCATTCTCCAGTTGTTCGACGCGGTCGTGGAACCCTGGAATCTGCTCAACCTTGGAGTCGGTCTTGGCGATCAAATGTGACGCGACAAGTTTTGCAGCATCGAGCAGCGTCGGGCAATTGACAAAAAGGTCTGGAATGTCAACCCAACAAATGGACGCACGTTCGCAGGCTGCCTGCTTCCATTTGTCGCGTGCCAGCATTTGCTGGAAGCTCTCCTGTTTGCCGACGCGGCTAATCAAATGGAATTTGTTATCAGGGTTTGTGTGCTGATCGCCCATGTGCTCGATAGCAATCTTGAGCGAAAGATCCGGTAGTTCGAAATATGCATCGTGTCGTAACGAGCGTTTGCCTGGCCAGTCCTGAAGATGGGCTGGAGTTAGTTCACGCGTACATGCACCGTCGTGGCCAGTGTCGAGAAGAAAATTCACTACGCCAACTGCAAGGGACTCACCGATGGGTCCTGGCACGCAAGCAGAGCAGGCGACAAATGAACCATATTCGAAGAAGTCCTGGGCCTCACGGGTAAATTTATGCCCACACTGGCGGCAGACTACAGTCAGCGGTGACATGGTGCTGCTGTAGGTACTGTTACTGTCCCGCAAATCTATTCCTGCAGGGTGCTCCGCGATACGTTTCCTCACTTCGTCTGGATGGAGACGCCGCTTGTCCACAGCACCTTTGTCACCGCACACGGGACAGCCCTGGCGGTCAAGGTGGTCCAACGGCTTAAGAAATGGCTTGGCGGTTTCGCCATTCTTAATGCAGGAGCGGCAGCAAAAGTAAAAAGGTGATCGATTGTTTTCGTACGACGCATAAGCATCCTCGATCGTGATCGGCTCGAGTGAAGACGGGTCGTTCAGATCTCCACCGCGTACAAGTTGCAAATCGTGTACTGAAATGTAGTTGGACAATGTTTTTTTGAAGTCAACGAATGGTAGCCGGGTGTCTGCACGTGAAATGAGAGCAGCAAATTCAGCAGCGTTGAGTTCAAGCGTATCTGTCTGCCGCAAATTGCGGCTTGCTTTTAGATTGGCAACTCGCTGTGCCAATGTGCGGGATTTGATCTTGATGGTGTTTTGGTACTCTCTTTTGAAGTACTTGAGGTTGTGGAAGAGTCTCCCTTCAACAGAGACCGGGTTTTTGTGCCCGATCAGAACCTGGCTCAGGTTTGAGAGGTTGTCATCATGTAAGCTTGAACAACTACTTTGAGACTTCTTATGCTGTGTGCTGGATTTTTCTGACATCGACCGCTGGACCAACATGAGATACCTTTCTGTTTAATAAAGTACCTTATCTTAGACAATATCTGAATAAAAGTCACTATATGTTACATGAAGTATCGCAACTTAACAACACAGTACCAGAGGGCTTTGGACTCAGGCTGAAAGCGGAGCGACAACGTTTGAAACTCAATCAAGCGGAATTCGCGGCACTTGGAGGTGTCTCGCGTCCATCGCAGGTTTACTACGAATCTGAGCAGCGAGTGCCTGATGTCAGGTATTTGGCTGCCCTATGTGAGAAGGTGGATGTGATGTACATCCTGAGTGGGAAAAGGCATACCGAAGCCAATACCAAGGCTATAGATGCATCGGTCATTCAGGCGATCCTCACTACTATTGATGCTTGGGAAAATACAAGCGTGAGGCTAATAACCGATCGCTTCAGAGCTGAGCTTGTTTCATTGTTTCTGCAGCAAGTCGATGCCAACGGCAAAGTTGATACCGACTTGATCAAGAGCACCTTACGGATACTGGATACCCAATCCGCGACCTCAATCTGCTAGGCCATGCGCCCTCATTTTGGCATGGGCTAACTAGTCAGCATCGGGTGCGACTACTCGTGACCTGCACCTTTCGCGACAACCCAGTCAGCCATCCCATCCGCAGAGAAGTGCTGTCGGCTGATGTACTCTTTGCCTATGCACTGGATGCTGTGACTGTGAAGACCAAGCTCTTTGCCCGCGCCATCGGTGTACTTTTGAAGATTGTGGGCGACAAGAACTTGCCTCTCTCACGGATGCAGCGCGAGGACAATTCGTTGATGTAGTTCCAAGTGAAATTCACGGCACGCGCCCACTCGCACTGCACCTTGGCGTGCTTGTCCTTGATTCGGACTTTGAGCGTTTTGGGTGAGCGACTGCATTACTGTAATTATAAACAGTTCTATCTATTTATGCCAACGGTTTTCGATTGCACAATGGAACGCTAGACCCCGGCCTGAAGGCCGAGGCTTGCGCTTGATATTGGGTCAAAAATGGAGTCGCCAAGAAGGACAAGATGGTTCATGGTTGAGCTTGCTCATATAGAGCAGTCATAACTGAACGCATATCAACTGGAAGAAACGACCAGGCTTTGGCCGCAATATCATCAGGAATGCCGAATCGAGCCTCAGCAACTGAGCCAGCGATAGCGGCGATGGTGTCGCTGTCACCGCCGATGGAGACAGCGTTGCGAACAGCATCTTCAAAATCGGTCGCCTCCAGGGCGCACACCAGTGCTTGAGGAACTGAATCCTTGCTGGACTCAGTGAATTTGTATCCAGGTCGAATTTCGTCGACTGTCATGTCCAAGCGGTATCCAAAGCGCTCAACCAACGCTTGACGGATTTCCTCGGAATTTTTACGATTTCGTGCGAGCCAGATTGCAGCGGCTGTGGCCTGTGCGCCCTTGAGGCCCTCTGGATGATCATGTGTGATGACAGTGACACGATGGGCCAAATCCAGCGCATCGTCAAGGGAGGTTCCCAAAAGGCCAGCAGCACTCACGCGCATAGCGGCCCCATTGCCCCACGAGTTGTACGGCTGTGGGTTGTCGTCCGCCAACCAAAGGTTAAAGCGCTGGCCCCACCCGCCATTGCTCCAATATTCACGGCCCCATCGCTGAAGCGTTACGACCGGATCAAGGTCATGCACCAAAGCATCAGCCACCGCAACAGTGCAAACGGTGTCGTCAGTGAACTTGGCACCTTTGTGAAAAAGAGGCTGAAAGTCCTTGACCTTGATGTTCCTGAACTCGTACCAAGAACCAATGATGTCTCCGCAGATAGCGCCAAGCATGATGACGCTACTCTTTTGCTACGATGTGCCGCGCAATAAACTTCGCGATTCGTGGATTTCCAAAATCGGCGGCCGCTGACAGCAATGCGTCCTTCAGCTTGACAACGATTTCCTCCGCCATGACCGGAACATCACCCACGCCCACATCTTCAGCGCGGTGGTCATAGATGTAATCCCACCCCTCGTCGGTGACCGCCCACAGGGCCAACCGTGCATCCGGGTCGAGCATGACCACATAACCATCTCGCAAACTTTCAATCGTCTCGGCATAGGTGTTCCAAAAGAAGGAGTGCTCGTCTTGAACCTGGGCCTGGACGCAGACTTCTCCCCAGACGTTCTTCAGCCCAGAGTCACCAGAAAGCGTCTCGTCAGAGTCCATCTTTTGCAAGGCATAGATGGCTTCCATGATGATCTTGTCCGAGAGCTGTGCTGCCCAAGCCGCAGTGATGTGCCGTTCAATCTTCATCACGGGTCTACGTTAGAGCAGTTCTGCCTGTCTGGCAAACAGACCATCAAAGGTGGATTCAAGTCCAGGGTGAATGCCACGTAAACCAGCTACCACCCGAGCAGCCCAATCAAAATAGGCTTTCTTTCGCTCCGCTGTCCAATCTGCAGGTGGTGATGCCAGGATGTCTCTCAAATTACAAATCTTGTCAGCCAGCTTGACCAATTTGGCTTCCGGGGAAATCAGAGGTGCGTGCCGCACCTGTTCCTCTTTTCGAACTGCCTTTTCCAAGCTTTTGTCATCGGTGACTTCCAGCACGATGCTCGTGACCTTGTCACCAAAAATATTTGCCAACTCTTTTGCTGTCGTATCAGTGTCTTCAACGGTGTCATGCAGCATCGCGGCACAGATCACATCCGGGTTTTCGACACCGCCTTCAACGGCGAGAACGCTGGCCAACGCCAACGGGTGGTTGATGTATGGCGAGGCATCTACATCCTTGCGGCGCTGATTTTTGTGCTTCTCGGCTGCAAATTGTGCGGCTTTTACGATTGCTAAAATTGTCATAATTTTCCTTTTCTGTATTTCATCCCTTGACACACCGCCGAAATCACGGTGCGCGATTTTTCATTCCGACCTTTTTCAGTCGGGCAGCCCTGCGGATTCGAACCGCAGTCAGTTGAAAGATTGGCCTCCCTTTCAGCACTGTTTGCCTGGTTTCCCAGCCACTCAGCGGCTACGTAGATATATGACAAAGGTGCCCAACCATCCCCTTGCCCTCTCAAACGCAGCGAGCACTTTTCACCATGCTTCCAATACATCAGACTGTCTACTTCAACCTTTGACGCAGACGACTTGCTTGAGCGTGTGCAGAATCTCCGTCAGGTCGGCCTGATTGGCTATGACCTGATCGATATCCTTGTAAGCACCCGGAATCTCGTCAATCACATCCTTGTCCTTGCGGCAGATCACACCTTGGGTTTGCGCCACCATGTCAGCTACCGTAAATTGCTTCTCGGCGGCGGTCCGACTCATCTTGCGTCCGGCACCATGGGCGCTGGAACAAAAGCTCTCAGGGTTACCAAGGCCGCGCACAATGAAACTGCGCGCACCCATGCTGCCCGGAACAATGCCCAGGTCACCCGCGCGAGCACGAATGGCCCCCTTGCGAGTCACCCAGACGTTTTCGCCATAGTGGTGCTCTTGCGCCACATAGTTGTGGTGGCAGTTCACCGCCTCGGTCGTGACAGTAAAGGGCGGCAGATGCCGCTGCAAGGCTGAAAGCACCAGTTCCAACATGGAGGTGCGGTTTTGCATTGCGTAGTCTTGCGCCCAGTGAACCGCTTCGACGTAGTCGGCAAAGTGTTCAGAGCCTTCAGGGAAATAGGCCAGGTCGCGGTCAGGCAACTGGATCATCCAACGCTCCATGTCCTTTCGTGCCAAGGCAATGAAGTAGCTGGCAATCGCGTTACCAATACCACGGCTGCCCGAATGCAACATCACCCACACCTGGTTGGTCTCATCCAGGCAGACCTCAATGAAATGGTTTCCACCACCGAGCGTGCCCATCTGGTTGGTCCACTTGGAGAACTTGCCAAACGCTTTGAGCAATTCCGGGTGGCGATCCGTCAATGACTTCAGGCCTGGCTCAAATGGTTTGGCGGCATCGACCAGTACCTGCTCATCACGATGCTGAGCGCGACCGACCGGCACATCACGACTGATCTGGTCAAACACTTTTTGCAGTGCTTTTTCATCGATTTCATTGGCTGTCAGTGACAAACGTGCTGCCACCATACCGCAGCCCAGATCAACACCGACCGCAGCTGGAATGATGGCTTTATGGGTGGCGATCACCGAACCGATGGTGGCACCGATACCCAAATGGACATCGGGCATCGCCGCCACATGGTGGTGAATGAATGGCAAACTGGCAATGTTGGTCAGTTGCTCAATTGAGCGCTCGTCAACATCGTCAGTCCAAATCTTGACCGGTACTCGGTGGTCTGTAATGACTTTCTTTATTGGCATGAACTTCTCCCTCACATTTCATTGATTCAGCAACGGCAACTGTTCTGCTTTCGCTGCTGTGAATTCAGAAAACGGCTTGTCCCAATCTTCATATGGAAATGCGTCGCGAACCTTTTTCTGAAAATCGCCGCTCGCCAAGGTTTCGTAGGTCACCCCCTTGCGAACGCACTCCAGCTTCATATCGCCAACGACACTCTCTGCCGTTGGAAACACCTCCTCAAGACGCTTGGTCAAATAAAGCGTCACATGCTCGACCGTCACTTTGCCAGTAACTTGATCAATCAGGTCTTGCGGCGGTTTCTTCTTGAGTGCGGGAGTCAGTCCCTCCACTAATTTATTCCGTGAAGATGCAATTTCCTTCGTGAGGCGCTCGACCACTGATTTACGAAACTTTTCAATGTCGGCACGAATCGCTTCGATTAGCGAATCGACCTCCTTGCGCTTGCTACGCAGGGTGATGGCACCGATATCTCCAATCGGACGGACGAAGCGATCACGCAACTTCCGCACCCTGACTTCGACGGCATCGGCATCCTGACCGACTTTGCTCTTCCCATCCAACAAGTTGAAACTTGTGCGCAATCGCTTTGACGTGGCTTCATCGCGCAAGGCCAAGATCAAGTCTTGCGGCAATTTGACGGTGTGTCGGGTGATTTGCAGGCCAGTCAGCCGCAGTTCAATGAACTCGACGTAAGCATTGAACACGTTTAAGGTTCGAGTCAAGTCAAATCGCTGCGGAGGATTTTTCACCATCTCGGCTTCGACGGCCTTCACGTGGGCATCGGTCAACGGCTGTTTACCGATATGCGGTGGGTTTGGCTTGGTCGCCTCTTCGTTTGGACTACTTTTCAAGTAGTCAGGGGCGACCGTGACGAGCACACCATCGACTTGCTCGCGGGAAAGTATCAATGCATTGGGACCACGCGGCAGATTTGGGTCTTCCACCATCATGGCAGGAAGCATGAACACGACCGCCTGATCGTCCACCACCAGGAGACTCATGCGCAAACCTGGCTCGACTCGGACATCGACATCGTGCTCCAGCAACATTGGCATGGGGTCAGTCTGACCGTACCCCAAACGCAGGGCGTTGGCGCTGCCGTCCAGAACGACCCGAACCCGATTGCGGTCAATGCGCTTTCTGACCTCAATGAGCGCACCAGCCACTGTGTCGGTCACGCCCGGAGCAGCATAGACAGCACGGAATTTTGTCGCACGAATCATCTTCGCAACGTCATCATCCTTTAGTACCTTGAGTTCCATGCTGTGACCGCTTCCAAAAAATTGATGAAGTTGGGCTGTTGTTATCAATTCCAGCGCCATGATCCAGGTGCGGGACAGATGTCATCTGCTTGTTACCATAATCATACTTCAATCATCATCATTATGATGCTGATCATTTATCCATGTGATCTTAATGACACATGACAATCGTCACCTTATACTCCCGGTAAACAACAATCGTCCATTGGAAAACAAGTTCCCAAGATGAACACTAATCGCCTGCAAGACCTTGGGCACGCACAGCGTGACCGGATGGCATACATCGAACTGCGGCTATGGTTCGTGGGCGAAATTCGAAGGCAAGATCTGGCAACTCGCTTCGGTATCCAGACTGCTGCTGCTACGCGTGACCTTGGGCTCTATAAAGAGCTGGCCCCGGCAAATATTGAGTACGACGGTAGTTCCAAGACGTACATCATTGGTCGGGCGTTCAACCCCATGTTCGATTTTCCGGCTGAGCGGGTGCTGACATGGTTGGCTGAAGGATTTGGTGATGGAGAGCCTGTTCGATCTCGTACTGGCATCACCTGCGATATTCCCAACAAGCTTGGACAGCCTGACCTCAGTACGCTGGCCGGTATCACCCGAGCCATCAGTCACAAGTGCCCAGTGCGCATCAAGTACCAATCCGTCAGAAGTGGTCAAAGCGAACGAGAAATTGTGCCTTTTGCGTTACTCGACACGGGCTTGCGCTGGCATACCCGTGCCTTCGACCGAAAGTCGGGTGAGTTCAGAGATTTTGTGCTTACCCGGATTCAGGAGCCAGTCGTCTTGAAAGACTCTCAAGTTGGGGCACATGAGCGCCCGGATCAGGATATCCAGTGGACACGAATTGTTGAACTGGAGCTTGTTCCCCATCCTGATCAGAAACGACCAGAGATCACCTTGCAGGACTACGGCATGCGCGACGGTGTGCTCAAAATGAATCTGCGTGCAGCCACCGCTGGCTACGTGTTGCGCAAGTGGAGTGTGGACTGCTCTCCTGATCACAGCCTGTGCGGCCCTGAATATCGACTCTGGCTAAGAGATCACCTTGCACTTTACGGCGTAAAGAATGCGCTACTGGCCCCCGGTTATAGATCGCCTGACCCGATACAAGCAGTGGACAAGGCAAATTGAATTCGGCAAACGGCTCAGGTTGCACTTTCAACCGTGTGCCTAGAGTTGCCTGCCGTGGACGACAGTAAACGCTGCGTTGCTTTGTCATAGATTTTCAGTCCAAATCTCTTGTTCGCTCTGATGTCCATGCTTGAGTATCGTTTGCCGGTAAGTGCTTCAGGGCAGGTATCGTTAGTTCAAACCCACGTCAACTGCTTTGGAGATGTTGCACATGAAATTACTGGTCAGTCACAAGTCCTGGCAGCAATGGATCAAGGACGAGGAGGGGCGTTTTGCTGCTGTAAATCATCCTGCACCTGAAAAGTATCCTTGTTACGGCTACATGGCGCTTGAAAGCTGGGGTCAGGAAACTTTGCGACCTATTTACCTTTACCAGAGGGATGTTGATGCCATGTCGCTTGAACT
This sequence comes from Rhodoferax ferrireducens, assembly GCA_002083775.1. Classification (GTDB taxonomy): domain Bacteria; phylum Pseudomonadota; class Gammaproteobacteria; order Burkholderiales; family Burkholderiaceae_C; genus Rhodoferax; species Rhodoferax ferrireducens_A. The sequence goes on along the minus strand of MTEI01000024.1, from coordinate 32,484 downwards.
CATGGCTTTGGCACAGCGAATGTGATTGCCCAGCATCTGATTAATCCCTTGGCACCACACCGGGCAGGAAGTCAATTCCGGTACGCCTGACCAATTCGGCATAGCTGATCGGTCTTGTTCCCCGGGTGGCATCTTCATTCAAATGCCAGAAAGCCCAGGCTCTGTTCTCAGTCTGGTCATACACCAGCTTGAACAGGTATGCGGGGACATGCACCTGTCCAGGCCCAACGCTCGGACTCTGGGCGATATTGGGCATGAACACCGGCCCTGTGACGACAAACACATCGCCCGTCGCTCGGGCGGCATATTTCCGGGTCGGGTTCTTCACTGACTTGGCCCATGCGCCCCGGTTGTGTTCTGGTGCTTGAGGAACCATATTGGCCAGTGAGAAACTCTGTGCCATAGCCTCCGGAGTTCTCATGTCTCCAGCAGGTGCCATGTGACCTCGGTCGTAGCCGCTACCCTTATAGTCATCCAGCAAGGCCCTCTCGGCTGAGCGCAGTCTGGCCTCTTCGTAATAGTGATCCGAGCGCTTCTGCGGGGTTTCAGCCATCACGGCCGAATTCAGTTTCTCAGCCACATACACGGGGGTCTTGCTTTGGCCGGAATGTAGGATGGCAAAAGAGTCGTAACACAAGGCCCGATCAGTGGCTTGCTGGGCCAATGCCGGTGGCTTGCCATTGGCAAAAAACTGTGGACAGGCGGCAAAGTTCTCTGCGGCCTGGCCGGTGGCCGCGGACCCCCACAGCAGCAGGGTGACGATGAAACGAAGCAAATGGGGCACAAGGTCAGCCAGTTGGAAAACGTCAATGGTAGTTGGTGCGCAGTGGCCTGAAGGCGCAGTTGGATCAACCAACCTGTTCACTTCGTCGAGTCAATTACCGTCAGTGCAACTTGGCCAGTCGCTTCGGTTTCAGCCAGATCTGCTGCTTTCATGGATGTTGCCTTGGCCAGCGCCATCCAGATCCCAAAAGGCAACTCGGTGCAGGGTCGTTTGGGAGCCATGCGCATCACCTCCAACTGGTTGTTCTGGAACACCATCACGCCACACTCCATCGGAATCTCATTGGGCTTGGCAATCGGGTGACCACTGCGGTCACAACCCAGCACGTACCAGCACTGACCACCCACATCCAGGTAAGCCGCACGTTTGTCGGCGCGTTTGATGTCCCCCAGCAAATCAGCCCGGCTGACCTTGATTTCATGGACGATGGGTTCCAGGTATTCCTGCCGAGAGCTGTTGCGGATCGAGAAGACATCAGGTTGGCACATCTTCCAGCGTGACTGCTCATCCGATTCCCCCGGCAGCTTGGCTCGCAGGTTCAATCCGGTCCAGACCAATCGACCGTCACGCAGCATGGCATGGGCCACCTTGTCTACCAGGGAGTCATGGGCTGAGCGGGCCCGTCGGTTGCCCTGGGTGGCACCGGCCAGGTGGGCTATTCCTGCATCGGTGACGCGCACCAGGTCATGTCCGCTGCCGTTGATCATGCGTTCCAGCAATCCCGCTGCCAGCAGCTCAATCTCGATAACATCCTGGTACGGCCAGCCAGCAGACCGGTACACCTCCCGGAGTCTTTTGGCATGAATGCGTTTGAGGGTGGGGGCTTCCAGTGACGGTGTCTGAGTTTGCATCTGCGTCGGTTCAGGCATTTCGGTTTCTTGCATGATGGACCTCCCTTCAAGCCCGAGCCACCGGCATGTCTGCCAGGCAGGTGGTGTAACCTGGTGTGCGGCGTTGCTGTTTCATCGACCAGATGCGTTTGTCGCCAGCCAGCCCGGCGCTGGCCAGCTTCAACGTACCACGGCCATACCGCCGGTTCAGCCCATCCATGGCCGACATCAGCTGGGTCTTGTCAACGTAGTGAGCCTGGCCGTGATCTGCGTCGGTGCCGGTGTCGAGGTCCAATTCACCCTGAACTACCGTGTCAGACTGCAGGTCCAGCAGCATCACCCCGGCCTTGGCCAGTTTGAATCCCGGTCGGTAAATGGTCTTCAACCCTGACAAGGCTGCTTGGAGGATGACGGCGGTATCGGCACTGGGTCGAAACAGCGGCACGATCATTGACTTGCTGTACTGGGCATCTTTGCGAAACGGACTGGTGCGGATGAACACAATGACCTGGGTGGCTAGGCTGTGTTGCTTCCTGAGCTTTTCTGCGGCCCGGCTGGCAAATTCGGTGACTGCCTGAGCCAGATCGGCCAGTTCGGTGACCGGGTGACCGAAGGATCGGGTGCAGGCGATCTCCTTTTTCGGAGCGGGAGTATGGTCCAGGTCAATGCAGGGGGTGCCCTGCAATTCACGCAGGGTGCGTTCCAACACCACCGACCAGCGGTTCTTGACCATCACCGGGTCCAAGCGGATCAGGTCCAGCACGGTGTTCACCCCGGCTGCCGTCAATTGTTTGGTGATCTGTCGGCCCACGCCCCAGACTTCAGTGACCGGTGTCGCTGCCAGCACTGACTCAAGTTCTGAAGGCTTCAGTGCCGACAAGTCACACACCTGCGCCAGATGGGCTGGGTAGCTGCCGGGTTTGCGCTCAGCCGTCTTGGCGATGTGGTTGGCGAGTTTGGCCCGGGTCTTGGTTGAACCGATACCAATGCCGCAGGGGATACCGACCCACTGCAGGATGCGCGAACGGATCTTGTGGCTGCGGGCTACCAGATCACCACGGACACCCCCCAGGTCGATGAAGCTCTCATCGATCGAATAGATTTCCTGATGCGGGCCGAGTCCGGCTGCCAAACTCATCATCCGGTCGCTCAGATCACCGTAGAGAGCGAAATTGGCTGACAGGGCAACCAGACCTGCCTCTTCTGCCAGGTGTCTGATCTGGAACCAGGGGGCACCCATGCTAATGCCCAAGGCTTTGGCTTCATTGGATCTGGCGATGGCACAGCCATCATTGTTGGACAAAACCACCACCGGCAGGCCGTTGAGACTGGGACGAAATACCCGTTCGCAGCTCACATAGAAATTGTTGCCATCCACCAGGGCGTACATGACCGTGCTTTCTCTCTGCTCCGGGCAGTCAGACCGGAAACTGCTTGATGCTGCTGGTCACCACCCCCCAGACCTCCAGGGTCTGGCCTTCTTTGGGAACGATGTCGGCAAAGGTCGGGTTGGCGGCTTTGAGCTTGATGCGGCCAGCCCGCTGGTACATCCGCTTGACGGTGAAGTCACCATCCACGATGGCCACGACGATGTGGTTGTGCCGGGGCTTGATGGCACGGTCCACCACCAGGATGTCTTTGTCGAAGATACCGGCTTCCACCATGGAGTGCCCACTGGCCCGCAGGAAGTAAGTCGCCTGAGGATGGGTGATGAGCACCTGGGTCAGATCAATGCGCTGCGCACCGAGGTCTTCTGCGGGGGACGGAAAGCCCGCATCGACCCGGTTGTTGAGCAACAGCACCTGCAGCGGTGCCTCGGAAACGGGCACGGGTCGCAGGGCTGAAATAAGACTGTTCATTTATCCAGTATATTTCACCACATCCGTCCAAAACAATTGTTGTCAAGTTGATCGCCTATTTTTTAAGCATGTGCCGCCAGGCCACGACTGGTATCGGTTTTCAGACTTGTTCAGGGTTTTGTCCACAGGGTTGGGCATGCTTTTTGGGGACAAAGGCTGCGCTACGATCTTTGGTGATTAGCCCAGGCTCATCTCTGCCACCTACCGAAGATTCCGTGCAATCCTTTTACGCCGATCATTTTGTGCTGCCCCTGCCTGGCGGTCACCGATTCCCGATGGCCAAATACGCCTTGCTGCGTGAGCGTCTGGTCCAGCAGATGCCAGCCATCCAGATGCATGAGGCACTGGCCGCCAGCGTGGATGTGTTGGCACAGGTGCATACGCCGCGCTATATCCAGGCGGTGATCCACGGTGGTCTGAGCGCTGAAGAACAGCGTGAAATTGGTTTTCCATGGAGTGCCGCAATGGCCGAGCGTGCCTGCCGTTCAGTGGGTGGCACCTTGCAGGCAGCTCGGGCAGCCTTGTTGGGTGGTGGCGTGGCAGCCAACCTGGCCGGGGGCACGCATCACGCCTATCCAGACAAAGGCAGCGGTTTCTGTGTTTTCAACGATGTGGCGGTGGCCGCCAGGCAGATGCAGTTGGAGTGGTCGGCCCCGGGTCATGGACATCATCAACACCCCAATGGGCTCAAGGTGGCCATCGTTGATTTGGATGTGCATCAAGGCGATGGCAGTGCGTTCATCTTTGCTGATGACCCTACGGTCTTTACCCTGTCGCTGCATGGGGCCAAGAACTTTCCGGTGCGCAAGCAACACAGCGATTGCGACATCGAACTGCCCGACGGCTGTGAGGATGAGGCGTATCTGCAGGCACTCGAGCAGGGCATTGAACAATTGGAGCGCCGCTTCAAACCCGATCTAATCCTGTATCTGGCCGGTGCCGATCCGCATGAGGGAGACCGACTTGGACGACTGGCGGTGACGGACAGTGGTATGCGATCACGTGACCAGCGGGTGTTTGATTGGGCCTTTGAGCACCGTGTCCCTGTAGCCATGGTGATGGCAGGAGGTTATGGCCGCGACATCGACACGACCCTGAGGGTGCAGGTCAACACGTACCACACTGCACTGGATTACTGGCACCGCTGGCAGGCGCTATATTGAGCCATTTTTTAAACGAAACCCTGACCGACAAGGTTGCCCCTGCGTCATTGCCGACAGCCAACCCTGCGGGACCCACCACGTGATCCAAGACTTTCCAATTCGATATATTGAGCCGGTCTTCAGGCCGCCCAGTGAAGCGCAGTCCTTGATCCTGCCAGTGACCAATGGCTGTTCCTGGAACAAGTGCACCTACTGCGAGATGTACACCGCGCCTCAAAAGACCTTTGGGGTGCGAGACGAGGACGAAACCCTGGCCTCCATTCGCCATTGCGGTGAACAGTTTGCACAGCAGGTACAGCGGGTCTTTCTGGGTGATGGTGACGCGCTGGCGTTGTCCACTCGTAGGTTGATGACGGTGCTCTCAGCCATCAAAAATCACCTGCCCATGGTGCGGCGAATATCGAGCTACTGCCTGCCGCGCAACTTGCGCCACAAATCGATTCAGGAACTCAAGGAGCTGCGCGAGGCTGGCTTGTCACTGGTCTATGTGGGGGCAGAGTCAGGTGACGACGAGGTGTTGCAGAAGGTCAGCAAGGGCGAAACCTTCGAATCCACCCGGGATGCGCTGGACAAGTTGGGAGCTGCTGGCATCACGCGCTCGGTGATGCTGCTCAATGGGCTGGGCGGCCCATTGCTGTCACAACAGCATGCGCAAAACTCGGCCCGCCTGATCAATCTGACCCAGCCAGAGTTTCTGGCCACCCTGGTGGTGAGTTTCCCGCAGGGTGAAGAACGATTTCGCCTTGGCTTTGCGCAGTGGGAGCCACTCACCCAGCAGCAGTTGTTTGTCGAGATGGAGCAGTTCCTGCAAGCCCTGGAACTCAAGCGCACGGTGTTTCGAAGCGATCATGCCTCCAACTGGCTGGTCCTCAAAGGGGTGTTGGGCGCTGAGAAGGATCGGCTGTTGAAACAGGTGAGAGCCGCCATCGACGATCCTCGGTCTGCGAAACTACGTCCCGTTTGGCAGCGGGGGCTTTGAAGCCATCCGTGCCTGGAGTCACCGCTGTAGCTGCAAATATCATCTTGTGAAGTATTCAGACTCACCATGTCCACTGATTCAATGCTGACCCTCAAACTGCCCGAAGGCTATTCTTTTGCTGACCTCAAGCTGCGCCGCTGCGCCGACGATGCCATTGATCTGGACATGGACCTCGTCAAACTGATTTGCACCATCAACGGCCTGGATTTCGAGAAAGTCTGTCAAAACCCTGGCCCGGTGGTAACGGCGATTCTGACGGTCTGGTACAAAAGCCATCTCGCAGACGGTGGTCAACCCGATGCCTTGATGGAAGCTTTGAAATCTCCAGGCCGACAACTCAATTGAGTGAAGGCTTGGTGCCAGGCCACTGAATCAGCTGGACAAGAACCTGTCGTCAACCGGCACGCCGTAGCCAATGGCCAGGCGATTGGTCTCGTTGGCCAAACCGATAACGGCCAGCAGTTCACCGAGTTGCTCCTCTGTCATGCCCTTGGCTTTGGCACCCGCAGTGTGGGAGGCAATGCAGTAGCCACAATTGTTGGTGATGCTCACGGCCACGTAGATGAGTTCCTTGGTGAGCGGATCCAGCGCGCCGTTGCTCATCACCTGCTTGATGTTGCTCCAGATGCGTTGCAAGGTCTCGGGGTGATGCGCCAGGACTTTCCAGAAATTGTTTACCCAGTCCGTCTTGCGGCTGGCCACGATTTCGTCATGACGGCCCTGTCGGCAGGCGATGCCTGGTCGTATTCGATGGGGGTTTGCAGTGCCATGCTTGATTGCCTCATTGGTGACAGGGTTCAACCATTGCCATCGATTGGTGTTCAGCTGCTTCAAGTGTACGAAAGTAGCATTTCCAACCTAAGCTAGCCTTTGTACCCCGACTCCCGCTGATGACGCAGTGCCAGCACCAGTATGCGGTCTATATGAGGCAAAAAACGGTAGAGCGCCAGATAACCGGTTCGCCCCCTTGAGATTACCAACTCGCGTTGCCCAAAGTGAACTTTGCGGCCAATCTCGGGGTGATGTACCAGAATCTCCAGCGCTTCAAAAATCAGGATGGCGGTACCTTGTGCAGCTTGCGGGTCAGTCTCCAGCAGGAAATCGCTGAGCCGCTCCAGGTCCACCAGCGCTTGCTCGGTGTAAACCAACTCAATCATGCGCGGCGGCCATCGGCTTAGTCGTATCCAGAGGTTGCGGCAGCGGCCTGCGCGGCTTGCCACCCGTCTTTTCACTCTTCAAGCGGGCCATCACATACGATTTGACTGCTGCAGCGTCAAAGACGGCGTTGGTGCGCAAGGTGTCTTGGAAAGATGCTTCACCATCAGCGTAAAACTGCTGACGCACGAGGGCCTCGTCCATGGCCGATTGCAAGGTGTCCACCATCAGCGCATGTGAGGACTTGCCCTCAAAAGCAGCGACTTTAGATATAGTGGCTTTCAAAGTGTCAGGAAGCTTAAGAGAAGTGGTGGCAGGCATATTTAGTTCTCCAAAAGGTGACACAATAGTAACACCTGGAATCCTCAAGATTGATGTTGGATAGCGTTTGCCGACCGGGGTTTCAAGGCTGGTATCGTGCAGTTCGATCCGTGGCCATCCCCTTTGGAGAAATTGTCCATGAAATAGGGACCTCGTCCATGGTGTACCTGAGCTGTGGCCTGTCAAGGTAGGTACGGTCGCGACATCGATACCACCCTGAGGGTGCAACTCAACACCTACCGGGTGACACTGGACTACTGGCACCACTGGCCGGCGCTATATTGAACACCCCACGCTGAATGCTCAAACCCGCCATAATCGCCAACCTGCCTGAGCACATCGCCTCCGTTGCCCTCGACAAATCCTACCGTCTGCTCAATCATGGACCCACGGTGCTGGTGTCTGCCGCCCATGGCGGTGTCGCCAATGTGATGGCCGCCGCCTGGACCTGCGTGCTCGACTTCGGTCCATCCCCCAAGGTGACGGTGATGCTCGACAAAGCCACCTAAACCCGCGAACTTCTGATGGCCAGCGGTGTGTTTGAGCTGCAACTACCAACCATTGCCATGGTCGGCCTGACGGTGGGTGTTGGCAGCGACATCGCCAATGAGGTGCCGGACAAACTCAGCAAACACGGTGTCAAGCTGTTTACCGTACCCGGCTCGGATCTCCCGTACGATGAAATCAATAACTTGGAAAATCTGCGGCAAGATGATCTGTGTGAATTTCAAATTGGCTGGCTTTCGTCAACGAATTTCTCTGGTCGGTTGACCATTGTTCGCAGCATTTATTGACGCTACGAAAATTGCCTATGCATCAAAGGGAACATTTCCAATAGCTGCTGCTGCCTAGCCGCAATACTGCCCGAAACGTCCAGATATTCCAGGTTTCTTTCCACTAACTCCCGAACGTACCAATGATGCTGCTGCAGCCGAAATGCCTCATCCTGGCGCGTGCCATCCTGCACCATAGGAAAATCCGGCAGCAACAGGATTACGTGGTCATAACGGCGACACGCAAGACGGGTTAGTCGAGGGTCTGCCATTTGGAAATAATTCAAGCTGTAGAACAGCGTCGTTAGTGGGGTTGTGTCGCAAATAAGGAATCTATTTGCCGTCTCAGCTAGGCGCATTTCGCGCTCGACCTGCCGTTGTCCGATCAACAGCAGATCATCGAACGATAGCTGCCCATGCTTTTGCTCCCAAAGCTCACGTCCGTATTCACCCGCGAACTGGGTTTCCAGTTGTTGAGAAAGCCAAAACCCGAGCGTGGACTTTCCTGTCGACTCCGCACCAATCAACGCAATACGTTCTACAAAGTCTGCATACACATGCGGAGGTAGCCAGTGCCTGTTCCCATGTACATCCGCCCGTATGTCTGTCGCAGATACAGGGTGGTTACCACGTGAAGGATCGACACTCACGTGTGTAATTGGCTGGAGCAAAGATGTTGAAAGATGTTCCGCAAAACCCAGCCCGTAGTCCTCACTCGTAAATACATGAGTTGGAAGATATTCCAGCTCCCGCAGCTTTCGAGCGACAAACTCACGCTGAACACTATCACTGGCCTCGTCGTCCGGAACATTGTCTGTCGCATCAAATACAACGACACGCACTTCGGGAAAGCTCTTCTGGATCCACTGTCGACGACGGGCAGCATCGCAAACAGGAAAATCACGGCTCGTGTATGAAAGGATCAGTAATTCATCGCACTGCGAGAGCGCGTTGGAAATCAGGAACTCATGACCGCGATGAAATGGCGCGAATTTCCCGACAACAAGCCCTCGGATCATGTCTTCGCCAGTTCCTTGCGCCAGTACGACAGTCCATATAAGACATTGCACCAGTAGATTCCATAGAAAAAGGCGGTTAAATACAGTTCCCGAGAAATGTAGAGCGGTACGGCGATGCTATTGACGATCAGCCACGCGAACCAGTTCTCAATGCGCCGCCGCATCATTAGCAGCTGCGCCAGCACGCTGAACGTGAGTACCAGCGAATCGATATAGGGCGCAAAGGCGTCAGTAAATCGGTATAGCAGAGAACCGTACACCACCGCGACCGCAATCGCGAGACCTATGCGCATGGCGATGAAGGTCGGAGTAGAACGCTGAACCCTGAGTGAGCCGCCATCATTACCGCGATTCCATTGCAACCATCCCAGACAACTTGTACCGATAAAAAAAACTTGAAGGGTGACATCCGCGTAGAGTTGAAAGCGGAAAAACAAAATGCCAAAAAAAACACATCCAACGATGCCAATCCACCAAGTATGGACATTGTTGCGCGCGGCAAGCCATACAGACACTGCGTAAACCACGTTCGCAATGAATTCGAGAGGGGTTACCCCCAGCGCTCCGTACGTTTGGGTGAGGTTGTCTAGCATGTCTTCGTTTCACGGTTGGCAAACAACCAGAATTATCCAAGATGGTGGTCGCAGAAACTGAACCAGACAAAGCAACGGTGGCTATGTCTTCTCGCCTCTCATTGAAGCGTGACATCTTCAGCCCGTTCTCCCAACTCCAGAACATCATGCGCTGCAGCGTTGCCAAATGCAATGGCCAGTAATGGTGCCTGGTATTGTTCGGCCAGATCGAGACACCGACGCATTGCCCGGTCGATCATCTGTTCACTGACGAAGGTGTCACTCTCGAGCATCATGCGCGCGCGGACTTCACCATCCTTGGCATCCATTTCCAGGCAACCGGCCAACAGGGAATAGTTGATCCGGTTGATCGCATCAATGACTTCCACCCGGCGGTGGGGTGGGACGAAAGTTGGATAGGTTGCATAGACCAATATCCTCGCCCACGGTGATGATTCCGCAATGTCGATGACGACGCGCACCGTACCGCTGGTCAGGCGTAGGTTGAGCGTGAAATACGTTTTTTCTTCATACGAATTGAAGCCCCAGTCCTTTTCTGTCAGATAGTCTGAAACACGCTCAAACAGCGTCTTGCTATGAACTTCAACAACTGCCGATTCAACATTGATGATTGCCTGAGTTTTCTTCATGTCGTTTTCCCCTTTTGTGAACGTGAATGATCGCAGTTTCAGAGCTCATGGCGTGAGCCTGAGGAGACGGAAAAGACCTTCACATTTGTCCAGTGAATTCATGCCAAGTCATGACCCGTATCACCCTGTGCTTCTGCCGCTGACGTTCAGGGAATCCGGGTCTTCAGGTAAAGCCCACGCATAAACCCCTTTGCCCTGTTCAGCCTTGGGAAACCCGGGCCTGAGGCCTGCCACCATCTGATCAAAGTCGAAATATCCTTTGACCTGCCGCTCGCCCCGCCCGCCAATCTCCCAGACTTCCTGCAATGGGGTATTGCGGTTCGGCGCGTAGGCCAGACGAATCAGGCACTCCGGCGCGCCAGTCTGCACGGCATGGATGGCAGCCTGTCTTGCCCTGCGTGCGGCCATGCGGTCCACATGAGCCGGATGCTTGCCTGCCAGCGCGCCCCCACCGATGGGAATGCGCGGGCCGTAATAGTCCATGACCAGTTTTCTGCCGGTCTGTCCGTTGTCACCATCGCTGCCACCCCGAAAGTGCGGGCCGTTGGGGTTCACCAGAATGTCGACATCACGCCAATTCGCCACCCACCGCGCATCAGTTGCCTGCAGGGATTCATAGCCCTGACGCAGGCAGGAATGCACACCTTGCACAAGCGTCATCATCGGCAGGTCCTTTGGATGCTGCAGAGTGACCACGACGCTTTCCAGTGTCCAGCGCTGACCCTCTTCCCGCAAGGTGATCAGGGTTTTACCGTCGGAACCGCACCCTGCGAGTTCACCGCTTCTGCAGGACTGCCAAAGCTGTTCGGCCAGCGCATGCACCAGAAAATGCTCCGGCGGCAGGTAACGGGTCTTGCGGTCATACCCGGCATAACCAATCACGATGCTCTGGTCATCGCAGATGCCTTTGCCCTCACGCGGATCATCCAGATTGACGCAGACGGTGTCGGCAATCCGGTAGCGGGTCGCATCAATCCAGTTTCCATTGCCAAGACCCAGTGACACCGCGGCATCCACCAGAATTTCGGATGGTGTTCGTGGCAGAGGCATGCGACTCACGATATGTCCCGACAACCAGGCGTCATCGCCCCAGACACCCATCTCGATCTGCGCAAAGGCATCGGGATCGGCCAGCAGGGCTTCGGCCACGATGGTATCGGCAATGTGGTCACACAGTTTGTCCGGGTGTCCTGGCAGAACAGCTTCAGCAAAGTGAATCATGAGGGTACCTTTTCGAGTTGGGTGTAGGGCAAGCCAGCTCGGGCAATCAGGTTGGCATTGCCATCGCGTGTGAGCAGCACATGCAGCCTGCTGCCCCGTGTTTTCGCGACATCAGCAGTACTGATGGATTCGATGTACCCGTCGGTAATCACAATGGCGGCGTCTGGCCGGGTCTTGGCCACATGGGCCAGGACGCACTGCATGGAAGTTCCGCCGGTGGTGGATGTCCGCAATTGCGAGTTCTCGATCACGGCGGGCGACACCTCATCGCTGAAAGCCCAGAAAGGCCGACGGATGTGCCGTCCCAAGCGGTTGAGAAGTCCGATGATCAGCGGCATCTCGGCATTCATGGAGCCGCTGACATCAAGGTAAACCTGTGCGGTACCGTCCTGGCGCATGCGCTGCCCCTCCCAGGACGATTCCGGCAGGAACGCAGACCACTGCGCTTTCAGGAAAGCCCGACGGTCAGCCGGTGACAGTACCGGGATGCGGTAGCTCCACAATTCTTCACGCCTTGCACGGGACTGGTGATCTGGCGTAATGTGCTTTTTGATCAGTGCCAGTGTCCTGGCCTCCCATCTGCGTGTGGGGCTCCTGTCCTCGATCACCAGAGCCTTGACCAGTGTGCCGCCGACCCCCCGCTCACCTGGGCTGCGCCAGACACCATGACCATTCATCTGCTTCAGGGCTGATTGAACGGCCTTGGCCAATTCACCATCAATCTCCTGGCCCATATCGGCGTGGTTGCCCAGCAAGTCTGGCACCTGATCACTTCCAGTCTGCAAGGTGAACGGCCCGCTCGAATCTGATTCTGATGGTGCCAGCATCTGACTGGCCACGGTGTTGGCCAGTTCCTCGATGTCATCTGCAATCAGACGTCCGTCGTAGAGACTTTCCCACAGCCGTGCCCATGATGGAACGTTATTTGGGCTGGTTTTCAGCCACTGCAGTTCGTCGCTGTTCATCGGGCGCAGGAGTTTTTTCAGGTCCGTACATCTCCCGTAGTAGTGGGACATCATGGAGGAATACCCCGGCCCGTACTGCCGGTGGATGATGGCGTTGATGACGGCATCAAAGGCCAGATGGCGCGCTGAAGTCAAAGGTTGTCGGCCTTCCGTGTGCCGCAACAGCACGTGCAGAAACTCGTGGATCACCACTGCCTTGACTTCGGCTTCAGTCGCGGCGTGTTTCGCCAGAAAGTCCAGATTGACCAGCAGGCGCGGTTGCAACTCACAAGTCACCGCCAGTGTGGCGATCTGCGTCGTGTACTCGACCCGCAGGATGCGCAGAGCGGCCCGGATGGCAAACGGGTTCTCATCGATGAGTTCCTGCAACAGGGCATCAAATAGGAGGGGTGTCATTGGTAGAACCCCGCTGGATCGAACAGGTCCACGACTCTGGAGAGACTGCTGCGCGTCCAGATGACCGGACGCTGCGGATCAAAGAGCTGGGCAGTACATAGGCCGAGCATGAGTGCCTGGCGCAATACTTCTGCTGGGTCGCCGTCCAGCGGGCATCCTGGGTCTTTGGATGGACTGCAGATGTAGCGACGACCCGGGATGACTATCGCCTGGCGCAGGTCCTCAGGTCGCTCAAAACCCTCATCGATGAGCAAATCGTGCAAATGGCTTAGCGGATCCTGCCCCTCCTGCAGATCAAATCCGATACGGATGACGCGCGGGCAGCGGATGTTGCCATCATTTTTGCCCAGCAGTGATGACGTGATGCGTTCGCGTCGGCGGCGCGCCGGGTGGCCACCCCAACCAGCGTTAGCCCTTTGCTCAAAGGCAGGATGGAAATGCAGATTCACACGCTCACCTGTTTTTTAAGCAACCTGACGCAGCCATCCATCTCCTTTTCCAGCTCATCTGCGCGCACCAGTGAAATCTGCTCGACCAGACACCAACTCAAAAACTGTTTGGCTCGTTCGGCACGGGCCCCGCGCAAATCGGAGAGCAACCGCGCGCAGGCATCGTAGCCAGGATGATGCGGGGCAACAGTGTTGCCTCGCTCCGTCCATGTAACCTCGGCATCTACGCTCAGTACGGCACTGGCCAGACGCCCCAGATCGTTGACACCTTCCGAGCCGATCGGCAGTTTTCCCATGACAGCGGCCGGGTACAACGCAAAAGCAAAGGCCGCAGAGCGTTCTCGCGACTCGCTGGCCAGCAACTGCGCAATCGCCTGCGTGCCCTCATCGGGTCCGGGGCATTGATTGATCAGTACGGCCAGTTTGCGATCCAACCTAGGCTCCGCGAAAAGGAGGTCAACCCAGCGCTCAGGGGTGTTCGAGGCGGCCTCCCAGGCCAGACGATGTGCAGCGTCAAGTACGTTCTTGGCGATGTCCCCGCCCCAGGTGACATGCGGCAGGCTGCATCCCAGCATCAGCCGTGCTGTTTTCTCCTGCAAGCTGCCCTGCAGCACCCTGGCGGCGAGCAGACTTCTGGCCATCAACCTGGCCCGGCGCGGCGATATCCTTACCCTGGCACCATTGAGCGCGGTCACCGCTGTGGTCACATAGTCCAGTACCCCTTGTGGGCAGTGCTCGAGTTGTTGGAGGAACCGCAGACGACAGGTTTGGATGTGTGTCTTTAGCCGTTCGTTGATTGCTGCAAGTTTGCCCTCACCGGCAGGCGAGGTGACCGCGTTGCGCTCTTGGTCGCTGAGATCGTCCCAGTCCACGGCCTGCACGAACAGCGAAAACCGGTCTGCCAGCGCTGGGTCCAGCGGCTCGGACCCGGTATAGCTTTCCAGGTCAGATTGGTCGGTGGAGGCAGGATTCATGGCAGCCCAGCGAAAGCGCAAATTGCCAAGACTGATGCCCTGGATGCGGCGTTCATGGACCAGTGAGAAAAGCCGGTTCTGGTGCTCGGGTTTGCAGCGGCTGATCTCATCGATCAGCACCGACTCCGCACCCCACACCGTGGCAGGGGTCTCGAGAAATTTCACGCCGGAGTTTTCTGCATCGGGGTATGGGAAACCCACCAGATCGTCAAAGCTGATGAGGCTGGCGTTGTAATGCCTGTGTTCCAACCCGAGGGCTTCCGAGAGGGAATTGAGCAAAAACGTCTTGCCGGTTCCGGAGCGCCCAATCAGCATCATTGGATCTTCGGTGACCAGGGCCGCCAGAATGATGGTCTCAAAACGGTCGAACCCGAATACGCCAAGTTCCTGCAGATAGGTCAGTTTAGGCGTGGGCATAGAGATCCTCCTGGCAGGGCGTGGACAGCCCTGGCGCTGCTGTTGCAGCTTGTTCAATTCCGAAATACTCTGCCGTGATGCGCAAAATACGCTCAATCGGTGGGCTCTCGCAGTCTCGACCCTGCTGTGTGTATGTGATTGTCAAGTTCTTAGCCATGTGGCATCTCCCTAAGTTGGCCGCGTTCGACGACACGTCGTGGGCAGCGATTCAAAAACAGTATTCCCTGGTTCAGTTGCATGCCCGTGCATGACAAGGTGACCAGACGAATGGATGGCGAAAAAATGCCGATCCGTAACATGCGTCATGCGTGGTGATGGAAAGTTGAATCATCCTGGCACCGCTTCCCAAGTTGCATTGGTAATGGCTGATGTGTCCTCAGTAAATGAATGGTCCGGATCGCCCACCAGTTCCATCGAATCCGTTGCCTCGTCACAGTTGTTTTCCGGCAAATTCAGGATGGGGTCGGGCATCTGGTCACGCGCCAGGACAAAGGCTTGCATGTGTGCAGGAGCAAGCACCCGGTTCATCGGACCTTTGGCATCATGCAAGAACCAGTGGTCGGCATGCCACTCGTAATGTGCGGTGCCAACCCGGCGCCCGTTGTCCTCCCGCATCGACACCAGCAAGTGGGTGCGCAGTGAACACCGGTCTGTCCATGAGTGGATGCAGTTGCGCATGAGCCGTCCTTCTTCTAGCAATTGGACTGAACTGCTCATGGGCACAAGACTCCAACGGCCGACCTGCAGTTGTTCGAACGGTATTGGCCAACTCTCGCCACTGGCAGCTTCATACTCTGCTTGGGTCTTGTAAAAAGCCTGGGCTTCTCTGACCAGAAAAGGCCATCCGCGTTGTCGCTGCGCGCGCAACAGCGGCGTCGTGCTGGGCTCTGTCAGCCAGTGCACTACCTCGGCGATTTGCTGTTCCCCAGCATCTCCTGGTTTTACAAATATGGATTGGGCGGTGACCACCAGATGTCTCAGGTTGGCCATCGAGCGGCCCATCAGAGGCAGATACTTCTCACGCTTGGCACCGGCATTGCCCCACTCTGCAAAGATCGCCTGGGATAACCAGGACGGCAATTTGCGATAAGCACCCAAACCGTCCATCACTTTGAGGCAGTCCAGTACTGCGTTTGTTGAGTTCCAGCGATAAAACTGTCGGATCAGGGGCAGCAGTCGTGCACCACCTGTCAGAACCAGTCGCCAGACGCGAGAGGAGATCCCATGCGCATGCAGGTAGCGTTTGAGCCGTTGGGTAGGTTCGCCCTCCTGAGGAAAATCACTGCTCTCGCAAAGTGCCGCATAAATGCCAACCGCGCACGGCATGACGGCCTCAATTTCGAGCAAATCAATTCGGTGGCGTACACACAGGTTGTATTGCCTGAAGCAAGTTTTGTTGTCTAGTGGACCTGTGTTTTGCAAGCGGTGGCTTAGGTGCCAGAGGCCCCTGTCGATCCCCAGGGAATCAGCCACCTGATGACGCACCAGTCGCATGTTGTGCTGCGTACGAACCCGGCGCATCAGAACCTTTGTCAGCCATGTCACATACGCTTCACTTTCTTGGGGCAGCGTGTCGTCAGGGAACTTGCCAACACCGCACCGGATATTGACAGCCCTGGCCACATGACGCCTCAGCCAGAGACTTCCAAACGGTACTTCTGTCACCATGACCAGTCTGGAACTACAGTATTCAAGATGATCCGGGTTCTCCCACAAAAACGCATGCAACTGCCCGGTCTTGCCCTTGATAAAGATGGCTGAACCAAGCACCTGGATGGCGATTTCTCCATCACGCAATGGCAGGGACTCGGTGGGTCGCGAGAGCAGTGCATCGATTTTTTGCCAGAGCCACGCCACAAACGAACCATCGTGGAGGTGGCGCAAGTTCAGTGGTGGCAGTGGCCATCGCCCTGCTATGGACGCAGGTTCCATGGAGGCCGCGGTAACGCATGCGTCAAAGTCACGCACCTGGGCTGGCCCAAAATGCGAAAGCAGTCTGTTGGTCAAATGCTCGAATTGAATCGATGACACTTTTCACCCCCTTCTTTTGCAGCCTTTAAAGGACCGCGTTGATCAGTTCATTGAGCTTGTGCAACTCGCTTTTCTGCAGCACAAGACCAAAATTGCGTTGCCACTCCAGCGGGTTTCGTGCTGATGTCAACTGACTGCTAAATTGCAGCTGGTAAGTGCCGGGTTGTGCACTGATGGGCACAATCTCAACCTGGCGCACGAAATCTCCCGTTTGTGCAATGACTGTTTTCATTTCATTTCTCCTGGTTTTGTGAATTAATTTTGATCTGTCTGACCTGCACTCAGGCAAATACCTCGCTGTGCAGGTTGGCGGTCTGCCGATGCAGGGCCAGCACCGGCTCAATCCGCTGGGCCTCTGTGTCCCCCAGCACCACCTGGTAACCACCGGCTAGATTCCAGACCATGGGCAGGTGTCCGAGCTTTTCGAAAACGACCCGGTCTCGTGTGGCCATCTGCTCTGTGGTCAAAATTCCGCCCAAGGGGTCCTCCATGTGTGGATCTGCACCGGCCTGGTAAAGCACCAGATCGCAGGCCAGACACTTCTCAATGGCAGCGTTCAGCCAGCTTTCGTAGGCACAGCTGGCTGCTTGCCTTGCTGTGCTGAACTTGAGCCCCTGCGTGTGGTGCTCAATCCAGTCGATGTTCAGCGTGCGGATGATCGAGTCCGTGCCATTGCCGTAATGCGCATCACAGTCCAGGATGGCCACCCGTTGGACCAGGCCAGCATCCTTCACGGCCAACGCAGCGACCATCAGACCATTGAAGGTGCAATAGCCACCGGCGTTGTGATACCCCGCATGGTGAAAACCTGAGGTCGGCGAACAAACCACTTCACGGTGCAGTACGGCATGCTCGGCAGCTGCCACCATGGACCCCGATGTAAACGGGAGTGACGCCGCAACCCGGCGATCCCGGTTGCCGAACCCATTGAGCAATGAGCCAGAGAGCACGCCAGCCACAAAATCAGGGTCATGCGCACGCCCCATCTGCTCATCGCTAGCTGGCTCAAAGCCCAGCACTTCGATGGCATCACCGAAGTGGCGGATCCAGTCTTCAACAACCAGCCGGGGCTTGTGAGCCGATGGCGAGGAGTGCTGTGCAGGTGCGACCAGCTCGGGACGGTAAAAAACTTTCATGAAAACTCCTTCTTGGTTGCTGATGACTGAAAGCCCGCAGTGCTGGCACTGCGGTTGACTTGGGCGACGGATGGCTCCGTCAGCCGCGTACCTCAAGCTCGCTTGAGCGTGAGTACCGGACGTCTGCGCCCGGATAACTGGCCATCGTTGGCAGCGACAGCTTGGGTTGCCGTGGGCGGTGCCTCTTGAGCATCTGCCTGCACAGCAACCTTGCCGAATTCACGGCGGCGGGCCAACACCTGGCTCGGGTCAGCAACCCCCTGGTTGCGGTTTTCACGTGACACCTGCTCACGTGCGGCTTTCTTCTCAGCTAATCTGGCGGCCTTGGCCGCCTGCTTTGCCTGGTGTTCAATGAGGATGCTTTGCAGCTGCCTCATATGGAACTCCCTCTTGCGGCGATCCAGTGATGGATCGTTCAGAAGGCGCACCGCTTTGCGATGCAATTCCCGGATGACCGGATCGGCCGAAGTGGCCTCGATAAACGTGGTGGTGGACATGACTTCTCCTTTTCAACGTCCTGTCACCGCGCTGTCGCGAATTGGAACTAGCCCCGCTGCAACCACCAAGTCAACAAGTTGCAGGCAAAGCTTTCCCCGTTCCGCGATCGGAAAGCTGCACCCGGAATTGGGCGCACTTCCGCTAACGCGGTGTCAATGCTTCAGACGTTGAATGCCGCTAGGACATCGGGGTGGGGATAGAAAAGGTCATGTCGGGCTCTCCAAAAGTCACTATCAAAATGGCTTTCCGACAGGTCGGAGAGCCGCTGCTTTAGCCAGCATTTATGAGTCGCCCTGGCAATCTTTCGATCAAATCCAGCGACGGGTCTATGGTGAATTCACACCTCAAGGCCCATTTCAGAAAGCAAAAAAGCCTGCTTCCTCAATCTCGAACGGTCTGCAGTTTTCACTACAGCGGGCTCGAAAAATGCCAAAGCAGGCTTTAGTTGCTTTAGCAGTTATTTGTAACGCGCTCTGCAAGTAAACCGTAAATCAGCGCAGATGCCATTATAGCAATCTCCCCTCTGAAATGCAAGTGTTTTGTTGCGCCTTGGGGTCCATGATAGAGGTCGCGGGGCTCACAGAATGAGCCTTGCGACTGATCGTTTTTACAGTCAGTTGCGCCTTCGTATTGCGAAACGCAATTCGCCCAATCTCGTCTACGATCAGTTGTTGATGTGTTTCCGACTTCAACGAAAGGAACCACCCATGGTCGGCTGCTTCAGCCAGGCGTTCCGATGAAAACTCCTACCGCTATCAGCCCGTTCTGCTCCCTGTTTCCAGAGCAGTTACTTCTTGCCTGTGGGAGCTTCTCATGATTGATTGCGAAAATGCCCAGAGCATCGCCCCGAATCGGCTGAAGCTGCGCATCAGGGTCAGGGCCGCTCTTGCGCCGATAGCGCTTGTCACCTTCTGTCCAGTTGACATCCTCCCCGCCCTAAAGTGCGAGGATTCCTCCTGCGAGACGCCCATGTCCGAGCGCGAGAATATTCATTGCAGCGTTCACATCGCGGTCGTGGACCGATCCGCAAGAGCTGCAAGTCCACTCTCTTATTCCAAGACCTGTTCTACCTTTCGGACTGCTGGCAGGATTGCTCCTACAGCACGAACAAGTTTGGGTTGTAAAGGCCTCATCGA
This sequence comes from Rhodoferax ferrireducens, assembly GCA_002083775.1. Classification (GTDB taxonomy): domain Bacteria; phylum Pseudomonadota; class Gammaproteobacteria; order Burkholderiales; family Burkholderiaceae_C; genus Rhodoferax; species Rhodoferax ferrireducens_A. The sequence goes on along the minus strand of MTEI01000024.1, from coordinate 13,156 downwards.
CCTCTTCAAAGACGATACCGGCCTGATGGCTCTTGTATTCCAACATCGTCTTCAGTGATGACCAGCCCGCATCCAACGTGCTCTTTGCCATCTTCGTTTTGACCAGCTTGGCGCTTGTAGGTTAAATTGGTCGCAGTCGCACAATTTGATCCATTTTGCTCAGAGGTCCGCTTGACCGACCTGGATGTTTATTTTGCGCGGCCTTCACCCACCACGACAAATGGGGCCCAAAACAATGGGTGAGCGTATTTGCGTTCATTGATCAGCTTCAGCATCGCTTTGCGATGCGCTGAGGCCTTGCCCTGGCTTGGGTGGGCCACGTATTCAGTCAACAGGGCTGTGGTCAATTTCACCGTGGCATCGCTGTCAACTGACCAATGTGACACCAGCAAACTTCGGGCGCCCGCATACAGAAACGCCTTGGTCAATCCAGAGAACCCCTCGGCACCGGGAGTGCCATCGGCAGCAGCGGTATTGCAGGCAGACAGCACGACCAGATCAGCGTTAAGTTTGAGGCCAGCTATTTCACTGGCCGACAGATAGCCATCATCAGCGACGCTGCCCAGGCGCGGTGGCGTGAGGATCAATCCGGGTTCACCCAAACCATGAATTTCGCCAGCCATCACGCCATGCGTGGCAAAGGCAAGCATACGGAATTTCGCCAGGTCAACGCGTTTGACTTGCGTCTCGGTAAACCTGTCGCCCAACCAGAGAAATTGCTGTGTCCCTTTCAGTGAGATCGTCATGGCGCGCAACTCATCTGCCGTTTCCGGCAAGCCAGGCTTCTCACGAATCGCCTCAACATCTGCAATCTCTGGTTGTCCAAAGGTGGTGCCAGTGCCGTCGAGCACGACCTTGGTCGACAAGAAAATGTCTTGCACGTCAACGCCGCGACGTTTACCAGGCATTGTGTTCAGTCGATCTCCGATCAACGGGTCACCAAAGCCAGCAAATGGCTCTTGCGCATCACCCGTTTTGGAAATTCGACGCAATGCCCCCAGAGAACTGACTGCCGGAAGTGCTGAAAGTGCAACCCGCTTTGCCAGCCAGTCCACCTTGGCATAGTCCTCTGACGAGCGGATTTCCGGTGAGGGTGCCGTCACCAACATGGCAAATGGCAGACTCTGCAAAGGACCCGAGGCCACCACCATGATGTGCTGAATGTCGGCCAACAGGGGCTCAGCAGGGGCAAACAGCCTTTTATAGAGATCATGCAGCGTGTCCAGGCTCACACGTTGTGGTCGCCCGTTTGCATCCGAGTCCATCTCGGCGCGTACCTTGGCCACTTGGGCTGCGATCTCCTTAAAGTCCACCTGTAGCGGCAAAAATTGAGTGCGCTCAGGGGTGATGACCCAGACAAAACTATTGGATGGAGCCAACTCATAGACCAGCATGGCTTTTGCAGGTTGCAGCAGCGTCTGAACATGATGCAAAGACACCGGAAGCGGTCTGGTCAACATCTGGTAGCTGGGAAAGCGTTGATTCAGTTCTGAATCCAGCTTGCTGACGCTTTGCGCCAAAAGTGTGATGTCATCACGCAAACGCTTTTCATCTGAAATCTGGCGGTGTTGCGGCTTCTTGCCAGCGGCGATGCGCAATTGCACCTCGGTTTTGGTCATGTGCTCAGCGGCATCCTGCTTGCGTCTGATCAGATCGGCCAGTTCATCGTCGCCACTGCCAAAACGGGCGGACATTTTGGCAACGGCAGCAGCTGTTCTGGATGTTTGTGCCAGTTGCACCACCTTGAAGGCCTCGTCGGCAACATGTTCCGAGGGTTCATGGTCAGGATTTCGCGCCAGAAGCTCCAGATGGGACACAAAGCCATCGTGATTCCACTTGGCTTCTTCCGCGCTGTTGTCCGTTGTCGCCCCGGCAAGGATGCGATGTTGATAGATGGTCGTCACGCGGCGCACCGTGTCAAGCGCTTTCAAGCTATGGCCTTGGGCGCTGTAAACCTTGGCGAGCAGGTTCAAGATCAGGGCCATACCCGGATGGTCAACCAAGCCCAGGCGTTCTTCGATCAGCAACGCCCGCATCAACAGTTGCTCGGCCTGGACCAGTTGGCCCTGGACGCGGCTGATTTCGGCCAGCTTGATCAGGTTGCCAAGCAATTCCGGCGCTTCTGAACCGAGTTGCGTTTCTTGGTCGGCGAGGTTCCGCCTAAAGACATGCTCGGCTTGCACAAGCTGACTTCCCGTCATGTCTTGTGGGGCGAGATGAAGCATGAAGGCGACCATCGCCGGGTCAAAAGGGCCCTTGAGCTTGGTGAGGTTGGCCAAAACCCGGTCATAAAGAGGTGCGGCCCGGCCAGTCTGGCCCAGTTGGACATAGGTGTTGACGAGTCCATACAGATTTGCCGTGGCAATTGGGTTGTCAACCCCGAGGCGCTGGTCACTGATGGCCAGCGACCGTTTAAACAACGGCTCTGCAAGCGTCGGTTTCGCTTGGGTCGAGTACAAAGATGCAAGCTGGTACAAGCTGATGGCCACATCGACGTGCTCCAGACCCAAAGTTTCTTCCTGCACTGACAACATACGTTTGTAAAGCGACTCGGCCAGAACATACTGGCCTTGGACCTCATGGATCTGCGCCAACACTCGCATACTCGCCAAAGTCTGCGGATGGCCTGGTGCCAGCGCTTTTTCCTGAATGGCCAAAGCACGCGTGACCAGAGGCAAGGCCTGCCCGTATTGCCGCTGCATGCGATATATCGCCGCCAAACGCGACAGTGGGGTTGCCAGATAGGGGTGATCTGGACCCAGGTAGCCTTCCCAAAATGTCACTGCACGACGAGCCACTGGCTCTGCCAGTTCAACTTGCTTTTGCGTCCGATACAACTCTGCCAGATTGTCCAGACTGGTCCCGAGCTGATTGCTCTCGGGGTCAGGCGCCTTCTCTGCGAGCTCAAGGGCTTGAAGGGCCACCTGGGTTGCCTTCTGATAGTCACCCCGACGATTGAACTCGACCGCCTGTGAATTGAGCTGGTCCCACGCACCCACTTGTGCCCAAGTTGGCAGATGGGCGCCCAACATCAGGACAGCCCCTGCTGCGAAGTGCGTGAGGTGGCGCCTGATTGGCGTCACAGATCGATGCATTGGTATCCCATTGGCCGCATGAGGGCGTATTTTGTGAGTTGCACATTAGTATGGCATTGTTGTCATTTGAAATATTTATGCACTATGCTCAGTCCATGTGTGCCGTTTCTAAAGGCGCTCCCCTCTTTCTGACATAGCGTCGCAGCCATTGCTGTGGCAAAAATTGTTCAATGACCGACCTGCCAGATCAAACCCTCGCCGAATTACTGAACCAGATTGGCCGATCAGACGACAAAGCTTGTACACGGCTTTACCGCCACTATTCTCCATATGTTTACGCCTTTGTTCGCCACCGCGTGACAGTGGATGCCGCTGCCGAGGAGCTGACTCACGATGTTTTTTTGTCTGTTTTTAAGGATCCGCAAGCCTTTGGCTTTAAAGCCAAGTTTTCGACTTGGTTATGTAGCATTGCCAGGAACAAAGCTATTGACCTGTGGCGCAAGCAAAAGAACGAGTTGGTTTTGCAAGACGTGGATGAGCAAATCCTCGAAAACGCGCCTGATCCCAATTGGGATTTCGTGGCTCGGTTTGAATCCGCACAAGATGCTGATGCTGTGCGCTACTGCCTTGACCGCTTGCCTGCAGACCACCGCGAGGCCATGTTCTGGGTTTATTACGAAGATGCTAGTCTGGAGGAGGTCGCCAAACTTCAGAACTGTCCGGTGGGTACTGTGAAGTCCAGGCTGTTCAATGCGCGTCAACGCATGCGTGATTGTGTGTCACGCTGGATTGAAGGAGGCCGTCATGGTTGATGCCCACAGTGAGCGCCAACGCTTTGTAGAGTTGCTGCCCTTTTACGTGAATGGCACCCTGGATGCCAAGGACCACGACTGGGTCGATGCCTACCTGGCAACACACCCCAATGCCGAAAATGAACTGAAGTTCATGCAAATCTTGCGTGAGTCCACCCGCAACACGACCTCCAAGGTGCCCGAGGCACAACGGCTGGAGCGACTGCTGGGTGAGTTGAGGGCATCTCGACCCACACCGTCGCTGCTGCAAAAGGCGGTGAATTGGTTGCAGGGCGTGGTGCGGATTCCTGCGCCCGCTCTGGCGGTGGTTAGCATGGTCGTCCTTGCCCAAGCGGGCATCATCGGCTCGCTGCTGTCGAGTGGCCCTGAGCCGGATGGCTTCCGAGGTGTTCGACCGGAATGCACCAGCGCACCGGCGATACGGGTTCAATTTAACCCTGAAGCCAAGCATGCAGACATTCTGCTGATCTTGCGAAGCGTTGAAGCCATCATTCAGAACGGTCCGACTGAAACCGGGGCACTTTGGCTGGCTGTACCGGCGGGTCGATCCCTTGAGGAAACCCAAGCCATGTTGCGCACCAGTCCGCTGGTGGAAGAGGTGGTGGTAGTGAAAGAACGTCAATTGCCGCCAGAGTGCGCCAAGTGAAGCTTGACATGGCGGGCATAGGTCGCGCGGTTCGTTTTTGTGGCATCACCTGGCTGATATCTATCGTTGTTGTATGTTCCGTTCAAGCTCAGGACGGTCCGCCGTCTTCAAATACAGGAGTTCCCAAATTTGCCCTGGTGATCGGCAACAGCAATTACGCAGGCCATCGGCGCAATTTGAAGAACGCCATCAATGACAGCAGGCTGATCGCACAGTCCCTGCGTAAATTGGGATTCAAAGTTCAACAAAGCACCGACATGGACCGTGTCCGGATGATCACGGCGGTGACCGAGTTTGCCGACAACTTGCCTGAGGGCGCCACCGCGATGGTTTTTTATGCAGGCCACGGCATGCAGATTGGTGGTGCCAGCTATTTGGTGCCGGTGGACATGAAGATCACGAGTGAGCAATCGGTGCCATTGCGGGCATACCCACTTAAAACCTTGCTGGAGCGCATGTCGGCGTCTAAGTCGTCCGTCAACATTGTGGTTTTGGATGCCTGCCGGGACAACCCGTTTCAACCAGAAGCCCCGATCAAGTACCGAAGTTTTAACAATTTGGGCTTGGCACCAGTACAAGCGCCGGTAGGTACGGTCGTTGCATATTCCACCTCACCAGGGCAACTGGCCGCAGATGGACAAGATGCCAACAGTGTCTACACAGCGGCACTGGCGCAAGTGATGCTGGAACCGAATTTGTCAATCGAGGCCGTGCTCAAGAAAGTCGGCGTCCAGGTTCGCAACAAAACGCAGGATGACCAGATTCCCTGGTTTGAGTCCTCGCTGTCAGAAGAGTATTTCTTTTTGCCACCCGAGGGTGTCACGGTGGTTGCGGGTCGATCCCTGCCTTCTAAGGAGGCGCGGGGCAGCAATAAACCCAGGCGCCGTGATGGCAGTGATTCAACCATCGATGTGAGCGGTGAGCTTTGGTACCTGAATCTGACCGAACCGCAGTGGGTTCAAGTGGTAGACGATATGCAAGGCGCCATTAATCGCATGACGACAGATGACTGGGCCCTGTTGTCCCACAAAGCCACGGGCGGTAGCGTGCTTGCGCAGACCACCTTGGGACTTTATGCGCTGACCAAATCATCAACATCGGAGGTCGGCATTTCAACGTCAGATACGCCGGATCTGGTCATCAAGGCGCGCGCCTGGTTGCGCAAGGCATCCAACGCGGGTTTTGCGGTGGCACAAACAGAACTGGCTCATCTCTATTTTGAAGGTACTGGCGTGCCGCGTGATGCCAAAGAGGCTCGCAGGTTGCTTGAACTTGCGGCCAACGCCAATTACCCGAAAGCGAAACGCTATCTGCAGACCCTGGACTGGGAGTAACGCGGATAGCTGCGCTTGATGTGTTACGGCAGGCCGGCGACTCCTCACTGCGGCGAAATTTTAGAACCCCGCCATTCATACAGGACTACCGCGCCAACCACCATGGCGCCACCCAACACCGCCTTGACGGTCAAGCCCTCTGAAAGCCACCACCAGGCAAAGAGCGCAGCAAAAATGGGTTCCATCGCATAAATCAGCGCGGCCTTGTCCGCAGATACGTAACGCTGGGCAAAGGCTTGCAAAAACAGCATGCCAGCGGAGGCGACCACACCCAGATAGACCAGGCTCGCCACGAGGTTCGGGCTCAAACGACCGCCAAGCGTCTGCATCCGGTCGGTATTGGCCGAGTCCATCACCATCCACAAGCAACCCAAAACAGCCATGCTGACAATTTGAGTTGCCGCCAAATGTCGCGCCGAGTGACGTCCGGCACACCTTGACAGCATGATGACATAGAGCGCATAACCCGCTGCCCCAAGCAGCGTGGCGGCGTCGGCAAGCAAATGGGCGTCACCTTCCCAAGACATCAAGCCGATGCCAAGGCAGGCCAGCGCCGTTGAAAACAGGATCCGCCACGAAACGCGATTGCCAAAAGCAAGGCCAAACAGGGGCACCATCAAGACATTGGGACTGGTGAGAAAAGCGCTACGGTTGCTGGAAATGAACTGCAGGCCATAAGCCTGTGCGACATAAGCCCCCAAAACCAGTGCCCCCAGCATGGCACCATCCCTCCAAGCTTGACGTGATGCACGTATGGCCCATGGCAGGAGACAGGCAGCAGCAATGACAAAACGCAGCGCCGAAATTTCCACCCCGCTCAGACTGGCCGCTGCAAGCTTGAGCATCGGAACCGTGGAGCCCCACACCAGGGTGACAAATAGTAGTGACACGCTCAAGAGGTTTCCATAAGTTTGGATGGCCTTCTTTCCCTGCGACGTTGAAGGAGCGGTGCCGGTATTGACAGTCTGAGTGGATTCCATGATGTCCTTGTGAAGAGCTTGACGCTGACACCCATTAGTCGTTGGGTTGCTGCGAGCGGTTCACAAAACTTCAAGGTTTTTGACTGGACGGTCCAGCTATCCAGGTCATTGCGTATGGGGATGAAAATTTTGAAAAAAATCTGAACCGTCTGCGGCTTATCAACGACAAAACAAGCAAGGGCAAGTTGTCAACGCCGAGATGCATCGGCACTTGCTCCACACCCCAGGAGTTCAGTCCATGTTTCACACCAACGCAGCTTGTCGGATGGCATTCAGGAAACAAACCATCGGTTTGATCAGTGCCATCATCTTGATGCAGACCTTGAGTGGCTGCAAACCTGGACCCATTGACCGCTTTGATCCCATGGATCTTGGATTTCTGATCAAGGGTCATACAAACGAGCAAGAGGTAATCGCGAAGTTGGGGCAACCAACGACCTCAAGCGTCAGCCACACTGGACAGCATCAAATGTCGTGGACGTACAACAAGGCAGCGGTTGATGGCAAGACGTACTTGCCCTTTGCTGGTGCGCTTGTTGGCAAGGGAGTGGCAGAAACCAAGGGGATTTCCGCAGAGTTCGATCAGCGAGGAATCTTGACACATTTCGCGCGCAGCGCTGGCGGCACGCAGCATCTGGTGGACCGACCACAGCCATAACTTTACCCCAATTTAGTGGCCTTGAAACTGAAAAAAACTCGCCGCTTAGACAGGATGTTGATTTCCCCTCGGTATACTAAATGAAATACTACAAATTTATATCGCTGCAAACATTTGGTTTGGAATGTCTGCGGCAACTATCTGCAAGAGGGAGGCGCCACGCTATGCGTTGTCATGGTGTGAATGTGTGCGGCATGTCAAAGATAGACAATTTTTCCATGCATTGAACTAAGGAGCGGATGAAGACGCTTTCCGAGTCCTTGTTGTCGACTTTGCTCAATCTTCAATGTAACAAATCAATTATGCAATCAAGGGAGTAAATTATGCATTTCACGTTTAAACCTCTTCATATTTTATTTGCAACTGGCACGTTGCTTATGCTTTCAGCGTGTGGTGGAGCACCGTCAGAAGGTGATATTAAGACGGCTATTGAAAAGCAAATGACGGCGGAGGCAAAGGGCATGGCGCAAATGGGTGGTAAACAAGCGTCTGACATGATGAAAAATCTGCTGCCTGAAATCAAAAGTGTGAAGAAAATCGGTTGTAAAGAAGATGGTGAGAAGGCGTACAAATGTGACGTTGAGATGGAAGTGTCACAAATGGGAAACACCAATAAGGGAATTGCACCCATTCGATTTGTAAAAGGTAGCGATGGCTGGATTGCGTCGAAATAGGGTTTTAGTGCACGGCACGGTACCACACCATGGATAAACAACTTCAAGCTGAAATGACAGAGGCCAAGCAATTTATGGATGGAGCCGATGCCGACATGGCAGAAAAAATGGCGCCGAAATTAGAAAATCTTAAAAAAGTTGGATGCAAAGATAATGACGAAAATGCCTACCATTGCGATATTGAGATAGAGATAACTAAAAATAGAGCGACTAATAAAGCACCTATAAGCATGCGGTTTATCAATGGCAGCGAAGTCAGGATGGCATCTAATCGATAAATTTTTAATTTAAAAATTGACACTACAGTTATATTAAAAGTTACTAACAAGCGAAAATGATAAATAAAACTCTTTCAAATGGTCAAGCGGTCAACTTTCAAATATTCCAAGGTACTGTTATTCAATCTCAAGAACATGTCATTACAAGCATTTCTCAAGGTAGAGAAATAAGAGATGGGAAGGTTGAATTGGGGGCAGTCAGTTCCACTTCCGAGATTTTGCATAAGGTTTGGTTGAAATCAAAAACAGGTCAAGAGGAGCTTTTTGACCTGAGTGGAACAGGGGTTGAACTTCGGGAGGGACACGAAATATTTGTCATATCAGGGGGAGATGTCAGCAGTGAAAAGTCGTTAATCATGCGCGTGCACAACTTAACCACAAACCAGATGTTCTGGTCAATTTACGGTTTCGGCGCTCAACCTTCTGATTGGAGAGATGTTTGGAAGCCAAAGGTCGGCTATATGAAGGAACGTCTTTGGGTACTGGGTCTTGGTTTTGTGCCAGGCGCTTGGGTAGCCGGCGACATTACAGCAGGCCCGTTTTCCGCCGTTGCTTTCTGGGTTCTTTGGGAAATCTTACGGGCTTATGCTCTTACTCCAGCAGGATTACGTGAAAAAGCACTAAGGGTAGAAATTTCACAATTAGCCGAGGAATTAGTGACTTCGTCAACCTAGTTAAATATCAATCACTAGGTTAAATCCACCGGCTTCCAGCCGATCAGCTTCAGCCACGCTGCTTCTTGGGGTTCGGGAATATTCAAAAAAGTGCGAGGTCGGGGTATTCAGCGCGGTTCGCGTATCGTGTGGACTTCCAGTCCTCTGCGAACCGCGCGAACCCACCTACTTCAGTAGGTGGTTGTTCAGTTTTATCGGCTCTGGTTGCTTCGCAACTCGGTATTTCTGTGCAAGCGTAAACTAGCACCAGTTAAGCTAAGCCGTCGGATGCGACCAAGAGCAGTCATTGGGCTTGATCCGTTGTGATTTTCAGTGCCTCATATTCCAAGGCACATAGATCAGAAGAAGTCGCTGAACGGCCTAGTTCTGCAGAATTCAAAATTCGCAGAACTAAGCAAGTCAAAAATACCTTAAAGTGAAGGCTTGACCTGGTTTGCGCCTTTAATTACATCCTTAGTGACATTGCGAGACACTGCCGCCATTAACTCATTTGCCTTTTTCTGTCCATCGATTACAGCCTGTATGTCGTAGAAAATAAATGAAATTTGATTGACTGTCCTGATTTGAGAGTCAATCATGGATTCAATAATTAGCAATTTTGTTCCGCATGATTTATAGTAGCTTGAAACCTGCTTATCTTCCCATTGGCTTTCGATAATCCAAGACCAACTATTATTGGTGGATGTTGGGTCAGAGGTTCGCCCATCCGGCTTTGGGAACTGTAGCAGGCATTTTTTGCCTGCCCAGGACTTTAGTGGTGTCCCATTTGAGTCAAATGCCCAGACAAAGAAATCTTGAGCGGAGTGTTTGCCGCTTTCCTCATACGTGGGCTTTCCATACTTCGCCAGCAAATCACTTGCGACATTATCGTCAATCGGGCGAGCACCAGCCTTGTATGGTGATCTTCTGTAAATTGCTGCAATTTTCTCTTCTCCTGGAACTGGAGTGAAATTCACGCTAACTGCATCTGGATAGTCTTGTGAGGTGGATGCCATATCGACAGCACCGCTTTGAAGTTGAATCGTTACTTTTCCATTATTCAATGGAACAAATATACCTTTAGCAGGATCTCTGCCGCCCAACTGAAGAGATTTTTCCCTTACCTTTGACCCATTCTTGGCAGCAAGCTGCTGAATGATCGGCATTGTTTGAACAGGTGCCATGCCCATTTTAAGACCTTGAATATCAAGATCTGAAAAACCCTTTTGTGCCAATGCTGTTCCGGAAACAAAACTTAAACTTGAAAGTAATGTTGATGCTAGAAAGAAACGAAATTTCATCATAAATAAATATAAATATAAATATAAATATAACCTCATTGAGGCCGCCTACCTATAACCCGTTGATAACATTATCAGACTTATTGCCCCCTTTTTTATTCGTATTTATCATAAATACGATAAGAATTCTAAATCACATTCCGGTTAGTTCACGGAGGTGGGTAAGAAATTTATTCATGATTAGGATGGCGGCAGGGTCGACTCGGATGGATTCGGCGTGCATGTGGTCGACGCCTAAACAATCCTACGCAATTTCATTATTTTTTCTTTAAAAAGCCGCTCCCATTCCATAAATCTCACTCTTTTTGGTGATGTGAGAAAATATGTCAACTACAAATAGTGAAATAGCATGCACAATTGGGAGCGGCAAACCGCTGCCCAACTGACGACCACTAGACGGCAATGAACTGGACCAAATAGCGTTTAACTGTCGCCGCCACGAAGTCAGCCAAAAGCACTGTTGCTGAACGGCGTCAGATAAACCGTGTTGGACAAAACTACCGCTCTGAATGTGCGCTGGGTAGAAATGGTAAAAATCCGAACCCGCAGATATTTAGGGAATTGAAAGGTTCAGTCCGCATCATGAAAACCAATCTGGGCTGTTTTGCAACCGACAAAAGAAACATTCGGCGGGGGACATCCAAGGCAGGACGCGTTTTTGTCGCCTTAAGCCCTATATACAGACATTTTGTCCTTCAACTTCTCCGGCATTTCAACCTAAACGCCAAAACTACTCCCCAGACTGGCAAGCCACAACCTTATAGAGTCAAGCTTCAAGCATTGCAAATGCGCTAGGTGCTCCAAAAACATGATGCTTACGTTGGTGAACTTTTGTAATGCCAGCTGAGGCGAAAATCGCAGCCAAGTGCCTAGGATGCCAGTCGTTAGCGGCTGCAAACATACGTCGCAGTTTGCAAGCTGGGAAAAACCACTAAAGATTTGAAGATGCGCTTTTTGCCATGACTTGTCAATATAAGCTAAGCATCTTTTCCGCACCGAACTGACACATGAGAAACCACCGCGTAGCGGTTTTGTTCACACAACACCATATAGCGGACCTTCGGGAGCAGCCGCTTCCAGCCCTCTGGAGCCAGCCAACTTTCTCCGAACCTGACGGTCAAAATTTAATGACTGGAACGGAGAAAACCGTGGACCGTCTGTGCGGCGTGTGCTGACGTCGACGAATGGCAAGTTCCTGGAAGTCAATCCAGCGACATTCCTTAAATTTTCAAATATACGTTGGGCTAGCTTGTTTTAGAAAACTAGGCCATTCGGAGAAAGCATGAGAATTCCGAAAAGTAGCGAAATTTCTATTGCCAGTACAGTAATTGCTACTTTCGTTTTCATTTGTTGGCTCTTGGGTCGGCGATCAATCGAGATGGAGAACCGTAAAGGACAAGAACCTTTTGCTGTTGAAGAAATATCGGTTCTATACCTTGAACAATGGTCATTAAATTTCCATTTTCGGTCTCGACAACATACTCCATACCTTTTTGTTTGGTAGCGTTGGCCTCTATCGCTGATCCAGCGAGGCCGCCAATAATTGCTCCTCCGATTGCTCCAACAATGTTACCTCGGCTATTGCTTCCTCCAGCGGCAGACCCAACGACTGCGCCCGCAACCGATCCGGCGCCACCGCCAACACCAGTAGTTCCTGAGACATCTACTTCTCTTGCACTTACTACGGTGCCGGATACGGTTCGGTTTACTTGACCAACTGAACCAACAGAGTATGTTTGTGTTGAAATGTTTGATGCACAGCCAGCAAGAACAATAGCAATAGAAGTTGCACCGATTATGGTCAAGACTCGCATTATTTCGCCGATGCAGTTTTTGCTGGAAACATTGGCTTGTTGACGTCGACCGTCTCCAGAGCCTGAAGGAACTGAGTTATGTTGTTTTGCACAGCGCGATTGATGGACTCTCGCGCACGAGCTACACCCATGAAAGCATAGTCTGCTGGAGTAACGCCTGAAGATGAGACATCTTGAGAAAATATAAGATCACCAGTTTTCCTATCCATGATTTCGTATCTTGCTGCAGTCGTTGTGGTCATCGAGAAACCAGCACCTGGTACTTCAAGCTTCAAGATTTTGACGGATACGTTCACCTTTCTCGATGCATCATCTTGGAATATTGCCATCTTGTTCAAGGATTCCGTTAAAGATGTTTGCCAGAGTTGCGGAACCATTTGCTCCATTCCGACAGGCAAATCACCTGTCTTTTCGTCAGGTCGTGCAATGGTCACTGTCATTGACTTCATTTCTGCAGCAATTTTCTTCTGTGAAACACCAACATTTGGAACTGAAAAGTTCAGCGGTGGAATTGATCCACAAGCAGACAAAAGGACCGCTAGCAAAGTGACTGCAAAGGCGTTAAGGATTTTCATTGTGTGTGGCACTTCTTTTGACGACTACAAGGAATGGTTAGAAGGTTGCCGTCTTTTTCCCGAGTGAAATAACTCAAACCAAATGCTAGGTGATGAGTAGTTCATTTGGTATCCCCCATTTGGGGGATACGCGTGGGCTAAATCGAGTTTGTTTGGGCTTTGTCAATGAAAATTAACGGTCGTATGACACGAGCGTGCGTCTATAGGAGGTACCCAGAGTCGCTCGTTTGAACGGCAGGTACGCGGCAGGGAAATCGGCCAACTGTAGACCCGCTTTCAGCCTTTATGTACATCTCTACATAACGGCTGTTATGCACAGCTCCCAGTTATGAACAGTTTTGCTTCCGCATTGGAGGCAATCCCCTTGGACGACTGAATTTACCGGTTTGATCAGCT
>MTEI01000023.1 GCA_002083775.1 Rhodoferax ferrireducens | reverse complement strand
AGTGCGCCAACACCTCAGACGCGCGCCTTGCCACCCAAAGCCCGGTCACCTGACCCAATCACCCTGCCCGAGGCATGTGAGTCATCGTGAGGTTTTTTAAGAGAAAAATGCCTCTAGCCCTTTAGCAGTATGGGCTGGCAGCTATAAATTTGAGTCAAAGGGTGTACTCAAGGCGCTTGATACATCAGTCAACCAGCTCGCCGCTGAAGCCTGGGCGATTACTGTGCGCGACGCATCGCTAGAAACTCGCCTTTGCCTTTGCCTTTGCCTTTGCCTTTGCCTTCCCACCGCCTGCCTTTCCAACAACGTCTCGGGCGCGGTGATTGGGTTAGGCGACCGGGCTTTGGGGCACAAGGCGCGCGTCAACGGCCCTGCGCGTACCACCAACTCAACCCCGCGCGTGATTGCGCCCCAAAACCGCATGCGCCTGACCCGGTCGCCGCGCCATTTATCCCAGCCGAAGACCACAGCCACAAGCCACAGCGACATGCGACAGCCGCAAGTCAATGCCTCGAACGGGCTCCCCAAGCCAACACATCAGTACGGCAAGCCCAAGATCCGCGCCACCCTATCACTTTGACGCACACCCGCATCACGGTTTTTCGGCGCGTTTGGTGGGATGATCGGCGCCTTTCTCCTCTGACAACGACCATCACAAAGGCTCCCCCGTGTTCAAGAACATCATTTTTTACCGCATCGACCCCAGCTGGACCACCCCGGCCGAGCAAGTGGAAGAGCGCCTGCAGGCCGGGCGCTTTGTCGAGTGTGGCGCCAGCCAGGAAAAGTCTTTTGGCTGGATCGAACCGCGCGGCCAAGCGAATGGCCCCCTGCTTGAAGTGGTGGCGGGCCAGTGGATGGCCAAACTGATGGTGGAAACCCGCGCCCTGCCGGCCTCGGTGGTGAACCGCAAGGCGCAGGAGCGCCTGAAGCAGATCGAAGCCACCACCGGCCGCAAACCCGGCAAAAAAGAAACCCGTGACATCAAGGACGACCTGCGCCTGGAACTGCTGCCGATGGCGTTCACCAAACAGTCCAGTTCGCTGGTGTGGCTGGACCGTGAGGCGCATCTGCTGGTGGTGGACGCCGCCAGCCAAGCGCGTGCCGACGAGGTGGTGACACTGCTGGTGCAGGCCCTGCCCGGCTTTGCCGTGACGCTGATCAACACCCAGACCTCACCGGTGGCGGCCATGGCCGAGTGGTTGCTGAGCCTGGACGCCCCGGCGGGTTTCAGTGTCGACCGCGAATGTGAGCTCAAAGCCGCTGACGAATCCAAAGCCGTGGTGCGCTACGCCCGCCACCGCCTGGATACCGAAGAAGTGCAGCAGCACATCAAGGAAGGCAAGATGCCCACCCGCCTGGCCATGACCTGGAACGAGCGCGTGTCGTTTTTGCTAACCGAAGGCCTGCAGCTGAAAAAACTGGCGTTTCTGGACGGCGTGTTTGAGTCCACCAGCGCCAGCAAGCACAAGGACGACGACTTTGACGCCGATGTGGCGATCTCGACCGGCGAGCTGCAGAAACTGCTGCCCGATTTGATGCAAGCGCTGGGTGGTGACATGCCGGTGGCCTGAAACCCGTTCAGTCCGCCGCTGCGCAGTCCGTCGTCTTCGCGCTCGTCATGCGCGTGACGCTCGGGAGATTCCTGCGGATGAAACTTTGCACGCCTGATGCTGGGCGACTTGTTGAAGTCAATCCAGACCACCCAGAATCGCCCAGCGGGTGTTAAGAGTTACTTAAGACAACGAGCCTAGACTTTTGTCACTTCGACAAGAAGAAGGTATCCCAAGTGTTTGTCACATCTCAGGCGAGGGCCAGCTTGGCCCAAGGCATGGTCCCATGACCTCACTCCATCTGCTGCTCTGGATTGTTGGTGCCATCCTGCTGCAACTGGCCATCTACCTGGCCATAGGCTTCTGGCGACACTGGCAGACTTACGACGCCTTGCGCACCACGGTCATCGAAGGTGGTCTGCCCGTCAAACACCCTGAAGATCTGGTCGAAACAGAAGCAGTTCCCACTGCCTGGTCGGGCTGGCGTATTTTCAGGGTGACCCACAAAGTGGTGGAAAACGCCACCCAGGACATTTGTTCGTTTCATCTTGCACCGCAAGACGCTTTGGCATTGCCCGCCTTCATGCCCGGCCAGTACCTGACTTTCCGGTTGGATATTCCCGTGGTGGGTGGTGGCACCGAGTCCGTGACACGCTGTTATTCACTCTCAGACGGGCCACGGGCCAACAGCTACCGCGTGTCGATCAAGCGCGCACCGGCACCGCCCAACAGCACCCACCCGCCTGGACGTTCATCGAACTATTTCCACGACCAGGTGCAGTTGGACAGCCTGTTGCAGGTGCGTGCCCCTGCCGGGCACTTTCACATTGACCAAAGCGATGCCCCTGTGGTGTTGCTGGCCGGTGGCATCGGCATCACACCGATGCTGAGCATGGTGAACTGGTGCTTTGCACAGCAACCAGCGCGCGAAGTCTGGCTGCTATATGGTGCCCGCTTTGCCCAGGAACTGATGGCGCAGGCGCACCTGGAAGCCCTGGCCGACATGCATGCCAACTTCCACCTGCTTTTTTGTCTCAGTGATGCTGACAAAACTGCGACCCTGACCAGCCCCTACCAGCGCCATGGCCGTATTGACATCGACCTGCTGCGCCGCCTGCTGCCCCTGAAGCCTTACCACTTTTACCTGTGCGGCCCGACACCGATGCTGGCGAGTCTGGTGCCAGCCCTGGAAGACTGGGGCGTGCCTGACGCGCGCATTCACTTTGAGGCCTTTGGGCCAGCGTCTGTGCAACGCAAAAGCGCCGCCCTGGCCACGCCCGCTGGCGCACCCCTGCCTGTCGGCGACACCTCTGCCGTCACCGTCAGTTTTTCCCAATCTGGCAAGCAGATGTCTTGGCAGCCGGGCAGTGGCAATTTGTTGGACTTTGCCGAAGCACATGGCATTGCGGTGAATTCCGGCTGCCGCGCCGGGAGTTGCGGCAGCTGCCAGACCACGATCCGCGCCGGTGAGGTACGTTACCGGGAGGCACCGGACTTCGACCCCGAACCCGGCACCTGCCTGCTGTGCGTCAGCAGCCCAAAAACCAACGTCACACTGGAGCTGTAAATGAAGCCATCCCTCTGGCGTGACCATGTTCTGCCCTTCAGCCTGTTGCTGAGTGTGCTGGCGCTGGCGTCCTGGTCTGGTGACTACCTGCTGCACAGAATGAATCTGGTGTGGGTCGGCCGCTACTTGGGCATTCTGGGCACCTTGCTGATCATCGTCTCGTTTTATTACTCGCTGCGCAAACGCAAGATCGTCACCACCGGCAACCCGGTCACTCTGTTGCGCATGCATGAATTCAGCGCCTGGCTGGGGTCGCTGATGATCCTGATCCATGCGGGTGTGCACTTCAACGCCATCCTGCCGTGGCTGGGCACGGTGGCCATGAGTGTCAATGTGGTCAGCGGCCTGGTGGGGCGCTTGCTGCTCAAACGCGCCAAAGCACATGTGCAAGCCCAGCGCGAGCAGTTTCAGTTGCGCGGCCTGTCCCAACCCGAGGTCGAGCAAGCCGTTTTCTGGGACGCTGTGACGCTCTACATCATGAACCAGTGGCGCAAGGTGCACATCCCGATCTACATCGTGTTCATGGTGATGGCGCTGGGCCACATTCTGAGCGTGTTCATGTTCTGGGGTTGGGTATGAGCAAAATCGTCAAGATCCTGCTGGCCATCAACCTGGTCATTCTGGCCGCGCTGACCTTCATTTACCCCCATTTGATGGTGGGACCAGGCAAGCTGATCCCCGGCCACCAAGCCCTGGAAGGCGACTGTTTTGCCTGCCACGCCATCTTTACCGGCGCCAATTCAGACAAATGCGCCAGCTGCCACAAGCCGGTAGACATCGGCCGGCTGACCACCACGGGTGCCGTGGTTCTCAAGCCCACCACCACCAGCGCTTTTCACCAGGAACTCATGAGTCAGGACTGCGTGGCCTGCCACAGCGACCACGCCGGGGTGAAACGTTTTGCCCGACAGCGCCAGTTTGACCACGCGCTGCTGAAAAAAGCCACGCTGGACCAATGCCAGACCTGCCACAAGGTACCCCCGGATGCGCTGCACAAACAGGTCACCGGTAACTGCCTGCAATGCCACAGCCAGACCAAGTGGACACCGGCCACGTTTGACCACGCCAAGTATTTTGTGCTGGACAAGGACCACAACGCCACCTGCGTTACCTGCCATGTGCGCAACGACTACAGCCGCTACACCTGCTACAGCTGCCACGAACACACGCCTGACAACATCCGCCGCGAGCACATCAAGGAGGGCATCAGCAAATATGACAACTGCGTGGAGTGCCATAGCAGCGGCAACAAGCATGACATTGAGGGTGGCCGGGACAGCGACAACAACACCAAGCGTCGCAGCGATAAAAATGACGATGATTAGTGTCAAAAGTTCAAGGAAAAAAATGCCTCTAGCCCCTATTCAATAAGGGCTGACAGCTATATTTATCAAAGCAAAAAAGCCTGCCGGGCTGAGCCTGGCAGGCTTTTTTTGACACCAGCGACGTGTATCGCTTATTTCTTGGCGCAGGTGTTCAGCCCGATCATCGGGTACAGCGGGCACCAGCTGATGGCACCGGTGGCCAGCGGGACCACACCAATCCAGCCCCAGACGCCAATCGTGCCGGTCAGCGTCAAACCGATCAGCACCAGACCCAGAACAATGCGCAGGATGCGGTCGATACCGCCAACGTTTGCTTTCATGAAGACTCCTTGAAAAAAGTGAAACCGCCGAAAAATGGACGACGGACGAATTACACCCTTGACAAGTGCTTTTGATCTGTGACTCAAGTCACCCAATGACCGCGGATGCACGCCAGGCAACTGAGCCCGTGCCGTCACAGAGCCAAAGCCGACTCAATTCAGGTTGCTGCTGACCAGCCCGCGCAGGGCCGCACTGTTGACGATGGTGATCTGCTCGCGCCCCAGCACCACCCAGCCATCGCGCTCAAACCGGCGCAGCAGGCGGGTGACCATCTCGCGCACCGTGCCCAGCTCGTCGGCCAACGCCTGATGGGTGATGGCCAGCTGCTGGCCCCGCCCCAACAGGGCAGCCGCCAAACGCCGGTCCAGCTTATGGAATGCGACCGCGTCCACCAGCCCGGTCAGATCGGCCATGCGCTCGGCAAACAGGCCCAGCACGTCGTTGCGAAACGCCGGAGTTTCGATCCAGCGCTTGAACAGGTCCGGGCGGATCAGCAAAAAAGTGCTCGGTTTGGTGGTGATGCCAAAGGCCGACAGTGGCTGGGCCCGAAACAGGCAGGCGCTCGACACCAGACACAGTTCACCCGCCACCACCCGGTAGAGCTCCAGCGAGCGGCCATCCCCCGAGCTGCGCGAGACCTTGATTTCGCCCTCAATCACCAGCGGAAAACCCTGGCAGGCGGCGTTTTCGCTGAACAGTACGGTATCAGTGGGCACCGTCATTGGCTGCAACACGGCACTGACCTCGGCCAGGCTGGGCTGCACCTCCTTGAGCGACGGGTACAGACTGGTGACCTGTTCCATCGGCCAGTCAGAAGCTGCGGCCACCACTTAAGCCACCACCTTGTAACCTTCGTCGGCAATAGCCTGGGTGATGTCCTGGGCGGACGCGCTGGATTCCACCTCCACCTTGTTCTGGGTGCGATCAGCCAGCACCTGCGCGCTGCGGTCAAGCTGGCGCACCGCGCGCACCACGGCCTTTTCACAATGCTCGCAGGTCATCCCCTCGACATGAAAGCTGTACTTCATACAAATCCTCTGAAAATAGGGTGATTGCAAAGCGCGTATTGTGAACGCTGACTTACTTGGTGCGATCCTTTGACCCATGACAACCCTGAATTCTGGCCCGGAAAACCTGCGTTTTGACTTGGGCATCCACGGCATGACCTGCGCGTCGTGCGTGGCCCGGGCCGAGCGCGCGCTCAAAAAAGTACCCGGCGTACAAGAGGTGGCGGTGAACCTGGCCACCGAGTCGGCCCGTATCCTGGTGGCACCCAGCGAGCAGATTGAGGCGCGGCTCAAACGTGCCGTACGCGATGCAGGTTATGAGCCGGTGGCGGCCAACGCGGCCATCGATGCCCCTTCCGAGTCGACCTGGGCCGGGTTTGGCCCGGTGGCACTGGGCGGGTTGCTCTCTATTCCGTTGATGCTGCCGATGTTGGGCGACCTGTTTGGCCAACACTGGATGCTGCCCGCCTGGCTGCAGTTTGCGCTGGCCACACCGGTGCAATTTTTCCTGGGGGCACGTTTTTACAAGGCTGGCTGGCATGCGCTGCTGGCGCGCAGCGGCAACATGGATTTGCTGGTGTCGATCGGCACCAGCGCTGGCTGGCTGCTGTCGGTGTGGCTTTGGCTCACATCAGCACCTGATGCCGTGCCACACCTGTACTTTGAAGCCTCGGCGGTGGTCATCACGCTGGTGCTGCTGGGCAAATGGCTGGAGGCGCGCGCCAAGCGGCAAACCACTTCCGCCATCCGCGCCCTGCACGCGTTACGCCCGGACGTGGCGCACCTGCTGGGGCTGGACGGCGAGGTGGATGTGCCGATTGACGAGGTACTGGCCGGTGACGAACTGGTGGTACGACCCGGCGAGCGCTTTGCGGTGGACGGCCGGGTGATGGAGGGGCAAACCCAGGTGGACGAGTCGATGCTCACCGGTGAACCACTACCGGTGACCAAACAAATCGGTGACCCGGTGACCGGAGGCACCCTCAACGGCGACGGGCGTGTCATCGTCCAGGTTACGGCAATCGGTGTCGACACGGTGCTGGCCAACATCATCCGGCTGGTGGAAGACGCCCAGGCGGGCAAGGCACCGATCCAGCGGCTGGTGGACCAGGTGAGTGCGGTGTTTGTGCCGGTGGTGATGGGGTTGGCGCTGGCCACCTTTCTGGGCTGGTGGCTCAGCGGCCACGCGCTGGAGGTGGCGGTGATCCACGCCGTGACCGTGCTGGTGATTGCCTGCCCCTGCGCGCTGGGGCTGGCCACACCGGCGGCCATCATGGCGGGCACCGGGGTGGCGGCGCAGCATGGCATTCTGATCAAGGATGCGCAGGCGCTGGAGCTGGCGCACAAAGCCCAGGTGGTGGTGTTTGACAAAACCGGCACGCTGACCGTGGGCCAGGCGCGGCTGACGGACTTTGTGGTGCGGCCGGGCGAGGATGAAACGCACTGGCTGGGTATTGCCGCCGCGTTGCAAAGTGGCAGCAGCCACCCGCTGGCCCGGGCGGTGGTGACAGCGGCGCAAGAGAAAAGCATCGTTTTGCCGCCGGTCAGCCAGATCTTGTCTACCCCTGGCAAAGGTTTGCAGGGCAGTGTGGAGGGTGAGGACTATGTGATTGGCAACTTGCTGTGGCTGCGTGAGCTGGGTGGCAGTCTGGCCGACTTTGAAGACACTTTGATCACCCTGCAAAACCGGGGCGCCACGCTGGCGGCCCTGGCCCAACGCAGCGCGGAAGGTCTGCAAGTGCTCGCCCTGATGGCGTTTGGCGACGAACCCAAACCCAGCGCCGCCCCAGCCGTGGCAGCACTGCGTGCGCAAGGCATCCGGGTACTGATGCTCTCGGGCGACAACCAAGCGGCCGCGCAAGCCATGGCGCAACGCGTCGGTTTGAAGGCTGATGAAGTCATCAGCGATGTGTTGCCCGGTGACAAAGCCGCCCACATCACCCGGCTCAAACAAGGTGGCCAGACCGTCATCATGGTCGGTGACGGTGTCAACGACGCCCCGGCGCTGGCGGCGGCGGATGTCGGTATCGCCATGGCCAACGCCGGTGGCGGTACTGATGTGGCGATGCACGCCGCCGGCATCACGCTGATGCGCGGCGACCTGGCGCTGGTGACCGCGGCGCTGGACATCTCGCACCGCACCGTGGCGAAAATCCGGCAAAACCTGTTCTGGGCGTTTATTTACAACGTGGCTGGAATTCCGCTGGCCGCCTTTGGCGTGCTGAACCCTGTGCTGGCCGGTGCCGCGATGGCGATGAGCTCGGTGAGTGTGATGAGCAACGCCTTGCTGCTCAAACGCTGGCGGCTCAATTTATAAGAAATATGCCTCCAACCCTTATTCAATAAGGGCTGATAGCTATATTTATTATAGCTATCAGGGCGCTTGCATCACGGTTGGGCTTTGTAGGTGGCGCTTTGTACCACCATGTAAGTCACCGCATTGCGCATGTCGGTATCGCTGAGGTTATCCATGCCGCCACGGGATGGCATGCCTTTGTGCCCGCCAATGGCGGAGTGCATCAAACCGTCCATGCCCTTCTGGAAACGTGGCTTCCAGGCCGGGAAGTCACCCAGACGCGGTGCACCGCTCTTGGCATCTTCATGGCAGGCTGCACAACGTGTGGTGACCAGCTGCTCTGCCGTCACGGAGGTGGGTGAGGCGTAAGGCTTGGTGGGATCCACTGCCTTGCCAGAACTCACCATGAATGCCACTGCACGGCTGATCTCCAGATCGGTCAGGATAGGTTGGCCGCCGTGGGCAGGCATCTTACCGATGCCTGAGATCGCATTTTCAGTGAGCTTGACCAGACCATTTTTTGTGTGACTCAGCCAACCCTGCACATCACCGATGACCGGCGCACCGTCCTTGCCGGTAAGGTGACAACCGGCACATACTTCCTGGACGACAGCTTGCCCGGTTTTGTCAGCGGCTTGCACCGGCTGAACAAAAATAAACGCCGACGCACCCAACAGCGTCATGCAGACTTTGCTTGTCTTTGAACGATTGATCATGATGGCTCCGTTTGAAGCAGATCAAAATGCCTGCTTTCAAACAGATATTTTAGTGACTGCAACGGCGACTTTTCAGCGCTTGTCGGGCAGTTCGATCTTGACTTCCAGCACTTCGAGGTTGTCCTGGCGCTCCAGGTTGACCTTGATGTCGTCGGGATTGATGCGCACGTATTTACTGATCACCGCAATCAGTTCGCGCTGCAAATCAGGCAGGTAGTCTGGCGTGGCCGGGCTGCGGCCACTGCGCTCATGCGCCAGAATGATCTGCAACCGCTCTTTGGCCACACTGGCCGTCTTCTTTTTTTCACCCAGAAAAAATGAGAAAAAAGACATGCGTTATTTCCCCCCGAACAGGCGTTTGAGCAGGCCTTGCTTGGGCGGCTCGGTGAAGCGCAGTGGCTTGTCTTCACCGAGAAAACGCGCCACCACGTCCTTGTAGGCTTCCGAGACATCGCTGCCGTTCAGGTGCACCGCTGGCACACCCTGGTTGGAGGCCTGCAGCACGCTTTCACTCTCGGGAATCACCCCAATGAGCTTGATGCGCAAAATGTCCTGGATGTCCTGCAAGGACAGCATCTGCCCCTGGTTGACGCGTGCCGGGTTGTAGCGGGTGATCAGCAGGTGCTCCTTGATAGGCTCAGCCCCCGACATGCCGCGCCTGGTTTTGCTCGACAACATGCCCAGAATACGGTCCGAGTCGCGTACCGAGGACACCTCGGGGTTGGTCACCACCAGCGCCTCGTCGGCAAAGTGCATGGCCATCAAGGCACCGGTCTCGATACCGGCAGGCGAATCGCAGACGATGAATTCAAAGTCCATGGCAGCCAGATCGGCCAGCACTTTTTCCACCCCGTCCTGGGTCAGCGCGTCTTTGTCACGGGTTTGTGAGGCCGCCAGCACGTACAGGTTGTCGCACTGCTTGTCCTTGATCAGGGCCTGGTTCAGGTTGGCTTCACCGTGGATGACGTTGATCAGGTCATACACCACACGGCGCTCGCAACCCATGATCAGGTCCAGGTTGCGCAGGCCCACGTCAAAGTCGATGACCGCGGTTTTGTGGCCACGCAGGGCCAGGCCGGTTGCAAAACTGGCGCTGGTGGTGGTTTTGCCCACGCCCCCCTTGCCAGAAGTCACCACAATGATTTTTGTCATAACTACACAGTCTTTCAAATAAGTATTCGGAGGCGCCCTGAAGAATGTTGTCAGGTCGCCAAGGCTTCAAACAGCAGCTTTTCCTGGCCATCATCACTCAAACGCACTTGCGCCGCTTTGCCCTGGATGTCGGGCGGCAACGCATTTTCGCTGGTGCGATAGACCCCGGCAATGGAGATCAACTCGGGCTCCAGGCAGGTGGAAAAAATACGCGCATTCGCGTTACCGCTGGCACCGGCCATGGCTTTGCCGCGCAGTGGGGCGTACACATGGATGTTCCCATCTGCCACCACCTCACCACCCTGGTTCACCATGGCCAGCACCACCAGGTCAGTACCCCGGGCATACACCTTCTGGCCAGAGCGCACAGGTTTGTCGATGACCAGGGTGGGGACGGCGGGGGACGGCACTTCGCGCACCACTTCCCGGATCACTTCCGTCACCACTTCCCTGATCACTTCGACGGGCGCCGCTGCGGTTTTTTTGGGCTCTGGCGCGGGTTTGCTGCGCGCCACTTCAGGCGCTGTCATCACCAGACCCAGCGCCAGTGCCGCCTCGGCATCACCCACCAGCTGGCCACGAAAAGCCACCGGCTTGAGCCGACAAGCCAGTAACGCGGTCACCAAAGCCCCCAAGTCAGCAGCGGTAACAAGCGCTTTGGCCTTGGTGGCATCAATGACCACCGCGTCAAAGTCAAAAAAATCAGCACTGTCAC
The DNA here is from genome assembly GCA_002083775.1 of Rhodoferax ferrireducens. Lineage (GTDB taxonomy): Bacteria > Pseudomonadota > Gammaproteobacteria > Burkholderiales > Burkholderiaceae_C > Rhodoferax > Rhodoferax ferrireducens_A. The sequence continues at coordinate 28,856 of MTEI01000023.1, read as the reverse complement.
TGGCTGGACCATAACTTTGCAGCAGTTCATCGGCCACCTGCTGCAAACTGGCAGTTTTGGTGACCAGCGACATCAGTGGAAGCTGCGCGCTTTTAATTTCAAATGAGGCAGTCACGGGTGGAAGTGGCGAAACAGTCTGGAAAAGTGGGGCTTGAGTGGCCGAAACCAGTTTAGGGTGGTCAGGCCGATGAACGAGGCCAAATGTTACTTGATTGCGCCACAAAAATATGGATGGAGCGATGTGTTTTTAGGTTTATGCACAAGCTTGTGAAATTTGGCACCGAACTACTTCAAAAGTGGGAAAAACTTTAACCTTGTCTTTATCCAAATACTGAAATATCAATTAGTCGTAGTAGATAGAGCCGTCAGCCAGCCGTGGATAAGTTCTAATTAGTCTTATAAATCATGGATTTGAATGGTATTGACTGCTGTGCAGGAGTACGCTTCTGAGCTGTCGTGCAAAGATGAACAAGTTCAAAAATTAAAATTTTTTGTGGATAACCTTGGCTTTAAAGTGCAACTATTCACAGGGTTATCCAGATCACCCGAGTCCCCGCGGGGGATACCGGTGGACTGATTTGTGACGAAAAAAAACCAGATGCAGGCAAGGCCCGGATCTGGTGATTCAAGGGGGCGCCGTGAAGGCGCGTGGGCTAAGGCTTGTTCTGGGCGCCCATTTTGCTTTTGGCATCGGCAATTTCAGCCTTGACCTGCTGGCTGTCGGGTGAGTTGCCGGGCAGGATCGTCAACACAGTCTCCCAGTAGCCGATGGCTTTGGCGTAGTCGGCAGCCTGGTAGGCGGCTTGCGCGGCCATCATCAAGGCATTGGGCTGTTTGGGGTCAATGCGCAGTGCCTGGTTGATGAGGGTGATCGGCTGGCCCTTGAAATCACCCTTGGCCCGGGTGGCCAACAAGTCGGCGTACTGGGTGATCAGGTTGGCGTCGGTGGTGAGCAGCGGGCCGGTCTTGGCAAACGCCTGTGCGGCATCGTCGAGCTTGCCTTGCACCTTGTAGGCGTTGGCCAGGCGTGCCCAGCCGGTGTAATCGTCAGGGTTGTCTTTGAGGCGTGTGGCCAGGCGTTCCACCATCTGGTTGATCATCTCGGGTGTCATGCCACCTGCAGCGGCGCCAGCGGGTACCGGGGGCAGCTTGGTGGCATCGGCCGGGGGCAGCTTGCCCTGTGCCCGGGCGTCGGCAATGTTGGCCTGCATTTGCTGCGCATTGGGCGATGCCGGGTCCATCAGGCTCACCAGTTTTTCCCAGACTTTGACCGCTCCTGCATAGTCTGCACGCTGGTAGGCGGCAATACCCAGCAGCATCAGGCCGCTGGGGTGCTCAGGGCTGACTTTGAGCGCCTGCTCAATCAGGGCGGTGGGCTTGCCTTCGAGCTTGTTGCCTTGCAACCCGCCCAGAACAGCAGCGTAGTCGAGCAGGGCATCTGGGTCGGTGTCGATGTAGTTGCCAGCCTTCTCGAAAGCGTCGCGCGCATCGTCGAGACGTCCCATGACGCGGTAGGAGCGCGCCAGCATGGTCCAGCCTTTCAGGTCAGTCGGGTTTTCTTTCTGCCGATCAGCCAGCTTGGCAATCATGTCACGGATTTCCTGCTCGCCCATCTGCGGGTTTTGCACCGGGTCAACCAGTGCCGGGCTGCCAAGCTGCAGGTACAGGCCTACCGCCAGCAATGGGGTGGCCAGCGCCACGATAGCGGCGGTGGCTTTGGGGCTCAGCAAGCGCTTGCCTTGCCGGGTGGGCGCCATGGGCGTGCTTTGGGTGTCGTCGAGGAGCCTGAGTTGCAGTTCGTCGCGCGTGGCTTCAAAGTCTTCCTGATGGATGACCCCCCGGGCCAGATCTGCCTCAAGCGCCAACAGCTGGTCGCGGTGGATGGCCGCATTCAAGCCTTCACTGGAAATACCGCTTCGGTGGCTGGAACGCAGCAAAGGCAAAAGCAGCCATGCCAATACCAGCAGCGTCAGCAGCGCTGCAATAGCTATGAAAACATTCATTTTTGAGGATCAGTCTCTTGAAGAAGGGCTTGCGCCTTGGCGCGTTGTTGCGCATCGATCTGTGGCGCGTCTTTTTGCTGCTGGATGCGTCGGATGGTGCTGATCAGCAGCCAGACGGCGCCCAGCAACAGCACCAGTGGGCCAAACCAGAGCAGCCAGGTGGTGGGTTTGACCGGCGGGCGGTACAGGATGAAGTCGCCATAACGGCTAACCAGAAAGTCCTTGATTTCAGCGTCTGTCTTGCCGGATTTGATCAGGTTGCGCACTTCTCGGCGCAAGTCCATGGCCAGGTCAGCCCGCGAGCCCGCCAGCGATTCATTCTGGCAGACCAGGCAGCGCAGTTCTTCAGCAATGACGATCAGGCGTTGTTCCACCACCGGGTCTTCTGCCAGCGGCGCGGCTTCATTGGCGTGAGATGGCAGGGCCAGCTGCAAGGCCAGGGCGAGGGTCAGCCAGAGTTTCATTTCTGCAGTTCCTTCACCAGGGGCAACAGTTTGTTGTTGATGTCGGCTTCGGTGAAAGGTCCGATTTGCTTGTAGCGAATGATGCCGGTTTTGTCGATCAGGAAACTCTCAGGCACACCATACACACCAAAATCCATGCCGATGCGGCCATCACGGTCAGCCATCGACACGTCGTAAGGGTTGCCGTAACGTTCCAGCCACTGTATGCCCAGTTCGTCTTTGTCTTTGTAGTCCAGACCGATGATGGGCAGGATCTTGGCTTTGGAGAGTTCCACCATCAGCGGGTGCTCCTGGCGGCAGGCCACACACCAGGAGGCCCAGGTGTTGAGCAGCCAGACCTTGCCAAGCATGTCCTTGTTGGAGAACTGCATTCCCCCGCCGTTGAGCACCGGCGCAGTAAATGCCGGTGCGGGCTTGTCGATCAGGGGTGAAGGAATTTCACGCGGGTCGCGCGTCAGCCCGATGGCCAGGAAAATGACCAGGACAACAAAAACGACCAGGGGAATCAGGGTTTTCTTCATGCGTTCAGCCAGAATGCACCGCTTCAGGCGGTCTGGACGGCACCCGTGTCGGCCTGTGCAGGTGCTTGACGTTGCGCCAGTTTTTTGCGGTAGCGCCGGTCGAGTGCTGCCATGGTGCCGCCAAACGCCATGATCAGGCAGCCAAACCAGATCCAGGTCACAAACGGCTTGTAGTACACCCGCATGGCCCAGGCGGGCGTGGCGCTGTCTTCGAGTTTTTCACCGAGTGACACATACACATCACGGGTCAGGTTGCTGTCGATAGCGGCTTCGGTCATGGGCATGGTGGAGGAGAAATAGGTTCGCTTTTCAGGGTGCAGCGTGGTGAGCAGCTTGTCACCTTGCAGCAACTCCACAGTTCCGACATCAGCGTTGTAATTGGGCCCAGGTTTTTCACCGATACCGGTGAGCTTGAAGGTGTAACCCCCCACCATCACGGTATCGCCCAGCGCCATGCGCACGTCTTTTTCGGTCTCGTAGCCTTTCACCATGGTGATGCCGATCACCGTGACCGCAATGCCGATGTGTGCCACATGCATGCCCCAGAACGACAACGGGGTGGACTGGCCAGAGCCGGTGTTTTTGGCATGGCGATAGATACCTACCGCCGAGGCCAGAATGATCCAGACAGCCAGCGTCAGACCCATGGCGACCAGGGGCGACCAAGCGCCAGCCAGCAGTGGCAAGGCGCCACCTGCCAGCACCGACACAATGGCGATCGGGCGCAGCCGTTTGGCCAGTTCAGACAGGCTGTCGTTCTTCCAGCGGGCATACGAACCGATCACCATGAACACCAGCACCGGCACCATGATGGGGGCAAACACCGCGTTGAAGTAGGGCGGGCCGACCGACAACTTGCCCATGTTGAGCGCGTCCACAATCAGCGGGTAGACCGTGCCCAGCAGCACACTGGCAGCGGCTGTGGTCAGCAGCACATTGTTGATGAGCAAAAAGGTTTCACGCGATACCAGTGAGAAGCTGCCACCGACCTGAACCTTGTTGGCCCGCAGGGCGAATAGCACCAGCGAGCTACCCACTACCGCCACCAGAAAACCGAGGATAAAGACGCCGCGGCTGGGATCGGATGCAAAGGCGTGGACCGACGTCAACACTCCCGAGCGCACCAGGAAGGTCCCCAGCAGGCTCAATGAAAAAGCAGTGATGGCCAAAATGATGGTCCAGTTTCTGAACAGGCCACGTTTCTCGGTGACGGCCAGCGAGTGGATCAGCGCGGTGGACACCAGCCAGGGCAGGAACGACGCGTTTTCAACCGGGTCCCAGAACCACCAACCGCCCCAACCCAACTCGTAATAGGCCCACCAGGAGCCCAGGGCAATGCCCAGGGTCAGAAAAATCCAGGCTGCGGTGGCCCAGGGCCGCGACCAGCGCGCCCAGGCGGCGTCCAGACGGCCGTTGAGCAAGGCCGCAATGGCAAAGGCAAATGGCACCGCCATACCCACATACCCCATGTACAGCAGCGGCGGGTGAAACACCAGGCCAGGGTCTTGCAGCATGGGGTTCAGATCACGGCCATCGGCGGGCATGTCGACCAGGCGATTGAAGGGGTTGGACGTCAGCAGCATGAACAGCATGAAACCCACTGACACCAGGCCCAGCACCCCCAACACGCGCGACACCATCACATCAGGCAGCTGGCGCGAGAAGATGGTCACGGCCAGCATCCAGCTGCTGAGCATCAGCATCCACAACAGCAGGGAGCCTTCATGGCCACCCCAGACGCCCGATATTTTGTAAAGCACCGGTAGTTTGGAGTTGGACTGCTGGGCCACGTATTGCACCGAAAAGTCGTTGGTATAAAACGCGTAGGTCAGGCAACCAAAGGAAAAAGCGGTGAGAACAAACAAGGCCTGCGCACTGGGGCGGGCATAGGCCATCCAGTCGGCACGGTTCTGGTAGGCACCCACCAGGGGTAGCACGCCCAGGCTGGCGGCCACCAGCAGGGCCAGGATCAGCGAAAAATGTCCAAGTTCAGGAATCATGGGGTGTTGCCAGGTAAAGGTAAGGGCATGGGCGGATCAGGGCTGCGCGGACTACTTCAGGGTTTTGGTGGCATTGGCAATCTGCGCCTGGTCCATGGCATGCTGGGCCTCGGGCGGCATATAGTTTTCATCGTGTTTGGCCAGCACCTCAGAGGCGGCAAAGAGGCCTGAACTGTCGAGCTTGCCTTGTGCCACCACGCCTTTGCCTTCCTTGAACAGGTCGGGCAGGATGCCGGTGTAGGACACTTTGACTTCCTTGGCGGTGTCGGTCACAACAAAGCTGGAGGTCATGTTGACACGCTGCAGAGAACCTTCCTTGACCATGCCACCGACGCGGAAGGTGCGGTCTTTGGGCGCTTCGCCCAATTCGATCTGGCTCGGTGTGAAGAAAAACACCAGGTTGCTCTCGAAGGCATTGAGCACAAAATAGGCTGACAGGCTGATGGCGGCGAGACCGCCGACAATGATGGCGGCGCGTTTTTGACGTGGTTTCATGATGACGAGGACGAGTGGACGTCGTCTTGTGAGTTGGTTTCGTTCAAAAGGTTTCGTAAAAGTGCACGCCGTTGCGCACGAACCTGCCAGATTTCAGCCATGATGACCAGCGCCGTGGCACCGAAGCTGCCCCAGACGTAGAAGCCGTAGCCGCCCATCGCCCAAAATTCTGCCCAGCTATGCCACTGCATGTTTCACCCATTCGGTATGACGTTCACGGTCCAAAATGATGTTGCGCACCCGAAACAGGGCGATGGCAATGGCATACATCCAGAAGGCCACGACCATGACCAACATGCCGGTGAGCATGGTGCTGGCCATGGAACTGCCCTTGAGCGATACCGAAGCGCCTTGGTGCAGCGTGTTCCACCATTTGACCGAGAAGTAGATGATGGGCACGTTCACCGCACCCACCAGGGCCAGCACGGCGCTGGCACGGTCGGCGCGGCGAGGGTCGTCAATGCTGGCGTGTAACGCCATGAAGCCGAGGTACAGAAACAGCAGGATCAGTGTCGAGGTCAGACGGGCGTCCCACACCCACCAGGCGCCCCACATCGGCTTGCCCCACAACGCCCCGGTCAGCAGCGACAAAAACGCGAACAGGGCGCCGGTGGGGGCCAGAGCCGAGGCCACCATGCCCGACAACCGGGTGTTGAACGCCAGCCCAATCCCTGCCCAGGCAGCCATCACCAGGTAGATGAACATCGACATCTGCGAGGCCGGCACATGCACAAAGATGATGCGGTAACCCTGGCCTTGCTGGGCGTCTACGGGCGCGACAAAAAAACCGATCCATAAACCCACTGCGCACAGCACGGTGGCCAGTGCCGCAAACCAGGGCCACAGTTTGCCGGCCAGGTGGTAGAAGTTTTGCGGTGAGGCAAACTTGAACCAATGAGTCACAGGTGTATTCATTCCAGGGAAATCCTCAACGCAGCGGCGGTGGCAAAAGGTGAAAAAAACAGCGAGAGTACCAGCAGGGCAGACAACAGGGACACATGCCCGCCAAAGCCCAGCCCGGCAGCGTCGGCTTCGACGGCACCGGCACCAAATATAAGCACCGGAATATAAAGCGGCAGGATCAACAAGGAAAGCAAAACCCCTGCACCGCGTACGCCTAAGGTCAGCGCGGCACCAATGCTGCCAATCAGGCTCAAGGTGGGTGTGCCCAGCAGCAGCGTCAACATCAGGATGCCCAGCGCCCGGCTGTCCAGGCCAAATTGCAGCCCCAGCACCGGTGCCATCAACACCAGCGGCACACCCGACAATAAAAAGTGTGCCAGTGCCTTGGCCAGCACCAACAAGCCCAGCGGCGTGGGTGACAGCACCATCTGCTCCAGCGAACCGTCGGCATAGTCGGTGGCAAACATGCGCTGCAGCGACAACATGGCGGCCAGCAGGGCGCTGACCCACAACACACCCGGTGCCATGCGCAGCAGCAGACTGGACTCGGCGCCCACGCCTAGCGGGAACAGGCTGGCGATGACCATGAAAAACACCAGCGGCGTCAACACCTCGCCTTTTTGCCGCAGGCCCAGCGCCACTTCGCGCTTGAGCACCGCCAGCATGACCGAGCCGGCACTCAGGGTGGGTGCGACGGGTGTCATAACGCCTTCAATTCCAGCAGTTGCGCCGGATGCACGCCCACAGGCACACGCTGGTGGCTGGTGAGCACGGCCAGGCCGCCCTGGTCCAGGTGGGCGGCGATCAGGTCTGACAGCATCTGGATGCCAGCCTCGTCCATGGCCACATAGGGCTCATCCAGTACCCACAGCCTGGCCGAGCTGAGTGCCAGCCGTGACAGGGCCACCCGGCGCTTTTGGCCTTGCGACAAGTGCCGCACCAGTTGCTGTGAACGTCCGCGCAGGCCAAAACGCTCCAGCACTGCGCGAGCTTTGGGCTCGTTGAGCGCCGTGCCGCCCAAGGCCGAGGTGAACATCAGGTTTTCCTGCACCGACATGGATTCCTGCAGCGCATTGAGGTGACCGAGGTAACACAGGTCCTGCCGGTAACTGTCGGGCTGCGCGCCAATGGGGGTGTGGTTCCAGAGAATCTGGCCCGCCTCGACCGGCGCCAACCCACACAACATGCGCAGCAAACTGGTTTTGCCAACCCCGTTGGCGCCCGCCACATACAGCCAGTGCCCGGCTTGCAGCGTGCAATCCACATCCTTGAAAAGCTGACGCCCACCCTTGCTGCAAGCGAGTTGGGAGAGGGTCAGTGTGGCGGGGGTTTCCAAGGCGTAGGCTGCAGCAAAAAGGTGCAATTATCTGACGAACCGGCGCACGCCTTGTGTGCCTTTGGTTACAGGCCAGGCTTAGCGGGTGATCACCAGCTTTTGGTACAGGCCGCCAAAATAGGTTTGTTTGTCGATCTGGCTGGCGGAAACGCTGGCGGGCAGCCACTCAGAAATGTCGTGGTTCCATAAATCCATGGCGAAGGGTTCCAGCGTGGTCAGGATCGGCACCATGATGTAACGGAAAGGGCTGCTCGCCACCGGCTTGTGGTAGTCCACAAAAACGATCTTGCCACCGGGTTTGGTGACGCGCAACGCCTCGGCGATGGTCTTGCGGCGCACCTCCACCGGCATCTCGTGCAGCAGGAAAAACACCAGCGTGGTGTCCTGGCTGGCATCCGCAAAAGCCATGCGGGAGGCGTCTTGCTGCAGGATGCTGACCTGGCTTTTGTTGCTCAGTTTTTGGTGCAGGTTCTTGATTTGCACCGGCGCCACGTCGATCACGCTCAGATGCGCCTGCGGGTCGAGTCGGCGCACGATATGCTCGGTCAGGTTGCCATAGACGCAAGCCACCTGCAGCACCTGGCCATGAATCACCTCACCCATGTCCTGCAGTGCCAAGTCGCGCAGGCGCGAAAAATTGCCCCACAAAATCAGGTTCACCAGCCACTGGCGCTCAAAAATGCGCACGGCGTTGGGGTGGGTATAGGCCCACCAATAAGTTTTTTCGAGGTAGTCCGGCACCACAACGGGTAGGTGGGGGCCCGTGGCAACGGCAGCCAAGGAGGTGTCAACTTGGCGGAGATTGGTTTTTTCGAACATCGTGAACAGGCCTTTGAGTCAGGGATGGCTTGATGGCTAAACGGCCTATTTGACCAAACCTTCGGCACGCAGGGCCGCTTGGACTGCCGGTCGCACGGCCACCCGGGCCGCCAAGGCGTTCAGGTTGGCCAGGCTGGAGGTGTCCACACCCACAAATTTGCCCCAGCCTTGCACCACAAACAGGTAGGCATCTGCAACTGTGAATGTGTCACCCATCAGGAAGGCCTTACCGACCAGTTCGCCATCCAGCCATTGTAGGCGGCCCATCAGGCGGGTTTTGGCGAGTGCCTTGGCCTCGTCGGGCATGCCCGGTGTGAACAGGGGTGAGAAGCCTTTGTGCAATTCGGTCGCGATGAAGTTGAGCCATTCCTGCAACTTGTAGCGCTCAAACGTGCCATTGGCCGGGGCCAGCGCTTTGTCGGGTACCTGATCGGCGACGTACTGCAGGATCACCGGGCATTCATGCAATTGGCGGCCATCGTCAAGCACCAGCAAGGGCACATACCCCAGCGGGTTGATGCTGTAGTAGTCGGTGCCGTCTGCCAGCCGGTGGGTTTTGGTCGGGGCAGCGATGGCTTCAAAGTCCAGCTCGGACTCTTTCAATGCGATATGGGTTGACAAGGAGCAGGCGCCAGCCGAGTAATAAAGTTTCATGAGAGTCTTTCAGGAAGGAGCAAGCTCGTCAGGCAATCACTCGATGAAGTGGTATCACCGATGTTCAATGCTAACCCGCATCGTCTGGCGGCGTTGCCCCAAGCCTGGATACCCCGGACCCGGAGGGTCATTGGCAGCCTCTGGCCAAACCGCCTTGGGTTAACGAAAACGATAGCTGCCAGCCCTTTTGGTGAAAGGGCTGGAGGTCAATTTAACGGTGTAAAACTTTGGCGATCGGGTTATGCCGCAGGCGGAACGCGTCGGGCATTTTGGAACCCAGCAGTGGGCGCAAATACATGCGGAAAGCGTCGGTGACATCGGTACCACTGGCCGAGATGAACTCGTCTTCCATGGTGCGGGTTTTGCCAGCCACCGTGCTCAGGGGCAGCAGCTCGTAGTCGACCGAATAAAAGCCGGTGCGCTTGATGGCCACCGAGCCGTCGCGGTCGCCCCACATGGCAAATTGCACGGCTTTTTCGCCGACCTCGCGGGCTTCGCGCTGGTCCACGTCTGACACGCAGCCGATGAACGAACGCTGCATGTAGCCAAAGGTGTCACCGCGCACACGCTTGATGTTGAGTTTGGTCTTGATCTCTTCGCACAGCAGGTCAGCCAGCGCGCCGTTGCCCGAGAGCTGCACATTGCCATGGGCGTCATGCTCCAGGTCTTTGGCCAGCAAGGCAGCAATCGGCGCACCGGAGGCGTCGTGAATGCCCTCGGACACGGCAATCACGCAGCGGCCATAGCGCTCGTAGATGGCCTTCACATCGGCCAGGAATTTCTCCAGCACAAAGGTGCGCTCGGGCAGGTAGATCAGGTGCGGGCCATCGTCGGGGAACTTCTTGCCTAGCGCCGAGGCGGCCGTCAAGAAACCGGCGTGGCGGCCCATGACCACCCCCACATACACACCGGGCAGGGCGGCGTTGTCCAGGTTGGCACCGGCAAAGGCCTGGGCCACAAAACGTGCGGCAGACGGAAAACCGGGCGTGTGGTCGCTGCCGACCAGATCGTTGTCAATGGTTTTGGGAATGTGTATGGTGCGCAGCGGGTAGTTGGCCGCCTGCGCTTCTTCACTGACGATGCGCACCGTGTCAGATGAGTCGTTGCCGCCGATGTAGAAAAAGTGGCCAATCTGGTGCGCTTGCAGCACCTTGAAAATTTCGTGGCAATAGGCGGCGTCGGGCTTGTCGCGGGTGGAGCCCAGCGCGCTGGACGGGGTGTTGGCCACCAGTTCCAGGTTGTGGCTGGTTTCCTGGGTGAGGTCGACAAAGTTTTCATCGACGATTCCGCGCACACCATGCAGTGCGCCGTAGATATGACCGATGTGGCTGAAACGCCGCGCCTCAAGGGCCACGCCCACCAGCGACTGGTTGATGACGGCGGTGGGGCCGCCGCCTTGGGCGACAAGAATTTTTCCGGGTGCCATGGTTTTGTCCTGTTTCAAAAGGGGTGGAGCTGAAACTGCCAGTGCTCATTGTGCTCCCGAACTTGACCGGTTTTGCCGTGGCGCCCACGCGGCGCAGCGTGGTTTTTGGGGGCTTCGGTAAAATCCACAGCCCTGCCCCTCCGATAGAAACACCATGCTTTACCCCCAACACTTTGACGTGATCGTCGTCGGTGGCGGCCATGCCGGCACCGAGGCCGCGTTGGCAGCCGCCCGCATGGGTTGCAAGACGCTGCTGCTGACACACAACATCGAAACGCTGGGGCAAATGAGCTGCAACCCGTCGATCGGCGGCATTGGCAAGGGCCACCTGGTGAAAGAGGTGGACGCACTCGGTGGCGCCATGGCGGCTGCGACCGATGAGGGCGGCATCCAGTTCCGGATTCTCAATTCTTCCAAAGGCCCGGCGGTGCGCGCCACCCGCGCCCAGGCCGACCGCATTTTGTACAAGGCGGCGATTCGCCGCCGCCTGGAAAACCAGCCGAATCTGTGGCTGTTTCAGCAGGCGGTGGATGACCTGATGGTGAAAGCTGACCGGGTGGTAGGGGCGGTGACACAAGTCGGCATCCAGTTCCGCGCCAGCACCGTGGTGCTGACGGCCGGCACTTTTCTGGATGGCAAGATCCATGTCGGTTTGAACAACTACCCGGCGGGTCGTGCCGGTGACCCGCCTGCTGTGAGCCTGAGCGCGCGCCTGAAAGAACTCAAGCTGCCGCAAGGCCGCCTGAAAACCGGCACGCCACCGCGCATCGACGGGCGCAGCATCGACTTCAGCCGCTGCATCGAGCAGCCCGGTGACGGCATGCCTGGCGGCATGAGCCCGGTGATGCCGGTGTTCAGCTTTCTGGGCCGCCCTGAGCAGCACCCGCATCAGATGCCATGCTGGATCACCCACACCAACGTGCGCACGCATGACATCATCCGCAGCGGCTTTGACCGCAGCCCGATGTTCACCGGCAAAATTGATGGCATTGGCCCGCGCTACTGCCCGAGCATTGAGGACAAGATCAACCGCTTTGCCGACAAAGACAGCCACCAGATTTTTCTGGAACCCGAGGGCCTGACCACCCACGAGTACTACCCCAACGGCATCAGCACCAGCTTGCCGTTTGATATTCAGTACGCGCTGGTGCGCAGCATGCCCGGGCTGGAAAACGCCCACATCCTGCGCCCGGGTTATGCCATTGAATACGACTACTTTGACCCGACCCAACTCAAGAGCAGTTTTGAGTCCAAGGCAATCGGCGGGCTGTTTTTCGCCGGGCAGATCAACGGCACCACCGGTTACGAAGAGGCTGCGGCACAAGGTTTGTTTGCCGCCGTCAATGCCGCACTGCAGGCGCGTGCCATGGGTGGTGGCAACCCGGCGGCCAGCGCCGCTGGCCGTATCAGTTTTGTTGGCGACGCGTGGCTGCCTGCGCGCGACCAAGCTTACTTGGGGGTGATGGTCGACGACCTGATCACCAAGGGGGTGACCGAACCGTATCGCATGTTCACCAGCCGGGCTGAGTTCCGGTTGCAGCTGCGTGAAGACAATGCCGACGCGCGCCTGACCGAAGTCGGGCGGCAGCTGGGCCTGGTGGACGACGTGCGCTGGGAAACGTTTTGCCGCAAACGCGACGCTGTTTCACGTGAAACAGAGCGCCTGCGCTCCATTTGGGTCAGTCCGAAAAACCTGCAAGCGGCTGAGGCGGAGCGGGTGTTGGGCAAGGCGCTGGAGCATGAATACAACCTGGCCGACCTGCTGCGTCGTCCGGGTGTCACTTACCCCGGGCTGATGTCTTTGGATGGTGGTAAATACGCCGTGCCTGAATTCTCAGCAGATGTTTCACGTGAAACAGACGCTGCGCTCATGCCAGATCGCTTTGTGGCCGAGGTGATTGAGCAAGTTGAAATCGCCGCCACTTACTCGGGCTACATCGAGCGGCAACATGCCGAGATTGAGCGCACCGCCTACTACGAGCATCTGAAGCTGCCGCCAGACCTGGACTATTTGCAGGTGACGGCGTTGAGCTTTGAGGCGCGCCAGGTGTTGAACAAACACCGCCCCGAAACGCTGGGCCTGGCGTCCAGAATATCGGGCATCACCCCAGCCAGCGTGTCGCTGCTGTTGGTGTACCTGAAGAAAAGTGGTGTCCGTGGTTTGTCCGCGCCCACGGCCCAAGACGCCTGAGTCTGGCGGGCGCGGTCAATTGGCTGGGCCGCCATCGGTTTGTCAGGCAGGCAAGTCCTGTAACAGAGGGGCATTGGTATGAAACGTGTCTGGTGGCTGGTGGGTATTCTGGGCGTGCTGCTGCTGATTCCGCTGTGGCTGAAAAAGGGGCTGGACGATCGTGCGGCGCTGACTGCCAAGGTTGAGTTGCAGCAAACCACCGCCCCAGCGCCGCCACCGGCCCCGGCGCCCGCAGCATTGGCAGAAGCGCCCCGACCGATTGGTTTTGGCTTGACATTCGCTTTGGTCCCGCTGGACGACAAACTACCACCAGATACCGTTGGCTTGAGCTGCCACGGTGAGCCCCGGCAACTGGACCGGCCGCATCAGGATTCCTGCAATCCATATCGGGGCGACACCACTTGCCGCACCGTGTTGCCGGTGCTGTGTGTCAAAACCACTGGCGCAGCCAAACCAGAAGGTGTGTTGGACAGTTTCTACCAGGGCTGGGTCCGCGGCACGTTGGCGGCCACCAGCCCAGTGATGGGTGCCGTGCTCGAGTCGGTCGACGTTGCCACGGCTCGCTGTGTGGCAGAGTTGGGCGCTGGCTGGCGAATGGCAGAGTTTCATGATGGTCAGGGCGGCTGGGGGCTGCAGGGCCAAAGAGGCACGGGTTTTGACCCGAACACCCGCTATTGGGTGCGTATCAACGATCAACCCGGTAACTGTTGGGACAGCGAACCATGACACCTTCTTTGTTTCACGTGAAACCCGCCCGCTCGGCGCGGCAGCACAGCGGGGCTGCGGCAAGCATCGCCTGTGGTCTGTTGCTGATGGCCGGGCAGACGGTCTGGGCAGATGTCCACAAATGCACCGCACCAGATGGCCGGGTCAACTTCAGCGACCAACCCTGCCCAGCCGGGCAGGTGGGTGGCAAGACCAAATATGGCGCAGTGGCTCCACCGGTCGCACCGCCTGCAGCCCCGAAAGACGCCAGCGCGCAGAGCCGGGAAGACATGCGTGGCCGGATGCGTGCAGCGCTGAGCCCTGAGTGCCGCGCCTTGAGCGACAAGGTCACCCGCTACATCGAGCAGGGTACCGGCCAGACGCCCGAGGCGGTGGTCAAGGCGGACATGGCGCGATTTGAGCAGCAGTGCGCCAAGCAGACTGAAGCTGCCATGCAAGCAGAAATGGAGCGCAAAGCCGCCGAGCGCAAGCTGCTGGAAGCGCAACAAGCCTGCCAGGAAAAGCGCCGGGTGCTCGAGAGTCGGCGTGGTCAGCGAGCCAGTCTGAGCGAGCAAGACCAGCGCGCCCTGAGTGTTTTGGAAAGTGAAGTTGCCCGTGACTGCCGCTGACCCGAACCTGCGTCAAGCTTTGAGCCAGTCTGCTGCGGCGCTGGGCCTGCCGCTATCTGACACCCAAGCCACTGCCTTGTTGGCCTATATGGCTTTGATCCAGAAGTGGAACAAGGTCTATAACCTGACCGCGGTGCGTGACGCCCCGGCCATGTTGACGCACCATCTGCTGGACAGTCTGGCGGTGATTCGGCCTCTGCAATCGCAGTTGCAAACTCTGCGATCCGATGCTGTGGACGCGGCAAAGCCTGTGCGGTTGCTGGATGTAGGTTCCGGTGCCGGGCTGCCTGGGGTGGTGATTGCCATCATGTGCCCGGAGATTCAGGTGGACTGTGTGGATACCGTGGCCAAGAAGGCATCGTTCATCCAGCAGGTGGCGTTGAGCCTGAAGCTGCTCAATTTGCGCGGTGTCCATGCGCGGGTGGAAAACCTGACCGACACATACCAGGTGGTCAGCTCGCGTGCGTTTGCGTCGCTGGTGGATTTCACGTCTTGGTCTGTCAATGCGCTGGCAGAGCAGGGGGTCTGGATGGCGATGAAGGGCAAACACCCGGCGGATGAACTGGCTGCGCTGCCTCCTACTGTGGCAGTGTTTCACGTGGAACAACTGGAGGTGCCGGGGTTGGGGGCGGAGCGGTGTCTTGTTTGGATGCGGCCGACTGTGTCTGTTTGAATGCAGGATTGCCTCAACATGGTTTGGACCGAATCAGCCGGGTGATGCGTTTTGCTACGTGTCCCCCGGCCTTCGGCCTCCTCCTTGACCTACGCAAAACGCATCACCCGACTGATTCTTGGCGGCTTGTGGAATCGATTGATTTAGAAACCCCGGCTTGATGGAGCTTGGCTGTGCGTGCCAAAGAGATGCCAATAGCGGCTTTCCGAATGTTGGAGACTCGGGTCAGGATGTCGCGTCCGGCTGCGGCGGGGCGGTCTAACTCTTAACTCAATGCGAGGCACACCGGCTGGTAGCAGTGTGCTTGGGTTGGGTACCAAAGTGAGGTTAAGGAGGAGGCCGCAGGCCGGGGGACACGAACGGCGGTACCCAGCCCAAGTGCACTGCGGGCGCACCAACAGTCATTGCCTCAACGGCCGTAATTTCAGCAGCTGATGCGTCAACAACCGACGCCCACCGGGTTCCAAGCTTCAACCATTCCAACGTAAACTCTCGGTCTTCCCTCGCTCAAAGAAACCCATGCTCGGCATCACCGATTACGCCACTTTTGTCGTCACCGTTCTCGTGTTCCTGCTGGTGCCGGGGCCGGGCAATCTGGCGCTGATCACGTCCACCAGCAAGGGCGGTATCCGGGGCGGGCTGGCGGCCACTTTCGGTGTGATCCTGGGTGACCAAGTGCTGATGTGGTCGGCCGTGGCCGGTGTGGCGGCTTTGCTCACTGCGTATCCCGATGCGTTTCAGGCGGTGCAGTGGCTGGGTGCAGCTTACCTGGCGTGGCTGGGCGGCAAGATGCTGCTGGCCAAAGCAGGCGCGGCACCGGTGCTCAACATCAAGCCGCACCATTTCCTGAAGCAGGCGCTGATGATTACGCTGCTCAACCCCAAGGCGATCCTGTTCTACATGGCGTTCTTTCCGCTGTTCATCGATCCGGTACGTCAGCAGGGTTTGTTGACTTATGCGTTCATGGCCGCCACCATCGCGGTGCTGACGTTTGGTTATGGCTTGACCTCCACCTTGCTGACCCATTTTTTGGCAGAAAAGGTCCGCGCCAATCCGATGATCTCGCGCGTGCTGGAAAAAGTCGCTGGCCTGTTTCTGATTGGCTTTGGCATCAAGCTGGCGGTGTCGCGCTGATCGTGCTCATGTTGTTTCACGTGAAACCTTGGCCCCATCCTGTTTTTGTAGTTCTCTGAGTGAAGTTGCCCATGGCCAAAATATTCTGCATTGCCAACCAAAAAGGTGGTGTCGGCAAAACCACCACCACCGTGAATCTGGCCGCCGGGCTGGCCAAGGTCGGACAGCGGGTGCTGATGGTCGACCTGGACCCGCAGGGCAATGCCACCATGGGCTCGGGCATCGACAAGCGCAAGCTGGCGCTCAGCGTGTACGACGTGTTGCTCGAATCCGCCTCGGTGGCCGAGGCGCGGGTGCAAAGCGCCAAGCTGGTGGATGCGAAGTGTGGTTATGACATTCTGGGCGCCAACCGCGAGCTGGCCGGGGCCGAGGTGGAAATGGTCAGCCTGGAGCGGCGCGAAAAGCGCCTGAAAACCGCATTGACTGAGGTGAGTGCCGACTACGACTTCATCCTGATCGACTGCCCACCGAGCCTGTCCATGCTCACGCTCAACGGCCTGTGCTGCGCCCATGGCGTGATCGTGCCGATGCAGTGTGAGTACTTTGCGCTGGAAGGTCTGGCTGATCTGGTCAACACCATCAAGCAGGTGCACGCCAACTTGAACAAGGACCTGGCCATCATCGGCCTGCTGCGTGTGATGTTTGACCCGCGCATCACGCTGCAGCAGCAGGTGAGTGAACAGCTCAAGGCACGTTTTGGCGACAAGGTGTTTGACACCATGATTCCGCGCAACGTGCGCCTGGCCGAGGCGCCCAGTTATGGGGTGCCCGGCGTGGTGTTTGACCCGTCCAGCAAAGGTGCGCAGGCGTTTGTGGCGTTTGCCACCGAGATGGTGGCGCGTATCGAAAAAATGTAACAAATTGGCCTCCAGCCCTTATATGGAAAGGGCTGACAGCTATTAATTATGCAGTCATGCAACCCCAGAATATCCTGATCCTGCCGGGCTGGCAAAACTCTGGCCCGGCCCACTGGCAAAGCCTCTGGCAAGACCAGTTGGGCTACGTGCGTGTGGAGCAACACGACTGGCTGCGCCCGCTGCGTGGCGACTGGATCGCCCGGCTGGAAGATGTGTTGCTGTCACTCGACGGCCCTGCGGTGCTGGTGGCGCACAGCATGGGCTGCCAGCTGGTGGCAGCGTGGGCGGCGCTTTCCAAGAATACCCACCGTGTCAAGGCGGCGCTGCTTGTGGCGCCGGGTGACGCCGAGCGTGACGAATTGCGCCCGGTACTGGGCAGCTGGTCGCCGCTGGTGCTTCAAATCTTGCCGTTCCCCAGCACGCTGGTGGCCAGCACCGATGACCCGTATTGCACTGTTGAGCGTGCCACGCAGTTTGCCGACGCCTGGGGTTCCCGGCTGGTGAACATTGGGGCGCGTGGCCACATCAACGCCGACTCCGGTCTGGGCGACTGGCCTGCCGGGCAGGCGCTGCTGCAGGAACTGATTCAGATTTAAGGAAGAATTCACATGGTCACCAAAAAACCCAAGGGCCTGGGCCGTGGTCTGGAGGCCTTGCTTGGCCCCACGGTCGATGAATTGCTGGGGCCAGACGGCGCGAGCGCCAGTGCGGCCAACAGCGGCCAGCCGTCCACACTGCTGCTCAGCGACCTGGTGCCCGGCCAATACCAGCCGCGCACGCGCATGGATGAAGGCGCGCTGTATGAGCTGGCCGAATCGATCAAGGCGCAGGGCATCATGCAGCCGATTCTGGTGCGCCGCCTGAGCGACGCCACGGCCGAACTCAAGCGCAGCCAGCTCACGCCAGAGGCGCCCAGTGGTGGGGCAGGGCGGCCGCTGTACGAGATCATCGCTGGCGAGCGGCGTTTCCGCGCTGCCAAACTCGCCGGGCTGGACAGTGTGCCGGTGCTGGTGCGCGACGTGCCCGACGCCTCTGCTGCGGCCATGGCGCTGATCGAGAACATGCAACGCGAAGACCTGAACCCGCTGGAAGAAGCGCAGGGCCTGCAGCGCCTGATCAAGGAATTTGGCCTGACGCATGAGACCGCTGCGCAAGCCGTGGGCCGCTCACGCAGCGCCGCCAGTAACCTGCTGCGCCTGCTGAATCTGGCCGAGCCGGTGCAGACCATGCTGATGGCCGGTGACGTGGAGATGGGCCACGCGCGTGCGCTGCTGAGTTTGGACAAGGCCATGCAGATCACCGCCGCGAGTCAGATTGCGGCCAAAAAGATGTCGGTGCGCGAGGCCGAAGGGCTGGTCAAAAAACTCGGTGCCGAGTTCTCGCTGGTCGCCTCCAAGCCCAAAAAAGAGAAGTCGCGCGACATGAAACGGGTGGAAGAAGAACTGTCGGATTTGCTGATGGCTGAGGTGGAAGTGCGTGTGAAAAAACGTGTCAAACGCGCCGGGCGCATGGAAGAAATGGGTGAGTTGAGCATTGCCTTTGGCTCACTCGATGAGCTCAACGGGCTGATTGAGAAGCTGCAAAAAGTCTGATCGGGTGGATTTGGGTTGCCAACCGCTTCCGTGGCCCACCCCAAACATAGGCTCAAATGAACGGCCCCGGACTTGCCTCTCATGAACACCCTCACCCGCCTCTGGCCCTTGCCCGCTGTGCTGACCTGGCTGCTGGCGTGGCTGGGTTTCACCGCCTTGCAGGGCTTGGGCGCGAGCCCGCTGCTGGCCATGGGCACTGCCAGCGCTCTGGGTGTCGCCGCCAGCTTGTTGGGGTCCAGCTGGTGGCGCAGGGTGATGATTGCTATGGGCTTTCCGTTGTCGCTGGCGGTGTCTGGCGCGCTGGCTTTGCCGGCCTGGGCGTGGCTGCTGCCGCTGCTGTTGCTGCTGCTGATTTACCCGCTGAACGCCTGGCGTGACGCGCCCCTTTTCCCCACCCCATTTCATGCCTTAAAAGACCTCTCTGCTCAAGCGCCACTTGGGCCAGGTGCTCTGATTCTGGATGCAGGTTGTGGCCTGGGTGATGGGTTGAAAGCTCTGCGTGCTGCCTACCCGCAGGCCCGGTTGCACGGCCTGGAATGGAGCTGGCCGCTGCGGGCCTTGTGTGGCTTACGCTGCCGCTGGGCGCAGGTGCGCCAAGGCGACATCTGGCAGGCGGACTGGTCGGCTTATGACATGGTGTATCTGTTTCAGCGCCCCGAGAGCATGCCGCGCGCCGCTGCCAAAGCGCTGGATGAACTCAAACCCGGTGCCTGGCTGGTGAGTCTGGAGTTTGAAGCGGCTGATTTGCCAGCTTTTGCGCGGCTGCAGGCGCCTGACGGCCGGCCGGTCTGGCTCTACCGGATACCGCTTATTTGACCAGCAGCACCGGCACCTTGGCCAAATGCACCACCTTGGTAGCCACCGAACCCATCACCATGCCGATCACGCTGCCAAAGCCGTGGGTGCCGATGATGATCATGCTGCAGCCTTTGTCTTGCGCAAACTGCACCAGGCTCGGCGCCGCTTCCCCCACCATCACATGCGCGGAATACGCCAAACCACTCCCGCTAAGGCGCGCTTTGGCTGGCGCCAGATGCTCCTCGGCGTTGTCGCGGTGAAAGTCTTCCACCGTCTTGCCGTCGATGAAACGCGTCACGTTGCCTGACAGCGCGGGCTGCACGTTGACCAGGTACACATGCGGCGCTTCCTTGCGCGTGGCGGCGTCACGGATGGCGTAGTCCACCGCGCGCAGACAGGTCTCTGAACCGTCGATGGCGATCAGGCAGGCGTTGGTCATCACAGGTTCTCCTTAAGGTTTATTGTCCGGGACGGGGGGCAACTCCACACCGGCGCGCACCGGTCGGCGGCTGGCCAGCCATTTGCCAAGCACCACCACCAGCGCAGCACCAGCCAGGGACACCAGGTAGTGCCACAGCCCCAGGCCTTGCGCAAAACCTTCCGGCAGCGCCTTGTCGGTGAGTAACATGCCCCCAGCAATCCAGCCCAAGAGCGCCGCACCCAGGGTGATCACCACCGGGAAACGGTCCATCAGGGTGAGCACCAGTTTGCTGCCCCAGACCACAATCGGGATCGACACCAGAATACCAAAGGTGACCAGCACCATGGAGCCGTGCGAGGCACCGGCCACGGCAATCACGTTGTCCAGGCTCATCACCGCGTCGGCCACGACAATGGTTTTGATGGCGGCCAGCAGCGTGGTGCCGCCGTCAATGCTGTCGTGGCCCTCGTCATGCTCGGGCAGTAGCAGCTTGACGCCAATCCACAGCAGCAGCAGGCCGCCGACGATTTTCAGGTAGGGCACGGCGAGCAGTTGCAGGGCAAAAAAGATCATCACCACGCGCAGGCCAATGGCCCCCACCACACCCCAAAAAATGCCTTTGTTGCGCTGCTCGACGGGCAGTTTGCGGCAGGCCAGGGCGATCACCACCGCGTTGTCGCCGCCAAGCATGATGTCGATGGCGATGATCTGCAGTACAGCGATCCAGAACAGGGAGGAGGTAAGGTCAGGCATGGGGTGATTCTAGGAGTCTGCCCTGGACCAACGCCAAGGCTGAACAGAGCTGCGCTGTTTCAGCAGCGCTCGGTTGGCTCAACCTCAGCCACAAGACAGTGAAGAAAGACGGCTCTGGCCCAATGGATCAAAGGGCTAGCAGCTACACTGTGTATAGCATTTACAGGCCCGCGCCCGGCAGTTTGCGGTAGGGCCCTCAACTTGAGAGGTGATCAGCGTGGGTTTTGAGTACATCTTGTTTGATGCCGCGCTGGCCGAGGCGCTGCGCAGCTTTGCTGCGGCTTTGGGTGCGCCCGGCCAGGTGCGCGCCGACCCACTGGGCGGCTGGGTGGTGCAGGTGCCGGAAGACCTAGCCGAGAGCGTTCAAGACGCGATCGAGGCCGAATACAACCGCCTGATGCTGCTGCAGCGCGACGTGCTCGACGCGGCTGACGGTGCCGACCTCAACGACGTGCTGGGCGTGCAGTTCACCCTGGCCAGCGGCCAGACCTGCTGGGTGCGGGTGCCCGCCGTGCTGGGGCGGCGCCTGGCGGACCACTTCAGCTTTGAAGAAATCCACGCCTTGGTGGCGTTGGTGGCCGAGCAGGTGCTGCAACCCAACGACGCACCGCTGTGCCAGAAGTTATAAACCAAATTGGCCTCTAGCCCTTATGGCTAAAGGGCTAGCAGCTATTTAAACAGGAGTATCCGGCAGCGGGTTGGCTTCGTCCAGACCGGCCACCAGCGCCTTGGCTGCCAGTTCGTCGGTGATCAGAATGGTGGCGTGCCCACCATCCAAGGTGGCGCGGATGGCGCTGGCTTTGGCGGCGCCACCGGCCAGGCAGATGCGCATCGGGATGCGGTCCATCTCGGGCAGCGTCAGGCCGATCATGCGGTCGTCCAGCGGGCCCAGCACCGGTTGGCCCGCGCTGTTGAGGTAACGCCCGGCAATCACCCCCACCGCGCCCTGCGTCACATACGGTTGCAGGTCGTCCGGGGTGACCGTGCCAGAGCCAAAAATGGTGCTGTCCTGGTCCAGATGGCCGACGCCAAAGACGATCTTGGTACAAGTTTGCAGCAGTTCCAGTTGCGGGATCAAGGCTGGTTCTTTGTACAGCAGCTCACGTATCTCGGGCCGCGACACCAGCGCGGGGGCGTGCAGGTTGATACAGCGCGCGCCAAAGCGGTCGGCAATGTTGGAGGTGCATAACTCGGGTGAAAACTCGAACGTGGCCAACATGCTGCCGGTGATCTGGATCACCGACAGACCCGGCACGCGCTGCGGTGCAATCGCATGCGACAGCGCCAGCACCGTCTGCCCCCACGACACGCCCAGCATGTCGCCCGCGGTGACCACTTCAGACAACAGTTGCGCCCCGGCCTCGCCAAGGCGCTCGGCCACCGGGCGGCGGCCCTGGTCGTCGGGGATGACCAGGCAGCGCGTCAGCCCGAAGCGGTTGGAGAGCTGCCGCGCCAGCCGCATGGCGGTGAAATGCGCGCTGTCCAGCGTGATCTTCACCACGCCAATGCGCCGCGCTTCGTGCAGGTAATTGATGACCGAGGCACGCGACACGCCCAACACCTCGGCAATGTCGCTTTGCGTCAGCTGGTCCTCGTAATACAACCAGGCGGCTGACAGCATCGGGTCCAGGCTGGGCGGGTTGTGACCTTTGGCCGGTTTGGGCGCCTTCGTCGTGTTCATGGTGGGTCCTTTGCAGCGCGGCGTGCAGGTTCGGGGTAAGTCCTGACCAACGCCTTGACAAATGGCTGGTACTATTTACATATGTCAATATGACATATGTTGATATGTAGCAACTTATGTTACTTCTTTTTGAAAGCGTGTATGAAGAGTTTATGGAGTGATCAGGACGCCCGCGCGTGTGTGGATAAGTATGCCGCGCAAGGCGTGCCACCCGAGCTGGCCCTGCGCACCTACTCGGCACGCCTGCTGGGCGCCAACCCCAAGCTGGTGCTGCATGGCGGTGGCAACACCTCCGTCAAACTGACCCTGACCGACGTGCTGGGTGACGCGGTGCGGGTGTTATGTGTCAAAGGCAGCGGCTGGGATTTGGCCACCATCGAGCCTGCGGGTCACCCTGCCGTGCGCATGGACCCCCTATTTCGCCTGCGCCAGCTGGAGCGTCTGTCGGACGAAGCCATGGTCAACGCGCTGCGCACCAATTTGCTGGACAACACCGCGCCCACACCGTCGGTGGAGGCGCTGCTGCACGCCTACGTGCCGCACACTTTCATCGACCACACCCATGCGCTGGCGGCCATCGTGATCGCCGACCAGCCCGACAGCGAGGCGCTGTGTCGCGACATTTACGGTAACGAGCTGGTCTGGGTTCCGTATGTGATGCCGGGTTTTGAGCTGGCGCAGGTGGTGGCGCGCGCGGTGGAGGCGCACCCGCAGGCGCACGGGTTGCTGCTGGCCAAACATGGGCTGTTCAGCTTTGGCGACACGGCCAAGCAGTCGTATGAACGCATGATTGCGTTTGTGACGTGGGCGGAGGACTTCATTGCTGTCCGCAAAGCGGCGCGGGTCAAGTCATGGATCCCGGGTCAGGCCCGGGATGACAGCCGGGCGCAGGCAGCGCCGACTACTGCCAATGTCATCAACACCCTGGCTACCGCAGGTGCGGGTGCCATCGCCAGCATGGCCGATGTGGCACCATATTTGCGCGCTGCCCTGGCCGACATCAGCCCCGCAGGCAGCCCGCGCCACTGGCTGCTGGACCTGCGGTCTGACGCGCAAGCGCTGGATTTCGCCAACGGCATCGGCCAGACCGAGGTGGCGCAGCGTGGTGTGGCCACGCCCGACCATGTGATTCGTATGAAAGGCCGCCCGCTGGTGCTGGCCGCCTCGTTGAAGGGGCAGATGGACGGCTGGGTGACAGACCTGCAGGCCCGGTTGGTGGCATTTGTCAGCCAGTACCAGGCTTATTTCGAGCGCAACAATGCCCGTGTGGGTGGCATCAAGACCATGCTGGACCCGCTGCCTCGCGTCATCGTGCTGCCAGGCTTGGGCTTGGTCGGCGTGGGCAAAACGGCGGCAGAAGCGTCGGTGAACGCGGATGTGATGGCCTCGTGGATGGAAGTGGTGACCGATGCTGACGCGTGTGGTACCTACGAGCCGGTGTCGGAGTCGCATGAATTCGACATGGAATACTGGTCGCTGGAGCAGGCCAAGCTGGGCAAGAGTGCGGCCAAACCGCTGCAGGGCCGGGTGGTGCTGGTCACTGGTGCCGGCAGCGGTATTGGTGCCGCCACTGCGCGTGCTTTTGCCGCGCAAGGGGCTGAGCTGGCGCTGCTGGACCTGGATGTGGCGGCGGCGCAGGCGGTGGCTAGCAGCATTTCGCGCCAAGCGCTGGGGCTGCTGTGTGATGTGACCGACGCCGAATCGGTGCGCAGCGCTTTTGCGGCGGTGGTGCAGCGTTTTGGTGGTATCGATATCGTCGTTTCCAACGCCGGGGTGGCGTTGCCGGGTGGCATGTTGACGTTGCCTGACGAGGTGTTGCGCAAGAGTTTTGAGGTGAACTTTTTTGCCCATCAGCGGGTGGCGCAAACGGCGGTCAGGGTCATGAAGCAGCAGCGTCTGGGCGGGGTGCTGTTGTTCAATGTGTCGAAGCAGGCGGTGAACCCGGGGCCGGACTTTGGTGCGTATGGCACCTCCAAGGCGGCGCTGCTGGCGCTGGTGCGGCAATACGCCCTGGAGCATGGCAAGGACGGTATACGTGTCAACGCGGTGAATGCCGACCGTATTCGCTCGGGGTTGCTCAATGACGCCACCATTGCGTTGCGTGCCAAGGCGCGCGGTTTGAGCGAGGCGGATTACATGGGTGGCAATCTGCTGGGCCAGGAGGTGACCGCGAAGGATGTGGCGCAGGCGTTTGTGGTGTCGGCGCAGTTGGCCAAGACGACTGGCAATGTGATCACGGTGGATGGTGGCAATGTGGCGGCGATGCTGCGCTGATCTTTTTGAACAGTTTGTGATGCGTGGGCTGTCAGTTTTAACCCGCAGTGCGCGTTGGGTGTCCGACTCCGCGGATGTCCCCCGCCCTGCGGGCTCCTCCTTTATTCCGCTACGTCAGACACCCAACGCACGCTGCTAGTCGTTGTTGTAAAAATCTACAGTTTGAGATGTCGATTGGGACTCCTGTTACTAAGTATAAAAAGTGCTTCCAGCCCTTTATCTATAAGGGCTAACCGCTATGTTTTTGTTTGAAAGAGCATCATCATGACCTACCAAGCCCTGACCCCGGATACCCTCGCCGACTACCTGCGCCAGGTGCCTGCCTTGCAGACTTTGCTCGGCGATATGGACGCGCTCGACATTGTGGAGGTCGGCGATGGCAACCTGAACCTGGTGTACTTTGTCAGCAGCCGCAGCCAGCCCGCGCGCAGCGTGGTGGTCAAACAGGCCCTGCCCTACCTGCGGCTGGTGGGTGAAGGCTGGCCGCTGACACGGCACCGCGCTGACCGCGAAGCCAACGCGTTACAGCATTTTGGCGCGCTATGTCCGCAGCATGTGCCCGAGGTGTTTCACGCCGACAGCGCGCAGTCGCTGATCGCGATGCAGCACCTGCGCGAGCACATCATTTTGCGCAAGGGGCTGATCGAGGGTTTCACCTACCCGGCCTTGGCCGAGCATTTGTCCAGCTACATGGCGCAGACGCTGTTTCACGGCTCGGATCTGTACTTGAGCGCCGCCGCCAAAAAAACGGCTGTAGCGGCCACCACCAACACCGAGCTGTGCCGCATCACCGAAGACCTGATCTTCACCTTCCCGTTTGAAGACCACCCCACCAACGCCACCAACCCGGCGCTACCGCGCGCAGCGATTGAACGCCTGCACCAGCCCGCAGTGAGGCTGGCCGCTGCACAGATGAAGTGGGCCTTCATGAACCGGGCCGAGACGCTGTTGCACGGCGATTTACATACTGGCTCGGTGATGGTGAATCAGCTAGAGACCTATGTGATTGACCCCGAGTTTGCTTATTACGGGCCGATCGGTTTTGACGTCGGCCTGCTGCTGGCCAACTTCCTTACCGCGTATCTGTCGCAGGACTGGCACCGCGTCCAGGCGGGTCAGAACCCCGCGCTGTTTCAGGCCTGGCTGCTGGACCAAGTGATCGGGGTGTGGGAAGGTTTTGCGGAAAAATTCACGGCGTTGTGGGCGGCGCACGATGCGGCAACCGGCACCAGCTTCATGGGCAGCAAGCGCGACGAACGCAGTCAGGTTCTGTTCCGCATGGAATTTTTGCAGCAGGTTTTCCGCGACGCGCTCGGTTTTGCAGGCTGTGAGCTGGTTCGCCGCACGCTTGGGCTGGCCAAGGTGGCCGAGATTACCGCCATCCCTGATGCGGCAGCGCGCGCGCTGATCGAGGTGCGCACGCTGCGCCTGGCCGAAGCGCTTTTGCTACAGCGTGACGAGCTGATGTTCATCACCGAAGTGATTGATCTGGCCGAGGAATGCAGGACACTCACTTTATGAAAATTCAGGGTACTCCTTGGCGCACCGTCTGGCTCAACAAGCAGGATCAGGTCGAAGTCATCGACCAGCGTTTTTTGCCGCACGAACTCAAAACCGCCGTGTTGCCCGATGTGGCCACGTTTGAGCGCGCCATCCGAGAGATGTGGATTCGTGGCGCGCCGCTGATTGGCGTGGTGGCGGCTTACGGCCTGGCGGTGGCCATGCGCCAGAACAGCAGTGATGCTGCCCTGATGGACGCGCAGCGCACCCTGCTGGCTACCCGCCCGACCGCCGTGAATCTGAAATGGGGCCTGGCGCGTATGGTGGCTGACCTGCTGCCGCGCCTGCCGCAAGACCGCGCCCAAGCCGCCTTCGCGCTTGCCGCCCACATCGCCGACGAAGACGTGGCGATCAACCACCAGCTGGGTCAGCATGGGCTGGAATTGATCCGCGAGCTGGCGCGCCGCAAGCCAGGCCAGCGCATCCACATCCTGACCCACTGCAACGCCGGTTGGCTGGCCACGGTGGATTGGGGCACCGCCACGTCGGCCATTTACCAGGCGCACAACGAAGGCATCGACGTTCACGTCTGGGTCGATGAAACCCGCCCGCGCAACCAGGGCGCGTCGCTCACCGCCTGGGAGCTCGGCCAGCATGGCGTGCCGCACACGCTGATTGTGGACAACGCCGGCGGCCATTTGATGCAGCATGGCCAGGTGGACCTGTGCATCGTCGGTACCGATCGCGTCACCGCGCAGGGTGACGTGTGTAACAAGATCGGCACCTACCTGAAAGCGCTGGCCGCGTTTGACAACCAGGTGCCGTTTTACGTGGCCATGCCCTCACCCACGCTGGACATGACGGTGCAAGACGGCGTGAAAGAGATCCCGATTGAAGACCGCGCTGGTGATGAAATCTCGCACATGAGCGGCGTCAATGCCGATGGCTTTGTGACCACCGTGCGCATCTGCCCAGAGACGACACCGACGCACACCAACCCGGGGTTTGATGTGACCCCAGCGCGGTTGGTCACCGGACTGATCACCGAGCGCGGTTTGTGTGCAGCCAATGCAGAGGCCATTGCCGCACTGTTTGGCGCATCTTTGGGCTGACAGCACGCGGCAGGCTTCATATGCCAAATTGGCCTCTAGCCCTTTATTTATAAGGGCTAAAAGCTATTGTAATAATAGTGATAGAGTAAGAGCCAAGCGGGGTGCAATTCAAACTGTTGTGGACTCTCTCAAAGTCAGCGCTTCATGTCAAACCCGGCACGGCGACTGGGTCATGTGCATGCGGTTTCGGGGGCAAAACACGCGCGAAACGAAGGAATCAGAACGCATACGACTGTCGGCGCGCGCCTTTGCCCCCGAAGCCCGGTCGCATAACCCAATCACCGCGCCTGGCTGCTCTGGGGTTACACCTTTCTCGCCAAAAGACTCGCTTTGTATGGCAGTCTGGTCAGACCGGGCTGTTCATGAATCCCCCTGCCAGCCGACCAACAACCGTGTCGAATCAGTCGGGCAATGCGCTTTGCGAATGAAAGGGACTTCCCCGTCCCAAGCGAGCCGCGTCCTGTGGAGGTTGCGGTTTACGGCAACTGAGTGCCAAGATGGAGAGGCAAAACTTTCATCAACTCACTTGAGAGGGGAAATCATGGCAATCGTAACTGTCGGCATTGATCTTGCAAAGAACGTCTTTGCAGTGCATGGTGTGGACGAGGTAGGCAAGCCTGCGCTGGTGCGTCCCGAAGTGCCACGCACCAAACTGCTCGAACTCATCGCCAATCTGGCGCCCTGCCTGATCGGCATAGAAGCCTGCTCCGGTGCCCATCAATGGGCTCGCGACTTTGCCAGGTTCGGCCACACGGTACGTCTGATGGCCCCCAAGTTCGTCGCCCCCTACCGCATGAGCGGCAAACGCGGCAAGAACGACGCCGCCGACGCTGCAGCTATCGCCGAGGCGGTGACCCGGCCCAACATGCGCTTTGTGCCAGTCAAGAGCATCGAACAACAATCGCGCCTGTTCGTTCACCGTGCCCGCCAGGGATATGTGGAGCAGCGCACCGCGCTGATCAACCGTATCCGTGGCCTGCTGTCTGAACTGGGGATCGTGTTGCCTTTGAAAGCCGCCACGGTGCGCCGTGAGGCACACAAGCATTTGGAGGATCTACCGGGCTGGTGCAACACCGTGGTGGGCGACGCATTGAGCGAACTCACCCGTCTGGACGAGCGCATCAGCCAGTACGACAAATACATTGCTCAAGCCGCTAAAGAGGATGTGCAGTCTGTCCAGCTCATGCGCCTGAGCGGCGTCGGACCGACCACGGCCAGCGCCATTGTGGCCACAGTGGGCAAAGGCCATGACTTCGCTAATGGGCGCCAGTTCTGTGCCTGGCTGGGTCTGGTGCCGGGGCAGTACAGCTCGGGTGGTAAGCAGCGCTTGGGGCACATCACCAAGGCGGGTGATAACTACCTGCGTACCTTATTGATCCTGGGTGCGCGCTCAGTGCTCAACGCGGCCAGGAACAAGACCGACCCGCTGAGCCGCTGGGCCATAGAGGTTCAGCAGCGTCGCGGGTACTGGAGAGCCGTTGTGGCCATTGCGGCCAAGAACGCCAGGATGTGTTGGGCCATGCTGCAGTGTGGCGAAGCTTTCAAGCTGCCCGCATAGTCGGCAGCACCATACGATCTGTTTTGTAGTCGAATTTGCAGCTGTCACCGTGTGATGACAAGTCGTTGATGAGTTGAAGGTTTGGACCTGTGCTGGGGATTGCTCGGCTTAACCTGGGAGGTCAACGTGGCGACAACGCTTCGAGCCTCGATTTGCGAATGGAGCCCCCGGCGCGCGTCTTTCATCAGGGTCCGCAGGCCCACTGCCTGCACCAATGACCGTTTGTAGTTTCGCCGTCCACAGGCCTTTGATCAAATAGGTAACGACACTACTGTCCGGTTAAATCAAAGCACATCGTCCGCAAAGCTAATGCCAATGCGGGTTTGCGCGGGTTTTCGGGTGTCCACGATTTGAATT
>MTEI01000022.1 GCA_002083775.1 Rhodoferax ferrireducens | reverse complement strand
AGTTATCCACAGTTGGCATTCAAGCTGCCAGCTTCAGCCCCTGGTCAATATTCAATCGGCACAGGTGGTCAATATTGAATCGGCGCCGACATAGATGTCTTGCATCTCCTTTTGCAGTTCAGGCAACCGCTGGTCATACGGGGCCAGTCCCTTGACTGCCCGAGTTGGCTCCAGTTCCGCCAATAGGCGCTGTTCATCTTCGGCGGTCAGGTAGTTCAATCGACCCTTGGACAGTCGGATCGTCGGCATTTGCACTTCACTGACCTGATACCCCATCCGCTTGGCGTACTGGATGGTGCCCGAGACTTGATTCAGGGCGTGCTTGATCGTCTGGTTGGAATAGCTGGCGGTGGAAAGTTTGTTCCTGTACCGCTCGACCTCGGCAGAGGTCACTTCGTGGATGAAGTTTTTGTCACGCCAATGATTGATAGCTCGTTGACACCACAAGTTGATGTTGCGATAGCTGATCAACTCACTTTTTGAGTTGGCATAAAGCTGGAATGCCTCTTTGATTGATAGCGCCTGCTTGTAGCCGAGCTGCTGCTGTTCGATCAGTTGGCTGCGCCACTGGACTTCCTGTTTAACGGCAAGTTTTTTGTCGGTGGTCTTGGACGACTTGATGTAATTCTGGCCGTTGTATTGAAACTGGATGTACCAGTACGGCGAACCTGTGCGCTTATTGACTGCCATGATGGTGGTTGATATAGAGGGTTGCTGTTGGGGGCAGCATCCCCTCTAATCCACCACGAGACAACAGATAGTCCCGTTGTCCCGACCTGTATTTAGTCCTTGGCAGGTTCGGCCTTTGCCAGCTTGCGGAACTTGCGGCTGATGTTGTAAAAATACGTGGGCGCACCTTTTACGGTGACGGTGGCACCATCAATGAATGCTTTGAGGATGACATCACGGTGTTCACCTTGCAGCATTCGGTAAATCTCACGGGCGGCAGCCGCTTTGCTGCCTTCGTCTTTGAGGATGGCTTGACCCTTCTCGATGGCTTGCTGGTACAGCTCCGCATTGGTCGGCGTGGCGGTATCAACTTCGACAATCTCGTTGATTTCCGCTGGGTTAGGTTGTGTCTTGGTCATGAATGTTCCCCTTCAAGTTGGTGGATGGATCGTGTTTGGTCACGAGCAACATTCACCCGTGACAAAGGGGACCATCAACAGGAAAAGGGGAAAAGACAACAGGCAGGTCAGCATTGGCCGCCACGATTGGCACCACGGCGGCAGCCTGAATGGGGGTGATGTGGTGTTGCCCAATCCATCCCCAATCGGCGCTGGAAATGAAAAAGTCAACCGTACTGGCTGACTTTAGGGGAGACACATTGGGAAGGTTTGCGGACTTCTAGGTAGCTTGGGAAGCTGCCGTTCTACCATTGAACTACACCCGCATGCCGCCAGTATAGGGGCCTGAAAACAGAGGCTCAAAGATCATCAGCCTATATGCTTTTTTGGCCTCTAGCCCATATGGATAAAGGGCTGATAGCTATCAAAAGCATATTTTGCAGTGGCTATTTCAGGATGTCGCCCATACACACGTACTTGATTTCCACATAGTCATCCATGCCGTGATGCGAGCCTTCGCGGCCCAGGCCGGACTGTTTGACACCACCAAATGGCACGTGTTCGGTGGCCAGAATACCGACGTTGACGCCCACCATGCCGTATTCCAGTGCCTCGCTCACGCGCCAGATGCGACCGATGTCGCGGCTGTAGAAGTAGCTGGCCAGGCCAAATTCGGTGTTGTTGGCGGCAAAAATGGCTTCTGCTTCGGTCTCAAACTTGAATACCGGGGCAAACGGGCCAAAGGTTTCTTCACGCGCGCAGAGCATGTCGGCGGTGGCATCGGCCACCACGGTGGGCTCGAAAAACTGACCCGGCAGGCGTTTGCCACCGACCATCAAGCGGGCTCCCAGCCCAATTGCATCCTGCACATGCCGCTCTACTTTTTGAAGCGCTGCTTCTTCGATCAGTGGACCCTGGTTGACATCCGCCTCAAATCCGTTGCCGACTTTGGCGGTAGCCACCTTGGCCGCAAACTTGGTGACAAATTCTTCATAGACTCCGGCTTGCACGTAGAGACGGTTGGAGCAGACGCAGGTCTGACCCGCGTTGCGGTATTTGCTGGCAAACGCGCCTTCCACCGCACTGTCCACGTCGGCATCGTCAAACACGATGAAGGGTGCGTTGCCACCCAGTTCTAGCGAGAGTTTTTTCACCGTGGGCGCCGACTGCGCCATCAGGATGCGGCCCACCTCGGTGCTGCCGGTAAAGCTGATGTGGCGCACCACCGGGCTGTCGCACAGCACCTTGCCGATGGCGATCGAATTGTCGGCATCGGCGCTGAGCATGTTCAAAACGCCTGCCGGGATGCCTGCGCGAATCGCCAGTTCAGCCGCCGCCAGCGCGGTCAACGGCGTGAGCTCAGCCGGCTTGATGATCACCGGGCAACCCGCAGCCAGGGCCGGTGCGACCTTGCGGGTGATCATGGCGATGGGAAAGTTCCACGGCGTGATGGCGGCGCACACGCCAATGGGCTGGCGCAGCACCAGCAGGCGGCGGTTGTTGTCAAACTGGGGCAGGGTTTCGCCGTTGACGCGCTTGGCTTCTTCGGCAAACCACTCGACAAAGCTGGCACCGTAGGCGACTTCGCCTTTGGCCTCGGGCAGCGGTTTGCCTTGCTCGGCGGTCATGATGCGGCCTAGGTCGTCCTGATTCGCCATGATCAGGTCAAACCACTTGCGCAAGATGATGCTGCGCTCTTTGGCGGTTTTGTTACGCCAGGCAGGCCAGGCGGCGTTGGCTGCGGCTATGGCCGCTTCAGCGTCTGCTGGCGTCATGTTGGCCACGTCGGCCAGATGACCGCCGGTGGCAGGGTCGGTGACGGCGAAGCGGCTGCTGCCTGGCATCCACGCACCGTTGATCAAGGCGTCGGTTTTGAGCAGGCTGGGGTCTTTCAGCAGGGAAAGGGGTGAGGTTGGGGTGGACATGGCAACTCCTCGGGTTATATGAATAATCAGGCTCTAGCCCTTATTCAGTAAGGGCTAGTAGCTATTTAAATCAAAGCAAAAAGGGCGGGCCGACAGGGTATCGAGCCAAATTGTCGGTGGGTCAGATGGCGGCCAAAGCGGCTTCAATGATGGCCAGACCCTCGTCCACAATCGCGTCACTGGCGGTCAGCGGCACCAGAATGCGCACCACATTGCCGTAGGTGCCGCAGGTCAGCAGGATCAGACCGCGCGTGGTTGCCTCAACGGACAGGCGTTTGGCCAGTTCAGCATCAGGCTGATGGACATCGTTGTTTTTGCATAACTCGATGGCCACCATGGCACCCAGACCACGCACCTCGGCAATGCGTTTGTCTTTGGCAGCCAGGCTTTGCAGGAAGGTCATGAGCCGCGCGCCCATGGCCTGGCTGCGTTGCAACAACTGGTCTTTTTCAAAAACGTCCAGCACGGCCAGAGCTGCGGCGCAGGCCAGCGGGCTGCCAGCATAGGTGCCGCCCAAGCCACCGGCAGCCGGGGCGTCCATCACCTCGGCCCGGCCCACCACGCCGGATATCGGGTAGCCACCGGCCATGGATTTAGCCATGGTGATCATGTCAGGCGCTACGCCACTTTGTTCGATGGCAAACCAGGTGCCGGTGCGCCCAGCGCCAGTCTGGATTTCGTCGGCAATCAGCAAAATACCGTGCTGGTCGCACAGCGCACGCAGGCGTTGCAAAAAGTCAAACGGTGCCACATTGAAGCCGCCTTCACCCTGAACCGGCTCGACGATGAGCGCGGCCACGCGGCTGGCTTCCACATCGTTCTTGAAGATCAGCTCGATGGAGGCCATCGCGTCGTCCACACTCACGCCATGCAGTGCATTCGGAAACTGGGCGTGGAAGATTTCGTTGGGGAAGGGTCCAAAACCCAGCTTGTATGGCGCGACCTTGCCGGTCAGCCCCAGAGTGAGCAATGTGCGACCGTGGTAGCCGCTGGTGAACGCAATCACCGCGCTGCGTTTGGTGAAAGCGCGGGCGATCTTGATGGCGTTTTCCACGGCTTCAGCGCCGGTTGATAAAAACAGCGTCTTCTTGTCAAAGTTGCCTGGTGCCAGCGCATTGATGCGCTCGGCCAGTTCCACATACGGCTCGTAGGCCAGCACCTGAAAGCAGGTGTGGGTGTAAAGATCCAGCTGCTTTTTGACCGCTTCGACGATCTCGGGGCGGCAGTGGCCGGTGTTGAGCACCGCAATGCCACCGGCAAAGTCGATGTAGCGCTTGCCTTCCACGTCCCACACCTCGGCGTTGTCGCCACGGGCAATGAAAACTTCGTGGCTTTGGCCCACGCCCCGGGGAATGGCGGCACGGCGACGCGCCATCAGGGCGGCGTTGGTGGTTTGAACAGCGGTCATATCGTTCCTGGAGGTTAAACGCGAGCAAGTTGAAAGGTTGGCAATAGTTTCGTCAGCCTTGGCGGTGCGGCAAATTCTAGGTCGCAACCGCCTGGGACACAGTGACACTTGGCCCGCTGCCGATGGGGCCATTGTGGCCAAAACCCGGGCATGCGCCCGGCTGGTGGGTACGGGTGGCTTGTTCTTCTAAAATCGACGGTTTTACCGGTGGGTGCCACTCTTCTGAATAAGGGCAGCTTTCCCGCAGTCTTTTCTCTTGCCGACATCAATACCCAGGTCTCTCAAGCCATGAACCCAACCGCTGCAGCGATGACAGTCG
This sequence comes from Rhodoferax ferrireducens, assembly GCA_002083775.1. GTDB lineage: Bacteria > Pseudomonadota > Gammaproteobacteria > Burkholderiales > Burkholderiaceae_C > Rhodoferax > Rhodoferax ferrireducens_A. The sequence goes on along the minus strand of MTEI01000022.1, from coordinate 34,496 downwards.
CCGACATCCGCAAGATATTCCTCGATTTTTTCGCCTCCAAAGGCCACACCTTGGTGGCGTCGAGCCCACTCGTTCCTGGCAACGACCCGACGCTGATGTTCACCAACTCCGGCATGGTGCAGTTCAAGGACGTGTTTCTGGGCACCGACAAGCGTTCTTACGTGCGTGCCGCCTCGGTGCAGGCCTGCCTGCGCGCCGGCGGCAAACACAATGACCTGGAAAATGTGGGCTACACCGCGCGCCACCACACGTTTTTCGAGATGCTGGGCAACTGGAGTTTTGGCGACTATTTCAAGCGTGAATCCATCCACTGGGGCTGGGAGTTGCTCACACAAGTGTTCAAGCTGCCCGCAGAGCGCCTACTGGCCACGGTGTATGCCGAAGACGACGAAGCCTATGACATCTGGACCCAAGAGATCGGCCTGCCACCCGAGCGCGTGATCCGCATCGGCGACAACAAAGGCGGTCGTTACAAGTCTGACAACTTCTGGATGATGGCCGACACCGGCCCTTGCGGCCCGTGCTCCGAGATTTTTTACGACCACGGCGACCACATCCCCGGCGGCCCGCCCGGCAGCCCGGACGAAGATGGCGACCGCTTCATCGAAATCTGGAACCACGTGTTCATGCAGTTCAACATGGACGAAACCGGTGCCGTCACGCCGCTGCCCGTACCTTGCGTCGATACCGGCATGGGCCTGGAGCGCCTGGCCGCCATCCTGCAGCATGTGCACAGCAACTACGAAATCGACATTTTTGACGCGCTGATCCGAGCCGCAGCGCGCGAAACCCACACCGCTGATCTGAGCAACCCGTCGCTGCGGGTGATCTCCGACCACATCCGTGCTACCGCGTTTCTGGTTAGCGACGGCGTGTTGCCCAGCAACGAGGGCCGGGGCTACGTGCAGCGACGCATCATCCGCCGCGCTATCCGCCATGGCTACAAGCTGGGACAGAAGACGCCGTTTTTCCATAAACTGGTGCCTGACCTGGTGGCACAGATGGGCGACGCTTACCCGAGTTTGGCCGCGCAGGCGGAGCGCATCATGGATGTGCTGCGGGTGGAAGAAGAGCGGTTTTACGAGACGCTGGAAATCGGCATGCAGATTCTGGATGAAGCCCTGGCGGGTGACGTGAAACTGCTGCCGGGCGACGTAGCCTTCAAGTTGCACGACACCTTTGGCTTCCCGCTAGACCTGTCGGCTGACGTGTGCCGCGAACGCGGTGTGACGGTGGACGAAGCCGGGTTCCACGCCGCAATGGAAGCGCAAAAAGCCAAGGGCCGCGCGGCAGGCAAGTTCAAGCAGGACAAGGCGCTGGAGTACACCGGCGCGGGCAATGAATTCCTGGGTTATGAGCATTTGACATCCACTACTGAAGTTGTAGCTATCTATATAGACGGTATAAGGGCTGAAGCCTTAAAAGAAGGTCAATCTGGCGTGGTGGTGCTGGCCGCCACCCCGTTTTATGGCGAGAGCGGCGGGCAGGTGGGTGACGCGGGTGCCATCTTCAGTGACCACGCCTTGTTTGAGGTGGTGGACACGCAAAAAATCAAGGCCGATGTGTTTGCTCACCAGGGCACTTTGAGAACCGGCACGCTGAAAGTGGGCGACGGGGTCACGGCGCACGTCAACGCCAGCCTGCGCGCCGCCACCGTGCGAAACCACTCGGCCACACACCTGATGCACAAGGCCTTGCGCGAAGTGCTGGGCAGCCACGTGCAGCAAAAGGGCAGCCTGGTGAATCCGGAGCGCACACGTTTTGACTTTGCCCACAATGCCCCGGTGACCGATTCTGAAATCCGCGAGATTGAAGCCCGTGTCAACGCTGAAATCATGAGCAACGCCGCCACTGAGGCGCGCGTGATGGACATCGAATCGGCGCAAAAGACCGGCGCCATGATGTTATTTGGCGAAAAGTACGGGGAAACCGTGCGCGTGCTCGACATTGGCAGCAGTCGCGAGCTGTGTGGTGGCACACATGTGCAACGCACCGGTGACATTGGCCTGTTCAAGATCGTGGCTGAAAGTGGTGTGGCCTCGGGCGTGCGCCGTATCGAAGCCGTCACCGGCGCGAACGCGCTGGCCTATTTGCAGCACCTGGAAGACACGGTCGGTCAGGCTGCGGGCCTGCTGAAAACCCCGGTGGCTGAAGTGACTGACCGTATCAGCTCTGTGCTGGAGCACATCAAATCGTTGGACAAAGAGCTCGCCGCCCTCAAAGGCAAACTCGCCAGCGCCCAGGGCGACGAGCTGCTGAGTCAGGCGCAAGACATCAGGGGCGTCAAGCTGTTGGTGGCCAAGCTGGACGGTGCCGATGTCAAAACCCTGCGCGACACCATGGACAAGCTCAAGGACAAGCTCAAAACCGCCGTCATCGTGCTTGGCGTGGTCGATGGCGCCAAGGTGCAGATTGCTGTTGGTGTGACGGCTGACACCACGGGCAAGGTCAAAGCAGGCGAACTGGTCAACTTTGTAGCCGGTCAGGTGGGCGGCAAAGGCGGCGGCAAGCCAGACATGGCCATGGCTGGTGGCACCGAATCAACCAAGCTGTCCGCAGCGCTTGACAGCGTGGCAGCCTGGGTTACAGGCAAGTTATAAACTTCATAGTTGATAGCTGCTAGCCCTTTATCTATAAGGGCTAGAGGCCAATTTCTTATATAAACCATGAAAACCCACAAGCAAAACGAGCTGCGTATCGACCTGAGTCCGTTGGCTTTTTCGGTGCACGATATTGCGCCAGACAGCGGCATTTACGGCCCGGTGGATTACGGTTGGCGCGCTTACGGTGAAGACCGCGAGGTGCTCACCTTTGGCGAAGGCATGTTCGCCACCAGCCCGCTCAACGGTTCGCGTAGGCTGGTGTTTTGCGGCCACAGCCCGCAGTGGGACGGGTTTTACATCTCGTCCATGGGCGGCGCGGCCTATGCCTTCAAACATGTGGGTGTCAATTACGTGCGCATTACCGGGCGCGCAGCCGTGCCGAGCGTGCTGTTGCTCAACAACGTCGATGGCCAGGTTCAGGTCCGGCTGGAGCCGCTGCCAGACTTTGAGACCATTTGGCAGGGTCACACGGCACCCAATGGCAGCAAGCTGGTCGGTATTTTTGCCCTGCAGCAGGCGCTGCTGGAGCGCTGGGGCGCTGAATACCCGCCCAAGCAGGTGCGCTCATTTGTGGTTGGACCGGTCAGCCAGATGACAGTGGAAGGTGCCATTGTTTCCAACCCGGTCGATAAAGGCGTGGTCACGCATGTGACCGACTGGTGTGGCCGCGGTGGCATGGGCAGCCATCTTTTTCAGCAGCACAACCTGGTGGGCTGCATGTTCGGCGGTCACCACATCGAGCCAGACGTGCCGGGCGCAAAAGACTATGACCCGTACTTTGTCGAACATTTTGGCGACCGGGCCATCAAGGTCGATCGGGCGATGACCGCCAAATACGCCATGGACCCCAAAACCGAGACCGGTGGCACTTTTGGTTCCAACTACCACGCCATGGGCGACAAGATTCTGAGCTTCAACTACCGCTCGGTCTATGCGCCCAAGGCCGAGCGGCTCAAGCAGCACCAGACCTTCATCGTTGACCACTACCTCAAGCAGTACAACGAAGAAACCATTGCCACCAAGAGCTTCAAGCATTGCGGCGAGCCCTGCGGTGTGGCCTGCAAGAAGATGAACGGCCCTTATAAAAAGGATTACGAGCCTTACCACACGCTGGGGCCACAGGTGGGCGTGTTTGACCAACGGGCCGCCGAGTTGCTCAACGACCACGCCGATGCCATGGGCTTTGATGCCATCCAGATTGGCGGCATGCTGGCCTGGATCATGGAATGTGTGGCCGATGGGCTGATCGAGCCGGAAGATTTTGGTTTCCCGCCCCGCAGCGCCCTGCGTTTTGACCGTTTCACAGCCGAGCGGGCAGACTTTGATATCGTGGGCGACAGCATGCTCAACGCCCGCTACGCGGTGGCGCTCATCCAGGCCATTCTGTTCAACCCGGCAGCGCATTTGTTCCGCACGGGAATTCGCCACGCTGCCCATGAAATGAACCGTCTGCACCCGCAAACCCTGCCGGGCGAGCGGGCGGTGTTTTTGTCGCACGGGCAGGCGGGTTGCATGGTGCCCAACCAGTATTACGTGCCCGGCATGGCCAGCCCCATGCCCATCATGGGCAAGTATTACGTGTTTTACGGTGCCAATGTGCTCAGCCCGCAAGAGCTCGGTGGCCGCAATGTGGAGCGCATGGTCTATGAGTTGTTCAACGACAACATTGGCATGTGCCGCTTCCACCGCCAGTGGAGCGAGTCGCTGACCAGCGTGCTCGCCAAGGAAATGCTGGGGCTGGACGTTGACTTCAAAGAGCACCATTTCGAGCTGGCACGCCAGATCAACGCGCTGGAAACCAGCAAGAGTGTGCCGTGGGAAACCGAGCGCATGGCCGACATGTTTGCCAACTACATCCGCTGGCTGGCAGAGGACAACACCTCGGTGACCAAGCTGGCAGATTTTGTCCAGCACGATCCCTTGCACCCTGAGACAGCACCATCCGTGCTGGGTGATGCGGCTGATCTGTGTCCTGCACAAGCCAAGGAACTGGCGCGTACTTTCTGGCAAGCCATCAAACAATCCCAAGAAACCACCTTCGCTGCCGGCCCGGATGCCATAGCAACCGCACGCACGCCAGCACAGCAGCGCGCCCTTTAAACTCGCGTTCCTTTTTCCTCGTTACTTCAAGGCCATCCATGAGCGCATTTTTGAATGAAACTGTTTTGAGCGTGAACCACTGGACTGACCGCCTTTTCAGCTTTACCACCACGCGGGACCAGGCGCTGCGTTTCTCCAACGGCCACTTCACCATGATCGGCCTGCGGGTGGAAGGCAAGCCGCTGCTGCGCGCCTACAGCATCGTCAGCCCCAACTACGAAGACCATTTGGAGTTTTTGAGCATCAAGGTGCAAGACGGCCCGCTCACGTCCAAACTGCAGCACATACAGGTGGGCGACAAGATTGTGGTGGGCAAAAAGCCCACCGGCACCTTGCTGATTGACTACCTGCTACCGGGCAAAAACCTGTATCTGTTTGGTACCGGCACCGGCCTGGCACCGTTTTTGAGCATCATTCGCGACCCCGAAACCTACGAGAAGTTTGAAAAAGTCATTCTGGTGCACGGCGTGCGCGAGGTGGCTGAACTGGCCTACAACGAGTATTTGACAACTGAGCTCCCAGACCATGAGTTTCTGGGCGACATGGTCACTGCGCAATTGCTTTACTACCCGACCGTGACACGCGAGCCCTTCAAAAACCAGGGCCGCATCACCACCTTGCTGGAATCCGGCAAGCTGCAAAAAGACTTGGGCCTGCCCAAGTTCGATCCGGAATATGACCGTGCCATGTTGTGCGGCAGCCCGGCGCTGCTCAAAGACATGAAGCACCTGCTGGAAAGCCGTGGCTTTCTGGAAGGCAACACTACCAAGCCGGGCGACTTTGTCGTTGAACGCGCTTTTGTGGAGCAATAAACATGAGTCACCATGATGTTTATGCCATCGGCAACGCGCTGGTGGACTCGCAGTACGAGGTGTCTGAGGCGCAGCTGCAAACCGCTGGCGTGGAAAAACGCCACATGACGCTGATTGACTCGGCCCGCCGTGCCGAACTGCTCAGCCACGTCTATGGCCTGCCGGTACACCGCACCGGCGGCGGCTCGGCGGGTAACACGGTGGTGGCGGTAGCCCAGTTGGGCGGCAAGGCGTTTTACTCTTGTCGCGTGGCCGACGATGAACTGGGTGATTTTTACACCCAGGATTTGCTCAGCCACGGTGTGGCCACCAATCTCACCCACACCCGTGCACCCGAGGGGCAAACCGGTGTCTGCCTGGTCATGGTGACGCCAGACGCTGAGCGCAGTATGAGCACCTTTCTGGGCGCCACGGCTGACATTGATGCCACCGCCTTGCACCCGCATGACATCGCCAAGTCCAAGGTGTATTACATGGAAGGCTACCTGGCCGCCTCGCCCACCGGGCTGGACGCCGCCATCAAAGGCCGCAAAGTCGCCGTTGAAGCCGGTGTGGCGCTGGCCACCACGCTGAGCGACATGACCATGATCAACTTTTGTCGCGCCGGGCTGGAGGCCATGGTTGGCAATGCAGAAACCGGTAAGCTGGACTATCTGTTCTGCAATGAGGAAGAAGCCCAGGTTTGGTGCGCCAGCACCGACCTGGCACAGATCTGCCGACAGCTTAGCCAGCAGGCAAGGGTGGTCTGCTTGACGCGTAGCGCCAAAGGCTGCCTAGTGCTTGAAGGCGAGGAAGTGATTGAGGTGCCAGCGGTCAAAGTGAAAGCGGTCGACACCAATGGTGCGGGCGACATGTTTGCCGGCGCGTTCCTCTATGCGGTGACCCATGGCCACAGCCATGCCCAAGCTGCATTGTTGGCGAACCAATGTGCGGGTAAGGTGGTGTCACAAGTGGGCAACCGTTTGAGCCAGCCGGTCGTGAACGCCTTGAAGGCTGAGTTTGAAAAGTGTGCGCTTATTCACATCTGACTTATTTAATGGGATATTTGACGGATCGCAATGACTTTCGGCCCGACAGGGTTCACAATATCGCTCGCAGCTGCAATCAAGGTGTAACAGCGGCAGTTCTATCAACTACTCAGGAAACAAACCTATGACAAATCGTCGCGTATTTATTCTGCAATCAGTGATCGGTACCAGCGCTCTGGCTTCTGGCGTGGCTATGGCCGCTGCCCCCATGGTTGCTGAAACAGACGCCAACGCCAAGAGCTTGGGCTATGTTGCTGACACCACCAAGGCGGATGGCGCCAAGTATCCCAAGCACACCAAAGATCAAATGTGCAGCAACTGCGCTTTGTACCAAGGTAAAGCTGGTTCTACATCCGGCGGCTGCCCTCTGTTCCCCGCCAAGGAAGTCACTGCTAAAGGCTGGTGCAGCGCCTACGCCAAGAAGGCCTAAGCCTTTCTGGCAACCCTCAAACCCACCTTCGCGGTGGGTTTTGTTTTTTAGGGGTACCCCTGGTGTACCTTGTCTTGTCCAAATCAAATTTCCGATAATTGGCCCATGAACACCACACTCAATGCCGATGCCGCTGAACTCGCCCGTTTTTCTGAACTGGCTCTCCACTGGTGGGATGCTGAAGGCGAAATGCGTGCCTTGCACCAGATCAACCCTTTGCGATTGGGCTGGATCAATGGCCTGTGCCCCCTGAATAATCTGAATGTGCTGGATGTCGGTTGTGGCGGCGGGATCCTGACCGATGCCATTGCCCGGTCAGGCGCAACTGCCACCGGGATTGATTTGTCGACCAAGGTGCTGCGGGTAGCGCAGTTGCACGCGCTGGACGCACAAACGCCCAACGTGCAGTACCGCGAGATTAGCGCTGAAGCCATGGCCGCCGAGCAGCCAGAGAGCTTTGACGCTGTGACCTGCATGGAAATGCTGGAACACGTGCCAGACCCGGCTTCTGTGGTCCAGGCCTGTGCGGCATTGGTCAAACCGGGTGGTTGGGTGTTTTTCTCCACCATCAACCGCAACCCCAAATCGTTTGTGATGGCGATTTTTGGTGCCGAGTATGTGCTAAACATGGTGCCACGTGGCACCCACGAATACGCCAAGCTGCTGCGCCCAAGCGAACTGGCAGGCTTTTGCCGCAATGCGGGGCTAACGGTATCGCACAGCCGTGGTTTGTCTTACAACCCGTTCACCAAGCGTTTTTGGTTGAACACCGACACCAGCGTCAACTACATGCTGGCGGCGCGAAAGACAGCCTGAGCCAGGCTGTGACTGCTGACACCCAGCTTTTCGCCAATGTTCAGGCGGTGCTGTTTGACCTGGACGGCACGCTGATTGACAGTGCCCCCGATCTGGGTGCTGCCGCAGATCAGATGCGCACTGCTCGCGGCTTGCCATCCCTTCCTTTGGCGCATTACCGCCCTATGGCGGGAGCAGGTGCCAGGGGCATGCTAGGCATTGCCTTTGGTATGGCGCCAGACCATCCGGACTTCATGACGCTGCGAGAAGAGTTTTTTGTGACCTACGAGCAACGCATGACGCAAAACACCCTGATTTTTCCCGGCGTGCAGGACATGCTGGGCGTGTTGCTGTCGCGCGGCTTGTCCTGGGGTGTGGTGACCAACAAGGCGGCACGGTTCACCATCCCGCTCACTGGTTCAATGCCCCTGTTTGCATCAGCAGGTACCATCATCAGTGGCGATACCACTCCGCACGCCAAACCGCACCCGATGCCGCTGCTGGAAGCCGCCAAACGCCTGAAGGTGGCGCCGGAACACTGTGTGTACGTGGGTGATGATGAGCGTGACATCGTTGCGGGGCTTGCTGCGGGCATGAAAACCGTGGCCGTGACCTATGGTTACCTGGGTCAAAAAGCTGACACAGGCGAGTGGGGCGCCCATGCCACGATTAATTCTGCCGGCGAGCTCTTGCAATTGATCGCCAAGCCCTAAAATGGTCGGCTTGGGGCTGCACTGGTTTCGACGTGGATTCGGACGCGCAGCAGGGCATGTCGAGCTGAATGCGCTCGTAAAACTGATTCAAAAAAACTAACTGCAAACGACGAACGTTTCGCACTCGCTGCTTAATTGCAGGTGAGCCTCACAACAGCAAGCCGATAGGCTGGGCAAGGGCGGCGCAAGCTATCCAGGCTGTGGGGTAATTTCATTCGGCTGGGTCTGCCTTGGGTAACTTAGGGCAGATCAAGAAAATAGGTTGCTGGCGATTTGCATAGCGTGCCACTGCGCGATGTGAAAAGCGAGATCCAAATCAGACGGCTACACATGTAGAACTGTTCGAAGAAGGTTTGCGGACGCGGGTTCAAATCCCGCCAGCTCCACCATATACAAAAAGCCCAACTCTTTTCAGTTGGGCTTTTTTTTCGTCTAAAAACTCAATGGTGACGCGCACTTACGTGAATTTCCTCTTGATAATTCCGCTATCAAATTTGGGCATTTTCGACCGTTTTTGGCCCAATTCCCCCTTTTCTTCTCTCTGTTCTCAGTGACCCTCTTGACTATTCAAGAGACCACTTTCAATGAAATCAACAACTTACGCGGGGGTGGTTTGCAAGTGAAAATTGGTAGGTGGTCGCGACAGAGAACAGAGAATGGACATTTGAAAAATGAAATCGCGTCCGAAAGGCCGCCCAACTTTGGCCTGACTGCCACGGTAATGCAAGTGCGGATACATTGAACGGCCGGACGCAAGCGGTAAAGTCAGACTTGGCGTATTGAAATCCAATGAAGACAACCAAGGGATGACGGCACTCATGGACGAACTACCTGATTGGATTCGCATTGCACGGCAGCAATCGAAGTGGCAGGGCCAGACACGCCCGACTTTCGCCACGCCACCGGGGCCGGGCCAGGTATCTGTGTGGGATTTCCCGCGTCCACCGCGGTTGGTGCAGGACACCCGAGAAGTGGTGGTGCACTGGGGAGAAGTGGAGGTAGCCCGTACGCATCGCGCCGTACTCGTTTTGGAGACCTCTCACCCGCCAAGTGTTTACTTGCCCTGGGACGACGTCGCAAAACACCTGTTGGAAGCTGCTGGTGGGGGATCGTTTTGTGAATGGAAAGGGCCTGCAACGTATTGGAGCCTGGTGTCTAGCGAAAGCCGCCTGCCCCGCGTGGCTTGGAGTTACCCAAAGCCGCTGGCAGGTGCCGAAATTTTGGCCGACTGCGTGGCTTTTTATCCGGCGAATCTGAATTGCCAAATCGATGGTGCCCGAGTGAGGCACCAGCCCGGCGGCTTTTACGGCGGCTGGATTACCCCGGAGCTGGTTGGCCCATTCAAGGGCGAACCAGGCAGCGAGCACTGGTAGCCATGAATGGTTCCGACAGATGGGTCACTGATGTCTACGAACCAAGGCCTCAAGCCACGGGGCTAAAAGCAGAGCTTGACCCCACGACCTCCCGAGCGATCGGATCAGTGCAACCAGCGCGTCGCGGCGTCCATCAACCCCTGACGTACCCGCTGCTGGCGAATCGGGTCGGTATCGCCGCAGGCCAGGCGACAATTCCAGTCGCTAGGCGACTCGAAGTCGCAATGGGAAGCACCTGCGATCAACTCGTCGCGCCATAGCGAAGGCAGCGCATGGCCCCAAGGCGCCGCCACGGCTTCAGCGTTACAGCGCGACGGTGGTGCCCGCAGCAGCAGCGCTTCGGTACGAAGCCGACCGGCTGCCGCCAGACCCAGTCGCTCAGATTCGCCCGGCATCGTGCGGTCGAACGGGTCCAATCCGACGAAGCCAACTACGCCCGGCGAGTCTGCCGCCAGAAGGCTGGATAACCCTCCGGCTGAGAAGCCCACGAGCATCACCTTCTCAACCGGCGCACCGAAGGTTCCGCCGGTACGCAGTAAGCCTATCAACGCGGCCAGGGCCCGGGCGTTGCAGCGGAAGTCGAAGGTGCAGGGCAGGTCCGGCGTCAACGTCAGCACACCGGCATTGGCCAGCGCCTGCGCATGACCTGCCAAGGTGCGTCGGCTGCGCGTGAAGCCATGTGAGAGGATGGCTGCCCCGCGCGGTGGGTCGGCGCTCGGGTACACGTCCAGCGTGACGTGGTGGCCGTCGAGTGTGTGCACCTGTGTCTGTACAGGCGAGGGGGCTACCGGCTCAGCGGCCAAAGCCATCTTGGCCATGGCCGCAGCAACAATCACCATGGCGGTGCATCCCTGGCGGGCATAGCGGATAAGCGGTTTCATTGGCACATTGTCGTCAACCAGTTGATGGTGCGTCGCAGGGCTCAGACGTAGCGGGAATCGCGCACCACGCCAACCCAAGGTCAGTAACTTCAAATGGTTCCGGATGGCAATGCAGTTGTGCTGTTCAACATCGGTGAGTTGTATGGTCACATTGGCAATGGTTGTGTGGGAGGCTGCGCGAGCGGTGTTTGCCATGTGAGATTGGCATGATGACTTGTCTGTTGCACGACTGGGTTAAGGATATTCGTCACAAATGCGAGCCGTCGACAGCGGACAAAACCTTGTCGACCCATGCTAGCGCGGATGACATGGGCCGATCAGGCCAGCATTTCTGCCCTGATAGCGGCCGCGATGCAATCGAGTGCCCACCACAGTTCATCTTCCAAAATGTTCAGGGGAGGCGCCAATACCAATACATTGCCTTGACCGACTTTGAAAGACAGCCCCTCTGAAAGGCATCGGTACAAAACAGCTTCGGCCAGGTCGGAAGCAGCGCGCTCACCCTGGTCGCGCAATTCAATGCCTAACAACAACCCGACGCCTCGAACCTCTGAGATGACGGGTAGCTCGGCGGCGAGCCGTGTCAGCCGCTCCAAGGACATCGCGCCCAAGTGGCGGCTGCGCGCCAGCAGGCCTTCTTCATCGATCACCTGCAGTACAGCCAGCCCGGCCGCGCAGGCCACAGGGTTCTTTTCGTGGGTGTAGTGGCCCAGAGAAATATGCTGCGCCACATCAAACCGGGCGTGGGTGATCAGTGCCGCCAACGGCATGCTGGCGCCGCCCAAGCCTTTGCCGATGACCAGCATATCGGGTTCAATGCCGTAGCGCTCCACGGCAAACAGGGTGCCGGTTCTGCCTAGGGCGATGGGAATCTCATCGAGTATCAGTAAGGCACCATGGCGGGTGCAGCTATCGCGCAGGCGGCGGTAGTACTCAAGGGGTGGCACCTGAACATCGGTACAGCGCACGGTTTCGACAATGACGGCAGCGACATCGCCCTCTTTTTTCAGGCAATAGTCAATGTAGTCAACGCAGCGCAAGGCACACTGCCCACCGCAGCCAAAGGCGCATTGACCGGGCTCAAAGGGCGGCACATGTTCAGCGCCTGGCAGCAATGGGCCCATGCCTTGGCGAAAAACGGCTTCGCCACCGATCGAGATGGCGTCCAGCGAAGCGCCATGAAAAGAGTCCCACATCGACAGCGTCTTGAAGCGCCCGGTAACCACGCGGGCCAGTTTGAGGGCCATACCGATCGCAGCCGTTCCACCCGGCGCAAAAAGCAGTTTGGCCTCTTCGATGGGTGCTGCCGTGCACAGCCGGCGCGCCAGGTCGATCGCGGGTTGGTTGGTATAGCGGCGCGGGCTGAAGGGTAGCTGCGCCAGGGTGTTGGTGATGGCAGCCATTACTTTCGGATGACCATAACCCACCTGATGCAGGCTGTTGCCATGAAAGTCCAGAATGCGTCGGCCACCCGCATCTGTCAACCAGGAGCCCTGCGCTGCAACAACGGCATTGAGACAAGGCGTGGACATCGATTGGTGCAGAAACCAACGGGCGTCCTCCGCCAACATCTCATGTGTGGCATCGGGCAGTTCTTTGGCTTGCCAGTGCTGGCGACGCGCGCCCAGATTGACGTCACCCTCAGAATGGTCAAATTCGGCGCTCATGGCGCCACACATGCGACGTTTGCTGCACCTGCCAAACTGCCGTCTTGCAGCATGCGCAGCCGTCCGCCTTGGGCATGTACGAAGAGGGCTTGGGCGCAACCGGTGGCGTCACCCGCTTCAAGCAAATCGACGATGGCACTGTGCTCTTCGGCAAATCGCGGGATGGCCTTGGGCGCCAACAAGTTGCGCTTTCTGAAAAGTGTGAGCTGCTTGACGAGTTTGCCGTAGGTGTCGGTCAGGGTTTGGTTGCCGACCATAGCCACGATCTGGTCGTGAAAGGCCAGGTTCAGGGCGTGAAAACGATCAATCTCATGGGCTTGCACTGACAACATGTCGTCGGTCAAGGCGCGGAGTTTAGTGAGCTGCTCAGTGGTGATGCACTTGGCCAGCAGGCGGCCGGCCGCGGCGTCCAGGCCGGCGCGCACATCGTAAATATCTGCAGCTTCTTCAAGCGCTATCACGCGCACAAAAGCGCCGCGATTTTTTTCTTGATGGATCAGGCCTGATTCTTCAAGTGTGCGAAATGCCTCCCGTAACGGCCCCCTTGAAACACGCAAGCGCTCGGCCAAGGCTACCTCGTTGAGTTTGACGCCTGGTGCAAGTTCGCCCGACAAAATGAACTTCTCCACCGACTCCGCCACCAGCCTCGTCAATGAGGTGTTTTGGACAAGGAAAAGGTGATCTTCTACCGGGTTTAACAACAGTTGTGACATGTTTTTGTTGCCATAAAAACCTCAGTTTAAGGCATCTCACGGTTTTGTAGATTGTCAACAATTTGTCACAAACAGTCCATAAACTCCGTTGAGTCCGAGCGGCCAAGGCGAACAAGCTGACGAAATCAGACGGGTTGCTGCGACATGTCTTCTCCATTTCATCAAGGAAAACCCACATGGATCTGAAACGTATAGTCAAATGCATTGCGGCCGCTGGTTTATCAATTGCTGCGGCATTACCCGCCCTGGCAGAAAAAACGGTATTGAATGTCTACACGGCACTTGAGACTGACCAACTGAAGGCTTACCAAGAGTCCTTCAATAAAACGAACCCTGACATCGAGATCAAGTGGACCCGTGATTCGACCGGCATCATCACGGCCAAACTGCTGGCGGAAAAAGGCAAGCCGGTGGCTGATGCCATCATGGGTGTGGCGGTTTCCAGCATGGTGGTCTTTGAGCGCGAAAACATGTTGCAGCCCTACGCACCCGCCAATCTGAAGGCCATCAACCCGCGCTTTCGGGCGGCAGCCAACCCACCCACCTGGGTTGGCATGGATGTTTGGGGTGCTGCCATTTGTTACAACGTGGCAGAAATGCAGAAGCAGGGCTTGCCGCGTATTGAAAGCTGGACTGACTTGCTGAAGCCCGAATTCAAGGGCAAGGTGGTGATGCCGAACCCGAACTCCTCGGGAACCGGTTTTCTGGATGTTACGGCCTGGTTGCAGATTTTTGGCGAAAAAGGCGGCTGGGACTACATGGACAAGCTCCATGAGAACGTGGCGGTTTACACCCACTCTGGCTCCAAGCCGTGCGTCATGGCGGGTGCGGGTGAGTTCCCGGTGGGCATTTCCTTTGAATATCGCGCCAATACCGTGCGGGCCAAGGGCGCGCCGATTGACATCATCTTCCCCAAAGAGGGCTTGGGCTGGGACATTGAAGCCACCGCCATCGTCAAGGGGACACCGCATCTTGAAGCCGTCAAGAAACTTGCCGACTGGACTGCTTCGCACGAGGCCAACCAGCTTTATGCCAAGAACTTTGCCGTGGTGGCCATTCCTGGCATCGCCACTCGCCTGAAGTATGTGCCTATTGACTACGAACAGCGCTTGGTCAAGAACGACTTTGAATGGATGGGCAAGAACCGCGGTGCCATCCTGACGGAATGGCAAAAGCGTTATTCGACCAAATCGGAACCCAAGAAGTAAGACAACTTTCAACCCTGAGTTGCCATGGCACACCTGGACATTCAACAACTGACCAAGCGCTATGGCAGCTTTGTGGCTCTGGACAAGATTGACCTGGCCATTCAGGAGGGTGAATTTGTGGTGCTTCTCGGCCCCTCAGGCTGTGGCAAGACGACACTTTTGCGCGCGGTAGCCGGGCTGGAATTGCAAGACAGTGGGCAGGTCTTCCATGCCGGGCGGGACATCTCCAAGCTGTCACCCGCGCGGCGCGATTACGGCATTGTGTTTCAGTCTTATGCCCTGTTTCCCAATCTGACCGTGGGTGACAACGTGGCCTATGGGCTCAACAGCAAAAAGGGCGACCGCAAAGTGGCGTGCCAAGGCGTCAACCATCGTGTGGCAGAGATGCTGGACCTGGTTGGCTTGCCGGGCACCGAGAGCAAATTTCCCGCCCAGCTGTCCGGCGGGCAGCAGCAGCGCATTGCTTTGGCGCGCGCATTGGCTACATCGCCCGATTTGCTGTTGTTGGACGAGCCGCTGTCGGCATTGGACGCCATTGAACGCGTCAGGCTGAGGTCTGAGATTCGCAGCCTACAGACCCGGCTGGGCGTAACCACCATCATGGTGACCCACGATCAGGAAGAAGCCTTGGCCATGGCGGACCGCATTGTGGTCATGAAAAGCGGCAAGATTCAGCAAATTGGCAAACCTCAGGATGTTTACCGTTCGCCAGAAAACGACTTTGTGGCTGATTTCATTGGGCGCGGTAACCTGATTGAAGCCTGCCCGGTGGGGGCGCAGCATGTTCGCGCTGGCGATTTGACGCTGCGTTGTGGTGTTGACATCGATCAAACCCGTAACCAGCGTTTTTATGTTCGGCCAGAAGACATCTGCCTGCACAATATTCTGGATGACTGTGAAAACAGTTTTAACGCGCAGGTTCTGAAATACGAGTTTCTGGGGCCCTATTCGTTGGTGACGCTGGACGCCAAATTTGGCCAGAGCCGCCCTTTGGTGGCGCAGTTTTCCAGTAATTATCTGCAAGGCCGACCCATCCAAGCGGGTTCCATCCTGCGCGTTGGCATCCCCGCCGAGCATCTTCACCCCATGCCCATGGCCGCATGACACAAGCCGTATCTGCAGTGGCCACGCCAACGGGAGGTAGTCGCTGGGAGGAGCACCTCCCGGGTTGGCTTTTGGGCGCGGCAGCTTTGGCGCTGTGCGTCTTTTTACTGCTGCCTATTGGCACGCTGCTGATTGAGAGTGTGCGCGATGATGGGGGCCAATTCAGCTTGACACGGTTCAGGGAGTTTGCCGCAACGCCGGGCATGCTGGCAGCGGTGTGGAACACCCTGTGGGTCGCCGCAGTGGTAACCCTGATCACCGTGCCGCTGGCTTTTTTTTACGCCTATGCCATACAGCGCGCCTGCATTCCCCTGACTGGTTTATGGCGCATCGTGGGCTTGTCTGCCTTGCTTGGGCCGTCTTTGGTGGGCGCTATCTCGTTTATCCAGTGGTTTGGCACGCAAGGAGTTTTGAGGTCGTGGCTGGGTGACAACTCCGTTTATGGGCCCATTGGCATCATCATGGCCACGGTGTATGCCAGCTTTCCGCATGCGCTGATGATTTTGGTGGTGGCGTTGGCCACAGCAGATGGGCGGCTGTATGAGGCGGCAGATGCACTGTCGGCATCGCGTTGGCGCAAATTCCGCACGGTGACACTTCCTGGCGCACGGTATGGCCTGATCAGCGCTGCCTTGGTGGTGTTTTCATATTCAGTCAGTGAATTTGGCATACCCAAGGTGATTGGGGGCAACTTCCAAGTGCTGGCCGTCGAGATTTATGTGCAAGTGGTGGGCCAGCAAAATTTTGGCCGCGGCGCGGTGGTGGCCCTGCTGCTGCTGGTGCCGGTGCTGGTAGCTTTTATTGTGGACTGGCAAGTGCAGCGCAAGCAGCAGGCCAGCTTGACGGCACGCGCGGTACCCTATGCGCCCAAGCCAGACTGGCGGCGAGACCTGCCTTTGCTGGTGTACTGTGTCGTACTGGCCATTGCCATGATTGGGGTTCTTGGCATGGCGGGGTATACGTCGGTGGTTACTTTCTGGCCCTATAACCTTGAGCTGTCGTTCAAGCATTATGTTTACGGCCTGGCTGAAGCCGGTGTGCTGGATGCCTACCTGAACAGCCTGAAGCTGGCCGCGCTGACTGCGGCAGTGGGTACGCCCTTCATTTTTGTCACGGCTTATCTGGTGGAAAAAACGCGCGGTGGCCCTGCCTGGTTGCGACCCGCTTTGCAGGCGATGACTGCCTTGCCCATGGGTGTTCCGGGTTTGGTGCTGGGCATTGGCTACATCTTGTTCTTTAACCACCCAGACAACCCGCTCAATGGGCTTTACCATACCTTGACCATCATGGTATTGGCCAATGTGGTGCATTACTACACCTCCTGCCACTTGACGGCGCTGACTTCGCTGAAAAGCATTGACCGCGAATTTGAAGCGGTGTCGGCGTCGCTCAAGGTGCCGCAATACATCACTTTTTGGCGGGTTAGCTTGCCGGTTTGCCTGCCGGCTGTGCTGGATATTTCCCGCTACCTTTTCATCAACGCGATGACCACCGTCTCGGCCTTGGTCTTTTTGTACTCTCCGCAGACGCTGCCGGCATCGGTGTCGATCCTGAATCTGGACGAAGCTGGCGAGCTGGGCCCAGCCGCCGCCATGGCCACGCTGATTGTGCTGACCTGCCTCATCGTCAGCCTGCTCTATGCCGTTGCCGCACGGGTGCTGCTGCGACGCCATCAGGCTTGGCGTCATTTCAAACGATAAACCTTGGAATCACTGATGTACACCATTGACCGCGACCCCTTATTACTGACACCTGGGCCATTGACCACCTCACTGCGGACCAAACAGGCCATGCTGCATGATTGGGGCTCTTGGGACGCGGCATTTAATTGCATGACGGCAGAGGTTTGCCGTCAGCTCGTCGATGTGGTTCATGGCGCGGGCACCCATGTATGTGTCCCGTTGCAGGGCTCCGGCACGTTTGCGGTAGAAGCCACGCTGGGCACATTGGTGCCGCGCGACGGCAAAGTGCTGGTGCCCAATAATGGTGCCTACTGCGCGCGCATCCTGAAAATCCTGACCTACCTTGGCCGGGAAGCGGTTGAACTCCGCTTTGCAGAAGACCAGCCAGCTGACCCGGCCGCTATTGAGGCAGCTCTGTTGGCTGACCCGGGCATCACCCACGTGGCACAAGTCCACTGCGAAACGGGCACCGGCATTCTGAACCCTCTGGCCGATATTTCTGCGGTGGTGGCGCGCCTTGGCCGTGGTTTGATCATTGACGCCATGAGTTCCTTCGCTGCGATTGAGATTGATGCACGAACGGTGCCCTTTGATGCGCTGATTGCCGCCTCTGGCAAGTGCCTGGAAGGAGTTCCTGGGATGGGCTTTGTGATCGTTCGCCAGTCCATCTTGGAGGCCAGCGCCGGTCGCTGCCACTCCCTTGCCATGGATTTGCTTGATCAGTGGGTTTACATGCAAAAAACGACGCAGTGGCGCTTTACGCCACCCACTCACGTGGTGGCGGCCTTGCATGAAGCGTTGGCGCAGTTTCATGAGGAAGGCGGGCTGGCAGCTCGTAGCACCCGCTATGGCGCCAACTGTGCCGCGCTGATTGAGGGGATGCGTGGCATTGGCTTGAAGCCATTCTTGCCACCTGCTTTGCAGTCAAACATCATTGTCACCTTCCATGCCCCGAAGCATCCGCGTTATGACTTCACCGCTTTTTATCAGGGTGTGCGTGATCGGGGTTTCATCCTTTACCCCGGTAAATTGACCCAGGTCGACACCTTTCGCGTAGGCTGTATTGGTGCCCTGACGCCAAATGACATCAGCCAGGTCGTTCACGCCGTGGCGTCAACACTTTGCGAGATGGGTGTGCCGGTTCTGCCTTGATGCCGGTTGAAAAACATGGATAGCCAGCGGGACGTTCTTGTGATTGGTGGCGGCATTTTTGGCGCCGCCATTGCCTGGGCCCTGGGGCGCCGTGGACTGGGTCAGCGGGTCCTGATTCTTGAGCGTGGACAACCGGCAGGCGGTGCCACGAGCCGCGCAGCAGCGCTGGTCACGATGGCACGCGATGACCCGGCGCTGATGGCCCTGGCCAAAGAGACGTTCCAAGCCATGGCCGTTTTGGAGGGTGAGTATGGTGAAGATGTGGGTCGCCATACTGTGGGTGCCTTGCATGTCGGGTCAGCCAGTCACGCTGAGGCACTTCAGGCACGCGCTCGGCACTGCGCCAGTTTCGGTATCGACAGTCACTGGCTAGACAAATCGCAGGCCTTGGCACGGGCCCCCTGGCTGGCACCGCAGTCGTTCGAGCTGGCAGCTTTTTACCCTGATGAGTGTTTTGTCGAGCCGTATCTTCTATCCAGCGCGTATCTGCGCACCGCCACCTTACTGGGCGCACAGGTGCGCCTTTCATCTGATGTGCAGAGCATTGGTGTCATGCATGGCAGGGTGACCGGCGTTCATCTGACCGACGGCACCCATTTACCGGCCAGTGTGGTCATCAACGCCGCTGGTGCCTGGGCTAATCTGCTCAGCACTGACCTGGGTTTGCCATTGCCCATGGCACCTGTGCGCAGCCAATACTGGATCACCGAGCCAGCGATCCAGTTTCCGCGTGATGGCGCCATCGTGCTGATCCCTGAAATTCGGGCCTATGCCAGGCCCGAGATGGGTGCCTTGCTTTTTGGCGTGCGAGAGAAGCAGCCAGTGGCGGTCAACCCACGCCACTTGCCCAAGGATCTCACTGGGTTCGTATTTGACCCAGACGACGCTGATGGCTGGCAAAACCTGGGAGAGGGCGCGCAGTCATTGGCAGACTACTTTCCGGCGGTCAACACCTTGGGGCTAGCGCATTACATCACCGGCCCCAGCAACTACACGCCCGATGGCCAGTTGATCATCGGGGCCAGTCGTGCCATTGCCGGGCTGTTTGTGGCCACGGGCTGCAACGGTTCGGGGATCACGTTTTCTGGCGGGGTTGGGCGGCTCGTTGCTGAACTCGTCTCTGGCGCGCCAACATTCGTCGCACCAGAGGTTTTTGATCCACAGCGATATGGTGATATTGATCCTTACGCTGTGGACTTTCTCGCATCCTGCGCAGCCGCGCGGGCCATGAAATCATCCGGCTAAGCACCGGGAAACTTTGGAGATAGACCCATGCACTCACGCATCGAAGCCGTCATTTTTGATTGGGCCGGCACGATTGTCGACTTTGGTTCTTTCGCGCCCACCCAGATCTTTGTAGATGCGTTCAAACAGGCTTTCGATTTTGAGCTTTCGCTGGCAGAAGCTCGCGGCCCGATGGGGCTTGGCAAATGGCAACACATTGAAGCGCTAGGCAATGACCCCGTCATTGGTGCACGCTGGCAAACAAAATTTGGGCGGCCCATGAGCCATGGTGACATCGACCACATTTATCGCACCTTTTTGCCACTCCAGGTGGAGCGTGTTGGTGCCCATGCCGATCTGATTCCTGGCGCATTGGAAGCTATTGAGGGCATTCGCTCACGCGGACTGAAGATCGGTTCAACGACGGGCTACCCACGCCAGGTGATGACCAAGTTGATCTCAGTGGCCGCGACCAGAGGCTATTACCCCGATTGCGTCGTGTGCGCAGACGATTTGGCTGCCGGTGCTCGCCCCGGACCCTGGATGGCTTTGCAGTGTGTGCTTGATCTGAAATTGGCCAGCGTTGCCCACTGCGTCAAGGTAGATGACACGTTGCCTGGCCTCGCCGAGGGCATCAACGCGGGTATGTGGACCGTTGGGGTGGCACTCTCAGGCAGTCCTGCCGGCTTGACGTTGGCCGAGTTTGAGGCTGCGTCGGCTGATCAACTTGAAGCCATCAGGTCCAGGGTCACCTCAGAGTTCACCACCGCAGGCGCACACTATGTCATTGATAGCGTGGCAGATTTGTTGCCGGTTCTGGAAAAGATCAACACCCGATTGAAGCTCGGTGAGCGCCCCTGAGTGCCGGGAAGGGGCATCAGCTGCCCGGCACGCAAAACGACAAAGTGATGAAGCCAGTCTGTTTTAACCCGCTTTGGCTCGATACCCTGCGCGCCCAGGCCAGTTGCCCGCCCTTGCGCCCCAGACACGACTTGTTGCTGAACGGGCAGCGCATAGGCTCAGTTGAGCCTGCGCGCTTGCAACAGATTGTTTCTGCGGGGCAGCATCTGCGCACAGAGGCTTTTGTGATGGCGCACGGCTGTGATACCAGCTGTTGGCAAATCACTGGCGACGGGACGCAAGCCCTGAATCA
The DNA here is from genome assembly GCA_002083775.1 of Rhodoferax ferrireducens. Taxonomy (GTDB): domain Bacteria; phylum Pseudomonadota; class Gammaproteobacteria; order Burkholderiales; family Burkholderiaceae_C; genus Rhodoferax; species Rhodoferax ferrireducens_A. The sequence goes on along the minus strand of MTEI01000022.1, from coordinate 13,858 downwards.
CATCGCCCAAGTCTGCCGTGACTTCAACATTGGCTGCGTCCGCGAACAGTGGCGCAACGAACAACTGGCGGTGTTCAATTCTGTGGGTCAGCATGTCGCAAGTGTCGAGCGCGGGCTCGCGCGCCTGCTTGGAATCGCGACCCAGGCGGTTCATTTGGTTGGTTACACCGCAAGTGGCTGTATCTGGGTTCAGCAGCGGTCTCCCGCCAAAGCGATTGACCCCGGCTTGTGGGACACCCTGGTTGGCGGGCTGGTGCCTGTTTCAGACAACTTGACCATGGCCCTGGTGCGGGAAACCTGGGAGGAAGCAGGTATAGAGCTCCATCAGGTTCAGCAGTTGCGTGCTGGGGGGCGCGTCAGCATTCGCCACCCCAATGTGATAGATGGTGGGGCGGGCTATGTGGACGAACAGATTGACTGGTTCTCTGGTGTGATTCCCGAATGGCTCACGCCCTGCAACCAAGATGGCGAAGTGGCGCAATTCGCCTTGCTGGAGCCCCTTGAGCTGAAGCTGCAGCTGGAAAACAATGCGTTTACGCTGGACGCTTCGTTGATTTTGTCTCACTTCCTGACGGCGCATTGATCGCTGACCACAGACCATGTCGGCGTTTTGCCATCGCCTTGTCATGAATATTTCACGTCAGCCACGCATACTTTCCCAAGTTGGTAAGTTGCCGACGTCGGCCAAACCGCGAGAACACCATGAACCCCATCACTGACACAAGATCCGGACCCGAGGACGCCACTTTTGAGCAGGCCATGGAGGGCGACTTGATGGACAGCGCGCACGTGGAAGACGTGATCGTGAGCGTCTTCTGAAGCTGGCTTTTCGTTTTGGTCTGCTGGCGCTGCTGATGGCCGTGGTGGCCTGTTCGCCGCGTCAGCTCATTCTTCAGGAAGCTGCAAGTGCGCTGGCCACGCAGGGCGGTGCTGCCGAAGACGACCTGGTATTGGCACGCGAGGCCAGTGCCTTCTACCTGAAACTCTCCGAGTCGGTGCTGCGCGAAACACCGGGCAATCTGCCACTGGCCGCAGCGGTGGCCTCTGGCTTTACTCAATACGCGTACGCGTTTGTGCAGTTTGAAGCGGATCGCCTGGACACCAAAGACGCCCAGGCGGCTCAAAAACTGCGCCAGCGTGCCGCCCGGCTTTACCAGCGTGCGCAGCGCCATGCCATGACAGCGTTGGCACATCAAACCCCCGGCTTTGCCAAGGCGCTGGCCGGCCCCGCTGCAGCCAATGGGCTGCGCATCATGCCCGAGCAGGTTGAGTTGGCCTACTGGGCGGCCGCCGCCTGGGGCGCACAGATAGCCTTGTCCAAGGACCAGCCCCATGTGGTGGCTGACCTGCCGCTGGCCATGCGCCTGGCGCAGCTGGCCTACGAGGCGGCGCCAAAACATGGGCAAGGCGCCTTGGCTAGCCTGATGGGCAGCTTTGAGGCCGCCCGCCCTGGTGGCTCAGCGCAATTGGCAGCCAGCTATTTCGACGAGGCCATGGTTTTGGGGCGCGACAAAAGTGCGGCAGTTTTTGTTGTCAAGGCCGAGGCGCTGGCCTTGCCCGCCGGTGATCGCACAGCGTTTGAGGCGCTGCTCCAGCAGGCGCTGGCAGCCAGCGCTGCCGCCCCGGATTTGTCCAACAACGTGATGCGCGAGCGCGCGCTCTGGCTACTGGAAACCGCAGACGATCTTTTTTAGCTTTCAGCATGATGAACTTTTCAAAACTAAAACGACACGCCCTGTGCCTTGGCGTGGTGGCTTGCCTGGCTGCCAACGCTTTGAGCGCGCAGGCTGCCACCAAGTCATTGCGTATTGGCACCCTGGCGCCCAAAAACTCCCTGTACCACCGCCAACTGCAAGCGGTGGGTGAAGCCTGGCGCGATGCGCAGGGTGGGGACGCAAAATACCTTATTTACCCAGATGGCAGCCAAGGTGGCGAGGCGGAACTGGCGCGGCGCATGCGCATCGGTCAGCTGCAAGGCGCACTGATCTCGGTGGTTGGGCTGCGCGAGATTGAGCCGTCCATTGCGGCCTTGCAAAACTTGCCTTTGTTGTTCAAAAGCTGGGAAGAGGTGGACTATGTGCGCGAGAAGATGCGCGCATCCATGGAAAAGAAGTTTTTTGACAAAGGCTTTGTGGTGCTGGCCTGGGGTGACTCGGGCTGGGTACGGTTTTTCTCCAAAGAGCCCGCTTTCAGACCTGCTGATTACCTGAAGATGAAGTTTTTTGCCTGGGGTGCCGAATCCGAGCAACAAGAGATCATGAAAAGCTTGGGCTACACGCCGGTGCCGCTGGAAACCAGCGACATCCTCCCGGCGATTCAGACCGGCATGATTTCGGTGGTGCCCTCCACCCCTTACTTTGCCCTGGCCAGCCAGATCTACAACACCGCACCGAACATGCTGGAGATCAACTGGGCGCCCATCGTCGGCGCGCTGGTGGTCACCCGCAAAGCCTGGGACGACATGAGCCCGGTGGCCCAGCAAGCCCTTCGCAACGCAGGCGAACAGGCCGGGCTGGCCATGCGCACCCAGGCTCGCCAGGAGGTGGACGAAGCAGTGGCTGCCATGAAACAGCGTGGACTGGTGGTGAACAAGCCCAACCTCGAGCAGATGAAAGAGTGGAGCGCCCTGGCCGACAAGCTGTACCCGCGTATTCGCGGCCACATGGTACCCGCCGAGACGTTTGACGAGGTGTTCACCCACCTCAAAGCCTTTCGCGCCATCGCAGGCCGCTAACGGTGCTGATTCTGGACAAGGTTCGCCAGGCGGGTCTGCAACGCTTTGACGAAGTGCTGTCGTCATCGGCCCTGGCGCTGATGGTGCTGATTCCGCTCATTGAAATCGTGCTGCGCCCGCTGCTGGGGCGTGGTGTGGACAACGCGCCTGTGCTGGTGCAACACTTGGGCCTGGCGCTTGCCATGCTGGGCGCGGTGGCAGCAGAGCGCCACGGGCATCTGAGCAGTCTCGGAAATGGTTTGGCCAGTGTGGGCGGCGTGCGGTTGCAGATCGGCATCAAAGCCTTTGCCCAGGGCAGTGCAGCGCTGGTATGCGGGATGCTGGCGATGGCAAGTTGGCGCTTTGTGGCGACGGAAATGGCGGTGGCGCACGACCTGGCCTATGGCCTGCCCACTTGGTGGGTGCAGGCGCTCATGCCCGTGGGGTTTGGCTTGCTGGGGCTCAAACTGGGGGCACGCTGCTTTGAGTCGGTCGGGCTCAAGCTCTTGTGTGCTTTGGCTCTGCCAGGTTTGGGTTTCTGGCTGGGCAGCACATTTGACGGCAACGAACTGCCGCTGTGGCCAGCCGCGCTTTGGCTGGTGGCAGCGCTGCTGGCGGGTGCGCCGATTTTTATCGGGCTGGGTGGGTTGGCACTGGCACTGTTCTGGCAAGACGGGCAACCACTGGCCTCCGTGGCGCTCTCGCATTACCAGATCACTGTGAACGCCTCGCTGCCAGCCTTGCCGCTGTTCACACTGGCGGGCCTGGTATTTGCCCGCACCGGCGCGGCGGCGCGCCTGGGTGCGGTGTTCATGGCGTTGTTTGGCGGCGGTGTTGCCGGCACGGTGGTGGCTGCAGCGGTGCTGTGCTCGTTCTTTACCGCATTCACTGGCGGCAGCGGTGTGACGATTTTGGCCTTGGGTGGCCTGCTGTTGCCGTTGCTGCGCAACGCCGGGCTGCCCGAGCAGCGCGGCATCAGCCTGGTGACCAGTGCCAGCGCTTTAGGTGTGCTGCTGGCGCCCTCGGTGCCGCTGATCATGTACGCCATCATTGCCCGAGTGCCGATCAACACCATGTTCCTGGCCGGACTGGTACCGGCAATGGTGATGGTGGGTTTTCTGCTACTTTTTGGGGGCTATCTACGGCGCTCCGGCTTGGTAAGCATGGCTGCACCGGTGGCCACTCAAAGGCTGAGCGCTCCGCAAAAACGAGCTGCACGTGGCGTTCTCCGGGCTATTTGGGCTGCCAAGTGGGAGATTCTGGCACCGGTGATTGCCATCGGTTCGCTGGTGAGTGGTTTAGCTACACCCATGGAAAGCGCAGCCCTCACCGCTGCCTACGCCATTGCCACGCAATCCCTGGCGCACCGGGAGTTGAGCTGGCGCACGATGGGGCAGGCTTTGAGCGACTGCACCCAGGTGATAGGCGGGGTGATGCTGATCCTGGGCATGGCGCTGGGCCTGACCAATTACCTGGTGGACAGCGGTTTGCCCAACGATGCCATCGACTGGGTGCAGGGTGTCATTCCCGACAAATACTTGTTTCTGCTGGCGCTCAATGTGTTTTTGCTCGCTGCCGGTTCGCTGATGGAAATTTACGCCGCCATCGTGTTTCTGGTGCCGCTGCTGCTGCCGGTGGCACTGAGCTATGGTATTGACCCGGTGCACTTTGGCATCATCTTTTTGGCGAACATGGAGATGGGTTTTCTTGCGCCCCCGGCTGGCATGAACCTGTACTTTGCGTCAGCCATGTTTGGCAAGCCCCTGCGCTATGTGGCACGCTCGGTGTTGCCTGCGGTGGCGGCAATTTTCTTGGGCACGCTGGTTATTTCATGGGTGCCACTGCTGTCAACGGGCCTGCCGCGCTGGCTGGCCGGTTCGTAGACACCCAAACGCCAAGCGGTATCTACTATATAAATAGTAGCTATTACCCCTTTATATATATGGGCTAGAAGCCTAAAAAGCTTATAAGCAAAACAATTCGGCTTTTAGCCCCAAAGGCGCTCAGGATGCCAGAGTCGGGGCGTGCGCCCAAGCGCGCAAGGCGCGCAGCAGCGGGCGCTTCTTCGTCTGGTGAGCGCCCATGCGCTGCAAGATGTCGTCCAGCGTGGCGATGGCCTGGGTGATGAATGGTCCCTTGTTGAGCATGACGCACTCGGCCCGTACACCAAGCCCGGCGTCTGAAATCTCGGCGCGTGAGGGCAGCCCGGTTTTGACCATCGATTCAAGCACTTGTGTGGCCCAGATCACGGGCATGTGAGCGGCTTCGGTGCACCAGAGAATTTCTTCCTGAACCTCTGCCAACCGCTCATAGCCGCATTCCACCGCCAAATCGCCTCGGGCAATCATCACGCCCGCCGCACGCGCTTCCATGGCCGCCAGCATCAGGGCGGGCAGGTTCTCGAAGCCTTGCAAGGTCTCGATCTTCAGCAAAATGCCCATGTCTGGCCGACCCAGTTCGGCCAGCTTGGCGCGCAGCAGGGCCACATCACTTGGCTTGTGCACAAACGACAGGCCCACCATATCGGCATAGGGCGCCATCACGGCCAGGTCTTCCAGGTCTTTGGGGGTCAGGGGTGGCAAATCCAGCTGGCTGTCGGGCAGGTTGATGCCTTTGTCGCCCGCCAGCTTCTCGCCGCTTTCACGCGCTTGGGTGATGTCAATCACGAGGCAGTCCGGGTGTTTCTGGCGGATCACGCCACCAATGCGGCCATCGTCGAACCAGATGCGCTCGCCCTCCTTGACCTGGTCAATCACTTGGGGCAGGGTGCATGAAATCTGCAACCCGTCGCCACGGCTGGACTCAGCTTCTTCCAACGGCCAGCCGGCGGCGCCATCTGCATGGGGCTTGGTCAGCATCAGCACGTCGCCCTGGTTCAGGTGCAATGCGCCAGGCTGGCTCTCTATCTGGCAAACCAGCGTGGAGTGCTTCTTTTTGCCGGTGACGCCGCCCAACGTCAACACGGTCTCGGGTGTCAGGTAGGCGGTTTGCGGGCATTCTGCAATGGCGCCCTGATCATCGCGTTTGATCACTTGCAAATGCCGCTTGGCCCCGCGCGCGTCGACAAAATCCAGGCTCATGCCAGATTTGAGCCGCTCCAGCCACAGGTCCCACACGCCCACGCTGGCGTCCACACCCGGCACCATCGTGGTGCTGTGGATCGGGCGCAACTGCAGGCGCGCTGCCCTGACAACACGTCCCAAATGGTCCTTGACCGGCTTTAGCTTCAACACCGGCGTGCGGTACGCCACCTCACCCGTGCGAATTTTGGGGCCACCCAGATCGACCAGGATTTTGACCGGGCGCTGCGCAGCCTGGGCTGCGCGGCGCACATGGGCTGCCATGTTCAGCCAGTCCGCCGGGCTGTCATGGGCGCAGTTGATGCGGGCGATGTCCATGCCAGCATTTACCAGGTCTTGGACCAGAGACACATTTGTGGCTGCCTCTTTGGCGAGCGTGACCATGATGCGGGTGGCACGTCCATCGCGTTGTGGGCCCAGCAAGTCTGTCGTGTGTGCCTTTGACAGCCCTGCGTGACCCGATGGCCCGGGGGGTTGCAGCCGTGCCAGTTTGTCTGGCGCAGGCTGAACCAGGTGCTCCAAAATGCAGAGCACTTTGTCAAGGTTCGCCAACACATCCGACTCAGCGCGCCCCAGAGACGACAGACCCAATTGCGCCAATTGCTCTTGCAGGGGCCGCAAGTCCACGCTGCGCAGGCTCAGGTAGTGCACCAGATTGCGAGCGCTGGCCTGGTAGCTGGGCTGCACCCTGGTCAGCTCGCTTTGCAGGTCGGCTTCACTCGCCAGCATGGCCTGGCGCAATTGCTGCAGCTGCCCGATGACGTTCAGATAGGGTTCCTGGCAGCTGGGTGTGCCGTTGCGAAGCGTTTCAGGGGGATTACCTGGTGTCTGTTTGGCGAGATCGGTCAGGGTATTCATGCCCGATTTATAGGGGCTGAGTGTGAACGATTCGTGACAAGTCAGGAGAGATAGCGGCTGCTTTTTTGCAGACGTACCCGAGCAGCATCCCGTCAGTGGGGTGCTGGAATTCGGCGGCGTTTGATGATCACCACCACAGGCGGGGCGACCTGCGCTTGCACTGGCTGAAACACAAACGGCCGGTCATCCACCCTGGCGTGCGTTGTCGCTGCGGCAAGCTCCTTGTTGTCCTCATGGTTCAACGGCGTCACATGGTCACCGACCACCAGAACAAATTCATCACCCAGTTTGGCCAGCGCACCGCTTTGCTGCCCCTTGCGGGCACTGCCCAACAGACGAAGCGGGTCTTCTGCCGACCGCTCGTAGGTATGTTTGGCCCATTCGTGCGCTCCGAAGCGCACAGACCAGCGCGACTTTGATTTCAATTCAACATCCAACAAAAAGTTTGGCGGCTATTGTCGCAGCCCAGACAGGTTGTCTGCAATTGATTCGAAGGCCCTTTGTGCTTATAAACTCAGCGAATGAGCAGAGCCACAACGGTGCAACCATCCAAAACGCTGACAGCGCTGTACCCACTGCTCTTTGTCGCACTGTGGAGCACCGGCTTCATTGGTGCCAAGTTCGGGCTGCCGTATGCCGAACCACTCACTTTTCTGACCATACGCTACGTGGCCGTACTGGTTCTGATGGGCGCCATCATCTGGCGCATGCGGGCGCCTTGGCCGCGAACCGGGTTGGAGTGGATTCACATTGGCGTGTCAGGCCTCCTCGTCCATGCGGTCTACCTGGGTGGCGTGTTTACCGCCATCAGCCACGGCTTGCCCGCCGGTGTCGCCTCCCTGGTGGTGGGTTTACAGCCTGTGCTGACAGCTTTGGGTGCCGGAATTTTGCTGGGCGAGCGCGTGCGCCCCACCCAGTGGGTTGGCCTGGCGCTGGGCTTTGTGGGTGTGGGGCTGGTGGTGGCGCACAAGGTGGCTGCCAGCGCCAGTGGGGGTGTGCTGTTGGCCATGTTGCTGCCCGCCGTGATTGCGCTGCTGGGCATCACCGCGGGCACGCTGTACCAAAAGCGGTTCTGTCACTCCTTTGACCTACGCACGGGATCGGTGATCCAGTTCCTGCCGTGCCTGGTGGTCACGGCACTGGCAGCCAGCCAGACGGAAACCATGCAGGTTCAATGGACCGGCTCCTTCATCTTTGCACTGGGGTGGTTGGTGCTGGTGCTCTCGCTGGGTGCGGTGAGCTTGCTGAACGTCTTGATCCGCAGCGGCAGTGCCGTGAACGTGGCCAGTTTGTTCTACCTGACGCCACCTACCACGGCGCTCATCGCCTGGGCATTGTTTGATGAAACCCTGACTGGCCTGGCCTTGATCGGCATGGGTGTGACGGTGTTCGGGGTGTGGCTGGCGCGCAAATGAAATTGCGGCAGGGTGCTGGCCCCTTCAGTCAATGGCGTTGACGCCCAGGCGATTTCAGCGCCTCCATCAAGGCATCGGGTTGGCCGCCGCTGGCAAGATGGCTTTTGTACCAGACCGTCAGGATCGTGGTGACCACCGGCCCAGGGTCTTGACAGACCTTCTCGAAGTCCAGCCCGTTGATCTGACAGATCAACTTGACCAGGTCCATGTCCAGGTCAATGGCATCGTCGGCGCAGCGACGCAGTTTGAGATCCGCAAAGGAGTAGCCCTCAGGCAGTTTGAGCGTCAGCAGTGAATCAATGGGCATGGTGACTGGAAAGTTTGTTGGCAGCTTGACCGCCCAAACAACATCAACAAAATAGCCCACACAAGGCGGACTTTTGTCTCGGGAAATAGGAGAACATCTACGCTTCCCATGGGTTGATAACAGGCACGCGGGCCGCTTCAAAAGGGGCGGTGTCGCGTGACGCTACGCTGAATTCTCTTGATGCTGCGATTGCGGCGATGTAGCCATCAGGTGTGGGGAACCCTCGACCGCTGGTCTTGGCTTCCACGGCTAGATCCGCGTACCGCCGGGCGGCATCAATGTCGAATGACAAAACCCGGTTCCTGAACAGCTGCATCAGACCAGCCAGGGCCTGATTCAGCATGTCCTTGCGTTTCCCGGCAGGGAGTGACTTGATGCCGAACAGCAGTTCAGCCACTGTCACGCTGGATATGTACAAGGTTTCGGCGGCTTGATCGTTCAGCCAGGCCAGAACAGCAGGGTCCGGCTTTGGCTTCATCGCCTCGGAAACGACGTTTGTATCCAGAACGATCATTCGAACCTCAGCGGCTCAGCCGGAGTTTTGTCTCTCACCTGGTTGAATACATCGAAATCTTTATTCGCGAGGCCGATCTTGCGGCCCAAGGCCGAAAGGGCATCACCAAGACGAATGCGGGAATCGGGCTTGACCGCTATGGCCAAGATCTCGCGGACTTCTGCCTCGGTACTGCGCCCATGCAGGGCGGCTTGCACCCGCAACGCGCGGTGCACGTCGTCGGGAAGATTTCGGACGGTCAGCATTGCCATATAGACACCTCCAAAAATGCATGCATCATAGCTATTTGAATGCAACCCTGCAAGAACTGGCGACAGCCACAACAGCATCCAGGTCGACCGCTCTGAAAGCGGCCTTTGGTATTGTTTTAGTTTAGTTGCAAGGCCAAGCTGGCAACGACGGCCCAACGGAGCGCCATGTTGACGGTCATTCAGAGTTCCAGTCCAAGAAAAATCGCACCGTCCACAGGATTGAAGATATAAGGCTCAATTGGCTTGAAGCCCAGTGAACGGTACAACTGCACAGCGGCAGTCATTGTGGGAAGCGTGTCCAGGCAGATGCGTCGATAGCCCGCTTCTCTGGCTTCTTGGCAGATTCGCTCGGCCAGCTGGTGGCCCAGACGTTGCCCACGCGCAGGAGGTTTGATGTACAGACGTTTCATCTCACAGGACGCCGCATCAATGGGTCGCAGCGCGACACAACCCAGCACGTCATTCGCATCCCACGCCAACAGCATTCGGCCTTCAGGAGGGGTGTACTTGCCTGGTAATGAAGCAAGCTCATTTTCAAAGTTCTGGAAGCAAAGATCAATTTCCAGACTTTCGGCGTATTCGCGAAACAGCTGGCGCACCACGACCAAGTCGCCATCAAAGTCAGCCGGACGGATCTCGATCATGTTTTTTCGTTTCAGTGAGATGGCCAACCGAACCCATGCAGAACGTAAAGCACCGCAATAGACTAATCCGGCCAAGAAAAAAGCCCCGGTGATTTCTCACAAGGGCTTGATTCGTTTGGATTTTTTGGCTCCTCGACCTGGGCTCGAACCAGGGACCTACGGATTAACAGCACAGGACACCCCGGTTTGGATGGCGGGTAAGCTGAAGATTCGTAACGGATTTTCTTCGGGGCACCCGAGTTCGACTACAAGGACTTCCCCTCGTTTGTCAAACACCACCCCTCCGTGGGTAAATTACGTAAGTTATTTACCCACGGAATTCTGTTTTTGAGATCTGACGCACCCTGCGCTGTTTCGGTTGGACTTCAAAGAAAGGTTGCGGACTGCGAGACTACAAACGGCCAATTTTGCAGCATTCATGCTGCGGACCCTGATGAAAGACGCGCGCCGAGGGCTCCATTCACTTGCGGGGTTTGAGCCAATTTCTTGACCCTTATCCACCATCGAACTTGTCGAGCATTCCCCAGCGCAGGTCCAAACCTTTTCCCCATCACAACTGCATTTCACGCGGTGGTGTTCACTTCATCTTCATTTTTTGACTGCAAATTTTTCAATCTCTATGGGTTCGAAGTTAAAGTTCGCTCAACGTGGCATTTGAAACGCCTCGCCGCGCTGCAACATGACCCAACACATGCGCGCATTCTTTGCCGCAAGCGCCACTGCCGCTCTCCAGTAGCCGCGCCGTTCCTGAAGTTGCACGACCCATCGGCTTAGCGAGTCATCTTTTCCTTTGGCGCGCAGTAGCATGGATCTGGCACCTTGAATAAGTAACGAGCGCAAATAGCTGTCACCAGCTTTGGTGATACGCCCCAGTTTGGCTTTGCCGCCTGAACTGTGCTGCGATGGCGTTAAGCCCACCCATGCGCTGAACTGACGACCACATTTGAAGTCAAGACCTTTGCCGTTTCCGATGGTCGCCACAATTGCGCTGGCCGTAGTTGGACCCACTCCACCCAGTTTCATCAACTGTCGGGCTCTGTCATCTTCCTTTGCCATACGTGCAATATGGTGGTCATATTCAGCAATTCGTTCGTCAAGTTTGCTCAGATCACTGAGCAAATCGCCAATGACCGTATTGCACCAGCCCGGCAAATCTTCCAGGTGCTTGCAGGCCTCTTTACGCACCGTGTTCGCGCTCAACGGCATTACGATCCCCAACTCACTGAGCAGCCCTCTTATCCGGTTGATCAGCGCGGTACGCTCGTCCACATACGCCTGCCTGGCGCGGTGGACGAACAGTTGGCCGTGTTGATCTTCCGTCTTGACCGGTACAAACCGCATGTTCGGCCTGGCCACGGCTTCACAAATCGCTGCAGCATCGGCAGCGTCATTTTTGCCTTGCTTGCCCCCCATACGGTAGGGGGCGACAAACTTGGGTGCCATTAGCTTTACGGTGTGTCCGAACTTTTCAAACTCGCGTGCCCAGTAATGCGCTCCCGAGCAGGCCTCCATGCCGATGAGGCAAGGCGGTAAATTCGCAATAAGCTCCAACAATTTGCCACGCCGCACCTCCGGGCGTATCAATTCAGGCTTGCCTGATGGGCCTACACCGTGCACTGCGAAACAGTTCTTGGCCAAATCAATTCCGATCGTTACGATTGCCATGGACTTCTCCTTTCGAGTGGATAGATGGGTTGTGAGAACCCCATCTTGGCACTCAGTTGCCGTTTGCCGCAATAACGCGGCTACCTCGAAATGGGGAAGTCCTTTTCATTCAGTTAAGTTTGTAAGTTGTTGATTCCTATAGGGTCGCGCTACAAACGCTCCACTACAACAGGGTCAACTGGGCGGGAAGGACTGGTTTCTTGATCGTCAGCGCCTGCAAAATTTCTGTGTGTTCGTGGTTGATGCTCGACAGCCCCGCAATGGGCTCCAAATCATTGACTTTGACGACCTGATGCTGAATGCGGCGCAACTTGTCGAGTGCACGCTCTGGTGAGATTTTGGTGTTGCTGTCTTTGAGTCGGCTGCGCATCACCCGATACAGAATCAGAGCCATAAAGCAAATGGCCGCATGGGCGTGAATTCGGTTGGGCAAGCGGTGATAAATCGGCCCGATCTCAATCTCCGACTTGAGCACCCGAAAGCCGCGCTCAATGTCCGCCAGCGACTTGTAGCGCTTGACCACCTCCTCGGGTGTGAAGTCCGGCGCATTGGTCACCAGCAGCAACTTGCCGTCCATCATGCGGGCGTGCTTCAAAGCCCGCTCATCCATGTCGTAGGTGAACAACTCAGTCTTGAGGTCCACCTTCACAATACGCGCCAGATGGGCCTCACACACCTCGCGGTAAAACTTGGCACGCACCCCGCCGTCAGAGAGCTTGCGGCCCCGCTTTTTCTTGCCAGCATCCTGCTCCTGGAGTTTGCCCACCCACTGCTCGGCCTGCTTTTTCAACTCGTCAATGCGCTTGTCACGTTTGGCACCGGCCTGCAGCGACACCTGCGGATCGTGGGTAATGATCAAGCGCAGCTTGTTCCAGACTGCCTCACCCAAAACCTCTTGTTTGGCCGGTAGGCACTGCTGGGTGTGAAACGGCTCCAGCAATTCAACGAAATCCCCGTAGCGCCTACCCGGCACCGCCAGGATGAATTCGAGCTTGTTGCCCCCTGGCAGCACGATGGCCTGCAAGTCAGCCAGGTTCTCGGTGGACAGCAGCCCCTGGTCAGCCACGGCAATGACGCGCTTGATGGGAAACCTGGCCACAATCTTCTCGGTGACACCTTTGATGGTGGTCACCTCTGCCGTGTTGCCCTCAAACACCTCGTGGTACAGAGGCAAACCCTCAGCGGTCTGCACCACACCGAGCATGACCTGGCGGGCAACCACACCTTCTTTGGCCATGCCGTAGTGGCGCAAGTCCCCTTCCTGCTCAGACAGACCGGCAGCCCGAATGGTGGTCATGTCATAAAACACCATGGCCAGGTCTTGATCGACCAGGGGGCGCAGCAGAGCGGCCATCACGTCATCCACCTCTGCCTTGTGATCCACCAGCGCATCCATAGCGCGCAGCAGGTGCTGGTGGTCAATCGACTGCAGGCAGGTACCCGGCAAAGCCACTGTTTCGAGCCAGCGCAGCACGCCCAGCTTGGAGTCAGGGTCACACAGACGGTTGAACACCATGACCCGGATCAGGGCTTCGACATCAATGCTGTGGCGGGTGTGGCGAAACACCGTGCGCAGGCCATCAAAGCCCAAGATATTCCAGAGTTCTGTAAGCGTCCAGACATCGCCAAAGTCACGCGCGGCGTCGAAACTCAAACTGGGTGGCGCCAAGGGTGCAGTCGGTGCGATCGGAGTTTGACCAGTGACGCGCTGCAAACCAGCGATGACGGACTTGAGCTCGGTGTTGACTTGGTCCAGGCGCCCTAGCGTGGCCACGGTGCGCTGTTTGGGGCGGCCAGTAGTGCCATCACGGTACGCCTCGACGAGTTGGACGTAGCGATGAGGGCCGGAGCTGGTGAGTTTGATGAACACACCATTACTTTATCACAATCATAGCTAGGCGAAATTATTAAATCGTGCCATTACAAAACAGATTTTTGACACGATTGATCCTTGATTTCATTGGGGGTTGGGGTGGTTTGGGCCGAATTGCTGTCGAACCCGGGAGTACTCATCACCGTCCCTCTTGAATAGGCTGACAGCCCTGCCGCCAGCCACCATAGCCCAACGTCAATCAATGGCCCTCAAAATACTGCGCACCTCCCTGTGGCCCATCGCGTACTCCCGCAGCCAGTGATAGTGATTGGCACAGAGTTCCGTGAACTCACTGCCATCGCCAAACGACAGGTGGCTGTAGGCGTACAGGCAGACTGTTATCCCCAGCGCATCACCCGTCATCTGCCCTTCAAACCCATTGGCGCTGCTGACGTTAAAGATGGTGTCGGATCGTGGTGCCAGGTAAAAGCCGCCATTGCTCAAGACTGTCGGCGCCGATTCAATATTGACCACCTGTGCCGATTGAATATTGACCAGGGGCTGAAGCTGGCAGCTTGAATGCCAACTGTGGATAACT
>MTEI01000021.1 GCA_002083775.1 Rhodoferax ferrireducens | reverse complement strand
ATTCAAATCGTGGACACCCGAAAACCCGCGCAAACCCGCATTGGCATTAGCTTTGCGGACGATGTGCTTTGATTTAACCGGACAGTAGTGAAACTGAACCAATTGTTTGCCATCAGGACACCAGATGCACATTGCCCTACTTGAAGACGACCCCGACCAACGCGCTCTGCTTGGACTGTGGGTAAGCAGCGGACAGCACACCAGCCGGGGTTTCGAGCTGACGGCAGACTTCATTGAGGGGGTCAAAAAAGAACGCTTTGACTTGCTGATGATCGACTGGATGTTGCCAGACGGCACGGGAGCCGAAGTGCTGCAATGGGTCAGGCAAAACCTGGGCTGGGATATTCCGGTTGTGGTTGTCACCGCCCGCGATGACGAGGCCACGGTGGTCAGCGCCCTCAAGATTGGCGCGGATGATTACCTGGTGAAACCACTCAAGCCGATGGAGTTGCTGGCCCGCCTGGCGAACGTGGCACGCCGCATCAAACCGGGTGGGCTGCCGGTGCTGCGTTTGGGCGCGTTTGAAGTGGACGTGCAGCGCCACAAGCTGTCATTGGAGGGTGTAGCCCTGACCCTGACGCAAAAGGAGTTCGATTTGTCGGTTTACCTGTTTCAAAACCCGGGCAAACTTTTGTCACGCGACCATTTGTTGAACAAAATATGGGGCATTAACACCGAGGTGGACACCCGAACGGTAGACACCCACATCAGCCGCTTGCGCAAGAAGCTGCTGCTCGATGGCAGCAAGGGCTGGAAGCTCACCCCGATTTACGGCTACGGTTATCGCTTTGACCGTGTCGATGAGGTGGCAGCACCGTGAAAGTCTCCGTTCTTTATGCGGGCTTAAACACCCCCCACGCAGGCTGGGTGGCCATTGACGAACTGGCTGAGCTGCTGTCTTTTTACTTCGATGCCGAGGTGTTGTCGCCCAAGGTGTTGCCCAATTCCTGGCTGCAACGTCAGATTCGCCCGCATCAGGTCAACTACGAACCCCTGAACACGACCGGTAGCGATGTGTTGATTGTGGTGGCACGGGGTCCGGGTGACTTGGGCATGGTCAACGCCATTGCAGACTGCCGCAAGAAGTTTGGCAAGATTTACGGCTTTGTCACCGACTCTTATTTTCAGGCGGGATTTGTCAAAGAGACTGCCCTGTTTGATGCCATCACCGTCACCGCACATGAGGACATGGCGTTCCCGCAGACCCGTTATCACATTCCGGTACACCAGCTGTACCAAGGGGCCGATTGCCTGACCTGGGTGCCCCGCAGCACACACCACCGCGACATTGATGTGATGGGTTTTGGCCGGACGCCACCCAGCTACCAGGCCTGCTTTTCCCAGCGCTTTCACCAGAGTAGTTCTCCGTATTTGTACTTGCACTCGCCCTTGGGCAACCTGTCGGGTGCCAGTGTTCACCTGGAACGTGGCATGCTTTTCAAGCTGCTGCAAAGAACACGCATCTCTCTGGCTTTTCATCTTTATGTGGAGCCCCAAGGCGGCAGGCCACGCGCCATGATGGTGACCAGCCGCTGGCTGGAGTCTCTGCTGTCGGGCTGCATCGTGGCTGGACGGCGGCCGGTGTCACGCATGGCCGACGAGATGCTTTGCTGGCCGGGCGCAACCCTTGAACTCTCAGAGCACGCGCAGACCGCGGCAGAAGAACTCGAAGCCCTTTTGTTGCGAAATGACAGCCTGGCAGCGCAGCGGCGCACCAACATAGCCGAGATGCTGGCTCGGCATGACTGGCGTTACCGGATTCAAACCTTCTGCCGCTTGATGAACCTTCCTGTACCGGCCAAGTTACACGCCGATCTGGTGCGATTGCAAAACCTTGGGGCATCGTTCGCCAGCCAATGAGTTTGTCTGTGCTGCCATGTCGCAGGCATAGTTCACACTTCTGACACGCTGTTTTTCAGGGCGGGCCCTAGCATCAGGCCCCATGAAACAACACTCCTTTTTCAGCGCTTTTGCCAAGCCACTCGTGTGCAGTCTGGCACTGTCATTGGCGGGCTGCGCAGCGCCTTCTGGGTGGATGCGCAGCGGCATCGACAACACCACGCCAAACCCAAACTTCAAGGCGATAGAAAAGTCTTCGTCAGCCCCCTTGTTGTCCAAGGAAGACCTGGCGCTGCTGGAGGAGTCCGTCAACCCGGTTTACCGCATTGGCAGTGGTGATGTGCTCAGGCTCAATGTGTTTGGCCGGGCCGAAGTCAGTGGCACCCACACGGTGGGACCGGACGGAAAAATCACCATACCCGTCATGGGCGATATGTTTTTAAACGACCTCACCCGCGACGACGCGATGGCGCTGATTGACAAACACCTGCACGAATATTTCAGCCAACCCCTGGCCACGCTGGCCATTGAACAGTACACATCCAACCAGGTCACGGTGTTGGGGCGGGTTGAGCGCGCGGGCATGCAAAAGTTTGCGCATTCACCTACTTTGGTGGAAGTGTTGGCCAGTGCAGGTGCCATGCCGATTCTGGACAAACAAGCCACCTTGACCCGTTGCGCCATCATGCGTGGCCGCGACAAGCTTATCTGGGTGGACCTGAAGTCTTTGCTCAACGGCGACCCCGGCTACAACATCCGCATGAAAAAGGGCGACATTGTCTTTATTCCTGATTCATCCGACACCTCGGTCTATGTGCTGGGTGCCGTGCCAAAACCCGGCTCTTATCGCCTGACACCCCGCATGACGGTGCTGGACGTGCTGGCACAAGCTGGCGGCCCCAACGAAGATGCCGCACCACAGCAAATTGGTGTTTACCGGGCCGGTGCCAAGCAAGTTGAAATTTTGGCCTTTGCCGACCTGATGGATGTGGGCCGCCGGGTCAACTACGCACTGGAAGACGGTGACGTGGTGTTTATCCCCAAGAGCAATCTGGCAGAAATGGGTTATGTGATGCGCCAACTGTCACCTGCCATCTCGGTGCTGACCTTTGGACTGACGGCCAACACACTGGGCAAGCCATGAACCAGCCCCAGCACGACCTCACAACCATTGGAGCCGCCGCCATGAACACACCTTTGTCCCACACAGATGTCTCGGTGGTCGTGATTGGCCGCAACGAAGGCCAGCGGCTTGCGCAATGCCTGGCATCTGTCACACAAGCGTCTTGGGGCAGCACGCGCTACGAGCTGATTTATGTCGACTCCAAATCGACCGATACCAGCGTCGCCCTGGCGCAATCCCTGGGTGCCACCACACTCGTACTAGACGATGCCAGCCCCTGTGCTGCCAAAGCCAGAAACCTCGGCTGGCAAGCAGCCAAAGGTGACTTTGTGCTGTTTCTGGACGGTGACACTCAGCTTCACCCCGACTTTGTGTGCCACGCCCTGCACACCTTGCAAGATGCCAAGTTGTGTGCCGTGTGGGGCCATCGCCGCGAATCACGACCAGAACAATCCATCTACACCAAGGTGTTGGACCTGGACTGGATTTACCCCACCGGGCGCACGCTCTACTTTGGCGGCGATGTGTTGGTGCGCCGCAGTGCACTGGCCCAAGTGAACGGTTTTGATGGGTCTCTCAAAGCCGGTGAGGAGCCTGAGCTATGCGCCCGTCTGCGCGCGCGCGGCTGGGAGATTGAGCACATTGATGCGCCCATGACCCAACACGACCTGGCGGTGAACTCCCTGCGGGCCTACTGGCTGCGCGCTTACCGCTCAGGCATTGCCTATGCCGAAGTTGCCCAACGCATGCGTGTGCAAGGTGATGTGCTTTGGCAACACGAATCGAAGCGGGATTTTCGTCACGGCATGTTGTTCATGGTGGCACCTTTGTTGTTGCTGGCAAGCAGCTGGTTGGCACCTGTGCTGGCCGTGGCACTGGTTACTTTTGCGGTGCTGTTTTGGCTGCGTACCGCCTACCGCTGCGCCTGGAAAGCCCCTGGCCAGTGGCTGTTGTGCGCACAGTACGCAGTGCATGCGCATTTTCAGAAAATACCCGCCCTCTTCGGCCAACTCAAATGGCGCAAGGCCACTCGCCAACACACGCAGATTGGCCTGGTGGATTACAAACAGGAAACTGCGCAAGGCACGTTCAACGTCAAGGCCTTGGCGGCCCGGCTGTTGGCCCCGTTGGCCTGGTGCCAGCGCGTGTGGGTCACCCGAGGCTTGCGGGTCTGGCACCTGGCACAGCTGCAAGAAGGCATTGGCCGCCGGGTGGATGCCTCCAACGTGGTGATGGGGCATGTGGAACTGCATGGCACCCGCAACATTCAATTCGGCCGCAACGCCCTGATTTACGCCGGTGTCTACCTCGAAACTCAGGGCGCCGGGTCCATCACCTTGGGCGATGGGGTGGTGCTGTCGCGCGGCGTACACATTGTGGCTTTCGAGCGCGTGACGCTGGGTGCGGGCTGCATGGTGGGCGAATACACCAGCATTCGGGATGCCAACCACACGCTGGGCGTACCGTCAATTCGTGATGCCGGCCACACCAGCAGCCCCGTGGACATTGGCCAAAACACCTGGCTGGGCCGTGGCACTGCGGTGCTTCAGGGGGCCAGCGTGGGTGCCCACAGTGTGGTGGGGGCCAATGCGGTGGTGACCAAAGCGCTGGGGCCACACCAAATTGTGGGCGGCATTCCGGCCAGACCACTGCACAAAAAATAACCCCTTCACCCAAAGCCCATTCCACTCTTTGCCTGCCTGAGACCGATTCCAAATGAACACTGCTCTGCCCCCCATGGCTTACCTGATCAGCCGCTACCCCGCCATTTCACACACCTTCATCCTGCGTGAGATTCAGCGCCTGCGCACGTTGGGCCACACCATCTTCACCGCCTCCATCAACCCGCCTGACCGGGGTGTAGAAGCCATGGAACCCTATGAACGCCAGGAAGCCAACAACACATTTTTTGTCAAGGCGCAGGGCGCTTGGGGTGCACTGACGGCACTGCTTTACTGGTGCGTCAAATCACCCCTTCAGTTGGCACAAATGGTGGGGGCGGGTTTGGGCATGGCGAAAGCTGGCAACCGCTTGTATGGCCTGGCTTATGCGCTTGAAGCCGCCCTGGTGGCACGCTGGATGCAGCAACACGATCTGCGCCATCTGCATGTGCATTTTGGCAATGCCGGTGCCACGGTGGGCGTGCTGGTCAAGCAACTCATAGGCTGCCACCTGTCGTACACCATCCACGGACCAGACGAGTTTGACGATGTGCCTGGCCAGCACCTGCCGCTCAAGATGCAACAGGCTGACCAGGTGGTATGCATCAGCCAATTTGCTAAGGGACAACTCATGCGCATCAGCCGACCTGAGGATTGGGCAAAGTTTCAAGTGTGTCGCCTGGGGGTTGACCCGGCCCAGTTCACCTTCACGGCCCGCAAGTCAGCAAACACCACCACCAAGCTGCTTTGTGTGGGTCGCCTGTCTGCAGCCAAAGGTCAGGTGCTGCTGGTGCAGGCCTGCGCCCAACTGCGCGACCAAGGGCTCGATTTTTCGCTCACCCTGGTGGGAGACGGGCCGGACCGTCAGCGTATTGAACAAACCATTGCCAGCCTTCAACTCGGCTCACACATCACCCTGACCGGCTCACTCAACCAGGAGGCCGTCAAAGCGCATTTTGCGCAGGCCGATGTGTTTGTATTGCCCAGCTTGGCCGAAGGCATTCCGGTGGTGCTGATGGAGGCCATGTCCAGTGGTGTGCCCTGTGTATCCACGCCGGTCAATGGCATTCCAGAGCTTATTGTTCACGACAGCACTGGCTTGCTGGCCACGCCCGGTGACGTTGACAGCCTGGCCCGACAATTGACACGTTTGATCCAACAGCCCCAACTGCGCCAGTCTTTGGCAGATGCCGCGCATGGCAAGGTGTTGGCAGACTTTGATTTGATTCGCAACGTGGCGCGCCTGAGCCAGTGTTTTACCCAAGCCCAAAGAGTTGCCGCATGAAACCTCTAGACCTCTCCATTTTGATCGTCACCTACAACTCGGCCCACCTGATTGGCGGCTTGCTGGGTCGCCTGGCACAGGACATGAAAGGCCTGTCCGCAGAAGTCATCATGGTGGACAACGCCTCCCGTGACGGCACGGTTGAACTCGTCAAACAACAATTCCCCTGGGTCCATCTGATCGCCAGCAAGGACAACCTGGGGTTTGCCGCAGGCAACAACCTGGCAGCCAAAACTGCTTTGGGGCGCTACCTGTTGTTGCTCAACCCTGATGCCATTCCTGATGCGGGGTCCTTGAGTCAAGCCCTGGTCATGCTTGACCAATATCCCGATGTGGGCCTGGCTGGGGGTGAATTGAGGGGTGTCGATGGCCAGCGCCAACCCTCCGCACGCATGTTCCCCACACTGCGCGACGAGTTTTTCACGCTGTCAGG
This sequence comes from Rhodoferax ferrireducens, assembly GCA_002083775.1. Taxonomy (GTDB): domain Bacteria; phylum Pseudomonadota; class Gammaproteobacteria; order Burkholderiales; family Burkholderiaceae_C; genus Rhodoferax; species Rhodoferax ferrireducens_A. Next base: position 34,463 of record MTEI01000021.1, on the reverse strand, counting down.
TCTGGCAGCCCGGTTTCCCCAAAGCCCCTTTTTCGCCCGTCTTGACCGCCACTGGGCCAACCCTGAACAAGCCGCCGTGGTGGACTGGATTCCTGGTGCGTTTGTCTTCATACCCACCCAGGTGTTCGCCAATCTGGGCGGCTTTGACGAGCGGTTCTTCATGTATTACGAAGAAGTGGACCTGTGCCAACGTATTCAGCAAATGGGCTTGAAAACCTACTACTGGCCGACACTCAAAGCCATGCACATTGGCGGTGAGTCTGCCAAAACAGTCAAAAGCGCTCGCATCTCCAAATCAGGCGCACAACTGGAGAGCTGGCGCATGCGCAGCGGCTTGCTTTATTACCGCAAACACCATGGTGCCAGTGGCGCAGCAGGCCTGCATTGGCTGGAGTGGAGCTGGCACAAACTGCGCCAGATCAAGGCGGCCTTGACCCAAAAGACCGAGAAAGCGAATGATTTCGCCATGCATTGCAGCCAACTCAAACAGGCCTGGTGTGACACCAAATCGGGGCAGATTAGCCCAATGCGCCCCTGGTAGATGACAACGATGCCCAACACCATGACCAGCCCCACACCCGTGCTGCCTTTGCGCGCAAAAATGCTTCGCGCCGCCGCTTGGCTGCTGGGGGGCAATATTTCGTCGCAAGCCCTGCGACTGCTGAGCAACCTGATTCTGACGCGCCTGTTGGTGCCGGAAGCCTTTGGTCTGGTGGCGGCGGTGAACACCTTGTATTTTGCGTTGGTGATGTTTTCTGACCTGGGCGTGTGGCAAAGTGTGGTGAAAAGCGATCGTGGCGCCCAGGCGCGCTTTTTGGGCACCGCATGGGCGGTGCAACTGGCGCGGGGTGTGCTGCTTTGCGCCGTGGTGCTGCTGATTGCGGCTGGCTTTCAGTGGGCCGGTACACAAGGCTTTTTCGCCCAGGGCACGGTTTACGCCGACCCCCGTCTGGCCCCCATGATTGCTGTGTTTGGCGTTTGTGCCCTGCTGCAGGGGTTGGAGTCCATGAAGCTGGCTTTGGCACAACGCGAGTTGCAAGTCGCTTATCTGTCACGGCTAGAGGTGGCTTCACAGCTGATGGCTACCGCCGTGACGCTTGTTTTGGCCTGGGTCACACACTCCGTCTGGAGTTTGCTGGTCGGCACGCTGGTGGCATCGACGGCAAGAACCGCATTAAGCCACCTGTACCTGCCGGGCGCAGTTGCCCGCCCGTGCTGGGACCGCGACTGCGCAAAGGAAATCATTGGCTTTGGCAAATGGATTTTTCTCTCGTCCATCATCGGGTTTTTGGCTGCCCACGGCGAAAAGCTCATTTTGGGGGCAACACTCACCACTGCCAGTTTTGGCATTTTCTCCATTGCCAGCACCTTGATGATGGCCATCATGGGGGTTTATGGCGCGCTCAATGCCCACATCATTTTCTCGGCCTTGAGCGAGTCTTTGCGCACCAGCGAACAAGCCACCGCAAAGGTCTATGGACGCGTGCAGCAACTGGCAGATGTGTTTTTGGGTGTGATGGCGGGCGGCATTTTCATGTCGGGCCATTGGGCGGTGGAACTGTTTTATGACCACCGTTACCAGGACGCAGGCTGGATGTTTCAGTGGCTTGGACTGTCCTTGCTGGCGGTGCGGCACCAGGTGGTGGAGCAACTGATGTTTGCCAAGGGCAACCCGCAATGGGTCACTGCCAGCAATTTTTTACGCGCGGCAAGTCTGTTGCTGCTGGTGCCTGCGGCTTATGCTTGGGGTGGTGAACGCGCGGCGGTGGCCGCCGTGGTGGCCAGCCAGTTTGTCAGCTGGCCGGTGGCGCTGTGGTTCAAGTCCCGGCACGGGCTACTGACCTGGGCTTCCGAGCGTGTCTGGTTGCCAGCGCTGTGCCTGGGCATGCTTGCAGGCTGGGCCTTGGATGCCATTATTTTGACTTTTTTGCACTGACCCACCCATGCGAATCACTTTTTTAATGCCCTCAGACAACCTCACCGGTGGCAACCGTGTGGTGGCCATTTATGCCCAGCAACTGCTGGCACGCGGCCATGAGGTGCTGGTCGTCAGCTGCGCCCCAGACCGGCTGGGTCTGCGCGACACCGTGCGCAGCGTTGTCAGGCAAGACTGGGCGCGCCTGCGCCAGCGCACCCGCCCGCAGCCGGGCCACATTGCCCTGTCAGGCGTGCCCCACATGGTGCTGGAGAGGCCGCGCGCGATCACGGCCGCCGATGTGCCAGACGCTGACATCATCATTGCCACCTGGTGGGAAACGGCGGTCTGGATGCACGGCATGCCCGCCAGCAAGGGCCGCAAAGTGCATTTGATACAGGGCTATGAAGTCTGGTTTGGTCCGCAAGTCATTGCACAAGTCCACGCCGCCCTGCAATTGCCCAACACAAAAATCGCTATTTCATCTGACCTCAAGCGCACCATTGAAGCCCAATTGGGCCCCCTGGGCATCACCGTGGTGCCCAATGCGGTTGACCTGCAGCAGTTCACTGCGCCAGCACGAAGCCGCCAACCCTCCCCCACAGTGGGCTTCGTTTACGCGGTTGCTGCTATCAAAGGGGCTGACATTTGTGGTCAGGCCTGCGAATTGGCCCGGCGTGAATTGCCTGACCTGAAGGTGGTGGCCTTTGGTGCCGACCAGCCCGCTGCAGAGGTGCCCTTGCCCGCAGACACTGACTACTTTTATCGCCCTGCGCAAACCGCACTCAAAGACGTTTATGGCCGCTGTGATGTCTGGCTGTTCGGCTCTCGGCTGGACAGCTTCGGCTTGCCGATTCTCGAAGCGATGGCCTGCCGCACGCCAGTGATTGCGGTGCCGATTGGGGCCGCCCCCGAGTTGCTGGGTGATGGCACTGGCGTTTTGGTGGCCAAGGAGTCACCGCAAGCCATGGCTGCGGCTATCGTGGCCTTCTTCAAGCTGCCGGCAGCTGACTGGCAGCAGCGCTCGGAAAAAGCCTTTGAAAAAGCCCACGCTTACTCCTGGAGCGATGCAACAGAGCGCTTGCTGGAGGCGCTGCAAGCATGAGCGCCACACCCTCGCATGCAGCGCGAACCTTTGGCACCTACCTGCCAACGCTTGACGGTTGGCGCGCCGTGGCCATTGGCCTGGTGTTGTTGGCCCATGGCTCGGAGTCGATGCAACTGGTGTTTAACAGCGACTGGCTGGCGCACTCGGCCACTTTCAAAAAGCTCGGTTTGCTGGGCGTACAGCTGTTTTTCGGTTTGAGCGGCTTTTTGATCACCAGCAAACTCATTGAAGAGGAAAGCCGGCGCGGTCAGGTGTCGTTGCGTGCGTTTTACATCCGCCGCGCTTTCCGGATTTTGCCAGCCTCGGTGTTTTTTCTTGCGGTGGTGGGGTTGCTGGCCCTGAATGGCGTGCTTGATGTCAGCCTGGGGCGCTGGTTAAGCACCTTGCTGTTTGCCGCCAACTACACGCAGGCGGAACACAGCTGGTACCTGGGGCATTTTTGGTCGCTGGCGGTTGAGGAGCATTTTTATTTTCTCTGGCCAGCTGCTTTTCTGCTCCTGAAAATATCCCGGCGCAGGGTGGCCGTGGTGGTTGTCATGGCCCTGTTGATTGCCGTTTGGCGCGCACTGGACTTCAGGTTCCAGATCAGTGGCTCCTCGCCAGCCGTGTTTTGGGGACGAACCGACATCCAGGCCGATGGCATTTTGTGGGGTGTGCTCACCGCCCTGCTGTATGGCGATGCCGTTTTCAAGAAGCGTTTGCAGCAGTGGTATGCCCATCCCTTGGGCTGGCCGGTACTGCTGGCCGCCTTGTTGCTGATTGAAGCTCTGCCAAGTGGAAACTGGAAGCTTGACTTTGCCTTGATTTCCTTGAAAGCCATGCTGATCCCCCTGCTGATTCTGGGCACCGTGGTGCAAGACAAGCGACTCACCAGCCGCTTGCTTGAAAGTACGCCCTTGCGAATGGTCGGTCGGCTGTCTTACAGCTTGTACCTTTGGCAACAGTTGTTTCTGGTCTGGAACGATGAGCGGGTGGCGGGCCTGGCGTGGGTGCAGGTGTTCCCCTACAACCTGATCACGGTTTTTGTTTGCGCCAGCCTGAGCCTGTTGCTGATTGAGAACCCGCTGATCGCGCTTGGCCATCGCCTGGCACAAAAGCAGACCAAACTCAAGACATCACGCGTCTGAAGGGCGACTTGGGCACCGTCTTACCTGCCGAATGTGCCTTTTCTGTGTCCAGATGATGGCCCCGATGTTTGATGCTCTCGCCCCAGCCCAGCAGCAAAAACAGCATGGGTTCAGTTTGTGAACCCATGTAAACGGTCGAAAAAGCAATAAAACACATCAGGTAAATGCCGGAAAACGTGAAACCAATGGGGGCTTCACCCACCGGAGCTTTGAGGCCAAACTTCACCTGCGACAGGATGGCGTACACAAAAATGGTGGCAAACACGGTGGGTGCCAGCACGCCGTGCTGCAAGGCCATCAAAAAGAAGGCGTTGTCTACCGACTCCATACCCCGAATGGTGGGCACGGTGGTCAGGCCCCAACCCGACCAGAATTTCTCCATCAGGAAACTTTTGTATTGCTCGATCATGACCTTGCGGTACAGCATGGTTTGTGCTTCGCCACTCAGAATTTCACCTTCCTTGGGCGTGATGTAAGCATCCAGCGCCGCTTGGCCAAGCAGCCCGCCAATCAAAAAGAAGGCCGCCACAAAGATCAGCCATTGCTTGCGGTTTTTGGTGTTGCCCACGGCCACCAGCGTGGCACCCACCAAGCCCCCAATCCACGGCCCGCGCGAGATGGTCATCAACGCCATCACGATCAGGATGAGGGTGATCTGGTGTTTGAAGGCCAAGGGCAAACGCTGCATGTGGTGTTGCACCCGGCCGAGCAGACCGGGTTGCTTTTGTTCCCACACGCCTTGCCACGACAACCAGCGGTGCAGCCGGTACACCGCAATGATCATGATGCAGGCCAGAATCGGGTGCTCAAACGTGCCTGCGGTGCGCGCAAGACCCCAGCGGATAGAGACCGCACTGAACGAATTGGGGAAAAGGCCTGAAAATATCTTGAACGTCGGACTCACCCAGAATTTGGCTTCATAGACAAACAGCGGAAACATCAACAGGAAAATCAGCACAAACATGCGTCCGGTTTCAATGTCCATGCGACGGCTGTCAATCAGGTAGCGGCCAATCAAGTACGGGCCAATCAGGGACGAAAGGATGTAAAAAGCATAGTTCTGCGCATCCGAATAACCTCGGCTCAGGTAGTCGGCCACCACCCGCACCACAAAATACAGCACCAGCAAGACCTCCATTCGGCCAAATTTCATGTCGCCCAATCGGTCGCGCACCAGCACAAACAAAATCGGGAGAATAGCCGCCTGCATGAAATTGGGGTCAGGCAAGCCCGGAATGTTGACCCAGAAAGAAAAGGGCATCAGCAGAAAGAAGGGCATCCAGACTTTCAGAAAAGTCTGCTCTGCCCCGCGTTTTGCGATCATGTACATCGCCATCACCATGGCAACGAAGACGACGTAACGGGTGACATTCATGGTGTTTTCAGGCCGAAAAAGCAAACAGGCACAGCCGGCCCGACAGTTGCCGGCGAATCAAGCGCGAGCTTGCTTCTTCATCCGATTTTGCACCCAACGTGCACGCAACAACTCCACCTGCAACCTCAGGTTGGACAAACTCATGAAGTGCTTGAAATCGTTTTTGGTCAAGGTCTCCAGCAACAGCTCCTGCATGTAGCCACCCCCCTCGAACATGGGAATGCTGTTGACAAACAAACCTACGGCTTCGGGGTCGATTTTTTCCAGCAGGCGTTTGGCTCGCGCCACCTCACCTCGGCTCACCGACTGGGCCTCCAGCACCATAAACACCTGCCCCAGGGCATCAATCAGCAGCTCGGCATCGGCACTGAGCAACACCGGTGGCAGCGCGACCAGCACATAGTCATGGTGCTGGGTCCAATGAGCAACCGCTTGTTGCAATAGGTCAAGCCGTTGCACGCCGGTGGATTTTTGGTCGCCAAAACCAACGGCCTCCAGGCACTCACCCTGGTAGACGAGGGTGTGCTGCACCGCGTCGAGGTTCGCCTGGCCCGCCAAAAAGTTGGACAAACCCGGGTGATCCGGCTTGAACAAGGTGCTGGGGGTAAAGCTGTTGGCATCGACCACCAGCACCCGAAAACCCAACTGCTGGAGCGTTGCAGCGGTGTCAAGAATGACCGTGTCCACCCCGCCCGCTGTCTTGATGGACGCAAAGGAAAACACGTTCTTGGCGGTTCGGGCCCGGTTGCGGATCAGGGTGGAGGCAAAACGCCGGGTTTGCTCTTTGGCAAACATCCCAGAGGGCAAATCCGTGTTCATGACCTGCCAACCGGCAGCGGGAATGCCCATCAATTTTTCTGCATCGTTGACGGTATGAATCCGGTTGTCTGACAGGTCCAGGGCAATCGGTGCAACCAAGGCAAGCGCACCAGCCAGCACAAACACCAGCAACAGCAGTTTGGTTTTGCCAACCCCCTGAGGGGTTTCTGCGGGCAATGCGATTGAGACCAGGCGCACAAAACCGATGGCTGCACTTTCATTCTGCAAATAGTTAAGGCGGTCACGAACCTCCTTGTGCTCTTGCTCTCGCTTGCGAATGTCGCCGGTGATTCGCATGGCTTGCTGGAAGTTTCTGGCGTAATCAGCCGCTTGGCCTTCAATTTTTTTCAGACCATCACGAATCTCGGCTTCCACCCGTTGAGTCTGCAATTGCGAGGCCAGCAGGCGGCTTTTGAGGTTGCCATAGGCCACTGTCTCAAATTCGACCTCTTTTGTCTGCAACCGTTTGTTGATGGCTGCGTATTCATCAAGCGCAGGCTTCTTCGCGGGGTGTTTGTCCTCCAGTCCGGTGGCAACACGGCCAAGTTCCTCGGACCGTTTGACCACCTCGGAACGCAATGCCTGCAGACCGGTGTCCTGCAAACGCATCTCCATGATGGAGCGTCCCACCGAAGTGGGTGTTTCACGCTGTGCCAGAAACGCCTGCAAGGTGGCATCGGCATGTGCACGGTCGCGGGCGGCAGACGCGTACTGCTCGCGCGCCTGCGCCAGCATGGTGTCGTAAGGGTTGACCACGTTTTCACCGAACGTGGTCAGTCCGAGCAGTTCAGACAGGCCAACCCGTTGCGCCTCCAGTTGGGTGATCTCTTGCTGCAACCGGGCTGCATTGGTCTGGAGCGCCTCAAGCCGTTCCACCGAACCAAAAATCTGTTCATTTTTTGTGGTCTCCAGGAACGATTGGGTGATGGCATTGACGATGCCGTCAAGAGACTCCTTCTCCTGACCATCAAAACCAATACGCACCATGTAGGTGTCGGGGATGGCGCGCACCGTGACCAGTTTTTGAAGCTTTTCAATGTACTTGCGCTCGGTCATGCCTTTTGGCTGCACCTCTATCTTTGCGTCACGCAGTTTTTTCAAAGCCCGCTCAATCACGTCATAACGCCTGACCGTGTTGGACAAGTGGTTGACGAATTCGCGGTATTGCGAGTTGGACTGGAACTCCACCTCTTTGTCGCTGGAGAGTGTTTTCATGTAGTTTGGCGACACCTGAAACACCGACTCTGTGCTGTACACGCTTTGGCCTTTGATCCAGGCCACAGGCAGGCCAATCAGCACCACCAGCACAAAAATGAACAGGCTCACGCGGTAGTGCTTGCGCAAACTCACCAAGGGCTTGATGCCCCGACTTGGCAATTGACTGGTATCCATGTGGTGTGACTTCTTTCGGATTGGCGTGGGCCGAACGCCGCACGAGCGGCTTCGGTCAAGCATCAATTACACCGCTGCAACCCAACCCGAGTGTTACCAGACTGTGGCAGCCTCTGCTACTCAGTAACGCGTTTGGTACGAACCCAGCCAGACCTTTTTTTCAGGAAGAAGGCCAGATAAACAGGTAGCTTCCACAGCGCGTAGACGGGCGTGCTCAGCAGCTCTTTCGCGCTTAACAAATGCCGTCCAAAACACCACCATGTCAAAGCAATAGCCAGAAAAAAGGCCACAGCTGCAAAGCTGGCAACCAAGGCTGCCAGTTGCCACACCGGCCACACCAGGGCTGCCCCCAGGCTTAGACCCAAGGCCGCAGCCAACACCAGAAAGTACAGGGCCACCGGGGGAATCAGCAAGTCCATGGCCATCACGAGCAGCGCTGGCTTGCCCGTTTTCAGGGCAGCCGACAACACACCTGGCAGCTCATCCATCAAAATAGCCAAGCTGCCGTGCTCCCAACGCGACTTTTGAGTTTTGGCCACACTGGTGTCCATGGGAAATGCGCTGCTGACCCGCACTTGCGGCAAAAACTGCGGGGCGTGGCCAGCCACTGCCAGGTCCAAACCCAGCTTCAGGTCTTCCGTGATGTGCCCTGTGGCCAGTTTGGCATTCACAATAAGCGCCCAGGGCAAGGCCATGCCTGTGCCCATCAAGGGGCAAGCTCCCCCCAAACGAAAGGTGCCAAGCGGGCGAACCAGGTTTTTCATCACCTGCGCGAACTCCAGCACCCTGATTTTTAGCCCCGCACCCGGCCCGGCGCTCATCAAATTGAGCATTTGCACAGGTTTGCCCGTAGCCAAGCAGTGCTGCGCAATGCAGGCTACTGCGCCTTCTGAGACCACGCAGTCGGCATCGACCACCAGCACCACGTCAGGCGGGTCAGCGCGCAAGGCATCCACCCCAAAAGCCAGTGCATACCCTTTGCCGCGAAGTTCGGCATGATGCCGCTCGAGCACGTTGGCACCCGCAGCACGCGCAAGCGCAGCGGTATCGTCGCTGCAGTTGTCGGCCACCACCAAAAGTTGGTCACTGGGATTGAGTTGTTTGACCAGACAGGCGATGGTGGGCAACACATTCATTGATTCGTTGTGGGCTGGTACCAGCACGGCCACGCGTACTGGCAGTGCTGAGGCCGCAATCGGGGCTACAGCCTTGCGGTTTTGCCCCAAAGCCGCCAGGGTCAGAATCAGCAAGGACAGGCTGGGCAGTGCAAGCAGCAGCATGACAAGCGCAAGCAGTAGGTCGGTCATAAATTCACTTTGGATTGGTTTTTTAGGATTTGTAGCGAATCTGCGGCATCAAAGCAGGCACTGGGCGCGCTGCACATCCAAGACCAACGAGCCAAACGCTTTGGGCGCGTTTTGGTCAAAGGTCAAGCCAATGGTGTAGTGGCTGGCCCGGTGCGTGATATGTGTCACCCGCAATTTACCCAGATGTACCAGGTTGTCCTGCGATTGAAGAATGGCATCGTCCGTTTGAGCCCCCACCCTGAAAGAGAGTTGCCCCTCTGGCTCCCAGTCGACGGACAAGCCTTCAAGGCTGACATCTCTGACCCGGCAGATGATGTCATTGAGGTGCGGCTCCGCAGAGCTGAAATGCAGAAAATGACCACTGGGGGCCACACACCGGTAACAATCGCGCGACTGGGACACATCCAACCACTGGGGAAAACTGAGCGTGAGGCTGTCATCCTGTGCAAGGTTGACCCGCATCTGTCCTGAAGCCAAAAATCTTGCACCAGATGCCATTGCGCCGATAACAGCGTAGGACACCTTCACGTGTGGGCGAATGTCTTGCACACCCATGCACATCACATCGATGGTGCCCGCTGCCTCGTCAAAGCCTTTCACATAGGCTGGCAGGTGACCGTCGCTTGACTCAAACATCAGCCGCAGAGGCACACACTGCTCATAGTGCCAATCAAGATATTGGCGAATTTCATGGCGCGAGTCAATTTTGGAAAGTAGTGTGGGGTACATGGCGCAAATCCTGTGGATGATGAAAAATTTATCCACCAAGAATAGGCAATATGACCCATTCAAGTGTCATAAAACTGTGAACTTGTCAGGCGGATTCAGTCGCGCGGTTGACGGGCTTTGATGGTGGCTGGCACACCCACTGCAATGCAGTTGTCGGGCACGTCTTGCAACACCACGGCATTGGCACCAATACACACGTTGTTGCCAATGCGAATATGGCCCAGCACCTTGGCACCGGCGCCAATGTCCACGTTGTTGCCAAACACCGGCGCACAGGGGTCACTCACACGGCTTAACCCAATCACCACCCCGTTGCGAATGCGGCAGTTGTCACCAAATTTGGCAAACCCGCTGACCACGATGCCACCTGAATGTTCAATACAAAAGTTTTTCCCAATCGGCACCTCACAAGGCAGCTCAATGCCGGTGACGATCTGCACCATTTTGTAAAGTACCCGGTAGATGAGCGAAAAAAGTTTGCGCAACAGTGCTGGGCGCACCTGGTAGCGCCAACGGCCAAAACGGTAAATGACCAAGGCCCAAAACCCCTGCGCGCCCCAGTCACCCTGGTGGGCGCGTAAATCTTGCCGGATCTGTTCAAACATGATGGTCAATACCTTGAGGGTAGGGTTTGGGGTTGGCGAATGGCCAACGCAGGCTGCACAACGCGCCCCACATCACACAGGCAAGGCACGCCAGCTCAAACAAGCGCCCGATGGACACACCCAAAAGGCGCACATCGAGCACCGCATCTGTACCGTGTGCCGACACCAGCCGCACGGCAAACAACATCAGCAGCGCCAGCAGCCCGGCGCTCACCGCACCGGTGTGGGTCTGCGCGTTGGGTCGGAACCTTTGCGACAGCCAGATTCTTGAATTCAGTGCAAGCAGCGCAGCCAATGCCATGAGGCCAATCACCACATATTGCAGCACGCGCCGCTGCCCGTACCAGTCCTGCAACCTGGCCATGGTGCGCAGCGTTTGGGTCACAAACACGTCTGCTTGCAACACCACGTTGGCACCCAGCAGACACAAAAGCACGGTCGCAGCCCAGCACAGTGCGCAAGACCCCTGCGCTTCTTTTTCAGCCTGCACATTCAAAAAACAAAGCCACGCCGCCGCACCATAAGCGCTGGCCACCAGCCCATGCGACCAGCTCAGGCGATGGATGGCTTGCTGCCAAATCGGGCTGGCGTGCTCAATGGCTTGGTAAAGGCTATGCACAAAGCTGTCCATCAGGCGCCTGCGCCTTCAGTTGGCTGGCGCCATTTGCGGCAGCTTTGCGCCAACGCCCACCCGATGCCTGAGTGACTTGCCCAGCAGCAACGTCGCCGACCACTTGAATCGGCTCGCCAGCCGCTCAAGCACCATTGGGCCAGCCAGCCCCAGCACCACGCCCGCCACCAAATCAATGGGCATGGCATCCATCTGCAATCGGTCCAAGGCAATTCTGCTGGCGGCGGTAAAAAAGACGTGAAAAAGGTAAATGGCATAAGAGTGCCGCCCAATGCCTGCCAAATGGCGGTTGGCCCAGCCAAAACTCAGGCACAACAGACACAAAGACAAGCCCGAAAGCAGCATCAAAACCGTGCGCCGATCAGGGTTGGACACAGGCACGCCCATCCACACCACTGCGCCCACCGCACAGACCAACAGCGCGGCTTTGACCCATGGTTTGGCCAGCGGCACGCGCAGCGAAAACCGGGTGGCAGCCAAGCCCCCCAGAAAATACGGCAACAGGTAAATAGCCCCTTCAATGCCAAACCAGTGCCAGCCACGCACCGACAAATAGAGCCCGCACGCCAGCGCAAACACCACGGCAAAACTTTGGCCAGTTTTCAGCAAGGCTGCACGCTCCAGCGCCCACAGCAACACAAACACCAAAAACAGCGACTCGACAAACCAGAAGTGGGCAACAGGCCACACATGCCATAAATACCAAGGCCCAGCTGAAGAATTAGTGCCTGGCATCGCCGCCTGCAATGCGGCAAACGTCGTCCCCACCACCAGCATCGGCACCAGCAGACGGCGCGCTTTGCCACTCAAAAAAGCCTGGCTGTTACCGCCAAATGGCCGCAAGCCATACACCAAACCGGACAAGAAGGTAAACAGCGGCATGCGCAAGTAAGCCATGCCGTCGTTGAGCCAGCGCAGCGGCCCGTCTGCCACCTGCAAGCCAAAGCTGGCATCGGCACCCACCACGTGGTAGGCCACCAGCAGCAGGCAGGCCAAGCCCCGCAGCGTTTCAATTTGCAAATTCATGAGGTTTCCCGGTCGGCACAGACTCGGGCGGTGTCAGGCGAAAGACCGTACAGCTTCCTCGCGGGTGTCATGAATATTGAACACCCGGTGCATGCGCATCAGCTCAAACAGGGCACGCACCGTTTTTGACATGGCGCACAGCTTGAAGTCGCCACGGCGGCCATTGAGCTGGCGCAGGCAAGAGATCAAGGCCCCCAGACCCGAGCTGTCGACAAACTTGACACCTGACATGTCCAGCACCACACGGGTGCGCTCGTGAATCACTGCGCCAATAGCGTCCTTGAATTCACGCACATTGCTGGCGTCCAGGTTGTCCTCGCGCAGTTCAATGACCAGCACGTCGTTGTCTTCAATGCATCCTTTGAGTTCCATCTTGGCATCCTTGGGTAAATAGCGAAATTGGCTAACCCGTATTACATGCGCAGTGGGGGTGCCAAGTGTCACAACACTGTGACGCCTTGCCCCTTTGTGAACTCAGCAGACTTGGCAAAGCTGGCAAATGCGGCAGATGCGGCAGATGCGGCAGATGCGGCAGATGCGGCAGATGGCAGTCTCAAGAATTCGGTGAAAAAACCGCTTGACTGGCCTTGATTTCAACCTCAAGCTGGCTTAAACACGCGGCCAGCGCCATGGTGTCGCCCAAGGCACAAAGCCCCTCGGCCTGGCGCGCCAGTTGCCCCAGACGCTCAAAACCAAAGCTCCCGGCGCTGCCACAAAGGCGGTGCAACAGCGCCTGCTGTGCTGGCAGGTCAGCCGCCTGGCTGATGGCAAGCCAGCGCGCCGACAGGCCAGCTGCAAAATGCTGGCGCAAATTTTCAAACTGCTGGCGTGCTGCCGCAGAGAGTCCGTCAGCCGGGGAAGATGCCACGTCCGTGCTCCCAATACATGCGAATGTCCTGCGGCAAGGTCACCGGGTCAAACGGTTTGACGATCACGCCGGTGGCGCCATGCACCAGCAAGGCTTCCACTTCTTCGGGCATGGCTTTGGCCGTGATGAACACCACCGGCACGCCTTTCATGCCGGGCTGCTGGCGCAAGGCAGCCAGGGTTTCCGGGCCACTCATGTCAGGCATCATGACATCGAGCAGCACCAGGTCAGGCATAAACAACGGTGCTTGGGTCAACGCTGCTCGCCCACCCGCGCACATGCACACCGCGTAGCCGCCCAAGGTGGTCAGGCTGAATTCAAGAATCATGCGGATGTCGGGGTCGTCTTCCACACACATCACGCGTTGCAGTTCACTCATGGCACAGCCTCCTGGTTGTTTTTGACCAGCGCTGCCTGCACGGCTGCCCGCAGTTGGTCTCGGCCTGCCTGGGACTTTTGCAACCAGTTCAGGCCCACACGCGCCACAAAGTCCGCATCCACCGCATCGCTGTAAAGCAAGACCACATGCCCTGGCGCCAAACGCTGCAGCGCAGCACAAAAATCTTCCGCAGAACCCTGGGTTTGCGGGTCTGCCAACACCATAACCGGGCGTTGGCGGACACATTGCTTTTGCAAAACTTGCACCTCCTGCAAATCTTGCGCCTGCTGCAAATTCGCCACGCCTTCTACCGGGCACAGCGGGGACAACCAGTCAGCCACCCGGCGACGTGCGTCCACATCGCTGTCAATGTGCAGCAGCCAAGGCGCCCATACCGGCAGCTTGGCATCCATCACCGGCAACTCGACGATGAAGGTGGCCCCCTCACCTGCCACCGAATCCACCGCCACCCTGCCCCCCATGCGTTCGACCAGCATGCGGGTGATGTACAGGCCCAGGCCCGTGCCGCCCTGGGTGCGCCGGTCCGAGCCATCGGCCTGTGAAAACTTCTCGAACATGCGGGCGCGAAACTTCGGGTCAATGCCCGGCCCCCGGTCACGCACCCTGACCCTGACCACCGCCTCGGTCCAGGCCAGCACCACGTAAACGGTGTCACCGGCAGGCGAATGCTTGATGGCGTTGGACAACAAATTGGCCATCACCTGCAAAAACCGGTCAGCATCCAGGCGCACCTGCGGGCTGCCTTCGGGCACCTCTAGGCTAAGGTGAACCCCAGCGCGTTGCGCATAACCCTGGTTGGCCGACAAGGCTTCACGCAGCAGGGGCGCCAAGTGTTGCGGGCGCAGTTGCAGCACCATCTGGTTGCCTTCGAGTTTGGTCAAATCCAAAATGTCGTCAATCAATCGGCTCAGGCGTTCGCCATTGCGCTTGGCCGCTTCTGCCAAGGGCAGAGCGGCCTTGGGCAGCGCACCTGCAGCACCTGATGCCAACAGGCCTAGCGCGCCCAGCACCGACGTCAGCGGGGTGCGCAACTCATGGCTGACGGTGGCCAGAAATTCGTCCTTCATGCGCGCCATGTGCTGGCGCTCAGTCAGGTCACGCACCACCACGGTGTAATGCACCCGGCCAGCCTCACGCCACTCGCTCAAGGCCAGTTCTGCCGGAAATTGCCCCCCAGCAGAGCGGGCCAGAGACACCTCGGTTTGCGACATCAACTGCTCCAAGCTGACCCCCAGCACCTGCTGGCAAGACTGGCCATCCAGACGATGCAAGCCATCACCAAAAAGCCGCATGGCGGCAAAATTGGCTTCCTCAATCGAGCCATGGCCATTGAGCGTGATCACCGCATCCAGAATGTTGTCATTGATGTCGCGCTGGCGCTGTGACTGCACCGCCAGGCGCGACTGCAAGCCCAACACCCGGCCATAGTGGCGCAGTTTGGCCTCCAAAAGCGAGGGGTTGATGGGCCTCGTCAGGTAGTCGTCGGCGCCACCCAACAGCGCATGAATGAAATGCTCGTCACCTTCGAGCGACGAAGTCACGATCACCGGCAACCAACGGTCGTAGATCAGTGAGCGCAATTGCTCAGTCACCGCAAAGCCATCCATGTCGGGCATCAGCAGGTCCAGCAGCACCAGGTCCGGTGCTTGCTGCACCGCCTGTTGCACCGCCTGGGCACCGCTGGACACGGCATGCACCTCATGGCCCAGCGCCTGCACCAGGGCGCACAACTGCAGGCGGGAGACCTCAATGTCGTCAGCCACAAGGATCCTCAAAGCGGGCACAGAACTCATGGTGCGGTGCATGTAGGTGGGCTTCTCAAGGGGCTGAAAGGGGTTGAAAGCGCAAGTGCCGTGTCAGTTTAACAAGTCGTTCACATTGCTGTGACAACTCCAAAGGCATTCACAACTGTAATTCACCCCATCACATCCAAGGCAGCCCCACATGACCCACAACCAAATCCCCCAACTCGGTGCCCCCTTTGCCAACCGGCTGCGCGCCCGGCGCACCCGCCTTGCGTGGTGGTGGTCAACCCGCAAATTCCCCATGTTCAAGCGCAGCCTTGACCTGGCGCTGGTGCTGCCAGCCTTGGTGCTGTTGTCACCTTTGTTCCTGATGGTGGCCTTGGGCGTCAAACTGTATGACCGTGGCCCTGTGCTGTTTTGGCAGCAGCGCGTGGGGCTGAACGGGCGTGTGTTCAGCTTCCCCAAGTTTCGCTCCATGTGTGTCAACGCCGAAGCCGTCAGGGCAGCGCTGCTGGCCACCAACGAACACGGCAGCAACGGCGTGACCTTCAAGATGAAGCGCGACCCGCGCATCACACCCATCGGCCGCCTGATCCGGCGCACCAGCATTGATGAGCTGCCCCAACTCTGGAGCATTGTGCGCGGTGACATGAGCCTGGTCGGCCCGCGCCCACCGCTGGTCAGCGAAGTGGCCCGCTACACCATGCAAGAGCGCCAGCGCCTGTCGGTAACACCCGGCTTGACCTGCATCTGGCAGGTCAATGGGCGCTCAGAGATTCCATTTCCCCAGCAAGTGGAAATGGACATTGACTACATCCAGCAACGCTCGCTGGGCAACGACATCAAGCTGATCGCCCAAACCCTGCCTGCCGTGGTGCGTGGCCGTGGCGCGTATTGATTCAGACAAGGACACCCCATGAACACCTGGATGACAACCCCCACCCCCTTGCAAAACCCTGCCAGCCCGAACGCGCAGCGCATTGACCGGCAACTGCGCCTGATGGACATCACCCTGGCGACGCTGGCCCTGGTGTTGCTGGCCCTGCCCCTGGCTTTGGGCTGGGCGGTGGGTCGCGCCCGCGCCGTGCGGTACGTGGGGCACACCCAGCCACACTTCAGCCGTTGGCAGCTTGATTTTCCGGACTCTTTTCTTGGCCGCGTCTTTGCAGGCATGGGCCTGTCGCAGTGGCCGGTGCTGCTGAACATTTTGGCAGGTGACATGGCCTGGGTTGGCCCCAAAGCGGTGGCCGTGGATGCCGGTCAACGCCGGATCGACACCGCAGTCACCTTGCGCCCCGGCCTGGTGAACATTTGGGACCTGCGCCAACGCACGGCGGTAGCTTTTGGAACTGAGCACGAAGCCGAGCTTGAATACATAGCCCAACGCGGCCTCCGCCACGACTTTGGCCTGCTGCTGCGCGCCGCTCTGGTGGCCTGGCTGCCCTTGCCTAAAGCGCCCAACGCAGCGCGGGTGTGTGTGGGTGACGTGTTTTTTGACAACATCGACATGGCGCAGGCCATTGACCAATTGAGCCAGATGATCGACGGCAACACCACCCAGCAGGTGAGCTTTGTGAACCCGGCGTGTGTCAACATTGCCGCCCACGACCGGGGTTACCGCCGCATTCTGGCGCGTGCCGCCATGGTCTTGCCCGATGGCATTGGCATCAAAATCGCCGCCGACATCATGGGGCTGCCGCTCAAGCAAAACGTCAACGGCACCGACTTGTTTCCGCGCTTGTGTGACATGCTGGCGCGCCGAAATGCCAGCCTCTTCCTGCTGGGTGGCCAACCCGACGTGGTGGCGCGTGTGGCCCAGCAGGTGCAAGCGCAGTGGCCCACCTTGCGCATCGCCGGTTACCGCGACGGCTTTTTCGGTGTCGCGCAAGAGGGCGAAGTCGCCGCCGAGGTGCGCGCCAGTGGCGCCGATGTGTTGCTGGTGGCACGCGGCGTACCCATGCAAGACATCTTCATTGACCGGCAACTGCACCAACTCGGCGTCAAAGTGGCCATTGGTGTGGGCGGCCTGTTTGACTTTGTGTCAGGGCGCATCAGCCGGGCACCCAGCTGGATGCGCGACACCGGGCTGGAATGGGTTTACCGCCTGATGCAAGAGCCGGGGCGCATGTGGCAGCGTTATTTGGTGGGCAACTTCACTTTTCTGGGCCGCATCGTGCTGCAACGCTTGGGGTTTCGCCAGCGCGCCAACGACACCCTCAAGGATGAGTCCTTGCCAACGCTGTCAACGGGCCAGCGCTGTGTGCTGTTTGCCACCACCCCGGCAGCACAAGACATTCCGGTGCCGTTTGATTTCTCCGCAGCCCTGCTGCCGTTTGGCTGCAGCACCTTCCTTGAGCGAGCCCTCGACCAGTTGGCCGACCTGGGTATCAAACAGCTTGACCTGGTGGTGAGTGCCCGCCCCGAGGCCTTGCGCCAATTGCTGGCCCAGGGTGAGCGCTGGGGCATTCAGTTGCGCTGGCATTTGGTCAAAGACGCGGCAACCCCTTACAAGGTGTTGCAGTCACTCGGACTGAATGCAACCGAGCAGGTGTTGCTGGGCCATGCAGACCGCTGGATCGATGCAGATGTGTTGGCCAGCATGGTCGCGCATGGCCAGGTGCTGGCGCACACCCAAGATGCCAGCGCGGTGCATTGGGCCGGTTGGGGTATGGCCAGCGCGGCCACCCTGCAGGCCATGCCCTTGCATTGTGATGAAGCCACCTTCGGCGCCCACCTGTGCAGCCAAACCACCCAATTGCAGGTGCTGGAAGCCGCGCAATTTGTGCAACCCGCCAGCGCAGCAGCCCTGCTTGCGGCCCAACAAGTCGCCCTGACCGACGCGTTCATGCGCCGGGTGCCTGCCACTTGGCTGCGCGCCAGCTGGGGTGCCTACAGCCCGGATGCGGTTCTGGAACAGGGCGCCCTGATTGTTGGCCCGGCCCTGATCGGCCCCGGCTGCTTTGTGGCACAAGGCGCGTCTATCGGCGCAGGCACCGTGCTGACCCGCGATGTGGTGGTGTCCACCGGCGCCGTGATTCGCCACAGTGTGGTGTTGCCGCAAACCTTTGTCGGACAACAACTTGAGCTTGACGGCACGGTGGTCAACGCCCAAAACGTGCAGCACCTGAAACTGGGGGTGCGCACCGTGCTGCCCGCGTCTGAGGGCCTGCTGTTGGACCTGCACCACAAAGCGCGCGCAAGCACCTCCTGGCTGGCGCGCGCGACGGCCACCGTGGCTTGCCTGGTTTGCCTGCCTTGGTTGGCTGTTGACACCGGTGTGCGCCGCGCCAGGGGCTTGCCACTGCGCTGGGTAAAACAAGCGGTGGTGGTGGGGCGCGATGCCGACACCGCCAAGCTTCACCTCCTGACCCTGCGCTGCGCCCCCGATTCGGCAAGCAAGCCACCGCACCCGCTGGCGCTTTACGGTGCCTGGCTCGACATCTTGGCTGGGCGACGCAGCTGGTTTGGTGCCAGGCCAAGGGGCTTGTCAGAGTGGTATGCCATTGGCCGCGACTGGCAGCTGCTGCTGGGCAACACACCCGTGGGTTGCCTGCACGCACCAGCCTGGTCAGAACACAGTGCCGAGAGCACCGATGCCCGTGCCGCCGCCGATGTGTTTTTTGCGGTCAGCCAGGGTTGGACCGAGCGCATGCGCATTTTGCGGACCTGCTTTACCCGGCGCCTGATGGCTTAACCCGGTGAATGCGCAAGGTGACCAACGTCGAATGCTACATTTTATATAGCTGCTAGCGCAATCCCCATAAGCGCTACAGGCCAATTAGGCATAAATCTTCCAGCTTCTGGGTGTTTTTCAGGGAAAATTGGGTTCTGGCCTGCCGCATGGCAGTCCAGACCACGGGTTAGCTGAAAAAAACACACATGATCAAGTTACAAAATGGCCACCCCACACGCGCTCAGACTGACTGATTTTGAATCTTACCGACCCACCATTCTGGTGATTGACGACGCGCAGATCAACCTGACCTTGCTGGCCAAGGGGCTCGAATCCGACTACCGGGTGGTCACCGCCGAATCTGGCTTGCAGGGACTGGAACTGGCCGAAAGTGAACACCCGGAGGTGATCCTGCTTGACGTGATGATGCCCGGCATGGACGGCTACGCCGTGGCCAAGCAGTTGTCGTTAACGCCTGAACTGGCCCAAATTCCGATTTTTTTCCTCACCGCGCTGACCGATCAGGAGTCGCAATTGCGCGGCCTTGAACTCGGTGCGGTTGATTTTTTGACCAAGCCGTTTTCACTCAAAATTCTGAAAAAACGCATTGCCAATGTGATTGAGCGCGACCAGCTGCGCATCAACGCCATGCAATACCAGACCGTGCTCAACGACTTGTTGCTTGAACAAACCGGTGCCAAAAACATTTTGGAGTCCGTGTTCAACGCCTCCAGCGATGCCTTGATCGTGACCGATCGCGCGTTCCAGATCAGCCGCGTCAACAGCAATGCCGAAAAATTGCTGCAAAGCACCGCAACGGAACTGATTGACACGCCGTTTCTGCGTTTTTGCTTCCAGCACCCAGACGGCAGCAGTTTGGCCGTAGAAGCCATCTCTGCCAACACCTCATGGATTGAGGGCAAGCTCTGCACCCCCGATGGCCAGTCCCTGTGGGTGGCTATTTTGTGCCGCTCGTTTGAGACCGCCCAAGAAGAAACCGGCTACCTGTTTTCGCTGCAAGACATTTCCGTTCGGGTGGCCCTGGAAGAAAAACGCCTGCAAGCCGAACTGCAACGCAATGATGCCTTGCTGGAGCTGGGCATTCAAAAAGCCGCCATGGACGAGCACGCGTTGGTCAGCATTGCCGATGTTCAGGGCAACATCATTTACGTCAACGACAAGTTTTGTGCCACCTCTGGCTTTAGGCCAGACGAGCTGCTGGGCCACACCCACCGCATGATCAAGTCTGACGTGCATAGCCCTGATTTCTACCACGACCTGTGGACCACCGTGTCTGCTGGCAAAACCTGGCACGGTGAAATCACCAACCGTGCCAAAGACGGCAGCCTCTACACCGTGGCTTCGACCATTGTTCCCTGGCTTGACGAGCATGGCGTGCCTTACCAGTATGTGAGCATCCACACCGACATCACGGCCAGGAAAAAAGCTGAAGAAGAATTGGCGTTGGCGCGCCAGCGCGAGCTCTCAGTGGGCTCCTCCATCCAGCAGAGCCTGCTGTTTGGCAAGCCACCCACTGACCTCGAAGGCGTCTCGGTGGCCTGCTTTACCGAGGCCTCCAGCGGAGTGGACGGCGATTTTTACACCTTCACCGAAATCAACCCGCTGTGTTTTGAGGTGCTCACGGGTGACGTCATGGGCAAGGGCGTCACCGCCGCACTGATTGCCGCAGGCATCAAAAACACCTACTACAAAACCGTCACCACGCTCATGAGCCAGCGCCAGGGCAAGGCCGTGCCCACCCCGGCAGAAATCATCAACGCCGTGCATGCCATCATCACCCCAGAGCTGATCCGGGTGGAGTCTTTTGTCACCTTGTCGCTGGTGCGGGTGAACCGGCTGGAAAAAACCATGACCTGGGTCAACGCCGGCCACACCCCCACCTTGCTGGTACGCAACGACGGCGGAGAGGTGTTGGAACTGCTGGGGGACAACCTGCCGGTAGGCGTGCTGAAAACCGAGGTGTTCGTCGAGCATGTGACCCCCATTGAGGTGGGAGATGCCCTGCTGCTTTACTCGGATGGCATTTCAGAGGCTATGGCACCAGACCAAGACGAATATGGGTTAAACCGCATCAAAACCATTTTGCGTTTGGGTCAAGCCACCCAGACACACCCCTCAGTGACTCTGAATTCGCTGCGCAGTGACCTGAGCAACCACACCCGGCATCTGGGGCCAGCGGATGACAGCACAGCCATTTTCATCCGGATAAACCCGCTCAGAAACGGGGCACGTGGCACCCTTCTGGACCGGCGGGCGCCCGAGTTTCTTGAGATTCCCCGGCGGCTGGACAAATTGGGCTTGATCCGGCAAAAAATCGCCCAAGTCGCCTTGGACCAATCAGAAACGTTTGTCCACATGTTGCAACTGGCGGCCTTTGAAGCCGCCACCAACATCATCCGCCATGCCCCCGAGCGCCTCAAAAATGCGCCCCTTACAGTTTCAGTGGCACGCACACCGCTCGCCATCTGCGTCGAATTGATTTATGAGGGCGAGCCATTTTTCCCGCCCAGTGCACCATCGCCAGATTTTTCTGGCCATTCCGAGGGCGGGTTTGGGCTGTACATCATCAACAGTTCGGTCGATCAAGTGGATTACTGCAGCCCCATGCCTGGCATGGCCAGCATTCGCCTGTTGAAAAAACTGAAACAACTACCTGATCGATAAAGGATTAGTCATTCGGCAATGGTCGGCGCAATTTTGGAGTTCAAACGCTCCTTGTCTTTACGCCTAAAAAACCTCTGCGAAACAAAGAAGTTTCGGTCGTTGTTTTTTGCAAGATACCCAGTGTTTTCAGTTCTTGACGCGTATGGTATGAACCCAGCCGAGTAAAAGTATGGCGCGATTGAAAAATCTGAGCAGTAAGGGGCACCAGGTAGCCCTTGAGCACGAACACCACATCGCTGTCTTCCAAGGAGTTATTGATTTTGCTGATGCCTGACTCGCAATTCAAGTTACATGATTGGCTGGCACGGAACCGGGCATTGGTGATGGTCCGAAACGATGCAGACCTCTCTCCGATTTTCCTGCCGCCTATGTCCGAAATATGATTCAGTCGAGGTGAAATAAAGGGCTACTTTTTGGAGCTCCACCCTTAATCCGACTAGCATCAGCTCATAACTCCAACGGCCGGTAACGGGCTGGAATTTCACCAATCTGTATGTCAGCAGTGGGCACCAAGGAGCCCGACGAATTGTGAATTCAGGAACCCGAAAAGTGAGTTTCCGACCGCCCGAATGCTGACATCCAATCTATTGCGGAAATATATTGCATTGAGGCGAATCCTCCTGCGCAATAGCTCCACTAAATGATCGCGAAAGTGTCTGTTTAGGATGGCTAATTTTATAACTTGACATATTGACGGGAACGTCTTAGACTTTAACCTGACATTTTTGAGATAAATACTCAAACAAGGAAAGATTTATGACAGGTCAAAATGTGGGGTACATCAGAGTCTCCACCATCATCCAAAATACGGCGAGACAACTGGATGGAGTGGCACTCGATAAAGTTTTTGAAGACAAGGCCTCCGGCAAGAACACGGAGCGTCCACAACTCACCGCGTGCCTAGCCCACTTACGTGAGGGCGACACACTCTTCGTGCACAGCATGGACCGGCTTTGCCGAAATTTGGAGGATCTGCGGCGCATAGTCAGGGAATTGACTGCGCGTGGCGTTGTTGTCAAATTTCAAAAAGAAGGCCTGTCATTTACAGGTGAAGATTCACCAATGTCGAATTTGCTTCTTTCAATGTTGGGCGCAGTTGCTGAATTCGAACGCTCGATCATTCTTGAACGACAACGCGAAGGCATCGCCATTGCGAAAGGTGAAGGCAAGTACAAGGGCAGGAAACCAGCGCTCTCGAATGAACGCGTTCAAGACCTTGTGTCTCGCGCCAGTGCGGGCGAGAAAAAGGCAGTACTTGCCAGAGAATTCGGAATCAGCCGGGAGACGGTTTACTCATATCTTTCCGGTGAGAAGTCTACCTAGACTCGGTGACCTGACATGACAGCGAGGGAGTCAATGTAGCAGTCGTCAGCTGTTTTCCGGTCCGTGCATAAATAGATGCATGAACAGTGCAGAAAAAATGCAAATGGCAGCCACCGCCACATTCCTCCACGCGCTAAGCCACCGCATCACCAATATCACGGTTGCTCACACACGTTACAAGACTTTTGAACGCGATGAGTTTGGTATGGCGCGGATTGTCGAGATGGCAAAGCAAGACTGCCGTCACTTTAGAAACTGCTTAAACAAAGAACTCTACGGCCGACGGGCACAACGAAAGCCGCTGCTGTATCAACCACTGCTCATCGCGACGCTTGAAGGGTCTTTGGTCAACACCGACCGTGACTTGACGTTGCACTACAACTTTTCATTCGGTAACCTTCCAGCGGGTATCACTGATGCGGATTTTGAAAACACGTTTCGCGAATGTTGGGTTGATCGAGCCAAGCAGCGCAACAACATTTGGCACTACCGTCCGGGCGACTCAGAGGATGGCGCAAACGGCTGGCTCGGCTACAGCATGAAGGAAGCGCAGAGCAGAGGGAACCTGGAAGTTTGGGATTTCCAAAACACACAGATCCCCTACGAAGCATTTGGTGCAGGCTGAAGCTAGCGCCAAGTTTTGGATGAAATTGCTGACTCATTGTGAGTTCGGTAGTGTGATACCTATGGTCAAAGATACGTGGTCAGCACAAACGGAAGGGTCAGATATAGAGAGCATGACATCCCGTCGAGTGAGAATGCGGTTCGATAAATTCAGAGCAGTCCACGCTCCGCAAGACTCAGCGAGTTGGCACCCGCAATGATCAGATGATCCAGCACACGGACATCAACCAACGCCAACGCTACCTTCAATGTTTGAGTTAGATGTTCGTCTGCGCGACTTGGTTCAGGCACTCCACTTGGGTGATTGTGAGAAAACATGACAGCGGCAGCATTGTGATTCATTGCCGCCTTGACAATTTCACGGGGATAGACCGATGTCTGGGTCAACGTTCCACGAAAAAGCTCTTCGATCAAAATCAGTCGATTGTGAGCGTCGAGAAACAAAACGACAAAAGATTCGTATTCGCGACCGGCGAAGTGAATTTTCAAATAGTCCGTCACCGATGATGGCTGGGCAAATACGGTGTTTGACATCAGTTCTTCGCAGAGCCACCGTTTCACCAGTTCGCGCGCCACGACACATTTTTTGTGCGGCTGCAGTTTTGGACCATCAGCAAAGAAAGGTTGAAGTGATCCCTTGTACTGCTGCACCGATTCTTGAACGCCGATGAGTTCGCCCAATAGGTCGGCATCGGTCCACCTGCCAACAGGGTCGCATGTGAATTGCTGGACGATTGGCGACTGGTTATTCATGTTCCGCTCCATTGGGCATGACGGTCATTTCGGGGCTATGAATGCGGTGGCCTTGAACGATCAGATTGCTCAACCACTGCATCAGGAACTGGTTCAATTCACGTTTAGCCCGAACGTCCACCATCGCCCCACCTTGGCTATAGACCTCCTGGTAACCGAAGCTGTCTTGATAGCTCAACGCTTCTGCCATCGCCCTGTCGGAATACACGGCAAGCACCATGTCTGGATCAGCAATCATGTCGCCTGACGGATGCTTGTAATAGTGCGAGAGCGCGATGATCGTTTTTGTCGGACCTCGCCGCAACACATCGAGATTGAGGTCCATGTAACCCAGCACCACCGACTTGCCATGGTTGTCAATGGATTGAAGGTCAGGGATTACGGTTTGCAGTTTTTTATAAATCCGTTGATGCAGGTCACCTCTAGAATTGAATCCAGCCATACGAGAACTCCTTATCAGTTTGAGAATGGTCAGGCGGCTCTCAGTGCTCTAACACCGGGAGTCGCCGCCTACGGTTGTAAAAACCGCTTCGGTCATGACACCGCTTGGATGCGGTACTGTCAAAAGGAACATCATTTCGACGAGACCCATTATTGGCATTCCACGTTCCAAATCTAGCAAAGTGTCAGGTTAAAGTCTAAGACGTTTACATCAATATGTCAAGTTATTTAAATAACCATCCTAAATAGACACTTTTATCGGTGTTTTGAAATGCGTAGTTAGGGTGTAGTCAAACTTGGCAGTGTGAGCGCCGTCACGACAATTATGAATGTCAGTCAACTTGCATCGATGAAATTTCCGACAACCTCGACATAACGTCCAGCAACATCTAAGCGTTTGCGCTTACGATGTCCACTTTTGATGGGAGATGCTATGGACAGTACCAGCCAGCTGGCACGAGATTTCGCTCAGCGTTTGCGCGATGTAATTAGTGAATCCACGCAGTTGGGATACACACCAGCAAACTTCGAGAAGATGCTTGACGAGCAAGGTGCCGTAAATTTGGCCAAGAAGCTAGTCAAGTCTGGAGAAATTCAAACAGGACTGAAGGCAGTGGCAAATTTGAAGAGAAAGGATTTGGCAGTCGAATCAATCATGATTGAATCAAAGTTCAAATCCCTATTTTCTGCGGATGAGTTAAAGGCTGCAGCATGGCGGCTTGAGCAGGTTTAGAAACCGTGATGGTTTTGGCATCGGTGCGCGACGAGCCCAACACCGAACATCCCATAATTCCCTATGCATGCTTGGTAAGTCGCCTCTCAAAAATTCGCATTGAAAAGTCGGCGAAAGCCTCCTTCATTACATTTCTTTCTTCGGATACCGCATGACTTGGCAGATTGATAAAAGGCCGGTACTCACGTATGACGGCTGTTTCCATTTTTGTGTAACTATCAATATCTGACTTTTGAAAGTAAAGGTCGAACGTGGTCTGTGGCCCATGTTTCAAAATGAATTCTTGAAAGAAGCGAAGTTTGTAGTCATTCGGTGCGTGGACTTGAAACTCACTTGAATATTCGTTTAGTCGACGTCTAATGGACTTGGTTTTGCCTGCGTATATCTTATACCTGCACTCTCCGCTGCACATAACAAAAAAATAGACTCCAGGGACATCCCTTGCCGCCCCTAAAAGCGGGTGATCTAAATCCTCTTTCGAAAGACGGAAGTTCGGTAAAACAAGCTCGAAACACTTATCGAAGGATGAAGCCTGATTTCCTTGAAGCCTGTATTGACCGAGTGCTGGAAATTTCTTTTCCAATGGAAGCGACGATTCAATTGGAGTTTTCACCAAACTAACCGTGCCATTTTCATTATCGAAAGACAGCCAATCACAAAAAGCTGGGCCAGTTGAACCAAATTGACAGAAATTTTTCCACCGTCTTTTGTCTCCACGCCCAGTGAAGCCTTTGAAGCCCATTGAGACCCACGCGTCTCCCATCAGTTGCAACGTCATTTCGTCCATCGTTCCGATGCGGAGCAAGTCGCCGTCCGACCAACTAGGACTTCCGGGCAAATCGCACCCAGTGTCCTCGCGGCACTTTTCCCAACCACCTGGATATTTTTTCTCGATCTCCGCCACGGGGATGATCATGTTCAAAAATTCAATCGCAACAGCCACGATTTGCTCCGAACCAAAATTAGTGAATGGACTGACCATCAATCTTGATTGATTCCCAGCATCCGGTGCATGCCTAGACGACAACGTGACACCGTTCAGCCCACTTGACCTCACACCTTTATATGAATTAGTGTGTATGTGAATCAGAGCATAACCGAGATATTCGCCAGTGTGAAAAAAACACTGGCTCAACAATTTGGTTCCTGCGTGCGCTCTCTGCGGCTTGCGACAGGTATGAGCCAAGTTGTCTTTGGGGAAAAGTGTGGGTTCTATCAAACCTACCTGAGTCGAATTGAGACCGGAAATGCGAATCCGACGCTCAACGCCATCGAAGTTATCGCCAACGCGCTTGGCATGAACGTCTTCGAACTGCTCGATCATGTTAAGCAGCAAGACATCACCGGAAAGTGAAAACGGCGACAAGATACCACCCACTTTCAACTGTCAGGCAAAAAATCTAACGGCGCAACTTCAGCCGTCGATGATCCTGCAATGCGGAGTGATCATTCAAGAGAATTTCTGATTTCTCACTGGCAATTCCGAATGATCCAGCAAGGATCAATGACAAATCGAGTTGAAATTCAAAGCCAAGTTTTGACAAATTGTCGTTACCAACATGCCGTTCAAACTTGACAGCGGTAAAGATTTACCGAGGGAAATTTTCAGTTTGATGCCGCAAAGATCACCGGATTTCGGGGAGTGGTTCGGTAGAGGACAATGCAGGGAATAGGCATTGACTGACAAATATCTTTCTCTGGAACGTCAGCCGGTCAAACTGTGCTGACTGGCTCCAACGATTCAAACTTCACATAGTCTTTGACAAAAGCAAGCTTCACGCAACCGTTGGGGCCAGTGCCGTTTTTGACTATGTTGATTTCGGCGATGTCGGGTTGCTTGCCAGTCTTCCTATAGTAATCGTCACGATAGACCATCATGATCATGTCTGCCTCTTGCTCAAGGTTAGAACAGTCGCGCAAGTGTTTTGCCTGAGGGCGATGATCAGCATGAGCGTCAACTACCCGTTTCACCTGAGATAGTAAAAGAACGGGACAGTCCAGTGCCATTGCCATTGATTTCAACTGGCTCACGACCGCATTCATGCGACGGCCTACGCTGGTACCATTTGGCAACTGGTCATTCATGAGTTGCAGATAGTCAACCACGAGCAGGCCCAGCTTGCCGTTTTCGGTTGAGAAGCAAATTGCGCGGTCACGCATGTCACTGACGGACAAATGTTTGCTTTCATCAATGTGCAGCAGGCATCTGGCAAGCTTTTCATTAGTCTCGGTCAGTCGAGCAAAGTCATCAGGGTCTATGTCACTGACGCCAATGCTCCTCAAGCAAATATCACCAAGGGAACTCAACAGGCGCTTTCTCAAACTCTCCGCGCTGTCGGCCATGGAAAACAACATGACTGGCTGACATTCGCTGAGCGCGACATGCGCCGCAATACTCAAGGCGAGCGCGGTCTTACCCATGCTTTCGCGCCCGCCCAGAACAATCAGGCTTCCTGATTGAAGACCCAATATCAAACGGTCAAGATCACGAAACCCACTGGTCACGCCAGAAAAGTGCCCTTGCCCGACCACCGCTTCATCGACCATATTAGACATGGCTAAAACTCCTGTGTTGGGGTAGTTTCCCCATGCCGTCACTTCACGCCCATTGTGGCGGCGACTCGTCATTGCTAGCCATATGATTACCCGCGAGCTGCGGCAATCATAGTCACCTCTGGACGACAACAGCACACCAAACGAAGACATCCACCCTACCCCCCGTGAAGTTGGAAGATATGGTGGACGTGAACTCGACTAGTTCGAATGGAACTTACGAGCCAGAAGCGCGGAGGTCATTCAGTGCAATGGATTTGCGGGGTCCGGTGGATTCAATGGCGTGATCAAACCGACATCGCCTACCGGGATTGCAGTGATACTTTTGTCATTTTCGGCAAATGAAATCGATTGAGTCGATACAGTCGATTTGACACTCCACCGTTCTGCCGAGGTTGTGCCGCTCGCCTTCACAAATCGCATTCCATCAACAATGCGGCCCTGATGCCGTGCGATCCATCTGCCAAGACGATGCGTATTGATTTCATTCCGCAATTCTGCAACATCTATCAGAGCATCGCGCAATTCGTCGTTACCGTATTCCCTTGCCTTGCAAACTGCCTCACGAGCCATCGTAGGTGAAGTACCAAATTCAGACCGCCAGACGTGTAGCATCCGACCCAAACTCTCACGATCGGGATCTTGTGCAATTTGCCTGAATACACAAGCCGCCGGGTCTGCCATTCCAAGCCATAGGAGGGGTTGGCGAACCAATTCACTCCACTGCTCATAGCTTGCCAACGGTGTAGTTTTTTTCGTCGGACGTCCTCCTTCGATCCAGGCCAAAACAACCGTCAAGGCTAACGATACATAACGCGGTCGATCAGCTCGCAATGCTGCCAAAGGATTCCCTTTGAACGTCCTTGTCGCCGGGGTTTCAACCGTAGGAACAAGAGATATCGTTATGCAACGCCTTGACATGTCTCGAAGTGCTTTCACGTTATTTCCATTCGACAAGAAAAGTGTACTGGTGCCAACAGTAGCCACCCTTGAGGCTCCCAATATGCGGCCAGTTAGATGCTCTTCTGTTAATGCTGAGCACAAGTACTTGAATGGAATAATGTCCGTCGTTAAGTTATCAAACAGGACGGAGGCAGGTGATGGAAGCAATGACGCAAACACCACCTTTTGGCATTCCTCTTCATTCGAAGGAAATGCTTGTGCCGACGGCGGCGTTGGGCCAGCGAATCCAACAAAAATACTAGTCAATGTACTTTTGCCAGACGCAAATACAGGGGCCTCGACGTGGTACATCGGTGCGACCCTTAGGCAAGGCCTGATTGCTGCTGTAAGTATTCCGCTCAATGCAGCAGCTAAATCTTCGCTGCTACCGAATTCAAACTCCGACAGAAACGTTTCTTTCAACTCTTGTATTGCCGAACATGCGTCAGCTTTGCTTGGTTTTTTGGGGATGACATAACGACAAGGGTCAAAAACACCGTACCTGCCGGTGGCGGCATCGAAGCCAGGCTCTGTTACCAACGTGCCATCTGCTCGAAAGTGGGGTTGGCGCGCGATGCCCGTGATTTGCGGTAGGTACTTATATGCTTCTGCTTCAGACAAGACGGCGACATAACGGGCTGGTGGGTCAATTACCGCCGTCCCACCGGATCGCCCGTCATAACGCTGCCAAATGGCGCTGGCTGACATTGCTCTCAACAGAGCCCCCTGCGACAGTGGTTTGATAGTGGCATCCTCAATTGTGGAGTCGGTGGCAATACTCACAATTTGGCCTCCGCGTTGGTAATAGCGTCCAGTTGCAGCGAGTTCCCATTCAGCAGCATCAACGATCCGATTGAGTTCACCAGGTGCTGTCGTGATTGAAGGTTTGTGCTTCGCAGTCTGAAAGTTCAGTCCTAGGAACTCAATGAGCGCTCTAATTCGAAACTTATCCCCATGACTGTGTTGACACCTAAAACCACCGATCGGATAGCTTTCTGACGGCTCAAAATAGGCACTGCCGCCGTCAACTTGATTCGTGTGTTCATGCATCCAAGGGCAGGTTATGTCATGCTTCCCAGCGCCAAGCGATTGCTTGTAAAACCCTCTAGTCTTGAGCGCCGTGATAACCTCATTTTCATTTGACCTCGGTATGTAAACGTCATCTTCAGCCGCCGGCTTGTGAACTGATTTGTCTATCGCTTGAGGTGGTGCCAACTCCAGGCGGTCAATGATTTCGTCGACTGTGTAGTTCCGATCTGGGTTCCACTCGACCATTCTGCATTGGAAAGGCGGGGTTCCATGCTTTGACTTTCCATTGATTCCCACAGGCAAACGCATCCAGCGCACACAGCCGCCGCTTGCGCCCTTGTCGCAGAGACCACCATCGATCAACGCGACCTTAAGTGCGTCCGCTTGTTCCCCATCAATTGGTGCGGCGAAAATGTAACCTACTTGGTAGTTCCCCGGACTGGTCTCGATCCGCCATGTAGGCGGGCATGCATCAATGCGTTCTAGCGGCACTTTTGTGCCAACGTCGTCAAGCATCACACAATAAACTTTACGGACAAGCTTTCTTTGCGCGCGGTACTCCCCATCTGCATTACGCTCGAATACTGATGGTTGAACGTACCAATTCTGTGTCGCATCTGCCGTATCGCAAGGCCACGGTTGCGCCCAGTATTTTCCGTTGGTAGGATCGTCAGCAATGCTGCAAGCCAAAGGCCAAGCATCTTTCTGCTCATCCAACTCATCGCCGAAAAGGGCGAGTATGAATTGATCGTTTGTGATTTCGACATCCATTTCTGAAATGGTGTCGACCGCTGTGTCACACTGTAGGGACGTGACTTGTCCCGGCGTAGCGCCGTTCATGTTGGTGTTCATGGTGGATCAGCCTTTGTTAACGCCAGCTATGCGTGCTGCTACCCATGCGTCAACAGCTTGGGACGACCAAGCCACAGCTCTGGCGCCAGTGATTTTTACGGGCTTAGGGAATTCGCCTTTTTTAATCAAGGCATAGATAGAGGACCGGCACAGCCCGCTTTGAGATTGGACACTTTCAATGCGTCGCAGCGAGATGTGGTTTGGGAAAAAATTACTCATAATTTGCTTTCAGTATTGCCGTCAAAAAAATACTCGCCACTGAAGACCAGCACCTCAGGAACCCAAAATGACAAAATTTGTTGGTCATCTTGACTTCTCGATATACTTGAAAGCTGAAATCCGCTCGATTTCTTTGGCCTTCGGGTCCTCATGAGCACCAAAGCCTGCAAGCTTTGGTGCTCATTTGCTTTGAGCGCATTACCGATCAATCTCCCATCCTAATTGGGCTGACTAGGTCGATGCGCGAACTGTAAAAGCTAAAAATAAAATTTTGGTCGGGAAAGGATACAGTTCTGAATTAGCCTCCTCTCTGTCTCTTTTTGGCACATTGAGAAAAATGGATATAGACAAATTTTAGACTCTGCAGCTATCTTTTCGATAGCATTTTCTTAGGAGGCTACATTGCTTTCAGTCGAACATTGCGCCACAGTGCCGTGTAATGGTTCGGAAAAGATGGGCTACTTCCAAGTCTTGCCCGCGTGTCGTTGATGACTGCAAAGGTAGTCGACAACCCTCGCAAAAGGGTGCCGGAAATAGGTTAAATAGGCTAAATAGGTTTGCTGTCTGCTGCTCAAGACAGCCTTTGCCTTTTTTTGCCACACACGAATTCAAGAACAGTTACGGTGACTCCAAATGGTTCACGACCGTTGTCGAGTCATGCATCGGTGCGCCGTGAACATCAATTTCACGCAAAGTGTGGACAAATATTTTCTTCGACTAGAAGCACAGCCCTTCCTGTTCGAAGGCTGTTTTAGCCGTGTCTACCCGCATGGGTAATAAACGAGGGTTCACCGACACTGATCAGTAGAAGCCATGCATTGATATTTGGTATCCCAATTGGTATCCCAGGACCCACAAAGAAGAAAGGACTTAGAGCCTTTCGACTCTAAGTCCTTGATTCATATGGTGCGGCTGGCAGGAATTGAACCCACGACCCCTTGGTTCGTAGCCAAGTACTCTATCCAACTGAGCTACAGCCGCGAAGCTTTGAATTATAGCCTGAAAAAATTGGTAGGGCGTCACAGACTTGAACTGTGGACCAAAGGATTATGAGTCGCCACAAATAAACATTTGACCGCGTTGAATGATGTAGATAGAATCAATATAAATCAACATGTTATAGACATAGCACTGGACAAGAAAACAGCTAAGTCGTTGATTGAAATTGGTTCATATTTGAGAAAATGTCTTACATCCGCCCTTACATCCGGCCCGATGGAAGACTTTCAAGGGGTGCAACGTGGCAAAAATAATTTTCACCGCAACGAAAATTCAGGACCATACCTGCCCACCTGACAAAAAGCAGGCTTTCATTTGGGACGTGACCGCCAAAGGCTTAGGACTGCGAGCAACCACCGCCGGGAAACCTGCCTACATTTTCCAAGGCGAATATCAGGGCAAGACGGTTCGCGTGACCATTGGGAGCCCTGACGTTTGGCAACTTGACGATAGCAAACGGAAAACGCCGGGTGGCAATGAGGTAATCATTCAAGGCGCAAGAAGCAAAGCACGCGAACTGCAACGCATGATTGACCAAGGGCAAGACCCGCGCAGCCTCAAGGCGGATGCTGTGGAACAAGCCCAAGCAAAGGCCACTGAAAAAGCAGCAAAAATCCAACAGGAAGCCGCCCAAGCCTTGACCGTTGGCGAAGTCTGGACGGTTTACGTGGAAGAACGCCGCCCTCATTGGGGCGACCTGCATTACCGCGACCACATCCGCAAAGCTGCACCCGGTGGCGTGCCGTCAAAGCGTGGCACACGAGGCAAGGGTGTAACCAGCCCGGGGCCACTGTATTCACTGATGGCCCTGCCCTTGCGTGACCTGACAGCGCCAGTGGTGGAAGCATGGGCAGTGAAGGAAGCAAAGACGCGTCCAACATCCGCCCGGCTTGCATGGCGAATGCTCAAGGTGTTTCTAGGCTGGTGCGAAGAACAGGCCGCCTATGCCGCATTGATGCCGCCAAAGAATCAGGCCAAAACCAAAAAGACCCGCGAAGCATTGGGCAAGGCCGGGGTTAAGTCTGATTCATTGCAGCGCGAACAATTGGCCGTATGGTTCGCCGCCGTGAAGGGCATCACCAACCCCGTTATCAGTGCTTACCTGCAAACCCTGCTGCTGACTGGCGCAAGACCGGGCGAAGTTATCGCGATGCAATGGGACGACCTGAACACCAAGTGGAAAGGCATCACCATTCGCGACAAGGTGGAGGGTGAGCGCGTGATACCGCTTACGCCGTATGTTTCGCAGCTGCTTGCAGCCCTGCCCCGCCGCAATGATTGGGTGTTTTCCAGCGCCAGCAAAAGCAGCAAAGCCGGGCACGTTAGCGAGCCGAACTATCCGCACTCAACCGCCTGCAAAGTGGCTGGCATTGATGGCTTGACCCTGCACGGTTTGCGCCGTTCGTTCAAGTCGTTGACTGAGTGGCTAGAGATACCCGCTGGCGTGGTGGCGCAACTGATGGGACACAAACCCAGCGCCACGGCTGAAAAGCATTACACCGTGCGCCCGCTCGACCTGCTGCGCGTTCACCACGAAAAGATAGAGGCTTGGATATTGGAACAGGCCGGGGTGACGTTCGACGCAAAAGCCGAACCGGGCAAATTGCGCGTGGTGGCAGGATGATTTACCGCGACGTGCTGGCGCGGACTCCCGCTAAGGTTTGTTCAAATCAACACAGAACGGCATAGTGACACGGTTTTCAACTTAACCAAATTGCTATGGACGACTCCTCACCTTGGGATTGGGCTGACACTTTTCGACTTCATGAGGCAGCCTGCTTAATTGCAGGTGTGCCAGTCGTGCCAAAAGTCACTATCGACCTTGATGAATTGCCCGCATGCGCCAGACCAATACTCAAGCAACTGATGATCTCTTGGGCGATTGGCGCGCAGCACCGCAAATCACCTGAAGCATCATTTCCTAAAGAGAGAATGCTGCAATCCCTGCCGTCAGATGGGACTGGACATTGCTTATCCACAATGTTTGCACGTCATGAGCTCCACCGATGGGTGCGAGAAATGGGGCGAAAATCTGCGTATTCCTTTGAGCCAGTTGGAACTGTGGCACTTGTGCCAGTTGTTGATTCGCATTCGGCGAGGCAAGTGCCACCCGCGCCAGCCGTGGTGGTGGCCTCAAACCAGACCACCACAACACCCGCGCCCGTGGTGGCTGCCAGCGATGGCCCTGCACCAATGACACGCAGCGAAATTGCCAGCTGCTTTGCGGGGCTTCGTGATTGGGACGTGGAGCGCTGGAAAAAGGCGCTAAGTTCTCCCGACGATTGGCTGCAAGCCTGCCAGCAACGCAAGGGCACGCGGGGCCGTGGCGGGTATGAATCGACGTGGTGGCCTGTTTGCATTGCAGCTGCAATGGTGGAACGCCGCGACACGACAGTCAAGCTGGTGAGCGCCAGATTCAAAGCAATGGGACCACTGAAACCGTGGCGCGATGCTTGGGAAAACAACTACCCCGAAGCTGCCTGAACACCGTTCAAATACCACTACTGTCCGGTTAAATCAAAGCACATCGTCCGCAAAGCTAATGCCAATGCGGGTTTGCGCGGGTTTTCGGGTGTCCACGATTTGAATT
>MTEI01000020.1 GCA_002083775.1 Rhodoferax ferrireducens | reverse complement strand
CGGTCAGGGTGGTTTTGCCGTGGTCAACGTGACCGATGGTGCCCACGTTGACGTGGGGCTTGGTGCGTGTGAATTTTTCTTTTGCCATTTTTCAGTTCCTTAAAAGAGCAGTGCCCGTGGATTGGTTTAATGTTTGCATGTCGTCACTGGGTCCCTGGCCACGGGCAGCTTGGGGTGCGACATCGCAGACAGTTCTTATCAAATTTGTTCAGGACAGAGCACATCGCTGCGCTAGTGGTCCGGCCTGCAAAACTCTAGTCAGAGGGGTCAGAGCAAATTTGCTTCGCAAATCTTGGTCTGACCCCTGATTTTTACTTTGCCCTTGCAGCCATGATGGCTTCAGACACGTTACGCGGGGCTTCCGTGTAGTGCTTGAATTCCATCGTGTAAGTAGCGCGGCCTTGCGACATGGAACGCAGCGTGGTGGAGTAGCCAAACATTTCAGACAGCGGCACTTCAGCCTTGATGGCTTTGCCGCCACCAACCATGTCTTCCATGCCTTGCACCATGCCGCGACGTGAGGACAAATCGCCCATCACGTTACCGGCGTAGTCTTCCGGAGTTTCCACTTCAACCGCCATCATCGGCTCAAGAATCACTGGGCTGGCCTTGCGGCAGCCTTCCTTGAAGCCAAAAATCGCCGCCATCTTGAACGCCAACTCGTTGGAGTCCACGTCGTGGTAAGAACCGAAGTGCAGAGTGACTTTCACGTCCACCACCGGGTAGCCCGCCAGCACGCCTTGCGTCACGGCTTCGTGGATGCCCTTTTCAACCGCAGGAATGTATTCACGAGGAACCACACCGCCCTTGATCGCGTCGACAAACTCGATGCCTTTGCCGGCTTCGTTGGGTTCGATTTTCAGAACCACGTGACCGTACTGACCCTTACCACCGGACTGGCGCACAAATTTGCCTTCGGCATCTTCAATGGTCTTGCGGATGGTTTCGCGGTAGGCTACTTGCGGCTTGCCGACGTTGGCTTCCACGCCAAATTCGCGCTTCATGCGGTCAACAATGATTTCCAAGTGGAGCTCACCCATACCGGCAATCAGGGTCTGACCAGACTCTTCGTCGGTCTTGACACGGAAAGAAGGATCTTCCTGAGCAAGACGCTGCAAAGCGATGCCCATTTTTTCCTGGTCAACCTTGGTCTTCGGTTCCACGGCCTGGGTAATCACCGGCTCAGGGAACACCATGCGCTCGAGCATGATGATGGCTGACGGATCACACAGGGTTTCACCCGTGGTCACGTCTTTCAAGCCGATACAGGCGGCGATGTCGCCAGCGACAATTTCGCTCACTTCTTCGCGCTTGTTGGCGTGCATCTGCACGATCCGGCCGATACGCTCTTTCTTGCCGCGAATCGGGTTGTAAACCGTGTCGCCCTTGGTCAGCACGCCTGAATACACGCGCACGAAGGTCAACTGGCCCACAAACGGGTCGGTCATCAGCTTGAAGGCCAAAGCGGAGAATTTCTCTTTGTCGTCAGCTTGGCGAACGACCGGGTTCTCGTCTTCATCCATGCCCTTGACCGGCGGAATGTCCACTGGAGACGGCATGAACTCGATCACCGCGTCCAGCATGCGCTGAACACCCTTGTTTTTGAAAGCCGAGCCGCAATACATGGGCTGGATTTCACTGGCAATGGTGCGTGTACGGATGCCGAGCTTGATTTCCTCTTCAGTCAGGTCACCTTCTTCAAGGTACTTGTTCATGAATTCTTCAGAGGCTTCAGCAGCGGCTTCGACCATCTTCTCGCGCCATTCTTTAGCCAAGGACAGCAATTCCGCGGGGATTTCGCGGTAGTCAAACAGCATGCCTTGCGAAGCTTCGTCCCAGATGATGGCTTTCATCTTGAGCAAGTCCACCACACCAGTGAAGTTTTCTTCAGCGCCAATCGGGATCACCATCGGCACCGGGTTAGCCTTCAGGCGCAGTTTCATCTGCTCCACAACCTTGAAGAAGTTGGCACCGGTACGGTCCATCTTGTTCACAAAGGCCAAGCGAGGCACTTTGTATTTGTTGGCCTGACGCCACACGGTTTCAGACTGCGGCTGCACACCGCCCACAGCGCAATACACCATGCAAGCGCCGTCGAGCACGCGCATGGAGCGCTCGACTTCAATCGTGAAGTCGACGTGTCCAGGGGTGTCAATGATGTTGATGCGGTGCTCGGGCAAGGACTTGTCCATGCCTTTCCAGAAGCAGGTGGTGGCAGCCGAGGTGATGGTGATGCCACGCTCCTGCTCTTGCTCCATCCAGTCCATGGTGGCAGCGCCATCGTGCACTTCACCAATCTTGTGGTTCACACCAGTGTAAAAAAGCACGCGCTCGGTGGTGGTGGTTTTACCAGCGTCGATGTGAGCCGAAATGCCGATATTGCGATAGCGCTCAATGGGGGTATGGCGAGCCATGATGGATCCTTGGTTGATCTATATTTTCAAATTACTACGCCGCTCGAGGCTTTTGACCTCAGCGGCGCAGCGAGCGACCTTCAAACCGGGCAGCCTGCCAGGCTGTGCCAACGCACAACCAGGGACTGCAACGACGGATGAAAGCCGCGCAGTAGCCGCTGTTTAGAAGCGGAAGTGAGAGAAAGCCTTGTTGGCTTCGGCCATGCGGTGAACTTCGTCACGCTTTTTCATAGCGCCGCCACGGCCTTCGGTGGCTTCCAACAACTCGTTGGCCAAACGCAGGGCCATGGACTTTTCGCCACGCTTGCGGGCGGCTTCCTTGATCCAGCGCATGGACAGAGCCAGGCGGCGAACAGGACGCACTTCAACCGGCACCTGGTAATTGGCACCACCGACGCGGCGGGACTTCACTTCAACCAGCGGTTTGACGTTGTTGATGGCCACGGTAAAGGCTTCAAGAGCGTCTTTATCCGGGTGCTTCTTGGCGATTTGCTCCAAGGCACCATAAATGATGCGCTCGGCAACCGCTTTTTTGCCGCCTTCCATGATCACGT
The DNA here is from genome assembly GCA_002083775.1 of Rhodoferax ferrireducens. Classification (GTDB taxonomy): domain Bacteria; phylum Pseudomonadota; class Gammaproteobacteria; order Burkholderiales; family Burkholderiaceae_C; genus Rhodoferax; species Rhodoferax ferrireducens_A. The sequence goes on along the minus strand of MTEI01000020.1, from coordinate 42,035 downwards.
TCATGAATTTAGACAGCTCGACATTGCCGAATTTAGGATCCGGCAGGATTTCACGTTTAGGGACTTCGCGACGACGTGGCATTTTTTCACCTCTATTGCTTCAGTTGGCACTTTTGACAGCACCGCGAGAGTTAAAAATAAGACTCTCACTTACTCGACCCGAAATTTGGGTCACTTCGTTTGCTGACTGCGCCACGCAGCAACAAACACCTTTTAAACCAACAGCCGAAAAGCTTATTTAGCCTTGGGACGCTTTGCACCGTATTTGGAACGCGACTGCTTGCGGTCTTTCACGCCTTGCAAGTCAAGCGAGCCACGCACGATGTGGTAACGCACACCGGGCAAGTCCTTGACACGACCGCCGCGAACCAGCACCACGCTGTGTTCCTGCAGGTTGTGGCCTTCGCCGCCGATGTAAGAGATCACCTCGAACCCGTTGGTCAAGCGCACTTTGGCAACTTTACGCAAAGCCGAGTTGGGCTTTTTCGGGGTTGTGGTGTACACGCGGGTGCAAACGCCCCGACGTTGTGGAGAATTTTCCATCGCCGGGCTCTTCGACTTGATCACTTCGACCGAGCGCCCTTGACGGATCAACTGATTGATGGTTGGCATTGCGCCTCCTAAAAACTAAACGTCCCTAAACGCTTAAAACTTGAAAATATCAAAAACGTGAATCCCTTCGGAAATTCCGAAAAGCCCTCTACTATATCAGGCCAACTCTGGCGCTGCAACGGGTTTCACTTGATCCACAGGCGCAAAGCGTCCCAGGCACGCCCGATGACACCCGCCTGCGCAACCTCTTGCAAGGCCAGCAGGGGCACCTCGGCCACCAATTTGCCTTCGCTGCTGACCTTGAGCGTGCCAACGGGTTGCCACTTGGTCAACGGCGCGACCAGGGGCTCGGGGCGCGCCACCTCGGTGGTCAACTTGGCGCGCGTGCCTGCAGGCACCGCCACCACGATGGGCCGGGATTGCCCCAGCGCGACCGTGGAAGCCGCACCCTTCCAGACCGCCGGGGTCACCACCGGTTGGTTGGCGTCAAACAACTTGACGGCTTCATACGCGGTGTAGCCCCAGTTCAACAGCTTTTGTGATTCATTGGCGCGGGCGTTTTCGCTGGCCGTGCCGAGCATCACCGACAGCAGGCGACGACTGCCGACACCCGCCACATCACGATGGGCGGTGGCAATCAGGCAATAACCCGCTGCATCGGTGTGACCCGTTTTCAGGCCGTCGACCATCGGGTCGCGAAAAAGCAACGAATTGCGGTTTTTATCGTTGGCGGCGGGGGTGCCGGGGTAACGGTAATGCTTGATCGCGTAATAGGCGATGTAGTCGGGAAAGTCGCGCATCAGGCGCGTGGCCAGCACGCTCAGGTCACGCGCGGTGGTGGTGTGACCCGCTTCGGTGAGGCCCTCGGGGTTCTTGTAGCCAGTGGACGTCATGCCCAGCACCTTGGCCTGCGCGTTCATCATTTCCACAAAACGCTCGACCGTGCCACCCACCCCTTCAGCCAGCGCCATGGTGGCGTCGTTGCCGCTTTGCACGATCATGCCCTTGATCAGGTCTTCTACCGGCACTTGCATTTTGGGGTCGATGAACATGCGCGAACCCGGCATTTTCCAGGCGCGCTCGCTCACTGGCAGCGCTTGCTTGAGGTCGATTTTCTTCGTGCGTAGCGCATCAAACACCAGGTACGCGGTCATCAGCTTGGTCAGCGACGCGGGCTCCACCGGGGTGTCGATGTCTTTTTGCGCCAGGATCTGGTTCGCGGTGACATCCAGCAGCAGGTAAGAGCGCGCGGCAATCTCCGGGGCTTGTGGGGTTTGGGCCGCTGCACTCAAGACAACGCAGGCAGCCAGCATGGCAAAAAATTGTTTCATATCAAAGTGGGGTTGATCCAGCCTGGTGGCTGATCAAGACATAAATTACTATTATAAATGGAGCTGCTAGCCCTTTATCTATAAGGGCTAGAGCACAAAAACGTTACTAAGCGTTAGCGACCCAGGTGTGGCGGCGTCAGCAGGCGCTGCACCACCTGGCCGTTTTTCAGGTGCGATTCGACGATCTCGTCGATGTCGCTGTTGTCCAGATAGCTGTACCAGATAGCCTCCGGGTACACCACTGCTACCGGCCCAGCAGCGCAGCGGTCCAGGCAGCCTGCCTTGTTCACCCGGACCTGCCCCGGCCCGGACAGACCAGCGGCCTTGACCTGGGTCTTGCAGTGCTCAAACGCCGCCAGGGCGTCATGCTGGGCGCAGCAGCCCTCGCCATTGGTGCGTTCGTTGGTACAGAAAAAAATATGCCGCTGGAAATAACTGGCGGCAGGTGCGGCAGGCGCGGCGCCTGTGGCTGGAAGTGTGGAATCGGTCATGCCGCTGATTTTAGTTGCGCAGCTCTTTTCCCCACGCCCGGCTCAGCAGATACACCAGGGCGGCAAACGGCCACAACCAGCCCAACCACTGCGCCAAGCCGTGAAAGCGGATGAACCGCCCTTGCTCCCACAAAAACAGCGTCTGCTCAAAATACGGGTCCGTCGCGGTCTGGTTGATCAGGCTCAGGTCGATGCCCAGAGCCAGCACCGCCAACGCCGCCGCCGCCCGGGGCGGCACCCACAGCAGCAGCGCCAGCAGCACCAGTGCCACCACCAGCGCGCCGCGCACTGGCGTACTCAGCCAAATCCAGGCGTGCTCGGGCCCGAAACTCAGCGCTGCGCTCAAACTGGTCACCCCCACGCCAAACACCGCCATCCACAGCAAAAACCACAAACGTTTGCCACCAAGGCGAATGACGCAGTAGCCCAGCAAGCCCGGAATCACCAGGCCCAGCACCATACACAGCCATTCAGACACCGGCAAAGGCGGTTGCAATTCGATGTCGCGTACCGGCAGCCACTCCAACAAAGGGCTGTCGGCCAACAAACGGGCCAGCGCCGCCTCCAGCCGCTCCATCACCTGGCCCAGACCCCAGGGCACGGTGGTCGGGAACAGCAGGGCCAACGGCCACAGCGCCAGCAGCACCAGCGCACCGCGCGCATCCGCCACAAACCAACTGGCCCGAAAACGGCTCCAGCGCTGCAGCACCCCCAGCTTTTCCAGTCCCCAGGCCGACAGCGCACCCAAAGCGGCACCCAGAATGTTCAGCACCAGGTCCAGATTGGACGGCACGCGCGAGGGCAAATAAATCTGCAGGGTTTCCATGGCCAGCGACAGCGCAGCTGCCACCGGCACCGCCACCCACGCCGCCCAGCGCATGTGGCCGGTGCGCAGCGCGCCCAGTGTCAGAAAGAACCCGATCGGCATATAGCCCAGCACGTTGGACACCACGTCAAAACCGGTCCAGTACTTGGGCCACGGGGCGGTCAGAAACAGCCACGGCGCGATGCCCTGGTCGCGCCAATTGGCAAACGGGTACAGGCTGGCATAGACAATCAGGCCTGCATACACCAGCGCCAGTGGCCATGCCGAAGTCTTGTGCATCGGCATGTCAGGCTCAGGGGAAGGGGGTTGGCGGCATGCGGTCAGTTTAGGATAGAAAACCGACGGGCAAAAAAAACCCCAGTCCGAAGACTGGGGTGGTAAGCCTATTTGCTGTCACACATCAAGGCCCCGCTCAGGGAGGAAAAGCGGGGGGCAGTAAACTGCCCGGGTCGTAATTTAACAAAAATAGTTGGTTGATTCAAGTCACTGCCAAAAATAATGTCATGAAACGACAAAATCAAACATAGGAATTTAAGCATGACCCCCTACGCACCCTACCCCCTGGGCCGCCCGCGCCGCCTGCGCCGCGATAGTTTCACCCGCAACCTGGTCCGTGAGAACCTGGTCACCGCCAGCGACCTGATCTACCCCGTGTTTGTGGTGGATGGCTCACAACAACGCCAGCCCGTGCTGTCCATGCCCGGCGTGGAGCGCCTGAGCCTGGACCTGCTGCTGCCGGTGGCCGAAGACTGCGTCAAGCTGGGCATCCCGGTGATGGCGCTGTTCCCGGTGATTGACCAGTCACTCAAAACCCATGACGGCCGCGAAGCCCTGAACCCCGACGGCCTGGTGCCACGTGTGGTGCAGGCGCTGAAAAAAGAGTTCCCTGAACTCGGCATCATGTGCGACGTGGCGCTGGACCCGTTCACCAGCCACGGGCAAGACGGCCTGCCCGACCCGGCCCCCGGTGAAGACGGCTACATCATGAACGACGCCACAGTGGAGATCCTGGTCAAGCAGGCCCTCACCCAGGCCGGTGCTGGCGCCGACATCGTGGCCCCCAGCGACATGATGGACGGGCGCATTGGCGCCATCCGCCAGGCGCTGGAAGCCAACCACTTTGTCCACACCCGCATCATGGCCTACAGCGCCAAATACGCCTCAGCCTTCTACGGCCCGTTCCGCGACGCGGTGGGTTCGTCGGGCAATTTGGGCAAAAGCAACAAAAAGGTCTACCAGATGGACCCCGGCAACAGCGACGAAGCGCTGCGCGAAGTGGCGCTGGACATCGCCGAAGGTGCCGACATGGTGATGGTCAAGCCCGGCATGCCGTATCTGGACATCGTGCGCCGCGTCAAGGACGAGTTCCGCGTGCCGACCTTCGCCTACCAAGTGTCGGGCGAATACGCCATGCTCAAAGCCGCCGCGCAAAACGGCTGGCTGGATCACGACGCGGTGATGATGGAAAGCCTGCTGGCTTTCAAGCGCGCCGGGGCCGATGGCGTGCTCACCTACTTTGCCCGCGATGCCGCCCGGTTGATCAATAAATAATAGCTACTCGCCCTTTCTCTATAAGGGCTACAAGGCTATTTCTTATATACCACCAGACGATGCGAGCTTTCACCATCCACGGCAGCCGGGTTGCAGAAATCGCCATCCCCACGCCCGATGCGTTAGAGGCGCTGCCAGGCCCGCACGCTGGTTTCCTGTGGCTCAGCTTCACGCGCACCGAGCTGGCGCAGTGGCAGCTGGCGCTGCAAAGCGCTGTGCAGCGGTTGTGCGATGTGCAGCTGGTGGACCTGCATATCTCTGACCTGCTCAACCAGCAGTTGCCCTCGCGCTTTGACTACACCTCGCAGTACGACCTGCTGGTGTTTCACCGCTTGGGTGAGGCCACCCCAACCACAGACAGTGCGGGCGACAATAAACTGCTGCCCTCAGGCAAGCGCGGACCGACCGTGCTGCGGCGTTTGGACACCCATCCGGTCGGCTTTGCGGTGCTGGACCAGATGCTGCTCAGCGTTCACCCTGACGGCTGCAGCCTGCGTGACAGCTATGCCCAACGCTTGCTGGCGGCTGGCGGCGGTGTGAGTCCGGCGACTGCCGGGGCCACGCCAGACGCCCGCTCCGCCGGGGCGCGCGGGGTGCCTGGCAACTCAGCGGACCTGATGCTGCGCATGGTCAACCACATGGTGGACGGCTTTTTGTCGCTGCGCCGCGAACTCACCCACCAGCTTGACCACTGGCAAACCGAGTTGCTCAACCCGAAGGCGCGCTTCGCCAACTGGAGCACGCTGCTGGACGCGCGCCAGGCCCTGCACAAACTCGACGAGATTTGTGACGACCAGCGTAGCGCCATCCAGGACTGGATTGAGGCGCTGAAAAACTGGCCCCAAAGCGATGTCCACCTGAGCCACCACGAGCGCGACCTGTTGCAGGTGCGCAGCCGCGATGTGCTGGAGCACATCGACCGGGTGGTGCACCACGTGCGCCAGCTGGAGCAAAACGCCGAGACAGCGGTGCAGATCCACTTCAACGCGCAAAGCCACCGCACCAACGAGGTCATGCGCACCTTGACCGTGCTCACCGCAGTGTTTCTGCCGCTGAACCTGATTGCGGGCATTTTTGGCATGAACTTCGAGTTCATACCGCTGCTGCATCGCTCCAACGGCTTCTGGTTGGCCGTGGGCACGATGGCGCTGACGGCCTTCGTGCTGGTGGTGTTTTTCTGGCGCAAGCGTTACTTGGAACGCTCGGCGCGCTAGTATTCTGGAAGCTATGCCGGTGTTGATCCTTCTTTTGAGCCTGTGGTTACTGTGGACGCCCGACCTCGATCTGGCGCAACTGCAGCGCACCTACCAGGCCGCCCCCTCCGACCGCATGAACGTGCTGGGCGTGGACTTGCATGTGCGCGACAGCGGCCCACGTGACGCCCCGGCGGTGCTGCTGATCCACGGTTTTGGCAGCAGCCTGCACACCTGGGAGCCCTGGGCCCAAGACCTGTCGCAGCAACTGCGCGTGGTTCGGCTCGATTTGCCCGGCAGTGGCCTGAGCAGCCCAGACCCCACCGGCGATTACACCGATAGCCGCTCAGTGGCGCTTGTTCTGGCGCTGCTGGACCAATTGGCCATTCCACGTGCCAGCGTGGTCGGGCACTCCATGGGCGGGCGCATCGCCTGGACGCTGGCCGCCACCCACCCCGAGCGCGTCAACAAGCTGGTGCTGGTGGCCCCGGACGGTTTCGCCAGCCCGGGTTTTGCCTATGGTGAGGCACCTGACGTGCCCGCCACGCTGCAGCTGATGCGGTTTTCGCTGCCCAAATGGCTGCTGCGCATGAATCTGGCACCCGCTTATGCCGATGCCAGCGCCCTGACCGACGAGCGCACCACCCGCTACCACCAGCTGATGTTGGCGCCCGGCTCGCGCAGCGCCATGATCGCGCGCATGCAGCAAAGCGTGCTGGTGGACCCGGTGCCGTTGCTCCAAAGCATCCGCGCACCTACGCTGCTGGTGTGGGGCCAGCAGGACGCGATGATTCCATTCAGCAACGCGACCGACTACACCCAGGCCCTGGCGCACAGCCAGCTGCTGGCGCTGGACGGCGTGGGCCACCTGCCGCAAGAAGAAGCGCCTGAGCACACCCTGCCCCAGGTGCGCAACTTTTTACTATCAACACAATAGCTTCCAGCCCTTTATTTACAAGGTCTAGAGCATATTTTGGCTTATAAAGTCCAGCGTATGCTGGCGGGCCAAGGCAGCCGCATCAGCATTGAAAGCGGCGCGGTGGTCGCAGTTGAAACCGTGGCTGGCGTCATACAGATGGCATTCAACCTCCGGGTGCGCTTGCCGAAAGGCTTCCACGCCCTCCAGAGGGATGGAGGCGTCTTGCCGGGCAAAGTGCGCCAGCACCGGCACTTTGGGCATGCGGGCCACCTCGGCGGGCTGGGTCATGCCACCGCCGTAATACGGCACCGCCGCAGCAATGTGGTCCAGCAGGCAGGCCGCGCGCCAGGTCAGCAACCCGCCCCAGCAATAACCCACCACCGCCACCTTGCCGCTGGCCACGGAGGCTGCGGCATGGTCGATGGTGGCCTGTATGTCGCGCAGCACACCCAGGGCGGGCAAGCCTTCCACCTGCGCCTTCAGCGCCACACCGGCAGCAATGTCTTCGGGGGTGTAGCCCATCTCCACCCCGGGCTTGACGCGGTGAAAGGTGGACGGTGCCAGCGCCAGGTAGCCCGCTTGAGCAAAGCCGTCGGCCACGGCGCGAATATGCGCGTTCAAGCCAAAAATCTCCTGCAGCACCACCACCGCGCCCTTCGCCGGGCCCGCAGGCAGCGCCTGGTAGGCGGGAAAACAAAAACCATCGGCGGCAGTGAGTTCTATATATGTGGTCATGCGCAGTTCCTTGGTTGGCAGTTGTGGTGGGTCAAAGGATGTGATCAGGATTGTCCACGAGACCCATCCTGCCGGGGCCTTGTCGCTTGCGACTAACATGCCCTCCATGGATTTCAAACCACTCGTCACCCTGCTGGCCATCGTCAACCCCTTGGCGATCGTGCCGTTCTTCATTCACTACACGCTGGACTTCACGCCGGAGCAGCGCCGCCGCACGATCCTGATCTCGTCTTTCAGCACCTTTGTGGTGATTGCTGTGAGCGCTTTGATGGGACTGCATATTCTGGAATTTTTCGGCATCTCGCTGGCCAGCTTCCAGGTGGGCGGTGGCATGCTGCTGCTGACTTCGGCGCTGGCCATGCTCAACGCCCAGCCCGCCGAGGCCAAATCCAACGAAGAAGAAATGCACGACGCCGCCGCCCGCGCCAGCATTGCGGTGGTGCCGCTGACCATTCCGTTACTTACCGGCCCGGCCACCATGTCCACCGTGGTGATTTATGCCGACAAGGCCAAAACCGTGCTGCAACTCACCACCCTGGTGGGCTACGGTGTGGTGGTCGCGCTGGCCACGGCGCTGTGCTTTTCCCTGGCGCAACCCATTGCGCACCGGCTGGGCAAAACCGGCATCAACGTCATGACCCGCCTCATGGGGCTGATTCTGGCGGCGCTGGCGGTGGAGGTGATGTCAGACGGATTGGTGAAACTGTTTCCCATATTAGGAAAATAGCGCACGCCCTCAGGCCCCTGCGCCATAGCTGGGAAATCGGCCCGATGCATCGGGCCACGCGCGGTATCTATATAAATCAATGACTTAGCATATTTTTGTACAGGTGTAACGTCAAATTTACACTTGTTCGAAAAACCCTGTTTTGAATTTAAAATGTTCACAAATGTCCGCAAATGCGTACAAATGTTTACAGGGAATTTGAATGCACCGTCGTACCTTGCTTTCTGCCTCTCTGGGTCTGGGTTCTCTGGCGGGGCTGACCTATCTGGGATCGCGGCCCAACGCTCAGCCTGAACTGACGACCCATACAGGCTCTGGCCGGGCCTTTGGCACCACTGTGTCCATCCGGGTGCTGCACCACGACCCGGTGACTGCGCAGGCTGCCATTGATGACGCCTTGGCGCAAGTCAGCCTGGTGGATGCGCTGATGAGCCTGCACCAGACGAGCAGCCAGGTTTTCCAACTCAATGCCACCGGCCAGCTCAGCCACCCCGACGCCCATGTGCGCAAAGTGCTGGCCTATGCCCGGCAGCTCGCCAGCCAGACAGGCGGCGCATTTGACATCACCGTACAACCCCTTTGGCTGGCCTTCAGCCAAGCACAGACGCGCGGCGCGTTGCCCGCGCCGCAGGCCATCACCGAGGCCAAAGCGCTTGTCAACTGGCAAGGCTTGCGCGTAGATGCCAACCAGATTCAACTGGCACGGCCGGGCATGGCCATCACCCTCAACGGGCTGGCACAGGGTTACGCGGTCGATCTGGCACTGGCAGCACTGCGCGCCAGAGGCATCACCCACGCTCTGCTGGACACCGGCGAGTTTGGTGCTCTTGGCAACAAGGCTGCCAACCAGCCCTGGGTGCTGGGCATCAAAGACCCCCGGCAGACCGACGCTTTGGCCGCCCGAGTACCGTTGGATGGTCGCCAGCTCGCCACCTCTGGCGACTACGAGACCACCTTCAGCCCGGACTACCGCCACCACCATATTTTTGACCCGGCCACGGGCGACTCGCCCACCACCCTGGCCAGCGCCACGGTGCTGGCACCCACCGGGCTGATGGCTGACGGCCTGTCCACCGCGTTCATGGTGATGGGGGCAGACAAGGCGCTGGCACTGGCCGCCGCCCTGCCCCAGGTGGACGCCTTGCTGGTGGGCAAGGACGGCAGCCGCCGCAAAACCGCTTATTTTCCTGAACTGAACGCCTGAGCCCCGCCGGGGCTGGCTTTGATATTTATGGAGTTTTTACGTTAGACCTCGTCTCAACCATTGGTAGTGCAGGCCTGTTCATGGCCGCGCTGGGCATCACGCTGGCGGGCGTGCTGGCCTTCGCGAACCGGCGCCTGTTCGTTTTTGAAGACCCGCGCATCGAGGCAGTGGAAGAGCTGCTGCCCAAATCCAATTGCGGCGCCTGTGGCTTGGCGGGTTGCCGCAACTTTGCCGAGAAAGTGATCGCTGGCGACGTGGTGCCGGCGCAGTGCACCGTCAGCAGTGCCTTGCAGCTCAGCGCCATTGCCAATTTGCTGGGTGTGGATGCGGGCGACGTGGAGCGGCGGGTGGCACGGCTGGCCTGTGCCGGTGGCAAACATGTGGCCTACACCCGGGCGCGCTACGCCGGTTTGTCCACCTGCCGGGCAGCGGCGGTGGTGAGTGGCGGTGGCAAAGAGTGCGTCTGGGGCTGCCTAGGGCTGGGCGACTGCGTCACCGTCTGCAAACAGGAGGCGATTCACCTGGACCGGCACGGCCTGCCAGTGGTCGACCCCGACAAATGCACCGCCTGCAATGATTGCGTCGAAGTCTGCCCCAAAGGCCTGTTCTCGCTGCAGCCAGTAGCCCGCAAACTTTGGATTGCCTGCCGCAACCGCGCCGATGGTGACGCTGCCGAAGCGGCCTGCGAAGTGGCCTGCACAGCCTGCGGCAAGTGTGTGGCCGATGCGCCACCGGGCCTGCTGACCATCAAAAACAACCTGGTCGAAATCGACTACGACTGGAACGACAAGGCCAGCCGCAGCCTCACCGACCGCTGCCCCACTGGTGCCATCGTCTGGTTCGAAGATCCGGAGCAAGGCGCGCGCGGGCATTCGGCCAAAAAGATTCTGCGCAACGACCCGTTGCCACTCAAACATTAAGACGGTCCGCCTGTAGCGACTCGCCCAACGATTTAATTTTTCTCCGGGAACACCATCATGCTCAAAAAAATGCTCCATTTCCTGACGGGTGACGCCAGCGCGGCCGCGACCGACCTCAGCCAGGTCAAATACCCCGGCATTCGCGATGCGGTGGACGGCAACACGGCGGTCATCCATGTTGAGCGTGAGGCGTCAGATGCGGCCGGAGCCTACCCAATCACTCCGTCAACGCAGATGGGCGAATACTGGGCCGAGGAAGTGTCTGCCGGTCACCTGAACATTTCAGACCGGCCGCTGATTTTTGTCGAACCCGAGTCCGAACACGCTGCTGCGGGCGTCACCGCCGGCATGTCGATGACCGGCCTGCGCGCGACCAACTTTTCGTCGGGTCAGGGCATTGCTTTCATGCACGAGTCGCTCTACGCCACGGTGGGCAAACGCCTGCCTTATGTGCTCAACATGGGTTGCCGGGCCATCACCAAGGCCAGCCTGAATGTGCACGCTGGTCATGATGACTACCACTGCATCGACGACACTGGCTTCATCCAGGTGTTGGCCAAAAACGCCACCGAAGCGGCCGACCTGAACCTGATCGCACGCAAAGTGGCTGAGCTGTCGCTGACACCGGCCATCGTGGGCCAGGATGGTTTTCTGACCACCCACCTGATTGAGTCGGCGCGCCTGCCCGAGCGCGAACTGGTGGCTGAATTCCTTGGCAAACCCGACGACCTGATTGACACCCCCACCCCGGCGCAGGCCATGTTGTACGGCCCCAAACGCCGCCGTGTGCCGGCGATCTGGGACGTGGATGCACCGATGCTGTCGGGCTCGGTACAAAACCAGGACGCCTACATGCAGTCGGTGGCAGGCCAGCGCCCGTATTTCTTCGACCACATCGCTGCCATGACCGACGCCAGCATGGCCGAGTACGCCCAGTTGACCGGGCGCAGTTACCACCGTGTCGACAGCTGGAAATGTGATGACGCTGACTATCTGATTCTGGGTATGGGCAGCATGATTGTGCAGGCTGAAGCGGTGGCTGACTACCTGCGTACCACCCGCAAACTCAAGGTAGGCGTGGTGAACCTGACCATGTTCCGCCCCTTCCCTGGGGATGTGCTGGGCCATGTGTTGCGTGGCAAAAAAGGTGTGGCGGTGCTGGAGCGCACCGACCAGCCACTGGCCGAAGACCTGCCGCTGATGCGCGAAGTGCGCGCTACCCTCTCCAAATGCCTGGAAAACGGTCAAGCTGCGGCCGAGCGAAATACCCCGCTGGATGCCGAACTGCCTAACCCGGGGTATGCCAGCATCCCAGCCGCCGAGATGCCAAGGCTGTATTCGGGCTGCTACGGCCTGGGTTCGCGTGACCTGCAACCCGAGGGGCTGATTGGCGCGTTTGAGAACATGCTGCCCGACGGCAAGCGTCGCTCGTTCTACTACCTGTCGGTCGATTTCGCCCGTGACCCGCTCAACCCCAAGGACGAACTGCACCAGGAAGCCTTGCATGCCGCCTACCCGCGCATTCGCGAACTGGCAGTACGCGGCAGCGAAAACCCGAACCTGATGCCCCCCGGCGCGATCACCGTGCGCATGCACTCCATTGGCGGCTGGGGTGCCATCACCACCGGTAAAAACCTGGCCATGACGCTGTTTGACCTGCTGGGTTACGAGATCAAGGCCAACCCCAAATACGGCTCCGAGAAAAAGGGCCAGCCCACCACCTATTACCTGTCGGCCGCGCCAGAGCTGATTCGCGTCAACAGTGAATATGTGCACCTAGACGTGGTGCTGTCGCCTGACCCGGCAGTGTTTGGTCACTCGAATCCACTCACAGGTCTGAAAAAAGGCGGCGTCTTCATCATCCAGAGTAATTTGGGTGAGGCCACCTGGGGCGCGTTTCCGGCGTGGGCGCAAAAACAGATTGTTGAGCAGCAGATTCGCGTGTTTTACCTGGACGCGTTCCAGATCGCGCGCGACGAGGCCGGTAGCGCCGAACTCATGCTGCGCATGCAGGGCAATGCCTTCCAGGGGGCGTTTTTTGCCGCCTCTCCGGTGCGTGAGAACGCCGGTCTGAACGAAGAAACCCTGTTCCGCGCGATTGAAAAGCAATTGGAGGCCAAGTTCGGCGGCAAAGGCGGCCGGGTGGTGCAAAACAACCTGACCGTGGTCAAACGCGGTTATGTGGAAACCCACGAGATCACCGACAAACCGCTGGGCAGCCATGCGCTGGCCGCCATCAAGGCCGGCGGTGGCCTGCCCACCATGCTGCTGCGTACCCCAGTGGCCGACGCCAAACACCTGCCTCCGGTGGCGGACCTGCACCGTTTTTGGGAGCAGACCGGGCATTTTTATGCCACCGGCAAGGGCAACGACAACCTGGTGGACCCGTTCATCGGCGCCTCGCTGGTGCCCGCGGCCACCGGCATTTACCGCGACATGACCGGCATCCGCTTTGAGCACCCGGTCTGGCAGGCCGAAAACTGCACCGCCTGCGGTGCCTGCTACACCGTCTGCCCCGACAGCGCCATTCCCGGCCTGGTCAACAGCGTGCCAGAAGTCTTCACCACCGCGCTGCAGCGCATCGAAACTGGCGGCACACCGACACGCTTTCTGCGCCGTGCGGTGCGTGTGGCCGAGAAAAAACTGCGCGCCCTGATCACCGGTGACGGCGTCGCCGTGCGCCCGCTGATGGATCAAGCCATTGCGGCCACCATTGCCGACGCGCCGGAAGAAGAGCGGACCAAACTCACTGCCGAGTTTGAGCTGCTGAAAGCCGAACTGGGTAACTTCCAGTTCGCCACCACCAAGCCGTACTGGACGCAAAAGGAAAAGAAAGCGCCTGGCAGCGGCGGCCTGTTCTCGATCACCGTCAATCCGCTCACCTGCAAATCCTGCGCCCTGTGCGTCACGGTGTGTGAGGACAACGCGCTGAAGATGGTCACGCAGACCGAAGCCTCGGTGAAAACGCTGCGCCAGGACTGGGACTTCTGGCTTGACCTGCCCACCACGTCCAAGGACTACAGCCGCATCGACAACCTGGATGAGAAAGTGGGCGCGCTCGACACACTGTTGCTCGACAAAGCCACCTACAACTCGATGAACTGTGGCGACGGCGCCTGCCTGGGCTGCGGCGAAAAAACCGCCATCCACCTGTTCACCGCCGCTGCTGCCGCATTGATGCAACCCAGGGTGCGCGACTATGTGGCGCGGCTGGACCAGCTCATCATCGACCTGGAACAGCACATGCGCAACCGGCTGGCCAACGCCATCGACCTGTCTGACGCCAGCGCTGTGGTGTCTGCCGTGAACGCCAGCAGCAGTGACCTGACCCTGTCCACCCTGGCGGCCAGCCTCTCTGCCAACAAACCGTCGCAGCCACTTGACCCCGCCTGGATCAAACGCACCGCGCAGCTGCTCGACAAGCTCAAAGACCTGCGCTGGCGTTATGTGGAAGGCCCCAGCAAACGCGGCCGCGCCGACATGGGCATGGTCAATTCGACCGGCTGCACCTCAGTCTGGGGCTCCACCTACCCCTACCACCCGTATCCGTTCCCCTGGACCTCGCACCTGTTCCAGGACTCACCGTCGGTGGCCATGGGGCTGTTCGAGGGCCACATGGCGAAGATGGCCGAGGGCTTCAAGGCCGTGCGTTTGGCCGAACTGGAACTCAAAGGCGAGTACATCGACGAGCGCGATGCCGACTTTTTCAAACGTTTTGACTGGCCCCAGTTCACGGATGACGAGTGGCATTTGTGCCCGCCGGTGGTCAGCCTGGGCGGCGACGGTGCCATGTACGACATCGGCTTCCAGAACCTGTCACGCGCCATGATGTCGGGCAAGCCGATCAAGGTGCTGGTGGTGGACACACAGGTGTATTCCAACACCGGCGGCCAAGCTTGCACCTCGGGCTTCATCAGCCAGGTGTCGGACATGGCGCCCTACGGCAAAGCCATGCATGGCAAGACCGAGATCCGAAAGGAAATGAGCGTGATTGCCATGGCGCACCGCACCTCGTTCGTGCTGCAAAGCACCATCGCCCATGTGACCCATTTGCTGGAGGGCTACATTGACGGCCTCAACTCGCGCCGCCCGGCACTGTTCAACATCTATGCGGTGTGCCCGCCAGAGCATGGGGTGGGTGACGACAAGAGTGTGGACCAGAGCAAGCTGGCGGTGGAAAGCCGCGCTTACCCGTTGTTCCGTTATGACCCGGATGCCGGCACCACCTTTTCGGAGTGCGTCAGCCTGGAAGGCAACCCGTCGATGGAGACCGACTGGCCGGTCTATTCTCTGCCTTACCTGGACGAAGCAGGCGAGCAACAGCGCATGGAGCTTCCTGTCACCTTTGCCGACTTTGCCGCCACCGAGGGGCGATTTGGCAAGCAGTTCCGCAAGGCCCCGCCAGAAACCTGGAACGACGCCATGCTGCCGCTGGCCGAGCTGCTGACCCTCCCGCAAGACGAGCGCGAAGGCCTTTACCCCTACATCTGGGCGACCGACACCAAAAACCGCCTGATGCGTCTGCTGGTTTCCAAAGAGCTGGTGCTGGCCTGTGAGGAGCGCCAGAATTTCTGGAAACAGCTCAAGGACGTGGCGAAACGGCCAGAAGACAACACCGTGGTCAACGACGCGGCCATAGCCGAACGTGTACGCACCGAGCTGATGCAGCGGATTTCCGCCAGCCTGGGGCTGTCGGGCGGCAACTTCCAACCTGCAGCGCAAGCCGTACCAGCCGCTGCGCAACCGGGGGTGGTCGAGGCGGCAGCGGCGGTACCCAGCGGCGGTTACGAAGCATGCTGGGTCGACACGCCGGAATGCACCGCCTGCGACGAATGCACCACCCTGGCACCCAAGGTGTTTGCCTACAACGATCAGAAGCAGGTGGTGGTGGTCAATGCCAAAGGGGCCAAGTACAAGGATCTGGTCAAAGCCGCTGAAAAGTGCACTGCGGGCTGCCTGCATCCTGGTACCCCGTGGGATGCTTCCGAGCCGGGGCTGGACAAGCTGCTGGCCCGCGCGGCCAAATACAACTGACCCCAATGACGCCCGGCGTTTCATCTGACCTATGAAGTTTCTCAACTTCTTGCGCGGCGAGACCTTTGCGCGGGGCATCCACCCGCCGCAAAACAAGCACACAGCGCGCACGCCGATCCGTCGGCTGCCGTATGCAGAGCACCTGATCGTGCCGCTGTCACAGCACATTGGCAAGGCACCGCACGCGATTGTGCGAGTCGGGCAAGAGGTGGTTCGGGGCGAGCCGATTGCCAAAACCAGCGACTGGTTGTCGGTACCACACCATGCACCTGCCACCGGTGTGGTGACGGCCATTGAGCTGCGCCCGACCGCGCGCGGCCCGTGGACCGAGTCGATCGTCATCCGCCCGCACGCAGGTGCCACGCAGGAAGACTTGTGGGGCGTGCCACGTGACGTTGATCACATGGACCCTGCCGAAATTCTGCAGGCGGTGTGGGACACCGGCATGGTGGGCCTGGGTGGGGCAGCTTTTCCGACCCACGCCAAACTGATGGTGCCCAAACAGGCCAAGGTGCACACGCTGGTGGTCAACGGCTGCGAATGTGAGCCTTACCTGACCTGTGACCACCGCGTGATGCTGGAAAACGCCCCCGAATTGGTGCTGGGCATGCAACTGGCCATGCGCGCCACCGGTGCCGTGCGCGGCATCGTCGGCGTGGAAGACAACAAGCCGGACGCCGTGGCCGCCATCCAGGCGGCGATGGACGCCACCATGGCGGACAACCTGTTTGTAGAAGCGGTGCCCACCAAGTACCCGCAAGGCTCCGAGAAGATGCTGCTGATGTCGCTGTTTGGCGTTGAAATTCCGTCAGGTGCGCTGCCCGTGTCGCTGGGCATGGTCATGAACAACGTGGGCACCCTGGCTGCCTTGGGCAAGCTGCTGCCCGCTGGCCAGGGGTTGACTGAGCGCGTAGTGACCATTGCCGGCCCGGGGGTCAGCCGCCCGGGCGACTATCGCGTGCCGCTGGGCACACCCATTTCATTTGTGCTGGAGTGGGCGGGAGTCCACAAAAACGCGGCCAACGCTTGTCAGCTGGTGCTGGGCGGCCCGATGATGGGCCAGTCAGTTGCCTCGCTGGACACCCCGGTGACCAAAGGTGTGTCGGGCATTCTGGTGTTCCAGCCGGAAGACATGGCCGACCGCGATGGCCGCGCCACCTACCCGTGCATCAAGTGTGGCGAGTGTGTGGAGTCGTGCCCGATGGGGCTGAACCCATCCACCCTGGGCATGCTGGCGTCCAAACGCGAGTACGAGATGATGGGGCAGCGCTACCACCTGGGTGATTGTTTCGAGTGCGGCTGTTGCACCTATGTCTGCCCATCCAACATCCCGTTGGTGCAGCAATTTCGCATCGCCAAGCAGGTGCTGCGTGAAAAGGCAAGTGCAGCATGAGCGCCACCATTGAGATCCGCAGCGCGCCACACATCAAGGCGCCGCGCAGTGTGGAGCAGATCATGCGCAACGTGGTGGGCGCCTTGCTGCCGGTGTGTGCGTTTTACGTCTACCAGTACGGCATCTCGGCGCTGGCATCCATCGTGGTGATCACCGGCGCCTGCCTGCTGACCGAGCGGTTTTTTGTCAAGACAGGAACCCAGTCCGGCTCACTGGCAGACTGGTCGGCCACCATCACCGGCATCTTGCTGGCCCTGACTCTGCCGCCGGGCTACCCCTTGTGGATGGGTGTGGTGGCGGGTTTTGTCGCCATGGCCTTGGGCAAGGCGGTGTTTGGCGGCATCGGGTTCAATGTATTCAATCCCGCGCTGGTCGGGCGGGCCTTTGTGCAGGCGGCTTTTCCGTCGGCCATTGCCACCTACACGCCATCCTTCATGTCAGGGCGGTTGACCGAATTCATCCCCAGCACGCTGGCCTGGCCGTTCATGGTGCCGCCCGACACGGTGGCCTGGCTCAGCAGCAAACACGTCGACGCCTTGAGCGGTGCCACGCCGCTGGCCAAGTGGAAGTTTGAAGGTGTGCTGACCCCAGCCGGGGATTTGTTGACCTCGCTGGCGGGCCACATGGCCGTGGGGCCCTCGCCATTGCTGATTCTGGTTTGCGGGCTGTATCTGGCGCTGCGCCGCTTCATGGACTGGCGTATTCCTGTGGCCATCATTGGCAGCGCCGGGCTGACGGCCTGGATTTTGTTTGCCATTGCGCCACAGCATTACCCTGATCCGTTTTTTATGCTGTTTTCCGGCGGCTTGATCCTTGGCGCGGTGTTCATGGCGACCGACATGGCCACATCACCCGTCACGCCACGCGGCATGTGGGTGTACGGCGCCGCGATTGGGTTGCTGACGGTGGTGATCCGCTATTACAGCGGCCTGCCCGAGGGCGTGATGTATGCCATTTTGCTGGGCAATGCAGCCTCGCCGCTGATCGAACGCATCACCCAGCCCACGCCCTTTGGCAAGTCTGGCCTGCTGCGGCCCAAGCGCACCGCCAGTTACCCGCTGCACCCGGAGTACATCTCGCGCGAAGAGGCGAATGCCGTGACGCCCAAGAAACAATTTCTCAAGAACAAGCCCAAATCATGAGCACACCTGCCCTGCCTATTGTTGCGCCGCAAACGCCCACCCGGGCGATGCTGCTGGCGCTGGGCCTGGTGGCGGCCATTTGCGGGCTGATCATCGTGGTGGCCTACGAGGGCAGCCTGAGCTCAGTCAAGGAAAACCGCCGGGTGGCCATGGAGCGTGCCATTCACAAAGTCTTGCCGGGTGCTGCCAAAACGCTGGCCTATGTGGCCTTGCCCAACGGCAACATCAGCCTGGCAGCAGATGCTGATGCCGCCGCTAACGGGGTGCCTTTTCACGCCGCCTTTGATGCGTCTGGCCAGTTGATGGGCATAGCTGCTGAAGGCTCGGCCAAGGGTTACGCCGGCAATGTACGCATCATGTTTGGCTACTCGCCCCAGTGCAACTGCGTGGTGGGCTTTAGCGTGGTGTCGATGCAGGAAACGCCTGGCATTGGCGACAAGATCCTGAAAGACGCCAATTTCCTGGCCAATTTCAAGGCGCTGGATGTCCGGCTTGCGGCTGACATGAAGGCCCTGGCCAACGAAGTCAAGACCGTCAAACATGGCACCAAAACCCAAGCCTGGCAGATTGATGCCATTTCAGGCGCCACCGTCACCTCACGGGCGGTGGGCCGCGCCATCAACGATGCAGCGCAAGCGCTGCTACCCATGCTTGTGCCCCACATCGACAAGATCGGACCGTCAAAATGAGTGAGCAATCCAAGACCAAACCTGCTGTGGACGCCACTGGCGGTGTCAGCTGGGACGATTTCATGGAAGGCATCTGGCGCCAGAACCCGGTGTTTGTGATGATGTTGGGCATGTGCCCCACCCTGGCGGTGACGGTATCAGCGGTCAACGCGTTGTCGATGGGGGTGGCCACCCTGCTGGTGCTGGTGTGCTCGAGCCTGCTGGTGTCGCTGCTGCGCAAGCTCATTCCCAAAGAGGTGCGTATCGCCACCTACATCGTCATCATCGCCACCTTTGTCACCGTGGTGGATTACGCCATCCAGTCCATCAGCCTCGGGTTGTATGAAGCACTGGGGGCTTTTATCCAGCTGATTGTGGTGAACTGCATCATCCTGGGCCGCGCCGAAGCCCATGCCTCCAAAAACCCGCCGTTGCGCGCCGCGGTCAATGCCGCCGGTATGGGGTTGGGTTTCATGATCGGCCTGCTGGCGCTGGGCACCGTACGTGAGATTTTGGGGGCGGGCAGCCTGTTTGGCATCTCGCTGTTCGGGCCAGACTTCCAGCCTTGGGTGGTGATGGTGCTACCCCCGGGTGGCTTCTTTGTGCTGGGCTCATGGTTGCTGCTTTTCTCCTGGTGGGAAAAACGCAAGCCCAAGATCGTTGTGGTGAAAACCACCTCTGCGAAGGCTTGAGCATCATGCAGGAATCGGCAACTCAGATTTTTATCAGCGTGATCCTGGCCAACAACTTTGTGTTGGCCATGTTTCTGGGCCTGTGCCCGTTTTTGGGGGTGTCGGGCAAGCTGGAAACGGCGTTTCCCATGGGCGTGGCCACCACCTTTGTCATGCTGGTTGCCTCGCTGTGCGCCTTCGGCCTCAACTGGCTGCTGGGCATGTTGCATCTGGAGTTCTTGCGGTTGATCTCTTACATCGTGATCATTGCCTCGGCAGTCCAACTGGTAGAAATGGTGATGAAAAAGCACAGCCCGGCGCTGTTTCGGGCATTGGGCATTTACCTGCCGTTGATCACCACCAATTGCGCGGTGCTCGGCGTGGCGCTGTTCCAGACCGCCCGCGACTACAGTTTTGTGCAGTCAATGGCTTTTGCGCTAGGAGGCGGCATTGGCTTTACCCTGGCGCTGGTGCTGATGGCGGGCCTGCGCGAGCGGGTGCAACTGGTGGAAGTGCCAGAAATCGCCAAAGGCACGGCGCTGGCACTGATGCTGGCCGGCATGCTCTCGTTGGCCTTCATGGGCTTTGCCGGGCTGGGGAGCTAAGGTGCTGCTCAACTACCTGATCGCCATGGTCGCGTTGATGGGCATGCTGCTTTTGTGGGCGAGCGTTCAGGCCATGGCCAGACGCTTTGCCGAGCGCCACCCCCACCTGGGCCCGCTGCGAGAAGAAGGGGCAGGGTGTGGCAGCGGTAGCTGCTCCTGCGGTACCTCCTGCAGTTCCCCCGAAACCTCGGACGCCCCGGATGCCCGCCAGGGCGGCACCCCTTCCCCCCGACAAACGCTTTACACCATCCAGGAACCTCAATAAGTCACCCTATGCAAAGCCTCGACACACCACCCACTGCCATCAACACATGCCACGCAGCACGCCTGATCGGCAGCAGCCGGATTACCCCACCCAACTCGCCCGAAGATGTGCGGCACATGATTTTTGCCACCGACGATGCCGGATTTGACGCCCAGGTTGGCCACTGCATCAAGATCATGGCCCCCGGGCAATTTGGCAACCCATTCCACACCCGCCTGTACTCGCTGGCGCACATTGACCACATCGATGCGCAGCACACCGAGTTCTCGCTGCTGGTGCGGCGTTGCAGCTATATCGATGATTTCAACGGTGAGCGGTATGCCGGCGTCGCCTCCAACTACCTGTGTGATTTGCCGGTGGGTAGTGTGGTCAAGTTCTCCGGCCCGAGCGGGCACCCATTTTCAATACCGGCCAACCGCCAATCCCCTTTGTTGATGATCGGTATGGGCACGGGCATTGCACCCTTTCGAGGCCTGGTGAACCGCATTTACGACACCTTGGGCGGCTGGGAAGGCAAAGTGCGGCTGTTCTACGGTGCCCGCAGCGGCCTGGAAATGCTTTACATGAACGACGAAAACCAGGATTTGGCGAACTACTTCGATCAATCCACCTTCAAAGCCTTTCAGGCCGTGAGCCCGCGCCCGCACTTTGACGAACCACCAGCGGTCGAACTGGCCATCGAAAAAAATGCGGTCGAGGTGCAAGACATGCTGAAGAACCCCAGCACACATGTCTTCATTGCAGGCCCGCAAGCCATGCTTGGCCGGGTAGAAACAAGCTTCGCCAAAATCTTGGGCGGGACGGACGCCTGGACAGACATTCGCCAAAACCTGTTGGCCAGCGGCCGCTGGAATGTTGTGCTTTACTGAAGACAGTTCACACCAGACAAGAAAAAACCCCAAACAAATCAATGATTTGGGGTGCATTTTTGGCGAAAGCTGTGTTCACGGCAAAGCCTTATTCCATGCAGGTTTCAAGGCACTACACCCGATCTACCCATCATCCTGCCCAGCATAAGTCAAAGTGGTTGATTTGATAACGGCGTCATCAATGACACAGCCACGATACCGGGCTTGGACGTCTTCACCAAAGTCAAGCCACTGCCAGCTCGACTTTGCGGCCAGCGCGCGCAGCCAGTGTGATCAACATATCAAGGCTGAACTTGTCCCACTTGCCACGCAGCAAGTCACTGACGCGAGATTGGGCAATGCCGAATCGCTCTGCCGCTTGGACCTGTGTCCAGCCTTCTGTCTGCACCAGCACACGCAAACGCGCCATCAAATCAGCACGTAGCCCCATGACAGCGGCCTCGCCAGGTTCAAAACCAAGATCGGTGAACACATTGCCGCAGGAAGAAGTGGCCACAGCATCAGGGTCAACATTTGGGGTAACAGTTTTTTTAACCATGGGTCAAGCTCCAATCAATTTGTAACGTTTGGCTGCCAGATCAATATCCGCCTGAGCGGTCTTCTGTGTAGTCTTATGGAAACAGTGAAGCACATAGACCGCCTCATGGCCATGAGAGCTACAGCCTTTTGACCTCCAGCGCAGAGTGTTGTACTTTACTGAAGACAGTTCACACCAGACAAGAAAAAAACCCCAAGCAAATCAATCACTTAGGGTTACGTTTTGGCGGAAGCTGTGTCATTCGAATCACTAGCATTCATGCGGGTTTCAAGGGTGTTTTTTCATAGTTCCCCCATGCATGCCCTCATAAAGAAAAGTGTGCCCCTTCACACAACAGGCGTAAAAAAACCCAGCGTGTCAGGCTGGGTTAGGTCATGGGTGGGGGCTGGTTTACAACCCCCTTGGCACTTTCTGGAGAATAGCCAGCACTCAGCGCCGAATTCACCCCCGGCCAATTTTGGCCAGGGAGTACCTTGAAAATTTCAGGTCACCCGAATCTCACCAGCGGCCACGCCATACCAGAACGAACCCAGCCAGGCGGCGTCATCGTCGCTCAGGTGGTCATCAAACGCTGGCGAACCATCATCGCACCGGGCAGTGCGGTCGGTGGGCGTCACCAGCGCCAGCACGGGCCCGCAGAGAACGTCCATCACGTCAATGGGCAGCAGCAGCACGGCTCGGTGCTGCGCTGGCACGGCTCGCAAGCTGGCGCGTGTTTTGGCCTCGAGGTCAGAGCCCAGCGCCAGCCCGGCCTGTAGCATCTCGCTGGCCAGGTCAAGCCAGCCACGCGCATCGGCCAGACGGTCATCGGTCTGGCTGGGTAGTGGCGCACGCATCGGTGAATCCTTGGTCATCAGTGGGTGCAGGTTGTTCTCACGCCAGGCGCGTGCTGCCTCCAGGGTGTCGGTGGGCATACCCATGCGCTTGTGCTTGGTCATCAATGCCGGGCTCACCCCCAGCAGTTGCGCCAGGTGGTTCTGACTTTTGGGGATGGTGCAGGGGGTCATGTTGGGGTGTCCTTGAATTTACCGTTTACCGTTCACCAAATTTACTATCAATTCGCTAGCGCTTTCTCGCGGTCGCAATTACCCGCGACAGGAAACCCGCCAGAAGTACCTTGATAGGGGGGGTGGGGGGTGCCCCCCGTCAAGGTACTTCCAGCCCCCTGTCGCTCGCGGGTAATTCGAACCGCGATGTCGGACTGTTCAACGAAGTTCCCTAGGGGGGTTAAGTTGTGAGGGGTTGTGCTCCCTGTTGCCTTGCGGCCCGGCCAGCCATGCGCCACCACGTCTCAGGGCTGGCGGTCACAGTGTCTCGCAGGTCACCATTCATGCGCCAGGGAATGGCTTTGCAGTGGTGCCCGGCGTGCCACACGGCCAGCCATGCGCCACGGTCGGCACGGTAGAACAGCACGGCCTTGAGGTCGGCATGATGCGCTTGAATGCAGGCCTGACGCCACCAGGCGGCGATGCTGGCAGGCGGTGTGCTGGCATGGCGCTTGACCTCCACGCACCAGCCCGGCAAGCCTTCAAGGTCACTGTCACCCCCATGCTGGCGCACCCGGCGGCGAACATCATGCCCGGTCAGTTCGCGCAGGATGCCCACCACCTCCAGTTCGCCAGATTGGCCCTTGCCCCGGGCCATACGGCCTCGCTGTTGCGGTGTTTTGGCTTGCGCTGGCACTTGCCCCAGCGCAGTTCTTGCGCGGCGTGTGGGCCTGTTTGCTGGGCTTGGTGTGGCGCTCATGATGCGTCCTTTGCCAGCGTCACGCACGCGCCAGGGTGCAGGCGCTTTTGTGCTTTGACCTCGCGCCGGGCGGCGGCCAGGGCAAACACGATGATTTGCTGTGTCTCACCGGGTTTCGTGACAGTCACGCAATAGGCGGTTTTGCGCTTCATGCTGCACTACCTTGCAGGCGCTGCCACACGTCAC
Organism: Rhodoferax ferrireducens; assembly: GCA_002083775.1. Classification (GTDB taxonomy): domain Bacteria; phylum Pseudomonadota; class Gammaproteobacteria; order Burkholderiales; family Burkholderiaceae_C; genus Rhodoferax; species Rhodoferax ferrireducens_A. Next base: position 18,469 of record MTEI01000020.1, on the reverse strand, counting down.
GGGCGGCCAGGGTGTCGCGCAGGTTGTAGGCGGCGATGTGCTCACGTTCCCCGGCCAGCCAGGCATCGTAAACACCAGCGCCATCAATGCCCCCGTCCTTGGGGCTGGGTACACCCAGGGCCCGGCACAGCGCGTCCAGACTCACCCGGCCACCGTAGCCAGCCCAGGCCAGCATCGTGCACCCGTAGTCCTTGCCAGCGCGTGCGCTGGGTGTGGGGAACTTGAACGGCAGGCGCACCCCATTGATGATGCAGCGGTGCCAGATATAGGGCAGGTCGAAGGCGGCATTGTGGGCAATGAACCATGGGTCTTGCGCGAAGTTGTACCCGTCCACCAGGCCACGGGCGGCGGCATCAAGGCGGTACACCACAGCGTTTGCGAAGTGGGTCAGCAGCGCGGCCTCGGACTCACCCGGCCCCCGGCAGTATTTCCAGCCTTCATCATCGTCTTGGTCGTTGGCAACCAGGGCGATGCTGACAATTTCGCCAGCCAGGCCACCGTCAAGGGACTGGCGGCGGTACTCGGTTTCAATGGCGGCCTCGCTGTCGTCTTTCCACCAGGCGGCGATGCTCTCGGCTTTCTTGAGTGTGCCGGGCGGTTTGAGGCTGGCGCGGATATGGTCACGGGCTCCCGGCAGTTGGCTGGGGATGGTTTCAATGTCAAGTGTGATAGCGGTCATGATGCTTTCTCGAATGTGGGTGGGCGGTGCGCAGCGCCAGCAGAACGGCCAGCGTTGCGCTTTTGGTTGCGGTTGGTCAGAACGGTATGTCCGAGTCCATGTCATCGAACCCTGAGCCCGTATCAGCGGCGGCGGGTGCTTGCGGCTTGGGTGCTGGCGCTGTTTGCCGGGCAGGCGGCGGTGCAGGCGTATGCACGGGGGCGGCTGGCGCTGGCGATGCGGGCAGCGTCACCGACTTGGGCGGGGTCAGCGCTTGGTATTCCGGGCTGGCGGCGATTTGGTCAGCCAGGCGGCTGCCCAGTTGCGCGAACACCGTCCAGTCAGGCTCTGCCATGCTCCAGTGCAGCAGCGGCTCATTACCGGGTAATGGTGCGGTCATGCCCTTGGGCGGCTTCATCACGGCGGCGATGTTGGCAAAGGTCTTGCCGTCCTTTTCGGTGTGCACCACCGATATGAAGGCATCCTTGCCCAACACGGCCCGAAGCTCGAACCCCTTGAGCTCCACCGGCGTGAAGTCACGGCCACGCCAGGACGTGAGTGTTTTTCTCAGCGCGGCTTTTTCGTGCAAGCTCTGGGTGAAACGCTTGGACAGAATGAACGGCTGGCCATCGTCGCGGCGGCATTCATCGTCCAGAACCTCCCAGGCAATAAGCACCTTTCGCGCTCGCTTGGTTTCGCCCTCATAGGTCGCGGTCTGTGTGCCCAGGTCAATCAGTTGGACACAGCGTGCCAGGTAGCTCCCGGCGGGGCATGGGGCGTAAGTGGTGCCCCCGTTGTCGGTCAGAATCATGGTGGTTGTCTTTCAAAAAAATGGTGAAGGTGTGCTCGGTCTTGAATCGGTCAGGGCTCGGTCTTTGAATCGGTGGGCTATGGCGCTTGGGCACGCGCCAGCGGTGCGAAGGCTGGGCAGCGTTGCGCCAGGTGGGTGAAGTCGGCAGCCAGGTCGCGGGTACTCAGGCCAGCGGCGCGGTGGGTCAGGCAGCGATTGCCCGGCCATAAGTTGCGGCACGTTGTGCAGGTCACCCGGTCATCAAGGGGGCCCGCAACTGATGCAACATCAGTGCAACTCGGTGCAACTTTTGGGGGTGTTTTTGACCCCCCTATGCAACTGCCTTGTTGCACAGTGGTTGCATTGCCTGTTGCACTCGAAACCCTTATTTCATGCGGGTTTGCGGGCTTTTGTTGCATAGGCGTTGCATTGCCTGTTGCACTGTTTTCTGAAAAGTTGCAGTGTTGCACCGCTAGGGAGTGCAACTGTGCAACTTTTGTCCTTTCAAGCAGTTGCTGGCGCAGGTTCATGATGCTGCCCTTGCGGTTGAATGCAGCACTCCAAGACCCTTTGCATTTCGCAAGTGACGACTCACAGACGACTTGTTCAGGTCGAGCTCGGTCGCTATTTCGGCTTGGCTCAGGCCTTCATTGGCCAGCGTCACCACCCGGTCAAAGGTCGAAGCCTCCACGGTGCTGCACTTCCACACGGCGCGGGTTTCGTCACCACCCAGCTCTAGCTCAAGGCTTTGCGCGTCATCGCCTGCCAGGTTGCGGGCCTTGGTGAACTCCAGAACGAACACGGCACCCTGCTTGGGGTCGTAGTCCTTGGGGCGGCTCAGGCCAATGACCACATCAAGCAAGTCCTCGCGCTTGGATGTGCCACGCTGTTGACCACCTTTGCCAGCATGGTGAATCAGCAGCACGGCCAGGCCACGGCGGCGAAGTTGCAGAATCCAGGTCGCTATCGGGTGCCAGGACTCTGCCTCGTTTTCGCGGCCCGTGCGGCACCAGGCGCTCAGGTTGTCAATGACCACCAGTTCGGTGTCATCTTCCATCATGGCATTGATGGTGTACTGCCCGTCAAGGGTGCTCAGGTCAGGCAGTGGCACCCCTTCAGGCAGCAGGTCGGGGGTGAACAGTCGCAGGAACCCCGGCGCGGGCTCCACGTCTGGCAGGTGCATGGCCAGGCGGGTTTGCAGCACGGCCCCGGGCAGCTCACCATCAAGATAGAGCACCTTGGCAGGCCTTGGGGCGCTCCATTTGGCGAACGTGCCACCCGTGGCCACGGCCATACTGATGCCCATTGCCAGGTGGGTTTTGCCAATGCCACGTCCGGCAAAAATCATCGCCAGGTCTTGCGAGTTCAGCCACGGCAGCAGCAGCGGCTCGCGGTGCTTGAACTGGTGCAGCGCCAGCTCTCGCAAGTCCATTGCAGCCAGGGGCGTGAAGGTGGGCAGCGCGGCGGCCTGTTCGTCCACCAGCGCCAGCAGGTCGGGGCTAATCATGGCGATGCCCTCCCAGTGCTGACGCTTCCTCGCGTAGCCAGGCGATGCGCCCGGCGGCTTGGGTCAGGCGGTCAAGGTCGGGCTGGTGCAGCATCACGCCATGCAACACGTTTGCGGCGGCCACAGCCACCAGCCGGGCCTCGGTTTCCAGCAGCTCCAGTGCCTGCCCGGCGGTCAGCAGGCGCGGGTAACGGTTGGGCTCCCGGCCTGATGGCTCACGGGGCGGGTAGAGGTCTTTGAAGTCGAGCCCCAGCGCGGCCAGAATTGCAGATGCGCCACACCCGGAAAAGCAGAACAACAAAATCTCGCCTGTTGGAAGCTCTCGAATTGATAGCGACGGGCCTTTGTCATCGTGGGCAGGGCAGCAGGCGCTCCATTGGCCCGGCTGGCGTTGCTTTACTTTCGATAGCAGCGGAAGGATGTTGTCAATCGGGGCGGCGCTCATTTGGCACCCCCTGCCAGCGCCAGGGCGGCGTATTTGCTGGGCAGGCGGTACAGTGCCACCGTGCGGCCCGGGCGCTGTTCGGTGGGGGCAGGTGTGGCGATGGTGTCAATCGGCCAGCCCAGGGCTCGCAGGTTGAACACTACGGCGGCCAGACGCCAGGAACCACAATCGCCCTCGAACGCTGGGTGGTCAATCAGGCGGCCAGCCAGCAGCTCCGCCAGTGCCTTGTCCTCGAGCGTGTGCTGACGCGGCCAGGTCGGGGAAAACGGCGGCGGCGGTAGGAATGACAGTTGCTCGGGGGCGCTCATGACAACACCCCCAGCGCCAGCAAAACGGCTTGTGTCAGCAGCACCACGCAAAGCAGGTAAAAACCCGGGTCAGCGCTTGCCATGCGTGCGCAGGTAGCTATAAACTCGGTAGCGTATTTTGAAAGTGTTTTGACGGGTTGACTGTTACCAGCGGTCAACCCGTTTTTGCTGGCGCGGCTCATTTTGTAGAGCCTTGAGCGTCAAGCCACTGGCGAACGGGCTCGCAGCGCCAGGCGGTGGTGTTGCTGCCCAACTTGACGGGCTTGGGGAACTGACCAGACTTGACCCAGCGCCACAGCGTAGCGGGTGAAACGGGGATTAAGCTGAGTAGCTGGCGCTGGCGGATGTACCCGGTTTGGGGTAGTCCTTGGGGGGTGGGATGCAATGACACTTGACGCGCTCCGGTTGGTTGGGATGCGTCAAGTGGATTTGCGGGGCTATCCACCCCCGCAAGTGTCCACGTATCCCCCAGTTATGGGGACACCAGCCAGCGTCTAGTCTTTCGTCACAATTTCACCATTGGCGCTCAGGCGTTCCCATGATTTGTCAAAAACAGTGCCCCCAGCAAAAAGCCCTTTGCCATCAATGGCCTTGCGTATTGCTGCCTTCACACCAGGCCTGCCCGGCGGATTCTTGGGTAGCGCCAGCGGGTCGTAGTTCTGTCGTCTGAGCTCTTGCAGCATGGCGGCATCTTGGGCGGATGTGCGTTGCAGCGGTTTGGGTTGCGCATCAGGTACACCAGCGCCAGCCACGCCCACAGCGTCAAACCAGGCTTGAATGTGCACTGATGGCGGCTCACGATTTGCGGCCAGCCAGGCGGCGAATGCTGGCGCGGTCACTGTGTAGGTGGTCACGTCAAAAGGCTTGGGTGTTATCGATATGCGCCCGTTGCTCATATGCGCAAAATCGCGTTCCCACCAGCCGTCTGGCGCGATTTTGCTTCGTCTCTGCGGTGGGGGCGGTTTGGGTGTTACCGTGACAGTTGTCGATGTGTTTCGCAGCACACTTTCGCAGGCGGCCAGCAGCCCTTCAAAATACGCGCGGCACAGTGTCCTTGCCTCCCGGTCTTTGGGCTCACTGGCTGGCCAGGGATATGGGCGCTGCAAAACGGCGATTTGCTCAATTTTGAATGACTCAGGCCACCCGGTTTCACATTCGGCGCGGTACTTATGTATCGGTACGCCCATTTGCCGCCATAGCAGCGCCACCACATCGCGCCACTGTTGATTGACCACACCCACCATTGCACCCCCGTGCAGAAAACCCCGTGAATCAGGATGCACCAGCAGGCCAGCGGGGGTCTGGCTTTTCAACCCGGTTTCGAAGCGGGTCTAGCTGGCGCAAAAACGGTCTTTATTCGGTCACCAGGCCATGCTCCACAGCATCACGCAGGGCAGCATTGATGCGGGTCTGCCAGCCCGGCCCGGTCGCCTTGAATGCGTCCAACACATCAGGGTCAACACGCATATTCAGGGTGGGGCGCTTGACTGCCACGGCTGGCCTACCACGGCCACGCTTGATGCTGGCCTGTTGCCAGTAAGCCGACACGGCGGCGGCATTGTTGGGGTCGTAGGGGCCATCCGTGGCGGTGTGGGCAATGGGCGCATCTTGCGCAGCTTCACGCTTGACACGCTCCCAGTCGGTGCCAGTGGGCTTAACGGATGTTTTCGGCATACAGCGTCCTTTCCTGTTTGGATGCCCGGCGCAGCGAGATAGCTCGCACTTCGTCAGGGTCACGCAACACATAAACCAGCACCAGCACCACGCCAGCCACCTCCACCAGCGCCACGTCCATCAATCGTGCCTCACTGGCTCGAGTGCTTTGAATCGTCAACTTGTTGGGCGCATTGAAAACCAGCGGCGCATCACTTAGTGAAAGCCCGTGCTTCAGGATGTTGGCAGCGTCCTTGCTCGGGTCAAATGTGAATTGCATAACTGTATTTATTGTATAGGCATCAATTGGGCTTTTCAAGCGGCCCTGAGTTTCACCACATTGTTGCCCTTGGCTGGCGCTGATTCCAGAAAGGCCACCCACTCATTCATCAGGTTGCGGCGCTTGTCGAACAAGTCACCCCGGCGATAAGCGGCCTCGGTTTGGTCGCCTATGGCGTGCGCCAGGGCCATCTCTCGCACCTCGGCAGGGTAGGCGGTGCGCTCTGCCACCCAATCGGTGAAGGTAGAACGAAACCCGTGGGGCACTGCGGTCAGGCCCATGCGGCGCATACAGGCGGTCAGGCTCATATCTGACAGCGGTTTGTCACCATCACGGCCAGGAAACACCAGGTCGATAAATTCACCGTCATCATTGACAAGCCTCGGCAGCGTGTCCAGCAGCCCAGCGGCGCGGTCGCTCAAGGGGATGCGGTGCGGCCTGCCAGACTTCATACGCGAGCCCGGGATGCTCCACACGCCAGCGTCCATATCAATCTCTGACCACAGAGCCCCGCGTGACTCACCCGAACGGCAGGCGGTCAGGATGGTGAACTCCAGACACCGGGCGCTCATACCCTCAATCATGCCAAGGCGGTGCAAGAACGTGAACATGGCATCGATGGGCATAGCCTCAAAAGATGTGCGCTTGTTGACCTTGGATGGCTTTGGAAGCACTTGGTCAAGATGGCCACGCCACTGCGCCGGGTTGAAGCCCTTGGGGCGGTAGCCTTGGGCAGCAGCCCAGGACAACACCAGCTCTATGCGGTTGCGCACCCTGACCATCGTTTCGTTTTTGGTTGACCACAGTGGCCTGATGGCGTTAGTCACATCCTCGGTATCCACGTCCTTGATGTGTTTGTCACCGAAGTGGGGGTAAACGTAGGTCTCCAGTGTGTTTTCCCACTGTTGCGCATGCTTGGCATTTTTCCAGGCGGCGCGGTGGGTTTCGATGTACGCCAGTGCGCAGGTCTTGAACGTCCAGGCGATGTTGCTTTGCGTTGCCCTACGCGCCAGCACGGGGTCAACACCTTTTTGAATGCCATCCTTGGCGTCCCGTGCCCTTTCAATGGCCATCGCCAGCGTGACCTCCGGGTAACCACCCAGGCCAATGTCTTTGCGGCTGGCACCCACCATCGTGCGCAACACCCAGGACTTAGCCCCGGATGGTTTGATGAACAGTCGCAAGCCCGACACCGTGCCCACCGGATGCTGACCCGGTTTGGACAGTCGTTTGACCTCCAGTGCCCCCATAACAGCCGCTATTTTTGCCATGTAAACACCTCTTTCTCGTTGTTTTATGGGGGTACAAACCCCATTCCCTCAACAGTTCCCCCATTGGGTTTTGCGCTTGGATGATGCGCAATGATACGACAAGATTCGAACTACCAATGAAACCAATGGGGGAACTGTCGGATTTGAGACGAAAAAAAACCCCGTGAGAGGGGTTACTGGCGGAAGCTGTGAGATTCGAACTCACGGATGTCGTAAAACATCGCCGGTTTTCAAGACCGGTGCCTTAAACCGCTCGGCCAAGCTTCCTTGGTTCAATTGTAGCTTGGAGTCCTGCAATGATCAGTCTTGCTCTTGCCGCAAGGGCGTGCTTTATGATTTGGGCCTGAGCCACACCGGTTCATGCCACGTCCGAAGGAAATCACATGAATGCCATCCCTGCCGAAGGCCACCGCCTGTTTTCGCGCGTTCCTTTCAGCGCTGCAGTCACGCTGCATCTGCCTGGCAAAACCCTGGAGGTCACGCTACTGGACATTGCCCTCAAAGGTGCGCTGGTGCAGACCGATGTGCCTGAAGATATCCAGCTGCAGGCGCCCTGCCGTTTGCTGCTGCCCCTTTCCAACGACGGTGAGACGATTGAGATGGCAGGCACCGTAGCGCACCTGAAGGACTGTCATGTGGGACTGCGCTGCGAGCACATTGACCTGGCCAGTTTGACCCTGCTGCGTCGCCTGCTGGAGCTCAATACTGGTGATGCCGACTTGATGGACCGCGAACTGTCGCAGCTGTTTTCAACCCGACACGCCTGAGCCGCTGTCTACCCGCCCAGTCAGGCCACGTTGCATTCGCGCCGCAACAGCGACAGGGCATCAATGAGCTTGCTGTCACGATCGCTGAGCAAAGTAACCTGCGCTTCTGCCACAAAGTCTTGCCACAGGCGGGCGTAATCGTCTTGATGCTGCTCTGGCGCATGTTGCCGGATAAATTCTGTCGCCAATTCGGGTTGAAAGCCACTTTTGCGCATTTTGCGAATCAAGGCTGTGGCTGATTTGTCTGTCAAAAGCGTTTTGGGTGTGCTGCCTGCCGCCACACTGATGAACAGGGTCAGCAACGTGCCGTCATCGCCATGGCCCTGGGTGAGCTTGTCCCAAGCGGCGGAGCGCTCACGGTCATGCTGGCCGACTTCGCTCAAGGCGTCTTCAATCCAGAAATAGCGCCCCATGAACGCAGGGGTCTGATCAAACAGCTTGCGCACGCCCAGACGCGCGTCCAGCAGTTTGGGCAAATCTGCCAGCACGCTTTGCTGTGCCGACGTCACCACTTCCATGAACTCGGGCGGCAGATTTTTGGGCAGCACCAGGCTTGCCGCCACCGCCGCTGGGTCTTTGCGCCGCAGGGCGAGCACCATTTTTTCAAAATCTGCCCAGTCAGGCAGTTCCTTGCGCCGGGTGGCCAGCGCCAGCAAAGCGGTGCGGATCACCGCCTCGGCGTCGGGCTCAAAGTCTTGCAATTCATCGGCCGACAAGCCCAACTGGTCGGCCAGCCACAACGCGGCGTCCACCACCTGGGCCACACGCTGGCGCGCCGCCCATTCGGCTTGCACCTCGGCAAAAGGGGCCAGAGACCAGCGCGCCAGTTGCGGGATGTGCCTGTCAGAAAAACCGCCGCGCTCGTTCATGCCGAAATGGGTGTTTTGCGGCATCACGATCAGCGCCTTGAGCATGTCTGACCCGGCTTTGGAACGCGACAAAAAAGAATGGTCACGCAACAAGGTAGCCGCCAGGTGCAGATCACCTGCACTGGCCATCTGCAGATGCAGGCTCACCAGATTGACGATGCGGTCACGCGCCTTTTCCAGCTCGGGTCGCAAAAACTCGCTGCCGAAATAGCGCGCAATCTGCACCATGCCTTTGGGCGCATCAGTGGCAATCTCGTCGAGCTTGGCTTGATCCAGCAGCCCGTGCTGCACACCATAAAGCAGCGCCTTCTCGAAAAAAGGGCGGCTGTCAAACAGCGAGACGGTGCCTGCAAGGGGAACGGGGGGGGATGTCATAAGTGATAGCAGCCCAGCCAGACTGCGCGGTGGCTCCGAGGCTAAATGGCAGATTCTTCGTCAGACTCGCGGGCTGCCGGGGTGGCACGGCCCAGGTCGGTATCGCGGGTTTCCACCTTGCCGTCGTCCTCTTCCAGGTCTTCGGCGTCCAGCCCCAACTCAAAGGCACGGGCCTTGGCGCGCAGCACCACCAGCATTTCAATGAACAGGTCAGGCAACTCGTGGCGCAGTAGCCAGGCGGTTTGCATCCAGTCCTGGTCGGCCACCTCGTCCTGCTCGACACGCGGGCGCGCCCAGGCGTTGGCGCGAAGGTCGTCCTCAGAAATCATCTCGCCATCGTCTTCTACGGTGTCAAAGGTGCCGGTGCGGGCAAACGCCTCAACACGGCTCCACTTTTCCTCAAAGTAGTCGGCCAGCGCCTCACTACCACCTTCCAGGTCACCAATGGCGGTCAAAAATGCCAGCGTATCAGCCCCATCGCGGTAAATGACCGAGTTCACCATGCCGCGCAAATGCGCGCGGGTCAGGTCCCGGTACTGCTTCTCGATGACCACAGCGCGGGCAAACTGCTCGGGGGTGAGCATCAGGTTGATGATGGACGCCTTGGAGTTGTCGTACTCGCGGATGATGGCCAGCACATCCTTGGGTGGCAACTGCGTCAGCACCTCCATCAAGGCGCCGTCACCCTGCGCATCGGCCAGCTCCACCAGCGCGTGCTCTGCGCCGACAATGTCGCCAGCCGCAATCAGGGACTGTGTTTTTTCGATCAGAGCCAAATGCTTCATGTCACTCCTTGCGGTCAAAACCCTGGCCTTCGAGCCAGTCGGCGCTAGCCTCGTCGTGCTCCTGGTCATTTTTATGGGCGTGATCGTCGTCTGCATCAAAGTCGTGACCGTGGTCGAGGTGTCGTGAACTGCCCCGCGCACCGTGTTCGCCATGCTCTTCCTCATGCGCACCTTCATGGTTGTGCGGTGACGGGCGGTGGTACAAATATTCCAGGGTGGCCGCGACCGTCATGAACCAGTCGCCCTGCGGTTGTTTGAGCAATACGGCGGCCATGTCTTTGGCCCAGGGCGTCAGTTGCACGGCATCTGCCAGGCTGTCCCAATCCGGAAACTCGTCAGACTCCAGCGTCAGCAGTTGCTCCATGACAGCAGGCAGCTCAAAGTGGAAGCCACCGTGAAAGGCCACCGCCACCATCTCGGGGGCCGACTCCATCATCTGGCTCAAAAAACTGATCTGGCCACGCTTTTCCAGCAGGCGCTGGCGCAGCACGTCTTTACCCTCAGAATCTGAGGCCAGGTCGTCAATCTCGGCCTGGTAGGACGAGCGCAAAGCGCGAAAAAAAGCAGACATACGCATGGCGATACCTTCGTTGGGGCCAGTTTTAAACAAGGCGGGCAAAATAGTCGAGCCAGATGGTGCGGGCAGTCTCCAGCGGGCTGTCCAGCAGATTGCGCTGGCGGTTGTCATCGTAAGCTTTACGGGCAACCGGGTTCGACAGCACGTCGTAAGCCTCTTGCACGGTGCGAAAACGCGCCGGTGCCTGTGCAGAAGCGTTGCGGTCCGGGTGATGCAAAGACGCCTGCTGGCGAAATGCTTTCTTGATGTCGGCGAGTGTGGCCGAGCTGGGCAGGCCCAAAGCCGCGTAATGGTCCTTATGCTGCATGAGGCGCTTACATCAATGGGGTTAACGAGACCGCCCGATCAACGATGGGGCTTGCTGCGCTGGCGGGGATCGAACCCAATACTGCTCTCCCCCCTACAACGCCGATTCAGTTCCCCATTATGTATCAGACTTTTGCAGCAATCACCCCTGCCTGACGCCAGCTAAAAAAACCAAAGATAGCGGCGTTACCTAAAAATCAGCTTTCCCTGGCGGTGCGGCGGCGGGCAATGGCACCCATCAGGCCCAGGCCGGCCAGCAGCATGGCGTAGGACTCGGGTTCGGGCACAACCGTAACGGAAACGTTGTCAAGGACGACACCACTGTTATTGCTACCGCCGGTGCTGTAGAAAGCCAGCAACGTGGTGGCGCCTGCAGCAGTGTAAGTACCAGAATAATGGAAAAACGGCGAGCTGCTTGATGTTGCTGCTGCCGTGTTTGTGCTGGTGCCAAAAGCAAAGTTAATGTCTTTGTACGCGCCACCGTTGTAAGACAGATCAAAACTTAACTGGTACGTTTGATTGGCAACCGTGCTGAGCAATTGGGACAAGCTGCCAGGGCCCGGTGTGCCAAGCATGTCGATGCTGTTGCCATCAATAGCACCATAAGCGTTGTTGATGACGTCAACAGATTTAGAGCCAACCGTCCAACCTGTGATGGTGGTGTCGCCACTCGCCACCTTCAGGTAGCCGCCGAGAGGGCTTGCGACGGATAGTTGCTCAAAACTACCGTTCGTCACGAGCTCAGTGGCGGCCTGCGCACCAAAAGCAGAAGTGGCAACAGCCAAAGCGAGAAGTGATTTGATGTATTTCATGTTTGGTCCCTGTCAAATGAACAAGCGCTTTCAGCACAATAGCGAAGCACAACCAGCCAAGCACAAAGTGTGCCGCATCCCCCTAACCCGAAAATCAGCTCTCCCTGGCGGTGCGGCGGCGGGCAATGGCACCCATCAGGCCCAGGCCGGCCAGCAGCATGGCGTAAGACTCGGGTTCAGGCACAAGCGTGACGGAAACGTTGTCCAGCGATCCACCGTAGCTGTCAGACGTACCACCCGCAGCAAACGACAAACCTACAAGGCCAGCGGCTAAGTTAAAGGTTCCGGTGTAATTTGTCCAATCACCCTGGACGTCCGTGGTCCAGTTGTTAAGAATTGAGCCAGAGTTTGCGCCAAAAGTCCAAGCGAGCAGGTTGGTGTCGGTAGGCCGGGCCCCGTTGCCCGGGCGACTGTCATACCAAAAGCTGAGCTGGTAAGCGCCAGCTGTTGCGATGCTGATGTTCTGGGAAATGTTGCTGTTCTTGGTTGTGTCCAACTCCACAAAATTGGCACCGTCTTGAGCGATACCAGCCAAGTTGTTTCGCACTTCGACACTCCATGTGTCCCAACCCGGCAACGTGGTGTAAACGCCATACGTGCCCGAAGCCTGTGACGTCGATTCAAAACTGCCATTGGTCACCAAATTGGTGGCCTGCGCACCAAAAGCAGAAGTGGCAACAGCCAAAGCGAGAAGTGATTTGATGTATTTCATATTTGGTCCCTCATAAATTGATGAGCGCTTTCAGCACAATAGCGAAGCACAACCAATCAAGCACGTAGTGTGCCGAAACTCCACTGGGTCTCCTATAGTCCATTCGGACTAATCTATGTGCCACCCAGCAGGGTGGGGGAACTGCAATAAGGCACAAATGTGACGCTAGCCCTTTATTCCTATGGGCTAGCTGCTATCAGAATTGCAGGGCCACCATTGCGAGCGCAGCGCTGGAAGACCCCGAGCCCAACGTATGGTTCCCGTCGGTCATAGCCATGGCACGGGTGTTGTCTGATGAAAACCTGGCCTTGCTCAAAGCCGTGCAAAAAAGGTCGAACAGTCGCACCGCAAGCCACCTTTGAACACCTGTCTGTTGATTTTTGCTGAGTAACAGACACGGCTTCCACCATGACGACCGCAAAGCCACAAATCAAATGAAGATGCGGAACTCGCTCCACCACCCAACACTCTTATATAAGAAATATGCCTCTAGACCTTATGCATAAAGGGCTGGTAGCTATATTATAAGTAGCATTCTTTCTACCAGCGGCAGCCCTCACCCCTGCCCTGAGCACCCGGCGGGATTTACCGCCCAATCGCCAAATACTCAAACCCCATCCCGCGCACCTGGGCCGGGTCGTACAGGTTGCGGCCATCGAAGACCACCGGGTTTCGGTGTGGCCTACCTTAAAATTCCTTGGTCATCGCGTATCCAAGTGAATACACTAGCGCCATGAATATCTTTCAGAAATCTGATGAATTTGATGCCTGGCTGCTTGGTTTGAAAGATCAGGTTGGCAAAGCACAAATTGCGCTACGTCTTGACCGCGCTGCTAGAGGCAACTTTGGCGACTGCGAACCAGTCGGCGATGGCGTTTCAGAGATGCGTATTCACTACGGGCCAGGTTACAGGGTTTACTACACCCGGCGTGCCAAGGTGATCTATTTACTTCTGTTGGGCGGTGACAAATCGACACAAAAGCGAGATATCAAACGCGCAATCGACATGGCGACCACATTATCAAAGGACTAACAACATGGCCAACTTCACCCCATTTGACGTTGCAGACTATCTGGACAACGAGGTCACCATCGCTGCCTACCTGACCGCCGCGCTGGAAGACCCCGAGCCCGATGCGTTCCTTGTTGCCGTGAAAAACGTGGCGCGTGCGCGTGGCATGACACAGCTGGCGAAGGAGTCTGGCCTGGGGCGGGAAAGCCTTTACAAAGCGCTTGCCCCCGGTGCCAAGCCCCGTTATGAGACGGTGATGAAAGTGGTACGGGCATTGGGTGTCAATCTTCATGCGGAAGTGCGTCCGACCTGACCACCGCTTTTACCCACAATTCTCCAAAGAAAAGTGCCTACAGCCCTTTATCTATAAGGGCCAACAGCTATCAATCTTGCAATGGCGCAAACGCCATACCCGCCGCATCTTTGGCTGACAGTTTGGGGGGGCTCGGGCAGTTCTGGCCAGGTAATGACCAAGGTGGGGTCGTTCCAGGCGATGCAGCGCTCATGCTCAGGGGCGTAGTAATCGGTAGTGTTGTACAAAAAGCCCGGCGGCACCCACAACTGGCGTTTGTTGTCAGCCGACAGCATCACGCCCTCCCACTTGCCAAAAGCGGGGGAACTGCAATAAGGCATGAATATGACGCTAGCCCTTTATTCATATGGGCTAGCTGCTATCAGAATTGTTGAGCCGTCATTGCGAGCGCAGCGTGGCAATCCATGGCAGCGGGATTTACCGCCCAATCGCCAAATACTCAAACCCCATCCCGCGCACCAGCGCGGGGTCATACAGGTTGCGGCCATCGAAGATGACTGGGGTTTTCAGTTTGGTCTTGATGGCTTCAAAGTCCGGGCTGCGGAACTCGCACCACTCGGTCACGATGATCAGCGTGTCTGCGCCTTCCAGCGCTGCGCTCTGGTTGTCGGCGTAGGTCAGGCGCGGCTCGTTGGGGAAGCAGTGTTTGGCTTCGGTCATGGCTACCGGGTCGTAGGCGGTGAGCACTTTCAGGCAGATGCCCGCCTCGTCGTGCGCTGTTTTCACCAGCGACTGCACATCTTTCGCAAACACGCCCTGTCCCAGGGTAGTTTATGTATTGACAAATATTATTCTTGTCAATACACTTTTGGTCATGAAAATTGAATTTGATCCCGCCAAAGATGCGGCCAATGTCCAAAAGCATGGCGTTTCGCTGACGTTGGCGGTTGAATTTGATTGGGATGCGGCGCTTATATGGATCGATACGCGTCGCACTTATGGAGAGCCACGCCAGTGCGCCCTGGCGCTGCTGGATGATCGGCTGTATTTCGTGGCTTTTGTTGACCGTGGTGAGTGCCGGCGAATCATCAGCCTGCGCAAAACCAATAACCGGGAGAAACTGCTTTATGCAAACACATTTGACGCTTCGTGATGGTCGAAAGATCCTTTTGAACACGCCAGAGGAAGAGGCGCAGATCAACACCAGCATTGCCGCCGACCCTGACACCCACGAGGTCAGCGACGCAGAGTTTGCTTTGATGCGCCGAAAACCTGGCAGACCCGCCGCCGCCGTGGTACGACCCATGCTCTCTATTCGGGTAGATCCCGACGTGGCAGCGGCCTTGCGTGCCAGCGGCAAGGGCTGGCAGACCAGGGTGAATGCGCTACTTCGCCAGGCAGTTGAACAAGGCAGGCTGCAAGCCTAAAAGAACTTCTAGCCTTTATTTGTAAAGGGCTCGTAGCTACATCATCAGTAGCATTCTTTCTGCCAGCGGCAGCCCTCACCCCTGCCCTGAGCTCCCGGTGGGATTTACCGCCCAATCGCCAAATACTCAAACCCCATCCCGCGCACCTGTGCCGGGTCATACAGGTTGCGGCCGTCGAAGATGACCGGGGTTTTCAGGGCGGACTTGATCGCGGCAAAGTCCGGGCTGCGGAACTCGCGCCATTCGGTGACGATGACCAGCGCGTCGGCGGCTTCCAGGGCGGCGCTTTGGCTGTCGGCATAGGTCAGGCGGGGCTCGTTGGGGAAGCAGTGTTTGGCCTCGGTCATGGCTACCGGGTCGTAGGCGGTCACGGTGGCGCCTGCGGCCAGCAGGTCGGCAATCACGTCGCGGCTGGTGGCTTTGCGCATGTCGTCCGTGTTGGCCTTGAACGCCAGGCCCCACAGCGCAAAGTGCTTGCCGGTCAAATCTGCGCCAAAGCGCGCCAACACCTTTTGGCCCAGCACGCGCTTTTGCGCGTCGTTGGCGGCTTCTACGGCGGTGAGCACTTTCAGGCAAATGCCCGCGTCGTCTTGCGCTGTTTTCACCAGCGCCTGCACATCTTTCGGAAAACACGAGCCGCCGTAACCCGCGCCCGCGTACAAAAAGTCATAGCCAATGCGCGGGTCTGAGCCAATGCCCCGGCGCACGCTCTCTATATCTGCGCCCAGCTTTTCTGCCAGGTTGGCCAGCTCGTTCATGAAACTGATACGCGTGGCCAGCATGGCATTGGCGGCGTATTTGGTCAGCTCGGCACTGCGGATGTCCATCACGATCAGGCGGTCGTGGTTGCGCTGCAAGGGCGCGTAAAGCGCGCGCATGTTGTGCGCGGCCTGCTCGTCGTCACAGCCCACCACGATGCGGTCTGGCCGCATGAAGTCTTCAAGGGCTGCGCCCTCTTTCAGAAACTCGGGGTTGCTCACCAAGCTGAAAGGCGTGTCAACCCCGCGCAGGGCCAACTTTTCGGCAATGGCGGCGCGCACCCGGTCGGCCGTGCCCACCGGCACCGTGCTCTTGTCCACCACCACCTTGTAGTCGGTCATGTGCTGGCCAATGTTGCGGGCGGCGGCTATCACGTATTGCATGTCGGCCGAGCCATCTTCATCCGGCGGGGTGGCCCTGGCTTTGCTGCAGCATGGCACCCCAGTTGCGGTAAATCAGCCACACGCTAATACCCAGCACGATGGGGCCGTGCAGCTGCTCGTCTGTGGCCCAGATGCCGCTGAACAGGTCAACCAGGCTGGGCACATACAGCACCGCCAGCCCGATGATGACAGGCAGCCAAGGCAACAGCGCCTTGAGAGCGGCTGGGCTAAGGGGGTTGAATGCCAGGCTGTGCGGTCATGGGGTGTGGTGCACTTTCCAGTAGCCAAAGATGGTAGCAAAGCTGTAGCGTACTGATAAGAAGGCTGGACTGTGCCAGCATTGCCTGAGCACCACAATAGTCCGATTGGACTAGGGGCAGTCGGTTTGGGGGCGGAGCCTGCGCAAATCCAAAACCTTTAGTCCATTCGGACTATTTTCAAACCTGAACGTTTTTTGTGAAAATTTGAGCTAGATCAAATTCATTCTTTCATCTCACCAAAGGAAGTTGCCATGCGTATCTTGGCTCTGACAGCCCTACTTTTGACCATTACTCTGCCAAGCCATGCGGTGGTGGTGGATTTCAACAGCCTATTAAGCAATACCACCAACCACACTGTTACCGTGCCCAAGCCCTACATTGAGGATGGTTTCACGCTGACCACGGGTTCTGGTTCGCCCTATACAAGTTACGGCGGCGGACTGATCTATGCACTTACGCCAAGCAATCCCCATTGGTTGGGTTCCCCTGCCGTGTACTCTGGGGTGATCACCAACTACGGCAGTTTCTTTACGCTGGAGAGGGTTGACGGTGGTGTGTTTGATCTGCTCAGCATGGATGTCGCGTTGCTGAACAATTACCCGCATTTCGACGTGTACGGCTACTTACCTAACGGTGGCTCCGTCCATCAATACAATTCGATTCCTTACATTCCTCAGAACTACAACAGCTTTCAAACGCTGAGCTACGGCAGTAACTTCAAGGGTGTGAACAAGTTGCAGTTCAGTTCCGTCTATGCGCAGGTAGACAACATCAACTTGAGCGTTGCAGCTGCGGTACCGGAACCAGAAACCTACGTAATGATGTTGGCTGGCCTTGGCTTGATAGGCGCAATTGCTCGTCGTCGCAAAGCCAAACAGATTTCCTGAAACAATTTGAACAAATGGAAGAACGGGGGCTACAGCTGTCGTTCTGCTTTGTAGCTTTAAGTCGATCCCTAATTGGACTGCTGCACAGCCTTGGGGGCGGATAGTCCGAATGGACTATTGTTCAGAGAAGCCAAAAAAGAAAAAATTTCGACAATGTGCTGATTTGACGAAGAACATCATCATGAACATCAAACACCTCGCTTGCACCATGGCCATCGGTTTGCTGCATTTATCCGCCCAAGCGAATTCGGCGATCTTTAGCAACCAGGCCTCATTCTTGTCCGCCACCGGGGCGACTTCCGCCACCGGGGCATTGCCGGATCTCCCCGGCCAATACACCTCGGTTCAAATTGGCAGCGTCACCTTGACTGACGTGAGCGGCCGTAATTTCTATGTGGGCGGGCTTGTCGGATATCCACAGAATGACTGGACCACACTGTTGCCCGGCAACGAGATCGCGATCAACAGCGTCGAGAACCTTGATGTTTCCTTTAAATCCCTGGTGTATGCCGCCGGGTTTGACTTCGCTGAACCCGGTTCCGGGAGTACATCGAGCCCTTATGCGAACAACGCTTACTATCCTTCCAAGGATTCGGTATTTACAGTCACGCTAAAGAACAACGGCACCTTCGTGAGCGCATTTACTTTCAACGCGCCCGACGAAGTGGCGAGCTTTGTCGGCGTCTGGTCTGACACTGCGTTCGATCGTATGGAAATCCGCGAGACTACCGGCGATATCGAAGACGAGTATTTTGGCCAGTTTTATACCGGCAATGTCGCGCTCGTACCGGAGCCGGAAACCTGGGCGATGCTGCTCATCGGCCTCGGGCTGGTTGGTCTGAAACTTCGCCGAACCGAACCGGAATCCCTCAATTCCTGACTGATGGGTACGCTCGCTGCCTAGCTTACTGACTAGCTTTTGTTTGTGCGCTAAACACCTGCCGTTCGTCCCGCTGGCCGTGTGCAGGTGCAACCTTGATAGCGACGAGATCCTGTTTCGTAAGCGTCTAGGCACGGCACCTTGACCGTGCCGCCCATTCAGGATTGCGGTTGCCAGCGGTGTGGCAGCAATTCCTCGATGCGGCTGTTCATGTGGCCAGGCAGTCTCGTCAACACGTCTTTGAGATAAGCCCATGGGTCAACCAGTCATGCAGATCCTTGCACAGTGGCTTTGCACTGGACTGCCTGGCGGCGTGCCGGTCTTCAACCGAGAAGCCTTTGATTTCGCGCTCGATTTTGTACGGCGCTGCAATGCGCTGTATGGCGTGCTTGGGCAAGACAAAAGGCTGGAAGCGGTCACAGGTCACAATGCAAAACGGGAGCCGAAGCCCCCGTTGGTCTGTGTGTTTTGAGGTTAAGCTGGCTTGGCTTTG
>MTEI01000019.1 GCA_002083775.1 Rhodoferax ferrireducens | reverse complement strand
GCACCTTGATTTTCCTGGTGCTGGTGATGGCCCTGCTGGTCGGCGCTCAGAACGTCATGAGCACCTTCTTCGGTCGCGGCGCTGAAATCGCCTCCGTTGGCGGCGCTGTGATTCAACAAGCCACCGTATTCATGACTTCGGGGAGGTTCGCGTAACTGACAGAGACATAGAACCTTCACCCCGTTACCCCGTTACCTGTTTAAACAACTCTTCAAGGACTAATCCAAATGCAAGCAATCAACGTTTCTCAACGCTTCACCATCGACCGCAAGGTTCTGTTCCAGCTCGGGATGCTCGCCCTCCTGGCGTTCATCTTCATGGCCCCGCAACACGCCTTTGCCTCCACCGGCACGGGCGGTTCTCTGCCTTATGAATCCTGGCTGACGAACTTGCAGAACTCCGTCACCGGCCCCGTGGCCTTCGCGCTGTCGATCATCGGCATCGTGGTCGCGGGCGGCGTCTTGATCTTCGGCGGCGACCTCAACGGCTTCTTCGCACCTTGATTTTCCTGGTGCTGGTGATGGCCCTGCTGGTCGGCGCTCAGAACGTCATGAGCACCTTCTTCGGTCGCGGCGCTGAAATCGCATCGTTGGGCAATGCTGCCATTCAGCAGGCCAACGCTGCCGTGTCCCTCCTGGCTGGCCGGATGGTGGCGTAACCATGTCCCTGCGCACGATCCCCATTCGGCGGGCCGGTAATCGACACAACCTGTTCATGGGTGGAGATCGTGAACTGGTGATGTTTGCTGGCCTGCTGGCATTCGCGCTGATTTTCAGCGCCCAAGAGTTGAGGGCAACGGTTGTCGGCCTCTCGCTGTGGTTCGGTGCGCTCTTCGCGTGCCGGCGCATGGCGAAGGCCGACCCGCAAATGCGCTTCGTGTACCTGCGTAGCCGCAAGTACAAGAAGTTCTATGCGCCGCGTAGTACGCCTTTCCGCGTGAATCCAAATAGCCAAGGGAAGCAATACAAATGATCCAAACTATCGCAATCACCCTGGCCGTCCTTGGCATGGTGATGCTGGCAGTTCTTTATTCCCGCATACGTGCGGTGAATGATGAAATTGAACTGCGCAAGCATCGCTCAAAGGATGCTGGATTCGCCGACTTGCTCAATTACGCCGCCGTGGTCGATGACGGCGTGATTGTTGGCAAGAACGGGGCGTTCATGGCCTCCTGGCTGTATCAGGGAGACGACAACGCCAGCAGCACCGACGAACAGCGGGAAATGGTCTCGTTCCGCATCAATCAAGCCCTGTCTGGCCTCGGCAATGGCTGGATGGTGCATGTCGATGCGGTGCGCCGGCCTGCCCCGAAATACTCGGAAAGAACCCTCTCGCATTTCCCTGATGAAGTGTCGGCCGCCGTCGATGAAGAACGTCGCCGGCTCTTTGAACGTCTCGGCACGATGTACGAGGGCTATTTCGTCCTGACCGTCACCTACTTCCCGCCGCTCTTGGCAGAGAAGAAGTTTGTCGAACTGATGTTCGATGATGACGCCGTGGCCCCGAACCATCGGGCGCGCACGCAAGGCATGATTGACCACTTCAAGCGCGAGTGCTTGAGCATCGAATCGCGTCTGTCATCGGCGGTCAACCTCACTCGTTTGCGCGGCCAGAAAGTCACCAATGAAGACGGCTCGACCGTCACGCATGATGACTTCCTTCGTTGGCTGCAATTCTGCTGCACCGGCCTGAATCATCCCGTGCAGCTCCCCAACAATCCCATGTACATCGACATGCTGATTGGTGGGCAAGAAATGTATGCCGGCGTGGTGCCGAAGATCGGCCGCCAGTTCGTCCAGGTTGTCGCCATTGAAGGCTTTCCCTTGGAGTCAGCACCTGGGATTTTGACGGCCTTGGGCGAGCAACCTTGCGAGTACCGTTGGTCGTCTCGCTTCATCTTCATGGACACCCATGAAGCCGTTGCGCACCTGGACAAGTTCCGCAAGAAGTGGAAGCAGAAGATTCGCGGCTTCTTCGACCAGGTTTTCAACACCAACAGCGGGAACGTTGACCAGGATGCTATGTCGATGGTGGCTGATGCTGAATCAGCCATTGCAGAGACCAATAGCGGCCTGATCGCGCAGGGCTATTACACCAGTGTCGTCGTCCTGATGGACGAAGACCGCGAGAAGCTGGAAGGGGCCGCACGGTCGATTGAAAAAGCCATCAACCGCATTGGCTTCACTGCCCGGATTGAGACCGTCAACACGCTGGATGCCTTCTTCGGCTCGCTGCCTGGTCATGGCGTCGAGAACGTGCGCCGGCCGCTCATCAACACGATGAACCTGGCTGACCTGCTGCCTACAAGCACGATCTGGACGGGCACCAACTACGCGCCGTGCCCGATGTACCCGCCACTGGCCCCGCCGCTCATGCAATGCGTGACGCACGGTGCCACTCCGTTCCGCTTCAACCTGCATATTCGTGACCTGGGGCACTCGCTGATGTTCGGCCCGACTCGGGCCGGCAAATCGACGCACCTCGGCATCATCGCGTTGCAGTTCCTGCGCTATGAAGGGCTGTCGCTCTATGCCTTTGACAAGGGCATGTCGATGTACCCCACGACAAAGGCCGTCAAGGGCAATCACTTCTCGGTCGCGGCCGACGATAGCAAGCTCGCTTTCTGCCCCTTGCAGTTCTTGGAAACCAAGGGTGATCGCGCTTGGGCAATGGAGTGGATCGACACGATCCTTGCATTGAACGGCGTGGCGACCACGCCGGCCCAGCGCAACGAAATCGGCAACGCCATCATGAGCATGCACGATAGCGGCGCTCGGACACTCTCCGAGTTCGTGCTGACCATCCAGGACGAAGCCATCCGTGACGCCATGAAGCAATACACGGTGGACGGCATGATGGGTCACTTGCTCGATGCTGAACACGATGGGCTTTCGCTCTCCAAGTTCACAACCTTTGAAATCGAAGAGTTGATGAACCTGGGCGAGAAGTTCGCACTGCCGGTTCTGCTGTACCTGTTCCGCCGCATCGAGCGCAGCTTGCACGGCCAGCCCGCCGTCATCATCCTTGACGAAGCCTGGATCATGCTGGGCCACCCGGTATTCCGCGACAAGATCAGGGAATGGCTCAAGGCGTTTGCCAAGAAGAATTGCCTCGTCCTGCTGGCAACGCAAAGCCTTACCGACGCTGCGAACAGTGGCATCTTGGATGTGATTGTGGAATCCACGGCCACCAAGATTTTCTTGCCGAACGTCTACGCCCGCGACGAAGACACGGCCGCTCTGTATCGCCGCATGGGCCTCAACGCCCGTCAAATCGAAATCCTCGCAACAGCCATTCCGAAGCGGCAGTACTACTGCGTTTCAGAAGCCGGCCGCCGCCTTTATGACCTGGCTCTTGGCCCGCTGGCACTGGCCTTTGTCGGTGCGACCGACAAGGAATCCATCGCCACGATTCAAAACCTTGAAGCCAAGTTTGGCGATGACTGGGTGCATGAATGGCTGGCAAGCAAGGGTGTGAATCTCAACGACTACGGAGTGACAGCATGAGCATTGGAGAAACGATCAAGGGCTTGATCTTCAAGAAGAAGCCCGCCAACGGCGACCAGCGCCGGAACAGCCAGCCGCTGGCTGGCGGCCGCCGCACTGGCGAGAACGAAAACCCGTACCTGGCCGCTCGCCGCACCTGGAACGATCAGGCCGCCGCCAACGTGGCGAACCGTCAAATGTGGCAGGTGCTCGGCATCCTGGCCTTGATGATCGCCCTGGCCGGCGTCGGCGGTGTCATCTACATCGGCAGTCAGTCGAAGTTCGTGCCCTACGTGGTTGAGGTGGACAGGCACAGCGAGACCATCGCCATCGCGCCGGCACAGCGCGCAGCGCCCGTCGATCAGCGCGTGGTGCATGCGAGCGTGGCCCAGTTCGTCGCCAACATTCGCATGGTGACGCCGGACGTGGCTCTGCAACGCAAGGCCGTCTACCAGGTGTATTCGATGCTTTCGCCGAAGGATGCTTCGACGGCCAAGGCGAATGAATGGCTCAACGGCACCGAAGACAGCAGCCCTTTCAAACGCGCCGAGAAGGAGACCGTCAGCATCGAGATTACTTCGGTGCTGCCGCAGTCGCCGGACACCTGGCAAGTGGATTGGGTGGAAACCGTGCGAGACCGTCAAGGCGTCATGAAGGGCCAGCCCTACAAGATGCGCGCACTGGTGACGGTCTACACCGTTGAAACAACAACGCAAACCACGGAAGACCAAATTCGGAACAACCCGCTTGGCATCTATATCCGTGATTTCTCTTGGTCGAAACAAGTTTAAGGGGCACCAACCATGAATAAGTATGTTCTCGCAATGATCCTGGGCGCTGTGCCCGCTTTCGCAATGGCCGCGAATGACAACCCGGCCGATGCCTATTTCTCCAAGCAAAACCCGGTTTTGACGCCACAAGAGAAGGCGGCAGTCGCCATCGCACAGAAGTGGCAAGCGTCCAGCGCCACGGGCATGAAGCCGGTGACAGGGCCGGAAGGCTCGGTTCGGTTTGTGTACGGCGCGCAGGCAATCAACGTGGTGTGCGCTGTGCTGCAAGTCTGCGACATCGAGCTGCAAGCCGGCGAACAGGTCAACAACCTGAACGTGGGCGACCCGCGATTCACGGTCGAGCCGGCCATTAGCGGCGTCGGTGGTGCGGAAGTACAGCACCTCATCGTTAAGCCCCTGGACGTGGGCCTGGAAACGACGCTGGTTGTCACGACGAACCGCCGCACCTATCACATTCGCTTGCGCTCGCACCGCACGGAGTACATGCCCCGTGTTGGCTTCACCTACACCGAAGACGCAATGGCGAAGTGGGATGCGATCAGAACCCGCGAAGTCAAGGAAAAGCAGGAACGCACGATTCCGAAGACTGGCGAGTACCTGGGCGACTTGAATTTCAACTACGAGGTTGCCGGTAGCGCTGCTTGGAAGCCGGTGCGCGTCTACAACGATGGCACCAAGACCATCATCCAAATGCCCACGGCTATGACGCAAACCGAAGCGCCGACGCTTTTGGTGGTGCGCAAGGATGGCGGCCTGTTCACCGATGACGAAACGGTGATGGTCAATTACCGCGTCCAGGGCGACCGCTACATCGTGGACACGATCTTCGACAAGGCCATCTTGATTGCCGGCGTTGGCAGCAGCCAAGACAAAGTAACCATCGTCAAGGGGAAATAAACATGCGCAAGTTTCTTTTCCTGGCGTTGCTCCTGGCCGGCCTTGCCGGCTGCGCAACAGCGCCCGCGCCTTACGGCAATTTCGTGCAGAACTCGGCCCAGGCCAACGACAAGAAGATGGTCGATGACCTGGTGAAGAAGTTGGCGGCGTTGTATCCACCGGCCAGCACGCGCTTCGATCTGCAACAAGCGACCCCGGATTACTTCGGGGCGTACCTGGTCGAGTCCCTGCGCGCCAAGGGCTATGCCGTCTTGGAGTTCAAACCGGAGCCGAAGGCGGCCACGGCGACCGCGAGCGAGGCCAGCTCGGCACCGGCCGCGAGTGCCACGCCCGGCCTGCCGCTGACCTACATCGTGGATCAGGCCAAAGGCTCCGATCTGTACCGGGTCACGGTGACTATCAACCGTCAGCAATCGCTGGATCGTGCCTACCAGGTAGCGCAAGACGGCGTGCTTTATCCGGCTGGCTACTGGGTTCGGAAGGAGTAATTGACCATGAGCGATAAACAAGAAGATCAAATGTCGCCGGATGCCTCGCCTGGCGAGGTGACGAAGAAGGCGGGCGTGCGCCGCGTCAACAACATGCCCATGTACATCGTGGGCGCGTTGATGGGCGTGTTTCTGCTGGTGATGGTGTTGGTGGCGTCGGATCGCGCAGCGAAGCAGCACCAGGCCCCGGAAGCCAAGGCAGAGAAGGCCGGCAGCACGCAGATGTTCGCCAAGGAAATCGCGGGCGACCGTCAAGACGGGATCATCCCGCCGAAGGCTGCGGCACCACTGGCCGTTCCGGGCGACCTTGCGCCCCCTGGATCGCCGTCAGCGGCCGCTTCTGCGCCTGGTGGTGGTGTACCCCCTGGGGCCGTGGCCGTGGCGCGTCCTGGCAACCTTGACACGCCTCCGGCACCGCCGAACTCGGCCGGCAATCAGCGGCTCAACCCGCCCGGCCAGAACGGGCCAAGCGATGACGAACGCAACCGCATTCGCATGATGAAGTTGCAGCAGTTCGATGAAGCAGTGAAGGCCAAGACCAGCATCAACGCGACGGCCCCGCGCAGCTCGAACAACTACGCCGGCAGTAACGGCGCACCTGGCTCGCGTGAAGAAACCATCGCCAAGCTGGCGGCCGTGCGGCAGCAGATTCAAGCGGCAACGTCTGACGATCCAACGGCGCAGTACAAGAAGATTCTGGCGATGGCGCAAAGCAACGGCCTGATGGGCAGTGGCGGCTCCGGCGCTGGCTCTGGCTCCGGCCCGCAGTTGATGCAAACCGCCGCCAGTACCAGCAACAACGGGAACAGCATGGGCCAGTTCAACGGCCAAGGCGACCGCTGGAAGCTGGATTCTCAGGTGGAAGCGCCTCGCTCGCCGTATGAGCTGCGCGCTGGCTTTGTCGTGCCTGCCACGCTGATTTCCGGCATCAATTCCGAGTTGCCGGGACAAATCATCGGGCAAGTGGCGCAAAACGTGTTTGACACGGCCACGGGCAAGTATCTG
Source organism: Rhodoferax ferrireducens (assembly GCA_002083775.1). Lineage (GTDB taxonomy): Bacteria > Pseudomonadota > Gammaproteobacteria > Burkholderiales > Burkholderiaceae_C > Rhodoferax > Rhodoferax ferrireducens_A. The sequence goes on along the minus strand of MTEI01000019.1, from coordinate 36,658 downwards.
TTGATTCCGCAAGGGTCGCGCCTGGTCGGGCAGTACGCAAGCAATGTCCAGTATGGACAAGCCCGCGTCCTGGTGGCCTGGCAGCGCATCATTTTCCCGGACGGCAAGGCAATGGATATTGGCGCTATGCCGGGTTCCGACAGCGCGGGATATGCCGGCTTCAATGACCAGGTGAATAACCATTATTTCCGCATCTTCGGTTCTGCGTTCCTCATGTCTGGCGTGATTGCCGGCGTGTCGCTGAGTCAACCGCAGCAAAACGGCAATAGCGCACCTACCGCCAGCTCGGCCATGAGCCAAGCATTGGGTCAGGAGCTGGGTCAAGTTACTGCGCAGATGATCGCCAAGAACTTGAATATCGCGCCGACGCTTGAAATTCGCCCCGGCTATCGGTTCAACGTCATGGTTACGAAAGACATGACTTTCTCCAAGCCCTACCAGTCGTTCGACTACTAACCCGAAAGGAACGTGAATATGAAGAAGTTCGCTAAAAAGGCTTTAGCCGCTAAAGTCGCCCTCGTGATGGCCCTTACCGGCCTCCCTGGCGTCATCCCTCAAGCGTATGCCGGCATTCCGGTTATCGACGGTGCGAATCTCTCGCAAAACATCGTGACCGCGCTGCAAAGCGTGTCCGCCGTTTTGCAGCAGATTCAGCAGTATGAAACCCAGTTGCAGCAGTATCAAAACATGCTGCAAAACACCGCCGCGCCCCTGACGAATATTTGGGATCAGGCGCAAGCGACGATGAGCCAGCTCAATTCGTCCATCAACTCTCTGAACTATTACAAGAACCAGCTCGGAAGCATTAATTCCTACCTGGGCAAGTTCGCGGACACCGCAACCTACATGAATTCGCCGTGCTATTCGCCGGCAGGCTGCACGCCGGCCCAGTGGGCGGCAATGGCGAATTCGCGCACGCTCGGCAACGAGGCGCAAAAGAAGGCCACCGACGCGCTGTTTCAAGGACTGGATCAGCAGCAGACCAACATGGTGAATGACGCGGCCAAGTTGCAGCAACTTCAATCCGGCGCACAAGGCGCACAAGGGCAAGTGCAGGCGATTGGTTACGCAAACCAGCTCGCCAGCCATGCCGCGAATCAGCTCCTGCAAATTCGCGGTCTCTTGATCGCCCAGCAAAACGTCATTGCTACGCGCAATCAGGCGTTGGCCGACAGGGAAGCCCAAGAGGATGCTGCATCCAAGCAGCTCCGCACCGGCACCTATCGCGCCAGCCCGACGCAAAGCTACTAGGAGGGCAGGGGATGCGTACACAACGACTTACAGCGTTGATTTTGGCCGCAGCCTTTGCGGCCGTTCTCGTCGGCTGCAACAAAACGCCAGAGCCGCAGGTAGCAAGTCCTGACTGCGCCCCCCTGGCTTCCATGACTGAGGCGCAGAAAGCGGACCCGGCATTTCAAGCGGAACTTCTTAAGAAGTGCCCACGATCCGGCCCCGAGTTCAAGCCCAGCCCGAAGAAAAGCTATTGAGGTTCAAGATGACTAAATCGCCAGCCATTTTCAAAAGCGCCGCTATCCCGTTGTTTCTGTGGCTGGCGCTCTTTTCTGTCAGCGCGCACGCAGCTATCGACAATGCCGGGGTTCTCGATACCGTCTTGACGCAATACCAAGCGGCCGCAAGCACTTGGAGTTCAGTCATATCGGCGCGTGCAACGTGGCTATTTTGGGTTCTTGCCACGATCAGCATGGTATGGACGTTCGGCATGATGGCCTTGCGCAAGGCAGATATTGCCGAATTCTTCGCCGAATTCATCCGGTTTACCGTCACCACGGGCTTTTTTTGGTGGCTGCTCTCAAACGGCCCGGTGATGGCGACGGGCATCATGGATAGCCTGCGCACTATCGCCTCGAATGCCAGCGGCAACCCGACAACGCTTACACCATCCGGTATTGTCGATATTGGCTTCAACATTTTCTTTAAGGTTCTAGATCAATCATCGGTGTGGAAGCCGATGGACAGCCTTGCCGGCATTCTTATTAGCGCGGTCATTCTTGTCGTTCTCGCGCTAGTCGCCGTGAATATGCTGATTCTTTTGATAAGCGGCTGGATTCTGGCTTACGCCGGTATTTTCATTCTGGGCTTTGGCGGTGCGAAGTGGACTTCGGAAATGGCGATTGGCTATTTCAAGAGCGTCTTGGGCGTTGCACTGCAATTGATGACGATGGTGCTACTGGTAGGCATCGGTAAATCATTCGTTGACGGCTATTACGCTGCCATGAGCGCAGGCATCAGCATGAAAGAGCTGGGCGTGATGCTGATTGTCGCGGTTGTTCTGCTGGCCCTAGTCAACAAGGTGCCGCCGCTGATTGGTGCGCTGTCTGGCGGTCACATTCACGCACTGGGGCAGGGCTTCGGTGCCGGCGCGGCTCTCGGTGCGGCCGCCGTTGGTGGCGCGGCTGTGGCGACGGCCGGCGCGGCTCTCGCGGCCGGCGCTACAAGCATGGCAGGCGGCGCGCAAGCCCTTATGGCGGCCTTCTCGAAGGCCAATGCAGCGCAGAGCGCCGGGGCCGGCAGCGGCTCGGGCGTAGGCGACTTGATGGCGGCGGCTGGTGGTGCCGGCGGTGGTGCGGGCGGCGACAGCGGTAGCGGCAGCTCCCTTGCTGCGGCGATGGGCGACAGCGGCGCAGGTGCCCCGCCGTCGATGGGCAGCAGCTCGGGCGGTGAGTCGTCCGGTAGCGGTTCGTCCAGCTCTGGCGGTGGTGAGTCGTCCGGTGGCGCTCCCAGCTCTGGCGGCGGTGGCGGTGGCGAGTCGTCGGGCGCACCGTCGTCCAGCTCGGACAGCTCAAGCGAACCAGGCGGCGCAAGCGCCGGGTCTGACGCCAAGGGGGCAGGGGACTCCGGCGCACCTGGTGAAACCAAGTCGGCGGCTTCTCGGGCTGCGGCTGCGGCGGCAGCAGCCGGCGCAGTGGCGGCCAAGGTTGGCAAGGTGGCGGCCGGCACGGCTGGCAACCTGGCTCAAGGGTCGTGGGACGTTGCGAAGGCAAAGGCCAGCTCCATGAAGGACTCGGCAATGGAGCGCATCAGCCAGACAACGGGCGGCAAGATCGCGGCGGCCATCAATGCCCGCGCCGACGCCGAAGCGGCCGCAAGAGATTCGAGCGGCGCACCCGCGACGTTCGATGAAAACAGCCTATCGGCTGGCAATGAAACCTCGGCTGACGCCGAATCCGAAGTCGCGGCCTTCCGCGACCGCAAAACCTCGTAACTGCAAAGGAGCTTTGAACATGCAACGTAGAAACTTGATCGCGTCGGCCGTGGTGGCTGGTGCGGCTTTAACCATGTCGCTCCCGGCCAGCGCGCAAGACGTGCTGACGGGCGATACCAGGCTCGCATGCGAGGCGCTGCTGTGCCTTGCGTCGGGAACTCGCCCGTCTGAATGCGCGCCGTCCCTGGCGCGCTATTTCAGCATCAGCGCCAGAAGGTGGTCGGATACGCTGCGCGGCCGCATCAACTTCTTGAACCTGTGCCCGGCCGGCAGTCAGACGCCGCAAATGTCGTCGCTGGTCAACGCGATTGCAAACGGCGCTGGTCGTTGCGATGCCGCGTCTCTGAATCAGGAACTGGTGATGTGGAACGGCAACTGGGACAGCGGCAATACCTACATCAGCAATCAATTGCCCGACTACTGCTCGGCCTACATCAACAACGGCTATACCAGGCTTGGAGACCTCACACCGAAGTATGTTGGCGACCCTATGAATGGTGGTTACTGGGTGCCGGCGAACCAGTACGACGCGGCCCTGGCTGCGTATAACGCCTGGCTGCAACAGCAACAGCAGCAACAGCAAAACAACTGGGGCGGCGGCGGCTGATAAGGAGGTTAAGTGATGCCATTTGTTGATCTTCCCCCCCAGCTCCAAGAGCGCGTTGTTTGCTCTATTTCGGCAGCGGCCAAGTACGAGATTCCCGCGAATATCGTGCTGTCAATCGCCGAAAAGGAGGGGGGCAAACCGGGCCAGTGGGTTCGCAATACCAACGGCACGCATGACGTTGGGCCGATGCAGTTCAATACTGCTTATTTGAACACTCTGGCCCGGTACGGCATCACTGCCAATGATGTTGCGGCAGCGGGTTGCTATCCGTATGACCTGGCGGCCTGGCGCTTGCGCCAGCACATCAAAAATGACGCTGGCGACCTATGGACACGAGTAGCGAATTACCACTCGCGGACGTACATCTACAACAGCGTGTATCGGGCCGACTTGATGGTGAAAGCCGTCAAGTGGGCCGATTGGTTGGCCGCTCGATACGTTACCTATGACGTGACAAAGCCCGGTACGCCGGCATCGCTTCCTACTGCATCCGTTGCGGCCGCACCAGTGACGGCCACGGTGCAGCAGCCGGCAAAAACAGTCGCGTGGAATACCGCAGGGTATGTCCCGCGCAAACTCATCATCAGCGGGCAACCATGAAACCAACATCAACTTTAGCGGCTAAAAGGCTCATGGATGCCTATTGCCACTGGGCGGATTCCCAAGCCCAAAGCAACAAGGATTTTCTTCTCTTGGGCCTTGGCCCGCTGTTCCTGGTGGCCTTGGTGCTCTGGCTGTTGCCGACCTGGTTGGGCACGCTTGGCGCGCTCATCCTGGCGGCCCCGGCTCTTTATGTCGTTTTCGTCGTGCTGCGCGGCTACGCAATTCGCAGTGGCCGGAAATGACCCCAAACAAGCGGCGGGTGAAGGTGCTGAGAACACCTTGCCCGCCTGACCACTTACCCGACTACAAGGAGTCGCGTGCATGGCTGATGTCAAGTCTACCAACTCGCAAGATGCGAGTCAGAAACCGGAAGCTGACCCGTTCGCACGGGCCGTTGTGTACCGCCTTCGGCGCGATGCGCTCTTCATCGTGTCGAACCTCAATCGCGGCATTCATGTCGAGAACGACACGGTGAAGAGGCAGCTCGTGTTCGTGCAATCACAGCTCTGCACGGCGCTGCTCGCCGATCCTCGCCTGACTGAGCGAGTCAAGACCGTGGTGCTCAAGTTTCACGCGGCCACGATCAGCGAGAACCTGGAAGACCGGCGCGGTGCTCGGCGTCGGCGGCCTTCAACCACATTGAGGGCAGCGGCATGATGGGCAAATTCTCATGGCCGCGCCTGGCGGTCTCGAACGGCACGCTTGAGGCATTGAAGTGGCTCGCGCTCGTCGCAATGACGGTCGATCACGTCAACAAGTTCTTGTTCAACGGCACCAACGATGCGGCCTTCGCGGTAGGTCGTCTGGCCTTGCCGCTTTTCGTTTTCGTCCTGGCGTGCAACCTGGCTCGTCCTGGTGCCCTTGACCGTGGCGCGTACACGCGCACGATGAAGCGCCTGGCTCTCTTCGGTGTCCTCGCCTTGCCGGCGTTCGTCATCCTGGGCGGCGTTCACGCCGCGCTTCTGCCCCTGAACATCATGTTCACGCTGCTGGTACTGACTGCCGCGCTCAACCTGGTTGACCGTGGCACTGTCAGCGGCTATGCGGCCGCTGCTGCTGTGTTCCTGGTAGGTGGCTACAACGTCGAATATTGGTGGCCGGCGCTGGCCCTCGGCGTGGCTGTTTGGTGGTACTGCAAGCGACCTGGTGCGATGCCCCTGGCGCTCACGCTAACGGCCCTTGGCGCGCTCTGGTTCATCAATAGCAATTGGTGGGCGCTGGTGGCCTTCCCGGTCGTTGTAGCGGCCTCTCTGCTCGATCTGCGCGTGCCTCGCGTGCGCTGGGTCTTCTATGCCTATTACCCCGTTCACTTGTTCGCGCTCTGCTTGATCCGCATTCCGATGAGCAAGGCCGGATACCTCTTCTTTTGATTGGAGCCTTCAATGCGTAAATTTGTCCCTCTGGCGTTCATCCTGGCCGTCTTCCCCTTGTCGCAATCGGCCGTGGCCGCTGACCCGGCAAGCATGCCGCTCGTTGCGGTGTCCGCGCCCGCCGATTTCGGCACCCCGATTTCGTCGGCTGTGTTGGTGTCGTTCGCCGACAGCAGCGCCGCATTCAAGCCCAGCGCCGACCAGGTTGCGCACCTGGCCGACGCCAAGGGTGCAGCCCTGGTCACGATTCGCGGCCGCACAAGCACCGACAAGCCCAGCGCAAAGGATGAGTCGCTGGCTTTGTCGCGTGCGCTCGCTGCCCGCTCCTATTTGATCGCTCGCGGCGTGTCGCCGTTGAAGATCGTCGTCAACTTCGCTTCTGCTGCCGACTACGTTGCCGACAATTCGACGCCAGAAGGAAGGCATGAAAACCAGCGGGTCGAGGTCGAAATGGTCTTCGTAACCCCGCTCTCTAACTGACGAAAGGAACCCTCTCGATGCGCCTCTTAATTGCTCTCATCCTGCCATGGCTGACCTTCTTCACGATTGGTCGCCCCTTCGCGGGAATCATCTGCCTTGTGCTGCAAATAACCGTCATCGGTTGGTTGCCGGCGACGATTTGGGCTGTGTATTCGCTGAGTCAGTACAAGACGGATAAGAAGATCGAAAAGGCCCTCGGCCAGCGGGGGGCGTGACATGGCGCTGCGCGGCAAAACTCCAAGGTACAACCATGAGGAAAGCGTGAATGCGCTTTTCGACAAGATCAGCACTGCCGCGCCGGCAGCCGGCGTCGATGCCGCCTGGCTCGATGCAGCGAAGCAAGCCGCCATGCGCAAGTCGAGCGGCTGGAAGGCGACGGTTGACGCCTTCTTGCGCGGCCTGACCGGCGCTGGGCACCTCTCAGGTGTCGAGCTGGGCGAGCTGCAAGCCAGCCTCGCGCAATGCACCGACAGCGGCGCTCCCTGGTCTGAATTCGTCTATCCGATGGCTTGGACTGCGTGCGTTGCGGTCGTGACGCTCGCATGTCGTGCCATCTCGGTAGATTGGTGGCTCGCGGCAGCACTGCTCGGCGTGATGGCGGCGGCCGGCGCGTTGTGGACAAAGGATCGTGCCTGGCTAAAGCCTGGAAACTCCGCAAAGCAAGCGCGCTGGGATCGGCCCTTCGTGACGGCGGCCGGCGCGCTCCTGGTGCCGGTCATTACCGTGTTGATCGCACTGGGTGCCGGGTTCGGCACGCAATCGCTGTCGATCTATCGCTTCAATGTGGATCGCTCGGCGTTCGCCGTCGATCCGCAAGGGTTCCCGTTCCTGCGTGCCTTCGCTCGCAAGAATTTTGATGTTGATGTGGTGCTTGGCGATGCAACAGACAGTTGGGCATCGACCACTGTGAACCTGCCCAGTGCGTCGGTCGCCTCCATGTCGTTGAGTCCAGGATACTGCGAACTGAGCATGTATCGGGACAATGTTCTGCGCAGTTTCGAGCCGGCCGGAAAGCAAAATCAAGTGCTGTGGGTGCAAGGCGTGATGATGCACGAGTTCGGTCATTGTCTTGACGGCCTGCGCGACTTGCCCAGCTTCGGCCAGCACGCGGTAAAGGTGTATTCCATTGCACCGAGTGACGCCAAGGGAGTTAGCGACCTGCAAACGTACCTGGCGGCCACGGAAGAGGATTCAACGAAGATTTGGCGCGAGGCGCTGGCTGACACATTTGCGGTTGGCTACTGGCGTCTTGTGGCCCCCGGCGATGCTGCCGGCCTGGCCGCCAGTCTTCGGCAACGGCGCAGCAATGCAGCGCATGGCGATAGCACGCACGCGACGATGTGCTGGATCGACCAGGCCATGCAAGCGCCGGTACCTGTCTCTGAGAAAGACCTATTCACCTGGGCCGATCATCAGCGAAGCGTGGCGTCATGCGCCATTTCAAAACCCAGCAAGGCCGGCGCGCTCACGAAGCTAAAGGCTTACTTGTCGCGCCTGACTATTGCAAACAACTAAGAAGGAATATCCATGAAGCTATTGATTAAAACCCTGCCGATAGTCGGCGTCCTGGCTTTGGCGGGTTGTGCCGGGCTGGATCAAGTGGTCAAGAACGTGCAGACGGCAACAGCTCCGGCACTCGTTAAAGAGACCTTGCCGCAAATCTGCCAAGCGGCGAAAGACAACAAGGTTCGGGCGAATGACGCTTACGCCAATAGAGGGCTTTCGGTCACTGGCGAAGTTATGTCGATCAATGAAGGGTTCCAGCCTCACTATCGGGTCTACATGAAGGCCGACAAAATCAACGTGCATGCCGGCACTGAAAACCAGCTCGCGGTCAAGCAATTGACGGTCGGGAAAACGGCAACGGTAGTAGGCACCATTACAAGCGTGTCCTATGACTACCAGGGCTGCTCTGTCGCACTCAAAGACGCGACATTCTGAGCGATGAAGTGAGGCCGGTATGAGTTGGTATTTGATCGCCGCGCTTGGATGTGCAAGCCTCCTTCTTGGCGTCCTCCTGGTGACTCGCCGGCAGCGCCGGCAACCGTCTTCGGTGGTCGTCCTGGTGACGCAGCGGCGCGACTTGCGCCGCCAGCTCGCCAAGCTGCTTGGCAGCGACGAAGCTGCGCAAGCGGCCGCACAGGTCGAGGCCCGGCGATTGAATGTCAGCTCGGCCAGCCTGGAAGCGCTCCGGGCTGCGTTGGATCGCGCCTCGAATGGAGCTTGAACGATGCGTCAAAACGGTGTATATTTAGCGCATCGACACTTGAAGGAGGCCCCCATGAGCGTGCGTTTTAATGTGGTTCTATCTGACGATCTGAACCGGGAAATTGACCAAGCGGTCGTAGAAACAGAATCCAGCAAAAGCGAGATTCTTCGCAAAGCTCTCCAGCTCTATCTTGCTGCCCGAGCTGGAAGCCGCAAAGGCTTGAAGCTCGGCCTGGTGGAACCAAAGTCTGAAAAGCTGCAAACGGAAATTGTTGGGCTGTGAGCACGATTGACCTCAACAACCCGCCGCCGAATCACAAATTCGACGTTTCCATTGTGCGGGACGAAACAGACGGCGAGCGCCGCGTCCGTTTATTCAAGGATGTTGCGCTATTTGTCGTTGCGCTTGGTTTTGTGGTGCTCGTTGTGTGGCTGTGTTACAGCACTTTGATCGCACCAGCCGCGACGGCGGAAGAGAAGAAGTGGGCCATGTCTGTTTTGTCCGCTGCCACAGGCGGCATTATCGGATATTTGGTGCGTAAGTAATCCAAGGCCAACACCAAGTTTATAAAGGAATAGAAACATGACCACCGAGAACAAGCCGCCGATGTTCGGCCCCTCTGCAATGCTCGATCCGTCCACCCACGAGCCGCGCCCTGGCAAGTCGGCCTTGATGAACGAGTTGATGGCCGACACGATTATCGGGAACTGCACGACGACGCTGCCGATGAAGTTCAAGTTCGACCCCAAGGATAACGGTCACACGGTCATGCTCGGAACGACCCGCAATGGTATGTCGGCCATGTTTGAGGGGCTACAAGACCAGTACGCCAAGGCGGGCGGTGCGGTGCAGGTCGTGGACAAAGGCCCTACTGCGGAGCGTTGAGATGAATGTCGTGGTGGAACAAACGCTTGTAGAGAGGATTCAGCAACAAGAGCGCCTCATCGCTCAGTTGCAAGCTGATCTTCAATTGGCACGACAGGCATCGGTGGAAACGATGCTTGGTCAGCTTCGCTTGCGGGAAGCCGTGCTTCTATTCGTAGGACAAGACGCTGACAATTTCACCCAGCAGATTACCGAAGCGTTCGGCAGCGATATTGCTAGGGCAATATCGAATAGCTTGTTTGTGCTTGACAACGCGCCTGTGTCTGCCAACGTGCAGGATGCCTTACGAGCTGCGTGTAATCACGGGATGAACCGGTGGTGATGAATCTATCAACAACTTTGGAGAAATTTGAAATGAGTGAGCTTTGGACAAAGGACTTCGCCAGCATGAAAACTCCGCGTGCAGATTTGTTTTGGACGAAGCAAGCAACTGAGTTGCGCGAGACTCTGGCCTGCCAGAGTGCGACTTTCATTGCTTCTGCTACGTTGGAGCAAATTGAGGCCGTGGCGGGCATTGAATTCAGCAAGCAGGGTGAGAACACCAAGAGGGCAATCATTGAAGTCATGCGGTGTTCCATCCAATAGAGCTACACGAGGTTCGCATAAACGGTCGTTTGTGAGAGGGCTTCGCGCCCCGTCAAGAAAGCCCGGCTTGTCCGGGCTTTTGCGTTCTCAAAACTCTTTCTCAATTCGACGTTCTCAGATACAGTGTTGCAATTGAGTTTTGAGAAATGGATTGCCGATGTTGATTGGTTACGCCCGCGTGTCCACGTCCGACCAGGACTTGACCTTGCAGCTCGACGCCCTCAAGGCGGCCGGCTGCGAAAAGGTCTTCACCGACAAGGCCAGCGGCACGAAGCTGGATCGCGCCGGCCTGGCCGAAGCTCTGGCCTTCGCACGCGAGGGCGATTGCCTGGTGGTGTGGAAGCTGGATCGCCTTGGCCGCTCGATGAAGGGCCTGGTGGATCTCGCTGCGCTCCTGGAAGGGCGCAAGGTGGATCTCCGATCGCTGACCGATGGCATCGACACCAAAGGCGCGGCCGGCCGGTTCTTCTTCAACGTCATGGCCGCCCTGGCGGTCATGGAACGTGAATTGATCCTGGAACGCACGATGGCCGGCCTGGCGGCCGCCAAACGCGCCGGGAAAGTCGGCGGCCGCAAGCCGTCGATGACGCCGGCCAAGCTCGTTGCTGCACGCAAGCTGCTCGATGCTGGCCAAGCTCCGAAAGAGGTGGCCAGCGCCGTAGGCGTGTCGGTGGCCACGTTGTACCGGCACTGTCCGGCAAGCGAAAGGGAAGCATGAAAACAAGCAAGGTAGCCGCCGCAATTTGTCTTGGCCTGGCCCTGTGCGGCCTCTCGGCCGGCGCGTCCAGCGCCGGCACTGACGCCGGCATCGAGGTCGGTTTTTCGCCGGATGGCTCCGGCGAAGCATTGGTGCTGCGCTCGATCAGCTCGGCCCGTCAGTCGATCCGCCTGGCCGCCTACTCGTTCACGGCCGCGCCCGTGGCGCGTGCCCTGGTGGACGCCAAGAAGCGGGGCGTCGATGTGGCTGTGGTGGTGGACTACAAGAACAACCTGGCCGAAGACCGAAGCGGGAAGGCTCGCGCTGTGTTGAATCTTCTGGTGAACGCCGGCATCCCGACGCGCACGGTCTCGGCCTTCCCAATGCAGCACTCGAAGTACGCCGTTATCGACGGCGCGCACGTCCAGACCGGGAGCTATAACTACTCGGCCGCCGCCGCTCGGTACAACTCGGAAAACGTGCTTGTAGTGCTGAACCGGCCTGACCTGGCCCGGCAGTATCTCGACAACTGGCAGCGCGTCTACAACGCCGGCCAGGCATACACGTCCACGTACTGACGAAAAAAAACCGCCTCGACTTGCGAGGCGGTGAAGTGCTGCGGGTTGTCAGGGAGGAAGAACAACCGCAAGTTGTGCAGCCGTTGTCATTATCCAATCTTTGCGGCACGTCTCGGCCGCTCCTGTTGCTGTTGCGCACGCTCTTGTTCTTGCCGCTGCTGCTGCTCTTTCTCGATCTGCGCTTCATGCTTTTCGATCACTGAATTCACAATCGAATTCACCTGGCGTTCGATCCCTTCCTGGCCCAGCGCGCTCTTGTTGGCAAGGTCGTTGAAGTCGGTGAAGCCCTTGGGATTCGCCGCCTGCTCGCCTGGCGCGAAGATCGGCAGAATGACCTTGCCGCCTACCGCTTTGGCGGCTTCCTCGGCCTTGCTTCGACCAGGATTGACGCCTTGCGTGGCTTCAAGATGCTTGTCGTCGTCGCCGGCAATGATGATGGGCTTGTCCGGGAACTTCGCGTGCAACGCCTTGGCAACATGCACCAGGTTCCCCGAGTCGAACGCGGCCACGGTGGCGTAGCCCAGTGACTGCGACAAGCTGCCGGCCGTCGCGTAGCCTTCGCCGATGACCAAGGCCGGGGCCTTGGCGAGTGCGTCAAGGCCGCCGATGACGTGAAAGCACCCTTCCTTGCGGCTGTCCTTGGCGAAACGCTTGGTGCCGTCCTCCTGGATGTACTGCATCGTCCATTGCTTGCCGTTGGCGTCGATGGCGGGGATGTAGGTCTTTTGCCCTTCCTTGTCGGTCAGCACGCCGGCTTGCGGCTGGATGCCCTTGGCCTGCATGTACGCCGTTTGCGTCGTCACCGGCACCAGCTCGGCCGCCTGGCGGCTGACGCGCTGCGCGGTCTGCTCCTGCGTCTTGGCCTGCTCGGCTTCACGGGCCTGCAACTTCGCCGCGGCTTCGGCTTGCATCTGCGCCTTCTGCTCCGGGTCAAGAGCGTAGCCCTTCGACTTCCATTTCATGTCAATGCCGGTCTTGTTGTTCTTGATGTAGCCGGCCGGGTGGCCGTCCAGGTGGCCGACATAGAAGCCAGCTTGCTCGCCCTTCTTGTCGCCCTCGACCGCGATGCGGTGCTTGGCCCCGTCCATGATCGGATGCTTGCCATCGACCACGCACCCCAGCGAGCGCAGCGCCTCGGCAAACTCTTCCTCTGGCGTCATCGCCGGCCCCTGCTGGCCGGGCACCTTGTCGGCCGCCCAGCGTTCCAGTTTCGCCATGTCGGCCTTCGGGCCGGCATACCAGGACTTCGCCGCCTTGTCCCACATTGCGCCTGCCGCCTTGGCTGCGACGTGCTCGCCATAGGGCACGGCGAGGTATACGCGCTCTTGGCGAGGCTTTTGCGCCTCGGCCGGTGCCTGGGTAGCCTGAACGGGCTTTGGCGCGTCTACGGCGGCCGTAGCGGCTTCCTTCGACCATTTGGCGAACGGGGCGGCATCGACGCCGGCCGGGACGTACCAGGACTGGGCCTGTCGATCCCATTTCGCGCCCAGCGCCTTCGCTTCTTCCTTCTGCTTGAAAGGCACGTCGATGAAGGTCTTGACGCCAAGGGACTCGGATTCATCGCGTCGTTGCTGCTGTGCGGCCGGCGCCGGCGTTGCCTGGCCGGCCGCTTGCTGCTGTTCGCGCTCGATGTCAGCGATTCGACGTTGCAAGTCCTCGTCGTTCTGCATGGCCGTGAATTCGGCGTTCTTGCGGGCTTCCTTGGCCGCCGACTTGTCTTCGTCGGTGCTGTTGGGATCGCGCCGAACCCGCTCTTCATTGACACGGGCCAGCTTCGCGGCCTTTTCATGCTCGTTCACCTGGGCATGCGCGTCGATCAGTGCCAGCCGGTCGGCCAGCTCCTGCGCGGCGGCCTCGGTGGGGTGCGTGGCGATGAAGGCGAAGGCGTCTTCGCCTGGCTGTGCGTCACCACGGCGGGCGTACACCTGGAACGCCTCGGGCTGCTCGCCGGCCTCGTCGGCGCGCATGACCTGGCCGTCGCGCTCGATGACGCCCAAGACTTGCACCTGGCCGGTGAAGTCGGGCGGCAAGGATGCGCCCAAGGCTTTGATCGACGCGAGATTAAGAATCTCGGTGTCTACCTCGCGGGTCGCATCGCTTCCCGTCTTGTAGTCGCGCAATGCGCCGGTCAGCTCGGCATCGGCCCGCGTCATGGTGCCGCTGTCGGCGAGTCGATCCACCAGGCGGCCGGGCATGTTCTCGATGTTGGGTTGCTTCATGTCTGCCCCCTGGGTGAGTGCCTGGCTTCGCACCTGGGCCACGGCGTTGTTCAATGCGGCGGTTTGCCATTCATGATCGGAAGTCAAGCCGGTGCCGGGCACGCGCTGGCCGTTGACACTGGTTGCGGCCTTGCCATCGTTGAAAAGCTCGGTCGTGATGGGCGGCTTCTTGCCCGCCTGGTCGGTGTAGCTGACGACATACGGCGGGTCATACTCGCCGGCACCGCCACGGCCGATTGCGGCCGTCAGTCCGTGGGCCTGGGCAGCGGCCTTGAGGTTTTCCCATGACTCCAAGGGGCTGTAACCCTCGTATGCGGACTTGTGCAGCTCTTGCAGCTCGGCATGCACCTGGTGTTCTTGCTCGGCCTGGCTCTGCTGCGCGGCCAGCTCTTGAACCTGCTTCTGCTCAAGGGACAGCACGTAGTCTTGAATCTTCTCGGCGTCGGCTGCGGCGCGGAAGATTTCAAGCGGGTCTTCTTCAAGTGCCTTGATCCACGATGCGACATAGGCGACGTGCTGGCCGGGATCGTGGCCGATGCCCAGCTCATCGCCAAGGATCATGCTGGCAATCTCGGCTCGCAGCTCTTCCTTGGCGTAACCCTCGCTTCCGAACGGATGCACCAGGTCGCGGTTTAGACGCGACTCGTGGCCCGTCCAGTGGCCCAGCTCGTGAAGTGCGGTCGCGTAGTAGTTGTCGGCGGTCGGGAACTGGGCCTTGTCGGGCAAGTGGATGCTGTCAGTGGCCGGGCGGTAGAAGGCCCTGTTCTGCTCGCCGTGCCGGATGACGGCACCGGACGCCTGCAAGATTTGCTCGGCCCGTTCCACGGCGTTCCAGTCCTGTTGCCGGCGTGGTTGCAGCGTCGGCAAGCCGTCGATCTGCTCGGCGTTGAAGACCGTGGCGAAGAACACCCTGGGGCGTTCCAGCTTCACGGTCTGCTTGACCGGCTCGCCGTTGGCGTCCAGCACCGGCTTGCCGTTCGCATCGAGCTTGGTTTGTTCGTCGGTGAATTTCCAGTATTGGATCGGCGTGCCCTTCTCGCCCTTGCGTACCTGGGCCTCGACGGCGCTGGCCTGCTTGTAGGTCATCCAGCGTTGATCGGTGTAGCCCTGGCTCATCAAGTGAATGGCGTTGATGCCCTTGTAGCGTTTGCCTGTCGTCGGGTTGATCGGCATGACTGCGCCGGGATCGCCAGCGACCCAAGGCTTTTGCCACGGTGCCGTACCCTTCTTCAACTGGTCGATCAGGTTTTCGGCGACCGTCTCATGAAACGGTTTTTTCGGCTCCATATCGTTCTCCTTCTTTCTGAACAGCCCGTTCGATTCGGGGAAGTTCTGTTGCGTGCGGCTGCGGTCGCGCAGGCCCTGGGCGACCATGCAAGCGATGCTTTGCAAGTCGTCGGCTCGCATGAGCCGCACGGGTTCAAGGCATGTGTCTTTGAATGCCTGCTGGCCGCGCTGCGCCTGGTCAGTACCTACGTGCTGGCTGGGCGCGAGGCCCTCGCAGTGAAGCGCGTAGACCTCTTCGGCGCGCACGTCGAGCGGGCTGCTGGCATAGCGGTCGTCAATGTCATCCCATAGCGGCTTGAGGCTCGGTTCCTCGCGGGCGGCAATGAGGCCGTCCAGCAAGGCGCGCTTCTCGCCGGGCGTGAAGGTGTTGGCCCCGTAGTGGCCCAGCACCTCATGCCGCAAGGTCAAGAGCATGTCGCGGGCATCGCTCATGTTCTCAAGGGGAACTTCGACGCGGCCCCGGTACGTGCGCCCGGCATGCTCTGTCGCTTTAGGGATGTAGCCGCCCTTCATGTCCCTGGGCACTTCGGCAGCTCGGGGGCCGTACAGCTCGGCTGTGTTGTCACGGAACTTGTAGGCCAGCTCAAGCGCGCCGGGGTAGTCGCGGATAAAGAGCCGCGCTACCCCCTGCGCTTCGTCTTTGGTCAAGGGCATGCCTTAGCCCCCCTTGCTGCGGCGTGCGATGGCCTCGGACACGGTTTCACCGGGGCGAAGGTCGTACAGCTCGCGGGCGTTGGTGGTGGTGATGAACGGCGGGATTTCGGCGCTGGGGCCTTCGTCGTCCAGGAATGCCGGCTCTTCCAAGGCTTCGGCCAGGTCGTCGCTGCTGCCTGCGGCGTCCAGCTCGTTCAAGGCGTCTTCGCGGAACGCGCCGGCCCGTTCGGCTTCCTCCGGGTCGAACTCGGCCTGGTAGCCGGGCGTCAAGGCGTCGGTCAGCTTCTCGGTCAGCGCGGCCGCGCCGGCTGCGGTGTCGTCGATGGCCGGAACGTCCTGCAGGACGATTTCCGGCAGGTCTTCGATGGTGATTTCACGGGTGATTTCTGCGGTCATGTTGATGCTCCTGGTAGTGGTGGATTGATTAACTGGCCTTGCCCTTGCCCTTGCTGTAGTCAGGCTTCCCCTTGAGGTCGGGGTAGGTCTGATCGCATGTCGGGTAGTTGCTGCAACCCCACCAGAACATGCCCTTCTTCTTCGTGCTCGCACGGCGGGACAGGCCCTTGCCGCACGCCATGCACTTGTGCAGCTCGGAGACCTTCACGGCCTCCTTGCCGCCCGCAATCGACACCGATCCGGTGTTCGCTTTCGTGACTTGCTCACGAATGAATTGCTCTTGCTTCGTGATGAAGGCGTCCAGCTCAGAAGTGCCCTGCTCGATGCCCTTCAACATGCGTTCGTACAACGCCGTGAGCACGGGGCTTTTGACAACCTCGGGCAAGGCATCGACCAGGCTGCGGCCCAGCGTGGTACTGATGATTTGCTTGCCCTTGGTTTCCAGGAACTCGCGCCGCTTCAACTCGGAAATGATGGAAGCCCGCGTTGCCGAAGTGCCGATGCCGTCGCCCTCGCGCAGCATCTTCTTGTGTTCGGCTTCGGTGACGAACTTGTGAATGTCCTCCATCGCACGCTGCAAAGTACCTTCCGTGAAGCGTGAAGGCGGCTTCGTCTTGGAGTCGTTGCGCGTGGCCTTGGTGCAGGCCACGTCATCGCCTTGCTTCATCGCGGGAAGGGTCTGGCTGTCGGTCGGCTCTTTGCCCTCCCCCGCTTCCTCGGAGTCATCGACCGTGTACACGTCACGCCAGCCGTTGCGGGTTGTGACCTGGCCGGATGCGCGGAAAGTCTCGCCGCTCACGTCCACGCCGACCGTGGTGCTCATGTACTCGTACACCGGGTAGAACTGGGCCAGATAGGCGCGCACGATCAGGTCGTAAATGTTGCGTTCCTTGTCGTTCAGCCCTGCCGCGCTGCCCTGGTGCATCGTCGGAATGATCCCGTGGTGAGCCGTTATCTTGGAGTCATCCCACGTTTTGGACTTGATGCTGGGGTCGGCCTTATCGACCAGGCCGGCAAGCCCCGGATTGACGTGCTTCACGGCGGCCAGCACGCGCGGCGCGTCGGCGTGCTGCGACTCCGGCAGGTAGCTGCAATCGGTTCGCGGGTAGCTGGTCAGCTTGTGCGTTTCATAGAGCGACTGGCAAACGTCCAGCACTTCGGCGGCTGTGTAGCCGAACTTGTTAGATGCGACCAGGGTAATGTCCGAAAGCGAATAGGCTTTCGGGTGCAGCTTTTTCTTCGGCTCTTGCTTGTACTCGGTGATTCGACCAGGCTTGCCAGTCACTGCCTCGGTCAGTGCGTTCGCCACGGCGGTATCGACAAGGCGGCCTTCGCTGTCTAGGCCGGCTTGGTCTTCCTTGGCTTCCCAGCGGGCGACGAAGGTGCCGTTAGCGTGCTGAATTTGCGCGTTGATGGTGTGGTACGGGATCGGCTTGAAGGCTTCGATTTCGCGGTCACGGGCCACCACGATTGCAAGGGTCGGTGTTTGCACGCGGCCCACGGTGAGAAGCGCCCGCGAGCCGCCACGGCCGGCGCGCAAGGTGTAGGCGCGACTGAGGTTCATGCCGATGAGCCAATCAGCGCGGCCGCGTGCCTGCGCCGCTGCTCCCCAGCCGTGATACTCGCGGTTGTCCTTCAACGCGGCCAAGCCGCGTTGCACAGAAACGGAGTCTTGGGCGCTGACCCAAAACCGCTTCACTGGCTTGGTGCTGCCGAAGTGTTCCAGCACCTCATCGACCAGCAACTGACCTTCGCGGTCGGGGTCGCCGGCATTGACGATTTCACTGGCTTGCTTGAGCAACTTGCCGATAACGGTGAGCTGCTGCTTCGCATCGTCCCGTGGCCGCATGATCCAGGTGGTAGGGATGATGGGCAGGTCTTCGACGCGCCAAAGTTTCTTGCCGGTGGTCGGACTGGTGGGCACGTCATCCGGCGTGTATGCGTCGGGGTCGGCCTGTTCAAGCATGTGGCCGAAGCACCAGGTGATGGTGCTGTCCCCGCACTGGATGAAGCCGTCACCCTTGCCGGTCACGCCCAGCTCGGCGGCAATGGCTTTCGCCACGGATGGTTTTTCAGCGATGAATAAGCGCATTTGAGATTCCTCCTACCAGGTGATGACCGGGAAAATCACGGTCTTGATTTGCGAACGATTGATGGGGCCGAAGTACCGGCTGTCGAACGAGAGCGGATTCACGTCCGACATAAGAAGCACCTGGTATTCGTTGAGGGTGTAGCTATTGGCTTGGTATCGCGGCAAAGGTCGCCCGCCCTTGTCGGCCTTGTGCAAGGCGCTGAATGGCAGTAGCGCGCCATTCACGCGCACGCCGTCATCGGCGACGGTTACGGCATCGTCTTTAGCGGCTAAAACGCGCTTCATCATGTAGCCGTAGTCGCCGGGGCAGAACCCGGCCCGGATGTAGCCGCGCTCCTTCGCCGTGTCGAACACGCCCAGCGGTGGCGGGCAGAACAAGACGTAATCGCCCTTCTCCACCGGCTTGCTGCTCGCCCAGTACAAGCCCAGCGGAATGCTCCGGGTGGTGTTGATGCGCGCACCGGCTGCATAGCAGGCAAGGCCCAAAAGCAGAAGGCCAGCGCCGCCGATGGCGGTGCCGACCGTGATTCGTTTCAGCAAGCGGCTCATATCGTGATGCCCTCCCCTTCCTTGGTTTCGTGTACGTTGCGCAGCTTGTCGCTGGTGGCCGGCTCCGGCACAGCGGCGCGGGCGGTAAAGGTGGCGTCGTGGAAGTACAGCGGTTGGCGGCCGTAGATCGCCGGAAAGCCGGCGACATAAACAACCATGTCCCCAGCCTCGGTAATCTGACCATCTGCGTCCTTTTTCGGGCCAGGCATCCGCAAGCATTCATCTGGCGTCAACAAGGGGCGCTGCACCTCTTGCGTGGTGCGCGACACCTGGCCCAGCAACGCGGCCGTGCGCCGGCCGCTGGTCGTGATCTGCTCCTTGATGACGGTCGTTTGACCTGTCAGCTTTGACAGGTGTTCGGCTGTCTCAAGCCGGTTAGGCGGGTAGGCGTTTTGAACGTGGCAATTCGACGTGATGGTTTCGTCGGGGCCATAGCCGGTTTCACGGCTCTTGAGTTGGTTCAAGTCCTGGCAGATCAAGTAGAACTTGATGCCATAGCCGGCGACGAAGGCCAGCGACTCTTGCAGGATTTCGAGCTTTCCGAGACTCGGGAACTCGTCAATCATGCCCAGCAAGCGATGCTTGTATGACTTCTTCGACCGCACGTAGGAATGCGCTGCGTCGGTGAACCCGAAGCGGGCCAGCACCCGACGCCACCAAGGCATTTCAGCCATGACGCGCTCGAATTCCATCTTGTCGGCCAGCAGGCGAACAATCATGTTCACCATGACGCGCACCAAGGGCCGCAACCGGGCCTTGTCGTTGGGCTGGGTGACGATGTAGAGACTTACCGGGTTGTCGTGGTTCATCAAGTCCTTGATGCGGAATTCGGACTTGCTGACGTTGCGCGCCACAACCGGGTCACGGTAGAGCGCAAGGTACGACTTCGCCGTGGACAGGACAGAGCCGGCTTCTTCCTCGGGCCTGTCCATCATGTCGCGTGCTGCTGAACCGACGACTGGATGCACCTGGCCGTTCACATGGCCGTAGGAGGTCATTTCCATCCACAGTTCGGCAATGTCGCGGTTCGGGTCGGCCAGCATGGCATCGACCGACGGCAAGGTGGCCGTGCCGCCCTCGTTCTTGGCCTTGTAGAGCGCGTGCAGGATCACGCCGACAAGCAGTGCCTGGCTGGTCTTCTGCCAGTGGCTTTCAAGCCCTTTGCCGTCCGGGTCAACGATCAGCGTTGCGATGTTCTGCACGTCGCCCACTTCGTATTCGGTGCCGACACGCAGCTCATCGAGCGGATTCCATGCCGCGCTGCCGCTCAAGGTCGCCGGCTCGAAGCGAATGACCTTGTTCTTCGCGTACTTCTGCCGCCAGCCCGCCGTCATGGCCCACAGCTCGCCCTTGAGGTCGGTAACGACCGTGCTGTGCGGCCACGAAAGCAGGGTCGGAACAACCAGGCCAACGCCTTTGCCTGAACGGGTCGGCGCATAGGTCAAGACGTGTTCGGGGCCGTTGTGGCGCAGGTATTGGACGGTGCCGGATTTGTCCACCCAAGCGCCAACGTAGACGCCGGAACTGGCCTCTGCCTCTTTACCCCGCAGCCTCTGCCACAGCGTCAACTTGCGCGGCATCAGCCCGGCCTCGCGTATGTCCTGCTGGTTCGCCCAACGGGCGGAACCGTGCAGGTATTCGTTCACCTTGGATGAGTTCGCCAAGACCATCTGAGTGACGGCCAGCCCAAGCAGGCCGACACCGGCAGTCACGACGCCGATGCTGCCGGCTCGCATGACGGCATCGGGGTACTGGTGATACCACTTTCCCGCCCACTCCAAGATGCTCCACGGGGCATAGATTTGGTGGATGTTCGCGCCGAGTACCGATTGGTATCGGAAGTCGTGCGCGAAGAACTGCGTGGCCGCTTGCAGGCCGGCACCGATGGACAGCACGGCCAAGGCGGGGATGACCTTGCCAGGCCCCCGCTTCTTGGCACGTACCTGCGGCCCTACGGCGTTGTTGAACTTGTCTTTCATCTGCTTCGTCCTTTCGTCTTGATGGAACCCTTCGCCGTCACGGCGACGGCCTCGCCAACTGCAACGCGCTTGAGGCGTCGAGCGGTTGCTTCGTCAACTGGCAATACCTTGATTTCGTCGCCGCGCTTGAGAAGGGCCAGCGCCTGCCCTTCGACCTGACGGACACCGGCAAAGGTGAATGCAGCGGCCCCGTCATTACCCTGATTATATCGTGAGTGCTTCGGTATATCGAACACTTTAAGCCGTGTGGCCTCGCGTTCAGCGATGTATTTGTCCGCTGCCGCCTGCCCGGCCGTTACTCTTCCTGCCCCAAAAATATCCCGTCGCAGCCCGTTATCTGGTTTGGTTCCTTGTTGCTCCATGTGACCAGGAACATCACGCGGCAGTAGCACTTGACCTCGGTTGGTGAGCTGAACCACACCGAGTTGGGACAACCCTCGCAAACGGTTCTGGCTTTCGGGCGGCGGC
Organism: Rhodoferax ferrireducens; assembly: GCA_002083775.1. Lineage (GTDB taxonomy): Bacteria > Pseudomonadota > Gammaproteobacteria > Burkholderiales > Burkholderiaceae_C > Rhodoferax > Rhodoferax ferrireducens_A. The sequence continues at coordinate 15,777 of MTEI01000019.1, read as the reverse complement.
TTTCGTCCAACGCGGCCAATGTCGGGCTTGCCGGGGAGTCCGCCACCTGGAACGGGTTTTCTTCCGTTGGCCCCGAACTGGACTGGCCCAGTTCGTCCGGCTCGGGTTGTGTGGACTCGGGTAGGGGTGAGTCCAGCGCCGCCATCGCGGCGGCTATCAGCTCGTCCTCGGTCTGCTCGTGCTCCGGTTCCGGTTGTTCGTGCGGCGTCGGTTCGTGTTCTTGCGTGCTCATTGGCGTTCTCCTGGTTGGTGGTGGATTGAGATAGCTCTTGCCGGCGTCGTTCTAGGGCGGCGTCGGCGAAGGTGATGGGTAATTTGGCGGCAGCGGCGGCCTGGGCGATTTGCTCTTTGAAGGCGTCCGTGCCGTTGACCGTGATGCGGTTGCCGTACCGTTCCATTGCAAGGCGCAAGGCGGCCTGCAATCCGTCCTGGTTGGCACCGCGAGAGACTTTCAGCTTGTCCCCGTCATCGCGCACGGCCGTAGGGCCGACGCGATAGATGATCGTCCCCTTCTTGGTGATGCTGTCTTGCTCTGGAAGGCCCTGCGGGGCCTTCTGGCCGGCGCTGCCGGCCACGGTGTTGCCCTTGAGTCCCTGGGCAGCCTCACGGGCGCGCAACGCGCCTAGCGCCTCCTGGTCGCCCTCGGTGGCCTTGGCTCGCAACCAGTCGGCCCAAGCAAGCCGCTGGTACTTGTCGTAGATCGCCTGGCGGTCGGCGAGGTATTGCTTATTGATCGCCTGGATTTCGTCTTTCAGGGTCTTGCTGGTCGAGCTGTACATGACCTTCTTGCCCGGCCCTGCGCCCTTGATCGCTTTGATTGCCGTTCGCTTGAGTAACGCCGTGCGTTTTGCAGACTCAACCAGGCGGTTCTTCCGCTCTAGCGCCTTGGCCCATTCAACCGTGCGGGTTGCGGTGGCCGTGGTCTGCTCGTTTTTGTACTTGGCGTACAACTCAACCGTGTTGATGCGCGAGCGCATCGGCTGGGCCTCGTATCGCTTCCCGCTGTTGATCTGCATGCCCTCAAGCTGCGACAAGCGGTGTAGCCGGTTCTGGCTTCTTGGCGGCGGCTTGTGCCCGACCTTCGCAACGGGCGGCGCTTGCGTTCGCCGCGCTTGCGCGGCCTGCGCGACGGCCGCTGACGCGCCCTGCCCTTGCACGGCCTCGAAGGCACCAAGGCGCTGCTCCAACTTCGCCTTGGATAGCTCCCTGGCAACCGAACTGGCCTTGACCCCCAGCCCTGCCCCGTTCGTGATGACGAAGCCATTGCCCCGCTCTTGCAATTCCAGGCCGTTGCTGCGCAGCACCGTATGCAGCTCGGCCCAGCTTTGCGCGCCTTTGATCTGGTCGCCGCATTCGCGCTTGATCCAGCCCAACAGGCTTTGAACCCCGGCGTGCCGCTCCATGTCGGCCGCCCGGTTTTCACTGCCGGTTCGTTGCGCGGTGTGGTTATCGACTTCCAGCCCGAATTCACGTTCCAGCTTCTCGCAAAGCTGCCCGAGTATCTTGTGGTCGTTGTACGGGTCGTGAATGGTGTAGCGGGTTGGATGAATCTTGTTGATGGCGATGTGGAAGTGCAGGTTGTCGGTGTCGTGATGCACGGCACTGACGCGCTGATGCTCGCCAAACCCCAGCCCTTCACAAACACGCGCCTCGATGGCCTTCAAGGTCGCATCGTCCAACTGCTCGCCAGCCCGAAAGCTGACGATCAGGTGATAGGTCTTGTCCGAAGTAGCCCGCGTGTTTTGGGCCTGGGTGTTGATGACCTCAAGTATTGCGACCTGGTGGTTATCGGTCTGGCAGTTCGTGACAGACACATACCCGACGCGCTCGTTTTTGTTTTGTTCGTCGGTCAGGTACTTCACCAGGCCGCCGAAGTCGCTCTTGCCGATTGACTTCATCGGCACCTGTTTTGCAATCACGGGGCACCCCCCGGCTTTTTAGCGGCTAAAAAGGGCATCGCTAAGACCTCGGCAAAACCACGGCGCGCATGACTTCGTGCATCTGGTCTTGCGTGTCTTCGATCTTGGAAAGCAGGGCGCGAATGGTGGACTCGCCGAATCGCGCCGTGCGCGGGTCGTCGGTCAGCCACAGTTTCAGCAGGCCACCAAGGCGGCCAAGGTCGCCATTGATGCGCGCCAGCTCTTCCACTCGCTTGTTGTCCAGGATGCCCCGCACCTGGTAGCCCAAGCCCACGTTGCGCAAGTACGCGGCGACGGGCAGGCCCGCAGAAGCGGCCATCTTCTTGATGGCCGCTTCCTCATCGGGCAACACGGGAACGCGCAACTGGCGCGCTTTCCGCGTTGGCTGCTTCTTGTCTTCTTTCATCGTTCAAACCTCCAGCGGCGTCAGCCGGTGCATGTCTTTTGACGGCGGTAGCCGTCTGGCCTCGCAGAGCAGGAGACCCGTTGAGCACGAAGTGCGAATAAGGGGAAGTGAAGATAGATAACCGGCTCGCCGGTTAGCTAACTTCACATATCCTGCCCGGTCTTCGACCGTTCTGACACCAAGAATAGCATGACACAGCCCTTTGCTAAACCATTCTTTTCGATATAAACTGACGTTGCTTGCCAAAATTCCGGGCAAAACAGCAGAAACAACGCTCAAAGAACGGTAGAGCACCTAAAATGAGGGCCGATCAATGGTCAAACAACAGACATGAAAACGCTAGGTGACACATGGCAAAGAGCCTTTCCGAACGCATAGCAGCAAGGACGGTGAAGAAAAAGCCGTCCCGTAGTGCTCAGAACCGGGCGGCTTTCCTGGCTTTGCGCGTGGACATCAAACAGGCGCTCGATGACGGTTGGCCGGTCAAGAGCATCTGGGAGACTCTGCACGAAGAGGGGAAGGTCGATTTCAGCTACCAGGCATTTCGCGGCTATGCAAACCGCTTGATCCTGTCGCCTCCCGCGACAGAACCGCCCGCCCCTATTCCGGCCGCAGTAATACCGGAACCAGGGCCAAGCAATCCGACGAAGCCGGCCAGCTCGAAAACGGCCGTGAAAAAGCCAGAACCACCGGCCGGCTTCACCTTCAATTCCAAACCCAACAAAGAGGATTTACTCTAAATGTCAAAAATTCACATGATTCTGCAAGGCAAGGGTGGCGTCGGTAAATCCGTCATCGCCGCAATGGTTGCCCAATACAAGGTCAGCAAGGGGCAAAAGCCTCTCTGCATCGACACCGATCCGGTCAACGCGACATTCCTTGGTTACAAGGGATTGGGCGTCAAGCGGTTGGAAATCATGGAAGCCGAAGAAATCAATCCGCGTAGTTTTGATTCGCTGATTGAAATGATCGCAACGGCCAAGGATGACGTGATCATCGACAACGGGGCCAGCTCGTTCGTCCCGCTGTCTCACTTCCTCATCAGCAACCAGGTGCCGGCGCTCTTGGTGGACATGGGGCATGAACTCGTGATTCATACCGTCATCACTGGCGGGCAAGCCCTTCTCGATACCGTGAGCGGCTTTTCGCAGCTCGCCAGCCAATTCCCGGCCGAGGCGCTTTTCGTCGTCTGGCTGAATCCGTACTGGGGGCCAATCGAGCACGAGGGCAAGGGCTTTGAACAGATGAAAGCCTATACCGCCAACAAGGCGCGAGTGTCGGCCATTGTTCAGATTCCGTCGCTCAAGAAGGAAACGTATGGCCGGGACTTGAGCGAAATGCTGCAAGACCGCCTGACCTTCGATGAAGCGTTGGCAATGGACTCCCTCACGATCATGACCAGGCAACGGCTCAAGATCATCAAGGGCCAGTTGTTTGACCAGCTCGATAGCGCGACGGTGCTGTGATGAGTGACCAGGTTGAAGAACTCATCAAGGAGATTGCCGCGAAACACGGCATCGCCGTTTCGCGTGACGATCCGATCCTGGTCTTGCAGACGATCAACAACCGACTGATGGCCGACAGCTCCAAAGCCCAGCAAGCCCAGCTCGACCAGTACAAGGAAGAGCTGGAAGGTTTGGCACTGCGCTGGGGCAACGATGCCAAAGACAAGGCAGAACGCATCTTGAACGCCGCTCTTGCGGCCAGCAAGGAGGCGATGGGCAAGGAGATGAAGGAAGGCGTCAAGGCGGCTGCATCGGCCGTTCGTGGCGAGATTGATGCGGCCCTGGCCGGTGTCGCCCGGCCGCTGCGCGATGCCCGGCGCGTTGCGATGTTCAACGTGCTGGCGTCGTGTATCACGCTGGTTGCTGCGGGCGTGGCTCTATGGGTCGCGCTCCGATGAAAAAAGCCCGGCGAGCCGGGCTTTCTGTTATCTGGCTTGGGTCAAGCCAAGGCGCAAACCGCGCCCAATATTTTCGCCTCTTCTCTCACGCTCCAAGGCTTGCTTTTTCTCTTGCTCTTGCTTGCGCAGCAAGGCTTGATGCAGCCGCTCGGCTTCTCGCATTTCCTCCCAGTCCTTCGCAAGCTCTGGCTCCTGGGCGCGCACCTTGCGGTGCGCCAGCTCTTCAATGCGCGGGCCGTGAGCACCCATACCGTCTTTGATTTCTCGCACGGCCTCAAGACGGCCGTGCAGGCGCTGCATGGCGCTCTGCTGCTGCTGAACCTGGCTTTGCCACTTGGCACGGACACCAGGGCGCGAGAAAAGACCCGGCTGGCTGGCCTGCGTTTGCTGCAAGCGTGACGCCTGCTGCTCGATCAGGTTTTCAAGACGATCTTCGATGCGCTCGGCCTGGTCGTGCTTGGCCTCGACCTGCGCCGCGAAAGCGGCGCTGTATTGGGACTCCAAGGGGGAAGCCTCAAGCAAGGCGGTTTGTTCGGTCTGTGCTTCTTGGGCACGATCAAGAAGGGCGTCGGCTTGCGCGATGGCATCCAGTCCCGGCTTTGCGGCTTGTTGGCCTGGCTTTAAGGCCAGCGGTTCCTTGGACTGGATCATGCTCGACGCCTCCTGAATTTTTAGCGGCTAAAGTTGGTTCACGATATACCGCGCCCCAGTTTTAGGGATGAGGCAGTGGTAACGGCCCTGCCATTATCGTATTTGACGCTGGAATTAGCACCAATTTCAGGCAGTTTATCGAAATCCGCCCGGTTGTGCATGACAAAGTTCTTCCCAACTTGCTGATAGACATGATCCTTGTCGGCGTGAACGATCACGCCATCATGGGCCTTGGTCTTATCGGCTTGACTGGACAGGTAGATGTTATAGATGCCGGGTTTCACTGACCCAGCTTTCTCCACCTTGTCGGTATTCCACTGTCCTCCTTGCTCGTTCTGAACAAGGCGCTGCCCGTTCATGACAAGAAGGCGTTGCTTCATCTGAATGCTCCTTTATGGTCTTGGTGGTTCAAAAAGGCGCATTTATGGCCCAATATCGCGTAATTTGTCGCGTTCCGACAACATTTCATTTTATCGCAAAGCGTTCGATTTATCAGTCCTTTTTTGCCTTTCCGGCTGGCTTTTCGCTCTGTGCGCTCTGCGCCTTGACAGTTTGCAACAGTTGAGCGTTCTGCTCTCTGAGTTCATTCAGTTGCCCGCGCAAGGTCGCGGCATCTTCCCTTGCCTGGCGTTCATCCTTGCGCGCCTGGTCGCGCTCGGCCTGCGCCGTAGTCATGCGCTCGGCCGTCCGGTGCGCTTCGGCTGCTGCCTGCTTGCGATGCGCCTGGTGCGCTTCGGTCGCCGTCTCGGCCTTGGCCTTCACTGTCGCCAGCTCCGTCCGCAATGCCTCGATAGTGCCCGACGCCTTCTCGGCCGCCGCTTCGGCTTTGCCCTGAGAAGCCACCAATTCGGCCCGTAGCGCCTCGATTTCCCCTGCGTGAGCCTGGCGCAGCCCGGCCAGCTCGACGCGGCCCTGGGCGGCCTCCTGGTGAGCATGATCCAGCTCCGTGCGAAGGTCGCCGGCTCGACGCTCGATTTCCTCGGCGCGCTGTTCTGCGACAGCCGCCCGCTGCTGCATGGCAAGCAAGGCCGCGTGCGTTTCTTCGACCCGCTGACGCAGTGCCTCGGCATCGGCGGCCGCTTGGCGGCCAGCGGCTTCCAGTTCGGTAATCCTGGCCTGCCCCGCTTCCAGCTCGGCCTTCTGCACCTCGAAGGCATCGGCCATCTGCTTGTTGAGCGTATCCGCCTCGATCCGCTCGGCGTCCCAGCCCGCTTGCGCGGCCCGCAGCGACTCGTTCGCCAGTTCCTGCGCCTCCTGCCACAAGGCGGCCAGCGCCGCGCTGCTGGCCTGCATGACGGCCTCGGGCACCTGGACGGCCACCGGGGCGGCCTGCGCCGTCTGCGCACGTCGCCATTCCTTCATGCCGGCGCTCGCGTCGTTCATGTTGACTCTGGCCGTCTTGCGAACGGCGTCAACGGTCGGGAAGGCCGCCCGGCCGGCCTGCTCGTACAGCGAGTCAGCGGCGGCAAAGATGCGGTCGCGGGTGTCTTTTGTCAGTTCCATGTGCGCGGCTCCAGTGTGGTGATAAGGTAAGAAGAATAATATTCTTATTATTCTTACCTGTCAAGCGGTATAGCTAAACTTTTTTAGCGGCTAAAGAGCGCCCGGCCTGACGCGAACAGGCGAAAAAAAACCCGCCTGGTCGGCGGGTTCTGAGGGGGTCGGCGGTTTTGGAGTGGTCAGCCTTCCAACAGCGCCACAAGCTGCACCTCGGCAAGATTGGCCTCGAACTCCTGGCCGTCATCGTCGTACTTCAACCAGGCGAAGCCCTCGGCCGGTGGCCGGCGATTCAGAATCAAGCGCGCCGGACGGTCGTTGTGCTGAACCTGGATGATGGCCTTTTTCAGCTTGTCCGGGTCGGCCGGCTTCTCGTCCTTCTTCTTGGCGTCCTGACCGTCTTGGCCGTCGCCGTCGCCCTTGCCTTCACCGTCGCCGCCGTCATCGTCGCCGGCCTGCCCCTGCTTGCGCTTGTCGTCCAGGAACTCGCGCAGCAGCTTGACCGAACCCCGCGTGATTTCCTGGTTCTCGTCGGCCAGCCAGTCGCTGACCTCTTCCGGCTTCTTCTTGAAGGCCGTCACCAATTCATTAATGACAGTCACGTCCTTGGCCCGGCCCGAGTTGAACGCCTCGGCAATTGGGTCTGGCAGGTCAAGCAACGTGACGTGCTGCGTCACGAAGGCCGGCGACTTGCTGATGGCCTTGGCAATCTCGCCCTTCTTAATGCCCTTCGCCAGCTCGCGGCCGATGTAGTCGGCAATCTCGCGGGCAGTCAGCTCGTTGCGTTGAAGGTTCTCGACAACCTGGTCGGCCTCGTTGTAGTCGTTGTCGATGAAGCCAGGGATCGCGGTCTTGCCGGCACGGCGGGAGCCACGAAAACGGCGTGCGCCGTGGTTGATGATGTAGCGGCCTTCGGCCTCGGGGTTGTCGCGCACGGAAATCGGCGTCTTCACGCCGCGCAGCTTGATCGACGCGGCCAGCTCTTCCAGGCTTTCGTCGGAAAAGCCGGGGTTGTCCTCGGTACGCGGCTGGTGCGGGTCTTCGTCAATCAGATCCATCTCCAGCATCAGCGGCCCGCCACCGTTCGCGGCGGCCGTAGGCGCGTCCAGGAGGGCCGACAGGTCGCCCATGCTGTCCAGGCCAAGGCCGGATGCTTGCGGCTTCCCTGCGGCCTCTGCGGTGCCCTTGGCGGTCGTTTTCTTGGTAGCGGTGCTCATTGTTCAATCTCCATCTTTTCGTAAACGTAGGCGGCCAGGGCGCGGACTTCCTGCGTGGCCTTGCGTGCTGCGGTCTTCTTGATCTTCCACACCGGCACGCCGGACGCGAGCGCGTCGGCAATGCTGCTGCGCAGGCCGATGCCGGCCGGGATCATCAGTTGCGGGTAGGCGGCCCGCAATTCGTCCTGGTGCCGAACGTGGCGCGGGTTGCGGGCGTCTACCTTGCTCGGAACCATGCCCAAGAATTTCAGCTTGGTGTTCTGCTTGCGGACGTTGGCAATGGTCGTCAGCATTTTCTTGATGCCCTGGATGCTGTACGCCTCAAGCTCGATGGGAGACAGCACGCAGTCAGCCGCGTACAACGCGGCCGCCAGACTGACGCCAAGGGCAGGAGCGGTGTCGATCAAAACCGCGTCGAAGCCACAATCGGCCAGCGCCTTGATGTTCTCGGTGAACGCCCTGGCAGCGTCGGTCAGGCTGCGCTTCTCCATGTTCGCCAGCACGGCGTCAGACTCGATCAGGCGCATCAAAGGGCCTTCCGGCAGCTCGGCGAAAGCCTGGCGCACGGCGTCACCGTCCTGGTCAAACATTTGACTCGCCAGATAGCCGCTGCCGAACTCTTGCAGCGTGAAAGAAGCATTCCCCTGGGTGTCAAGGTCGATGACCGCGACACGCAAGCCGCGCTCCAAAAAGTCGAATGCCAGGTGTACCAGGCTAGAAGTCTTGCCGACTCCGCCTTTTTGTTGCGCGACTACCAGTGTTTTCATTTCTTGGGTTCCCGTTTCTTGGCGTCCTCGGCCCACTTCTTCACGATGTACGCTTGACGCTCCGGCAGAACCGCCGAAACCCTCTCGTACCCCTGGGGTAAATTCGCTGCCGCGAACGCGGCCCATACTCGATTCACTGCCTGCGAGACTGCTCCCCTGGACAGTCCCAACGAAGCCGCGAACGTCGCTTGCGGTTGCCCCTGCACCAACACGCCGTGCGCAATCTCGATTGTTTGCTGGCCCACCTCCAAGCCCTTGATGCACGCTTGAAACTGGGCCTCGGACAGCCGTTTCTTCATGAAATTCACCCATACTTTTGCTCCGCGCCTAGTTGAAAAATGCCGGTGTCAGCCAGCAACCTAGGAACAAAGTTTAGCTAAACTTTTTGAATCGGTCAAGCGTTTTAGCGGCTAAATTTTCGCCTGACCGTCATTTGAGGCCCTTCGGCTTGAAGACCGAAACAAAGTAGGTCAGTGCCGTCAGCGCCGCGAAGTGCGCAAGGAAGGTGACGCCCGCATGCACGCCTGGCGTGTCCCAGTGGTAGATCATGCGAATGAGCTGGAAGAAGCAATCAATCGACACAACCCACTTCAAGATCGGCCATACCAGCACGGTCACAACCCAAAGGCCCTTGACGACAGCCGCGCCAATTCCCGCCGTGTCCGGCGTAGGTGGTGCCACCTTCGGCGCATCCCCAATGTCGGGCTTGGCTCGCCTTGGGAAGTTGATGATGTTCGTCATTTCTTGACCCTTCCTCACGTTCCAGTTTCTAATACTGGGTGCAGGTGTCCGCGCCTGGGTCTTGATATGTCAGTATCTTGACCAAGCGCCCCGGAGAAATCCGGGGTGTTTCCCTTACCTTAAATATAGGGCATTTTGTCCTACAGCGCAAGCTATTTTAGCTAAACTTTGCAAATTTAGCGGCTAAAATTTTCTTTCCTGGCGTAAAACGGTTTTCATCCGTCCTTCCAGATACACCCCTGCCCGGCAAAGTCGCACAAGATCGCCCATGCCGCATATGGGATAGCCGAATCCTCGCCTATCCAGCGGCGCACCGTCCTATCGCCCTTGGCCCCCAGCCCCAGCACCTTCGCCGCCTGCCCCCCGGTCAGCCCCGCAAGGCGCAACGCTTCCCGCACCTCTTCACCTGTCGGCTGAACCCAGCCACTTGTGGCGGGCCGCAGGCATTCCAGCCTGATATTTGCATCTGTCATCGCACAGCTCCTTTCGTCTAAAACTCATCCGAGCACCTTCAAGCTATCCATGCCGTACACGGTCTCGATGCAGCGCGGGTCGGAATCAATGACTCTTCTCCCGTGCCGATTCACCCGGTAGGTTACAGGCTTGTCGTCGTGCGCAAACACCTGGCGCGTGTCCTGGCTGGCTTTGGTTACGACAACAACCTTGCCTATGTCCTTGGCAAAGCATGGGTGATGCACACTCACAATCTCGCAGCGCACACCAGGTCGAAAGTCCGAAACCTCGTTCCTGGCGTCAATTCTTGGCCTGGCCGACTTGTCGGCCTCGATCTTGAGCCGTGCTGCCTCGGCCCACTTCTTCACGATAAAAGCCTGATGCGTGGTCAGAACCACGTCAACAAGCACGTACCCGGCCGGCACCAGGGCGGCCTTGCTTTCGCCCTTCATGGCCTTATGCCTGGGCGCGATAGAAGCGGCTCACCAGTTTTCCATTGACCTGGCGAAACACCACGACACCCGTGCCGCCTTCCAGCTCAAAGACGTTCACGGTGGGGGCCTCCACCTGGCGCACGATCTGCACGGTTTGAACCACGGGAGCCGGCGCAAGCGTCGGGCCGGCCGATGCGAGCATCAGCAAGCCAGCAGAACCGGCAACGATGCTCGCCAGCACGGCAGGGACGGCAAGTGTCGCGGCCGCCAGCACCAAAACACCAAGAATCAAGTTCAGCGTCTTCATGAAATCACTCCTGTCTAGTCGAGTAGTGGCCCCAGCCTTGCAGCCGGGGCCTGTGGTCTTAGTCGATGGCGCGGAAGATCGGGCCGGCCTCGGCGTGGCCGTCCACAAACTCGCGCAGGAAGTGATAGCGGTCGATCAGCGCATCGGCGGCGTCAGTGTCCTGGTATTCGGCTGCGAGCTGGCCCAGCGCGAACAGGGTTGCCACGATGCCGGCTGCGTCGGCTGACATTTCCCCGCTGAACCCGTTGCCGTCTACCTCGATGCGCAGGCGCTCGTCCAGCTTGGGAGCCATGTAGAAGCCGCCATTGGTCAACGTGTAGTAGTGCCAATACCCGCCGTTGTAGTCTTCGCTCAAGCGGCGCAACCAGGCATAAACCAGGGCTTCGCCCCGGATCATCAGGCGCGGCCCGAAGTAAGAAGGTAGGAAGGTAAGACGTTGGTTATCGGCCACCAGGGACGCGGTAACGGGTTGCTGCTCTTGGGTGTTGTTCATCGGAGTTCTCCGGTTGTTGACCTGGGCGACATGCCCGGCCTTCAAGAAGAAGTATAGGGCAAAATGCCCTAGTGCGCAAGTTATTTTTCGTTTTATCGAAACTTTTTTTGATCGCCAGACTATCGCGCCGTCCTTGCTGGCTGCGGCATCCGTGGTTTTCATTGACACTTGAGGGGCTACGGTGAGTCGCTGGCCGTTGCCGACCTTCCTCTTGGAGTCAAACCTTGGGCCTTGGCGTACCGCAGACCTTCATTCAGGGCCTCGGTGCTGGCTTTGAGACCCTGGGGAGTCCAGAGGGGCGTAGCCCCTTTGGGCATAGCGCAGCGTAAGCAGGACGAAATAGGCTGTTCCAGGCGCTTGCGCCTGGTTTGTCAGCCCTCAGCGCCTCCGGCGCTGCTCGATTTGGGGTGAGGCCACCGGCCGAGGGGCGCAGCCCCTGGGGGGATGGGAGGCCGCTTGCGGCCGGGTGGGATCGAGAAGGGGGGTGTCCCCCCTTCGGCGGCGAGCTGTGCGGCCGCTTCGATGCATTGCCCGTTTTTTTTGCGCCTGGTTATAAGACCAAGTTATAAGAAAAGTTAAACCTACGGTTAAAACCCGGTTAGCATGCCCGAAAAACGCGGCTAAGTTGTTGATACAACAAGGAAAACAGGCTAGACGCTGCCCCTCAAGTGTCTAGGGATAGCCCCCCAAGTGTCTATAGCCTGCCCCTCAAGGGTCAATGAACGGCCCCTCAAGTGTCTATGGTCGCGCCCCTCAAATGTCTATAGCGGGCTGGCCTTGCTAACAGGCTTATCCACTGAAATTGTGGATAAGTGCCTTTTCCGGGTGCTCGGCGGCCGCCTGGCCGGCGCATCGCGGCGCTGGCCAGCGTCGAAAAACGGGCCTGCCCCTCATCTGTCAATGCTGCGCCGCTCACAAGCGCCCCTCAAGTGTCAATGAACGCCCCTCAAGTGTCACGGCCAGCGAAGTTATGCACATTTCGTCCACGTCCACCAGGCCGACGCCGGCCAGGCGCACCAGGTGCGCCGCGTTGGCCGCCTGCTGACATTTGAGGGGCAGCAGCTCGCGGCCGGGCAAATCTGACCGATTGCACGTTGCCGGGCGCACTGCACCAGGTGCGCCACGCGGGCGGCTTGCTGACACTTGAGGGGCAGCGGCCGCACTGGGCAAATCTGACCGATTGCACGTTGCTGGAAAGCCCCGCCAAGGCCCATACAGGCCCGTGGCGAGGTCGGAAGCCCAGCGGCAAGGGCCAAGGCCCGGTGAGCGTCGGAAAGGCGCTGGAAGCCCGCAGGGGAGAGACTGAGCACCAGGCTCGATGCGCAGCACGACATAGCCGGTTTTCGCGTCCGCGAAAATTCCCCTGGCCTGCCCCTCAACTGTCAATGAAAAACGGGAGCCGAAGCCCCCGCTCTTGATCGCCGGCCGGCCGCCTGGCCGTCTACCGTTCGCAGTAGATTTTGTCACCGGCAACCCATGACTTCTTGACCAGGCCGCTACCGTTCAGCTCTTCGCATGCCTTGTTGGTCTGCTCCGTCCACTTCTTGAGCCGATCCGAGTCCGATCCGCACATGAGCCGGAAGGACTCCAAGAGCATCGGAAACGGCTCGCTGTGCGACACGAAGTAGTCGAACATGCGCCGGGCGGTCGGCGACAGGGAACGGTACTTTTCCCACTCGAATTTCGAGTAATACTTGCCGGCGAACAGCACCACCATTTCATCGTCAATCTCGACCTGGCAGCGCGAGTTCTTCTTGCCTCGATCCAGCACGCGAAAGCGATGGATCAGCGACACCGATTCAAGGCGACCGATCCGGCCGGAAATGAACTGCAACGCGGTCGCCTGCAACCTGGACAGGCATTCTTCCGCCTTGTCGTAGTAGCGGCCATTGATCGACCAGCCCAAGTCCTTGCACAGCTCGTAGAAGGTGAAGGTGACGGGAGAGCCGACCGGCACGCGCTTCGCGTATTCCAAGACCTGTTGCCATACCAGCTCATCGTCATCAGCGCGCAGCTCGATGCCGGTGTACGTGATTTCAACGCCCTTGGACAGCACGAAGATGGAATGCGCTTGCCGCGCTACGCGAGGCGTGCGCTTGTTGCGCACGGTGAACAGGGCCGCCCTGGCGAGGTCGTTGGGCATCGCCCGTAAGTTGTCGGCCCACGGCGCAAGATCGAACAGCGAAAGCTGTAGCTCCTTGATTTGCGCCTTGGTGGCCTTGAGTGTCGCGGCCTGCTCAAGCTGCGTGGCCTTCTGGCCCAGCTCGGCGACGGCAGTTGACGGTTTTTTCTTGGACGTTGAAGCCATGCGTTCCCTCCGGGTTGGTTGAGTAGGCCCGGCGCTGGCTTTCTTTGCCTGGTCTTGTTGATAGTGGCCGTAGACTTTCGCCCAGTATTCGTCACTGGCAGAAGGCGAGGGCGCTGCGGTAGTCTGTGGCGGAAGGCTCTCGGGTGCCGGCGCTGGGGCCGGCTCCGGGAGTTGAAGCAGGGTCGCCGCTGTCACGGCGGCCGTGTGAACGAGGGATGACGCCTTGCGCGAAGCGGCCGTTTTGGCGGCGACCTCGGCGGCGCTGGCCGCGTCGATGCCGCCCGCAATGAGGCGCTTCCTGTACTCTTCTTCGTTGAAAGAATCAAGCGTCATAACTCACGTCCTGGGTTATTTACTCACCACTGGCCGGCGCGTTGTTGCGCCCGCCTGGGGTCTTGGTTTCCAGGTATTCGATGTACTCGGCGACAAAATCAGTACCGTACACGGTTTGTCCGTCCTTTTGGTGTTCGGTATTCTCGATGCGTCCTTCGACAAACACTTTGGAGCCTTTGCCAAGGTATTTGCCGGCGTTCTCTGCCGTCTTGCCCCAGCACTTGACGCGGAAGAAGTTGCTCTTTTCCTGCTTGACGCCTTCGGCATCGCGCCATGTTTGGTTGACGCCAAGGTCAAAAATGGCACGCGCATCGCCACCGGGTGTATACCGAACCTCTGTATCACGGGTAAGATTGCCGATAAATTGGAATTTGTTGAGACTCACTACGACTCTCCTTGGTTGGTGAAGTCGCTAGTTTAGCTAAACAGAATTCTACCGTCAAGAACTTTAGCGGCTAAAATTTTGCGGCCGCGCAACGTAAGGCATAGGGCCTGTGTACAACCAAATTCTATTTACAAACGTGCTGCGGCTGCTCGAAGAGCTGGGCATGACAAAAAACGAACTAGCACAGAAATCGGGCATTTCTGTGTCGTTCCTGTCTGACCTTACCAATGGCAAGGCCAATCCATCGCTCAAAGTGATGGAAGCGATTGCGGACGCGCTTGATACGCCGCTGCCGACCCTGTTAGAGCTGACAGACTTGGACAGGGCGACATTGGACGCACTTGCAGGCGGGCACGCACCCCGAAGTCTTCCCGAAGGCTTCTTGCGTGTCTCGGCCATCCTGACGGAGTTTCAGGCGTACACCGTGCGGCAATGGGATCAGGAGAACCGTAAGCACCTACAAGACAAGAAGCCGAACAAGGGCTAACTCCAGGGAAGAAATTTAGCGGCTAAAAAGCCCGTCCGGCATGCAAGGTGCCAGACACGCCATCGCGTAAGGGCTGGCCCGCTTCCGTATTGCGGCATGGTGTGTCGTCGCCGACGACGACGCGGGAAGACCACGGCCACAACGGACATTTCAATTTTGTTGTTTAGTTTTTCGTTTCGGTATATCCTTTGTCGTGTAGAATGCTCGACAACACGAACCGAACCGGAGCGAGAAGCTAATGACTGAACCAGAAGACCACTACGCAAGCGTTAAGGATCGAGCTAAGAAAAAACTCGAACGGGATATGGGGCCGCTGCTCCTTGATGCGCTGCACGATCCCAAGACCGTCGAACTCATGCTCAATGCCGATGGCAAGCTGTGGCAGGAGCGTCTTGGGGAAGGGATGAAGTGCATCGGCACACTGCGCGCCGCGCAGGCCGAAGCCATCATCAAGACCGTTGCTGGCTATCACGGTAAGGAAATCACACGCATCAAGCCGATCATCGAAGGGGAATTGCCCCTCGATGGTTCGCGCTTCGCGGGCCAGCTCCCTCCGATTGTTCCCGCGCCCACGTTCGCTATTCGGAAGAAGGCCATCGCCATCTTCACGCTCGAACAGTACGTGTCGGCCGGCATCATGACGCCAGCGCAGTTCGACTCGCTGAAAGCCGCCGTCAAGAATCACCGGAACATCCTGGTAATTGGCGGCACCGGCTCGGGCAAGACCACATTGGTCAACGCCATCATCAATGAAATGGTGCTGTGCAACCCGTCCGAACGGGTCTGCATCATTGAAGACACGGGCGAAATTCAGTGCGCCGCCGAAAACTTCGTGCAGTACCACACGTCGCTAGACGTGAGCATGACGGCCCTCCTGAAAGTCATCTTGCGCATGCGCCCTGACCGCATCCTGGTCGGCGAAGTGCGCGGCCCCGAAGCCTTGGACTTGCTGGACGCCTGGAACACCGGGCACGAGGGCGGCGCTGCAACCCTTCACGCCAACAACCCGTTGGCCGGCCTGGCTCGCTTGAAGTCGCTCATTACCCGCAATGAGTCGGCTCCATCCGAAATTGAATCACTGATTGGCGAGGTGGTTCATGTTGTTGTCCATATCGCCCGCACCTCGGATGGTCGCCGCGTACAGGAAATTCTTGAGATTTCCGGCTACGAGGGTGGCCGCTACATCACCAATACCCTTTAAGGAATCGACTCTCATGCCATTCACTGCCTCGCGCCCTCAGTTCAACCGCAACACCGTTTTGCAGCTCGGCTTGCTTCTCCTTCCGGCGTTCATCTTCATGGCCCCGCAACACGCCTTTGCCTCTACCGGCACGGGCGGTTCGCTGCCCTATGAATCCTGGTTGTCGAGCTTGCAGGACTCCGTTACCGGCCCCGTGGCCTTCGCGCTGTCGATCATCGGCATCGTGGTCGCGGGCGGCGTCTTGATCTTCGGCGGCGACCTCAACGGCTTCTTCC
>MTEI01000018.1 GCA_002083775.1 Rhodoferax ferrireducens | reverse complement strand
CTGTGCTGTATCGCAGACAGCGGTGAACGCAAAACAAGCTGTGACGGCTATTTCACCAAAGCCATGCGCGACTATGAGGCCAGCGAGCGCGAAGCGGCAAAGCCACTGATCCAAGCCTATGAAACTGATCTGGACGCATGGAAAGCGCAGCGCAGCGGCGTGCAGGAAAAAATCAAGTCACTGGCCAAAGAAGGCAAGCCTACAAACCTGCTGGTGAACCAACTGCACGACCTTGACCGCGACAAGCCCCAAGCCCCCCGCGTGCCCCGGCTGATCTACTCAGACGCAACCCCCGAAGCGCTGGCATCCAATCTGGTTAACGGCTGGCCATCCGGCGGCATATTCAGCAATGAAGGCGGCATTGTGCTGGGTGGCCACGCGATGAACAAAGACGTGGCCATGCGCAACATGGCGCGGCTGAATCAGCTATGGGACGGCAAGATAGGCGCAACTGACCGCGTAACAAGCGCAGGCTATGGTGACACCACGGCGCGACTGACCATGAGCCTGCAAGTGCAGGAACCCACGCTACGGGCCTTTTTTGACAACACCAAAGGGTTAGCACGCGGCACCGGGCCGGGTTTCTGGCGCGGTTTCTGGTGGCCTGGCCTGAATCGACGATGGGCACGCGCATGTTCACCCCACCACCGGACGGCTGGCCAGCACTGGCAGGTTTCAACGCCAGACTGACCGCTATTCTGAATCGGCCTGCACCCGTTGACGACAACGGCGTATTGACCCCGGCCATGCTGACACTGGCACCCGAAGCAAAACAGGCCTGGGTGACTTTCCATGATGCGATTGAAACTGAACTGGCCAGCGGTGGCGAACTGTTCGACTTGCGGGACGTGGGCAGCAAAGCAGCGGACAACGTGGCGCGGCTGGCGGCGCTGTTTCACGTTTTTGCTGGCAGCATTGGGCCGATTGATTTTGAGTGCATTGAATCCGCGGTGCAGATCATCACCTGGCACCTGACCGAAGCGAAGCGGTTTCTAGGTGAACTGGCCATGCCCCCCGAAGTGGCAAACCCGATGCGGCTGGAATCGTGGCTACTGGACTATTGCAGGCGCGAAGGCACGGACAAGGTGCCCACCAAGGCGGTGCAGCAATTTGGGCCGGGCGGCTTGCGTGAAAAGGCAGCCATTGATACCACTGTCAAAGAATTGGCAGAGCTGGGCCGGGCGCGGCTGGTGAAGGATGGCAAAAAGAAGCTGATCCAGATTCACCCCGACTTACTGGTGGCCGCGTCATGAGCCTGGCCAACCTACTCAAAAAGGGCGGGTTACGGCAGTCTGCTACTGCTATTCCTGCTACTTTTGCTACCGATGCACCCCCTACAACGCCAAAAGTAGCAACAGTAGCAACAGTAGCAGTAGCAAAACCTGAAAAGGTGGCAGCGAACGACCCGGCACCCGGCGCGGCGGCATTACCCGGTAATGATCCCGACCGCTGGTGCTGGCCACGCAGCACGGCCATGACGGGCAGCGAGATTGATCTGTTCACGGCGCGGCTGGCCAGATTCACCGACAAGGGATTGATCCACGGTGACGCTGAATCGCTGGCAGACAAACTGGTGACGCGGGATCGTGACGACGACGACAGGCGGCTATGCGTTGAATGCACCCACCTGGCAGGCTACGGGCGGGCAAGCTGGCGCTGTGGCAACTGGCAGGCCGCAAAAGTGGCACACCGGGCGCGTGATGCGCAATTGCCTGCTGATCTGGTTTTGACACTTCAAAGATGCGACGGACTGACCAACGCAATTACCCCGGCACTCGTTACACAGTAACCAAAGGACGCACCATCATGGCCACAAAGAAGCCCACGCCAAAAGCAAAACAGCCTGAAATACTGGCACGCAAGACGGTGCATTGCGATGCGAGTGAGACAGACCCCAAAGTGACGGCGAAAAATTACGCCACGCTGCTGACTTCGCCCGAACTGGCGGCGTATCGCGTCATTGCCAGCAACGAACACAAAGATATGCACGCACAGCTTGACGTGCCCACGCTGGTGCAAACGCTCAAAGACCAAGGTGCAGCGGCCAATCGCAATGACTTGTCACAGGCAGAGGCCATGCTGATGAATCAGGCCACGGCGCTACAGAGCTTGTTTGCACGCCTGGCAGAGCGTGCGACAGGTGCAGAGTACATGCCCAACTTTGAAATATTCATGCGGGTGGCACTCAAGGCGCAAAGCCAATGCCGAGCAACGCTGGAAACGCTGGCGGCTATCAAGAATCCGCCGATTGTTTACGCCAAACAAGCCAACGTGACCACCGGGCCGCAACAGGTGAACAATGTCACGCACACGGGCAGAAAACAAAATCAGTCGATCGAACTATTGGAGCAAAGCAATGGCAACTACCTGGACAGCGGAGCGCCGGGCGCGTCAATCGGCCTTGATCCGGCAATGGCAACCGTGGGCACAGTCAACCGGGCCGCGTAGCGAGGCAGGTAAGGCGGTGGCAGCACGCAATGCTTTCAAGGGCGGATTGTCTGGCCAGCTTCGACAAATCAGGCAGGCCATGCGCCAGCAACAAGCGATGCTGAAAGGGCTGGTGTAGGGGGCATCAAAAGTCTGGGTGATCGATAGAGGAA
Source organism: Rhodoferax ferrireducens (assembly GCA_002083775.1). GTDB lineage: Bacteria > Pseudomonadota > Gammaproteobacteria > Burkholderiales > Burkholderiaceae_C > Rhodoferax > Rhodoferax ferrireducens_A. The sequence goes on along the minus strand of MTEI01000018.1, from coordinate 50,249 downwards.
ACCGGACAGTTTCAATCGTGGTGATAAACGTAACCAAAAAAGGTGCAGCTGGGGGCGGGTGAAAAGTCTGGCAGCTATCGGCGCTGGAAACCGCACTGTTCCCCACGCGCAGAATAAATCCCTGATTTGAAAACAATCAAAATGCACCGAGGGATCATTACCCGGTAATGCGCTGGCTGGCGCTGGTGGCATTGCAAAGTGTGACCATCCAACTTTCGACGCGTTAAACTCAGGTCAATTCATATGGTGTCAAGGTGTAGCGAAAATGAGACGGATTGAAAAATGACGGTACTTTTGACGGTACTTTTTTTAGGTAATAGAAATTAATTCAATCAAATCAAGCACTTATAGGCTGGACGCGGTTCCGGTCTCGGCACCACTTAAACTCACAAGCTATGGCACGTTACAACGCCCCCTTTGAAATCCATGTTCATGGCCAGGTTGCCTTGCGCGCTGATGTTACGCTGGAGCATCTGCAAGACACACTCAAACCGCTCTGGAAGTATGCCGGTGCCAAATCTTTGGCCGCAGCGTCAGGCAGTTTTTATGAAGACGAGCCAGGTATCAAGTTTGACGCCCAGGAGCATCTTTTGCAGATGTGCTGGACGGTAGAAGGGGATGACGACTTTCGCCAGGCATTGGACGAGATGTGCATGAACCTCAACGACGTGGCGCAATCCGGTGCTGCTATCGAAGTCACGTTTTACGACACCGAGTTTGACGATGAGGACGAGGAAGATGCCACCGATGCCGAATCGCGCGATGACTTTGTCATGCTGTTTGTCGGGCCGGACCCGGCCTCCATCATGCAGGTTCAGCGCGATTTGCTGGTGCAGGACGTGGTCAACCTGATGGAGCGCCACTTTGATGGTGCCGAACTCGGCGGCGTGGTGGCCGCTATTGACAGCCTGTTCAGCCAACGCTTTGATGATCTGGTGAACTCGTTGCAACTGGGCAAGCCGCCGCGCGGGTCGGGTGGTGGCTCCAGTGGCATGGGGCACGGTGGGGGCCGTAAGCCCCGTCACCTGCATTAACCGGGTCGACGGCTGGAATGAATCAGGTAGTGACTCCCTCCAGCGCTGCGGCTTCACCGGTTCTGCCAGGGCGCCCTGAAAAGCTCCGGCTCGGCGACGTGCTGGTTCAGCAGCGCCTGATTTCCCAGGAACAGTTGCAGCAAACGCTGGTGCTGCAGAAGCAGACTGGCAAAAAGATGGGCCGATTGCTGATCGAGACCGGCCTGATCACGGAAGAGCTGTTGGCCAACGGCTTGGCTCGGCAGTTGCGCATTCCTTTTGTCAATCTCAAGACATTCCCGTTTCGTGCGGATGTGGTGAAGCTGCTGCCCGAGTCTGCGGCGCGGCGTTTTCGTGCCCTGGTTCTGGAAGACAAGGGCGACACCTTGCTGGTGGCTTTGGCCGATCCGCTGGACTTGTTCGCCTACGACGAACTCACCCGCTTGCTCAAGCGCAGCATCTCTATTGCGGCAGTGCCTGAAAGCCAATTGGCACTGGCTTTTGACCGGCTGTACCGGCGCACCGAAGAGATCAGCGGCCTGGCGCGAGCCCTCGAAAAAGATCTTGGCGATGCGGTTGATTTCGGTGAGTTGTCTGCATCCGTTGGCACCGAAGGCGCGCCGGTGGTGCGGCTGCTGCAGTCGCTGTTTGAAGATGCCATGCAGGTGGGTGCCTCTGACGTTCACATTGAACCGCAAGAATCTGGTTTGCAAATTCGTGTGCGTGTGGATGGTGTGTTGCAAACGCAAACCCAGGCTGACAAGCGCATTGGCGGCGCCTTGGCGCAGCGCCTCAAACTCATGGCCGGGCTGGATATTTCTGAAAAGCGGCTGCCCCAAGACGGCCGCTTCAGCGTACGCCTGCGTGACAACACCATTGATGTGCGACTGTCGACACTGCCGACCAACTACGGTGAGTCGGCCGTGATGCGCTTGCTCAAGCAAGGTGCTGGCATGAAGCGGCTGGACGACATTGGCATGCCCGCCGATATGCTCAAACGCTTTCGTGAGGTGATTGGTCGCATCTCTGGCCTGGTGCTGGTGACCGGGCCCACGGGTTCAGGTAAAACCACCACGCTGTATGCAGCGCTGTCTGAGATCAACGCGGCCGAACTGAAGGTCATCACCGTGGAAGACCCGGTCGAATACCGCATGCCCGGTCTGACCCAGGTGCAGGTGAACGACAAGATTGACCTGAGCTTTGCACGCGTGTTGCGCGCCTGCCTGCGCCAAGACCCCGACGTGATTCTCGTGGGTGAGATGCGCGACGAAGAAACGGCTGAAATCGGCTTGCGGGCCGCGATTACCGGGCACCTCGTGCTATCAACCTTGCATACGCGTGATGCCATCAGCACACCGTTCCGGTTGCTGGACATGGGCGTGCCGCCGTTCATGGTGGCAACGTCGCTGCAGGCGGTGATTGCCCAGCGGCTGGTTCGTTTGAACTGCCTGGAATGCAACGAGCCGCATCAGGCCACGCCACAAGAGCTGTCCTGGCTGGCGGGTATGGTCGACGATGTGGGCGCGGTGGTCTCCAAACGGGGGCGGGGTTGTTCGGCTTGCAACGGCACCGGTTACACAGGCCGCCAGGGTGTGTATGAACTGCTGGAGATGGATGCTGCTCTCACTCAGGCGGCGTCTCGCTCTGACCCCGCTGGATTCATGAGGCTCGCGCGCGAGCGCATGAAGGGCTACACCATGTCTTTTCATGCGCTGGAACTGGTTCGGCAAGGGCGCACCTCGCTGGCGGAGGCGGTGCGCATCGGTTTTGATGTTGACGACCAAGACATCTGACCGGAGCCCACCCACCACTTATGGCAGTTTATGCATGGCGTGGCCGCAACAATCGCGGTGAAGCGGTTCAAGGACAACTTGACGCGCTGAGTGAAAACAGCGTTGCCGACCAATTGATGGCCATGGGTGTGGCACCGGTGCATATCGGTGCTATCACCGAGAAGGCCGCCAAGTCCACACAAGACAACTGGTTGGAGCGTTTGACCCGACCACCGGTGGTGGTGGAGGACATCCTGATTTTTTCACGCCAGATGTACACCCTGAACAAGGCCGGTGTGCCGATCTTGCGGGCCTTTGCCGGGCTGGAGGCTTCCAGCACCAAGCCCGCGATGGTGGATTTGCTCAAAGACATCCGCTCCAGCCTGGACCAAGGGCGCGAACTCTCTGCAGCGTTGGCGCGGCATCAGGAGATTTTTGGCCCGTTTTATATCTCGATGATCCGTGTGGGTGAGATGACCGGCAAGCTCACCGAGGTGTTTTTGCGGCTCAACGAGCACATGGAGTTTGAGCGCGATGTGCGTGAACGCATCAAACAGGCCATGCGTTACCCCGTGTTTGTGATGATCGCCATGGTGATCGCGGTGGTGATTTTGAACATCTTTGTGATCCCGGTGTTTGCCAAAGTGTTTGCCGGTTTCAACGCCGAGTTGCCGCTGATCACGCGTGGTTTGCTGGGTTTTTCGGCTTTCATGTTGACCTGGTGGCCGCTGCTGGTGGCGGGCGGAATCGGGCTGGGCATGCTCGTGCGCAGCTACATTCGCACACCGGCCGGGCGCTACAACTGGGATTCGCGCAAACTCAAGCTGCCTATCGTGGGCGAGATCATCCTCAAGGCCACCCTGGCCCGTTTCGCTCGAAGTTTTGCCCTGTCGAGCCAGAGCGGCGTGCCGCTGGTGCAGGCACTCACCGTGGTGGCGCAAACGGTGGACAACGCCTATATCGGCAGCCGCATTGAGCAAATGCGTGATGGCATTGAGCGCGGTGAAAGCATTTCGCGTTGCGCGGCGGCCACGGGTGTTTTCACACCTGTGGTGCTGCAAATGATCTCGGTCGGTGAGGAAACCGGCGAGCTGGATAACCTGCTGTTTGAGATTGCTGGCATGTATGAACGCGAGACAGACTACAACATCAAAGGGCTGTCGGCTGCGATCGAGCCGATTTTGCTAGCTATTGTGGGTGTGCTGGTGTTGCTGCTGGCGCTGGGCGTGTTCCTGCCGCTGTGGAATCTTGGGCAAGCGGCCATGGGCAAAGGTGGGGGTTAGGCATGGCGCACAGCGCCAGTGTGCGGATGCAAACCCAGAGTTGGCGACGGCCCGGTGAGTGGCTGTTGATGGCGTTGTTGGTCGTCATCTTGCTGCTGGTTTTTTTGCGATACGTGCGTCAAGTCCAGGGTCAGAGCGAGCTGGCTGCTATCAAATTCACAGTGGGTGCGCTGCGCACAGCGTTGGTGATTGACCACCTTCAGCGGCAGGTGTCACCGAGCAAAGACCCTAGCATGCTGTTCGCACGCAATCCTTTTGAGTTGGTCAAGCAAAAACCTGTCAACTATTTGGGGGTGGTCAGCAAAGCACAAGCGGCCTCGGTGCCGCCGGGTTCGTGGGTATTTGAAGAAAATTGCCCGTGCGTCGGTTATCAGCCGCTGGACCATTTGTGGCTGGACAGCCCCAGCAGCGACCCGATGATCTGGTTTGAGGTCACAGGGATGCCCGGCGTTTTGCAACTGGTACCTGTGGAAAAGTACCGATGGAACAACGAATGGGTGGATTGAACGGCGTTGAGTGTCTATACTTCGCCCGTTGGTGCTATCGATTTGGATAGTAGATTTGACTTACAACGTACCGATTTTTTTAAGGTGGACAACATGAAACAAGTGCAACGCGGCTTTACTTTGATCGAGTTGGTGATGGTGATCGTGATTTTGGGTGTGCTAGCCGCAGTGGCTTTACCTAAATTTGTAAACCTGAAAGCTGACGCTCAAGTTGCTGCTCTTCAGGGTGTTGTAGGCGGAATCTCTTCAGCTAGTGCCGTTAATTATGCTGCTCGAAGCGCGAAGTCGACAAACGGGACAGCAACAATCGGTTTAACCTGCCAAGCGGCGGCGACTGCTGTTTTGGAAGGAGGCATTCCGAATGGGTACACCTTAGATAACGCTGCTGCGCTTATCGCTGGAAGCAATTCTTGTACAGTGACTCAGACAGATGGTGGTGCTACGGCTACTGCAACTATCATAGGTATTTAATTTTTGTTTTCAAAGTTGTTGAGCGAGGGTTTCGTGAGAAGCCCTCGCTTTTGTTTTGATATGCGACTTCGATATTCTTAATCTAACCTTTCAGTTCGTGATTGCTTGTGGTTCGCGCTTTTATGGAATCCCGCAGGTTCGCTTTCTGTATCCGCCCAATTAGTACTCAAACGGGTTTCACCCTGATCGAACTGATCATGGTCATCGTCATCCTGGGGGTGCTGGCGGTGTTCGCTGCCCCGCGCATCCTCAACACGGGTGATTTCAACGCCAGGGGGTTTCATGACGAAACCTTGTCACTACTGCGTTATGCCCAGAAAACCGCCATTGCCCAGCGCCGAACCGTTTGTGTAGCCTTGAATGCCACCGGGGTCACGCTTACCATGGACACTAACTCGCCGCCCGACGGGACGTGTAATGGGGCGCTGGCGTTGCCCAACACGCCCCGCGGTGGCAGTGGCCTGACGGCGTCAGTGGCCTCGTTCCAGTACACAGGCCTTGGCAGCACCAACCAGTCTGCCCAAGTGGCCATCACCATTGCCAACAGCACGGGTATCATGGTCGATGCAACAACAGGCTATGTGCACGATTAAGCGCCAGCGTGGTTTCACGCTGATCGAACTGATCATCTTCATCGTGGTGGTGAGTGCTGGCCTGGCTGGCATTTTGTCGGTGATGAACACCACGGTGGCATCCAGCGCGGACCCGATGGTGCGCAAGCAGACGGTGGCGATTGCCGAAGCGCTGCTGGAGGAAATTTTGCTCAAGGACTACGTCAACCCCTCAGGTGGCTACAGCGGGACGAACCGCACCCAGTTTGATGACGTGAGCGACTACGACGGTTACACCTCCACCGGTATTGTGGACATGGTGGGCACGGTGATTCCCGGCTTGTCGGCATACAGCATCACCGATGTGTCTGTTGACATCAGCACCGATCTCACCGGCGTGACTGCCAAAAGGATATCGGTGACTGTCACAGGGCCGGGTGGTGACATCAGCTTGAGTGGCTACCGGGCCAACTACTGATCATGACCGCCCGCCTTGCCCGTCTGAAAACCCAGCGCGGCTTCACGCTGGTGGAACTGATCATGGTCATCATCCTGATGGGAGTGATCGGCGGCATGGTGGCGGTGTTTATGAAGAGCCCGATCGACGCCTACTTTGACACCGCGCGCCGCGCCGGGCTGACCGACGTGGCCGACACGGTGGTGCGGCGCATGGGGCGCGATATTCGCAAAGCGCTGCCCAACAGCATCCGCAGCGCAGGCAGCCAGTGTGTGGAATTCATCCCCACCAAGATCGGAGCGCGCTACCGTGCCGATGTGGGTGGCGGTGGTGATGTGCTGGACTTCAATCTGGCCGCTGGTGACAGCAGTTTCAACATGCTGGGGCGCAATGCAGATTGGCCCGCTGACCAGCAAATCACGGCGGGTGACCTGATCGTCATCTACAACCTGGGCATGACCGGGGCCGATGCCTATGCTGCCGACAACACCAGTGCCGTCACGTCTGCCAGTGCCGAATCAGGCTCGCCCGCCGAAAGCGTCATCGCCATCACTGCCAAAAAATTCCCGCTGGAGTCGCCCAACAAGCGGTTTCACGTGATTCCCGCCAGCGAGAAGGTGGTGCGCTATGTGTGTATGGGTGCTACCGGCATCAACGCGCAAGGGCATGGCAATGGCACGCTTTACCGGCAGGTGCTGACACTGCCACTGGCAGAAAGCGCAGCCTGCGCGGCGTCGGTCACGGGGGCAGCTGTCATGGCCGAGCGGGTCAGTTCGTGCAACTTCAACTACACCGGCTCGGATTTGCAGCGCAACGCCCTGATCAGCATGCGCCTGCAAATCACTGACAGTGGCGAAACGGTGAGCCTGCAGCATGAAGTGCATGTGAGTAACGCGCCATGAACCATCGCCGTTACTTTTTACATCGGAAAAGCCTCAGAGCCCACGGATTTGCTGCGATTGCTGCTATCTTTCTGGTGGTCATTCTGGCGGCGTTGGGTGCCTTCATGGTGACGTTTTCCAACACCCAGCAGCTCACGTCGGCGCAGGATGTGCAAGGCACACGGGCTTATTGGGCGGCGAGAGCGGGCACGGAGTGGGGCATTGGTGCGGTAAACGCAGTGGCCAACCCCGCCGCGATCGGTGTAGCAACTTGTACAACTGCCTCGCCTCTTGCGATTGACGGCTTTTCTGTGGCGGTTGCCTGCAGCGTGACCGCTTATCAGGAGGGCGGGCAGAGTCGTTACATGGTGCAGATGCGCGCGGTGGCTTCCACGCCAGGCGGCACGGTGGGCTCCGTCGGCTACATTGAACGCAGTGTGTCAGCGTCGATGGAGAGGTAAGACATGAAGACCAGCTTTTATATAGAAAATCGGCCTCTATCCATTGACAATAAAGGGTTGGTAGCTATTTTTAATATATCAAATTTGGCCTTCTCTCCACTACGCACGTCTTGGTTATCTCAGTGTCTAAGGGTGTTCTTTTTAGGCATCTTTGCCCTGATTTTTTCCAGTCAAGCGCAGGCACAAGGGGCCACATATGCCTACCGCTCTGATGTTTTTGCCTACGACACACCTTCGGCCAGTGCCATAGCGCTTACTTGGCACACATCGACTGCATCGCCAGCGTGTACAAGTTATCCGAATGGAGACGACGACTGGGCAGATTTGACATTCCCAGGCGGGTTTACTTTCACCTTTGCCAGCACGGCTTACACCAGTTTGCGGGTTTACTCCAACGGGATTCTGGCCTTTCCGCCAGATGTGTCCGGATTTCATCGCGACTTCACCTCGCAGGCTTTGCCTATCACGGCCGGTGGTGGAAATTTTTCGGGCTGCCCCAACGGGGTGCCGACCAAATTGATGGTGCCGTACTGGCTGGACATAGTTGCTGGCACGGCCAACGGCACAACTGGTGCAGCTGTCAAATACGAGATTTTGGGTACTGCACCTAATCGCCGTCTGGTGATCTCCTGGGTCAATGTCAAGTTGTACAGCCAGACTGCACGCTACAACTTTCAGGTGGCACTTTACGAAGGTGCAGCGGGAGTCAACGGCAATTTCAAGTACCAGTACACCACCGGTTCATCGACCGGCGCAGGGGCTGCGGTTGGTGTCCAAGTCTCAACGACTGATTACACACAGTACGCCTACAACCAGAACTTCATTGATCCGGCAGTGGGTACGGCAGTGTTGTGGTACCCGGCCAATCAATTGGCTGCCAAGTCGGCGGAATACCGTTTTGATGAAGGCTATTGGAACGGCACTGCAGGTGAAATCAAGGACATTTCAGGAAACGCACGCCACGCCACACGGGCAAGCAGCAATGTTGCCAACGTGCCAGCCGGCAAATTGTGCCGGGGTGCAACGTTTACCAACAACACCAGCAACACGGTCATTGATGCGGTATCAACACCGCTGACACCGGGCAACCGGGGTGCGGTAGATTTTTGGTACAAATCCAACGTGGCTTGGAACGCATCTGGCTCAGATGCCATGCTGCTGGATGCCACGCTTAACGCAGCCACGCCGTTCTTTTTGCTCAAGCTTGCCAATGGCAAGCTGCGCTTTGTGCTGACTGACAGTGGTGGCGCTCGCTTCACTGCGGAGACGTCTAATAGCTATACCTATCCAGCAGGTACTTGGCACCATGTTGGTATGAGTTGGAGTTTGAGCCCGGGTACAAACCAGACGTTGATGCAAATTCTGCTGGACGGCGTGCAAGTCACAACCAATACATCGACACCTTTCCGAACCACCTCCAGCGGGTCGATTGCTGCGCTGGGTACGGTCTACGTCGGTGACAACCGCACATCGGGTGTTACCCCAACTACGGGGTCAGCAAAGGGTGCCAATGGCACCATTGATGAGGTGTATTTTTATGACCTTGACATTAACGCCACGCAGGCCGCTGCCGATATGGCGCTCACCCGCACCAATTGCACGGTGTTTGATCACTTTCACATCATTCACAACGGCGAGGTGGTGAACTGTGGTGGCGTCGTTGCCAGCGTCACGGTGCAGGCGCATGACGGTAACCACGCCTTGATCAGCTTGGCAGGCACTTCGATGTCCATGTCGACAAGCACCGGGCACGGCACATGGTCAAGTATCTCCACCATCAACCCGGTGTCTGGCAGCGCAGGCACTGGCTCAGGGAGTTACACCTTCGCCAACGAGTCCAGCGTGACGTTTGGTTTGACCAACGCGTATGTAGAGAGCTTGAACATCAACTTGAATTCCGGCGGCAACACTGAGCATTCAGGCACGGCAGCGAGTTGCGTGGGGGCGGATTTCACCTACGGGTCGGTATGTGACGCTGATTTGAACTTTGCCGAGTCAGGCTTCCAATTTGACGTGCCTCATCATGTTGCAGAGACGGCACAAACGTTGACGCTGCGCGCGGTGAAAAAAGCGGATAACAGCAGCGCTTGCACGCCAGAATTTGCCAACTCGACGCGCAACATCAAGTGGACTTGTACCTATGCCAACCCGTTGACTGGTACCTTGCCTGTGCGGGTGGCTGGCCAGGCCCTCAACGCTCCCAACAGCGTGTCATCAGCGTGTGATGCCGTTGGTCGAAGTATCAATTTGACGTTTGATGCCAGTGGTGTGGGCACGACGACGGTTCACTATGCGGATGTTGGCAGCATGTCGTTGACCGCTCAGACGCTCAGTTCTGGCATCACCATCACCGGGACGGACGGGTTTGTGGCTGCGCCCAAAGACTTTCTGATAGACGGCTATCCCGCTGGCCCCATTCGGGCCGGTGAGAGCTTTGCAGCCGATGTAACAGCTCGAAACAACGCCGCCGCCGCTACCCCCAATTTCGGCAAGGAGGCCGCTGCCGAGGGTGTCGTGCTGACGTTTTCCAAGTACCAACCCACTGGCGCAGGAACCTCCAATGGTGTTTTTTCAACAGGCAGCCTTGGGCCCTTCGTTTCAGGTGTGGCGAACGTCACCGCCATGAACTGGAGTGAGGTAGGCATGATAGATTTGATAGCAACGCTGGCCAGTGGCAGCTATTTGGGTACAGGCTTGACGGCCAGCGGAAATACCGGTGTGGTGGGTGGTGTGGGCAGGTTCATTCCGCATCACTTTGATACGGTGGTCACGCAGGGGTGCAGTTCTGGCGGCTTCACCTACTCTGGCCAAGCATTCATGGTGGACGTAACAGCGCGAAATTTGACGGGTGGTGTCACGCAGAACTACGCTGGCAGCACATGGGCCAAAAACGTAACCTTGTCGAACGCAGGTGCTTCGGCCAACATGACCGGTAACGTTTTGCCTGCTTCAGACTTTGCACTGGGGGAGGGCACCGCGCTGGGGGTGACCTACAAGTTTCCAAGCCCCAAGACATCACCCCTAACCCTGGTGGTTCAAGCAGATGACTCCGATGGCGTGATTTCCAGCGGTTTTGGTCAGGGTTCTGCTGGCATTCGCAGTGGCCGCTTGCGTCTGACCAATGTTTTTGGCTCTGAAAAACTGTCCGCAACAATGCCTGTCGAGGCCCAATACTGGAGCGGCAGCTACTTTGAAAACAACGCCCTGGACAACTGCACGGCACTGGTGGTGCCAGCAGCACAAACGCTGGCCGCAGGTGTCTCGCCCAGCGGCACCGCTGGCTTGTACTTTTACCCGGTGGTTGCAGGCAAAAACCAGCTGCTGAGCACCGACACCGTGCCCACCTTGACCAGCCCGCTGCTGGCTGGCAAGTCCAACTTGACGTTCCCGGCGCCTCAGAAAAATGGCTGGCTGGACGTCATTTTGCAAGCGCCTGACTATTTAATGGGCGACTGGGGTAACTGCAGCGGTCAAACAGGTACTGCCGGACTGTTTGACGATTTGCCTTGCGCGCGGGTTAGCTTCGGGGTTTATGGGTCAAAATCTCCCATCATTTACCGGCGAGAAAACTATTGATTTCGATTCTTTAAGCGTTTTTGACCCTCAGCCCATAGTACTTATGGGTAGATAGCTATTAAAATTAGAGCGATGCAGCCCAGCCCATTCCACGCCATCATGCCTGTCCTCTGCCACTTTTCAAGCCAGTCTGCTTGGGGGTACCACTGACCATGCGCTGGCTTTGGCAACGCCGTGTGTCGACCAACCAGTGGGTGCTCTCCTGGTCGGGGCAGGTGCTGGCGTTTGTTCACGCCAAGCCTTTGGATGACGGCACGTTTGAGGTGTTGGCCATGGGTGTAGAGCGCCAGGGGCTGGGCGAGGGCAGCTCGGCCAGGCAGCGTCTGCAGGCGCTGGGCCTCAAGGGGGCCGATGCCATTGTCATGCTGCGGTCTGAGCAATACCAGCTGTTGCAGATTGACACGCCCAATGTGCCGGTGGAAGAGTTGCGCGCCGCAGCGCGTTACCAGGTGCGCGAGATGCTGCAAACGCATGTGGACGATGTCACCATTGACGTGATGCGTGTGGGTGACGGGCAGCAACAAGGTGCGGGCGCTGGGCACTCGTTTGTGGTGGCCGCGACCAACACGGTGGTGGCTGAAGCCATGCAGGTTGCCGCGCAGATGGACTGCCGCGTGTCGGTGATCGACATTCAGGAAACCGCGCAGCGCAATTTGCAGACCGCTGTGGCGGAGCGTGACGGCTCGCCCGAGCGCGCCAGCGCTGCCTTGGTGCTGGTTGAAGGGCAGCAGGCCTTGTTAACCATCAGTGCCAATGAGGAACTTTTCTACACCCGGCGTTTTGATGTGCCCGACGGTTTTCTGACCGGCACCTGGGGGCAGGGTGTGGCGGTGGATGCACCGATAGATGGCTTTACCCCCGTGCAGGAGTATGTGCCCGCGTACGGGGCGGGCGACATTTCACTGGACAGCGACTTTTTAGGCGCAGCATTGCCAGCGACTGCAAGCCACAACACAGATCTGGCAGACGATGACCGCTCGCTGCGCCTGGTGCTGGAGGTGCAGCGCTCCCTGGATGTGTGGGACCGAACCTGGTCCAGCTTGCCACTGGCGGGTATACGCGTGTATGCCGGGGAACGCAGCGCGGAACTGGCCACCTGGCTGACGCTGCAATTGGGCCAGACCGTGGTGCCGTTGGATGTGAAGCCGGTTTTTGACGGGCTCGATGCTTTCAGTGCTGCCGATCTGGCAGTTTGTCTGCCGCTGCTGGGTGTTTTGTTGCGCATGGAGGGCTCGTCGCTGTAGCCCATTGGCCAGCGCCAGAATTTCACCATGCCGCAACAAGTCAATCTTTGCCTCCCGATCCTGCGCAAGCAGGAAAAGCGTTTTGGCGCACAGTCGCTGGCGCAAGCGCTGGCCGTATTGTTGCTCGTGGGCGGTGCCCTGGGCGCAGCCTGGGTCTGGAACCTGAGAGGTGCTGCAGACAGTCTGCAACTGACCCTCTCGGCACAAGCCAGGGAACTGGATGAACTGCGCGGGGCGCTGGAGCGCGCCAAAGCCAGTGCTGGCCCGGCTGAGTCAGCTGTGCTGCAAGAGCTCAGGCAGCGCAGGCAGGAACTTCAGCAGCGCCAGGGCGTGTTGGCTGCCTTGAATCAAGGCCTGTTTGAGCCCGGGCGCGGGCACTCTGCGCGTTTGAAACTGGTGGCGCAGACCATTCCCCCGGTGGTCTGGCTGACCCAGATCAAAACCGATTACCAACTGCTGGAGTTGGGGGGCTACACGCTGGAACCTGCTGCGCTGAACGATTGGGTGGCCAAACTTGCCGTGAGCCCCTTGCTGCAGGGGCAAACGCTCAACACCGTCAAGGTGGAAGGTGTCCAGCCAGCCAACGCCTTGGTGCAGGCGGCACCCGCCGCCGTGCAGCCGGCATCAGTTCAGACTGGCGTTTTACCGCCCCTGTGGTCCTACAGTCTGCTGACCAAAGTGGCAACCGCCGCCGCGCCATCTGGAGCCCAACCATGAAGGTGTGGTGGCAGGCGCAGTTGGCGCGTATTGACAATCTGAGCCTGCGTGAGCGCATCTTCCTCTTTTTGTCGATCCTGGTGTGCTGCCTGGCGGTGGCAGATACGCTGTGGCTGTCACCCGCCCAGACTGCCCACCAGCAATTGCTGCAGCGCCTTGACAAGCAAAACGCCGAGTTGCAGCGCCTGCGCGACACGTTGCGCGTGAGTGCGCAGCCCAACGATGTTGACCAGGCCGCACAGGCTGAGCTGCTGGTCACCCAGGTGCAGATCGACCAGGTGAACCAGGCCTTGCGTCAGCGCCTGCCTGACGCCAGCGCCTCCGCGCCATTGGCGCAGACGCTGGTGCAACTGCTGCGCCGCCATGACGGTCTGACGCTGGTGCGCACTGCCGCGCTGGCACCCGAAACCGCCGGGCCCGGCAACAGCAACGGCGCGGGCAGTTTGCCTGACGGGCTGACACGCCAGGGTGTGACGATCACCGTGGCCGGGGCTTACCCGGTCTTGATGCGATATGTGGCCGCTTTGGAGGCCGCCATGCCCTACGCGCGCTGGGGTGTGATGAGCTTGTCGTCTGACAAAGGGCCGCCTGAATTGACGCTGCAGTTGTTCTTGCTTGGAGAAACGGTGCCATGAATTTGAGCCGAAGCCTCTTGCTGTTCCAGGCGTTCGCTCAATGGGGCTGTTGGGCTGCTGTGGCCATGAGTTTGGCAACGGCGGTATCGGCCCAGTCGCTGCGCGACCCCACGGTGGCCCCGGCAGCTGCTGGACTGGTGGGAGATGCAGCGCCCATGCCAGAAGAAACCCTCAAGCCGGGCAGCATTTCGGTGCTGAAGCGCGACGGTGTGCACTACTTGATGCTCGGCACCCGCCTGTATGGCGTTGGGCAGCGCATTGGGCAGGTGCGCGTGGAGCGCATTGCCGAAACCGAAGTCTGGCTGCGCGAAGCCGGGCAATTGAAAAAAATCCAGGTCTTCAGTGGTGTCCAGCGCCGCGCCGCCTTGGCCCCCCAGGCACCCAAGAAGCCCCCTGTTGCACCCGTGTTGGTGCACCCTGCCCAGAACACGCCGTGAGGTCTGCCCCATGAAACCTGAAGAACTCGCCATGATTGATTGTTTGTTGGCTCCCCGGCCTGGTTCGGTGTCTTTTGCCTTGGGGCGGCGTGCGGCTGGTTCGGCGGTGTTGTGCGCGGTGGCGACGCTGGCCGGGTGCGGCATAGATCGCCCCCTGCGCACGCCCAGTGTCAGTGAGGCCATTCGGGCCGAAGTGCCCATGCCTGCCGCTGCGGTGGCTGCGCCAACGGCACCGGTGCCCACCCGCATTGCAGACGCGCTGGCCGAGCCTGCGCCGCCAGCCGTGGTCTTGCCGCCCGAGCCACGTATCGACTTGCTGGTCAACAACGCGCCAGCCCGTGAGGTCTTTTTGGCCATGGTGGCCGACACTCGCTACAGCATGCTGATGCACCCTGACGTGGCGGGCACACTGTCTGTCACGCTGCGCGGCGTGACCGTGGCAGAGGCGCTGGAGGCCATTCGTGATGTGTATGGTTATGACTTCAAGATGGAAGGCAGGCGCATCACCATATTTGCACCCACCCTGCAAACGCGTATCTTCACCATCAACTACCCCAACTCGCAGCGTAGCGGCAACAGCGATTTGCGGGTGTCTTCGGGCAGCAGCGGGCAGTCGCCGAGCAGCGCCAATACAAGTAGCAGCAGCACCGGCGGTGGCACCACCAGCGGCTCCATGCAATCCGAGAGCACCCGTGTTTCGACCAATTCCAAAACAGATTATTGGGCGGAGTTGACCGGCGCAGTCAAAGGCCTGGTGGGCGCAGGGGAAGGGCGCAGCGTGGTCACCAGCCCGCAGGCGGGCATCATGGCGGTGCGCGGCATGCCTGAAGAGTTGCGCCAGGTGGCCAAGTTTCTGAAGGCAGCGCAGATCTCTGTGGAGCGCCAGGTGATGCTGGAGGCCAAAATTGTGCAGGTGGAACTGCGCGACGGGTACCAGAGCGGTATTGACTGGTCCGCACTGAAAAACAGCGGTAATTCAACCGGGGCATTTGGTGTGCTGAGCGGGAACAACACCAGCAACACGTTGATCAACGGGGTGCAGTCCAACTTGCCAGGCTTTGTGGCCGGTACAACCGCTTTGTTGACCGACGGTCTGGCGTTGCCGTCGGCTGGCACAGGTTTGTTTGGCCTGGCTTTTGCTACCGAGGGCTTCCAGGCGGTGCTGGGTTTCCTGGAAACCCGCGGCGACGTGCAAATTTTGTCCAGCCCGCGAATTGCCACCCTGAACAACCAGAAGGCCGTGCTCAAGGTGGGTACCGACGAGTTTTTTGTGACGGGTGTCACCGGCGGCTCCAACACAGCCGGCACCGCCACCACCAACCCCACCACCACCTTGCCCGACATCACCCTGACGCCGTTTTTCTCGGGCATCTCACTGGACGTGACACCGCAGATTGACGACGGTAACACCATCACCCTGCACGTACATCCTTCAGTGACCACGGTGACCGAAAAGACCCGTCAGGTGGACCTGGGTAGCGTGGGCAATTACCGCTTTCCACTGGCATCGAGCAACGTCAATGAGTCCGACACGCTGGTGCGAATTCAGGACGGCAAAATTGTCGCCATTGGTGGGCTGATGCAAATTGAGTCCAACCTCACCTCATCGGGCCTGCCGGGCTCCAGCGACACGATTTTTTCCTCCCTTCTGGGCAACAAGGCCAACAACGGGCGCAAAAAAGAAGTGGTGGTGCTGATCAAACCCACCATCATCCGCAACCAGCAGGACTGGGACGACCAGGGCCGCCGCAGCCGCGCTGCGTTGGACGAGATGGATGCCGCCCGTGCCCGCGTGATCCGCATTGACGGCCAGGTGGGTGAGCGCCCGGTGCAGTGACACGCTGCAATGTACCTACGCCATTTCGCCCTGCGAGAGTTTCCGTTCTCCATCACGCCAGACAGCGCTTTTTTCTACCCCCATGAGAGCGCCCAAGCGGCGCTCAATACTTTGTTGGTGGCGTTACGAAGCGGTGAAGGTTTTTTGAAAATTGTTGGCGAAGTCGGTTGTGGCAAAACGGTGCTGTGCCGCCAGTTGCTGAAAATCCTGCAGGACGAGTGCGTGACCGCTTACATTCCCAACCCCGACATGGGTCCGGACGATTTGTTGCTGGCGTTGCTGCACGAGCTGGGTGTAGCGGTGCCGGCCGGTCAGAGCCGTCGTGCCTTGATGCAACTGTTGGCGAACTGCCTTTTTTGCCATGCACAGCAGGGGCAGAGGGTGGTGGTGTGTATTGATGAGGCGCAAGCGGTACCGCTGGACACCATCGAGAGCTTGCGTCTGTTGTCCAATCTGGAGACCGAAAAGCAGAAACTGCTGCAACTGGTGCTGCTGGGTCAGCCTGAGCTGGACGCCAAGCTGGCGCGCCCGGAAATTCGACAATTGTTGCAGCGCATCACCTTCAGCGAATACCTCGGACCCATGGCGGCGCCCCATGTGGGGCCGTACCTGTCGCACCGGCTGGCGGTGGCGGCCGCCAGCGATGCCACAGATCTTGAGGTGTTTGAGGCCTCTGCCGCCCAGTTGCTGGCTAGCCTGACCCGTGGCGTGCCGCGGCTGATAAACGTGCTGGCGCACAAATGCCTGATGCTCGCCTATGGTGAAAACACCCACCGTGTGACGCCCGCGCATGTTCGGCTGGCTGCCTTGGATACACCCGGGCTGCGCCATACGGCTGGCAAACCCGCATCACGATGGCGTTGGCCATCAGCCTGGGTATGGCGCAAGGGGGCACCATGAGCGTGATCAACAAAATGCTGCGTGACCTGGACAGTCGCCAGCCTGGTGAAGCTTTGAACGCGCTGCGTTCGCCGGGGGCTCGGGCGGGGTTGACGGCTGGCACCGCGGCTGTGGGTGCCCGCGGTGTTACCGCTGGCAAGTCGGCGAATCAACCAGGCTGGGTTTGGCGTGCGGGTCTGCTGCTGGTTGCCGTGTTGGCTGCGGTGCTTTGGTGGGCTAGCCAGTCATCGACACCCCCATCGGTTTTGGCCACGCCACCCGTGGCCGCTGTCCGGTTGCCTGAGCCCGCTGTGAGCCAGATCGATGGGGATCGTGTCCAACCCCAGGTCGCTGCACAGCCCGCCAGCCCACCAGCCTCAATTGCATCAGTGTCAGCACCAGCACCAGCACCAGCGACTGTGCCTGCACCTGCAAGCAGGGCAGTTGCCGAGCCAAGGGCAGTGCAACCTGGGGTGACTGCGGTGCCGCAGGTGCCGGTGAAAGCCGTAGCGGTCAGCGTCCATGTTGCCCAGGCGGTGGGAGCTGGCGCACCTGCTGCACCGCCGGAGTTGCCCAAGCCGCGTTTGCCAGCGGCCACCGAAGTGCTGGCCCAGGCCCAAGAGCGCTGGAATCTGGGCGAGCCAAATGCGGCGCTTGGGCTGCTGCAGTCGGCTGTCAGTCGGCTGGAACCCGCGGGTGCCAGCGAGGCCACCGCGCTGGCGGCCCTGACGCGTGAATATGTGCGCATGACATTGTCCCAAGGGCAGCTCACGGCCGCCTGGTCGATGCTGACCCGCCTGGAACTCCCGCTGGCGGGTGTGGCTGACATCTGGGCACTGCGTGGCAACGTGGCACAGCGGCTGGGCCGCCATCCAGAGGCGGTGCAGGCCTATTTGAAGGCCTTGGAACTGCGCCCCAATGAGCCGCGCTGGATGTTGGGCGCCGCGGTCTCGTTGGCGCAGCAGGGCCAAACCGGTCCCGCCGGCGAACTGGCAGAAATGGCGCGCCAGGCCGGAGGCTTGCGACCGGATGTGGCAAACTACCTGCGTCAGCTGGGTGTGGTTCTTCGCGCAGATTGACCCTGAAACCGGCGCTGCGCTGGCCTAGACACCCCAACCATCATGCTCAAACGTATTCATGTCGACCAGCTCCAGTTGGGAATGCACCTCAAAGAGTTTTGCGGATCCTGGATGGATCACCCGTTTTGGCGCACCGGTTTTGTGATCAAAGACCCCAAAGACATCCAGTTGATTCTGGCCAGCAGCATCAAGGAAGTGATGATTGACTGCAGCCTGGGGCTGGATGTACCGGTTGGCGCCTCGGTGCTTGCCGAAGTGGCTGAAGAGACGCACCCGCCGATGGAGCCCGCGCCCACTGCTGTGGCGCAGCCCAAACCGCCGCAAGACACCGCGCCGCTGCCGGCCAGCCAGGAGGTGGAGCGTGCAGCGCGCATTTGTCTGCAGGCCAAGGCAGCGGTGGTGTCTATGTTTGAAGAAGTGCGCATGGGCCGTGCGGTGGACGTGGGCGGTGCCCGCCAGCTGGTGGAAGACATTTCTGATTCGGTCTCGCGCAACCCTGGCGCCATCATCAGCCTGGCGCGGCTCAAAACGGCGGACGATTACACCTACCTGCACTCGGTGGCGGTGTGCGCGATGATGGTGGCGCTGGCCAAACAGCTTGGCCTGGACGAGGCCCAGACCCGCGCCTGTGGCATGGCTGGTTTGCTGCACGACATGGGCAAGGTCGCCATGCCCACTGAAGTGCTCAACAAACCCGGCAAGCTGACCGATGCCGAATTTGACATCATGCGCACCCACCCCACCGAGGGCTACAAAATGCTCATGGCCAGCAGTGGTGTGGATGCCGTTTCGCTGGATGTGGTGCTGCACCACCACGAAAAGATGGATGGCAGCGGCTACCCCGAGAAGCTATCGGGTGACGCCATCAGCCTGTATTCCAAAATGGGTGCCGTGTGCGACGTATACGACGCCATCACCTCCAACCGGCCCTACAAATCCGGCTGGGACCCGGCCGAATCCCTGCGGCGCATGGCTGAATGGAAGGGCCACTTTGACCCGCAGGTGTTTCAGGCCTTTGTGAAAAGTATGGGTATTTATCCGGTGGGCTCGCTAGTGCGCTTGCGCTCCGGGCGTATTGGCGTGGTGACCGAGCAGTCGCCCAAATCGCTGACCACGCCCATCATCAAGGTGTTTTTCTCCAGCAAATCCAACATGCGCATCGTGCCGGTGATGGTGGATTTATCCACGCCGTCTACGCTGGAAAAAATCATCAGCCGCGAAGACCCGGCGCAGTGGAACTTTTCTGACCTCAACGAGCTGTGGTCGGGGCTGCCCCATCTGGGCAAGTAGCCCGTCGCTTTCAGCAACCGCGCGTGATTGGCATCTCCACCGGTTTGGCGCTGGGGGCGTATTTGCGCAGTTCCAGCTTGGCAATGGCGTTGCGGTGCACTTCATCCGGGCCGTCGGCAAAGCGCAGGGTGCGAGCGCAGGTGTAAGCGTAGGCCAGCGGGTAGTCGTCGCACATGCCGCCGCCGCCAAAGGCCTGGATGGCCCAGTCGATCACCTCGCAGGCCATGTTGGGGGCCACCACCTTGATCATGGCGATCTCGTTTTTGGCAAATTTGTTGCCTGCTACGTCCATCATCCAGGCGGCTTTGAGGGTGAGCAGACGCGCCATGTCGATCTTGCAGCGTGCCTCGGCAATGCGTTCCTGGGTCACGGTTTGTGCGGCAATCGGCTTGCCAAAGGCCACGCGGCTGGCGGCACGTTTACACATCAGTTCCAGCGCCCGCTCTGCCAGGCCGATGAGGCGCATGCAGTGGTGAATGCGCCCCGGCCCGAGGCGGCCCTGGGCAATCTCGAAGCCACGACCTTCGCCCAGCAGGATGTTGCTGGCGGGCACACGCACGTTTTTATAGGCAATTTCCATGTGGCCGTGCGGCGCGTCGTCGTAACCCATCACGTTCAAGGGGCGCAGAATCGTCACGCCTGGCGTGTTGGCAGGCACCAGCACCATGCTTTGCTGGGTGTGGCGCTCCGCCTCGGGGTTGGTTTTGCCCATCACGATGTGGATGGCACAGCGCGGGTCGCCCGCGCCGCTGATCCACCATTTGCGGCCATTGATGATGTAGTCGTCGCCATCGCGCTCAATCAGGGTTTCGATGTTGGTGGCATCACTGGAAGCCACATCGGGTTCGGTCATGGAAAACGCCGAGCGCATGCGGCCTTCCAGCAAGGGCTTGAGCCACTGCTGTTTGTGCTCAGGCGAGCCGTAGCGGGCAATGGTTTCCATGTTGCCGGTGTCGGGCGCGGAGCAGTTGAACACCTCGCTGGCCCACGGCACGCGGCCCATGATCTCGGCTAGCGGCGCGTATTCCTGGTTGGTGAGGCCTGCACCGGCTTCGATGCCGCCGACCTGCTCGCTGTCCAGCGGGTAAAACAGGTTCCATAACCCCTGCGCCTGCGCCTGGCGTTTGAGGTTTTCGATGGTTTGCAGCGGCGTCCAGCGTTTGCCTGCGGCGGTGTTGGCCTCGACCTCGGCGTGGTGCGCGCCCTCGGCGGGGTAGATGTGCTCGTCCATGAAGTGCAGCAGCTTGGCTTGCAGTTCTTTGGTCTTGGGGGAGTAGTCAAAATCCATGGTGGTGTCTCGGTGGTGGTGTAAGAAGTTTTATATAAAAAATACGGCTCTAGCTCTTATAGGTAAAGGGCTAGTAGCTATCAAAGTCATACTTTTAGAATGCTGTGATGTCTTGATGATTGGTGCGTCATTTGAAGACAGGGGTGCTCCGCAGAGGTGTTTGCGCTTGGGGTAGGCCAAGTGGGCCAAGGCAGGGGGCCTCATACGCGTTGCTTTTTGAAATCGGCCCCCTGCCTTGGCCCACATGGCCTGAGACAGTTGTAGTGTTCGGCACATTTTTGGGGCCCGGCTGTTGCATGCTGGCGAACCTGAGCGCGTGCAGCAGTGTGTGGGGTATGGGTGACCGCCGATTTCGCAAAGCGAAGCGCGTATGAGGCGGGCTCCCGTACCCCACACACTGCCACCCAAGACGCAAATCCTCATAGCTTGCATCCGGGCAAATCACTCACGGCGCTGCGCAAACTGCCAGGCCAGTTGCGCCAGTGGCCGCGCCCCGGCTGCAGCCTGAATCGCCTGCGCGCTGGCGGCGGTACCGGCTTCCACCCGTTTGCCGATGCCTTGCAGAATGGCGGCCATGCGAAACAGGTTGTACGCCATGTAAAAGGCCCAGTCCTGCGCCAGTTGCTCAGGCGTGGTCAGGCCGATGCGCTCGCAATACTGGCGGATGTAGTCCGTTTCAGAGGGGATGCCCAGCGCCGCCAGATCCAACCCACCAATGCCACGAAAGGCACCAGGCGTGATGTGCCAGGCCATGCAGTGGTAGCTGAAATCGGCCAGCGGGTGGCCCAGCGTGGACAGCTCCCAATCCAGCACTGCGATCACACGCGGCTCGGTCGGGTGGAACACCAGGTTGTCCATACGGAAGTCGCCATGCACGATGCTGACCATCGCCGGGTCGCGGGCCATCGCCGGGATGTTGTGCGGTAGCCAGGCCATCAGCTGGTCCATTTCGTCAATGGGCTGGGTGATGGAGGCGACATATTGCTTGCTCCAGCGACCAATCTGGCGCTCGAAATAGTTGCCGGGTTTGCCGTAGGCGGCCAGCCCGGCGGCTGCATAGTCCACCGAGTGCAGCGCAGCCATCACGCGGTTCATTTCGTTGTAAATCTCGCCGCGTTCTTGCGGTGTCATGCCGGGCAGGGACTGGTCCCAGTAGATGCGCCCGGCCATGAACGACATGATGTAAAACGCCCGGCCAATGACCGACTCGTCCTCGCACAGGCACAACATCTGCGGCACCGGCACGGCAGAGTTGGCCAGGCCGCTCATCACCGCAAACTCGCGCTCGATGGCGTGCGCAGACGGCAGCAGTTTGGACACTGGCCCGGGTTTGGAGCGCATCACATAGGTCTGGCCCGGCGTGATGAGCTGGTAGGTGGGGTTGGACTGGCCGCCCTTGAACGACGCCACGCGCAGTGGACCGGCAAAACCGGGCAGGTGTTGCGTGAGCCAGTGGGCCAGGGCGGCTTCATCAAAGGCCTGGTTGGGTGGCACGGCCCGGGTGCCAGAAAAATCGTCAGAGTTGCTCATGGGGAAGGTATGTGTTCAGAGTTGGGTGAGTTGCATCAGGGCGCTGCGGTTGCGCACCACCACGCCCCCAGCTTCGATGCGAATGATGTCATCGCGCTCCATGGCTTTGAGCTCCTGGTTCACGCGCTGACGCGAGGCACCCAGCAACTGGGCCAGTTCTTCCTGGGCCAGTTGCAGGCCGATGCGCACTTCGGTGGCGTCGCTCAGCGAGGGCACGCCGTAAGAGCGGGCCAGGTGCAGCAACTGCTTGGCCAGGCGGGCGCGCAAGGGCAGGGTGTTGAGGTCTTCCACCAGGCCGTAGAGCTGGCGGATGCGTCGCGCGTGCAGACGCAACAGGGCTTCATACAGCTCGCTGTGCTGGGCCAGCACCTTGGTGAAATCGGCCCGCGCCACGCACAGGGTGGTGGTGTCGCCGTGGGCGTAGGCATCGTGGGTGCGCCGGTCGCCATCAAAGATGGCCACATCGCCAAACCAGATGCCTGGCTCGACATAGGTGAGCGTGACCTGCTTGCCTGAGAGCGTGGTGGAGCTGACACGCACCGCACCCTTGGCACAGGCCAGCCACTCCTGCGGCTGCTCGCCGCGGGCGGAGATCAGCTCGCCGTCCTGGTAGCGCTTGACGTAGGCGCAGCGCAAAATGTCGTGTTTGAGTGAGGGTGACAGGCTGGCAAACCAGCGCCCGGCGTTGATGGCAGCGCGCTCTTCAAGGGTCAGGTTGGCGTCGTTCATGGCCTGCCATCTTAGAGACTGAAAACGCCCGGTGTGTCACCTGCGCGACGCGCAGTCCAAACTCTGGCCGCGTGCAGGGTCAGCGCCTGACTTGCAGGGCGCCGGGGTTGACGATGTTGGTGGGGCGCCCTTTGATGAAGTTCACCACGTTGTCAAACGCCGCGCCAAAGTACATCTCGTAACTGTCTTGCTCAACATAGCCAATGTGCGGTGTGCAAATGCAGTTTTCCAGCCGCAGCAAGGCGTGGCCCTGCAAAATTGGCTCAGACTCGTAAACATCCACTGCCGCCATGCCGGGGCGGCCCCGGTTCAGCGCACTCAGCAAAGCGTCGTGCTGGATCAGTTCAGCGCGCGAGATGTTGACCAGCAGCGCAGTGGGTTTCATCCTGGCCAAGTCTTCTGCGCTGACGATGCCTGTGGTCTCGTCGTTCAGACGCAGGTGCAACGACAGCACGTCTGATTGTTCAAACAGCTCTTCGCGCGTGCTGGTCACCTCGTAGCCGTCCAGTACCGCCCGCTCGCGCGAAGGTGCCCGGCCCCAGATGACCACCCGCATGCCAAAGGCCCGCCCGTAACCCGCCACCAGTTGCCCAATGCGGCCATAGCCCCAAATGCCCAGTGTGCGGCCTTTCAGGGTGGTACCCAGCCCGAAATTGACCGGCATACTGCTGGACTTCAGGCCGGACTGCTGCCACACACCGTGCTTGAGATTGCCAATGTATTGCGGCAGGCGCCGCACGGAGGCCATGATCAGCGCCCACGCCAGTTCGGCTGGTGCCACTGGTGAGCCAGTACCTTCGGCCACGGCAATGCCACGCTCGGTGCATGCATGCACGTCCAGGTGCGGCCCCACCCGACCCGTTTGCGATATCAACTTGAGCCTTGGCAGCTTGTCAATCACGGCACGTGGCAAATGGGTACGTTCCCGGTTGAGCACGATCACATCGGCGTCTTTCAGCCGCAGGGACAGTTGCCCCAGCCCTTTGACAGTGTTGGTGTAGACCTTGGCCTGGTAGGCCTCCAGCTTGGATGCGCACGCCAATTTGCGAACGGCATCCTGATAATCATCAAGAATCGCGATATTCATGCTGTCGATTGTGCCTTGGCAGGCGCAATCTGATCAGTTCAGATGCCGGAAATTGTCAACAATGACGCGGGGCGCCGTCTGGGTGGACGGCTGAACGCGCTGCGCACGTCAGTGCTGCAATGCTTCCCGGGCGGCCAGCCGGTCCAACTCGGCGCACACATCGGCCATGCGCCCCGAGATGCGCAAGCGCCCGGATTGGGCCGGGCTTTGGCCAGCTTCCACCACCTGCAGCACACGTACCGACCGGCCAGCTGTGGCCCGGCTGCCTGCGTCCGCCGACCGAGGGTCTTGGCGGCCTGACAGGGCAACCGGCGCAGCGCAAGCTGGCGCACTCACTGGCAGTGGGCTGACGATGACGCGGGCGGGTGTTGGCGAGGATTGCCCTGGCTTGGCCATCAGCCATAACCACAGCGCCTTGAACGATTGGAAAACGGATGAACTGCTGTGCGTGTTGTGCATGGTGCTGGCTTTCACGGACGGTGTGGCAAAGACGGGGTGTGGCGGTGGCAGGTTATTGGCAGGCTGTTGGGCGGTGCCTACATCAGCATGGTGTTGCGAATCAGGCCCACGGCCAGGCCTTCAATCTCGAAAGGCTCGCCGGGCTCAACCAGAATAGTCTGGTAGTCCGGGTTTTCCGGGTGCAGCTCGATGGTGTTGTTGTGGCGCATGAAACGTTTGACGGTGACTTCATCGCCGAGACGGGCCACCACGATCTGGCCGTTTTTGGCATCGCGCGTGGTTTGTACCGCCAGCAAATCGCCGTCCATGATGCCCGCGTCGCGCATGGACATGCCACGCACTTTCAGCAGGTAATCAGGCTTGCGCTGGAACAGGCTGCTTTCAACGTAATAGGTTCGGTCCACATGCTCCTGCGCCAAGATGGGCGAGCCGGCAGCGACACGGCCTATCAGTGGCAAAGCCAACTGGGCCAGCGCGGCAAGCGGCGATGCAAACTGCGCGCTGCGCGACTCGTTGATGGAACGCAAGGCATCACCACGCAGCCGAATGCCGCGCGAGGTACCGCTCACCAGTTCAATGGCACCCTTGCGTGCCAGCGCCTGCAAATGCTCTTCGGCCGCGTTGGCGGATTTGAAGCCGAGTTCGGTGGCGATCTCGGCGCGCGTGGGCGGCGCACCGGTGCGCGCGATGGCGCTCTGGATAAGATCAAGGATCTGCTGCTGGCGATCGGTCAGTTTGGGGCGGGTGAGCATGGCAACTCCTTTTTTGGGGCTTGAGGCAAACGCAACTGGCATTAAAACCACTGTTTTCATGTCCAGTAACTGTATTTTTAACCAGTTTTTGAAAGCATGCAAGTGGTATCTGATCAAAGTTCAAAAACATTGTGGGTGCTGGGCACGGGTGGCACCATTGCCGGCACGGCCTCCCATGTGTCTGACAACATTGGCTATACCGCCGCGCAGGTGGGTATTGCCGCTCTGCTGGACGCTGTGCCTGGTCTGCAAACCGTGTTGCGAGGTCACCCGCTCTGCAGCGAACAGGTGGCGCAGGTGGACAGCAAAGACATGTCTTTTGACATCTGGCGGGCTTTGGCGCAACGCGTGGTGCACCACCTGGCGCAAAACGATGTGCTTGGCATCGTCATCACCCACGGCACCGACACGCTGGAAGAAACGGCCTACTTTCTGCACGCCGTGCTGCCGCCGGCGCTGATCCATGCCAAACCGGTGGTGTTGACCTGTGCCATGCGGCCCGCCTCGGCGCTGAATCCGGATGGCCCGCAAAATTTGCTGGATGCTGCCGCTGTGGCCCTGACGCCCGGCGCGCAGGGCGTGATGGTGGTGTGCGCGGGCACGGTGCATGGTGCGCTGGAGGTACAGAAGTCGCACACCTACAAACTTGATGCCTTCAGCTCGGGCGATGCAGGCCCGCTCGGCTATGTCGAGGAAGGTGCTGTCAGATCTATAAGAAATTGGCCTCTAGCCCTTACGGATAAAGGGCGAGTAGATATTAAAGGCATAGCAACTGCCGCAGACTGGCCGCGCGTCGAAATTGTGCTGAACTACGCCGGGGGCAGTGCGGCTGTGGTGGATGCCTTGCTGCGACCCTGGCCGGGTGTTGCGCCGCTGCGTGGCTTGGTGGTGGCGGGCACCGGCAACGGCACCTTGCACCATGATCTGGAGGACGCCTTGCGCCGGGCGGTGCAGGCGGGTGTGAAGGTGGTGCGCTCTACGCGTTGCGCCAGCGGGCGGGTGCTACCCACTACCCAGAGCGAATTTGACCATTCTGACGGCTTGTCGCCGGTCAAAGCCCGGGTGGCGCTGATGCTGGCCCTGATGGGCTAGTCTGGCCAGCTTGCCACCGTCACCAGGTGCTGATGCCCCGATACAACATGTAAGCCGCCAGAAGGTACAGAATGCTGGCAAACACGCGCTTGAGCCGTTTGACAGGCAATTTGTGCGCCGCAGCAGCCCCCAGTGGTGCCGTCATGACACTGCAGCTGGCAATCACCAGCAGGCCGGGCAACCAGATGTAACCCAATGAATAGGTGGGCAACTGGGTCAAGCCCGAGCCACCCAGAATGTAGCCCAGCGCATTGGCGACGGCAATCGGGAAACCCAGCGCGGCCGACGTAGCCACTGCGTTGTGGATGGCCACATTGCACCAGGTCATGAAGGGCACGCTGACAAAACCACCACCGGCACCCACCAGACCCGACAAAAAACCGATCACCGAACCGGCCCCCACCAGGCCAGCCGGGCCGGGCAGGGTGCGGCTGGGCTTTGGCTTCTTGTCCAGAAACATCTGGGTGGCTGAAAAGCTCACAAACAGCGCAAAAAACAGCGCCAAAGCCGAACCCTTCAGGATGGCAAACACACCCACACTGGCAATGGCCGCGCCCAAGACAATGCCCGGCGCCAGCCCCTTGACAACATCCCAGCGGATGGCGCCCCGCTTGTGATGCGCGCGCACGCTGGAGACAGAGGTGAAGACGATGGTGGCCATGGAGGTGGCAATGGCCATCTTGATGGCCAATTCGGGCTCAACGCCCTGGCTGGAGAGAATGGCAGAAATGAAAGGCACCATGATCATGCCCCCGCCGATGCCCAGCAGTCCTGCCAAAAAACCGGTCGACAGGCCCAATATGCCCAAAGCAACAATCAGGGATAGCTCAAAGTGCATGAATAAAGCCAGGGAAAGGTGTCTGCCGTGTAGCCAGACCGGCATCCTGAACCGGGGTTCAGGTGGGCGAGGTCAGTGCTGTCTTGGGTTCATCTAACGCGAGATGATCACGCTGCCAACACAATGTTCCAAGCCCTGGCTCAAAGAGCATTGGTTCAAGGAATTTACAGCCCAGCCAACACGGCAGACGCTGTCATTGTAGAGCGATGAATTCGCCAAAAGCGGCTTGGGCGTCTGGAAAACCTGTTGGACAGGGCGCCACCAAGGCAATGCCCGGCAAAGGCGGCTCAACGGAAGATTTGAATGTAGATCTCGTTCGTCTTGACCATGCCAAGCTCCATGCGCGCCTTTTCTTCGACCATCTCCAGGCCTTCCTTCAGGTCACGGACCTCGGCTTCGAGCTGTTGATTGGCCAGCAAAGCCTGGCCGTTGCGCTGATTTTGTTGCACAAGATCAGCGCGCAACTTGGCCACGTTGGGCAGGCTGCCTCGTCCAAACCACAGCTGCCCGTGGAAAACCACGAGCAAACCAATCAGCAGGGACGGGACAAGGCGGCTGCCCACAGGGCGGGTCAGCGCAGGTTATAGAACGCAGCGCGGCCAGGGTAGCTGGCAACGTCACCCAGATCTTCTTCGATACGCAGCAGCTGGTTGTACTTGGCCATGCGGTCTGAGCGGCTCAATGAACCGGTCTTGATTTGCCCGGCGTTCATGCCCACGGCGATGTCGGCAATGGTCGAGTCTTCGGTTTCGCCGGAGCGGTGGCTGATCACGGCGGTGTAACCGGCGCGTTTGGCCATCTCAATCGCCGCAAAAGTCTCTGTCAGGGTGCCAATCTGGTTGATCTTGATCAGGATCGAGTTGGCAATGCCTTTGTCGATGCCTTCCTTGAAGATCTTGGTGTTGGTCACAAACAGGTCGTCACCGACGATCTGTACGTTTTTGCCCAAGCGGTCGGTCAGCACCTTCCAGCCATCCCAGTCGCCTTCGGCCATGCCGTCTTCGATGCTGATGATCGGGTATTTGTCGACCCAGGTGGCCAGCATGTCGGTCCACTCTTGGGCGCTCAAGACCAGGCCTTCACCTTCCAGGTGGTACTTGCCGTCTTTGTAAAACTCGCTGGCGGCGCAGTCCAGGCCCAGGGCGATGTGCTCACCGGCCACAAAGCCGGCCTTGTCGATGGCTTGCAAAATCAGCTGGATCGCGGCTTCGTGGCCACCTTCCACCTTGGGGGCAAAACCACCCTCGTCACCCACGGCGGTGCTGATGCCCTTGTCGTGCAGAATTTTCTTGAGTGCATGGAACACTTCTGCGCCGTAGCGCAAGGCTTCACGGAACGACGGTGCACCCACCGGGATGATCATGAACTCTTGCAGGTCCAGGTTGTTATTGGCGTGTTCGCCACCGTTGATCACGTTCATCATCGGCACCGGCATCTGCATGCCACCCATGCCGCCAAAGTAGCGGTACAGCGGCAGGCCGGACTCTTCAGCGGCGGCGCGGGCCACGGCCATTGACACGGCCAGCATGGCGTTGGCACCCAGGCGGGACTTGTTCTCGGTGCCGTCCAGGTCAATCAGGGTCTTGTCCAGGAAAGCTTGCTCGGAGGCGTCCAGACCCAGCACGGCTTCAGAAATTTCGGTGTTGATGTGTTCCACGGCTTTCAAAACACCTTTGCCCAGATATCGGGTTTTGTCACCGTCGCGCAGTTCGATCGCTTCGCGGCTGCCGGTAGACGCACCGCTGGGGACTGCGGCACGACCCATGGTGCCACTTTCCAGCAGCACGTCGCACTCGACCGTGGGGTTGCCACGGGAATCCAGAATTTCACGACCTACGATATCGACGATTGCACTCATTGGTTTCTTTCAGTAGTTGAACACACAGGAAAACAGGTTGATGATGCGCGATTCAATCACGCCGAAAAGTTATTTTCAAGAAAACCGTGTTTTTTGGTGACGCGGTCCAGATCCAGCAGCGTTTCCAGCAGGGCTTTCATGTGTTTGAGCGGTACGGCATTGGGGCCGTCACTCATGGCTTGCGCCGGGTTCGGGTGGGTTTCCATGAACAGGCCCGCCACACCCACGGCTACCGCCGCACGGGCCAGCACTGGCACCATCTCGCGCTGGCCACCGCTGCTGGTGCCTTGTCCGCCGGGCAATTGCACCGAATGGGTGGCGTCAAACACCACTGGCGCGCCAGTCTCACGCATGATCGCCAGCGAACGCATGTCGCTGACCAGGTTGTTGTAGCCAAAACTTGCTCCGCGCTCGCAGGCCATGAAGTTGTCTTCAGGCAGACCCGCTTCACGCGCCGCAGCACGGGCTTTGTCGATGACGTTTTTCATGTCACCGGGCGCCAGAAACTGGCCCTTCTTGATGTTGACCGGCTTGCCGCTTTGCGCCACGGCGCGGATGAAATCGGTTTGCCGACACAAAAACGCCGGGGTTTGCAGCACATCCACCACGGCAGAAACTTGCGCAATCTGGTCTTCGGAGTGGATGTCGGTCAGTACCGGCAGGCCCAGTTCACGCTTCACCTTGGCCAGAATCGCCAGACCGGCGTCAATGCCCGGGCCGCGAAAGGTGCTGCCGCTGGAACGGTTGGCTTTGTCAAAACTGCTCTTGAAGATGAAAGGAATGCCCAGGCTGGATGTGATCTCTTTCAACGTACCGGCGGTGTCCATCTGCAATTGCTCGGATTCGATCACACACGGTCCGGCAATCAGGAAAAACGGCTGTTGCAGCCCAATCTCAAAACCACAGAGTTTCATCAGGCCAACGCTTTCTCGGGGGTGGTTGCGATTTGTTGGTCCAATGCCGCGCGAATGAAGGCGTTGAACAGCGGGTGACCGGCCCAGGGCGTGGACTTGAATTCAGGGTGGAACTGCACACCAATGAACCACGGGTGTACGTCTTGCGGTAGTTCCACAATCTCTGTCAGGTGCTCGCGCTGCGTCAGGGCCGAGATCACCAGACCGGCTTGGCGCAGTGTTTCCAGATAATTCACGTTAGCTTCAAACCGATGGCGATGGCGCTCGGTGACCACATTGCCATAAATCTTGTGGGCTAGCGTGCCTTTCACCACGTCCGAGCTTTGGGCGCCCAGGCGCATGGTGCCGCCCAAGTCCGAGTCTTCATTGCGCAGTTTGATACTGCCGTCGGCGTCTTTCCATTCGGTGATCAGTGCGATGACCGGGTTGGGGCAGTCGGGCGCAAATTCGGTGCTGTTGGCATCCTTCAGGCCAGCTACATGGCGGGCAAATTCGATGGTCGCCACCTGCATGCCCAAGCAGATGCCCAGGTAAGGAATCTTGTTTTCGCGGGCAAAACGCGCGGCGCAGATTTTGCCTTCGACACCGCGCACACCAAAGCCGCCGGGCACCAGAATCGCGTCAAATTTGGCCAGCTGCGCCACGTTGTCGGGGCTGAGCGTTTCGGAGTCGATGTAGCTGATGTTGACATGCACGTGGTTCTTCATACCCGCATGGCGCAGTGCCTCGTTGAGTGACTTGTAGCTGTCGCTCAGTTCGACATATTTACCCACCATCGCAATCGCGACATCGCCCTTGGGATGCTCGGTTTCAAA
Organism: Rhodoferax ferrireducens; assembly: GCA_002083775.1. Lineage (GTDB taxonomy): Bacteria > Pseudomonadota > Gammaproteobacteria > Burkholderiales > Burkholderiaceae_C > Rhodoferax > Rhodoferax ferrireducens_A. The sequence goes on along the minus strand of MTEI01000018.1, from coordinate 19,798 downwards.
CACCAGATCGTCCCAGCGCTTGAGGTTGGCAGGTGGTGTGTTCAGGCGCAGCTTGTCGCAGATCAGGCCGTCCAGGCCTTGTTCATGTAATACGCGTGGTACTTTGTAAATGGTGTCCACATCGGGCATGGAGATCACGCCCCACTGCGCCACGTTGGTGAACAACGAAATTTTTTCGCGCTCGTCATCCGGTATGTAGCGGTCGGCGCGGCACAGCAGCGCGTCGGGCTGGATGCCGATCTCGCGCAATTTTTGCACCGTGTGCTGGGTGGGTTTGGTTTTGAGTTCCCCGGCTGCGGCAATCCATGGCACATACGTCAGGTGCACAAAGGCGGCCTGATTCGGCCCCAGGCGCAGGCTGAGCTGGCGCACGGCTTCCAGGAACGGCAGCGATTCGATGTCGCCCACGGTGCCGCCAATTTCCACAATCGCCACGTCCACCGCCTCGGGCGTGCCGAAGTCGGCGCCACGTTTGATGAAATCCTGAATTTCGTTGGTCACGTGCGGAATGACCTGCACGGTTTTGCCCAGGTAGTCGCCACGGCGTTCTTTTTCCAGCACGCTTTTGTAAATCTGACCAGTGGTGAAGTTGTTGGCTTTCTTCATACGCGTTTCAATGAAACGCTCGTAGTGGCCCAGGTCCAAGTCGGTTTCGGCACCGTCGTTGGTCACAAACACCTCGCCGTGCTGGAACGGTGACATGGTGCCGGGGTCGACGTTCAGGTAGGGGTCCAGTTTGATGAGAGTGACTTTGAGGCCACGCGATTCAAGGATCGCGGCGAGTGAGGCAGAAGCGATTCCCTTGCCCAGGGAAGACACCACGCCGCCGGTGACGAAGACAAATTTGGTCATGTCGTAGGGAGCTGCACGCTCAAGGAGCTGGTAAAAAAGGATTATAGAAGCCCACCACCGGTCCACATTTCAGCAGGTGGGACGCGGGTTGCGCTCTGTTACATTGCGGCGCATGAAAGACCTTGCTGGAAAACACATTGTTTTGGGCCTCACGGGCGGCATTGCCTGCTACAAATCTGCCGAGCTGTGTCGGCTGCTGATCAAGGCCGGTGCCACGGTGCAGGTGGTTATGACGGCGGCCGCCGAGCAGTTCATCACCCCGGTGACCATGCAGGCGCTGAGTCAGCGCCCGGTGGCCACCTCACAGTGGGATGCGCGCGAGGCCAACAACATGGCGCACATCAACCTGAGCCGCGAGGCTGCTGCTTGTCTGATCGCTCCCTGCAGTGCTGATTTCATCGCCAAGCTGGCACACGGCCGTGCCGACGAGTTGCTGAGTTTGATGTGCCTGGCGCGACCAGCCGACGCCGTACCGCTGTTGCTGGCACCGGCCATGAACCGCGAAATGTGGTCGCACCCGGCCACACAACGCAACCTGCTGCAGGTGGCTGCTGATGGGGCGTTGGTGCTGGGTGTGGGTACTGGTGAGCAGGCCTGCGGCGAAACCGGTGACGGCCGCATGCTGGAGCCGCAAGACCTGCTCGACGAGTTGATCGCCTTTTTCCAACCCAAGCTGTTGCAAGGGCAGCGTGTGCTGGTGACCGCTGGCCCGACTTATGAGGCGATTGACCCGGTGCGCGGCATCACCAATTTATCCAGCGGCAAGATGGGTTTTGCCATTGCCCGCGCGGCGCGTGAAGCTGGCGCTGAGGTGACGCTGGTGGCTGGCCCGGTGAGCTTGCCCACGCCAAGGGGCGTGCGCCGTGTGGATGTGCGTTCTGCATCAAATATGCTTGCAGCCGTTATGCAGAAAGGGAAGGAAGCTAGTATATTTATAGCGACAGCGGCGGTGGCCGACTGGCGACCAGCGCAAGCGGCTGAGCAAAAAATCAAGAAGGACGGCTCGGGTGCCACGCCCACACTGAGCTTTGTCGAAAACGCCGACATTCTGGCGATGCTGGCGCAATCGCCCAGTGCGCAGAGCGGCGAGCTGTTTTGCGTCGGTTTCGCCGCCGAGAGCCATGACCTGCTGGCCAACGCCCAGGCCAAGCGCCTGCGCAAAGGGGTGCCGCTGCTGGTGGGCAACATCGGCCCGGCCACCTTTGGGCAGGATGACAACGCGCTGCTGCTGGTGGATGACCACGCTGTGACCGAATTGCCCAGAGACAGCAAGTTGGCATTAGCTCGTCAATTAATAGCTAACATAGCAGGCAGAATAAGGGCTAGAGTCTAAAAATGCTAGATATCGACATCAAGATCATCGACCCCCGCATGGCAGATCAGCTGCCTTCCTACGCCACGCCGGGCAGCGCCGGGCTGGACTTGCGCGCCTGCCTGGACGAGCCACTCACGTTGCAGCCCAACGCCTGGCAACTGGTGCCGACCGGCATCGCCATTTACCTGAAAGACCCCGGTTACGCCGCGCTGATCCTGCCGCGTTCCGGCCTCGGCCACAAACACGGCATCGTGCTGGGCAACCTGGTCGGGCTGATCGACAGCGACTACCAGGGCCAGCTGATGGTGAGCGCCTGGAACCGCAGCGACACGGCTTTCACCATGGCGCCCATGGAGCGCATCGCCCAACTGGTGTTGGTGCCGGTGATGCAGGCGCGCTTCAACCTGGTGAGTGAGTTCCCGCTGAGCGAGCGCGGCGAAGGCGGTTACGGCTCCACCGGCAAGGTTTGAGCCGCGTTACAAGGGCGGTTCAGTGCAGCGCGTCGCTGCCGGGCACCAGGTTCACCATCGGGGTGATCCTGAAAAACCCGGTACCTGCGGTGCCGCTGCCAATTTCTTCCTCGGTGGCATCGCGCACCGCGCGCACGGTCAGGCTCAAGCGCAGGGCGATACCCGCCAGCGGGTGGTTGCCGTCCAGCACCACATGCTCGGGGTAGATCTCGGTCACGGTGTAGAGTGCGTCCTGCGGGGTCTCGGGGTTGCAGCCAGCGGGCAGGGCGGTGCCGTCAAAGGTCATGCCTTCTTCCAGTTCAGCGGGGAATAACGAGCGTGGCTCCAGGAACACCAGTTGCTCGTTGTATTCGCCAAAACCCTGTTCGGGCTCGATCTGCAGGTTGACCGTGTTGCCTGGGCTGCAACCCTGCAGCGCATTTTCGATGACCTGGAACAAGTCATCGCCACCAATCAAAAACTCCACCGGATCGTGCAGCACATCCAGTTCTTCGCCCAGGGTGTCGGAGAGTGTCCAGCTCAGGGCGGCTACGCATTGTTCAGTAATTTTCATACCTAGAATTGTCGCATCACAGGAGCCACCCATGGACATCACCCAAGCCCTGCCCCTTCTGGGCGGCCTCACGCCCCAGCAGTTCATGAAGCGCCATTGGCAAAAAAAGCCGCTGCTGGTGCGCCAGGCCATACCGGGATTCAAGCCCCTGATTGACCGTGCCGAACTGTTTGACCTGGCGGCGGAAGAGGAGGTGCAATCGCGACTGGTGGTGCAAGAACCAGCTAAAACTCCGGGTTGGCGCTTGGCGCATGGGCCTTTGACCCGCAAGGCGCTGCCGCCGCTCAAACAACCCGGCTGGACTGTTTTGGTGCAAGGCGTTGATCTGCACGTTGAATCGGTGCATGTTCTGATGAACCAGTTCCGCTTTGTGCCCGATGCCCGGCTGGACGATGTGATGATCAGCTACGCCACCGATACCGGGGGCGTCGGGCCGCACATGGACAGTTACGACGTGTTTTTGCTGCAGGCCCACGGGCGCAGGCGTTGGCGCATCGGGCGGCAAAAGCACCCGGTGTTGCAAGACGGTGTGCCCTTGAAGATATTGACCAACTTTGTGCCAGAAGAAGAATTCGACGTGGAACCAGGTGATTTGCTGTACCTGCCCCCCGGCTACGCACACGACGGCATTGCCCAGGGCGAGTGCATGACCTATTCCATCGGCTTTCGTATTCCGAAAAAAGCCGAGTTGGCGCACGAGCTGTTGCAGCGCCTGGCCGAAGACGCTGAAGACGCGCTGGGTGAGGTGCTGTACCGCGACGCGGATCAGGCCGCGGTGGACCAACCCGCCGGGATCCCGATCGCCATGCTCGACTTTGCCCGCCAGGCGGTGCACGACGCACTGCAAGACCCTCTGTCCCTGGCACGCGGCCTGGGTGAATACATGACCGAGCCCAAGCCCGATGTGTGGTTTGAGGCGCTGGACTCGGATAACGTCACGCTGGCAGGCTGCGCCTTGCGGCTGGACCGGCGCACCCGCATGATGTTTGACGAACAGCACATTTTCATCAATGGCGAGAGTTTCAGGGCTGCCGGGCGTGATGCCGTCTCGATGCGCAGCCTGGCCAACCAGCGACAACTGGACGCTGCTGACGTGAAAAAGCTCAGTCGCCAGGCCAAAGAACTGGTAGCGTCCTGGGCGGTTGCGGGCTGGCTGTGTGTCATTAATCCTTAGACACGATAGGTGGATCGCGTCAAGGGGGCAAACCAGCAATGATATGACTATAATCAAGGGCTAAGCTAATTTCGCATCAGCGGGGTGTGCTTGGTCGATGCGGGAAACCGCATCAACAATTTCCGGAAAATTGTCTTTCTTAAATTTAGGTACCTACAAATGAACAAATCCCTCGCCCTGATTGCTGTGATCGCTGCCGCTGCCGCCCTGTCGGCTTGTGGCAAGACCGAAGAAGCGCCTGCACCTGCTCCCGCTCCCGTGGCTGCGCCTGCTGAGCCAGCACCTGCACCTGCACCTATGGCGTCTGACGCTGCTGCTGCGCCTGCTGATGCTGCCGCATCTGCTGCTGCTGACGCTGCTGCTGCCGCTGCTTCCAAGTAATTGGATCCAGAGCAAAAAAAGCCACCTTCGGGTGGTTTTTTTTCGCCTGTGCACGGCCACTCAAGGTTGTTTTTGCGTCTGCGCCGGGATGTCAGAAACCGGTAGAGCCCAACCGTCATAATCGCCAGCTTGTTTTCTGTCCCGAGGTGAACCCATGCTGACTGCTCTGGTCATTGTTTTTGTGCTCGCATACGCGGCTATCGCTCTTGAACACCCCATCAAAATCAACAAATCGGCCTCGGCCCTGATTGGCGCGGGCCTGTTGTGGACGATATACGCCATGGCCAGCGGTGATTCGCATCTGGTGGGCGAGCATTTGTCCGAGTCCCTGATGGGCACGGCACAAATTGTGTTTTTCCTGATGGGTGCCATGACCATTGTGGAAGTGGTGGACGCGCACAACGGTTTTGAGGTGATCACCTCGCGCATCAAGACCACCAAGCTGTCATCGCTGATGTGGATGGTCGGTTTTGTCGCCTTTTTCCTGAGCTCGATTCTGGACAACCTGACCACCACCATCGTGATGGTTTCGCTGATGAAAAAACTGCTCGACAAGCGTGAAGACCGGCTGTTTTTTGCCGGCATCATCGTCATTGCCGCCAACGCCGGTGGCGCCTGGACGCCGATTGGCGACGTGACCACCACCATGCTGTGGATTGGCGGGCAGATCACCGCCCTGAACATCATGAAAGAGCTGTTCATCCCGTCGATGATCAATCTGCTGGTGCCGCTGGCGGTGACGGCGTTCATTTTGAAGGGCAAACCGGTGGTGTCGCCCCAAGGTGGGGGTGCAGCGCGCGCAGGTATGGCCTCCACCGATGCCGAGCGCAACATCATGTTCTTTTTGGGCCTGGCCATTCTGGTGGCCGTGCCGGTGTTCAAGACGGTGACGCATTTGCCGCCGTTCATGGGCATTTTGTTTGGTCTGGGGATTTTGTGGCTGGTGGGCGATTTGCTGCACCGCGACAAATCTGACGAAGACAAAAACCACTTCACCCTGGTGCATGCGCTGTCGAAGATCGACATGGGTTCCATCGTCTTCTTCATCGGCATTTTGCTGGCGGTGGCCACACTGGAGCACACCCACATTCTGGGTTCGTTGGCTGAATGGCTGAACAACACGGTGGGCCGACTGGATGTCATTGTGCTGATCATCGGTCTGGTCAGCGCGGTGGTGGACAACGTGCCGCTGGTGGCGGCCTCCATGGGCATGTACAGCCTGGAGCAATACCCGCCGGACAGCTTTTTGTGGGAGTTCATGGCCTATTGCGCCGGTACCGGTGGCTCGATTTTGATCATTGGCTCGGCGGCGGGTGTGGCCGCCATGGGTCTGGAGAAGATTGATTTCTTCTGGTATATGAAGAAGATCAGTTGGCTGGCGCTGATTGGCTATTTCGCCGGGGCTGCGTTTTACATCATTGAAATGCGACTGATGGGACACTGACAGCATGACAAAACCCGCCGTATTGGTGGCGCGCGCCGTTTTTCCAGAGGTTCTGGACAAACTGGCGCAGCATTTTGAGGTCAGCGCCAATCAGGACGACGTGGTTTGGACTCCGCTTGAACTGATCCAGCAGTTGCAGGGCAAACTAGGTGCCTTCACCACCGGCAGCGAGCGCATTGACGCGGCGCTGCTGGCCGCTTGCCCGGACCTGAAAATCTGCGCCAACATGATGGTGGGTTACAACAATTTTGACCTGGCCGCCATGACCGCCGCCGGTGTGCTGGCCACCAACACGCCCGACGTGCTGACCGAGACCACCGCTGATTTTGGTTTTGCGCTGCTGCTGGCCACGGCGCGGCGCATCACCGAGTCTGAGCACTTTTTGCGTGCCAGTTTGTGGAGCCGCTGGCGCTACGACATGTTTGCGGGCAGCGATGTGTTTGGCAGCACGCTGGGTATTTTGGGTATGGGCCGCATCGGGCAGGGCATTGCCAAACGCGGCGCATTGGGTTTTGGCATGAACGTTGTTTACCACAACCGCTCGCGGTTGGACGCCGCTACCGAGGCCGCCTGCGGCGCCCGTTACGTCAGCAAGCCAGAACTGCTTGCCGCCAGCGACCACCTGCTGCTGGTGCTGCCTTACAGCGCTGAATCGCACCACGCCATCGGCGCGGCTGAGCTGGCACAGATGAAACCCACTGCGACTCTGATCAACATTGCCCGCGGCGGCATTGTGAACGATGCGGCACTGGCCGCGGCCCTGCGTGCAGGCACGATTGCCGCTGCCGGGCTGGACGTGTTTGAGGGTGAGCCCAAGGTTCACCCAGACCTGCTGGCGCTGAAAAACGTGGTGCTGACCCCGCACATCGCCAGCGCCTCCATGCCCACCCGGCGCGCCATGGCGAATCTGGCAGCGGACAATCTGGTGGGTTACCTGGTGCATGGCCAACCGCTCACACCGCTGAACCCGCACCTGCTGGCGGCTTGAGCCGGGGGACCGACAGGGCGGCGGCAGCATGGCTCTGTAACTATGCCATTGATAGCTACTAGCCCATATTGGATAAGGGCTAGAGCCAGATTTTTTATATAAAAATGGTGCAAGCCGGCGTCAGCCAAAGTCAGTTTTCACCCACAATAGCCCCCAAGGAGATCTTCAAACGTGACTGATTTTGTGATGTGGGGCGCGTTGGCGCTGGGGCTGGTGAACGCGGTATTTTTGGTGATGTTGCTCACCCGCAAGGCAGACATGGCGGCGCAAGAGGCACAAGCGCAAGCCCAGGCGCAAGCCCGCTTGGCCGAGCAGCAGGCCCAGCAGACGCGGCACCAGGCGCTGCTGATGCACATGACCACCCGAACCGAGGCGCTGGCCACCGAACTGCGGCGTGACATCAGCGACTCCGGGCGCGAAGCGCGCCAGGAGCTGGCGCACAACCTGGCCACCTTCCAGCAAGCCCTGGTGCAGCAGGGTGCCGAGGCCACGCGCACGCAAAACGCCCAGATCGATGCCTTTGGCCAACAGCTCACCCTGCTGCAAAAAACGCTGTCAGACACGCTCTCCAACCAGCTCAGCAGTTTGAGCGAAGCGAATGTGCGGCGTATGAGCGAAATTCGCGAAACGCTCGACGTGCAGCTGGCCCAGCTGCAAACCAGCAACGCGGCCAAGCTCGACGAAATGCGCGCCACGGTGGACGAAAAGCTGCAAAACACCTTGCAAACCCGCTTGGGTGAGAGTTTCAAACAGGTGGCCGATAGGCTGGAGCAAGTGCACAAAGGCCTTGGCGAAATGCAAACGCTGGCGCAAGGCGTGGGCGACCTGAAACACCTGCTGACCAACGTCAAAACCCGTGGGATTTTTGGCGAGGCACAACTTGCCAGCCTGCTGGAGCAGGTGTTTGTGCCGGACCAATACGCGGCGCAAATTGCCACCCGCCCCGGCAACAAAAACGTGGTCGACTTTGCCATCAAACTGCCCGGTAAATCCGATTCTGGCGAGCCGCTGTGGTTGCCGATTGATGCGAAATTCCCCAACGAAGACTACGAGCGCCTGCTGGATGCCCAAGGCCGCGCCGATGCCATGGCCGCTGAACTGGCGGGCCGTGCGTTGGAGCAGCGCATCCGCCTCGAAGCCAAATCCATCGCCGACAAATACATTGAGCCGCCATACACCACCGACTTTGCCATCCTGTTCCTGCCCACCGAAGGCCTGTACGCCGAGGTGCTGCGCCGCCCGGGCTTGATGGAATCTTTGCAGCGCGATTGCCGCATCACCCTGGCAGGGCCGACCACACTGCTGGCCATGCTGAGTTCACTGAAAATGGGGTTCCGGACGCTGGCGCTGGAAAAACGCTCCAGCGAGGTCTGGCAGGTGCTGGGTGCGGTGAAAACTGAATTCGGCAAGTTTGGCGACGTGCTGGCCAAGGTCAAGGCGCAGACCGAGACCGTGCTCAAAACACTCGACAGCGCGCAAACCCGCAGCCGGGCGATGGGACGCGCTCTTAAAACCGTAGAAGCTCTACCCGACACACAAGCCCAAAACCTGATCGCGCTGGACAAAGACCTGGATATGACGGAAGGGCCCGACAACGCGTGAACACCCCTGACGCTGAGTCACCACGGCTGACGCAATGGGGCCTGACCCGGCTGATTGCCGGGCACATCAGCTTGCACGCGTGTATGGCGGGCATGCGCATGGCCGCGCCGCTGATGGCGCTGCGCGAAGGGTACAGCCCGCTGGCGGTGGGGTTTTTGCTGTCTCTTTTTGCTTTGACGCAGGTGTTTCTGGCCTTGCCCGCCGGGCGTTTCGCCGACCGCCATGGGTTCAAGCGGCCGGTGGGTTTGGCGGTGGCGGTGGCCAGCAGCGGCGCGGCGCTGGCCTGCGCGCTGCCGGTTTTTCCGGTGTTGTGCCTGAGCGCGCTGATGACCGGTGGTGCCATGGGCGCGGCGTCGATCAGCCTGCAGCGGTTTGTGGGGCGCTCGGCGCAGAACACCACGCAACTCAAGTCGATGTTCAGCTGGCTCTCGATTGGCCCGGCGCTGGCCAATTTTGTTGGCCCGCTCACCGCTGGGCTGCTGATTGATCTGGGTGGCTTTCGGCTGACGTTTTTTTGCCTGGCCACGTTTCCGCTGATGACCTGGGCCTGGGTGCGCCATACCCGTGAATTGCCTGCGGTGACGGTGGCCGCGGACGGCAAAAAACGCCGCGCCTGGGACCTGATGCGCCAGCCGATGATGCGTCGGCTGCTGTTGGTTAACTGGCTGCTGTCGTCCTGCTGGGATGTGCACACCTTCATCGTGCCGGTGCTGGGGCACGAGCGTGGCCTGAGCGCGTCGAGTATCGGGGCGATTCTGGGCGGCTTCGCGCTGGCAGCCACGGGGGTGCGGGTGGCGATACCGCTGCTGGCGGCGCATGCGCGCGAATGGGTGGTGGTGACCGGTGCCATGCTGAGCACAGCGCTGCTGTTTGCGGCTTACCCGTTCATGCACAGCGCCGCGGCCATGGCGACCTGTTCGGCGCTGCTGGGCTTGTCACTCGGTTCGGTACAGCCGATGATCATGAGCACGCTGCACCAGATCACGCCGGAGGCGCGCCATGGCGAGGCGCTGGGGTTCAGGTTGATGGCGATCAACGCGTCCAGCGTGGTGATGCCGCTGTTGTTTGGCACGGCCGGTGCCGTGCTGGGGGTGTCGCTGGTGTTCTGGACGGTGGGCGGCGCGGTGGCGCTGGGCGCCCGCTCTGCGTGGCGGCTGCGCCCGCCGCCAAAGGCTGCCGCCGGGTCGACTCCGGCGGCGCTCTGATCACTTACAGCGCGTAAAAGCGCTTGATCACGTCCCAGGCGGCTTCGGGCGTGTCCACGTAGTGGAACAGGTCCAGGTCTTCGGGCGAGATCACGCCTTCTTCGAGCATCACCTCGATGTTGAACAGGCGTTTCCAGTAATCGGTGCCAAACAGCACGATTGGCACCGGTTGTGCTTTGCGGGTTTGCACCAGGGTGATCACTTCAAATAACTCGTCGAGCGTGCCAAAACCACCGGGGAAAGCCACCAGCGCCTTGGCGCGCATCATGAAATGCATCTTGCGGATGGCAAAGTAGTGAAACTTGAAGCTCAAGGCCGGGGTGACATACGGGTTGGCGTGCTGCTCATGCGGTAGCGCGATGTTCAGACCGACCGTCAACGCGCCAAGTTCGTGTGCCCCCCGGTTGGCAGCTTCCATGATGCCGGGGCCACCGCCGGTGCAAATAAACAGCCGCGCGTTGTGCGCCAGATCGTTGCTGTAGGCAGCCACCAGCCGGGCAAACAGGCGCGCCTGGTCGTAGTAATGGGCGTTGCGCAGGTGCCGCTCGGCCAGTTTGATGGCAGCCGCGTCGTCGCTGGCCTGGGCGGCTTGCATGGCGGCGTCGGCGGTTTCAGGGGAGGGAAAACGCGCGCTGCCAAACACCACGATGGTGTTGTCAATGCCCTGTTCGTCCTGATCCAGCTCGGGCTTGAGCATTTCGAGCTGGATGCGGATGCCTCGGGTGTCGCGGCGCAGCAAAAACTCCGGGTCGGCAAACGCCAGACGGTAGGCGTTGGGGTGAAGCACGGTGGCATCGGCCGGGTGGTTGAGCAGGTCGGCCAGGGCGTCGGCCAGTTTGTGCTCGGTGACGTGTTGGGGCAGGGGTTGGGTGTGTTCCATGATTTGAATTGTCAGGCAAAAAAAAGGGCCTCACACCGTGAAGCCCTGCTTGTTTTGGCTGCGAAGCCCTGGGTTTGACGCCTTAGACGCGCTTGCGGTATTCGCCGGTGCGGGTGTCGATTTCGACTTTGTCGCCTTGGGCTACAAAAATCGGCACGCCCACGTCGAAACCGGTGGCGATTTTGGCGGGTTTGAGCACTTTGCCCGAGGTGTCGCCTTTGACAGCGGGCTCGGTCCAGGTGATTTCACGCACCACGGTGGTGGGCAGTTCGACCGAGATGGCCTTGCCGTCGTAGAACACCACTTCGACTTCCATGCCGTCTTCGAGGTAGTTGAGCGAGTCGCCCATGTTTTCGGCTTCGACTTCGTACTGGTTGTATTCGGCGTCCATGCACACGTACATGGGGTCGGCAAAGTAGGAGTAGGTGCAGTCTTTTTTGTCCAGAATGACCTGGTCGAGCTTGTCGTCTGCGCGGAAGACAACTTCGGTGCCGAAGTTGGCGATCAAACTTTTGAGCTTCATACGCACGGTGGCGGCGCCGCGCCCGCCACGGGCGTATTCGGTTTTCAGGACGACCATCGGGTCTTTGCCGTGCATGATGACGTTGCCAGCACGAATTTCTTGAGCGATTTTCATAATCAGAGGGTGAAGTTAGGCCGCGCATCCGGCGGCGAGGGCGGCTGAAGCACTCGATGAAAAATCGACCGCACACCGCAAAGCCCGCTATTTTAGTTGGTTTTTGCCACGAAATCGAGCAACTGGCTGGTCAGGTCGGTCTGAGCCAGCAGCCGTTGCCTTGCCTGGGTGAAGGTGGGCTGCCAGCTGGCCAGCAGCGGGGCACTCACCAACGCTGGGGAAGGGGCCGTGGAATCCGCCGTTGGCAAGCCGTTCCACACCGCATAAGCCTGGCGCAGCGACGGCGGGGCCTGCAGCCAGTCGAGAAACGCTTGCAACTTGGCGTGGTGGGCGTCGTCGTGCTGCGGGTAAATTTGCCAGATAAAGGGTCGATCGGCCCACAGGGCGCGCACCAGCGAGTCTTCACCGCGCACCAAATTGATGTCGCAGGCCCATAGCAGGTGGTCGAAGTCGGTTTGTGGGAGGGTGGGTAAGTATGAAATGAATAGCTTCTCGCCCTGACTGCATAAGGTCTGGAGGCCAATTTCATCATGAAACGCCTGGCGCACTGCGGCACTGGCCCGCCCGGCGGTGACCAGCAGCAACGTCGGTTCGGCATCGGTCGCCAGCGCTTGCAGCAGCGCGGGCAAGCCAGCGGGCTCGTAGCAAAACAATGACACCAGGCGCTGGCCTTGCCAGGGAATGCCCTGCTGCGCCAGCCAGGTCGCGCGGTCAAACCGGGCTTGCCTTGGCAGCAGATCGGCTTCGCGCAGCAGGCCGCCGGTGTCTGGCGTGAAGCCGGGGTAAAAAAAATGTTTGCTCAGGCCTTGGCCTGGGCCATGCATCATCGGCGAGGGCAGGGTGTGGCAACGTGCGGCGAAACGCTCCGCCGTCAGGTATTCCAGGTTGATCCACAAGCATTTTTGGCAAGACCCCAAGTCCTGGCAAGACCCCAAGTCCTGCCCTCTAGCCTTTATGCTGCTTGCGTACGCAGCTATGAATTCAGGGGCAATGTCGCAGCCGAAAGCCTCCACCAGCACGTCACCCGGTGTTGCGCCGTGCGCATCAAAGGGTGTGGTCCAGCTCAGGACTTGCACGTTGGGTGCGCCGTTGGGGGCCATCCAGACCAGGGCACTGGCATCGTCCAACCACAGCCGCACGCTTTGCCCGCGCTGCGCCAGATTGAGACACAGTCGCCAGCACACACCGAGGTCGCCAAAGTTGTCGATCACGTGGCAAAAAATATCCCAGCGCAAATTGGGGGGAGCAAGCGGCTGATTCATGGCCGGGATTGTCCACAATAGCGCCCTATGTCTGATTTGCCTGAAATTCCTGCGCCGCCTGCTGCACTGCCCGATGCACCGCCCAGCCTGTCCGCCAATTCGCCAACGCGCGGTGCAGCGGTCCTGTCGCTCCCAACGCCCGTGTCTGATTTGCCTGAGTCTGAGCCCGAAGCCCTGGCTGGCAAGCACCCCGAGCAATTGTTGAGCGACGTGGCCAGTCTGCCTGCTTTGCCCGGCGTCTACCGCTACTTTGACGCGCAGGGCCAGGTGCTGTATGTGGGCAAGGCGATCAACTTAAAGAAGCGGGTGTCGAGTTACTTCCAGAAAAACCACGGTGGTACGCGCATTGGCCACATGGTTGGCAAGATCGTGCGGCTGGAGACCACCGTGGTGCGCTCCGAAGCCGAAGCGCTGCTGCTGGAAAACAACCTGATCAAGACGCTCAACCCCAAGTACAACATCCTGTTCCGTGACGACAAGAGTTACCCGTATTTGAAGCTCAGTGCACCCGCACCGCTGCCTGCTTATATAAGAAATATGCCTCTAGCCCCTGTTAACAAAGGGCTAGAAGCTATTCATAACATAGCATCTGGCGCAGGCTCGCCAGCGTCTGGAACAGCACCCGCAGCCGGGCCGGGCAAGGCACTGGCCGGGCAAAAAATCAACGGTGACTGGTTCCCGCGTGTGTCGTATTACCGTGGCGCGGTCGAGAAAAAACACCATTACTTCGGCCCCTATCCCAGCGCCTGGGCGGTGAAAGAAGCCATTTTGCTGATGCAAAAAGTCTTCAAGCTGCGCACCTGCGAAGACAGCGTGTTCAGCAACCGCACCCGGCCGTGCCTGCTGTACCAAATCAAACGCTGCTCCGGCCCGTGTGTGGGGCACATCTCGCCGCAAAACTATGCGCAAGACGTGCTGGACGCCGAGCGTTTTCTGAACGGCGACGCGCAAGAGGTGATGACCGCGCTGCAGGCACGCATGATGGCGCACGCTGAGCGGCTCGAATTTGAGCAGGCCGCCGAGTTGCGCAACCAGACGGCGGCGCTCTCCAACGTACTGCACCAGCAAAGCGTCGATAACGTGAGTGACCGCGACGTGGACATTCTGGCGGTGAAAGTGCAGGGCGGTCGTGCTTGCGTGAACCTGGCCATGGTGCGCGGCGGGCGGCATTTGGGGGACAGGCCGTACTTTCCGGTGCAGGTCCAAGACGGCGCGGGGATGGAGGTTGAGGACGACGGCGCTCAGCAGCGCTCGGTGGAGTCGCAGATTCTGGACGCCTTCATTGCCCAGCATTACCTGAACGTGCCAGTGCCGCCGTCGCTGGTGGTCAGCAGCCCGGTGGATAGAGGCCTGCTGCAGGCGCTGACGGTGCAAACCGGTATCAAGGTCAGCGCCGAGGCCAACCCGCGCTCGCAGCGCCGCGTCTGGCTGGAAATGGCGCAAACCAACGCCAACCTGCAGCTGGCCCGGCTGCTCTCCGAAGAAGGTTCGCAGCAGGCGCGTACCCGCGCGTTGTACGAGGCTCTGGATTTGCTGATTGACAACCTGGACGAGCTGCGCATCGAATGTTTTGACATCTCGCATACCTCGGGCGAAGCCACCCAGGCCTCGTGTGTGGTGTTTCACCACCACCGAATGCAAAACGCCGAGTACCGGCGCTACAAGATCGCCGACATCACCTCGGGCGACGACTATGCCGCCATGCGTCAGGTGCTGCTACGGCGTTACGGCAAGCTGGCCGAGGTGCTGAATGAGGCCAAACGCAGCGGTGAAACCCCGCCCGGCACCGGCCGCCTGCCGGACTTGGTGCTGGTCGATGGTGGCAAAGGCCAGGTGAGCATGGCGCGTGAGGTGTTTGAACAACTCGGGCTCGACTTGTCGCTGATCGTGGGTGTGGAAAAAGGCGAGGGCCGTCGCATTGGTCTGGAAGAACTGGTGTTTGCCGACGGGCGCGAGAAGGTTTACCTGGGCAAGGATTCCGCCGCGCTGATGCTGGTGGCGCAGATCCGTGACGAGGCGCACCGTTTTGCCATCACCGGCATGCGCGCCGCGCGTGCCAAGGTGCGCATGGACGGTGGCAAGCTCGAAGAAATTCCCGGCATCGGCCCCAAGCGGCGCGCGCGGCTGTTGCAGCGGTTTGGTGGTGTGCGTGGTGTGGCCATGGCGTCTGCGGACGACATTGCCTCGGTGGAAGGCATCTCGCACGACTTGGCCGAAGAGATTTACCGCGCGCTGCACTGACAGCTGACGCATGCGGCAGCGCCCACGGTGACATAACGCACACGGCTGCGTGCCACAATTGCAGCATGTTCTGGACCATTCCCACCCTGATGACCTGGGCGCGCATTGCGGCCATTCCGCTGATCGTTGGGGTGTTTTATCTGCCCATCGCGCCAGACAGCCGCAACCAGATTGCCACGGTGATGTTTGTGGTGTTTGCCGCCACCGACTGGCTGGACGGGTATCTGGCGCGCAAACTTAACCAGGTGTCGGCCTTTGGCGCGTTTCTGGACCCGGTGGCTGACAAGTTTCTGGTGTGTGCCTGCGTGCTGGTGCTGGTGCATCTGGGGCGGGCCGATGTGTTTGTCGGGTTGATCATCATTGGGCGCGAGATTGCCATCTCGGCGTTGCGCGAGTGGATGGCGCAGATTGGCGCCTCGCGCAGCGTGGCGGTGCACATGATCGGCAAGCTCAAAACCACGGCGCAAATGGTGGCGATACCGTTTTTGTTGTACGACGGCGTGTTCATGGGCCTGATCGACACCCATGTCTGGGGCGTCTGGCTGATCTGGATCGCCGCCATCATGACGGTGTGGTCGATGGTGTATTACCTGCAGAAAGCCTTGCCCGAGATCCGCGCCAAGGTCAAGTGAGCCACGGGTCGGCGTCTACCGACCACCTTTCTCCTGCTTTAATCGGCTATGACTTATATAGCTGTCAGCCCTTGACCATAAAGGGCTGGAGCCCATTTTTTATCATGGATAATGCGCCGCCATGACGATGACACTTTCTCTCTTCCCCTTGGGCTGGCAGCACTATCTGCTGGGCGGTGTGCTGATTGGCAGCGGCGTGGCGCTGCTCTTTGTGCTGACCGGGCTGGTAGGCGGCATGAGCACCGTGTTCACCAGCACCTGGTCGCTGGTGTTGAAACACCGGTTTTTTCAGCAGGAGCGGTTCACCGGCTCGGCCGCTTGGCGGCTTGTTTATGCGCTGGGCCTGATGCTGGGCGCGCTGGTCTGGTGGCTGGGGTTTGGCGGCGGTGTGCCTCTGACTAGCAGCGTGCCGGTGTGGCAACTGGTGCTGGGTGGGGTGCTGGTGGGTTATGGCGCGCGTCTGGGCAATGGCTGCACCTCGGGGCACGGCATTTGCGGCCTGGGATCGCTGCAGTGGCCGTCTCTTCTGGCGGTGCTCACCTTCATGGCCACGGCGTTTTTGACCGCCAATCTGATGGCGGCCTGGCAAGCATGAGTGCGCCACGTCTGACCTTGGCAACGGCGCTGGCTACTTTGGTGGCGGGGGCGCTATTTGGTTATGGGCTGTCAGTGTCCACCATGATCCGGCCCGAAGTGGTGCAGAGCTTTTTGCGCTTTCAGGACCTGGGCCTGATGCTGGTCATGGGTGGTGCAGTGGTGGTGACGTTGCTGGCCTACCTGCTGGCACCGCGGCTGATGACCCGCCCGGTGCTGGGTGGCTACTTTCATCACCATGTGAGCCAATGGAACAGCAGCACCGCCCTGGGTGCCGCGCTGTTTGGCGTGGGCTGGGGTTTGTGTGGCGTGTGCCCGGGCCCGGCCATTGCCGGGTTGGGCGCGGGCAACTGGGATTTGTTGTGGGCGGTGGGCGGTATCGGCCTGGGTGCCTTGCTGCAAGGGCTGCGCGCCAAAGCGTGAGGCCCCCGCCGATCAACGGCGCTTACTTCAGGTCTTCAGCCAGTACCTTGATGATGCGCTGCGCGTCTGCCACGGCAGCGGGTGTGCCATCGGCGTTTTGCACCGACACCGTGGTGGCGTTGCCCTGGCTGACCACCGATACGCGGAACTTTTGCGGCTTGGCATCGGGCTTGGAGCCGCTGAACAGCTTGCTAAAGAAGCCGGGTTCTTCTTTTTCCTTGTCGGCGTTGGGGGCCACGTAGCGCACAAAGTACAGGCCCTTGCTGCGGTCGCGGTCTTCCACGGTGAAATTGGTGCGGTCCAGCGACAGGCCAACACGGCGCCAGGCGCGGTCAAAACCATCGGCCAATTGCACCACGGGTTGACCGCCGACAGTTGACACTTGCGTGGTTTCCTTGACCACCCCGGCAGCCACCAGTGCCTTGGACTGCTCTTGCGAGACGCCCAATTTCACCATCAAACGGCGCAGAAACTCAGTTTCCAGCTCGGGGTCGGCTGCGCGAGGCTGCCACACGGTGCGGTCTTGCTCCTTGCTGTCATACACCTCGACCATGCCGCGGTGGCTGATGAAAATCTCGGTGCTGCCGTCGGCAGCGCGCTCGAGGCGGGTGCGGAACTTGTCGCGTTCGCCTGTGGAATACAGCGAGTCAAACACCTTGCCCAGCGTGGCGCGGATGAAATCCTGCGGCAATTTGGCGCGGTTCTCGGCCCAATCGGTTTCCATGATGCCCAGGTTGGCCTGGTCCATGGCCAGCAAAAAGCCGTTGTCCTGCCAGAACTCTTTGACCGGCTCCCACAGCTTGTCGGCCGGGCGGCTGACCACCAGCCAGCGGGTATTGCCCGCGCGCTCAATGCGCACGTCGCCCAGGCTGGCGGTGGCGGTCGGGGTGACCTGCACCGTGTTTTGGCCGAGCTGGTAGCTCGATGCGGTTACGGCGGCCCCGGGCACGTTGTAGCGCGTTTCTTTGGAGAGCTGGGTCAGGTCGGGCGGCACTTCCAGCGTGGGGGCCTTGACGGCGGCGCTTTTGTAATCAACCTTGTCGCTCTGAAGCACGGAGCAGGCACTCAACGCCACAGTCAGGCCAAGCAGTGCAAATTTGGGGGAATGGTTCACAAAAAGTCCTTCAGGAAAAGATCAGCGGGGCCAGCTTACAGCAGGCCGGCGTCGCGCAAAGCGGTTTCCACCAGCGGCTGGTTGGCGGGTGTCAACTCGGTCATGGGCAGGCGCAGCGTGGGGCCACACAGGCCCAGGCGGTTGGCGGCCCACTTCACGGGAATCGGGTTGGCTTCTACAAACAGGTTTTTGTGCAGCGGCATCAGCTGAAACTGGATCGCCATGGCACGTTTCACATCACCGGCAATGGCTGCCAGACACAGCTCGTGCATCAGGCGCGGCGCCACGTTGGCGGTGACGCTGATGTTGCCCTGGCCACCGCACAGCATCAGCGCCACGGCGGTGGGGTCGTCGCCTGAATAAATGGCAAAGTCTTGCGGGGTTTCGCGGATCAGCCACTGGGCGCGGGCGATATCGCCGGTGGCTTCCTTGATGCCAATGATGCCGGGCAGTTGCGCCAGCCGCAGCACGGTTTCCAGCGCCATGTCGGCCACCGAGCGGCCGGGCACGTTGTACAGCACCATGGGCAGGTCCACCGCTTCGGCAATCGCCTTGAAGTGCTGGTACTGGCCCTCTTGCGTGGGCTTGTTGTAGTAGGGCACCACCTGCAGCTGACAATCGGCACCCACTTTTTTGGCAAAACCGGCCAGCTCAATGGCTTCGGCGGTGCAGTTGGAGCCGCAACCCGCCATGATCGGCACCCGGCCCGCGGCCTGTTCGACCGAGACCCGGATCACTTCGCAGTTTTCCTGAATGCTGACGGTGGGCGACTCACCCGTGGTGCCCACCACGCCGATGCAATCGGTGCCCTCGGCAATATGCCAGTCAATCAGTTTGCGCAGCGCCGGGTAATCGACAGCACCGTCGGGCAGCATGGGGGTGATCAGCGCAACGATGCTGCCAGTGATGGGGCGGGTGAGGGATGTCATCTTGGGGGCGTGCTCCAGGTTAGCCATCTATTCTAGCGAGAGCGGGTAACGCGCCGGGCTGTCCTCGCCAAGCGCCAGCCGGGCCGGGGCGATGGCCGCGATGCGTTGCACAAAACGTTCGGGGCGGGACAAAAAGCCAGCTTCATAAGCCACCACGGTCAGCTCGCCGCACAGCCGCAGCAGCTCGCCAGGCTGCAGCAAAAAGTCGGGCCGTGAGGGTTTGCCGACGTTCTCGTTGCCGGTGGCAAAGGTCTCGTACAGCAGCAAGCCGCCCGGTGCCAGGCTTTGCAGCAGCGTGGGAAACAGCGCCCGCCACAGGTAGTTGGTGACCAGCACCAGATCAAACTGCCGGGGTGCACCCTGTTCGATCAAAGGCCAAGGGGCGTTTTCAATATCCGCCTGCAAGCACATCCCGTGGGCGCTGGCGGCTTGTACCGCCTCTGCGGAGCGGTCCACACCGTTCACCTGAAACCCCTGGGCCGCCAGCCAGGCCATGTGCCGCCCGTGGCCACAGGCCACATCCAGCGCACTGCCGCCGGGTTGGGCCAGATGGGCCCAGCGGCGCACCCAGTGTGAGGGTTCGCCCATCATCAGAAGCACCCCCAGACCTGGTTGGCCAGGTTCATCAAGAAGTCGGGGTGGCCGTACAGGCTGAACACCAGCATCAGGATGCCCAGCAAGGCGGCGACCCCGATCAGTTTGACGCCGAGTTTCATGACATCAGGCCGCTTGTGGTGCCGGGCTGCGCACGATGGCCGCCTCTTTGATAGGCAGGTTGAGCAGCGCGGCCAGCACACCCAGCGCGATGGCGATGTACCACACCAGGTCGTAGCTACCCGTGCTGTCATACAACACCCCACCCAGCCAGACACCCAGAAAAGAGCCAATCTGATGGCTGAAAAACACAAAGCCGCCGAGCATGGATAAATGCGCCACGCCAAAAATCTGCGCCACCGCCGCGTTGGTGGGTGGCACGGTGGACAGCCATAGCAGGCCCATCACGGCAGAGAACACATCACTACTGTCCGGTTAAATCAAAGCACATCGTCCGCAAAGCTAATGCCAATGCGGGTTTGCGCGGGTTTTCGGGTGTCCACGATTT
>MTEI01000017.1 GCA_002083775.1 Rhodoferax ferrireducens | reverse complement strand
TCTTGTCTCATTTCGCCAGCAATTCTGACTGCCATTAATGGGCTTGACAATCCCCCAAACGGGTGATTCTTTGAACGACAGCTCCCGCTGCGATCCGGGTTTACAAAATTCTCCAGACCTGACATTCGCGTCGTCGCCTGGCATTCGGCGACGGTTAGCTGACTTTTGAAGACCCGTTTCGGCCCGTCGGCTTGCCAAACTGGCTGGTCCAAAACCGACTTCGAGGTCTGCAGTTTAACCAGACCACCAGGACTAGACTTCTCTTTGGGCCGCGCTGGTCCACCGCCCACCATAAGAGTAAAAAAGGCGACACTCCATTGGGTTATCCTCAAGATAGTAAAAATATGTGCCGCAAGCCCCTGCAGATACTGCGCAATCAGCAATAAATAAATAGTTGTTATGAAAGCAGCAACAAGGCCTGCCATCTTTCCCTGGCGCTCGCTGAAAGTTCGGGCCACGGTTTTCACGCTGGTCATTTTTGTGCTGGGCATCTGGACGCTCTCACTCTTTGTCAGCCGCAGCCTACAAGCCGATATGGAACAGTTGCTGGGGGAGCAGCAGTTTTCGGTGGTCACCTCGGTTGCCAAGAACGTCAACGACGACCTGAACGACCGCTTGCAAGCCCTTGAAACCTTTGCCAAAGAAATGGATGCCTCTGTACTGGAGCGTCCGGCTGCCTTGCAGGCCATCCTGGTGCAGCATCCGGTGCTGCAAGTGTTGTTTAACGCAGGTGTCTTCGTTACCGGGCTGGATGGTGTGTCTGTTGCGTCTGCCCCCCTCTCCATCGAAGGCGTACCGCGTATTGGCGTCAGTTACATGGACAGGGATTACATGATCACTGCGCTCAGGGAAGGTAAGCCAGCTATCGGCAAGCCAGTCTTGGGCAAGCTGTTGAAATCGCCGGTTTTCCTCATGGCGGTACCGATTCTTGACGCTCAGGGCAAAGTGGTGGGTGCCTTGGCGGGCGTGGTCAATCTGGGCAAGCCCAATTTTCTGGACAAGATCACCAAGAGCGTCTACGGCAGGAGCGGAGGGTATTTGCTGGTTCATGCGCCGTCGCGACAAATCATCACCGCCACCGACAAAAAACGCATCATGGAGTTGCTGCCCGCCCCGGGCGTCAATCGCTATGTGGACCGCAACATCGCTGGTTACGAGGGTTATTCGGTGTTGGTCAATGCACTGGGTGAAACACAGTTAGCCTCGGTGAAGCAGATTCCAGCGGCGCAGTGGTATGTTCAGCTTGGTTTGCCCGTCACAGAAGCGTTTGCCCCGATGGTCAGCATGCAGCAGCGCTTGCTCTGGGCTACGCTGCTGCTGACCGTGCTGGTTGGCGTGCTGACCTGGCTGGTGTTAAGGCGCCAGCTCGCTCCGCTGGCGGCCACGGCCAATGCCATGACGGCCCTAGCCCATTTAAAGGAGATGCCGCAGCCTTTGCCAGACACACACCACGGCGAGATCGGGCAACTTGTGGCGGGCTTCAACCGCATTTTGCAAACCTGGTCGCAGCGCGAAGCAGCGCTTGCCGATAGCCAGCAAAACCTGGCCATTACGCTGAATTCGATCGGCGATGCGGTCATTGCCACCGATACCGCCGGGGGCGTCACCCGCATGAACCCCACTGCCGAGCGCCTGTGTGGCTGGACGCTGGCAGAAGCGCTGGGTCAGCCTTTGACCGAGGTGTTTCACATTGTCGACGCTGCAACGCGCGAAGCCGTGGCTGATCCGGTACAGCAGGTGCTGGAGCGTGGCGAAATGGTGGGTCTGGCCAGCCACACCACGCTGCTAGCACGTGACGGGCGTGAATACCAGATAGCCGACAGCGCCGCCCCGATCCGCGATGCCGCAGGGCAGATCGTCGGCGTGGTGTTGGTGTTCAGTGATGTGACCCAGAAATACCTAGACGATGTAGCTCGGTCTCAAAGCCAAGCCTTGTTTGAGGCAATGTTCAACAGCATCCCGGATGCTATTGCTTACGTCAATACTGAGCGCGAAATCATTGCGATCAATCCAGCATTTGTTTCAATTTTCGGTTTTGAGTTAAGCGATCTGGCCGGCAAGAAAACCGCTTTCTTTTATGAAAGCCAGACCGAGTACGAGCGTCAGGGTCGGATTCGTTTCAACTTGGCAGCGGCTCAGCACTCTTTGCCGTACGAAGTCAATTACCGCAAAAAAGATGGCAGCATCTTCCCCGGCGAGACGCTCGGCACGGTTATCAAAACCGCCAGCGGTGCCGTGTTGGGCTACTTGGGCGTGATCCGTGACATCACCCAACGCAAGGCGGCGCAAGCCCTTTTGCTGGAAAGCGAACAGCGTTTTCGCGCGCTCTATGAAAAAGCGCCGTTACCGTACCAGTCGCTAGATATTGAGGCCAATATTCTGGAAGTCAATGAGGCCTGGCTGTCCTTGTTTGGGCGCACCCATGAAGAAGTAATCGGGCGCTTTATTGGTGATTTCCTGAATGAATCCTCCATTCAGACACTGAGCTGCGAGTTTCCCCGTTTTACGCAGCAGGGCCGTATTGATGGGCCGGAATTTGATTTGCTGTGCAAAGACGGCACATGCAAACGTGTCGTCGTCAATGGCCGGATTGCCCGCGACAGCGAAGGTAATTTTCAGCGCACCCATTGCATCCTCACTGACATCACCGAGCGCAATGTCGCGCAAGAGAAACTCCAGCTTGCAGCCAGCGTCTTTGCGCATGCCCGCGAGGCCATCACCATCACCGACGCTCAAGCCAACATCATCGACATCAACGATGCCTTCACCCGCATTACCGGCTACAGCCGTGAGGAGGTTATTGGCCAAAACCAGCGCATACTGCAGTCCGGCCGACAGGACAAGGCTTTTTATGCGGCCATGTGGAACGCTTTGACGCTTCAGGGCCACTGGAGCGGTGAAGTCTGGAACCGGCGCAAGGGCGGTGAGGTGTATCCCGAGCTGATGACCATCAGCGCCGTGCGCGATGCGCAAAGCCAGACCCTTCGCTATGTGGGACTGTTCTCAGACATCAGCGCCATCAAGGCATACGAGAGCCAGTTGGAGCGCATTGCCCACTTTGATTCCCTGACCAGCCTGCCCAACCGCGTCCTGCTGACCGACCGGCTGCAACAAGCCTTGGTGCAAGCCCAGCGCAGGCAGCAAAAGCTGGCTTTGGCCTATCTGGACCTGGATGGCTTCAAAGCCATCAACGACCATCACGGCCACCAGACCGGCGACCAGGTCCTCATCACCCTGGCCCGGCGCATGAAAGAGGCACTGCGCGAAGGCGACACGATGGCCCGCATCGGCGGCGACGAATTTGTAGCGGTGCTGATCGACCTGCAAGACACGCAAGCCAGCTTGCCCCTGCTCAACCGCTTGCTGGCAGCTGCCGCCGAGCCGGTGCAGGTGGGCGAACTGACGCTGCAGGTATCGGCCAGCCTGGGGGTGACCTTCTACCCGCAGGCGCAAGACCTGGATGCCGATCAACTGCTGCGCCAGGCCGACCAGGCGATGTACCAGGCCAAGCAAGCGGGCAAGAACCGTTACCACCTCTTTGACGCCGCGCAAGACAGCAGCGTGCGCAGCCACCATGAGAGCTTGGCGCGCATCCGTCTGGCGCTGGAAAACCACGAGTTTGTGCTGCACTACCAGCCCAAGGTCAACATGCACAACGGTCAGGTGACAGGGGCCGAGGCGCTGATCCGCTGGCAGCACCCCGACAAAGGCCTGTTGGCCCCAGCCCTGTTCCTGCCGGTGATTGAAGACGAAACGCTGGCGGTGGACGTGGGCGAATGGGTGATTGACACCGCCCTGACCCAAATGGAGGTCTGGCACGCCACCGGATTAGACCTGCCGGTGAGCGTGAACATTGGCGCCCGCCAGTTGCAGCAAGCCAACTTTGTCGCACGCCTGCAAGCCACACTGACGCACCACCCGCAGGCGCAACCGGGCTGCATTGAGCTCGAAGTGCTGGAGACCAGCGCGCTGGCCGATATGGCGCAGGTGTCGCAAGTGATGGAGGACTGCGCAAAGATGGGCGTGCGGTTTGCACTGGATGACTTTGGCACCGGCTACTCGTCACTGACCTACCTGAAACGCCTGCCTGTGACGCTGCTCAAGATCGACCAGAGTTTTGTGCGCGATATGCTCGATGACGCTGACGACCTGGCCATTTTGCAAGGGGTGATCGGCTTGGCGGCGGCATTTCAGCGCGAGGTGATTGCCGAGGGCGTAGAGACGGTAGCGCACGGCACCGCACTGCTGCAGTTGGGTTGTGAGTTGGGGCAAGGCTATGGCATTGCCCGGCCCATGCCGGCAGATCAAATGCCGGGCTGGGTGGCGGCTTGGCGAACCCCGCCCGCCTGGGCGAGCTGCCAACAAATCAGCCCAGACAATCAGTGGGTGTTGAACGCCACAGTTGAACACCGCGCCTGGGTCCTGGCCCAGGAACACTACATCAAAGGCGAATGCGCAGCCCCGCCGCCGCTGGATCCTCACTTGTGCCGCTTCGGCCTCTGGCTGGAAGCTGAGCGTCGGGCCGGACGCGGCGATCAACCTGGCATCAATGCCACCAACGCCTTGCACGAGCAGATACACACACTGGCCGATGAACTTTGCCAACGCTTCAAAGATGGCCGCGCCGCCGAATCAGTGTCGCGCTTGGGTGAGCTACACCGCCTGCGCGATGCCCTCCTTGCGCAAATGAAGGCGCTGGAAACATCGCGTTCGAATGGCGGTTGATCGGTCTCCAAATTCATGAACTTGGCTGACCCGGAACCGGGCACTGATGGCTGTCGGCTTGCGCTGCAATGCTGGTCTTCGTTGCGCGCCATTGCCGACCTGCAATATGGCGGGCAACGCATCGCAGTCTTTTTTTGAATTGATAGCTGTTAGCCCTTGTGACATAAGGGCTAAAGGCCAAAAATCCTTACAAGACTGGCCGCGTTCCCCAATCCCCTAATTCTGCAAAATCTTCGACCCCTTCATCACCAGATCGCCGCTCGCCTTGACATTGATCTTGCCCGAGCCTTCGATAGTGATGTTTTTGCCTTTGATCTGGATCGTGCCGTCTTTTTTCATCACGATGCTGGCGGCACCGGTCTTGATGGTGACTGAATCGCCTGCGTCGATGACGAGGTTTTTGCCGACTTTCAGGGCGTCGTCTGCGCCCACCGTGGTGCTGCGCGCCTTGGCGATGGCGCTGGTCTGCGCCCCGCCGACCACCTTACTGCTGTTGGCACCCACCTGGACGGCTTGCGATGCACCTACAGCCACACTTTGCGCCGCACCCACGGTCAGGCTTTGTGAAGCCCCGACGGAAACCGCCTGTGTACCGCCCACATTGAGGGTCTGCGCTGCACCGACCGTGATCACCTGCGCCGCCCCAAGCGTATGGGTTTCACTCTGGCCGACAGTGATGCTGCGGTTGCTGCCGATGCTGATGGTTTCGTTGTGGTCAACCGTCTCAGTCCGGTCATGTTTCACATGCAGCGTTTCGTCATGGTCCACGGTCTGGCTGCGGTCGTGGCCAACCCAATGCGTCTCGTCGTTTTCAACCTCGATGTCCTGGTTTTTCTCGGCATGTAGCCAGAGCTGCTCGCTGCCCTTTTTGTCTTCAAAACGGATGGCGTTGGCGTTGGCGGCACTGCCGCCGGGGGTCGAGCGGGTCAGAAAACCGCACTGGGTTTTGTTGGCCGGCAGTTCCCAGGGCGGCATCTGGTCGGCGTTGTACACCCGGCCGGTGATGATGGGTTGGTCGGGGTCGCCTTCCAGAAAATCGACGATCACTTCCTGGCCGATGCGCGGGATCATGACCATGCCCCAGTTCTTACCCGCCATGGGGTGGGACGCTCGCACCCAGCAGGAGCTGAGGTCGTTCTTCTGGCCATAGCGGTCCCAATGGAACTGCACTTTGACCCGGCCGTATTGGTCTGTATAGATCTCTTCGCCGGGCGGGCCCACCACCACCGCCGTCTGGGGCCCCTGCATGACGGGCCTGGGCGTTGAGCGCTGTGGCCGAAACGGCTGCTGGCTGTTGAGCGCGCTGAATTTGCAGGTAATTGCGTCGTCATGCGTCTCAGCGGTTCCGGGCACGGTGGCGGTCAACTTGTAGGTGGTGGAAAGAATCAGGTACTCGCGGTTCTGATCGGCCCGGGGTTGCCCCAGCAGCTTGAACAGGGCGCCGAGTGACAGACCGCGTGCATTGCTTTCGCCGTGGATCACGTCGAAGTGGGTTTGCAGCTCTTCCAGGCGCGTGCGCGCAAGCTGGTTGCCATCGGCAACGGTGCGGTAATCGCCAGGGTAGTCAAACATCTCGTAATCGGCCAGCGCATGGTTGCGGGGCACCTTTGAGCGCGCCGCAAGCTCGGCACGGGGTCGCTCAAAATCGTAGTCGTCCAATTCATACCGGCCGGGCTGAATTTCGAACGCCTGACTCCATTCGCTGATGACTTCCTGCCCGGGGCGCACCGGGTGGGCCGGGTCTGTGTAGGGCACGGCCTCATAACCTTTGGTGCGCGTGTGCGCGCTGACGGCATCGGCCAGCACCAGGGTGTGCCGCCCCTCGGTGTGGGTGAAAAAGTAATAGATGCCTTCCTGCTCCATCAACCGGCTGACAAAATTGAAATCGGTCTCGCGGTATTGCACGCAATAGCTGTGCTGGCGGTAGCTACCGGTGAGTGCGACCTTCACATCGGCCACTGTGTGATCGGCAAACACCTGTTGGATGATGTCCGGCACGGTTTTGTCCTGGAAGATGCGGCAGTCTGCGGTGCGTGTCAAAAACCAGAGCCAAGGTCGCACGCTGGCGTGGTAGCTGTGCAGCTTGCCCTGCGTGCCGCTCTGCTGAAAGCGCGTCACGTAACCATTGAAGTAGCGAAAACTGCCGTCACTGAGTTGGAGCTTGACGGTGACCTTCTGGCCCAGGATCTTGTTGGCGTCAATGTCACCCTGCTCGCTGAGCAGGTCAATTTCACACACGCCTAGCCGTGACAGCTCCTCGCGTGCCGTCATCCGCTGCAACAACAAAACGCCATCACCCAGCGGTGTGACGATCTCCATCAGCTTGGCCATGCTGCGCCCCTTTCAGTCCGATAAAGACCCATCCATCGACCGGATCACTGCCTTGCGCCAATAACCCAGCCGCCTGAATTGACTTTACGCCAAAACCCGCCAGCGCTGGGTAGGGATTTAGCCCAGCCGCCGCCGCAAAGCGGCTTGCGCCATCAGTTCGTCAAACCACACCTGGTAACCAGCATCGCTGGGGTGCAGCCCGTCAACAGCGTTCAACTGGGGTTGCCGCACAAAGGGGTCGTCAGCGCGTTCGTGGAACAGTTTCACATACAGCACCGATTGGCGGCTGGTAGCCTCGCGAACAATGGCGTGCAGTTGGCGTGAACGCCAGGTCATCAGCCAAGACACGGGCGCAAAGAACAGCGGCGCATTACCCACATTGCCAGCGGGCAGCAGCACCACCAGGTCAGCGCGCTGGCGGGCGCGCTGGGTGACGCGGTTCACATCACGTTGCATTGCCGCCAAACCGCGCAGGCGCACCACGTCATTGCCACCGGCCATCACCAGCACCATGTCAAAGGGTTCGTCACCAGCCGCCAGGCGGCACCTGCGCGCGGCGCTTTGATCAGGGTCAAAGTTTTGTCCGAAAGGTGCGCCCTTGGGCGAACACCGAGTTGGGTACATTGGGCAGCAGAAACTGCTGAACCGGCCGCTTGAACACGCCCCGGTTGGGGGACGGCTTTTGCACAATTGCGACACCTTTGGCCAAGTGATCCAGCACCAAGCTCTTCAAAGTAACCGATTGGGTGAAATTGAGCACCTTGGCGTTCATGGCATCCCACAGGTCTTGCGTCATGTCTTGGACAGATGACGCGTCTGGCTGTTTGGCTTTGGGTGGCTCGTCTTCAACCGCGCAGATGATGTCTGCCACGGTGATGCCTTCTGTCCCGGATCCGAGCGAATAACCGCCTCCCGGGCCACGGATGCTGGTCACCAGTCCCTGCAGACGCAACTTGCTGAACAGTTGCTCCAGGTAAGACAGTGAAATGTGCTGACGCGCGGCGATGTCAGTCAACGGCACTGGCCCGAACTGCTCACGCAAAGCCACGTCAATCATTGCCGTCACTGCAAAACGGCCCTTGGTACTTAAACGCATTTTGACTACTCCTGCCCGTGTGTGGAACCCAAAAAAAACCGCTAACTCACCCACCTGTCCGCAAACCCCGGCTCAATCCAGGTCGGCGGTCAGGTGCCGTGCCCTAGCGCAATCCGAAAAAGGACAGCACAGCGATGATGATGACGACTGCGCCAACCAGGTAGACGATGCTGTTCATAAATTGCCTTTGTGTGAAAAGTTGAAAAGAAGTTCAAGCACCAAATCCCGCAGCAAGAACCTTCCGCGACATTCTTGACCGCATTGAATGGCCGTTGAGCCCGCTTGTCGGTATGCCAACGAACATAAGCGCCAGCACTGCGGTCCTTGGAAACCGTGCGCTGTCGCACTGACAGGCCTGCAACTGGGGCTTAACCTATGTCAACAGTTGTCAGATCGAGCCTGAAGCTTTGTCTACCTTCAACTGAACCAGGAGAACCCCTATGAACCCATTGAGCATCACGTCGGCGGACACCGAACAGGTTGACGCCGACCTGGCCGAGCAGGCTATCCCTGGTCACGGCATACCGTCGCAAGACCCGGACCCCGCAGCGCAAACGATGCTGGCACCTGAAGATGCCAAACGCGAGGCCAACTCGGCACTGACCGGCGGCGGCACTTTAGCCGGTGTGGCTGCCGGTGCGGCCATTGGTGTGGCGGTTGCCGGGCCGGTTGGGGTGTTGGCGGGCGCTGCCATCGGTGCCGTGGCTGGCGCGCTGGGTGGTGCCGCCGCGGGGACCATGGTCAACGCGGCCGATGCAGCAAGCGTTGACACCGCAGCCGCAGAACACGTCAAGCTGCACATTGAAGACAAGGGTGGTAGCGGCCGACCTGTCGTACTGATTTATGGTTGGCCACTGACGGCAGAGGCCTGGAAACCGCAGGTGGCGGCGCTGCAAGACGCTGGTTACCGTGTGGTGACGTATGACCGACGCGGCTTTGGGCGCTCAGACCAACCGGAATCTGGCTACAGCTACGACGTGCTGGCCGACGACCTGCAACGCGTGCTGGACCAAAACGCGCTGTATGACGTGACGCTGGTGGGGTTTTCCATGGGCGGGGGCGAAGTGGCGCGCTACGTTGCACGGCATGGCGAGTCGCGCCTGCGCAGTGTGGTGTTTGCGGCGGCCGTGGCGCCGTACCTGCTGCAAACGTCCGACAACCCGGATGGCCCGCTGACCCAAGAAAAAGCCCACCAGATGAGGATGGCCCTGGAGCAAGACCGGGATGTCTTCTTCAACCAGTTCACCACCGATTTTTACTCGGCCAAAGGTGAGTTTCTGGCTACCGAGTCACAGCGTAGCGACGCCATTGCCCTGTGCCAGCAGTCGGCACAGCCTGCCGCGCTGGCGTGTATGGACGCGTTTGGCACCACCGACTTCCGCGAAGACCTGAAAAAAGTGAGCGTGCCCACACTGGTGATTCACGGCACGGCGGACGCCATCGTGCCCATTGCAGGCTCGGGCTTGCGCACCCACAGCGCGGTGCTCCACAGTCAACTGGTAAAGATTGACGGTGCACCGCACGGGCTCAACGTGACACACACGCAGGCCTTCAACGACGCGCTGCTGGCTTTTCTGAGCCAGGCCAAGTGATTCAGTGGCCCGCCTTTAGGGGCGGTAGCAGGCGGTCACATTCTGCTTTGACGGCGGCATAACACTCGCAGCTGCGCGCTTCCAGCAGGGCGCGGTCCAGCACGGTGATGCTGCCACGGGCCTTGGTGATCAGGCCGTCTTTTTGCAGCTTGCCTGCCGTTTGCGTGACGCTCTCGCGGCGCACACCCAGCAGGTGCGAAATCTGCTCTTGGGTGATGACCATCTTGTCGCTGTGCAGGCGGTCAAAACTCATCAACAGCCAGCGGGTGAACTGCTGCTCCACCGAATGGTGTTGGTTACATACCGCCATCTGCGAGGTTTGGACGATCAAAGCCTGGGTGTAAAGCAGTGCCAGGCGTTGCAGCTGGCCACCCAGCTCAAACTCGTGTTTCATGGTTTTGCGGCTGAGGCGGTAGGCCTGACCGGCGCTTTGCACCTCGGTGCTGCTGGGCAGGCTTTCGCCGCCCATGTAAATGGAGATACCGATCAGACCTTCGTTGCCTACCAAGGCGATTTCGCTGGAAGACCCGTCTTCCAGCGCGTAAATCAGCGAGACGATGCCTGAGACAGGAAAGTGCAGGTATTTCACGTGGTCGCCCGATTCCGCCATCGTCCAGCCCAACGGCATGGCCACCAGTTCCAGTTCAGGCAGCAGCCGCTCGTACTCCGCTTTGGGAAGCGCGGCCAGAATCTGGTTTTGCCTTGGGTCGGGTGCGACTGGCTTCAATGGTTTGATCATGAAAACTATGGAGAGACTAAAGGGCGCTAAATGTAAGCGATGCAGACTGACGCAGTGCCGGGGCCGTGTGACGGCCCCAGATTCGCACGGTTGTTCATCAGCATCGGTGGTTTTGCGGCGAAGGTGTGTTGCTAGCGGGCCCTGACGGATGGCAACAGGGACAATAACGCGCAGAATTCAGTGGAAAACAATGTTCATACTTTTTTATAAACTATAGCTACCAGCCCATATTGCAAAAGGGCTAGAGGCCAATTTCTTATATAACATTGAATTCACCAACCCAGTCACTGACAGGCACAAGCCAGCTTCATCGAGGTTCCACCATGACCAACATCTTTTTCCAGACTTGCGCCCTGGGGTTGGCGCTGTGCTTGGGCAGCATCGCCCAGGCGGCCAGCTCCAGTTTTGACTGCGCCAA
This sequence comes from Rhodoferax ferrireducens, assembly GCA_002083775.1. Lineage (GTDB taxonomy): Bacteria > Pseudomonadota > Gammaproteobacteria > Burkholderiales > Burkholderiaceae_C > Rhodoferax > Rhodoferax ferrireducens_A. The sequence continues at coordinate 49,238 of MTEI01000017.1, read as the reverse complement.
GGTGCGCAGCCCCAGCACCGAGGCCAGCATCTGCCAGGACGACATGCTGGCAGACCTGGACCGCCAGATGCGCCAGGTTTACGCGGCAGCGCTGAAAAAAGCCCGAAATGAGCGTCCGCCCCTGCTCAAAGCCGAGCAGCGCGGCTGGATCAAGGGCCGTAACGACTGCTGGAAAAGCCCCGACCAACGCCAGTGCATCGCCGAGTCGTACCGCCTGCGCATTGCCGAGCTGCAGGCGCGCTACCGGTTGCTGGCGCCCACGGCCACCGTGCGCTATGCTTGTGACGGCAACCCGGCCAACGAGGTGGTGGCCACGTTTTTCAACACTGACCCTGCCACGCTGATTGCCGAGCGCGGCGACGCGGTGTCGTTCATGGTGCAGCAAATCAGCGCCAGCGGCGCACGCTACCAGGGGCGCAATGAATCGCTATGGGAGCATCAGGGCGAGGCCACCGTCGTCTGGGGTTATGGCGCACCCGAGATGCGTTGCCTGCCGGTGGCCACACCCAAGGCCACACCGGCTGCGGCACCCGTCGCTGCGGATACCCCTGCTCCCACCCTGGCGGGTACACGCTGGCAGTTGCTGGCGTTTCAGTCGATGGACGATGCACAAGGCACCACGCGGGTGACCGAGCCTGCGCGCTACACGGTCAATTTCGGTGCCGATGGCCGGGCTGCTTTCCGGTTGGACTGCAACCGGGGCATGGGCAGCTGGCAGGCCAATGCGCCTGACGATGCTTCAGGTGCTTTGACGTTTGGCCAGATCGCCATGACCCGTGCGCTGTGCGCACCGGGTTCGCTGGATGCTCAGTTGGCGCGGCACTTGCCCTATGTGCGCTCTTTTGTGCTGAAAGACGGCCACCTGTTTATGGCCCTGATGGCCGACGGCGGCATTTACGAGTGGCAGCCAGTGCGCTGAGGCAACCGATGCGTTAGTGCATGGCGCGGCGCAGCTCGGCCGCGCGGGCGGTGATGGCTGGGCGGTCGCTGGTGACACCGGCATTGGCCAAGTAGGTTTCCAGGTCTTCCAGCGCGTGGCCGGGGTGGCCAGCTTCGGCATGGGCCAGGCCGCGGTCGCGGTACTCAGGCCAGGCTTGGGGCATGAGCACAATCAGCCGGTCTTGCACGGTGATCAGGCGGTGCCAGTCTTCTTGCGCGGCGTGAATTTCTTTCAGGTTGTGCAACATGCGGGCAATGATGTCGCGCGGCTTGGCGGCTTGCAGGTACAGGCCCAGTGGCACTTCTTGCTCGTCCACCAGGCTGGCCAGGCTGCGGTACGGCTCCAGGCGCTCAGCCAGTTCTTCGCGGCTGAGTGACTGACCGGAGAGCGGGTCGATCACCACCTGGCCTTCGCTCAGGTTGACCTTGACCATGAAATGCCCCGGAAAAGACACGCCGCGCGCCTTCAGGCCAATGCCTTGCGCCAGCTCCAGCCAGATGACCGCCATCGAGATCGGAATGGCCAGGCGGGTGCGCAGCACCACATGCACATAGCTGTTGTCAGGGTCAGAGTAGTTGTTGAAGTTACCGGCAAAGTTCAGGTCGCGGTAAACAAACTGGTTCAGTGCGCGCAGTTTTTGCAGCGGCCCGGCGTCGGCGGGCAGGCGGCGGTGTAGGCGCGCCAGCAGTTGGTCGACCTCGCCCAGCACCTGCTGCACGCTGATGTCAGGATACTCGTCCTGCGCCAGACTCACGGCTGCTTCCAGCAGCGCAAACTCGGCGTCGGTGTGCACCAGCGAGGCAAAATACTCCAGCGGCGTGGGAACGTTCAGAGACAGATTCATGGGACCCATTGTCTACCGGCGCAGGAGTTGACGCAATTGCAAACCCGCCACGCTAACAGCTCCCAAATATATAGCTGCTGACCCAATCAGAATAAGGGCTAGAAGCCAAATTCTCTTAAAGCTCTCGGCACGCAAGGCGGTCCAGTTCCAGTGGCCATTGGCCCACATCAGGAAAACCGCCAGCAAAACACAACCCGCCAGCACCTGCATCAGGAACACACCCCAGCCCGGCTCGGGTTTGTAACTGCCGCGTTTGATCAGCCCCACCAACAGCCACAGCGCATTGACCATGGCGCCGATACCAATCGACAGCGTCAGTGCCGCATGCGCAAAAATCGGCACCAGAAAGATGTTCAGCAGTTGGGTGAACACCAGCACGCCGACGGCGATGCGCACCGGGGTTTTGGTGTCTTGGCTAGCGTAGTAACCCGGCGCCAGCACCTTGATGGCCACAATGCCAATGAGGCCGACGCCCCAGCCCATCAGCGCATAAGTCACCTGCTGCACGTCAAAGTCGGTCATGGCACCATAGTGGTATAGCACCGCCACCAGCGGCGTGGGGAACACCAGCAGCGCCACCGCGCAGGGAATGGCCAGCAGCGCCACCAGCCGCAAGCCCCAGTCCAGCATGCCGGAGTATTTGGCACTGTCACCACTGGCGCGGGCGCTGGCCAGCTGCGGCATCAGCACCACCCCCATGGCCACGCCCAGCAACGCGGTGGGAAATTCCATCAGCCGGTCGGCGTAGGTGATCCAGCTCACGCTGCCCGGGCGCAGGTACGAGGCAATCTGCGTGTTGATCAGCATCGAGATATGCGCCACGCTCACGCCCAGCAGCGCCGGGCCCATCAGGCGCAGGATGTTTTGGGTCTCCGGGCAGGCCCAGGATTCACGCAGCGCGGACCAGCGCCAGCTCATGCGCGGCTGCAAGTTCAGCCGCTTTAACGCCAGCCACTGCACACCCAGCTGCGCCGCGCCGCCCAGCAGCACACCACCGGCCAGTGCGTAAATCGGTTCGATACCGATGGTTTTAAACCACGGCGCGCCCAGCCAGGCTGCCGCAATCATGCAGACATTGAGCAGCACGGGTGTGGCGGCCGGCACGGCAAAACGCTTCCAGGTGTTGAGCACACCGGCACCCAGGGCAACGAGCGACATGAACGCAATGTAGGGAAACATCCAACGCGTCATCACCACCGCCACCTCAAAACTGCGCGGGTCCTGCTTGAGCCCGCTGGCCATGACCCACACCAGCCCCCCTGCCCCCAGCACGCCCAGCACACTCAAAGCCAGCAGCGCCCAGGCCAGCACGGTGGCCACCCGGTCAATCACCAGGCGGGTAGCGTCGTCGCCCTGCTGCGCCTTGGAGGCGGCCAGTACCGGCACAAACGCCTGGCTAAAGGCACCTTCACCAAAAAAGCGCCGGAACAGGTTGGGGATGCGAAACGCCACGTTGAAAGCGTCGGTCATCGCGGACGCGCCAAAGGTGGACGCAATCAGCAGCTCACGCACCAGGCCGGTGATGCGCGACACCAGTGTCAACAGCGAGACGATAGAAGCGGATTTGAAGAGACTCACGCCGCAAAGTGTAGCTGCGCGCCCTGCTGGGGCACGGCTAGGGCGGTTGCGCCAGTGTGAAACTGCTAGAATAGCCGGCTTTGTTGACAACATCCACAGACTCAAGGAACACTTACTATGGCATCTGGAAAACCCAAAAAGAAGAACCCGCGCCTGGCGTCGGGCCGTAAACGCGTCCGTCAGGACATCAAGATCAACGCCGCGAACACCTCGCTGCGTTCCCAGTACCGCACCGCCGTGAAGAACGTTGAAAAAGCCGTTCTGACCGGTGACAAAGCCAAGGCCACCGAGTTGTTTGGCAAGATGCAAGCCGTGGTCGACACCGTGGCTGACAAAGGCATCTTCCACAAGAACAAGGCTGCCCGCGACAAGAGCCGCCTGTCTGCCAAGGTGAAAGCCCTGGCTGCAGCCGCAGTCGCCGCCTAATATTTAGGCAAATCGCACGGGGTAACTCACCCCGCCGTTTGTAACGGGTGCGCTGTCAGCAAAAGCAAAAAAGCCGTCTCAGGACGGCTTTTTTGCGTCTGGGCATCTGCAAACTACCGGGCAGGGGTGGTGGCAGGTGGCACGCCCTGAAAGGTTTGCAGCTCGTTGTCTTTGGCGAAGTTCATGCAAAAGTCCCAGGCCATCACATCGTGGTTGTGCAAGGCTTCGTCAACGATGACGCAGCGCACGCCGTTCACGCTGGTCGGCACACACCACGGTGAGTAGGTGAAATGGCGGCCCGGCAAGACCATGCCGGGTCGAAACTGGCTCATCACCCCGGCCAGCCGCTCTGCCCAGTCGCTGGGCCGAAAGGCGCGGCCAGCATGGGTCACCCCCAGAATGTAGACTTTTTTTGACGTGTGTGAAACCATCTGGTAGCGGCCAATCTATGGGGTGGTGACGAGATGTTGCAATGCACAAAGATTGTATGTTGATCTTATGTCTTATACAAGACTTGATGCGTGTTAAGTTTTTGTAGCCACGTGTCAGGCATCCCCAGGCTGCGCTTCTAAACGTGGTGAAAACATGAATTTGATCGGTCTAAAATCACGTTTCAACGGCCCAACCTGCGTTGGGCCGCTTTGTTTTCTCACGGAGATCACCGCATGACTGCCACCCGTCCCTTCATCGAAGCCGCCTCGCCCCACGTGATGAACACCTACGGGCGACTGCCCATCGCCCTGTCACACGGCCAGGGCTGCCGCGTCTGGGACGTGAATGGCAAGGAATATCTGGACGCACTCGGCGGCATCGCGGTCAACACCTTGGGCCACAACCACCCGCAACTGGTGCCTGCGCTGCAGGACCAGATTGGCAAGATCATCCACAGCTGCAATTACTACCATGTGCCGAATCAGGAAGTTCTGGCCAAAAAGCTGGTGGAACTCTCGGGCATGACGAACGTATTTTTCTGCTCCACCGGGCTGGAGGCCAACGAGGCGGCGCTGAAGCTGGCGCGCAAATTTGGCCACGACAAGGGCATTGACCGCCCTGAGATCGTGGTTTACGAGAAGGCTTTCCACGGCCGCAGCATTGCCACCCTGAGCGCCACCGGCAACCCCAAAATCCAGGCCGGCTTCGGGCCGCTGGTGGAAGGTTTCATCCGCGTGCCGATCAACAACATCGACGCCCTCAAAGCCGCCACAGACGGTAACCCAAACGTGGTGGCGGTGTTTTTTGAAGCCATCCAGGGAGAAGGCGGCATCCACCCGATGCACCTGGACTATTTGCGTGACCTGCGCGCGCTGTGTGACGAGCGCGACTGGCTGATGATGGTCGACGAAGTGCAATGTGGCATGGGCCGCACCGGCAAATGGTTTGCCCACCAGTGGGCGGGTATCGTGCCGGACGTGATGCCGCTGGCCAAGGGCTTGGGCTCGGGCGTGCCGGTGGGCGCGGTGGTGGCGGGCCCCAAAGCCGCCCACATCTTCCAGCCCGGCAACCACGGCACCACTTTTGGCGGCAACCCGCTGGCCATGCGCGCGGGTGTGGAAACCATCCGCATCATGGAAGAATACGGCTTGCTTGCCAACGCTGCCGCTGTGGGCGCGCATCTCAAAGCGGGCCTTGAAGCTGCGCTGGCGAGCGAGCTGGCAAACGGCAGCGTCAAGGAAATCCGCGGTCAGGGGCTGATGCTGGGCATTGACCTGGCCAAAGCTTGCGGCGCCCTCACACAGCGCGCAGCCGATGCCGGTTTGCTCATCAGCGTCACCGCCGATACCGTGGTGCGCCTGGTGCCGCCGCTGATTCTGAGTCGCGCCGAGGCGGACGAGATCGTCGCCGTTCTGTGCCCGCTGATTTCTGCTTTGTTGAAGGAAACGCCATGAACCCGGTCGAATTTGGTATCCCCAGCACCATCCCCCAAGGCGCCCCACCCGTGCGGCACTATTTGCAGTTCTCGGACCTGACGGCTTCTGAGACCACCTACCTGCTGCAGCGCGCCGCCTTCATCAAGGCCAAGTTCAAGACCTTCACCCGGCACCAGCCGCTGGTGGACCGCACGCTGGCGATGATTTTCGAGAAAGCCTCGACCCGCACCCGTGTCAGTTTTGAAGCCGGCATGTACCAATTGGGCGGCAATGTGGTGAATCTGACCACCGGCGACAGCCAGATGGGCCGGGCCGAGCCGATTGAAGACAGCGCCCGCGTCATCAGCCGCATGGCTGACCTGGTGATGATCCGCACCTATGAGCAAACCAAGCTGGAGCGCTTTGCCGAATACTCGCGCGTGCCGGTGATCAACGGGCTGACCAACGAGTTTCACCCGTGCCAGATCCTGGCCGACATCTTCACCTTCATCGAGCACCGTGGCCCGATCCAGGGCAAGACCGTGGCCTGGGTGGGGGACGGCAACAACATGGCCAACACCTGGCTGCAAGCCGCCACGCTGCTGGGTTTCAAGGTGAATGTCAGCACGCCAAGTGGCTACGAAGTGAATGAAAAAATAGCCTCTGGCCCAGATGGCATCAGGGCGGGTAGCTATGAAAATTTTAGCAATCCGCTGGACGCCTGCCGCGGTGCCGACTTGGTCACCACCGATGTCTGGACCAGCATGGGCTTTGAAGCCGAGAACGAGGTGCGCAAACAAGCCTTTGCCGCCTGGCGCGTCAGCGCGGACATGATGGCGGTGGCCAAACCAGACGCCCTGTTCATGCACTGCCTGCCCGCACACCGGGGCGAAGAGGTCGACGCGGATGTGATCGACGGCCCACAAAGCGTGGTCTGGGACGAAGCCGAAAACCGCATGCATGTGCAAAAAGCGCTGATGGAATTCTTGTTGCTGGGCCGCCAGGACTAAGCCCCTGCTTGCTCACCCCACCACACGACTCCAAGCGATGACAACCCCGATAAAAACGCGCCACCACTACATTCCCGTGACCGAGATCACGCCGGGCATGGTTCTGGGCGAAACCGTCAACGTGGTCGAGCGCGGGGTGCTCAGCATGGTGTTGCACACCGGGCACATCCTGAGTGAAGACAACCTCCGCCAGCTCAACGCGCACCATGCCGAATTCATCTGCATCGACAAGCCTGACGACCGCACCGAGGCGCAAATCGCCGAGGATGCCGCCAACAACGCTCACCGGGTGCTGGAGATTTTCCGCGACAGCGACATGAGCGACCCGACCCTGATGGCCCTGTTTGACCAGGTGCTGGGCTACCGGAGCCAATGATGAGCCGCGCCCCTGTAACCCGTGACGAGGTCATCCGGCGCAGCCGCCTGATGCCAAGTTTTCCGGGGATCGTGAATGAAATTCTGGCTACGCTGGACGACCCCGGCGCCAACCTGAACGCGCTGGTGCGCTGCATCAACCTCGACCCGGTGATCACTGCACGGGTGCTCTCCGTGGCCAACATGGCGGCAACCCGCGGCAGACGCGACGCCCAAGTGAGCAACATTTACACCGCCACCTCGCTCATTGGCATGGGCAAGGTGCGCAGCATTGCGCTGATCAGCAGCCTGGGCAACTTCATGCAAAGCACCGCCTTGCCCCCCTTGCCCTCGGCGTTCTGGGAGCACAGCGTGGCCATCAGCGTGTGTGCGGAAGAACTGGCCAACCACGTGAGCGTGCCGGTGAATGCGGATGCGGCACTGATTGCCGGCCTGCTACACGACATTGGGCAACTTTGGTTGCACGCCCTGGACGCGCAGGCCACACGCGACTGCTGGCAACAATCCACGACGGGCCAGCAAGACATCGTGGCATTGGAGCAACAGGTTTTTGGGGTGGACCACGCCACCATCGGCGCCTGGCTGGCTGAGCACTGGCAATTGAGCCCCAGCATAACGACGGCCATTCAACACCACCACAACCCGGATGCAGCGCTGGCGCAGCCGCTGGTGGCGCTGGTTCACGTGGCTGAAGTTCTGGGCAATGCCCTGGACCTGGGCCACCGTGCACGCAACCGGGTCACGTATATCTCCAGTGCCGCCTGTGAACAACTTGAGCTGGTGTGGGACGACTCCATTCGCCCGCTGTTTGGCCGGATCGAGGCGCGCAGCCGCCATGCCAATCAGTTTTTCAGCCCGGCAGAGCGTTCAGCAGCCCCCTGAACGGCGCGCCTCATCCCCTCCAAGCAGGCCAAGCACGCGTATCTATGGCGAAAGATCACGACAAACCGTTTTGGAAAACTGCGCTCAAGCTGGCGCTTGGCGCCATTGCCGTGATTGTTTTCTTTGGCGTGGGGCTGTACTACACCGCCAAGTACAACACCTATGCGCCTCCGGATGTGCCCGCGGTCCCCGACTGGGGCATCTCCAAAGATCACCCGATTCCGAGCCAACGGTAAGGGGTAAGCGCCTCAGCCCTTGCGGTGAAAGGTGATGGGCTGCTCGTCGCCAACGGCGGCTTTGGGCGCACTGCCCGGCGCTGCAGCCTCAGGGCACTTGGCGCAACTGCTGCAGCCGGTGCTGCAGCCCGGCGCGCGGCCCAAGGCACGGTGCAAGCGCCCCAAGCGCTCGCGCGCTGCGGCAGGCAGCACATACCAGACGCTGTACAACGCGGCAAAGCCCACCAGCACCACCACAATCCAGTCTTGCGTCATGTCAGCCCCCTGTCCACATCAGCGTCAGCCGGTAGGTAACCCAGCTGGCACCATACGCCAGCGCAAACAGATAGGCCGTCATCAGCAGCGGGTAGCGCCAGGAGTTGGTCTCACGGCGCACCGCCACCAGGGTCGACACACACTGCGGCGCAAAAATAAACCACACCAGCAAAGACAAGGCGGTGGCCAGCGACCAGCTCTGGGCGATCAGCGGGGCCAACTGGGTGGCCACGTCTTCACCCGTGCCGGCCACGGCGTACACCGTACCGAGCGCGCCCACCGCCACCTCTCGCGCCGCCATGCCGGGCACCAGGGCGATGGCAATCTGCCAGTTGAAACCAATCGGCGCCACCACCACCTCCAGCCAGTGGCCCAATATGCCGGCATAGCTGTGGTTGATGGCGGCATCGGTGGCACCAGCGGGCGGCGCCGGGTAAGTGGCCAGAAACCATAACAGAATGGTGAGCGCCAGAATGATGCCCCCCACGCGTTTGACAAAAATGGAGGCCCGTTCATACAGCCCATGGCCCAGGCTGCGCAAGTTAGGCATGCGGTAAGCCGGCAACTCCATCACCAGCGGCGTAGGCCGGGCCCGGGTGCGCCAGACCATGGCCGCAGCGGCCACGGCCATGGCCGACAAGATGCCGCCCACGTACAGCGCAAACATCACCAATCCCTGCAGATTGAAGATGCCCCACACCGTCCGGCTGGGAATAAAAGCACCAATCAACAAGGCATACACCGGCAGCCGCGCCGAGCAGGTCATCAGCGGCGCGATCATGATGGTCACCAGCCGGTCACGCCAATGGGTGATGGTGCGTGTGGCCATGATGCCCGGAACGGCGCAGGCAAAGCTCGACAACAGCGGAATGAAGGAGCGCCCCGACAAGCCCACTGTGCCCATCACCCGATCGAGCAAAAAGGCCGCGCGCGGCAGGTAGCCTGAGTCTTCCAGCACCAGAATGAAGAAAAACAGAATCAGAATCTGCGGCAAAAACACCAGCACCCCGCCCGCCCCGGCCAGCACGCCGTCCACCAGCAGGCTGACCAGCGGGCCCTCGGCCAAGTGGCTGCGCACAAAGCCCGACAACCCTTCAACCACTGATTTGATGACATCCATGGGCCACACGGCCCAGCTGAACACCGCCTGGAACATCAAGAACAGCGTTGCCGCCAGCACCCCCATGCCCCACAACGGGTGCAGCACCACGGCGTCTATGGCGTCGTCGCGGTGCAGGCTCTCAGCAGGCTCTTGCACCGCCAGTTTGACCACCCGGCGCACCTCTTGCTGCGTGGCCATGACCTCGTCCACATGCGGGGCGTGCCAGGTGGTGGTGGCTTTCAGGCGCTTTCTGGACTTGCTCAAATCCACCTTGGCCAGGTAGGTCAACAGCTCCTGGGCGCCGTCGTGGCGAATACCCACCGTCTCAATCACCGGCATGGCCAGCTCGCGTGCCAGGATGGCCCGGTCTACCGTGATGCCACTGTGCCGGGCGGCGTCGCACATGTTCAGCGCCAGTACCAGCGGCAGGTTCAGCGCACGGGCCTCCAGTACCAGGCGCAGATTGAGGCGCAAATTTGTGGCGTCCACCACGCACACCACCAGGTCGGGCAGCGGCTCGTTGGGTTGGTGCCCGGTGACGATGTCGCAGGTGATCTGTTCGTCCGCGCTCAGGGCGTTCAGGCTGTAGGCACCGGGCAAATCCAGCACCACCACCTGGCGGCCAGAGGCGGTTTCCAGCATGCCCTCTTTGCGCTCCACCGTGACCCCGGCGTAATTGGCCACCTTCTGGCGGCTGCCGGTCAGCAGGTTGAAGAGTGCGGTTTTGCCGCAATTGGGGTTGCCCAGCAGCGCCACGCGCAGGGGTTTCTCATCCAGATGATCAGACATAGGCGACAGACCGGCTCAAAGCGGTTTCACCTGCACCAGCGCCGCCTCATGGCTGCGCAGGGCAAAGGTGGTGTGACCCACACGCACCGCCAGCGGGTCGTGGCCGGGGTAGCCATGGGCAATCACCCGCACCTGTTCGCCGGGCAAAAAACCGATTTCCAGCAGCCGCAAGGCAATGCCGCGCTCTTCATCGTCATGGGTGGGGTTCATGCCCAACACCACCGCGCGCACCTGCCGTGCCAGTTGGTGCAAACCCATGGGCTGGCCGGTGGTTTCAGGGGTTGGGGTAGGTAATGTCATGGAACGGGCAAATGAGAACGGTTCTGATTTTAGTTGGGTTCTGCCACCCGACAAGATCGGCAGCTCTTGAGCGCCCGACTGGTCTGCTGGCGGCCATCGCAGCTTGCCGACTGAATATAGGCAAAAAATGCCTCCAGCCCTTATAAGTAAGGGGCTGATAGCTATGTTTCAAATAGCTATTTTCGGGCCACCGTAAAGCCAGGGCTGGTCCAGCAAACCCTTGCCCAACACCCGCATGGCCAGGTCACGGCCCAAGCGCAGCGGGCCGGTCAGGTGGTAAATCTCGCCATTCTTGATCGCGCGCGCCTGCACTTGGGCATTGCGCTGCCAGCGTTGGTTGGCGTAATCCTGAAGCAGGGCAGGCACCCGCGCCAGGGCAGCGGCATCTGGCGCAGCGCCGTTCAACACACCGCCTGCCGCCAGCACCTTCGCCAGCGTGGCGGCGTCTTCAATGGCCATCGCTGCACCCTGCGCCAGGTACGGCACCATGGGGTGGGCCGCGTCACCCAAGAGCGCCACCCGGCCCAAAAAATGTTCATGTGCGCCTTGCATAGGCGGGCGAATGCTCAGAGGCCACAGGCGCCAGTGGCCAATGGCGTGGATCAAGTCATGCAGCGGCGCACAACTGCCTTGGATGACGCGCTGCAAATCTGCCGCATTGGCGCTGTGGTCCCAGCTGGACATATCGCCCTGCACCTGGCCGTGCACGATGCCCACCACATTCATCCACGTACCGCCCCGCACCGGGTACTGCACCACATGCATCTTCGGGCCAAACCAGGCGGTGACCTGCCGGGTTTGCAAGGCTTTGGGCAAGGTGCTTTGTTCAACCATGGCGCGGTAAGCCAGATGCCCGGTGGGCTGCGGCTTGCCGTCGTGCAAGAGCTGCTGGCGCAGGCTGCTCCAGGCACCGTCTGCGGCAACCAGCACATCGCCAGACACCGCTTGGGTGTCGGCCAGTTGCGCCGTGACTTTGGCGTCGGTCTGCGCCGCGCTGACCACGGCGTTGTCAAGATTCAGGGCCACATCACCCCGCTGGCGCAACACTTTCACCAGCAATCCGTGCAAATCTGCACGGTGGATGGTGGCATAAGGTGCCCCATAAGCACGCTCCATGTCAGGCCCCAAAGGCAGCTCACCCAGCACAGCACCCGTTGGTGCGCTACGAAACTGCAAGCGCGCGGGGAACGCCACCAGGCGGCTTAACTCGTCTTTCAGGTCCCAGCTGTACAACACGCGCATGGCGTTGGGCCCCAGTTGAATCCCCGCGCCCACCTCGGAAAACTCGGCCGCGCGCTCATACAAACGAACCTTGCCACCCGAGCGGGCGCAAGCCAGCGCGGCCGCCAAACCACCAATTCCACCCCCCGCAATGACAACATCAGCCATGGGATTTCTTTCAAGGACGCAATAAGTAGGGCGCGATTGTCGGCAACTCAGGCTGCAGCCAGCTGACAAGCGCTGAAATATTTTTGACATGTCTGGCTTACACTCCGGACATGGATGAAACTGGAAAACGCTCAATGCTGGTTCGACTGCTTTATGTCAGTCGGGCTGTGGGACCGCAAACGACGGCGGTGACGGATTCGATCCTGTCTGTGGCGCGGGGAACCAACCGCCAGCGCGGCATCACCGGCGCACTGTGTCAGGGCCAGGGGCTGTATATGCAGGTGTTGGAGGGCGAGCGCAGCGTGATCAACCGCCTGTACAACCGCATCAGCCAGGACCGCCGCCACCAGGATGTGGAACTGCTGGTGCTGGAAGAAATTACCCAGCGCCGTTATGCCGATTGGGCCATGGCGCATGTGATGCTGTCTGAAGACGACCCGATGGTGCAGCTTGGCCACCCCGAGTTTGACCCCTACTCGGCCCCGGGCCAGACCATGATGAAGCTGGTGCACGAACTGTTCTCCACCGGCAACCGCATCCGCAGCACCTCGGCCACGCGTTAAGCTGCTGGCATAGCGGCTTACCGCCACAAGCGCCCGCGAGGCGCTTTTTTATTTCAGCACATCAAACAGGTTGTTGAAATCATCCGTCCAGACACCCAGCTGGGGTATAGGCTGCACCGTGCCGGTGGCTTGAAGAATAGCCGCCTGTTGCAGCGCCGCCGGATCGCTGGCCACCAGAATCCAGTCGGTGTTGCGCAGCGCCGGGTTGTCGGTGTCGTCGTGAATCAACGCCACCTGCAGCCCTTTGGCTTGCGCAATCTTGGCCACCACCGGGGCCAGGTTGATGAACTTGTTGGTGATGTGAAAACCGATGATGCCGCCCGGCTTCATGTGGCGCAGGTACACGTCCATCGCCTCCGCGGTGATCAGGTGCACGGGGATTGAGTCACCTGAAAAGGCATCCACAGCCAGCACGTCAAAACCCTGGGGCGGCTCCTTGGCCAGTGACAGGCGGGCATCGCCCAGCACGGTTTGCATGGCGGCCGGGCTGTCGGCCATAAAGCTGAACTCGGTTTTAGCCAGCTCAATCACCTCGGGGTTGAGTTCGTACATACGGTAGGTGTCACCTTTTTGCCCGTATGCCGCCAGTGTGCCCGCACCCAGACCAATCACGCCGACCCTCTTGTTGATCGGCCGGGTGTGGGCAATGGCCAGGCCAATGCCCGAGGTAGCACCGTAGTAGGCCGTGGGCTCGCGTTTGCGGTCAGGTGCCAGAAACTGCTCCCCGTGTTTGATGGCCCCATGGTAAAGCTGGCGCACGTTGTCACGCGGGTCGTCACGCTGGCTGTCCAGGGTGATCAGCGAGCCATAAAAGTTGCGCCCGACAAAGCGGCTGCCGGTCACGTCATCCTGGATTTGCAGATACAGGAAATACGCACAGAACACCGCCAGTACACCGGAGGCCATCCGCAGCGCGGCAGGTTTCAGTACCACCATCGCCAGCAGCGCGGTGATGACAAACCCTAAGCCCAGCTCGTAATAGGCGGGCAGCACGCGGGGCGCAACCAGCCCCACCAGAATCCCGCCCACCGCGCCACCCAGCGACACCATCAGGTAAAACCGCGTCAGGTATCGCGGGCCGGGCCGCAAACGCGCCAGCTCGCCGTGTAAAAACATACAAAACACAAACAAACCCGACACATACGCCGGAATCGCCACCCAGATATAGCGGCCCACACTGCCGTCTTGCAAGCCATAGGCGCACAGGCCCATCAGCGCGGCAGCCAGCGGCAGAAAAATGCGACGGCGGTACCAGCGGTCACTCTCGAAACACAGCACAAACGTCAGCAGATACAGCGTCAGCGGCAACAGCCACAGAAAAGGAATCGACGCCACGTTTTGCGTGATGTGGTTGGTGATGGCCAGCAGCAGCCACGAGCCCATGGCCGAGGCCCCAAGCCAGGTCAGATAGTCACGCCAGCTTGGGTCCCAGTCAGCCTCCGGCTTGTGCGTCTTGGCGTGAGCCGCCGCTCCCAGGCTGTGACCATGCTGCAAAAAGTAGTACCCTGACCCGGCGCACAGCAGCGCAAACAAGGCATAGGCCACCGACCAGCCGTAAGCCTGCCCCACGATAGCCGCGTGCCGCTCGATCACGAACGGGTAACAGATCAGCGCCAGCATTGATGCCAGGTTAGAGAGCGAAAAATAGCGGTAAACATGGGTACTGACGCTGGTTTTGGACACCCACGACTGGATCAACGGCCCGGTGGTGGACAGCAAAAAATACGGCAGGCCAATGGTGCCCACCAGCAGCCGGATGATCAGCAAGGACGGGTCTTCGTCCCCCTTGGGTTGCCAGCTCGGGTCGGCAATGATCGGCAAAAAGCTCAGACTCACGCCCAGCAACGCCACATGCAGCATCACCTGGTGTTTGGGCTGCAGCCGCCGCGACACCCAGTCGGAATACGCGTACCCGGCCAGCAGCACGATCTGGAAAAACACCATACAAATCGCCCAGACCGCAGCCGAGCCGCCAAACCACGGGAGGATTTGTTTGGCGATGATCGGCTGGATCAGAAACAGGGCGAAGGCGCTGGTGAAGATGGTGCCGGCAAAAATCAGTTTGGAGGTGACGGGTGACATGGGAGAAACGGAGCCCAGGTAAAAGTGGTTGACCAGACAAACGCCACGCCCGGTGTGCTGAACGCTGGCCTCAAAACACGCAAGCACCGACTATGCCACCCTGACGGCAACAGGACGGCGCTTTCTCCAAGCTACGCAATGTGTTCAGGGCATAGCGCCAAAACCAGAGGCGCAGACCAGCGGGTGCTCACCCCAGCTGCGCCCAGGCCTTGTCCAGCCGCTTGACACTCACCGGCTGTGGTGTGCGCAACTCTTGGGCGAAAAAGCTCACGCGGAGTTCTTCGAGCAACCAGCGAAACTCTTGCAGGCGCTCATCCACCACGCCTTTGCGCTCGGCCAACAGGCGCCAATAACGCTGCTCCAGCGGCTGCAGCTCTTTCAGGCGGGCGGCGTCGCGCGCCGGGTCGGCGCGGTACTTTTCCAGCCGGGCGGTGATGGCTTTCTGGTAGCGGGCAAAGTGCTGCAGGCTGGGCCACGGCGTGACGCTTAAAAACTTCTTGGGCATCAACCGTGATAGCTGCTGGGCCGCGTCGGCTGTGGCTTCGGGGGCGTTCTTGCTGTCCTTGATCTTGCGGGCGGCCACGGCGTATTCAGCCAGAATGTTGGCGGCAAGGCGGGCCACTTCGGTGCAAATCAGCGTCAGGCGGCCCCTGCCTTCATCCACGCGTTTTTTGAAGGCAAACTCATCGGTCGGTAACGGGTCGAGCAAAAAAGCGCGGTCCAGCGCCACTTGAATAATCTGTTCGCGCAATTCTTCCAGCGTGCCGCCGGTACCACTGCCGTCTGGGGCTTTGCCGACCTGCATGTAGGTCACAGCCATTTTTTGCAAGTCGGGGATGTTTTTTTCCAGGTACTTGAGCGCGTCTTTGATCTGCAAGGCAAACAGGCGACGCAGGCCGGCGCGGTGTTTGGCGGCAGCCACGTCGGGTTCGTCAAACACCTCGATCATCACTGCGTCACCGGCGTCGAGCAGCGCCGGGTAACCGATCAGCGTCTGGCCGCCTTTTTGAATCTCCAGCAACTCGGGCAGTTCACCAAAGGTCCAGGCGGTGTGGCGCTGGGTGGTCGTCTTGTCATTGCGAGCTGTGACCCGCAATCCAGAACCTCCCGGATCCCGGACCGGGCCTGCCCCGGACCGCGATCCGGGGTCCGGGATGACAACGTCTGGCGCGCGAGTCGTGTGCAACTTACCAGTGCCAGACGCCGCACACCTGCCAGAAACTACTCCATTGATAGCTTCTTGCCCTTTATCCATAAGGGCTGGAGCACGATTTTCCTTATAAGAACCCACAGGCCCGGCGGCACCCGTACCCTGCCCCAGCTTCAGTGAAGCCAACGCCTGGAACGCGCCACGCGCCTGCGCGCCCAGTTCGGCCTTCAGCGCACCCAGATTGCGCCCATGCCCCAACTGGCGGCCATGTTCGTCCACCACCCGGAAGTTCATGAAAAAGTGTGGCGGCAGCATGTCGACCTTGATGTCGGCCCGCACCACGTCCACCGTGGTGGCCAGGCGCACGAGTTTGAGCACCGCCTCGATCAACGAGCCATGGCCAAACAACGCAGGCTCGTTGAGCTGCGTCGCCATCTTGCTGGCCGACTCGGGCAGCGGCACCAGACGAGAACGCGGGCGCTGGTGCAGGGTTTTGATCAGCGCCTGAATTTTGTCTTTGAGCATGCCGGGCACCAGCCACTCACAACGCTCTTCATTCACCTGATTCAGCACAAAAATCGGCACCGTCACCGTCAGACCGTCTTTGGGGTCACCCGGCTCGTGCAAATACGTGGCAGCGCAATCGACCCCACCCAGGCGCACGGTTTTAGGAAACGACTGGGTGGTGATACCCGCCGCTTCGTGGCGCATCAGCTCCTCTTTGGTGAGCAGCAGCAGCTTGGGGTTGATCCGAGAAGCCTCGCGGTACCAGGCCTCAAAGGTGAAACCGCTGCACACCTCGGGCGGCAGCTGCTGGTCATAAAAGGCGTAGATCAGCTCATCGTCCACCAGCACGTCTTGCCGACGCGCCTTGTGTTCCAGGTCTTCCACCTGTTTGATGAGTTTCTGGTTGGCGGCCAAAAACGGCAGCTTGGTCTCCCACTGGCCACCGACCAGCGCCTCACGGATAAATATTTCACGCGCACCGGGCAGGTCGACACGGCTGTAATTGACACGCCGACCGCTGTAAATGACGATGCCATAGAGCGTGGCGCGTTCCAGTGCATTGACCTCGGCGACCTTCTTTTCCCAATGCGGGTCAAGCAACTGTTTCTTCAACAGATGCGCGCCGACCTGCTCCAGCCATTGCGGCTCAATCGCGGCGATGCCCCGGCCAAACAGGCGCGTGGTTTCCACCAACTCGGCGGCCACAATCCAGCGGCCGGGCTTCTTGACCAGATGGGCGCCCGGGTGTGGGTAAAACTTGATGCTGCGCGCGCCCAGGTATTCCCCGCTGGCGCCATCGGTTTCCAGCTTGCACCCGATGTTGCCCAGCAGCCCGGCGAGCATCGACAGGTGCAGTTGTTCGTAACTGGCAGGCGTCGTGTTGATGCGCCATTTGTGCTCAGCCACCACGGTATGCAGCTGGCTGTAAATGTCGCGCCACTCACGCACGCGGCGCATGCTGACAAAGTTTTGGCGCAGCAGTTGTTCGTATTGGCGGTTGCTGAGTTTGTGCGCTGGCGTCGGCCTTGAGAGTTGGGATGGTCGGGCGTTCTGCGCAGGTAAAGGAGGAGCCCGCAAAGCGGGCGGGGGACACGGAGCAGAACGTCCCGCCGTCCCAACTCCCGGTGTGGCCTCATGCGAACCGCCACGTGCGGTTTCCAGCCACTTCCACAGCTTTAAATAGCCCGAAAACTCGCTCTTTTCGTCGTCAAACTTGGCATGCGCCTGGTCAGCTTGCTGCTGCGCTTCCATCGGGCGGTCGCGCACATCCTGCACACTCAGGGCACTGGCAATTACCAGCACCTCGTCCAGCGCCTCGCGGGTGCGGGCTTCCATAATCATGCGACCCACGCGCGGATCCAGCGGCAGTTTGGCAAGCTCCTGGCCCATGGCAGTCAGTTCATTGACGTCGTCCACAGCGCCGAGTTCATTGAGCAACTGGTAGCCATCGGCAATCGCCCGACCGGAGGGCGCTTCAAGAAACGGGAAGTCTTCCACTTGCCCCAAGCGCAGCGACTTCATGCGCAAAATCACCCCGGCTAGCGAGCTTCGCAATATTTCCGGCTCGGTGAACTTGGGTCGCCCTGTGAAATCTTTCTCGTCGTAGAGGCGGATACAGATGCCGTTGGCCACACGCCCGCAGCGGCCAGCGCGCTGGTTGGCCGAACTCTGGCTGATCGGCTCGACCAGCAACTGCTCCACCTTGCTTCTGAAACTGTAACGTTTCATGCGCGCCGTGCCTGCGTCGATGACGTATCTGATGCCTGGCACGGTGAGCGAGGTTTCGGCCACATTGGTGGCCAGCACAATGCGCCGACCGCTGTGACTGTCAAAAATGCGGTCTTGCTCGGCCTGGCTCAGCCGGGCAAACAGCGGCAGCACCTCGGCCCCGCGAAACACCGGTTGGTGACTCAGATGCCCACGCAAATGGTCAGCCGCCTCGCGGATTTCGCGCTCGCCGGGCAGAAACACCAGAATGTCGCCGCTGTTGTGCACATCGCGCCAGAGCTCGTCCACCGCGTCGGCAATCGCGTTGTTCAGGTCGTAGTCCCGCGCTTCCTCGAACGGGCGGTAACGCTGCTCCACCGGGAACATGCGCCCGGAGACCATGATGATCGGCGCTGGAGTCAAAGGCCCCCACGCTCCGCGCTCTGCGTCGTCGCTGCCCCCCGGAGGGGCGTCGCCTGGCTTGGGGCGGCCGGGCGCCAGGCGCGCTCTTGACGCAAAGTGATCCGCAAACCGCTGCGCATCAATCGTCGCCGAGGTCACCACCACCTTCAAATCCGGGCGGCGCGGCAGGATCTGCTTCAAATACCCGAGCAAGAAGTCGATGTTCAGGCTGCGCTCATGCGCCTCGTCGATGATGATCGTGTCGTAGGCTTTGAGCAGCGGGTCGGTCTGTGTCTCGGCCAGCAAGATGCCGTCGGTCATCAGCTTGACCGACGCATCACGGCCCAGCCGGTCCTGAAAGCGCACTTTGAAACCGACCACCTCACCTGGCGTGGTATGCAGTTCTTCGGCAATACGCTTGGCCACGCTGCTCGCAGCAATCCGGCGCGGCTGGGTGTGGCCAATTAGCTTGCCGCGTGTTGCGGGTCGGCCATCGGGCAAGGTTTTGGGGTAGTTGCACAGCCCACGCCCCATCGCCAAGGCGATTTTGGGTAACTGGGTGGTTTTGCCCGAACCGGTTTCGCCACAGACGATGATGACCTGGTGCGCCGCCATCGCTGCCATGATTTCTTCACGGCGCTCGGAGACGGGCAGGGATTCGGGGAAGTCGATGTTCAACGCAACATCACGCACGCCAGATGCCGTCATTGCCAAGCCACCAGGTCGAAACAGGTGCGACCCTTGATACGGTAGATCGAAAAGTCTTGCACATCCAGCGTCAGTACCGCGTGCAAGCCCGTGCGCTCTGCCAAATCGATCAAGGCCAGGTCAGCGTAATCGGGTGCCAGGGCGTAATATTTGGCAGACAGTTCGGCAATACGCCGGTGGCTGGTGGCCTCCATCGCCATGACCGGCAAGGCGCCGGCCGCAACAGCACTCAAAAAGGCACGACGCTGGCCACCGGCGAGGAAAAAACTCACTTCCACCAGCACCGCTTCCACGGTGATCAGCGGCTGCGGCTGGCGCTGCAAAAAAGATTGGGCCGCAGCGTGGTGCGGTTCACGCGCGTCAAACAAGGCAATCAAAAAACCGCTGTCGGCGATCAGCGTGTCGCGGGCCAACCTCATGCGTCTTTCAAACCGGCAGTGCCTTGAGGCAGTGTTACATGAGAAATCGCCTCTGAGCCCTTACCCCGATTGGATAGCGAGCTACTATTTTTGATTTTCTTAGCTGCTGCCTGGCGACGGGTACCCGTCTTTTGAGCAGGCACCACATACTCAGCCACTGGCTCATGCACCGCATGGGCATCGCCACTGGCCAACACCCGCGCACGCAATCGCTCCTTGGAATAGGGTCCAGCCCAGTTGGCTGCAGGCTCAGCACTGGACGCAGCCTGCGCAAAGGCAAGCAAAGGGTGGGCGTTAGAGGCAACCGGTTTGGCGAACCAATCCTTCAAGGCGGTTTGCACCACTTGTGATTTGGACATGCCCATGGCCTCGCAAAAGCGGGACAACTGGCTCTCCATGGTTTCTGGCAGGCGGACGGTGAGTGTCATGGTTTGGAATACAAAACGTAGCTTGAGTGTATTACAAATCACACCTTCTGATGACTCTGACGCGTCAAATCGAATCGCTGTGTTGTGCGCCGTCCAGCGTGCTGCAAAATACGCGGGTTTTCTTGCCTGTTGCCACCGTCAACTTCACCCATCGCCCCAAAACGCCTGCACCAGCTGCCCACCCCATGTCCTTGCCCTTCAATTTCACTTTCGTCCCCTGGTTCAGGTCGGTGGCGCCTTACATCCACAAATTCCGCAACCAGACCTTTGTGGTGGGTGTGTGCGGTGAAGCCATCGCGGCGGGCAAGTTGCCCAATCTGGCGCAAGACCTGGCCTTGATCCAGAGCATGGGCGTCAAGATTGTGCTGGTGCACGGTTTTCGCCCACAGGTGAACGAGCAGCTCAAGGCCAAGAACCACACGCCCAAGTATTTCAAGGGCATTCGCATCACCGACGAGGTGGCGCTGGACTGCGCACAAGAAGCCGCTGGCCAGCTGCGTTACGAGATTGAGGCCGCGTTCAGCCAGGGCCTGCCCAACACCCCCATGGCGGGTGCCACGGTGCGGGTCATTTCAGGTAATTTTTTAACGGCGCGACCCGTCGGCATTGTGGATGGGGTGGATTTTCAGCACTCGGGCGTGGTGCGCAAGATCGACACGGCGGGCATCATGCGCTCGCTCGACATGGGGGCGCTGGTACTGATGTCACCGTTTGGTTTTTCACCTACCGGCGAGGCGTTCAACCTGACCATGGAAGAAGTCGCCACCTCGGTGGCCACCGCACTGCAGGCCGACAAGCTGATTTTTGTCACCGAGGTGCCCGGCATTGCCACCGACATCACCCAGCCGGTGAGCGAAGACAACCCGATCGACACCGAGTTGCCGCTGGATTCGGCTGAAAAACTGCTGGCCGACCTGCCCAGCGCCGACAAAGCCACCGACACGGCGTTTTATCTTCAACACTGCGTCAAGGCCTGCAAGAGCGGCGTCGAGCGCAGCCACATCATTCCCTACGCCGTGGATGGCTCCATCTTGCTGGAGGTGTACGTGCACGACGGCATCGGCACCATGGTGGTGGACGAAAAACTGGAAAGCCTGCGCGAAGCCACGGTGGACGACGTGGGCGGCATCCTGCAGCTGATCGAACCGTTTGAGAAAGACGGCACGCTGGTCAAGCGCAGCCGCACCGAAATAGAGCGCGATGTGGGCCTGTACACGGTGATTGAACACGACGGTGTGATCTTTGCCTGCGCCGCGCTTTACGCTTACCCGGAAGCGCGCACCGGCGAAATGGCCGCGCTGACGGTTTCCAACGAATCCCAGGGCCAGGGCGATGGCGAGCGCGTGCTCAAACGCATCGAGCAACGCGCCCGGCTGGCCGGCCTCGACAGCATTTTTGTGCTGACCACACGCACCATGCACTGGTTCATCAAACGCGGCTTTGAGCACGTTGACCCTGAATGGCTGCCCGAGGCACGCAAACGCAAGTACAACTGGGACCGCAAGAGCCAGGTATTGGTCAAAAAGGTGCATTGACCGCTTGGCTTGGCAGGCCCGGCGCGCATGAGTCTTGCTTGTGACCGGGCACGGTTTTCAACAACCCTTCTCCTTTCAACACAACAGAAAGTTTTCATGAGTTCTCTCAATTTCATTGGCGGCGAAAAAGGCGGTGTCGGCAAATCGGTGGTGGCGCGTCTGCTGGCGCAATACTTCATTGACAAGGAACAGCCTTTCCTGGGCTTTGACACCGACCGCTCGCACACCTCGTTCACCCGCTTTTACGCCGACTACGCCAGCCCGGTGGTGGTGGACAGTTATGAAGGCCTGGACGCCATTGCCAGCGCTTTCGAGACGTCTGACGCGACTGCCCCGCCGCCCCGCGTGATTGTTGACCTGGCGGCCCAAACCGCTGCGCCGCTGGCGCGCTGGATCAAAGACTCGGATGTGTTTGCCGTGCTGGCCGATATGGGCATTGCCGTCAATTTCTGGCATGTGGCAGACGCTGGCAAAGACTCGGTGGATCTGCTGGGCCGGCTGCTCAACACCTTTGAAGACGGCCCCAACTATTTCATCGTGAAAAATCATGGGCGTGGTGCAGATTTTTCGCAGCTGGACAGCTCGCCGGCGCTAGAAAAAGCCGTGGCGCTGGGCGCCAAGGTCATCAACCTGCCGGCGCTGCACGAAGCCAGCATGCGCAAGATTGATCGCCAGAATGCCAGTTTTTGGGCTGCGATTCACAGCCGCCCGGAAGACGATTGCCTGGGACTGCTGGAGCGCCAGCGTGTCAAGACCTGGCTGAAAAAGACCTATGAGGGCTTTGACAGTTTGCCCTTGTGAGACTTATTGCCGGGCGCTGACCTGGGGCAATTGACACCCAAGCGGTTTTGCGGCAAGGTTCGCTCTGAGTTGAATTCTCCCTGACGCAGAGTCCATTAACCCAGAGCACACTTCCTATGGCCCCGCCCGAAAAATCACTACCGCCCGCTGACGAGACTGTTGCCGTACCCGCCTCTCAGGCCATTTCCACCGCGCCCAAGCCAGCCAAAAAGCGGGCCACCCCAGCCACACGCCGTGTTGCCCTGGGTGACACCACCGGGGCCAAAACCACGCGTGGCGTCACCCGCCGAGCGGTGCGCGCCAGTCTGGACGCCGCACAAGGCAGCCAGCAAAACGCCGTACAAGATATTTTGGCCCACGCCACCGACAAGGCAGATGCGCTGCGCACCTTGCTGGCGGGCAGTTCGCAGGACGACATTGACGCGGTACGCCAAATGCTGCTGGGCAACCAGATCACGCCCGTTGGCCTCACCAGCCGACCCGACGACGAACTGGCCGCCGACTGGCGCACCGGTGGCTATCCGTACAAGAACCTCATGTCGCGCAAGCGTTACGAGGCTGAAAAGTACAAATTACAGGTGGAACTGCTCAAGTTGCAAAGCTGGGCCAAGGAAACCGGCCAGCGGGTGGTGATCTTGTTTGAAGGGCGTGACGCAGCTGGCAAAGGCGGCACCATTCGCCGCTTCATGGAGCACCTGAACCCGCGCGGCGCCCGCGTGGTAGCGCTTGAGAAGCCGTCCGATGCCGAACGCGGTCAGTGGTATTTCCAGCGTTATGTGCAACATCTGCCTACTTCCGGCGAGATCGTGCTGTTTGACCGCTCCTGGTACAACCGCGCGGGCGTCGAGCGCGTGATGGGTTTTTGCTCGGAAAACGAGTACCAACAGTTTATTCACCAAGCGCCGCTGTTCGAGCGCCAGCTGGTGCAAAGCGGCGTGTACCTGATCAAGTTCTGGTTCTCGGTCAGCCGCAAAGAGCAGCGCCGCCGCTTCAAAGAGCGTGAACTGCACCCGCTGAAGCAGTGGAAGCTCAGCCCGATTGACCTGGCCTCGCTGGACAAATGGGACGACTACACCAAAGCCAAGGAAGCGATGTTTTTCGAGACCGACACCGCCGATGCGCCCTGGACCGTGATCAAGTCAGACTGCAAAAAGCGCGCTCGCCTGAACGCCATGCGTTACGTGCTGCACAAATTACCGTATGACAAGAAGGAAGTGGCCAACATCGGCACGCTTGACACCTTGTTGGTGGGGCGTGCCCATGTGGTGTACGAGCGCGGCGAGCACCCGAGCAACTTTGTGCTGTAGACGCTAGGGTGCAGTCAGCGGGTGTGGCGCGCCCGGCGCCAGATCATCAGCGCGGCCAATACACCAAAGGTGGTGAAGGTCAAAAACGACCAGTTGGCCAGTGAACCGCCCAAAAATCGCCAGTCCACCGCAGAGCAGTCGCCGCTGCCCTTGAAGATCATGGGAATCGCACGCTGCAACGGAAAACTCTCGATCATGCCGTAGAAGTCCCGGCCGCAAGTGGCCACCTCGGGCGGATACCACTGCAACCAGCTTTGCCGCGCTGCCACGAAGGCACCAAAACCAGCGCACAGAACGATCAATGCAGCGCCCAAAAGATGCATGCCTTTTCGAGCGCTAGCCCCCGTCAATAAAGCGGTTATAGCTACAAATATCAGAGCATACCTCTGCACGATGCACATGGGGCAGGGGTTGAGCCCGCCATACACCTGCAGGTACAAACCGTACCCGAGCATCACAAAACAGACGGTACTGAGCGCCAGAAAAAAGCGCCGCGGGGCGCTGTCAAGCACAGCCAACACGCTGGAAAACATCAATCGCTTGATGGCTTCTTGTTGGCCTCTTCCAGCATTTGGTCAAGTGCCTTGCAGGACGGTGAACACACTGCTTGCGACTTGCCCAGAATCTTCTTGGAAATCATCTGGGAGCGGGCCCGATGCTTGCCACATAAGAAGCAGGACATGGTGGCAGCGCCAAAGGAAGTAGCCGCGGTGAACGGTGAACCCGACACCTTGGATTTGTAACGTAGGCCATCGGCCACGATTTTGGTTTTGGTATCTGCTTTTGCCATAGGGGTGCATTTTACTTCAGCAAGCGCCTCATGCAAAAACCTTGCTAAAGTTCAACCTTTTGGCAGAACTTACATAAGGTAAACCATGGCGCGTACGGTGAAATGCATCAAATTGGGCATCGAGGCTGAAGGGCTGGACTTTGCACCCTACCCCGGTGAATTGGGCAAACGGCTCTGGGAAAACGTCAGCAAGCAAGCCTGGGCCGATTGGCTCAAGCACCAAACCATGCTGGTCAACGAAAACCGTCTGAACCTGGCCGACGCCCGCGCCCGCCAATACCTGGCGCGGCAAATGGAGAATCACTTTTTTGGTGATGGCGCAGACGCCGCCCAAGGTTACGTCCCACCCAAAGCGTGACCACGCCCCCCGCACAGCCGCCTGAGCCTGGCGCTGTGCGCAGCTTGCCCTGGGCTCGCGGCTGGTGCGACCTGCCCCGCTGGCAGATACTGGACACCAGTTTCAACACGGGGAAAAAATTTCTGACCATCTGGCACGAATGGCTCCAAGAGCCTCGGCGCCCTCAGGTGCTGCATGTCGTGGCGCTGTGTCCGCGCGCACCAGAACTGGACGAATTGCTTTCTGCCGGCCGCCAACAGCCTGGCCTGTTGCGGCTGGCACAGACCCTGGGCGAACAATGGTTTGGTCTGCTGCCTGGGTTTCATCGCTTTTTGCTCGCTGAAGGGCGCGTTATCCTGACGCTGTGCGTGGGTGACGCTTTGCAGTCACTGCGACAGCTGCAGTTTCAAGCGGATGAGCTTATTTTGTCGCCTGCCAACCCCGGTTTGCCAGGCGCTTTTGAAAGCCAGAGCCATTGGGCTATCAAAGCACTTGTGCGTCTTTGCCGCCGCGGTACGACGCTTCACGGCCCCTGGCCCGCGGGCGTGGGCCGGCCTGCACTGTGCCGCGCCTTGCGCTCCTGCGGCTTCGTGACCAGCCATGCGTCCAGCAACACCGCGCCAGAAAATGCCGAGTCGCTTCAAGCCTGGTTTTACCCGGCCTGGACGTTAAAGACCTCGCGTCAGACCGGCACTTTGGCGCTGCCCATCCAGCGCTGTGCGGTGATTGGTGCCGGTCTGGCCGGTGCCAGCGTGGCAGCTGTTTTGGCAAGGCGCGGCTGGCAGGTGCAAGTGCTGGACGCGGCGGCGGCGCCCGCTGCCGGGGCATCGAGCTTGCCGGTGGGGCTGGTGGTGCCGCACACCTCTGGTGATGACTGTCCACTCTCGCGCCTGTCACGTGCTGGTGTGCGCCTGATGCTGCAACAAGCGCAGCAAAATTTGCTGGAAGGTGTGCACTGGTCGGCCCCTGGTGTGCTGGAGCGCCAGGTGGGTGGCACGCCGCAACTGCCCGCGCATTGGCCACCAGAGGGCAAAGACTGGTCTGAAGCGGGCACACCAGCCCTGCTTGACGCCCACCAAGCAGCCGCGGGGCCCGCCCTGTGGCACACGCACGCAGCTTGGGTGAAACCGGCTGAACTGGTACGGGCCTGGCTGCGCCAACCAGGCGTGACTTTTCAAGGAAACGCTGAGGTCAGCCATTTGCAACGCCAGGACGAGGTCTGGCATCTGTTTGAGAGCAGCGGACGCCTGTTGTGCAAGGCCGAGCGGGTGGTGTTTGCCAACGCCTGCGCAGCCCGCCCGTTGCTGGACGCGCTGGCGATTCACGACGAAGCGCTGGCATTTCAATTGAAGCAACTGCCCGCCACCCACGGCATGCGCGGGCTGCTGAGCTGGGCGCTGCACGCCGACGCAACAGCAGCCGCGACCGCATTTCCAGCTTGTCCCGTCAATGGCTTGGGCGGCATGGTGCCCCATATTCCCACCGAGCAGGGGCCGGCATGGTTCATGGGCTCCACATACCAGCCAACCCACCATTTCGAGCGCAGCGACAGCGCCAACCACGTCCTCAATTTTGAGCACCTGCAACAGCTGTTACCAGATCTGGCTGACCGTTTGGCCGCGACATTTGCGTCCCCTGCGCTCAAAACCTGGAAGGGCACGCGCTGCGTAACAGTCGACCGCTTGCCGCTGGTGGGACCGCTGGATGAAGGCAAGAACCCCAGTTTGTGGATGTGCGCCGGGCTGGGTTCCAGAGGGTTGAGCTTTTCAGTGCTGTGCGCCGAACTGCTGGCGGCACGCATGGGTGCTGAGCCTTTGCCGGTGGAGGCGAATCTGGCGAAAGCGCTGAACGCCCTGCGCGGCTGAGGCGCGCCTCAGCGTTCCTTGCTGTAGGGAATACCCAGCGACTTGGGTGCCACGGATTTGCCGATGAAACCGGCCAGCAGCACCACCGTCAGCACATAGGGCAGCGCCTGAATGGCTTGCACCGGCACCTCGCCAATGCCCGGCAAATGCACGCCCTGCAAACGAATGGCCGCTGCGTCCAGAAAACCAAACAACAAACACGCCCACAGCGCTTTCACCGGGTGCCACCTGCCAAAAATGAGAGCAGCCAGCGCCATGAATCCGCGGCCTGCGGTCATATTTTGTGAAAAACTGGCACTCTGTGCCAGCACCAGATAACTGCCCGCCAAGCCGCACAACATGCCGTTGAGCGTGAGCGCGGTGTAGCGCAGGCGCATGACTGACACGCCAGCCGCATCGACCATTTGCGGGTTTTCACCCACAGCGCGTAACCGTAAGCCGAAGCGGGTGCGGAACACCACCCACCACACCAGCGGCACCAGTAACAGCGCCAGATACACCAGCGCGTTGTGGCCTAGCACGCCATCGCCCAGCACCGTGCCAAGCACCGGCAAGCCACGTGCGGCTTCGACCAGACCCGGCATCAGCGCCGTGATACGCACCGCATCACTCACCGGCGGTGTTTGCCCGCCTTGATGAAACCAGGCCGCGCCCAGCACAGCAGTCAGGCCGACCGCAATGATATTGATCGCAACACCGGACACCACCTGGTCGCCCTTATGGCTGACACAGGCCAGCCCGTGCACCCACGACATGCTCACTGCCACTGCCATCGCTGCCAAAATAGCCAGCGTGGTCGAGCCATACACCGCGCCCACCGAACCCGCCGCAAAGGCTGCCAGCAACATCTTGCCTTCCAGCCCGATATCCACCACGCCCGAGCGTTCAGAGAGCAAACCGGCCAGGGCGCAAAAAATCAGCGGCGTCGATACCCGCAAGGTGGAAGCCAGCATGGAGCCCAGCAACGCTTCATCCATGCGCTGCTCCCGCTTTGCCTTGGCTAGCCACCGGCTTGCTGAACCAGCCCAGCACCCGCGCCAACTGCGGCGCAATCACATAAGTCATGGCACCCGAAAACAGCACGATGAAGCCTTGCAGCATCACCACCATGTCGCGGCTGAAGCCCTGCACCTCAAAAGCCACCTCGGCCCCACCCTGAAACAACGCGCCAAACAGCAGACTGGCCAGCACAATACCCAGCG
Source organism: Rhodoferax ferrireducens (assembly GCA_002083775.1). Taxonomy (GTDB): domain Bacteria; phylum Pseudomonadota; class Gammaproteobacteria; order Burkholderiales; family Burkholderiaceae_C; genus Rhodoferax; species Rhodoferax ferrireducens_A. Next base: position 21,462 of record MTEI01000017.1, on the reverse strand, counting down.
GGTGATTGCGCCCCATCAGCGCCACCGCAATGCCGGTGAAACCCGCGCCGCTGACAAATTCCAGCATCAGCTTGCCACTCACTCCGGCAATCTCGTTCATGCCCACCAGCCCGGCCAGCGCGCCAGAAATGGCCATGGCAATCAGTACCTGGTGCGGTGCCCGGATACCGGCGTATTCAGCGGCACTGGGGCTGGAACCCACCGCACGCAGTCGGTAGCCAGCGCGGGTGCGCCAGAGAAAAAAGTACACCGCCACGGCGGCGACAAGTGCCAGCAACAAACTCAGATTCAGCGGCGATGACGGCCAATCGATGCCCAGCGTGCCCAGCACCGCATGCACACCCGGCAGTTTGGCGGATTCGGCAAACATCTCACTTTCCACCGCCATCGAGCCCTTGGGCCGCAAATGGTTCACCAGCACATACACCAGCACCGTGCTGGCAATAAAGTTGAACATGATGGTGGTGATCACCACATGGCTGCCGCGGTACGCCTGCAAATACCCTGGCACCACTGCCCAGGCCATGCCGAACAAAGCGCCTGAGAGCATCATCACCGGCAGCATCAGCCAGGCTGGCAGAAAGGCTGACCACCACAACGCCACCAGCCCGGTGCCCAAACCACCCATCACCGCCTGACCTTCGCCGCCAATGTTGAACAGCCCGCCATGAAAGGCAACTGCCACCGCCAGCCCGGTAAACACAAAGGTGGTGGCGTAATACAGCGTGTAACTGATGCCGCGCGCCGTGCCAAAAGCCCCGTGCACCAGCACCTGGATCACCTCCCACGGGTCTTGCCCGACCAGCGCCACCACGCCGCCTGCAGCCAGCAACGCCACCAGCAGGCTCACCGCAGGCAGCACCACCAGATCAGCCCAACGCGGCAAGGGGGTCATGCGCTGCCCCCGGTCATCAGCAGACCCAGCGCTGCCTCGGTGCAGTCGGCAATGGGAAGTTCACCGGCGATACGGCCCTGGTTCATCACCAGCACCCGGTCAGACAGCGCCAGAATTTCATCCAGCTCGCTGGAGACCACCAGCACCGCGCACCCGGCTTGCCGCAAGGCGCGCAGTTGCGTGTAAATGAATTCGATGGCACCAATGTCCACGCCGCGCGTCGGCTGGCCCACCAGCAGCACCTTGGGCGCGCGGCCCAGTTCACGCGCCAGCACCAGTTTTTGCTGATTGCCGCCACTGAACTTGCTGCTGGGCAGTTCGGTGTCGCGCGGGCGCACGTCGAAGCGTTCCATCATGTCAGCCGTGGCTTGGCGCATGTGGGTGTGGTTCATCCAGCCGCCGCTTGAATAGTCGGGCAGATCGTCGTATCCCAACACCGCCGATTCCCAGGCGGCAAAAGCCATGACCAACGCGCGGGCGTGGCGGTCTTCAGGCACATGGGCCAGGCCCAGCGCACGCGCCAGGCTCGGGTCAAGCCAATGCGGTGCGGTGAAATCACGGCCTTCCAGCGTGAGTTGGCCTTGATTGGGCGTGAGCAAACCAGTCAGCACATCCATCAGTTCACTCTGGCCATTGCCCGACACACCGGCCACGCCGACGATTTCACCGGCGCACAGGCTCAAACTCACGTCTTTGAGGCGCTGCACACCCAGGCTGTCGGTCACCGATAGATGCTCTGCTTTCAAGAGCACTTCACCCTTATGGATAGAGGGCTCAGGTGCTCTTTCTATCATCACTTTTCGGCCAACCATGGCTTGTGCCAGGCTCTCGATGGAGGCTTGGGCTATCGGCACCTCGGCCACCACCTGCCCCGCACGCATCACCGTCACCACGTCGCACAGTGCCATCACTTCCTTGAGTTTGTGGGTGATCAGAATCAGCGTGGTGCCCTGTTCGCGCAGGCGCTTGAGCACACCAAACAACTGCGTGGTTTCCTGCGGCGTGAGCACGGCGGTGGGCTCGTCCAGAATCAAAATTTTCGCGCCGCGGTACAGGGTTTTGAGGATTTCCAGCCGCTGGCGGTCACCCACCGGCAAGTCGCCAACCAGGCTGTCCAGCGGAATCTGCAAGCCGGTGGACGCCATCAACGCGTTGAGCTTGCTGCGCACCTGGGCGTCGGCACGCAGTAGCAGCCAGTGTGGCTCTGCACCCAGCATCACGTTTTCCAGCGCGGTGAGGGTATCGACCAGCATGAAGTGCTGGTGCACCATGCCAATGCCCAGCGCAATCGCGTCGTCGGCGTTGCGAATGTCGGCGGGCTTGCCAAACACGGCAATCTGCCCGCTATCGGCGGTGTAAAAGCCGTACAGGATGGACATGAGCGTGCTTTTGCCTGCGCCGTTTTCACCCACGATGCCGTGCACCGTGCCACTGGCCACGCTCAAGGACACATCGGCATTGGCAGCCACCGCACCAAAGTGCTTGTGGATGCCGGTCATGCGCACCGCAGGCGCGGCAGGCTCAGCCATGGGCTAGCAGGCAGTCACCAGAGTCAGTACTTGCAGGCGTTGTCGGCCATGTAATCGGCCACCTTGATCTTGCCGCTGATGATGTCGGCCTTGGCGGCTTCCACCTTTTTCTTCATATCAGGCGTGACCAGCTTGGCGTTGTATTGGTCCAGCGAATAACCCACGCCACCTTCTTTGAGTCCCAGCACGGTCAGGCCGGGCTTGAAGGACTTGGCCACGTTGAACACCGCCACATCTACGCCCTTGACCATCGAGGTCAGCATGGTGCCGGGTTGCAGGTGGTTCTGGTTGCTGTCCACGCCAATGGCGAGTTTGCCGCCGTCTTTGGCGGCCTGGTAGACCCCCATGCCGGTGCCGCCCGCTGCAGCAAACACCACGTCGGTACCCTTGGCAAACTGGGCCTTGGCCAGCTCACCGCCACGCGCCGGGTCGGCCCAGGCCGCGCCGGTGGTGCCGGTCATGTTGGCAAACACCTCGGCTTTGGGGTTGATGTATTTGGCGCCCTGCTCGTAGCCGCATTGGAACTTGCGGATCAGCGGGATGTCCATGCCGCCAACAAACCCCACTTTGCCGGTCTTGCTGGCGATGGCCGCCATGGCACCCACCAAGAAGCTGCCTTCATGCTCCTTGAACACCACCGACTGCACGTTGGGCAGGTCCACCACCATGTCGATGATGGCGAATTGCAGCTTGGGGAACTCTTTGGCCAGCTTTTCAATGGCGGATGCCTGGCTGAAGCCCACGCCGATGATCGGAGTGGCACCGCGCTCGGCCATGCGGCGCAGGGCCTGTTCACGCTGCGATTCGTTGGAGATTTCAAACTCCAGGTATTTCTTGCCAGACTCTTTCTTCCACATCTCCATGCCGTTGTAGGCCGCCTCGTTGAACGACTTGTCAAACTTGCCACCCATGTCGTACACCACCGAAGGCTCGGCCAGCACAGCCGTCGCTGACAGGGCAGCAGCAGCCAGAACACTCAGACGCAAAACAGATTTCAGAGCCATGACAAATCACTTTCAAAAGTTAAACAAATCCCCGGTCAACCCAGGGCAAAGATGTAGCAGCAATGACTATGCCACGATTTTTGCGGTGTCAGGCTGCGCGACATAATGCCTGCCCCGTACCCATTCAAAAATAAACCCATGATTCTGGTTGCTGGTTCTGCCAATCTGGACTTTGTTGTCCGCGCTCCCCATATCCCCGCACCTGGCGAAACGGTTCTGGGGCAAGCGTTTACCACCTACCCTGGCGGCAAAGGGGCCAACCAGGCCGTGGCCTGCGCCCGCGCCGGTGGTGCCGCCACGCAGATGCTGCTGGCCGTGGGCCAGGACAGCTTTGCCGAGCCTCTGCTGGCCTCGCTGTATTCTGCCAATGTCAAGCTCAATACGGTGCTAACCCAAGACCAGCCTACAGGGTGTGCTTTTATTTGTGTAGCGGACAATGCCGAAAACGCCATCACCGTGGCCCCCGGTGCCAACCTGACACTGGCACCGGAACACCTGCCGGATCTGACCGGTTTCAGCCACCTGCTCATGCAGCTGGAAACCCCGCTGGCCACCGTGACCGCCTACGCGCTGGCGGCACGCGCGCAAGGAGTCACAGTGGTGCTGAACGCCGCGCCCGCTCAACCCTTGCCGCCGGAACTGCTGGCCGCGGTGGACGTGCTGATCGTCAACGAAGGTGAATTGGCCGCTGTGGTGCCCTACCCGGTGAGCCTGATGACCAATCTGGCGCAGATCGCCGTGCCCTGTGTGGTGGTGACGCTGGGCCAGCGTGGCTGCGCTGCGCGGCTAGGCAACACATTTTTCATCCAGCCAGCCTATCCGGTCAACGCGGTTGACACCACCGGCGCGGGCGACACTTTTTGCGGTGTGCTGGTAGCTGCGCTGGACCAAGGGGAGAGCCTCACCCAAGCCATGCAGCGCGCCAGCGCCGCCGCTGCGCTGGCGTGCACCGAGGCGGGCGCGCAGTCCAGCATTCCGACGGCAGACGCCGTGAGCGCGTTTTTGGCCCAGCAACCCGCACCGTGTGAAGCCAGTGTCAGCGCACTGTGCAACTACTGCGGCATGGGCTGAATCTATTTTTTGGTACCAACCACAAACTTGAAGTCTGAAAATGGCTGTCATTGCGGGCTCCGACCCGCAATCCATGACCGCAAAGATATGGATGCCGGATCGGAGTCCGGCATGACAATCCGCCAAAACCAGAAAATCTACACACCACGCGATGTCAATCCCCAGAAAAGTCATTTTTGACACCGACCCCGGCGTGGATGACGCCATGGCGCTGTATTACGCGCTGGCGCACCCTGGCTTGGAGGTGATCGGCATCGCCACCACCTTTGGCAACGTCTACGTGGAGCAGGCGGTCGCCAATGCGCTGTACCTGACCGCGCTGGCGGGCCGCCAGATCTCTGTGACCGTGGGCATGGCCCAGCCGCTGGTGAAAAAGGCTGAGGCACCGCCAGACTTCATCCACGGCGCTGACGGCCTGGGCAACCTGCCGCAGCGCGTGGCCACGGCAGGTGCGCTGGACCCGCGCTCGTCGGCCCAGTTCATCGTTGACATGGCGCGGCAGTTCCCCGGCGAGATCACGCTGGTGGCCGTGGGGCCGCTGGGCAACCTGGCCGCGGCTTTGCTGCTGGCACCTGAATTGCCCACGCTGGTGCGCGAAGTGGTGCTGATGGGCGGCGCGGTGCTCGAATCCGGCAACGTGTCGCCCGTGGCTGAGGCCAACATCTGGAACGACCCGCACGCGGCCGACGCCGTCTTCACCGCCGGCTGGCCGTTGACCATGGTCGGGCTGGACGTGACGCACCAGGTGATCCTGCCGCTGAGCCTGTTCCGGCAAATTGCCGAACACCACCAGCACATCGCCACCGACACACTGCACCACGCGGTGGCTTTTTACAGCGGTTTTTACAGCGCCCATGACGCAGCGGTGGGCCAGATCACCGGCTGTTACGGCCACGACGTGCTGGCCTTTGTGGTGCTGACCAACCCTGAACTGTTCACCCTGCAAGCCGGGCGCGTGCGCGTGGCGGTGGACGGCTTGGCTCAGGGCCAGACCATGATGCAACGCAAGGCCGTGAGTTACCCGCAGCACGGCTGGCATGACGACATCCCACACACACAGGTGTGCATGCAGGTTCAGTTTGAGGCCTGCAAGGCAGTGATCGAGGCGACCTTGATGCGTGATTGGATGCTAAAACCGCTTCTAGCCCTTACAGAATAAGGGCGAGTAGCTATAACGAACGGAGTGTCAAAAGCTCAGTGTTTTCACACCGCTGGCCGTGCCCAGCAGGCACACCTGGGCTTTCTGGAAGGCAAACACCCCCACCGTGACCACGCCCGGCCACTGGTTCACCTGGGATTCAAACCCCAGCGGGTCGGTGATGTGCAGGCCTGTCACGTCCAGAATGTACTGACCGTTGTCGGTCAGCAGCGGCATGCCGCCCGCCAGGCGCAGCACCACGTTGGCGCCCATCGCCTCAAACTGGCGTGTGATGCGTTTCACCGCCATCGGGATCACCTCCACCGGCAGCGGGTACTTGCCCAGCGTTTGCACCAGCTTGGATTCATCGGCAATACACACAAACTGGCGCGACTGCGCGGCCACAATCTTCTCGCGCGTGAGCGCCGCGCCGCCGCCCTTGATCATGTAACCCTGGTGGTCCACCTCGTCGGCCCCGTCGATGTACACCGACAACTCGGCCACGTCGTTGCAGTCAAACACGGTGATGCCCAGTGCCTGCAGGCGCTCGGTGCTGGCCACCGAACTGGACACCGCGCCCTTGATCTGGTCCTTCATACTCGCCAGCGCATCAATGAACTTGTTGACCGTGGAGCCGGTGCCCACGCCGACAATTTCCCCTGGCACCACATACTGCAGCGCCGCCTGGCCCACCAGGGTTTTCAGGTCGTCTTGCGACAAAACAGCGTGCGCGGGGTTTTGAGCGTGCGTCATCGGGGAAAATCCTTGAAGTTGATCGGTTTACTTCTGGAATTATCTAATGGCCCTCCTCCCCTACGCCCTGACGCGTCCGTTTTTATTTGGCATGGACCCCGAGACCGCGCATGAGCTGACCATTGCGTCGCTGGCTCGCACCCAAGGCTCGGCGTTGCGTTGGGCTTACAGCAGCGCGCGGGTAGACGACCCCATCGAACTGGCAGGCCTGACCTTCCCCAACCGCGTGGGCCTGGCCGCCGGGCTGGACAAAAATGCCCGCTGCATCGACGGCCTGGGTGCCATGGGCTTCGGTTTTGTTGAAGTGGGCACCGTCACCCCGCTGGCCCAGCCCGGCAACCCCAAGCCGCGCATGTTCCGCCTGCCGCAGGCCAAAGCCCTGATCAACCGCCTGGGTTTCAATAACGACGGACTGGCGGCCTTTGTTCAAAATGTGAAGCGCTCCAGCCTGTACCAGCGCAGCCTGGCCGGGCGGGCCGGTGTGCACCCGATGCTGCTGGGCCTGAACATTGGCAAAAACGCTGCCACCCCCATCGAGCGCGCCACCGACGACTATTTGACTTGTCTGGACGGCGTCTACCCCTACGCCGACTACGTCACCGTCAACATCTCCAGCCCCAACACCAAGAACCTGCGCAGCCTGCAAAGCGACGCGGCGCTGGACGCACTGCTGGGCGCCATCTCTGAACGGCGCGAGCAACTGTCACAGCAACACGGCAAACGCAGCCCCATCTTCCTCAAAATCGCGCCTGATCTGGATGGGGATCAGGTTAGTGTGATTGCGCAGACCCTGAAACGCTACGGCACCAGCAGCAGCGGCAAGGTCAACAACACCTGGGGCGTGATCGCCACCAACACCACGCTGAGCCGTGACGCGGTCAAGGGCATGCCCCACGCTGAAGAAGCGGGTGGCTTGTCGGGCGCGCCGGTATTGGCCATGAGCAACAAGGTGGTGGGCCAATTGCGCGCTGCCTTGGGCAAAAGCTTTCCCATCATGGGCGCGGGTGGCATCATGAGTGCGCAGGACGCGGTGAGCAAAATCAAGGCTGGCGCCGATGTGGTGCAGATCTACACCGGCCTGATCTACAGCGGGCCAGAGCTGGTAAAGAACGCCGCGAATCTGATCAAAAAGAGCTTCTAGCCCTTATGCCATAAGGGTATGTAGCTATGAGGAATGAAGCACCAACTCAGCCACCATCTGCCCAATCGCCAGTGAAGCGGTGAGCCCCGGGGACTCTATGCCCAGCAGGTTCACAAGCCCTGGCACCCCGTGCAGAGCTGGCCCCTGAATCAAAAAGTCTGCCGCAGGCTCACCCGGCCCACAGATCTTGGGGCGGATACCCGCATAACCGGGCAACAGCGCGCCATCGGGCAGATCAGGCCAGTATTTGCGCACCTCGGCATAAAAAGCATCGCCACGTGCCGGGTCCACCAACAGGTCATCGGGCGAATTGACCCACTGCACATCCGGCCCAAACTTGGCCTGCCCGCCCAGGTCCAGCGTCAGGTGCACGCCCAGCCCGCCCGGCTCGGGCACCGGGTACACCAAGTGTGCAAACGGTGTCCGTCCTGCCAGCGTGAAATAGTTGCCCTTGGCATAAAACGCCTTGGGTAAGTACTTGGCATCCAGCCCGACGCAACGGTTTGCCAGAGGCACCGCACCCAAACCGGCCGCGTTCACCACCCAGCGTGCGCGCAAACGGGTGTCGTCAGATGCTTCCAGTTCAATAGCTGATAGCCCTTTACTCATAAGGGCTAGAGGCGAATTGAGTGCCAAAACACCACCAGCGTTTTCCAGGTCACCCAACAAGGCCAACATCAGCGCATGGCTGTCCACAATGCCGGTACTGGGTGACAGCAAAGCCGCGTCACAGCGCAGCGCAGGCTCCAGCTGTTGGGCCTGCGTGGCGCTGAGCCATTGCAGATCGGTCACGCCGTTGCGAAGCGCCTTGACCTGAATACCCTGCAACTCATGCACCTGCGCCGGGTTGGTGGCCACGATGAGCTTGCCGCAGCGCCGATGTGCCACCCCGCGGCTGGCACAGTAGTCATACAACATGGCCCGACCCTGCACACACAAACGCGCCTTGAGCGAGCCTGGCGGGTAATAGATGCCAGCGTGAATCACCTCGCTATTACGCGAACTGGTGCCTGTGCCAATGGCCGGGGCGGCTTCCAGCACCAGCACCTCACGACCGGCGAGCGCCAACGCGCGCGCCACCGCCAGCCCGATTACCCCAGCCCCAACCACCACACATTCGACTTGATCCATCGCGCCTGACCCGTTGAAAGGCCGCATCTTGCCAGACGCTGGCTATCCACAGGCGAAAAAAAAGGACCTGGGCATGTGCCTAAGTCCTTCTCTTGGAATATGGTGGGCGGTGGAGGTTTCGAACCTCCGACCCCAGCAGTGTGAATGCCTCTTTTCCGCATATTCTCGGTAAACTTCAATGAACCGGTGCGAACCGCCTTAGCACTAAAACTGTTTTAAATCAAACGCTTATGAACTTGTCACACGATTAACGACGTATATTGAGGTTCATTGCAGTGGATTCAGTTTGTGCTTATAGTGTGTCCACGAAATCACTCATTGCAGTCTAAGAATCCATCAGTGCAAAGGTCATACGTTCGTGAACGGCAAAATCAACAACACCCTGCTGGGCATACTAAAGCCCGACCCGACCCCGTTTGAGGTCAACGACACCGACCTCAAAGGCTTTGGTTTGCGTGTGCAGCCCTCTGGCGTGATGTCGTATTACGTACGCTACCGCCTGCGCGGCAAGCAGACGCGCATCGTCATAGGCCGGACGAATGAATTTACCCCGGCGCAGGCCCGCGATGCTGCCAAGTCCATGCTGGCAGGCATCAACCTGGGCACCAACCCACTTGATGACAGGCAGCCAGTCAAAGAGACCAAGACCCTGGGTAAGTTCATCACCAATGATTTTGCACCGTGGGTCACCACCCATCGCAAAGCCGCCGTCACCAACCTCGCTCGCATACGCAAGAACTTTGAAGCTCAACTCGACAAGCCCTTGGCTGAACTGAACGCCCTGACCATCGAAAAATGGCGACAGCAACGACTGAACCATCCAACGCACCCTGCCAAGGCAACCACCGTCAACCGCGACCTGGCGGCCCTCAAGGCGGCCATATCAAAAGCAGTCGAGTGGGGCCTCTTGGAACAACACCCTCTCGCCAAGGTCAAGCCCTCTAAAGTGGACACTGACGGCATTGTTAGATACCTGAGCGATGCCGAGCGCCAAGCCCTGTTTGCAGCACTGACCCAGCGAGAAAATACCAAGCGTGCCGACCGCGCCAAGGCCAACAGCTGGCGGCGCGAGCGTGGCTACCCCGAACTGCCTAACTTGGATACGCAAGCCTTCTATGACCACTTGCAGCCAGCTATCGTCTTGTCCCTCAACACTGGCTTGCGCCAGGGTGAGCTACTGTCGTTGAGCTGGACTGATGTCAATCTGCCAGCACAGCAGCTGTCCATCAAGGGCATCAATGCCAAGAGCGGCAAGACGCGCCATATTCCGTTGAACTCCGATGCGCTCACCGCATTGAAGCAATGGCGGCAGCAGTCACCAGAGAGTAACGTGCTGGTGTTTCCCGGCGCAAAAGGCAAGAAGATTGTGGACGTGAAGACAGCCTGGGCCAAATTACTCAAGCAAGCCGGTATCGAGTCATTCCGCTGGCACGATATGCGTCACGACTTCGCCAGCCGCCTGGTCATGGCTGGTGTGGACCTCAACACTGTGCGCGAGTTGCTGGGGCACGCCGATCTCAAAATGACGCTGCGCTATGCCCACCTAGCGCCGGAGCACAAGGCTGCAGCAGTCGAGAAGTTAGTCCAGACTCCAACTTAACAGCAAAAAAAAAAATGAAACCACCACCCAAGCTGCGACCGGCCATTGAAAAGCGGCTTTCTCTTCCAAGGTACGGCGAACTTTTAAAAGCTGTTGAATCCGCCTTAACGAATCAGTACCCAGAGGACGCAATAGATTTTTGGGACTTCGCGCTTGGTCTGCGCGACTCCTGGAACAGCATGGCAAGAGCACCAGAAAATGAGGTAAAAAAAACAGTCGCAGAACTAGCAGATCTCGTTCAAGCCTTAGCAAGGAAATTGGTGGCATTCAGTCCAGAGATTAGGACTCTGCGAGGCCACACAATCGCAGAAATCGGGGCATTATTGTCAGACGACTTGATCACCTACGCACGCTCACTTAGTGAGGAAAATGCGCCCACTGAAGCGATGCAGTCACGCCCTAGAAGCATGGCGCTCAAGAGTGCTGAGCGCACATATTTGGCGCGAGCACTTACACACTTTCTTCTGGAGATCGGCACCGTTTCAGGCAATGCCGTTTCAAAAAGATCGGCGCTTGTTGCCATGACAGTGAACGCACTGCTTGACATTGGATCAGAGGACGAGTTTGACGCAAAGGATGTCGAAGATCTTACAGACGACATCGTTCAGAGCTACAGAAAAAAATGCTTGAATAAGCAGACCGCCCGGAATCGCTGGAACAGCCCTGGCTGAACGACCCGGTGCTTTTGCTCCAACGCGAGCAGAGCACCGGGTTCTTTTTTTTACGTGTCAATCTATCGTTTGCACCTGGCTGATCACAGCTCAACCCCAGGAGTAAACCATGACACAAAAGGAAAAAAAGGTACCAAAAGTTCCTAACCTAAATCGTCCCAACATGACCGAGGCAGATGCCGCGTTCTACTTGGGATTAAGCATCTCATCCCTGCGCAAAAGCCGAATGAATGGCGCACGCACCAACCACCTTCCTCCACCCCCGTATGTGAAACTCGGCAGGCGGGTCGTTTACCGTTCTGCAGACCTTGCAAGATATCTTGAGGCAAATCTTGCCTACGGCCCCGCAGGAGCCGCGCAATGAGCCACGGCCCCTACACCACCTACGAAGACATCCTGTCCAACGCACTGATCTCGGATGACCCCAAGATCATGCAACTCGACAAACTGCCTCCAGAAACGCTGGCCTATCTCGTTTCTGGGCGATTGCAAGGGTACCTCCCGGTCAGCGTCCGATGGATTAACGGCCCATCAGCGCTGATGTTTTGCGAGCCAGGCACCAACATGCCCAGCCCTCAGAAGATCATCCAGGCTTACCGCCAAAGTCAATTCAAGATGAATGACTCGCCTGACGGAGGCAGTTTGTGAACAAATCTCTTACTCCAAACCTTGCTGAGGCCGAGAAGTTCCTCAGCATGCTTGCGCCGGACGGTAACTGCACCTTGCAGACGTTCGACGACAACAAGCTACGAGCAGCTGAAAACAAGAAGAACCACCGCTACGGTCCTTTGGCCAAGATATTTCAGGGACTTCCCGGACAGCACCTGGAGTCACTGATAAACCTTCAACAACAGGGAGCGGGAGTCTTTGTGATGGTCAACGCTGGCAACGGCCTGGGGCGCTCAAATGCCAATGTCGTCAAGGTTCGTGCTCACGTGCTGGACCTTGACGGTGCCCCCATCGACCCCGTGCTAGCGGCGGAACTGCAACCGCATATCCTGGTCGAGTCCAGTACTGACAAGTGGCACGCCTACTGGCTGGTGGAAAGCTGTCCACTTGACAAGTTTAAAGAGCGCCAACACGCCCTCGCTGACCGTTTCCACGGTGACCGATCCGTCTGTGACCTGGCTCGGGTAATGCGACTCCCCGGCTTTTATCACCTCAAGGGTGAGCCGTTTCAGACCCGTCTGGTCAACCCATCAATCTGAGGACCTGTCATGACCGCAAGCACTAATGTCCCATTCACGTGGGAACACATCCAACAAAAACTTGGGTTGACGGTTGGATCACCCAAGGCAGCAGCACTAGGGACCCAGTCTTCCGTGTTCGCACCGTCCGATATCAATAGCCTGATGCAAACACGGTGCAAAGATGGTGAGCGCACTGAACACCTCACCAAACTGGCCGGTACATTGGTCGCGTCAGGTGTCGGTGAAGCTGAGTGCATCCTGCAGTGCTTGCTTTGGAATAGCAAGAACATTGAGCCACTGGAGACCGAAAAGGTGACACGCACCTGTGAGTCCATCATTGCGTCCGACAGGCGCAATCACCCTGAGCGGTACCCCGTCAATCTTGCCAATGTGCCTCTGTTTGACCTGGACGCTGGCCGCATTGACAAATATATATCGACCAATCCACCACCTTATCGCTGGCTGTTGAAAGACACGCTCGTGTTGGGCAAAGTCGGGGCCATCATTGCCCTTGGCGGCAGCAGCAAATCCCAGCTACTGCTGCAGATCGGCATAGGTGTTGCAACTGGCATACCCATCGCTGAACACTGGGAGATCGGTGACCCTGGCGGCGTATTGATACTGTTCGCAGAAGATGACAACGACGAAATCCACCGGCGTTTCGCACGTGTTCAGCATCACCTCAGGCTTGCTGGTAAGGGGAAAGAACTAACGGGCATTGAAAAACGACTGTATATCTTCTCTACTGTCGGGACCAGTGCGCTGCTTACCGAACGAGCATCATCTGGGGAGGTGAAGGTCACAGTCAATGTTGATCGAATTGTGGCACTGGCGGCGCAAATTCCAGACCTGCGACTCATCGTCATTGACCCTGCCTCGCGCTTTCGCGGTGGGGACGAAAACAAGAATGAGGACGCCACACGTTTTGTCGAAGCGCTCGAAAAGATCGCTAAGGCGACAGGTGCATCCGTTCTGATTGCTCATCATTCCAGCAAGGCTAGCTACAACTCCGAGGTAGAACCTAATCAAGGCGCATCGCGGGGGGCATCGGGACTTACTGATGGCCTGCGATGGCAGATGAATCTGAATCGCCCGAGCATCAGTCAAGCCAGTGAGTTGGGTGTACCAAAGGAGTCACTGTCCAGGTACGTGGCCGCCACGGTCACAAAATCGAACTACTCCGCCACCCATGCGCCTGTATTCTTGGAACGAATGGATGATGGCTATCTGTCCGCAGTGAGCGCCGCGCAAGCCCAACAACGTGCCGAGCAAGATGCCATCATGCGCATACTGGCGGTGCTTCAGACTCATGGCAGTATGTCGGCTCGCAAAATTGAAGACGATTATGGCGGTGTCAAGGGTACCCTCAACCTTCCTAAAGAACGGGTCCGGGATATGGTCAAGATCGGTCGGCAACAGGGGCTTTTGGAAGGTGGGGACCGTAAACCACTGACCATTTCTAGCCTGGGCGCTGATTTTTTGCGATTTGATGCGGCACCGGAGGATGCGATGCGAGGGAAAAAATCGCCGCCGCGCAAGAAAAGTCAATGAATTCAATGACTTAGATGCGCGGATACAACTTTAGTCCACGCAAAAAAAGTCAATGAAATCAACAACTTATGTTGCGCGATTGTCCTATATATAAGACAGGGCCACCGCCGGTGGCCCACTTGCTTTCTTGTGGTCGCCCTTCATTGCTTGGTGGCCAGCCCCCATCACCTTGAGCAAATCCGCATCACTCATCGCCTCAAACCTCGCCATCTGGTCCCGTCCATCAGCGCCTAAATCCACCCTGACTCGGGTCGGCTCGTAGAAGCCAAGCAGCTTACCCAGTTCCCTGGCTGCCGACACCATGGCCGCTGGCTGCCGGTCCGCTTTAGCCACCTCAAATGCCTCCAGGAGCCCCTGCACGACTCCCTCGCGGGTGACCTCCAGCTTCCGCGCCAGAGCCGCGCCACGGGCCTGCAATTCGGCTTTGATGTAAGGTTTAGCCAGGTTCTCCGCTGCAATCGCCCGACTGGTCTTCTGGGAATAGCCCGCCCGCTCAGCCGCCGCCGCGCCGTTCATATCGACCATGTACTCGTCGATGAACCGGCTTTGTTTGGCGGTCAGGACGCCCGAGTTGCCATCATTTCGCATGGTGAAATTTTATCACCTGAAGCCAAAAATCCAACATTCACAATTTGGTTGACCCAAGCACTGTGGCAGCGCCGAATTCCTGCAGATAATGTTGTCAACAACATTTAGTTACAGGGAGTGATCATGGCCACCACCAACCTTTACACCGCGCTCGTTGCGGCCACCCGCGAGGCTTCAGCCATCACGCTGCGGGCCAACCTGATTCCTGCGAATGCCTTGCCCGACGACGGCAAGTTCTTTGTGTTGCCACCCACCTATGCAGAGATCGGCCACCTCGCCTCTCCCATCCGCGAAGATGGCACCCACCAATACATCCTGATCGAATCCACCCAGAGTTGGGCCAACCGGCTGGAGGAACTACTGGATCGCCACGAAGTCGGTGTGGGTGCATTGCAGGTATCGGCTGCGGGGCGAGTCCTGTCGGTCAATCAGTTGCCCCACCGCGTCTTTGATGCCCTCTTACGTGACTCCGAACTCGCTGGAGAGCCGTTTCGCGTCACGCCCCTGGGCAAGTCACTCACTGAGGCCAGAGCCGACAGTGCCACCGCCCTGCTGGAAAACGCTCCCGGCACCTTGCTGTTTGGTGCCTGGGACAGCTTTGCCGGTGCCAAGATGGGCGCTGCCAAGTGGCCTGCCGCCTTGTCGGGTCAGATCATGGGTTTCGAGGTACTGCAGACCAAGAAAGCCGGTATCCGCATCGACCCGATGAACATCGCCAAAGATGCCGTCACCGGCTTCAAGTCAGAAAGCCGTGCCGAAGGCTGGACCATTGATGAAGCCCGTGCTGTGAAGGATGCCAAAGGCAAGCCTGTTCCGCTTGAAAAAGCCTCTGAAATCGGCCACGGTCACATCCTGGCCACCCTGGCCACCAAAGGTGCCTGGGTCAATAGCATCGAGCTACGTTCGTCCCTGTCCCTGACACGCCTGCGTCGTTATCACTTCCCGGTGGCTGGTCGAATTACCCCTACAGCCGATGCCGCAGCACAAACCTACTTGGCCGCCCTGGGCTTGTGGCTGATGCATACCCGCTTGGTGGCCGGATTGGAGTTGCGTGCGGGTGCCGAATTGGATGCCACGCAGGCCGAGTTTGTGCTGCGCACACCATTGCAAGCTGATACAGCTTTGCAAGTCACCCAGGAGAGCACAGAACAGGCCTTGCAGCAGGCCCTGGCAGCTGCCAAAGCGGTTGGTTTCAGCTTTGCCGCACCGATGACCTTCAGCGCGTCCGAGCGGCTTGAAAAGCTCATTCAGGCCAGTGAATCCCTTAGTCAATGAAGCTCAGCGTAGAGTTTTTGGGGCTCTACGGCGCCGCCGATGTCACGGCACGCAAAAAGGTAGAGTGGCCCCCGCACCCTGACCGCGTTTACCAGGCGCTGGTGGATGCCGCGCTCCCGGAAGACCGTCCCGCGCTGGCTTGGATCGAGCAGCAAACACCCCCTGACGTGGACTGTGGTTCTGCGGTAGAACTGCAGTGGGGTGCTGAAGGTTGCACTTTCGTCCCCACCAACTACCCGATCAAGAACCCCGCTGATGCGTTGCCGGAGTTCCGCAATAAGCAGGCCCGGCAGTTCCCTATGGCCGTGCCAGAGGGACCGGTCAGCTATGTCTGGCAAGCCGACCCGCCACCGTCGGTATTTGAGAGCCTGCACCGTACCGTGGCACGGGTCACCCACCTGGGCCGCTCGGATTCACTGGCCATGCTGGCGCTGGAACCCGGCTCAGCGCCTTGCCGCTGGGTTCCGCAGGACAAAGGTAACCACCCCATGCGTGTCCCCAGACCGGGCCGCCTGCAGCAGCTCGACAGGGCCTTTGCCAACGAACAGCGCAGCCCTATCGCACCGCAAGTGCGTTACGGCCATGTGGATGATCGGCAGTTTGTCGCAGGCCCGTGGGAAGGCATGGTGGTGATGCGCCTGAGCAAACCCATTGCCGTCGAACACGTGGCCCTGGCCGCCGATGCCCTGCGTCGTGCCGTGCTCTCCAGGCTGGGAGACACCGCCCCCTTGATTGCCCACGGTCATGCCGCCACCCCTCACATGGCCTGGGTGGGGCTGCCCAACTTGAGCGACTATGGCGACGGTACCCTGATCGGGTTGGCCATGGTTATTCCGAATAACTGTGACCCCCTTGAGCGGGCGCACTGTATCGCCGCCGTGTTGCAGATCAGTCACATCATGCTGGCGGGAGTCCGCTTCAATCTGACCCAGCCCACCGCAGCCATGTCACTGCATGAGCGAACCTGGTCACGCCCGGCACGGCGCTGGGTTTCTGCCACACCTGTGGTGCTGGACCGCTTTCCAAAGGGCACGGTGACCGCAGAAGACATCGTGGCGCAGGGTTGTGTGCGGGCAGGCTACCCTTTGCCCACCCGAGTCACCTGGTCTCAGACCAGCGACTTGGCCATGCCGCCAGCACGTGAATTTCGACTGCGCAAGCCGGGTGGTCTCTTTGCCCACGCTGTACTGGAATTTGACCAACCGGTTCAGGGTCCGATGTTGGTGGGACGGGAGCGCTACTTTGGCTTGGGTTTGTTCTTGCCGCAGGATGCGCGAACCCCAAGTGATTGACAAATGCCGGGAGGTTCGCGCCAGGCGCCTTATTTGTTACGTGTTTTCAGGAGGTTAGAGGTGAAGAGGTGTTTTCCCGGCAGGTTGCCGGGCTACGTTGAAGGACCCTGCGCTACAAGGCAGACGGCATGAGCTTCTGGTGTTTTCCCGACGGGTTGTCGGGCTACGTTGAAGGAATGGCTGAGGGCTGGCTGCGCATTGAATACGTGCGGTTTTTTCCCGACGGGTTGTCGGGCTACGTTGAAGGATGAGAAAAGTTTTGCCCGGCTGATCACCCAGCCGGTTTTTTCCCGACGGGTTGTCGGGCTACGTTGAAGGAATGCCTACATGGCCCGCATGGATGCCAAGCTGGAGGTTTTTTCCCGACGGGTTGTCGGGCTACGTTGAAGGCTTTTTAATGAGTGTCACACAGCCAAATGTTCCGACGGGTTTTTTCCCGACGGGTTGTCGGGCTACGTTGAAGGCGCTTACCCGCGCGTGCCAGATGGCACCACGCTCATGGTTTTTTCCCGACGGGTTGTCGGGCTACGTTGAAGGTCAGAAAGACCACCATCATGGCAAACGTCAACATGGTTTTTTCCCGACGGGTTGTCGGGCTACGTTGAAGGTTGCAGGGGCAGGCTTATGAACAAGCTCAAGCGCAGGTTTTTTCCCGACGGGTTGTCGGGCTACGTTGAAGGCACGGAAACACCAGCGACCTTCGCGCGATTCCACCGTTTTTTTTCCCGGCAGGTTGTCGGGCTACGTTGAAGGAGGACGTTGGCAAATTTGTCGCGGCAGTCTTCCAGGTTTTTTTTCCCGGCAGGTTGTCGGGCTACGTTGAAGGTGCGTTGGGGCAAACATGGCGTTGCCGAGCATGATGTTTTTTCCCGGCGGGTTGTCGGGCTACGTTGAAGGGCCGACATCAATGATGCCGCTGTCCAAGGAAAGGGAAGCGTTATTCCCAACCACTGGTCGGGCTACTTTAAGAGTAATGGTGAGGGAGCGTTTGAACAATGCAAAAGCAGTATTTCGCCGATTTCTATGAAGGGGTGCATGGTTATGCCCCCTTCCCCTGGCAGGTCAGACTGGCTGAACGTGCAGCCATGGGGGTATGGCCTGATGCCCTGAACCTGCCCACATCGTCCGGCAAAACAGCGGTGCTGGACGTTTGGTTGTGGGCGCATGCGGCAGGTATTCCGGGCACACCCAGACGCCTATACTACGTGATAGACCGCCGACTGCTTGTCGATGCGGTGGCGGACTACGCCCAGGACCTGTTTGAGCGTAGTGGTGCGGTGGGCAACGTGGTGCGTCTGCGCGGTGGTATGGGCGCCACGGAAGACACTTGGATGCTTAACCCAGGTGGCCTGACGGTCATCAGCACCACGCTGGACCAGTTGGGTTCGCGCTTATTGTGCCGAGCCTATGGCTCCAGCCGCTGGACCGCACCGGTGCATGCTGGTCTGGTGGGCAACGATGCCCTGATCGTGATTGACGAAGCGCACCTGGTGGAACCGTTTCGACAGACCCTCCAACGCGTTGCTCGCTTTCGCCGTCAGGCCACACAGCCCGTCGCCACACCCTGGCACGTACTCACCATGACGGCGACACCGTTCGGCAGTACTGTCGATGTCCTGGCTCTGTCCGATGCAGACAAGGCCCACCCGTTGTTAAACCGCAGATTGACGGCCAGCAAGCAGGCCCGGTTGCTCAACGGCAAATCTTCGGACCTGGCCACTGAAGCCATCCGCCTGCGCGACGGTGGTGCAGGTGTTGTTGGCATTGTCGTCAATATGGTCGATACCGCCCGTGAGGTGTACCGCACGTTGTCCGCCAAAGGCGAATGCCTGCTGGTGATTGGCCGCGCCCGACCTGTGGAACGTGACCTGCTGGCGCTGGAGATCATGGCGCGGGCTGGCACCGGCACCCGTGGTCAAGGTCGAGCACCACTCTACGTGGTCGCAACGCAGACCATCGAGGTGGGTCTTGACCTGGATTTTGATGCCCTGGTGTCGGAACTGGCACCTGTGAGCGCCTTGCGTCAGCGCTTTGGTCGGTTGGATCGCCTGGGTGAGCTTGGCACCAGCCATGCCAGTGTGGTCAAGGTGCCAGCCGCCAAATGGCCGTATGCCAAAGAACAGCTTGATGATGCCTGGACCTGGCTGGAAGCCCGTGCCATCAAGGTGGGCAAGCTGGCCAAAGTGGCTGACATGGGCATTGGTGCCCAGGGTGCCACACCTGCAGAGCCGGTCCTTCGATCTGCGGTATTGGGCTGGCCCGACCTAGCGCTGCTGTTTGACCCCGCCATGACCATCGACATCACCCCCTACCTGCATGGCGAGAAGCGCTCCACCGAGGCTTTTGTGGCCTGGCGCTCAGCATTGGACACGCTGCCACCAGACGCATGGGCAGAGGCTATGGAGGCCTCACCGCCGCTAGGACTGGAGCTGATGCCGATTCCGTTACACACCCTCAAGCGCTGGTTGTCAGGTGCTGAGTCTGTGGCCTCGGACCTTGAAAGCACCCCAGAACCTGAAGACTTCAAGCCGCGTACCTTGCCCGCCCAGGTACTGCGCTGGGACGGTGAATCTGCTGAACTGGTTGAGGTATCTGCGCTGCGCACCTCTGACACCGTGGTGCTGCCAGCCTCTGCAGGTGGTTGTGACCGCTTTGGCTGGTATCCGCAAAGCAAAGCGGTGGTGCGAGACCTGTTTGAGGAAGGCTTGGTGACGGTCCCCAGTTGGACCGGCAGCAACGAGCGCACCCGCTGGGCTGTCGGCCTGGCCGATCACATGGCGGGAGTGGGCAAGGCAGCAGCGCACTTTGCCGACGCCTGCGGTTTGCCATCAGACATGGTGGCGCAATTGAATGAGGCCGGTCGCTTGCACGATCTGGGTAAGAACGACCCCAGGTTTCAGTTGATGCTGGGCGCATTCGATGGCCCGTTGCTGGCCAAGAGTGGCAGCCACGAAGTCGCCGTTGCCAGAAAGCTTGCGGGCTTGCCACGTGGCTGGCGGCATGAGTTGGCCTCTGTCGCTCAACGGCTCGATCTGGACCCGTTGGTGCGCTATCTGGTCGGTTCGCACCACGGGCGTGGTAGACCGTGGCAACCGGCCACACCTGACCCGCAACTGTGGCACCAGGCCCAGGCGTCGCATTGGCCGACCTTGGCCGCAGACTTGCAGAACCGCTATGGCTTTTGGGGGCTGTGTTACCTGGAAGCCATTTTGCGGCTGGGTGACTGGGCACGCAGTGTGGAAGAACAAACCACGGCACAACACCAGGACGCGCAAGATGCTGCTTGAACTGCCAGCCTTGCAAGGCCACACCCCCATCGGTTTCATGGCCGCACTCGGGCTGCTGCGCATTGCGCCCGTCGGCACCCGCCTGAGCTGGAATCAGACCACCCAAGAGGCGCAACTTCATGGCATCGAACGTGATGCCCTATTGGCCCACCTGCTGCTGCATATGACCGGACGCGCCGAAGCACCGGAGCTGCAGCTGGCCGATGACGTGCGCAAGTTCGACGTCGATACCTTCAGGGACAGCTATGAGCAGGCGGTAGAGCCACTGGCCAGCTGGTTGCGAGCCTGGTGGCGTGAGGATGGCAAAGGTGGCCACACCACGCCGACCAACCTGTGTTTGACCGGTGGCCCGCAGCGCATGATCAAGATGGCACGCGAACTGGCCCTGGCGCTGGACCCAGCCCGAAAAAAGGGGGCGGACAAGTGGGTGCAGGCCAAATTTGAGGAAGCCTTGTTTGGCCCCTGGCGTTATGAAGACGATTACGCCAGTTGGGGCTGGGACCCCGCCACCTTCCGGCCTGGGGCTTTGACATCGAACGCGCCGTCGGAGATGAAGATGACGGGTGTGGCAGGTGCCTATTGGCTGGCATGGGAGTCGCAGCCGCTGTTTCCATGCATACATGGCACGGGGACACTGGGTTTCGAGTTGAAACCACGTGCCTGGACCTGGGCGACTTGGGCTGTGCCATTGGATTTGAACGCCGTGCGTGCTTTGATGCGCCAGCCGCAGGAGGCACGTGCCATCGGCGGCACGCGTTACCGGTCGGGGATCGTGATGGCAGGGCAAATCCAGTACTTTGAACCGGCGATGCCGTTTGGGTGAGATGCCGATGCAATGACACGATGCGCCACGTTTGATAATCTGGAATACCCCTAGGGTACGGCTCAGATACAACAATGCGATCTCGGATGCGGTGGCAGACTTGGGCGGCACCACGCAGATACGAGATATGTTTGCGGGGTTTCAGAAGTACCTGTACCAGGATGAGCGGCGTCAGCTTTAGACCTGAACGGTTTCAGTGACTGCGGTGTTGGGCGTGAAGGAACAGCCTCCGTTTTGACTGACGAAGGCTGAAAGTGGGTCTACACCTGCCAGCCACATACTTCATGGTCAATCGAGCGAATCTGCATACCCGCAAAAGGCTGGTTGCAGCCGTTCACGGAGAAATTTCGTGCGTCAAGTTCGCCGCGAAAGCTGCCGTTCCCCGGCATCCCCCAAATGGGGGATGTTCAAGTGACAAACAGACAGTCACAATGCAGCGAAAGCGGACCTCTGTTGAACATCGTGTGTTGGGCATTTGCAGGCCAGGCGTGGGCAGTGGAGATTGGGTAAGCTTTCGACAAGA
>MTEI01000016.1 GCA_002083775.1 Rhodoferax ferrireducens | reverse complement strand
GTTGACCGAGGCATCAAGGACGAGCTCCTAAAAATACATGGCCAGCTCAAATGACGGCAATCAGTCTGACACTGACGTCAGTTGTGCAGCGTAAGCCGACGGCTACGAAAGGCAGGTTCCAGGCAGTCCATTTGCTCTAACTTGGGTTGATATTGCCAAATTTGAGGAAAACCCTGCTTTATGAGCCTTGATCTGATGTCTCGTCGCTCTGAAAGCCCGGCATTTCGTGAGTGCTACCATCGCGCGAGCAAATTTGATAAAAATGAATCGGGGATCGGGGATGGAATCACAAGCCTACTTCACTGGCATTCGCCAACAAATCATTGACCGTTTGGCGGACGCCAAAGATACCGTTCTGGTTGCAGTTGCCTGGCTCACTGACCGCGAATTGTTTGATGGCTTGGTGGCCTGTCAACGGCGCGGTGTATCCGTGTCGCTGGCCGTGCTGGACGATCGCCTCAACCGAAAATCATCCATTGCCTGGGAGCGGCTGACTGCATTGGGCGGCAAGCTTTACTGGATACCAGAGGGCACCAACCGTGCGGGATCGTTACACCATAAGTTTTGCCTGATCGACAACGACACCGTCATCAACGGCAGCTTTAACTGGACCAACCGCGCCAGTAGCGCGGACGAAAACATCATCGTTATGCAAGGCGATGCCAGCTTTGCCGAGCAATTCCGGCAGGCTTTTGCGCAGTTGCTCGAAAAGCACGGTCACGATGTTGAACCGGTTGCCATTGACCGGGCTAAGCTTGCCGCTCGCCTGGCGGTGCTTGGCAAGCTGCTTGAGTTAGAGGACTTTGAAGACGTTCCGCCACAACTCCAAAAAATTGAGCACGCCAAAGGCTTGCCTGAGATTGCAAATTTGATCGACCAACTACACCAGCGTGACTGGCAAGGCGCACTGACCGCGATTAACGACCTGCTGGTGCGCGGCGTTGCAATTGCCGTCTATCAAGATCCACGCATTAAAAGATGGCAGTGGCAAGTCAGGTTGATGGAAAGTCAGGTGATGACGCTGGAAGCCGAGTTAGCCGACATGCACCGGCAAATTCACATTTTCGATTACCTGCAAGAGCAAGCCATTGGCGACCTGATTCGGGACTACTTGGATATCAAGCGCCGAGTTCTCAAGGCGCAGTCCAAAAAAGACCAGTCTGCCGATCATCGTGCGCAAGCCCAGACTGCTGAAGACACTTACGAGCAATACGAACAGGCGCGTGCAGCCAAAGCTGATGAAACTAAACCCGAGCAACTCGCACCCCAGCAACAGGCCGACCTGAAACTGCTTTACCGCAGACTGGCGCAACGCTGTCACCCCGACAAGATGAAGGATTCCGACAAAGCATGGGCTACAGATGTTTTCAAGAAGCTGCAGACTGCTTTCCAAAACAATGACCTTCAGACTTTGCAGGGGTTGAAGTCACAAATAGAAAAAGGCCCTGGTGCAGACCTTGAATGGCTGGTTCCGGATCAGGCAGACCAACTTGAAGAGCGACTGGCTGAATTACAACGCGCGCTCGCGCAACTCAACCAGAAATTGGCGTCCATCACGCAATCAGCCAGCTGGCAGACGCTCAGCACCGAAACAGATTGGCAAAACTGGTTTGAGCGAAAGGCGGAGCAACTGCGGCAAGAGATACAACGCTATCAGGCGGAATTGGATCAAACACAGGTGGTGGAGGAAGCGCAATGAACGAACTGGTTCCCTACAAGCCTACTGGGCAACTGATAACACCTCTAGCGCAACGGACGGAAATTGTTGCGGGCACTCTGGTGTCAATTGAGCAGTCGGAGACGATGACATTTTTTCGGGAGTTTCCCGATATATTTATATGTTGCCTTGAAAAACATTATCCTTTGACATCTGAACAACTTAGTCGCTATTCGGATTACTGGTATTGGCCGAATCTTATGATTAATAACTCATTAGAGTGGTCGGACGAATTTATCGATCAGTATTTCTTCAGAATTGATTGGCATTGGGCCAGTCAAAACGCTTCTCTTCCTTGGTCTATTGATTTAATAGAAGCATACAAAGATAAATGGTGTTGGGATTCGCTTAGTAGTAACGAGGGATTACCTTGGGGTGCTGTTATTTTAGATAAATACCTAGATAAATGGGACTGGAGTGAGCTTAGTGACAATGAAAAATTACCATGGACCTTGGATTTTATTTATCAGCATGACAGTAGATTAGACTTCAATAAACTGAGTATAAATCACAGCCTACCTTGGAGTATTGATTTAATTGAAAAATATACTCACTTATGGAACTGGTCTTATTTGAGTAGTAATAGACGATTGCCTTGGTCGATTGAATTATTCGAAAAATACATAAACAAGTGGGATTGCAGAGCATTGAGTTGGAATTCTGCATTTAGAGATAATATTAATCTCGCTTCACGACTTGAAGGCAACGACGTTGTGAGAAATATGAATTGGAAACCAATTAAAAAGATGAGCATCGAAGAAATTAGATTGCATTCAAATCATTTCAATTGGCTTGAGGTAAGCAAAAGTCACCGACCTAGTTGGGATATAAAGATGATTGAGGAATTTCAAGATAAACTAGACTGGAAGGAGCTAAGTAGAAATCGAAGTTTACCAACATCAATACAATTTATAAAACATTTTGAAAATAAATGGGATTGGTTTTGGTTAACGATGAATTTATCAGACCAATTTAATTGGGAACAAGAGTTTTTTAGAGAATTCCATTTAAGGTGGCACCCCATAGTAACTAGTAGACAAAAATTCGGTCTTTTAAATTTAAAACCTGATCAAGTTGAGAAATTAGCAGGAGAAATTCTCTCATGCTCGATTTAGATATTAATTGCAAGGCTAAATATCACTGCTTCAGAGCGACTTTTTTAAATTTAGCTAAAGTATCTGAAGATTGACCTCAAATGCGCGGTTTGCTATTCAGTTTCACATATTAACAACGGATATTTATTTTGGCATATATAAAACGTCACAATTAAACAAATCCGATTTTTAATAACTATTAAAGTTTGCACTTTAATGTAGAGAAATTAGAGTGGCAATCCGCAAGTGCATTTCAGCAACGTCAGCGGCAGCAACAGGTATTTATGCAGAGATGTGCATAAATACCCAAAGCAATGGCCGTAGACTCGCGCGAAATCGGAGCCATATAGCAGAAATTGGTTGTCTTAACTCCATTTTGTGCACGATACTATAACTGCGTACCTGCTCGCACCAACTCCAGAAGAAGTCCATGGGTCCCATCGCACTCTTTGACAAGTCATTCCTTCAGATGCTCAGCATAGATGAAGCAATGTGGTTTGACCATTTTTTTATCGCCAACATTTGCCCGCTGTTCTACGTGGAAACTTTAGCTGACTTGGAAAAGGTGCCCAAGAGTGGCAGAAGTCCAGAAGATGAAGTGCGCGTCATTGCAGACAAAACACCCTATATGGGGGGCGGTCCATGCGTGTATCACGGCACACTATGCCTTGCTGAACTACAGGGCTACAAAGTGCCAATGACTGGCCAGATACCTGTAGCAGGCGGCCGACCAGTGAGTAGCGGGGGAAAGCGTGGGGTAGTGATTGACAACCCGCCAGAGGCACAGGCATTTGCCCGGTGGCAGGAGGGCAGGTTTCTGGACTTGGAGCGTGAGTATGCGCGAGCATGGAGATCTGCCCTTGCAAACCTCGATCTTCCCGGAGTGGCAGAAAAATTTAGGGCACTTGGCATCAGCGGTAAAAGTTGCAAAACGTTGGCTGAGGCGAAATCCATTGCTGCGGATATTGTTCACAGTAAAGCCAGTCCATTCGACCAAATTGCATTGGTATTCAACTTTCTGGCAATCCCTCGCCAGCATCACCATGAAATCGTAGAGCGATGGAGTACGTTCGGCTATGTGCCATTATCGCAATATGCACCGTACGTCTCGCATGTGATGGAGATTGAAATATTCTTTCAGATCGCATTGGCAGCAAACTTAATTTCGAGTGATCGCGCTTCAAATCGGGCAGATATTGCCTACCTGTTCTATTTGCCCTTTTGCTCAGTATTTGTGTCAGGCGACAAGTTGCATCGTAAATGTGCACCGCTCTTCATGCGCACCAATCAAGACTTTGTTTGGATGGATGACCTTAAATCAGATTTGCAAAATGCAAACTTGCATTTTTCAGCATTGCCAGAGCGTGTGAAGGAAAAGGGAATATTGGCCTTTGCACATCATCCACCTGGTGACAATGATTCGCTAATGGTTCAGTTATGGGATAGGCATTTACCGAAGTGGCGGCAAATCATGTCGAATGCAAATGTTTTTGAACCCGTTCTGGCGCCAAGGCTGGCTGATAAAATCAAACGCATGGTGCAGTCGAGACCATTAACGCCTCAAGAGGTTGACTTTGATCCCCGCGACGCTGATGAGTTGGTGATTAAACGATTGGCCAGTAAACGCAGGGGTAACTGGTGGCAACTCCCTGCGGACTTTCAAAAATCGGTTGATGATATCTAGGCTACGAATGTATTTCTTTCAAGCCAGCAATTGACTGCTGCTGATTTTTTCGTTAATTCTATGACCGCTGAGGGGAACGCGGTTCTATGATTCCTGTTGGTCGATGTCCGGTCCTTAAATTGACAAAATCAACGCGACATTGCCGTCCTTCAAATGCAAGTCTGAACGGGGCTCTATGCCGAACGGCAGGTTTGGCTGAAGCATTTCAACAAACTGGCTGACAGCAATCAGCCTTTAGCGGGTGTCTTCATCGCAACACGCGAAACTGGCGCCCATCCCGCCTTGCGCAGCTATTTCTCCACAGGCAACAGGTTTTCTGAGATGCGTTCCCTATTTGGCGCATCACTCATCGCGCTATACGGCCAAGCCGCCATTTATAAGGAATTGGCCCACAGCCCTTATTCATAAAGGGTATGTAGCTATGTTTTTTATATTTCATGCGTGCTGAATTGAGCAACGCCCGGCCAGATAAGACTTTCTTAAGATGCCCTGCCTAAGCTTGTCCCCAGTTCATCACCGAGGGTCAAGCATGAGATTCCAACGCCAAATCCGCACCACATTCACCAGCCTGGCAGTTGTCCTACCGCTGTTGGCCAACGCCAACCCGATCCTGGACGGCTACGCAGCCCAGGCCAAGGCAGAAAACCCGGCGTTCAAGGACTTCAGCGCCGCTGCGGGCCAAAAGTTGTACGGCACTGTCGGTCCCAACCAGCTGTCGTGCGCGTCCTGCCACACCGATTCACCCAAAAACGCTGGCAAACACGCCAAGACCAACAAGGCCATTGACCCCATGGCCCCAAGCGTGAATGCACAGCGCTTCACCGACGCGGCCAAGGTCGAGAAATGGTTCAAGCGCAACTGCAATGACGCGCTGGCCCGCGCTTGCACCACGCAAGAAAAGGGTGATTTCATGGCTTACATGCTGTCGGTCAAGTAAGGAGGAGCCATGAAACTCAACACACTCTGGCTGCTTGCCGCCACCGCTGCGCTGGCTACCACTGCGTTCACAGCGCAAGCCAAATACAACGGCGAAGACCGGGGCCGCCCGGTGATGCCCGCACAAAGCAACGCCCAATGGGTGGCCGAATGCGGCAGCTGCCACATGGCCTTTCCGCCCGGCCTGCTGCCGGCAGCGTCCTGGAAAAAGGTCATGACCGGGTTGGACAAACACTTTGGCACCGATGCTTCACTGTCGGCGGCAGATACCCAAATGATCACCGATTACCTGGTCAAACACGCCTCCAACCGCTGGAGCGCCAACACCGCGCCACTCAAGATCACCGATGGCGAGTGGTTCAAAACCAAGCACCGCGCCGGTGAAATCGATCCTGCGGTGTGGAAGCGTGAGTCCGTCAAGAGCCCGGCCAACTGCATGGCCTGCCACCGTGCTGCCGATCAAGGCGACTTTGACGAAGACAACGTCCGAATCCCGAAATGAGCGCGCCTGACCCGCACGCACGTACCCACACCCTGCAACCCACCCTGATCTGGGACCTGCCCATCCGGCTGTTTCACTGGGTGCTGGCAGGCAGTTTTGCGCTGGCCTGGATCACCGCCGAGGCGGACGAATGGCTGGCCGTGCATGTGTTCTGTGGTTACCTGATGCTGGGGCTGGTGGCTTTTCGTCTGCTGTGGGGCGTGGTCGGCTCGCACTTTGCGCGTTTTACCAGCTTCTGGTTCAGCCCGAAACAAGCCATCCATTACCTCAAGGAGGTGGCCAGCGGCCAGGCGGCGCGCCACATCGGGCACAACCCAACCGGCAGTTGGGCCATCTACATCCTGCTGACGCTCACCCTGGTTGTGTCGGCCTCCGGCTGGATCACGCTGGGGGCTGACGAACAACAGGGCCTGGCGGCCGGCTGGTTCAGCTTTTCGCAAGCCAAACTGTTCAAGGAAGTGCATGAAATCGTCGCCACCCTGATGCTGGTGGTGGTGGGTGGTCACATTGCCGGGGTGGTGGTGGAAAGCGTCATGCACAAGGAAAACCTGGCGCGGTCGATGGTCACCGGCCTGAAGATGGCTGACGAGAACACGCCCAGAACCAGCGCACAGAAGTTGGTGGCGGTGGTTTTGCTGCTGGCCATGCTGGGTTTTGGTGGCTGGTGGTTTGCCTACGCGGTGGACCGTCAGCTCGATGGACAGGCCTGGCACGCGACATCGGAGTCCGGTGAGGCCGAGGAGCTGCACGTCGCATTTGTTGGCAAAGCCCTGCCTGACAACGCCGTGTGGCGCGAGGAATGCGGCAGTTGCCACGGGGCGTTTCACCCGTCGCTGTTGCCCGCGCGCTCCTGGCAGAAGATGATGGCCGAGCAAGACCGCCACTTTGGTTCCGACCTGGGGTTGGATGCGCCCACCACGGCAGCGGTGCTGGCCTTCATGGTGGACAACGCTGCCGAAGGCCATGCCACCGAAGCCGCTTACAAAATAGAGCAGTCGATTGCCAAAGAGGCAGCACCGCAGCGCATCACCGAAACTCCCTACTGGATCCGCAAGCACCGCGAAGTCGCCGCCGCCGACTGGGCCAACCCGATGGTCAAAAGCCAAGCCAATTGCGCCGCCTGCCACCTGGATGCCGATGCCGGCACCTTTGAAGACGGCGCCATGCAGATCCCCCAAGCGCCCGCCAGTCCGGCGAGCAGGTGATCCAGTGGTGCCAAGGGCAGTTACCCCAGCAGCTACGATGGGACCCCCACCAACGTACAACCCACACCATGCGCATCCTGCTCGCTGAAGACGACCCACTTCTTGGCGACGGCTTGCGTGCGGGCCTGCGCCAGCAGGGTTTTTTGGTGGATTGGGTGCGTGACGGCCTGGCCGCCGAGCGCGAAATTGCCTGCGGCAACCACCAGGCCGCTGTGCTCGATCTGGGCCTGCCGCTCAAGGACGGGATGGATGTGCTGAAGTCGGTGCGGCACAAAAAGATCACTTTACCCATTCTGGTGCTGACCGCGCGCGACGCCGTGCCTGACCGCATCAAAGGGCTCAACGATGGCGCGGACGACTATGTGGTGAAGCCGGTCGACCTGTTTGAGCTGGGCGCGCGCCTGCGCTCGCTGGTGCGCCGCGCCCATGGCCACACGCAAGACCTGTTGACCTGCGGCGCCCTGCAGGTGGATCTGTCGGCGCGTTCGGTCATGCTGTCTGGACAAGTTGTGGCGTTGTCGATGCGTGAATTTGACCTGCTGCACGTGCTGATGCTCAACGCCCAGCGTGTCATGTCGCGCGAGCAACTGGAGCAGCAGCTCTACAGCTGGGGTTACGAGGTGGAAAGCAACGCGGTGGAGGTGCACATCCACCACCTGCGCAAAAAGCTGCAGGCCGATCTGATCCAGACCGTGCGCGGCGTGGGCTACACGCTGGTCGCGGCCAAAGACATCCCCTGCAGGCCAGCGGCATGAAACTGTTGACGCACTGGCGTTCGCTGCAGGCGCGCCTGCTGGTGCTGTTGCTGGTGCTGATCTCCGGCGTGTGGATCTCGGCGGCGGTGCTGACCTGGGTTGACACGCGTCACGAACTGGACGAGCTGCTCGACGCCCACCTTGCCCAATCTGCCGCGCTGCTGGTGGCGCAGCAGGGTGACGGCGAGGACGAGGAAAGCCGTCACCAGACGCATGGCAAACGCATCTATGACGACGACCACCCGAATGCGCCCACCCTGCACAAATACGCCACCCGCGTGGCGTTCCAGGTGTTTCATGAAGGCGCGCTGACCCTGCACTCCAGCAACGCGCCCGAGGCACCAATGTCGCAGAAGGCCCGCGGATTCGCCACCGTGACCCTGTCTGACGGCCAAGCGTGGCGGGTGTTTGGCGCCCAGGGCAACGAGGGTGATGTGCAAGTGTTTGTGGGCGAGCAAATACAGTCGCGCCAGTCAATTTTGTGGGCCGTCTTGCAAGGGGTGTTGCAACCCCTGCTGCTGGCCCTGCCGCTGCTGGCCCTGCTGGGCTGGCTGGCGGTGCGCCAGGGTCTGACACCGTTGCGCAGCCTGAGCCAGGCCCTGACCCGGCGCCAGCCACAAGCCTTGGAGCCGCTGGTGATTGCCGATACCCCGGCAGAAATCGCCCCGGTGGTGCAGTCGCTCAACGCGCTGTTCGAGCGTATTGCCAGCGTACTCGACGCCGAGCGGCGCTTCACGGCGGACGCGGCGCACGAGCTGCGCACGCCAATTGCCGCCATCCGCGCGCAAGCCCAGGTGGCACTCGGCGCAGGCCCTGACGATGCGCAGCGCGACCAGGCCTTACGCCGCACGCTTGAAGGCTGCGACCGCGCCAGCCATCTGGTCACGCAGCTGTTGACACTTTCCCGACTGGAAGCCGCTGGCAGCCAGGCTGTAGCAGGTGTGGTGAATGTCGCCACCGTGGCCCAGCGCACGGCCGCCAGCCTGGCGCCACAAGCCCTGAGCCGAGGCCAGACGCTGGACCTTGAAGCGCCTCAGCCTGCCCTGATTGCCGCCGACGAGACGCTGACCGGCGTGCTGATCCGCAACCTGCTCGACAACGCGCTGCGCTACAGCCCCGACGGCGCGCAAGTGTCCCTGGGCGTGAGCCAAGCCGACGGCCAAGTGGTGTTGCAGGTTGACGACAGCGGCCCCGGGCTGCCAGCGGCAGACCAGGCACGCCTGGGCGAGCGCTTTTTCCGCAGCCTGGGCACAGTGCAGAGCGGCAGCGGCCTGGGGTGGTCCATCGTGCGACGCATTGCCCAGGTGTTTCAGGCGCAGATTCACACCGGTGTGTCACCACTGGGGGGCTTGCGCGTCACGGTGGTCTGGCCGGTTGCGCCAGATCAACCAGCGCCCCAAATTTGACGCGACAGCTGTCAACCGCACGCGACACAATGCGACAATTCAGCCATGACTACCTCATCCACATCCTCCTTCGCCCCCCTCAAGAACGACACTTTTCTGCGCGCGTGTATGCGCCAGGCGACTGACTACACCCCCATGTGGATGATGCGTCAGGCCGGGCGCTTTTTGCCAGAGTACCGCGCCACCCGCGCCAAGGCCGGCAGCTTCATGGGCCTGGCCACCAACGTGGACTACGCCACTGAAGTCACGCTGCAACCGCTGGACCGCTTCCCCATCGACGCCGCCATTTTGTTCAGCGACATCCTGACCGTGCCTGACGCCATGGGCCTGGGCCTGTCGTTTGCGCTGGGCGAAGGCCCCAAGTTTGCCCACTCGGTGCGTGACGAAGCCGCTGTGGCCAAGCTCGAAGTGCCCGACATGGCCAAGCTGCAGTATGTGTTTGACGCCGTCACCTCGATCCGCAAGGCACTCAATGGCCGGGTGCCGCTGATCGGTTTTTCCGGCAGCCCGTGGACGCTGGCGTGTTACATGGTCGAAGGGGCTGGCAGTGACGACTACCGGCTGGTCAAAACCATGCTCTACAGCCGCCCGGACCTGATGCACCGCATTCTGGAGATCAACGCCGACGCGGTGGCGCTGTACCTCAACATACAGATTGAAGCCGGTGCCCAGGCGGTGATGGTGTTTGACAGCTGGGGCGGCGTGCTGGCCGACGGCGCGTTTCAGGAGTTCAGCTTGGCCTACACCCGCCGCGTGCTGGCCAAGTTGCACAAAACCTGGGCTGGCGCCACCATTCCCAGCATTGTGTTCACCAAAGGTGGCGCCTTGTGGCTGGATGAGATGGAAGGGCTGGACTGCAACGCCCTCGGTCTGGACTGGACGGCCAACCTCACCAAGGCGCGCATCATCGCGGGCGGCAGCAAAGCGCTACAAGGCAACCTGGACCCGAACGTGCTGTTTGCCCCGCCAGAGAAGATTGAAGCGGAGGTCATCAAGGTGCTCAACGCCTTTGGCACGCCGCACAGCGGTCCGGGCTTCGGGCCCACGCACATCTTCAATCTGGGCCACGGCATCAGCCAGCACACCCCGCCCGAGCATGTGGCGGCACTGGTGGAAGCAGTGCACAAGCATTCGCGCCTGATGCGCGGCGCCTGCTGAGGCTTCACTAGGCGCCTAGCACTTTTCAGGTGACTTTTGCCTGCAGAATGGCAAAAAAATTTGTAACTTATGCACAAAAATGGTGTGCTCCCAGCAGAACCGGCCACACCAGTACAAAACGCACTACCAAACGCATAGCAGTTGTAAGGCATTGATTTTAAACAGTTTTATTTTTTGCTTTATTTTTGGGCAGGCTAACAAAAGCCTTGATTTACAAGGCTCCGTGGCCACTATTGACGAGCTATCAACAAAGTTATCCACAGAAAACTTGGATGATCTTCAAAAGCCCTCAAAATCAACGACTTAAGCCCAGTTTCGCAAGTTCACTTGAACAACTCACCCCAAATCGGCCTGCAGGCGAGCCATCCAGTCGCCGTGCTGGTCCACACACCGGCCCACAGCCAAATGGCCGGTGCACTCACTTACCTGAGCGACCAGCCATGGCCCGCAGGCACGCTGGTGCGGGTGCCGCTGGGGCAGCGTGAGCTGCTGGGTGTGGTGTGGGACCTACCCGGCCCAGATGCTGCGGCAGGCGCCGCCTCCAACGCGCTCGACCCGGCCAAGTTGCGTCCGATCGCTGCAGCGCTGGATGCTCTGGCCCCACTGAGCCCCACCTGGCGCGCCCTGATCAGCTTTGCTGCCAGCTACTACCAGCGCTCGGCGGGTGAAGTGGCGCTGGCTGCCCTGCCGCCGCAGTTGCGCGACCTCAGCACCCTGCAACTGGCCCGACGTCTGAAAAAGCGGGCCACCCAGGCGGCCAAGGCGCCACCCGCCCAACTCAGCCCCGCGGCTACCCTCACGGTTGACGAGCCAGTGCCACAACTGACGCAGCAGGAACCCGCACCCGTCGCCCTGAGCAGCATGTCAAAAAATACTGATTTAGTAGCACTTACCCTAGAACAGATAAGGGCTATCGGCCAATTTCATGCCCAACCCGGGCCGTTCCTGCTGTTTGGCGCCACCGGCAGTGGCAAGACCGAGGTGTTCATGCGCTGCACCGCCGACCTGCTGGCGGGCTCGGCCACGGCCCAGGCGCTGGTGATGGTGCCCGAGATCAACCTGACCCCTCAACTGGAAGAACGTTTCAAGGCACGTTTCAGTGCTCAGTATGGACTGGACGCCGTGGTGTCGATGCACAGCGGCATGACCCCGGCGCAGCGCTTGGCCAGCTGGCTGGCGGCGCACAGCGGGCAGGCGCGCATCGTGCTGGGCACCCGCATGGCGGTGTTTGCGTCGATGCCACAACTCAAGCTGATCATCGTCGACGAGGAGCACGACCCCAGCTACAAAAGCCATGAGGGCGCGCGGTACTCGGCGCGCGACCTGGCGGTGTACCGCGCCCGGCTGGACGGTGCCAAAGTGCTGCTGGGTTCGGCCACACCGTCGCTGGAGAGCTGGTACCACAGCCGCCCGGCGGCTGAGGGCGGCCGCTACCAGCGCCTGGAGATGCCCAGCCGGGTCGGGGCCAACGCCACCTTGCCCAACGCCGCAGGCGTTTTGCCACTGGTGCGCCGCGTCGACATGAACCACCAGCCCAAAGGCTGTGTGATCTCGCCACCGCTGCTGGACGCCATCGCCCAGCGCATCGCCCGGGGTGAACAAAGCATGGTGTTTTTGAACCGGCGCGGTTACGCCCCGGTGCTGAGCTGCAGCGACTGCGACTGGAAAAGCACCTGCCCGCACTGCAGCGCCTATCGCGTTTTTCACAAGATCGACCGCAGCCTGCGCTGCCACCACTGTGGTTTTGCCGAACGCGTGCCGCGCGCCTGCCCGGACTGCGGCAGCCTGGACATTGCCCCGGTCGGGCGTGGCACGGAGCGGCTGGAAGAACAGCTTGCGGTCATGCTCAGCGGCATCAGCCACCCGGACGGCAGCGCCGTGCGCATTGCCCGCATTGACGCCGACACCACCAAACTCAAGGGTTCGCTGGAGAGCCAGCTGGCGCAGGTGCACTCGGGCGAGGTGGATGTGCTGGTGGGCACGCAGATGATCGCCAAAGGGCACGACTTTCGCCGCATCACGCTGGTGGCGGCGATCAACCCCGATGGCGCGCTGTTTTCCAGCGACTTCCGTTCCCCCGAGCGGCTGTTTGGCCTGCTGATGCAGGCGGCTGGCCGGGCCGGGCGCGACGCCAGCAACACCAGCCGCAGCGAGATGTGGGTACAAACCTTTCACCCGACGCACCCGCTTTACGAGGCTCTAAAGCAGCACGACTACCCGGCGTTTGCCCAATCACAACTGCTGGAGCGCGAGCAGGCCGGCATGCCGCCGTTCAGCTTTCAGGCGCTGGTGCGCGCCGACGCCCGCACGCAGGAAGCCGCCCAAGCTTTTTTGAATGCTGCCAGCCAGGCCAGCGCCACTGTGCCCGAACTGGCCGCGTACCTGACGCACATCACCTTGTACCCGGCGGTGCCGATGAGCATTGCGCGGGTAGCCAATGTGGAGCGCGCCCAGATGCTGGTCGAGAGCCCGTCGCGCACCGCGCTGCAGCGCTTCCTCAATACCTGGCAAACCACCTTGCACGCCACCCGCAGCCAGCCTGCCTGCAAGGGCCTGCTACGCTGGGCGATTGACGTTGATCCGCTCTTGATTTAAGAGCTATTTGCCCTTATTCTATAAGGACTCAAGCCACTTTTGTTGCCACAATCACCTGGAAGTTACCAAAAAACACGGTGTGGCGCTCACAGCTCACACCGGGCATGGCTTGCAACTGCTGCACCGGGTCATGCGTGTCCCACAGCGCCAGGCCAAAAGGTTCAAACACCTTGAAATAGGTCCAGCTCAGCACCCGCAGCAGCCACGGCCGGGGCCGATGAAACTCGGCCAGGTACAGCTTGCCGCCTGGCGCCAGCACCCGCACCGCCTCTTTGAGCGCTTCTCCCTTGAGGTGATGCGGCAGCTCATGCAGCAAAAAGAAGATGATGTTGGCGCTGACCGAGTTGTCAGCCTGCTTCATGGCAATGGCGTTGTCGCGCTGGTAGTCAACGCGGCCGGTGTAGTCAGCCAGCTTGCCTTTGGCGTGGTCGAGTTCGTTCTGGATGATGTCTGCCACCAGCACCTTGTGCACCCCTGCCTGCACCGAGGCCTTGACCACGCGCGGCATCACGTTGCCAAAGGCACACGAGGTGATCAGCACCTGCTTGCCTTTGAGGTCGGTGCGCTTCAGGCCGTGGGTGATGATGGACACCAGGCGGCTGTACTGGAACAGCAGAATGGCCGCAATCACCGGCTGGTAGTCCACAAACCGGATCAGCCGCATGTTGGAATAAATCGGGTACACATGGGCAGCCTCGCGCTGCATCCGGCCCAACGCACCGCGCACCAGCAAAGCCCCACGGGTCAGCGCAAAAAAGAACAGGGCAATACTGGCCAGCGCCGCAGCTATGCCAAAAACGGTATACGTTAACCAGGGGAACATGCTTTTCCTTTGCGATCAGCGTTGATCGGTGGTGTTTTTCAAGGGATAAGGCTGCAGGTTAGCGGGTTCCAGGGCCTGGGCACTTGAGTTGTGTCAGGTTTTCGTGACATATCCGTGTCGCTGATTCCCCAAAGTCATCCAAACACCCGTTCCGCGCGGCCCGGTCTGCCTGCCCGTTCAGCGCAGCGCCGCCACCGCCAGCGAAAAGGTCACAAAGGCCGAGGCCGTCGACAGCAAGATGATGCGGGCCACCCGCCCGTTGTCGGCACCAAAGCGCTCCGCCAGCAATGACACGTTGCTGGCACTCGGCAGCGCCGCCACCAGCACAATCACCGTCAGCGCGCTGGCCTGCAGCGGCAGCCCGGCGCGCATGGCCAGCCAGCCCACAGCCAGCACCAGCAGCGGGTGCAAAAACAGCTTGAACAGCGCCACTGGCAGCACATCACGCAGCAAGGGTGCCCGCGTGTGGCCCGCAGCTGCGAGCATTTGTGAGCGGGCCAGCACCGCGCCAATGGTGAACAAGGCCACCGGCGAGGCCGCATCGGCCAGCATGTCCACCACCTTCATCACCGGTCCGACCAGCTGAAAACCCAGTACCGAAGCCAGCGCCCCCAGCAAGATGGACCACGGCATGGGGTTGGTCAAGACGCCTTTGAGGGCATTTTTCAGCGCCTTGGCCACACCATGTTCGTCAGCCCCGTCCAGCCGGGACAGCGCGATACACAGCGAGGTGATCACCACCATGTCGATCACCATGGTCAAAATGGTTGGCCCGGCGGCCTGCGCGCCCAGCAGCGCCACCAGCAGCGGCACGCCCATGAACCCCGAGTTGGGAAACGCCGCCACCAGCGCACCAAACGCCGCATCGTTCCAGCCAATGCGCGCGTTCAAACTGGTGACCACGGTCAAACCCACCATGATCAGGCCACAGACCAGCCACACCAGCGCCACGGACCCGTCCAGCAACTGGGCAATCGGCGTGTTGGCACCAAAGCGGAACAACATGCAGGGCAGGGCAAAAAACAGCACAAAGCCATTCAGCCCGGCAATCGCGTCCAGCGGCAATAGCCGCCTTCGCGCTGCCAGATAGCCCGCCAGGACCAGGGCGAAGAACGGGAAGGTAACGGTGAAGATGGTGAGCATGGCAGGATTCTGGCTGGAGCGAGGTCAGTCTGCGCCAAGTTCAGCGCCAGCATGCCATAAAGTCTGCATCGGCAGCGCGAACAGCGCCGGGCCAAAGCGCAGACTGACCTCTCCGTCATACAGCACCACGCCGCAGGCAAACCTGTCGCCCACGATCTCTTGCAGTTTGCGCAGGCCCCGAAAATCTTCCGCGCGGACCGTGCCAGAAGCCTTGACTTCAACACCCGCCAGCCGATCACCTTGTTCCAGCACGATGTCCACCTCATGGTCGTCGCGGTTGCGAAAGTGATAAAAAGCCGTCGCACCCGGCTCGGCACTGGCCTGGCGACGCAATTCCTGAAACACAAAAGTCTCCAGCAACTGCCCCAATAACGTCCGGTTGGCGTGTAATGCGGCCGCATCCACCCGCAACAGCGCGGCTGCCACGCCGGTATCACCCAGGTGAAGTTTGGGTGTTTTGACCAGGCGGCTGATTTGCCGCAGATGCCAGGGTGGCAACACATCCACCAGAAAAACGCGCTCCAGCAGCGTCAGGTAATCGCGCACCGTGGGCCGACTCAGCCCAAACGGACCAGCCAATTCACTCACATTGAACAGGTGCGCGGTCTGGCCCGCCGCCAGCTCCAGCAAACGCGGCATCACCTCCAGCGCAGCAATGCGGGCCAGATCGCGCACATCACGCTGCACCAGCGTCTGCACATAGGCCTGGTACCAGGCGCGTCTGCGCGCGGGCTGGCGGGTCAGCGCCGCTGGGAATCCCCCAGCGACCACCCGTTCTGCCAGTGCCAGCCCCAAACGCTCGCAAGACTGCATCGGGAATTCGGTGGCAAAAAGAGATTTCAGAAAACCGGCGGGCTGCTGACCCAGCTCAGCTTGTGACAAAGGATGCAGCCGAACCACTTCCAGCCGACCAGCCAGGGAATCGGCGAGTTTGGGCAGCAGCAGGACATCGGCCGAGCCAGTCAGCAAAAACCTACCCGGTCGGCGGTCCCGATCAACAGCCAGCTTCAGCGAAGTGAACAGCTCCGGAACACGCTGAATTTCGTCCAGCACCACTTTGGGTGGCAGATCCGCCACAAAACCCAGTGGATCTGCCCGCGCCGCACGCACCAGGTTGTCATCATCAAAACTCAGATACCCGTACCCGGATGAGGCGGTGACCGTGCGTGCCAGCGTGGTCTTGCCACATTGGCGTGGGCCTTGTAACAAC
This sequence comes from Rhodoferax ferrireducens, assembly GCA_002083775.1. Lineage (GTDB taxonomy): Bacteria > Pseudomonadota > Gammaproteobacteria > Burkholderiales > Burkholderiaceae_C > Rhodoferax > Rhodoferax ferrireducens_A. The sequence goes on along the minus strand of MTEI01000016.1, from coordinate 54,141 downwards.
ACCACGGGTGTATCCAGCAAACTGGCCTGCAAGCCCGCTTCAGCAAAGCGCGGCAATACTGGGGCAGTGGGGGACAGTGGCAGATCAACCATCGGCCAAGTGTAAGGTTTAATTACGGCTGATTGAAACTTTCAGGATCGCTGATTGAAACCTTTTAACATCATCTACCGCCACTTTCTGGCAAACTGGTAGGCGCCAACGGTGCGAGGGACTTGGCTGGGTATGATTCGCCCCCTGCTCTGTCCCGTCCCCGCCCGCTCCTGCGTCTTTCCCCTGCATGTCCCACTCCCCAAACACCGGTCTCAACCTCGCCCAGCAAGAAGCGGTGAACTATCTGCACGGCCCATGCCTGGTGCTGGCTGGCGCCGGGTCGGGCAAAACGCGGGTGATCACGCACAAGATTGGTCGGCTGATTCAGTCTGGCGTGCCCGCCAAACGCATTTTTGCCATCACCTTCACCAACAAGGCCGCCGCCGAGATGCGCGAGCGCGCCCGCAGCTTGATTGGCAAGGCGGCCAAAGACGCGGTGATCTGCACTTTTCACGCTTTGGGCGTGCGCCTGCTGCGCGAAGACGGCGCGGCGCTGGGCCTGAAACCCAACTTTTCCATTCTGGACAGCGACGACGTGACCAGCATCCTGAAAGACGCCGGCGGCAGTGTCGATGCTGCCACTGCGCGCAGCTGGCAGTGGACCATCAGCCTGTGGAAAAACCAGGGGCTCAATTCAGCCAGCGCGCTGGCTGCGGCCAGCAACGACTCAGAGCGCATCATCGCCCGGGTGATGGCGCACTACGAAGAACGCCTCAGCGCCTACCAGAGCGTGGACTTTGACGACCTGATTGGTCTGCCGCTTAAATTACTACAAAATCATGAGCAGGTCAGGCATAAGTGGCAAGGTCTGGCGGGTCATTTTCTTGTGGATGAATACCAGGACACCAACGCCACGCAGTACGAGATGCTGAAGCTATTGGTGGGCGGCAATGGCCCGAACCAGGCACGGTTCACCGCCGTGGGTGACGACGACCAGTCGATCTACGGCTGGCGCGGCGCCACGCTGGACAACTTGAAAAAGCTGCCAATCGACTTCCCCAGCCTCAAAGTCATCAAGCTGGAGCAGAACTACCGCTCCACGTCCGCCATCTTGCGCGCCGCCAACAACGTGATTGGCCCCAACCCCAAACTGTTTCCGAAAAACCTGTGGAGTGACCTGGGTGAAGGTGAACCGGTGCGGGTGGTGGATGCCGACACCGAGGTGCACGAAGCCGAACGCACCGTGGCGCGCATCCAGAGCCTGCGCATCAACGGTTTGCCCCACGCCGGGCCTCAGTTCAAGGAATTCAAGGATTTTGCGGTGCTCTACCGCGCCAACCACCAGGCCAAACCGTTTGAAAAAGCGCTGCGAAAAGCGCAGATTCCTTACAAGGTCTCTGGGGGAACGAGCTTTTTTGACCGCGCCGAAGTGAAAGACCTGTGTGCCTGGTTCCGGCTGTGGATCAACAACAACGACGACCCGGCGTTTTTACGGGCCGTGACCACGCCCAAACGCGGTATCGGTCACCAGACACTCGCGCACCTGGGCGACTTTGCCAGCAAATACCGGGTCAGCATGTTTGGCGCGTTGTTTTCGTCGAGTTTGGGTAGCATGATTTCCGGCAAGGCGTTGGGCAGCCTGCACGAATTTGGCCGCGAGGTGAACGACCTGGAGTTCCGTGCCCGCCACACGCTGGGTGCTGAAGCCGCCAAGACCTTCCTGCTGGACTGGCTGAAGGACATCGGCTACGAAAAATATTTGTACGACGGCGAAGACAGCGAACAGGTGGCCGCCGCGCGCTGGGGCAATGTGATCGACTTCATCGACTGGATGAGTGGCCGCTGCGGTGGGCAAATTGAAGACGCTACGGGTGTCAACGCGGTGGGTGAAGTCAAGTCGCTGCTGGAAGTGGCGCAAACCGTGTCGCTGATCTCAACGATTTCCGAGCAAGAGAAGGACCAGAACGTGGTCACGCTCTCAACCCTGCACGCGGCCAAAGGCCTGGAGTGGCCGCATGTGATGCTGGTCGGGGTGACCGAGGGTTTGTTGCCCTTCAAGCTGCGCGACAACCCCGACGCTGAATCTGCAGGCCAGGCCTCAGCGGCGCAAAAGGCCCTGGCGCAGGAAGCCGCCAGCGAGAGCCTGACGGCGCATTTGCAGGAAGAACGCCGCCTGATGTATGTCGGCATCACCCGCGCGCAACGCAGCCTGGCGGTAAGCTGGACACGCAAGCGCAAAAAAGGCCGCGAGATGGTGGCCGCGCAACCCAGCCGGTTCATCGCCGAGATGGGGCTGGACCAAACCACTACCCGCGAAGACCCACGCGCCAAGCTCAAGGCCCTGCGCGCCGAGTTCGCCCAGAAGGCAGCTGACAGCGCCGCAGCGCGGGCGCAAACACGCCCCTGAACCCCACCGCCCAGCCAGCACGCCAGGCAAGCTCGCACCAAAAAAATAGGTTTCATTGGCACAGTTCTCGCGTGCAGTGGTGTTGAACCTGTTCGCCAGCGCACAGACCGCTAGCCGATGCGTTTCTATAGTGTGGCGTCTTGAAAACCCGGCACCGCCCCGGCAACCCTCTTACCTGAGACGACCATGAACGACGAACTGAGCCCCCCTTTCTCACCATCCAGCCCGCCCGTGCAGATGCGCCTGGGTTTCGAGATGGTTTATGACTGCCCGGCACCTACCCCGATGATTCTGGCGCTGAGCATTCACCACTCCCGTGCAGCCGACTTGGTGCGCCCCGACCTGCTGGTGACCAACCCGCCGGTACCGGTGACGGCTTACCACGACATGTTTGGCAACTGGTGCAGCCGCATCGTGGCGCCGCCGGGGCGCTTTGTGCTGGGCACCGACGCCCTGATCAACGACAGCGGCTTGCCCGATGCGCTGGCGCCGTGGGCGATGCAGGTGCCGGTGGAGTTGCTGCCCGAATCGACGCTGGTGTATTTGCTGGGCAGCCGCTATTGCGAAACCGACCAACTGTCTGAGATCGCCTGGCAGCTGTTTGGCCACGGCCCCACCGGTTGGGCACGGGTGCAGGCGATCTGCGACTTTGTACACCGGCACATCGAATTTGGCTACCACCACGCCCGGCGCACCCGCACCGCCTGGGAGGCCTACAACGAAGGCCAGGGCGTGTGCCGCGACTATGCCCACCTGGCGATTGCCTTTTGCCGCTGCATGAACATCCCGGCGCGCTACTGCACCGGTTACCTGGGCGACATCCGCATCCCGGCGGTGCCAGCGCCGATGGATTTTGCCGGCTGGTTCGAGGCCTTTCTGGGTGACCGCTGGTACACCTTCGATGCGCGCAACAACACGCCGCGCATCGGCCGGGTGCTGATGGCGCGCGGGCGCGACGCCTGTGACGTGGCGCTGGCCAGCACCTTCGGGCCCAACACGCTGCAGCGATTTACCGTCTGGGCGAATGAAGTCTGAGCCGCTGCTTGGCATACCCGTGCCGCACTTTGGGACGCTACAGACTCCCGCGGCTGATCCTTGGCCGCTGGACCTGTTGCTATAAAAAAGAGTACTTCATACTCTTATTTCATAAGGGCTAGAGGCATAAAAGACCCTTAACCCTGAAATCTCCGGGCCAGGGTACCTGAAGGCCTTTGCAAGGCAACTTCAACCCACCAGGGCTTCCTTGGTCAAGGCCCAAGCCTGCGCCAGCTTGGAACCCCGCGCGTGGTAGGCATGTTTGACGCGTTGCATCCGGTCTTCCAATTTGGTCTTGGCCTGGTCTGCCACCTGGGTCAACTGGACTTTCAACGACTGCGCCTTGGTATCGGCCTCCATCTTGAGCGTTTCAACGCGTTTCTTGGCACGTTCTACCGCACTCTCCAGGCTGATCTGCGCCTTGGCCAGCTTGGCCTGCAATTTGAGTTTGGCGCTGCCGCTGGCTTCACTAGCCTCTTCTTCCAGCTCCCTGATCTCGGACTTGAATGTGGCAATGTCATGGTCGTACTGGGCTTCAGCCAGTTCGCTGCGCGTGCGCCGGAACACCTGGCCGCCCAGCGCTTCCAGTGCAGAATCCACCGGAATCACCCACTCTTCTTCAATCTCGGCGACCAGCGCTACTTTGCCAGGTTGCAGGGTCGCCTGGGCTTCTTCCACAAAATCCAGACCCACACCGGCCACCCAGAAATCGCGCACCGCTCCGACGACCGTGCCTGTGGCCGCCCCCACCACCACGCCCACGGGTCCGCCCAGCAGGCCAATCAGACTGCCTACTGCCATACCGCTGGCGGTGCCAATCGGGCCCTGGTCTGCAACTGCTTTGACCACAACATGGCCCAAGGCGTCCTTGGCAATCACCCCGGTGGCGTACAACGTGATATCTCCTTCAGCGTGCAACTGGCGCAGCGCGTGCAAACCCGCATCAGCGGCGGTTTCGTTGTCAAAAATCGCAATCAGCATCTTGTTCATTTCAGTTCCTTTGAATGGTTTTGGGTGTTCTGGCGGGTGCCCTTGGGCTCAGCCTTTGGTGCCTTCAATGGATTTGCGCAGCCGTGCCGTGGCAGCGTTGACACTGGCTTCAAACTCTTTCCAGCGATTCGCTGCAGCCTGATTGAGTTCGGACAGCTTGGCCTCGGCAGACTTCACGTCCATCTGCAAGGCAGATATATCCAGGTCAATCTTGGCTTTGGCTTCAGCGCTGGCGGCACCTGCTTTGGTCTGCAGTTCAAACAGCTTGGCTTTGCCGCGGGTGATGTCTTTCTCCGCTGACGCGACAAACTGGTTACGCCGGGCGTTGTCGTTGGCGTATTCAAACTGCGGCATGGCCTTGATCAGGTCCGGGGTCGCACCCGCCATCACCAGCTTGCCGGCCTGATCCTGGATTTGCGTCACCGCAATGGCGACGTCATGCCGCCCCATGCCAATGAAGCCACCCGCGCCAACGATGATGTAAGACACCGATTTGTCGGGCGCAATGATGATGTCTTGCACCTTGCCAACCTTCTGGCCCGACTCGTTGTAGATGGTTTTGCCGAGCAGCGTCTTCTTGACGCTCCAGCCCAGCGCCAGTTGTGTCGATTCAATGACGCTGATGCCTGTCGTGGTGCTGCCGCCAGCAACCTGAGCCGTGGCCGGAACGGCCACATTGAGAGCACCTGCCAAGGCGACGGTGAGAATGGTGAGAGATGTTTTCATGGAAAGTTTCCTAGGGAGAGTGAATGAAAAGGGACGTTTGGCTGGCAACTATTTCAAGGCCTTGAGCAGTGCTTCGAACTCGGCATGCAATGACTTGTCATGCGGCGTGACGGGTGGAATGGGTCGGCTGATACCCAGTAACGCGTATACCGCCATCTGCGCAGCGCGCACTGAATACTCGACGGTGAACACGGTGTCCAGCGGCACCTCGACAAACTGGCTGATGAAGGCAAAGTTCCGCGTCTGCGACGGCACCGGCAACGGCCGGTCACCTGGCGCACGCGGCATGAACATGCTGGTGATGTAAGGCATGCAGCAAGGAATGCAATTGGCGCTGGCCACCGTGGCCATGTCAAAGCGCAGGTGCCCGCACAGCTCCTGCAAAATCTCGGCCCCCGTGCAATCTGCCATCGGCTTGGCGACAAAATTGCCAATGCGGTCCGGAAACAACCCGTAACCCCAGAACACCTGCACCCCCGCAGGCTGGTTGATGAAATGCGGCTGGTGCGCCAGCACAATCGACATCAGCCAGTTGGAGTCTTTGAAGGTCACCAGGCCGCCGGTGCCTGCCTCATTGCCACTGAAAACTTGCATCTGGTCAAAGAAGGCCGTGTCTTTGAGCGTGACGGTAAACGACGCCCAATATGACTGCGCAATACAACTGTTGAACACTGCCGGATTGCCAAAATTCGGCCGACCGACGGCCAGCGTTTCCCACAGCGCCCAACCGCCGCTCTGCGCCTTGCTCAGCCTGGGCGCCGCATCGGTCATCGAGCCCGTGCTGGAGGCATCGGTCATGGAGCCGTTTTGCACAAACACCAGGTCGCCATCGTTCAGGCGGGTGGTTTCGCACTGGCCGTGCACCACGCTTTGCAGACCGGTCACGACGAACTGGCCAGCCTGGGTGGTGTGGTCCAGCCCGGTGACGGTGCAATTGCTGGTCAGGTGCACACCCTGCGCCAGGAGCCAGCGCTGCAGCGGCAGCACCAACGAGTCGAACTGGTTGTAAATGGTGCGTTTGACGCCAGCCAGCGTCTCGATGCGCGAAAACTCCAGCATGAAGCGATGCAGGTAGCGGCGAAACTCCGCCGCACTGTGCCAGGGTTGGAAGGCAAAGGTGGTCGACCACATGAACCAGAACTCGGTCTCGAAAAACGCCGGAGACAGATGGTCGGTGATGCGGCTGGCGCCCAGCTCGGATTCGTCCGCGCTGCTCAGCTTGAGCAACTCCAGCCGGTCTTGCATCGAAAAACCCATCGAGGCCACCGGCACCTTGGCGCGGCGCCGGTCGATCAGGCGCGCCGTGTCATGGGACGGATGCAGCGCGTTGAAGGCCACGGTTTCATCAAACACGCTTTGGCCTGGCTGGGTCAGCGACGGGATCGACTTGAACAGATCCCAGGTGCATTCGTAGTTGTCAGTGGTCAGCATGCGCCCGCCGCGCATGGAGTAGCCATGTTCTGCATCGCCCGCACCGTCCAGACTGCCACCCATCAGCGGGCCAGAGTCCAGGATCGAGATATTGGCCCCGGGCATACCGCCATCGCGAATCAGAAACGCCGCCGCCGCCATTGAACCGATGCCGCCACCCACCAGATAGGCCTTTTGAGTCGTGATCATGATGCAGGATTCCTCAAAGAAGTGAAGGGGTTGTGCCCAAAACTCATCGCTCTTGATCAAGGCACAGCGTGCAAGATAGCGAGACGCCAAGCGCCGGTCTGTGTGTTGGACCACATGCCGATTACCAAGCGCCAAGGCATCAGCCCTGAAACAGGTGCCAGGAAAGACGTCTGGCGTTGGCCCGGCGGGCTAGGAAAAGGGTGGCGCGGACGCGTCTGCCGCCAGCGTGTCCGGCTGCAACAAGTGGCGCAGCAGCCCGCGCAATTTGGCCGGGCGCACCGGCTTGCTAAGCAGCACCAGCCCGGCCGCATGCACCCGCTGGGTGACGTGAGGCTGGGTGTCGCCGCTGATCACGCACGCTGGCAAATGGCGCCCGGCCCGCGCCCGCACCGCCTGGATGATGTCCAGGCCAGTCAGGCTGCCCGCCAAGCGGTAGTCACTGACGATGACATCCGGCCACGGTTCGGCTTGGCACTGCGCCAGCGCCGTGGCCAGGTCTTGCGCCACCAGCACCTGGCAGCCCCAGGAGGCCAGCAACCCGGCCAGCGCGTCGCGGTTCATGGCATCGTCTTCAATCACCAGCACCCTGGCGTTTGCCAGATCGTTTTTCACTGCCGCCAAGGCCAGTGGCTCGGGAGCGGCTGTCGGCCGAGGGTTTGCCAGCGGCAGACTCAGACGGTAGGTGGTGCCGCAGCCCAGGTTGGAGCGCAGGCTCAAAGGCAGATTCAGCAGACGACAGCATCGCTGCACAATGCTCAAGCCCACGCCCAGCCCCTGGCGCCGGTCACGCTGTGGGTTGTCCACCTGGAAAAACTCCAGAAAAATCCGTTCGTGGTCTTGCGGGGCAATGCCAATGCCACTGTCGCGCACCTCGATGTGCAACTGCCGGGCGTTACCCGCTTGGCGGCAAGCCACTAGCACACTGCCGTGGCGCGTGTAACGAATGGCATTGCTGACCAGGTTGTGCAGGATGCGTTGCAGCAGCACCGGGTCGCTGTCCACCCAGGCATGGCACGGGCGCACGCGCAAACGCAAGCCTTTGCCGCTGGCCTCGGCAGCAAAGCCATTGCGCAGCGACGTCAGCACGCTGCTGATGGCAAACGGCCGAATCTGGCTGTGGGTGGACTCGGCATCCAGCCGGGACAAATCAAACATGCCGTCCAGCATGACCTGCATATCGCGCACCGCATCAAAGGCGCAGTCCACCAAGCGCCGCGCGGGCGGCTCCAGTGGCAATGGCAGCAGTTGCGACATGAACAGGCCCAGCGCGTGGGCGGGCTGGCGCAGATCATGGCTGGCCGCCGACAGAAAACGCGATTTGGCCTGATTCGCCGACTCAGCCAGGTCTTTTTTCGACTGCAGCAACGCGCTGTGTTGCTGTTGCAGGCGGCTCACGGCGGTCAGGCGGCGCATGGTCAGCCAGCCCATGCCCAAGGTCAGCACGATCAGCAGCGTCGAGGTCAGGCCGTAAACCAGCGTAAAACGGCGAATTTCCTGCAGCGAAGCGGTGGCGCGCGCGGTTTCCACATGGTAGGCGTCCAACGCCAGGCGGTGCACCTCGGTGCGCAGGTCCTGGCTGTCTTGCAACAATTGGCGCGCCACGCCCTGGTCCAGAAAAGGCGGCACCTCGGTCAGGTACAAGTCGGCGCGGTCAATATAGGCATTCGCCGCCGCCAAGGCAATCTGAAAGCTGTCGCGGGTTTGCATGACGGTGCTGCTGTCGACACTTTGCAAAAGCTGTACCTGGCTCACAAAGATGTTGTATTGGTTGCTCAGGTCTTCCAGCAACAAGGGCGAGCTGCCCTGGCCTTGTACCTCGCGCAGGGCCGCCTGATAGTTGCCCAGTTGCAGCTCCAGCTTGGAAAAATTCCAGGCCAGGTTGCCCTGCCCTTTGATGCTGGCAAGCGTGACGTGGTCAATCTGCTGGTACTGAAACCAGCCCAACCCGGCCACCACCAGCAAGGTGGCAGCCGCTACCGCCAGAAGCAAATAGCGGGTGGGTTTTTGGATCCCCTGCGGCCAGCCCAGCCACTGCCTGCGCCAGCCCGCCACGGGCTCAGGTGGTGCCTGCGATGCCGGCGCCATCACTCCACCACAATGCGTTGCAGCTGCCAGACGCAGCGGCTGTAGTACACGTCGGTATTCAGCTCGGGGTACTGGGCAAACGGGTACATCAGCAGGGCCGGGCCCAGGGTGCGCACCTTGAGCGCCTGGCCGTCGGCGTGCAACGCAATGATCGGGCCATACCGTGCTGCGTCGCTGATGGGCACGCGGGCCTCAAAGCGGTCCAGCGCATGCAGGTGCAGCGTGTTGCCCCGTGCACCCACCGCGTCCAGCAGCGTTTTCAGCGCCACGCCAGAGTAGGTCACTGACTTGCTGTGCCATTGGCTGGGGGTGGCGAAGCTCAAAGTGGGCATGGCTTGCAGCATGGCGGCGTCAAACTGCGCGCCCTGCGGAGAATTGCGCTGGCTGATTTGACCGCTGACAGTCAAAATGACCGGCCCCAGCGGTTTGGCCAAGCCCTGCGCCTGGGCTTGGAGGCAGACCAGCAGCACAACGAGACTGCTTAGACTGCTTAGACTGCTGCGCCAGCTACCGCGACTGCTTAGTTTCACCTTGCTCCTTGTGGTTCATTTCGGGCTGCAGTTTACGACCAGCGTGTGCGGCCAACTCAGGCCGTTTGGTCAGCTTGCATTCCTGGCCAAAGCAGCGCAAACGCCGGGTCGGCGATACTGCGCCACCCATGAAACCATCGTTCACTTTAATTTTAATAGCTGCCAGCGCTTTACCAGCTTGGGCTGCGGCCCAAAATGTCACGAAAGACATGGCCAACCCAGATGAACCTGGCTGGCAACGCTGCAGCGCCCTGAGCGGCGACCCTGCCGCCCGCCTGCACTGCTTTGATGTGTGGGCAGCGCTGCAAACCCGTGCGCCAACGGCACGCCCCGAGGCCGCGTCGGCCAACAACCTGGCGGCTGAGACTACCGCCCAAGCGCTCAAGCCAGTGCCACCCCCTGCCGCCACGCCGGTCCACATCACCATGGTGGCCCCCGAAGCGCATGACTGCAAAAACCCACGCTTCTCGGAACTGTCACGCTTTTGGGAGCTGGAAGCCGGCAGCAACTGCGGCACCTTTGGCATCCGGGGCTACAAACCCATCAGCCTGTCGGTGATCGGCTCAGACAGCGTCAACACCCAACCCGACTCGGTGCTGCCCGACCACCGTGCCACCAGCAGCCAGGCCTTCAACACCACCGAGACACGCATTCAGCTCTCGGTGCGCACAAAAATCGCCGAGGGCCTGCTGACGCAAAACCAGCCGTTCAAGCGTGACTCGCTGTGGTTTGGCTACACCCAGCAGTCCAACTGGCAGATTTTCAGCGGCGACCTCTCGCGCCCGTTTCGCACCACCGACCACGAGCCCGAGCTGATCTACATCTACCCCACCGATCTGGCGCTGCCCGGCAACTGGCGGCTGCGCTACACCGGCTTGTCACTCAACCACCAATCCAACGGCCAGCCCTTGCCGCTGTCACGCAGCTGGAACCGCAGCATCTTGATGGCCGGGCTGGAAAATGGCTCGCATTTTCAGCTGACCGGAAAGCTGTGGTACCGCATCCCCGAAGGCGACGACGTGGACGACAACCCCGACATCAGCGACCTGGTTGGCCGCAGCGAGATTTCAGGCCAGTGGAGCCCCGACCTGAAAAACACTTTTGCCCTGACCGTGCGCCACGCACTGCGCTCAGACGCCAACGGCTCGGTCAAGCTGGAATGGTTGCGCAAACTCAACAGCACCGACGGCAGCGGCAAACCCGGCGGCCTGCAACTGCACACGCAACTGTTTTCAGGCTACGGCGATAGCCTGATCGACTACAACCGCCGCCGCACGGTGTTGAGCGTGGGGTTGAGTCTGGTGGATTGGTAGAGGCAGCCTCAGGGGGAAACCAATTTTGCAGTCAGCCCGTTCAGCAGGGTCTTGGCATGCGCCTTGGCTACTGGCTCGAAAACCTCTGGACTGGTACGCAACTCCTGTTTGCGTGAGTTATTGATCACCGCTCGGCCATAGCCATTAGCTGAGGCCAGGATGCTAAACGCTGCCAAAGCGATGTTGCCAGCGGTCTCGGCCGTGGAGGTCACATCCACCAGATCACCCAGCCCCTGCTCCGACAGCAGGGGTGCGTTCAGCGACAGGCGCCCGACGCTACCGTCCGCCGTGGTCACCATGAAACGGTTGGTAAAGATGGGCAAAACCAGCGTCGAGGTGGTTTTAGTTTCTGACTTGTTACTGAAAAAACCACCACCACTGGACGCCACGCCCCCCGGTGCCAGCACCAGGCGCACATGCAAAAGAGGCATCTGGGCGGCTGTGGCCAGCTCTTTGACCAGCGGCTGGAGCGTGGTCATGCGAAAACCGACCCCCATCTTTTCGCCCAGAGACACATACGGGTCGTCAATTTCAGGGCCAAACAGGGCACGGGTGCGGTGTAACCAGCCCATTTCAGACACATGCAGCAGCGGCAACCCACTGGCGGTAAAGGCCGTGCCCTTGCCGCCAGAACCATCAAACTCAAAGGGCTGCTTGTCAGACGCTGCCTTCCATGCCGCAAAAGCGGGCAAAGCCTGCAATTCGACCGGGTCGTACACGTTAAACCCTTTGGCCTTGAGCATGTCCAGCGTGGCGGCGTACAGCTCATCGGTCAGTGCCTGCAGACGGGCAGCATCCAGCCCCGTGACTTTCATGTTGCTGTGGGTGCTGGAAATCGAGCCCTTGCTGCTGCCCCCCTGCGCCGTGGAGCCGGCCTCGAACTCGGTCAACACATACACCTGAAAACTCGCCACCGCGACCGATTTCAGGTCTTTGAGCACATCGACGTTTTCTGTGTGCGTTTCCAGGGCCACTGGTCCGGCAGGTGTTGCCACAGCTGTCGGTGCCGAGGTGGCGTCGGTTTGCGCCCAAGCGGCCGGTAAAGCCGTCAATGCCACTGCCAGGGCGGATATCAGCGTGCGGGGTTTCATGTGTTTCATGGTCAAACAAGAGGCTGGAGTTGATTTGCGTCAAGTTTTCCATGACCAATTCAGCTTGTCAACGGATTCAGTATCCAAAAGTTCGTCCGCGCCACACTGTGGCAGACGGTGTGGCTACTCGTCAGTCAGAGTAGGCCAAAAACGCGCCTCAATTCGCGTGCCTTGTCATCGCCGCCACCGAACGCGACGCCTCCCTCCTGAGCTGCAAACTGCTTTGCAGGTAGGCGTACCCGCTACTTCACCAACTGATTCAGCTGGATGATCGGCATCAGCACCGCCAGCACGATCAGCATCACCACCACGCCCATGGCAACAATCAGCAGGGGCTCGAGCAGGGTGGCGAGCTGCATGGCACGGCGCTGCACCTCGGTGCTGAGCTGTTTGGCTGCACGCTGCAGCATCAGCGGCAGTTGCCCGGTTTGCTCACCCAGGCGGGCGAACATGGCCAGCAGCGGCGGAAAACGCTTTTTTTGGGCCAGGGCGGACGCCAGCGGCGCACCTTCGCGCACCAGCACCAGCGCGTCTTGCGCGTCACTGCGCAAAGCCTGGTTGGACAGGGTTTCAGAGGCGGCTTGCAGTGCTTTCAAAATCGGCACACCGGCTGCCGCCAGCATGGCCAGGGTGCTGGCAAAACGCGCGGCGTTGTAGCTGCGCGCCAGGCGCCCGAGGATCGGCAGGTTCAGCCAGGCGGCATCAAACTTTTGACGAAATGCGGCGTTAGCCAAGGCGTAGCGGGCGCCAATAGCTCCTAAAATTAGAGCGAGCAGCATCAGCCAGCCGTAGGCACGCACAAAACTGCTGAAGCCGATCATGATGACCGTGAGCAGAGGCAGCGCATGTTTGCTGCCAGCAAAGACATGTGCCACTTGCGGCACCACATAGGTCACCAGAAACAGCACGATGACGATGGCCACCAGCGAGACGATGGCCGGGTAGAGTGCGGCGCCTATCAGCTTGGCTTTGAGTGCCTGCTGCTCTTCCAGGTCGTCGGCCAGACGCTCCAGCACCAGGCCCAGGTTGCCGCTTTGCTCGCCGGCACCGATGACCGCCACAAAAATATCCGAGAACTCGCGCGGGTGCTGCGACAGCGCCTTGGCAAACGCAGAGCCGCTATTGACTTCAGAGCGTAAGGTGGCCACCAGCTCGCGCTCGGGCGCTTTTTCGGCTTCATCGGACAGGGAGGTGAGCGCGCGCTCTAGCGGCAGACCGGAGGACACAAGTCCGGCCAGTTGGCGCGTCCAGATGGTCAGGGCGTTGGCGCTGAAGACGCGCTTGCGGTTCAGCGCCAGGTTTTGGCGGCTGGCAGCCTTGTCTTGTGCGCTGACCGGCTCCACCTGGAGCGGCACCAGCGCCTGAGCGCGCAGTTGGCCGCGCGCGGCTTTGGCCGAGTCGGCCTCGATGACGCCCTTGCGGGTGTCACCGTTACTGGCCAGCGCCTCAAACGCATAAACCGGCATGGCGAATTAAGCCTCTTTCCACTTGATGGAGCAGCCCATGCTGGCAATCTGCTCGCGCGGACCCTGGCCGGTGCTGGTGATCTGGCGCATGGCCTCGAACAGGTCGCGCGGCGTGCCCTCGGGTGCCGCCTCTTTGCGCGAGGCGTCAAAGCGGCCCCGGTATTGCAACTCACCCGCCGCATTGAAGCCAAAAAAGTCTGGCGTGCACACTGCCCCCCAGGCGCGGGCCACCGACTGGTCTTCGTCGTACAGGTAAGCAAAGGGGAATCTCATGCGCGCCGACAACGCCTGCATTTCCTCAAAACTGTCTTCGGGGTAGGCCGCTACATCATTGGACGAGATGGCCACCACGCCCAGCCCCAAGGCTTGCAGTTCAGCGGCGGTGCTGATCAAGCGCGGCAGGATCGCCTGCACATAAGGGCAGTGGTTGCAGATGAACATGACCAGCGTGCCGCGCTCGCCACGCACGTCGGCCAGTTGCCAGGTGTTGCCGTCCACGCCGGGCAGGTTGAAGCTGGGCGCTTGCCAGCCAAAATCACAAACAGGGGGAATGGCGGCCATGAGATGCTCCTGGTCTGGTTGAAAATATAATCATATTTCTATAGCTGTTAGCCCTTACTGAATAATGGCTAGAGCATGATTTGGTACTTAACACTCGGCAACCGCACGGTCAATCCCGCGTGACGCGCAGCAGTTCTTCACGGCTGGTGAGACCTTGGCGCACCAGGCGCTCGCCGTCTTCGCGCATCAGCACCATACCCGTAGCCTGGGCGGCAGCGCGGATGTCGGCCTCGGCGGCGCGGCCATGGATCTGGGCGCGGATGGCGTCGTTGGCGACCAGCAGCTCGAATACGCCGCTGCGGCCGCTGTAGCCGGTTTGGCTGCAACTATCGCAGCCTGCTGGGTGGTAGGCGGTTTTGCTGGGGAAATTGGGGTCAGAGCCCGAGTTTCTCTTCGCGAAATCGGGATCTGACCCCAGTTTGGAGCTATCGGTATCCGCCCCCAATAACGCCTCAACGGGTTGTTTGCATTTCGGGCACAACTTGCGCACCAGGCGCTGGGCCAGCACGCCGAGCAGGCTGGAGCTCAGCAAAAATGGCTCTACACCCATGTCGGTCAGGCGGGTCACGGCGCTGGCGGCGTCGTTGGTGTGTAGGGTGGCCAGCACCAGATGCCCGGTGAGGGACGCCTGAATGGCGATCTGTGCGGTCTCGAAATCGCGGATTTCACCAATCATGATGATGTCCGGGTCTTGCCGCAGGATGGCGCGCAGGGCCTTGGCAAAGTCCAGCTCGATCTTCGGGTTGACCTGGGTCTGGCCGACACCTGCCAGCTCGTATTCGATCGGGTCTTCCACCGTCATGATGTTGTTGCGCGCTGCGTCCAGCCGCTGCAAGGCAGCATACAGCGTGGTGGTTTTGCCCGAGCCGGTGGGGCCGGTAACCAGCACAATGCCGTGCGGCTGGGCCACCAGTTGCTCAAATTGTCGGAGCACTTCGCCCTGCATGCCCAGGGCTTCCAGGCTCAAACGACCTTCAGATTTGTCCAGCAGGCGCAGCACCGCCCGCTCGCCGTGGGCGCTGGGCAGGGTACTCACGCGCACGTCTACCGCACGGGTGCCGATGCGCAGGCTGATGCGGCCATCCTGCGGCAGGCGGCGCTCGGCAATGTCAAGCTCGGCCATGATTTTCAGGCGGCTGATGAGCGCGGCGTGTAACGCGCGATTCGGTTGAACCACCTCGCGTAGCGTGCCGTCGACGCGAAAACGCACGCTGGAGTGGCGCTCGTAGGGCTCAATGTGGATGTCACTGGCGCCGTCGCGCGCGGCTTGAGTGAGCAGCGCGTTGAGCATGCGGATGATCGGCGCGTCGTCCGCCGTTTCCAGCAAATCTTCGATGGCCGGCAGGTCCTGCATCATGCGTGACAGGTCGGCGTCACTTTCCACCTCGCTGACCACCGCTGCCGCGCTGGACTCGCCTTGTGCGTAAGCCGCGCTGATGCGCTGCACCAGGCCGCTGGCAGGCTGCATCTGCAACTGGCTGTGCGGGTATTTGCGCAGCACCTCGCCCAAAGCAGCCGGGGCAGATTGCGCGTGTAGCAGCAGCGTGAGCTGGCCGCCGTCGTCCTCCAGCAGCAGTTGGTGGGTGCGCGCAAAAGCGTAGGGCAAGGGGTAACGCATGGCAGGCGGGCGGGCTTACTGGGCGGCAGGCGCAGTTGGGAGCGTGATCAGCGGCGCGGTGTTGGGCAGCGGCGTGGGTGCGCCGAGCGCGTTGGCAGACTTGGCAGGGGGTGGCAGCGGCAAGGTGGGCGATTCGTTCACTGGCACCAGGCTGCTGGGCAGCGGCTGGTTGTCTTTCAGGCCGGAACGCATCAGGTCGTAGCGGTCCAGCGACAGGCGCTCGGAGTCGCGCGCGTCACGCACCACTACCGGGCGCAAAAACACCATCAGGTTGGTCTTTTTGCGGCTGCGGGCTTCGCTTTTGAACAGGTTGCCGAACAGTGGCACATCACCCAGGCCAGGCACTTTTTCGGCGTTGCCTGCGTATTCGTCCTGCAACAGACCCCCCAGCACCACGATGCTGCCGTCTTCCACCAGCACGTTGGATTCGATGGTGCGCTTGTTGGTGGTCGGGCCGTTGACCGCATTGACGGTGGAGGCCAACACGCTGGACACCTCCTGGAAGATGGCCAGCTTCACCGTGCCGTTTTCGCTGATTTGCGGCTTGACCTTGAGCGTCAGGCCCACATCCTTGCGCTCAATCGTTTGAAACGGGTTGACCGTGCTGGTGGTGCTGCCGGTGTTGGTGAACTGGCCGGTGACAAACGGCACGTTCTGGCCGATGACGATCTTGGCTTCTTCGTTGTCCAGCGTCAGCAAATTGGGCGTGGACAGCACATTGCCGCTGCCCGAATCTTCCAGAAAGCGCGCCAGAAAGCCCAGCACGTAGACCCCGTTGGTGCGCGGCGCCGCCCCAATATTGAGGCCACGTGCCGGAGCCACCGTGCCGCTGGCAGCGCCTACGGCCAGGTCGATGATGTTTTTACCACCCGCGCCAAAGTTGGTGCCCAACAGACCAATCACCCCGTCACCGGCATTGCCGAGTGCACCCTGCCACTGGATGCCAAATTCGGCTGCCTTGTCGACACTCACCTCGGCAATCAGGCTTTCCACAAACACCTGGGCGCGGCGGGCGTCGAGCTTGTCAATCACCGCGCGCATCTGGCGGTATTGCGGCTCGGGCGCGGTGATGATGAGTGAATTGGTGGCGGCATCGGCCTGGATCTGGCCACCCGTCGTGGAGGCAGAAGGTGCGACACCGGCCGCAACGCCCGGGCCGCCCTGCCCTGCGGCCGTGGGCGCAGCCGCCTGCGCTTGGCCACTCATGGCGGCGCGCAGGGTGGTGGCCAGCTTGGTGGCGTCGGCGTTTTTCAGGTACACCACATGGATATTGCCTGCTGCATCACCCACGCTGGAAGCGTCGGGCTGGTCCAGCTTGCTCACCAGCGAGCGCACCAGCGCCAGTTGCGCCGCGTTGGAGGCGCGCACGATGAGCGCGTTGGAGCGTGGCTCGGCCAGCAGCGTGGTTTTGAAGGATGTATCTGCCCCACCAGTGGCCGGTGCAACGGCACTGGTGCTGCCTAGCAGTCGCAACACCAGCGGGGCCAGGTCAGAGGCGATGGCGTGTTTGAGCCCAATCACCTCCACATCGGTGGCGTTGGCCACATCCATG
Organism: Rhodoferax ferrireducens; assembly: GCA_002083775.1. Lineage (GTDB taxonomy): Bacteria > Pseudomonadota > Gammaproteobacteria > Burkholderiales > Burkholderiaceae_C > Rhodoferax > Rhodoferax ferrireducens_A. Next base: position 37,117 of record MTEI01000016.1, on the reverse strand, counting down.
GCGGCAATGATGCGACCCAGGCGGCGCAGGTTGTCAGCGTAGTCGGTGATCACCAGCGCGTTGCTGCCCGGGCTGGCGTTGATGGTGTTGTTGGGGCTGATCAGCGGGCGCAGCACCGGCACCAGGTTGTTGGCGGACTCATGGTTGAGCTTGAAGATTTGCGTGGCAATCTGGTTGCCACCCGCGATGGCGCGGCCATCCGGGTCGTCCACGGTCACGGCGCTGGTCTGCAGCTTGGCCTCGGCCTCGGGCACCACTTTGTACAGGCCGCTCGCTTCGACCAGCGTGAAACCCTGCAGGCGCAACGCGGCTACAAACTGACTCAGGGCCACAGCGCGGCTCACAGGTTGGTCAATGACCAGGGTCAGCGTGCCCTTCACCCGCGGGTCGACCACCACGTTTTTGCCGGTGATGCTGGCAAAGGTGCGCGCTACGGCCTCAATCTCGGCGTTCTGAAAGTTCAGCGTGACCGGATCAGAGGCGTTGGCGAGCGCCCCTTTTTGCGCCCAAACATCTATAGGAAAAGTGGCCGTAGCCCATACCATTAAAGCGCTAGCAGCTGCAGAATAAATAGCGCTTCGGTGCCTGAAAGTTGGCAGAGATGTCATGTGGTTTCAATCTACTTTGATGATGGCACGCGCACCGTCGCGCCGCCCGATGATGTTCAATAAATTTGACAACGCTGCCTGTGACTCGGGCGCGCTGCTGGCCTCGCCCACAAACCGCAGTTTGCCAGCCACCCACTCGCCTTGCCCCGAAAGCCGCAACGCACCGCTGAGCGTCGAGAGCACCAACCCGGGCGTCGCCCCGCCGCTAAGGGTGAATCGGTAGCTGCCCATGGGCTGCAACGTTGACAGCCGCGACGACATGTCCAGCGCGTCGAGTTGCGCGCTACCTGCCACCTGCAGCCGCCCGGCCGACCAGCTGAGCGCGAAAGCCTGGGTGGTCAAGGCCAGCTGGCCTTGCGCGTTGACCGTGTTCCACGGCGTGCCCAGGCCTGAGAGCAGTTGTGCTGGCCATTGTGACGTGCTATCTGACAGGGCCAACTGCACCTGGCCTCAGCCTGCGGCCAGCCGCCAGGTCCAGGGCTGCGCCAAGTAGCCATCGGCACGGAGTTGCAGGGCCAGTGCCATGCCCATGACGCCCGTGAAGGCCGGGCGCAGTTGCCATTGCAACCTGCCGGGCAAGGTGGCAGCATCTTGGCTACCCGCCCCGCCGGTGAGCGTGAGACGGGCCGAACCCGTCCACAGCGTGCCACGCGCGTCCTGCAAGACCACTCGCCCGCCGCTGGCCTGTTGCAGCCAAGTACCGAGCCAGCGCGCCGGTGCAAACACCACGAGGCACAGCAGCACCCCCAGCACCGCGCCGGACGCTGCCCAACCCCACGGGGCAGAGCCCGCGCTACGCTGCTGCATGCGCCGCAGCGGCAGCGGTGCTTTGGCCAAGGGCCTGGGCAGGATGCGAGGCTGGCGCTGCAAATTCATGTTTGAGTGGCCTGCTTTGGTTGGCCTACTGCGCCGGCAAGGTGAACACCACGCTGCCGCTCCAGGTGCCATCGGCTGCGGCGGTGCGCTGCAAACGCGCCTCGGTGGGCACCAGGTGAGCGTTTTGGCGACTGCTGGACAACCATTGCGCCAGCACCTGGGCGTCTACCGCGGTCAAAGTGACCGTGAGCCGGTCCATCTGCACCGACATTTGCGCGGTTTTACCCAGGGCAGGCAGCGTATCTTCCAGGGCACGCCGGGCTTCTGGCGCGTTCAGGGTGGGCAAGGCTTGCAGCGTGCGCGCCTGAGCCTGCAGCGCCAGCATGTGCTGCATCTGTGTCTCAAGCAGCGTCGCTTGTGCAGGTGCCGAGCGCCACACCGCCAACGCCGGCGCCATCGCCAGCCACCACAGCAGCGCCAGCGCCACCACCCCAGCGGCCAGCATCAGGCTGCGCTGCTCACGCCGGGACGCCGCTTGCCAGCGCACCTGCCAAGTGGCCCGCCAGCTCATGGTGCGCTCCCTGCCCGAATCAACCACTGCTGGCCCTGCCAACTGGCAGACAAACCCTGCGCCTGCAGCCCGGTGACGATGCGCGCCTGTTCTGCTGAGCCCAGCGCAGCGCCGCTTAAGCGCAGCTCATTTGCTGTAAATTCAATAGCTTCAGGCAAATAACCCACGGGGGCTAGAGCCGAAAAAGACGACAAAATGCTCTCCAGATCACCGCCCGCTGAGGCACCGCTGGCACGCTGCAGCGTTGCCACTTCGCGGGCCATTTGCAGCGGTGCGTCCACCACCACCGGAATTTTCGGGAACGTGTCAGTCAGCACTGCGCGCACGGCCTGGCGCTGGGCGCTCAGGTCGGCCTGGGTGCGCCAGGCCCAGGCATTCAGGCCGATCACGTTACCTACCAACAGCAGAACCAGCGCCCAGCGCGCCGGACGCCACGCTGGCGCACGCCAAAAACTTTGCAGGCCTTGAGAGAAAGCCGCCCAACGCGGGTCACGCTGGGCGTTGGTGAATTCAAACTGCGCCAAGTCCCATGGTGAGCTGGCAGCCTGCAACAGACGCTGACCACGCTGCAGCAGCGTCACCGGCCGCTGGAAAAAACGCTCCGCCAGAGCCGCCACGGCGGGCTCGGCCACCACCGGGGTGTCGGCAGGTAACAGCGCCACCGCCGTGGCCGACAAAGGCGCCACCAGCATGCCGGAGCGGGTGCCCAGTTTCACAACGGCCGGACCAGCCCCCATGGCCGCCGCTTGCGCATCATCCGGCTGGTCTACCGGCCTGCCCATCCAGCCAGCAACCTGGGGCGTATTCAATTCGCCAGTCACTTCAATCACTTCAGCCAGCGCTTGCGGCGAACTCTCGGGCACGATGCGGGTCACGTTATGACCCGCTTGCTTCAGCGCCGCCAGGGCATTCGACAGCCAGACGCGATCGCAGGCGGCCACCCACACCGGCACGCCAGTTTGGGGTTGCGGCTGCAGCGCCAGGTGCAAGGTGGCCGGGTCGTCCAGCAACTGGTCTTCCAGCAGGCCGTCCAGAATGGCGCGCAGCCGCCGCGCACCGTCGCCGCGCCAGGCGCGTGGCAGGCTTCCCGGCGGCAAAGTCACCAGGTGCCAGGACAACGCCTGCAGCGGCACTATGGCCACCACGTCTGCCTGGCGCGCAGGCGCAGGCAGCAGTGCCAGCGGCACGCTGACATGCTGGCCAAGCGTGCGGCCATCGGGGCTTTGCACGCAGTCCAGCAGGGCCGCCGGGTCGGCAGGCTGCAGGGGTAGGGTGATGATCAGTGTGAGCATAAAGGTCAGCCGGTCATTGTAGGGTTGGCCCAGGGCTGACCAGCCTCTGGCGGGTGCGGCTCAAGGTTTTGACCTCCATGCCGTCGCGTTGCAGCAGCGACATTTCCTGCACGCTGACTTCACCCAGCCGCAACCGGCCTGTCACCTGAAAAAACCGCGAGGCCACACCGTGTGCCTCGGCATCAAAACGAAGCTCGGGCTTGTCAAGCAAGGTGTCGGCATCGCTCAGCGTTTCCATATGGTGGCGGGTACGTGCCAGCACAAAGCTTTGGGCCGTGGCCATGTCCAGCCCTGGCACGCTGGCCAGCAGCACCTCTGGCGCTGCGGTATTGAGGTTGACCGGCGTGCGCACGGGTAGCACGGTGACAAACGGCATCAAGGCCAGCAGGCTGCGTTCCGACAGGCCAAGCCACAACAGGTCGCTCGTGGCCAGCGGCTGCAGTGGCTGGCGGGTGCTGGCTGACGTGGCGGCAGGCGACTCTGTGCTGGCTCCTCGCGCCCGCAAAAGAGCTTGCGTAACGGCCTGCAACTCGGGTTCTGGCAGATTCAGGTGCTCAAACAACCGCCGCCAGGCCGCCAGGCTGGGTTCGTGCAACTTGCCGTTGTCGATCAGGTTGGTGACGTTCAGGCGGGCTTGCAGATCTTCCATCTGGCCCGACAAAAATGCCGCTTGCGACGCATCGGTGTCGTCTGTCACCAGCGCCTCACCGCGCTCAGCGGCCAAAAACGTGGACAAACGCGCTGGCGCCAGCGGCACCGCCCAGGGCTCGGCCAGGTGATCGGCGCCACCCTGGCGCGCGTCTTCGCGCAGGATCAGCCGCGCCCAATCCAGCGCGCCGACCAAGATCCAGGCCGCTTGCACGCGGCTGCGCTGGGCGGTTTCCACTTCCACACCCCGCCATTGCTGCCACAGCATGGCACTGGCCAGCGTGGCCACCAGCACCACGGTGATCATGGCCGTCAGAATGGCCGCCCCGCGTTGCCGATTGGGGAACCCAACTCGCCTCATCGGCCACCCCCGATAAGTGGGCTGACCCAGTCGCGCGTCAGCACGCCGCTGACCGCCTGGCCCGGCGACAAGGTCAGCACCAGCCGCACACCGTCGGGCAAAGCCAGGGCGGTGGTGCCCGTTGCCGTGTTTGGCACTGCGGCATTGGCATCGGCCGTATCGGCACTCGACAAGGGGTTGGTCCAGGCGTTGTTGCGGTAATAAAAAACCTGCCATTGGTCAATCGGTACAGTGCGCACCTCACGCAGCCGGTCCTCAGCGCGGGGGGTTTGCGCCCAGACTGCGGCTTGTTGCCAGGCCTGATCGAGTTGGCTGCGATCCGCCAGCGGCGTCGACTGCCAGCGCAGCCACTGCCCTTCGCCATCCCCGTTGCTGCGCCGCGCCCAAGCCACCACCACCAACCCCTCGCCAGGCGCTGCGCTGCTGCGGCGCACGATGCGCAGGGTGCGGCCGTCCCAGTCCAGGCCCGGCACACCCGGCTGGCTGACCAGCGCGTCCAGATCAGTACCCCATTGCGTCAGGGTGGCTTGCAGGGTCAACACCTCATCGGCGTGCTGTTGCAGGCGTTGTTGCGAGCGGCTGATGCCGTCCAGGCCGCGCCAGCTCAGAATAGCCATCAGGGCCATCAGGCTGATCGCCACCAGCAGTTCGACCAGGGTAAACCCTTTGGCGCTGCGCTGCATGTCAGTAGCGCCCCAGCACGGTGGTCAGCCGCCAGATCGGCACCTCGCCCTCCAGCACCTGCGCATCGACGCGCCTGAAATTGGGGTTGGGCGTGGGGCGCACCACCAGCGCCACCGTCAAAGGGTGCCCGGCTTGTTCACAAGCCACACTGCTGTCACCCACACCGGGCAGCTGGCGCGCCAGCCGCACCCGGGCCAGCTCGTTTTCGGCACAGATTTGCGCCAGCACCATATTCACCTGGCGCTCGGCATGGCGGGTCAGCGCGGCAGTGGCCTGCAAACCGGCCATCAAGGCAATCGCCACAATGCCGAGCGCCACCAGAACTTCCACCAAGGTGAAGCCATGCGTCATTGCGCGCGCACGGCGGTTGTGCGGGCGTACTCTGCGGCTCATGGCGTGCCAGCCTGCACGGCAAACGGGCGCACGCCGTCGGTGGCCAGACGCACGCGCTGCTGCGGCTGGCCGTTGGCAAACAGTGTGACCGCTTGCGGGGCAATGATGGCATCAGGCCCGAGCAGCAGGCTGTCCTCGCCCGTTTGCAAAGCGCCGCCAGTCACCGTGCCGGGCAAGCGCTCAACCTGGGCGCGGGTGTCAGCGTCCAGCCATTGGCGCGGCGGGGCTTCGTTCGCCGAGACGGCGGGTTCGGGGTCAAAAAGGAAGCCCTGCGCCGAGACGCGCCAGCGCACTGGCACACCGGTCACCTGGGCTTGGGCGCGGGCTGCTTCGAGCAAGGCCCCCAACCGCAACGCATCACGCTCCAGCCGGGCGGTGGTGTCGTCACGCAGAGCAAAACCCACACCGGCAGAGGCAAACGCGATGATGGCCAGCACCACCAGCAGTTCCAGCAGCGTGAAACCGCGGATCAGGCCCAGGAGTCTGGGTGGCAAAGCGTTTTGCGCAGGTAAAGGAGGAGTCCGCGCAGCGGACGGGGGACACGGAGCAAAACGCTTTGCCACCCAGACTCCGACCAGCGTGCGCGTGCAGGCCTCAAGGCTGCCAGCTGCCAACGTCGGCATTCTTGCCTTCACCACCCGACTGGCCGTCAGCACCGTAAGACATCACATCCACCTCACCCTTGATGCCGGGGTTCAGGTAAACATAGGGGCTGCCCCAGGGGTCTTTGGGCAACTGGTCGAGGTAGTTTTTCCAGTTATTCGGCACCGGGGCGGCGGTGGGCTTGGCCAACAGCGCCTGCAGGCCCTGCTCGGCCGTGGGGTAGCGCTGGTTGTCCAGCCGATACAGCTTGAGGGCTTGCATCAGGTTGGTGACATCGGTTTTGGCGGCAGTGACACGGGCGTCGTCAGCCCGGTCCAGCACATTGGGCACGATCAGCGCGGCCAGCACGCCAATGATCAGCAGCACCACCATGAGTTCAATCAGGGTGAAGCCCGCTTGAAGTTGGCGACGGATGGAAACAGGTGTGACAGTGAAGGTGTGGAGCATGGTGGATGGCGTCGGTCAGAGCTGGCGAGAGTGAGTAGAGATAATAATCGGGCCATGTTGCAGTCACCTTCCAATTCGAACCCAAACCGCTGGCTAACTGGCCTATTCACCCTGTTTCTGGCTGCAGCGGCCGCTGCCAGCGTGGTTTTTTGGGTGTTGCAATGGCCAAGCAAGGCGCCAGCCAATCTGGCAGCGCTATCGGTCACGCCTCAAGCGGTAATAAACAGCCAACAAGTGGCGCAGTTGTTGGGCGCGGGTGGCGGCGCTGGGCCTGACCTGGCAGGCACAACACCTACACCGATGAATGTCCAGCTTCTGGGCGTGATCGCTGAAAGTCGCGCCAGTTCTCAAAGCAACGCCGGGAGCGCGCTGCTGGCCACCACCGGCTCACCGACCAAGCCGTACCGGGTGGGTGACGAGGTGGCCGATGGTTTGGTGCTGCAAGCTGTCAAAAATCGCAGTGTGGTTTTGGGTCGCCCCGGGCAAACCCAGGGCGTGGTCACTTTGGAGTTGCCGCTGTTACCCGGCATGACCGACAGACCGTGACCGGTTGTGTCGGCCAGGCCAGCAACGTCTTTCAGGCGAAGCTGTCGGCCATCAAGGCATTGAACCAGGTGTTCATGTCCTTGAAGTTCTCGGTATTCCAGCCTGTTGATGCACCTGAACCGGCCGCAGATGCCACCATGGCCGCCGTTGCCGGGTCGTACTGAAACACCGCCTCCAGCCAGCCAGCCTGGGTCATGGTGATGGTCGAGTAGCAGGCTGAGTTGGTCACCGGTGCCGGGTCAGGCTGCAAGCCAGCCAAGGACCTGATGATGGCATCCGCGCACACCTTGGCTTCCTGGTTGGCAATATGGCCTGCCTTGGGCTGCGCCGTGGCGCTCGCGTCACCAATGATGTGCACCTTGCCGGCACCAGACACCGTACTGGCATAGGTCAACTGATTGACCCCGGCAAAACGGAAGGCGCTGTCGCCCGGCAGTTGGGTGGCGTTGTTCAACCCTGCGGTTGTGATCAGCTTGCCAGCGCGCTGCCCCGGAATCAGGTTGACAACGCCGTTGTTTTCAAAGTTGCCTGCGCTGGTGAAGACGCTCTTGGTAGCCTGGTCCACCCGGCTGATCACCGCGTTGGGCACGTAGTGAATGCCGTGCAGGGCAAATGCATTGGTGAAATTGGTCGCCTCGGCCACGATCGACGCATTGGCATCCAACACAAACACCTTGGCTGCCGATTGGGGCTTGTGTACCTTGAGCCAATCGGCGATCAGGCAGGCGCGCTCGTAGGGGCCGGGCGGGCAGCGGTACGGCACCAGGGGAATGGTCAGCACCACCGGCGCGCCATCGGTCATGCTGTTGAGCTGGCTCGCCAGCAAGGTGGTTTGCGCACCGGCTTGCCAGGCGTGCGGCATGACGTTGGGGTCGGTCAGACCCTGGACGGCATCAAACTCAATGCCAGGTGCCATCACGATGCGGTCAGCCGTCAGGATCACGCCAGAGGCCAGCTTGACTTTGACTCCCACCGGATCGATTTCAACCACGTCCCCCTGCACCACTGTCACGCCATACGCTGTAAGCAGCTTGTTGTAGTTGTAGGTCAGGCTTGCCATGGTGCGCTGGCCCGTCAACACCATGGAGCTCATGATGTTCGAGACATAACTGCTGTTGCGCTCGACCAGCGTGACCGCAATCCCGTCGCCCCACAAGCGCAGGTATTTGGCCACGGTGGCACCGGCCATGCCGCCGCCAATGACGATCACGCGGGACTTGACTGTGCCGCCCGGGGTCGGAGTTGGTGTCGGCGCGGGGGTTGGTTTGGTTTTGGGCTTGCTGTGCTCACTCGACTTCTTTGACTTTGACTTTTCCCTGTCGTCATCTGCCCAGGCCAAAGGTGAGGCAACCGTCAAAGCAACACTGGTTTTCGACAAAAAGTTTCTTCTATCCATGATCATTCTCCAGACGTGTGAGGGATTAGCGTTGCGTGGCAAGCCAATTTGAGAGCGACAGCAGCTGCGCGTCGGTGAACCCCATGGCGTGTTTGGCCATGATGCCGTTACCTTCTTTGCCCGACTGAAATTCTTTAAGCTCTTTGTATATTTCAGAAGCCGACTCTCCAGACAGTTTGTCAAAGCCCGGGCCCTTGCCATTGGTGCCGTGGCACTGGAAACAGTTGGAGGCCAGCAGACGACCCGCAGGAGGTGCGGTTTGCGCTTGCGCCGCCAAGCTGAGCCCCACAGTGCAAAGAAGGGCACCGGCTGCGGTGCGAAGAAGATGTCTCATGGTGAACCTTTCATTCAGGTGGTAAATCGAAAGTCATCAACTATTCGGGAAACTTTCCCAATATTTCTGACTGAACGGATTAAACCCGACTCTCCAACTTTGCGGGAATTAATCCCAAATTTAATTTGTAACCAAAATTAATTGCACAATCCGGACATGATTGCGCTACCCACTCCGGACAAAGCGGCAGACGACACTGCGGTGCTGCCGCAGCCGGCATTGGCGGCGCAAGCCTTGGCGCTGCTATTCAAGCCCCTGGCCCGGCTGATGATTGACCATGGCCTGCAACTCCCCGACATCTTGGAATTGCTTAAAAAGTCCTTGGTCGACGAGGCCGCCAACGGGTATGGTCAGCCTGAAAAAGCCAGTACAGACACGCGTATTGCCGTGCTCACAGGCGTTCACCGCAAAGACGTCAAGCGACTCAGAGACGCAACCCAAACGGCCGACCTGAGCAGCCCAACCGCGTCACTGGCAGCGTTGGTGGTTGCGCGCTGGATCAGCAACCCGCACTACCTCAACGCCGACCAAACGCCCCGTTTGCTGGCGCGCACCCCCAAACGTGGCAAGCCCGGCGAGCCGGACTTCACCCAACTGGTGGCCGACATCAGCCGCGACGTAGGCGGCAAAGCAGTACTGGACGAATTGCACCGCTTAGGGGTTGTGTCGGTACAAGAGGACGGTTACGTGTCACTCAAAGCAGCAGCATTTGTTCCCAAAGAGGGGCTGAGCGAGTCGTTCCACTTTTTGGCCAACAACCTGCACGACCATTTGGCCAGCGCAGTGCATAACCTGGCACCTGACCGAACGACATCGCCGATGCTGGAACAAAGCGCGTTTTCAGCAAATCTCACTGATGAACAAGCCCAGCAACTGCACGACCGGGCACGGCAACTCTGGGGTCATACCCTGCAACAGTTTTTGCAGACTGCCACGGTTGCTGAGCAGCGCAGCCAACACAACGATGGCCCCAAACATCGCATCCGCTTTGGCGTGTATTTCCATGACACGGTGCAAGATTCACCGCCCGTGAGCGCGGGTAAAGTCGGGCACAAGCGCCCACCTCTTCAAAATACCAATTCATGAACCCACCCGAGCACCCGAACATCACCATGACCCGTCGCGCCTGTCTGGTCTGGTTGGGCTCAACTTTGTCCGCCTGTGGCGGCGCAGGCGGCGGCCTGGCCAATCTGGCACCGGGCACGGGCGGCACTGGTTCACCCATCTATGCGCAAGGCGCGATTTCCGGCTTTGGCAGCGTGATTGTGAACGGTGTCAAGTTTGACGATACCCAAGCCATTGTTCATTTGGATGGTGTGGCCGCCCAATCCACTGATCTTCGCTTGGGCATGGTTGCGGGCGTCCAAGGTCAGCGCAGTGCAACGGATATCACCTTGGGCACGGCAGAAGCCATTGAGGTTTGGTCCATTGCCTTGGGATCCGTAGAACGCGTGATGGATGGTCACTTTGTGATGTTGGGCATGACGATTCAAACAGACACCAACACCCTGCTTGAAGGCATCAGCAGTGTGGCGGCGCTGTCGCCGTCCCAAACGGTTTCCGTCTGGGGCTTGCAAGTGGATGCCGATGGCACCCAGTGGCGCGCCACACGCGTCAAACTGGAAACGACCAGCGTCAACCGCGTTGCCACCGGTTTGGTCAAGCGATCAGATGACGAAGCCACATTGAATGGGTTGGACCTGTCGGGCGAATTGGCTGAATACTTGCCGACTGGCGTCATGGTGCGGGTCAATGGCACGCTGAAGGAAGATGGCAGCCTGCAGGTATCAGGCCGTCAGGTACTGAATTCCGGCATTGAAACTTACACTGATGGCGTGATCGAACTCGAAGGGTTTGTTACCAGTTCACCCGCAAACAATCGATTCATGATGGGCAACATCACGGTCGATGCCAGCAACCCTGCATTGTCAACAGTGGTGTCGCAACTGGCTATCGGTCAGGAAGTCGAGGTATTCGGCTCATGGTCATCGGGTGTGCTGCTGGCCAGCCGGATTGCGCTCGAAGGTGATCAAAGCAAGGGCATCGAGATCGAAGCCACGATCGACCAATTCACCAGCGTCGCGGATTTTGTCCTGCGCGGCCAGCGCTGCGATGCTTCAGCCGCCACATTCGAAGGTGGTCGGGCTGCGGATTTGGCTGTGGGCATAAAAATCCAGGTCAAAGGCACGATTGCTGGTAACGTGTTGAAGGTGACCGAGCTAGAGTTCGACGATTAAAAACACCCAACCGGGGCAGTTGGCTGTCCGTTGCAGCGTTTTCCAGCCAGGCTTGACGCCTTTGTTTTCACGATAGCATCGCATCATGCCAGCAACACCCACCTACCAATTCCACGTCCAGGTCAAGCCCCGCTACCAGCCGGAGCGGTCTGACCCGGAGGAAGCCCTGTATTTTTTTACCTACACCATCACGGTGCGCAACACCGGTCAGGTCGCGGCGCAGCTGATCTCGCGCACCTGGAATGTGAACGACGCCGACGGCAACCGCGAAAAGGTGAAAGGCCTGGGCGTGGTCGGGCGCCAGCCGCTGCTGCAGCCTGGCGAAGCCTTCGAGTACACCAGCGGCACCCGCCTGCGCACACCCACCGGCACCATGCACGGCAGTTTTTTCTGTGTGGCTGAAGACGGCGAGAAATTCGAGGTGGACGTGCCCATGTTCGTGCTCGACGCGCTGAGCGCCAGCGCCGGGCCGCGCAAGTTGCCCTGAGCCTGCATGAAGACACCCAACCACGACCTCTCTGAACTGCTGGCCGAGCTGGACCCTGACGCCGAACTGGTGCGCCGCCACCTGTGGCTGATCAAGCTGTTGGCCTGGTTGCGCGGGGATGCGCGCTCTGTGGGGGCCACGCATGCCCGCCTGACCCTGCTGCTGGACGCGCTGCAGCAGCGCCCGGATGCCCATGCGCAATTTCAACGCTGGTGGCAACGCCTGCTGGGCTCGGTGGATGCCACCGCCCTGCTGGCCGACCATGGCTTTGCCTCGCGCAGCGCCTTCATGAGCGAAATGGCCGAGCGACTGCGCTTGAAGCTGCTGCCGGGCACCCCCGAAACCGCCGACGCATCCACCCTGTTTGCCCTGGTGCTGAGCGACCCTTTTGACGTCCAGTGGCTAGGCAGCCTGGACGCCCCGCTGCTGGCACGAGTGGCCGACCTGCTGCGCAGCGACGGCCACACGTCGTCGCTGCTGCAACCTGACAACCCGCCGGAGCCCACCGCCTGGCAGGCGGCGCTGATGGAGGCCGTGACCTTTTGCACCAGCCAGATCCGCGCCACCGGTTTTTCGCCCGAGTTGCGTCTGCGCATGAGCGCACCAGCTCGCCAGTCAGCACCGTTTCACGCGCTATCTGCGCACTTTGACACGTTGACAGCGGTCTGGAGCCGCAACCCTGCCCAGCCCACACCCGAGTGTTATGCGGCACTGGATCGCTTTCTCAAGCAGCTGGACGACTGCCGCCACGCCGCCGCCTCGGTCTACACCCATCTGGAAGCGCATGGTATTTCAGTCAATCTGGTGTTCCAGTTGCGCCAGCTGCGCGAACGCGTGTTGCGGGTGCGTGCCCTGCTGGATTGCCTGTTTTCCCCGGCGCCCCAGCAAGACACCGCCAAGCTGCTGGCACACCTGGTGACGGTAGGACAACAGCGCTTGAGCATTCGCGCGCTGATTGCCGCCAACTCCTCCATGCTGGCTGCCAAGGTGGCCGAGCGCAGTTCGGAAACCGGCGAACACTACATCACCCGTACCCGCGCCGAGTACAAGCAAATGCTGCGCGACGCCGCCGGGGGCGGTGCGGTGATGTCCATCACCACGCTGATGAAGTTTGTGGTGCTGTCGATGGGCTTATCGGCGTTCTGGAGCGGCTTTTACGCAGGCATGAATTACGCCATCAGCTTTGTGCTGATCCAGATGCTGCACTGGACCGTGGCCACCAAACAACCCGCCATGACCGCGCCAGCCATGGCCGCCAAGCTCAAGGAGCTGGACCACCCCGGCGCCATCGACGGTTTTGTTGACGAGGTGGCCCACCTGGTGCGGTCGCAAGCGGCGGCCATCGTGGGCAATCTGGCGCTGGTGGCACCCGCGGTGCTGCTGATCAGCACCGCACTGTGGTTTGGCATGGGCCGCCCGATGATTGACGCTGCCACCGCCGAGCATGTGCTGCACGACCTGACCGTGCTCGGCCCCACCGCGCTGTTTGCCGCGTTCACCGGCGTATTGCTGTTTGCGTCGAGCATCATCGCCGGCTGGGCAGAAAACTGGTTTGCCCTGCAGCGGCTGGACTCGGCCATTCGCTACAACCCGCGCATCACCGCCGTGCTGGGCGCCACCCGTGCTGACCGCTGGGCCACTTTCATGCGCAACAACATCTCGGGCCTGAGCGCCAACATCTCGCTGGGGCTGATGCTGGGGCTGGTGCCCGCCTTTGCCGCGTTTTTCGGGCTGGGCATGGAAGTGCGCCACGTCACCCTGTCCACCGGTCAGCTCGCAGCCGCTGCGGCCAGCCTGGGGGTCGACATCCTTCGGCAACCCGCCTTCTGGTGGTGTGCGGGTGGGCTGTTGGTGACCGGGCTGCTCAACGTCGGGGTGAGTTTTTACATGGCTTTCCTGCTGGCTTTGCGCGCGCACAACGTCACCGGCGTGCAGCGCGACAACATTTACGCCGCCGTGCGTCAGCGCCTGCGCAACCGCACCCGCAGCTTCTTCTGGCCTGAGCCCGAGTTGCCAGCCCCTGCCGCCAGCAGCGCACCGGCACCCTCTGAACCCACTGCGCCGAGCCCCCAAGACGACCCCAAGCATGGGTGAGTTCGACCTGATCGCGCGCTTTTTCAAGCGCCCGGTGCAGCGTGCCGCGCTGGGCGTGGGTGACGACTGCGCCCTGTTGCTGCCCCGGCCCGACACGCACATCGCCATCTCGACCGACATGCTCGTTTCTGGCCGCCATTTTTTCCCCGAGACCGATCCCATGCGCCTGGGCCACAAGTCACTGGCGGTGAACCTGAGCGATCTGGCAGCCTGCGGCGCGCAGCCGCTGGCGTTCACCCTGGCGCTGTCTCTGCCCGGTGTCGACGAGCCCTGGCTGGCAGCCTTTGCGCAAGGGCTGTTTGCGCTGGCCGATGCCCACGGCTGCGAACTGATCGGCGGCGACACCACGGCCGGGCCACTCAACATTTGCATCACCGTTTTTGGCGAGGTACCGGTTCTGGCGGGCCGCTCGCAGGCGCTGCTGCGCTCCGGTGCCCGCCCGGGTGACGATCTGTATGTGAGCGGCACGCTGGGCGAGGCCCGGCTGGCGCTGGACGCACTGCTGGGCAAGATCAACCTGCCTGCTGAGGCGCTGGCTGCTGCCCGTCTGCGGCTGGAGCAACCCACCCCGCGCGTTGCCCTGGGCCTGGCCCTGCGGGGCGTGGCCAGCGCCGCGCTGGACGTGAGCGACGGCATGCTCGGCGACCTCGGCCACATCCTGCAAAGCTCTGGCGTAGGTGCCACGGTGGATGCTGATGCCGCTACTGAATTAATAGCTTTTAGCCCTTTTTACATAAGGGCTGCAGGCCAATTTGGCATCAAACTCTCAGAAGACCAGTGGCGCACCCTGGCCCTGTCGGGTGGCGATGACTACGAGTTGTTGTTCACCGCCCCCGCCCATGTGCGTGAGGCGGTGGCGCAGGCCAGCCGCAGCAGCCAGACCCCGGTCACCCGCATCGGGCAGATCGAAACCCAACAGGGTTTGCGCCTGACCAACCGCCAGGGCCAGCCATTGGCCAATACCTACGCCTCGTTCGACCACTTCGCCTGAGCTGTAGAAGCTCAGTTCAACACCTTCCACACCAGTGCCAGCCCGGCCACCCACAGGTCGACCGATCCGTCTGAGCGGCCTGGCAACACCAGTTGCCCGCTGCGGTCGGCTTTGGCCTCGCGTTCGGCTTTGAGGCGGTCACGCTCCAGCATCACCAGAGCGTCAGCCAGGTTGGGCAGATCAATCTTGCCCGCGCCCTCAGCCGCTTTGGCATAGCTCGCCAGCGCCCGCTCCACCGCCTGCGGGTCCAGCAAGGAAAGCGCCGAGCGGCAATGCGGGCAGGCGTGTTCGGTGCGCAAGTTGATCGGCGCGCCGCAATTGCTGCAGTTGATCACGCCCACCCGCTGCGCCATGTCGTCAATTTCTGCCAGGGACAGCTGTCGCACAAAACCTTTTTCGATCATGAACGAGGCAAAGGTGCTGAAGCGCCCATGCCGCTGCGGGCAGCGGTGGGTGATGTAGCGGCCGCTCTTCACCACATCAAACCCCTGCGTCAAGGCTCGGCTGCAGCGCGGGCAGCTCAGCTTGTGCGCCAAGGTTTGCACGCCATCGTGGCGGTGCGCGTGCAACTGCCGAAACAGGTCAACCACCGCCGAGGGCATCAGTTTGAGGTTCTCCATGGGGTCAAACCAGATGCCACGGCAGGCAAAACACAAGTCAATCTCGACCATGCCACCGGCCGCACTGGCGAGCTTTTGCGCGGTCATGGGGGTGCGGCAGGATGGGCAGTGGGACGTGAGCGACATGGGTGTGGCGGGCAAATCAGTTGGCGAACAGCGCGCATCTTAATCTTGCACCGGATAATCGCCCCATGAGCCACGACCCGCAAAACGTGCAAGACGTTCCCTACCGCGCCGCGGGCGAACCCGCCGCCAGCGTGGCCCCCAGCAGCCGCTTCATGATGGCGCACCCGGCGCATGTGCTGGCGCTGGGCTTTGGCTCGGGCCTCAGCCCCAAAGCGCCCGGCACCGCGGGTACGCTGTGGGCGTGGCTGACGTTTGCGCTGCTGCAAGACCGCCTGAGCACCCCCCAATGGGGTCTGCTGATCGCCGCCAGCGTGCTGGTGGGCTGGTGGGCCTGCACGCTGACTGCGCGCCACATGCGGGTGATGGACCCCGGCAGCATCGTCTGGGACGAAGTGGCCGCTTTCTGGCTGGTGCTGTGGCTGGCCAGCCCGATGGGTTTTTGGGGCCAGGCGGCGGCGTTTGCCCTGTTCCGGTTTTTTGACGCCGTCAAACCTGGCCCGGTGGCCTGGGCTGACCAGCTGTTTCACGACGTGGACCCGGTCACTGACCTTGGGGCCTGGCGCAAAGCCGGCTGGGGCATCATGCTGGACGATCTGGTGGCAGCATTTTGCACGCTGCTGGTGATCGCGCTGTGGCGCGTCTGGTGGTGATCACGATGCCTGAAATACTCTTAAATCAAGAGCTATCTACCCAAGCGCTATGCGGGCTGGTGGCCAATTTCTTATGTAACAAGCAGTGGATGCTGGCCACCGCCGAGAGCTGCACGGGCGGCCTGATTGCTGCCGCATGTACCGATCTGGCGGGCTCCAGCGTCTGGTTCGAGCGCGGTTTTGTCACCTATTCCAACGCCGCGAAAACCGAACTGCTAAGCGTGGACGCGGCCCTGATCGAGTGCCATGGCGCGGTGAGCGAGCCGGTGGCACGCGCCATGGCCGTTGGTGCGCTGGCCCATTCCCGCGCGCAGGTGGCGGTAGCCGTCACCGGTGTGGCCGGCCCCGGTGGCGGCAGCCCGGAAAAACCCGTAGGCACGGTCTGGTTTGGTTGGGCCACTCCGGCTGGTGTGAGCAGCGAGGTGCAGCACTTTGGAGGCGACCGGGCGGCCATTCGCCAGGCCACGGTGCGCCACGCCTTAACGCGTTTACTGCAACAACTGGCCCAGCCACTGCCCGGCTGAGCCTCCTTTTTTGGACCCTTTTCCCCCTTCTTGAGAACGCAAAGATGACTCTGACCCATGCGCTGACCCGCCTTCTGACCCTGGCCCTGCTCACCCTGACCCCGTGGCTGAACCCCGCCTTGGCCGCCCAGCCCAGCGCGGGCCAGATCGTGAGCGGCCAGGTGCTGGAAACCCGAGACGCCGAGCCTTATACCTACCTGCGCCTCAAGACGGATCAGGGCGAACAGTGGGCGGTGGTGGACAAGGCAGCTGTCAAAAAAGGCGCGAGCGCCAGCGTCGAAGTGGTCATGGTGGTGGACAACTTCGAGAGCAAAGCGCTGCACAAAACCTTCAGCAGCATCATCTTCGGCAACTTGACCGGCGCAGCGCCGGGCGCCACCAACCCGCATGCGGGTCTGGCCAACATCGCGGGCATGGGCCCGTTGAAACTGGCCAAAGCCACCGGCGCCAACGCCTACACCGTGGCCGAGATCATCGGCCGGGCCAGCCAGCTGAACAACCAACCCGTGCGGCTCAGCGGCAAGGTGGTCAAGGTCAACCTGGACATCATGGGCAAAAACTGGCTGCACCTGCAAGACGGCAGCGGCAACGCCGCCCACGCCACGCACGACCTGCTGGTCACCACCACCGGCCTCGCCAAACTGGGCGAGGTGGTCACTGCCGCCGGCACAGTACACACCAACGTCGACCTGGGCATGGGTTACACCTACAAGGTGCTGATCGACAACGCCACCCTCACACGGCCCTGATAACTATCATTAAGAGAGCTACTCACCCTTTATCTATAAGGGCCATGGCATGATTTCTTATATATTTCTCGATCCGTCTGGCGCATGATTTTCTGGAGCGGAATGGCCACCGGGCTGGCACTGATTGTGGCGATTGGCTCGCAAAACGCCTATGTGCTGCGCCAAGGCATTCGTCGTGAACACGTGTTGCCCATCGTGCTGTTTTGCGCGCTGTCAGACGCGCTGCTGATCGGCGTGGGCATCAGCGGCGCAGGGGTGCTGATTCAGGGCAATGCCACGCTGATGGCCCTCACGCGGTATGGCGGCGCGCTGTTTCTGGCCAGCTACGGCCTGTTGGCGGCGCGCCGGGCCTGGCGGGGCGGCCACATGCAGCTCGATGCCAGCCAGGGCGCAACGCTGGGCCGGGCGCTGGCAGCCTGTTTTGGCTTCACCTTTTTGAACCCGCATGTGTACCTGGACACGGTGGTGCTGCTGGGCGCGATTTCCAACCAGCATGGCGAGACTGGGCGCTGGCTGTTTGGCGCCGGTGCCGCCACCGGCAGTCTGTTGTGGTTTGCCGCACTGGGCTTTGGCGCACGTTACCTGGCGCCGCTGTTCCAGACCACACTGGCCTGGCGGTTGCTGGATGGGCTGATTGCGCTGGTGATGGCTGCATTGGCGCTGATGCTGCTGCGCGGCTGACTTTCATGGCAGCCATACCACCTCAAAGCATGAAAGAAGGCCGTCATTGCGGGCTTGACCCGCAATCCATGCCCCCCGGGTTCATGGATCCCGGATCAAGTCCGGGATGACAGCATCGGTTGTCATTGATCGCGGGTCGGGCCCGCAATGACAGCCTGAGGACCATGGATCCCCCGGATCGCAGTCCGCAATGACAGCGAGACCCTATCAACCCGCTATCACGCCGCCTGCACCTCCACCAAGCAGTCATAAAACGTCGGCGCGTGACCCAGGTCGGTCAGGGCCTGGCTGGTGAGCTGGTTGACGTTGGTGCCGTCCAGCCCGAATTTGCGCCACCACACGCCCAGGCCGTGCACCACGCCAACACGCGCGCGCTGGTTCAGGCTGACGCGGCAGCGGTGCTCGCCACGTGCATTGAAGACGCGCACCACGCTGCCGTCCTGAATCTGCCGCGCTGCCGCGTCCAGCGGATGCATTTCCAGCAGCGGCTCGCCTTCTGACGCGCGCAGGCTGGCCACGTTGACGAAGCTGGAGTTCAAAAAGTTGCGCGCCGGTGGCGAGATCATCGCCAGCGGGTAGGCTTGGGAGCTGTGGGCGGGTTCGTGGTTGGGCACGTGATCCGGCAAACCGTCCAGCCCTTGGTCAGCCAGGCGCTGGCTGAAAAACTCGCATTTACCAGATGGCGTGGGGAAGTTGCCTTGCGCGAATGGCGCGTCTGACGTGGGCAGCGTGACAAAGCCCTGGTCCAGCAAGACGTTGAAATCAACCTTGTCGCCATAGGCCATGCGGCACAACGCTTCGTCGGTATCCGCAAAACACGCGTCTGTGAAACCCATGCGCGCGGCCAGTTCCCGAAAAATCAGCGTGTTGGGTTGGGCCTGCCCCAGCGGGGCAATCGCCGGGCGATTCAGCAGCACGTCGGTGTGGCCGTAGCTCAGGTGCACATCCCAGTGCTCCAGCTGCGTGGTGGCGGGCAGGATGTAGTCGGCGTAGTCGGCGGTGTCGGTCTGGAAATGCTCCAGCACCACGGTGAACAGGTCTTCCCGCGCAAACCCGGCCACCACCTTGGCTGAATCCGGTGCAATGGCCACCGGGTTGCTGTTGTAAACGATCAGCGCCTGCACCTTCGGGCCAAATTCGGGCGAGGCCTCGCGCAACAAGTCGTTGCCAATGGTGGCCATGTTGATGGTGCGTGGCGCGCGCCCAGCCAGCAGATCCGGCCGCTCCAGCTCGGCGCGCTGTACCGGAAACGCCCCCGAACTGGACAACAACACACCACCCGCGCGATGCCGCCAGGCGCCAATCAGCGCTGGCAGCATGGCAATCAAGCGCACCGCGTTGCCACCGCCACGCACGCGCTGCAAGCCGTAGTTCATGCGAATGGCGGCGGGGCCCCTGCTCGACGTAGCCACACCGTCAACTGCCTCTGTATGCGTCGCCACACACGCGCCGTAGTCGCGCGCCAGTGCTTCGATCTGCGCCACCTCAATGCCGCAGACGGCTGCCGCTCGCTCAGGCGGCCACTCCAAGGCGCGCTCACGAAGTTGTTCCCAGCCCAGCGTGTAACGCGCCAGGTAGTCGTGGTCCAGCCAGTCGTGTTTGATCAACTGCTGCATTAAAGACAGCGCCAGAGCCCCGTCGGTACCGGGCAGCAGAGCGATATGTTCGTGGCATTTGTCAGCGGTTTCGCTCTTGCGCGGGTCGATGCAGATGAGCTTGGCACCCGCACGCTTGGCCTCGTTGGCATAGCGCCAGAAGTGCAAGTTGCTGGTGATGGAGTTACTGCCCCAGATGATGATGAGCCTGGATTCAGCAAAAAACTCGACCCGCATGCCCACCTTGGCGCCCAGCGTGTGCACCAGGCCCACGCCCCCGGCGCTGGCGCAGATGGTGCGCTCCAGCAGCGACGCACCTAGCTTGTGAAAAAACCGCCCGGCCATGCTTTCACCCTGCACCAGGCCCATGGTGCCAGCGTAGCTGTAGGGCAGGATGGCTTGCGGGTCTTGCGCCGCGATGGCTTTGAGGCGGGTGGCGATGTCGTCCAGCGCGGCGTCCCAGCTCACCGACTCGAACTGGCCAGAGCCTTTAGGGCCGACGCGTTTCATGGGTTGCAAGATGCGATCGGGGTGGTACGTGCGCTCGGTGTAGCGCGAGACTTTGGTGCACAGGCTGCCGGCGGTATGCGGGTGGTCCGGGTTGCCCTGCACCTTGATGGCGATGCCGTTTTCCACCGTGGTGAGGAGGGAACAGGTGTCCGGGCAGTCATGCGGGCAGGCGCCGGTGACTTGAATGGTGTCGGCGTTAGGAGTACGGTGGGGCATGGTGTTTTTTGTCAAGGCGAAATGTGGGAAAGAGCATATCCCGCTTTGAACAACCCCGGCTTAGGTGAGCCGCTGTTGGGGGCTGTTTACAGTGATGTAGCGTTTCAAAATGAAAGGTGACGGGCACTGGGGTCTTTGTAGTGTTGGCTGGCTGGGGAGATTCATGGACAGCCGGGGCAGGTCCCGGGCCATCCAAAGGGGGCGGTTTGGCGGAGAGGGCATTCCCAGGTGCCGCCAGGCGCGGTGATTGGGTTATGCGACCGGGCTTCGGGGTGGAAGGCGCGCGCCTACAGTCGCGGGCGTTCTGACACTTTGGTTTCGCGTGTGTTTTCACCCCGAAACCGCATGCGCATGACCCAGTCGCCGTGCCGGGTTTGACATGAAGCGCTGACTTTGAGAGAGTGACCACAACAGCACCACCCAGCAAAAGGATTCCCACGCCGCCTCATAATGGCATTTCGGCCTCCAGCCCAAAGATTACTTGAGCAAACCGCTATGAAATTAATCGACGCCATCGCCCAAAATGCACCCGACATCGCCGCCCTGCGCCGCGACATCCACGCCCACCCGGAGCTGTGTTTTAAAGAGGTTCGCACGGCTGAGGTGGTGGCGACCAAACTCACCGAATGGGGCATTCCGATCCATCGCGGCCTTGGCACCACCGGCGTGGTTGGCATCTTGCACGGGCGCGACGGGGGTGCATGTGGACGCGCACTGGGCCTGCGCGCCGACATGGACGCGCTGCCGATGCAAGAGGCCAACACCTTCGCACATGCCAGCACCGAGTCTGGCAAGATGCACGCCTGCGGGCACGACGGCCACACCGCCATGCTGCTGGCTGCGGCGCAATACCTGGCCAGCCACCGCGACTTTGACGGCACGGTGTACCTGATCTTCCAGCCCGCCGAGGAAGGCGGTGGCGGCGCGCGCGAGATGATCAAGGACGGCCTGTTTGAGCAGTTCCCGATGCAAGCCGTGTTTGGCCTGCACAACTGGCCGGGCATGGCGGTGGGCACCTTTGCGGCCAGCCCGGGGCCGGTGATGGCGTCCAGCAACGAGTTCAAGATCACCGTGCGTGGCAAAGGCGGCCACGCCGCGATGCCGCACAACTCACTCGACCCGGTGCCTGTGGCCTGCCAGCTGGTGCAGGCCTTCCAGAGCATCATCAGCCGCAACCTCAAACCGATTGACGCAGGCGTGATCTCGGTCACCATGATCCACGCGGGTGAGGCCACCAACGTCATCCCCAACAGCGTGGAATTACAAGGCACGGTGCGTACCTTCTCGGTGGCGGTGCTGGACCAGATTGAGCAGCGCATGCAAGACATGACCGCGCCACTCTGCGCGGCGTTTGGGCTGACGGCTGACTTTGAATTCCGCCGCAATTACCCGCCCACCATCAACAGCGCATCCGAGGCCGAATTTTGCCGCCAGGTGATGGCTGACATCGTCGGTTTGGAGAAGGTGCTGGCGCAGGAGCCGACCATGGGCGCGGAAGACTTTGCCTACATGCTGCTGCAAAAACCGGGGTGTTACGCCTTCATCGCCAACGGCGAGGGTGACCACCGCGAACTGGGCCACGGTGGCGGGCCGTGCATGTTGCACAACCCGAGTTACGACTTCAACGACGCGCTGCTGCCGCTGGGCGCCACGTACTGGGTGCGGCTGGCCCAGGCTTGGCTAGAACAACAAAATCCATAGCTACCAGCCCTTTACCGATAAGGGCTAGAGCACGGTTTTCTCTACAAACCGACGCGCCGCCATTTCCAGCAGACCGTCAAACAGCAGGTTGTCCACCAGCTCAAACTGCAGTGACATGCTGGGGGCCATCTTCCAGCCCGCGCCGCCAGTCATCATGCAGCAAGGCTCTGCCCCGCAGCGCTGGCGCAGGTGCTGCACCATGCGCTCCACCGCACCCGCAATGGCGTAGGTGCCACCGCTGGTGAGGGCGTCGCTGGTGTTGGTGGGAAATTCAACAACATTGCCGGTGGGCACATGCAGCCCGGCGGTGCCAGACTCCAGCGCGCGCAGCATGATGCCGTGGCCCGGCAGGATCAAGCCACCCAGAAAACGCCCGCTGGCATCCACGGCATCCACCGTGACGGCGGTGCCGACCATCACCACCACCAATGGGCGGGCTGGGCCGCGCGCCAGGCAGCGGTGCCAGGCGCCGATCATCGCCACCCAGCGGTCGGCACCCAGGCGCGCCGGGTAGTCATAGCCGTTGGTCACACCCGCCTCCTGGCTGCTGGCCACCACCCATTGCGGGGACACGTCCCACAGTTCCATCTGCTCTTCAACCCGGCGGCGCACCGTGTCGCCCGCCACCGCGCAGCCGAGCACATGGCGCGGCGGGGCGATGCTGGCCCAGCCGCCTTCGGCCAGTTTGTCGATGTGTTCGAGGAATTCAACGCCTTGCGCCAGCACCGGCGCGTCACGTCTTGGGGCGGCATGTAGCGCCCATTTCAGGCGCGTATTGCCAATGTCGATCGCCAAAAAAGTCATGGCCGGGATTATCGGCACAAAACAGGGGACAAAACGCCCGGGTTAGGCTCAGCCTTGGCGCCAGGGCAGCCCGTTGAAGCGCCAGCCCCCGCGTCGGTTGCGCTGGGCGTTCTCGTCGGGGTCGCCCTCAAAACCTTCCAGAATGTTGTAGGCCTGCAGGCCCAGCTCGGTGGCGCGTTTGGCTGCGGCGACCGAGCGCACGCCGCTGCGGCACAGCAGCAGCACTTTTTTACCCTCAGGCACAGCAGCTTGCAGCTGTTTGTCAAAGTCCGGGTTCATGGCCATGCCGGGCCACTGCTTCCAGGCCACCGGCACCGCACCGGGCACAAACCCGACCCAGGCACGCTCGGCATCGGTGCGCACATCCACCAGCACCGCCTCACCCGCCTCGACCCATTGGTTGGCCAAGGTCACCGACACATCGCCAGCGTAGCCATCGGCGTGGCGCTGCACCAGCTCATGCGCCACCGGTGTGTCATGGCGCAGGCCCGACTGCAGGTTGGCGGGCACCGCTTCAAGAATGCGCTTCGGTGGCGGCAGACTCAAAGCATCCATGATGGCGGTGAACTCAGCCTGCGTCTTACCCGCCACCCGTGCGTTGCTGGCCTTTTCCTGCCCGATGCTGGAATGGGTTTTGCCCTGATAGTCGTGCCCCGGCCAGACCGTGGTGTCGTCGGGCAGCTTGAACAGCACCTCGGTCAGGCTGTGGTAGAGCTGCGCCGCGCTGCCAGATTGAAAGTCGGTACGGCCGCAGCCATTGATCAAGAGCGTGTCACCCGTGAACACATGGTCACGCCAAACAAAACACATGCTACCTGCGGTATGACCGGGCGTATGCAGGGCCCGAATCTGCTCAGCGCCAAAGCGCAGCACATCACCGTCGTTGAGCTGCACCGAAGCCGTGGTGATACCGCAGCCAGCCGGGGCGGTGGTTTTGGCTCCGGCCAGTTCGGCCAGCAGGCCCGCGCTGGTGATGTGGTCGGCATGGGCGTGCGTTTCCAGCGCCCAGATGAGTTTGAGGCCGTATTCGCGCAGCACCTGCAGGTCACGCTCGACCTGGTCATCGACCGGGTCGATGATGATCGCTTCGCGGCTGGTGGCATCAAACAGCACATAGGTGTAAGTGCTGGAAGCAGTGTCAAAAAGTTGAATGGGCTGCATGGTGTCTTTCAAAAATAGAGGCTCAAACGGCACTATTGTCACCAATGCGACAAGGTAATACCGACCAAAATCTCGCTACAACATACAAAAAAGTAAAAGGTCTTTTGTATCGCCGGCGAATGAAACAAGTAGAAACCCTAGGCTTTTGATCAAGTTCTTTGATCAAAATCAGAGCGGCATTATCAACAACAGGAGATGACCTTGACTGATCGTAAAACCCCCCGTCGCCAATTGCTCAAGGGCGCAGCCGTTGCTGCAGGCGCCCTCTCTGCCCCCATGATCGCCAAGGCACAGACCGGCCCGATCAGCATGCGCTGGCAGAGCACATGGCCTGCCAAAGACATCTTCCACGAATATGCGCTGGACTATGCCAAGAAGGTCAACGACATGACCGGTGGTGATCTGAAGATCGAGGTGCTGCCCGCAGGCTCGGTGGTGCCGGCCTTTGGTCTGCTGGAAGCGGTCTCCAAAGGCACGCTGGACGGCGGCCACGGCGTGCTGGGCTACCACTACGGCAAGCAAAACGCGCTGGCGCTGTGGAACTCCGGCCCGGCCTTTGGTATGGATGCCAACATGATCCTGGCCTGGCACAAATACGGTGGCGGTGCCGAACTGCTGGCCAAGTTGTATGCCTCCATTGGCGGCAACGTGCAGTCGTTTCTGTATGGCCCGATGGCCACCCAGCCGCTGGGCTGGTTCAAGAAGCCCATCACCAAGTCGGCTGACTTCAAGGGCCTCAAATTCCGCACCAACGGCCTGGCCATTGACCTGTTCACCGCCATGGGTGCGGCGGTGAACGCGCTGCCGGGCGGCGAGATTGTGCCGGCCATGGACCGCGGTCTGCTGGATGGTGCCGAGTTCAACAACGCATCCAGTGACCGGCTGCTGGGCTTTCCCGATGTCTCCAAGGTCTGCATGCTGCAAAGCTACCACCAGAGCGCGGAAACCTTCGAGATCATGTTCAACAAGACCAAATACGACGCGCTGCCGGCCAAGATGAAAGCCATCATCGCCGGGGCCACCGAGGCAGCGTCGGCCGACATGTCGTGGAAAGCCATCGACCGCTACTCCAAAGACTACGTCGAGCTGCAGACCAAGGACAAGGTCAAGTTCTACAAGACCCCTGACGCCGTGCTGCAAGACCAGCTCAAGCTGTGGAGCGAGATCGTCGAGAAGAAATCCGCCGAGAACCCGCTGTTCAAGGAAATCGTCGAGTCGCAAAAAGCCTTTGCCGCCCGCGCCGTGAAGTGGGATCAGGACACCTATGTGAATCGCCGCATGGCGGTGAACCACTTCTTTGGTGGCAAAAAAGCCTGATCGCCTATCCCGGCCTTTCGTTCGTCAGCCATTCAGGCTTGCTCTGAATGGCTGATTTGTTGATAGGGTTCAAGATGCAAAAACTTCTGCTGTCGGTTGACAAGATCAGCTCCTTTGTGGGGCGCAGCTGCGCCTGGCTGATCCTGGCACTCACGCTCATGATCACCTGGGAGGTGTTTTCGCGCTACGTGCTGGACGCGCCACACCCCTGGGCGTTTGATGTGATGAGCATGATGTATGGCACTTTGTTCATGACCGCCGGAGCCTACACGCTGTCGCAAAACGGCCATGTGCGCGGCGACGTGCTGTACGGCTTTTTCCCGCCGCGCCTGCAGGCCGGGCTGGACCTGGCGCTGTACATCCTGTTCTTTGTGCCCGGCGTGGTGGCGCTGGCTTGGGCCGGCTACAGCTTTGCGGCCGATTCCTGGGCCATCAGCGAGCACTCGAACATCACCGCCAACGGCCCGCCGGTGTACCCCTTCAAGACCATCATTCCCATCGCCGGTGCGGTGCTACTGCTGCAGGGTCTGGTGGAAATCATCCGCTGCATCATCTGTCTGCGCGAGGGTGACTGGCCTTCCCGCGAGGACGATGTGGCCGAGGTCGACATCCAGAAACTCAAAGAGATGGTGCACGTCAAAGACGAAGACATCGCCAAGCTCGACGACTACATCACCCACCCCCACAGGACACACTCATGAGACGCGAAGTTTGGTTTGGCCTGACCATCATGGCCGGTGTGGTGCTGGCCGCTTTTTTTCTGCTGCCACCTTTTGAGTTGATGACCAACGCCCACCTGGGGCTGCTGATGCTGGCCCTGGTGGTGGTGGCGATCATGCTGGGGTTTCCTACCGCTTTTACCCTGATGGGCATGGGCATGGTGTTTGCCTGGATTGCCTACCGAAGTCAGGACCCCAACCTGGCGGTACAGCAAACCCTGGACCTGATGGTGCAGCGTGCCTATTCGGTGATGTCCAACGACGTGCTGATCTCCATCCCGCTGTTTGTGTTCATGGGTTACCTGATCGAGCGCGCCAACCTGATCGAAAAGCTGTTCAAAAGCATGCACCTGGCCACAGCCCGTGTGCCCGGCTCACTGGCGGTGGCCACCATCATCACCTGCGCCATTTTTGCCACCGCCACCGGCATTGTGGGCGCGGTGGTCACACTGATGGGCTTGCTGGCGCTGCCCGCCATGCTGAAAGCAGGCTACAGCGTGAAATTGGCAGCCGGGGCCATCACTGCGGGTGGCTGCCTGGGTATTTTGATTCCGCCGTCAGTGATGCTGATCGTTTACGGCGCCACCGCCGGGGTGTCGGTGGTCAAGTTGTACGCCGGGGCGTTTTTCCCCGGCATCATGCTGGCTTGCCTGTACATCGTGTACGTGATCATCGTCGCCAAGCTCAAGCCCAGCATGGCGCCGCCGATGTCGGCCGAAGAACGCTTGGTGCCCCTGCCGCCATTTGCCGCCAACATCACCGAATCAGGCAGCAGCAAGGCTTTGAGCGGCTTGATCGGGGCCATCAAAGGCAAGTGCAATGCGCAAGTGCCCATGGGCACCTTGCTGGGCCAATTGGGTATTGCCCTGCTGCCGGCGCTGGTGGTGGCCGGGGCCTTGGGTCTGGCCTATGTCAAGGTGACTGCCCCCTTGCCGCCGGTCGAAATGGAAGGCGTGCAAGCCATGGGCGGTGACTCGTTTGACGCCGGCACCGACACAGGTGCTGCGGGTGGCCTGGCCGAGCCTGAGGCGGCTGATGGCCTGGGCGAGCCGCCCGCTGACGAAGCCCCACAGTCTCTGGGTGACGAGGCTGCACCCGAGCCAATGGGGTCTGACGCTGCACCTGAGCCCATGGGGTCAGCGGCGGTGGCTCCTGACGCCGCGGCGCCGTCGGCCCCGGCGGCCGCCATGACAGAAGCTGCGCCACCCGCTGCGGCTGCACCTGAAGCGGCCGCAGCGGCGGCCAGCGCCGAGCGCTTGCCAGCGCCCAACGGCTTCTGGATCGCCGTGGCCATCTGTGTGGCGGCGCTGGCGCTGTTCTATGCGTATTTCAGCTTCGCCCGGCTGGAAATTTTCAAGATGCTGCTGGGCTCGTTCTTTCCGCTGGCGGTGATGATCATGGCGGTGCTGGGCACCATTGTGTTTGGCGTGGCCACCCCCACCGAGGCGGCGGCCATGGGCTCGATGGGCGGGCTGTTGCTGGCGGCGGCCTACCGGCGACTGAACATCACCGTGGTTCGCGAGTCGGTGTACCTGACGGCAAAAACCAGCGCCATGGTGTGCTGGCTATTTGTCGGCTCCAGCATTTTCTCGGCGGCCTTTGCGCTGCTGGGCGGCCAGGAGCTGGTCAACACCTGGGTGCTGTCGATGGACCTGACCCCGGTGCAATTCATGATCTTGGCGCAAGTGGTGATCTTTTTGCTGGGCTGGCCGCTGGAATGGACCGAGATCATCGTCATCTTCATGCCGATCTTCATCCCGCTGCTGCCACACTTTGGCATTGACCCGCTGTTCTTTGGCCTGCTGGTGGCGCTGAACCTGCAAACTGCCTTCCTGAGCCCGCCGGTGGCCATGTCGGCGTTTTACCTGAAAGGCGTGAGCCCGCCGCACGTCACGCTGAACCAGATTTTTGCCGGCATGCTACCTTTTATGGGCATCCAGGTGATTGCCATTGTGCTGTTGTACATGTTCCCGGCGATTGGCATGTGGCTGCCTGATGTGCTGTACAAATAGCGCGCCTTCACACCGGTCACCACAAAAGGGCGCGTTGGCGCCCTTTTGTCTGTGAAACCCGCTAACATCGCCGCCTGCATTGACGTTGACGTCAACGTCAACTGCGAGCCAATGACCCGAATGGAGACCCCCACATGACCGATCTGTCCGCCGACTTCAAGGCCCTGGCCAACTACCGCCCCACCCACAAAGTGCGCTTTGTCACGGCGGCCAGCCTGTTTGACGGGCACGACGCAGCCATCAACATCATGCGCCGCATCCTGCAAAGCATGGGCACCGAGGTGATCCACCTGGGCCACAACCGCAGCGTGGAAGAAGTGGTGACCGCTGCGCTGCAGGAAGACGTGCAGGGCATTGCCATCAGCTCCTACCAGGGCGGGCATGTGGAATATTTCAAGTACATGGTGGATTTGCTGCGTGCCCGTGGCGGCGAGCACATCCAAGTGTTTGGCGGCGGCGGCGGCGTGATTGTGCCGAGCGAGATTGCCGAACTCCATGCCTATGGTGTGCAACGCATCTTCAGCCCCGAAGATGGGCAACGCATGGGTCTGGCCGGCATGATCGGCGAGATGGTAATGCGCTGCGACAAAGACATCAGCAGTTATGCACCGACCACCGTCGAGGCCATTCAGGGCCATACCGACCAGAGTTGGCGTGCGCTGGCACAACTCATCACCAGCCTGGAGAACGAAGAAGCCTCAGGTGTTGGCAAAGGTGATTTTTCAGTGTCTTTCAAGGCGCTAACCCAGGAAATAAAAGGGCTGGCAGCTACTAAAAAGACGCCGGTTTTGGGCATCACCGGCACCGGTGGCGCAGGCAAATCTAGCCTGACCGATGAACTGATCCGCCGTTTGCGCCTGGATCAGGCCGACAGCCTGCGCGTGGCTGTGATCAGCATCGACCCGTCGCGACGCAAGAGCGGTGGCGCCCTGCTGGGCGACCGCATCCGCATGAACGCCATCACCCCCTGGCAAAACGGCCCCAAAGTGTTCATGCGCAGCCTGGCAACGCGTGACTTTGGCAGCGAAATCAGCGCCGCCCTGCCGGATGTGATTGCCGCCTGCAAGGTGGCCGGGTTCGATCTGATCATTGTGGAAACCTCGGGCATCGGCCAGGGCGACGCAGCCATCGTGCCGCATGTGGACGTGCCGCTGTACGTGATGACGCCCGAGTTTGGGGCAGCCAGCCAACTGGAAAAAATCGACATGCTCGACTTTGCCGAGTTTGTCGCCATCAACAAGTTTGACCGCAAGGGTGCTTCTGACGCACTGCGCGATGTGGCCAAACAGGTGCAACGCAACCGCGAAGCCTTTGGCGTACCACCCGAGCAGATGCCGGTGTTTGGCACCATGGCCGCACGTTTCAACGACGACGGCGTCACTGCGCTGTACCAGGCGTTGAAGGCGCGCTTGAGTGAACTGGGCCTGCCGCTGGGCGAATCACACCTGCCCACCGTGGCTGTGCGCCACAGCACGAATCAGAGCCCGGTGGTGCCAGCAGCCCGCACCCGTTACCTGGCTGAAATTGCCGACACCGTGCGCGGATACAAAAAAAAAGCCCGCGCCCAGGCCCGGTTGGCACGTGAAATCCAGCAACTACGCGCCGCCGCTGTGATGCTCGAAGTGGGCAAACCCGGCAAGGCCAAAGCCGCTGAAGCAGCCATCGACCTAGCCCAGCAGCGCGAACAGCTGCAAGACCCGGCCGCGCACAAACTGCTGGCCCAGTGGCCCGAAATGCAGCGCGCCTATGCCGGTGACGAATACGTGGTGAAGATCCGCGACAAGGAAATCCGAACCGCACTCACCAGTAGAACCTTGAGTGGCACCACCATCCGCAAGGTGTGTCTGCCGCAATATGAAGACCATGGCGAAATCCTGAAATGGCTGATGCTCGACAACGTGCCTGGCAGCTATCCCTACACCGCCGGCACCTTTGCCTTCAAGCGCGAAAACGAAGACCCCACCCGCATGTTCGCCGGGGAAGGCGACCCGTTTCGCACCAACAAACGCTTCAAGCTGCTCAGCTCCGGCATGGCCGCCAAGCGCCTGAGCACCGCGTTTGACTCGGTCACGCTCTACGGCAATGACCCCGACCCGCGCCCGGACATCTACGGCAAGGTGGGCAACAGCGGCGTGAGCATTGCCACCATTGACGACCTGAAGGTGCTGTACGGCGGTTTTGACTTATGCAGCCCCAACACCAGCGTGTCGATGACCATCAATGGACCGGCGCCGAGCATTCTGGCGATGTTCATGAACGCCGCCATCGACCAGAACCTGGAAAAGTTCCACACCGACAACGGCCGTGAACCCACCGACACCGAGGCGGCCAAAATCCGCGAATGGGTGCTATCCAACGTGCGCGGCACGGTGCAGGCGGATATTTTGAAAGAAGACCAGGGCCAGAACACCTGCATTTTCAGCACCGAATTCAGCCTGAAAGTGATGGGCGACATCGCCAGCTATTTTGTGCACCACAACGTGCGTAACTTCTACAGCGTGTCGATTTCGGGTTACCACATTGCCGAAGCCGGTGCCAACCCGATCAGCCAACTGGCGTTCACGCTCTCCAACGGCTTCACCTTTGTCGAAGCCTATCTGGCGCGCGGCATGCATATTGACGACTTTGCGCCGAATTTGAGCTTCTTCTTCAGCAACGGCATGGACCCCGAATACACCGTGATGGGCCGCGTGGCGCGGCGCATCTGGGCGGTGGCGATGAAGGAAAAGTATGGGGCAAATGAGCGCAGCCAAAAACTCAAGTACCACATCCAGACCAGTGGCCGCAGCCTGCACGCCCAAGAAATCCAGTTCAACGACATCCGCACCACCTTGCAGGCGCTGATTGCCATCTACGACAACTGCAACAGCCTGCACACCAACGCGTTCGACGAAGCCATCACCACACCCACCGAAGACTCGGTGCGTCGCGCGATGGCCATCCAGCTCATCATCAACCGCGAATGGGGCCTGGCCAAGAACGAAAACCCGTCGCAGGGCGCGTTCATCATCGAAGAACTGACCGAGCTGGTGGAAGAAGCCGTGTTGACCGAGTTTGAGCGCCTCACCGAGCGTGGTGGCGTGTTGGGTGCCATGGAAACCGGCTACCAGCGCGGCAAGATCCAGGACGAATCCATGCACTACGAGATGCTCAAACACACCGGCGAGCTGCCCATCATCGGCGTCAACACCTTCCGTAACCCGCATGGCGACCCGGTGAACGACAAACTGGAGCTGGCGCGCAGCACCGACGACGAAAAACAGAGCCAACTGACCCGCCTGGCCGATTTCCACACCCGCCACGCCGATGAAGCGCCAGCACAGCTCAAGCGCCTGCAACAAGCGGTGATCGATAACCAGAACGTGTTTGAGGTGCTGATGGATGCTGTGCGCTGCTGCTCCCTCGGTCAGATCACCAACGCGCTGTTTGAGGTGGGCGGGCAGTACCGACGCAATATGTGAGCGAATGCCGCTCCATATTGAATAGCTGTCAGCCCATATTACGAAAGGGCTAAAGGTCAATTATCTTGTAATCACCAGTTTGAATCACCCATAAAAAAGCGGCCCTTCGGGGCCGCTTTTTATCGACTGCACTCGGCAGCCAAAATCCGAGTCAGCCGCCCTTTTTGCAACGCTTGCCGGGGTTCTTCTTGTTGTTGGTGGCTACGCCACGCTCCAGGCTGCGCAACTGGCCGTGGCCAGCGGTGTAGCAAACGCCTTCCGGGGCTACAGGACGGGGAGTCGCTTTGCGGTCAGCTTCTGTACGAAATTCTTTGGCCATGGTGAATGGGCTCCGGCAAGTTGGTGAAAAACGGCAATTATCCTATTTTTTTGGCCGCGGCATCCTGCGGCAACTGCCGAAGGCCTGCGGTATGACAGAACGCGGCGATTGCAGCGTCACCGCTCAGGTTGGGCTGCTGGCGCGAAAACGTCGCCACACCAAAACAATCGCCCCCAGCAACAGCGGCAGGACCAGCATCGCCCACAGTTCACCCCGGTACAGCGAATAGATCAGGAACCGCAGCTGGTGCCCGCCGTCAGTGAATGCGGTGATCTGCCCCAGCCCTTCGGACTTGAATGAAGGTGCCTGGCTTGCCAGCCGGGTGTAAAGGGGTGCCAGGTTGGAGGCAATCAGCAAAAACGTGATGATGACCGGCACGCCGGCCACCACCGCGCGAAACACATTGCCGCGAAAGATCAGCACCGACATGGACATGACCGAAAACAGGTTCGGCAAGTCCCCCAGCGGCAACACCTGGTTGCCGGGCAGCACCAACGCAATCAGCACCGCCAGCATCATCAGGACCAGGCCGGTGACCATCACCGATTTGTGGTGCATCAGGAAACCGGTATCCATGGCCACAATCAGATTTTTGCGATGCGGGAAAAACCGCGTCACCTGGTCACGCAGAGCCACCGTCACCGGCATCATGGCATCACCAATCAGCCCGGCACTCTTGGGCAGCAAAAACATCACCGCCGCGATGTGTACCGCCAACTCCAGCGTGGCACCCAGGTTATAGCCCGCAGCCGTTGCCAAAACCAGCCCCATCACGCCGCCAATGACCATGGGCTCACCCAGCAGGTCCAGAGCGCTGGCGACCGACGGCTCGTCGCCCTTGCTGTGCGGGTTGTAATTCCAACGCTTGACCAACGGGATTCGGTCCAGCACCCAGTCCACACACACCGCATAGGGCACCAACCCGTTGACTGACACTGGAGAAGCAGAAATGCCCACCAGGCCGGTTTCGCGCTCCACTTCAGGCGCTGACCACTCGGTCATCTTGAAACAATACACCGCGATCAACAACACCGCCGACAAACCCAGCGCCATGCTGCCGGTGAGCGACATCACCAGCACCCCCATCAACGCGAAATGCCAGTAATTCCAGATGTCGATGTAGATGGTGCGGGTCCAGCCCAAAGCCAGCATGAGCAAGTTGGCCACCAGCACCAGCGGGATCGAAATCGCCGCCAGCGGCGAGGCCCAGGTGATGGCGGCTAAGGGCGGCCAGCCCACATCCAGCACCGGGAAATTGAGCCCGCGCACGCTGGTGAGCTGCTGCACCGCCGGGCTGATGTTGGCCACAAAGAAGTCAAAGGCGATAAACACACCGGCAAAACCCGCCGCCAGACTCACCGTGCTCAGCACCACTTGGCGCAGTGGCAGCCGGACCGCCAGCGCAATGAAGAAGATGATGATGGGCAGCATCACATAGGCCTTGAAGCTGAAGAAGACCGTCAAAAAATCTTGAAGTGACTGCATGGTGTGGGGGTTAATCAGGTGGGGGAGTCGCAGGCTCAGGCGTGATCAGGCAGGCGACTGGCCAGCGCGTAGCCATGGCTCAGCCTGCTGCACGGCGGTTCATCAGGATCAAACAGGCGGTTTTTCATGACCGCCTGCTGGCAAGCCGGGTTATGCCGCTTCCGCGTAAAAGACGTTTTTTTGCAGCCTGCGCCCGGACAGCGGTGCCACCTTGTCGTGAATCGCGCCAATGTGGTCCGGCGTGGTGCCGCAGCAACCGCCAACGATGTTGACCAGCCCGTCGCGGGCGAATTCACCCACCAGGCGGCTGGTGACCTCGGGGGTTTCGTCAAAGCCAGTGTCGCTCATCGGGTTGGGCAGGCCAGCGTTGGGGTAGCAGCTGATGAAGGTGTCGGGGGCGGCCTTGTTCAATTCTTGAATGTACGGGCGCATCAGCGCGGCGCCTAACGCGCAGTTCAGGCCAATCGCCAGCGGTTGCGCGTGGCGCACGCTGTGCCAGAAGGCGGTCACGGTTTGGCCAGAGAGGATGCGGCCGGAAGCGTCGGTGACCGTGCCGCTGATGATGATCGGCAGGCGTTCACCACTGGCTTCAAAAAACTCGTCAATCGCAAACAGCGCGGCCTTGGCGTTAAGGGTGTCAAAAATAGTTTCGACCAGCAGCACGTCGGCGCCACCCTGCACCAGGGCTTCAACTTGTTCGTAATACGAGGCGCGCAGCTCTTCAAACGTCACATTGCGTGCGCCGGGGTCGTTCACATCCGGGCTGATGCTGGCGGTTTTGGGCGTGGGGCCCAGGGCACCAAGCACAAAGCGCGGTTTGTCGGGGGTGGAAAACTTGTCGCAGGCGGCGCGGGCCAACTTGGCCGAAGCCAGGTTCATCTCAAACGCCAGGTCGGCCATGTCGTAATCCGCCTGGGCGATGCGGGTGGCGCCAAAGGTATTGGTTTCGATCATGTCGGCACCAGCGGCCAGGTAAGACTCGTGGATGTCGCTGATCACGTCCGGGCGGGTCAGGCTCAGCAGCTCATTGTTGCCCTTGATGTCCTTATGAAAGTCCTTGAAGCGCTCGCCCCGGTACTGCGATTCGTCGAGTTTGAAGCGCTGGATCATGGTGCCCATGGCGCCGTCCAGCACCAGGATGCGATTTTCAAGAAGGGCGGGCAGCGCTTGAGCGCGGGTGTAGGGGCGTGTGATCATGGGCGGTATTGTAGAAAGCCAGCCGCCAACCATTCAGATACCAGGCATGTGGCAGGCCTGTCCAATGGGACAATAGCGTATCGGGCGAGCCATGGGCTTGCCCATCAATGTTTATGCTTTTTAGGCCTCTAGCCCTTATGTAACATGGGCGAGTAGCTATCAAATTTAGTTGATCACCTTGTCCATCACCTCCATTCTTCAAGAAGTTTTCGGCTACCAGGTCTTTCGCGGGCCACAGCAGGCCATCATTGAGCATGTGACTTCGGGTGGCGACGCGCTGGTGCTGATGCCCACTGGCGGCGGCAAAAGCCTGTGTTACCAGATTCCGGCGATTGCCCGCCGGGCCGCTGGCCAGGGCATCACG
This sequence comes from Rhodoferax ferrireducens, assembly GCA_002083775.1. Taxonomy (GTDB): domain Bacteria; phylum Pseudomonadota; class Gammaproteobacteria; order Burkholderiales; family Burkholderiaceae_C; genus Rhodoferax; species Rhodoferax ferrireducens_A. Next base: position 2,398 of record MTEI01000016.1, on the reverse strand, counting down.
GTGGTGATCTCGCCGCTGATTGCGCTGATGCACGACCAGGTGGGCGCGCTGCATGAAGCGGGTGTCAAGGCCGAGTTTTTGAACTCCACCCTCTCCTTTGAGCAGGCCAGCCAGGTCGAGCGGCGTCTGTTGGCGGGCGACATCACTCTGCTGTACGCCGCGCCGGAGCGGGTGAACACGCCACGCTTTCTGGCACAACTCGATGCGCTGCAAGAGCGGGGTCACTTGAGCCTGTTTGCCATTGACGAGGCGCATTGCGTGAGCCAGTGGGGCCACGACTTCCGGCCTGAATACCGGGCGCTGACGGTTTTGCACGAGCGTTACCCGACGGTGCCGCGCATTGCCCTGACCGCCACCGCCGACGCGCTGACCCGCGCCGACATCATCGAACGCCTGCAGTTGCAGGACGCGCGGCTATTCATCAGCAGTTTCGATCGCCCCAACATCCGTTACACCATCGTCGAAAAGCGCGAAGCCACGCAGCAGTTGCTGCGCTTCATCCAGGACGAGCACATGGGCGACGCGGGTGTGGTGTATTGCCAGTCGCGCAAAAAGGTCGAAGACACGGCTGATTTGCTGTGCGACAACGGCATTGCCGCCCTGCCCTACCACGCCGGGCTGGATGCCAAGGTGCGGCAAGCCAATCAGGACCGGTTTTTGCGCAGTGAGGGCATTGTGATGGTGGCCACCATCGCTTTTGGCATGGGCATCGACAAGCCCGACGTGCGGTTTGTGGCACACCTGGACATGCCGAAAAACATCGAAGGTTATTACCAGGAAACCGGCCGTGCCGGGCGCGACGGCGAACCCGCTGACGCCTGGATGTGTTACGGCCTGCAAGACGTGGTGAACCAGCGCCGCATGATCGACGAGAGCCCGGCCGAAGAAGAATTCAAGCAGGGCCTGCGCGGCAAGCTGGACGCGCTTCTGGGCCTGGCCGAGGCCACCGACTGCCGCCGGGTGCGGTTGTTGCGCTACTTTGACGAAGCCAGCACCGACTGCGGCAACTGCGACAACTGCCTGCAAGCGCCTGACGTGTGGGACGCCACCGATGCCGCGCGCAAACTGCTCTCCACCGTGTACCGGGTGCAGCAGATGAGTGGTTTTGGGTTTGGTGCCGGGCACATCGTGGACATTTTGCGGGGCAAGGTCACCGAGAAGGTGACGCAGCGCAGGCATGACACCCTGAGCACGTTTGGCATTGGGGCCGAATTGTCTGAGACCCAATGGCGCGCCGTGCTGCGTCAGTTGCTGGCGATTGGCGCGGTAGCAGTGGATGCGCAGGCGTTCAACACGCTGGCGCTCACCGAGGTGTCGCGCGCCGTGCTCAAGGGCGAGGTACCGATCAGGCTACGCACCAGCGCGCCCAAAACCGCCACGCGCAAAAGCCGCCGAACCAGCCACACGACAGCACCCAAAACGCTCGCGACACTAGACCTTCATCAGCAACGCAGATTTACAGCACTCAAAGCCTGGCGCGCCGGCGTGGCCAAAGAGCACAACCTGCCCGCCTACGTGATCTTTCACGACGCCACGCTGGCCGCCATCGCCCAGACCGCACCGCAGTCCCTGGAGCAATTGCAAGGCATCAGCGGCCTGGGCGTGCGCAAGCTGGAAGCCTATGGGGAGGCAGTGCTGCAGGTAATGCGTGAGGACTGACCCGACTGACAGGTTTAAAAAGTTTCCCAATCCCCATCCGACGTGCCGCTGGCCGCAGTTGGCTTGGCTGTCGGGGCAGGCAAGGGTGCCGGTGGCTGGCTGGCCGGTTTGCTGCGCGCACGCGCCGCAGCCCCTTTGGCCACCCCGCCCGCACGCCGGTCGACACCTTTGAACGGGCCTGGCTTGGGCGGGTGGGCGCGCGCTGGCGCCACCGACAAGCCCAGACCAGGCTGGCCGACGCCCTGGGTGTCACCCAATTTGAACACTGACACCGTTTGCACCAGGTCCTGCGCTTGAGCCTTGAGGCTGGCAGCAGCCGCCGCCATTTCTTCCACCATGGCCGCGTTTTGCTGGGTGACCTGGTCCATTTGCGACACCGCTTCGCCCACCTGCGACACACCCATGCTCTGCTCGTTGCTGGCGGCGCTGATTTCACCCACGATGTCGGTCACCCGCTTGATCGAGGTCACCACATCATGCATGGTGGTACCCGCCTGGTCCACCAGCGCGCTGCCCTGCTCCACCCGCTCCACACTGGTGTTGATCAGGGTTTTGATCTCTTTGGCAGCCTCGGCGCTGCGCCCGGCCAGGGATCGCACCTCGCTGGCCACCACCGCAAAACCCCGCCCCTGCTCGCCGGCACGGGCCGCTTCCACCGCGGCGTTGAGCGCCAGAATGTTGGTCTGGAAAGCAATGCCGTCAATCACACTGATGATGTCGCTGATCTTGCGGCTGGCCT
>MTEI01000015.1 GCA_002083775.1 Rhodoferax ferrireducens | reverse complement strand
GATTGCTACCCAAAACCGCACGCACCTGACCCGGTCGCCCTGCCATTTGCAAAAACCAGCCGCAATACGTAAAAGCCAACCGCAAAAGCCAACCGCAAAAGCCAGCCACCACCCGCGAGGCATCGCTGTCAAAACACACCACTTTGAATCACACCCCCTTCATGCAACTTTACATAGCTTTGAGGGCGCGTCATCGCGGCGATACATGCGGCGCAGATACTTCTTTTCACGCCGATGCCATCTTCAGGTCAGCGGCTCTACCCAAAGGAAGTCACCATGAAATCAACTCTCAAACTCTCTCTCATCGCCGGTCTGCTGGCTGTTGCTGGCATTGCTTACGCGGGTCAGCGTGGCGGCCAGTGGCACGAACAATGCGACCCCATGATGGGCCCCGGCAGCAGCATGCAGGGCCATGGCATGCGCCAGGATCGCATGGGCAAGATGGACCCGGCCCGCATGCAAGCCCGCATGGAGCAGCGCGACGCCATGCTCAAGGCCCAGCTCAAGCTGACCGCGGCGCAGGAAGGCGCCTGGAAAACCTTTACGGAGGCCAGAAAACCCGCCGCCATGCAAACCATGCCGCAGCGCCCTGACCCGATCGAGATGGCCAAACTGACCACCCCCGAGCGGCTGGACAAGATGAAAGCCCTGCGCACCGAGCGCATGACTGCCATGAACGCCGCCATGGAAAAGCATGAGGCTGCGACCAAGACCTTTTATGCCGCGCTGACACTAGAGCAGCAAAAGGTGTTTGACGTGGCTGCCGGGCCAGGCCAGCGCGGTGGCAAGGGTGGGCGTATGGCACCGCCACCGGCACCAGCAGCCAAGCTGTAAAGTGCTTTGCCAGGGTCAGCCTGCGGGCTGACCTGCGCAGGTCTTGCGGGCCGACATCTGGTTTTTGACCAGTGTCGGCCCATTTTTTTGGCCCTGTTTCGCCGTCTGCTGGCGGGCTTGTGGCACCATCGCGGTCTTTGCCCACGCACGCCCATGCCCGAGTCCTCACCACCGTTCTCTGCGCCGTTACCACGCACCGTCAGCGTCACGCAGCCCTTCACTTGGCTGGCGCGTGGTGGTCGCGACATGTTGCGTTGCGGCTGGATCAGTTATGTGCACGGACTGATCACGACCGTGTTCGGCGCGGTGCTGCTGCTGTTGGCCGGTGACCGGTTCTGGCTGCTGGCGGGCGCATTCTCTGGTTTTTTGCTGGTGGCGCCGATTCTGGCGACCAGTCTGTACGCCATGAGCCGGGCGCTGGAACGCCGCGAACCGGTGGGCTGGCCGTTGGTCTTGCGCACCTGGCTGAACTGGCAGCATGGCGATTTCATCAAGTGGGGTGACCAACACTGGAACCTGCTGCGCTTTGGTGTGCTGCTGGCAGTGGCAGGTACCACCTGGGTGGTGGTGTCGGCGGCCCTGATCCAACTCATGGCTAGCGCGCCCATCGATACACCCACCGATTTTCTGAACCATGTGGTGCTGGGCCCGAGCGTATTTTTGCTGGAGATGTGGCTGGTGCTGGGTGGCATGCTGGTGGCACCCATTTTTGCCTTCACGGTGATCACCATTCCGTTGTTGCTGGACCGCCGAATCACCGTTGCCCAGGCGATGGCGGTGAGCTGGCAGGTGGTGGTGACCAACCCGATACCGCTGGCTTTCTGGGGCGCTCTCATCATGGTGTTGACCTTGCTGGGGCTGGGCCTGGTGCTGCTGGGCTTGGTGCTGGTGGTGCCATGGCTCGGCCATGCCAGCTGGCACGCTTACCGGGATCTGGTGGATGTGTCTGCCCTGCCAGGTTGGGAGTCGCGCTGATGTGGGGTTATACCGAGGCGCAGATCAGCGAATTTGGCATGACCTTTGGCATTGGTGCCGGCATTCTCTACATGCTGTTCATCATTGGCCAGCTGGCCTGGGAGTCCAAGGCGGGCAAGTTCGGCACCTTTGTGCTGTTTCTGGGCCTGGCGTTTGGTTTTGTCGGTTTTATTGCCAAGTACGCCATCCAGTATTTCATGGATATCAAATAAAAAGCGCCTGCCATGGCAGGCTTGACCCGCAGGTCAGCCAAACGGCTTCACGCCGATCAGCCAGCCGTGCAGCCAGAAGGCAAACACCACCCAGCTCAGCGTGCCCACCACCACGGTGATCACCGTGGCCGCCAGCGTGGTAGCCGCAGGCTGGCTTGACAGGCTGCGCCGGTCACGTTTGCGCGCGGCAATGAAGTCTGCCACCGCCCAGGCCAGAAAGCTGCCAAACAAAATGATGTGCGCCAGGTTGCCATTGGCCATCAGATGCGCCACCGCCCAGAGCTTGACACTGGCCACCATGGGGTGATGGACCTTGGCCTTGATGGCGTTGCCTGGCACATAGGCGGCCACCAGCAGGATGAACGCCAGCAGGTTGAAGAGCGACGCGGCGTGGCGCATGCCCAGCGGCGGCATCCAGACCCAGGTGGGCGTGTCACGCACCAGGCTGTAACCCCAGATCAGCAACACCATGCCCACCAGCGACAGCGCTGCGTAGATGCCGCGCCAGGTGTCCGCCCCGAGTTTGCGGCGCTGGCGCTCACGCCAGCCTTCGGCGAAGATCCGCACCGAGTGCACACCCAGAAACAGCAGCAAACCCGCCAGAAAGATCAGCATGGCCATGGGTCAGTCTCCTTTTGAAATAGGGGTCATCCGGCGCCCAGCACCCGGTTTTTACCCGCCCGTTTGGCCAGGTACATGGCCTGGTCGGCGCGTTTGATGGCATCTGGCCCGGTCTCGCCGTGCCCGAGTTGCGCCACACCGGCGCTGAAGGTGATCAGCACTTTTTCGGTGCCAGCCAGAAAAAACCGCTTGGTCAGCTCGCGCTGCAGCCGGGTCATGGCTTCAACACCCTTGTCCAGCGGCGTGTCGGGCAGCAGGATGACGAACTCTTCACCCCCGTAACGTGCCAGCGTGTCCTGCGGACGCATCACCTCGCGGGTGACGCTGGCCAGGTGCGCGAGCGCGGCGTCACCGGTGGCGTGGCCCAGCGTGTCGTTGAGCTTTTTGAAGTTGTCAATGTCCAGCAGCGCCATGCACAAGGGGGTGTCTTGCCGCTTCACCTTGGCGACCTCGCGGGTCACGGCTTCGTCCAGGCCCTGGCGGTTGAGCGCGCCGGTCAGCGGGTCGTGGCGCGCCTGCGCGCTGACGCGGTCCAGCTCCTGGTGCAGCTTGAAGATCTCGGCCTCGGTGGTCTCGGCTTTTTTGCGCATGCCCACCAGCTCATCACGTGCAGTCTGGCTGTCGCGCGCCATGGTGCGGGTGGCACCCACAATCTCTTTGAGCACGGGTGCAATATCGGCAATGGTCTTGGCTTGTTCGATCAGCTTGGCGCTGGCTTCCAGCTGTTCGTGAAAGCCGCTGGTGGATTGCGACATGGCGGCCAGCCGCTCGATAAAGGTGGCCAGCATCTGGCGCATTTCTTCCTGCGCCTGCACGGCCCGGCTTTTGGCCTCGGTCTGCTTGAAGATCACGTCTTTCAGGCGCTGCTCCACATCGTCCAGGCGGCGCAGCGTCAAAGGCGGCACGCAGGCGGCTTTCACCGCATCCACCTGACCTTTGAGCCAGCTGTCGTCCAGGCTCAGTTGGCTGATGTTATCTACCACCAGGTGCAGCAGCTTCAGCAGCACCGTCTTGATCTCGGCCTGGTCTTCGGCGGCAAACGACAGGCGATGGCTGAACTGCCCCAGCGACTGCTTGACCGTGACCGCATCGGCCTGGGGGTCGCGCAGCGACTTGAGCAGAGTTTGCGCTTGCGTCAGAAAGCGCTCGTCGTCCTGGCCCAGCGCCGGCATCGCGAACTCGATCATGCGGGCAATCTGGCCGAAAAAATCGGCCGTCAGCGCAGGCGCTGTCACCTGCGGCTGCATGGGTGCGATGTCGATGGGCGCGGCAGACACCTTGGGGGCGTCTACCAGTGTCCCAGCGGGTTTGCCTGGCTCAGGCGCCGCCGGGCTGAAGCCACCGTAGGCCATCAAGGCGGTTTTAACGCCATCCCAGTTGAGTTGGTTAACGGCTGATTCGAGCAGGCCGCGCTGCTTTTGCTGGCCCGGCGTCTTGGTGGGCAGGGCCTTGGCGATGTCCAGCAGCCGGTCTGCCGGGAACGGCGGCTCCATGGGCAGCTGGGCGATCTCGCTGTAGATCTTCTGGTAGTTCAGCGGCGTGGGCGGCAGCTTGCGCGCAGTGAGCTGCTTGAGTGTTTCCCGCGCAATCTCGAAAGATGTTTTCTCGGCCATGGGGTACCTTGCTACAAATTCAAGTGCTATCAGCCCTTATAGGACATGGGCTAGAGCCTGAAATCATTTGTAGTTGATTGAAACAGTTGCATGAAATTCAAGGCTTTTTCAAGCCTTGAGAGCAGGCCGCATCATAGCCGCCGGATCAGGATTTGCCACTTGCGCCGACGGGCCGGGCACCGATCTGCGGGTAGCCTTCACCAAGACGTAACCCCAGGGGCGTGGAGGCCTGGCGGGTTACCATCTTGCTCTGCCGATTGACCGCCAGGTGGCTCTCGCCCCCAGCGGCCGGACAAGCCCTTGTTTTGAATTGAGAGAACTCCCTATGCAATACCGTCCCCTTGGCCGTACCGGCTGGAACATCTCGACTGTGAGTTTTGGCGCCTGGGCCATTGGTGGCACCTGGGGCGAGGTGGATGACACGGATTCGATGGGCGCTTTGCACCGCGCGCTCGACTTGGGGGTGAACTTTTTCGACAGCGCCGACGTCTACGGCGACGGCCGCAGCGAGCGCCTGTTGGCCCAGCTCAAACGCGAACGCAGCGAGCCGTTTTACGTGGCGACCAAAGCGGGCCGTCGGCTCGACCCGCATGAGGCCAGCGGCTACAACCGCGCCAACCTGACGGCGTTTGTTGAGCGCAGCCTGGTCAACCTCAACACCGAGGCCATCGACCTGCTGCAACTGCACTGCCCGCCGACCGAGGTGTTTTACATGCCTGAAGTGTTTGGTGTGCTCGATGATCTGGTCACAGCGGGCAAGTTGCGCCACTACGGCGTGAGTGTCGAAAAGGTCGAAGAAGCGCTCAAGGCCATCGAATACCCCGGCGTGCAGAGTGTGCAGATCATCTACAACCTGTTTCGCCAGCGCCCGGCAGAACTGCTGTTTGAGCAGACGCAAAAGCGCGGTGTGGGCATCCTGGCGCGCCTTCCGCTGTCATCGGGCTTGCTCAGCGGCAAGATGAGTGCACAAAGCACCTTTGCACCTGATGACCACCGTCAGTTCAACCGCGAAGGCGCGGCTTTTGACCGCGGCGAAACCTTTTCGGGGCTGGACTTCAATGTGGGTCTGCAGGCCGTGGAAGCCATGCAGGGGCTGGTGCCAGCCGGCCAGAGCATGGCGCAGATGGCGCTGCGCTGGATCCAGATGAACCCGGCGGTGACCTGCTCGATCCCCGGGGGCAAACGTGCCGACCAGGTGGCTGACAACGTGGCGGCGGCTGACTTGCCACCGCTCACGGGTGCCACCATGCAGGCGCTGGCTGACATTTATGCCCGTTATGCCAAGCCGCTGGTGCATCAGCGCTGGTAAAAAATAATGCCAATTCAGGCTGACCGGGCAAAGCGCCACTGCACCTGCAAGCTCAGGTTCTGGCCAGTTTGCAGCACCTGCAAGCCAGGTTTACCTGGCAAATGGAAGGCGTCTACCGGGTGGGTCATGGGTTCCAGGCAAAAGGCCGCACCCGCTGGTGGCAGGTAAAGCAGGCAATAGCCGTCCTGTTGCCCCTGCTCCAGAATCTTTGGCACGGTCATCGTCAAAGTCAAGGCCTGTTCGGGCCAGGTGATGGTGGCCTGACCAGCCCACCCGGTATAGACGTTGTCCACCAGCATGTCGGTCACCGGCATGCCCGCGCGTGGGTCCCAACCCGGGGGGAATTGGTGGCTGTGGCGGGTGGGCAACGGGTCGCCACCACTGAGCCAGACGCCCTGCACCGGTGCGCTCAGTCGCGTGGCAGCAGAACGGGGCAACCAGGGGTGCTGACCCAGTCCGTAGGGCATGGGCTGGTCCCCCAGGTGCGTGACGGTGAGCGTCTGGTCCATGCCGCCTTCCAGCAGCACAAAGCGCTGCAAGGCTTGGTAAACATAGGGGTTGTTGTCAAAGGCGTGGGATTGCAGCGTCATCTCCAGCGTGTTGTCGGCAGTTTGCTGCAACTGCCAAGGCTGCAGCCAGCCATCACCATGGATCGGGTAGGGCTCGCCCGCCCGGTTCAAGCGCATCGGGTAAAACACACCGGCGTGCTCAAAACCGCCGCCGCTGATGCGGTTGCACCAGGGCAGCATGGGCATGGAGGCCAAGGTATAGCGGTTGGTGCTGCCTGCCCAGGCTCGCCACAAGTCCAGCGTGCCGCTGGGCTGGTCAAGCTGCCAGGCGGCCACACCGCCACCGAGCGAGGGCACCAGGCCCAGGCGCTGACCAGCGTGTTGTAGCCAGTGAATAGGATGTTCCGGGGAGGTCATGGAGGGTCGCATTCAAATGTGAGAGCAGGCCAAGCGCATCAACCATTGGGGGTGCGCTGGATGGAATCGGTTTCTTTTCACGCAGGATGCTAACAATTCATGAGCGGGCCCTGAGATCAATTATTTAGTGTCTAACATACACAAATTGCAATACTTGCCTGGTGATTAAGGAACCGACATGGCGACTCAGAGATCTTTGGCGATGTACCCCAGCCTTCGGGGTCAGCGCGTGTTCATCACCGGCGGTGCCACGGCGGTCGGCGCGGCGCTGGTACAGGCCTTTGCCGAGCAGGGCGCGCTGGTGGCGTTTGTCGATGTGGCCGAACAGGAAAGTGCCGAACTGGTAGACAGCATCCGGGCGCAGGGTCATGGTTCGGTCTGGTGGCGTGTATGTGATGTGTGCGATGTGGCGGCGCTTCAAGCCAGCATCACGCTGGCTGAGCAAGAACTGGGGGCCTTTTCCACCCTGGTTAACAATGTGGCCAGCGACGACCGTCACACCTTGGAGTCAGTGACGCCTGACTACTGGGATGAGCGCATGGCGGTCAATGAGCGCCCGGCGTTTTTTGCCATTCAGTCGGTGGTGCCTGGCATGCGCCGTCTGGGTGGCGGGTCGATCATCAACCTGGGCTCGACCGGATGGCAGAAAAAGTGCAACGAATACCCCTGTTACGCCATCGCCAAGTCGTCCATGAATGGCTTGACCCGCGGGCTGGCCGCGACGCTGGGTGCTGACCATATCCGCATCAACACCGTGTCGCCGGGCTGGGTCATGACCCAACGCCAGTTGTCCAAATGGCTTGACGACGCCACGTTGAACCAGATCCGTGAAACCCAGTGCCTGCCCGACATGATTCAGGCGTCTGATGTGGCACGCATGGTGCTTTTTCTGGCGTCTGACGACAGCACCATGTGCACCGCGCAAGAATTCAAGGTGGACGCCGGCTGGTGTTAACGTGAAAAATGCGATGCTGCCATGAAAGTCAGCTCGCTGACACGGCTCCTTTTGGGCCATAGACCGCCAGCGCAGACGTCTTCAGCGCAGACAACAGCACTTGCGCGGCGGGTGACAGCGGTTTGTCGCGGCGGGTGATGAAGCCAAAAGGCTCCATCTCGCAAGGCAACACCACCGGCAGGATGCGCAGCAGGCCGTGGTCGGCATAGTAGCGGGCCACATCCAGCGCCATGATGCTGACCATGTCACTCTGTTGCATCATTTTGGTCAGAAACAGCAGTGACCCGGTTTCGACCCGGTTGGTGAGCTGCTGCAAGTCCAGCTCCTGAAACATCAGGTCGAATTTGTGTCGCATCACGCTGCCTACCGGTGGCACGATCCAGCAAAAGTCAAGCAAATCCGTGAGGACCAGTTTGTCGATGGCAAACAGAGGGTGCCCTGGCCGCGCGACAGCGCACACGGGTTCATCACCGATAATTTCGTATCGCAAGTCGCTGGCGTCGTGTTCTTCAGACAGTCGCCCGATCATCACATCCAGGGTGCCCCGATAAAGTTGTTCGATCAACACATTGCTGGACTCGATCTGGATCGTGATGCGCAGATGCGGGTTCGCCTGCTTGACCGCCGCAATGGTGGGCGGCAGCAGCATCACGCCGGGTGCGGTGATGGCGCCCAGGCTGGCCTGGCCAAACTGCCCCAGTTTGGCCGCCTGCAACTCTTCGTTGGCCTGGTTCAGGCTGTTCAGCGCGGCGCGTGCGTGCCGGATCAGCGTTTCGCCATACCAGGTGGGGCGCATGCCGCGTGGCAAGCGCTCGAACAGCTGAACCCCCAACACATCTTCCAGGTCTTTGAGCAGCTTGGAGGCTGCGGGCTGGGTCATGTTGAGGACCTGCGCCGCGCGGTGGATATTGCCTTCTTCAGACAGCGCCACCACCAGTAAAAGTTGCCGGGTTTTCAGGCGCGCGCGGATCAGCCAGTGTGTGTAATTTGTCATGTCAGGGTTTTCACTGATCTCTTTTTGTGTATCAGACAGGCCGCAAAATTGATTGGAATATAACTGTCATTGTGCCTATGATGCACGCCATCCAAGCCGCCTTGGCAAGGACAAAACAATGAATCGCTGATCAATTACAGGAGTCTTATTTTGAAAGCTCGCAGAACAACTTTGAAAGCATTAGCCGCCGCAGTGGCATTGGGTTTTGCCTTCGCAACACCTTTTGCCCAGGCGCAAGACAAAGGCACCGTCGGTGTCTCCATGCCCACCAAGAGCTCCACCCGCTGGATCAGTGACGGCAACAGCATGGTTGCTGCGCTGCAAGCCAAAGGTTACAAGGCCGATTTGCAGTACGCCGACGACGACATCCCCAACCAGTTGGCCCAGATTGAAAACATGATCACTAAAGGCGTGAAAGTGCTGGTGATTGCTGCCATTGACGGCACCACGCTGTCGAACGCGCTGCAAAAAGCCGCTGACAAGGGCGTCAAGATCGTGTCTTATGACCGCCTGATCGTCGGCAGCAAGAATGTCGATTACTACGCCACCTTTGACAACTTCCAGGTCGGTGTGTTGCAAGCCCAGTCGCTCGAAAAAGCACTGGGTCTGAAAGAAGGCAAGGGCCCGTTCAACATCGAGCTGTTCGGTGGTTCGGCTGACGACAACAACGCCTTTTTCTTCTATGACGGTGCCATGTCCATACTGCAACCGTACATCGACAAAGGCAAGCTGGTGGTGCAGAGCAAACAAACGGGCATGAACAAGGTGTCGACCCTGCGTTGGGACGGTGCCGTGGCTCAGTCGCGTATGGAAAACCTGTTGAGCGCCTATTACGGCAAGGCCAAGGTGCACGCCGTGTTGTCGCCGTATGACGGGTTGAGCATCGGTATCTTGTCGGCCCTGAAAGGTGTCGGTTATGGCAGCGGTGGCCAGGCCATGCCGTTTGTGAGCGGTCAGGATGCTGAAGTGCCTTCGGTCAAGTCCATCATCCGTGGCGAGCAGTATTCCACCGTGTTCAAAGACACCCGCGAGCTGGCCAAGGTCACCGCCGGCATGGTGGATGCCATGTTGAGCGGCAAAACCGTTGAGATCAACGACACCAAGACCTACAACAACAAGGTCAAGATCGTGCCGTCTTACCTGCTCAAGCCCGTCAGTGTGGACAAGTCCAACTACAAGGCTGTTTTGGTGGGCAGCGGTTACATCAAGGAAGAGCAACTCAAGTAATTTACCCGGCGAGGGGTAAAGGGCCCTGTGCAGACAAGCGCAGGGCCTTTTCATTTTCAGAGGTGATATGGCTGAACCCATCTTAGAAATGCGCGGAATTGTCAAAGCGTTCCGTGGTGTGCGGGCGTTGAACAACGTCAATCTGACGGTGCAAGCCGGCCAGATCCATGCCATCGTGGGTGAAAACGGGGCGGGCAAATCCACCCTGATGAAGGTGCTCAGTGGCGTTTATCCGCATGGCGAGTACGAAGGCGACATCCGGTTCCTGAATCAGGAGTGCCAGTTCAAGGGCATCTCTGACAGCGAGCATCGGGGCATCATCATCATTCACCAGGAGCTCGCGCTGGTGCCCTTGTTGTCTATTGCCGAGAACATCTTTCTGGGCAACGAGCCCGCGCACCGCGGCATCATTGACTGGAACGTGGCGCACGTCAAAACCCAGGCGTTGTTGACCAAGGTCGGGCTGAAAGAGTCGCCCAATACCTTGATCACCCATATGGGCGTGGGCAAACAGCAGTTGGTTGAAATTGCCAAGGCGCTGTCCAAAGAGGTCAAACTGTTGATTTTGGATGAACCCACCGCCAGCCTGAACGAGAAGGACAGCGACGCGCTGCTGGAACTGTTGCTGGAGCTCAAGCGCCAGGGCATTGCCTGTATTTTGATCTCGCACAAGCTCAACGAAGTGTCCAAAGTGGCTGATGCCATCACCATCCTGCGCGACGGTGCCACGGTGGCATCTTTGGACACCCAAGGCGGAAAAATCAGCGAAGACCTGGTGATCAAACACATGGTTGGGCGCGAGATGGCAGACCGTTACCCCAAACGCACCCCGAACATTGGCGACAAGGTGTTCGAGATTAAAAACTGGCATGTGCACCATGACGAACACGCTGACCGCGAAGTCATCAAAGGCATCAACCTGCATGTCAGCCGTGGCGAAATTGTCGGCATTGCCGGCCTGATGGGGGCCGGCCGGACCGAGCTGGCGATGAGTGTGTTTGGCCGCACCTACGGCCGCAACATCACCGGCGAGGTGCTGATGCACGGCAAGCCGATTGACACCAGCACGGTGCAAAAGGCCATCAATCATGGCATTGCCTACGTGACCGAAGACCGCAAGGGCTACGGCCTGGTGCTCGATGAAACCATCGTCTGGAACACCACCCTGGCCAACCTGGAAGCGGTGTCCAGCCGCTCGGTGATCGACCAGGGCCAGGAATACAGCGTGTCCGAGGATTACCGCAAAAAGCTCAACATCCGCAGCCCCAATGTGTTTGCCAGCGTCGGCAATTTGTCGGGTGGCAACCAGCAAAAAGTGGTGTTGAGCAAATGGCTGTTTTCCGACCCCGAGGTGCTGATTCTGGATGAGCCCACCCGTGGCATCGACGTGGGTGCCAAGTTTGAGATCTACACCATCATTGCGCAGCTGGCCGAGCAGGGCAAGTGCGTGCTGATGATCTCCTCGGAAATGCCCGAATTGTTGGGCATGTGTGACCGAATCTGTGTCCTCAACGAAGGCGTCTTTGTGGCGGAATTCCCCGCGGCGCAAGCGTCACAAGAAAAAATCATGCGATCCATCGTGACATCAGGAGCAAATTGACATGGCGACCGTTCCAACCACCACAACCCAGACCGCCACTGCCGAGAAGGCGCCTGGGTTCATGAAAAACAACCTGCGTGAGTACGGTCTGCTGATGGCCCTGGTGGTCATCATGGCCTTTTTCCAGGTGATGACCGATGGCACGCTGTTCCAGCCGTTGAACCTGACCAACCTGATTTTGCAGAACAGCTACATCATCGTGATGGCGCTGGGCATGCTGCTGGTGATCGTGGCCGGGCACATTGACCTCTCTGTCGGCTCGGTGTGTGGTTTTGTCGGTGCTGTCGCGGCGGTGTTGATGGTGGAATACAACCTCAACTTTGCCTTGACGGCCATGATTTGCCTGGTGCTCGGCGGCGTGATTGGCGCCGCGCAGGGGTATTGGGTGGCGTTCTACAAAATTCCGGCTTTCATCGTGACGCTGGCGGGCATGTTGGTGTTTCGCGGGCTCACATTGGTGGTTCTGGGCGGTGCCTCGGTGGGCCCGTTTCCGACCGAGTTCCAGTTGCTGAGCACTGGCTTCATCCCCGACCCGTTTGGTGGTGAAACCCTGAAGATTTTGTCGCTGGTTCTGGGGCTGGCCATGGCCTTGATCCTGTTGTATTCCAAGGTGAAGGACCGTGCCGCGCGGGCCAAACACGGCATGGACAACGAGCCCTATGCCTTCTTCCTGCTGAAAAACCTGGTCTTTGTCGGCATGATCACCGCCTTCAGCTACCTGTTGTCCTCTTACCGTGGTTTGCCCAACGTGCTGATCGTGATGCTGTTGTTGATGCTGTTTTACGACTTTGTCACCTCCAAAACCACCGTCGGTCGACGCATTTATGCCCTGGGTGGCAACGAAAAGGCGGCCCGCCTCTCCGGCATCAACACCGAACGGCTCACCTTCTACACCTTCATCAACATGGGTGTGCTGGCCGCGCTAGCGGGTCTGATTTTTGCCGCTCGGTTGAACACCGCCACGCCCAAAGCCGGTCTGGGCTTCGAGCTGGACGTGATCGCCGCCTGCTTTATCGGCGGCGCCTCGGCGTCGGGTGGTGTTGGCAAGGTGCTGGGCGCGGTCATCGGCGCCTTCATCATGGGTGTGATGAACAACGGCATGTCGATCATGGGCATCGGCATCGACTGGCAACAGGTCATCAAGGGCCTGGTGTTGCTGGCAGCGGTGTTTTTTGACGTGTACAACAAGAAGAAATAACGTGATGTCAGACAACACCGTTTTGAAACTGCTGGGTCGTCGGTTGCGACTGGCCGTGATAGGTGGCGGGCCGGGTTCGTTCATCGGGGCCATGCACCGCCAGGCCGCGCGGCTCGATGACCGGTATGAGCTGGTGGCCTGCGCCTTGTCATCTGACCCCGAGCGGGCTGTGAGCGCCGGTCTGGGCATTGGTCTGGCGCCCGAGCGCAGTTATCCCAGTGGTCAAGCGTTGATGGAGGCCGAAGCCAAACGTGTAGATGGTGCCGAGGTGGTGGCGATCATGACCCCCAACGACAGCCATTTCAGCTTTGCCATGCAGGCGCTGGGCCACGGCCTGGACGTGATTTGCGACAAACCCATGACCAACACGCTGGACGAGGCTAAAGTTTTGTTTCAGCGGGTGCAAGAGACCGGGCTGGTGTTTTGCCTGACCCACAACTACACCGGTTACCCGATGGTGCGCCAAGCCCGGGCCATGGTGCAGGACGGGCAACTTGGCGAGATCCGGCTGGTGCAAGTGGAGTATGTACAGGGTGGTCGCGCCAAGGCTGGCCCAGGCAGACGGGCCTGGAAGGAAGACCCTGTGCGCGGTGGTCCGTCGCTGGTGATGGGTGACATCGGTACCCATGCCCACAACCTGCTGCGTTTCATGACGTCTCTGGAAGTGGACCAGGTCGCAGCGGATATAGGTTGCATCGTGCCGGACCGGCTGACCCATGACTATGCGGGCGCGATGCTGCGCCTGAGCAATGGCGCGCGCGGCAGTTTCTGGGTCACCCAGGCGGCCGCAGGTGTGGAAAACGGTTTGCGCATCCGTATCAGCGGTGCCTCGGGCAGTCTGGAGTGGCATCAGGAGCACCCGCAAGTGCTGCACTTCAAGCCGCTGGACGCACCAGCCCAGGTACGCACCCCCAACGGCCCCGGTACCCTGCCGTTGGCGGCGCGTGCCTCGCGCATCGTGGCTGGTCATCCGGAAGGTTTCCACGAAGCGTTTGCCAATTTGTACACCGACGCCGCCGATGCGGTTGCAGCGCGGCGCAGCGAGCAGGCGGCAGACCCGATGTCGCTGCATTTCCCCAATGCGGGTGATGGCCTGCAAGGCATTCGCTTTGTGACTGCGGCGCTGGCCTCCAGCAACAACCAGGGTGCCTGGACGGCTGTCTGAGGTGCATCACCCCATGTTTGACCCCAGTGACCATTCGCACCGCCGCCACAACCCGTTGACCGGGCAATGGGTGCTGGTGTCGCCGCACCGCGCCAAACGCCCCTGGCAAGGCCAGCAGGAAGCGCCCGACCGTAGCGAGCGGCCCAGCCACGACCCGCAGTGTTATTTGTGCGCCCGTAACCTGCGGGTCACTGGCGAGCGCAACCCTGACTACGAACACACCTACGTGTTCACCAACGATTTCGCTGCCATGATGGCCGACACGCCCGAGGCAGCGCCGTCAACGGACGAGTTATTCCAGATCACCAGCGCGCGCGGTACCAGCCGGGTGATTTGTTTTTCGCCAGACCACAGTCTGTCGTTGCCTGAGCTGTCCTTGAATGCCATCGGCCACGTCATTCAAACCTGGATCACCGAGACTGCCGAGCTGGGTCAAACCTACCCAGCTGTGCAGATTTTCGAAAACAAAGGCGCGATGATGGGTTGTTCCAACCCGCACCCGCACGGCCAGATTTGGGCCACGAGCTATATCCCGAGTGAAGTCCAGCATGAGGACGAACACCAGCGGGCCTACTTCGCCAAACACCAACGTCCCATGTTGCTGGACGTTGCCGAGCGTGAGGCAGCCAGCGGTGAACGCGTAGTGGTCAAAACCGAGCATTGGCTGGCGTTGGTGCCGTTCTGGGCCACCTGGCCGTTCGAGGTGTTGCTGCTGCCGCGTTTTGCCGTGCAGCGCATCACCCAGTTGAACGCGGCGCAGCAGGCCGATCTGGCGTTGGCGTTGAAAAAGTTGACCAGCCGCTACGACAACCTGTTCCAGTGTTCGTTTCCCTATTCGATGGGCTGGCACGGTGCCCCCTTTGATGACCGTGCCACGGATGCTTGGCAGTTGCACGCGCACTTTTACCCGCCACTGCTGCGCTCGGCCAGCGTGCGCAAGTTCATGGTCGGCTTCGAGATGCTGGCCGAAGCCCAGCGCGACCTCACACCGGAACAAGCCGCCGAGCGTTTGCGTGCTGTGTCCGACCTGCATTACCGCGAGGCTGCTGTATGTCACCAGCCTTGAAACATGTGGCCACCCAGGCGTTCGACGCCGCATTTGGCGAGTTGCCGCAATGCTGGGTACAAGCCCCGGGCCGGGTCAACCTGATTGGGGAGCACACCGATTACAACGACGGTTTTGTGTTGCCCTGCGCCATCAATTTCGGCACGTTGATTGCCGCCAGTGCGCGCCCGGACGCCCTCGTGCGCGTGGTGGCTGCCGATTACGGTGCCGAGCAGGACCAATTCCGGCTGGACGAACCCATCCTGCCGCTGGCAGACGGGGCCTGGCCGAATTACGTGCGCGGCGTGGTCAAGTACCTGCTGGAACACGGTTTGCCGCTGCGGGGTGCTGACCTGGCTTTGACCGGTGATGTGCCGCAGGGAGCCGGGTTATCGTCCTCGGCCTCACTGGAAGTGGCGGTGACGCAAGCCTTTAAAACGCTGCAAGGCTTTGACGATCTGAGCCCCACCGACATGGCGCTGATTTCCCAGCGTGCCGAAAACCGTTTTGTGGGATGCAACTGCGGCATCATGGACCAGCTGGTTTCCGCGCGCGGCGAAACGGGCAGCGCCCTGCTGATTGACTGCCGCTCGCACGAAACGCGTGCCGTGCCCATGCCGCCCAATGTGGCGGTGATGATTGTTCACTCGCGCGTGCGGCGGGGTCTGGTCGGCAGCGAATACAACACCCGGCGTCAGCAGTGTGAAGCGGCGGCCCGGCATTACGGCGTCAAGGCCCTGCGCGATCTTAGCCTGGCGCGCCTGGAGGCTGAGGCAGGTGATCTGGACGCCACTGTATTGCGGCGCGCCCGGCACATCGTCACTGAAAACCAGCGCACGGTTGACGCAGCGGCAGCCCTGACGGCAGGTGATCTGCAGCGGATGGGCTTGCTCATGGCGGCCTCGCATGTGTCGATGCGCGACGATTTTGAAATCACCCACCCTGCCGTGGATCAGTTGGTGGACATTCTGCAAAGCGCCATCGGCCCGGCAGGTGGCGCACGCATGACCGGGGGTGGCTTTGGCGGCTGCGTTGTGGCGCTGTTGCCGCTGGCGCAGGTTGCGGCGGTGCGCCTGGCGGTGGCCAGCCACTATCGCGCCCCCACGGGCGAGCCCGGTACGGTTTACGTTTGCCAGGCCTCGGCGGGTGCCGGGCCCCTGGTTTGATCCATCATTTTTGTGAGCAGGTGTTTTATGACCTCTTATGCATTGGGCCTGGATTACGGCAGTGATTCGGTCAGGGCGCTGCTGGTGAATGCTGTCACCGGCGAAGAAGTGGCCAGCGCCGTGGTGCATTACCCGCGCTGGAGCCAGGGCCTGTTTTGTGCCCCCGCCAAAGACCAGTTTCGCCAGCACCCGCTGGATTACACGGAAAGCCTGGTTGAGGCGGTTCAGAGCCTCTGGCGCAAAGCCCCGGCGGGGGCGGCACTGCGGGTGGTGGGCCTGAGTTTTGACACCACCGGCTCGACCCCGGTGGCCTTGAACCAAGACGGCGTGGCGCTGGCGCTGTTGCCTGAATTTGCCGACAACCCCAACGCCATGTTTGTGCTGTGGAAGGACCACACGGCGGTCAAGGAAGCCCGCGAGATCACCGCGGCCGCCCACGCCGCGCCTGAGAACTACCTGAAATATGAAGGTGGCATTTATTCGTCCGAGTGGTACTGGGCCAAGGCGCTGCATGTCATGCGGGCTGACCCGGCAGTTGCAAAAGCCGCTTACGTCTGGGTGGAACACTGCGACTGGATGTCAGCCGTGCTGACCGGCACCACCCAACCCGGGCACTTGCGCATGGGGCGTTGTGCCACCGGTCACAAACTGATGTGGCACGCCAGTTGGGGCGGTTACCCGCCCGATGCCTTTTTTGCCGGTATCGACCCGCTGCTGGGTGGCTTGCGTGACCGGCTGCCGGTGGACACTTTCACGTCAGACCAGCTGTGTGGCCGACTCACCGACGACTGGGCAGACAAGCTTGGGCTGCCCCTGGGCACGCCGGTCGGTTTTGGCGCCTTTGATGCCCACATGGGCGCCGTGGCGGCCAATGTCAAACCTGGTGTTTTGACCAAAATCATGGGCACCTCCACCTGCGACATCACCGTGGCCAGTGATGAAGACATCGGGACCAAGACAGTGCGCGGTATTTGTGGCCAGGTGGACGGATCGGTGTTGCCCGGCTTGGTCGGGCTCGAGGCCGGCCAGTCGGCGTTTGGTGACCTGTACGCCTGGTTCCGCGACCTGGTCAACTGGCCAGCGGCCAACTTGCTGCAACACAGCACCTTGATCGACGAGGCCACCAAACAGAAGTTGATGCAAGAGATCGAAGACCAGACCCTGGTGGCCCTGGGTGTCGAAGCTGCCAAACTTTCGGTGGGCGAGGCGGGTATCACGGCGCTGGACTGGGTCAACGGGCGGCGCACGCCGGACGCTGACCAGACCGTCGCCATGGCCTTGACCGGACTGAAGATGGGCAGCCAGGCGCCGCAGATCTTTCGCGCGCTGGTGGAAGCCACTGCGTTTGGCGCCCGCGCCATCATCGAGCGCTTCAAGGACGAGGGCATTGCCATCAACTCGGTGGTGGTGATTGGCGGTATCTCCAAAAAGTCTGACTTTGTCATGCAGGTTTGTGCTGACGTGTGGAACTGCCCGATCGATGTACTGGAGAGCGAACAGAGCTGTGCCCTGGGGGCGGCCATTTTTGCCGCCACAGTGGGTGGCGCCCATGCTGATGTGGCCAGTGCACAGCGGGCGATGGCGTCACCCGTCTGTAAAACCTACCTCCCGAACGCGCAGGCGGCGCTGGCGTATGAGCCCTTGTACGCCAAGTACCAGCACCTGGGCGCCTATGTCAACAAAGGAAACCCATGAGTTATACCGAGCTCAAACGCGCGGCCTATGAGGCCAACATGGAGCTGGACCGGCGCAAACTGGTGGTTTACAACTTTGGCAATGTGTCGGAAATCGACCGGGCCAAAGGGGTCATCGCCATCAAACCCAGCGGCGTGCCGTATGCCGACCTGACCCCAGAAGACATGGTCGTGGTTGATCTGGAGAACAAGGTGGTTGAAGGCAGGCTCAAACCCTCGTCCGACACCAAAACCCACACCCATCTGTATCGGCACTTTGCCAGCATCGGGGGGGTGACGCACACCCACTCCACCTTTGCCACCGCCTGGGCGCAGACCCAGCTGCCCATTCCGTGCCTGGGCACCACCCATGCCGACTTTGTGTATGGCGACATCCCTTGCACAGCGGTCATCACCGATGCCCAAATCGCGCGGGACTACGAAGAAGAAACCGGTGTGCAGATCACCGACTGTTTCAAAGGTCGTAACGCGGACGAATCCCCCATGGTCATCGTGGCCGGTCACGGCCCGTTCACCTGGGGCAAGGATGCGAACAAAGCCGTCTACCACGCGGTGATTCTGGAAGAGGTGGCGCACATGGCCTACCTGACCCAAACCCTCCGGCCTGGCATGGCCGCGTTGAAGCAGACCATCATCGACAAACACTTTTTGCGCAAACACGGCAAGAACGCTTATTACGGTCAAGCCCAGTAAATACGGGGCTTACCAGCTATTTTTTGAGGAGTACCCATGAAGATTTTTGACAACAGAGAAGTCTGGCTGATCACCGGCTCACAAGACCTGTACGGCCCGGGCGTGTTGGCGCAAGTGGCTGAAAACAGTCAGACCATCGCCAGCAGCCTGACCGCTTCCGAGGCCATCTCGATCAAGATCGTTGCCCAAGACACGGTCAAATCGCCCGGCGATATTCTGGCGGTCTGCCAGGCGGCCAACAGCGCCACCAACTGTGTCGGCGTGATTTTGTGGATGCACACGTTTTCACCGGCCAAGATGTGGATTGCCGGCCTGAAAGTCTTGAGCAAGCCCTACATGCACCTGCACACCCAGTTCAACGCCGAACTGCCGTTTGCCGACATCAACATGCACTTCATGAACCTGAACCAGAGCGCCCACGGCGACCGCGAGTTCGGCCACATTTGCACCCGGCTGCGGCAAGACCGCAAGGTGGTGGTGGGCCACTGGGCTGAGCCGCGCGTTCAGGCCGAGATCGACAGTTGGTGCCGCGTCGCCATGGGCTGGGCTGAAAGTCAGAGCCTGAAGGTCGCCCGTTTTGGCGACAACATGCGCCAGGTGGCGGTGACCGAAGGCGACAAAGTGTCGGCCCAGATCCAGTTTGGTTATGAGGTGCACGCCTTTGGCCTGGGTGACCTGCAGAAGCTGGTCGACGCCGTCACCGACGACCAGGTGGCCAGCCAGATCGAGATCTACAAGGCCGACTACGAGGTGTCACCCGCGCTGCTGGCTGACCCGCACCAGTTCGAGATGCTGCAAAACGAAGCGCGGCTGGAGCTGGGCATGGCCAAGTTCCTCACCGAGGGCGGTTTCGGCGCGTTCACCAACTGTTTCGAGAACCTGACCGGCCTGACCAACCTGCCCGGCCTGGCCACCCAGCGCCTCATGAGTCAGGGTTTTGGCTACGGCGGTGAGGGCGACTGGAAAACCTCCGCCATGGTGCGTATTGCCAAGGTCATGTCCAAGGGCCGCAGCGGTGGCACCTCGTTCATGGAGGATTACACCTACAACTTTGGCGCGGTGGGTCAGGTACTCGGCGCGCACATGCTCGAAGTCTGTCCGTCAATCGCCGCTGCCAAACCCAAGCTGGAAGTGCATTTACACACCATCGGCTGCCGCAATGACATTGCCCGCCTGCTGTTCACCGGCAAGGCCGGCCCGGCCATCAACATCTCGGTGATCGACATGGGCACACGGTTCCGCATGATCGTCAACGAGGTCGACACCGTCACGCCCGCGCAAGAGCTGCCCAACCTGCCGGTGGCCAAGGCGCTGTGGCAGCCGCGTCCGAGCCTGGCGGTGGCGGCAGCCTCGTGGATTCATGCCGGTGGTGCCCATCACAGCACCTACACCCAGGGCATCACCGCTGAAGAAGCGGTGGACCTGGCGGAAATGGCCGGGATCGAAGCGGTGGTGATTGGTGCCGACACCACGGTGCGTGGCCTGAAGACCGAGCTGCGCCACAATGCTGCCTATTACCACTTGAATCAAGGACTCTGATCATAGAGTTTTTGGCCTCCAGCCATTATGTACGATGACTATGTAGCTCTCATTTTTGACATGGATGGTACGCTGGTTGACAGCGGCCAGTTACATGAATTCAGCTGGACCGCCACATTGACCAAGTACGGCATCCCCATCGACGGCCCGTTCATGCGCACCCTGGCGGGTGTGCCGACCAAGGAAACGTTGGAGATCCTGATCCAGAAGTTCCATGTGCAGGTGCAGGCCAGCGTCCATGAGATGAACGCGTTCAAGGAACAGTGTGTGCGCGACAACCTGCACCGCTTTGTGCAGCCCACCGCCCTGATCGACGTGGTGAAAAAATACCACGGCATCAAACCCATGGCCATCGGCACCGGTGCCAACACGCCCGAAGCGCGGCTGGTCTTGCAGCAATGTGGCCTGGAGAAGTACATTGACGTGGTGGTGGGTGCGGATCAGGTCGTCAACCCCAAACCCGCTCCCGACACGTTTTTGCGCTGCGCCGAATTGCTGGGTGTGGATGCCCGGCAATGTGTGGTGTTTGAAGACTCCCAACTCGGGCTGGAAGCCGCCGCCCGCGCTGGCATGGTGGGCATCGACGTGCTGCTGATTCACCAGATCAGCAACGACTACTACCTGCGGTCGCCACCCGTTGTTGCGGGCGCGACCTCAGCGCGTTGACTTCAGTTTCGGCGCGGTGCCTCGTAAAAAGGCAACAAGGCCTTGGCCGCCTCAATGCGCAGGCTCACATCCACAGCCGGATCGTTCATGACGCTGAGCAAAAAGCCCTTCGGATCAACACCTTCATGCGCTTTGGCGGGGCCAGTTGTGTCGGCAGGTGCGGTCTGTGCCTCCGGTGCCGCTGCAACGTTGTGTGGCCAAAGCCGCGCCTGGGCCCGCTGAAACCCGTCGGGCTGGATGCTCTCAAAATTTGCCAGCAATTTCGCCTGGGCTTCAGGGCTGGGAGGCAGATCCAGCCAGGGCTCGTCGGCAAACATGCTCAGCAGACCCGGTGCCACAAAAGCCGACCAATGACCCGTCTCCATCTGCCGCGCGGGCACTAACTTGGCGTGGTGTGTCTGCCCTGACGCATCGACACACGGGCGCATGACCACGTGCCGCGCCGCCACATCGGCCAGAAAACGCAGGCGCAGCGCTTCCAGAAAGGCCATCGCCTGCGCCACCGGCACTGGCTCACGCAGGGAAAACCACACATGGTAAGCGCTGACGCCCGATATCGCCATCGCCGGGGCAGGCAGCTCCAGCTCGTCCTGCACGCCGTGCCACAGCGCTGTGACACCGTTGCAGCCCGCCAATAGCGCCACCTCCAGCACCATCGCCCGAACGCAGCCGTTGCTGTCGATCAAACCCGGTTCGCCATTCGCCGGGTCCTGGGCATCGGAGGACGCGTTTTCCAGAAGGTATAAGCGGTGCAACTCGGCTTGCAGTGTGGTCATGGTCATCATCTTTAAAGATAGCGGCACTGGTCAGGCGTTTTTGAACGGCGGGTGGGCCGTTTTTGCCCTGGTCCAGGAAAGTTCTTCAGACTATTGTGGATGCAGATGCACCGCCAGCCACAACGCACCATCTGACACCGCCGTCACAGCATGCGGGGTGTTGGCTGGCAGAAAAAGGTAGTCACCTGCGGTGAGTGATTCACTCTTGCCGTTCACCTCCATCTCGGCACGCCCCTGCACCAGCAGCACCCACTCGTCTTGCGGCTGCACGTAGTGGTTGGGCGGTATGACCGACGAACTGGCGATGCGCTCAATGACCAGGTTTTTGTGTTGCAGCAGCGTCTCAAAACGCTCACCGGTGTTGGGTGGCGCCGCGTTGGCCAAAAAGTTGGGTAGGGTCATGTGAAGCTCCAAGGCGATGGGCGCAAAGACTTGGACGATAGCCCAACCGCCGTTACGGGTCGCGAAGTCAGCCGACCCAGCACGTAAACTGCGCGCTATCACCTGCACCACCCCGCCCATCATGCCCCTCACCGTCACTGAAAAAGGTACCGCGCGCACTGAGGCGGCGCTGAAACGCCTGCAGCAGGCCATGGCCGAGATCGAATCCGATCGCATTCAAAACCATAGCATTGACCCTTGCAACCCAGACCAGGTCACGCCGTTTGCGCCCGGCACCCAGTTGCGGCATTACAAGGGTGGGCTGTACACCGTGGTCGGAACCTGCCTGATTGAGGCCACGCTGCAGCCCGGTGTGTTGTACCGGCCCCTGCAGGGTGACAAACAAGACGTTATCTGGATGCGCCCCCTGGCCGAGTTTTCTGACATGGTGCCAACCGCTAACGGCCCCGTGGCGCGTTTTGCCCCCATGATCAACCCAGCTTGAGCGCCAGCGAACAGACGGCCAAAGCCGGGTCTGTTAGCCTTTATGGACTCTTTCAAATCACAAGGAAACCCTATGCAATACCGACGTCTTGGCCGCAGTGGCCTGCAGGTCAGCGAACTCTCTTTGGGCTCCTGGGTCACGTACCACAACCAGGTGAGTGTGACTGCCGCGCGCGAGATGATGGCCGCCGCTTTTGATGCTGGCATCAACTTTTTTGACAACGCCGAGGTATACGCAGGTGGCCAAAGCGAAACGGTCATGGGTGAAGCCCTCAAGGCGCTGAACTGGCCCAGGCTCGATTACATCGTTTCCACCAAGTTCTTCTGGGGCCTGCACAAGGACGGTCCAACCGCCAACAAAAAAGACACGCTCAACCGCAAGTACCTGAGCCAAGCCATCGACGGCTCGCTCAAGCGTCTGGGGTTGGATTTTGTCGACCTGGTTTACTGCCACCGCCCTGACCCGCACACCCCCATTGAGGAAACTGTCTGGGCTATGAGCGACATGATCACCCGGGGCAAAGCCCTGTATTGGGGCACCAGCGAGTGGTCGGCGCAAGAGATTCAGGCCGCCTGGGACATTGCGGACAAACACCACCTGCACAAACCCGTCATGGAGCAGCCGCAATACCACCTGTTCCACCGCCAGCGTGTGGAGAAGGAATACGCACGCCTGTACGACGACATCGGTTTGGGCCTGACCACCTGGAGTCCGCTGGCCAGTGGTTTGCTCACCGGCAAGTACCGCCACGGCATTCCCAAAGACAGCCGGGGTGCGCTGGAAGGTATGGGTTTTCTGGTCAATGGCCTGACCGACGCCGCCAAGAACGTCGCCGTGGGCCAGCTGGACACGCTGGCGTCGGAACTGGGTTGCAGCCTGAGCCAGCTGGCAATTGCCTGGGTGGCGAAGAACCCGCATGTCAGCACGGTCATCACTGGCGCTTCCAAGCTGGCGCAGCTGCAGGAGAACCTTGGCGCGCTGGAGGTTATCCACAAGTTCACGCCCGAGGTGTTGGCGCGCATCGATGAAGCAACTGCGGCCCTGGCAAGCTGACGGTTTTGCCCGCATCGCAGCGGGTGCGGTGACATAAAGACCGCTTACCAGTCGCGCGTGGCCGCCTGTTGCAGGCAAAATTGACCCTGATCCACCGCTGCACCTTTCCAGCAGGTGAGTGCACAAAATCAGGGAACCATCAGCGGCATGGACAAAAAGAACCTCTCCGAGAGCGACATCTGCGACAAGTTCGTGCGCCCGGCCATGGTGCGCGCAGGCTGGCACACGCTGGACCAGATCTACGCCCAATACCCCTTGCGCGCTGGCCGCGTGGTGGTACGCGGCAAAACCGCCCGGCGCGACCCGGCCACCGTGCTGCGCGCCGACTTCGCGCTGTTTTTCAAAGCCAACATCCCCTTGGCCAC
This sequence comes from Rhodoferax ferrireducens, assembly GCA_002083775.1. Taxonomy (GTDB): domain Bacteria; phylum Pseudomonadota; class Gammaproteobacteria; order Burkholderiales; family Burkholderiaceae_C; genus Rhodoferax; species Rhodoferax ferrireducens_A. Next base: position 56,428 of record MTEI01000015.1, on the reverse strand, counting down.
CGTCGAAGTCAAAGACAACCAGCACGCGGTGGGTGCGGGCATGGCGCAAGCCATCCAGTACGCGCAGTTGCTCGACGTGCCTTTCAGTTTCGCCAGCAATGGTGACGGTTTTGTCTTCCGCGACGCAACGCTGGCAACTGGCGTGCTGGAGCAAACCCTCAGCCTCGACGAATTTCCCAGCCCGCAAGAGCTGTGGCGTCGTTACTGCGCCTGGAAAGGCTGGGTGGCCGATGTGCAGCGGGTGGCAGAAACGCCCTACGCTCCGGCTAAAACCCCGCGCTACTACCAGCTCAACGCCATCAACCGCACCGTCGAAGCCATTGCCGCCGGGCAACACCGCGTGCTGCTGGTCATGGCCACCGGCACCGGCAAAACCTACACCGCGTTCCAGATCATCCACCGGCTCTGGAAGTCGGACTGGCGCGCCAACAAGGCCAAAGGCCAAAAACGCATCCTGTTCCTGGCCGACCGCAACATCCTGGTCGACCAGACCATGGTCAACGACTTTCGCCCGTTCAAGGGCGCCATGGCCAAGCTCAGCCCCAACGCCAAAGGCATCGAGCGCGTCGATGCGCAAGGTCATGTCACCGTGGAAGACATTGACCTGGCGGTCAACAAAAGTACCAAAGAGGTCAACAAGTCGTATGAGATTTACCTCTCGCTGTACCAGGCGGTCAGCGGCACGGACGAAGACAGCAACATCTACAAGCAGTTCAGCCCCGATTTTTTCGACCTGATCGTCGTGGACGAATGCCACCGTGGCAGCGCCGCCGAGGACTCGGCCTGGCGCGAAATATTGACCTATTTCAGCAGCGCCGCGCAGATCGGCCTGACCGCCACACCCAAGGAAACCAAAGACATTTCCAACAGCGACTACTTTGGTGAGCCGCTTTACACCTACAGCCTCAAACAAGGCATCGAAGACGGCTACCTGGCACCCTACAAAGTCATCCGCGTCGATCTGGACAAAGACACCTTTGGCTGGCGGCCCACAGATGGCATGACCGACAAACTCGGCCACCTCATCGTTGACCGCATCTATACCGGCCCGGACATGAACCGCAAACTGGTGCTGGAAAAGCGCGACGAGGTGGTGGCCGCCAAAATCACCGAGTACCTCAAAGCCACTGACCGCTACGCCAAAACCATTGTCTTTTGCGAAGACATCGACCACGCCGCGCGCATGCGCCAGGCACTGAGCAATGCCAATGCCGACCTCTGCGCCACCCAGCCCAACTACGTTGTGCAGATCACCGGCGACAACCCGCAGGGCAAGGCCCAACTCGACAACTTCATCGACCCCGAAAAGGTTTACCCGGTGATTGCCACCACCTCGCGCCTGATGAGCACCGGTGTCGACGCGCAAACCTGCAAACTCATCGTGCTGGACCAGAACATCCAGTCCATGACGCTGTTCAAACAAATCATCGGCCGGGGCACCCGCCTGCGTGAGGACCTGGGCAAAACCTGGTTCACCATCCTCGACTTCAAACGTGCCACCGACAACTTTGCCGACCCCGCGTTTGACGGCGAGCCAGTGCAGATTTACGAGCCCAAAGCCGACAACCCCATCGACCCGCCCGAACCCGCTGCCGAAGCTGGACCCGCAGATGGCTTCGACCCGACTGCCGCAGACCCCACGCCGGCCAACCCGCTCGGCCCCTTCGCCCCCGGCGGCTCCGAAGCACCCAAAAAATACATCCTCGGCGGCCTGGTCACGGTGGCGGTTGCACGCGAGCGGGTGCAATACCTCAACGCCCAGGGCAAACTCATCACCGAGAGCCTGCGCGACTACACCCGCATCAACCTGGCCAAACGGTTCGAGTCGCTCGACCAGTTCCTGCAAGCCTGGAGTGATGCCGAACGCAAAGCCGCCCTGATCTCTGAGCTGGAAAGCCAGGGCGTGCTGATCGACGCACTGGCCGAAGAACTGGCCAGCATCGGCCTGACCGACCTTGACCCGTTTGACCTGCTGCTCCACGTGGCCTACAACCAGCCGCCCATCACCCGGCGCGAGCGCGCCAGCCGTGTCAAAAAGCGCAACCTGTTCACCCAGTACGGCCCGGTGGCGCGCAAGGTGATGGACGCGCTGCTGGACAAATACGCCGACGAAGGCATCACCACCATCGAGAGCAACGACGTGTTCAAGGTGCAGCCCTTCACCTAGATGGGCAGCGCCAGCGAACTGATCCACAGCTTTGGCGGGCGCGCCCAATACCTGGGCGCTTTGCAGACGCTGGAGCGGGCGCTGTACGCACCGTCCCCACCTTACATCACCCCGTTCGGGTAAGTTTGAGCGTCAAGCGCGAAAAAGTAGCGATAATTTCCCGAACAGGAAACAGCCATGACCACACCCATTGACAGCCCCCAAGCCTTGGGCTTGGCGGTCCGCGCCGCCCGCCACCAGTTGGGCCTGACCCAGCCCCAATTGGCCCTGGCCGCCGGGGTGGGCATCCGCTTTGTGGTTGAACTGGAAGCCGGCAAACCCACCGTGCGGTTGGAAAAAGTGCTTGGCGTGCTGCATGCGCTGGGTGGCCAGTTGGCCGTGAGCGGTCTGCCTACAGGTAGCGAAGGCACCTGATATGCCCAAGCAACTCGCTGTTTGGTTGTCGGGCCACCCTGTTGGCACCTTGGCCCAGATCGATGGCCGCTTGAGCTTCAGTTATGCGCCGCAGTGGTTGATGGACCCCCAGGCCCGGCCCTTGTCGCAATCTTTGCCGCTGCAGCCCGAGCCGTTTGATGACCGCGCCGCACGCCCCTTTTTTGCGGGCTTGTTGCCCGAGGGTGATAAACGCAAAGGGGTTGCGCTGGCACTGCACGTTTCCCGCCAGAACGACTTTGCCCTGCTGGACGGCATTGGTGGTGAGTGCGCCGGTGCCGTGACCTTGCTCGAACCCGGGCAAACCCCGCCAACCCCCGAGGCTTCAGATGCCGTGCGCTGGCTGAACCGCCCTGACCTGCTGCACGTGCTGGCAGAGATGCCCCGGCGCCCCATGCTGGCCGGTGAACAAGACATGCGCCTGTCGCTGGCGGGTGCCCAAGACAAGCTGCCCGTGGTGGCGCGGTTGGAGGCTGGTCAGGCCCACATCGGTCTGCCCCGCTTTGGCTCCCCCAGCACCCATATTCTGAAACCGGCCATTCCAGGCATTGAGGGCAGCGTCTTCAACGAAGGGTTTTGCCTGGCATTGGCGCATGCGCTCAAGCTGGACGTGGCCCGTGCCGCAATCCACCGCGTCGAAGACCAGGCCTACCTGCTGGTTCAGCGCTACGACCGCCAGCACACCCCTGAAGGCCAATTGGCCCGCTTGCATCAGGAAGACTTTTGCCAGGCGCTGGGCTTGCCGCCAGAAACCAAATACCAAAACGAGGGCGGCGCTGATTTGGCGCAGGCCTTTGCCCTGCTGCGCCGCGCCACCCGCCCCAGTGCGCCGCACATCCTGAAACTGCTGGACTTTGTCATCTTCAACGCCCTGGTCGGCAACCACGACGCACATTCCAAAAACTTCTCACTGCTCTATACCCCGCAGGGCGCTGTGCTGGCCCCGTTGTATGACGCGCTTTCTACAGCGGTGTATCCGCGCCTCACCGACAAGATGGCCATGAAGATTGGCAGCAAATACAAGTTTTCTGAACTGGAGGCCCGCCACTGGGCGCAGTTTGCACAGGCCGCCGGGCTGTCGCCCGGGCTGGTCAAAAAGCGCATTCTTGAGATAGCCCAGCGCCTGCCAGCCTTGGCGCACACAACCCAGGCAGCGTTTGATGCCCACCCCATCATCAACCAGGTGGTGGCGTTGGTAGAGCAGCGTTGCGCCCTGACGGTGCGCCGCCTCACAGAGGTGAATGCTGCCTGAAAAAGCTAGGTTGTTAATAGCTACTCGCCCTTTATATACAAGGGCTAGAGCCCGATTTCTTATATAAAGCCACAACAACCCATGTCCAACCTATCCAGCGTCATCAAATCCATCCAGGACGTCATGCGCCAAGACAGCGGCGTCGACGGCGACGCACAACGTATCTCGCAACTCACCTGGCTGCTGTTCCTCAAAGTGTTTGACGCGCTCGAAGAAGAGCTTGAACTCACCCGCGACCATTACCAGAGCCCCATTCCTGAATCCATGCGCTGGCGCCACTGGGCCGCAGACGCCGAGGGCATGACCGGCGACGTGTTACTGAGCTTCGTCAACAACGAACTCTTTGCCACCCTCAAAAGCCTCAGCGGCGATGCGGTGCGCAACCCGCGCGGCTTTGTCGTGCGCGGCGTGTTTGAAGACGCCTACAACTACATGAAAAGCGGCCACCTGCTGCGCCAGGTCATCAACAAGCTCAACGCCATCAACTTCAACCGCCAGGCCGAGCGCCACCAGTTCAACGACCTGTACGAAAAAATCCTCAAAGACCTGCAAAGCGCCGGTAACGCGGGCGAGTTCTACACCCCGCGCGCCGTCACCCAGTTCATGGTCGACATGGTCAACCCGCAGCTGGGTGAAAAAGTGCTTGACCCCGCCACCGGCACCGGCGGCTTTCTGGTCTGCGCCATCGAACACCTGCGCCAGCAGGTCCACAACACCGAGCAAGAAGCGGTGCTGCAAAACAGCATCACCGGCGTCGAGAAAAAGCAGCTGCCGCACATGCTGTGCGTCACTAACCTGATGCTGCACGGCGTGGAGGTGCCCAGCCTCATCCAGCACGGTAACACCCTGGCCCGCCCGCTGCGCGAAGTCACCCAGGCCGACCGAGTGGACGTGGTGCTGACCAACCCGCCCTTTGGCGGCGTGGAAGAGCCGGGCATTGAGCAGGGTTTTCCGGCCGATGTGCGCACCAAGGAAACGGCGGACCTGTTTCTGGTGCTCATCAAACACATCCTCAAGGCCCATGGCCGCGCCGCCCTGGTGCTGCCCGACGGCACGCTGTTTGGCGAAGGCGTCAAAACCCGCATCAAGGAGCAGCTGCTGGCGGAATGCAACCTGCACACCATCGTGCGCCTGCCCAACGGCGTGTTTGCGCCCTACACCGGCATCAAGACCAATTTGCTTTTTTTCACCAAAGGCACACCCACGCAACACGTCTGGTACTACGAACACCCGTACCCGGCGGGCGTCAAAAACTACAACAAGACCAAACCGATCCGCATCGAAGAATTTGAGGCCGAGAAAGCCTGGTGGGGCAACGAGGCCGACGGTTTTGCGGCCCGCGTGGAAAACGAGCGCGCCTGGAAGGTCAGCATCGCGCAGATCAAGGCGGCCAACTTCAACCTGGACCAGAAAAACCCCCACGCCGTTGATGCCGTCAGCCACGACCCCGAGCAACTGCTGGTCGATTACGCCCGGCTGCAGGGCGAGGCGCAGGCGCTGCGCGATGAGCTGAAAGGAATATTGGCTAAATCGCTGATTGGACAAAGTATGCCACTAAGTGGCACAATTTAGTGATGAAACGAGTTTTCAAAACCCGGCACTTCAGCCGCTGGATGCGCAAAACCGAGTTGACGGACCAAGCGCTTTGCGCAGCGGTGGCAGAAATGTCTCGTGGTTTGATTGACGCCGATTTGGGGCATGGTGTCGTCAAGAAGCGCGTGGGGCTTGCTGGCCGGGGCAAGCGGGGCGGAGCCAGAACTCTGATAGCGACAAACAAAGGAACACGATGGTTCTTCGTGTTTGGGTTTGAGAAAAGCGAGCGCGCCAACATCACAGCCGACGAACTGGCAGCTTTGCAGGATGTGGCTGCCGAGTTGCTGGGGCGCACCGAGAGTGCATTGGATACAGCCGTTCAAGACGGCGCTTTACAGGAGATTTGCCATGACGACTAGCGCCAAACCAAAGAGCCGGATTTTTGAGGCCGTCCATGAAACCGCCGCTGATCTGCACCGGCTGGGATTTATCGACAAGCGCAAGATGCTCAAGTACGACGCGCTCTGCCTGGAGCCGGTGCCCCAGTACCAAAGCGAACAAATCCGGGCCTTGCGCGAGAGCCTCAAACTCAGTCAGTCCGTGCTGGCAGCCCTGCTCAACACCAGCCTGTCCACCGTGCGCAAATGGGAAGTGGGCGACAAGCATCCCAGTGGCCCATCCTTGAAATTGCTCAATTTGCTGGAACGCAAGGGCCTGGAGGGCGTGCTTTGAGATGCCCCTGCTGCGGGGCAGCGGAACCGGTTCACGACACCCGCGAGAAACTTATACCTACAAGGGTGTAAACACCGTGATTACCGCAGTCAAGGGTGACTTTTGCCCCGCATGCAACGAGGCCATCCTGGATCGGGAACAAGGTGACCGCTATGGCGAGTTGATCGGCGTGTTTCAGCGGCAGGTCAATCTCCACTGCATTGGGTCAATTTGAAATTGTCTCCACGGTATGGAGCGAATTGGTGTTTTGGACACCGTATTTATGTTGAATTGGCCTCTAGCCTATACAGAATAAGCGCATGCTGCTATCAAACTTAAACCTATTAGCGACAGCCCCCGGCGGCGTGGCGCGGCTGCGTGAGCTGATCTTGACGCTGGCGGTGCAGGGCAAACTGGTGCCCCAAGACCCCGGTGATGAACCGGCGAGTGCGCTGCTGAAGAAGATTCGGACGGAGAAAGACCGGCTGATTGCGATGGGCAAGATCAAACGTGACAAGTCGCTGGCGGAGATCACAGAGGAGGAAAAGCCGTTTGGGTTGCCTGCGAGTTGGGCACTTGTGAGAGTGAACGAGCTTTTGCCCGAGTTTCAAAATGGCGCCTCCAGTCGTGGGGATGTTGGCGGCAAGTCTGTGACGGTTCTTCGACTGGCAGACATCAAAAAACGCCGCATCTCTTTGGCTGACACGCGCCAAATTCCGATTGCAGAAAGTGACATTCTCAAATATCAGGTGCAAGTAGGTGACATCTTGATCACCCGTGTCAACGGTAGTGCAGACATTGTTGGTCAGTTCAATCTTTGTGATACGGCGGTAGATGCAATCTACTGCGACCACTTCATCCGCATGCGCGTGAGCAATCAGTGGATCGAGCCAACGTATTTGGCATTGGTCAGTGAAAGTTCCTTGATGCGGCGAAGAATTAAGGAACTCTTCATCACTACGGCGGGGCAGAAAACAGTCAATCAGGGACACATAGGCTCATTGCAGTTCGGACTTCCACCGTTCGCCGAACAAACCCGCATCGTCGCGCGCGTCGAAGAACTCATGCACCTGTGCGACGCGCTGGAGGCCAAAGGCCAGCTCGAAGCCGCGCAGCACGCCCAACTCGTCAGCACCCTGCTCGGCACGCTAACCGACAGCGACAGCCCCGCGCAACTGGCCGAGAACTGGCAACGTGTCGCCAGCCATTTCGACCTGCTGCTCGACCGCCCGCAAGCCGTGGATGCGCTGGAGCAAACCATCCTGCAACTCGCCGTGCGCGGCCTGCTCGTCCCCCAAGATCCGCAAGACGAACCCGCCAGCGCACTGCTGCAAAAAATCCGCCAGGAAAAAGACCGCCTGATCGCCCAAGGCCAGATCAAACGCGACAAACCCCTTCCGCCGATTTCGGAGGATGAACAGCCGTTTGCCTTGCCACCGGGGTGGGAGTGGGTGCGAATGGGAGACGTACTTGACGGCGGGAGCGGCACTACACCCTTGAGAGCGCGAACGGACTACTTCGCAGACGGTACGGAAATGTGGGTGAAGACCACTGATTTGACCAACGGGAAAGTTACTACTTGCGACGAGTTGATTACCAAGGCGGCGGTAGTCGAGAACCGTTTGAAGTACTTCCCGGCTGGGACTGTTTGTGTTGCCATGTATGGTGGCGCTGGAACGATAGGCAAGTCTGGCGTGCTTGGTGTCTCTTCCACCATCAATCAATCCGTTTTTGCGCTGCCGCCAACCGAGGGCATTGACGTCGGATTCCTGCACACCTACGTAATCACAGTCCGTTCGCAGTGGATGTCGTTTGCTGCTGGTCTGAGGAAAGACCCAAACATCAATGGGCAGATCATTAAAAAGATGGTGATGCCGCTTCCGCCCCTCGCCGAACAATCCCGCATCGTCACCCGTGTCGCCGCCCTGCGTCAGCTATGCGCCGACCTGCGCGAGCGCCTGTCCGCCAGCCAATCCACCCAAGCCCAACTGGCCGAGGCGCTGGTGCAAGAGGTGGCTTGACCACGCTATGTTGGTCGCAGTACTCGCGTTATCACCCTTGCCAGCTACGTAGTCGGGCCTGGCATTCTGTGGTGGGCAGGCGCGCACCATGATCCAGCATACTTTGGAGCCCAAGCGCGGCGGCTTTGGGTGAAGTCACATGGTGCGCCACCAGTTGGTCCAACAGCCACAAGGCACCATGCACTTGCAAGCCGTCGTGTGCGGCTTGTTTGCGCAGGCGGCCATCTCCGGTCAGCAAAGGAAAGCCGGTGTCGATTGCCAGCAAGTAGCAGGACACGTCAGCGAGCGAGCTGTTGTTGTGGGCCGTCATCAGGCTGAACAGGCGTGCTGTGGCCGCTTCATCCAGGCCATGCACTACCAATCCTTTAGCCAACAGTGCTTTGCGGTCAAAGTCTTGCAGTTCTTCGAGGACGAAGTCGGTGCAGCAAAGTTGAAACGGCAGGTCAAACAGCGTGTCGAGCAGGCCCGCGTTGCGGAAGTCAATCCAGATGTTGGTGTCGCTGATGTAGACCTGTTGGGTCATGCGGCTTCTGGCAGACGGCTCAGGGTCGGGTCCAGGTCATCGACACGGCATTGCATGAACTCCGCCGCGCGTGATGGCGTGAACAGGTCTAAGGCCAAACCACGAAACACCAATGACTCAAAGCGTCTGGGTTGCTCTGCTGGCAGCGGTTCCGGCTCGGCACTGCGCCAGCCGTTGCGGCTGAAATCAATAAAAGCGTGGCTGTAGCCGGCATCCGTCAGCAACTGCAGGTCTTTCAGGCGCCGCAATGCCACCTGCATGGAGACGCCATAACGGCGCTTCGCATTGAGCAACTCTGCCGCGTAAACCCGTGAGCGCTTGTGTAAGCCAAAGTCCAACAAGACCTTGTCAGATGGGTAGAGGAAAGCGCCTGCAAACCGGTGACAAGCGGCTTCTTTGTCGGCCTCGCCCATGCCTTCGGGGAATGCCATGACCCAATGACCCAGTTCATGCGCGGCGGTAAAGCGCATGCGTTCGCCAGGGCGGTTGCGGTTCAGCGCAATCAGCACATGCTGCTCGTCATCGGTGGCGGCACATGCGCCGTCAAAGTCATCCATACCATCCAGCAAGGCCACTTTGATGCCGTGCTCTTCCAGCAGGTCGATCAGGTGCGCCACGGCATCACTGCCGATTTGCAGGCGCTCGCGTAAGTGCTGCGCCGCCACTTCGGCATCCTCAATCGTGCTGATTGGTATGGAGCGAGGTGGCAAATGTTGTACCAGGCCGTCGGCTATGTCAAAGCAGCTTTCCAGGGCGACATACCGCTCCAGGTGTTCACGCATTTGTTCCGCCACTTGTTGCTGACGGTATTTGGGCATCTTGGCGAGTTTGCGGAACTCCAGTGGCGTGAGTACAACCGCGTCGGCCCTGAAAAAGTACTCGGGCTTGACATCAAGTGCTTTGGATAGTTGCAGGATGCGGGTTGAGTTGGGTGAACTTTCGCCCTTCTCAAATTTGCTGAGCCCTTGCTTGCTGATGTCGCCAAGGCGTTGTGCGAGCACTTCAAGAGTGAGGCCCCGCAGCACGCGCGCTCGGCGGATACGATCATGAATCATCGCGACCTCCTGGTTGACAATTGTCGAATAATACCAAAACCTGTCAACCAATCAATAAGATCAAACCCAGGTATCAGATGTTGATATTACCGGTCTGAGCGCGGACACTGGAGGGAAACCAGCGGCCATCCCTGTCTATTGGAAGCTTTCGCCAAGACGCAGCAGCTCTCGTGGCCCGCAGCGCCTCACCGGCTGCGGGCAAACGCCTCAAATGCCGCTGCCGTCAGGGGTTTGCTGAACAGGTAGCCCTGGTACGCGTGGCAACCCAAATGGGTTAAAAAGTCCGCCTGCGCCTGCAATTCCACGCCCTCGGCAATCACCACCAGCCCCAGGCTTTCGGCCAGCGCCACCACCATGCGGGCAATGGCGGCATCGTTGGTGTCGGTGACGATGTTGCGCACAAAGCCCTGGTCAATCTTGAGCTGGTCCAGTGGCAGGCGCTTCAGGTAGGCCAGTGACGAGTAGCCGGTGCCAAAATCATCCAGCGAAAAAGTCACCCCCCGGGCCTTGAGGTTGCCCATCTTGGCAATGATGGCCTCGACGTTGTCCACCAGCATGCTTTCGGTCAACTCCAGCTTGAGCCGGTGCGGGTTGGCCTGGCTGCGCGCCAGTGTGCCCAGCACACTGTCGACAAAATCAATCTGCTTGAACTGCAGGGCGCTCACGTTGACGGCCATGGTCAGCTGCGACAACTCGGGCTGCAGTGCCCAGGCGGCCAACTGGCTGCAGGCGGTTTCCAGCACCCACTGGCCAATGGGCAAGATCAGGCCAGTTTCTTCGGCCAGGGGAATGAACTCGCCCGGCGGCACCAGGCCGCGCAGCGGATGCTGCCAGCGCAACAAGGCTTCTACCCCGGTAATGCGCCCAGCGCCCACCACTTGCGGCTGGTAGTGCAGCAAGAATTGCTGTTGCGCCACCGCCTCGCGCAAATCGGCTTCCAGTGCGGCATGGGCCGAGACTTCGGTCTGCATCCGGGCATCAAAAAAGCGCAGCGTATTGCGACCCGCCGCCTTGGCCTGGAACATGGCCAGTTCGGCGCGTTTGAGCGGCTGCTCGCTGCCCTCCAACGCCTCGCCGCCAAACAAGGTGATGCCAATGCTGGGTGTACTGCGGTGCAGACCTTGGTCCAGCGCAAAGTCTTGCTGGAACGCCTGTAAAACGGCATCAGCCACTGTCTCTGACTGGGTCGCGGCTTCAATGTCGTCCGCGCTCAGGTCTTCGAGCATCACCACAAACTCGTCACTGCCCAAGCGGGCCACGGTATCGCCGTCGCGGATGCAGGTTTTCAGCCGCTGCGCCACTTGCATCAGCAGCAAGTCGCCCTGGTAATGGCCCAGCGTGTCGTTGAGCGTTTTGAAGTTGTCCAGATCAACAAACAGCAAGGCGCTTTTGCGCGGGTGCCGGGTGCTGGTGTGCAGCGTCTGCTCCAGCCGGTCCAGCAGCAGGCGGCGGTTGGGCAGGTGCGTCAGCGGGTCGTAAAAAGCCAGGCTGTCAATTTGCGCCTGGGCATTCAGGCGCTGGCTGATGTCGGTGAAGATGCCGACAAAGTGGGTGGTCAGGCCGGTGTCGTCCTTGACGGCACTGATGTTGAGCCAGCCGGGGTAAATCTCGCCATTCTTGCGCCGGTTCCAGATTTCGCCAGCCCAGGCACCGGTGTTTTCCAGCGCCTGGTACATGGCTGCGTAGTAGGCGTTGTCGTGGCGGCCAGATTTCATCAGGCGCGGGTTTTGCCCCACTGCTTCTTCGGCGCTGTAGCCGGTAATGTCGGTAAACGCCTGGTTCACCTGCAGGATCACGCGCTCGGCGTTGGTGATGACCGTGCCTTGCTGCGACTCGAACGCGGTGGCGGCGATGCGCAGCGCCTCTTGCTGGCGGTACTTCTCGGTCACGTCACTGAACACCAGCACCACCCCCACAACGCCACCTGCGGCGTTGTGGATGGGGGCGGCACTGTCGGCAATGTGGTGTTCCTGCCCGCCCCGGGCCAGCAGCACGGAATGGTTGGCCAGCCCCACCACTTCGCCGCGCGCCATCACCAGTTGCACCGGGTCTGACACCGGCTGGCGCGTGGTGACATTGACAATGTGAAACACATCCAGCAGCAGGCGGCCCAGCCCGTCCGCCAAAGGCCAGCCGGTCAAGGATTCGGCCACCGGGTTCATGTGGGTGATGCGCCCCGCCACGTCGGTGGCAATCACCGCATCGCCAATGGAATTCAGGGTGATGGCCAGGTTTTGCTGGCTCTCCTTCAGCGAGGCCTCACGTTGCGTCCACAGCGCCAGGATGCGGTTGAAGCCACTGATGAGCTGCCCGATTTCATCCTGCCGGTTGGCGGGCAGGGGCTGTTCGATCTGGTTGGTATTGGCCAGGTCCGTCATGGCATCTGCGGTGGCCACCAGGGGTGACAGCTCGCGCTGCAAAATCCACCAGGTCAATGCGCCGGTCATCAGGGTCAGCAACAGGGTGGCCAGGAACATGCGTTGCTGCATGTCATGAATAGGGGAAAAGGCTTCGGCGGTGGGCATGACCACACCCAGGAACCAGCCCGCCACCGGAATCGCCTTGGCCGCATTGAGCTCTTCGACACCCCTGGAATTGAACGCAATGCCGTAACCCTCAAAACCCTGCATGTAGCGGTCGTGCATGGTGTTGATGCCGGCTGCAGGCAGCGCCTGCATGATGCGGCTTTTGTCGGAGGCCGTCACAAACAGTTGGTGCTGCGGCGCCACCAGCAGGTAGCCACCCGTCTTGCCATAGCGACCGGTGGTCACCTTGTCCAAAAAGTTCGGTTGCCCCAGGTTGATGGTGGCCACCAGGGTGCCGATCACCGCGCCAGAGGTATGGCGTAGGGGTGTGACGATGCTGAAGATCGGCGCCCCCAGCTTTTTGCCCATGGCCGGGCGGCCAATCACCGTTTTGCCCGTCTTGAGCGGTACGGCCACCGACTCGCGGTCCATGTAGTTGGTACCAATTCGGCCTACAGACAGCGGCACATCGGCAATCGCCGTGCCATAGGCGTCGGTGGCGAAGACACCGCCGTTGAACATCAGTTGCAAAATGGGCTGCTGCTCCAGCAGGGCCTGCAACTCGGCTGGTTTGCCCAACTGGCGCTCATTCAGATGGGTGGCAATGTGTTCAAGTGCCTCCAGCCGGTCGTTGAGGCCGGCATTCACTTCTGCGGCAACCACCGACACGGTCTGAAACTGCTGCTCGCCCAGCACCCGCTGCATGTCTTGGCGGAGCAAGTGACTCACGTAGAACGACAGCGCCCACAGGTTGACCACAAAAACAGCCAGCGTGATCACCGTTGCACGGGTGCCAAGCGAGTGCTGCCAGGACACTCTCAGTTTGGTTGGGAGCTTCATGATAACTATGATTTATATAGCGTATTGAGCACAACCTATAAGGGCTTAAGGGGTATTTGGTGTGTAAAACCGAACCATATTGCGCCCGGCATCCTTGGCCTCGTACATGGCCGAGTCGGCCCATTTCATCAGGTCCGTCTGGTTTTCTTCGTGGTTGACGAACATCACCACGCCCATGCTGGCGCTGCAATGGTGCTCGACGATGGTCACCTGGCCTTGCGATGCCACTGTCAAGATGTAAGGCTCTACCAACGAGGCCCGAATCTTTTCGGCCACGGCGCTGGCGTGTTCGGTGGCGCGCGCCAAGTCCGCATCCAGCTCGTTGAGCACCACCACAAATTCGTCACCCCCGAGTCGGGCAACAGAATCGGCGCCCCGCACGCTGTCGGTCAGGCGCCGGGCCACCTCCACCAGCAGCAGATCGCCCACGCCGTGCCCATGCAGGTCATTCAAGGGTTTGAAGTTGTCCAGGTCAAGGAACATCAAGGCACCATATTGCCCGCTGCGTTTGCTGGCGGCCATGGCTTGGGTCAATCGGTCGTCCAGCAGGCGCCGGTTAGGCAACTGGGTGAGCGGGTCCATGAAAGCCATGTGCTGGATCTGCGCTTCCAGCACATGGCGCTCGGCGTCGGCCTGGTGGCGTTCGTTGATGTCGGTGTGCGTGCCAATCACCCGCAGGGGTTGGCCCGCGGCATCGCGGCTGACCACCAGGCCCCGGTCCAGAATCCACTTCCAGCTGCCATCTTTGCAACATATGCGGTGCTCGTTCAGGTAGATGGGGGTCAGGCCGTCCAGATGCGCTTGCACATCGGCCATGGCGCGCGCCAGATCATCGGGGTGGACCCGCTTGCGCCATTCATCCAGGCTACAGCCGATCTCGTCTTGCGTGAAGCCCAGCATCTCTTTCCACCGTGGGCTGAAAAACACGGTGCCCGCCAACACGTTCCAGTCCCACAGGCCCTCACCTGCGCCCTCAATGGCAAACTTCCAGCGAAACTCGCTGTCAACCAGTGCCCGCTGCGCCAGATTCTTGTCATTCACGTCATGGACGATAGAGAAAAGGATGCTGCGTCCCGCCGTTTCAATCGGCGTTGAATACACCTCCACATCACGCGCTTCGCCCGACGCGAGGCGATGCGAAAACAGAAAGTAATTGCGTTCCTCGCGCAAGGCCGCCAGTCTTTCCCGCGCCACACATTCCGGTGTGGCGGTGTTGATGTGGTTGATGTTCATGCCTACCAGCTGTCGCCAGGCGTAGCCGTAATAACGCACGGCAGCCCTATTGGCATCCATGATTTCGCCCGACGATGCGTCGATCAACAGCATCACGGAAGAGTTTTTCTCAACAAAGTGCCGAAAGCGCTGCTCACTCTCGGTCAGCGCCATTTCTCGTTTGGCCAAGGTGTCCAGCAGGTGATTGAAGCCGCCGATCATCGCGCCGATTTCGTCGTGGCGGGTAACGGGCAGCGCCTTGACGGGCAGGTCTTGGGTTGCCAGGCGGGTCAGTGTCTTGGCTGCGCTCAACATCGGGGCGAGTTGGCGCTGCAACATCCACCAGGTCAGCATGCCGGTCAGCAAGGTCAGCAACAGCGTGGCCCACAGCATGCGCTGGCGCATGTCATCAATCGGCGCAAACGCTTCAGCGGCGGGCAACACCACGGCGATGAACCAGCCCGCCACCGGAATACCTTTGACGGCGCTGAGTTCTGGCACGCCTTTGGCGTTCACTGCCACGCCACAGCCCTCAAAACCCTGCATGTAGCGGTCGTGCATGGTGTTGATACCTGGGGCCGGCAGCGGCTGCATGATGCGGCTTTTGTCGGAGGCGGTCACAAACAGATTGTGTTGGGGTGCCACCAGCAGGTAGCCACCCGATTGGCCATAGCGCCCCGTTGTCACCTTGTCCAGAAAGTTCGGTTCGCCCAGGTTGATGGTTGCCACCAAGGTGCCGATCACCGCGCCGCTGCTGTGGCGAATGGGTGCGACGATGCTGAAGATCGGCGCGCCGAGCTTTTTGCCCATGGCCGGGCGGCCAATCACCGTTTTGCCAGTTTTGAGCGGCACGGCCACGGACTCGCGGTCAAGGTAGTTGGTGCCAATTCGGCCTACGGACAGCGGCACATCGGCAATCGCCGTGCCGTTGGCATCGGTGGCGAAGACGCCGCCGTTGAACATCAGTTGCAAAAGGGGTCGCTGCTCCAACCGTTCCTGTAACACGGCAGGGTTGCCAACCTGGCGCTCATCCAAATGGGTGGCAATTTGTTCCAGTGCCAGCAGCCGGTCAGTGAGATCTTCGTTGATTTGGGTGGCCACCGAGGACACGGTTTGAAACTGCTGCTCGCACAACACCCGTTGCATGTCCACCTTCAGCAAGTGGCTCGTGTAAAACGACAACACCCACAGGTTGACCGCAAACACCGCCAGCGTGATCACAATTGCACGGGTTCCCAGCGAGTGTTGCCAGAGAACCCTGAAGTTCGGTTGATGCGTCATAAATGCTACCTTTATAGTAGCTGTTGACGCAACACCCATAAGGGCTACAGCCTCATTTGATGCATAAAAATCAGCCCCCTTGGTGGCCGCCATTTTTGGCCCGCCAGAGTGTCGGCTTGCCGCACTCGCGCAAAGCATACGCGCCTGCCCACGCAGCCACTGCCAGAAAGCAGGTAATTGCACTACCGGTAAACCGGTAGCGCTGGGCCTGTATTTGTGTGATGGCGGTCAAAGAGTGAACGCTGCCTGAGGCTGCTGGCCATGCCAGGGGGCGTGTGCAGCCCCAGATGCTGCCACTGTCACCTGATGCTGGGGCATAGAATCCATTGCCCATCAGATCACCACAACGCTGGAGGCGCCCATGGACGGTCAGCAGACCACACGCAGCCCTCAGTCGCCCGGTATCGAGGCGCCGGCATTGCGCGAACAAGCCGAGTTGCTCTGGCACGAGCGCGCCGCCGGTCTCCCGGACAGCGCCAGCACCCGGTTGCCGCCTGACACCGGGCACTTGCTGCACGACCTGCAGGTCCATCAGATTGAGCTTGAGATGCAAAACGAGCAGTTGCGCAGCGCCCAGCGGGCACTGGAGTTTGAACGCAGCCGCTATGTTGATCTGTACGATCTGGTACCCATGGCCTATTGCACACTCAGTGACAAGGGCTTGTTTTTACAAGCCAACCTGGCCACCGCAACGCTGTTTGGTCTGACGCGCCAGGACTTGGCTCACCGGGTGTTTTTTCGTCTGGTCCTCAAGTCAGACCAACACGCCTGGTTCCAGCACTGCCAACTATTGCTACTTTTGGGTGTGCCGCAAACCTGCCAACTGCGCTTGATCAAAGCCGATGGCAGCCCGTTTTGGGGGCATTTGGTGAGCAGCTTGCAACCCGCGCCAGACGGCTTTTTGCAGCAGCGGGTGGTGATCAGCGATATCAGTGAGCTCAAACGTCTTGGTCTTGCCGATCGCAAGGCCGAATTGGCGCGCAGCTTGTTGCAGGCGCAAGAGCAACTTAAACGCCGGTTTTCACACGATCTGCACGACCGGACCAGCGCCAACCTGGCGTCGTTGCGTCTGAATCTGGAGCTCATCATTGCCACCGCGCCCAACTCGCGCGACACCCAGGTTTTCTCTGATTGCGCCGCCGACACCCTGGCCTTGCTGGAAGACACCAATACCGGCATACGCAACCTGTGTGCGGATTTGTACCCCAGCGTGTTTGAGCTGGGTGGCTTGTCGGCGGCTTTGCAAAGCTACGCACGCCAGTTTGGCCTGCGCACCGGCGTGAAGGTGCACATGGCGTGCAGCCCGGACGGGGTCCGCCTGCAGGCCGATACCGAACTGGCCTTGTTTCGCATCACCCAGGAAGCACTGACCAACTGCGCCAAGCACGCCCAAGCCAAACACATCCATGTGTCGCTGCAACTCAGCGGCTGGCCAGTGCATCTGGTGATTTCGGATGACGGCATCGGTTTTGATAGCGCAGCCACGCACTTGCCGCACGACAACGGTACGGTGGCCGGGCAAGGCTTGTGTCAGATGAGCCAGACTGCCGAATTTCTCGATGGCTACTTCTCGCTTGACAGCGCGCCAGGGCGTGGCACCTGCATCCGGGTCGACATTCCGCAGCCCATGCTGGCGCCACAGCCATGACGATTCGCATCCTGCTGGTCGATGACCATCAAATCTTTCGCGAGGCGCTGCAGCGCCTGTTGCTCTCGGTGACCGATCTGGAGGTGGTGGGGCTGGCCAATTCGGGGGTGGAAGTGCTGGAGTTGGCCCGCGCCACCGCACCCCACGTGATTTGTATGGACATCAATATGGCCGGCATGAACGGTATCGAGACCACCCGCAGCCTGCACGCTGCGCTGCCGGGGGTCAAGGTGGTGGCTTTGTCGGCCTATTTGGAACAACGCTATGTGCTTGAAATACTGCAAGCCGGTGCCACGGGTTATGTCACCAAGTCCGAGGGCTGCGATGAGCTGCTGCATGCCATTCGCGCTGCCGCCAAGGGGCGCACGTATTTGAGTTCCGAGGTGGTGGCCTTGATGGCTGGCGATTTGCTTGTGCAACATGCCGAGCCGTGCCAGAAGACCATTGGTCCACGCGAGTGGCAAGTGCTCAAGCTGGTGGCCGACGGGCACACCTCCAATGTGATCGCCAGCAAGCTGGGTATTGCCGCTGCTACCGTTGAAGTGCATCGGCGCAACATCATGCGCAAGCTTGATCTGCACAGCGTGGCCGAGCTGACCCGTTATGTGGACAGCCACGTGTTGCCGGGGCGTCGCTACACCGACTGATAATTTTCATGGCAGCCCTACCACCCGAGGCATGAAAGAAGGCTGTCATTGCGGGCTTGACCCGCAATCCATGGCCCCGGGTTCATGGATCCCGGGTCAAGCCCGGGATGACGGAGAGATGCCCGGAATGACAGCATCGCTTTTTCACGTAAAAAAATAGTGCGCTTCACTACCCAATTACCGGTAGCCAAATTACCTGTTTGGCGGTAGCTCGTCAGAAAGTGCAGTTCTAAAGTTGATGTGTGCCCGATCTTCCTTCGAGCATGTCAGTCCATTTGTGACTGAAGTTCGATAGATCAACACATTTACAAGGAGCGCACCATGGCGCTGGTCAAGAAGTATTCTGCAGCCCCCGTTGTGACCGCCTCAGACAGCGGCAAACCCAGCGCCGCTGCGGCGCGCGAGGCCGAGGTTCAGCGCAAACGGGCGCGCACCTTGGGCAAACAACAGCAGGCGGCCGAGCGCATTGCCGCTGCCACCGGGCAGTTGTCATCGGGCATCAACGAGGCCGCTTCTGCCGCCGAAGAGCTCAAACGCGCGGCAGACCAGATCTCCACTGGCGCGGAAGAAGCCTCGGGGGCAGCGCAGGAATCCACCGCTGCCTTCACCCAGGTTACTGGGGCCATTGCCCGGCAATTGCAGAACGCTGACATCAGCCAGGCCAAGATGGAAGTGTCACAAACCCTGGTGGCCAAAACCGGGGCTGACATTGGCAACCTCATCACCAATGTTGCCATTGCCGGACAGCGGCAAATTGCCTCCGTGGCGATGGTGGTTGAGCTGGAAAAACAAGCCGCCAACATTGGCGACATTGTCAAGGCGGTGGCGCGCATTGCCGACCAGACCAACCTGCTGGCCCTGAACGCTGCCATTGAAGCGGCCCGCGCCGGTAAACATGGCAAAGGTTTTGCCGTGGTGGCCGATGAGGTGCGCACGTTGGCAGAAACATCCGAGAAAAGTGCCAAGCAGATTCAGGACCTGGTGGGCCAGATCCAGCAGGACGTCAAAGCCATTGCGGATGGCATCAACAGCTCAGCCAAGGCGATTGAGGGGGAAGTGGAAAAGGGCAAGGTCATTACCGCCCAGCTTGAGGTGATCCGCACCGATGTGATTGAAGTGGTGCGCGGCATCACGGAAATTGCCAGCGGCGCCAAGCAGTCTGACCTCGCCGCGCAGCAAGCGCTGAAAGGCTCAGAAGAAATTGCCTCGGCCTCGGTTGAGCAGTCGGCGGCTGCAGAAGAAACCGGTAAAACCGTGCAAGAACAGACCCAGGCGCTCGCTGAATCAGAGCAGGCGGCGCAAGCGCTGTCTGAGTTGGCAGAAGATTTGAAGAATTCGACCGATGTCGCCAAGAGCGCTGAGCAAGTCGCTTCGTCGGCTGAAGAGCTGTCATCTGCGGTGCAGGAAATCAACCGCGCCAGCGCCCAGATCATGGCCGCCATTGAGCAGATTCGCAAAGGGGCCCAAGTGCAGGCCGCCGCCTGCGAAGAGTCTGCGGCAGCAGTCAATCAGATTGAAAAAGGGGTCGAAGTGGCCCAACAGCGCGCCACTTTCAGTGGCGAGAAACTGAAAAACATCCAGACCTTGCTGGTCACCAACAAGACCTCGGTGGATGAGCTGATCAACGGCATCACCTCGTCCGTCAAGGGCACCCAGGGCAGCATCAAACAGGTGAAAGACCTGGAGCAGGTGTCACGCCGCATCGACAAGATTGTCGAGGCCATCACCACGGTGTCGATTCAGACCAACATGCTGGCGGTGAATGGCTCGATTGAAGCCGCCCGCGCCGGTGAGTTTGGCAAAGGCTTTGTGGTGGTGTCCACCGACATCCGCAACCTGGCGCGCGACTCGGCCGAAAACGCCGACCGCATCAAAGACCTGGTCAAAGCGGTGCAAGACCAGATTGGGCTGGTCAGCACCGATTTGGAAGACATCGTCAAGTCCGCCCTCAATGAGGTTGAGCAAGCCAAAACGTCCACCAGCAACCTGGACCTGATCGAAGCTGACATGGTGGTGGTGAACAAGGGCACACAAGAAATTCTGGCCGCTTCCATGGAAATTGCCACCGCCATTGCGCAGGCCAAAAAAGGCATCGAGCAAATATCCACAGCGTCACAAGAAGCCGAAAAAGCCGCCAACGAGGCCGCTGCGGCTGCCGCCCAGCAGTCCAAGGGGGCCGAAGAACTGGCATCGGCGATTGAGGAGATTTCGTCGCTGGCAGATGAGTTGCAAAGCGCAGCCTGATCGGACGCCACCATGAAGACCGAAACACCAGAACAGCGGGCAGACGAGTCGCCCCCGCAAGACGACGGACTGGTCAGCAGCACGTCTGAAACGCGCCAGTTTGTAACCTTTATGACCGGCGGCGAAGTCTTTGCCGTGGACATGGCGCCAGTGCAGGAAATTATTCGCATGCCAGACGTGGTGCGGGTGCCCATGGCACCGGCCACCCTCAACGGGCTGGCCAATTTGCGCGGCAAGGTGCTGCCGATCATCTCGCTGCGGCGCATGTTTGGCTTTCCCGAGCAAGCCAGCGACGATGCCACCCGTGCTGTGATCATTGATGTCGGGCAACCCCTGGGGTTTGTGGTCGACCGGGTGGCCAGTGTGGTGGGCGTGGAGCCGAGCCAGATTGAGGGCGTGGGTGCCATTCGCAGCGCCGTTGACACGGATTTGCTCTCGGGCCTGATCAAGGGCGTGGGTGGCCACGAAATGATCATGGTGCTGGACTTTGCCAAGTTGATTGAGCGTGAGTTCGCCCAAATGGCCAGCTTGCAGAAACAAGCCGGCATCAGCAGCGCGGTGGCGGCCGATTCTGACTCGGGGGAGGAAGACGCGCTGAGTGACGAGTTGCAACTGGTCAGCTTCAACGTGGCTGAGCAGGAATACGCCATTGCCATTGAAGATGTGCAGGAAATCGTGCAGGTGCCCGAAACCATCATTCATGTGCCGCACTCTGCGTCCCACGTGATTGGGGTCATGACGCTGAGAAATCGCCTACTGCCGCTGGTGAACTTGCGCCGCATGTTTGGCCTGGCCGAACACACCCTGGACGAAAAAAGTCGCATTGTGGTGCTGTCTTTGGGCAGCGCCTCAGTGGGCGTGGCGGTTGACGGTGTCAGTGAAGTGCTGCGCGTGGCCAAGAGCTGCGTGGATGCCATGCCCGCCTTGTTGGCCAAAGAGGGCGATCTGACCGAAATCGCCGAGATTTGCCGGCTCGACGACGGCAAGCGCCTGGTGTCGATCATCACCGTGAGCAACCTGTTTGACCATTCCGCCATCAAGGAGGCATTGACCACCGTGAATGAAACCAAAGCAGCGACGGGCCAGGAGGTAGCCGACCCGGACGACGCCCTGGACGACGACGAACAGGTGGTGGTGTTTTACCTGGACAAGGAAGAATTTGGCGTGCCAATCCACAGCGTGCAGGAAATTGTGCGTGTGCCTGAGCAGCTCATCCATGTGCCCAAGGCACCGGCATTTGTGGAAGGGGTGATCAACCTGCGTGGCAGTGTGCTGCCGGTGATCGACCTGCGTATGCGGCTTGGCTTGCCACGCGTGGCGCGCTCGGACCGCCAGCGCATCATGGTGTTTTTGATCGCCGACGTGCGCACCGGGTTCATTGTGGACCAGGTGACCGAGGTGCTCAAGATACCCAAGGCGGTGATTGAGCCGTCGCCACGCTTGTCCAACATCCAGGGCAACATCCTGTCGCGCATGGCCAATATGGAAAAGCAAAAGCGCATGGTGCAGTTGCTTGAACCGGCCTATCTGGTAGAAGGTGATGAGCTTGAATCACTGGCCAAGGTCACTGCTTGAGGACGTTTTGGCATGCTCAAGCTGTTGATCGTTGACGACTCGGCGTTGATGCGGCGCCAGCTGACGCAAATTTTTACGGCAGCGGGTGATTTTGAGATCGTCCAGGCACGGAATGGCCTGGATGCAGTGGAACAAAACCGCATCTTCCAGCCCGACGTGGTCACGCTGGACATCAACATGCCGGAGATGGATGGCATCACCGCCTTGTCGCTGATGATGGCGGAGCGCCCGGTGCCGGTGGTGATGGTGTCGTCGTTGACCGAACAGGGCGCGCTGGCCACGTTTGAAGCCCTGAACCTGGGTGCGGTGGACTATGTGGCCAAGCCCGGGGGCACGATTTCGCTGTCCATGGGCGACATCACCGATGAGCTGGTGGCCAAGGTGCGCGCCGCGGCACGCGCTCGCATACAGGCCAAAAAACCCGGTGCTGCCGGGCTGGTGCAGCGCCTGCGCAATGATCGCCAGAGCGCTGCTGCCGTGCGACCGGTGGCGCTGCGCCGTGGTATCGGGTCAGAGGGGCTGGTGATCATTGGGGTATCGACCGGGGGGCCACGCACGCTGGAAGACATCTTGCCGCTGCTCTCGGCCCATTTCCCGTGGCCGGTGTTGGTGGCGCAACACATGCCCGGTGCGTTTACCAAGTCGTTTGCCGAGCGGCTTAACCGGGTCTGCGCGTTGGCGGTGGTGGAAGTTGCCTCGCCCATGCCGGTGCTGCCGGGCACGATCTTCATCGCCAAGGGTGGTGCCGACATGGTGCTGGCCATGCGCGCGGGCAAGCTCACGGTGCTGCCTAAACCCGAGAGCGCGCAGCATTTGTGGCACCCATCCGTTGAATTGCTGGGCCGCTCGGCGCTGGCGCATTGCGACCCGGCGCGCGTGACGGCGGTGATGCTGACCGGCATGGGCAACGATGGCTCGGATGCCTTTGCAGAAATCAAAAAACTCGGCGGGCAGACGATTGCCGAGTCGGAGGCCACGGCGGTCGTGTTTGGCATGCCGCAGGAGCTGATCGCCAGGCAGGGTGCCAGTGTGGTGCTGCCTGCCGACAAGATTGCTGCCCAACTCACGCTGTGGGCCGAGCGCTGAAGGAGACAAAAAGCATGGCCTTTGTGAAGAAAAAAGCCACCGAATGGGTGGTGCAGGAAGATCGAAAACAGTCGCGGGACTACCCCGACTTGCTGCTCAGCCTGCAAGACGACAACGCCACCACCCGGCGCTGGGCAGCGCGCGACCTGCTCAGTTGCCCGAATGCCGCCACTGAACTGGTGGCCCGCCTCATGGTGGAGCAAGACTTGTCGGTTCGCGAAGTCATTTTGACCACCTTGACCCGCCTGGGCGATGCCACTGCCGTGGCCGGGCTGGTGAATTGCCTGCGCAGTGAAGACACCGCCTTGCGCAACGAAGCCATTGAGGCCATGAAGCAGTTACCTGACGAAGTGGCACCGATCATGCACGGCTTGTTGACCGATGCCGACCCTGACGTGCGAATTTTCAGCGTCAACGTGCTGGAGTCGCTGCGCCACCCGGATGTGGAGACGTGGTTGATCGAGGTCATCGCGTCTGATCTGCATGTCAATGTGTGCGCCACGGCAGTAGATTTGCTCAGCGAAGTGGGCACCGCCGCCGCGCTGGCCCCGCTGACCCAGCTCAAAGCGCGTTTTGCGGCCGAACCCTACATGCAGTTTGCGGCTGACCTGGCCCTGCATCGCATCCAGGAAGCTTGAAGCACCCATGGCTGCCATCACCATCACGGACGACGACTTCCAGAAGTTTCGCGAGTATTTCTACCGCAAAACCGGCATCAACTTTGAGCCGACCAAGCGCTATTTTGTTGACAAACGGCTGGTAGAACGCATTGAGGCCACGGGAAACAGCGACTTTCGCAGTTACTTTGTGATGCTGCGCTTTCAGGCCTCGGGCGATGAGGTGCAGCAGCTGACCAATCTGATGACGGTCAATGAGACCTACTTTTTGCGCGAGGAATACCAGTTTCAGTGCCTGGTCAATTCCATCTTGCCCGAACTGGTCAAGCGCAAAACCGACAGCGGTCCGATCCGCATCTGGTGCATTCCCTCGTCATCGGGTGAAGAGCCTTACACCATTGCCTTGTACCTGATGGAGCGCTGGCCTGGTATCGCCAAGTGGGACGTGGAAATCATCTCGTCAGACATCGATACCGGCATTTTGCACAAGGCCCGCGTGGGCCGCTACTCCACACGGTCTGTGCAGCATGTGCCAGCGGCCTGGTTGAGCAAGTATTTTGTGCGCCACGGTGATGAATACCAGATGTGCGAAGACTTGCGCCAGGCGGTCGAATTTACCCGCGTCAACCTGGCCGAACCCGCCGACACCCGGCCGTACCGCAATTTTGATGTGATTTTTTGCCGCAATTTGTTGATCTACTTTGACGATGTGTCGCGCAAATCAGCGGCAGAGACTTTTTACGATGCGCTCAAGCCGGGCGGCTTCATTTGCCTGGGTCACTCGGAGTCGATGAGCCGCATTTCGTCGCTATACAAGGTGCGCAAATTCCCCGAAGCCATCGTTTATCAAAAATCACTGGAGGCCCGATGAAACGCATCCTGATTGTTGACGATGCCGCCACGGTACGCATGTACCACCGCAACATCCTGGAAGAAGCTGGCTACCACGTGTCTGAGGCCATCAATGGTGTTGAGGCCCTGGAAAAAGCGCTGCAAGACCGCTTTGACCTCTACATTGTGGACATCAACATGCCCAAGCTCGACGGCTTTGGCCTGCTGCGCCAGCTCCGCAGCGAAGACATCGTGCACGCGCCAGCCATCATGGTGTCCACCGAGTCCGGCACCAACGACCAGGCGGCCGCCTTGTGCGCCGGCGCCAACTGCTACCTGACCAAGCCGGTCAAGCCCGAGCAACTGTTAACCCATGTGCGCTTGCTGCTGGGAGAGATCGGCTCATGAATCCCTTGCTGGAACAGTTCTTGTCTGAAGCACGCGACTTCCTGCAAGGGATTGGCGAAAAGCTGATGCAGTTGGAGCAGTCACCCGACGATGCTGAACTGATGGTGGTGCTGTTTCGGCTGGTTCACACGCTGAAGGGCAACAGTGGTCTGTTTGAGTTTCCGGAAATGACCCGGGTGTTGCACGCCGGCGAAGACCTGATGGATGCAGTGCGCCAAGGGCGGGTGGGTTATTCGCAGGCATTGGCTGACCAACTGCTCGACGCCATGGATTTTGTGGGCCTGCTGTGCGACGAGATCGCAGCCAGCGGCTGCATTGCGGCGAGCCGGGCCACCGATGCAGCGCGTCTGGCCCAAGCGCTGCGAGCCATGATCATCAGCGATGCCGTGCCCCAGGTGGGCGAACTGGCGGGTGATGCCGCGGCGGCTGACACCCCGCCGCAAGCGGCGCTGCCAGCGCCAACGGCACAGTCGCTGCCGCTGGCCGACTTGCCTGAAACCATCCGGCTGGCTGCATTCAAGCTGGCGCAGGCGTGTCACACCCTGTTGTGGTTGACCTACACGCCGCAAGCCGAGTGTTTTTTTCAAGGCGACGACCCCTTCTTTAACGTGCGCCAAACGCCCGACATGTTGTGGGGCCGGATCACGCCCACCGAATCCTGGCCCGCCTTGGCCGAGCTGGATGCGTACCGCTGTGTGCTGAAATTTGAGTTGCTCACAGCAGCCCCCCGGGCTGCGCTGCTGGAGCAGTACCGCTATGTGCCGGATCAAATTTGCCTGACCGAGGTGCCGGCCTTGCTTTTTGTCATTCCGCAAGGTGACCCCAACGGGGGGCCGGTGTATGAAGATTTTGTGGCTGATGCGCTGCAACATCTGGACGAAGGTAACTGGGTGGCGCTCAAGCAGGGGGCGCAAACCATGCTGCATCTGAGCAACCCCAACCTGTGGATGTCTTCGGCATTGCGCTGGCTGCTGGTGCTGCTGGAGGACGGGCCTAACGACCCGGCGGTGCTGCGCTGCCTGATCGAGTCATTGCGCACCTTGGAGTCGCCCGACTGGCGTGCGGTGCTGACACCGGCCGCGCCGGTTCCAGCGCAGGCTGCTGTCACCATCCTGAAAACGCCGCCAGTCAGCCTCACGTTGACCGAGCTGGAAGCGGTTGCCATTGCCAACGTGTTTGAAACCCAGCAACACATTCTTCTGCTCGACGATCGGCCCGCCTGGCACAGCGGCCGGCTGGAAGCCGCCGCCAGGGTGCTGACCCAATGTTGCCTGGCCATGGGTGATGTTGCCGCGCAAGAAGACATTGCCACTGCACTGGGGCAAGACCGGGCGCAGGGCAGCAGCCAGGCGTTGCTAGCCTGGCTGTCAGCGCGCGGTGGGCTGCCCGAGCGGGTCAGCAGTGACCCGGTTGCCGTGGTGGTGGCCACCACACCGGCGGTGATGGCAGCGCCCGATGACTCTGCCGTGGCGACGCCCACGCCTGCTGGCCTGGCAACGATGCCTGACGATGGCCCAAAATTTGGCCGCCGTGCCGATGACGCCAGCGCCGTGTCGACGGGCCCGAAGAGCCTGAAGGTCGATCAAAGCAAGATCGACCGGCTAATGAACCTGATTGGCGAGATGGTGGTGTCGAAAAACGCCCTGCCGTATTTGGCCCAGCGCGCCGAAGAGCAGTATGGCGTGCGTGAACTGAGCCGCGAGATCAAGTCGCAATACGCAGTCATCAACCGCATTGCCGAAGAAATGCAGGATGCCATCATGCAGGTGCGCATGATGCCGGTGTCGTTTGTGTTTCAGCGCTTTCCGCGGCTGGTGCGCGACATCTCCCGCAAGCTCGGCAAAGAGGTCAACCTGGTGCTGGAAGGCGAAGACACCGAGGCTGACAAAAACATCATTGAATCCCTGGCCGACCCGCTGATTCACATTGTGCGCAATAGCCTGGACCATGGCCTTGAAACCCCCGAGGTGCGCCAGGCTGCGGGTAAACCGGCCCTGGGAACGTTGACCATTCGGGCGGTGCAGGAAGGCGACCGGGTGCTGATTGACATCATTGACGACGGCCGGGGCATAAACCCTGCCATCATCAAACGCAAAGCCTATGAAAAAGGCCTGATTGACGAGGCCATGCTGGAGCGCATCACCGACCGTGAAGCGATCAACCTGGTGTTTGCCGCCGGCTTTTCGACCATGGACGTGGTGTCAGACCTGTCAGGCCGCGGTGTCGGTATGGACGTGGTGCGCACTGCGGTGGAAAAGGTCAACGGCACGCTGCTGCTTGACAGTGAGGTGGGCAAAGGGACGCGCCTGCGCATCACCCTGCCCCTGTCCATGGCAGTCACCAACGTCATGATCGTTGAGTCAGATGCGCAGATTTTTGGTATTCCGATGGACCACGTGGTGGAGACCGTGCGCATCCCGAGCCAGGACATTCGCGCCATCAAACGCAGCCAGACCATGGTGCTGCGCGGCAGCATTGTTCCCCTCAAAGCACTCAATACCCTGCTGGGCCTGAAGGCGCAGCCACGCGCCAATGCGGATGACGAGATGGCCGTGCTGGTGGCCCGTGTGGGGGGGGCTTTGGTGGGATTGATGGTGGACAACTTCCGTGAAACCGCAGAAATTATTCAAAAGCCCCTGGCCGGTGTATTGGCCGGGCTGGCCGCCTATTCCGGCACAGCCCTGATGGGTGACGGCTCGGTGCTGATGGTGCTCAACGTGAAGGAGATGGTCTGATGCCTATTGATTACAAAAAAAACCTGGCCAGGTTGCGCGACATCGTCAGTGTTGAAGATGCCGAAGGTCTGCTGGACTGGCTGCAAAACCGGCCTTCAGCCAAGATTGACCTGGCTGATTGCACCCACCTGCACCCGGCCAGCTTGCAAGTGCTGATGGCGGCCCAGTGCCGCGTTGCCACCTGGCCTGCCGACGCCAGCCTGCACGGCTGGCTGGCGTCCGCACTGCACAACAAATAACCGGACTGAACCATGGCCAAGACCATCATGATCGTTGACGACTCCAGCACCATGCTGATGAGTTTGAGAAACAGCCTGGAGATTGGCGGCTTCAAGGTGCTCGCTGCCAGCGACGGCCAGCTCGCACTTGATCAATTCAAAGCCGGGGGCAAGCCCGACCTGATCATCACCGACATCAACATGCCTAACATGGGCGGCATTGAGTTCATTGGCAAGGCGCGCGCAGTCAGCGGGTTTCGCTTCACCCCAATTTTGGTGCTCACCACCGAGAGCCAGCAAGCCAAGCGCGACGATGCCAAAAAGCTCGGTGCTACCGGCTGGCTGGTCAAGCCGGTCAGTGGTGCTGACCTGACGCGCATCATCAAGCAGGTTTTGCCAGGGGCATGAAGATGGCGTTCTCGGTCTCATCCGGGCTGAAAGCTGGGCGTTTGATGCTGGGGCGGCTGTTTTTGGGCCGAGACCAGGGCAGTGCCAGTGGCATGGCCTCGAACGGTGCAGGGCAGGGTTTGGCTTCTGAACCCGCCATCGCCCTGCTTGAGACCCACTTGCAGCTCGACCGCGAAATCGACAAAAAACTTCAAGAGGTCATTGTTGATACCGAGAACTCGGCGTTGGAGATCATCAAGCAGGTGCGCCAGCTCTATGACACGGCCAATACGCTGGTGGTTTACCTCAGCACTACCAGCACCCAGGCCAACGCCCTGGGTAGCGATATCGTCACCAGCGTGAATTACCTGATAGAAATCGGTGCCTTCATCGAGGCACTGCCAGCAAAAATGACGCGTGACATCAACAGTGTGCAAAGCGTTGTCAAGGAAATCACCGAACTCAGTGAGCTGGTGGGCTCGGTGCAGGCCATCAGCATGCAGTCGCATCTGCTGGCCATCAATGCCGCGATTGAGGGAAGCCGGGCCGGGCCGGCCGGTGCCGCCTTTCGCATCGTGGCCGAAGAAATGCGGCTGCTGGCGGCCAACTCCAGCTCGGTGGCTGACAAGATCAACTCCGGGCTGCTACGCGCGCGCAAGGTGGTGCAGGACGGCATGGCGGCCAGCATTGCCGAGTCGTCCAAAGGGCTCGATGATGTGTCTCACGCAGTCGCATCCATCCAGAAGTTGCAGGATAACTTTGAGGACATGAGCCAGTACTTCAAGACACGTTTTGCCGTGGTCACCAAACACAACGAAGACCTGGCCACCGACATTGCCGAGGTGCTGGGCCACATTCAGTATCAGGACGTGGTGAGCCAGTGTATTGAGCGCATGCGGGCGACGGTGAGCCAGCGCAACGCCTTGCTGCAGGCTGTCGTCGGCCAGCAGGGCTTGACTCCTGAAGATATGGCGCAGTTGCCAGCGCTGCTGGCGCAGATTCTGGAGGCCTACTGTCAGGAAGAAGACAAACACAAACATTCGGCCCGCCACACAGAAGAAGCCAACACCGAGCTGAAGTTCGAATTGTTCTGAAAGGAAGGAAAGATATGTCGCATATTCTGGTCATCGATGACGACGATTTTTTCAGGGAGGTTCTGGTGCAGATGCTGCAAAAGGACGGCCACCAGGTCACCGAAGCCCGGGATGGGGTGCAGGCCTTGGCGCTGCTACAGCGCACCCACCCGGACCTGATCATGACGGACATCTTGATGCCGCACATGGACGGGGTGGAGTTCATCACCGAGCTGTCCCGCCAAAGCAACAACACCCCGGTGATTGCCATGTCGGGTGGGCGGCGCGCCATCACAGCAGCGTTCAATCTCGAATCGGCCAAGTTGATGGGCGTCAAGGTGACCCTGAGCAAACCCATTGGCCACAGCGCCTTGAACGCTGCGCTGCGCGAGATCTTGGGATGAGTGTGTTGGCCCCCAGGCCCTTGCGCGTGATCGTGGTCTGCAACCGCAAGGGCGGCGCGGGCAAGACCACCACCTCGGTCAACATGGCCGCCGAGCTGGCCGCAGTGGGCTGGCGCGTGCTGTTGCTTGATCTCGATTCACAAGGGCATTGCGCCGTGGGGCTGGGCGTGAAAGTGCCGCATGGTGGTGTTTGTCTGCACAGTCTGTTTACCAACCCGCAGGCCCGGCTGCTGGATGCGGTGCGAGACACCGGGGTGGACAACCTGGCGCTAGCGCCCGCTGATCAATTGTTTGAACATGGCACGGGCTTGCGCGATGAATTGCGGCTGGCCCAGGCACTGACCGACCCGGAGATTGCAGAGCGCTTTGATCTGGTGATTGTGGACACCCCGCCGTCGCTTGATTTGCTGCTGCTCAATGCCCTGTCGGCGGCGCACTGGGTGCTGGTGCCATTTGTGCCGCACCCACTGTCGTTTGAAGGGGTGCGCCAATTGATGCGGGTGCTGTTCAAGGTCATGTCCAACCAGAACCCGGCACTCAAGCTGTTGGGCTTTTTGCCCACCATGGCGGCCGAAAACATCCGTCAGCACAAGGCCACCACCGGTGATGTGGCGCGCCAGTTTGGCGCGCTCAGGGTGCTGCCCGCGATCCGCAACGATATCAAGCTTGCCGAGGCGTTTGCGATGGGCAAGCCGGTGCGCAGTTACGCCGCCAGCAGCCGGGGGGCACAAGACTTTGCCGAGTTGGCCACATGCCTGACACAGTTGCTGACGAAGTGATCAGACTGCAGCTGGCCGCAGCCCAGGCCGACAACGCCATGCTGCGCCAGGCGCTCAGTCGCTCTGAGCTGCAGCGCGAGCAAGCGGCTCAGGCCTGTTTGCAGGCCGAAGCAGCCCTGGCCCAAAGCACTGATTTCAATCAGGCCTTGCTGAATTCCTTCACTGGCGAAACTGCCATCCTGTCGGCTGAAGGGGTGATTCTGGCCGTCAACGATGCCTGGCGCAGGTTTGCCTGCGACAACAGCCAGGAGCCCGGCAAGCCGACCCCCGGTACGGGCGTTGGTTTCAATTACCTGTCGGTTTGCCCCCTTGAAACGTGCACCGCACCAGATAGTTTGAGCATTGGCGAGGGTATCAAGGCAGTGCTGGCGGGCCGCGTGCCCCGCTTCGGCTCGGAATACCCCTGCCACTCGCCGCAGCAACAGCGCTGGTACAGCATGTCGGCCACCCCGTTGGGCGATACGGGGCCACGTCGGGTGGTCATCAAACATACAGATATCAGCCAGCGTCATCTGGCTCTGCTGGAGCTTGAAAATGTTACCTCGGCGTTGAATCAGCACTCGATCGTGGCGGTCACCGACGCCCAGGGGCGCATCACCTCGGTGAACGACAAGTTTGTTGAGATCAGTGGCTATGCCCGCGAAGAGTTGCTGGGTCAAGATCACCGCATTCTGAATTCAGGCTGGCATCCGAGAGAGTTTTTTGCCGAGTTGCACCGAACCATCGCTTCTGGTGCGGTGTGGGCAGGCGCAATCCGCAATCGGGCGAAGGATGGCAGTTTTTATTGGGTACAGACCACGGTCATGCCTTTTGTGGACGAAGATGGCCGCCCGGCCAAGTTCATCGCCATTCGCAGCGACATCACGCAACTCAAACAGATCGAATTTGAACTGCACCGTCATCAAAACGATCTGGAATTGATGGTTCAGAAAAAGACGGCCGACCTGCAGGACACGCTGGATGCCATGTGGCAGGCCAATGTTGAGCGCGATGCGCAAACGCTGGCGCTCCAAGAAAGCGAAACGGCTGAGCGGGCGGCCAATCGGGCCAAGTCGGTCTTTCTGGCCAACATGAGCCATGAAATTCGCACGCCCATGAACGGTGTGGTGGGCATGGTCGATATTTTGCAAGAGACCCAGCTCTCGCCTGAACAACGCCGCATGCTCGGCACCATCCACAAATCTGCGCTGTCCCTGTTGGCGGTATTGAACGATATCCTGGACTTCTCCAAGATCGAAGCGGGCAAGCTGCTGCTGGAGATGTTGCCTACAGCCTTGCGCGAGGTGACTGACGAGGTGGCGCAGCTGATGGCCTCCACGACGCAGGGCAAAGCCGTCAACATCGTGGTTAGCGTGGCGCCCGAGTTACCGCGTTATATGCTGTGTGACCCGAACCGACTGCGCCAGGTGCTGATCAACCTGCTGGGCAATGCGGTGAAATTTGGCGTGCAGCCGGGTGGCTTTGCAGCCCCGGTGACCTTGTCGGTTGTGCCTTGCCAGTTGGCTTCAGGGGCGCCGAGTGTGCGTTTTTGTGTCAGCGACCAGGGCATTGGCATGAGCCCGCAGGTGCTGGCGGATTTGTTTCAGCCTTTTACCCAGGCTGACCAAAGCACGGCGCGCCAGTTTGGTGGTACCGGTTTAGGCTTGTCGATTTCGCAGCGGCTGGTGGAATTGATGGGGGGGCAAATTGGCGTGCGCAGCAGTTTGGGCCAAGGATCAGATTTCACCTTTGATCTGCCGCTGCAAGAAGTCTTGCCGGAAACCGTGCGGGCGCTGGCGCTGAGCCAGGATGCCACCCAGCTGACAAGCACACCCAACCAACGCCAGGCCGGGTCGTGGCAAGCTGCCACCCGCCCCAAGGCACCCAGCGTGGCTGAGGCCATGCGCGCTGGGCAATTGATCTTGGTCGCTGAAGACGATGAAACCAACCGGGATGTCTTGCACGCCCAGTTGCTGCTGCTGGGTTATGCGGCAGAAGTGGCGCAAGATGGCCAGCAGGCGCTGGCGATGTGGCGCTCTGGCAGCTACGCCCTGTTGCTGACCGACTGGCACATGCCGCGCATGGATGGTCTGGCGCTTGTCGCCGCCATTCGGCAGGCAGAACCGGTGGGCGTGCACTTGCCCATCATCGCCATATCCGCTGATGTGGTGCAAGAACATGTGCAGCGCTGTCTTGACGGTGGCATGGACGACTATCTGCCCAAGCCACTGCGGCTGAAAGAACTCGGACCCCTGTTGGAGAAGTGGATGCCGCAGTCCACACCACGGCCCGAGCCAATCGCCTTGGTCATGCAGCCTTCTGGCGATGGCCATGCGCTGCCGGTGTGGAATGTCAACGCTTTAAGCGAGATCGTTGGCGGCGACCCGGTCCTGCATGGCCATTTCCTGAACAAATTTCTGCTCAGCGCGCCGCAGCAACTGGCCGCCATGGCTACGGCCCACAGCGCTGGTGAGCTGGCCCTGCTGGCAGACTTGGCCCACACCTTGAAAACCGGGGCACGCACCGTGGGGGCGATGCAGCTGGGTGAACTTTGCGAACAACTTGACAACGCCGGCAGTGACGGCCAGGCCAGCGTTTGCGCCGAATTGAGCACCTGCCTGGCACCCGCCTGGGCTGCTGCCAAGCAGGCCATTCAAGGCCACTTGGTGTAGGCATTTATTCATCGTTTGGCACTGGCATGTGTGCCTAAGGGCGTGCTTCCCTTTTGAACACCTGACGCCAGTTCCGTTCGAGAAAATGGGTGCCCGGCGTTGCTTCGTTTGACGTGGGTTCCAGGGCGCTTTTGCCGTGGTGCTGGAGCTCGCCCGTCAGTCCGCGTGTCCCACCCCTCGCCGAGCAACACCGTATCGTCGCCAAAGTCGATGAACTCATGGCCCTGTGCGACCAGCTTGAAGCCCAGCTCACCACCACCGAAACCGACACACGCCGCTTGCTGGAGGCTGTTTTGGAAGCCGCGCTGGCCTCGGTTTGAGTGAAATGGTTGGGAAATTGCTATTTTAGGAATAGCTTCTCGCCCTTATTCTGCATGGGCTAGAGGCACTTTTTGCTTGAAAACAGCCTCTTGAGTGGTCTTGTCACCTGTCAAGTAAGGTCTTGCGGTAAATGGAGTAATTGCAACGTTTGTATGACATACACTTTAATGCCGTGATGCCGGAGATCAAATCCATGTCCACTGCCGAAAAAATTCTGAATGTTCGTCTCCCTGTCGAGCTGCATGGGCAGCTGGAGCAATTGGTACAAGCCACGGGCCGCAGCAAAAGCTTTTTGACCGTGGAGGCACTCAAAAACTACGTCAGCCAGGAGCAATGGCAGATTGCCGACATTCAGGCCGGCCTGCAGGAGGCTGACCGGGGTGATTTCGCTACGGCCGAAGAAGTGCGCGCCGTATACGCCAAATATGGGCACTGAGCGTGGCGCTTCGCTGGACGCGCAAGGCGCTTGAAAATCTGGATCAAATTGCCGCCTATATTGCACAAGACAATCCCACCCGCGCCAGTTCATTCGTCGGGGAAATCAAGGAAAAAACCGAACTGCTGGTGGCCTTTCCCGCGCTGGGTCGCCCCGGTCGGGTACCCGGCACCCGTGAACTGGTGGTGCATGAAAACTACGTTGTGCCCTACCGCGTGAAAGGTGACACCGTGCAGATCATCCGTGTCCAGCACGTGGCCCGGTTATGGCCGAGGCAGTTCGGGTCATGAACATATAACCCTCAGCAGCCGTCGCGTTTGCCGATACCTATCTGGCACTGCTTCTGGCTGGTTCGGGTGAGCAGAACGGATTTTTAAAAGTAAATCAAATATCGATATTCCCCGCCTGCAGAGCATGCGTTTCAATAAATTCGCGCCGGGGTTCAACTTCGTCGCCCATGAGCATGGTGAACACCTTGTCGGCTTCAATCGCGTCGTCGATCTGCACCCGCAGCAGCGTGCGCACGGTCGGGTCCATGGTGGTTTCCCAGAGTTGCTCGGGGTTCATTTCGCCCAGCCCTTTGTAGCGCTGGCGGCTGCTGCTGCGCTCGGCCTCGCCGATGAGCCAGGCCATGGCTTCGCGGAAGTCGTTGACCTTTTGTTCCTTTTGCCGCTCGCCTTCACCGCGGGTCACTTTGGCACCGGCGCCCAGCAGGCCCTTGAAGGTTTTGGCGGCCTCTGACAGCGCCGCGTAGTCGGCACCATGCACAAAGTCTTGGGTCAGCACGCTGCTTTTGATGTTGCCGTGCAGGCGGCGGCTGATGCGCAAAATGGGTTTGTCGGTGCGCACATCAAATTCGCCAGCCACTTCGGCGTCGGGCAAAAAGGCCTGCAGCGCCGCCGCCGAGACTTCAGCCTCAGGCACAGTGTCCAGGTTCAGCGCCACGCCGTCGGCAATGGCGCGCAGCGCTGCTGCATCCAAAAAGTGAGCAAGCCGGGCAATCACCGCCTGGGCTAGCTGGTGTTTTCTTGCCAATTCTGTGAGGGTGTCGCCGGTCAAGGTGGTGCCGTTGTCGCCGCCGGTATGCACGGTGGCGTTGATCAGCGCAATACGCAGCAAAAAATTGTCCAGGTCGGTGGGGCCTTGCAAATACAGCTCTTCGCGCCCGGCTTTCACCTTGTAAAGCGGCGGCTGGGCAATGTAGATGTGGCCACGTTCCACCAGCTCGGACATCTGGCGGTAAAAGAATGTGAGCAGCAGGGTGCGGATGTGGGCGCCGTCCACGTCGGCGTCGGTCATGATGATGATGCGGTGGTAGCGCAGCTTGGCCACGTCAAAGTCATCGTTGCCGGTGCTGCCACCGGCCTTGCCGATGCCGGTGCCCAGGGCGGTGATCAGCGTCAAGATTTCGTTGCTGGTCAGCAGCTTTTCGTAGCGGGCTTTTTCCACGTTCAAAATTTTGCCGCGCAGCGGCAGGATCGCCTGGAACTTGCGGTCACGCCCTTGTTTGGCAGAACCGCCGGCCGAGTCACCCTCGACGATGTAAATCTCGCACAGCGCCGGGTCTTTTTCCTGGCAGTCGGCCAGTTTGCCGGGCAGGCCCATGCCGTCGAGCACACCTTTGCGGCGGGTCATGTCGCGCGCTTTGCGGGCTGCTTCACGGGCGCGGGCGGCCTCAATGATTTTGCCGACGATGATCTTGGCATCGGCCGGGCGCTCTTGCAGGTAGTCGTAAAGCAGCTTGCTCACAATGTCTTCCACCGGGCCGCGCACTTCAGAGCTGACCAGCTTGTCCTTGGTCTGGCTGCTGAACTTGGGCTCGGGCACTTTCACGCTCAGCACGCAGGTCAGGCCTTCGCGCATGTCGTCGCCAGTGACTTCGACCTTGGCTTTTTTGGCGATTTCGGTGTCGTCAATGTATTTGTTGATGACGCGGGTCATGGCGGCGCGCAGGCCGGTCAGGTGGGTGCCGCCGTCGCGTTGCGGGATGTTGTTGGTGAAACACAGCACTTGCTCGTTGTAGCCGCTGTTCCACTGCATCGCCACTTCGACACCAATGTTGGTGTTCTGGTCGCTCTGCCGGTCTCCCATGGCGTGGAAGATATTGGGGTTGAGGATGGTTTTGCCTTTGTTGATGAAGTTCACAAAACCCTTGACGCCGCCCGCGCCCGAAAAGTCGTCTTCTTTGCCGCTGCGCTCGTCTTTCAGGCGAATGCGCACGCCGTGGTTCAAAAAGCTCAGCTCGCGCAGGCGCTTGCTCAAGATCTCGTAATGGAAGTCGGTGTTGGTCTGGAAGATCTCCAGATCAGGCGAAAAGTGCACTTCGGTGCCGCGCTTTTCAGTTTCGCCAATCACCTTCATCGGTGACACCTCAACGCCGTTCACCGTCTCGACGATGCGGTTTTGCACAAAGCCCTTGCTGAACTCCATCACATGCACTTTGCCGTCGCGGCGGATGGTCAGGCGCAGCATTTTGGACAGCGCGTTCACACAGCTCACACCCACGCCGTGCAGGCCGCCCGAGACCTTGTAGCTGTTCTGGTTGAACTTGCCGCCGGCGTGCAGCTCGGTCAGGGCGATTTCAGCGGCGCTGCGCTTGGGCTCGTGCTTGTCGTCCATCTTCACGCCGGTGGGAATGCCCCGGCCGTTGTCGACCACGCTCACCGAGTTGTCGGTGTGGATGGTGACCAGAATGTCGTCGCAATGGCCGGCCAGTGACTCGTCAATCGAGTTGTCCACCACCTCAAACACCAAATGGTGCAGTCCGGTGCCGTCTGACGTGTCGCCGATGTACATGCCGGGGCGCTTGCGCACCGCTTCCAGGCCTTCCAGAATTTGGATCGAACCTTCACCGTACGCCTCTGAGGCCCCGGCCTGGTGCGCGTCAATGGTGGGCTGGAAGTTGGAGCTCTCAAAAGCGCTCTCGCCCGTGTGAACCCCGTTACCAATAGCTTCAGTGGAGGGGGCGGGCTTGTTTTCTTCGGTCATGACACACTCTTAAACAGGTTAGACAGGCTTTTGGGTGGGGGCCGTGTCGCAAAACATCGTTAACTCGGGGAGGTCTGGAAACATCAAACCCGCAAAGAACTGGGAGCTCGTCGCGGGTTTGCTTGGATGCAGCAGCAGCTTGCGGCTTAAATACGCATTGGCATCACCACATATTTGAATTGGTCGTTCTCGGGGATGGTCAGCAGGGCGGAGCTGTTGCCGTCTGACAGTTCGATCTTGATCATCTCCTGCGTCATGTTGCTCAAGGCGTCAATCAGGTAGGTGACGTTGAAGCCAATCTCGATGCTGTCACCGCTGTAGTCAATATCCAGCTCGTCCACGGCTTCTTCCTGCTCGGCGTTGTTGGCGGCCACGCGCAGGGTGCCGGGGTCAATGTTCAGGCGCACACCCTTGAATTTGTCGCTTGTCAAAATGGCGGTGCGCTGCAGGGTCGACAAGAGTGCGGCGCGGCCCAAAATGATGTTGTTTTGGTGGTTGCGCGGAATGACGCGGTTGTAATCCGGGAACTTGCCTTCCACCAGCTTGGTGACAAACTCCATGCCACCAAAACTGAACTTGGCCTGGTTGTTGGCAAACTGCATCTCGATGGCGCCGTCGGCGTCAGACAGCAGGCGCTGCAACTCCAGCACCGTCTTGCGCGGCAAGATCACCTCTTGTTTGGGCACTTCCACATCCAGCGTGGCACTGGCAAAGGCCAGGCGATGGCCGTCAGTAGACACCAGGCTGAGCTGCTGGCCCTCGGCCACAAACAGAATGCCATTCAGGTAGTAGCGGATGTCATGCACCGCCATGGCAAACGACACCTGGCTCAGCAGGCTTTTGAGCGTTTTTTGCGGCACGCTGAACACCGGCCCAAAGTTGGCCGACTCCTGTACCAGCGGAAAGTCTTCAGCGGGCATGGTTTGCAGGGTGAACTTGCTCTTGCCGCCTTTAAGGATGAGCTTGGCCGCGCTGGATTCCAGCGACACGGTCTGATCAACGGGCAGGCTGCGCAGGATGTCGATGAGCTTGCGCGCACCCACCGTGGTGGTGAAGTCGCCGGTGTCGCCGCCCAGGTCAGCGGTGGTGCGGATCTGGATTTCCAGGTCGCTGGTGGTCAGCTGGACGCTGGTGCCGGTTTTGCGGATCATCACGTTGGCCAGAATCGGCAGCGTGTGACGCCGCTCCACAATGCCGGAGACCGCTTGCAGCACAGAGAGCACTTTACTTTGGATGTCTTTGATCACAATCATGATGGTATTTTCCGGTCACTGGTCAAGGGATTCGTCGCTACGGCAAGGGCTATTTTCCCACTCATTTACGTCAGCCTTTGAGGGTTTGTTCCAGCACATGCAACTGTTGGTTGAGTTCGGTCAATTGCTGACGCTCCCCGCCAATTTTTCGCACCGCATGCAGCACGGTGGTGTGGTCGCGCCCGCCAAACAGCTCGCCAATTTCAGGCAGACTTTTCTGCGTGAGTTCCTTGGCCAGGTACATGGCAATCTGGCGCGGGCGGGCAATGCTGGCCGGGCGCTTCTTGGAATACATGTCGGCAATCTTGATCTTGTAGTAATCCGCCACGGTTTTCTGGATGTTTTCCACCGAGATCTGCCGGTTTTGAATGGACAGCAGGTCACGCAGGGCTTCCCGCGCCAGGGCAATCGAGATCTCTTTTTGGTTAAAGCGTGAATAAGCCAGGATCTTGCGCAACGCGCCTTCGAGCTCGCGCACGTTGGAGCGCACATTTTTTGCCACAAAAAACGCCACTTCTTCCGGCATCACAATGCCTTCGACCTGGGCCTTGTTGATCAAAATGGCCACGCGCATCTCTAGTTCGGGCGGCTCGATAGCCACGGTCAGGCCCGAGTCAAAGCGTGACACCAGGCGCTCGTGGATGTCGGCCAGGCCCTTAGGATAGGTGTCGCTGGTCATCACAATGTGGGATTTGCGTGCCAGCAATGCTTCAAAAGCGTTGAAAAACTCCTCTTGCGTGCGCTCCTTGTTGGCAAAAAACTGCACGTCATCAATCAGCAGCAGGTCCAGCGAGTGGTAGCGCTCTTTGAACTCATCAAACGCCTTGCGCTGGTAAGCTTTCACCACATCGGTGACAAATTGCTCGGCGTGGATGTAAAGGACTTTGGCGTTGGGGCGCTCGCTGATCAGCTGGTTACCCACAGCGTGCATCAAATGGGTTTTACCCAGGCCGACTCCGCCGTAAATGAACAGCGGGTTGTACAAGTGGCCCGGCATGCCGGCCACATGCATGGCGGCAGCACGTGCCATGCGGTTGGCGCTGCCTTCCACCAGCGTGTCAAAGGTCAAACCGGCGTTCAGGCGGTTTTTGAGCGGCTCGTTGGCCAAATGGTCTTGGCTGGATGCCGTTGACAGGCCCGGCGTATTGGCAGACTTGACCAGCGTTGACGCCTTGGGAGCCGGTTCGCGGGCCGCCAGGGCCAGCTCAATCGAGACAGGCTGCCCGGTCAAACGCTCCATCAGTGAGGCCAGGCGGGCGCTGTATTGCGCCCGGATCCAGTCCAGCTTGAAGCGGTTGGCGACAAAAATTGTGACTTTGGAAAGGTCGTCAGACACCTGTGCCGACAGCGGCTTGATCCAGGTCTGGAATTGTTGGTCTGGTAACTCCTGCGCCAGCTGGTCGATGCAGGTCTGCCAAAAATCGGGGTTGGCCAGCAGTTCCGGGGTGTCTGGTCGGGGTGGTGATCCCTGCGTCATGTCATGTCAGCTTTGTGTGGATAGTTTTGATTTGCTGTGCCCTGCATTCTAATTTATCAAAGCCTTATCCACACCCCGGGTGAACCCGCAAATTGTGGTCCAGGCAGGCAGTTGCTGTCGAATGTGAAAGTGGCTCTGAGGCGGTGGTCACAAAAATTTGCGATAATCTGCGGTTCCCTGAAGTTTTCAGGAGAAAACCGAACGTCGGTTGAACTGGTTCGGGCTCAGACCCGTGGCGCAGTCATCCGCTTTAGCTTCTTAGGATTTCCAAAATGAAACGCACATACCAACCCTCCAAAATTCGTCGCGCCCGCACTCACGGCTTTTTGGTCCGCATGAAAACCCGTGGCGGCCGCGCTGTGATCAATGCTCGTCGCGCCAAGGGTCGTAAGCGTCTGGCTGTTTAATTTCAACGGGATGGGCCAGCGGCTGATCAGCCTTCTTCAAGCGGCCTGACCTTGCAGCGTCTCAAGAGCCGCCCGCAGTTTCAGGCGGTACTGGCTGGCTCCATCCTGGCGCGAACCTCCCACTTTGCCCTGCATCGCGTGGCCCTTCCTGCCAGCCGAGCGGACGACACATGTCAGACTCTTTTTGCAGTCGACGACGTGTGGCTGGGCGCCATGGTGCCCAAGCGTTGGGCAAAACGCGCGGTGACCCGCAACACCATCAAGCGTCAGGTTTATGCCGTGAGCCAAGATTTTGAATCCTCCATGTC
Source organism: Rhodoferax ferrireducens (assembly GCA_002083775.1). Classification (GTDB taxonomy): domain Bacteria; phylum Pseudomonadota; class Gammaproteobacteria; order Burkholderiales; family Burkholderiaceae_C; genus Rhodoferax; species Rhodoferax ferrireducens_A. Next base: position 16,383 of record MTEI01000015.1, on the reverse strand, counting down.
GCATGCGGCCCATGTGGTGCGTTTGCGCAATGGATTTGATCGCCAGAAGTTTGTCAGCGCCACCTCCGACGCCCTGAAGGCGGAAGTGCGTGGTGAATTGCAACAACTGTTTGCCCATGCTGCACAGCGCCCGCTTTGGAGCCAGGAGCAGGCATGATTGCGCGTTTGCTGATTGTCCTGGTCAAGGGCTACCGCCTGTTTCTGAGCCCGGCGTTGGGCTCTTCCTGCCGTTTTGAGCCCACTTGCTCGGCCTACGCTTTGCAGGCGCTGGAAAACCATGGCGCGGGCAAAGGCGCCTACCTGACGCTCAAGCGCATTGGGCGCTGTCATCCCTGGTGCGAGGGCGGGCTGGACCCGGTGCCGCAGCCTGGAACAAGTGCCGCAAGTCACTCGTTTTCCCGGTTGATCTCAACTTCCTCTGAAAAGAAGTCTTCATGAACGATATTCGTCGCACGATGCTTTGGGTTGTCTTTGGCATGTCTTTGGTCATGCTGTGGGACCAATGGCAGGTTTACAACGGTCGCCAGACGACTTTTTTCCCGTCGCCAACGCCGGTGGTGGCATCACCAGGTGCCGCGACGTCTGCCAGCGGTGTACCTAGCGCCGTGCCCCAGGCGACCAACGTGGCGTCGGGTGCCGACATTGCCAAGGCAAGCACCGCGGCCGTGCCGCAAGACGGCAGCGCGCCCGTGGCGCATGAGCTGGTGGAAGTGAAGACCGATGTGCTCAAGCTCACGTTTGACACCGAAGGTGGCTCGGTGGTGCGCGCCGAATTCCTCAAACATGTGGACATGGCCGACAGTTCGCGCAACTTTGTCTTGCTCGACGACAGTCCGGCGCGCGTTTACCTGGCCCAGTCGGGGCTGATTGCCGCCAGCGGCGGGGCCGCCCTGCCAACCCACAAGGTGGTGATGACGCTGGCCCCGGGTGAACGCACCCTGAAAGACGGCAGCGACACGTTGGAACTGCGCTTTGAGTCGCCCGAGGTGGGTGGCGTCAAGCTGATCAAGACTTACACCCTGACGCGCAACAGCTATGCGTTGGCGGTCAAGCATGAGGTGGTCAACGTCGGCAGCACGCCGGTGGCACCCCAGCTCTACCTGCAACTGGTGCGTGACGGCAACAAGCCGCCGGGCGAGTCCAGCTTTTACTTCACTTTTACCGGTCCTGCGGTTTATACCGAGGCCAAAAAATACCAGAAAGTGGATTTTGAGGACATCGAGAAGAACAATGTCGATGTCGAAAAGTCAGCTACCAATGGTTATGTGGCCATGGTGCAGCACTACTTTGCCAGCGCCTGGCTTCTGGGCGACGGCATTCAGCGCGACCTGTTTTTGCGCAAGGTGGACACCAATCTGTACTCGGTGGGCATGATCACACCGTTGGCTGAACTTGCCCCGGGCGCCAGCAAGACGCTGGACACCACCCTGTTTGCCGGTCCGCAGGAAGAAAAAGTCCTCGAAGCCCTGGCCCCGGGGCTGGAGCTGGTGAAAGACTACGGCTGGCTGACCATTCTGGCCAAACCGCTGTACTGGTTGCTGGACCAGCTGCACCAGATCATCAACAACTGGGGCTGGTCGATTGTGGCGCTGGTGGTGTTGCTCAAGATTGCGTTTTATTGGCTCAATGCCAAGGCTTATGCCAGCATGGCCAAGATGAAAGCGGTCAACCCGAAAATCACCGAGATGCGCGAGCGTCTGAAAGACAACCCGCAGAAGATGCAGCTGGAGATGATGCGTATCTACCGGGAGGAAAAGGTCAACCCGATGGGCGGCTGCTTCCCGATCATGGTGCAGATTCCGGTGTTTATTGCGCTTTACTGGGTGCTGCTGTCGAGCGTGGAAATGCGCAATACGCCCTGGCTGGGCTGGATCCATGACCTCTCCAGCCCTGACCCGCTGTTCATTCTGCCGATCATCATGACGTTGACCACCGTGTTGCAGACTTCGCTGAACCCGGCGCCGCCAGACCCGTTGCAGGCCAAGATGATGTGGTTCATGCCGCTGGCTTTCAGCGTGATGTTTTTCTTCTTCCCATCCGGCCTGGTGCTGTACTGGATCACCAACAACGTGTTGTCGATTGCCCAGCAATGGGTTATCAACACACGCATGGGTGTGCCGCCGAAGTTCCATTTGCCGAAGTTCTGATTTTCGCCTGGCGGTTGCGTCATGCCCTTGCCCCGCCACCAAGACCCGATTGTCGCCATTGCCACCGCGCCTGGCCGTGGCGCGGTGGGCATTGTGCGGGTCAGCGGACGGGGCCTGCAGGCTTTGGCCCAAACCCTGTGTGGCAAGGCTTTGAACCCGCGTGAAGCCACCTACACCGGTTTTCTGGACGCGCAAGGCACTGCTATCGACCACGGTCTGGCGCTGTTTTTTCCCGCGCCTCATTCGTTCACCGGGGAAGACGTGCTGGAGTTGCAGGCCCATGGCGGTCCGGTGGTGTTGCAACTGTTGCTGGCACGCTGCCTGGAGGCCTCCGGCCAAACGGTTGCCAGCGGCCAGCCTACGTTGGCGCACCTGAGGCTCGCGCTGCCGGGCGAGTTTTCCGAACGCGCGTTTCTGAACGACAAGATCGACCTGGCGCAGGCCGAGGCGATTGCCGACCTGATCGACGCCAGCACCGAGGCCGCTGCGCGCAGCGCCAGCCGTTCGCTGTCGGGTGCGTTCTCCCATGAGATTCACCAATTGCGTGACGCGCTGATCCACCTGCGCATGTTGGTGGAGGCGACGCTGGACTTCCCCGAGGAAGAGATTGATTTTTTGCGCAAGGCAGATGCGCAGGGACAACTTGTCAGACTGCAAGAAGGTGTTGCGCAGGTGCTGTCCAAGGCGCGTCAGGGGGCGCTGTTGCGTGAAGGCATCAAGGTGGTGATTGCCGGGCAGCCCAATGCGGGCAAGTCCTCCCTGCTCAATGCGTTGGCCGGGGCCGAGCTGGCCATCGTGACCGCCGTACCGGGTACCACCCGTGACAAGGTGCAGCAAACCATCCAGATTGAAGGCGTGCCGCTGCATGTGATTGACACGGCAGGCCTGCGCGACAGTCAGGACGAGGTCGAAAAGATCGGTATCGAACGCGCCTGGCACGCCATCAGCGAGGCCGATGCGGTGCTGTTCCTGCACGACCTGACGCGCCTGGGTGCTGCAGAATATATAGCTGCTGACGCAGACATAGCAAGGGCTATGGCCCAAAAACTGCCACAACATATCACTGTGGTGGATGTCTGGAACAAGGCCGATGCAGCGCCATCTGCAGCCCCGGCACAGGGGATCGTCCTGTCAGCCAAAACTGGTGCCGGGCTGGACGCGCTGCGCCAAAAGCTGCTGCTGCTGGCAGGTTGGCAGCCAGGCGCCGAGGGTGTTTTTACCGCCCGGGCGCGCCACGTCGAGGCCTTGCGCGAGGTGCAAAGCCGTTTGACAATGAGCGCCCTGCACCTGGCACAACAGGCGCAGGCGCTGGACCTGCTGGCCGAAGAGTTGCGTCTGGCGCAAAATGCGCTTAGTGCCATCACCGGTGAATTCACTTCCGACGATTTGCTGGGTGTCATTTTTTCGAGTTTCTGTATCGGAAAGTAGGCGTTTTCTGGTGGGTGCGACAGCACTTTGGCAGAAAATGACCCGACGTATCGGCCTGTTGGTTTAAGAGGTTCACTATGTCATTGTTCAGTTGGTTGTTTTCCAAATCGGCGTCACCGCCCCCATCAAGCCTGCCCGATGACCCCGCGAAGGGTTTGTCGCCCAAAGCGGCACCACCGCCAGCCTCGGTAGATCCGCTTGCTGACCTCAAGCACCAGCGCCATGAGCGGCGTGAGCATCTGTATGACGTGGTGCGCAGCGTGATGTTGCGGGCCGAAGTGTTGGCTTCCCACTACAAGTTCAAGGTGCTGTCGCTGGATGCCCGCGGCCGCCAGTTTCTGGTGATGATCGACCTGCTGGGTGACGAGGTACTCACCCCAGACCGTTGGGCCGCCATTGAGCAACTGATGTCCATGACTGCCGCGCAGCGGCACGATTTGCAGATCAAAGCGGTGTACTGGCGGCTGATTCCTCCGGCAGCGGCTCAGGCCAGCGTGCAGGAATCTGCCGTCAACCCGCCCTCCAAGGTTGAGGCTTTGGTGGCCAAAGTGGCTGCCAGCAGCGCCGTTGCGGCTGCCGGTGCCACCGTGGCTGCCACCCGGCACGGCTTTGATCCGATCGACAACGACGAGGTGATGGCGTTCAAACGTGCCATTTCCGACGCCACGCCAGAAGAACAATTGGCCGCTCAGACGGGTCACGTGGTGACCTCCGGTCCGCGCAAGCCTGCGCCGCCACCCGGCTACGAAGACACCCAGTTGCTGGAGCCAGATGACGCTGGCTCGCCCTTGAGCCGCACCCAGTTTGGCGGGCTGGACTGAGTTGTGGCCAAGCAGGGCTTGTTTTAAAGGCCCTCGAAATCCACCAGGGTAAACAGCGGCAAGCCGGTTGATCGCAATTTGGCTGAGCCACCCAGTTCGGGCAGGTCAACGATGGCCGCACCTTCCATCACCTCGGCACCCAATTTTTCCAGCAGTTTTTTGCCTGCCATCATGGTGCCGCCAGTGGCAATCAGGTCGTCGATCAGCAGCACCCGGTGGCCCGCCCTGACAGCGTCCACATGCAGCTCCACGGTGGCGCTGCCGTACTCCAGCTCGTAGGTTTCTTCAACCGTGGTGAACGGCAGCTTGCCCTTTTTGCGGATCGGCACGAACCCCACGCCCAGTTCATAGGCGATCACTGAACCGATGATGAAGCCGCGCGCATCCAGCCCGGCCACCACATCGGGGCGCAGGGCGGGGTCCATGTAGCGGTGCACAAAGGCGTCTATCAGCACCCGGAACACCTTGGCATCCTGTAACAGCGGCGTGATGTCGCGGAACTGCACACCTGGCGCGGGCCAGTCCAGCACGGTACGAATATGGTCGCGAAGGTATTGGTTGACGCTGGTGGTGTACATAAGGCGGCCGGTAGAAAACGTGGAATGGCTATTGTGCCCGGCACGCAGGTGCTGCCGGTTTGGGCAAGATCAACCTTTGAGCAGTCTGAGCTCGGTCTGGGTGATGGCATCGGCCTTGCCCGAGAGCACCAGCGTGTCGCCAGCCGTCAGCCGCAAGTCGTCGGTGAGGGGTATGTTCTGCCCCGACGCGCGGCGCAGGCTCACCAGCCGGGTGCCCAGCGCGCGCAGGGCCAGGTCGTCGACGCTGCTGCCAATCGCCTTGGCGTGCGGCGGCAGCTGGATGGTGCTGAGCCGCTCCAGCTCGGTTTCATCGGCATCGCCGTCGTCGGCACCCCGGAAGAAGCCGCGCAGCAGGCTGTAGCGCGCATCGCGTTGCTCACGCACGATGCGGATCACCCGGCGCACCGGCACACCGACCAGTGCCAGCGCATGGCTGGCCAGCATCAGGGAGCCCTCGATGGTCTCCGGGACCACTTCGGTGGCACCGGCTTTTTGCAGCAGCTCCAGGTCATGGTCGTCCTGGGTGCGAATGACCACCGGCACTTGCGGCGCGTGCTCCTGGATGTGGGCCAGCACTTTCAGGGCACTGGGCGTTTCCAGGTAGGTCACCACCACCGCACTGGCGCGCGCCAGGCCAGCGGCCATCAGCGCTTGCAGCCGCCCTGCGTCACCAAACACCACCGAATCACCGGCAGCTGCGGCCTGGCGCACCCGGTCGGGGTCCAGGTCGAGCGCCATGTAGGCAATGTTTTCCTTGTCGAGCATGCGCGCCAGGTTTTGCCCGCAGCGGCCGTAACCGCAGATGATGACGTGTTTGTTGGCCTTGATGGCTTTGCGGGCGATGCTGGTCATCTGCACCGACTCCATCAGCCACTCGTTGCTGACCAGCCGCATCACAATGCTGCTGCTGTGCATGATGATGAAAGGTGTGGCCAGCATCGACAACACCATCGCCGCCAGGATCGGGTTGAGCAGTTCGGGCGGCACCAGGTTGTTGGCTTGCGCCAGGGTCAGCAGCACAAAACCGAATTCACCCGCTTGCGCCAGGTACAGACCAGTGCGCAATGACACGCCTGAGCTGGCGCCGAATGCCTGGGTGATGAGGGTGATCATGGCGGCTTTGAACAGCACCGGCAGCGTGACCAGAATCAGCACCAGTGGCCAGCGCTCCAGCACCAGCCGCCAGTCCAGCATCATGCCGATGCTGATGAAAAACAGGCCCAGCAGCACGTCATGAAACGGCCGGATGTCGGTTTCCACCTGGTGTTTGTACTGGGTTTCGGAAATCAGCATACCGGCAATGAAAGCCCCCAGCGCCAGGCTCAGGCCCGCCATCTCGGTCAGCCATGACAGCCCCAGCGTCACCAGTAAAAGGTTCAGCACAAACAGCTCTTCGCTCTTGCGCCGCGCCACCAGGGTCAGCCACCAGCGCATGATGCGCGGGCCGCCCACCAGCAGCAAGGTGATCAGGGCCGCTGCTTTCAGGGTCGCCCACGACAAGGTTTCGACCATTTGCTCGGGCGAGGCGCTCAGCGCCGGAATCAGCACCAGCAGCGGCACCACGGCCAAGTCTTGAAACAGCAGCACACCCATGATCCGCTTGCCGTGTTCGCTCTCCATTTCGATGCGCTCAGACATCAGTTTCACCACGATCGCGGTGCTGCTCATGGCCATGGCGCAGGACAGGGCCAGGGCGGTTTTCCAGTCCATGCCCCAATACGCGGGCGCCAGCTTGGCAAACACCATGCTCGCCGCCGTGGTCAGCATCATCGTCAGCGTGACCTGAAACAGCCCCAGTCCGAACACATGTTGGCGCATGGTGCGCAGCTTGGGCAGGTTGAACTCCAGCCCGATCACAAACATCAGGAATACCACGCCAAATTCACCCAGATGGCGTACGCCGTCAGCATTTTTGGCCAGCGCCAGGGCGTTGGGACCAATCACCACACCCACTGCCAGGTACCCCAGCATCGGCGGCAGCTTCAGGCTACGGCAAGCCACCACACCCAGCACGGCAGCCAGCAAATACAACAGGGTTAATTCGAGGGGACTCACCCCCAGATACTACCAACTGCATCGCGTTGCAAGCCTGGCGGCCGATAAAATGCCAACATGAATACGAAGCCCCCACTTGCGCCATCTTTTGACGCTGATCGCGTCTTGCAGTTGGCCCGGGATACCCTGGAAGTAGAGGCTGCCGCCGTGCTGAGACTCAAGCATCATTTGGGTGACAACTTTGTGCAGGCGGTGCGTCTGGTGCTGGCCAGTCAAGGGCGTGTGGTGGTCATGGGCATGGGCAAAAGCGGCCATATTGGCCGCAAGATCGTCGCCACGCTGGCGTCTACCGGCACCCCGGCCATGTTTGTGCACCCCGCCGAGGCCAGCCACGGCGATCTGGGCATGATCCAGCCCGTAGATGTGGTGCTGGCTATTTCCAACAGCGGTGAGTCTGACGAACTCAATCTGGTGTTGCCAATGATCAAACGCCTGGGCATTCCCCTGTTGGCCATGACCGGCCACGCCGAGTCCACGCTGGCGCGGCATGCCTCTGTGTTCCTCAACAGCGGCGTTGAAAAAGAAGCCTGTCCGCTGAACCTGGCTCCCACCGCCAGCACCACGGCGCAATTGGCCCTGGGTGACGCTTTGGCGGTGGCTCTGCTGGACGCGCGTGGTTTCAAGGCGGAAGATTTTGCCCGCTCGCACCCCGGAGGCGCGCTCGGGCGCAAGCTGCTCACCCATGTGCGCGATGTGATGCGCAGCGGGGATCAGGTGCCCAAGGTGCTCACCAGAGCCACTTTCAGCGAACTGATGCGCGAGATGAGTGCCAAGGGCTTAGGCGCTGCTGCCGTGGTGGACGACGCCGGACAGGTGTGTGGCATCTTCACCGATGGTGATTTGCGGCGCTTGATTGAAAAGGGTGTTGACCTGCGCGGCAGCACGGCGGCCCAGGTGATGCACCCCCACCCGCAGACGGTCAACGCCGATGCACTGGCGGTGGAAGCCGCCGAGCTGATGGAGCTGCGGCGCATCACCAGTGTTCTGGTGGTGGATGCGCAGGGTCAGTTGTGCGGCGCCCTCAACAGCAACGACCTGATGCGAGCCAAGGTCATCTAATGGCACCCGCGCTGAACTTCCCGCCCGAGTTGCTGCTGCAGGCGCAAAGCACGCGCGTGGTGTTTTTCGATGTGGACGGTGTGCTCACCGATGGTGGCCTGTACTTTTCCGAGGCTGGCGAAAGCATCAAGCGCTTCAACACGCTGGATGGCCACGGTCTGAAACTGTTGCAGCGCGCTGGCATTACCCCGGCGGTGATCACCGGGCGCGACTCTCAGGCGTTGCGGCTGCGGCTGGCGGCGCTGGGTATTGAGCACGTGTTTTACGGCACTGAAGACAAGCGCCCAGCGGCACAGGCCATCCTCACCGCGCTGGGTCTGGACTGGAGCCAGGCCGCTGCCATGGGTGACGACTGGCCCGACCTGCCGATGATGATGTGCAGTGCCTTCGCCTGTGCGCCCGCCAATGCCCATGCCGAGGTGCTGGCGGCAGCGCACCATGTCACGCGGCTGCGCGGCGGTGAAGGCGCAGTGCGCGAACTGTGTGACCTGTTGCTGGTGGCCAACGGCCGCTACGCATCCCTGTTACAGGCCTATCACCCGTGAATACCCTGCGCTGGGCCCTGGATCGGTTGACGCTGTATCTGCCCTTGCTGCTGATGGCAGCGCTCGCCATGGCCACTTATTGGCTGGTGCGCAGTACGCCGTCGGGCGGCGCTGTGGCCACTGTGGCGGCGGTGCAGCATCTGCCCGACTACTACATGCGCCAGTTTGCGGTCAAAACTTTTGATGCCCAGGGCCAGCTCAAAAGTGAGGTCAAAGGCCTGGAGGCCCGGCATTTCCCGGACACCGACACCCTGGAAATTGACCAGGTGATCATCCGTTCGTTTGACAAACAGGGCCACCTGACCACTGCCACCGCCCGCCAGGCACTGACCAACAGCGACGCGTCTGAAGTGACCTTGAAGGGAGACGCCCGCGTGCTGCGCGCTGCCACCGTCAGTGCAACCGGCAAGGCGCAGCCGGCCATGACTTTCCAGGGCGAGCACTTGCTGGCTTTTGTCAACACCGAACAAGTCAGGTCAGACCAGCCCGTGATTTTGATGCGGGGGCAAGACCGGTTCACCGCCAACAGCATGGAGTATGACCATCAGGGTCAGGTGTTGCAGATGCAGGGGCGAGTCAAGGGTGTGCTGTTTCCCACAGCCAAGCCCTGACCAGGTGCAGGTTCGCCTATGACCCCGCTTGTACTGATCACCGGCGCGTCCAGCGGCATTGGCCAGGCGCTGGCCTTGCATTACGCGGCACAGGGCTGGCGTCTGGCCTTGGTTGCGCGCCGTGGAGACATGATCAAATCATGGCTTGGCCCGAGTGGAATAAGGGCTGACAAATATCAAATTTATAGCGCTGACGTGGTCGACATTGCAGCCATGCAACGTCTGGCGCAAGACTGCATGGCGGACCAAGGTGTGCCCGATGTGGTGATTGCCAATGCCGGCATCAGCATTGGCGTGGATACCGCCCTGGCCGAAGATCTGGCGGTGATGGCGCGCGTGCTGGCCACCAACGTGACGGGTGTGGCCGCCACTTTTGGGCCGTTCATTGCCGCGATGCGCTCGCGCGGGTCAGGCACGCTGGTGGGTATTGGCAGTGTGGCTGGCATCCGGGGTTTGCCCGGGCATGGTGCCTATTGCGCCAGCAAGGCCGCGGTCATCAGCTATTGCGAGAGCCTGCGTGGTGAATTGCGCGGCAGCGGTGTGAAGGTGGTCACCCTGTGCCCCGGCTACATTGCCACGCCGCTGACGCAAAACAACGCTTACAACATGCCGTTTCTGATGCAGCCTGCTGCATTTGCCGCCCAAGCCTTCCAGGCCATTGCCTCGGGTGACAGCTACCGGGTGATTCCCTGGCAAATGGGGGTGGTGGCCAAATTGCTGCGCCTGCTGCCCAACAGCATGTTCGACAAGCTGTTGGCCGGGCGGCCGCGCAAGCCGCGCAGCACTGACCTTTGAAGCTGGCGCCAAAACCAAAAAAGGGCCCCGAGGGACCCTTTTTGTGTCAGGCCAAAGCCTGAGACAAGCAGTAAGTGCTTAGTAGCTGCTACGGCCACCGCCGTAACCGCCGCCACCACCACCACCACCGTAACCACCACCACCGCCGCCGCCTGAACGGCTGCCACCACCACCGTAGCCGCCGCCACCACCGCCGCCGCCGAATCCGCCGCCACCTGAGCGGGGAGGACGCGGTTCCATCGGACGGGCTTCGTTGACCACGAGGCCACGGCCACCAAATTGTTGGCCATTCATGGCATTGATCGCGGTCTGTGCCTCAGCATCGCTACCCATTTCGACAAAACCGAAACCTTTGGAGCGGCCGGTGTCACGTTCCATCATGACTTTGGCGCTGGTAACGGTGCCGTGTTGGGAAAACGCCTGTTGCAGGTCATCGTCACGGAAAGAATAAGGCAGGTTGCCTACGTAAAGTTTGTTGCCCATGAAAGGACTCCTCAAAATAACTCAAAACGCGATGGAGTCCATGACCGCTGCAACCAAACCTCTGAAGACTTAGAGAAGACGCGAAACTGGCATTCACCGCAAACCCATACCGCCCCAAACAGAGGCAATACGAGCCGGATGATACGTCAAGTTCCCGTTTTGCAAAATATTTTTTGAAATCAGTGCTCATCGCGTGGTTTTCACCACGACCCCAGGTCAAACCGGAGGGTCACCTGTGCCGGGCCCAGCGTCGGTTTCCTGGTAGGTGCGCCACTGACGCATGGCGTTGCGCATGGTCAGCACCTGACGCTCAAAGGTGGGGCAGGTGACACAGATGGCCATGTGCATGCGCACTGCCAGGCGATCCTGCCAGGGCAAGGCGCGGTCTTCGCGCGCTATCACCAGAGCGGTAACTTCTTTGCAGCTTCGGTTCAGGGGCATCATGGTGATCAGGGTGCGAGGGTTTTTGCAAACCAGTTGAGTTCCAGGCATTCGCGCAGCCGCAGCCTGGCGCGGTGCAGCTGAACGTAGAGATTGGTCGGTGTCAGGCCCAATTCCTTACAGATTTCGTCACTGGAGAGCTCCAGCCACTCGCGCATCAAAAAAAGCCGTCCCTGGGTGGCGGGCAGCAAGTTGGTGCAGGCTTCCATGATGGTCAGGAACTGGCGACTGCTCAGGTCTTGCTCCGGGTTGCCCCAGTCGCAGGGGGCCTCAAGGAAGTGGCCATCTGGTTTGAAGCCGATCATGTCCAGCGGGTCGGCGCTGTCGTCGGCGCTCAAGGGCGTGGAGCTGATCTCGCGCCGGTGCTGGCGCAGCAGGTCGATCACCTTGTGCTTCAGGATGCCGATCAGCCAGGTCTTGAGCTGCGACCGGTTTTCAAACGCTTGCGGTTTGGCCAGGGCGGCCAGCATGGTTTCGGATACCGCGTCTTCGGCCCAAGCCTCGTTGCGCAATTGCAGGCGGGCAAAGCGCATCAGGGCGTCGTGGTGACCGACGAGTTGTTGCGCGTAATCGGGTGGGGTTGCAGCCGTCATGTCACCAGTCCGGGTTGATAAAAATCAAAAAAAATGTGGCACCAGTGTAAGGAACGCGGGCCAGGCCTGACTAAACCTTCACCAGCGCGGTCAGGCAGACTGGCCAGAATGGACGCGCGGGTCAATGGCCTTTTCTTTGTCACTTTCCACTTTTCAGGAGATTTACCCATGAACCAACGTGCCCTTATTGCCACCGCTGCCGCTTCACTGATGACTTTGGCCCTGGCCGCTGGCCCGGTGGCTGCTGCCGAAAAAGAAAAATGCTTTGGCATTGCCAAGGCCGGTCAAAACGACTGTGCCAACCTGGCGGGCACCCACTCATGCGCTGGCCAGTCCAAGGTGGATATGGACAAAGGTGAATGGAAATACGTGGCCAAAGGCACCTGCAAAGACATGAAAGGCCTGTCCATGGACGAGGCCAAAGCCATGAGCAAGAGCTGAACCATGCACCCCGGTATCGGCTGGCGCCAACCGCATTACGCTGAGGTGCTGGCGCGCCAGCCGGATCTGGGGTTTCTGGAGGTGCACTCCGAGAACTTTTTTGCCCAGGGTGGCGCGGCACTGGCGGTGCTGGAGCGGGGCCGGGCGGACTACCCGATCAGCCTGCACGGCGTAGGCTTGTCGCTGGGCTCGGCGGTGGGGCTGGATGCCTGGCATCTGGACCAACTGGCGCACCTGGTGCAACGCATTGAACCGGTGCGTGTGAGTGACCACGCCAGTTTTGCCCGTGGACGCTGGGCGGGTCGACCCGGCGCACCGATGGTGCATGCGGCTGATTTGCTGCCGATCCCGTTTTCTGCTGAGGCGCTGGACGTGCTGTGCGCCAATGTGCAGCGGGTCCAAGACCGGCTGCAACGGCGCTTTATGGTGGAAAACCTCTCGGCTTACCTGCGCTGGCGGCCCCAGCCTGGCGCTTGGATGATGCCCGAGACCGAATTTTTGACCACGCTGGCAACGCGCACAGGCTGTGCCTTGCTGGTGGATGTCAACAACATTTATGTGAACGCGCTCAACGACGCATTGAAGGGCTCGGCGGGCGACCCGCTGCAGCATTGCCTGGACTGGATCGATGCCATCGACCCCGCGCAGGTGGGCGAGATTCACCTGGCCGGGCACTGCCATGTGGATGCTGCGCCCGGCGGTGATCGCGCCGACGAGATCGTGATTGACGACCACGGCAGCCCGGTATGTGAGCCGGTCTGGCAGATTTACCAGCATGCAATCACCCGCTTTGGGGTGGTACCCACGCTGATCGAATGGGACACCGACGTTCCTGCACTGGATGTATTGCTGGCCGAGGCCCATCGCGCCAACACTTTGGCCCAAGCCGTGACCACGGGAGCCCGGCCATGAGCGCGCTGGCCCGGCAGCAGGAGGCCTTGCTGGCCGTGTTGTTTGACTGGCCCGCCGAATTGGCGGCCAACGCGTTGGCAGCGCATACCGACGGTCCCTGGGCCCGGGGTCTGCAGGCTTATCAGGCCAACGGCCACGCGCTGGGCCAGCGCGCGCTACAGGGGGCCTACCCGGTGCTGGCGCAGTTGCTGGGCAGCCAGAGCTTTGCCGCCCTGGCCCGCGCTTTCTGGCACGCCAGCCCGCCTGCGTGTGGCGATATGGCGCAGTGGGGCGCTGCGCTGGCAGACTTTGTGGCCGCCAGCACCCAGCTGCAAGACGTGCCCTATCTGTCGGATGTGGCGCGCCTTGAATGGGCGCTGCACCAAAGTGCCAGCGCGGCCGATGCCCAAGGGGACGCCGCCAGTCTGGCGCTGCTCACCACCCACGACCCCGCTGAACTGCTGTTGCGCCTGAGCCCCGGCTGCAGTACGCAAGCCAGCGCCTGGCCCATCGTGAGCATGGTCCAGGCGCACGCGGCTGAGGTGCCCGACTTCACCGCAGTCAGGCAGTTGCTGCAGCTTGGCGTGGGTGAAGAGGCGCTCATCTGGCGCAGTGGGCTGCGGGCGCAACTGCGCCAGGCGCTCCCGGGTGAACGGGCCTTCATCACGGCCCTGCTGGCTGGGCACACGCTGGGTGTGGCGCTGCAGCAGGCACCCGTGCTGGACATTGCCGCCTGGCTGCCGCTGGCGGTGCAAAGCGGCTTGCTGTTAGGCTCTCACCCAGCCAGCGCCAGCCCAACCGATTTGGCCCCGCCCTAACCGGTTTAAAAATCGTTCCAAAGCATGAAACCTGACCGGTCCTTTGTAGAAGCCCAGCCCCCTGGGCGAAGGCCGTCAGCGCCACCGGGCCGTTGGCCGCGCAGGCTGGGCTGGCGCTTGGCGCTGGGCTTTGGCTTGCTGGTGGGGCTGATGCTGCTGGCCTTGTCGCTGGCGGTGTGGCAGATTCGCACCGTGACCGCCCTGACCGAGCGGTTTGCCACCCACGACATGCAGCGCCTGCTGCGCGTGCAGGCCCTGTCGCTCACCACCGAGGGGGCCGGCAACGCGTTGCTGCAGCTGATGAACGCCCCGCGCGAGCAGCGTGTGCCGATGTACGGCGATGTGGATGAGCGCAACCGCCGCATCGACGGCATGGTGGCCGCGCTGCAAGGCCAACTCGACGAACCTGCGCAAGAGCAGATCCTGCTGCAGCTCAGCGCCGCGCGCGCCACCTATTTCGACGCATTTATTGCCACCGTCGACCAGATTGAGGCCGACGACCCCGCCGCGGCCATGCACGCCTACGTTCAGCAGGTCAAACCTGCCATGGCCGAGCTGCTGCGCCTGTCCAACGCGCTGGTCAACCGCGAGCGCGAACGGGTCGAGCAAGAGGTGCAGCTGGCGCAGCAGCGCTTTGAAGAGCTGACTTTTGCCGTGCTGCTGCTCTCGGCGCTGGCGGTGGTGCTGGCTGGCGTGCTGGCGCTGCGCACCACCCGCAGTGTGCTGGTGCCGATGCGCCAGCTGGAAGACGTGGCCCGGCGCATTGCCGCAGGCGACTACCAGCCCCCGGCGCTAGCCAGCAGCAGCGAAGAAATTGACCGTGTGGGCCAGGCGCTGGGCGCCATGACCGGTGCCATCGCCCAGCGCGAACAAGAGATTGAACGCCTGGCCTTTCGCGACCCGTTGACGGGTCTGCCCAACCGCACTTACCTGCTCAAGCAAGACGACGCAACCGTGGTCCCAGCGCGCAGCCTGATGCTGTTTGACCTGGCGCGGCTCAAAGCCATCAACGAAACCCTGGGCTTTGCCACCGGCGACCTGCTGATTCAGGAAGTAGCCCGCCGTGCGCAAGCGGTGCTGGCCACATTGGCTGCAGCAGATGACAACGTGCCGCTACCGCCAGCGCCCCCGCTGCTGGCCCATGTGTCTGGCGGCATCTTTGCGCTACTGTGTTGTCAAGCCGGCCGCGCGCCGCTGGAGAGGCTGCAACAGCGCCTGAGCCAGGCGATGGCACAGCCAGTTCAGTGCAGCGGCCAAGGGGTGGACTTGAGCCTGACCTTTGGCCTGGCCGAGGCGCCCACGGATCAGGCGGCCCCGGTGGTCACGCTGCTGCGCAATGCCGAGGTGGCGCTGGACGCCGCCAAGCGCGCCGCCCAAGGCTGTGCCTGGTACAACTCGGCGCAGGAGGCTGCGCGCCTGTCCCACTTGGGGCTGCTGTCGGACCTGCGCCTGGCGCTGGCCGAGTCGCAACTGCAAATGTGGTTGCAGCCCAAGTTTTGCCTGCAAACCGGGCGCGCCGTGGGTGCCGAGGCGCTGGTGCGCTGGCAGCACCCGCAGCGCGGCTTTGTCTCGCCAGCCGAATTTGTGCCCTTTGCCGAGCAGACCGGTGCCATCACTGGCGTGACCGACTGGATGCTGGCGCATGCGCTGCGCACGCTGCAAGACTGGCAGCCGCGCTGGCCAGGTTTGAGCATCAGTGTCAATGTCAGCACCCGTGACTTGCAAGACGCCAGCTTTGGCCAACGCGTGCAGTCTGCGCTACAGCACTATGGTGTGGACCCCACCCGCCTGCGCCTGGAGATTGTCGAGAGCGGCCTGATGCATGACGCGCAGAGCAGCATTGCGCTGCTGCACAGCCTGCGCGATATGGGCGTGCAGCTGTCGATTGACGACTTTGGCACGGGTTATTCGTCACTGGCGTATTTGCAGCAGCTCCCGGTGAGCGAGCTCAAAATCGACCGCAGTTTTGTCACCGACCTGGCCGACAAACCGGCCAGCCAGCAGCTGGTCAAAACCATGATCGAGATGGGCCACGGCCTGGGTCTGCTGGTGACGGCCGAGGGGGTTGAGACCGTGGCCGAGCGTGACACCTTGAAGTGCCTGGGTTGCGATGTGATGCAGGGCTACCTGGGCAGCCGCCCGCTGTTTGGCGCGGCGCTGCAAACCTGGCTTGACACGCTGGAAACCACTGCCGCCCTTGCCTGACTGCTGCGGGTGCGGCTTGGTGGCTGTGGCTGTGGTTTTCGGCTGGGATAAATGGCGCGGCGACCGGGTCAGGCGCATGCGGTTTTGGGGCGCAATCACGCGCGGGGTTAGGGTGGTGGCGCGCAGGGCCGTTGACGCGCGCCTTGTGCCCCAAAGCCCGGTCGCCTAACCCAATCACCGCGCCCGAGACGTTGTTGGAAAGGCAGGCGGGGGAAGGCAAAGGCAAGTTTCTAGCGATGCGTCGCGCACGGTAACCGCTCAGGATTCAGTGGCGAGTTGGTTGACTGATGTATCAAGCGCCTTGAGTACACCCTTTGACTCAAAGTTATAGCTGCCAGCCCATACTGCTAAAGGGCTAGAGGCATTTTTCTCGTAAAAAATCTCACGATGACTCACATGCCTCGGGCAGGGTGATTGGGTCAGGTGACCGGGCTTTGGGTGGCAAGGCGCGCGTCTGAGGTGTTGGCGCACT
>MTEI01000014.1 GCA_002083775.1 Rhodoferax ferrireducens | reverse complement strand
TCTTGTCGAAAGCTTACCCAATCTCCACTGCCCACGCCTGGCCTGCAAATGCCCAACACACGATGTTCAACAGAGGTCCGCTTTCGCTGCAATTCTGCCACTGTTACTGGCTGGTAGTTGACATTCCTAGCGCTCCAAAGCGGACGCTGGGAAGTGACGTTGGTGGCAATCGGACGCGCGTAGCCAACCGTGACTCGGTCCGTGTGAACGACTTGTTGCTAGCCGTCACCCTGACCGCCTTCGATTTCTGATAAAGATACCCGCCAACGCCGCGACAATGGCAAAGAGCGCGAACATCCAGACCTCTGTGCGGATGAATTCAAGGCGCGCTCGCGCCTGACCAAGGGACTCACGAAGGACCTCTCTGGCACGAATTTCCTCTTCGGATGGCGCATACAGAATCTGCCGCCCGCTCGCGTCACTGTACATAGCCAACTTGCCGGTTTGTGTAAACGTAATCTGCGCGAGAATCCGCGTCTTCTCTTCTTTTTCCTGCGGTGTCATTTGTGCCAAGGCGGCTTCCGGCAATTGCCGAGGGGGCCCTCCATCGGCAATTGTGAGTACCGAATCCAGTGCGGACACGCTCCATGACAGGGCTGCTGCGTAGCCACCAAGTACGCCGACACCGAATATGAGAAGTGCGGCGTATTTAGACAAAGGCTGCCGTAGAGAGAAGCAACGAAAACCTTCGAATACGGCAATGGTTGCGACCGCAACCAGCGTCCATTCGATTAGAAATGAGAGCCACTCCCTCATGCTAGGGCTTCAGCGCCATAACGACAGCGCGCCTTCCAATGCCACCCGACAATTGAAACGGCTATCGCAGGGATTGTGAACAGAATATGCGGCATTAAAATTTGTGATGTCTCGGGTGGCTGTTCTACGATATTTTCATGGGCGGGAAACACCTTAACTACTGCCAATTATGGGGTTCAACGGAATGTCAGCAATCGCTGCGTAACTGACTTTGGTTGTCAAAGAATTTGGGTCCCGGCGACCGCATGCCAACGTCGTTCGCCAGCAGGGGATGGGTTGGGGTGGCGGCCGATTTCTGGGCCTTTGACAGTATGAGGCCGCCGCCCCAACCCATCTCCTGCCACCCACAGACGCAGGCCTGACCCCTCCCCTGAATCAAGCCACTGCCTTCAAGCAACCAACTCAGTGCCTGAAATGCCGCACGCTGCTAAACACCATCGCCACGCCGCGCTCGTTGGCCGCGTCAATCACTTCCTGATCCCGCATCGAGCCGCCGGGCTGAATGATGCAGGTGGCGCCTGCGTCCACCACCACGTCCAGACCGTCGCGGAACGGGAAGAAGGCATCGCTGGCCACAGCCGAGCCAGCCAGGCTCAGGCCAGCGGCCTGAGCTTTGATAGAAGCAATGCGCGCCGAGTCCAGACGACTCATCTGCCCCGCGCCCACGCCCATGGTCATGCCGCCCTTGCAGAAGACGATAGCGTTGCTTTTGACGAACTTGCCGATCTTCCAGGCAAACAGCAGGTCTTGTAACTGCTCTGCAGTGGGCTGCACCTTGGTCACGACTTTCAGGTCGGCCAGGGTCAGTTCGTGGTTGTCAGCAGTCTGCATCAGCAGGCCGGAACCCACACGTTTGATGTCCATGGCGTTGCGGCCATTGGCCCAGTCGCTGGCGCCACCGGGCGGCAGGGCGATCTTGAGGATGCGCACATTCACCTTGGTCTTGAACACCGCCAGCGCCTCGGGTGTGAAGTCCGGCGCCATCAACACTTCGATGAACTGCTTCGACATTTGTAGCGCTGCAGGTTCGTCCAGCGTGCAGTTGATGGCGATGATGCCGCCAAACGCGGAGGTCGGATCGGTCTGGAAGGCTTTGCTGTAGGCCTGCAAACCGTCTGCACCCACGGCCACGCCGCAGGGGTTGGCGTGTTTGACGATGACACAGGCCGCGCCGTCTTTCGCGGCGTCAAAACTCTTGACACATTCCCAAGCGGCATCGGCATCAGCGATGTTGTTGTAGCTGAGTTCCTTGCCTTGCAACTGCACAGCCGTGACCAGCGAGCCAGGTGCCGGGTACAGGTCGCGGTAGAAGGCGGCGCTCTGGTGCGGGTTTTCGCCGTAGCGCAGGTCTTGCAACTTGATGAAGTTGCTGTTGGCTTGCGCCGGAAAGAGCGCCGGCACCGGTGCTTGCGCGGCTTCGTCAAAGCTGATGGCGGACAAATAGTTGCTGATGGCGGCGTCGTACTGGGCCACGCGGTTGAAGGCGGCCACACTCAACGCGAATTTGGTGGCCAGCGTGAGCTTGCCGTCGGCCTGCAACTCAGCCAGCACCTGCGGGTATTGGCTGGCGTCGGTCAACACGCCCACGTCGCGCCAGTTTTTGGCTGCGCTGCGCACCATCGCCGGGCCGCCGATGTCGATGTTCTCGATCGCGTCTTCCAGCGTGCAGCCGGGTTTGGCCACGGTGGCTTCAAAAGGGTAGAGGTTGATCACCGCCAGGTCGATGGTGTCGATGGCGTAGGCTTTGAGCGCGGCCATGTGTTCAGGCACATCCCGGCGCGCCAGCAAGCCGCCGTGCACTTTGGGGTGCAGGGTTTTGACGCGGCCGTCGAGCATTTCCGGGAAACTGGTCACCTCGGCGACCTCGGTCACTGGCAAGCCCTTCTCCGCCAACAGCTTGGCGGTGCCTCCGGTGGAGATGAGCTTGATACCCAGCGCATGCAGCGCCTGGGCCAATTCAACGATGCCGGTTTTGTCGGAGACGGATAAAAGTGCGTTCATGGTGCCAGTCTGATAAGTTGGAGATTCTGAAAATATATGCCAAAAAGGCTTCTAGCCCTTATAGAATAAGGGTAGCTAGCTATTAATCAATGAGCTTGTGTTCGAGCAGCTTTTTGCGCAGGGTGTTTCGGTTCAGGCCCAGCCATTGCGCGGCTTTGCTCTGGTTGTTGTCAGCGCGCTGCATCACCACCTCCAGCAACGGCTTCTCGACCACGCTGATGAGCATGCCATACATGCCATCCGGCTCACTTTGGCCCAGGTCACACAGGTAGCCTTCCACGTTGGTGCGCACGCATTCTGCGATGTGCAGGGGTTTCATGGTGTTGTCTCCATCTTGAAAGGGTTGTTGCTGGAGGCTGTGGCCGGCAGGCGGTCCATGTGCGCATGCAGCGCGTCAAAAAAGTAGGCCACCGCGGAGAGTTGCTGGTCACTGGTGTCCAGCGTGTTCATGTGCGCTCGGAACTGCTCGCCACCTGGCAGTGCATTCACATACCAACCAATGTGTTTGCGGGCGGTACGCACGCCAAGATACTCACCATACAGCGTGTAGTGGTCCTGCAAATGGTCCAGCAGCAGGTGCTTGACCTCGGCCACCAGCGGCGGCGCCAGCAGGTGGCCGGTGGCCATGAAGTGCGCAATCTCGCGGAAAATCCATGGCCTGCCTTGGGCGGCGCGACCGATCATCAGGGCATCCGCCCCAGTGGCCGCCAGCACAGCGCGGGCCTTTTCCGGGCTGTCGATGTCGCCATTGGCCACCACCGGCACACGTACCGCAGCTTTGACAGCGGCAATGGTGTCGTACTCGGCCAGGCCTTTGTAACCCTGCTCGCGGGTGCGACCGTGCACGGTGAGCATCTGCACACCCGCCGATTCGGCGACCACAGCAATCTGCACGGCGTTTTTGTGGCTCTGGCTCCAGCCGGTGCGCATCTTCAGCGTGACCGGCACGCCCTGCGGTGCGCAGGCCTGCACCACCGCCTCGACGATCTGCAGCGCCAGCGGCTCGTCCTGCATCAGCGCCGAGCCGGCCCACTTGTTGCACACTTTGCGGGCTGGGCAGCCCATGTTGATGTCGATCACCTGCGCGCCGTGGTCGATGTTGAAGCGGGCGGCGTCGGCCATCATCTGCGCGTCTGTGCCAGCAATCTGCACGGCAATCACACCCGACTCACCGGTGTGGTCCACCCGCCGCACGGTTTTAGAGGAATTCTGCAGGTCAGGGCGGCTGGAGACCATCTCGCTCACCGCGTAGCCCGCGCCCAGGCGTTTGCACAGCTGTCGAAACGGCCGGTCGGTCACACCCGCCATAGGCGCCACAAAAAAGGCGTTGGGCAGCAAATAGGGGCCAATGTTCATGCAAGCTAGAGGAAAAATACTGTGAAATAGAAAGCGGCTGACCGGCGCAACACCGCAGCCAGCACGGGCTGGCAAGCTGCCTTGGTCGGGATGGAGGGCCATTCTAGCTGCCTAAAAAAGCGGCATTCGCGAACGCCGGGCCGCCCACCCGTCACCCTCCCCTTTCCCCATGGAGAGCCGGCCTTGCTGAGCATTCCTATACTCGGCCACCCATGGATGCCTGGCTTGACCCCTTACTGAACTGGCTGGCTTTACCGAAGCACGGCTTGAGTAGCCTGTTTGTGGTGTCGTTCGTTTCTGCCACGCTGCTGCCCATGGGGTCAGAGCCCGCCGTGTTTGGCCTGATCAAGCTCAGCCCACATCTGTTCTGGCCCGCCGTTTGGGTTGCCACGGTGGGCAACACGCTGGGCGGCGCAGTCACATGGTGGATGGGTCTGGCGTCCCACAAGGTGGTAGACCGCTACCAGCATTCAGCCCACCACCTGCGGGCGCTGGACTGGCTGCAGCGGTTGGGCCCCAAAGCCTGCCTGCTGGCCTGGTTGCCACTGGTGGGTGACCCGCTGTGCGCGGTGGCGGGCTGGCTCAAACTGCCCTTCTGGCCGTGCCTGGTGTACATGGCCATCGGCAAGTTTGCCCGCTACCTGACGATGACCGCTGCGTTGCTGGGCTTGTGGCCATCGCTCTAGCGCACCAAAAACCTCAAGACTTGATGCAGATCATGCACCAGCGCAGGGGATTTCCATAAAATCTTTTGCTATCATTTTTATACTGCCAAAAACCAATCGTTGGCGCTTCGGCGTTCTTTAAGGTCTTGATGAAGTTGTTCGCCACCGGTCTGCTGGGCCTCTTCTTGTTGTCAGCGTGTGGCGAAAAGCCCAACGCGACAGCGCCATCCGCGGCCCCGGCGGCTCCCAAACCGTTCCAGGGGCAGTCCATCTCGCTCATCGTGCCCACGCTGGACGCCCGCCTGATCCGCGGCCCCATCCTGGACGAAGTCGCCGGTTTTGAGGAGCGCACCGGTGCCAAGGTGCGCGTGCTCACGCCCGGCTGGAGCGAAACCATCACCAAGATTGACCAGTCGCTGCAGTCACCCGAGGCCAATTACGACATCTACGTGGCCATTTCCATGTGGAGCGGCACACTGCTGGGCGGTGGCCACATCGAACCGGTGCCTGAGGCCATCAAGCAAAGAGTCGACTGGAACGACGTGCTGCCCATCTACCGCAACACGGTTTTGTCCTGGAACAACGTGGCTTACGGTCTGCCCTACGACGGCGACTGCATCAACCTGTATTACCGCCAAGACTTGTTCGCCAACCCAGCCTACCAGGCGCGGTTCAAGAACAAGTACCGCTATGAGCTGGCGGTACCCACCACCTGGCAGAGCTACCGCGACGTGGCAGAGTTTTTCACCGGCTGGGACTGGAGCGGTGACGGCAAACCCGACTACGGTCTGGCTGGCAACCGGGTCAAGGGTGATATTTCCATGCTGCAGTTTTTTGCCCAGGCGGCGGCGCATGCCAAACATCCGGATGATCCTGCCTACTACTTTGACGCCGCCACGCTCAAGCCGCGCATCAACAACCCGGGCTTTGTCCGGGCGCTCAACCTGTGGATCGCCACCCTGCGGTTTGGCCCGCCGGGCATGGCCAACTTTGCGGGCCATGATGTGCGCAACAGCTTTGTGACCGGCCAGGTGGCCATGGCCATCGACTGGGCTGACATGGGCGTGCACGCTGTCAACTCGCCGGCCAGCGTGGTCAAGGCGCACATTGGCTACGCCCAGATTCCAGGCAGCAGCGAGGTGTACGACAGCGTCAACGGTCGATGGGACAAGCGCCCCAACCAGGTCTCGTCCATCAGCGGCAACTGGACCTTTTTTGTCAGCAAAGCCTCCAGGCACAAGGATCTGGCCTTTGAGTTTGCAGCGCACATGACTTCCAAGGAGCTCACCAAAAAAATGACCGCCATGAGCGGTACAGCGGTGAACCCTTCGCGCCAATCGCACTTTGAAAACCCCGACGCCTGGAACCAGTCGGGGTTTACCACTGAGTCGGCCAGCGCCTATCTGCAGGCCATCACCCAGTCCCTGTCCAATCCCAATGTGGTGTATGACATCACCATTCCCGGCGCGGGCGAGTACTACCAGGTGTTTGACGCGTTGGTGGCCCGTGCTGTCAGCGGCGAACTCAAGCCCCAGCAAGCACTGGACCTGGCCGCAGCCGAGTGGGAAAAAATCACCGACAGGCTGGGGCGTGACCAGCAGATCCGCTTCTACCAGGCTTCGCTGAACGTCGCGAAATAAGCGGCAAGCGCCATGCCACTGGCCAACCTCAGCATTCGCCGCCTGTCACTGTACGGGTTTGGGCTGCTCATTGTGGGCGCCATGATCAGCGGGACCACGGTGGCCTGGCTGATCAAGCAATACAGCGCCGAGGTGACCCATCAGCGCACCGTGGACGACGCCTACAAATCCGCGTTGTCGCTCAAATACCAGACCGAGCGGCTGCTCACCAGCCCCGAGCTGCCACGCCAAAACCAGCGCTGGCTGGATGCCATCACCGATTTTGAGCAAAAGCTGCGCACGCTGCAAGACGCTGGCCTGGCCGAGGCCACCCCCCTGATGCAAGCCTGGAAACTGGTGCGCCTGGAAATCAACGACATTGGCCAGCAACTCACCCACCCGCTGTTCAGCGCCGCCAATCTGCTGGAAAAGTCCTTGATGCGCCGCTTTGGAGAGGGTTTGAATGCCGCTGGCGCCCCCGACGACTATGTGGCGGTTCGAAAACTGGTGAACGCCATCGATTTTCTGCAACAGCGGCAGAACTACCTGCTGGACGACCTGGAAACCCTCAACAAGCGCATTCGTGCGCAGAGCGACGCCCAGATCGCACAGACCAGCCACTGGCTATTGGCCGTGCCGCTGTTGTCATTTGTGAGCCTGTCGCTGCTGGCGCTGGCCATGTACTACCTGAGCGGGCGCATTGAACGCCAACTGCTTCAAACCCAGGCCGATCTGCGTCAGACCTTGAAGGAGCTGGCCTTTGAGCAAGCCCAGCTGAGTACTCTGGTGGCCAATATTCCGGCGCTGGTATGGCTCAAGGACACCCATGGTGCCTACCTGGCATGCAACCCCCGGTTCGAGCGCCTGTACGGCGCAAGCCAGTCTGAGATTCTGGGCCAAACCGACGACGCGTTTGTGGACCCGGCAACGGCTGAAGGCTTTCGCGCCCTTGACCAGCAGGCGATCGCGCAGGGCGGGCCATGTGTGAAAGAAGAATGGCTGGAGTTCAAGACCGATGGCTATCGGGGTCTGTTCGAGACCACCAAGACGCCGATGTACGCCAGCGACGGCAGCCTGATTGGCGTGCTGGGCATGGCGCATGACATTACCGAGCGGCGCAGCATCCAGGATGAGCTCATGCGCCACCGCGACCACCTCGAAGACTTGGTCCATGCCCGCACCACCGAACTGGCCGACGCCAAGCTGGCTGCCGAGGAGGCCAACCGGGCCAAGAGCGCGTTTCTGGCCAACATGAGCCATGAGATACGCACGCCGCTCAACGCCATCATCGGCCTGACGGCCTGGATTCGCCGGGAAACCATGGTCCAAAGCCAGATCGAGCAGCTTGACCGCATCCATCAGGCCGCACAGCATTTGCTGGGGGTGATCAACGATATTCTGGACTTCTCCAAGATAGAGGCCGGACGCATGACGCTGGACAGGCATGACTTTGAACCTGAGGCTGTGTTCAAAACCGTGGTGGATATGGTGGGTGACGCCGCCGCACACAACAAGCTGGAATTGATCGTCGATTTGGACCCCGCCCTGCCCCGGCGCCTACATGGCGAAGGCATGCGCTTGCGGCAAATTCTGATCAACTTTGCCAGCAACGCGGTCAAGTTCACCAAGCGTGGCCACGTTCTGCTGCGCGCCTGGCATGACCGCACCCCGTCTGGCCAGGTGATGCTGCATTGCGAGGTGTCCGACAGCGGCGTCGGCCTGACAGACGAGCAGCAGCAGCGCCTATTCCAGGCTTTTGAGCAGGGAGACACGTCAACAACCCGTAAATATGGCGGCTCCGGCCTGGGTTTGGCCATCAGCCGCAGATTGGCGGTGCTGATGGGTGGCCAGGTCAGCGTGCAAAGCCAGTTTGGCGTGGGCAGCACTTTCCGCTGCGATCTGCCCTTTGACCCGGTTGCTGAGCCAGAAACCCCCAGCGTTGCGTTGACCGCCCTTCAGACCACACCACCCAGGCGTGTTCTGGTTGTGGACGACCACGCCCAAACCCTGGACGTGTTGTCGCGGCAATTGCAACGGTTTGGCATGCACGTCACCACCGCCAGTTCGGGCGAGCAGGCACTGGCAATGGCGCTGGACCCTGCCCAGGCGGCCTTCGATCTGGTGTTGATCGACGCCCAAATGCCGGAAATGAACGGCATGGAGACGACCCGGCGCCTGATGTCCGCTGCTGGCAACACCGGCCCCAAAATCGTGATGCTGCTGGGCCACAACGCCAGCCAGCCTCAGGCCATGTTGCGTCTGGGGATGCTCAGCGGCACCTTGCACAAGCCAGTCACGGCATCTGCCCTGCATGACACGCTCGCAGAAGTGTTCTTGGGCCAGCGTCCGCACCCACCAGCTCCCAGGCTCAGCAGCGAAGACGCGCGCGGCAGGCTGCAAGGCTGGAAGGTCTTGCTGGCCGAGGACAACCCCATCAATCAAGTGGTGGCGTTGGACCTGCTGCGCTGGATGGGGCTGACGGTCGATCTGGCCCAGGACGGTGCCAGTGCCCTGAACATGGCCCGCAAAGATCACTACGACCTGATCCTGATGGATGTGCAAATGCCCCATCTGGACGGCATCCAGGCCACCCGGGCCATTCGCACCTTGCCCCAGTGTCAGGCATTGCCTATTTTGGCCATGACTGCCAACGTGCTGGACGAAGACCGCCAACAGTGCCTTGAAGCGGGCATGAACGCCCACGTGGCCAAACCCATCGACCCGGATCTGTTGTTTGCAGCCTTGGTCCAGTGGTTGCCCGGTGCGGCGAAAGCGCTTCAAGCCAGCGCCAGCAACGCCACCAAAGCGGCAGATGCAGGGCAACCGGACGACAACCACGCCGACGACCTGCAGGCATTGCGCGCCGTGGCAGACCTTGATGTAGACAGCGCCTTGCATCTGGTGCGTGGCCATGCAGCAAGTTACCTGCAGGTACTCAGACTGTTCATAGCCGGCCACGCACAAGATCATCAGCGGTTGCAGGAGTTGACTGACCAAGAGCTTTTTGCCAAGGCGCGCCAGTTGGCCCATACCCTCAAAGGCAGCGCGGGCAACGTGGGCGCCACCCGGCTGCAAAGCCTGGCCACAGAACTGGAGCGCTCGCTGGCCAGACCCGACAGGCTGGCGATTGCCCCGGCACTTGAACAACTGGCCACCGCCCTGCCGACCTTGCTGGTGCAGGTTCAAAATGCCCTGCACCAGGCCACACAGGCACCACCCACCACAGCGGACACCACGCCACCAAGCCAGGCGGTGGCCGAACTGCGTGCTTTGCTGCAGGCCGACGACATGCAGGCACGCCAGTATTTCGAGCGCAAGCGTGCCGCCTTGGTGACAGCGCTGGGCGAAGCCACCACCGTCACGCTGGAAAATCACCTGGCGCACTTCATGTTTGAAGAAGCGCTAAATCTGCTGGATACACAGACATGAATGCCACACCCGTTGTTCTGGTCGTCGACGATCAACCAGAAAATCTGGCCATCCTCGGCGAATTGCTGCAAACCCAATACCGTGTGAAGGTGGCCAACTCTGGCGAACGCGCCTTGCGCGCGGCCGCCTCACAACCCAGCCCAGACCTGATCCTGCTGGATGTGACCATGCCCGACATGGACGGCTATCAGGTGCTGGCGCAACTGCAGGCCAACCCGCTGACACGTGACATTCCGGTGATGTTTGTCACCGCCCGCGACAGCGTGAACGACGAGGAAAAAGGTCTGCAACTCGGCGCTAGCGACTACATCACCAAACCCATCAAGCCCATGGTGGTGCTGGCGCGGGTGAAGACCCAGATCGAAAACAAGCGCGCACGCGACTGGCTACGCGACCAGAACGCCTATCTGGAGGCTGAGGTCTTGCACCGCATGCACGACAACGAAATGGTGCAGACGGCCAGCCTGCACGCGCTGGCCATTCTTGCCGAAACCCGCGACGCCGATACCGGGCTTCACATTCATCGCACCCAGGCTTATGTGGGTGAGTTGGCCCGGGCGCTACGCGAATTGCCGCCTTACCAGAAGGAGCTGTCTGACGAAAAACTGCGCCTGATCGTGGGCGCGGCGCCCTTGCACGACATGGGCAAGGTGGGCATCCCAGACCATATCTTGCGCAAACCCGGGCGACTGACGCCCGATGAGTTTGAGATCATCAAGGGCCACAGCCGCATCGGTGGGGATGCCATCGCTCTGGCCATCCAGCGCGTCAGGGAGGCAGACCAGTCCAGCTACCCCGCCGAAGGCTACCCGCTGGCGTTTCTGGATGTGGCGCGCCAAATTGCGATGTGGCATCACGAACGCTGGGACGGCCAAGGTTACCCCGACCAACTGGCGGGCGAAGCCATTCCACTGGCCGCGCGCATCATGGCGCTGGCAGACGTGTTCGATGCCCTGACCAGCAAGCGCACCTACAAACCGGCCATGCCTTGCGAGAAGGCCTTTGACATCATCCAGCAGGAAAGCGGTGCCCAGTTTGACCCAACGCTGGTGAAAGTGTTTCTGAGTCTGCGCCCGGAACTGGAATCCATTGCGACCCGCCTGGCGGACAACACCTGAGCACAAGATGGCGTATTTAGCTACTATATAAGTAGCTACTAGCCCTTGAATTTAAAGGGCTAGAGGCCAATTTAGCTTATAAATAATATTTCAGGAACTGAACAGGAAGTTCATCACGTCGCCATCCTTGACGACATAGTCTTTGCCCTCAGCGCGCATCTTGCCCGCGTCTTTGGCGCCCTGCTCGCCCTTGAAACTGATGAAGTCTTCATAGGCAATGGTCTGGGCGCGGATGTAGCCCTTCTCAAAGTCGGTGTGGATCACGCCAGCGGCTTGCGGGCCGGTGTCGCCTTTGTGGATGGTCCAGGCACGCACTTCTTTCACACCGGCAGTGAAATAGGTTTGCAGGCCC
Source organism: Rhodoferax ferrireducens (assembly GCA_002083775.1). Lineage (GTDB taxonomy): Bacteria > Pseudomonadota > Gammaproteobacteria > Burkholderiales > Burkholderiaceae_C > Rhodoferax > Rhodoferax ferrireducens_A. The sequence continues at coordinate 111,433 of MTEI01000014.1, read as the reverse complement.
AGCAGGTCATACGCCGCGCGAATCAGGCGGTTCAGGCCCGGCTCATGCAAACCGAGTTCTTCCAGAAACATCTGGCGGTCTTCGTCCGCCATGTCGGCCATGTCGGCCTCCAACTTGGCGCAAATCGCCACCACCGGCGCGTTTTGCGCGTTGGCGTAAGCGGTCAGGCGGTCCAGGAACGGGTTGGCTTCAAAGCCGTCTTCAGCCACGTTGGCCACAAACATCGCCGGTTTGGCAGTGATCAGAAAGAATTGTTTGAGCAGTGGTTGCTCTTCCTTGCTGAAACTGATCGAGCGCACCGGCTTGGCTTCATTGAGTGCCGCCTGGCAGCGCTCCAGAATGCTCACCAGCTTGATCGCCTCTTTGTCGCCCCCCGATTTGGCGGCCTTCTGATAGCGCGACAGCGCCTTGTCCACCGTGCTCAGGTCGGCCAGGCACAGCTCGGTCTGGATCACCTCGATGTCAGAGATGGGGTCGACCTTGCCCGACACATGCACCACATTGTCGTCTTCAAAACAGCGCACCACGTTGATGGTGGCATCGGTCTCGCGGATGTGGGCCAGAAACTTGTTGCCCAGGCCCTCACCGGTGCTGGCACCGGCCACCAGCCCGGCAATGTCGACAAACTCGACGATGGCGCGCTGGATCTTCTGCGGATTGACGATGTTGGCCAATGCATCCAGACGCGGGTCGGGCACCTCGACGATGCCCACATTGGGCTCAATGGTGCAAAAGGGGTAGTTTTCTGCCGCAATGCCCGCCTTGGTGAGTGCGTTGAACAGGGTCGATTTACCGACGTTGGGCAAGCCCACGATGCCACATTTCATAAAAATCCTTTTAAATCAATAACTCACCCGCATCATCGACCCCCCAAGCGGGCATGGTCCGTGTACCGGGTGTGCGCTCGCTGGCGAGGCAAAAAGACCAAAACCAAACCGCCCAACCATCGCGTTCGCGTCTGGTTTTGCTCGTGTTTTGCCTTTGGGAAGTGACAACGATTGTAATGATCGACGCGTGCCCGCCAGACATGGCAAGCGCCACCGCCCAGCGCCTGCTGCGTGGTCAGCAAGCCGCACTTTTCGTGGATTTTCTGACACTTGACGCAAATACCGCAAAAGGCAGACTTCTTTTGTCGCGCTGACAGTAACATCACACGCAGCGACTTGGCGAGGTGCCGGGCACAGCGCCGTGGGACGCCAAGCCAGTCCGACCGATCGCCAACGTACACACACTCCAGCGCATTGACATGAACACTTTGCAAGTACTTGGCCTGTGCGCCCTGCCGGTGCTGCTGTGGCTTTATTGGCGAGAGCGAAGCACGCACCGCAAGACGACCGCTGTGATGAGCCGTGCCCTGAAAGACGCCACAGAGAGGCTGGGGCACGACGACAGAACCGGGCTGCTGACGCTCGACATGTTTGAGGCCAAGCTCAATGAGGCGGCGCAATGGGCAGACCAAAGCGCCCAGTCCCTGAGTGTTCTGACGGTGGCCATTGATAATTTCGGGTTGATCAGCAACGGTTTTGGTGAAACCTCGGCGGCCGATGTGGTCAAGCTGGCGGCCGAGAGGCTGGTGGCCTGCGCAGACCCGGCAGCTGCCGTCTGCAAAGTGGCCACCGCAGACTATGCGTTGTTGGTGAGCGGTGGTGCCGACGCCAGCACCTTGCTGGCCCAGCGCATCAAGGCCGCATTTGCCCAGCCGTTTGACATAGAGGGCGAGCGGGTCAATTTGACCTGCTCCATTGGTATTGCCGTCTACCCGCTGCACGGCGCGCAGGCCAATATCATCAATCACGCGACGCTTGCCATGCGAAGCCTGCAGAGCAGCGGTGGTGCCGACTACTGTTTGTACGACCCCAAAATGGGCAGCCAGGCCCGCGAGGAAGCCCTCCTGGTGAACGACTTGCGCCAGGCCTTGCAACGGGGCCACTTTGAGCTGTATTTCCAGCCAAAGATTGATGCCCAAAGCCTGCAAGTAACCGCCGCCGAGGCCTTGATACGCTGGCACCACCCCACGCGCGGATTTGTCAGCCCGGTGGTTTTTATACCGCTGGCCGAAAAATACGGCCTGATTGGCCCGATCGGCACCTGGGTGATCGAGGAGGCTTGCCGACAGGCCCACGGCTGGGCTGACAGCGGCCTGCGAATGCGGGTGGCGGTGAATATTTCGGGCTACCAGATGCGCCAGGACAACCTGGTGGAGTTCATTCAGGGTGTTTTGGCCGCGCATGGTTTGCAGCCACAGCGCTTCACCTGCGAGATCACCGAGACCGTGGCCATGGAAGACACTCAAGCCACGCAGTTAACCTTCGAGAAAATGCGCCACGCTGGCTTTCACGTCTCGATTGATGACTTTGGCACGGGTTATTCCAGCCTGGCGTCGCTGCAACGCCTGCCAGCGGCCGAGCTCAAAATTGACCGTGCCTTCGTGATGGACCTGGAGCAGAACGAGATGTCGCGCTCCATTGTGAAATCGATCGTCCAGCTGGCCAAAGCCTGCAACTTGCGCATCGTGGCCGAGGGTGTTGAAACAACGGGCCAGCGCGACCTGTTGGTGGCCATGGGTTGCGATGACCTGCAGGGCTACCTTTTTTCGATGCCCGTGAGCGGTAACGAGCTGCAAAAGATGGCCATGAACCGGTTTTCGGCCAATTCCGCCGAATTCCGCGACTCCCTGTACGCCACCAGTTTCATGAACGACATGAAGTGAGCTGGCGGGGGCTCCAGCCCTTCTGCGCCAGCAAGATCAGTTCAGAAACTTGCTCCAGGATCCAATGTTGTAGACATTCTGGTAGCCCTGTCTTTTGAGCATCATCCTGGCCATGCCGCTGCGTGATCCGCTGGCGCAGCCCACCACCACCGGGGCAGATTTGGGGATTTCACTGAGCCGACTGCCCAAGTCCTGCAACGGGATGTTGATGGTGCCCGGCGCATTGGCTTGGGCAAATTCGCCAGGCGACCTCACATCAATCAAGATCGCCCCGTTTTTGCGCAGCTCCGGCAGCATGGCCACCACTTTTCTGGAGGCCCACCACTTGTAACCAAACCACAAAGCGAGGGCCAAGAACGGCCAGTATGTTTTGACAAAATCCATGGGACTCCTGGGTGGGGAAGCGCTCTGGCGAAGGCCAGACAGGCGCTGGCAGAGCAGCTGGCAAAAACCCCGGATTATCCATGAGCCTCCCGGGGCACTTCTACAATCAAGGTCATGAAACAACATTTTGATATTTGCATCCGGGGGGGTGGCATTGTGGGGCATACCCTGGCGCTGCTGCTCGCGCGCGAGCGCCTGAGCGTCGGTCTGGTGGCCCGCAACCCGGTGCGACCAGCCGCCAGCGGGCCCGATGTGCGCGCCTACGCGCTCAACGCCAAATCCAAAGCGCTGCTGGAATCGGTGCGCTGCTGGCCAGACGCCCAGCATGCCACCGCGGTGACGCGGATGCGGGTGCTCGGTGATGATGGCGGCGAGGTCAATTTTTCTGCCGACGATCTGGATGTGGATGCCCTGACCTGGATCGCGGACGTGCCGCTGCTGGAAGCCCGCCTGGCTGAGGCGGTGCGTTTTCAACCGCAAATCGAAGTGATTGACAGCCCCAAACCCGCCACCCTGACGGTGGTATGCGAAGGCAAGGGCAGCGCCACCCGCGAGGAATTGGGTGTGACGTTTGAGGTAGCGCGCTACCCGCAGCGGGCGATTGCCGCGCGCCTGAACTGCGAGCAACCGCATGGCCAGACCGCACGCCAATGGTTCACGCAGGGCGAGATCCTGGCCTTTTTGCCGCTGGACGGCGAGCAGGGCCACACCGTGGGCATTGTCTGGTCGGTGCAGGAAAGCCGCGTCGACGCCTTGATGCAGGCCAGCGACGACGCCTTTTGCGCCGAACTCGGCCAAGTGAGCGGCCACTGCCTCGGTGGCCTGAACTTGGCCACCGAGCGCGTGGCCTGGCCACTCATGGCTGCGCAGGCCAGCCGCTGGATTGGCACCACGCCCGACGGCAAAACCTGGGCACTGGCGGGTGACGCCGCCCACGCCGTGCACCCGCTGGCTGGGCAGGGCCTGAACCTGGGCCTGGGGGATGTGGCCGAGCTCGCCCATATTCTGCAAGGCCGGGCCTACTGGCGCGCCGTGAACGACCCCAAGCTGCTGCGCCAGTACGAGCGCGCCCGCCGCGCCGAGGTGACGGCCACCGCACTGGCCATGGACGGCTTGCAACAGCTGTTTTCCAAAAGCAGCCCCACCTGGCAAGCCCTGCGTAACTGGGGCATGAACGGGTTTGAGCGCAGTGGCCTGGCCAAGCAATGGGCCGCGCGTTATGCCATGGGCTTGTGAGCCTTTTTTGTTTTTTTGACTGGATGACGATGAAACGACCCACCCCCGCCCTTATTGCCGCCGCACTGCTGGCCGCCTGCCTGACCAGCGCGTTTGCGCAGGACGCCGCTATCCGCAAAAACCTGGCCGAGCGTCTGCCGCAACTGGGCAAGATCGACGAGATCAGCAAGACACCGATCAACGGCCTCTACGAGATCAGGTTCAACGGCACCGACATCCTGTACACCGACGCGCAGGGCGACTATCTGATCCAGGGCAACGTGATCGACACCAAACAACGCCGCAACCTGACCGAAGAACGCGTTGACAAACTCACCGCCGTCGACTTCAACACCTTGCCGTTCAAGGACGCCTTCACCATCGTGCGCGGCAACGGCAAGCGCAAGCTGGCGGTGTTTGAAGACCCCAACTGTGGCTACTGCAAGCGCTTCGAGGCTAACCTGGAAAAGGTCAAAGACGTCACGGTTTACCTGTTCCTCTACCCGGTGCTCGGTCCCAAGTCGGTCGAGCTGTCCAACGCCATCTGGTGCGCCAAAGACAAGCCGAAGGTCTGGCACGACTGGATGGTCAAAAACGTGGAGCCTGCCAACACCAAATGTGACACCGGGGCGGTGGAGCGCAACACCCAGCTGGGCAAAAAGTACAAGATCACCGGCACCCCCACACTGGTGTTTGCTGACGGCTCACGCGTACCCGGTGCCATTGGCGCTGACCAAGTGGAGCAACGACTGGCGCAAGCCGCCGGCCAATGAGCCCGTCCGCCCCGCGCAACAGCACGCGAGCGGCCCTGCACTACCAAGTGCAGGCACATAACCTGCACGCCCATCTGTACGCAGTCACCCTGACCATCACCCGCCCAGCCGCGCAGCAACAAGTGAGCCTGCCGGTGTGGATTGCCGGCAGTTACCTGGTGCGCGAGTTTGCCAAACACTTGCAGTGCCTGAGCGCCCAGCAGAGCCAGACGCCGGTGGTGGTGAACCAGCTGGACAAAGCCACCTGGAAAATCAAGTGCCAGCCAGACCAGCCGCTGGTTCTGCGATACGAGGTGTATGCCTTTGACAATTCGGTACGCACCGCCTGGCTGGACACGCAGCGCGGCTTTTTCAACGGCACCAGCCTGTGCCTGAAGGTGCACGGCCAGGAAGACCAGCCGCACCGTCTGTCATTGATCGGCGACGGCTTGCCCAAGGACTGGCAAGTGGCTACCGCCTTGCAACCTGACAAGGTCAACACACATGGGTTTGGCAGTTACCTGGCCGCTGACTACGACGAACTGGTGGACTCGCCAGTGGAGATGGGTGCCTTCTGGAGCGGCAGCTTCACCGCCCGCGGCGTGCCACACCGTTTTGTGGTGGCAGGTGCCAGCGCCAGCTTTGACGGCACGCGCCTGCTGGCTGATACCCAGGCCATTTGCGAGGCCGAGATCGATTTCTGGCACGGCCAGAGCGCCAAAGGCAAGGCAGCCCGCGCCAAGAGCAGCGCCCCGCATGACCGCTATGTGTTCATGCTCAATGCGGTCGACAACAGCTACGGCGGTCTGGAACACCGCCACAGCACCGCGCTGATCTGCAAACGCGCCGACTTACCGCGCCTGGGCCAGGGCAAGACACTCACCGCCACCGACGGCTACACCAGCTTGCTGGGGCTGATCAGCCACGAGTACTTTCACACCTGGAACGTCAAACGCCTGCGCCCGACCGAGTTTGCACGTTATGACTATGCACGCGAAAACCACACTGAACTGCTGTGGTTTTTTGAAGGTTTCACCAGTTATTACGACGACCTGTTGTTGCGCCGCGCGCATCTGATCGACAACGCCACCTACTTGGCGCTGCTCACCAAAACCATCAACGCCGTGCTGCAGACCCCCGGCCGCCAGGTGCAAAGCGTGGCACAAGCCAGTTTTGACGCCTGGGTCAAGTACTACCGGCAGGATGAAAACAGCGCCAACGCCACCATCAGTTACTACACCAAGGGCGCGCTGGTGGCGCTGTGCCTGGACCTGAGCCTGCGCCAAAGCGGCAAAACCAGTCTGGATGACGTGATGCGCAGTCTGTGGCAGCGCTGCGATGGTGGCCCGATGCTTGAATCCGACCTGCTGGCAGTGCTGCAAACCTTGTCGGGCGAATCATTTGCCGAGCGGCTCGCCACCTGGGTGCACAGCACGGCCGAGCTGCCGTTACAAGAGTTGCTGACCTCACATGGCGTGAACTACGAGCAGACAGCTGCCGGCCTGGCCGAGCAACTGGGCATCAAAGTGTCTGACTCAGGCGCTGTTCGCATCAAAAGCGTGCTGCGCGACAGCGCTGCCGAGGCGGCTGGTTTTGCCGCGGGTGACGAGTGGATCGGCCTGCAGGCCGATACCGGCCAAGGCCCGCCAGCGCCCGGCTGGCGTCTGACCAAACTAGACGACGTACCGCTGTACCTGGGCGCGGCCAAAACCATGCAGGCGCTGGTGGCGCGAGACCAGCGCCTGATCACCCTGCGCCTGAACTTGCCCGACAGCGTGAAACAGATCAAACTCTCGGCCCGGGACACCACCTGCATCCTTGCCTGGCTGGACCCCGAAAAGACTTGACTTTGATAGCTACCAGCCCTTTATACATAAGGGATAGAGGCTAATTTCTTATATAAACGTTTAACAACCTCAAGGAACCAGCATGAGCTTTGACATGATCACCGTGCGCGTGGAAGCCGACAAAATAGGCGTCATTACCCTGAACCGGCCCAAGCAGCTCAACGCCTTGAACGACCAGCTGATGACCGAGCTGGGCGTCGCACTGCAAACCTTTGATGCGGATAGCGCCATCGCCTGCATGATCATCACCGGCAGCGAAAAAGCTTTTGCCGCCGGTGCCGACATTGGCGGCATGGCCAAGTACAGCTTTGCCGAAGCCTACAAGGGCGACTTCATCACCCGCAACTGGGAAGCGATCCGCAGCATCCGCAAACCGGTGATTGCCGCCGTGAGCGGCTTTGCGCTGGGCGGCGGCTGCGAGCTGGCGATGATGTGCGACTTCATCATCGCCGCCGACAACGCCAAATTTGGCCAGCCCGAGATCAAGCTGGGCATCATCCCGGGTGCCGGTGGCACACAACGCCTGCCGCGCGCGGTGGGCAAAGCCAAGGCGATGGACATGGCGCTGACCGGGCGCATGATGGACGCGGTGGAAGCCGAGCGCGCCGGGCTGGTCAGCCGCGTGGTGCCGCTGGACCAACTCATGAACGAGGCCCTGGGCGCGGCGCTGATGATCAGCGAGTACTCCCAAATCGCCGTGATGGCGGCCAAGGAGTCGGTCAACCGCGCATTTGAAGGCAGCTTGAGCGATGGCGTGATGTTTGAGCGCCGCCTGTTCCACGCACTGTTTGCCACTGCCGACCAAAAAGAAGGCATGGACGCGTTTGTCAACAAACGCAAGGCTGTATTTACCCACCAGTGAGGTGGGTGAAGCTGCCCAGCAGAGCGCCCGTCACGGGCGTTCTAAGGGCTCAATGCTCTTTCAGGTTGCGCATCATCTTGCCAGCAATGATTTCTGCGGCCTTGATCAGCGGATAGGCAGCGGGTGAGGCGGTCAGGCACGGGTGGGTGCCGATCTGCATCACCAGAAAGTCGTTCACCGTCATGCGGTTTTGAATCGCCAGGCCAATCACGTTGGTGAGTTCACCGGCTTCCAGCCCGCCAATCACCTCGCCGCCAATGATCACACCCGAATATTTGGCCGAGATCAGTTTCACCAGCTGTTTGTGCGCACCCGGCAGGTTGCCAGGGTGACGGTCCATGCCCTCAAACAGGCCGACCAGGGTGGCAATGCCTTCCTGCTCGGCGCGCTGCTCGGTCAGCCCGGCGGTGCCGTAACCGGTTTCGCCAATCGCCGTGGAATAAATCGCAATGGTGCCGCTGAAGGTTTTGACCACGTTCAGGTTGAACAGGTTCATGCCGGCGATGCGTGCCTCGGCGCAGGCGGTGGACGCCAGCATGGTCGAGACCCGTTTACGGGTGATGAAGTCGCGCTTCTGGGCGCAGTCGCCCACCGCAAACACATCAGCCTCGTGGGTGCGCATGAACTCATCCACCGCGATGAACTGGTCTTCATCCACGTATATGCCTGAGTTGGCAGCCAACACGGTGTTGGGCCGGTAGCCCATGGACAAAATCACCGCGTCCATCGGCAACTGCTGGCCATCGTCCAGCTCAATGGCTTCCACCTGGCCGGTGCCCAGCACCTTGCTGATGCCCTTGCCCACCACCACGTTCACGCCCCGGCTGACCAGCATCTCATGGATCTTGTTGGCCAGCTCCACGTCAAATGCCATGTTCAGAATGGCCGGCAGTTTTTCGATCAAGGTCACGGTGTAGCCGTGTTTGACCAGCTCATCTGACATTTCCACACCAATGAAGCCAGCACCAATGACCGCAATGTTTTTGGCACTGCCCAACTCAAGCTTCATCGCATCCAGGTAGGTTTTGTCTTTGGGAATGGTGTAGACCCGCTGCAGGTCAGCACCCACCAGCCATTTGGGTTTGATGGGCTGCGAGCCGGTGGCGATCACCAGCTTTTGGTACTGAATCTGCTCGCCACTGGCGAAGTTGACGACCTTTTGCGCGGTGTCGATGTGCGTGGCCTCATCCACCACCGAGACGATGTTGTTGCTCTTCAAGGCAGCATCTACCGGCATGACGTTCTTGTCACTGGACGCCAGCGTGCCAAAAATGTACGGAATACCGCAAGGCACCATCACTTCACGCTCTTTTTTGACCAGCGTGATCTCTTTTTCTGGCCAGTGGATCCGCCCGGACATCGCTGTCACCAAACCCGCCGCACTGCCACCAAGAATCAAAACATCCGTACTTCTCATAGCCACCTCATCATGAAAGTTAATACAAGTCTCCTGCTCGTTGAACTGTTTGACAAAGGCACCAGGCTCGAGCGTACCGGCGACAGACTTTTATTAAAAAATCATTAAAAATTTTAGTCGACCAGGCGATCAACGCCCGCGACATAGATCAATCGCTGCGGCACTTCACAAAAATTTTGGCAGGAACCCATCCCGCTGCGCGAGCCGCTATAATTCTCGGCTCGTTGGTGATATAGCTCAGCTGGTTAGAGCGCAGCATTCATAATGCTGATGTCGGTGGTTCAAATCCACCTATCACCACCAGAATTCGCTTTCAAAGCACGTCAAAACCACTCAAAACCCGCACGCTCCCCAGCGTAGCGGGTTTTTTATTGCCTCAAGTCAACTCATGCAACATCATCACGTACCGACACAATGACGGTACTTTTGACGGCAGCTACACGAAACCACCCCATTTCGTTGAAAAAGTACCGTCCCCCAGAGGATGAAATGGCACTTACAGACGCCTTCATCCAGAACATCAATCACGCTGGTAAGCCCGGTGGCGACAAGCTGAATCATGGGTGCCAAGAGGGTTTGTTGATGCGCATTCCCGCCTTCAAGGGCCTGCGCGGAAGCGAATCAAATCGGCGATTTGGCATGTCACATCACCCGCGGCAGGGCCTCTGCCAAAAAGTCAAAAACCGAGCGAATGCGATGACTCGTGCGAATCTCGCGGTGCACGGCCAACCACAGGGGCAGCGGCACAATGTTCAACAGCCCCGGAAGCACCGGCAGCACATCTGGATCGGTGCGGGCCAGGTAGTCGGCACAAAACCCGACGCCAAGCCCGGCGCGAACGGCTTGCCACTGCACAATGAAGTCATCGCTGCGCAACACAAATGCCTCGCGCGTTACCGGAAAACCCATGGCACGAAAGCCTTGCAGGATGGCGGTGTCGGTGTCGCTGCCGATCAGGTCGTGTTCCAGTAAATCATGGGCAGTTGTCAAAGGGCTGCCATGTCGCGCCAGGTAGCTGCGGTGCGCGTAGGCGCCCAAACCCACCTCCCCCAATTTGCGAGCCACCAGCGAGGTTTGCTCTGGCCGGACCATGCGCACGGCAATGTCGGCCTCGCGGCGCAGCAGGTTGCTGACCTGGTTGCTCGACACCAGTTCCACCTGTATCTCAGGGCGGGTCAGGCGCAATTGCGCCAGCAACGGCGGCAGCAGGTAAACCGCCACCGGCACGCTGGCCGTGATGCGCACTGTGCCACTGATTTGGGTTTGCGCGCCTGACAGGGTGCGTGACAGCTGCAAGGCACCGGCTTCCATGCTGCGCGCCGCGGTTGCCAATTGCAGCGCCGTGGCTGTGGGCACCAGCCCGCGGCCCGTGCGCTCAAACAAGACCACGCCGAGCTGACTCTCCAGAGCCTCAACGTGTCGGCCCAAAGTCGGCTGGCTGATCTGCAAGACGCGCGCGGCACCCATCAGGCTGCCCTGATCCAGCGCGGCCAAAAACGAACGAACAAGGCTCCAGTCGAAATTTTGTAAACCAGGCGGTTTGGGGGTGGCGCTATTCATGGATGCATATCTGGTATGGCAAATCAGGCAATTGTGTATCGCACGCCGGGTTCGCACAATCACCGCATCGCACCTTTGGAGAAACCACCATGCAACGCAGAAACTTCATCCGCCTGACCGGCGGTGGCGTGATTGCAGCCGCCACCCTGAGCACCGCGGGGCTGACCGGCTGCGCACCGGGCATGCCATCCGAAGCCATTGAGGCCTGGCGTGGCCCGGCGCCCGATATGGCCACCCGGGATGTCCGCCGCTGGCTGCTGAGCTACGCCATTTTGGCGCCACACTCGCACAACCTGCAGTCCTGGATGGTGGACCTGAGTACCCCGGATGAAATCCTGTTGCGCTGCGATTTGAAGCGCCTGCTGCCGCAAACAGACCCGCTGTCGCGCCAGATCATGATGAGCCACGGCACCTTTCTTGAGTTGCTCGATCTGGCAGCCAAAGAGCGTGGCTTGCGGGCCGACATCAGCCTGTTCCCCAAAGGCGCATTTGGCCCTGGGCAACTCGACAGTCGCCCGGTGGCGCGCATCCGCCTGACAACCGACGCAAGCCTGCAAAAAGACCCGCTGTTTGCCCAGGTGCTGCGGCGGCACACCAACCGCAGCGCCTACGACTTGAGCCGCCCGGTCCCTGCCACCGCCTGGCGGGCCATGGCTGAAGCCACCCAGCCCCACCAACTGCATTTTGGCCAGGTGGGCGCTGAGCAGCCTGATTTACTCGCCCAGCATCGCCAGATTGCAGCTGACGCCTGGCGCATCGAGTTGACCACGCCGCGAACCATCCTGGAATCTTTTGACGTGCTGCGCGTGGGTGCAGATGAAATTGCCCAGCACCGGGACGGCCTCTCTCTGCTCGACGCCAAAGTAGTCTGGCTCAACCGCCTGGGCCTGTTTGACCGCAGCCAGGCACCAGGGCCCGACGACTTTGCCACCACCAGCCAGATCAAGACATTTGGAACAAATCTGGACTCAACACCCGGTTTTCTGTGGATGGTGACCGAGGGCAATGACCGCGTCACCCAAATCAACACCGGGCGGGCCTATGCCCGGGTACAGCTGGCGGCAACCGCGCAGGGGCTGGTGATGCAACCGCTTTCGCAAGCCCTGCAGGAATATCCCGAGCAACAACAGCCCTATGCCGGCATTCATGCCCTGGTGGGCGCCATCCGGCCGACTGAAACTGTGCAAATGTGGGCGCGGGTGGGCTACGCTCCGGCAGTCTCGCCCGCCCCAAGACGACGGCTGCAAGACTTCATTCAGGCGCCCGCTTGATGCAGGCAGCCGTTTGGCTGGCTTTGCGCTAATCCGGAGGCTGGGAGACTTGTGGCGCGTCTCCACGCGGCTGGCGAACACCCGGTTTGGCGATGAGTTCCAGGTAAAACGCATCCGCACCCTCTTGGGCCGCAGCGTCAATCAGGGCTGTGATGTTGGCGACATGCACGCTGGCGGCCGCCTCCTGGGTCAGGCCAAAGCGGCAGTCAAAGTCCCAAAAATCGACACCTTCGGGCAGCGTTTTGTTGCGCTCGCGCTTCATGTACTGGCGAATTTCATGCTTGGTGGCTTCCAGTACGCGGTCGCGGTTTTTGCCGTCGATATTGATTTTGAATGTTTTTTTCACGGTGTCCTTTAAATCGATTGAGACTCTGCCAAGGGTCTTTCACCGATGGTGCAGGCAGCACATCAAGCGTGACCCGCTCACCCATCGGCAGAATTCTCAGGGTAGCGATTATGCTGCCAGCCCCCGGATGCACCACCTGGCAATGCGCGGCTTGTGTTACACCTGTCGCCTTGCCCACTGGCCGCAGCCCACGCCAGCACCACCCTTGACCTTGACCACACCATGACTTTTCCCACTCTGGGCCTCTCACCCGCCCTGCTGACCGCTCTTGCGCAAATGGGCCACAGCAGCCCGACCCCGATCCAGCAGGGCGCGATTGCCCCCGCGCTGGCCGGTCGCGATGTGCTGGGCTCGGCGCAAACCGGTTCCGGCAAGACGCTGGCCTTTGCCCTGCCGCTGCTGCAACGTTTGCAGCCCAACACCAGCCGGTTGCGCCTGGCGCAGGCGCTGGTGCTGGTGCCCACGCGCGAGTTGGCGGCGCAGGTGGGCGAGGTGATTCAGGCGCTGGCGCAGAAGCTGCCAACGCGTGTGAAGGTCTCGGTGTTTTTTGGCGGTGTGTCGATCAACCCGCAGATGATGGGCCTGCGCGGCGGCACCGATGTGGTGGTGGCCACGCCCGGGCGGCTGCTGGATCTGCTGACGCACAACGCTTTGAAGCTGGATCAGGTGGCGATGCTGGTGCTGGACGAAGCCGACCGCATGCTGGATCTGGGCTTTGCCGACGAGCTGGCCCAACTGCTGGCAACGTTGCCACAGCAGCGGCAAAACCTGTTTTTCTCAGCCACTTTCAGCCCCGCCGTGACCGCGCTGGCCAACACCCTGCTGACGGATGCGGTACGGGTAGAGGTGGATGCGACCCAACAGCAGCCGGTAGAAATTATCCAGCGCGCCATCGCGGTGGACGCGAGTAAACGCACCCAGTTGCTGCGCCACCTGATCCAACAACAGGTCTGGCCGCGTGCGCTGGTGTTTGTCGCTACCAAGTTCGCCGCCGAGATCGTCGCCGACAAGCTGCGCAAAGGCGGGCTCACCGCCGAGCCTTTCCACGGCGAGCTCAGCCAGGGCAAACGCACCCAGGTGCTGACCGACTTCAAGGCTGAGCGGCTGCAGGTGGTAGTGGCCACCGATGTGGCGGCGCGCGGGCTGGACATTGCCGGGCTGCCGGTGGTGGTGAACTTTGACCTGCCGCGCTCGACGCAGGACTACACCCACCGCATTGGCCGCACCGGCCGCGCCGGTGAGCCCGGCCTGGCCGTGAGCTTCATCAGTGCCGCCACACAAGCCCACTGGCGGCTGATCGAGAAACGCCAACAGGTGCAACTGAGGCTGGAAAGTGTGCCGGGTTTTGAAGCCCAAGAGGCGCCACCGCCCGCCTCCACCTCACCGGATGCACCCGCAGGCGAAGGCAGTGGCGGCGTCAAAGGCAAACGCCCAAGCAAAAAAGACAAGCTGCGCGCGGCTGCGGCGCTGCAGAACGGCACGCCCGAACAGCGCGCTTGACGCGGTAGACCGCCGGGTTCCCTTCACATTCCCGTCATCGGGCGTGAACTTTGAAGCCACGCCAGTTAAAATCGCGCTCCTTAAAACAGCCTCTGGATGTACACCATGAAACGCTGGCTCCGCGCTCTGAAAACCCCCCTGCTGATCCTGACCCTGTGCCTGACCGGTGCCGCCTGCCTGTGGCCCTCGGTGGCCGACGCGCAGGGTTTTGTGCGCACTTTTCCAACCAAGGCGCTACGCGGGACGCTGGAGGTGACTGGGCCGCCCAATATCCTGCTCAACGGCCAGCCCCAGCGGCTGTCGCCGGGCGCACGCATCAAGGGCACCAACAACCTGATCGTGATGTCAGCCAGCCTGGTCGGCAAACAGCTGCTGGTGAACTATGTGCCCGACCCGCAGGGGCTGATCCACGAGGTGTGGATCTTGACGCCCGCCGAGGCACAGCAAAAACGTGCCGGGCTCGACACCCTGACCAACATCCGCTTTGAGTCGGACCTGCAACGCATCGAAGCCATGCAGCGCTCCCGCGAGGCGCCAGCCACCCCGTAAACCACGCCTGCCCCGGGTGGCCTGGGGGCCAACAGACGATCTGCATGGCGTCGCCAAAGCTCGCAGCCATGGCCGCCTCCACCCTGACCGCTGTCTTTTTTGTAGAACAAATAGGCCTCTAGCCCTTATTGAATAAGGGCTAGTAGCTCCATAAATCATAGTTTTCAACCTATCCCCTGATCATGAGCAAAAAAGTCTTCATCAAAACCTACGGCTGCCAAATGAACGAGTACGACTCGGACAAGATGAGCGACGTGCTCGGTGCCGCGCAGGGTTACGAGCCCACCGACAACGTCGAGGAAGCCGACCTGATTTTGTTCAACACCTGCTCGGTGCGTGAAAAGGCGCAAGAGAAGGTTTTCTCTGACCTGGGACGCGTCAAGCACCTGAAGAAAAAAGGCGCACTGATTGGTGTGGGCGGTTGCGTGGCCAGCCAGGAGGGCGAAGCCATCATCGCCCGCGCGCCCTATGTGGATGTGGTGTTTGGCCCGCAAACGCTGCACCGCCTGCCGCAAATGCTCGACGAGCGCGCGCGCCTGAACAAATCGCAGGTGGACATCAGCTTTCCCGAGATAGAAAAATTTGACTACCTGCCGCCAGCGCGTGTGGAAGGCGCCAGCGCGTTTGTGAGCATCATGGAAGGCTGCTCCAAATACTGTAGCTACTGCGTGGTGCCCTACACGCGCGGCGAGGAGATTCACCGCCCGTTTGAAGACATCCTGGTGGAAGTGGCGGGCCTGGCGGACCAGGGCGTGAAAGAGATCACCTTGCTGGGGCAAAACGTCAACGCCTGGCGCGCGCCGATGATCAGCCACCCCTGCATGGCAGGCGGCACCGGCGAGATGGCCGACTTTGCCACGCTGCTGGAATACGTCTCTGACATCCCCGGCATTGAGCGCCTGCGTTATGTCACCAGCCACCCCAACGAGTTCACCCCGGCGCTGATTGCCGCCTACGACAAACTACCCAAACTGGTGAGCCACCTGCACCTGCCGGTGCAACACGGTTCCGACCGCCTGCTGATGGCGATGAAACGCGGCTACACCGCCATGGAATACAAAAGCACGGTACGCAAATTACGCGCCATCCGGCCGAACATGGCGCTCAGCAGTGACTTCATCGTCGGTTTTCCGGGCGAGACCGAAGACGACCACGCCAAGCTGATGAAACTCATGGAAGACGTGGGCTTTGACAACAGTTTCAGCTTCATCTTCAGCCCACGCCCAGGCACACCCGCCGCCAACCTGCCCGACGACACCCCGCACGCGGTCAAACTGCGCCGCCTGCAAGAGGTGCAAGCCGCCATCAACGGCAACATGGCGCGCATTAGTGAAAGATTGGTTGGCACGCGTCAGCGCATCCTGGTGGAAGGTGCCTCCAAACGCGACGGTGGCGAGCTGATGGGTCGCACCGAATGCAACCGCGTGGTGAACTTCATCGGCCAGCCACGCCTGATCGGGCAGATGGTGGACGTGACTATTTCTGAAACCCGCACCTACACGCTGCGCGGCGAGGTGCTGACCCAGGAACGCGTGCCTGGTTGATAGCTATCATATGTATAGCTTCTTACCCTTTCTGAATATGGGCTATAGGCTTATTTCTTATACAAGATTTGCTCAACGGGGCTGGCTCTCAGGCACCAGCGAATGGCCCCGAATGCGCTGCGCCACCCGGTCTGCCTGCCAGCGATAGAATTTGCGCCGGAGGCGTCTGCCGGGCCTGCCTGGCAAATACCCACGCGCGGCGGGACAGTGCAAGCTCTGATCCTGCATTTTAAGACCCTGAACACTGACAGGCGTTATGCACCACAGATCATCGTGTCTGAATCGGGTCACCACCCTCAGGTTGGGTGTGATCTGCGCACTTTGCATGCTGCTGTTCAGCGCCGTGCGCGCCGAGCCTGTTGTTTTATACGACGGTAACCAGCCCGCCGGTGCAACCACCGACACCAGCAAACTGGTCTCGGTGGAGCCCGCTGCCCCGCCTTTGGATGAGGTCACTGCCTGGCCAGCAGGCGCCATCGGTGCACCCGGCGCGACACCAGAATCCGGCAAACCTGCTGACCTCACGCGACTCCCCCTACCCCCTGCCCCGGCACTGCCGGAGCGCCCCGAAGCCAACGACGACCCCTCCTTGCACAGCGTCATCAAGGAGGGTGTGCGCCCCGTGTATGAGCAGTTGGTTGAATCCGGTGCGGTCGAAACCTGGCATGAACTGAAGGCCGATCTGGGCCTGAACAAAAACCAATGGAGCGAGGACCAGAAGACCGGCGCCCCCGGAACGGGCCCAGGCCAGTGGGATGCGCCTGGCGCCCAAGACCCAGCCCAGCCGCCCAGAACCGCAGCACAGGCCCAGTTGGACCGTGAAATGGCCACCCTGACGCGCGAGAAGCTGATTGATCAAATCACGCCTTGGTTGATCGGCCTGGTGGGGCTGTATGTCGCGGGCTACTTGGCCAAGCTGCTCTATGGCTATGTGCGCTGGAGGTCGGGCAAACGCAATGAGCGCCGTATAGCCCGCGCCAAGCGCCGAGGTGCGCGGCGCAGCCGCAGCACCACACGTGCCGCAACTGGCAGTGCCAGCGCGCCACGGGCCAACGCAGAGTCGCAGGAGACGGTTTAAGCCACCCTGAAAACGGCTGCCGCCGGGCTGGCAACAGTGGATTTTCTTGATTCAGGACAGGCTCTTTTACCGCATTCGCGAAGAAAATAGCGCCAGATTTTTTTACCCGGAGCCGCTAAATGAGCCTATCGGAATCGCAATTTGCCGCCTTCAAAAGCATCAACCAGCAAGCCCAAAGGCTGATGCGCACCCCGCAAACCCGTGAAGTGCGAGACGTGATGGAGCAGATCATTGCCATCACACGGGTGCAGACCAACAAGATCATTGATGAAAACAAGGTCGAAGTGCCACCCGACAACACCTCTGATGGCCCGATGCTGCGCATGCAAAAGTCGCTGAGCCGCGGGCCCAGCAAACGGACGTCCAACATCATTTGGGCCATCGTGATCCTGCTTTGGATCGTGGTGGGTTACCTGGGATCACAGCACATGCATGAGATCTTCCAGTAATCCAACCAATAGATTCAAAATAGATAGCTATTAGCCCTTATTGCATAAGGGCTAGAGGCCTGAACTTGGGGTTTTTCAAAAAAGCACATCACGCAAGCCAAAGACACGCTTGCATGAGACAGGTCAGAAAGGCATCTTGGGCATGCCGCCCATGCCTTTCATGCCGCCCAGGCGCTTCATCATTTTCATCATGCCGCCGCCTTTCATCTTTTTCATCATGTCCTGCATCTGCTCAAACTCCTTGAGCATGCGGTTCACTTCCTGCACCTGAACCCCGGCACCCATCGCAATGCGGCGCTTGCGGGTGGCCTTGATCAGCTCGGGCTTGGCGCGCTCTTTGGGCGTCATGCTGTGGATGATGCCTTCCTTGCGTTTGATGTCTTTCTCCACCCGGCCCATGTCCACCTGGCTGGCTTTGGCGGCCATGGCGCTGGGCAATTTGTCCATCAGGCTGCTCAAACCGCCCATCTGGCGCATCTGCTGGATCTGGCTCAAAAAGTCGTTCAAATCAAACGTCGCGCCACTCTTGACCTTGGCGGCCAGCTTTTGCGCGCTGGCCATGTCCACCCCGGCGGTGACCTGCTCCACCAGCGCCAGAATGTCACCCATGCCCAGCACACGTCCGGCGTGGCGCTCGGCGTCAAACACCTCCAGGCCATCGAGTTTTTCGCTGGTACCGGCAAACTTGATCGGCGCGCCGGTGATCTGTCGCACCGAGAGCGCCGCGCCGCCGCGTGAATCGCCATCGAGCTTGGTCAGGATGATGCCGGTGAGCGGTAGCGCTTCCTTGAAGGCTTTGGCGGTGTTGATGGCGTCCTGGCCTTGCATGGCGTCGACCACAAACAGCGTCTCGACCGGGTGAATGGCGGCGTGCAGGTCCTTGATTTCGCGCATCAGTGCTTCATCAATCGCCAGGCGGCCAGCGGTGTCGACAAGCAACACGTCAAAGTAATGTTTTTTGGCGTAATCCAGCGCTGCCAGGGCAATGTCGACGGGTTTTTGGTCCGGCGTACTGGGGAACCACTCGGCACCGGCCTGTTTGGTCACGGTTTTGAGCTGCTCAATGGCAGCCGGGCGGTACACGTCGCCCGACACGGTCAGCACCTTCTTGCCGCGACGCTCCATCAGGTGCTTGGCCAGTTTGGCGGTGGTGGTGGTTTTACCGGCACCCTGCAAACCGGCCATCAAAATCACCGCAGGCGGCTGCGCCGCCAGGTTGATGTCGGCCACGCCGTCGCCCATGGTGGCGGCGAGTTCCTTGTTGACGATGCTCACCAGCGCCTGCCCCGGGGTCAGCGAGCCCAGCACGTCCTGCCCCAGCGCTTTTTCTTTCACGCGTGCAATGAAGTCGCGCACCACCGGCAGCGCCACGTCGGCCTCCAGCAGGGCCATGCGCACTTCGCGCAGCATGTCGGCCACGTTGGCCTCAGTGATGCGGGCCTGACCACGGATTTCCTTGACCAGCCGGGAGAGTTTGTCGGTAAGAGCAGAAGCCATGTGGGGGGTGTCCGGCGGGCGGAGCCTGGGTTGGAGCCTTTGAGATAAGGCAAATGACAAAACGGTAAACTGTGGCCATGATTTTACCCAGTGCTTCCCCTCTGACGCTGACGCTGTCTCTGGCAGCCGCTGCGGCGTATGCAGTCTCAGCCACAGGGGCGTCGCGCGCCAGCCAGACGCTGTCGCGGTTGGCCGTGTGGCTGGCTTGGACTTTGCATGGTTTTCTGCTGGCCTGGGGCCTATGGGGCGGGGCGCAACCACTGTTCGGTTTTGCGCCGGCGCTGTCCGTCACCGCCTGGCTGGTCGGGCTTGTGTATGCCATTGAAAGTTATGTGTTCCCACAACTCAAGACGCCCTGGGTGCTGGGCGGGCTGGGCGCCGCCGCCGTGCTGCTGACACTGATGTTCCCGGGTGAAGCGCTCAGCCCCAAACTGTCGGCCTGGCTGCCGCTGCACTGGGCGCTGGGTATTGCGTCTTACGGTCTGTTTGCCGTGGCAGTGGCCCACGCCTGGATGATGACCCGCGCCGAGGCCCGCATCCGCAGCGCCGCCGACGGTTTCACTGGCATGCCGCTGCTGACCATGGAGCGCCTGACGTTTCGATTTGTCAATGTGGGCTTTCTGCTGCTGACGGCCACACTGATCGCTGGTTTTTTCTTTGGCACTTACCTCTATGGCAGCGCTCACGCCATCCGCTGGGACCACAAAACCGTCTTTTCGGTGCTGTCCTGGCTGACCTTTGGCGTGCTGCTGATTGGCCGCGCACGGTTTGGCTGGCGTGGTCGGCAAGCAGTGCGGGTGCTGTATGTGGGCACCGGTTTGCTGCTGCTGGCGTATGTGGGGTCGCGCTTTGTGCTTGAGGTGGTGCTGGGGCACACCCTTTGAAAGCCCTGCTGATTCTGGCCGTGGTGCTGGTCGGCGTCTGGCTCTGGAAAAGTCGTAGCGCTCAGGGCGCCGCCAAACAGTCAAGCCAAGCCGCCCGGCCGCAAGACATGGTGCGTTGCCGTCAATGCGGTGTTCATTTGCCGGCCAGTGATGCCATCACCGGCACGCAGGGCAGCTACTGCTGTGCCGAGCACCATCACCAGTCCGAGCCCTGATCTGTCTGTTTGCCAGTGAGCACCCTCTGGCCAGCCGCCCTGCCCGCCGAACCAGCCGCTGAACTGGGGGATCACCCCCTCGAGTTCGAGCGTTTGTGGCGTGGCTTCATGACCGCGCGGGCCACACTGGGGCTGGTGCTGTCCATTTTTCAGGGTGGCATTTTTGCCTTGATACCGAGCCAGGGCAGCGCCCCGCTGCTGATCTGCCTGGCCTATTTTGCCGCCGCGTTGACGGTGCGCCTGACCGGGCAACCCCAGCAATTGCAGCAGAGTCTGGATTCACCCTGGCTGCGCACTGTGGGGGTGGACGTGCTGGCTTTCGCCACCTTGCAAATCGTTCAGGGCGGCGCCATTGACTACACACCCCTGTTTGCGCTGCCGGTACTGATGGTCAGTGTGCTGGGGTCCATGCGTCTGGCCATGGCCACCGCGGCCAGCGTGACCCTGCTGATGTTTGCGCACGCAGGCTGGCTGCTGACCCGCCCAACCGGCGACGCGGGTGCCAATTTCTTGCAGGCAGCCCTGACTGGGGCAGGGTGTTTTGCCATATCGTTCATCGCCAGTCAACTTGCCACCCGACTGGCCAGCATGGAACTGCGGGCACAGCGCAACCAACTGGCAGCCACCGAACAACGCCGTGTCAACGAACTGGTGATCAAGTCGCTGACAGACGGCGTGCTGGTGGTGGATGAAGAGGGCAAGGTGCGTTCCACCAACCCGGCCGCGCGTGTCTTGCTGGATGCCCCCGAGGGGGCCGGGGAGCTTGACCTGCGCCTGCGGCCCGGCTGCAAAACCTTGATGCAACTGATCGATGCCAGCTTTGCCAGCCAGAGCCCGCAACAGGCCGACATCACGATTGACCGGCCGGGCAGCAGTGCGCGCAGGCTGCGCGCCCGCACCCAGCTGACCGGCGCTCAGCGCAGCGACACGCTGGGGCTGTGCGTGGTGTTCATGCAGGACCAACGCGAGATTCAGGCGCGCATCCGGTCCGAAAAGCTGGCTGGCATGGGCCGCATGTCAGCCGCCGTTGCCCACGAGATACGCAACCCGCTGGCTGCCATCACCCAGGCCAACGCTTTGCTGACTGAAGACCTAAGCGACCCTGCACAGCAGCGACTGGCCCATATGGTGGGGCAAAACGCCCAGCGCCTGGAAAACATCGTGCGCGATGTGCTGCACCTCACGCATGCTGGCGAAGCTGGCGCAGACGACTCAGCCCGGCCGCTGGACCTGTGCGAGAGCACCGAGCGCACCTGCCGCGACTGGACCAACCAGCACGGTGCCGGCGGTGAGCTGAGCGTGAGTCTGCCCCAGACCCAGCAAACGGCCTGGTTCGACGGCGAGCATTTGCGCCGCATCCTGATCAACCTGCTGGACAACGCCCATCGCTTTGCCAGCCACCGGCCGGGCAGCATTCAGGTCAGCATCGAAGCCGCCGGGGAAGGTCGCGCCAAACCCGGCCCGACCTTGCGCGTCTGGAGCGACGGTGCGGTGCTGGACCCCTCGGTGGAGCAACATTTGTTCGAGCCTTTTTTTTCCTCCGAGAGCCGCTCCAGCGGGCTAGGCTTGTATATTTGCCGCGAACTGTGCGAAAGCCATGGTGCCATCATCTCCTATGACCGCAGCGAAAGATGGCTGGCCGGGCAGATTGCGTCGGGCAATGAATTCCGTGTTATTTTCAAGCTCGCTCCAGATATACACATCACATCATGAACGCACCTGCCAGCCATGCCCGGATTTTGGTGGTCGATGACGAACCCGACCTGCGCACGCTTTATGAGCTGACCCTGCTGCGTGAGGGTCACCGGGTTGACATCGCCGAAAACCTGCAGCAGGCCCGTGCGCTGCTGGAGGCCAACAGCTTCGATGTGATGATCACCGACATGCGCCTGCCCGACGGCCTGGGCATGTCCCTCATCACCGACATCAAAGCCCAGGGTCGCGACGAGCGCAGCATCGTCATCACCGCCTATGGTTCGGCCCAAAACGCGGTGGAAGCCCTGAAGGCCGGCGCCTTTGACTACCTGACCAAGCCGGTTGACCTGAAACAGTTTCGCGCGGTGGTGGCCTCGGCCGTGCGCAGCGTGGCAGAAACCGCGCCAGACGACAGCACCACGCATCACAAGCGTCTCCAGGGCGTGGTCACCGGGGCCCTGGGGCAGCGCGCGCTGGACCGCCTGATAGGGCAATCCGAATGCATGCAACAAATCAAGGCGCGCATCCTGAAAGTGGCCACCAGCATGGCACCGGTGATGGTCACCGGCGAATCCGGCACCGGCAAGGAACTGGTGGCCTATGCGATTCACGCCAACAGCCACCGGGTCAAGGGCCCGTGGGTGGCCGTGAACTGCGGCGCCATTCCGGAAACCCTACTGGAGGCCGAGTTTTTTGGCGCCCGCAAAGGTGCCTATACCGGCGCAACACAAGACCGCGAAGGTTTTTTTCAGGCTGCGCGGGGCGGCACACTGTTCCTGGACGAGATCGGCGACCTGCCCCTGCCCATGCAGTCCAAATTGCTGCGCGCCATTCAGGAGCGGCGCATTCGTCCGCTGGGCTCCAACCAGGAAGAAGTGGTGGACGTGCGCATCGTCAGCGCCACCCACAAGAATCTTGCCCAGGAAGTGCAAAGCGGCCATTTCCGGCAGGATCTGTTTTTTCGGCTCAACGTGATCGATCTGGTGATCGCGCCGTTGCGCGAACGCTCCCAGGACCTGCCAGAACTATGCCAAGCCCTGCTGACGCGCATCGCGCAGGAGTCCGACACGCCGGTACCCACCTTGCCCGATGAGGTGTTGCAGGAGCTGGCGCGCTTGACGCTACCGGGCAATGTGCGTGAACTGGAAAATTTGCTTTACCGTGCCGTGGCGCTGGGTGATGGCAACAGCCTGCAGCTTGACCGCCCTGTCAACACCGCTCCGGCGGTCAACGACTCCACACTCGACGCCCCCGAGTTCGACGCACCGCCATCCTCCCCGCCATGCCAGGCAGCATCAGAACCTGCAACGCATGACTTGCAGGCCCAACTGGACCACTTGGAGCGCTCGCTGTTGCTGCAGGCCCTGCTCACCACCCAGTTCAACCGTACGGCGGCGGCAGCACGCCTGGGACTGAATTTGCGCCAGATGCGCTACCGCATGGCGCGGCTGAAGATTGACGCCCCCACGACCGATGAAAGCACGGATGAGGCAGACTGAAGCTCCAGACTCGCAAGGCGAGGACGCCTTGTGGCGAAACGGCTGGTACCGGTTTGCAGCGCATCTGCCGTCGCCCAATTGCGGCCCGCGCCCGAGACCCAGCCATATTGATTTGCTGGTGCTGCATTCCATCAGCCTGCCCCCGGGTCGGTATGGCGGCAATGAAGTCCAGCAGTTGTTCACCAACCAGCTCGACTGGGACGCTCACCCCTACTTTCAAGGCATACGTGGCATCACCGTGTCATCGCATTTTTATATTCGGCGCGGGGGCGAACTCTGGCAATTTGTCAGTTGCGACGAACGCGCCTGGCACGCTGGCGCATCCAGCTACCGGGGGCGCAGCAACTGCAATGACGACAGCATCGGCATCGAGCTGGAGGGTCTGGAGGGCCATCTGTTCGAGCCGGCCCAGTACGCCTCGCTGACTGCCTTGTGCGCCAGCATTTTGCAGCGCTACCCCATCGGACATCTGGCTGGCCACGAACATATTGCGCCGGGCCGTAAGCACGATCCGGGTGCAGGCTTTGACTGGCAGATGTTGAAAAAATCACTGGCACTTGATGCCTGCGAGCTGCCAGTGGCGCTGCGCGCCTGATCTGTCAACAGGAAATTGTCGGGTGAGTTGGTCCTGCGTTGCTGCTGCTGCGCAACATTGCTCACGTCATGATCGTCAGTGCGCTGGAATGCCTTTCAATTTTTGATGTGAACTCTCATAATCCGCGGATTGGAAAAAACTATGCTGCCACGGCACAAAGACGTCACACCCACTGCCAGTTCTGTCTCACTTTTCAGCTTGCCGAACTGCCTGTCGGCCGAGCGGTTTTTTGAATCACGCGTCGTCAGCCACCTCTGCGGTGCTGCCAGTCTCTGCAAATGATGACCCGTGGCACCCCCCGATCTCACAAACCCGAAGCGCATGCTTTTTTGCGGCGGTCTTGTGTGCTCCCATTCATGGCGCTGGGGCAGCCCCAACAGCCTGAATCGCTTTATGCCAAATCATTGACATAAAGTGCTCTTTGTAGCCAGACCAAGGAGTGATGATGTCAATTGCAAAAAAAACCGCCGCGAAGAAAGCGGCTCCCGCCCCCAAGGCCGCTGAGGTAAAAACACCTGCTCCCACGGCCAAAAAAACCAGCCCAGCCAAGCCAGCGGCACCAGCCAAAAAGGTTGCTGCACCTGCGAAGGCAGTCGCTGCGCCCGCCAAGAAAGCTGTAGCGGCGGCGCCTGCCCCGGCACCAGCAAAGAAGGCTGCGGCAGCACCCAAGGCGGCTCCGGCAAAGAAAGCCGCTGCGCCAGCAACCAAAGCGACACCCGCCAAAAAGGGAGCTGCCCCAGCCAAGAAGGCAGCGGCACCTGCACAAAAGGCGGCTGCTCCTGCACCGGCACCGGCGCCGGCAAAAAAGGCTGCAACGCCTGCCAAAAAGGCCACTGCTCCGGCAAAGACGGCCGCTGCGCCGGCAGCAAAAGCTGCACCGGCCAAGAAAGCCGCAGCAACTGTGGCCAAGGCGGTCGCTGCCAAACCCGCACCGGCCTCCAAGACCAAACTCAATCCGCAGGCAGCATGGCCGTTTCCGACAGGCAAAAAACCCTGACTTTTATGCCCCCTTGCCACATCCCACTGCCACCTGCGCAGTGGGATTTTTGTGCCTGTCAGGGGTAAAAAGCCAGAACCCGGTAGCCCACCACGGTCGCTGCCGGCAACTCGGCGTTCAGGCGCAAATTCACAGAAACAGGCCATTCTGCGTTGGCCGCCAAATGGTCAGAAACCGCCGCCAACTCCTGCGGCGACAACACCCGCCTGAGCACCACACGATCCTGTACATCGGTCAGCGTCAGCTCGATGCTGGGCACCGCCAGCGCGAGATAGGCCGCATTTTTGAGCACAAAGCTCAGTCGGTAGCGATCTAGCCCGACTTTGCTGAACGCAGCCGAATCGATGGCAATGGACTCAATTTGCTGCAATGGCGCGACCGAGCAGCGCAACACAGCGCACATCTTGACAATCACAGGTTCCCAGTGAGGTCTCGCTGCGGCGAGACGGTCATGCTCCTGATAGACCCACTGGCTGGCCATCACTGCGGTGAGAACGGTGGCCAGCCCCAGCAGACTCGATTGGGTTCCCCGTCGCTGCCAGAGGGATGGGCGCCCTGCATCGCGCATGAAAGAGACCGATTCGGTGGCCGCTGCCTGCAGTATCGGCTCGGGCTCTTGTTCCACCGCAGCCGCCGCCGTTGGCTCGGCTGGTGGCTCTGGGGCAAGCTCGGGCACCGGGGCTGAATTCACGTCGGCCTCACCCGCCGCAACCGCTTCAAGATTCAGGGGTGCCCACTCAGGTGACATGCCTTCGGTGTCTTCTCGGCTCACAACTGGCTGAACCGCTGTCGTTTCAATCATAAGGCTTGCGGACGTAGCGGTAGGGCCATCTGGCTCTGGCTCTGGCTCTGGCTCTGGTGGCTCTGGCTCTGGCTCTGGCTCTGGCTCTGGCTCTGGCTCTGGCTCTGGCTCTGGCTCTGGCTCTGGCTCTGGCTCTGGCTCTGGCTCTACAGGATTGTCTTGCACCAATGCGCCGCCGGTATCTTCCTTAACAGGCGGCGTCTCGCTCTCAGCAGCACCTGATGGCTGTGCTGACGACTCAGCCGAAGGGTCCACCACCAAGTCTTCCGGCTCGGTCGACGCTTCCAGCAAGTGCTGAGAAGCATCAAAAATCTCGCCGCACTGCCCGCACTTGACCCATCCTTGTGAAATGCGCAACTGATCCGGCACAACCTTGTATAGGGTCGTGCAAGCGGGGCAGCGTGTCAGGAGACTCATAGACGGTAGATGGGACGGCCGTTGAGTCTAGCCTAGCGGCTCAGCGCCCGGCCGTCATCAATATCCAGCCATCCTCCTGATCAGCCACATTCAGCGCACAGTAGGGGGCGTAGGCGGCCTTCAGTTCATCCGTTTGCCGCTCCAGAATGCCCGCCAGCACCAGGTGACCGCCCTCGGCCACTCGAGACCACAACAAGGGTGCCAGCACCTTGAGCGGTGTGGCCAGAATATTCGCCAACACCGTCTGGTACGTGCCCGATGCCAGTTCGGGCTGTCCGGCGTGCAGTCGCACCTGATTGGCCAGCGCGTTCAACTCGGTACTCTGGATGGCCGCCGGGTCGATGTCGACCGCATCAATGGTGGATGCGCCCAACTTGGCAGCACCCACGGCCAGAATGCCGGACCCACACCCGTAGTCCAGCACCCGGGACAAAACAGCGCTGCCTTCGTGGCGGGCGATCCAGCGCAAACACATGCGGGTGGTGGGATGGGTGCCGGTGCCAAATGCCAGACCCGGATCAAGCCGAATCACCACGCGGGCCTGGGCCGGAGGCTCGTGCCAGGTGGGCACAATCCAGAAGTCCGGGGTGATCTCAACCGGCGTGAATTGCGACTGCGTCAGACGAACCCAGTCCTGCTCCGGCACTTCGTCCACACCCAGCACTTCGGAACCAGCAAAAAAGTCTTGCGCCTGCAACAACAGCAAGGCGCTCTGCGCCTGCGCCTGATCCGCAAACAAAGCCAGCACGCGCGAGCGCTGCCAGCCGTCCTTGGGCGCCGGCATGCCGGGCTCACCAAACAGGGCTTGCTCAGCATCGGTCTGAGCGTCTGCATCTTCCACGCTGACGCTCAGGGCGTCCAGCGCATCCAGCGCATCACTCAGGGGCTCGACCCGATCCTCCGGGCACATCAATCGCAGTTCAAACATGCCACGCCCTCATTTGCGGGTGTGATCGGCCAGCCAGCCTTCCAGATAATGGATATTGGTTCCGCCCACCATGAACTTGGCGTCAATCATCAGTTCCCGGTGCAAGGCGATGTTGGTGTTGATGCCCTCCACCACCGTTTCGCCCAACGCGGTACGCATGCGCGCCAAGGCCTGCTCACGGGTATCGCCGTGGGCGATGAGCTTGCCAATCATCGAGTCGTAATTCGGCGGTACAAAGTAGTTGGTGTACACATGGGAGTCCACACGGATACCAGGCCCGCCCGGTGGGTGCCACATGGTGATGCGCCCGGGAGACGGGATGAACTTGTACGAGTCTTCCGCATTCAGTCGACACTCGATGGCATGGCCGCGGATCTGGATCTGGCGCTGTGTGAATGGCAATTTCTCACCCGCCGCCACCATGATCTGCGTCTTGACGATGTCAATGCCGGTGGTCATCTCTGTCACGGGGTGCTCCACCTGCACGCGGGTGTTCATCTCGATGAAGTAAAACTCACCGTCTTCAAACAGAAACTCAAAGGTACCTGCCCCACGGTAGCCAATGCGCTTGCAAGCCGCCACAC
The DNA here is from genome assembly GCA_002083775.1 of Rhodoferax ferrireducens. Classification (GTDB taxonomy): domain Bacteria; phylum Pseudomonadota; class Gammaproteobacteria; order Burkholderiales; family Burkholderiaceae_C; genus Rhodoferax; species Rhodoferax ferrireducens_A. The sequence goes on along the minus strand of MTEI01000014.1, from coordinate 83,836 downwards.
AGCGGTCGCCAATACGCTCGATGACCTTACGGGGAATGCCAGGCGCAGGCGCTTCCTCAATCACTTTCTGATGACGGCGCTGCATGGAGCAATCACGTTCACCGAGATACACCGCATTTTTGAACTTGTCGGCCAGGATCTGGATTTCGATGTGGCGCGGGTTCTGGAGAAACTTCTCCATATACACCGCCGGGTTGTTGAAGGCCGCACCGGCTTCGTTCTTGGTCATGGCCACGGCGTTGATCAGCGCTGCCTCGGTATGCACAACGCGCATGCCACGCCCGCCACCGCCACCGGCTGCCTTGATGATGACCGGGTAACCAATGGTCTTGGCGATTCGCTTGATCTGCACGGGGTCATCCGGCAACTCACCTTCGGACCCAGGCACACACGGCACACCGGCCTTGATCATGGCCTGCTTGGCCGACACCTTGTCGCCCATGATGCGAATGGACTCTGGCGTAGGGCCAATGAACTGGAAACCGCTGCGCTCGACCCGCTCGGCAAAGTCAGCGTTCTCGCTCAGAAAGCCGTAGCCAGGGTGAATGGCCTCGGAATCGGTCACCTCCGCTGCCGAGATGATGGCGGGCATATTCAGATAACTCAAGCCAGACGGCGCCGGGCCAATACAGACAGCCTCTTCCGCCAGCTTGACATACTTGGCTTCGCGGTCTGCCTCTGAATAGACCATCACAGCCTTGATACCCATCTCGCGACAGGCACGCTGGATGCGCAAGGCAATTTCGCCACGGTTGGCAATCAGGATCTTTTTAAACATGGAGGGTGCCCGGCATCACTCGATGATGAACAACGGTTGGCCGTACTCAACCGCCTGACCGTTTTCAGCCAGGATGCGCTTGATGGTGCCGGTCTTGTCGGCTTCGATCTCGTTGAGAATCTTCATCGCCTCAATGATGCACAGCGTGTCGCCTTCCTTGACGGCGTCGCCCACCTCCACGAAAGCCTTGGCGCCCGGTGTGGCCGAGCGGTAAAACGTTCCGACCATCGGCGATTTAGTGGCATGGCCGGTCTCGGCCACCACGGCGGGTTCAGCTAGCTCAGCGTTCGCCATAACCGAAGGCGCAGACATGGTGGGCGCTGGCGCCGCGGCTTGAACATAGTGGGGAACCATCACGCCGCCGCCCTTGACGATGCGCACCTTGCCCTCGGCTTCTGTGATCTCCAGCTCCGAGACGTTTGACTCTGATACCAGGTCGATCAGAGTTTTAAGTTTTCTAAGGTCCATGAGGTCTCCAACGAACAGTGAGGGAAATTCAGGTTGATTCAGCTTTTATTTACATCAACTGACGGCAAGATGCGTCAAATTCAACCCAAAAGACGGTATTTTACCACCAAAAGGACCGGCCTCTAAGCCTACTCCAACCGCACCCAGGCATTAAGGTCGTCAGGTGACAGCCTGCCTATTTTACGATGCCGAACCTCCCCCGCCGCGCCAAACACCACTGTAAACGGCAGACCACCACTCAAGTTACCGAGCGAACGGCTCAGGTCGGTGCCTTGCATACCCGCCAAAGCCACTGGAAACGAGAGTGGATTCTGCGCCTGGAACCGCTTCACCGCGCTAGGCTGATCGACCGCCAAACCCAGCACTTGCCAGCTTTTAGACTTATTTTCAACAAAAAAGGCACTCAATAGCGGCAACTCCTCCACGCAAGGCGGGCACCACGTGGCCCAGAAGTTCACCACCAAGGGCTTACCCCTGAAATGCGCCATACGAAGCGCGCTGCCGTCGGTCTGGCTGAATTCCTGCTGCCAAAAAGCCTCCTCCACCGGCCCCGGCTCTCTACCTGCACACGTTGGGCTACGCAGGCCATAGGCGGTGCCGCCTGCCACCAGCGCCACACCCGCGGCAGCCAGCCAAGTACGGCGCGAGCTGCCAACCTGCGGCGCGCTCAAGGCAGCACCTCACCCATCAAGCGGCGCAGCGCCCGGATGTCACCACGCGGCGCACGCCCTTTGGCATCGGGGATGAGCGCACCACGCACATCATCCCGGTCATAAATCATCAAATGCACACCCACCTCCTCTTTCAAGTCCGGACAAAACGCGTGCACGCTCAAGGCATCCACGGTCTCACCGTTGAAGCCCGTCACACTGCGTGGCACATAACTGACGTGTTGATCTATCAGCGCAATCTCGGCAGATTTGCAATCATCACAAAATAACTGAAGGTAAATATCTGACAAACGCGTGGCCGTGCCATGCCACACCGCCCCGCCCAAATGTGGGCGAAACGCGTGCAGCCGCTCCATCCAGAGCAAGGCCAAATGCCGCAGCGCCAGCAATTCGCTGGGTTGGGTGTCCGCACAAAACACGGCAATGTAGTCATGCACCGCATCTTCCACCAGGTCATTGCCCGGAAGCGCGGTACGGGGTGGCAAACCCAAGGCCTTGACCGCCCGACGTTTGGCCGGACCATATTCCAGTCCCTCCTCCACCACACAGCGGGCGGCCTGTGCGGCAATTTCCATCTGCAATTCGGTCATATGGCGCAGATTTTGCCCTGATTCACCCAGCCGCCAGGCTGTAAGGCCACCGGTTGCGGTGGACTGGCTCTCTAGAATCAGACCATGCACATTCATATTCTGGGTATTTGCGGCACCTTCATGGGCGGGCTGGCCGCGTTGGCGCGCGAGGCGGGTCACAAGGTCACGGGTTGCGACGCCGGGGTTTACCCACCCATGAGCGACCAGTTGCGCGCCTTGGGCATTGACCTGATGGAAGGTTTCGGTGCCGATCAATTGAGCCTGAAACCAGATGTCTATGTCGTGGGCAACGTGGTCAGCCGCACGCGTCTGGCCGACGGCAATGCCAAATTTCCGTTGATGGAAGCCATTCTGGATGCAGGTTTGCCTTATACCAGTGGCCCCCAATGGCTTAGCGACCACATTCTGCAAGGCCGCCATGTGGTGGCGATTGCCGGAACACACGGCAAAACCACCACCACCGCCATGACCAGCTGGATTCTGGAATGTGCAGGGCTGCAGCCCGGTTTTTTGGTGGGCGGCGTGCCTTTGAATTTTGGCATCTCGGCCCGGCTCGGGCAAGGCAAGGCCTTTGTGATCGAGGCGGACGAATACGACACGGCATTCTTTGACAAACGCAGCAAGTTTGTGCATTACCGCCCCCGTACCGCGGTACTGAACAATCTGGAGTTTGACCATGCCGACATCTTCGACGACCTGGCAGCCATTGAGCGCCAATTCCACCATTTGGTGCGCACCGTGCCCGGCACCGGGCCACATGGCAGTGGTCGCGTCGTTGTCAACGGGCTGGAAGAAAGCCTGGCTCGCGTGCTGCACCAAGGCTGCTGGAGCGAGGTGCGCAGCTTTGGTGCGGCGGTGAGTGATTTCACCGCCGTCGGTCCAGCGCACGATTTTGCGGTGCTGCACCACGGCCAGGCTGCGGGCCAGGTGCGCTGGGGCCTGACGGGTGTACACAACCAGCTCAATGCGCTGGCCGCCATCGCTGCCGCCGAACACCTGGGCGTGCCGCCCGAGGTTGCTGCCGCTGCGCTGGGCAGTTTTGAGAACGTGAAACGCCGCATGGAGCTACGCGGCAGCGTCACTCTGAGCCGTGGCGCGGCGTCCGGATTGGTCACGGTCTATGACGATTTTGCCCACCACCCCACAGCGATACGCACCACGTTGGACGGTTTGCGCAGCACGCTGCCTGAGGGTGAACGCATTCTGGCAGTGTTTGAGCCGCGCTCCAACACCATGAAACTGGGCACCATGAAAGCCCTGTTGCCCTGGAGTCTGGAAAGCGCTGATCTGGCTTTTTGCCACAGTGCGGGGCTGGGATGGGATGCGGTGGGTGCCTTGGCACCCATGGGTGACAGGGTGATGGTCAGCGATCAGCTCGATGACCTGGTGGCGGCCATCACGCGCGCCGCTCTTCCCGGTGATCACATCGTCTGCATGAGCAACGGCGGCTTTGGTGGCGTGCATGCCAAACTGTTGCAATCACTTCAACAATCATAGCTACTAGCCCAGTACCCAAAAGGGCTAGAGGCTTAAAAGTCATCTAACCGCTTAGCCTGATCAAGCGCGCTATAGCCGTCCGCTGTCGCTCACCCTGGCAGGCGAAACGTTTGATTAGACAGCGTAGCAAAGTGATTCGCTGCTGCCCCTGCATCTCAGACCGCGCGGCGCGCCAGCACGGCTTGCGATAACACCTCCAGCACCTGCAGCGAATCGTCCCAGCCCAGGCAGGCGTCGGTGATGCTTTGGCCGTAGGCCAGTTTGTCGGTTTTGTCTTTGCCGGGGCTGAATTTTTGTGCTCCCGCGTTCAAGTGGCTCTCCACCATCACGCCAAACACCTGCTTTGACCCTGCCGCAATCTGCCCGGCGATGTCTCGCGCCACGTCGATCTGCTTCTCATGCTGTTTGCTGCTGTTGGCGTGGCTGCAATCCACCATCAGGGTGGGCGGCAACTTGGACTTTTCCAGCTCGGCGCAAGCAGCGGCCACACTGGCCGCGTCATAGTTGGGTGCCTTGCCGCCGCGCAAAATCACGTGGCAATCTTTGTTGCCCTTGGTCTGGACAATGGCCACCTGACCATTTTTGTGCACCGACAAAAAGTGGTGACCACCGGCAGCGGCATGAATGGCGTCGGTGGCAATGCGGATATTGCCATCGGTGCCGTTCTTGAAGCCAATCGGTGCCGACAGGCCCGAGGCCAGTTCGCGGTGCACCTGGCTCTCGGTGGTGCGCGCACCAATCGCGCCCCAACTGATCAGGTCACCCAGGTATTGCGGCGAGATCACATCCAGAAACTCGCTGCCTGCAGGCAAACCCAGGCGGTTGATCTCAATCAGCAGCTGGCGCGCCATGCGCAGCCCTTCGTCGATACGGTAACTCTCATCGAGGTACGGGTCGTTGATCAGGCCTTTCCAGCCCACAGTGGTTCGCGGCTTCTCGAAATACACGCGCATCACGATTTCAAGCGAATCCGCATATTTGTCACGCTGCAACTTGAGGCGGCGCGCATAGTCCAGGGCCGCCGCAGGGTCGTGGATGGAACACGGGCCAATGATCACCAGCAGGCGGTCATCCTTGCCCGCCATGATGTGGTGGATGTTGCGCCGGGTGGCGCTGATCATCTTTTCAACCGGCGTCCCTTTGATGGGGAAAAACCGGATCAGGTGTTCTGGCGGGGGTAACACGGTGATGTCCTTGATGCGTTCGTTGTCGGTTTCACCGGTTCTGTCGGTGGCATTCACGTTCAAAGAACTGGTCCAGGCATCGGGGTCGAGCGCGGCAACGGCTTTGGCATTCATGGAAGGTTTCCTTGCAAGTTGGACATCAAAAACACATAAAAAAACCGCCGGGGGTGCCGGCGGTTTGGAGGAATCAGGACGTTTTGCTCAGGTACGTTCAGGACTCTCTACCGCCGAAGGGCTGGAGAACCAAAAGTAGCTAAAGAAAAAGTTGACTGATCGCATGGGGTAAGAATGTAGCACAGTCGTTTCACAACAAGCTGACAGGCAAGGCAGCCTGTTCGCCATCTGCCGGGGTGCTGCAGTTGAAAAAGACACCACAGGGCCAGCGGCTCAGACTAGGCTGTACCCCCCACGGTCAGACCGTCCAGCCGCAGAGTGGGCTGACCCACGCCCACCGGGACGCTTTGCCCCTCTTTGCCGCAGGTACCGACACCACTGTCAAGCTTCATGTCGTTGCCGATCATGCTGACGCGTTTAAGGCATTCCGGGCCACTGCCCACCAACGTGGCACCCTTCACCGGGTACAAAATCTTGCCGTTTTCCACCCAATACGCCTGGCTCGCCGAAAACACGAATTTGCCCGAGGTGATGTCTACCTGGCCACCGCCAAAGTTGGTGGCATACAGGCCACGTTTGATGCTGGCCACAATTTCTTCCGGCGCCTTGTCGCCACCCAGCATGTAAGTGTTGGTCATGCGCGGCAGCGGCACATGGGCGTAACTTTCACGCCGACCATTGCCGGTGGTGGGCACCCCCATCAGGCGGGCGTTCATCGCGTCCTGGATGTAGCCTTTCAGGATGCCGTCCTCAATCAGCACATTGCGACCGCTGGCGTTGCCTTCGTCGTCGACGTTCAGCGACCCGCGCCGGTCGGCAATGGTGCCGTCGTCGAGCACGGTCACGCCCTTGGCGGCTACGCGCTGGCCAATGCGCCCGCTGAAAGCGCTGGAGCCCTTGCGGTTAAAGTCGCCTTCCAGCCCGTGGCCAATGGCTTCGTGCAGCAGGATGCCGGGCCAGCCAGGGCCGAGTACCACCGTCATCTCGCCAGCGGGCGCCGGGCGGGCTTCCAGGTTCGTCAGTGCGGCAGTCACGGCCTCGTCCACATACTTTTCAATCAGCGCGTCGTCAAAATAGGCAAAACCAAAGCGCCCGCCTCCGCCAGCGGAGCCGACCTCGCGGCGGCCTTTTTGCTCGGCGATCACGGTAACGCTCAGGCGCACCAGCGGGCGCACGTCAGCGGCCAGGGTGCCATCGGCACGCGCCACCAGCACCACATCGTGCTCGGCGGCCAGGCCGGCCATCACCTGCGCCACGCGCGGGTCTTTGGCACGCGCCAGTTTCTCGACCTTTTCCAGTAAAGCCACTTTGGCGGTGCTGTCCAGGCTGGCAATCGGATCCAAGCCATCGTACAGAGAGCGCGAAGACGCTATCTTTTTAGAAGCTACTCGCCCTTTGTGCGTCTGGGCTGCAGCCGAAATTGTTCTTACAGTATGGGCGGCGTCCATGAGCGACGCCTCAGAGATGTCGTCCGAGTAGGCAAACGCCGTTTTTTCGCCGCTGACGGCGCGCACGCCCACGCCCTGGTCGATGCTGAAGGAGCCGGTTTTGACAATGCCTTCTTCCAGGCTCCAGCCCTCGCTGCGGGTGTACTGGAAATACAGGTCTGCCTCGTCCACCTGATGCGCCTTGATGGCTGCTAGGGCGCGGCCAAGGTGGGTTTCATCCAGACCAAAAGGGGTCAGCAGCAGGGATTTGGCAACGCCTAAGCGCTCGATGGTGGGTTCGCGTGAAATCATGCCCGGGATTCTAGGGCTTGGGGTCCAACCCGACGCCCGCTGGTGTTATGACTGAACCAGCCGCTTGGACTTGGCAATCGACATCAAAATGCCCAGCCCCAACCCCAGCGTGACCATGGCCGTGCCGCCGTAGCTGATGAACGGCAGCGGCACCCCCACCACTGGCAGAATGCCGCTGACCATGCCCATGTTGACAAACGCGTAACAAAAGAAGATGGCCGCCATGGCCCCGGCCAGCAACCGGGAAAACACGGTGGGCGCCTCCAGCGCAATGGCCAGCGCGCGCAGCACCAGGAAAATAAAGGCGGCAATCAGCAGCAGGTTGCCCACCAGACCAAACTCCTCGGAAAACGCCGCAAATATGAAGTCGGTGGTGCGCTCGGGGATAAATTCAAGGTGGGTTTGTGTGCCCTGCATGAAGCCCTTGCCCCAGACACCGCCCGAGCCAATGGCGATCATGCCCTGGATGATGTGAAAACCCTTGCCCAACGGGTCACGCGTCGGGTCCAGCAAGGTGCACACCCGCTGTTGCTGGTACTCGCGCAGCAGCGGCCAGCTCACCCCTTCGGCGCACAGCTCGGGCTCAAACACCACCAGCAGCGTGATGCCCACCAAGCCCAGCAGCAACGGCGGCAACACCAGTTTCCAGCTCAGGCCGGCAAAAAAGATCACCGACAAACCCGCCGCCAGCACCAGCAACGACGTGCCCAGGTCCGGCTGTTTCATGATCAGCCCCACCGGCAGCGCCAGTAACAAGCCAGCCACCAAAAAGTCCAGCGGACGCAACTGCCCCTCGCGCTTCTGGAACCACCAGGCCAGCATCAGCGGCATGGCGATTTTCAGGATTTCGCTGGGCTGGATGACCACCCCCACATTCAGCCAGCGCGTGGCGCCTTTTTTGGTGACGCCAAAAACCGCCACCGCAATCAGCAGCGCCACCCCCAAAATGTAGAGCGGTACAGCCAGGCTCATCAAACGCTGCGGCGGTATTTGCGCTACAGTGAACAAAATGGCACCGGCAATCAGCATGTTGCGTCCATGGTCCTGAAAGCGGCTGCCGTGATCGAACCCTGCCGAATACATGGTGAGCAGGCCAGCACCCACCAGCAGCAACACAGCCAGGGTCAACAACCCGTCGAAACCACTGATCCAGGGCAGCAGGCGGCGCCACAGCGGGGGACGTTCAAAAACAAAAGACATGGGCAGCGATTATCCAGTGCCTTGGGGCTCAGGCGCTGATGCGCAGCGGGATCGTGACCGGGCCGTCATTGACCAGGTGCACCTGCATGTCGGCACCAAACGCACCGCTCTGCACCACCGGGTGGGCTTGGCGCGCCTGCTCCAGCACGTAGTCAAACCAGCGGCGGCCTTCATCGGGCGGGGCGGCAGCGGTAAACCCGGGCCGGTTGCCACCCGAGGTGTCGGCGGCCAGCGTGAACTGGCTGACCAACAGCAGCCCACCCGCTCGCCCAGCACCGTCCATGTCCTGCAGGCTGTGGTTCATCTTGCCAGCCGCATCACTGAAGATACGCAGCTTGAGCATCTTCGCCAACATCTTGTCGCAGATGGCTGCCGTGTCACCACGCTCGGCGCACAGCAACACCAGCAATCCTGCATCAATCGCACCGATCACCTGCCCAGCCACCTCGACGCGGGCGCAGCGCACCCGCTGCAGCAGCGCCATCATGGGCAGGCCTGTCGCGCGTGCAGAGTAGTTTGAGGCGCGCCCAAGCGCCACAAAGCGTGGTGGATAATGATTTTTTGTGGCAGGTTCATCGCATCAGCACTCACCTTGAATTCATGAAAGCCGGGTTTAAACGCCGATTCAACGCCGGGCTTGGTGTGCCACTGGGGTTGTTTGTGCTTGGCGTTGTCATCTCAACAGCCGGTGTATTTTGGCTCAATGAGCGCCATCTGACACAAAGCCACATCGACTACCAGCGCTTGGTGGAGCGAGTGGCCAGCGAAATCACCCGGCGCGTGACGCTGCCGGTCAGCGGTATCAACGGCCTGCGCGCCATGTATGTCGCCAGCGACGAGGTCACCCGCAAGGAGTTCACCACACACGTTTTTTCGCGCGACTTGCCCAATGAATTCCCTGGCGTCCGTGGCTTTGCCTATGTCGAACGTGTGCAGCGCGAGGCGCTGGAGGGCTTTTTGACCCGTGTGCGCGCCGACGATGCCCCCGAATTTGCCGTGCGCACGATCCAGGCCGACCAGCCTGACCCGCTTTACGTGGTCACCTTCATTGAGCCTGCCGTGGACAACGGCGGCGCGCAAGGGCTGGACGTGGGTTCGGAGCCGCGGCGGCGCAACGCCATCGAATACGCAGTAGACAGCGCTGCACCCATCATGACGGCCCCGGTTCTTCTGGTGCAAAACCTGCAGCAGACGCCCGGTGCGATCATCTATGTGGCCGTTTACCGGGAGGCGGCCCGCCTGAATTCAGCGATGGAGCGGCGTTCCGCGCTGCGGGGTCTGATATCGGCACCGATTGTGTTCAAGGAATTGCTGGGCGACCTTGACCTGGTTAGCAACAACGCTCTGGTGATCCGCCTCACCGACATCACCAACGGCCAGGCAGCCAACAACCTGCTGTTTGAAAACGAGCTGCTGTCAGGCGGACGCTTTCAGTCCAGCCAAACCCTGAACCTGCTGGGTCGCCAGCTTAGCCTGCAAACGCACAGTACAGCCTTTCTCATAGCTGGCAGAGATTCATTTCAGCCCTGGCTCATCGGCCTGGGCGGCATCCTTTCCAGTGCCCTGCTGGCGCTCTTGTTATGGCAGCAGGCGCACGGCCGCCAGCGCGCCGAGACACTGGCGCAAAACATGACCCAGGACCTGAACCGTTTGGCCCTGGTGGCGCGCAACACCTCCAACTCGGTGGTGATCACCGACGCTCAGCGCCGCATCACCTGGGTCAACCCGGGTTTTGAGCGCATCACCGGCTACCAGGCCAACGAAGTCATCGGCAAATCACCCAGTTTTTTGCAGTTCGAGGCCACCGACCGCAACACCATTGCGCAGATGCATGACGCCTTTGAGGCCGGGCGCGGCTTTCAGGGCGAGGTGCTGAACCGCAGCAAGCAGGGCGTTGACTACTGGCTCAGCATGGACATCCAGCCCTTGCATGAACCTGATGGCAAGCTGAGTGGTTTTGTGGGCGTGCAGACCGATGTCACCGAGCGCAAAAGCACCCAAAGCCAGCTTGAGGGATTGCTGCGCGACAACAGCGCGCTGATGAGCACGCTGGACCTGTTTTGCATCGTCTCCACAGCTGACCGCGACGGCAACATCACCAGCGCCAACGACGCCATGTGCGACATCAGTGGCTTCAGCCTGGAGGAGTTGTTGGGGCAAAACCACCGGTTATTCAATTCTGGCGTGCATCCGACGACGTTCTGGCAGGACATGTGGCAAAAAATAGCAACCGGCAGGTCGTGGCGCGCTGAAATCTGTAATCGCACCAAGTCTGGATCGCTGTTTTGGGTTGACACCTTTATCGCCCCATTCATTGGCGACGACGGGCTGGTGGACAAGCTGGTGGCTATCCGCATTGACATCACTGCGCGCAAACAGGCCGAGGCCAAACTGCGCTGGAACCAGTCGCTGCTGCAGATGATGTCGAACTCGTCACCACTGGGTTTTTTGGTGGTGGACGACCGCGACGACCGCATTCTGTATTTCAACGCGCGCTTTTGCGAGATCTGGGGCGCCAGCCACTTGGCGGGGCCAATGCAGCGTGGCGAGATCAACAACCACAGCCTGATGGCCAAGTGCCAAAGCGTGCTGCTGGACCCAGCGGCATTCAACGCCACCTGGGTACCGCTGCAAGACGCTACCAACCGGGCCACGCTCGAAGACGAAATCACCTTCACCCACGGGCGCACCATTCGCCGCTTTTCCACCCAGATCCGCGACGAGGCCGACCAATACTTTGGCCGCTTCTATTTGTTTGAAGACATCACCGAGCGGCGCACCATCGAGGCCCAGGCGCAGCGCAACGCCGAACTGCTGCGCGGCTCGATCGACGCGCTGTCTGACGCCTTTGTGCTTTACGACGACCAGGACCGGCTGGTGATGTTCAACCAGCCTTACCGCGACCTGTACACGCTGGCGGCCGACCAGATCGTCATTGGCAACCGTTTTGAAGACGTGGTGCGCGCCGGGCTCGAGCGCGGGCAATATGTGAATGCTTTGGGGCGCGAAGACGCCTGGCTGGCCGAGCGGCTGGCGCAACACCGCCAGCCAGAGTCGCAACTGATAGAAAAGCTGGTCAGCGGGCGCACGGTGCGTATCGTCGACCGACGCATGCCCAACGGCTACACCGTGGGGTTCCGGATGGACATCAGCGAGTTGGTCCGAGCCACCGAGGCGGCCGAAGAAGCGTCGCGCTCCAAGAGCCAGTTTCTGGCCAACATGAGCCATGAAATCCGCACCCCGATGAACGCCATTCTGGGCATGCTGACCTTGCTGCGCAAAACCCAACTGACGCCCAAGCAGGCTGACTACGCCAACAAGAGCGAGGGCGCGGCACAGTCATTGCTCGGGCTGCTCAATGACATTCTGGACTTGTCCAAGGTCGAGTCTGGCAAGATGACGCTGGATCCGCACCCGTTTGCCTTGGCGCAGCTGATGACCGACCTGGAGGTGATCATGGCCGCCTACATCGGTCAGCGCCCGGTGCAGCTGGTGCTGGACATGGCGCCCCAGCTACCTGCGTTTTTGGTCGGCGACGCCTTGCGGCTCAAGCAGGTGCTGATCAACCTGTGCGGCAATGCCATCAAGTTCACCCCGCAGGGGCTGGTCACGCTGTCGATCCATGAGATTGACCGTAGCCACGGCAAGATACAGCTGAAGTTTGCCGTGCAAGACCAGGGCATTGGCATCGCCCCGGAAAATCAGGCGCGCATTTTCAGCGGCTTCACGCAGGCCGAAGCCTCCACCACGCGGCGCTATGGCGGCACCGGCCTGGGACTGGCCATCAGCCAGAAATTGATCACGCTGATGGGCGGCCAGCTCGAACTCAGCAGCGCGCTGGGCCAAGGCAGCCAGTTTTACTTCAACATACCGCTGGCCCTCGCGCCTGGCATGGCACCCACGCTGGCGGTGCCACACCCTCCCGGGCAACCCGGTGCCCGGCTCAAAGGGTGGCGAATTCTGGTGGCCGAAGACAACTTTGTGAACCAGCAAATCGCCACCGAACTGCTGCAAGGTGAAGGCGCAGCGGTCGTGATGGTCAACAACGGTCAGGACGCGCTGAACGCCGTCGCCAGCGCTGACCAGCCTTTCGATGTGGTGTTGATGGATATGCAGATGCCGGTGATGGACGGCCTCAGCGCCACCCGGCAACTGCGCCAAAGGCACGACGCCGCCGCCCTGCCAATAGTGGCCATGACCGCCAACGCCATGGACAGCGACCGCGAAGCCTGCCTGCAGGCCGGCATGAACGACCACGTCGGCAAGCCCTTCAACATGGCCCACCTGGTGCAGGTGCTGCACCGGGCAAAGGCCCCTCCTTGACCAGCTCTTTGATATTGAAATAATAGCTATAAACCCTTATAAAATAAGGGCCAGAGGGCAAAAAGATATCTAACTCTCGGGCTGCCAACGGCGTGCCCAGGCAGCGGTTCAGCCCAGCGTCACGCGCGCAAACTTGCGCTTTCCAACTTGCAGCACGTAAGTGCCAGCGCCAAGTTTCAGACCCTTGTCGCTGACCACGCTGGCGTCCACACGCACGCCGCCGCCGTCAATCAGCCGGTTGCCCTCGCCACTGGAGGCGGCCAACCCGGCAGATTTCAGCAGCGTACCAATGCCGATTGGCGCACCGTTGTCGCCCAGCGGCCGGCTGATTTCGGTGATCTCATCCGGAATGCCGCCTTTGCTGCGGTTGATGAAGTCCTGCTCGGCCGCATCGGCCGCTGTTGCGCTGTGAAAACGCGCGGTGATTTCTTTGGCCAGTGCCACCTTGGCGTCTTTGGGGTTACGCCCGGCCAGCACTTCGGCTTTGAGTTTGGCAATATCGGCTTCACTTTGGAAGCTCAGCAAGGTGTACCAGCGCCACATCAACACGTCTGAAATGCTCAGGCACTTGGCGAACATGGTGTTGGCGTCTTCACTGATGCCGATGTAGTTGTTCTTGGACTTGGACATTTTCTCGACACCATCCAGGCCTTCGAGCAGCGGCATGGTCAGGATGCATTGCGGCTCCTGCCCGTATTCGGCCTGCAGATGGCGCCCCACCAGCAAGTTGAACTTCTGGTCGGTACCGCCGAGCTCCAGATCGCTTTTGAGCGCCACCGAGTCATAGCCCTGCATCAGCGGGTACAAAAACTCGTGCACAGAAATCGGCGTACCGGCATGAAAACGGTCGTGAAAATCGTTGCGCTCCATCATGCGCGCCACGGTGTAGCGTGCGGCCAGCTCGATCATGCCGCGCGAACCCAGCGTGTCACCCCACTCACTGTTGTAACGGATTTCGGTCTTGCTCGGGTCAAGCACCATCGAAGCCTGGCGGTAATAAGTTTGGGCATTGACGTCGATCTGCTCGCGGGTGAGCGGCGGGCGGGTGGTATTTCGGCCGGATGGATCACCAATCAGGGTGGTGAAGTCACCAATCAGAAAAATCACCGTGTGGCCCAAATCCTGCAACTGGCGCAGTTTGTTCAGTACCACCGTGTGACCCACATGAATGTCGGGCGCAGTCGGGTCCAGCCCAAGTTTGATACGCAGCGGTGTGCCGGTGGCCTCGGAGCGCACCAGCTTTTTGACCCAGTCTTCTTGCGGAATCAACTCTTCGCAACCGCGCAGCGTCACCGCCAAGGCCTCACGAACGCGGTCAGATAGGGGAAATTCGGTGGTTTTCTGCTGAGTCATAAGGGTTTCCCCGTATCCATCTTGCGAGGGCGGGTTTATACTAGGTTTTCGTTTAATTGCATGATTTTAAGTGGGTGTTTCTCGGGGCTTGAGCAGCTTTTGTTGCACGCAATCCACGGTCGCCAACAGAGGATGTTCCCTTGATCAAGTCCGCCCTGAATCGTGGCCAAGCATTGCTGGTGACCTCTGTCAACACGCTTGCCAAATACCCCAAACACCTGAGCGCCATTGTCACCGCCACATTGTTGGCGGGAGGAGGTGGTGCGTGGGCGTTGGCCTCGCTGGGGCCCGATGTGTCCCAACTGCCCGTGCAAATGGTGCTGGAGGCCGTCCAGCCAGCGGTCCCCCTGGCTGGGTCCGAGCTCCAGGCACCGGCGCTGAACCTTTTTCGCTCCGACACCACGCGCAGCACCGACACGGCGGATACCCTGCTCAAGCGCTTGGGCGTGGACGACCCACAAGCCGCCCAGTTTTTGCGCACCAACGCCCTGGCGCGGCAAGCCTTGTTCAGCCGCAGTGGCCGCCATGTCACCGCTGAAACGATGGACTCCCATCAACTGAACAAGCTCAGCGCACGCTGGAGCCCCGATGACAGTCCGGAGTTCAAACGCCTGGTGGTAGAGCGCGACGCAACAGGCTTCTCTGCCCGACTGGAGTCAGCCCCACTGGTGGCCACGTCACGGCTGGCCAGCGGCATCATCCAATCCTCGCTGTTTGCCGCCACCGACGACGCAGGCTTGCCTGACATCATCGCCACACAGCTGGCTGAACTGTTTTCCGGTGACATTGACTTCCGTCGGGCTCTGCGCAAGAACGACCGATTCAACGTGGTTTATGAAGTCATGGAAGGTGACGGCGAGCGCCTGCGCACTGGCCGCGTGTTAAGCGCCGAATTTGTCAATGCGGGCAAAGTGTTTCAGGCCATGTGGTTCCAGCCACCTGGCAACGACAGCGCCGGCCAACCCCACGGCGGCGGTTATTACTCGCTGGACGGACAAAGCCTGCGCCGCGCGTTCCTGAGCTCGCCGGTGGCCTTCTCGCGCGTGAGCAGCGGCTTTGCCATGCGTTTTCACCCCGTGCTGAAACAATGGCGCAGACACCTTGGCACCGACTTTGCCGCACCAACCGGCACCCCGGCACGCACGGTGGGTGACGGCGTGGTGGCCTTTGCCGGAGTTCAAAACGGCTACGGCAACGTGGTCTTCATCCAGCACCGCAACAACACCGAAACCGTTTACGCGCACTTGAGCCGACTCATGGTCAAGCGTGGCGAGAACGTTGCCCAAGGTCAAACCATCGGGCTGGTCGGCTCCACCGGCTGGGCTACCGGACCGCACCTGCATTTTGAAGTCCGCGTCAACGGCGTGCAAAACGACCCGATGGCAATGGCCCAAAATAGCGCGACCGTGCCCGTGTCTGCCGCAGTGTTGCCCTTGTTCAGGCAGACCGCCAACAGCGTCAAAGCCGAGTTGCAGGCCGCTGCCAGCATCGAACCCAGCCGGTTTGAGTGACGGTGGTTTTGTTGGCACCGTGACGCGCGTGCGGTCACCAGCTTTGGCACCAAGCAGCCACTTCAGCTGGCCAGCAGCCTTGCGTTGCTTGGCAGACAGCGCCAGTGCACCGGCGTGACTGACAAGGCGCCAAACATGCCTCCCGCATATTTCATCGGCCTGATGTCGGGCACCTCGCTTGACGGGGTTGATGGTGTGGTGGTGGATTTTTCTGCTCCCAACCTGCAGGTGTTAGCCACTGCAAGCCTGGCGTTTGAAGCGCCACTGCGTGCCGAATTGCTGGCACTCAACAGCCCGTCTGGCAACGAATTGCACCGCGCGGCGTTGGCAGGCAACCGTATTGCGGCAGCCTATGCCCAGGTCGTCCACCAGCTTTGCCAGCAGCTGGCCAGCCGGGGCTTGGACGCCGCCCACATCCGCGCCATCGGCGCCCATGGCCAAACCGTGCGGCACCAGCCACAGCGCTGGTCTGACAACCCCGAAGGCGTTGGCTACACGCTACAAATCAACAACCCGGCGCTGCTGGCCGAACTCACCGGCATGACGGTGGTGGCAGATTTTCGCAGCCGTGATGTCGCCGCTGGGGGCCAAGGCGCACCGCTGGTACCTGCGTTCCACCAGTACGTGTTTGGCCAGCCAGATCAAACGGTCGCGGTGCTGAACCTGGGCGGCATCGCCAATCTGAGCGTATTGCCCGGCAACACGGCAGAACCGGTACTGGGGTTTGATTGCGGCCCCGGCAATGCCTTGATGGACGCCTGGTGCCAGCAACACACCGGCCAGCCGTTTGATTCAGGCGGCGCCTGGGCCGCCAGCGGGCAGTGCCTGCCAGAGTTGCTGGCGCTTTTTCTCAGCGAGCCCTACTTCAGCCTGCCACCACCCAAAAGTACTGGGCGCGATCTTTTCAACTGGTCCTGGCTGCAGCACAAGCTGCAGAACTTTGCCACAACACGACCACAGGACGTGCAAGCCACTTTGACAGAATTGACTGCCAGCGCTTGTACGACAAGCATCAATAGCTATGCAAAAAATAGCAAATCACTGATTGTGTGCGGAGGCGGAGCGTTCAACCACCACCTTATGCAGCGCCTGCAGTCTGGCCTGCCGGGCGTGCGGGTCAGCCCATCTGACCCACATGGTTTGCCACCGTTGGAGGTTGAAGCCGCCGCGTTTGCCTGGCTGGCGCGCCAGGCCATCACCGGCGGGCCTGGCAACCTGCCCAGCGTCACCGGGGCCAGCGGCCCCCGGGTGCTGGGGGCGATCTATCCGGCTTGAACGCGCCGGGCGACCGTCAAGCGAACGTCAAACAAATACCAGGCGCAAAAAACCGCCCTACAGGACGGTTTTTTTGGCAAGAGGAACTCAGGCAGAGAAACTGGAGCCACAACCACAGGTGTTGGTGGCGTTGGGGTTACGGATGACAAACTGGGCGCCCTGCAGGTCCTCCTTGTAGTCGATCTCGGCACCCACCAGATACTGGTAGCTCATCGCGTCAATCAACAGCGAGACACCGTTTTTGGTCATGGTGGTGTCGTCTTCGTTGGTGATCTCATCAAACGTGAAGCCGTACTGAAAACCCGAGCAGCCACCGCCCTGCACAAACACCCGCAATTTCAGGTCCGGGTTGCCTTCTTCGGCAATCAGGTCGGCCACCTTGGCAGCAGCGCTGTCGGTGAACAAAATCGGGGCGGGCATTTCGGTTTGAATGGCTTCAGCAACGGCGCTCATACATGTCTCCAATAAATTGAGTGGGGTAATACTACAACAACTTGATCCAGCGCAAGCTCAGGAGTTGTTTGCCGCTAGTTTGAGTGTGGGCTTTTCTTCCACCTGCCCTTGCACGTTGTCGACGATGGGGCAAAGGCGTCCATCCACCAGCGCGCCCTGGTGCATTTCCAACATCTTGTAAGTGACATCTCCAGTGATGCGCGCCTTGGGCTGCAGTTCCAGCATGCGCCGCGCATGCACCGGCCCCTGCACCTGGCCATTGACGATGATGTGATCCGCCAAAACTTCGCCTTTGACCAGCGCGGTCTCGGAAATCACCAGAATACTGGGGCGATCGGCCGTGCCGGTGATGTTGCCGCGCAACTCGCCGTCAACGCGCAACCCCTCGGCAAAGCTGAAGTTCCCGTCGATCTGACAGCCTTGGGCGATGAGGCTTTTGATGGGTGGTTGCTTTTTTCGATCAAACATGAGTCACCTTCTCGTTTCAAAATGTTCCGCCATACCCGTCACGCCAACCCTCAGGATATTTTGATGGTTTGCAGCGCCCGCACCGTTGGCCCGTCCATCGCCTTGACCGTCACCG
Organism: Rhodoferax ferrireducens; assembly: GCA_002083775.1. Lineage (GTDB taxonomy): Bacteria > Pseudomonadota > Gammaproteobacteria > Burkholderiales > Burkholderiaceae_C > Rhodoferax > Rhodoferax ferrireducens_A. The sequence continues at coordinate 66,097 of MTEI01000014.1, read as the reverse complement.
ACTTGACCACGGTCTGCTCAGGCGGCTGGTAGAGACCTTCGAGCCGCCCGTATTGCTTGATGCGGATGCTCAAAGCACCACTCGGTGGCGCACCTGACCACGGCTTACCGCCGGACACGCCTGAAAACACCAGCTCCAGCCTACCTTCAAACTCAACCGGGTTCTTGACCCCTTGAATCACCAGCACCTGCCATTTGATCTCGCCCGAAGGCAGTGCCTCAGCCTGTAAGCCACGGATGGCCAAAGTTCCCGTATTGGGACCAGAGGCCGGAATCAGTGTCTCGAAAAAACCAAGATCGTCCTTGAGTCGCTGATTTTCCAGCGTCAACTGTCGTGAGGCCGCAAGCAGTTGCTCATGCGCCACTTTTTCAGCCATCAAGACCGTGTCGGCCGTATTGGCGACGAACTGCGCCTTGTCACGTTGTTCGGTCAAGGTTTCCACCTGAGCCTTGAGCGCCGCATTTTCAAACTGCAACTGCTGCCACTGCGCCGGGTTGCCATTGTCCAGCCCGGCAATGTCCTTGCCAAACTCAAACGCCCACAACGCAATCACCGCGCAAAAGCCCGCCACGATAGCCAGCACCGCCCAACGAAACGGCCACGGCAACGCGCTGCGCACCGCCATGCGGGGTGCGCTGACGGTGAGGCGTCGCATCAGGAGTTTGAGTCGCATCAGGCGGATCCGGCGTATCAGGCCACCAAAAAGCAAACAGCCGCCAGAACTTGCATCCAGGCGGCCATTTGGTTGAAGCGGAAATTAACGCTTGGAGAACTGCTTGCGACGGCGAGCACCGTGCAAACCGACCTTCTTACGCTCGACTTCACGGGCATCGCGGGTCACGAAACCGGCTTTGCTCAACTCGGGCTTGAGGGTGGCGTCGTAGTCGATCAGGGCGCGGGTGATGCCGTGGCGCACGGCACCGGCTTGACCCGACTCACCGCCACCAGCCACATTGACCATGATGTCAAAGGTTTCAGCGTGGTTGGTCAGCATCAGCGGCTGCTTGCAGATCATGATCGAGGTTTCGCGGCCAAAGAAGTTTTGAATGTCTTTGCCGTTGATCACGATTTGGCCGGAGCCTTTTTTCAGGAAAACACGGGCGACGCTGGATTTGCGACGGCCGGTACCATTGTTCCATTCACCAATCATCTCAAAGCTCCTTAAAGAACCAACACTTTGGGTTGCTGGGCAGTGTGCGGGTGCTCTGCACCACCGTACACCTTGAGCTTCTTGATCATGGCGTAGCCAAGCGGGCCCTTGGGCAGCATGCCCTTGACGGCTTTTTCCAAAGCGCGGCCGGGGAATTTGGCTTGCATGTCACGGAAGTTGGTGGAACTGATGCCGCCCGGGTAACCGGAGTGGCTGTAGTAGACCTTGTCCAGAGACTTGGCACCGGTCACGCGCAACTGGGCTGCGTTGGTGACGATGATGAAGTCGCCGGTATCGACGTGAGGCGTGTAAATGGCCTTGTGTTTGCCGCGCAAACGGAGAGCAACTTCGCTGGCTACTCGTCCGAGGACCTTGTCGGTCGCGTCAATCACAAACCACTCGTGCACGACCTCAGCGGGTTTTGCGCTGAAAGTTGACATGAGATTTCTCTTTAAAAGAAGGTTTGGCGGGCTCTTTTCCACGGTCGGTGTTCCTTCTATTCCAAACCCTCAGACGTTGATCTTCAGGTTCAGTGGGAATCTCTTAGGTGGGGAGTTGCCCCAAGCTGATACTTGGCGCGGTCTTCGCCGCGGAGCCACAAAAGCGCTGCGAAGCCGAGCATTATACAAAGTTCCAGGGCAACGCGGTAACATCGAACCATGTTCAGTTATCGCCACGCCTTTCATGCCGGCAACCATGCCGATGTCCTCAAGCACACTGCCCTGCTGGCGGTGCTGCGCTATATGACCCAAAAGAACACCGCGCTCAATGTGTTTGACACCCACGCCGGGGCGGGTCTGTACCGGCTGGATGGCGACTACGCGCAAACCAGTGGCGAGGCAGCCGAAGGCTATCTGAAACTGCTGGCCGCCATTGCACCCGCCAGTTCTATAGAAAATAAGCCTCTAGCTCCCGTTCATCAAGGCCAAGTTGCTATTGAAAACACAGCAACCAAGACGGCTGCTGCAGCCAAGAGCACCAAGAAGCCACCCCAGGCTGCGCCACTGGCACCGGCATTGCAGGACTATCTGGACCTGGTGGCCAGCTTCAACAAAGCGGGCAGCCACAAGGTGTATCCGGGCTCGCCGTTCATCATTCACCACCTGCTGAAAGAGCGCGACCGCGATCGGCTCAAGCTGTTTGAAATCCATCCCACCGATGCCAAAACGCTGAGCGCCAACATCGCACAGTTGAATGCCGGGCGGTCGATTGCCGTGCTGCAGGAAGACGGCTTTGAGGGGCTGAAGAAATTTTTGCCGCCACCCTCGCGGCGCGCGCTGGTGTTGTGCGACCCCAGCTATGAAATCAAAAGCGACTACCCGCGCGTGGTGGAAATGATGACCGATGCGGTGAAGCGTTTTGCCACCGGCACCTACATGGTCTGGTACCCGATCATTCCGCGCCCCGAGGCGCACGACCTGCCGCGCAAGCTCAAAACTTTGGCCAACCGCGAAAAACTGCCTTGGCTCAACGCCACACTCACCGTCAAGTCCAGCAAACTGGGGCATGACGAGGCCGGTGAGGTGGTGCGGCCCGGTTTGCCCGCCAGCGGCGTGTTAGTGATCAACCCGCCTCACACGTTGAAAGCGTCTTTGACGGCAGCGTTGACCCAGGCGGCAACTTTTCTGGCGCAGGGCAAACACAAGGCGTTTGAGGTGGAGTCGGGCGGATAAATTTTTACGATATCCCCCGTCTTGGAAGAATCGCCCATCCAAAGCATGAAGCATGGATGTCATTGCGGACGCGATCCGCAATCCATGCCACCCGAGGTCATGGATGCCGGGTCGTAGCCCGGCATGACAAATCAAATCTGTTCTTGCAAGTGACGTTCAGCGGCCCACGTGAGCAGCCGCATCCCAATCGCTGTCAAACGTGGCATCGCCGTCCAGGTAGGCTTTGAGCATGGGTAGCGCATCCAGGCCCCAGAACAGTTTGCCATCGACCTCGAAAGTGGGCACACCAAACACGCCCTTGGCGATGGCATCGTCGGTGTTGCTGCGCAGCTGGATCTTGGCCAGTTCGTCGTTGACATCGCGCATCGGGGCCAGTTGTGCTGTCAAGGTTTGCAGGCGCTGCGCATCAGCTGCGTCCTGACCGCCTTGCCAAACATGGCGAAAAATGGTTTCGCAGACATAACGATTGGGCTGCCCGGTGTCGCTACAAGCCAGCGCCAGGCGCAGCAGACCCAATGGGTTGAACGGGTGCTGTGCGGGCAGCTGCAAATCAATGCTGTTTTGCCGCGCCAGCCACAACACCTGGCGATACGTCCACTCACGTTTACCGGGTATTTCGGCCGGGCCTAACTGGCCATGGTGCTTGAGCAGCGCGGCAAACAGAAGCGGTTTGTAACTGACGCTGACGCTGTGGCCCATCAAAGCCTCAGGCAGTTTCTCATACGCCAGATAGGCGTAGGGCGAGATGAAATCCAGGTAGAAAGTGATGTGTTTCATGGCGCGTAGTGGACAGTGCGCGCCTCGATGGCTTGCCAGATGACGCGGCGCTGCGTGTCATTGGCATTGCCCCACTGGCGGATTTCGTCCAGCGTGCGCAGGCAGCCCTGGCACAGCGCGGTGTCGTCGTCCATCTGACACACCGACATGCACGGCGAGGGCACACCTTTGTCATATTTTTGGCCGCTAGCCCTTATATCGCGGGCGGTAGCAGCTAGAAAAATCATCGCTTTTGGGTGGAGTGTCATGGGTTCGCCTGTTCGGTGACGTCGGCCACTGGCGCACCCGTCAGGTGTGCTAGGTGCTCTGGATGCAATTTGAAAACGCCGTGCGGGTGGCCGGCAGCGGCCCAGATTTCAACAAAACGCAGCAGGTCGCGGTCAATCAGGGTTATTGGCGGCATGGCGTGGCCGACTGGGGACACACCGCCAATGGAAAAGCCGGTGCTGGCTTTGACAAAGTCGGCATCGGCGCGGCCAAGTTTCTGGCCCTGCGCGCACACCAGCGCCTGGACCTTCTTTTCATCGACGCGACGGTCGCCCGAGGTGATGACCAGCACGGCGGCGGCGTCCGGCTTGCGCCTGAAGATGATGCTTTTGGCAATCTGCCCGAGCTGGATGCCCAGGACATCCGCTGCCTGCTGGGCAGTGCGCGCGGCATCGCTGAGCATCACCGGCGCATGCGGGTGGCCTTTGTCGCGCAGCACCTGGGCCACGCGTAACACGCCTTCGGGCAGGGGTTTGGCGGGCGTGTGGCTCATGACGCAGAACGCTTGGTGAACAGCGCCTTGCCAGCGCGCGAATTGGTGGGGCGCTGCAGAAAGTCGCTGATGAACTGACCCGCGTCGATCAACTTGTCCAGGTCAATACCGGTGGCGATGCCCATGCCGTGCAGCATGTACACCACGTCCTCAGTCGCGACGTTTCCAGTAGCGCCTTTGGCATACGGGCAGCCGCCCAGACCGGCTACGGACGTGTCAAATTGCCAAACCCCCATCTGCAGGCAGATCAACGTGTTGGCCAGCGCCTGGCCGTAGGTGTCGTGGAAATGGCCAGAAATGTCGCTCAGGTCGTAGTGCTTCAAGGTGGCTTCCACCGCGCGCTGCACCTTGAGCGGGGTGCCCACACCAATGGTGTCGGCCACACCCACATGCTGCACGCCGATGCCGCGCATCAGGCCAGCCAGATAGCGGACACGCTCCGGGGCAATGTCGCCCTCATACGGGCAGCCTACGGTGCAGCTCATGGCACCACGCACGTAGATGCCAGCGGCGCGTGCGGCCGCGACCACCGGGGCAAAGCGTTCGATGCTCTCGGCGATGGAACAGTTGATGTTTTTCTGGCTGAAGGCTTCGCTGGCGGCGCCAAAGACAACGATTTCATCAGGCTGGGAGGCCAGCGCCGCCTCAAAACCCTTGAGGTTGGGCGTGAGCACCGAGTAACGCACACCGGGCAGGCGCGTGATGCCCGCCATGACCTCCAAGTTGTCGGCCATCTGCGGCACCCATTTGGGGCTGACGAAGCTGGTGACTTCGATTTCTTTCAGGCCAGCGGCCTGCAGGCGGCGCACCAGCTCAATCTTGATGGCGGCGGGAACACTTTGTTTTTCGTTTTGCAGGCCGTCGCGCGGGCCGACTTCGACGAGTTTGACGCGGATGGGAAGGTTCATTGGGATCATCTCAAGTTAAATCTGACTTAAACGCTCGGCCATACGCGTTTGCCAACCGGCACCCGTAGCGCGCCAGCGCTCAATCACATCGGCGGGCAGGCGCAGGGAAATCAGCTGTCGCGGGTTGCTAGAGCATGGCCTGCCGCCTTTGTTCACTTTGGCGCGAGCCAGCATGGCATCGGTGAGTTCCGGAAGCGCGTCATTGTCATCGTCATTCAAAACGTGCCCATCCACCCGGGCGAGATCAGACTTCAAGGTAGGGCGCGATGCGCTTTTGTTCGCGTTCATTGGCTTTCCTTATACTGAATACGTGACGATCCGCGCCACGCGGGGTGTACCCACCACAACCATCCGACCCTGCAGCCAGCCGTAGCAAATGACGCGTGTTTCACCATAGTTTTCGCGCGTGTCTTCCACTTCCAGCGTTATACCGGCAAAGACCATCGCAGCATCTTCAAACGCCAGGCCGCGGTCTTCAAACGTTTTGTCCCGCTTGGCGGGATCAAAGGTGATACGCATGAGGTTATTGTATATACATTAACCCTGCATGGCGATAGATCAATCGATTCAAAACAAGTTTCGTCAATACCCGCGTCCCACATCAACAACGCCGATGAGCGTCTCACCGCGCTGCATCGCGCCCATCTTGGCGGCGATTTGCGCGATGCTTTCGCTGCGCAGGGTGCGCGCCGAGGTGTGCGGGGTGATGGTGATTTTGGGGTGTTGCCAGAACGGATGGTCGGCAGGCAGTGGCTCAGTGCGGAACACGTCCAGCAGGGCACCCGCCAGATGACCGCTGTCGAGCAGCGCCAGCAAATCGTCATCCACCAGATGCGCACCGCGCGCCACGTTGATGACGTAACCCCCTGGCTGCAGGCGGCTTAAATGTTCGCGGTTCAGGATATTGGCGGTGTCGGGTGTGAGCGGCAGCAGGTTCACCAGCACACGGCTGCTGGCCAGAAAGTCAGGCAATTGCGCCGCGCCGCTGAAGGTCCGCACACCGTCCAGCGCTTTCGGCGAGCGGCTCCAGCCGTTGACCGGGAACTCAAAGTGCTGCAATGCCTGCGCCACCCGCGCGCCGAGTACGCCCAAGCCCATGATGCCTACCGGGAAGTCGCTGCGTTGGCGCGGTTTGTAAAACGACCAATGTCCAGCGCGAACGTCATCGGCGTAAGCATTCAGATCACGAAAGTGGCGGATGGCGCCCTGGCAAACGTATTCAGCCATCTGCACCGCCATGCCCGCGTCTTCCAGCCGCACCACCACGGCGTTTGGTGGCAAGCGCAGTTTCAGCAGGGCATCGACACCGGCACCGATGTTGAAAATGCCTTTGAGTTGCGGCTGTTCGTCAAAAAAGGGTTGGGGTGGCGCCCAGACCACCGCGTAGTCAGCTGGCGGCGCACCGGGCTGCCAGACGGCGATCTCCGCCTGCGGAAAAGCCGCACGCAGGCCCGCCAGCCACGGCGCAGGATCTGTCGCTTGACAACAAAAAGTGATGCGAAGAGGGTGCATAACTGCTTTAAATTTGAGAGCTACTGACGCTTTATCAGCAAGGGCTGGAGGCCAAAAATGATCACCGACTCAGCATCCTGGCGCGCAAGCGCATGAGCCGTGCGCGCATTTCCTGCACTTCTGCCCCGAACATCTGTTTTCTCAAGGCGGGCTCGGCTGCATCCAAGGCCCGTTCGGCATGGTCACACATCGCCCGCAGATTGGGGTGGTGCGCCAGTTCGGCACACAGCAGTCGCAACAGCGTCAGGTAGCTCACGCTCACAAATGGCCCCTCGTTGTAGGTTTTAACCCGCCACGGCTCAGGCACCCGCGCCGGGTCGCCGCAATACAACCGGACATAGCCATCCAGGTTTTCCAGCGATGCCAGCAAATCCGGCAGAACTTTCTGGGCGCGACGGCACAGGATGCCAATGGCGGGCTCAATTTGGCGCACATCGGTCAACGGGATGGCGTGAACCGGCCCGCCGCGAAAGGGAATCAGGGGCACCGGCCAGTCGCCCAGCCAATGGTGCCTGGGCTCGTAATAGGTGGCTGGGGGTTCGCTGGTGATGCGCGGGTTATCGATGCGCATTTCATCGCGCACCCATGTCGCAAGCGTGTTGAAGGTGCTGGACACCTCCAGCGCCATGCTATACATCTTGGGGCGGTCATCCAACGCTGACAGCATCAGGCAGTGCTGGCCCCATGGCCCGGTCTTGATGTAACGGGCTTTTTCCTTGTAAAACGCGTTTGGGTCGCGTATAAAACCCTGCGACAGCAGCCAGGGCGCGAACTGCGCTTCCATCAACTGCAATAACTTGACATCGCTGGGCAAAGCCGCCAGGTTTTGCCATTCCCCGAAGCTGGCATCGAGCCATTGCGCGACTTTGGCGTAATTGGCCGCTGTGTTGTCAACCTTGAACAAGGCCGCCGGGTCATCCTCATCCAGGGCAAACAGCGCCACATAGTCGCGCATGTAGCTGGATTCGTAATAACTTTGGGTGAAGGCGTTGCCACGATCGTTGAGGTCATCTGATGTCAGCTTGCCGTCGCAGCGGTTAAACAGCAGGGCGCGACCAAGGGTTGGGTCTTGCAAAACAGCTTCTGCGTCAGCACGGAGCCTGTTTGCAAGCAAACTATTTTTGACCGCCCAGGCCAGGTAAAAGCCAATGTGGGTGCCGGACAGCAGGCCGATGTCGTCAACCTCGACCTCGCAGTCCGTATAGATTTCAGCGTCGTCGTATTTCATCGGAGATCACCCTTTGGAAATTCAAACAGCCGCATTCTGCCGACAACCCAACGCGCCTGATCAGCCCGGTACCGCACTCAGCTTGAGCAACTCGGCCCCTTCCACCACCTGATCACCCGGCGCGTAGAGCAGCTCGGCCACCACACCATCCATCGGCGCGGCGATGGTGTGCTCCATTTTCATCGCGTCCATCACCGCCAGCGGTTGGCCTTTTTTGACCGTGTCACCGGCCTGCACAGCAAACGACACCACCTTGCCGGGCATCGGCGCGGTCAGGCGGCCGCCTTCGGCGGGGGCTTCACCGGCGTGCAACAACAAATCAACTGCAATGATTTGCGTAGCGCCCTGCGCAGTGAATATATGGGCGACCTCGCCTTTTCGGTATACATTCACCAGCGCACGCTGACCCGCAAACTGCAGGTCGATACCCTGCGGCGTGGTCGCAAAGCTCAGCACACCAGCGGTTTCGCCCACCTTGAAGGACAGCGCCCCGTCGTGTAAATAGGTCAGGCCTGCCTGCACATGGGCACCGCCAAATTCAAACTCGAACCGGCGCGTGAACAGACCGTGGCTGCGCCAGCCGTCGGTGCGGCTGAACGGGTCGGCGGTTTGGGTGGCGCACTCGTCAAGCAGGGTTTGCGCCACATCGGCTGCCGCGGCCAGCGCCAGGCCAACGCGCTCCTGGCTGAACAACACCCCGGCTTCGCGGGGAATCAGGCCGGTATCCAGCTGCGCTTGGGCAAACGAGTCGCACTGCGCCACGTTGCGTAAAAACTGCACATTGGTGGTCAGGCCGACGATGTGGGTCGCCGCCAGCGTGGCATCCAGCCGGGCCAGCGCTTGCGCGCGGGTATCGCCATGCACGATGAGTTTGGCCACCATCGAGTCGTAAAACGGGCTGATGGCATCGCCCTGGCGCACGCCGTCGTCAAACCGCACGCTCTGGGCATCACGCGCACGGCTGCCGTCCGGCGCGTTCACCGGGGGCTGGAACGACACATGCGCGGGTTTGGCATAGACCTCCAGCGTGCCGGTGGCGGGCAGGAAGTTGTTGTCGGGGTTCTCGGCGCAGATGCGGGCCTCGATGGCGTGGCCGGTGATGGTCAGCTGGTCCTGGCGCAGCGGCAGCGGCTCGCCGCTCGCGACGCGCAGTTGCCACTCCACCAAGTCCTGGCCGGTGATGGCCTCGGTCACCGGGTGCTCCACCTGCAGGCGGGTGTTCATTTCCATGAAGTAAAACTTCATCTCCTCGGGCCGCTCGTAACCACCGGGCTGCTCGACGATGAATTCCACCGTGCCCGCGCCGACATAGTTGACAGCGCGGGCAGCGGCCACCGCTACCTCGCCCATGGCGCGGCGCAGCTCGGGCGTCATGCCGGGCGCGGGGGCTTCTTCCAGCACCTTCTGGTGGCGGCGTTGCACCGAGCAGTCGCGCTCAAACAGGTACACGTAGTTGCCTTGCGTGTCGCCAAACACCTGAATCTCGATGTGGCGCGGGCGCTGCACGTATTTTTCGATCAGCACCGCATCACTGCCAAAGCTGTTGATGGCTTCGCGTTTGCAGGATTCCAGCGCGGCCATGAAGTCTTCGGCTTTGTCCACCGCACGCATACCCTTGCCGCCGCCACCCGCGCTGGCTTTGATCAAGACGGGGTAACCAATGCGGTCCGCCTCGTGCTGCAGCAGCGCCGCGCCCTGGGCCGCGCCGTGGTAACCGGGCACCAGTGGCACACCGGCTTTTTCCATCAGTTGTTTCGATTCCGCCTTCAAACCCATGGCCTGGATGGCGGACGCCGGTGGGCCAATGAACACCAGCCCTGCAGCCACGCAGGCCTTGGCAAAGTCTTCGTTTTCACTCAGAAAACCGTAGCCGGGGTGCACGGCTTGGGCACCGGTGGCCAAAGCGGCTTCGATGATGCGCTCCCAGCGCAGGTAGCTGTCTTTGGGCGCGCTGCCGCCAATGTGCACCGACTCGTCGCAGGCGGCCACGTGTTTGGCGGATGCGTCCGCATCGGAATACACGGCCACGGTTCGGATGCCCATACGGCATGCGGTGGCGGCAACTCTGCACGCGATCTCGCCTCGATTAGCGATGAGGATTTTGGTAAACATTCAAACCACTTTCTGAGAACTGGAAAAAAGTGCCGACAGCCGGCGAAAAAAGGCGCGCAAAAACCTGAAAAGCAACACGGTCACCACCCACATCAGCACCACGGTGATGACCAGCGCCACACCAAACACCAGCGGATGTGTGGCGGCCAGCCAGACGGCGGCCACCACCAGACCATCTTCAACAAAGCTGGCCAGGATGTTGGAGAACGGCTCGGGTGAGGTGTTGATGGCCGCGCGCGTGGCGGTTTTTGCCGCCTGGCTAGTGGCTGCAAGCGAGCCCCCCAGCAAGGCCGCAGCCAGCGCCATGGTGGTGCCATCGGCACCCAGTGCGCCGGCAGCCAGCACCGCGCCAGCAGGGATGCGGATCACACTGTGCACCATGTCCCACAACGAATCCAGCCCGGGAATCTTGTCAGCAAAAAACTCCACAAACAGCATGAAGCCACTGGCCGCCAGCAAGGCCGGATGTTGCAGCACGGCCAGCCCATCAGGCAAAACCATCCAGCCCACCGCACCGGCCAGCCCCACCAGGAAAACCACCGCGTACAAGCGGAAACCGCTGGCCCAACCGAGTGCGGCGGCCAGCGCCAGCAAGCCTGGCATGTCCATTTTTTGCGCGGCATCAGCCACCACCGGCCCCACCTGCGTGCCCACGGACTCGCCAAACTGCAGGCCGAGCGACTGCAACCAGTCCACGACCTGTTGCCAGAGCAGTTCCATGTGGGTGATGGCTCGCAAGTGGACTCAAGCCAGCCAGAAAGGCTTGCGCTTATTAAGGAAGGATTGCACGCCTTCCTTGCCCTCAACACTGGCACGAATGCTGGCGATGCCCTCAACGGTATGGGCGATCAGCGCAGCGTTGATGTCTTGCCCTGCCACGTCGTGCAGCAGGGTTTTGCACTGCTTGACCGCGTTGGGGCTGGCGTTGGCCAGCGCTTGGGTGAGTTCGGCCACTTTGGTGTCGAGTTGCCCGGCGGGCACCACGGTATGCACAAAGCCGATGCGCAGCGCCTCTGCTGCGTCAAAGCGCTCGGCGGTCAAAAAGTAGCGGTGCGCGGCGCGCGCGCCCATCGCGCGAATCACGTACGGGCTGATGGTGGCCGGGTACAGGCCCAATTTGACTTCGCTCAGGCAATAGTTGGCGGTGTCCACACTCACCGCCATGTCACACGCCGCCACCAGACCCATGCCACCGGCGTACACGTCGCCCTGAATACGCGCTACGGTGGGTTTCGGGCAGGTATAAATCACGCGCAGCATTTCGGCCAGTTGGGCAGCGTCTGCCAGGTTTTCAGCATGCGTGTAATCCGCCATGCGGCGCATCCAGTTCAGATCTGCACCGGCGCAAAAGGCCGATCCTGAAGCGGCCAGGACGATTGCGCGCACCTGCGGGTCTTGTCCCAGTTCGGTGAAGGCGGCTGTCAGTTCGGCAATCACCTCGTCGTTGAAGGCGTTGCGCACGCCCGGGCGGTTCAGGGTGACTGTGGCCACCGTGCCGGATTCGATGGTCAGTGCGGCCATGTCTGGAGTCCTCTTAAGGTTTGCATCACATCAAAATCTGCATCGCGGTGCAGCAAGGTGTGGCCGTGGGTGATGCAGTAGCTGGCCAGCAAAACGTCGATTGGGCTGGCAATGGTGTAGCCCTTTTGGCGCAGCAGGCTGTAGTGCGTTGCAGCCAAGAGGGCGTTGTCCAAGCCACCAATTTCTACAACTTGAGTCGTCAAGAGCAAGCCCTGCGCCTGACGCTTGGCGCGCGGCGACGAAAAACCACGCAGGACCTCAAACACCACCAAATCAGCCACACCCAATTCTTCTTCTGGGTAGTCCAGCAACCCATCCAAATGGTCGGTTTGTGGGTTGCGCACGCCCTTAAAGTAATCGATCCAAACACTGGAATCGACCAAAATCATGGCTTGACCTTAGATGCCGCCTTGCGACGTTTGGGTGCGCTGGCGACCTGCAAGGGCGACGCGGATGCAGCAGGACTTGTCACCTGGTAGGTGGCCCCTGGTTCGCACACCCCTACTTCAGCGTGATCTTCGGCTTGAGGACTCTTCACGCTCGCGGATGCCCGCGCTGATCCTGCAGATTGCCCCGCCGCCTGCGCCTCAGCCTCGGCTCGGCTGCGTGCCCAGGCTTCGTCAGAGTCATCCCAAACCAAGGTGCCGCGCGCTGCCCGGATGGCTGCATAGGCGTAACGCCTTTTGATTAGCTTCAAACCCGCTTCAACTGCCTCGCGCTTGGTTTTAAACTCGCCTTTAGCCATGACATAGTCCATGAGCTTGTCGTCAATCTCGATGTTGGTTCGCATGATTGGCTCCTTTGATGTGTATGAGTAAGTTAAATCATACACATCACATGCGGAAAAGTCCAAACTTCGTGTCTTCGATGGGCGCATTGCGGCTGGCAGACAGGCCCAGCGCCAGCACCCGGCGTGTGTCGGCGGGGTCGATGATGCCGTCGTCCCACAGCCGGGCGGTGGCGAAATAAGGGTGGCCTTGTTCCTCATACTGGCGGCGGATCGGGGCTTTGAAGGCTTCTTCTTCTTCCATGCTCCACTCTCCGCCCTTGAGCTCGATGCCGTCGCGGCGCACCGTGGCCAGCACGCTGGCTGCCTGCTCGCCACCCATGACGCTGATGCGCGCATTCGGCCACATCCACAAAAAACGCGGGCTGAACGCCCGGCCACACATGCCGTAGTTGCCCGCGCCAAAGCTGCCACCAATGATGATGGTGAATTTGGGCACGGCGGCCGTGGCCACGGCGGTGACCATCTTCGCGCCGTTGCGGGCAATGCCTTCGTTTTCGTACTTGCGCCCGACCATGAAGCCGGTGATGTTCTGCAAAAACACCAGCGGGATCTTGCGCTGGCAACACATCTCGATGAAATGGGTGCCTTTGAGCGCCGACTCGCTGAACAGAATGCCGTTGTTGGCGATGATGCCCACCGGCATACCTTCCACACGCGCAAAGCCGCACACCAGCGTGGTGCCAAAACGTGATTTGAACTCGTCAAAGTCGGAGTCATCAACGATGCGGGCGATGATTTCGCGCACATCAAAGGGTTTGCGCGTGTCCACCGGGATCACGCCATACAACTCTTCTGCTGCATATTTAGGAGCTATTGGCGCATGATCCAAAAGGGCTAGAGGCTTATTTTTATATAAATTCTTGACAGATTGCCGGGCCAGAGCCAGCGCGTGCATGTCGTTTTGCGCCAAGTGGTCGGCCACGCCAGACAGGCGCGTGTGCACGTCGCCACCGCCCAAATCTTCAGCAGTCACCACCTCGCCGGTAGCGGCTTTCACCAGCGGCGGGCCACCCAGAAAAATCGTGCCCTGGTTCTTGACGATGATGGCCTCGTCGCTCATTGCCGGCACATACGCGCCGCCCGCCGTGCAACTGCCCATGACCACGGCAATCTGCGCGATGCCCAGAGAACTCATTTGCGCCTGGTTGAAAAAGATACGGCCAAAGTGGTCGCGGTCGGGGAAGACCTCGTCCTGGTTCGGCAAGTTGGCACCGCCCGAATCCACCAAGTAAATGCAGGGCAGGCGATTTTGCTGGGCAATTTCCTGCGCGCGCAGGTGCTTCTTTACCGTCATCGGGTAATAGGTGCCACCTTTGACCGTGGCATCGTTGCAGACGATCATGCAGTCCACACCACTCACCCGACCAATACCGGCGACGATGCCCGCACCCGGTGCGCTGTCGGTGCCGTCGCGGTCCGGGTACATGCCTAGCGCTGCCAGCGGCGAGAGTTCAAGGAAAGGTGTGCCGGGGTCTAGCAGCATTTGCACCCGGTCGCGCGGCAGCAGTTTGCCGCGTGCGGTGTGTTTGGCGCGTGCCGCGTCACCACCACCCATTTCCACCTGGGTCACCTGGGCGTTCAGATCATCCACCAGACCGCGCATGGCGTGGGCGTTGACCTGGAAGTCGGCAGAGCGGGCGTTGAGTTTTGTCTCCAGAACAGGCATGGTCTTCTTTCTGTGTCGGGTGGCGTGCGGGCTGTGCGCCATTGTGATAAGCCGAGCATAGAACCACAAGCGGGTTTGTACGGGTCAGACAGGTTGCAAATCGCGCCATTCAGATGCACACTTGCGGCACCCTCACCTCACAGCCCAATGCCTCACCAACCAAGTCAACCCAGCCTTGCGCCGAGCCTGGATGCGGCGAACCCACCCGCAATCCAAAAACAAGCCGTCAAGCCGGCAGTTACGCCTATCGCATTTGTGCGCGCCATCGTCAGCGCCTACACGAAGCACGGCAAAAACCCAGCGAGGGCGCTGGAATTGGCACAAATCACGCCAGAACTTCTTGCCGATTCAACTGCCCGCATCACCGCCATCCAGATGGAGCGCATCTCTGGCGCGGCCATGCAGGAGCTCGACGACGAAAGCCTGGGCTGGTTCAGCCGCCGCCTGCCCTGGGGCAGCTACGGCATGTTGGCGCGCGCCTCCATCAGCGCTCCCAATCTGGGTGTGGCATTGAAGCGCTGGTGTCGCCACCACGGGCTGATCGCCGATGACATCACGCTAAGTTTGTCAGCCAGCGGTGAAACTGCCACCCTGACGATCACCGAGCACCGCGACCTGGGCACGCTGCGTGAGTTTTGCGTGGTGTCGGTGTTGCGCAATTTTCATGGCCTGGCGTGTTGGCTGATCGACTCGCGCATTGCGCTCACCGGCGCCCAGTTCGCCTTTGCCGCGCCAGCGCATCAGGACGTTTATCAAGTGCTTTTTTCGGCTCCAGCCCTTTTCCAGCAAGGGCTGACAGCTATTGAATTTGATAACCGTTACCTGAGCCTGTCGCTGCGCCGGGATGAGGCGGCGTTACGCCAGATGCTCAAACGCGCCCTGCCCCTGACCGTGCTGCAGTACCGCCGCGACCGCCTGCTGGTGCAGCGCGTGCGCCAGACGCTGGCCAGCCAACCCGCCGACACCCACAGTGCCGACGATTTGGCCACCCTGCTGGCCATGTCGCCGCGCACCCTGCACCGGCAGCTCAAAGAAGAAGGTGCGTCGCTGCAAGCGCTGAAAGATGAAGTACGCCAGGCCCGCGCCGTTGACCTGCTGCTGCGCACCCAGCGCCCGATCAAACAGGTGGCGCAGGCGGCTGGGTTTCAGAACGAGAAGAGTTTCATGCGCGCGTTTCGGGGCTGGACCGGCCAGTCGCCCGGCGACTTTCGCGTTGCAGGGCTTTCGTCAAATTGAACTCGACTCCGTTACAACGGCGTCCCCCTGCCTACCACACTCCCCCAACCACCCAACCCACAAATTTTGTGGATAACCGTGTGCAGCAGTCACAGGACAACCCGGCAAAGCCTTGCCCAGCGCGGCTTGCGACGCACTGCCTCTCAAACAGGCAGGGGCTGACAACTTTCTCAACTATTTGCACATCAGCGTGCCAACAGCAGCGTTGGCAGCTCCGCCATGCTGGCAAACAGGCGATTGGCCCCGGCTTGCAGCAGCGCGGGGCCTGCCTCGGGCAGCGGGCAATAGGCCCAAACGGTGGCACCCGCCGCTACACCAGCGGTCACGCCCACGCTGGTGTCCTCGATCACCAGGCACTGGCCGCTTGGCACTTGCAGGTGTGCGGCGGCGGCCAGGTACACGTCGGGCGCGGGTTTGGAGCGCGGCATCTCATGCCCGCTGAAGATGCTGCCGGCGAAAAATTCCATCAACCCGACCTGGCCCAGCATCATCTCCACCTTGAAACGGTCCGCGCCCGAGGCACAGGCAATTTGCCCGCCGGTGTGCGCCATGGCCGCCTGCACTGCCTCGCGGGCGCCGGGGATGATCTGCAGGTCTGCGCGCAACGCCTGGTTGCGCCGCTCGTAGAACGTCTGCATCCAGGCCTCGGTCAGCGGCTGACCGGTGCGCGCTTCGATCACCACACGCTCCTCGCGCACGGTTTTGCCGATGAAGTAGCCCATGCATTCGGCCAGTGTCATGCGCCAGCCGGATTCGTCCAGCAAGTCGCGCAGCGCACCGCAGGTGAGGGATTCGCTGTCGACCAGCACGCCGTCACAGTCAAACAAGACTGCATTAAAGTTCATAGCTATTAGCCCTTTATCCATATGGGCTAGAGCCCGATTTCTTATATAAACCTACGGTGCAGCAGGCACGGCGCCCAGCGACTTCATCAGCGCCTGAAACTCGGGGGAGTTGCGCAGCACACGGCCACCCGCGTCGATCAACCGGCTCACATCTGCCGCAGGGATGGAGAACGCAGTAGGGATCTTCAGCAGAAATTGGCGCTCGGCCAGCTCGGGTGCATCGCGCAAATTGACGTTGACAACGTGGATTTGCGCATCCGGTGCAAACGGGTCATTGGCACCGCCGCTGCTGTTGCGCAGCTCACGCCGCCAGTTTTGCGCGGTGTCGCGCAGCAGCTCCAGAGTTTCCTGGGTAGCACGCGCACCGGTGCCAAACAGCAGCGCGTCCACCACCTGCAGGGTGCCGGGCACCTCGCTCTGGGTGTCAATGCGATCGGTCGGGTCGCGCTCGGCGTTCACGGCAATGATCACCATCTTCTGGATCGGTGCGTCGGTCATGCGGCGCACCGCCCGGCGCAGCCCCCCTTCGGCCTGCGAGCGGTCCAGCAGGCTGCGCAGGCCCAGGTTGTCGGCCAGGCCACCGTCCACCAGATGAATATAGGGGCGCTCGCTGGCGTTCAGGTAGGTGCGCTGGCTCTCAAGCAGCAGGCGAACGCGGTAGGCGCTCGCGTTGGACGCAGCCACGTCCACCGGCTGGGCGCAGCTGCTGCTGTAGTTCTTCAGCGTCAAGGGCGACAGCGCAATTGGCACCGCGCTGGAGGCGGCCACCGCGAATGACAGCGGCACGCTGTCCAGATCCGAGCAAATCAGCGAAAACTGCCGCCAGGTGAACTCGAAACTGGCGCCCAGCGACAGATCGGTGGCCGAGATCAGCAGACTAGGCTGGCCGGGGTGCTGCCCCAGGTCACCAAAGGTTTTGCCCTTGAACAGCTCAAACAGGCGCCGCTCCAGCAGGTGGGAGCGGCCAAACCACGGCGAAGTCAGGTCATACAGGTTGGCGGGTTTGAGCGCGTAGCTGATCAGGTTGTCCTGAAAATCCTTGCGCAGAAACTGCTGCTCAAAGGCCGGAAAAGCATCTTGCCCAAAGGCTGCGTAATACGCCGCCACGATGCTGCCGCCCGACACACCGCTGATCACATCCAACTCGTCGAGCAGGCTGATGCTGCCACCGGGCTGCGGCACCCGGGTCTGGCGCAGTGCGTCGAGCACGCCATAACCAAACGCGGCCGCGCGTGCGCCCCCACCCGACAGGCTGACCACCAACAACACGTTGCTTGGGTGCGCGGCTGGCACGGCCAGCACCGCTTGGGCGCGGTCCATGATGGGCATCATCGGCTGGTTTTGCCACGGCCGCACGGTGGCGCACGCGGCCAACAACGTCACCAGGCCCAGCAGCAGCACCCGGCTCAGCGCGCGTTGTGTGTGTTCAAAGCAAGTCATGCAACCTCGTGGCTTCACTTGCGCCAGAACTGCGGCACAAACAGCACCATCACCGCCAGCAGCTCCAGGCGGCCCACCAGCATGCCGATGGTGCACACCCAGGTCTGAAAATCGGTCAGTGAGGCAAAACTGCCCGTTGGTCCGACGCTGCCTAGCGCCAGCCCGATGTTGTTGACCGAGCCCACCACCGCCGACATGGCGCTCACCAGATCCATGCCGCTGATCAGCAGCAGCATGGTCAGCCAGATGTGGGTGGCCAGAAAAATCAGCATGAAGGCGACCACCGAGGCCATCACCTGCGGCCCGATCACCGTGCGCCCCAGCACCACCGGGTTGACCACACGCGGATGGATGGCCAGCACCAGCTCGCGCCTGGCCTGCTTGAACAGCAGGATCATGCGCACCATCTTCATGCCGCCGCCAGTAGAGCCGGCACAGGTGGCAAAACTGCCCAGCGCCAGCATCCACAAGGGCGCAAATACCGGCCACTGCGAGTAATCCTGGGTGGAGTAACCGGTGGTGGTGGCAAACGACACCACATGAAACGCCACCGCGCGCAGGGTGTGACTCAGCGTGTCATAAGTTTGCCCATGCCAAAGAATGAGGGTCAGGACCAGAATGGACCCCACCAGCACGATCAGGTAGGCCCGGACCTCGGTGTCATGCAGCAGGGTGTGCAGTGAGCGGGTTCGCCAGACCACAAAGTAGCGCGCAAAGCTGACACCCGCCAACACCATGAAGAAGATGGCCACCCCCTCAATCAGCGGCGAATTGAAATAGGCAAAACTCGCGTCATGCGACGACAGGCCGCCCAGCCCCATGGTGGAGCACATGTGCATGAAGGCATCGGCCCAACTCATGCCAGCCCAGCGGTAAGCCAGAAAACAGGCCACGGAGAACACAAAGTAGACGCTCCACAGCCCGCGCGCGGTTTCGGCAATGCGCGGGGTGAGCCGGTCATCCTTGATCGGCCCGGCGGCCTCGGCCTTGTAGAGCTGCAAGCTACCCAAACCCAACAGCGGCAACACCGCCACCACCAGCAGGATGATGCCCAGCCCGCCAAACAGTTGCAGCAAACAGCGCCACACGTTCACCGACACCGGCAGTTTGTCCAGCCCCGACAAAATGGTGAAACCGGTGGTGGTAAAGCCGCTCACCGCTTCAAAGTAGGCATCGGTCCAGCTTAACTCCGGCATTGCCAGCATCAACGGAATGGCCGACAGGGCGGGAAGCACCGACCACACCAGGTTCACCAGCAAAAAACCATCGCGCGGCTGCAGCTCGCGGCGCTGGCGCTGCGTCACGAGCCACAAAGCCAGCCCCAAGGTCAGGCTCAGGGCAATGGAGTCCAGCCAGACGACTTGCATCTCGGCAGGGTCCAGTGCCAGCCCCCAGGCCAGAGGGATCAGAAACATGGCTGAGTAGCCGACCATGATGCGCGCCAGCACGTTCAGAACAGGGGCGAAGTAGTCCATGCTGGCCTAGAAAAAAGTGGCTTTGAGTTCAAACAGCCGCTCCACCGCACGTACCAGGCGCTTGTTGGGTACAAAGATGATGACGTGGTCTTCGGGCTCAATCAGCAGATCGTGGTGCGGCATCAGCACCTGTCCCTCGTCACCCTGGCCGCGCACCACCACGCCAAAACGCGCGCCCTCGGGCAGCTCAATCTGCTCAACACGCTTGCCCACCAGCCTGCTGGAGCGGGCATCACCCCGCGCCACCCCCTCAATGGCCTCGGCGGCACCCCGGCGCAAGCTGTGCACCGCCGCCACGGAGCCACGGCGCACATGCACCAGCAGCTCGCCAATGACGGTCTGCGCGGGCGAGAAGGTGATGTCAATGGCGCCACCTTGCATCATTTCGGCGTAAATGCGCCGATTGATGAGTGCAATCACCCGGCGCGCACCCAGGCGTTTGGCCAGCATCGAGGCCAGGATGTTGTCCTCATCATCGTTGCTCAGGGCGATGAACAGGTCCATTTCCTTCACGTTTTCATCGGTCAACAGATCTTCGTCGGTGGCATCACCGGCCAGCACCAGCGTGCTGCTGGGCAATTCCCCGGCAATGTAGCTACAGCGCTTGCGGTCACGCTCAATGATTTTCACCTCGCACTTGCCCACCAGGCTACGCGCCAGCCGCAGGCCCACCTTGCCACCACCGGCAATCATCACCCGGCGCACCTGTCGGTCGTCTTTGTGAATGGCCCGCAAAACATGGCGAATGGTGCTTTTGGCAGCCAGCACAAACACCTCGTCGCCGTGCAGCACCTGCGTCTGCGGGTTGAGCTCCACCTCGGTGTCTTGCCGGTAAACGGCGACCACCCGCATCTGCAAATTGGGAAACAGCGCCTTGAATTCACCAATGGTGTGGTTCACCAGCAGGCCGCCGTACTCGGCCCGAACCGCAATCAGGTAAGCCAGCCCTTGAGAAAACTTCAGAATCTGCAGCGCCTCGGGGTATTCAATGAGCTGGTGCACAGTTTGCATCACCGACTCTTCAGGGCAGATCACATGGTCTACGCCAAAGCCGTCGGCGCCCAGCAACGCGGAGCCTTCTTCAAACTCTTCAGAGCGCAAGCGGGCGATGGTGGTTTGCACGCCAAACTGGCTTTTGGCTACCTTGCAAGCGGCCAGATTGGTCTCGTCGAGCGAGGCGCAGGCAATGAACAGGTCTGCGTCCTGAATGCCGGCGCTTTGCAGTACCGACGGCTGAATGCCGTTGCCCGGCACCCCCCGCAGGTCCAACCTCTCTTCCAGCGAACGCAGGCGTTCGGGGTCCGGATCGATCACAGTGATGTCGTTTTGCTCAGAGACCAGGCTTTCAGCCACGCTCTCGCCAACGCGCCCGGCACCCAAAATCAAAATTCGCATGAAGAAGCCTCTGAAAAACTGGCCAAATCATAGCTGCGCTTGACTTGAAGCAAGCATCAACAGCCCGCTACCGCACCGCAGGCGGGTGCTTCAAGCGTTAAAAATGTCCGTGCCTTGCGTGGTAGCCGCACCTGAGCGCACCAGCTCGCTCACCAGCGCGTCCAGCCCTTGGGCAAACGGTGCGTCACCAAACTGCTGTGCAAACAAGTGCGTCAGGTAAGGCGTGCCATGCGCCCAGGCCAGCAGGTCAGCGCGGGTGATGCGCTGGGCTTCCAGCAGGCGGAACTTGAGCATGACCTTGGCCGCATACTGAATGTGTTTGTGCGGGCTGGTCACAAAGCTGGCCAGCCGCTGGCGGGCCACGCCCAGCGCCTGCGCCACATCGGTAAACGGCGCGCCGTGGCCGGGCACCACGCTGCTTGGGTTCAAGGCCGCAATCACATCCAGCGTGGCTGCCACCTCGTCAAAGGCGGCAGCGCCATCGAGCTCGGGAAACACCACGCCAAAGCCACGCTGCCACAGCGCGTCGGCCGAGATCAGGCAGCGGCTGTGCGGCTCGAACAGAATCACCGAATGCGTGTCGTGCCCTGGTGCGGCGTGGATTTGCCACAGTACGTCGCCCAGGCGCAGCTCGGTGCCGGGCTGCAAAACGGCGTCAAAAGTGAAGCGCGGGCAGTCCTGCCCGGTGGGTGTGTAACTCAGGGCGTAAGGGTTCCAGTCCCGCACAAAAGCCGCCTGGCCGGGTGGGATCAGCGTACGCAGCTTCGGGTAAGCGGCCTGCAGTGCCGCGTTGCCACCGCAGTGGTCGCTGTGCAAATGGGTGTTGAGCAGCAGGTCAAGCCCTCGCCCCTGCAAGGCCGACTGCACCAGCGCCAGCGTTTGCGGCGCGTGGGTGCAGTAGCCGCTGTCAATCAGCGCGGTACCCGCCTCGCCCTGGATCAGGATGTTGTTGCTGGAGAGCCAGCCGCGCTCCAGCACGGTGAGTCCAGCGGGCAAGGCCGCTGGCTCGGTGGTTATATGCAAAATTGGCCTCCAGCCCTTATAAAATATACGATAAAAGCTATCGTTTATATAACAAATCGCAGAGTCACCGGACGCGCAAAACCATCTGATTCTGGCGCAGGGTAATGTCAAATTTTGACAACAATTGCCCCAGCAGCGCCTGCGTGTCGTTCCCGAAGCTCAGGCCCACGCCAACCTTGACGTTGGCGACGCGCACTGGGCCCACCGACACTCACCAGCGAGGCCCCGGTGTCCACCAGATAGACAGCGGAACGGCCCACAAGTTGTCGCCAAACGGCACCATTTCGCGCCCCGCATACAACGCGAGCCGCGCTGAAAGATGGCGCTCTCGGTTTCCTGCAAATGGCGCAATCCACCAGCCAACAAGCGCGATATGAAATCTTGCCTGTCGCAAGGCGGCACGTTCGATGCAGACTAGTTGCCTTAAAAAAAGCATCGGCCCGGTTGATGTCCGGGCTGTCGGCCATTCCCGGCAGCAGCATCACATCTGCAGAACCGGTCAGCAGAAACCAGCCTGACTGGCGGCTGCGATCGACCGCCGCTTTGATTGGCAACAACAGCTCCGACGCGCGTTGCACCTCATCCAGTGTGAGGTAACGACATGGCGGAGGTGCATTTGAAAATTTCAGTGGTTGAAATTCAACCATGCCGTAGTTGTTTTTCAACCTAGCATCCAATCAGCCTTGTCGCTTGGTCAAAGCCGCAATAGCATTGCTTGGATACTGACGAATGAACTTCGGGAAAAGGCTGAAAGCAGGTCTGAAGTTTGTCGATCTGTCTGCCCCCAGCGCTAGCGCTTTTTGACTCTTTTATTTCACGCAATTGAAATATCCTCGTGCCATCATGTTCGGCTCAAGCACTCCGGTCCATCGGCGAGCATAAACAAAAGGGTAAATTGATATGCAGCGTTTCAAAACTTTGATTCCAGCCGCCCTGGCCTTTGCGTGTGCGCAGGCTTGCCTGCCCGTGCACGCTCAAGCGGTCGGCGGAAATTTCAACCGCGTTGCTACCTTTGAAGCCTTCCGCAACGTACCTGCAGGCCGTACGGTTAGCAAAAAGTCAGTTGCTGAAATCGTGACCGCCAGCGAAGACGGCCGCCTATTGGCCTACACCGACGGCGAACAACAAGGCATCGGTCTGATTGACATCAGCAACCCCGCCAGCCCGCAGGCCGCTGGTTTTATCCCCGTGGAAGGTGAAGCTACTTCGGTTGTCATATTGCGCGGCAAGATTCTGGCGGCGGTCGATGCGTCGAAACAGTTTTTCCAGCCCGAAGGGCATCTGGTAACCATCGATATCGCCACCCGCAAAGTCATTGATAAGTGCAATCTGCAAGGCCAGCCTGACTCGGTTGCACTCGATAAAACTGGCAGCCATATCGTGGTGGTGATGGAGAACCAGCGCGACGAAGCGCTCAACAAAGGCGCCATACCCCAACTGCCAGCTGGCAACGTGACGATTCTCCCCATCAAAAACGGCGTTCCCGATTGCACGGGCGCGTACCCCATCGACCTGACCGGTCTGGCAGAGATCGCCCCTACCGATCCGGAGCCCGAGTTTGTCAAGGTCAATTCCAAAGGCATGGCCGTGGTCTCGCTGCAAGAGAACAACCACCTTGTGCTGATCGACGTCGCCAAGCGGCATGTGGTGCGCCACTTCTCGGCGGGCTCGGTCAACTTGAAGGAAGTCGACCTCAAGCGCGACGGCATCATCAAGCCTTCGGAATCCATCACCGGCGTGCTGCGTGAGCCTGATGCAGTGGCTTGGCTGGACGACCAACGCTTTGTAACGGCCAACGAGGGTGATTACAAAGGCGGCTCGCGCAGTTTCTCCATCATGAACATCGATGGCAAAGTGGAGTTCGACAGCGGCGCCATGCTCGACCACGAAGCCATCCGCCTGGGGCACTATCCCGAGCGACGCTCCAGTGCCAAGGGCAACGAACCCGAGAGTGCAGAAGTAGGCGTATTCGGCAAAGACCGCCTGATTTTTATCGGCTCCGAGCGCTCTTCTCTGATTTCCGTGTGGCTGGACCAGGGTCCCGGCAAAGCACCGAAGTACTTGCAAGCACTGCCTGCGGGCGCAGGTCCGGAAGGCTTGCTGGCCATGCCCCAGCGCAAGCTTTTGGTCGTGGCCTCAGAGACTGACGGCGCAGCCCGCGCCTCTGTTTCGATTTACCAGCGCGGTGATACGCCAGCGGCCTATCCCACACTGATGTCCAACGACACGCCTGCAGGTCCGCCTATCGCCTGGGGCGCAATCTCTGGCACTTCGGCAGATATTCAGCAGCCGGGTCGCCTGTGGGCAGTGACGGACAGCGCCTACTCTACTACCCGCATTTTGCAGATTGACGCCAATTTCAAACCGGCACTCATTACCAACGAAATCACCGTCACCAAGGGCGGCAAGCCTGCCAACTTCGATGCTGAAGGCATTGCCCAGCGCGCTGACGGCAGCTTCTGGATCGCATCCGAGGGCGATCCGGCCAAAAAAGGCGGCGCTCTGAAGGACTTGTTGTTGCACGTAACGGCCAAAGGCGAAGTGCAGGAAGAAATTGAACTACCTGCAGCACTGGCCAGCCATGCGGTGCGTTTTGGCTTTGAAGGTGTGACCCGCACTGGCTCCGGCGCAGACGAGGTGGTGTGGATTGCCGTACAACGCGAATGGAAAGACGACCCTCAGGGCTTCACCAAGATCCTGCGTTACCACCCCGCTACAAAGGCCTGGGGCGTGTTGCACTACCCGCTGGACAAAACCACGGCAGAGGGCGGCTGGGTCGGTTTGTCTGAGATCTCCGCAGTCGGCCCCAACGAGTTTGTGGTGATCGAACGTGACAACCAGTTCGGCGACAAGTCCCTCAAGACACTGCGCGCGTTCTCCGTGGCAGGCCTGGTGCCCGCAGCAGTTAGCGATAGCAAAGTGCCGGTAGTCTCCAAGCGCCTGGTGCGCGACCTGGTGCCTGAACTACAAAAGCCCAACGGCATTGTTCTGGACAAGGTCGAGAGCTTTGCGGTGGATGCTGCCGGCAATGCATTCGCGATTACAGACAACGACGGGGTGGACGGCACCAACGGAGAAACCCAGTTCCTGCGCCTGGGACGCCTGCCCAATCTGCGTTGAGCGGGGAGGCTGAACTGCCGCCATTTTTTATATGCTTATACGCCGACACTTTCTTGCTCTATCTCTGGTTTTAGCGGCAAATGGCTGCAGCCGTTCAGCGGACCCTCAAGCATCGCTTGAAGCCGCTGTGCAGGCGCTGCAGGACAATCTGGAAGCCAAGAAAACCAGCAACGTCATGGATTTGCTGGACTCAAAATTTCAGGCCCAACAGGAACTCGACCGTGAATGGGCCAGGCGAACCATGACGCTGATGTTCCTGCAACACGCCAATGTAAAAATCGTTGCGCTCACGCGCAGTAGTCAAATCGACCCCGGCTCACCCCAGACGGGCTACACAGAGGCGCAGGTGGTGATCACGGGCGCCCAAAGCATCATCCCCGATGCTGCCTCGCCGTATACCGTGCGCTTGCAATGGTACCGGGATGGCGAGCAATGGAAATTGCGCACGTTGGACTGGGAGTAGGCCACGCAGACGTAGAACAAATCACAGTGTTGTGACCACAGCGTTTTGGATTTACGCCGCTGGCAAATCTATGCTGACTTCGCGCAGCACTATTGATTTGTGTCTGTCGGTGTTTGTTGCCACTATGTAGCCCTTCCCCCTGCGCGCTTGGCAAGCTTGGAAAGCTTGGAAAGCATGATCGCCACGCCTGGCCACAAGCACAAGGACATGGCGCAGTGGCTGCTGGAATTCTGCGCGGACTAAGCGCACGAGCTGGCGAATTTGTTGAACCCGAGACCACCATGCCAAAACTTGACGACACCTCCTGGCACCTGGGTAGTGATGACTTTGACCCTGACCTGCCTGAAGAAAATGCAGCAACCCATATCGGTTTTTTTGTGGCCTGGGCGATCAACAAAGGGCTCTGGGGCGCCTCGCCTGGCGTTGACTGGACAGCCGCTGTTCAACGCGTGCGAGACCGGGTCATCACCGGCCGTACCTTTTTGCTGGAGGAGTGCGACGGAAAGCTGTTTTCAGGAATGCTCAACGACGAAGGCAATGCATTTGCGCAAACGTACTACCCGCGCGCCTACGTCAGAGACTTCCACAGCACTCTGGTCGTTGGCCTCCAGTCTGACTATCTGGTCGTAGACAGTTGGGAAAACTACGATCGGATAGCTGAAGTCATCGAGCAGCGCTATACAGAAAAAAGACAAGACCTTGGTGGAAGTTCTGGTAGCCCGCACCACCAGCAACGGCTATCCCGGCTGCTGGGGAACTGCCAGATTGAGGATTATTCGCCCTAATCTTGATGTTGCACGTGTTCAGGCCGAACACGGATCAACACAGCTCGGCATGAACCGTTCGGACTATGCCAAGGTCATCCTGGATACACATTCGCGTAACAAAGGCTTCTTATCCTCAAATGTCTTGCCAGTTTGATAAGGCGAGATTGCCGCCTACCTTGTAAACGAGCCCTAAAACCATGTTCCACACTTCAAAAATCGCTTTGTGCGCAGCTATTGCAGCGGCCTTTTCCAGCTCCGTCACCATGGCGCAAACCCTGCCCAGTTTGAGCCAGTTGGGCGGTACCTATTTTCATGACAAGGCAAACGGCTTCAACGCCGAGATCGCCGCCTTTGACACGATCACCAGCACGCTGTGGGTATCGGGCGTGACCGGTGTGGACGTGCTCAACGTCACGTCCAGCGGCCTGAGCTTCAACAGCCGCATCGACCTGAGTGCTTTTGGTGCGATCAACAGCGTTGCCATACACAACGGCGTGGCTGCCTTTGCGCTGGAAAACACCACCAACCGCGAACTGCCCGGCATCGTGCAGTTCTACGACACGTCTACCCGCAGCCTGACCAGCGGCACCAACACCGTGACGGTAGGTTCGCTGCCCGATATGCTGACCTTCAGCGCCGACGGCAGCAAACTGCTGGTGGCCAACGAGGCCACTCCCAGCAGCTACCCCAGTTCGACCAATCCGGTGGGTGGCGTGAGCATCATCAACATGGCCAACCGCTCGGTGACCACGGTCAACCTCAGCAGCAGCATCCCCACCACTGGCACCGGCATGCGCAGCGGCCTGCCGTTCGACTACGAGCCCGAATACATCGCCATCAACAAGGCCGGCACGCAAGCCTGGGTGACCTTGCAGGAACACAACGCCATCGCCACGCTGGACCTAGCCAGCAACCAGTTCACCGGCATCACCGGCCTGGGTCTGAAGGACTACAGCTTGCCGCAGAACGCGATCGACTCGACCGACCGTCCTGGTCCTGGTTCGAAAGTGCCTGTGCCGCCAGTGATTGCACAGATGCCGCAAGCCCTCAAGGGCGCCTACCAGCCCGACGCCATCGCCACCTATGAGGTGGGCGGCCAGACCTTCCTGGTCATGGCCAATGAAGGGGACGCCCAGGAAAACGACGGCGATGTGGCCCGTGCTTCCACTATCGCCGGGCTGGGACTCACCGGCGACGCCGGCCGCACCAACGTCATCCGCGATCTGTCCTCCCCCGGCAACCTAGTCACCATGGGTGGCCGCTCCTTCAGCATCCGCGACGCGGACGGGAACATCGTCTTCGACAGTGGCAACATTCTCGAAGCCCAGGCCATTGCCAAAGGCATCTACGACGATGGCCGCAGTGACGACAAGGGTGTGGAGCCCGAGGGTGTAGCTCTCCAGACCATCGGTGGTCGTACCTTCGCATTTATTGGTCTGGAGCGCACCACTTCTGGAGCGGTTGGGGTGTTTGACATCACCGATCCGGCCAACGCCAGCTTCGTGGACATGATCGTCACCCCAGGCACCGAGCGCCCGGAAGGACTGACCACTTTCGTCAAGGACAACATGGTGTACCTGGCCATCGCCAACGAGGGCGATGACGGCCTCGGCATGAGCACCGCTGTATACAGCCTGGCGCCAGTCCCCGAACCCGAAACCTGGGCCATGCTGCTGGCCGGTCTGGGCCTGCTGGGTTTGCGCGCACGGCGCAAACAGCCTGTCTGACCTGGACGACTCGAATGAATCAAAGAAATCGCCTTGCACTGCTGGCACTCAACGCTGCGTTGCTCGGCACAGTTGCTGCCCCGGCACTGGCTGCAGACAAATACCCTGCAACCATTCAAACCGTCATAGATAGCGGTTTGAAGTTGGAAAACAATTTCGATGCGGCGGGTGGTTTCAAAGGCTGGATTCTGTCAAATGGCCGAGGTCAAAACACCATTTTGTACACCATGCCAGACGGAGACGTCGCCATTGCCGGCAATATGTTTGACGCAAAAGGGGCCAGTCTCAACAACCAGTACATTGAAAAGTACTTGCCCAAGCCTGACTATGAAAAAATGTGGGTGAGCCTGGAGTCTTCGGCCTGGGTCGCTCAAGGGCCTGAAACCAAGGACGCGAAAGCCATCATGTATGCGTTCGAAGACGCCAATTGCGGCTTTTGTCATCTGACCTGGAAAGCGCTGACCCCCTACACCATGGTGGGTCTGCAAGTGCGGTGGATTCCAGTGGCCATACTGGCGCCAGACTCCCTGCCTAAGGCAGTTGCCCTGCTGG
Source organism: Rhodoferax ferrireducens (assembly GCA_002083775.1). Classification (GTDB taxonomy): domain Bacteria; phylum Pseudomonadota; class Gammaproteobacteria; order Burkholderiales; family Burkholderiaceae_C; genus Rhodoferax; species Rhodoferax ferrireducens_A. Next base: position 37,957 of record MTEI01000014.1, on the reverse strand, counting down.
CAGCAACAGACGGCAACGCTGCCATTGCTGAAGCCAACGCCAATTTTGGCAAAGAACTCACCCTCAATGTGCCAGTGGACGAGGCGATCAAGGCCAAAGTGGAAGCCAACGCCAAACTCATGGAGCAATGGGGGTTCACTGGCACACCCACCTTGCTTTACCGTGATCAAAGCGGCAAAGTCCGCGCCAAATCTGGCTTGCCACGCCTCTCCGATTTACCTGCCATGACCGGACTGGCAGAGCAACCCAACAACGACCCCGCCTTGGCCAAATACCGCTAACCGCCTGCCCTGCTCGCAGGGCTTAACCGCTGCAAGCTAGTTGCTGGTAGAGCCAGGCAGCGTTTTCTGGGCATCAAGCAGGTCGCGCTGTGCTTCAAGCCGGTTTTCAATGTCAACCCGTGCAATGCCGGTAAAGGGCTCCAGCCGCAGCAACGTGTCGCCAGCGCTGCGGTCGCGACACTCGTCAATGACAGAGCGCCCCACCGCATAAAGCTTCGCATTGCGATCTTCGCAGGCGGCAATCTGCTTGACCTGATTCACGCGCACCGCTTCAAGCTGCTTGCCTTTTTCCTGGGCGGCAGACAGGTCACGCTCCAGTTGGGTCAGGCGGGTGTTAAGTTCTGCTATGCGTTGGTCGCTTGCAGTCTTCTGCTCAGCGGACTGTTGCAGCAGCGCGTCTCGCTCGACGGTTATCGCCTGCAACTGCTGTTGCAGTTTTTGTGCTCGACCAGATGCTGCTCCAGCACGGGCCTCGGCACCGTCCAGGTCTTCGGTCAGCTTGGTTTTCTCAGCCTCAATGGCGGTCAGCTTTTCCTGGGCAGTCGCCAAATCCTTGGTCACTTTCTGCACTTGCTGCTGGGCTCGCCGCGCAGCCTGGCGTTCGCGGGAAGTCTGATCTTGCGCCAAAGCCAAACCACTGAGGCTGACCGTCAGCAGTGCCAGCGTTGAGTATCGGAAAAAGTCACGCACCATCAATACTCCTGAAAGGTATAAGTTCGGCTCTCCCGCACCACCTGTTTGAGGTGTTCCGCACTGGCTCCTGCAGCCAGCAGACGTCGTTCCATCTCTGGGCGCTTGAGCAACTGCGCCCAGTAAAGCGGCGACAACCCATTGGCATCGGCCATATCGGGATAGGCCCCCATCTCCAGCAGCAGGCTCAGCATCTGCGGGTAATCTTCGGTAATAGCCACCACCAGCAGGTTGTCACCCACCCGGTCAGTCACGCGCGTGCTGGCACCCGCTTTCAAAAGGGCTTGCGCAGCACCCATGCGGTTTAGCTTGACCGCGTTCATGAGCGGTGTCTGACCGTTCAGGCCAACGGCGTTCATATCGGCACCAGCGCGCAGCAGCAGCTGCACCATCTGCGTGTGTCCGCGCAGCGCAGCAGCAGCCAAAGGCGTCATTGCGCCCCCGCGCCCCTCGACATCGGCACGCGCGCGCAACAGCACGCGGGCGCTGTCCATCTCACCCTCGCGTGCGCTTATGAGCAAGGCTGTGTTGCCCCACTCGTCCACCGCGTTAACCTTGGCACCGTCCTTGATGAGCTGCCGCAGGCGCGCCACGTCTGCGCTGGCAGCCGCTTTGCTCAGTTCGCGATCCAACACGCTGGCAGTCAGGGGAACCGGGTCACTGGCACTGGCGACCAAAGCCAACATTTCCGCCTGAGACTCCCGAAAGCGTTCAAACTCATCCGGCCCGATGGCGCCTTGTTCAAGACGGTCGCGGTAGGCCAGCGTCTTGGGGTCAAGGGCGCACCCCGTGACCACCACACACACGGCGGCGCACCCGACAGCGCGCAAGACCACACCAAAAAACTCAGAACTTGGCATTGAACTGCACCTGCAAGGTGTCGATTGACAGCGGCAAGCCGCTGATTTCCTGGCTCGACAGCCAGCGGGCACTCAGCCAGGTCGACTTGCTCAGGCTGTATTGCCCACCAACGATGAAGCCTTTGGAATTGGTGCCCCCCAGATGGAAATCAGAGTCGGTGAAGGCGTCCAGCACCGCATCCGCTTCTAAGTAACGATAAGTGAGAGAGAGCTGCCAATCATCCCTGAGCAGCATGGTGGGCATGCCAACCGCAACGCGTGCCAAGTAGCCCTTGGTCTCTGGCTTGACGATATCGATGGAACCATCTGTGCGTGCAAAAGTCTTGCTGGCGCTAAAGCCAACGTTGTCAACGTAGTCAGCAGTAAGGATGACGTGCACCGGGTTGTACAGATTGATATCAATCATGCCGGTCAGGTTGACTACCCTATAGTCAGCAGCTAAAGCAAACAGGTTGGTTTTATCGTTAAGATCGCTGCTGTCAATATCAAATAATGTATTGCCCTTCTGCCGAAAAGCAGGTGCGGTATCGGCATAAAGCGTGCTTGGATACTCATCAAGAATGCCACTAATATTGCGGTAATCGTAAATACCTAACCCCACTTTGGCACGGGTCGTATTGCTTGGCACCCATTCCACACCAACCTGGGCACCAGTCAGCCACTTGCTTTTGGCACGATTACGCGAAGATTGCTGGATGTCTTCCAGCGGGAAAATACCTAGTGTGCCAAATGGCCGCCACACTTTGGCCGATGCCACACTGTCCTCAAACTGCAGTGCCAAGCCCTCAAAGTTCAAATCGTCATCCCAAAGCAAATCCGTGCTGAAGAACGGGTTGGGAATGCGCCCAGCAGAGGCGGTAAGCCAAGGCATGAAGGTTGGCGAATGCGCCTTGACATATGCCCGGTCCAAGACAAAACTGTACTTGTTGCCGGTTTGGCCCAAGGTCTGATTAGTAGAAACAGGCTCCGTCGTATTGCCAGTAGACAAGCGGAACGCAGCCGATATATCGGGCGTGATCTTGGCGGTAATGCCAAGCCGCGCGCGGAGGCGGGTGCGTTGCCGGTCTTCTGTTGTGTTGTCAATATCTTGCCCGCCGAACTCAAAATTCGTGATGGAGGCATTCGATTCAGAAAACATGTCTGATTGGTATCCCAAACGCATGTCACCTTCAAACTTGAATCTATCCACCCATTCGGGAATGGCATTGGCGTCACCCCAGCGCTCGGCCTTGGCTTGCGCCACCACCTCTTCCCGCACCTCGTCGGCAATTTGCTTGCGCACAAATTCAGGCACATACTGCACACGCACCACACCGGGTTCAGGCTTCTTGGCATCGGCAAGCTCGGCCTGCGCTTTGGTAGTGGCCTTGGCCTTGGCTTGCGCCTGCTGCACAATTTGTGCTGCCTTCTCTGCTGGCAATACACCGCTTTGCACCAGCAACTCAATCAGGTTGATGGTGGTTTGGCGCAGCGTTTCCAGTTGCTCGCGCTCGTCGGCGTGCACCGCGCTTGAGCCCAGGGCTATCAGGGTTGCCAGGCCAATATGGCGCAGCTTGTGTGGCGTGGGAAATTTCATGGCTGATCTTAAAAAATGGAATCGAAACTCAGGACTGGGCATAAATCCGCAGTTTGATGGGTTGTGGCATGTCACTTGGTGCACCCTCACGCACTGCGGCAACGTTGCGCAGGGCTTGGCGTAAAGCATCATCCAGGTTTGGGTTGTCCCCTGGGCCAATCAGCTCTACCCGTGTTACAGCTCCGGCACTGTTGATCCAAACATGCACCTGTCGCTGGTAGTTGGTGGCACTGCGCAGTTTTTTGTCTTTGATCACTGCGTCCTGGATGCGTTCTTTCACCAAGGCGCTGTACCAGGCAAAACGGCTGCCCACCGTGCCACCACCAGTAGCAAGCAAATCTGTACCGCCAGGTTTGCCCACCAAACCAAAACCATCGCCACTGCCACTGCCTGCCGCGTCTATCGCCAGGTCCGGGCCTGGCGGCGGGGCTTCCGACGGCTTGTCTGGCATGGCCTCTGGCTTGGGCACATCAATTTTTTCCTGCTCCTGCTTGGGCGGCGGTGGTGGGGGTGTCTTGGGGGGCGGCGGAGGCGGCGGCGGCTTGATCAGCGCAATCTCTTGCACCGCCCGTTTTCTGGTGGACTTGGCTGGCGTTGAAAACATGGAATACAACCAGTAACCCACGGCCAAAACCAGGGCCAGCAGCAGCAGCAAGCCAGCCACCCGGCCATAGCGCTTGGCAAATGATGGATCGCGCGCCTTCACTTGACCAACCGTTGTGTCACCAGACCAATCTGGTTGAGGTCCAGCCTGCCCAGCAGGTCGAGCACCTCGACCACCTTCACATACTGCACAGCCTGGTCACCCTTGACCACAATGGGAAACTCTGGCGTGCTGGCCTTGTACTGCATCAGGCGCGCCTCCAGGTCTTCAATCGTTGCCATGGGGTAGGCGTCCAGATACAGCGCACCGGTGTCGGTGATGGTGATGGCTTTGGTTGATGGCTTGGCCAGGCTAGGCGTGTTACTGGCCTTGGGCAGATTCACCTTGATGCCCTGCACCGAGGCGGTGGTCATCAAAATAAAAATCACCAGCAGCACATACGACAGATCCAGCATGGGCGTGATGTTGATGTCATCGTAAATCGCGCCGTCTTCTTGGGCTTTTGACATGGTTTGTGCTCCTTTAGTCGCCGTAGGTTTCGGACATCTTGGTCACGAACTCGTCAACAAAGACATTCATGTCAGCGGAAATTGTCTTGATCTTGGTCTGCAGGTAGTTGTAGCCAAACAGCGACGGAATCGCCACCCCGAGACCAGCCACCGTAGCCACCAGCGCCGCAGCAATACCCGGGGCAATGGCATTCACATTCACATCACCCGCTGCGGCAATTGCCGCAAAAGTAATCATCACGCCCACCACCGTCCCCAGCAAGCCCAGAAACGGCCCACCCGAGATCGCAATGGTGAGCAGCACCATGCCGTTGTCCAGGCGCTGGCGCTCACGCGTGAGCTGGGCATCCAGGCTGGAGCGCACAGCCAGCATGGCCCGTTCGCTGATGGCGGGTAACTCGTGCGATCCAGCCTCAATTGCCAATTTGGCGGCAGCAGCTGCCGACGTATTGGCAAAGCGAAACTGCAGCTCACGCGCACCCACCTGAAAAATGCGGTGCAGCGGCGAGTCTTTGTACTCTTCGGCCTTTTTGGACAGCTGATCCAGGTGGTTAACGTGGGCTGCCGCGCTATTACCCAACTGGGGCAACTGCTTGGTCAGCTGGTCAAAGGCTTCGTTAAATTCAGGGTTGGCCTTTTGCTGGCGGGTCAACAAAATCGCCTTGGTCCACATGATGTAAATGGCAATGAAAAACATCACCACGCAAATGCCCACCACCACCCAGCCGTCGAGGGTCAGGTTGTTCATGGTGGCCATGAAATAGCCGGTTTCCTTGCCACCTTCGGTGGTTTGCTCCTCCCCCTGCTTCACCAGCTTGCTGGCTGCACCTTGCGTATCGGCCTGCAGCGCCATCCAGGCCTCAGGCCGTTCCACGGTGGAGATCTGTACCTCGTCAACCTCCCCCACCAAACCACCGCCAATGCGCACGCTGGCCGCAGGCACAAAGGCACCCGGCAGGCTGCCCACTGGCTTGCCGTTGACATACAGCACCGCGTTGGTACCCGCACTCACGGCCACATGCTGCCAGGCGTTCAGGGTCAGCGGCGCGGTGGCACGCACCGTCGACTCTTTGATGCCCAGCACCGGCACGCCCTCGGCCAGCGTCAGCGTCAAATCGCCCACTGCCAGCACCTCACCATTGGCGGCCTCGGGCTTCACCCAGGCAGAAAAGGTGAAGCCAGTAGCTGCCTGCAGAGCCGCATTGCCCGCCACCAGACCGCCGTCGCCGGCCAGCTTGGCCGCGCCACCAATCAGACCACCCGGCACAAAGGTGGCGGTACCCTGGCTGATGTGGTTACCCGCTGCCGTGGTGTCTTGCGGCAAGCCACTGGCATCGCTCAGGTGGTACACCGCCCACTGCTGCGCGTCGTAGACCGCAGTGGGCGCAACCGGCTGGGCGGCCTCGTTGCCGTAATACATCCAGATATGCTGCGTGGCGTTGCCGCCCACCACCTTGGGCACCTGCACCCATACAAAGGCCAGCTCATTGGCCGAATCAAAGCGCTCTATATGAAACGGCAGCAGCGTCTGATCGTCTTCAGCCAGAAAGCGCATGTCGGCGCCGTCTTCCTTGGCCGTTAAAAAGTCAAAATTGCCGGTAGACAAGCGCAGCAATACAGGGACTGAAGCTACCTCAGTGGTAATGCCTGCAGCCACTGCGTCCAGGGTGATTTTCTTGCGCACGGTCCATTCTTCGTTCCACCAGGCATTGGCGGTTAACGGGAGCAACAGCGCCCAAGCAACGACAGCAAAAAGAAAACGTTTCATGATGTCTAAAGGGAAAAAGTAGGCAGCAGACTGCTGCGGTAACAAAACAAGAATACGACCGGCCTGCGTCAAAGGTGTGACAAACGCCCGCCAAACCTGTGACAGCCCAGCCGGGCCTGTGGGGCAATGCAACTATTCGCCGTAACCAAGCACCTCCACGCGCACTACAGAGGGCTTCAGGGCCGCAGCCAACTCTTGCGCCGCCTTGGCCGAGTCGGCCGCAGCCGCGTTGAGTGCCGCCACCACCTTGCCGGTGTCATCGCCACCCGAGGTAGCACCTGAAGACGCCGCGGTAACCGCGCTGGTGTCGGCTACCGGTGTGCCTGCAGACGTGCCGGAAACCGAGATGTTGTCGGCCCCCAACACAATCTGAGCGGCAATATTCAGGTTACCCGCGCGGATGCCGGCGTCACCGGCGTTGACGGTGCCTTTGGGGGCGATCAGGTCCACGTCGCCGGCAGCAACACCACCAGTGGAAAGGGCGCCGATACCGGACCCGGAGGCAGCGCCTTGCAGTTCCAGTACCACGTTGCCTTGGGCGTCAATACGAATGATGGGCGGCGGCACGGTGGCGGCCGTCTTCTTTCCCTTGCCGGCATCGATATCGCCCTCGCTGGACCACAAAAGAATGTCGCCACCACCTACGGTGAGTATGCGTGACTGATTGACCAACATATCCTCACGTGTGAAAGCGCGCACGTCCCCAGCGGCAGCCGTCACCACGCCAAGCGCACCCAGTGAACCCGCACCGTTCACATTGGTCAAGTCATCCGAAGTGTTAGCCAGTCCGACGATCAGCCCACCACCGGGCACCAGGATGTCTATATCGCCACCGCGCTCGGTCTTGATGCGGCTGGCGAACAGGTTCACGCTGCCCTCATACTTGGTGAACTGGCCGTTCGCGTCCTGATTGCTTATGCCAGGGAACACCAATTCAAGCGCAGCGTAGCCGCGATCAAAGTTGCCGGCGTAGGCACTATCGGCAAGGTTGGCGTCACGTCCAGTCTGACTGAGCGCAGTGAACAACATGTCACGCAACTTTTCCCGCTGCGTCACCGGGTCAAGGGATTGAACCACGGCCACCGCTGCGACCACTTCGGCCGCAGCCAAGTCACTGTTTCCAGTCAGCCATCGTGCCAGCCACAAGTCGGTGTCACTTAGATTTCCCGAGGCGACCCGATCAGCCAGGCGCGCCAGCGTGTCGGGCGCGTCAAAGCCATTTTTGTTTACCCCAGCAAACACGCGAATATCAGCACCACCCTGAGGTAAATTGTTGTTATCCAGATCACCCCGGCTCACCAGTCCACCGGAAGTACCAAGATTCACATCACGACCAGCCGATACCTCCAGGCTACCCAATCCGCTCAAACGAATGCCTGCGTTTTCAGTTCGTTGCGCTCCAGGGCTGAAATACACATCCCGTCCTGCTTCGACCAAACTGGCGTCACTGGCATTGGCATGCTGGATGCGCGCACTTAAGTTCGCCACATCTCCACCGGCGCGAACCTCAACGGCCTTGGCCAAGTCGAGCTGATAAGTGGTCGAAGAACCACCCAACACATCGCCCGCCACGGCGTAGATCTTGGCGGTAGTGGTGTCACCTGAATGCACCGGCACAGTTGCATGAAGTGTTTTCGCGGAAGGTGCCAAAACCAATGTCGCATCTGCGGTGGGGCGCAACACTGTGGCGATCTGCGCAGGATCGTTGTCACTGATAGTGATGAGCTTATCGATGGCCACATTGCCTTGCGCCAGCAATTCCATTTGACCCTGGGCGGATGGCAATAAGGTGGGAGCGCCTTTGACCACAACATCGTCCGAGAACGCCGTCATGAACAGGCTGCCAGGCAGATAGTTCAGCAAAGTGCTGTAGCCCTTGCCATACTCCGCCGATTTCAAGAGCGTAGCGTATGCATCCAGAACATCTGTCAAGTTTTCGTGCAGTGTTGTTGGGCCGACCAGGCTCGCCAGTCGTGCGGCGCTCGCCTCTCCATATGTTGAGAATGACGAAGCCCTCTGCAACTGCAAATCAGCGGCCCCGATATTGGCAGTCCTGTCGCTTCCATAGGACTGGACCAACAACTGCGGGTTTAGGATCGCACCCACATTGACCTCATCCTGGGCCCGGACATAAGCCTGACCATCGCCAAGGGCCAAAAGGGTATAGACCGGCTTCTGATTCACTGTCTGGTCACTGACCACCGCACCGCCCGCCACCAGACGGACATCACCCTTATCGGCGAAATACTGCCCGCTCAGGATATCACCACCCGCCAAGACCGTCACATCACCACCACCTGTGCGAATCAATTGGTCCACGTCTAGGGTAGAGGAAGTCATGCGCCCCTGCGTGGGAGCGCTGGCCGACAGGTTACTGACGTTGCCACCGGCACTGATCGACACGTCGCCGCCGCCCAGTGCACCGACACCCTGGGCAAACTGGTCAAAGCGCACCCACCAAGCAAGTTGCCCCTGACTTGTCGTGGCGTATGCGCCACCATCCTCTGTGAGTCGCCCCTGCCGGAACAACCAATCCGAATAGAGTTGGCTCGATGCGGTGCCCTTCACGTGGTTTCCCGCAGTCATTGACACATCCCCACCTCCCGTGGTGAAGAATGCGCGTTGAAATCTATCTGTCAGCGAAGAACCCAGAGCGCCCGATGCGACGCCAGCCGTATACACCGTCGATTTATCGGCCAGCGTGATGTTATTACCGGCCGCCATGCGGATATCGCCCGTGCCGGTGCGTACCAGTCTGTCGGCGTCCACGCTCAAGTCAGCAGTATTTGCGGCCGTGTTCATTACATTGGCTGAGGTTGCATCAGCACCCGCCACGAGGTTGTAGGCCCACGAACGCCCACCACGGGTTGTATTGGGCAAAAGTTGACTGGTAGCCGGGTTCCCGGCTGGCACCGCTACCGTGGCCTCGACAAAACCGTCCGACAAGTTGCTCTTTATGTTCAGGTTGCCACCAGCGCGCAAGGTCAGCACACCCGCTTCGCCACCGGCTGCGCTGTCCTTCAGGTTCCAGTTTTTGGCGGCAGTCCCGTCGCCCAGCTTCATGTCACCACTAGAACGTACTTCCACCCCTGTCACGATGTGGAAATTATCATTTGTGACCTGACCCAGATCAGCTCGAATTTTGTTGAAGTTCTCCGAGATGCCTGCCACTGTGTCACCGTTGCGGTCAGCGTTGGCAAATTTTGTGTTGTCGCTGTTGATGTCCGCCAGGCTGAGCTTGCCGATGCTGACACCCTCGACGTCGACTGCGTCAGCGCTGGCACCCGTGGCATTTAGCGTGCTCCTGTTGTTGTAAACCTTCACAGCTTCAAGCACAACCTCCCGCGCACCGGTAATGGCGCTGGCCAGCTGCTTCACAGCAACTTCATTGCCCTGGCGCTGGGCGCGCAGGTGCACCTCGCCCCCTACACCACCCATGCCGCCCGACACGTCAATCCCCGAGTCCGAACCTGGCACCGAGCGCGACTGCAGGTCTATGCCGCGGGTGATGTCATTGGATTCCTCAGCCGCTGTGGCGGCCCCAATTTCCACGCGCCCCCCACTACCTCCAACTGCCATGGCCTTGGCTTCGATGCGCCCAGTACCGGTCAGCACCACCGACTTTCCGTACAAACCCACTTGTCCACCTTCGGCACCCGAGGCTGACACGGTTCCTGCCACCGTCAATGCACCTGTATCGGCGGTCAAGGTGATCGCCTCGGCTTGCATCTGATCGCCAACGCCCACCGACAATGCGCCTGTGCGAGCGCGCACCGTGCGTTCGCCTGAGAAGTTAAGTGTTTCAGTTGTGCCAGCCGCATTCAGTGCGGCGTTCAAAACCGAGAAATTGCCCAGCGAAACCGCGTCAATACGCACCCGTGCGCCCTCACCCAGCTTGCCTTCTTGGTCAGCTTTCGTCGTGCCCAGCAGCGTGGCATTCTCCAGGTTCACACTGCCATTCACCGCGCTCGCCGTGAGCGTGCCCCCGTCGGCACCTGCGCCACCCGACACGTTGATGCGGCTTCCCACAGCCGTATTGATTTTGCCTTTTGAGCTGTTGAGCGTCACCTCACCGCCCCAAGTCCCCCGGGTGAGATCAAAAAACGCCACATCCTGGCCAGCCACGTCGATGTCCGCGTGAGCGCCCAGGGTGATATCGCCGATTGTTGCATTGACGATGAGCTTGCCACTCGCCAGACTGGCCCGCGTATCAAACGCGATCTCGCTCGCGTTCACTGTCCAACTCGCGCCAACAGAGGTGCTGGCTACCAGTGGCTGTACTGGCTCCAACCGCATCACCGTCACCTTGTCTGTGGTAGCGGCGGCATTCAAAGTTTGTTTGGCACCGGTTTGCCCACCCAGGCGCGCTGTGGCGATTGATGTCTCACCCTTGATTTTGGTGTCACCGGTACCAGCCGCAATCAGTTCGCCCGCAGTAATCAGCACGTTACCGAAGCCAGCCACTTCTTTGCTGCCATTGCCTAACGTCAGAGTGTCAGCCAGTACATTCAAAGTCCCGTTACCCAGTGTCTGACCAGTATCTTGTTCAAATTTCTCCCCTGCAGTATTGGACAAAGTCAAGTTCTGCGCACGCAGATCAGCGGTGCGGCCCGCGTTATCCATACCAGCCAGGCCTGCCCCTTGCAAAATAAGATTGCGAGTGAGTGGGCGCCCTAACCCATCCAGCCCGCCCACCGAGACGTCGCCATACAGATCAAAGGTGGAATAGCTGGTCAACGACAAGCTGTCGAGGCCCTGAAACGCATCCAGCTCGTCTTGCCCCAAAACGATGCCATTTGGTGTGACAGCGGGCTCACCTAGGCCGATTCTCGCGGCCCCAATGCCCAACTGACCCGCCACCGCCTTACCGTCCGCTTTGAACGAGATTTGGCCTGCATAGCCGTTGTCTCTGATCGCAACCACGTTGTCTTCCGTCGCATCCAAGATGATGGACTTGGCTGCCTGCACCAAACTGTCAGCGGCACCGCGCAATGCGCCGTCATTGCTCTTCTCAGTCCTGCCGGTGCGCGTGAAAGTTGCCGTACTGGACGCAGCCCGCACGAAAGCGCCGTTGCCGACAATGCTGTAACTTCCAGCATCGCCGTCAGCGCCCTGTGCGTCGATCACACTGCCACTGCCGATGGTCAGTGTTTTGTTGGCAGCCAACATCACTTCGGCGGCCTTGAGCACATGCTGTGCGTCGTTGTCCAAAGTGAGGTTATCTGCCCCGACATCAAGCGTCATCTGGTTACCGTCGCGGGTGCGGGTGGCACCCAACAGCAGACTGCTGGCATTCATGGCGTTGAGGCGCTCCACAGACAGCACCGTATCGCCCGAATCGATATTGGTCGAGTTGCCACTGGTAACTATCAATTCTGGCGCGCTGATATCCACGGCAAGCCCTTTGCCGCCAGCCGCAGCCGCGCTTTGAACAGCGCCGTCGAGCACGATGTGACCAAGTTTTGTTTGCAGAGACAACAGGCCCGCGTCCTGCGGCACACTGCTGGTGTTGGCAAAAAAATCTGAAGCGTTGCTCAAGGTAATCTCTGAGCGCGCCCGCACCTGCGCCCGCGTAAACACCTCTACCGCCTGCCAGTCACCCGCGCGCGGTGCACTGTTGCGGGTATCGGTCAGGTATCCCGCCACCACCTGAATACCGTCCTGCCGTGTTGCGCTCTGCCCTGGCGAAAGGTCTGCATTACTTCCCAGCCTTACCGCCAAGGCGCCAGGCAGCAGCGCGTAATGCGCTGGCAGCAATGTATAGGTGCCGTCAGCAAGGCCCTTGACACCGTTTAAAAAGATGGCCTCGCCCACCGCCAGCCCGGTACTCTCCTGAGCATCATCAGGCGCAAAACCGCTTTGGTAACCTGGCAGCACGGCATATACGTTTGTGGGCACCTTCTTGCCATCAACCAACTTGAATTCGCCGCCAGCATCTTTGATGAATGGTTCAAGTATGTCGTAGGTACCACCCGGGCCTACAGTGAATTCATAGGCTGTCAGGTCACTGCCGCCCGAAAGGTCCAGGCGCGCGGCAGCTTGCTCCCGTGTGGCCGCCTCCACCATCAGGCTGTGGTCACCCGACAGACGGATTTCCTTGCCTGGCAAGGAGGCCAGTTTGGCTTGGCCGTTAACTTGATCATCAGGTTTGATGTTGACCAGCCAGTCCACGCCGTTGAGCACCTGGCCCAACAAGTAAGTCTGGCCCGACGCGCCAGCTACCGTGGTGACGCTGCCCGCTGCCAGAATCAGGTCACCCTTTGCATCAAGCGAGATTTGTCCTAGCGGTGCTGCCAGGTAACCCGCCTGAGTGATGTTCTGCGCCTCAATGCTCAAGCTTCCCAAAGCTGAAATCGGCACAATGGGAGTAGCACCAGAGCTTTCAATGCGAACGTCGTGACCTGCTTTGACCTGAACCTGTGCAAATCCGCCCGGTGCCACTACGCCGCCGCGAAGGGTGAGGCTGCCGGTAGTTTCAATAGCCGCTGAATGCCGGAATGTGCCCGTCGGATTGCCAGTGGCTGACAACGTCTGGTGCGTGACACCGCTCAGTTGAACCAGTTCACTGCCAGTCAATGCGCTGCGCTTCATGCCTTGCAACCGTAGGTCACCGGCGAGCTCGAGCAGGCGCGCTTGCGCCGTCAGCACGCCGCCGTTGCTGACACTATTGCCAGCCGTGCCGACCCGATTACCCGCGTAATAATTGCCCAGGCGAACTGCATCAGCAGAGAGTCTGGCATTGCCCCGGGTTTCAATGCGCGACGCGTCCAGCTGCAGTTCACGCAAATCCGTTGCCCCGTTGCCCAAATCCAACCCTTCGGCCAGAACGATACCGTCTTGACTGTTGAAGCGCATACGCTCAAAGCCTGCGGCCTCTAGCGGATCCGTGGCAATGTTGGCAGCCGTCCCACCCGCGCCACCAGGCGCTAGAGTCGGCACCAAACTGGCTGTTTGCAAGTCAATTGTGTTGTGTAGCACGATCGCCAGCGGGGTCGTGTCAAACCCCTTTTGGTTATCAAGGCGGGCAATTTCGCGCGCTGTAGACATTGCCAGGGTGCCCCCGCGCTGGGCTGATGAACCGGGCGCCGCCTGCAGGGTACCGTCAAAACGCAGATCTTCAAAAGCCAGGTTCACCTTACCGGCGTCGCTGGCGACCCTGCGGCCAATGCCGCCCAACTCGTTTCGCTCGTCCAACCAAACCGGCGCAGCGCCCGACACGTCAATCCGTGAGCCTGGCACCGCCACCATCGCGCCAGTGTCCGCACGCAAGCTCACAACACCGCCCGCGAGAACTTCGCCTTGCGTCTGCCCCAGGGCGTCTTGGTACGTCTGCGCAGTACCGCTGGCATCGAGCACTGCGCTTTGACCCAACCACAGATTGCCCTGCGGGATGGCGCTGCTGTAGGCATTAGGAATCTGCGCAACCAGCGTCGCCTCGATATTGCCGCCGCGCGCTACCAGCGCACCCTCTATATCCAATACCTTGCGGGCTTGCAAATTGATCGTACCGCCAGAGTCCACCTCGATGCGCGCACCGTCACCGATGCGCAAGGTTCCAGTATCAGTTGCCTGCTCAATAGCCGACAGCGAAACCGAGGTCGCCTCGCGCTGCAGCAGATCGCGAACAACAGGCGTTGACACGTCCGCCATGCTGGCGCCGCTAGCCTTGGTGAAAAAATCACTGTTCAGGTTGCTATAGGCCACCACGGGCCGCACGGTGGCACCGTCTGCCAAATCCAGTTGCTCCAGCGCAAGCAGATCGTATTGGGCAAAGCCGCCCTGGGTAAAAAAGGCAGGAGCAAGGTGCAGCTCACCAGCAACCGGCAGGGCGGGCAAAGCACCGCCTATGGTGATCTGTCTGGTTGACAGACTTAACTCACCGCCCTCGCTGAACCCGTAGGCTGTAAGTTGGGCCTTCTCCAGCCCCTCAAGGCGAAGCGCACTGATGCCAATTGACCCGCCCTTGCCTTCATGCAGTATGCCGTCTACGTCCATCATGGCACCGCCGCTGGCATTGATCATCACATCCTCAGCCAGCGTAATACGGCCTTCACCCACGTAGTCACCAGCCTCCACGGAGGAGCTGGCGCTAAGTGAAATCGAGCCGCCATCCAGCTGTTGCGGGGCAGTTGCAGCGGCAGCGATCCCCGGCAGATGGTTGACCCAGGTGCCCGCAACACTGAGCTTCACACCGTCGGCTACCGTCAACAGCGAGTCCTCGTTGATGCTGTTGCGTGCCGCTAGCCCAATCTTGCCCCCTGCCGCCACAATATCGGCTTGCACGCTTATATCGCTGGCGGTCAGCGACACGGCACCACCCTGGGGTGCACGTAAGGACGATCGCACCTCGGCAGCCTGCCGGGTGAGCAACGCCAACTCGGCCACACGGTCTTCGGCGAGCAAGTCTGCACTGATGGACAACGCGTCTTTGAGTTGCTCTGGCAGATCACTGCCCATACCGAAATCACCAGGGAGGTTGACCGCAAACCGGTCAATGACAACTTTCTGGTTCAAGGCGTTGTCGGCTGCCTCACCAGGCGCACTACCGCCTTTGCCCACGATAAACTGCGCGCCACGCGGCGCGACACCACTGACGAGTTGCCGCCTGCCTGAGACGGTGCTGCCAACAATGTTTGGCTGCAGGTATGCAGCACCTGGGCTGAACACCCTGAGGGTACCAGCGTCTTTACCTTCGGTGTAGGCCCGCACCAAACGCCGTGCGTTGGGCAATTCAATCACTTCCTTCTTGTTCCAGCGGCCGTAGTCGATCACAAACCTGCTCACAATGTCGTCATACTTGGTGGTAGCCACCGCATCTGCCAGATCGACCGCCTCCCCTTGACTGCCAAGCACAGTCGTCTTGACCGCAGCGCGCTGGTAATCCACGCTACCACCTGACAGGTCAATGGTGGCCCCGTTTTCCACAATGACCGAACCCTGAGAGTCAAGGATTACGCTCCCCCCCCGTGTTGAGCGTTCCGCAATACCACGCTCCAGCCGCTGCTGATACGCTTCCAAGCTATCACGGGCGATCAGGGTATCCAGACCAGCGTCAGAATTGGCCAACGCCTGCTCAATGTCAACCCAAGCCTTTTCACCACGCAGCGCACCCGTCTGGTTCAGCGGCGAATCTTTGAGCTCGTCGCCGCGCAGTTCCACCTCCAGCGTGTTGCGCCCTGCAGACACTTGAACATTGCGTAAGCCAGCCACATCGATCAAGGCACCCGCAGCGACATGCACCCGCGCTGGGCTGCTGGCAAGTGTGAGCGCGTCAGAGGGCGTGACCTGCCCATTACCCAGGACCAGCGACGGGTTTTCCGCTGCGGTCAGACTCACCTCACCTGAAGGTGCCTTGATGGTCGAGCCGGCGGCCAAATAAACCTGTTCCCCGAACACGCGTATCTCGGATGGCGCAGCAGGACCGGTGCCAGTCTCGCCATCCACCGTGGTCGTAGCATCGGCTACATCCGGCAACACTTCGGTCAGGCTACCAGCGCCCAGGATGACTTGGCCACCGCGACTGGAAGCAGGCGCTTTACTAGTATCGGATGGTACGACGTAGTCGTCTTTTGCAGTGAGATACACCGAGCCGTTAGCCACTACTGAGCTTGTAGCGCGAGCAATGCCGCGCTGATTGACCGCATAGCCCACCATGGTGACATTGCCATGAGCAGCGGCAAGGGTCCCGAAATTGCTTGCGTGCCCCAGTTTGTCGTCTGCAACCGCCTGAAGGTTTACCACTTGGTCATCCAGCTTACCGTTAAGCACGGCGGCGCTGGTATTAAAGTTGTCCAGAACACTGCTCTTGTCTACCTCCACTAATAAACCACGCAAGTTGAGGTTATTGGTGAGGTCATCTGATCGCAAGTAAGCCTTTGTACCAGCCGCCAGGATGATCTGGCCATCTGGCGCCTCAATAGTGCCCCGGTTGATCACCGTCGGTGCAATCAACATCACCCGGCCCTGACTGGCGGCAGTGATGCTGGCGCCTTCAAACACTTTAACGAAACCACGCGCTTCGTTGCCGTCCAGATCGTTCTGGAACTGGGGCTGAGTGATGTCGCCCAACAACCGGTCAGTGATGTATTTGTCGGCAATATTCAGAGAACTGGCCGTGAAACTGTTCAGGTTCACCTGCGAGCCGCCCATGAAGGCAATGCCGTTGCTGTTGACCAGAATGATGTTGCCCTTTTGTCCGGCGCCCTGGGAGATGCTGCCGTAGATCACGCTGGGGATTTCGTCCCAAATCCGGTTGAGTGTGGTGAAGCTGGCGCCAGGCACCAGGTTGCCAGTGGCCAAGCCGTCCACCTGCCGGAACTCCACCCCGTGGCCAGGCGCGATGTTGAAGTCTCGCCAGTTCAGGATGGCTTTATTTCCCACTTGGTTAACAAACGCCTGCTTGCCACTGGTCTGATAGCCCGCCAACCCATGGCTGACGAACGGCGGCAGCTTAACGCCCGATGGCAGCGTTTCGCCTTTGCTAGCCGTAGGTAACTTTTGCGCCAATGCAGGCACTGCCGCCAGCAACACGCTGGCCAGCAAGGCACCAGCGCGGCTGGCACCACTGGCAGCTTTGCCACGGCCACGGGCAGACTCGGCCACAGCCACCAAAGCACCCAGACGGGTATTGAAAACAAGGCGATAGCGTTGACGATTCATAACTTGCTCCGGAACTGCATCACCACTCGTAGGCGAAGTTGATGTGAAAACGGTGGTCACCGCGGCGGGTATTGCCAATTTCTTTCAGCGGGTAGGCCCAGATCAGCGACACATCCAGCCCGCTCCAGCCAGTCAGGCCCAGGCCCAGGCCTGCGCCTGACAAGCTAAAGCTGTCGGTGGCGCTGATCGGGTCAATCACCCGCACCGAGGCGGTATCGAAAAACGCCAGCGCGTGCAAGTCGGTGACCGACTCGCCTAGCGACGGGAAACTTGATGCCAAATTGGGCGTGCGCGCCTCCAAGCTCATAGCCAGGCCACGGTCACCCAAAGCAGCCGACTCAAGGTAGCCGCGCACTGTGTCCACACCACCAATGGCAAACTGCTCGTTAGAAATGAGCGGCTGGCCAGCCAGCTGCCAACTGGCCCGGGCACTCACACCGTAGTTTTGTGGCAGTTGCCAGCTTTGTGATGCATTGCCACGCACATAGGCATAAGCCGGGCGGCCTTTGTAGCGTTTGTCCGCAAACTCCTGCTCGTCGCCCGCGAGCCCTTGCAGGTGAAAGTTGAACGACAGGCCCAGTTTGGTGGTGCTGCTCTCTGCCAGCCAGGTGCCATCCCAACCCAGCAATAACGGCAGGTATTTGATGGGCGTGTTGAAACCGCCACTGTCCAGCAGCTCTACCGACTGGTCAAAGTCTTTGTAGTCCGCGCCAAAAGAGGCGCTATGAAAGAACGTTTCGCTGCCCGGCAGCGGGCGAATGTAGCGCAGGCCCAGCACCGTGCCACGCCCCACCACGCTCAAGGTTCCCACGGCCGCCACATCAGAATCTGACCGCAAACCGTACAAGGCCAAAAAGTCGCCCCCGCGCAGCGGCACGGTGTAGTTGGCGGAGAAAACCTTGCTTTCTTTCGGGTCGCTGGGCGAGGTTTGCACCGTCAGGCCCAGGCTGTGCTGTTTGTTCCACAGGTTGTCCCAGCGCAAGCTGGCGCTCAGGCGCGCGCGAGAGGTGTCCTGGCTATAGCGGTCGTTCAGCTCCACGCTGCCGTGCAAGGGCAGTTCGTCTTTAACCTTCAGGTCCACCTCCATGGTGCCGGGGGTCTTGCCGGGGCGCAGCACCGGGGTGATGCGCCGGTCCGGGCTGCGGTTGAGGGCTGCCAGCTCGGTCTGCATGTCCTGAAAATTGGGCACCTTGCCCTCAGTCAGCTCGGGCACACCGGCCTTGATGTCGCTGGGCAAAAAGTAGCGCGACTCAACCACGCGCAAGCGCTCCACCGGGGCTTCGGTCACGGCCAGCTTGACCACACCGCTGTCTACTTTTTGTTGCGGAATAGTCACCAGCACGGTCAAAAAGCCAGAGACGTGGTACGCCTTCTCTAGGGCGTCGCGGGCTTTTTCAACGTCGGCCAGGGTCTTTTGCTCACCCATGTGCGGGTACACCGCGCGCTCCACGGCTTGTGTGGGCAGCAGGGTGCTGCCTTCCACACGGAATTCAAAAACATTGAACTGTGTCTGCTGGCCTTGCGCCCCGACCGACACCAACAGCAATGCCGTCAAAGCCAGCAGATGTTTCCACAGCGTTTTCATATCGCGCATCAATTCAGGTGTTTTGCAGTCAAGGCCAAAGGGACATCTCAGCCCACAAACCAACAGCAGCTCAAATAAAAAAAGGCCAAACGCGGTCACCCGCGTTTTGCCAGCTGACCCGGCCCCTCAAAGGGCCGGGAAAATCACGTCAAACCGATCAGTTGTTACGGTTCAGAGGCGCGCACTGGTCGCCATTCACATAACCGGCACGCAACACATTGCCAGTGCTGGTTGGGTCAGGTGTACCGGGCATTGCGCCAGCTACGAACTTCAGACCAGATTGCGCGTTCAGCACAGCTGGCGCCTTGGCAGCCGCGACGAAATTGGCAGCCAAAGCAGCCTTGTTCACGTCATTGGCGGTGTCGGCAGGCAGGTTGAAAGAGATCCAGCCTTGCATGTCCCAGGTGCCGTCAGTCAGACTAGCCAAGGTCGGCAGGCGACCGGTGCCGCTGGTCGCTGGCACACCACCAGCCAAGGTAATTTCACCTGCACCGTCCAGCGCGCGGAAGGTCCACTTGCTGGTGGCAGTGGAATCTTTCAGGCTGTCCATTGACAACACACCCACAGCCTTGTGGGCTTGGCCGTCACGGAACTGAACTGCCACTGGGTTACCAGCACGGTCAGCAGTGATGTAACCGGTGTAGCCCACGGCACCCACAATGCTCTTGCCGTCAACACTCAAGGTACCTGCAACAGCTGAGCCGTTGTAAGCCTTGAGCGAAGCGTCATAGGCATTGTTCAGGCAAGAACGCACGTCACCAGAGGATGAGTTTTCCACCACGTTCAAACCGCCGGTATCACCTTCCACCACAAAGCTGTTGACATAGTCCCAGGCTGCACCGGTTTCACGATCAGCCGGCGTGTTCAAGCGAGTACCCGTGTCGCAGGGATAGTTGCCGTAGTACAGATTGGCCACAGCCTGTGTGCCCGAACCGTTCACGCGGCGGCAGACCAGAATGTCATCAGCCGGGACGGCGGGAACGGTCTTCGGCAGGACTTTGTCCCAAGTACCGACGTTGCCAGTCATGATGGCGGACAAAACTGCTTTGTTCACATTGAACAAAGGCACGTTGCGTGTCATGGGCACACCAAAAGCCAGACCGTACAGGGGTGTTGGCGTCAGGGTGGACAATTCTGCAGGGCTCAAAGCGGCCTCAGCTGGCTCACCTTCGGTATTGAAAGCGCCATCAAACAACGCTGGCGCAACATCTGACACACCAGCGTCAGGTACGCGGGTATCCAGCGCGTCGCACTTGAACGGATCACCTGAGGTACCAGCACCAGCAGCACAGGAAGCAGCAGTAACCACCAGCGACTCGATCGAGGTGCGACGCGCCACAGGGTTCACACCCTGCACCGACCCACCACGAGCGCGGTTGATGATGATGACGTTGGAGCCAGCGGCCCAGCCACCAGCTGCCACGGCCAACTTGCCGGCATAAGCGCGGTAGTCACTGTCTTTGCGACCCGACGCGGTGCTGGGGATGAAATAGTAATTGGTGCCAGTGAACAGTGTGGTCGCGATTTGACCCAGACCACCTTGCACGGCGGACGCGCCAGAGATGTAAAGAATCTGGCCCTTGGTATTGGCATCGTCCACAATGGTCTTGGCAGTGCCAGCCACTTGAGCAGCAGCTTGGCCAGCAAAGCCAACGCATGCGAGAGCGCACAACAAGGAAAGTTTATTCAGCTTCATGATGGTTACCTGGTAATAAAAAGTTAAAGATGTCGTCAAAGAAAAAAATCAAGCTTTGTTCTGGCGGCGGCGGGCAATGGCACCCATCAGGCCCAAACCAGCCAACAACATGGCATAAGACTCAGGTTCCGGCACAGCAGTAATAACCAAGTTGTAGTCGCCTTCCATATATGCACGCACAGCGCTTGCGTTGGAAGGGTCAACTATCGGTGTGTAAACGCCTGGGAGAATGCCTTGGGTCGCGAAATCCATCTTCACCAGACCCAAGCCCGCGACGTAGCTGTTATTGGCGACTGTGCCAGTGTTCTTGAAATTTAAAAGAAGACCATGACTATCACCAAACGGGATAGACCCAATAGCATTGTTGGCATAACCTGGTGTTGCGCTGGCAAACACCGCCGAATCGGTGGTGCCCTGGGCTGTCATGCCGTTATTTACTGCTGTAGCGAAAGCGCCGGTACCTGCAGCCATAGTACGACCAAGATCGTTAGTAATTCTGGCTGCCGGTAATGTAGAGTACGTATCGATAACTGTTTTGGCGCCCTGGGTCTCGACCATTGAAATGTTCCATTTCAGCTCAGACAAATTTGCGGTGCTGATAAAGCCAGCGAAAACCGCGTCAGATGCCAAATCAAATTCATACTTGTAAGAGCCTGGAGCTGCAACATCTGTGTAGAAAGAAGTCGTCTGAATGTTCAGGTCGCGGGTGTAAGACTTAGCGCTATCCCAGATGGAGAAAAAGAAGTCGCCGTTGCTGTCAGCTCCAGTGTCAATGGCAGCATTCGCCACGCCAGTAGCAGCCAGCATGGCCGCGAGAGCGATATGTTTAAGTTTCATGAGGTTCATCCTTACAAGTGGTTTAAGAGAAAGAGGGCTCTTTCGAGTACGCCAGCCAGAAGAATTCTGTTGCGTGGGGGGAACTTTAGGAGCCGCTTGTTACAGCCCGTCGCATCCGGGAGCTGATTTACTAGTCCGTTTGGGTGGTTCAAAACACCATTTGCCAGTTTTATATAAAGAAATGGCCTCTAGCCCTTATTCCATAAGGGCTAATAGCTATTTATATAATAGCGTTGGCGTTGCCAGCGCCAGGCTGGGCTCAGGCCGATTCGCCGGGGGTCATCAGGCGCAATGTGGCGCTTTTGCCAACCGCCTGGGCGCGGGTGTTGACATTGAGCTTGCGCATGATGTTTTGCATGTGGTTTTTGACCGTGGGTGGGCAAATGCCCAGAATCTGGCCAATTTCCTGGTTGGTCTTGCCGTTTTTCACCCAGTGCAGCACCTGGATCTCGCGTTTGGAAAACAGCGTGGCCGCAGCCGCTGCTTCAGGCTGGTTGCCGCTTTCACTGGCCAGCATGCGATGCAGCGCCATGTGCAGGTAGGGCATGAGCAGTTCCAGCAGATAGGCGTCACGTGCGCCGGGCGGGTGTGGCATGCGGGCAAACAGGAAAAAGCTGCCAAACGCGCCCTGCACTTCCTTGGCACCATGCGCGGCCACGTGGCCAAACTCAAAGCGTTTCAGGTCGCCCAGCAGTTGCCGGCGCCCCACCTGGCCATCACCATCGGTGCTGAACAGGCGCGGGGTGCGCGCCTGGCGCAGCCAGTCGTCCACAATGCGCGGCAGCAGCCCGTTGACCGGGTCGCGCACGGTTTGCTCGGCTTTGGGGGCAAGTGGTATGCGGGTGAAGGTTTCGTGGTTGAGGTGCAGTTTGCCGATGTCGCCATGGCCACAAAACAGCGCCTCGTGGGGTATGAAGCCCTGCAGCGCCCCCTGCGCCCAGAGGTAAAACTGCGCGCGGTTGGTGACCGCCAGCGATGCCTCGATGGTGACCACCAGGTGCTCCAGGTCGTAGCCGTTCAGACGTACAGGATGTTTCATGGCAGTACCTCGCTCATTGCCGGGCCAAAGACCCACTGACCATAATGGGTGGTGCCGGCAAAAGCGGCATCACGCCCCTGAAAATCGGTTTTGAAAGCGGGCGCCTCACTGAGGCTGTGCACACCCATGATGCGATCACCCACCTTGACCAGGCCCCACTGCGTGCTGCCGGTCATGGGGTCGCGGTAGAGCTGGCGCAGGTGGCGGCGCGGGTAGGGAAAGCGCTTGTCTTCCAGCAGCTCTTGCAGGGTGGCGGGGTATTGCTTGACCTCACCGGGGGTGAGCGTGTAGTAGGCGCCGATGGCCTGGCGGAACTGGTTGCCTATAAACAGCAGCTCCAGCTCTTTGTCGCGCTGCGCTGTGGTGTGCCAGACTTGCCCAGCACCGGCCAGCGTGAGCCCCATGGCGGCCAGCGCAAACAGCACCAGCATGTAGCCAAAGCCGCGCTGGCGACCGGGCGGGGGGAGGCAGCGGCTACCACTGCGCATAAGGCATCTCCTCACCACCCGCGCCACTCTGGATGTCTGACACGCCAGAAACCTCGCCCGGGGCAGGCACGATGACCCAGGTGTCGCTGCTTTCACTCACCGGGTCTACCGGCAGCTTGCGCAGGTAGCGCTTGCTGACCAGCTCACCAAGCTCGGCCGGGTAGCGGCCGGTATCGGCGTGAAACTTGTCGATGGAGTCACGCACCACCGACAGGGTTTCACGCAGGGCGGCCTCACGGGCGCGGTCCAGATGCGCAAAGTAGCGCGGCGTGACGATGCTCAGCAGCGTGGCGATGATGGCCATGACCACCATCAGTTCTATCAGGGTAAAGCCGCGGGCCCGCATGTCACCATTCCCGGTAGGCAATACCGTTGAGGCCAACCCGCTCAGAAAGCGAGTAAACATCAAACACATCATTGCCCTCAGACGGTGCATCGGGCGGGCTGGCATACGCACGCTTGCCCCAGGTGTCGGCAGCGGCCACGCCGGGGTCCGGGTAAAACGGGTCACGCGGCAGGCGGCGCAGGAAATAGATCTTGGCCTGCACGGGTGTTTTGGCGTCGTCTGCGCCATTGGTCAAAACCTCCAGCGAGGGCGGGTAGCCAGAGCCGTCGGCACGGCGCAGCACGCGCCCCTCTTCCACCGCGCGTTTGTAGCTGTCAAGCGCTTCGCGGATATGCCGCAGCGCGCTGCGCAGCTCCTGCTCTTTTGCCCGCTGAACGCTCAGCTCACCCAGCGGCACGGCCACCGAGGCCAGGATGCCGACGATGGCCATGGTGACCACTAGCTCAATGAGCGTGAAGCCGGCTGACCTGCGTTTCATTGGGGTTGGCTCCCAGGCTGACCCGTGGCCGGTGCATCTGGCGGCGACATGGCCGGCGCGGGGGCGGCATTGGCGGGGGCTGCAGTGGCTGGGTCGGCTGCTGGCACCGCTACGGGTTCTGACGCTGCCTCTTCGGGCTGTGGCGGGCTGGGCTCGGGGGCCGAACGGGGGCCACCGACTGGCTTGGACGAGAGCGACAAGCTGCGCGGTGCCACCTTGTTCACCTGCAACAGCGGCGCGCCCACGCTTGACTCAGACCCCGCGGGCTGGTTGGCTGCGATGCCCTGGGGCCGCTGCAGGTTACGCACAATGCGCGGGGTGATCAGCAACACAATTTCGGTCTTGCTGCTGTTGTCGCGCTGGCTTGAAAAAAGGCGCCCTAGCACCGGGATCTCACCCAGGCCCGGCAGCCGGTTGGCGCTGCTGCGCTCTTCGTCACTAATCAGGCCGGCCAGCACCTGGGTTTCGCCGTTTTTGAGGCGCAGCACGGTGGAGGCACTGCGGGTGCCCACCTGGTAGGCCAGCGAGCCCGCCGGGCCAGCCACCTCCTTGACGATGCTGCTCACCTCAAGCCCCACCTTGATGGACACCTCGTCGTCCAGATAGACGTTGGGTTCCACGTCGAGCTTCAGGCCCACATCCAGATACGACACCGAAGACGCCACGCCCACGTTGGCCGTAGAGGTGGTGGTGAACACCGGCAGCTTGTCACCAATGTGGATCTTGGCTTTTTCGCGGTTTTTGACGCGGATGCGCGGGTTGGCCAGCATGTTGCCGTCGCCCGCCTGGCTCTTGAGGTTGAGCATCAGCGCCGGGTTGGAGACAAACGAGGTCAGCCCACCGGTGTTGCGCAGATCCACATAACCGGCAGCCAGGGCACCGCCAAGGTTGGTGTTGGTCTCGGTGACACCGTTGTTGACAATGGTCGAATTGGTGCTGGGCTGCAGCAGGCCGTAACCAATCTGGTCCGGAAAGCGCAGGCCCAGCTCTTGCAGCTTGCTGCGGGTCATTTCCAGCACTTCCACGTCGAGCATCACCTCGGGCTCGGCCATGTCGAGCGATTCCAGCAGCTGTTCGGCCAGGCGCACGGCTGCCGGTGTGTCTTTGATCACCAGCAAATTGAGCTTTTCGTCAACAAACAGGTCTTTGGTCTTGACCAGCGTGCGGACCAGGGCCTGCGCCTGTTTGGCGTCTGCATTGGCCAGATAGAAGCTTCTGGTGACCAGGTCCTGATAGTCCTTGGCCTTGGCTGGGGTGTTGGGGTAGATCAGCACCGAGTTTTCGTTGAGCAATTTCCGCTGCAGCTGTTGGGTGGTCAGAATCAGCTTCATGACGTCGTCCATGCCGGTGTTGCGCACAAAGATGGTGACCTTGGTGTCAGACCTGACATCTTTGTCAAAGACAAAATTCAGCCCGGAGCTGCGCGCCATGACCTCAAAGACAGTTTTCAGCGGTGTGTCGCGAAATTCCAGCGTGATGGGCTTGTTGAAGCTGGCCGCCAGCGTTTGCTCGGCCGGGTCGGGGCGCGACTGTTTGTCACGCAGTGTCTGGACCAGCCGGCGCGCCTCGGCATGTGCAGGGCTTTCGGCCAGCACGGTGCGCAAAAGGCGCTCAGCTGCGGCGTCTTCGCCTTTGGCGTGCAGGGCTTTGGCATCAAACACCAAGGTCTCGTGGCGCTGCCGGGTGGCCATGGCGGCCAGGCCATCGCGCACGCTGGGGCTGTAACTGTCGAGCTTTTGCGCGCGGCGGTAGATGGCTTCTGCGGCATCGGTGTTGCGCGCGGCCAGTTCTGCATCGGCCGACTGCAACAGCTGCCCCACGGCCAGGTCTCGCTGGCGGAAATACTGGGCCCGCAGTTCACGGTCGTCCGGGGACTCACGCATGGCCTTTTCCAGATGCAGCACGCTGTCGTCCAGGCGGCCCTCAGCCAGCAGCTGGCGACTTTCCTTGAGCGCCGGGTTGGCAGCACAGCCAAACAGGAGAATCACGGCCACCAAAGCGGCCAGACGGACGGGAGATTTGTCGAGGTTCAATTTGCGCTTCCAAATGTCAGGCTTTGTTTTTCATTGAGCGGCAGGTAGACAAACGTCATGTTTGCCATCGTGATGTCTTCCACCTTGTAGCCCGCCAGGGTGTCACCCTTTTTCACCAGGTGGGTGCGGGCGCTCTGGTCCAAAAAGACCATGATCTGGTCACCGTTTTGCACCTTGCCAAGGTAGCGAAACGGCAGGGTTGGCGCGCTGGGGGCTTGTGCCTTGGGCGGTGGCGGCGGTGGCGGCTGCCAGGAGCGTGGTTCAAACACGTTGAGCGCCTGCGCGGCAAAACGCTCGCGCAGCGGTGCCGAAGCGGTTTGCGCTGGTGGCTGTGGTTCAGACGCCTTGACTGCCACAACTGACTTGGCTTGGGCCTGCGGCTCGGGTAGCTCTTGTGGCTCTGAAAAATCAACAAAAGACGCGGCGATGGTGGTGACCAAGGCCAAGGCAAGCAGGATCTGGCGCGTTGGCAACATTCAGGGTGCCCTCAGGAACAGTGTCAGCCGCACGCTGGCCTCAACCGTGTCACTGCCGATGTCTTCGCGCTGGAAACTGATGTCGCTCAGGGCTGCGGTCGGCACGGCGTTCATCACGTCGGCAAGCCAGGCCCGCAGATGGGGGTAGCTGGCGCGCGCTGGCAGGTTGATCTGATAGCGCTGCAGCTTGGTGCTGCCCTGGCGCACCAGGCGGTATTCACCTGTGGCGAGCTTGACGCCGTTTTCCCCGGCGCTGCGGTGAATGGTCTCAATGGCCTCCAGGGCGCCATCTGCGTTGGGCAGGCTGTCATAAAACGCGGCAAGGCGTTTGTCTGCGGTTTCGCCAGGGTCTGGTTGCTGCGCCTGGCGCTGGCGCTGTGCCACCGCTTCAGCGCGCAGCTCTGCCACGCGGGTGCGTGCCTGCTCTACACCTGCAAACTGCAGACCAACCGCGCCAATGATCAGCACCAGGCCCACCACAGCCGGCCACCCATGACGGTGCAGCTGATATCGCAGCCATGCAACCATGTGTTGTGGCGTCACGATGGCACTTTCCAGGTGGCATCAAGCGAAAAGCGGATCACCGGCACCGCGCCCGACTGCTTTTCTTCATGGTGCGAGAGGTCGGCTGCAGCCACATACCGGGATTGACGCAGGCGGCCCAGGTAGGCCACCACATCAGACATTGATTTGGCCTCGCCCGTCAGGCGCAGCGTGCGCGTCTGCCCCTGGGCTTCGATGTCGAGCAGCGCCACCTTGGGGCCGGTACGGGTCTCGATCTCGCTCAGGATCGTGTCCCAGGGTAATTGCAGCTGCGACACGACCCGCTCCACAGCCAGCCTGTCCTCACCCACCACGGGCTCTGCAAGGGCGCGGCGCGCCGGGCTGGCGGTGGATTTGAGCGAACGCGCCTGTTTCATCTCAACCCGACCGAGTTCGTCGCGGGCAGCGAGGTAGTCGCCCGAGACGGTACCCGCTGCCACCAAGCCTGCGGCCAGCAACAGCCAGCCCAGCGACGACGCCAGGCGGCGGCGCTTGACAAAATTGATGTCTAAAGGGTTCATAGGTCTCAAAATCCCAAGGCCATACGCCCGCCAGGCAGGGCGCGCTGCGCCTGCGCTTTGGGCTGCAGCCAGGTAAAGGTCAGGCCCGCAGCGGGCGCGGGCGGCTCGCCGTCACCAGCCAGGTAGAGCGGCAGAGCGGCGTCTGCCACGCCGGCTGAAATACTGATTTGCGCCATCAGGCCGGGCAACGCGTCGCGCCAATGGGCGTTGACGCGCTGGGTTCGCAGGCCTACCCAGTTGCCGTCACGCAGCAGACCCAGCGACACTGTTTCGGACTCGATCAGCCCAAACCAGGCTGTTTTTTTGCCCACCACGTGACGCCAGCGGTCAAAGGCACAGGCGAAATACGGTGACACGGCAGCCAGGCGCGCACCAGCGCTCTGGCAAGCGGCACGCAGGGCGGCCAACAGGGCCGCATCCACCGCACAGGCCAACACCGCCTTGCCAGGTGGCTGCGGTGAATGCAGCACCTGCCAGTCTTCAGCACCATGGCCGAAGGTCTCGCGAAAGCGCCATGTTGCGTAGGCGGCCAGTTCGTCGGGCTGGGTGATTTCTGGCCGCCAGGGCAGCAATTGCCACCTTACAAAACGCCCCGACAGCACCACACGCAGGGTAGGTTTTGCGCCAGCTTGGGTGTCAAGCCAAGTGGCCAAGGCGGCCACCGCTGGCTGCCAAGGCTGGGCCTGCACCCCTGGCAGGCAGTCCATGCTGTGGTAGTCAGCACGTTTACCCGGCCAAAACGCAGCGGGTTTGGCCAGCACCAGGCGCTGCGGCGACAGGGCCACATGCCAGGTTTGAGCGCTAGGTGACCACACGATTCAACTCCTGCAGGCTGGTTTCTCCAAGGCGCACCAGGTCCAGCCCGACATCGCGCATCAAACGTGTGCCCTTGCGGCAAGCCGCTTCCTTGATGCGCCGTACCGGTTCGCGGGTCACAATCATTTCACGCAACTCGTCGTCCAGAATCAAAACCTCTGCCACCGCCTTGCGTCCCTTGAAGCCAGTGCCACGGCATTGGGCACAACCCTGACCCGCACGAAAACGAAAGCCAGCCACGTCCACGATGCCAGAGCTGGCCAGCAAGGCAGCATCCGGCGTGACGTCTTCCACACAGTCAAGACAATTGATGCGCACCAGGCGCTGCGCCACAACGCCATTGAGCGCTGCCACCAGGCTGTAGGGATCAACCCCCATGTGCGTGAAACGGCCCAGCACGTCAAACACATTGTTGGCGTGCACTGTGGTGAGCACCAAGTGGCCCGTGAGCGCCGCTTGCACGGCAATCTGGGCGGTCTCGCCGTCGCGGATTTCGCCCACCATGATCTTGTCGGGGTCGTGCCGCAGGATGGAGCGCAAGCCGCGCGCAAAGGTCAGGCCTTTTTTCTCATTCACCGGAATCTGCAGCACCCCTGGCAACTGGTATTCAACCGGATCTTCAATGGTGATGATCTTGTCATGACCGTGGTTGATCTCGTTGATGGCGGCGTAAAGCGTTGTCGTCTTGCCGCTGCCGGTTGGGCCGGTGGCCAGCAGCATGCCGTAGGGTTCGTTGGAGAGCCGGTGCAGGGCGGCCAGCGTTGCAGCGTTGAAGCCGAGCACCTCCAGGCGCAAACCAACCACTTTGTCTGACAGGCTTTGCTTGTCAAGAATCCGCAGCACGGCGTCTTCACCATGGATGCTGGGCATGATGGAAACACGGATGTCGATCTCGCGCCCGCTGGCAGCAACCTTGAAACGCCCGTCCTGCGGTACCCGTCGCTCGGCAATGTCGAGCTCGGCCATCACTTTGATGCGCGAGATCACCTGCTCGGCATTTTCCGTGCCTTGGATGCCACCGACACTGCTTAAAACGCCGTCGATGCGGTATTTGATGAAGATGCCGCCGGGCGCTGTTTCAAGGTGAATGTCGCTGGCCCCTGCCTTGAGTGCGTCATACAGCGTGGAGTTGACCAACCGGACCACCGGGCTGGCGTCTTCGCTGATACTCCTGAGGGAAATATCTTCAGCCCCGCCACGCTGCGGGGCCGACTGTTCCATGGACACAATGCCGTCCATGGCCCGCAAGGTCTCCTCGTGACGGGCCAGATAGGCCGCTATGTCGCCACGGTGGGCCAGCCGAATATCCAGGCGGGCGTGCACGCGCTCTTCGGCCCACTCCCGTAAACCCATGCTGAAGGGGTCGGCAATCACCAGCAAGAGATCTTCCGCGGCATCACGAAACAACAGACATTCCCGTTGCAAGGCTTCACCGTAGGGCAGCAGATCAAAGGCCGGTTTCAAGGCCTGCATGTCGCTCAGGCTGGCAGGGCTCAAACGCACGGTGGCGGAGAGCCGTGCCACGAAGAGGGTGGCAGACGAAGCCGCTGTTTCATCCAGTGCCTCAATCAGGCGGCAACCCCGCACTTTGGCAAGGGTGCGGGCAGCGTCAATTTCCGCAGCGGAAAACGCTGCGTTGACAAGCCCCAGGTCGCGCGGGCTGTTCATTGGATGCTGTCCGCCAGTTGAAAAATCGGCAGGTACATGAGGATCACCACAGCGCCAATCACCAGCCCCATCAGCAGCATCAGCACCGGCCCCAACAGACGTGTTGCCCATTCTGCCCAGCGCGCCATCTCTTCGTCGTGAAAGGCCGCGACCCGCTCCATCATCTCGCCCATGTTGCCTGCACGCTCGCCCACCCGCAGCATGCGCAGGGCCACCGCAGTGGTCAGGCCGTTGGCCTCGAAGGCCAGTGAGATGGTGTTGCCCTGGCGAATGCTCTGCGTGGCACTGAGCAGGCGCGCCTGCAGGGCGACAGACAGCAAACCCGCCACCATTTCCAGAGCCGGCACAATGGCAATGCCACCGCGAAGCAGCATGCCCAAGGTGCGGTAAAGCCGGGCCAGTTGAAACACACGCATGCGCTCCCCCACCGCCGGAATGCGCCACAACAATTGCAAAAGCCGCTGCAGCACCATACGTCCGCCGCCGTTCGCCGCACCCACCACCAGTGCGGCACCAACGCCAATGAACACCGACCAGTACTGCTCTACCGCCAGGCCCCAGCTCAGGAGCAGGCGCGAGAGAAACGGCAGGTTGCCGCCCATATCTTCATAAATATGGGAAAAGCGGGGGACCACATAGCCCATCAGAAACAGAATCACCAGGGCGCTCACGGCAACCAGCAAAACCGGATAGATCGCTGCGCTGACAAGCCGCCCGCGCAGTGTTTCGAGTTGTGTGGCGTAGGCGATGTAGCGGCCAAGCGCTTCGCCAAGGCCACTGGTGCGCTCGCTGGCGCGCACCGTGGCCACATAAAGCGCTGGAAAGGCCCTTGGTGCCCCCTCCAGCGTGGCTGAAAACGGCAAACCCTGGCGTAAACCAGCCACGATACTCGTCAGCACCACCCGCACAGCAGGGCGGTTCTCTTTTTCGGCCAGGGTTTCAACAGCCTCAACAATGGTGATGCCAGAATCCAGCAAAGACAGCAGCTCCTGACTGAAAAGCAGCAGCGGGAACCGCGAAGAGCCCGAGGCCCGCATGCGGTTGAGCATCGGCGCAGGTGCAACAGAAAGCACGGCATGGCCTAGCGCCTTGACCTGGGCTTCAGCTTCAGCTGCGTTGGCGGCCTCCAGCATCGTGGTGCCGATACCAGTGTCCGCCTTCAGTGTTTTGACCAGAAATTGCATGGTCACCAGCTAACGATGTCTTCTGCCTCGCCAGTGCCGCCTGGCTGGCCGTCCTTGCCGTAAGACTGCAAATCGTACTCACCATGCTCGCCCGGAAACTTGTAAACATAAGCGTGAGACCAGGGGTCCAGCGGCACACTCTTTTTAAGATACGGACCCGACCACTTGGCCTCGCCGGTAGGGCGCTCGTTCAGCACCAGCAAGCCCTGCTCGGTTGTCGGGTAGTGACCCACGTCGAGCCGATATTGGTCGAGCGCCTTCTCAAGCGCATCGAGTTGCGCGCGGGCTGTCTTTGTCTCGGACTTGCCGATTTGCGCAAAGAACTTGGGTGCAACAAAACCTGCCAACATACCGATGATCACCATGACCACCAGCAGTTCCAGCAGTGTGAAACCGGAAGCGCGTCTAACAGATGGAACTTGTATCAAAGTCATGGAATGTCAAATCCTGTGGGGTCGTGCCCATGCTGTCGCTGGGGCTTGAAACTGCGCCGAAGACCGGTCGCATACTTCGATTCAGTCTAAGCACCTTGTGTGACACGCGAGTTACACAGGGTTGACAGTCAAACTGAAATATCTCTGCAATATCCAGGCGTCAAACTCGAACGGGTGTCGTCTTCACCTAGCCCCATCAGTGGTGGTCCAAAAACTGCCACACCCCAGCACATCAAGCGCTTTTGGGCGGCTGTGTGCTGCGGCTGTGCACTGAGCGCTTCTCTGCCAGCCTCGGCAGATGTCTATCAGTTCATTGCCGAAGACGGCACACCTCACTTCAGCGATCTGCCCACAGATTCACGCTTTCGGCTGCTGCTGCGCACCGAAGAAAAGGTGCAAGGCGCAACTGGTGCAAAGCCCCAGCGTCATCGCCCTGGCGTTGTCAAACGGCGCTTTGAGGTGGAGATATCGGCTGCAGCCTTGGCTAACCGGATCGACGCTGAACTGCTGCACGCGGTCATTGAAACCGAGTCCGCCTACAACTCAAAAGCCGTCTCACCCAAGGGTGCTCTGGGCCTCATGCAATTGATGCCAGCCACGGCCCGCCGCTACGGTGTGGCTGATCCGCTTGATGCAGCACAAAACGTGCGCGGAGGTGCGCAACATCTGCGAGATTTGCTCGACTTGTTCTCTGACAACAAGGAACTGGCGCTGGCCGCCTACAACGCGGGTACGGGTGCTGTCATGGCGCATGGCAGGCGCATACCCCCTTACGCAGAAACCATTCGCTATGTGCCCGCAGTGTTAGAGAACTACCAACTGCTGCGCGGCAATAAACCGGCTGCCGGGAAATAGTTGCCGCCGCAGTTCACTGTGCGTTTGCCGAAAAACTGTAGCCGCAGCCACGGATCGTCTGGATCAACACGTCATGGCCGCTGCTTTCCATGGCGGCTCGCAAGCGGCGGATGTGAACGTCCACCGTTCGCTCTTCACCAGAGTAGTTACCACCCCATACCTGGCTGAGCAATTGCTCACGGCTGTAAACCCGATCCGGGTGAGTCATAAAGAAATGCAGCAGCCTGAATTCAGTGGGTCCCAGCGCCAAATTCGCACCAGCAAATGTCACGCGCTGAGATGCCGGATCCAGGCGAAGCCCGCGAACCTCAACATAGCTCTGGGTTGCCTGCGGCACGCGGCGGCGCAGCACGGCCGAGATCCGTGCGAGCAATACCCGTGGAGAAAATGGTTTGGTGACGTAGTCGTCAGCACCCGCTTCAAAACCCGTAATCTTGTCACGCTCGTCAGTGCGAGCTGTCAGTAGGATGATCGACACCTCCCGCGTCAGCGGGTCTGATCTGAGCTGCCGTGTCAACTCGATACCCGACATGCCGGGGAGCATCCAGTCAATCAAAATCAGGTCAGGCAGTGTTTCACGCGTTAAAGACTGCGCCGCTTCTGCATCAGCAGTGATTTGCACACAATGGCCCGCATGCGACAGGTTGACGGCAATCAGTTCCTGGATGCCAGGATCGTCTTCCACAACAAGAATTTGCGCTCCCATATTTTCGTACCCAAAGCTGAAAACTCCAGCATATGGCATACAAATGTCAGTTCCATGAATTCACAGCACCCACTGGCAATCAAATTTGAGCCATCGATATCCTGGACAAAGTGGGTCAGCCAAACCAGATCAAACCAGATCAAACCATTCGATTCCTCTTTCAAGTTTTCAAGTTTTCAAGTGCCGGTGCGTCGGCACGCAGACGCACCGCCCACAATTCCAAAACCCGCCAACAACATGAGCTAGGCAGTTGGCTCCGGCACTGGCACCATCACAACACTGTCGATCCAGGGCTGGAAACTGGACAAAACAATTCCTCCCCCGCCCGTGCCAAAGGCACCACTGGTTGTCGGCCCCGTTGAAAAATAGGCCTCAAAGGTATTGATGCCGGCAAGCTCCCAGTGCCCATCGACATTAACAAACGCCGCACTGCCAGAGTCACCACCTACCAGGGAAGCCTCCACGTTTGCGCCCAAAGTACCATCACCAGCCCGATTGCTCGACAGATCTGGCCCGTCAAAGTCAAAAAGATAAGTTTGCTGGGAACCCGCCGTGCCGGTGAACACGCCATCCACCACATTCGAGCCGGTTTTCATGGCTGTGGCGCTGCCCGCATAGCTGGCAAACGTCAGGGTCTGGCTCCTCAGATCACCTGCAAACAGTTGGTACACCGGAACAGCCGCACCTACGGCAGACGACAGTTTGATGATCGCCAGATCAGCATGTTTGGTTGGGTCACCCAAGATGTTTCCGCTGGTGGTGCCCGTGTAGCCAGGGTTGACAAACACCTCGCTGGCTGCAATGGCAGAACCACCTTCCAGCTGAAAAGTGATGTTCGAGGCTTGTGCGCCTTGTGCCACATGCGCGGCAGTGAGCACGTAACCGGGGGCAATCAGCGTCGCTGTGAAATAGCTGCTGTTCACTTTCAAACTACCCACGCCAGCCCAAGAAGAACCAGCCACGTTGCTCACCACGCCAGCACCTCCCACCAAAGCAAACGCGCTCAATGGCGCTGCAAGCACAGCAACCAACGCGTAACGCGCCGCGCGGCGGGTCACGTTGAAACGTGGCTCTCGATGGGTCCTGGCGTTGGCCGTGTGCAATAGACGCAAACGAACCGAGTAACAGCCGCGAGACTCCAGAGAGAGCAAATGCATATTGGGTGTGAAAGTAAGTTTGACTGTCCGTACTGTGCTCCCGCTGTGTTACCGCTAACTGTCATAACCAGTCCATCTTCATAGGCCGAACGGACTATGCCGCCACAGCCGAAGGCCCCTGTGCTGCCATCCGAATGACATCCCTCTGTCATACCGTCATGATTTACTTTGCGGCTCGGCTGAAGTGATCGGCCACTTTTACAAACTCTCAACACGATCAATGGCCACGACTCACGTCACCACGCCCACCGCTGCACTGCTGGAACAGCGGATGCCAGCCTCGCTGGGAAGAGACAACCTGCTTAGCCTGATTGAATCCATCATCGGGCCAAGCGTCTACGTTTTTTCCCTGTGGGCTTTGGCGTACTTTTTTGACGGCAGCATTGAACCGCCGTATCTGCTCTTGTCCATCATGGTGTTTGCTGTCACTTTCCCCGGGCAGGCGCGGTTGCAGTCCTCAATCTACACAATGATCCTGGACATTACTTTGAACTGGATTGGCATTGCAGGCCTGTTGCTTGTGATTGGCATCACCACAGGCTACATCCGTGAGTTTTCTCAACAGGCGCTGTTCACCTGGCTGTGGTTTGCCCCAGCAACTGAAATAGGCATTTGCCTGGCTTTGCGCGTCGCTGCACCGGCACTGCTCAGGCTTCAAGGCCCCAAGCAACGCGCCATTGTTGTGGGCATGAATGAACAAGGTCTGGCTCTCGCTGCAAGAATCAAAAATTCGCCCTACTCCTGGATCGATCTGGTCGGCTTCGTCGACAGCCGCAGCATCGACCGTCTTCCCGTATCACCACAGCATAAGCTGCTGGGCAACCTGGAAAAGCTGGTCCATCTGGTGCAGACCAACCACGTTCAACTTATTTACCTGTCGCTGCCGATGGCGTCTCAGCCGCGCATTTTGCAAGTGCTGGATGAGCTCAAAGACACCACAGTGTCTATCTATTTTGTGCCAGACATGTTCCTTACCGACCTTATTCAGGGCCGACCGGGCTCGGTGTGCGGCACGCCCATCATTTCCGTGTGCGACACACCCTTCAAGGGCGCCAGCGGGGCCGCCAAACGCCTCAGTGACATTGTTCTTTCTGCGCTGATTCTGGTGTTGATCTCTCCCGTCTTGCTTGGCGTCGCCCTGGGGGTCAAGTTGAGTTCACCTGGACCCATCATCTTCAAACAACGTCGTTACGGTCAAAACGGCGAAGAGATCCTGATCTACAAATTCCGTTCGATGACGGTCACTGAAGATGGCAGCAACATCCAGCAGGCGCAAAAGGACGACCAACGCATCACCCGGCTGGGTGCCTTCATCCGCAAAACCTCGCTGGACGAACTGCCTCAGTTCATCAACGTGCTGCAGGGCCGCATGAGTATTGTGGGCCCACGCCCACATGCGGTTGCGCACAACGAGCTTTACCGCAAGCTCATCAAGGGCTACATGGTGCGCCACAAGGTCAAGCCCGGCATCACCGGCTGGGCACAGGTCAATGGCTTTCGAGGCGAAACCAATACCCTGGACAAGATGCAGAGCCGTATTGAATTTGATCTCGACTACCTGCGCAACTGGTCTCTTGTGCTCGACATCAAAATCATTCTCAAAACCATCAGACTGGTCTTTAAAGACCAGCAGGCGTACTGAAGCATGTTGCAGCGCCGCTCATTCTGGTTGGTATCTTTGTGTCCGCTCGTTCTGAGCTGGACAGCCTCCGCATGGGCTCAGGCTGGAGACACCGTCACGCTCAGCGCCGCCTACACGCAACAAACTGACAGCAACCTGTTTCGCCTGCCTGACAGCGTCAACGTCAACGCCCTGATTGGCCGACCAGACGCTTCCGAAAACATCAGAACCGCGTCTCTCGGCATCAACATCAACAAAGCCTACAGCCTGCAGCGCCTAGAGCTGTCTCTCAACCTGGTTGACACG
The DNA here is from genome assembly GCA_002083775.1 of Rhodoferax ferrireducens. Classification (GTDB taxonomy): domain Bacteria; phylum Pseudomonadota; class Gammaproteobacteria; order Burkholderiales; family Burkholderiaceae_C; genus Rhodoferax; species Rhodoferax ferrireducens_A. Next base: position 2,221 of record MTEI01000014.1, on the reverse strand, counting down.
AAGTACCAGAACTTCAGCTACCTCGACTACGTTGCGCGCAACTACGACGCCGCCTGGCGCTGGGGCATCACCCCGCATTTGCACGGCAGCCTGTCCACCAGTCGCAACGAAACGCTCAACAGCTTCGCAGACTACCAAAACGTCAACCAGCGTAATGAGCGCACCAACACCCAATCCGGTTTTGATGTCGCCTACGACGTTACCGGCGCATGGCAATTGCTTGCCGGGTTAGCCCGGTCACGCCAATCCAACCAGCAAGAGATCCAGGCCGAGAGCGATTACCGCTCCAACTCAGCCAATGTGGGTCTGCGCTACGCCTATGCGTCTGGCAGCGCCCTGACCTACATCCTGAAAACCACTGACGGTGCCAACCTCAACCAGGCATCTCTGGCGCCGGGCTCTTCTGGCGACAGCTTTGACCAGACCGACCACACCCTCAAACTGTTGTGGGTGGTGAGCGGCAAGAGCGCGGCAGACCTCACCTTAGGCCACATCAACCGGCAGCACCAGCAATTTGCCCACCGCGACTACAGCGGCATGACCGCTGCGGTCAACTTCAACTGGAGCATGAGTGGCAAAACCGCGCTGACTGCGAGTTGGGCACGTGAGCTCAGCAGTTACCAGACAAATTACGCCAGTTATGCCCAAAAAGACCGCTTCTCGGTCGGGCCTACCTGGCAGGTCAGCCCCAAAGTCGCCATCCGCCTGCGCCACACGGTGACACAAATCAACTACCTCGGTGCGCCAGCCAGCGTGACCCTGCCTGCGAGAGAAGACACCACCCAAGACGCCAGCCTGTCGGTTGACTGGCAACCCTACAAGCGTCTTAACCTCTATGCATCTTTGCAAAAAGCCACGCGCGAATCCAACTTTGCGGGCCTCGATTTCGACAGCAACATCGCCAATTTTTCTGCCCAGTATTCTTTTTAACTCCGACACATCATGACTTATTCCATGACCCTCTCCACCTCACACTCCAAGCACCGTTACGCCCTGTCCGCGCTGGCGGCCACCCTGGCCTTTGGCCTGGTCGCGTGTGGGGACAAGGCCGACAAAAAAGTGGCCACCCAAGTGGCCGCCCAGGTGGACTCCGAGGAAATTTCCGTGTACCAGATCAACGAGGCCCTGAGCCGGGCCAAGCCTGCAAATGTCACGCCTGAGGCTGTCAAGGCCATGAGCCGCGAGGTGCTTGAAAAGTTGATCGACCAACAGCTGGCCGTGACCCAGGCCAAAGAAACCAAACTCGATCGCACACCCGAGGTGATCTCGCAGCTGGAAGCCTCCCGCCGCGACATTCTGGCCCGGGCCTACGTTCAAAAAATTGCTGGCGGCTTGAGCAAGCCCACGCCAGAAGAGCTCAAAAAATATTACGCCGAGCACCCCCAGCTGTTTTCCGAGAGGCGCGTTTACAACATCCAGGAAATTGTTGTGCCTGCATCGGCAGACGTGATCAAAGAGCTGCAAACCTTCGCATCTGCCAACCAATCCATGGAAGACACGGCGAAGTGGCTTAAAAGCAAAGACATCAAATTTGGCGGCGGCTCTGCCACACGTTCTGCAGAGCAAATTCCTCTGGAGCTATTGACCAAGCTTCACCCACTCAAAGACGGGCAGAGCTTGCTGGTGCAATCACCGCAAAACGTCACCCTGATCCGTATCGCATCGTCGCAAACAGCGCCGGTGGCCGAAGCGGTGGCACTGCGCAGCATTGAACAATTCCTGACCAACCAGCGCGCCAGCGAGGCCGTGGCGGCCAACATCAAGCTCCTGCGCAGCAATGCCAAGGTGACTTACATGGGTGAGTTTGCCAAAGACCCCGCCGAAGCGCCTGTGGCGGTGGCCGCGCCACCCGCTACTGCTACCGATTCCGCCGCTTCTGCTGACGCCAAAGCGCAAAACAGCATCGAAAAAGGCGTGGCTGGGCTCAAATAAAGAGCACTCAGCACCCCCAAGCCACATCACCCGTTACCTACCCGGACATTTTCCATGACGCAGCACCCGTTTCGCTTTTTGTATTTTCTTGTTGCCACAAGCCTGGCCTTGGCGGGCCTGAACGCGCAAGCACAGGCGCAAGCGGCATTGCCAACCCAGGCCCAAGCCCAATCAGACTACCCGCTAGGCGCTGGAGATGCGCTGCGCATCCAGGTGTTTCAAAACCCCGACCTCACCATTGAAACCCGCGTCTCAGAAAACGGCTCCATCACCTACCCGCTGATTGGCG
>MTEI01000013.1 GCA_002083775.1 Rhodoferax ferrireducens | reverse complement strand
ATGCGCCTTGCAGCCCGATCGCTCCCAAATCACACCACCACCTATCGCTAACCAGTTGATTTTGTTCGACTTTTAACCGGACAGTAGTGAGAACACATACACACTCATAGGCGTCAAGGGCACCAGAAGAAAGATGCTGATAACGATGGCCCGGGTGAAATAAATGAAGGCCAGGATGTATTTCTTTTGCATCCTTTGCCCCAGCACGCCTGATGCATAGGTGCCAAAGACGTTGAACAGTCCGATCAGCGCCAGCGAATAACTGGCCACCTGCGGCGACAAACCGTGGTCTTTCAGGTAGCTGGGCATGTGCACACCAATGAACACCACCTGGAAGCCGCAGACAAAGTAGCCCGCCATCAGCAGCTGAAAACTGCGGTAGTGGAAGGCCTCGCGCAGCGCCTGCACAATGGACTGCTCGCGAAAATGCCCGGCGCCACCGCGAAAGTCTGGCTCGCGCAGCCACCAGGCCAGCGGAATCAGCAGCAGCGAGGCGCCTGCCAGCGCGACCAGTGCCTCCTGCCAGCCGAGCCGGTCGATCAGGAAACCCTCTGTGGGCACCATCAGAAACTGGCCAAACGAGCCCGCCGCCGCGGCAATGCCCATGGCCCAGGAGCGTTTGCTGGCGTGCACGTTGCGGCCAATCACGCCATACACAATGGCATAGGTGGTGCCCGCCTGCGCCAGCCCGATCAGCACCCCGGTGGTCAGCGCAAACATCACCGGTGAGGTGGCATAGGCCATGCCGACCAGCCCCAGGGCGTAAAACACGGCACCAGTCACGATGACCCGGAAGGCGCCAAAACGATCGGCCAGCATGCCGGCAAAAATGCCAGCGAAGCCCCACACCAAGTTTTGCAGTGCCAGCGCCAGCGCAAAGGTTTCGCGGCCCCAGTTCTGGTCTTGCGTGATGGGTTGCAACCACAGGCCAAACCCGTGCCGGATGCCCATCGACACGGTGACGATGGCAGCGCCACAGATCAGGATCTGCTGGGTGGAGAGTTGTCGGGCGGTGTGCGGCATCGGCGGAATATACCGAATAGACACCGTCTCTTTGGCTGGTGCGCCTATGGCGGCGTTGCCCGGGTTTGAAAACTGTGTTTGTATCCAGTTATTTGGCGTCTCAAGATTAGAATTGCGCGCTATGGCAACCAAACCCAACTCTGACTATTCCGAAGGCTCGATCCGCGTTTTGAAGGGGCTGGAGCCCGTCAAACAACGCCCGGGCATGTACACCCGCACCGACAGCCCGATGCACATCATCCAGGAGGTGCTGGACAACGCGGCCGACGAGGCGCTGGCGGGGCATGGCAAAAAGATCAAGGTGACGGTGCACACCGATGGCTCGGTCAGCATTGAAGACGACGGCCGGGGCATCCCGTTTGGCCTGCACCCGACCGAAAACGCACCGGTGATTGAGCTGGTGTTCACCCAGTTGCACGCCGGGGGCAAGTTCGACAAGGGCAAGGGCGGCGCCTACAGCTTCTCGGGCGGTCTGCACGGCGTCGGTGTCAGCGTGACCAATGCCCTAAGCACCCGGCTGGAGGCCACCACCTACCGAGAATCACAGGTGGCGCGGCTGGTGTTCTCGGGCGGTGATGTGATCGAACCCCTGACGGTGCGCCCGGCCGGTGACGGTGAGCGGCGCAGCGGCACGCTGGTGCGCGTCTGGCCGGATGCCAAGTATTTCGAGTCGATGGTGCTACCCATGGCGCATCTGGAGCACTTGCTGCGCAGCAAGGCGGTGCTGATGCCCGGCGTGACGGTGACGCTGACACAAGAAAAGACCAAGGAAACGCAAACCTGGCTATTCAAAGGCGGCCTGCGTGACTATGTGACGCAAACCCTGACCGGCGAGCCGGTGATTCCGCTGTTTGAAGGCGAGGGTTTTGCCGACACCCAGAACGACAGTTTTGCCGATGGCGAAGGCGCCGCCTGGTGCGTGGCCTTCACCGAAGATGGCCAACCGGTGCGCGAGAGTTATGTGAACCTGATCCCGACCACCGCCGGTGGCACACATGAATCTGGCCTGCGCGACGGGCTGTTCACCGCAGTGAAAAGCTTTGTGGAGATGCATTCGCTGCTGCCCAAAGGTGTCAAGCTGCTGCCTGACGACGTGTTTGCCCGCGCCAGTTATGTGTTGTCGACCAAAGTACTGGACCCGCAGTTTCAGGGCCAGATCAAGGAACGCCTGAACTCGCGCGATGCCGTGCGACTGGTGTCGAGTTTTGTGCGACCGGCGCTGGAGCTGTGGCTGAACCAGAACGTGGAACACGGCAAAAAACTCGCCGAACTCGCCATCAAAGCCGCGCAGAGCCGCCAGAAGGCCGGACAAAAGGTGGAAAAGCGCAAAGGCTCGGGCGTGGCGGTGTTACCCGGCAAACTGACCGACTGCGAAAGCCGCGACATCGCGCAAAACGAGGTTTTTCTGGTCGAGGGTGACTCGGCTGGCGGCAGCGCCAAGATGGGCCGCAACAAGGAAAGCCAGGCGGTGCTGCCCTTACGCGGCAAGGTGCTCAACACCTGGGAGGTGGAGCGCGACCGGCTGTTTGCCAATAACGAAATCCACGACATTGCTGTGGCCATCGGGGTGGACCCGCATGGCGCTGCCGACTCGCCGGATTTGAGCGGCCTGCGTTACGGCAAGATTTGTATCCTGAGTGATGCCGACGTGGACGGCTCGCACATTCAGGTGCTGCTGCTCACGCTGTTTTTCAAACATTTCCCCAAACTGATCGAGACCGGCCACGTGTATGTGGCGCGACCGCCGCTGTTTCGGGTCGATGCGCCGGCGCGCGGCAAAAAGCCGGCCTCCAAATCCTACGCACTCGACGACGGTGAACTGATCGCGATTCTGGACAAGTTGCGCAAGGAAGGTGTGCGCGAAGGTGCCTGGACCATCAGCCGCTTCAAAGGCCTGGGCGAGATGAACGCCGAGCAGCTGTGGGACACCACCCTGAACCCTGACACACGGAGGCTACTGCAAGTGGGGCTGGGTAATCTGGATGTGGCACAGACCTCGGAACTCATGACCAAGCTGATGGGCAAGGGCGAGGCGGGGGCGCGGCGCGACCTCATGGAGTTGCACGGGGATTCGGTGGAGGTGGATGTGTAGTCCTGGTTAAATAGCTGCTGGCCCTTTATAGATAAGGGCTGGAGGCTGATTTGTTATATTTTTTGCATCGGTGGTGCACGCTGCACTGGTTAGCGCCAAGGCTATCGAATCACCGCAGCTATTTTTTTGACCCCAGCGCTTCAGATAAAGTTGATGTGAAAAACGACCGCTGTCATCTCGGGCTTGACCCGGTATCCAGAAATTCAGGGCATGGATTGCGGGTCGAGGCCCGCAATGACAGCCATTTTTCATCCGCCGGGGTGACTGTTCAGTCATGGCAGTTGAATCGATGTTCACAAAAAAGTACAGACAAAATATGCCTCTAGACCCTATTTGTAAAGGGCAAGCAGCTACAACAGTTAGAGCAAATCACTAAAGTTTCCCATGACCGACATCATCCAGATAGACCCTCCCCAACCGCTCCAACCCGACGCCGACGACACGCCCAGCCTGGCCAGTTATGCCCAGCGCGCTTACCTTGAATATGCGCTGAGCGTGGTCAAGGGCCGCGCCTTGCCCGATGTCTGCGACGGCCAGAAGCCGGTGCAGCGGCGCATTCTGTATGCCATGTCGCGCATGGGCCTGGGGTTTGGCGGGGCCAATGGCAATACCGGCGCCAAGCCGGTCAAATGCGCGCGCGTCGTTGGCGACGTGTTGGGCCGTTACCACCCGCACGGCGACAGCGCCGCTTATGACGCGCTGGTGCGCATGGCGCAGGACTTTTCGCAGCGGTACCCGCTGATCGACGGCCAAGGCAACTTTGGCAGCCGCGATGGCGATGGCGCTGCTGCCATGCGGTACACCGAAGCCCGGCTGGCCAAAATCACCAGCCTGTTGCTCGACGAAATTGACGAAGGCACGGTTGACTTCACGCCCAATTACGACGGCAGCACCGAAGAGCCGCGCCAGTTGCCCGCGCGTCTGCCGTTTGCACTGCTCAATGGTGCCAGCGGCATTGCCGTCGGTTTGGCTACCGAAATACCGAGTCACAACCTGGGTGAAGTGGCGCAAGCCTGCGTGGCGCTGATCAAAACGCCAGACATGACCGACGACGAGTTGTTCACGATGCTGCCCGGGCCGGACTACCCCGGTGGCGGGCAGATCATCAGCAGCGCGGGTGAGATTGCCGAGGCGTATCGCAGTGGCCGGGGTTCGCTCAAATGCCGTGCGCGGTGGAAAATTGAAGACCTGGCGCGTGGCCAGTGGCAGCTGGTGGTGACCGAGTTGCCGCCGGGTGTCAGCACCCAGCGCGTGCTGGAAGAGATCGAAGAACTCAGCAACCCGAAAGTCAAGGCTGGCAAAAAGGCGCTTACGCTGGAGCAAAACCAGCTCAAGGCCACCGTGCTGTCGGTGCTGGACGGCGTGCGTGACGAGTCCAGCAAAGACGCCGCTGTGCGCCTGGTGTGTGAACCCAAAACCAGCCGCATCGGCCAGCAGGAGCTGATCAACACCTTGCTGGCACACACCAGCCTGGAGACCACCAGCCCGATCAACCTGACCATGATTGGCCTGGACGGCCGACCCACGCAAAAGTCGCTGCGCCAGATGTTCACTGAGTGGATTGCGTTCCGCCAGACCACCATCGAGCGGCGTTCGCGGCATCGCCTGAACAAGGTGCTGGAGCGCATCCACATCCTGGAGGGCAGGGCGCTGGTGCTGCTCAATATCGATGAGGTGATTGCCATCATCCGCCAGGCCGATGACCCGAAAGCAGCGCTGATCGCCCGCTTCAACTTGAGTGAACGGCAGGCTGAGGACATTCTTGAAATCCGTCTGCGCCAGTTGGCGCGGCTGGAGGCCATCAAGATCGAGCAGGAATTGGCTAGTCTGCGTGGCGAGCAGCAAAAGCTGGAAGACATTTTGGGCAGCCCGGCCACGCTTCGCCGCCTGATGATCAAGGAGATCGAAGCAGACGCCAAAACCTTTTCCGACCCGCGCCGCACGCTGATCCAGGCCGAGAAAAAGGTGGTGCTGGAGATCAAGGTGGTGGATGAACCCGTGACTGTGGTGGTGAGTCAAAAAGGCTGGATGCGCACGCAAAAGGGCTGGGCCAAGGACAAGGCGGCGGGCGCGGGCGCTGCCAATGGTGCGGCGGGCAGCAACGCTGCAGCCACTGCAAGCGCAACCGACTACACCTTCAAGGCCGGTGATGCGTTGTATGGCACGTTCGAGTGCCGCACCATCGACACCCTGCTGGCCTTTGGCTCCAATGGCCGGGTGTATTCGGTGCCGGTGTCGTTGTTGCCCGGTGGTCGCGGCGACGGCCAGCCGATCACCAGCCTGATCGAACTCGAAGCGGGCACGCAACTGCTGTACTACTTTGCCGGGCCGATGGCTGCCAGCTTGTTGCTCAGCAGTTCCGGCGGCTACGGCTTCTTGGCTGCGGTGGAGAACATGGTCAGCAAGTTCAAGGCAGGCAAGGCGTTTGTCACCGTGAACCCGGGCGAAATCCTGTGTGCGCCGTCCGTGGTGGTCTGCGAATCGGGCTTGGCACCCTGGCCGGCTGCCACGCATGTGGCCTGCGCCTCCACCGGCGGGCGGATTTTGACCTTTGAGCTGGCTGAGTTGCGCAGCATGGCCAACGGCGGGCGCGGCCTGATGCTGATCGACCTGGAAGACAAAGATTCGCTGGCAGGTGCTGCCGCCTACACCCGCAGCGTGCGCATCGACGGTGTGGGCCGAGGCGGCAAGGTGCGTGATGAAACCCTGGAGATCCGCAGCCTCAACAATGCCCGCAGCGTGCGTGGGCGCAAAGGCAAGCTGGCCGACCTCGGCTTCAAGCCCGCGTCGATCACGCGGGTGGAATAGTCAGAAAGCGCAGCATGTCCTTGCCTGAGATCGCGGTGGATCTGTTCGTCAACCCCGCCTGCCAGCGCGAGGCAGCTTATGGTGCGACCCAATCGGCCATCCTGAACCAGGCAGCGTTGAAAGCGGCGCAGGCCGAGATCCAGTCCTGGCCCGGTTATGCCATCACGCCGCTGCAAACGCTCAAGGGCCTCGCTGCGCAGATGGGCGTCGCCAGTTTGGCCTACAAGGATGAGGGGCCACGCTTTGGACTGGGCAGCTTCAAGGCGCTGGGTGGTGCCTATGCCGTGGCGCGGCTGCTGTGCCAGCATCTGGGCCAGCAGCTTGGTCGTCCGGTTGCCACGTCTGAGTTGTTGTCCGGGCCGCTGCGCCAACTGGCTTCCAGCATCACTGTCACTTGTGCCACCGACGGCAACCATGGGCGCTCGGTCGCCTGGGGGGCACAGCTTTTTGGCTGCGCGTGTGTGATCTACATCCACGCAACGGTGAGTGAAGGTCGCCGCGCGGCCATTGCGGGCTACGGCGCGCAGGTGGTGCGCACCAACGGCAACTACGACGATGCCGTGCGCCAGGCCGATCTGGATGCCAAAACGCACGGCCGCCACGTGATTTCGGACACCTCGTACCCGGGTTACATGGAGGTGCCACGTGATGTGATGCAGGGTTACCAACTGATGGTGGACGAGGCGCTGGCGCAACTGCCGCAGCCGCCTACCCATGTGGCCATCCAGGGCGGTGTCGGCGGCTTGGCGGCGGCGGTGTGTGGCTATTTCTGGGAGCGTTTGGGGCCGCAGCGCCCGCGCCTGATCGTGGTGGAGCCAACTGCCGCCGACTGTTTACTGCAAAGCGCGCGCCACGGTTACCCGACCGCTGTCACGGGTGCCCTTGACACGCTGATGGCGGGCCTGGCCTGCGGCGAGGTGTCTGTGTTGGCTTGGGAGATTCTGGCCACGGGGGCCGATGCCTTTGCTGCCGTGGATGACGCCGCGGCTGTGGCCACCATGCGCCTGCTGGCCGCACCCGCGCCGGGGGACGTGGCTATCGTGGCCGGTGAGTCAGCCGTGGCCGGGTTGGCCGCAGCAATGGGTCTGGCACAAAACGTGCCTCAGCGGATGGCGCTGGACCTGAACAGCGCCAGCCGGGTGCTGGTGTTTGGCACCGAGCGTGATTCCGACCCCGATCTTTACACCCAACTGGTGGGCTGCAGCGGTGCCGACGTGGTGGCGCGTGCTGCAGTCCTGCCAACCCCTTGAACTGGAGACCGAACCATGCAACCCGTTTTGATGCTCTGCCCCGGCCTGATGTCTGATGCCGCCGTGTGGGCACCCCAGGTGCAGGCGTTGTCTGCCAAGTTTGACTGCGTGGTGGTGGACTACGGCCTGCGGCACTCATTGGCTGACATGGCGCGGCATGTGCTGGCCACGGCGCCAGCCGATCACTTTGCCCTGGCTGGGCACTCCATGGGTGGCCGGGTGGCGCTGGAGGTGATGCGCATTGCGCCCGAGCGTGTCAGCCATCTGGCGTTGCTCGACACCGGCATCCAGCCGCTGGCGGTAGGCACGCCCGGTGCCACGGAAAAAGCCGGTCGTCTGGGCCTGGTGGCGGTGGCGTGTGATCACGGCATGCGCGCCATGGGCCAGCAATGGTTGCCCAACATGGTGCACCCGGACGTGCGTGGCAGCGCGCTGTTTGACACTATCCTCGACATGCTGGTGCGCAGTAGCCCCGAGCAGTTTGCCGCGCAGACCCAGGCGCTGCTGTCGCGGCCCGACGCCGCCCCGGTGCTGCCCATCATCACCTGCCCGACGCTGGTGCTCACTGGCGAGCAGGATCTGTGGAGCCCGCCCGAGCAGCACGCGGCCATGGCTCAAAAGATGTCTGCTGCGGTGCTGAGCCTGATCCCGCATTGCGGCCACATGAGCACGCTGGAGCAACCGGACGCCGTGACACGGGCCATGTTGGCCTGGTTGCAGCGCTAAGATACTACGATAAACAGAGCTACTCGCCCTTTATGCATAAGGTCTAGAAGCCAATTTGGCATATATTCTCAGGGCGCAACCAGCGTTTGCTGCACGATGCGCCGCAAGATGTCGAGTGTGGCCTGCTGCGTCAGCGTGGCCGGGCGCAGCGAACTGATCGCCACCGACACCTTGGCGCGTAGCAGCGGCTCGGTGATGTTGCGCACGGTGTAGCTGTCGGGCCGTAAGGAGTGGCTGACTGCTGTGCGCGACAGCACTGCGCTGCCTGCGCCATCAGCGACCAGGTCCAGAATGGCTGACACGCCGTCAATCTCCAAGGCAATGCGCGGCCGAAGCCCGATGTTGGCCATCTCGGACTCCACCTGCATGCGCACCGCGTTGGGACGACTCGGGATCACCAGCGGCAGCCGGGCCACCTCACGCAGGGTGATCGGCGCCGGGTTGGCATCGACGGGCTGCTCGGGTGGGCGGCGCTGCACCAGCAGTAATTCTTCTTCCAGCAGCGGGCTCACCTCGGTCTCGGGTGTGGGCTGGGCGTTGTAGATCACCGCAATGTCGAGTCGCCCCGACATCAGCGACTCCTGCATGCCCACCGACAGCCCTTCGCTGATGGAGATGGTGGCGTCGGGCAGCTCAGCGCGGAAAGTGCGCGTGAGTGGCACTGTGAGTACCCGCGCCAGGCTGGTCGGCAGGCCCACCGCCACTCTTCCCGCCAGTGAGCCGCGCACCCGGCCCAACTCTTCACGCGCGCGCTCCACCTGGTGCAGGATGCCGCGCCCGTGCGCCAGCAGCAGTTTGCCAGCCTCGGTGGGCACCGCGCCGCGGCCATTGCGTATCAGCAGACTCTGGTGCAGTTCCACCTCCAGCAACCGCACCTGGCGGCTGAGTGCGGGCTGGGCAATGTCGAGCGACACCGCCGCGCGGGTGAAGCTGCCCAGCTCGGCCACGCGCACAAAATATTCCAGTTGTTTCAGGTCCATCGTAGGGGTCTCGTTAGGGATAACCAGTAGACCATTATGCAGTTTTGTTATATCTGCTAGTGGCTGAATTGACTTATCTCAAACGCTGATTGCGGTAAAAATTTGGCCATGCAAACAGCCATTCCCTGTTATTTCATGCGCGGCGGCACCTCACGGGGCCCGTTTTTTCTGGCGTCCGACCTGCCCGCGGATACCGCCACGCGTGACCGGGTGTTGCTGGCCGTGATGGGTTCACCCGACAAACGTCAGATTGACGGTTTGGGCGGCGCCCACCCGCTGACCAGCAAGGTCGGCATCGTTTCCCCCAGCAAAACGCCGGGCGTGGCGGTGGACTTTTTGTTTGCCCAGTTGCAGCCCGAGAAAGACACGGTCGACACCACCCCCAACTGCGGCAACATGCTGGCCGCCGTGTTGCCCTTTGCCATAGCGCGCGGTCTGGTGCCGGTACAGGGCGAGACCACCACTGCACGCGTGCTCACCCTCAACACCGGCATGCAGTGCGACATCACCGTGCCGACCCGCGGTGGCTTGGTGAACTACAGCGGCGATGCCCGCATTGACGGCGTGCCAGGCACGTCAGCACCTATCACCATCAATTTTCTGGATACTGCGGGCTCGGTTTGCAGCAGCCTGTTACCCACCGGCCAGGTGCGCGACACGATCACGGTCACGGGCGAAGGTTTTGCGCCATTCACGCTGGATGTGACCTGCATCGACAACGGCATGCCGTTGGTGCTGTTCAAAGCCAGCGATGTGGGTCGTACCGGTTACGAGAGCGTGGCTGCGCTCAATGCCGATGACGACCTGAAGCGTCGTGTCGAAGCCCTGCGCCTGCAGATCTCCATCAAGATGGGTCTGGGCGACGTGACCACCAAAAACTACCCCAAGATGACGCTGATTGCCCCGCCGCGCGCCGGTGGCAGCCTCAGCACCCGCAGTTTCATCCCGCATGTGTGCCACGACGCCATTGGTGTGCTGGCGGCGGTGACCGTGGGCACGGCGTGTGTGCTCAAGGGCTCGGTGTGTGACGGTGTGGCGGTGATGCCACCGGGCTTTGAGCCCACCGTGTCGGTGGAGCATCCCACGGGTGAATTCAGCGTGGCCCTGGGGCTGGACCCGGCGAATGCCCAAAGTGTTACCAAAGCGGCTTTGCTGCGCACCGCCCGTCTCATCATGCGCGGTGAGGTGATGGTGCCTGCCAGCGTGTGGCAGGGCCCACATCAAGCGATTTCACAGTAGTTTTCACGTCGGCAACTTTTTTATTACAGGAGACAACTCATGACCAAACGCCTCAAATCCCTGCTGGCCCTGACCGCGCTGGCCACCGCCGCGCTGGGTGCCTCCGCGCAGACCGTGACGCTGAAACTGCATCACTTTCTGCCCGCGGGCTCGTACGCGCAGACCATGTTCATCAAACCCTGGTGCGACAAGATTGCGGCCGATTCCGGCGACAAGATGAAGTGCCAGATTTACCCCTCCATGCAGCTCGGCGGCACACCGCCCCAGTTGTTTGACCAGGTGAAAGACGGTGTGGTGGACATCGTCTGGGTGCTGCCCGGCTACATGGCGGGTCGCTTCCCGCTGTCTGAAGTGTTTGAGCTGCCCTTCATGATGCAAAGCCCCGAAGGCACCAGCAAGGCGCTGTGGGACTTTGTCGAGCAAAACCCGAATGTGGCCGCCGAGTTCAAGGACGTGAAGCTGCTGGCCCTGCATGTGCACGGCGACGGTGTGTTCCACATGACCAAAAAGCCCATCACCACGCTGGCTGACCTGAAAGGCCTGAAAGTGCGCGCCCCCACGCGCCAGACCAACAAGCTGCTGGCCGCGCTGGGTGCCACCCCGGTCGCCATGCCGGTGCCGCAGGTGAGTGAGGCGCTGTCCAAGTCGGTGATCGACGGCGCGCTGGTGCCGTACGAAGTGGTGCCCGCCGTCAAGATCCAGGAGCTGGCCAAGTTCCACTCCGAGACCGACCCGGCCGAGCCTGCCATCTACACCTCGACCTTCATGTTCGCCATGAACAAGGGCAAATACGACAGCCTGCCGGCGGACCTGAAAAAGGTGATTGACGCCAACAGCGGCCAGTCGCTCGCGGGCACCATTGGCAAGGCCTTCCTGGCGGCTGACCAGGCCGGCAAGAAACTCACCGAGAAAAACGCCCACAACGTCATTCCTGCTGCTGAACTGCAAGGCTGGAAGAAGATTGGCGAGCAAATCACCGACGCCTGGGTGGTCGATGTGACTGCCAAGGGCGCTGACGGCAAGAAGCTGCTGGCAGACGCCAAGGCGCTGATCGCCAAACACGCGGTCAAGTAACTCTTGCCCGCCGGGCGCTTGCCGCTGCCAGTGCGGTGCCCGGTTGGGTTGTTTCCGTTGAAGTGTGATGCGGCTGCAGGTGTAGCCGTTTGAGGAACCTTAATCATGCAAGAAGCGATTCCAGGAGCCCCGCCAGGCGCGGCGTCAGCGGCCTTTGGCCCGGTGGGGCGGTGGCTGTTCAAGGCGTCCAAGGCGGCGGCCATTTTTGGCAGCCTGGTATTTGTGGCGATTGTGGTCATGAGCATCATCAGCATCGTCGGACGCAAGCTGTTTGCCGCCCCGGTGCCTGGCGACGTGGAGGTGCTGCAGATGGCCGCCGCTTTTGCCTCGGCCAGCTTTTTTGCCTACTGCCACCTCAACGGTGGCGATGTAAAGGTGGACTTTTTCACCGCCGCCGCCAGCCCGGCCACCAACCACCGGCTGGACGCCCTGGGCTCGTTTCTGGTGGGTTTGGTGGGCGCACTGATCACCTGGCGTGCTGGTGCGGGCGCTTTGTCGATCAAGGACGCTGGTGAAACCAGCATGATCCTCGGTTGGCCAGTGTGGGTGGCGCAGGTGCTGATGTTGCCCGGCTTCTTGCTGATGGCGCTGGCAGGTTTTTACATGGTGGGCGTGCATTGGCGTCTGAGTCTGGCGAAGGGCGGGGCAGCAGCATGAGCGGTATTGCAATTGGCGGCATCATTTTTGCCTGCCTGATGGTGTTGCTGATGGTGCGCGTGCCCATTGGCATTGCCATGTTCACCATGGGTGCAGCGGGTTATGTGTACCTCACCGGTGGCGAGTTTGGCCCGCTGCTCAACAACCTCAAAAACGTGGGCTACGCCAGGTTGTCGAACTATGACATTGTGGTGATCCCGCTGTTCTTGCTGATGGGCCAGTTTGCCACCCACGGTGGCCTAAGCGCAGCGCTGTTCCGGTTTGTGGAAGCCTTCATGGGGCACATGAAAGGTGGCGTTGCCATGGCTTCGGTGGGTGCCTGCGCTGGGTTTGGTGCCATTTGCGGTTCCTCCCTGGCGACCGCAGCCACCATGGGGCAGGTGGCGCTGCCTGAGCTGAAACGCTTTGGGTATTCAGGCTCCCTGGCTACCGGAGCGCTGGCCGCGGGCGGCACGCTGGGCATCATGATTCCGCCCTCGGTGCCGCTGGTGATCTACGCCATCCTGACGCAGGAGTCGATTGGCAAGCTGTTCATGGCGGCGGTCATTCCGGGCATCGTGGCCATGCTGGGCTACATGTTGGTGATCAAGATCATTGTCACGCTCAAGCCAGAGTCGGGCCCGGCCGGGCCGCGCGCCAGCTGGGCCAAGCGCCTGAAGGCGCTGGCACAGGTGGCCCCGGTACTGATGGTTTTTGTGGTGGTGATTGTGGGTATTTACGGCGGCTGGGCCAACCCGACCGAGGCAGCAGCGATTGGTGCGGCAGCCTGCGGCATTTTGGCGGTGGTGAGCGGTGGCATGCGTGGCAAGGGCCTGATCGACAGCGCGCTGGGCACGGCGCAATCCACCGCCATGATTTTCCTGGTGCTGCTGGGTGCCGACATGCTCAACACCGCGCTGGCCCTGTCGCAAATGCCGGTGGAACTGGCTGACTGGGTGCAAGCCAGCGGCCTGAGCCCGATGGTGGTGATGGTGTCCATTTTGCTGATCTACATCTTTTTGGGCTGTGTCATGGACAGCCTGGCCATGATTCTGCTGACCATCCCGATCTTTTACCCGGTGATCATGGGCCTGGACTTTTACGGCATGACCGACACCGACAAGAGCATCTGGTTTGGCATTCTGGCGCTGATGGTGGTGGAGATCGGCCTGGTGCACCCGCCGGTGGGCATGAACGTGTTCATCATCAACCGGCTGGCCAAAGACGTGCCGCTGGTGGAAACCTTCAAAGGGGTGATGCCGTTTCTGCTGTCGGACCTGGTGCGCATCGTGCTGCTGTTGGTCTTCCCCGGTATGGCGCTTTATCTTGTGAACACTTTTCACGGTTAGCCAGCGTATTTAAA
Organism: Rhodoferax ferrireducens; assembly: GCA_002083775.1. Classification (GTDB taxonomy): domain Bacteria; phylum Pseudomonadota; class Gammaproteobacteria; order Burkholderiales; family Burkholderiaceae_C; genus Rhodoferax; species Rhodoferax ferrireducens_A. Next base: position 79,994 of record MTEI01000013.1, on the reverse strand, counting down.
GGGCTTGTAGCTCTCATTTTTGAAAGAATCAGACCATGATCATCGACTGCCACGGCCACTACACCACGGCCCCCAAAGCGCTGGAAATCTGGCGCAACCAGCAAATTGCCAGCATCAAGGACCCGGCGCTCAAACCCCGCGTGGCAGATCTGAAGATCAGCGACGACGAGTTGATTGAGTCCATTGAGTCCAACCAGTTGCGCCTGATGAACCAGCGCGGTCTGGACCTGACCATCTTCAGCCCGCGCGCCAGCTTCATGGCGCACCACATTGGCGACTTTGAGGTGTCCAGCACCTGGTCGGCGGTATGCAACGAGCTGTGTTACCGGGTCAGCCAGTTGTTTCCGGACCGTTTCATCCCCGCGGCCATGCTGCCACAAAGCCCTGGTGTGGACCCTGCCACCTGTGTGCCTGAGCTGGAGAAATGCGTCAAGGAATACGGTGCAGTGGGCATCAACCTGAACCCCGACCCGAGTGGCGGCCACTGGACCAGCCCGCCGTTGACCGACCGCGCCTGGTACCCCATTTACGAAAAAATGGTGGAGTTCGACATCCCCGCCATGATCCACGTCAGCACCAGCTGCAACGCCTGTTTTCACACCACCGGCGCGCATTACATCAATGCCGACACCACCGCGGTGATGCAACTCATCCAGGGTGACCTTTTCAAGGACTTCCCCGGGCTTAAATTCGTTATCCCGCACGGCGGCGGCGCAGCACCGTATCACTGGGGCCGCTACCGGGGCTTGGCGCAGGAGCTGAAAAAGCCAGTCCTGTCCGAGCATCTGCTGAACAACATCTACTTTGACACCTGCGTTTACCACCAGCCCGGCATTGACCTGCTCAACCGCGTGATCCCGGTGAAAAACGTGCTGTTTGCCAGCGAGATGATCGGCGCGGTGCGCGGCATCGACCCCGAAACCGGTCACTACTATGACGACACCAAGCGCTACATCGAGGCGTGCCCAAGCCTGAGCGAGGCGGATCGTTACCAAATCTATGAAGGCAACACCCGGCGCGTTTACCCGCGTCTGGATGCCGCGCTCATGGCGCGCGCCGCCAGCCAGACCCACGCTTGACCGTTCACAAGGTTTTCACCATGAGCAACCAACCATCCGCTGCAGCCGAGCCCGGCAACGCCCCCATCCGCAGTTTTTCGCACTCACACGACGGCATCGTGCTCCATCTGGAGGCCATGAAAGCGCTGCCCGAGCTGCTGCGCGCGGCCGAGCAGGCCCGCGAAGTGGCTGAACAGACGCGCAGCTTTTTCCGCGACGTGATTTTTGAGCACCACCAGGAAGAAGAGCGCGCGTTGTTCGAGGCGGTGCTGGCCAGCGCGGCCGAGGGCGAGGAGCTGGCGCAGATGAAAGCCGCCATCGACCGCCTGACCCGCGAGCACCGCACGGTGGAGGCCGTGTGCAAACAACTCGAACCTGATCTGAAGAAGATGGCCAAAGGCCAGCCCTGCAAGCTGGACCTGGTGGCCATCGACAACCTGATCCGCGAATACAGCGCCCACGCCCGTTTTGAGGAAGACGACTTTTTGCCCAAGGCGGACCAGATCCTGAGCCGCAACCCCAACCACATGGCGGCCCTGGGTCTGTCCCTGCACGTGCGCAACGTGTCTCTGTCGCCGTCTTGCACCTGAACTGGAGCCGTTCATGAACAACCTCGGAATCGTCAAACGCAACATCACCCGCGCTGACCGGGCGGCGGTGGAGAAACTCTCGCGCTTCGGCGTGGCCACCATCCACGAGGCCATGGGCCGCGTCGGGCTGATGAAGCCCTACATGCGCCCGATTTACAACGATGCCAAGATTTGCGGCACCGCCGTCACCGTACTGCTGCAACCCGGCGACAACTGGATGATGCACGTGGCTGCCGAGCAGTTGCAGCCCGGCGATGTGGTGGTGGCCGCCTGCACCACCGACAACGCTGACGGTTTTTTTGGCGACCTGCTGGCCACATCTTTCAAGGCGCGTGGCGCGCTTGGCCTGATCATTGATGGCGGCGTGCGTGACGTGAAAGACCTCACCGAGATGGCCTTCCCGGTGTTCTCCAAAGCTATCCACGCCAAAGGCACGATCAAGGCCACGCTGGGTTCGGTGAACATCCCGGTGGTGTGTGCCGGTGCCCAGGTCAACCCCGGTGACGTGGTGGTGGCCGACATTGACGGTGTGGTGGTGGTGCCCGCTGCGGTGGCACAACAGGTGGCCGATGCGGCTGAGGCGCGCGAAGCCAATGAAGGTGCCAAACGCGACATCTTTGCCTCTGGCGTGCTGGGGTTGGACTATTACAAGATGCGCGACGGCCTGGCCAAGGCCGGCCTGCGCTATATCGATTGAAGCACTCTGCCCATACGGAATAAGGGCTGGAGGCCAAAATGACCATGAAACCTGCAACACACTGGACAGTCGGCCTGATCGGCTACGGCGAGGTCGGGCGCATTCTGGCCGAAGACCTGCGCGCGCAAGGTGTGGCCGTGTGTGCCTATGACATCAAGCTGAACGACCCGGCCACGGCTGAAGCTTTGATCGCCCACACCGCACAGCATGGCGTGTCTCTGCTGGCTGACCACGCCGCTGTCGCCGCGCAAAGTGATTTGGTGATCAGCGCCGTCACGGCCAGCCAGACCGTGTTGGTGGCGCAAGCTGCGGCAGCGGGCATGCAAGCTGGCGTGTTTTTTTTGGACTTCAATTCCGCCTCACCCGGTGCCAAACAACGTGCCGCCAGCCTGATCGACGGGGCAGGGGGGAAATATGTCGAAGGCGCGGTCATGACCAGCGTGCCGCCGTACCGCATCCAGGTGCCGCTGCTGCTGGGCGGCGGTTTTGCCGCTGAACTCTCGCCGCTGCTCAGTAGCCTGGGCTTTGCCGCCAAGGTCGCCAGCGACCAGCTCGGTGTGGCCAGTGCCACCAAAATGTGCCGCAGCGTGATGATCAAAGGGCTGGAGGCGATGGTGATCGAAAGTTTCACCACTGCGCGCCACTACGGAGTGGAAGATGCGGTGGTGGCATCGCTTTATGAAACCTTCCCCGGCATCGACTGGGAAAAACAGGCCGCGTATTTTTTCCAGCGTGTCATTGAACATGGCCGCCGCCGCAGCGAAGAGGTGCGCGAGGTGGCCGAGACAGTGCGCGATGCTGGCCTGACGCCGTGGTCAGCCCAGGGCACTGCCGAGCGCCAGGCCTGGGTGGCCGATCTGGCTGATGCCGGTCTGTTTGGCCCCAAAGCCACCCCCGAATTTGCCCGCAGTGCGGATTGGCGTGTGGAAGCTGACCGCATGTTGCGGCGTGTGCCATGAGCCCGTTGCCCGCGTCCTGGCTGTCATTGCGTCCCCGGATCGAGTCCGGGGTTTCAGCACCCGCCATCCATGTAGCCAGAAGTCATGGAGCCCGGGTCAAGCCCGGGATGACCGTCACCCACGCCGTCTTCACCACAAGATGAAAGCCATGAGCCAACCCAACAACAAACCCACTTCTGGTGATTTCACCAAAACCCCTGGCTGGTTGGACTGGTACAGCGGCCCGGCCAAGCCGCGCTTTCAGCTGCCCGCAGGTGCGGTCGATGCCCATTGCCATGTGTTTGGCCCGGGCGCTGAGTTTCCCTACGCGCCGGAGCGCAAGTACACGCCGTGTGATGCGTCCAAAGCCCAGTTGTTCGCATTGCGTGACCACCTGGGCTTTGCCAAAAACGTGATCGTGCAGGCCACCTGCCATGGTGCCGACAACCGCGCGCTGGTCGATGCACTCATCGCCAGCAACGGCAAAGCGCGTGGTGTCGCCACCGTCAAGCGTTCGGTCACTGACCAAGAGTTGCAAACCATGCACGACGCGGGCGTGCGCGGCGTGCGCTTCAACTTTGTCAAACGTCTGGTCGATTTCACGCCCAAGGATGAGCTGATGGAGATTGCGGGCCGTATTGCCCAACTCGGCTGGCATGTGGTGATCTATTTTGAGGCGGTCGATTTGCCCGAGCTCTGGGACTTTTTCACCGCCTTGCCAACCACCGTGGTCGTCGATCACATGGGCCGCCCGGACGTGTCGCTGCCGGTGGATGGCCCGCAGTTTGAGTTGTTCAAAAAGTTCATGCGCCAGCATCCGAATGTGTGGAGCAAGGTGAGCTGCCCCGAGCGCCTGAGTGTGACCGGCCCGAAAGCCCTCAACGGGGAACAAAACGCCTACCGCGACGTGATCCCGTTTGCCAAATCCATCGTGGAAGAGTTCCCGGACCGCGTGTTGTGGGGCACCGACTGGCCGCACCCGAACCTGAAAGACCACATGCCGGACGACGGCCTGCTGGTTGATGTCATCCCGCATATTGCGCCCACGGCTGAGTTGCTGCAGAAATTGCTGGTGGACAACCCGAACCGGCTGTATTGGCCGGAGTTAGATTGACATCCCTTTGCGGCTGTCATGCCGGACTTGATCCGGCATCCATGGCTTCAAAATTCGTAGATTGCGGATCAAGTCCGCAATGACAACACTGAGAAAGAGCAAACACATGGCACTCGACAAACCATACCAGGACATCCCCGGCACCATCATTTTTGATGCCGAGCAGTCGCGCAAAGGCTACTGGCTCAACCAGTTCTGCATGTCGCTCATGAAGGCTGACAACCGCGAGCGTTTCAAGGCGGATCAGCGCGCCTACCTGAACGAGTGGCCGATGAGTGAAGACCAAAAGCAGGCCGTGATCGACATGGACCTGAACCGCGCCATGGCGCTGGGTGGCAACATCTACTTTCTGGCCAAGATCGGTGCCACCCATGGCCTGAGCTTCCAGCAGATGGCTGGCAGCATGACCGGCATGACCGAAGAGGAGTACCGCGCCATGATGCTCGCCGGTGGCCGCAGTGCACAAGGCAACCGCTTTATCGGTGAAAACGGCGACGCCCAAGCCCATAACCAGCCCCAGGGTGCCGCAGGCGCTGCCGCCCGCCAAGCCGCAGCCAGCGCAACCGAACAAGGAAAGAACTGACATGGCCCGTATCACCGCCTCCGTTTACACCAGCCACGTGCCCGCCATCGGCGCCGCCATTGACCTGGGCAAAACACACGAGCCGTATTGGCAGCCGCTGTTTCAGGGCTATGAGTACTCCAAACAGTGGATGAAGGACAACCCGCCCGACGTGATCTTCCTGGTCTATAACGACCACGCCACCGCCTTCAGCCTGGACATGATCCCGACCTTTGCCATCGGTACAGCGGCAGAATTCATACCCGCTGACGAAGGGTTTGGCCCACGCCCGGTGCCCAAGGTCATCGGCCACCCGGATTTGGCATCGCATATCGCCCACTCGGTGATCCAGCAGGACTTTGACCTGACCATCGTGAACAGGATGGAAGTCGATCACGGGCTGACCGTGCCACTGTCTTTGATGTGTGGCCAGCCCGAGGCGTGGCCGTGCCCGGTGATTCCGTTTGCCGTCAACGTGGTGCAGTACCCGGTGCCGTCGGGTCAGCGCTGCTTCAGCCTGGGCCAGGCGATCCGCAAGGCAGTCGAGAGTTATGACGAAGACTTGAACGTGCACATCTGGGGCACCGGCGGCATGAGCCACCAGCTGCAGGGCGCCCGCGCCGGGCTGATCAACCGCGAGTGGGACAACGCCTGGCTGGACCAGTTGATCACCGACCCGGCGGCTTGTGCTCGCATTCCACATATCGACTACGTCCGTGAAGCCGGCAGCGAAGGCGTGGAGTTGGTGATGTGGCTGATTGCCCGGGGTGCTATGCAAGATATAGCTGGTGACCCATGTAGCATAAGGGTAAAGCACCGTTTTTATCATGTGCCTGCGTCTAATACGGCGGTGGGGCACTTGATACTGCAGGACGTTTGACCATGTTTGTGGGTGTGGCCCGCCGTGCGAGCCGGGACTCTGGTTGCGCTCGTGTCCCCCGGTCCGGGCGTAGCCCGAACCTCCTCCTTTACCTCGCTACACCAGAGTCCCGACTCACCCAGCTGCGACGGTTGGTTGAATGGCAAGTTGGGGTCAGATCGCAATTTGGCGAGGTCCGAGCGTGCAATCGTCATCCAAGTCACGTGTTCTTTTTACCGGTAGTCATTTCCTCAAGCAGTAGCCGGGCACGCTGGGTGTCTGGCGTAGCGAAGTCAAGGAGGAGGCGCGGGCCACGCCCGAGCCGGGGGACATGAGCGTAGTCAGATACCCAGCGTGCACGGCGGGGCGCACCACCACCCTGAGTCAAAAGCTTTCAACTTCTAAGAGGAACGACACATGAAACCCATCAAAGTAGCCCTGGCCGGAGCCGGTGCATTCGGCATCAAACACCTGGACGGCATCCAGAACATCGCCGGTGTGGAAGTTGTCTCGCTCATCAGCCGCGAGCTGGACAAAACCAAAGAGATCGCTGCCAAATACGGCATCAGCCACGTCACCACCGAGTTAAACGAGAGTCTGGCGCTCAAAGAGGTGGACGCGGTCATCCTGTGCACCCCCACCCAAATGCACGCCTCGCAAACGCTGGCCTGCCTGAAGGCGGGCAAACACGTGCAGGTCGAAATTCCGCTGTGTGACGTGTTGCATGACGGTGAGGAAGTGGTGCAAGTGGCAGAAAAGTCCGGCCTGGTCGCCATGTGTGGCCACACCCGGCGCTTCAACCCCAGCCACCAGTACGTGCACAACCAGATCACGGCAGGCCAGTTCAACATCCAGCAGATGGATGTGCAAACCTACTTTTTCCGCCGCTCCAACATGAACGCCCTGGGCCAACCGCGCAGCTGGACGGACCACCTGCTGTGGCACCACGCCGCGCACACGGTCGATCTGTTCGCATACCAATGTGGCAGCCCCATCGTTAAGGCCAATGCCATTCAGGGCCCGATTCACCCCACGCTGGGCATCGCCATGGACATGAGCATCCAGCTTAAAGCCGCCAACGGCGCCATCTGCACGCTGAGCTTGAGCTTCAACAACGACGGCCCGCTGGGCACGTTTTTCAGGTACATCGGCGATAGCGCCACCTACATTGCGCGCTACGACGACCTGTTCACCGGCAAGGAGGAAAAGATTGGCGTGTCAGGTGTGGCCGTCAGCATGAACGGCATCGAATTGCAAGACCGCGAGTTCTTTGCCGCCATCCAAGAAGGCCGCCAGCCCAACAGCAGCGTGGCCAGCGTGCTGCCGTGTTACCAGGTGCTGCATGAGCTGGAACTGCAGCTGAACGACGCATAAAAAAGCCCCGGCGCTGGATGCATCCGGGGCCAATCTGCCAGCCTGCCTGCCATGGCAGGCCAGCGGGGTCATCAGGCGGCTTTGGGGGCGTCGATGGCATCCCAGGCGTCCAGCGCTTCGGCGGCATTCATCAGGCCGGGGCCGCCGCCCATATAGACACAAATGGCCATGACTTCTTCCAGCTCGGCACGGGTGCAGCCCAGGCGGTGCAGCGCCTTGACGTGAAACGCAATGCAGCCGCTGCAGTGTTGGGTGATGCCGATCGCCAGGGCAATCAGCTCCTTGTGCTTCATGCTGACCGTGCCTTCGGCCATGGCCGCCGTGGCCAGCTTGCCAAAACCGGCCATCGCATCGGCCTGCGATTTGCGAAACGGGGCCAGGTTCTCGTTGATGTCCTTCATCAGGCCGATCGGGTTATAGGTGATGCTCATTCAAACTCCTTCAGAAAATAAAACGCGCGCCAATTGCGGCGCGCCGCGGGATGGTCAAGCCGTGCATTTTAGGCAAAGCACACTCGCCGCACCTTGATCTGGCACAGACGGTAATTGTTATAAAAAATATAGCTTCCAACCCATACTTTAAAGGGGCTACAGGTACTTTTTGTTCATGAACTCTGAAAACCCCGGCTGCCGATAAACTGTCGTTGCCCGTTCTGCCACGCTTTTTTTGATCCACACCATGCAACAACGCCACTTAGGTCCTTTTCAAGTCAGCGCCCTCGGTCTGGGCTGCATGAACCTCAGCCAGGGCTACGGCCCGCCGGTCACCCAACAAGAGGGCGAGCGCCTGCTGCTGGCCGCGCTGGACGCGGGTGTCACGCTGCTGGACACTGCTGCGGTGTATGGTTTTGGCGCCAATGAGACGCTGATTGGCCAGGTGCTGAAGAAGCACCGCCAGCGCTTCACCCTGGCCAGCAAATGCGGCCTGACCGGGGTGGACAAAAACGGCGACGGGAAACTGGTGCGCGTGATCGACGGCCGCCCCGACACCCTGCGCCGCACCTGCGAGGCTGCTCTGCGCCGCCTGCAGACTGACGTGATCGACCTGTATTACATCCACCGGCTCGACAAAACCGTGTCGATTGAAGACAGCGTAGGCGCCCTGAGCGACCTGGTGCGCAAGGGACATATCCGCGCCATTGGCCTGTCAGAAATGTCTGCCGCCACACTGCGCCGGGCGCACGCGGTGCATCCGATCACCGCGCTGCAGACCGAATATTCGCTGTGGACACGCAACCCCGAGCTTGCCGTGCTGCAAGCCTGCCAGGAGCTGGGCGTGACGTTTGTCGCCTTCAGCCCGGTGGGGCGCGGCTTTTTGGCCGGCGAGCCGCTGCAGCCGCCAACGTTTGATGCCAACGATTTGCGCCGCACCATGCCGCGTTTTGACGGGGCCAACTGGGCTGCCAACACCCGGCTGTTGCCCGCTTTTCATGCCATCGCCCAGGAGCTGGGTTGCAGCCCGGCCCAACTGGCGCTGGCCTGGCTGCTGCATCAGGGGGAAAACATCATCCCGATCCCTGGTACCACATCGGTTGAACACCTGCTTGACAACCTGGGTGCGGTGAACGTGCGGCTGGACGCGCAGACGCTGGCCAAGCTCGATGCCCTGATCAACCAGACGACCGTCGCGGGCAGCCGCTACAACCCGCAAGGCAACCTGGATGCCGATACCGAGCAGTTTTAGTGTGACCTGAATACTACGTACTAGATAGCTGATAGCCCTTATCAGATAAGGGCTGGAGGGCTAGAAAGCATGTAAGCACTGCGGGATGCCGGGCGGGCGGCGTGACTTGCATTCAATCACCCACGCTCGCTGGTTAGTGCCTTGGTCGCTGCCCCGCTTTGATTTACCGATGCCCTCGGCACGCCACCCGCCTTGAACATTCTTTATGCGATTTAGGGGTCGGGTTGAGGCTGAATGCGGGTGCTCCCGACAGTCGGCTGTCCGGTGGTCCAGTTCAACCCGGTTCAGCAGCCGGCCATGGCCTACGCCATCGTGCCCAATCCGGTCGCCCGTCAAAGTGAAAACCAGCTGTTCGCATTTACGGTCTTTGAGACCAAACCAGTCATAGGCCAAGAGAACATTAGTGCCCCAGACCAATACCGGCCAAAGACCCACAGCCGACTTTCTGTACTGATTTCTCTAAACCGGGCACTCGCGCCCATCGACCGACATTCGGCGAAGTGGGGTTGATTTCAGCGACATCTGGGCAAATATTCATCTGTGAGCGGGTAATGGCGAATGGCAGCGTGGAAAATTTTCAATCCAAATGAACCAGATGCCATGCTGACAATGATCGCAACTGCAATCATCCGTTTGTCGAGAACCAATGTGATATGTCGTTATCAGAAAGTTTTCTACTCATCTCTACGAAAAAATAGTAGCTATCCACGCCCACGTATTAAGCGTTACAGGCGATTCAGATACGCGAGGTACGTAGAAAACATCCGATAAATGGCTTACGGTGGCGCACCTGGTAGGTCACTTCTGGCGGTTTCACTCAAAAAACTGTGGTTAGAATTCAGCCGTTGGTGCTCGCGACGTGGTTCACACGGCGCAGTTCAACGGGAAGCAGGAGGGTCACGCTGACAACAGCTAACCTAACCTGCGCTGCCCCCGCAACGGTAAGTGGACGAATCGTCAAGATTTAGCTCCCATCAAGGCCACTGAGTGTTCTGGAAAGACGCTTGGGAAGGCGATGGAGGTTGCATCCACCAGCCCGGATACCGGCCAACAAGGTGGTTGCTCGCGTGCGGGCAGCCGTGACGCTCAGGCACCGTCGGGGAAGACGGTGAGAGCTTTATGCCGGTGCATCCTGTTATGACTATTCGACCAACTGTCGCGCGCCTATCGTCTGGGCCGCGGGCTTGTTCGCCCGTTTTCGTTTTCTTCCCACACTTTCACATCGCCCGGGTCATTGGCGCTGATGCCACCGCCGCCGAGGCGCTTGGCTCGCACGCGCGCTGATCCTGCTTTAGCTCCCAACGGCTGGGTCACCCAACATCATGGCGCAACGCGCGCTGGTGCATACACGCACGTCTAGACGCGCCCCAAGCGTGGTCAGACAGGCACTGTTACCCCTGCGACAGGAGGTGCCCAACCGCTAACGACCCATTTCTTGCGTCATTCTGTCAATTTTCAATCCGTGTTTTAAAGGAGTTACTCCATGCACATCGAACCTGGCCTTGTTGAAGGTACCAAAATTTTTCTCAGCTATGCCACCGCGTTAGGCGCAGTCGGCTACACCGCCAAATTGGCACTTGATGCTGCCGTGCGCGAGGGCCTTGCCGCCCTGGTGTTGCGCGCTGCCATGGCTACCGCCCTGGTATTCTGCTTTTTTGAAGTCCTGCCGCATCAACCCGTGGGCGTTTCCGAGGTTCACCTGATTCTCGGCACCACCTTGCTGTTGATCTTTGGCGCAGCCCCAGCTGCCATCGGCCTAGCGGGTGGGCTATTGATTCAGGGTTTATTTTTTGCGCCCTTTGACTTGCCCCAGTACGGCATGAATGTCACCACCGTGCTGGTGCCACTGTTTGCCACCGCCGCTCTGGCGCGCAAGATCATTCCTGCGAGCACACCATATGTGAATATCAGCTACGCCCAGGCGTTCAAACTGTCGGTGGCTTACCAGGGTGGCATCGTGCTGTGGGTTGGTTTCTGGGCGCTGTATGGGCGCGGTGTGGGTGCCGAGAACCTCACCAGTGTGGCCAGCTTTGGCGCTGCCTATATGACCATTGTGCTGGCTGAGCCGCTGATTGATCTGGGCGTTTTGGCTGTGGCCAAGACCATGCATCGCCTCAAAGGGTCAGTGGCGGTGGACAAACGCCTGTACAGCGCGGCCTGATCCATGACTGAGCCGACACCCGGTTGCGTCTGGTTTGTGGGTGCGGGTCCTGGTGACCCGGATCTCATTACCGTCAAGGGCCGGGGCTTGATCGAGCGCGCCGGTGCCATCCTCTTCGCTGGCTCCCTGGTCAGTGAAGCTGCCACCCGCTGGGCGCCGCCGGGTTGTCTGATTGTCGACAGCAAGGACATGACCCTCGAAGCCATGTCAGCCTGGCTGATCGCCCAAACAGCCCTTTGTGACACCGTGGTGCGCCTGCAGACCGGCGACCCAGGTTTGTATGGCGCGCTGATCGAGCTGGTGCAGCCGCTGGACGCCGCCGGTGTGCCAGTGCAGGTGGTGCCGGGCGTGTCTTCGGCCATGGCTTCAGCTGCAGCGGCGGTTGAGAGTTTGACCCTGCCCGAAGTCACCCAGACCGTGATCTTCACCCGCACGGAAGGGCGCACACCGATGCCCGAGGGCGAGTCGCTGCGGGAGCTGGCAGCGCACCACTGCACCCTGTGCATCTTTTTGAGCATCACCTTGCTGGGGCAGGTCACTGCGGCGCTGAGCGGGGCGGGCTGGTCGTCTGACGCGCCAGTGGTGGTAGTTCACAAAGCCAGTTGGCCGGGTGAAGAAAAGATTGTGCGTGGCACCGTGGCCACTATCCAGGCACTGTGCCGCGAGGCCAAGCTGGTCAGCCAGTCGATGATCATTGCCAGCCCGACGCTGGGCGCACGGCATTGGACGACGCTTGCCAAATCCAAACTCTACGACGCCAGTTTCACCCATCGTTTCCGGCAGGCCAGTGTGCTTGCCACCCACCTTTCCCTGAAAAATCCATGAACTCAGACACCATTCTGCTGGTGGGCCACGGCTCACGCGAGTCCTCTGGCAACGACGAAATCCTGGCTTTTGCCGAGTTATGGCGCAAGCGTCAACCTAGCTGGTTGATCGAGGTATGTTTTATTGAACTGGCCGACATCACCCTGGCGCAGGGCCTGAGCTGCGCTGCATCCAAATCTGGCCGAGTCATTGTGGTGCCGCTGATCCTGAATGCGGCGGGTCACGTCAAGATGGATATTCCGCAAGCGATTGACGCAGCACGTGTCCGGTTTCCACGGGTCCAGTTTTTGTACACCCCGGAGTTGACCGCTTGTGACCTGTTGCTCAAGGTGGTGCTGCGTCGACTCAAAATCGCGATGCAGTCACTGGACATGCCCGACCCCACCACCACCGGTGTGGTGCTGCTCGGGCGTGGCTCGTCAGACCGTCATGCCAACGGTGAGATGGCCAAAATGGCGCGCTGGGTCATGGAAGAAAGTGACCACCCGCTGGTGGATGTGGCGTTCACCGGCATCACCTACCCCCGGCTGGAAAAAGTGGTGCAACGCCAGCATCTGCTGGGCATGACCCAGGTTGCGGTGCTGCCGTATTACCTGTTCAACGGCACGCTGATGGCGCGCATCGTGCGCCAGGTGGATAACCTCAAGACACAGTACCCGACGATTCGTTTTGCCCTGACCGACTACTTTGGTTTCGAGTCAGAGGTGTTCGAGGTGCTGGAGCAGCGCGTGGCTGACGCGCGATTGGGCAGGCCCGCCGCCCTGATGGCCTGTGATGGCTGCAAGTTCCGCGAATTTGCTGTTGAGCATGGCCAAGGTGGTCATTTGCACGACGATGGCACACACCACGGCCATGATCACGCGCACCCGCACGAAGACGACCATCCTCATGAACATGAACATGAACATGAACATGAACATGAACATGAACATGAACATGAACACCGTCACCACCAACACCCCCATGTCGGAGCCACGGCATGAGTTTGCCCACCCCCAATGTCATCACCGAACAACTCACCGCCGCTGGCCGCGCCATCGAGCACGATTCGTTTGCAGTGATTGACCGCGAAGCCGGTCCCCACAACTACGCGCCTGAACAGTGGCCGGTGGTGCGCCGCATGATCCACGCCAATGCCGACTTTGACTTCAACGGGCTGACCGACTTCCACTCCCAAGCGGTCAGCTCTGGGCTGGCGGCAATTTTTTCGGGCAAGGCTCGCGTGGTGGCCGATGTCGAGATGATCTGCGTCGGCCTGTCGACACCGCGCCTGGCGCACTTTGGCATCAGCACCCACCAGTTCATCAGCGATGCCGATGTGATTGCGCTGGCCCAGGCGCAAGGCACCACCCGCGCGGTGCAGGCCATGCGCAAGGCACATCGCCTGGAACTGTTGGACGGCGCCATCGTTGGCATTGGCAATGCGCCCACCGCCTTGATCGAGGTGGTGCGACTGATCCGTGAAGAAGGTGCCCGCCCGGCGCTGGTGGTCGGCATGCCGGTGGGTTTTGTCTCGGCGGCCGAGTCCAAAGACTTGATGGCCTTGCAGACCGATGTGCCCTGGGTGGTGATTCGTGGTCGCAAGGGCGGCTCCACCTTGGTGGTGGCCGCTATCCACGCCTTGCTGGGCATGGCGGAGGCCAAGGCCAACAGCAAGGACGGCGCTGCGTGATGGACAAGGAGGCGCCGCGTGGCACCCGCACCGGTTTCACCACCGGCGCCTGTTCGGCTGCGGCGGCAAGGGCAGCGGTCATTGGCCTGGTGACGGGCCAAGTGCCCGACAGTGTGGAGTGTCAACTGCCCAACGGTGATCTGGTGCGTTTTGCCGTGCGGGATGGCCGCTGTGATGGCTCTTCAGCCCATGCGATGGTGATCAAGGATGCCGGTGACGACCCCGATTGCACCGACAAAGCCCATTTGACGGCCGATGTGCGCTGGCTGGCTAAACAACCCGGTCAGGTTCGGCTGGCGGGTGGCGTTGGCGTGGGCCGGGTCACCATGCCCGGTTTGGGCCTGGAGGTGGGCGGCCCGGCCATCAACCCGGTGCCGCGTCGCAACATCGAAGCCAATGCGCGTCTTGCGGCCGGGTCCATGCTGGAAGAAGCCGGGGTGGAAGTCACGATCTCGGTGCCGCAAGGTGAAGTCATGGCCAAAAAAACCACCAACGCACGACTGGGCATCCTGGGAGGTATCTCCATTCTGGGCACCACCGGCATCGTCAAGCCCTACTCAACCGCAGCCTACCGGGCCAGCGTGGTGCAGGGAGTTCAGGTGGCGGGCACTTTGCCGCAGGGCGTGGTGGTGCTCACCACTGGTGGTCGAACCGAGAAATTTGTCATGCAAGAGCTGCCGCATCTGCCCGAGGCGGCTTTTGTGCAGATGGGGGACTTTTTGCGTTATGCCATGAGTGCGGCGGTGAAGGCGGGTTTGAAGCAAGTCGTGATTGGTGGCATGGTCGGCAAACTCACCAAGATCGCCCAGGGGGAGACCATCACCCACGCCGGGCGTGCCGATGTGGACACCGGCCTGTTGGCTGATTTGGCGGCAGAACTGGGCGCGCCAGTGGACATCTGTGCCGACATCCGCGCTGCCAAGACTGCGCGTTATGCCGGTGAACGTATGGATGAACTGGGTTTGTGCACGGAGTTTCACACCACTTTGGCGCAACGGGTGGTGCAGACCTTGCGCCGGACCTACCCCGACCCCTTCGACATCCAAGTGCTGGTCTGCGACTTTGACGGTCACAAGGTTGCGCAATACCCATGAACAAGGAACCCAGGTTGAACAAAGAATCCATGAAGAATTTGAACAAGTGCCGTGTGCTGGGGGTGCTCGACGACGGCGCGGCCAGCTTGAGCCAAGGTGCGCTGGCCCATCTGGCCCAGGCCCAGTTGGTGATCGGCGGTTCGCGCACCTTGCAATTGCTGGCACAAGATATTTCGCCGCAGGCCGAGCAGCGTGACCTGACTGGCACTTTGTCGCAGGTGCCAGAATGGATCCGCGCTGCGCTGGACGAGGGTCGGCGCGTGGTGGTCCTGGCTACCGGTGACCCGCTGTGCCACGGCATTGCCGCCTACCTGGCCTCACGCCTGTGTGTCGAGGTCATTGAGGTGTTGCCCAACGTGTCCACCTTGCAACTGGCCTGTGCCCGCCTGTGCCTGCCTTGGCAGGACATGCGCTTTGTCTCGGTCCACAGCGGTGATGCCGGGGAGTGGGTGGTCGGCTCAGCGCCCAGCCACGGTTTGTATGGTTTGCTGCGAGACCTGCGCCTATACGACCGCCTGGCGGTGCTGACCAGCCCGGCCAACTCACCGGATCGCATCGCCCGGATGCTGGTCAGCGAAGGTTTGGACAACGACTGGGAAATGGCGGTGGTCGAGCGCCTGTGCCAGCCGCAGGAGCGTGTTGTCAGCGGCTTCAGCATTGAGGCAGCCACCCAGATGAGGTTTGCCGAGCTCAACGTGGTGGTGCTGTGGCGCAGCACCTTGCGCGTGTCGCCCGTGCTGTTTGGCCTACCCGATGCCAGTTTTGCCCAGCGTCACCCGGAAAAAGGGCTGATCACCAAAAACGAAGTGCGTGCTGTGTCTTTGGCGCGGCTGCAACTGCGACAGAACAGTGTGGTCTGGGACATTGGCGCGGGCTCGGGTTCGGTCGGGCTGGAGGCGGCCCGCTTGTGCGCGCAGGGCCATGTCTACGCTATTGAAAAAAACGCCGACGATTGCGCCAATGTGCTGCAGAACCGCCGAGCCATGGGCATCAGCAACCACAGCTTGGTTCACGGCAAAGCACCCGAGGGTTTGGCCGACTGGGCTGACCCCAATGCGGTGTTCATCGGTGGCTCAGCGGGTGAACTGGCCGCATTGATTGGCCTGGTGCTGCAGCGCCTGCGCCCCGGTGGCTGGCTGGTGATGAACTTTGTGACGCTGGAAAACATGGCCACGGCGGTTGAGACGGTCAAAACCCTGTCGGCGAACTGGGATGTGGTGCAACTGCAGGCATCGCGCAGCCAGCCTATTTTGCAGATGCACCGTATGGCCGCTGAAAACCCAGTCTGGATCGTCTGTGCCCAAGCCAGTCCTGCCGCTACGACTCCTGAATTTGAAGTGACTCATGTCTAAAAACGCTACCCTTTTTGGTGTCTCCCTGGGCCCGGGTGACCCTGGTCTGATCACCCGCCAGGCCTGGGCCTTGCTGGAACGCCCCGATGCCGTCTGGACCTACCCGGTACGCAGCCTGCACCAAGACAGCTACGCGCTCGACATTGCCCAGCGCGCGGGTTTGCCGCTGCCCGCGCTTCATCTGCCGCTGCTGTTCCCGATGACGCACGATGCAGAGAAACTGGCACGCCACTGGCTCAAGGCGGCCAAAACCGTGCGCGACTTGCTGGCCACCGGGCAGGATGTGCTGTTTCTGGTGGAAGGAGATGCGTCTACTTACGCCAGTTTCAGCTACCTGGCGCGGGTGCTGCGTGAGCTGGACCCGCAGGCGCAGGTGCAAATTGTGGCGGGGGTCAGCTCGTTCAACGCGGTCTGTGCCACGGTGCAGGTGCCGCTGTCCGAGCAGGACGACACCATTGCCATCGTGCCTGCCGCCTATGGCATCCACGCTGTGGAGAAGATGCTGGACGACTTCGACACCCTGGTGCTGATGAAGGTCAAACCGCTGCTCGACGACCTGATTGACCTGCTGGATCGCCGTGGCCTGTTGGCCCACAGCTGCCTGGTGGAAAAGGCCGGATCACCCTTGGAACGGGTCATAAGGGATGTGGCCAGCCTCAAGGGCAGCCAGGTCAATTACCTGTCTTTGTTGCTGGTGAAAAATCCGGGCCGCGAAAAAGGGCCGATGGTGCGTGGTTGCCGCCAAAAAACCAGCATCGAACTGGCCGAGGAAGCCTCGGCATGAACGGCTTGCCTTTGCCCGTTGACCCGACACCAACGCTGGCTGGTCATCCGTCAGCCGCTACGACTCCGCCGAACGTGGCGCTGATCGCCATCACCAAACACGGCACACAGCAAGCCGCGTTTCTTGCGCGCCAGTTGCCCGACACACACCTGTGTGTTGCAGATAAATTTGCACCCCTACTGGCTGGGGTGATCAACCCGGTGCGCAGCTACAGCGGCCCGGTGCGTGACGAGATGGCGGGCTTGTTTGCCCGCTATGACCAACTGGTGTTTTTTGTATCCTTGGGGGCGGTGGTGCGCCTGATCGCGCCGCACCTCAAGAACAAGGACGAAGACCCCGGTGTGATCGTCGTGGACGAATCCGGGCAGTTTGTCATTCCGGTGTTATCAGGCCATATTGGTGGGGCCAATGCCATGGCAGAACAAGTTGCCGCATTGCTGGGTGGCACAGCGGTGTTGACTACCGCGTCAGACGTAGGCAAGACCATTGCAGTGGACATTCTGGGGCGCGAACTCGGCTGGCGGGTCGAATCCCCCAAGATCAACATCACCCGTGTCTCTGCCGCCGTGGTGAACCAGGAGCCGGTGGCACTGGTGCAGGAAGCTGGCAGCCCCCACTGGTGGACTCGGCCCACACCACTGCCTGCCAATATCCACCGTTTCACCCGTTTTGAAGATGTTGATCTGGACCAATTCAAAGCGGTGCTATGGATCACCCATGCCGAGGTAACCCCCAAGCACTGGGCACAACTCAACGAGCGGCTGGTGGTGTACCGCCCACCACAGGAACAAGGCGCATGAGTGCAGCGTTGCCAAACGTCGCCATTGGCCTCGGTTGTGACCGGGGCACGCCCCTGAGCACGGTGTTGCACGCGCTGGACGCGGCGCTGGCCCAAGCCGGGCTGACTCGCGCCCAGGTGCGCGTTCTGGCCAGCATCGAAGCCAAGTCCAACGAGGCCGCTTTCCTCGAACTGGCCACCTTGGTGGGGTGGCCGATACGGTTCTTCAGCGCGACAGAGTTGGCTGCGGTGCCGGTGCCCAACCCGTCCGCCACGGTGCTGCGCCACATGGGAACCTCCTCGGTGTCCGAGGCGTCAGCCCTGCTGGCGGCAGACAACCAAGCCAATCAGTTGCTGGTCGAAAAATTCAAACACCAAGGCGTTGACGGCAAAAACGCCACCATTTCCATTGCAAGGATGACGCATGACCGAGATTGTTTCTGAAGTCCCTGTTGCCACCGACCCGCAAGGCAAGATCATGCTGGTGGGCATTGGCCCGGGCAGCTTCGCCCAGATGACCCACCGCGCCGTTGCGGCCATTGCCGAGGCCGATGTGGTCATTGGTTATGTCACCTACATCAAGTTGGTGGCTGATTTGCTGAAGGGCAAAGAAGTCATCCGCAAGGGCATGACCGAGGAGTTGGACCGCGCGGTGCATGCGCTCGAGAGCGCCCAAGCGGGAAAGAAGGTAGCGCTGATCTCCAGCGGGGACGCCGGGGTCTACGGCATGGCCGGGCCGACCTACGAGGTGCTGTTTCAGGCCGGCTGGACACCTGACAGCGGTGTGCCGGTGGAAATTGTGCCGGGTACCTCGGCCATCAACGCCTGTGCTTCGTTAGTGGGCGCGCCACTAACGCATGACTTCTGCACGATCTCTTTGTCGGACCTACTGACACCGTGGCCGGTCATCGCCCGTCGGCTGGAGGCTGCCGCTGCGGCTGACTTTGTAGTGGCCTTGTACAACCCCAAGAGTGGGCGGCGTACCCAGCAGATTGAGCAGGCACAGTTCCTGTTTTTGCGCCACCGTTCACCGCAGACGCCAGTGGCGGTGGTCAAGTCGGCCTACCGACGCCGCCAAGCCATCGAATTCACCACGCTGGGCAAGATGAGTGATTGCGACATCGGCATGCTCAGCACGGTGCTGATTGGCAACAGCAACACCTATGTGCGTGACGGCCTGATGATCACCCCGCGTGGTTACGCCAACAAATACGATCTGCAGGGTGACGGCGCTGCCCGCGACGGTGAAAAACGTGGCCGATCACTCTCCACCGGCCTGCTGGGCTGGACAGCAAATCTGCATGCTGACTATGCTGAAGGCATCAGCTTGGCTGAGTTGGCGCAACGTCACCAGTTGCCCACCGACTACCTGGAACTGGTGCTCAAGACCCCGCCGGAAGAAGAACTGTCCGGCTTCGAGGAGGCCCAGGCATGAGCGAAGTTATCAAACCCAAAATTGGCGACTACAAGCGCCATCTACTCATCTGCACCGGCCCGCGCTGCACCCAGGACGGCGCCGCCCAGGCCCTGTTTGACAGCCTGGGTGACAAGTTCAAGGCTGCGGGTCTGAATGACGGTGCGCTGCGGGTCAAACGCAGCCGGGTCAGCTGTTTTGCCGCCTGCAAGGGTGGCCCGGTGATGTGTGTGCAGCCTGACGGCACCTGGTACTACAACGTGACACCGGCCAACATGGACCGCATCATCGAGCAGCACTTGGTGGCGGGTCAGCCGGTGGATGATCTGGTGTTCCACCAAGGCCCAGGAGACTGCCATGCGTGAAAAACACGCGATCCGGCGAGCAGGCTTTGTCTATATCGTGGGTGCCGGTCCAGGCCCGGCCGACCTGATGACGCTGCGTGCGCTGAACCGTCTGCAACGCGCCGAGGTGGTGGTGCATGACCGGCTGATCACCCAAGAGGTGCTGGATTTGATCCCGCCCAACGCCGAGCGCCTGTACGTCGGCAAGGCGCTGGGCAACCACTCGGTGCCGCAAGAACAAATCAATGCCTTGCTGGTGTTTCATGCCCAGGCCGGTCGGCAGGTGGTGCGGCTCAAGGGTGGCGACCCGTTTGTCTTTGGCCGAGGAGGTGAAGAGGTGCAAACGCTGCAGGCGCATGGCATCGGATTTGAGGTGGTGCCAGGGGTGACAGCGGCCAGTGGCTGCGCGACGGCAGCGGGTATTCCTTTGACCCATCGTGATCTGGCGGGAAGCTGTATCTTTCTGCCGGGCCATCTGGCCGACGAGAGTGATGCGTATGACTGGGCAGCTTTGGCCCGGCCGGGTCAGACTCGCGTGTTTTACATGGGAGTACAGCGCTTGCCCCACATTGCCCGGCAACTGATCGCGCATGGTTTGGCACCGGATACGCCCGCTGCCATTGTGCGCGACGGCACCCGCGCCACCCAGCGCGTCTGGGCCACTGGCCTGAGTCAGCTGGTGACGCTGGCACCGTCTTACGGGCCTCAGCCGGGGCTGGTGATCATTGGCGAGACCGTCCAGCTGGGTCACTGTTTCGAGCGGCAGTGATAGCTGACAAGAGGGATGGTTAACGAACTTCCCCCCAAGGGGCGGTGTATTCGTTGCACTACGACTCGCACGCTTCTCGGCTCGCCTTCGTTCTACAGTACCCTTCAGACACTGTGAGTTTCATACGCCGCAAGCGGCGGGGAATAGGATTCGCTTCGGATTCAATTTGCAGACGTACAGAACGCAAACTCAGCAGCTCATGTTGCTGACTCAAGATAACCCGTCGAAGCGTATCTCAGTGGAGCAGACTGACACTCTGCTGGTCAACTGGTGTCGATTTGGCAAAAGCCTCAAAGGCATCCTGCGGTAGCGGCTTGCTGAACAGATACCCTTGATATGCATGGCAGCCCAGACTTGCAAGAAATTCAACTTGCGTCTGTAATTCAACCCCTTCTGCAATCACGGATAATCCCATACTCTCGGCCAACACCACCACCATCTTCGCAATAACGCCATCGTTAGGGTCGGTAACGATATTTTGCACAAAAGCCTGGTCAATTTTTAGTTGGTCTAACGGCAGGCGCTTCAGGTAAGCCAGTGAAGAATAACCCGTACCAAAGTCATCTAGAGAGAAAGTCACGCCACAAGCTTTTAGCAAACCCATCTTGACGATCACGGCTTCTACATCATCCACCAACATGCTCTCGGTCAGCTCCAGCTTCAGATTTTTCGGTTGAGCCCGGGTGCGTTCCAAGGTTGCCAGTACGCTGTCAACGAAATCGAGGTGTTTGAATTGACGCGCGCTCACGTTCACAGATATCGTCATGTGCGACAAATCGGGGTCATCGGCCCAGGCAGCCAATCGGGTACATGCAGACTCCAACACCCATTGACCAATCGGCAGAATCAAGCCACTTTCTTCAGCTAGCGGAATAAAGTCGGCGGGCGACACCATACCGCGTTCGGGATGCTGCCATCGCACCAGCACTTCCGCCCCCGTCATATGACCAACACCCTGAACCTGTGGTTGATAGTGAAGCACGAACTGTTGCTTCTGAACCGCCACACGCAAATCGGATTCCAGTGCCGCTTTTGCTGAGACTTCAGTCTGCATCTTGGTATCAAAGAAGCGCAGCATATTGCGACCATTTACTTTGGCTTGGAACATGGCCAACTCGGCGTGCCTGAGTGGCTGATCGCTGTTGTTCAGAGTGTCACCGCCGAACAGCGCGATCCCGATACTCGCACTACTGTGATACGGAACTTGATTGAGCAAAAAGTCTTGCTGTAACGCTGTGAGGATCTTGGTTGCCACAGCTTCTGCCATGGTGGCAGCCTCCAGGTCGAACTCGCTCAGGTCTTCAAGCATCACTGCAAATTCATCACTTCCAAGATGTGCCAGTGTGTCGCCTTCAGGAATACAGGTTTTAAGACGCTCAGCCACTTGCTTTAGCAGAAAGTCGCCCTGGTGGTGGCCCAACGTTTCGTTCAGAACTTTAAAATTATCGAGGTCCACAAAAAGCAAGGCGCTCTTGCGACTGTGACGTGCGCTGACTCGTAATGTCTGTTCCAGTCGATCCAGCAGCAATCGGCGATTGGACAGGTGGGTCAACGGGTCGAGAAAGGTCATCGTGTCAATTTGGGCCTGTGCGTTGAAGCGTTCACTGATATCGGTAAAGATTGCGACGTAGTGAGATAACAATTTGGCATCGTCTGTTACTGCACTGATGGTGAGCCATTCAGGATAAATGTGACCATCTTTGTGCTTATTCCAGATTTCACCTGCCCAAACACCATCCTCTTTTAACGCCAGATACATAACCTCGTAAAAGTCTCTGTCATGACGACCAGAAGTGAGAATTCGTGGGTTTTGCCCCACCGCTTCCTCTGCCGCATATCCAGTGATGTCGGTAAAGGATTTATTGACCCGCATAATTATTCCGGAGGCATCGGTAATCACCATACCTTCTTGTGACTCAAAGGCGATCGCGGCGATGCGTATAACAGCATCGCTATGTTTGCGCCGCACCATCTCATTTTTTAGTTTGAGCTTGGCGTAGCCCATCTGTGAAATCATCTGTGCCATGGCACCCAGATAATTGGTGATGGCTTTAAGTCGTTCCTCGTCAACTATGTTGACCTCCGCGAGCGCCTGCAGATAGTCAGTAGTGTCAAATCCAAACTCCTCAGCCTGTCGGGTAAATTGATCCAAATCAGGTTTATTCAGCAGCATTTGCCCAGTTGCCAAACTAGCCAAGTGACGCCCTTCGACAATGATGGGAATAGCGCAATCAGCCAATCCGTGCTTACATATTTGAACCACAGCTTGGTCGGTTTTTCCAAGATCTTTCAGCAATTGCTGATTGCTACTGAAGCACGACCGCTCCGCAGCCGGACTGCGCCGATGAAAGTCCGTGCAAATACGTTTCCAGCCAGTGGCAATCAGCACATTCATTCTGGGATGGTCGAGAAAACCAATGGTGAATCCAGTGGCCTTTGTAAATCGTTCGAACAAATTTCTAAGCTGTTCGATATCTACCAAATCAGCAATGCCGTAATCGGTTTCCTGGAAGTGATCAGGAAAGAAATCCATGCGGCTGTGATTCATGTGTTGATCCTGGCTGGGTGCGACTCGCCTGAAACTTTTTAGGCAAAGTGTGACCCTGTCAACACTTTCGCCCTATATTGCGCCAGCCATCGTTTGCAAAACGATCCATTTGACAATGGCAATAAGTCATTTTTAGGTGGCACTCAGATCACCTAATCCGCGTAACCAATGCAATGCCGAAGGTCACCACGCTGTTGACCCCAGCTGCAGAGTTGGCGATTCGTCAGAAAACAGAATGCATCAATCTGGACTTGATTGTGCAGGCCGCCGCTTCAGGGATCTATAAATTAATGGCAATGGATTCTGAAATGGAGCCAACATGATTGGCAAAACCGCACTGGTGACATACTTGAGGCGGCGGGTTTGACCCGCCGCTGGGCAGCCCTGCGCCCGGCGCACCCGGCGCTGCGCTACCGGCTCTGTCGAAGTTGCATTTTGATCGTGATCCTGAAACGCGGGAAGCGAACCCATGGTTTGCATGGGGTTCGAAGCCTGTTTCGAGGCGCGATACTGCAGAACACGCGGTTGAATGGCCTATCCATCGGCAGCAAGCAGCCCCTTCACCTTCCGTCCGGTACCGGTAGTTTCCTTGCGCCAAGTGAACTTTTCGGTTCGCCCCGTATCATTGAACTCATGCGCATTTTGATCGTCACTCTCATGCTTGCTTTGCTGCCCATGCGCGCATGGCTGGGTGACGCTATGGCCATGCAAATGGTGGCAGGGCATGCAGTTACTACTGAATCAGTAGCTTCTGAGCATTCTGACACAAGGTCTGAAGCCACTTTTTCTGTTAATTCAGAAGTATCTCATCTGCCATGTCATGAGGCCGATACAGGCATGCATCACGGGTCAGAAATGTTGGCATACACCGACGTCAGTGACCACAGCGATTGCGGCCAGTGCAGCGTCTGCCAGGTTTGCCATGGTGCAGCCATCTTGCTGGCTACGGATCCCTTGGTGATATCGGCACAACCTGCGCTGTTGATGCACAGCGCCACTTCCTTGTTTGCCAGCGTGCCTAGTGCACCGCACTTAAAACCACCGATTTCCTGAACGCAACGCCCATGGTCCGTCTGTCGTTGGCTTGATTGGCCCATGACACAGGCCACGGAGGTCACCCGATCTCGTTAAAACGTTCAGGAGAATCCCTTGAAAAGAACCCTTTTGACTGCCTGGCTGGCAGCAAGCATTCCTTATGGGGTGCTAGCCGAACCTCTGGCCGCTGACCCCGCAGCCATCGTGCCCCCGGTACCCTACCGCTCAGCGCTGGGCACCCTCATTGATATGCCCCCGGCCTCCGAAGTGAGCTTGGCCGACTGGGCCCGGGCCAATGCAGATGTGGGTCGCAACCTGCGCGGTCATATCGACATCTTGAAGTGGGAGGCGGCCAATACCGTACCAGCTGACACTGTCGACAAACCACCCGCTGGTCCACCCATGAGCCCAGGTCAGGCGGTGGCTCTGGCCCTGCGCCACCAACCCGAGCTTTTTGCACCACCCCAAGCCAGTGCGCTGGCACAGGCCCGGCTTGATGCCCAGGTGTTGGCGCTCTCTCACAGCGTGCAGCGTGCCTGGATCAATGCCGTGGCAGCGCGCCAGAACGTGGCCCATCTGCACCAAGTGGCACAAGCCGCCCAAGTAGGGGCCGAACTGGGTCAGCGCATGGCCCGAGTGGGCAACTGGAGCCGGGCGCAACTGCTGCAAGAGCAACTCGTGCAGTCCGCTTCAGCAAGCCAGCTGGCTCTGGCCCAGCAAGAAGCCTTTGGTGCCACCGAAAACCTGGTGCGGCTGTTGGGCGTTTGGGGCAACGCGGCCCAACTGAACCTGCCCGCCCAACTGCCAGCGCTGCCCGCTACTGTGGCTGACTCGCCCGACCTGGAAGCGACCGCACTGCGCCGTCAGCCCGAACTCATCCAGGCCCGCGTGGAAGCACAGCAGGCCCTGGCAGGCGTGACCGCGCCACACCTGCAGAAGTGGCAAGAGGCGATCGATGCCGCGCTGCAAGCGTCAAGCCCTTCCGGCGAATCCGCTATGGGTGTGCCCCACACCACACCGGCGCTGAACCCCCAGGATGTGCCCCTGACCCATGCGCTGGAGAAAAGTATTCGCGCATCAGCCCAAGCCCATACCCTGGCCGTGACCACCCGAAGCCAGGCGCGTGAAGCCTACTTCCGCTACCGCACAGCAGTCGACATGGCCCAGCACCAGCGCCAAGCCGCCTTGCTAAGCGCTGCCCTGCAAGACGAGGTCCAACTGCGCTACAACGGCATGTTGCAAAGCACCTGGGACTTGCTGGCCAGCGCCCGCGCCCGCCTGCAAAGTGAAAGTGCCGCACACCAATCCCAGCGCGATGCCTGGCTGGCCTATATCGACCTGCAAGCGGTACTCAGCGGTGCCGTCGTCAACTTCTCTTCCAACCCCAGCGCTGCGGGCAACGCCCCAGCCGCCAAATCAGGCCACTGACCATGAACCGACGCAACTTTTTTCAAGGCGCTGCATTGGGTGCTGTGGCCACCAGCAGTGTCAACCGGGTGGCCATGGCCGCCTTGCCCGAGCCGGTGACGATGCTGCATGCCAACACCGCGCCCCCGCTGCTGCCCAGCACCGGCCGCCCCTACAACCCAGTGGTCACGCTGAACGGCTGGACTTGCCCCTGGCGCATGCGCAACGGAGTCAAAGAATTTCACTTGGTTGCCGAGCCCGTGGTGCGCGAAATTGCCCCCGGCATGAAAGCCACCCTGTGGGGCTACAACGGCCAGTCGCCCGGTCCCACCATTGAGGTGGTGGAAGGGGACCGGGTACGTATTTTTGTCACCAACAAACTGCCCGAGCACACCACCATCCATTGGCACGGCCAGCGCCTGCCCAACGGCATGGACGGGGTGGGTGGGCTTAACCAGCCTCAAATTCCGGTAGGCAAGACTTTTGTCTATGAATTTGAAGCACGCCGCCCTGGCACCTTCATGTACCACCCACACGCCGATGAAATGACCCAAATGGCCATGGGCATGATGGGCTTTTGGGTGACCCACCCTAAGGCCAAGCATCCGCTGATTGACGAGGTGCAGCGCGACTTTTGCTTCCTGCTCAATGCCTATGACGTGGAGCCCGGTGCCAGCACGCCCAAGCCCAACACCATGCTGGACTTCAACCTCTGGACCTGGAACAGCCGCGCTTTCCCTGGCATTGACACCCTCAATGTGCGCTTGGGCGACAAGGTGCGCATTCGGGTCGGCAACCTGACCATGACCAACCACCCCATTCACCTGCACGGCCACGAGTTTGTGGTGAGTGGCAGCGACGGCGGGCCCTGGCCGCTGGCCGCGCGCTGCCCGGAAATCACCACCGACGTGGCGGTAGGCCAGATGCGCCAGCTTGAATTTCTGGCCGACGAGGAAGGCGACTGGGCTTTTCATTGCCACAAAAGCCACCACACCATGAACCCCATGGGCCACAGCGTGCCCAACCTGATTGGGGTGGAGCACCGTGGGCTGCTGGGCAAGATTCAGAGCGCCGCCCCGGAGTACATGGTGATGGGTGAGCGCGGCATGGCCGACATGGGTGAGATGAGCATGCCCCTGCCCGACAACACCCTGCCCATGATGACCGGCACCGGGCCCTACGGACCGATCGAGATGGGCGGCATGTTCAGCACGCTCAAGGTGCGCAAAGAACAAAAACCCGGCGACTATAGTGACCCCGGCTGGTTCAAACAACCGCCTGGCACCCAGGCCTATGAGTGGACCGGCAGCCTGCCCACTGCGGCAGACGATCTGCCACCTGCGACCCGGGCCAAACCTGCCGCCACGGGCCAGCCCAACGCCAATACGCCTGCGGAACTGCGCGTCAAAAAACCTGGCGCTGGCCAGCACAACCATTGATATACCACCATGAAAAATATTAAATACATAGGTATCAGCGTTTTATTTGCATGGTCTGGGAACACTTTTTCTCATGGAAACCCGCACCAATCCAATACCCCGATGGTCAAAGAGCAAAAGGACTGGGGCGTTGCTGGTGATGCCAAGTCGGTGCAGCGGATCTTACGGGTCACCATGTCAGACAAGATGCGCTTCACACCCGACCTGTTCACCGTCAAACAGGGCGAGACCGTGCGCCTGGTCATCAAGAACCAGGGCCAGCTGCTGCACGAGCTGGTCATTGGCACCCCGCAAGAGCTTGAAGCTCACGCTGCCCTGATGGTGAAGTTTCCTGACATGGCACACGACGAGCCCTACATGGCCCACGTGCCGCCGGGCAAATCTGGCGAACTGGTCTGGACGTTTAACCGCCCAGGTGAATTCAAATTTGCCTGCCTGATTGCAGGGCATTACCAGGCTGGCATGACCGGTCAGATTTTTGTGACCCCCATCCCTTGAAATACTGAAAAATCACTCCCTTGGTCACCCTGAAAGGACAACACCATGCAAAGACGCACCCTGATTCAATCCGCTGTCGCCCTGTTGGGCGCTGCCGCACTTCCCACCACTGCGCTCAGCCAAAACGTCAGCAAACCGATGGTTGACGTGTGGAAAACGTCTACCTGCGGCTGCTGCAAAGACTGGGTTAAGCACCTGCAAGACAGTGGTTTTGAGGTCAAGACACACGACGTCAGCGAGGCCGCCAAAGCCACCCGGCGCAGCCAACTCGGTTTGGCTGAAAAGTATGGCTCTTGCCACACAGCCCTGGTTGGCGGCTACGTGGTTGAAGGCCATGTGCCTGCCCAAGACATCCGCAAACTGCTCAAGGAGCGCCCGCGTGCGCTGGGTCTTAGCGTGCCAGGTATGCCGATTGGCTCACCAGGCATGGACGGCCCCGCGTACGACGGCCGCAAAGACGCCTATGCCGTGCTGCTGGTGCAGCGCGACGGCAGTTCATCGGTTTATCAAAAATACGCTTGAAGGAGCCCCACCATGACACATATTTCTAACTGCATCCTCACTAGCCTGCTTTTGGCGGCCGGCAGCGCACTGGCCCAAAGCACAAACCAAGGGGCCGCCACAAGCGCCGTAGCGGCTGATACAGTGGAGACGGAGAAAAGCGAGGCTGAGGTCCGCAAGGTTGACCTCAATGCCGGCAAAA
Source organism: Rhodoferax ferrireducens (assembly GCA_002083775.1). Classification (GTDB taxonomy): domain Bacteria; phylum Pseudomonadota; class Gammaproteobacteria; order Burkholderiales; family Burkholderiaceae_C; genus Rhodoferax; species Rhodoferax ferrireducens_A. The sequence goes on along the minus strand of MTEI01000013.1, from coordinate 52,296 downwards.
TCACTCTTAAGCATGGCGCGATCAAGAACCTGGACATGCCACCGATGAGCATGGTGTTTCAGGTGAAGGATCCTGCGCTCTTGGGCCAAATCAAGGCGGGTGACAAAGTCAGATTCACAGCCGACAAAATCAACGGTGCCTACACCGTGCTGACGCTTGAGTCCACGCCAAAGTGATTTGTCTGCCGGTCAAACCAGGTCAGTGACCCAAGGTCACCTTCAGTCGGTGGCTCGCCCAGGCAAAACCTTCATCTTCATCCAGCGGAGTTGAGCAAACAAACCGATGAACGGTACAGTGGCACCGGCGACAGCGTCATTGATGCCTAGGGTGTTTGCTGGTGCAGGGGGGAAGTGGGATAGAGAAAAATGTCTCAACCACCGCTTGAAAGGACTCGACAGGTGCTACGCATTTGCCGGCCGTTCATTGAGCAAAGCCTGTTGGCTCCATACCCATTGCTGCCGGCCACGGAGACTTTCGTAAGTCAAGACTGCAGTGTCACGGGAAGTCCACTATGCAGATTGAGTTTCCCTGAAGCTGACATTGGTGGCTCGAATTTGAAACCCCTTGAATGACCGCTGTCAGGCTACCACTTGATCGGTGGCTGTGTCAGCAATGGGTCGGGTGCTGCCAGATTGGCGCCGCTCGCGATCGACAACTGATGGTCGATTGCCGCTGCCCACTTTGACGAATGGTTCGACACATAGCTGCCTGCCGATCTCTTGGTGGCAACAGCCGCTTTGGAGCAGGCAGATCGCAAATCTCTATGACCGGAGTCGCTGCGTACCTGACTTTGGTTGTCAATGAATTTGGTTCCCAGCGACCGCATGCCAACGTCGTTCGCCAGCGGGGGATGGGTAGGGGTGGCGGCCGATTTCTGGGCCTTTGACAGTCTGAGGCCGCCGCCCCTACCCATCTCCTGCCACCTACAAGCGCTACGATCCAGCCGTTCAATGGCGTCACTGCGCCAGCAGCCCCGCCAGATCAAACCCTGTGTCTGCCGCCTGCGCCCGCGTGGGTGACACACCTGCGTCCAGCAGCTTGCGCGCTTGCAGGTGGTCTTTGCTGGCGTTGACGCTGTCCACGGCCAGCAGTTTGTCGCCCTTGAAATGATAGACGCTGAAGGTTCCACCGGCCATGTCGCCGCGCACTGCCCACTGGTCGGCACCCATCGGCAGGCCCGCCATCTGCAGTTTTTTGTCGTACTGGTCGCTCCAGAACCAGGGCGTGGCGGTGAAGGGTTTGGGGGTGCCCAGCAGGGCAGCGGCAGCAGATTTGCCTTGTTCGACGGCGTTTTGCACCGATTCCAGCCGGATCAGGATGCCATCGTTCAGGCGTCGTGCGGTGCAGTCGCCAGCGGCCACGATGAGCGGGTCGCTGGTGCGGCCACAGGTATCCACCACGATGCCCCGGTCACATTCCAGCCCGGCTTGTTGTGCCAACTGGTCATTGGCGGCGACGCCGATGCCAACTACCACCAGACCAGCGGGGTAAACCGTGCCGTCGGTCAGGCGCACGCCGGTGACCGTGCCCGTTGCGTCCGTTTCCAGCGCCTCAATGCGCGCGTCAAGGACCAGTTCAACACCGTGGCTGCGGTGCAACTGGGCGTACCAGTCGCTCAGCACCGGAGCCAGCACACGGCCCAGCAGGCGCGGCGCGGCTTCCAACACGGTCACGGGCAAACCCTTTTTGCGCGCCGTGGCAGCTACTTCCAGCCCGATAAAGCCGCCGCCGATGACGATCACCGGCAGTTGCTGTTCCAAACACATGACCATGCGAGCAGCGATGGCGCAGGCATCGTCACGCGAGCGCAGCGCCAGCACGCCTTGCGCATCACCGCCGGGCAGCGCCAGGCTGCGTGGCGTGGCGCCGGTGGCCAGCACCAGGCCGATGTAGGGCAGGGCGCTGCCGTCTGCCAGCAGCACTTGCTGGTTGGCGAGGTCAATGTTTGTCACGGTCACGCTGGTGCGCAAATCGATGGCTTTGCGTGCCAATATCTCGGGTGCGCGCATCACCAGCTGGGCGCTATCCATCTCGCCAGCCAGCCAGGCTTTGGACAGCGGCGGGCGGTGGTAAGGGCCGTAGGGCTCGTTGCCTAGCAGGGTGATGCTTCCCGCAAAGCCACCGGCGCGCAATGCTTCTGCTGCCTGAACACCCGCCTGGCCCGCACCCACTATGACGAAGGCGCTCATCTTTTTATTCCTGTGTTTCGGGCAGATGCACGATCAGGCCTTCCAGCGCCGGGCTGGCCTTGATCTGGCAGGCCAGGCGGCTGTTGGGGCGGCGCTCGCTGGCCACGTGCTCCAGCATCGCCAGTTCGCCTTCGCTGGCGGCAGGCAGGTCGGCCAGCCGGGTTTCATCCACATAGCAGTGGCAGGTGGCGCAGGCGCAGGAGCCGCCGCATTCGCCCAGAATGCCGTCGATGCCGTTGGCGGTGGCGCCCTGCATCAGGCTCCAGCCATCGGTGAGGTTGATGGTGGTGCTGTTGCCGGATGATTCGATGTAAGTGATGTTGGCCATGAAAGGGGTCTCCAGAAATAGAAACGCGCCGCCGGGTCAGAGCGACGCAGGGGGTGAGCCAGCGGACGATCAGACGGCCAGTTCCAGCACCAGCGGGCTGCGGAAGGTGCTCGACGGCATCCATGGCAGTTGCTCGGCCACGCGGTGGTACTCGGGCACCACTTTGTGGAATTCATCAAACGCAATTTTGACCGCCATCCGCGCAATGGCGGTGCCCAGGCAGGCATGCAGGCCACCGCCAAAACCCAGGTGACCGCGCGGCTTGCGGGCGATGTCAAAGGTGTCGGGGTTGGGGTACTGGCGCTCGTCGCGGTTGCCGGAACCATACGCCAGGCAGACAAAGTCGCCCTCACGCATGGTCTGGCCGTGCAGGGTAACGTCCTTCATCAAACGGCGGCGGAAACGCTGGGCCGAGGTGTTGAAACGCAGGCTTTCTTCAATCGCGTCGGGCAGCAGGTCCGGGTTGGCGACCACGGCGCGGCGTGCGTCGGGCAGGCTGGCCAGGTTGTAGGCAAACATCATCATGAAGCCGCCCAGGCTTTCCACACCGGCCATGATCAGCGTGGTGGTGGTCAGCAGCACCTCGCGGTCGTCCAGGCGGTCACCATCGATCTCGGCCAGGGCAAAGTTGCTGATCAGGTCGTTGCACGGGTTGGCGCGGCGCAGCGCAATCACTTTGGCGGCGTACTCCTGCATCCAGTTGTAGGCGGCGATGTGTTCGGGGCCTTTGGCGCGGGTGCGGGCGTCGCTTTGCACCATCAGCACCGCGTTTTCACGCACATCGGCCTCGGGCACCAGGGCCTCCGCGCCCATCGGCAAGCCCAAAGCGGCCATCAGCACCTTCACCGTGAACTGGGAAGACACTTCCTTAAAGTCAAACTGCTGTGCGCCATGGAGCTGGGCAAACACCTGTTTGGCGACATCGCGGATCGGTTCTTCCAGCGCCATCAGGTTGCGTTTCATGAACGCGTGCTGGATCAGGCCACGCAGGCGGTCGTGTTTCGGCGGGTCCGAGCTGCCCAGGGTGGCCCCGGCGCGCCCGGGCAGTTCGGTCATCAGGTTGCCGCTGGCGCTGGAATAGGTTTGCCAGTCTTGCCCAGCCGAGACGATGTCGGCGTAGCGCGACAGCACCCACATCTGGGCCTCGGGGCTCCAGAAGCAGGGTGCCTCGTTGCGCAGGTGTTTGTAGTAGGGGAACGGGTCCGCGTCGATGGCGGGGGCGTAGGGGTCAAAACTGAACATGGGCTGTCTCCGGTGTGGTTTTGTTGTGGAGCGAACTGTAGGGCAAGGGGGTCGTTCAGTCCTTGCATAAAGTACCACCCGTGCTGGTACTTTTCGTTCAAAATGAGGGCATGGCTTCTACCACCCGGCCCGGCAGCGATTCGCCCCGGGCGCACACCATCCCGACGTTTTCGCTCTACGGCGAAGCGGCCTCGGTGGGGCAGGAGATGCTGCACATCGAAGACGTGCAGTCGCGCAGCCAGTTGTACCAATGGGAGATTGAACCGCACCAGCACCATGGCCTGTACCAGGTGCTGTGGCTGCAGCAGGGTGAGGCCGACGTGCTGCTCGATGAGCGCCGCGACACCGTGGTTGGCCCGGCGGGCATCGTGGTGCCGCCCGGTGTGGTGCATGGCTTTCGCTTTGCCCAAGGCACCGACGGGCTGGTGCTGACGCTGAGCGCGCGGTTTTTGCTCGAGGGTGAGTTCCAGGCGGTGGGTGAGGCGTTTCGGGCGGTGTTTCTGACGCCGGGCGTGTTGCGTTTTGCTGCTGGTGACGAGGCGGCCGTGCGGCTGGATGCCTTGTTGCGGCAACTGCTGGCGGAGTTCAGCCAGCCCGCCTCGCTGAATTCGCCGGTGCCGGTCTGGCTGGCGCGCGCGGTGGTGTGGCGTCTGGCGCAGGTTAAGGCGCAGGACGCCCAGGTGCAAGGCGGGCGCAGCCACCGCCATCAGGTACTTTTCACGCGGTTTTTGCTGTTGGTGGAGCAGCATTTTCTGGAGCATTGGCCGTTGGCACGTTATGCCTCGCGCCTGGGTCTGTCGACCCCGCGCCTGAACCGGCTGGTGCGCGCCGAGCGCGGTGTGAGTGCGCTGGAACTGGTGCATGAACGTCTGACGCGTGAGGCGTGTCGGCGGCTGATCTACATCGCTGCGCCCACGGCCCGGCTGGCTTTGGAACTGGGTTTTGAGGATCCGGCGTATTTTTCGCGTTTTTTCAAGCGCCGCACCGGGCTGGCGCCGCAGGCCTACCGCCAGGCGCACACGACGCTTGATAACGCAGCACCCGCCATGGCACTTTCATCGCAGCCAAGCCACTTGGAATCATGAAAGAGGGATGTCATTGCGGGCCTCGACCCGCCATCCATGACTTCGGTTTCTCAGATTTCACGACCAGTGATCGTGGATGCTGCGGGCAGCGGAGTTTCAGGGCTGGGTGGTGTTTTGATATTTATAAGAAATATGGCTCAAGCCCTCACGCAGCCAGCGGTGTGCACTATCGTCCTGGTAGCGCCGGTGCCAGATCATGTACATGGGCATGGGCGGGCAAGGCAGCGGTACCGGGGCATTGGCAAGGTCCTTGAACAGATGCAATTGCATCAGGCTGGGTGCGGTGGCGAGCAACTGGCTGCCGCGCATGAATGCCGGTAGCGCTGCCAGACCGGGCACCATCACCCGAAAACGACGCCGAACCCCTTGCCCCACCAGCCACTGGTCAATGTCCAGAGAGCGCTGGTTGTCATAACTGACGGTGGCGTGTTCAGAAGCCAGATAGTCGGCACGGGTTTGTGGTGCGCTGCGCTGGCCAGGGTCAAAAAATACCCGGAAGTGGTCTTCAAACAGGCGTTTTTGCATCACGTCGCCACCGTCGGGCGGGCGCGGGCTGATGACGAGCTGGCAGGCTTCTTGGCGCAGCATCTCCAGTGTGGGAATGTTCGACGGAACCACCCTCAGCACCACACCCGGCGCGGTTGAACGCAGATGTTGCAGCAGTGCGGGCAGCAGCAGGTCACGCTGGAAGTCGTTGGCGGCAATGGTGAACGTGCCTTGCCAGCGCGCTGGGTCAAACGTGCCAGCTGTGGCAAAACCTTCCATCGCCAGCAGCAAGGCCCGCGCCTTGTCGGCCAGGCCTTGCGCATGCGCGGTGGCCACAATGCCGCGACCGGATTTGACAAACAGCGCCTCCCCGGTGATGGCGCGCAACTTGTCGAGCAAATGGCTCACCGCCGACTGCGTCACGCCCAGGCGCTGGGCCGCCGCAGTGATCGAACCGGTCTCGACCACCGCCACCAGCAATTGCAGCAGGTGGCCATCCAGATCGGTGTAGTCGCGGCGTCCCGATGACTCATTCATCGAAACTGCTCATGGATTTGATGAGTATTCATGCATTTATTTTATGAGGTGCGCATCAGATACTCGGTTTTGATATTGATCAAAACAGGAGACAAACAGTGAGTTCATCCCAACCCTTGCCCCAGATACCTGGCACCAACCCGTTTGACGGGGAATATGCCAAACGCGGCTACGCCCTCAACAAGATGTGTTTTTCGTTTAATTCGGCCGACAACCGCGCCGAGTTTCTGAAAGACGAAGAAGCCTACATGCGCAAGTACAGCCTGACCGAGCCGCAGGCCGCCGCCATCCGCGCCAAAAACGTGCTGCAACTGCTGGACGCCGGTGGCAATGCCTACTACCTGGCCAAGTTTGCCGGCATTTTTGGGCTGGACATGCAGGACATCGGTGCCCAGCAGACCGGCATGACCAAAGACGAATTCAAAGCCAAGCTGGTCGCAGCAGGGCAATGACCGTCACAACCATTTTGGAGACAAACACATGACAACATTGATTGGCGGTTTGGGTACATCGCACGTGCCCGCGATTGGCGGCGCAATTCACAAAGGTCGTCAGCAGGAACCCTACTGGAAACCGTTTTTTGACGGCTACCCGCCGGTGCAGCAGTGGCTGCAAGAGAAAAAGCCCGATGTGGTGGTGATCTTCTACAACGACCATGGCCTGAACTTCTTTCTGGACAAGATGCCCACCTTTGCGGTGGGCGCTGCCGAGGTCTACAACAACGCTGACGAAGGCTGGGGCATCCCGACGCTGCCGCCGTTCAAGGGCAACCTGGACTTGTCATGGCACATCATCAACCACCTGGTGGACAAAAACTTTGACATCACCACCTGCCAGGAAATGCTGGTCGATCACGCCTGCACCATGCCGCTCAAGCTGTTCTGGCCTGAAGGTGAATGCCCGGTGACGATGGTGCCGATCTGCATCAACACAGTGCAGTTTCCGCTACCCAAGCCCGAGCGCGTGTATGCCCTGGGTCGTGCCGTCGGTGAAGCCATAACCAGCTGGGACAGTGACAAAAAGGTGGCGGTGATTGCCTCTGGGGGCTTGAGCCACCAGCTCGAAGGAGAACGCGCCGGTTTCCTGAACAAGGAATTTGACCTGCAGTTTATGGAAAGCCTGGTCAGCAACCCCGAGTGGGCGACCCAGTTCACCAACCACGATCTGGTGGAAAAAACCGGCTCCCAAGGCATTGAGCTGCTGATGTGGCTGGCCATGCGCGCCAGCCTCGCGGTGGGCCCGGGTCATGGTGTGCGCAAGGTGCACAGCCACTACCACATCCCGATTTCGAACACGGCCGCGGGCCTGATCGCGCTGGAAAAGTTTTAGCCCGCGCACCTCAGTCACTACCAAAAAAAGAGCGCCTCACGCCCGTTTCATAAGGGCTTGAGGCGCTTTTTGTGTAGGTTTTTTGTCAGTCCGAACTTGATCCGGGATCCATGGCTTTGATGGCATGGATTGCGGGTCGAGCCCGCAATGACAACCGAGGGCGCTCATCCCGTGATGAGGCATCCAGCACCGGTTAAAGGTTGTCTGTAAAGCTGCGCAGCTTGTCTGAGCGGCTGGGGTGCTTGAGCTTGCGCAGCGCTTTGGCCTCGATCTGGCGGATGCGTTCACGCGTCACGTCAAACTGCTTGCCCACTTCTTCGAGGGTGTGGTCGTTGGTCATCTCGATGCCAAAACGCATGCGCAGCACCTTGGCTTCACGCGGCGTCAGGCTGTCGAGAATGTCTTTCACCACATCGCGCAGACCGGCCTGCATCGCGGCTTCCATGGGGGCGGTGTTGGCGCCGTCTTCGATGAAGTCACCCAGGTGGCTGTCGTCATCGTCACCAATCGGCGTTTCCATGGAAATCGGCTCTTTGGCGATCTTCATGATCTTGCGGATCTTGTCCTCGGGGATTTCCATACGTTCGGCCAGCACGGATGCGTCGGGCTCGTAGCCAAACTCCTGCAGGTGCTGGCGGCTGATGCGGTTCATCTTGTTGATGGTTTCGATCATGTGCACCGGAATCCGGATGGTGCGCGCCTGGTCGGCGATGCTGCGGGTGATGGCCTGGCGAATCCACCAGGTGGCGTAGGTACTGAATTTGTAGCCGCGACGGTATTCGAACTTGTCCACCGCCTTCATCAGGCCGATGTTGCCTTCCTGGATCAAGTCAAGAAACTGCAGACCACGGTTGGTGTACTTTTTGGCGATCGAGATCACCAGCCGCAAGTTGGCCTCGATCATCTCTTTTTTGGCCGCACGGGAGGCGTATTCGCCTTCGTTCATGCGCTTATTGATGTCCTTGAGCTGGTCCAGCGGCACCACCACCTTGGCTTGCAGGTCGATCAGGCGCTGTTGCAACTCCTGAACCGGCGGGATGTTGCGGCCCATGGTCGCGCTCCAGGCCTTGCCTGCAGCGGCCTGTTTCTCGATCCATTTCAGATCCAGCAAATGGCTGGCGACCTTGTTGTGGTGTTTGTCACGGCCACTGAACTCGACAATGAAGTTGGCCTGCGGGTAGCCGCATTTGTCGACGATGATGCGGCGCAGTTCGCGCTCTTTCTTGCGCACGTCGTCCACCTGCCCACGCACCATGTCGCAGAGTTTTTCGATGGTTTTGGCGGTGAAGCGGATCGACATCAGCTCGTCTGACAGGGCGCGCTGGGTCTTCTGATACGCGGGTGTGCCATAACCCTCCTTCTCGTAGATCGCGTGGATTTTCTCGAAATGCTCGCGCATGCGGTCGAAGCGGCTCATGGCTTCTTTTTTCAGCTCTTCGAGCTTTTTGGTCAGCGCTTTGGAGCCGCCCTTGCCGTCGTCGTCATCGTCGGCATCAAATTCGTCAAAGTCTTCTTCGGCCACGTAATCGTCGGCCTCGTTGGGGTTGGTGAAACCGTCAACGATGGTGGTGATGACCACCTTGTCGCTGCGGATGTCTTCACCCAGCTGCAAGATCACTTCGATGGTGGCGGGCGAGGCGGAAATGGCTTCCATCATCGCCATCAGGCCACCTTCGATGCGTTTGGCGATCTCGATCTCGCCTTCGCGGGTCAGCAGCTCGACCGTGCCCATTTCGCGCATGTACATACGCACCGGGTCGGTGGTTCGGCCGAACTCGCTGTCTACCGTGCTCAAGGCGGCTTCGGCTTCTTCCTCGGCTTCTTCTTCTGTGGCGGCGGTGGGGCCGTTCTGGTTCAGCAGCAGAGTTTCGGCATCAGGCGTGTGTTCGTAAACCGCCACACCCATGTCATTGAGCATGGAAATCACCACTTCCATGGTTTCCGCATCCACCAACTTGTCGGGCAGGTGATCGGAGATTTCGCCGTGGGTCAGGTAGCCACGGGTCTTGCCGAGTTTGATCAGGGCTTTGAGGCGCAGACGGCGTTTGGCCAGGTCTTCCTCAGACAGCACGGTTTCATCCAGGCCAAACTCTTTCATCAAGGCGCGCTCTTTGGCCTTGCTGATCTTCATGCGAAGGGGTTTGACTTTTTCGGTGGTCTCGGTCGCTTCAGTTACTTCAACCACCGGCTCACCCGCCAGATCGTCCTCGATGTCGGACATGTCCAGCTCATCGACTTCGGCAGCCTCTTTGCCCGCTTTCGGTTTGCGGCCACGTTTGGCACCGGCGCCGGCAGCGGCGGGTGCCTCAGCGGCGGCGGCTTTGGGGGCCTTGGTGACTTTTTTCTTCACGACGGGTTCGGCAACGGGCTCAACCTGAACTTCAGCAACGGGTTTGACGATGGATTTGGATGCGGGCACGAGGGGCTCTTTCGGTTCGGTAGGTTTGCTGGCTGTTTTTTTGACAGCGCTGGTCTTGGCTGCGGCAGCAGGTGGTGTCTTTGGCTTGGAAGCAGGCATGGGTGAACCTCAAAACGACGAAAAACGAAGCATGTGAAGCGCTGAGGGCAGACCAGCGGTTAGAAAAGCATCGCAAAAATGGGCAATGTCCGGCAAGACGGGTGGGCGAACATTTGGTGTGCAGTCCTTGCGGCAAAGTGGCCGGATGCATCTGTACGCATCGTGTTGGCCGGGTCCGGAGGTGCTGCTGTCGCGCTTGCCTGGGCGAAAAACGGCGGATTATACCTTTTTCTCGCCCAAACGCTGGGGCGACTCGCCTTGAATCGCGGTCAGGACGCCGATTCCAGCGCGAGTCGGCGCGCCTGCAATTCACGGTAGCGCTGCAGGGCGGCGGGGTTGGCCTTGGCGGCTTCAATGGCCTGGGTTTCGTCGGCTTTGAGCTGTTCGATCAGCATCCGGTTGAGCAGGTGGCGCAGCTCGGCGGCAGCCTCAAGCGCGTCGTCGGCTACGCCCAGCTCATGACCCGCCATCAGTTTCAGGGCAAAAGCCTCACTCTCATGGCCTTGCAGGCCCTCGCGCAACGCCACCCAAGGCTGCGCACCGTGTTCATGAAACTGCGCCTCCAGCCAGCTGAACAGTGGTCCGTAAGGTGCCTCCAGCCCACACAGCAGGCCATGGTCTTCGGCAGACAGGGCCTCCAGCGCAGCCATGTTGTCGAGCAAGATGCGCGCTGCGTGGTCGGCCCGGCTGGCGGGCAGGCGGCTATTGGCCGCAGGCCGGGGGCTGCCCTTGGATTTATAAGATTTCGGGCTGTAGCCCTCGTCCTTGTTGCGGTAGTCGCTATCACTTTGATAAGTGTCCTTGCGCGGGCGCTGCGGCTTGGCTTTGGCTTGTGCCGGGTACCAGACATCGGTGAGCTCCCGGCTGGAGAGTTGCACCAGGTCGGCAATTTCGGTCAGAAGTTGCTGCTTCAGGGCGCCTGCGGGCATCAGCTCCCACAGGGGTTTGGCGTTGCTGGCCAGGTGGGCGCGGCCTTCGGCGGTGTGCAGGTCGCAGCCTTCACGGGCGGCGTCCAGCAGAAACCGGCTTAGCGGCACGGCCTCGCTGACATAGCGGGCAAAGGCGTCTTTGCCATGTTCGCGGATAAAGCTGTCGGGGTCATGTTCTGTCGGCAAAAACAGAAACTTGACGCTGCGCACATCGGTGGCCAGCGGCAGGGCGGCGTCCAGCGCCTTGCGTGCGGCACGCCTGCCCGCGCTGTCGCCGTCAAAACTGAACACCACCGAGTCGGTGAAACGAAACAGTTTGTGCACGTGTTCCGCCGTGCAGGCGGTACCCAGCGTGGCCACGGCGTTGGGAAAACCCAGTTGCGCCAGTGCCACCACGTCCATATAGCCTTCGGTGACCAGCGCGTAACCATGTTCGCGCAAAGCGCCCCTGGCTTCAAACAGGCCGTAGAGCTCGCGGCCCTTGCTGAACACCGGCGTTTCGGGGGAATTCAGGTACTTGGGTTTGTCGTCGCCCAGCACGCGCCCACCAAAACCGATGCATTCGCCCTTGATGTTGCGGATCGGGAACATGACCCGGTCGCGAAAGCGGTCGTAACGCTTGGCTTCGCCACCGTCTTCTTCGTTCAGAATCACCAGGCCGCTTTCCACCAGCAGCGGGTCATCGTACGCCGGGAAGACGCTGGCCAAGCTGCGCCAGCCCTCGGGCGCATAACCCAGACCAAATTGTTTGGCCACCACCCCGGATAAACCTCGGCCTTTGAAATAACTCACCGCGCGGGGTGAGATTTTGAGTTGCTTTTGGTAGGCGCGGCAGGCTTTCTCCAACACATCGTTCAGAGTGTGCTGTTTTTGCCGCTGCTCGGCGGCGCGGGCGCGGTCTTGCGGGCTGGCGTCATCTTCGGGCACCTGCATGCCAAACTGCTGGGCCAGGTCGTGCACCGCTTCGACAAAACTCATGCCGGCGTGCTCCATCAAAAAACTGATGGCGTTGCCGGTTTTGCCGCAGCCAAAGCAGTGGTAAAACTGTTTGGTCGGGCTGACCGAAAAAGACGGTGATTTTTCGCTGTGAAACGGGCACAGCCCCATGAAATTGGCGCCACCCTTCTTGAGCTGCACATAGCGGCCCACAATCTCCACCACATCTGCGCGGGCGAGCAGTTCCTGAACAAAGGTTTGCGGGATGGACATGGCGGGATTGTAGGAAGCGCGGCCTCATGCGCCCGATCTTCCCGGTGGCAAAGGGACCGGTGCCGTTCGCACCGCCCCCGCCAGGGCGCCTAGCGCGGTGCCAGGCGAATGGCGCCGTCAAGGCGGATCACCTCGCCGTTGAGCATGTCGTTCTCAAAAATATGGATGGCCAGCTTGGCGTAGTCTTGCGGCGTGCCCAGGCGTGATGGGAAAGGCACGTTGGCCGCCAACGCATCCTGCACCTCTTGCGGCATGCCAAACAGCATCGGGGTGCCAAAAATGCCGGGCGCAATCGTCATGTTGCGGATGCCGTTGCGCGCCAGATCACGGGCAATCGGCAGCGTCATGCCCACAATGCCGCCCTTGGAGGCGCTGTAGGCGGCTTGCCCCATCTGGCCGTCATAGGCGGCCACCGAGGCGGTGGAGATCAGCACACCGCGCTCGCCGGTGGCTTCAGGTTCGTTCTTTGCCATGGCATCGGCGCACAGGCGAATCATGTTGAAACTGCCGATCAGGTTTACGGTGATGCACTTACCGAAGGTCGCCAACGTGTGCGGCCCGTTTTTTCCGACAGTTTTTTCAGCCGGTGCAATGCCCGCGCAGTTGACCAAGCCCATCAGTTTGCCCAAAGACACCGCTTTGGCGACCACCGCCTGTGCATCGACCTCACTGCTGACATCGCATTTGACAAAAGCACCCCCGATGTTTTGGGCAACGGCCTCGCCTTTGTCAGCCTGCATGTCGGCAATGACCACGGTGCCGCCTTTGGCAGCAAGCATGCGGGCCGTGCCTTCGCCCAGCCCAGACGCGCCACCGGTGACGATGTAAACCTTGTTAGCGATATCCATGTGAGAGTTTCCTTTTGGTTGGTTGACGTTAACGTAAACGTCAATTATTACCGCAGTCCCAAGCCACATCCCGAGCCCGGGGTGCGCGGGATGCGGCTCCAAACGGATCTGGGTCAAAAGGGTCAACGGCTTGTCACGCCATTGCCATCCTGTCCACTTAAATTTCGGGGACCTGAACCGCCATCCACATTTTTACCTATGCCACACATCTCGCGCGCTCCCGCATGGTCACCCGCATTGACCTGATCTATTTCAACGCAGGCGGGGGCCATCGGGCGGCAGCCAAGGCGCTGCAGCAGGTCATGCAAGACCGCCCGTGGGAGGTCCGTCTGGTCAATCTGGTGGACATGCTGGACCCGCAGGCCCGCTTTTTTGCCACCTTTCACTTTCGGCCCGAGGATCTTTACAACAAACTGTTGGCCAACGGGCTGACTTTGGGTATGGCGCAAGAACTCAAAGTGTTTCAGATGCTGATTCGGCTGAGTCATCCCGCCTTGCTCAAGCGATTGCAGCCCTATTGGCAGCGCGCGCGGCCCGATGTGGTGGTCTCGTTGATTCCCAACTTCAACCGGGCGCTGTGTGAAAGCCTGCGCCGCACCCAGCCGCAAACGCCCTTTATCACGGTACTGACGGACATGGCCGATCACCCGCCCGCCTTCTGGATCGAACCCGATCAGCCGCAGCATGTGGTGTGTGGCACTGACCATGCCGCAGCACAAGCTTTGGCAGCGGGTTGTGCGCCAGATCGTGTTCATCGCGCATCTGGGATGATTTTGTCCCCGGCTTTTTATCAGCCAGTGCCCATGGACCGAACGGCGCGGCGGCGCGAGTTGGGTTTGCCAGACGATCAGGCCGTGGGCCTTGTCATGTTTGGCGGCTATGGCTCGGCGACGATGAAGCGCATCGCAGCCCGTTTGCCGGATACACCTTTGATCCTGATGTGTGGCAGAAATGTCGCGCTGGCGCAAGCGCTGCGCGCCATGCCCAGCCGGGCACCCCGAATCGTGGTCGATTTCACTGAAGGGGTGAACCACTGGATGTTTTTGGCAGATTTCTTTGTGGGCAAACCCGGCCCGGCCAGCCTGAGTGAGGCGATTCACATGGGTTTGCCGGTGATCACCACACGCAATGCCTGGACCATGCCTCAGGAGCGCTGGAACACAGACTGGGTGCGTTCAAACGGGCTTGGCGTGGTGAGTCGCAGTTTTCGCACAGTGAGCGGGGCGGTAGATGAGTTGACCAGGCAGTTGCCAGCGTTTCAGGCGCGGGTTCGGCAAATCACCAATCGTGCGGTTTTCGAGGTACCAGACATCATTGCCAGCATTCGATCTCGGCGCGACATCACGGCTTGAGGGGTGAGAAAACGGGCGGTTTGCGGCCAAATTTTCAAAAGGCTACTTCGTGATGGCGTGGCCGCCAAGTTTTTGACGCTATACTTGCGGTTTTCCTGAATATCTCAGGCGCGTAGCTCAGCTGGTTAGAGCACCACCTTGACATGGTGGGGGTCGTTGGTTCGAGTCCAATCGCGCCTACCAAGGTTTTCTGAACGATGTCAAATTCAGACCGCAAAACCTGGTATCCAAAAATCGTTTCTTTTCTGTTTTGTTTGTTGCTTGGCAAAGCAGTGCAGCGCTACCATGTAGAAGCTTGGGAGTCTGCTGTTGCAAGGGTAAACCTCGACAGGTCAGCCGGTAGTCAGTTCATACAATCTATATCAGTTCCAAGTGATTTAACCGTGCTCATGATGAGCCTCAGGATGACCAATGAATAACGCTATCGCTGCCCCGGAGCAAGGCCCGCAACGCATCATCAAGAAGTATCCCAACCGTCGGTTGTACGACACCATCACCTCCAGCTACATCACGTTGTCCGAGGTCAAGGCCCTGGTGATGAAGCGTGAGCCGTTTGAGGTGCTGGACGTGAAAACCGGCGAAAACATCACGCGCAGCATCCTGTTGCAGATCATTCTGGAAGAAGAGGCGAGCGGCTCACCCATGTTTACCGCCCCGGTGCTTGAGAGCCTCATTCGCTTTTATGGTCACTCCATGCAAAGCATGCTGGGCGGTTACCTTGAGAAAAACATCCAGTCGCTGATCGATGTGCAGACCCGGTTTGCAGAGCAATCGAAGGGTTTCACGCCAGAGATGTGGTCGCAGTTTATGAATTTGCAGCCCCCGGTGTTGCAAGCCATGCTGGGGGGCAGCTTGGAGCAGTCCAAAAATATGCTCTCCCAGATGCAGGAACAGATGCACAAACAAACCGGGCAGTTGCTGGGCGCTTTTGGTATCAAAAGCAACCCCTGACATTTGAAAAATAGCAAGGCATGAACAGTGTGACTCTGCAAGGGGTGCAAGCGCCCAAGGTTGGTTTTGTCAGTCTGGGCTGCGCCAAGGCGCTGACCGACTCCGAGTTGATCCTGACACAACTCAGCGCCGAGGGTTATCAAACCGTCAAAACCTTTCAGGGTGCCGATCTGGTGATCGTCAACACCTGTGGTTTCATTGACGATGCCGTCAAAGAGAGCCTGGACACCATTGGTGAAGCCCTGGCTGAAAACGGCAAGGTGATCGTCACCGGTTGCCTGGGTGCCAAAGCCGGTGATGCGGGTGGCAATCTGGTGCGCCAGATGCATCCCAGCGTGCTGGCCGTGACCGGCCCGCAAGCCACGCAAGAGGTGATGGACGCGGTGCACCTGCACTTGCCCAAGCCGCACGATCCGTTTCTGGACCTGGTGCCCAATGCGTTTGGCAGTGCGGGTATCAAACTCACGCCCCGGCATTACGCCTACATCAAGATCAGCGAAGGCTGTAACCACCGTTGCACGTTTTGCATCATTCCGTCCATGCGCGGTGACCTGGTGTCGCGGCCGATTGGCGATGTGCTCAAAGAGGCGCAAGCCCTGTTTGAAGGCGGCGTGAAAGAGTTGCTGGTGATCAGCCAGGACACCTCGGCTTACGGTGTGGATGTGCAGTACCGCACCGGGTTTTGGAATGGCAAGCCGATCAAAACCCGCTTGTTCGAGTTGACGCAAACCCTGGGCGAAATGGCGCAAACTTATGGTGCCTGGGTGCGATTGCACTATGTTTACCCGTACCCGAGCGTGGACGAGATTCTGCCGCTGATGGCCTCAGGCCTGGTATTGCCGTATCTGGACGTGCCGTTTCAGCATAGCCACCCGGACGTGCTCAAACGCATGAAGCGCCCCGCCAGTGGCGAGAAAAATCTGGAGCGCATCCAGCGCTGGCGCGAAGCCTGCCCTGAGATCGTGATTCGCAGCACCTTTATTGCCGGCTTTCCGGGTGAAACCGAGGAAGAGTTTGCGCACCTGCTGAACTTCATGCAGGAAGCGAAAATTGACCGTGCAGGGTGTTTTGCCTACAGTCCGGTCAAGGGTGCGACGGCCAACGATTTGCCGGGCTTGTTGCCCGAGGTGGTGCGCGAAGAGCGCCGTGCGGCTTTCATGGCTGTGGCCGAAGCGGTGTCAGCCGCCAAGCTGCAACAGCGCGTGGGTGCCACGATGCAGATTTTGGTGGACCATGCGCCAGGGCTGGGCAAAAAAGGAGGCTTGGGCCGCACTTATGCCGATGCGCCAGAGATTGATGGCACGGTGAAATTGTTGCCGCCTGAGAAAATCAGCAAGACGCTCAAGGTGGGTGAATTTACCAAGGCGCGAATTGTTCAGGCTCAGGGCCATGACCTGATTGCGCAGCCGTTTTGACACCCACGTTGACAGCGTTTTCCCAAACAAAAAGGCTACTGTTTTTACAGCAGCCTTTTGTTCAAACCCATCTGATTTTTGACATCAAAACGAATCAGATTTCATTTATATTGGTGCCCAGGAAGGGACTCGAACCCCCACGAAGTTACTCGCTAGTACCTGAAACTAGTGCGTCTACCAATTCCGCCACCTGGGCATTTCAGGAAAGAAAGGCAGTATATCAAAAATAGTAAGCAAACCAGCGCGTTGCTGGAAGAAGTTGAAGGTGTCGTGCAAGGTCATCGCGATGGCCACGGCTTTGTGACCCGCGACGACGGCGAGTCAGACATTTATCTCCCCCCCAATGAAATGCGTGCGGTGCTGCACAAAGATCGCGTCAAGGTACGCATCGTTCGCAGTGACCGCAAAGGCCGCCCCGAAGGTCGGGTGGTTGAAATTGTGGAGCGCAGCAGCCAGGTCATCATTGGCCGTCTGCTACACGAAAGCGGCATCTGGATCGTGGCCCCCGAAGACAAGCGCTACGGGCAGGACATCATGATTCCCAAAACCGCCACCGGCCCGGCCAAGGCAGGGCAAGTGGTGGTGGTGGAACTGACCGAACCACCTTCGCTGTTTGGCCAGCCGATTGGCCGTGTCAAAGAAGTGCTGGGTGAGATTGACGACCCCGGCATGGAGATCGAAATTGCCGTGCGCAAGTACAGCGTGCCGCATGAGTTCACAGAAGCCTGCATTGCCCAGGCGCGTGCTCTGCCCGACAAGGTGCGCCCGCAGGACAAACGCCAACGCGTGGACTTGACCGATGTGCCGCTGGTCACCATTGACGGCGAAGACGCGCGTGACTTTGATGACGCTGTTTACTGTGAACCGACCAAAATCGGCAAGGGCAGGGCGGCCACCTCCGGCTGGCGCCTGCTGGTTGCGATTGCCGATGTGAGCCACTACGTGGAAAATGGCTCGGCCATCGATGTGGATGCCTACGACCGCGCCACCAGCGTGTATTTTCCGCGCCGCGTCATTCCGATGCTGCCCGAGAAGCTGTCCAACGGCTTGTGTTCGCTGAACCCTGACGTGGAACGGCTGTGCATGGTCTGCGATATGCTGGTGTCTGAAGACGGTGAAGTCTCGGCCTACCAGTTTTACCCGGCGGTGATGTTCAGCCACGCGCGCTTCACCTACACCGAGGTGGCGGCGATTCTGTCCAACACCCGTGGGCCGGAAGCGCTCAAGCGCAAAGACCGCATTGGTGACCTGATCAACCTGCATGACGTGTACCACGCGCTGCTCAAGTCGCGCGCGCGACGTGGTGCGGTGGACTTTGAAACGGTCGAGACGCAGATCGTTTGTGACGAGGCCGGGCACATCGAAAAAATCGTGCCGCGCACCCGCAACGACGCGCACAAGCTGATCGAAGAAGCCATGCTGGCGGCCAACGTCTGCAGCGCAGATTTCATCGCCCAGAGCAAACACGCCGGTCTGTACCGCGTGCACGAAGGCCCGACGCCCGAGAAAAAAGAGGTGCTGCGCAATTACTTGAAGATCACCGGCGTGGGCCTGACCATCAGCGACGATCCATCACCGGGTGAGTTCCAGGCGATTGCCAACGCCACCAAAGACCGGCCGGATGCGGCGCAGATCCATTCGATGCTGCTGCGCTCCATGCAGCAGGCGATCTACACACCCGTCAACAGTGGCCACTTTGGCCTGGCGTTTGAGGCCTACACACATTTCACCAGCCCGATCCGGCGCTACCCTGATCTGTTGGTGCATCGGGTCATCAAGGCAATTCTGGCCAAGACCAAATACGCCCTGCCAGTCTTGCCCACCCCGGGTGAGGCGCACGCCAAACTATCGAAGCGGCTAGAGAAAAATCTGGCCTCCAAGGTGGCCGAGCCCGGTCAAAAGCCGCGCAAGCTGAGTGCTGACATGTTGGCCTGGCAGTCGGCCGGTCTGCATTGCAGCGCCAACGAGCGCCGCGCCGACGAAGCCAGCCGCGATGTGGAAGCCTGGCTCAAATGCAAATACATGCGTGAGCACCTGGGCGAGGAGTTTGGCGGTGTGGTCAGTTCGGTCACCACCTTTGGCCTGTTTGTCACGCTGGACGCGATGTATGTGGAAGGTCTGGTGCACATCACCGAGCTCGGCGGTGAGTATTACCGCTTTGACGAAGCGCGCCAGGAGTTGCGCGGCGAGCGCACTGGCATGCGATACGCACTGGGCACCCGGGTGCGGGTGCAGGTCAGCCGGGTGGATCTGGACGGGCGGCGCATTGACTTCAGGCTGGTGCAGGAGGGTGAGGCGCTGGTGTCGCGCGCAATCAAGGACAAGGGTGACGGCAACGAGCGCACGGTGTTTGATGCTGATTCAGATGCTTTGCCTTCGGGTCGGCGCAGCCGCAAAATTTCTGAGCCACTGGCGCGCGCGCCCAGGCCGTCTGTGCCCGGAGCGCCATCTGCCCGGCGCTCACCTGCAGCGGCCAAATCCAAAGATAAAAGCCGTAAAAGTAGGCGCTAGCCCATATGAATAAAGCGTAGGTTGCTATAAAAAAATGATGTATCAACACTCAAAAGTTGCCGTGGTTACGGGTGCCGGGTCCGGTATTGGCAAGGCGGCGGCGCTGGCTTTGCTGCAGGATGGTTACCGCGTGGTGCTGGCTGGCCGACGTGCGCAGGCGCTGTCTGAGGTGGCGGCGATCGGTGGCGCACCTGAGCGCACTCTGGTGGTGCCCACTGATGTGGCGGACGAGGCCTCGGTGGTGGCGCTGTTTGACGCCGCGCTAAACGCCTTTGGCCGGGTTGACGTATTGTTCAACAACGCGGGCATCAGCGCACCGGGTGTGTTGCTGGAAGACCTGACGCTGGCCCAGTGGCAAGCCGTGGTGGACGTGAACCTGACCGGCATGTTTTTGTGCCTGCGCCAGGCGTTCCGGGTGATGAAGGCGCAAACGCCGCAGGGCGGGCGCATCATCAACAATGGTTCGATCTCCGCCACCACGCCTCGGCCCAATTCCATCGCGTACACCGCCACCAAACACGCAGTGACCGGCCTGACCAAGACCGCCTCGCTGGACGGGCGCAAATACAACATCGCCGTGGGGCAGATCGACATCGGCAACGCCGCCACCGACATGACGCAAAAAATGCAGGCCGGTATCTTGCAGGCCAACGGTCAGGTTGCCGTGGAGCCAGTGATGGATGTGGCTGTGGTCGGGCAATCTGTGTTGTACATGGCCAATTTGCCACTCAGTGCCAACGTGATGTTTCACACCGTGATGGCCACCAACATGCCCTTTGCCGGGCGCGGTTAGTTTATATAAGAAATCGGCCTCTAGCCCTTATGCGTAAAGGGCTGATAGCTATATTAAGTATAGTTTGGATGCTGTGTAGGGCGTGATGTCATGGCCTCGTGGGTAACTACTGTGGGCCGTTGCAGAACGCGCCCAGGGCCACATCAGGTGCCCCATGCTATGGCCAGGGTGCCCGCCGTCAAAGGCCTCTGCTCCGGCCAGGCATCCGCCAATTCACCATGCCGATAGACCGCCCGACGGGCGGCCTCAAACCCGGTGTGACCTGCTGCCAGTTGTGCGCCCAACATCCCGGCCAAGACATCACCTGTGCCTGCCGTGGCCAGCCGGGCGTTGCCGGTTGGGTTGATCACTGGTATTTGCCCGGGGCTGGCAATGAGGGTACCTGAGCCTTTCAGCACCACCGTGCAGGCAAATCGATGGGCCAAATCGGTCACTGCTGACAGTCGATCATGCTGCACTTGATGCACCGTTTTACCCAGCAGGCGTGCGGCCTCCAACGGGTGTGGCGTCAGCACGGTGACCGATTTCCGTGTGCTCCGGGCCACCAGAGCGGTCTGCAAGCTGGAGTTTTCAGCAATTATATTAATAGCATCAGCATCAAGGACGACGGGGGCTGATGAGCCCAAGACGGCCAACAAGACCTGTGCCACGGCCTGACCGCCACCACAGCCGCAGACCACGGTCAGGCGGGATAACTCCAGCGAACTGACCGGGCGAAACATCAGTTCGGGCTGCTGAACGTCAACCGTCATGGCATGGTCATCGAGCAAGCCGACAAACACCCGGCCCGCGCCTGCGTGCAATGCCGCCGAGGCAGCCAGCAGCGCGGCGCCGGTCATGCCCGGGGCACCACCTATCACCGCCACATCGCCATAACTGCCTTTGTGCGATGCGTGGGGCCGCGTCGCCTGGCTCGGCTTTTCGTTGAGCCAGGCGGTGAGTTCGCACTCAGCCCAGGTACCGGGTGCCAGGCCCAGCGTGTCCAGCCAGAGGGTGCCAATTGCGTCGCGCCCGTTGGCGGTGAACAGCCCTGGTTTGAGCGTCAGCAGACTCAGGGTATGGCTGGCCTGCACATGCAGCTTGGTGGTTTGGCCAGTGTCGGCGTGCAGGCCGGTGGGTGTGTCCACAGACAACACTGGCGCACCGCTGGCATTGATGTGCCGGACCCAGTCGGCCATCTGGCCATATGGTTCGCGCAGCTGGCCGCCAATGCCCAGTAGGGCGTCAATACACAGGTCAAAGTTGCCGCTGGGATGGGCCTCGATGGCGATCCCGGCGTCCATCAACTGCTGATAGGCGGCAGCGGTGTCAGGTGGCACCTTCTGCACATCACCCAACCAGGTCACCACCGGCTGCTTGCCCCAGCGCTGTAGGTGAATGGCGGCCTCCAGGCCGTCGCCGCCATTGTTGCCCGGGCCGCAGGCGATCCAGATGCGCTGGGCGTGGGGTGCGACAGCCAGCGCCAAGCGCGCTACTGCCAGTCCGGCGCGCTGCATCAGCGTGTGGGGTGGCAAATTTTCTGCGGCAGAAACTTCGATGCGCCGGGTCTGATCAACCCCGAACAAGGGGTGGCGGGTGCCGGGGGTGATTTTGCGCACGGTTCAGAACTCGTAACTCTCGCCTTCTCTGGCCAAGCGGTATTGCGGGTCTCCGGGCTGGCGAGGGTGCTCATGCAGCACTTGTTCAAACACTTTCTCCAGCGCGTCGTCGCTGCGGGTGGGTTCATGGTGGGTACAAAAAAGCATCTTGGCACGGGCCTGTTTGGCGTAGTCGATGCTGGTGTGGAAGGTGCCGTGCCCCCAGCCTTTTTTGGCCGGGTATTCAGCCTGCGTGTAGGAGCTGTCGGCGATCAACACATCCACGCCGGACATGGCGCGCAAGATGTCGGCTGTTTTGGCGTCCACGAACGACTGGTATTCGGCGTACTCGGGGTCTTGCGGCTCGTAAATGTTGGGTGGCGGTTCGTGGTCACCGGTGAAAAATACCGATTTACCGTTGGCATCGATGCGGTAACCAAAGTCGATCACCGGATGGTTCATCATGAACGGGGTGATGGTGGCCGAACCCATCTGGAAACTTTCGTTGGGCGTGAGGGTGACGTACTCAATGTGGGCCTTCATCTCGGCTTCGCGCACGGGGAAATAGCTGTATTGGAGTTGTACTGACATCACCTGCTCAACCCCCTTGCCAGATACCGGGTCAAACGCGCCATGCAGGCGCAGGGTGTTGCCAGGGATGAAGTTGGGTATGAAGAACGGCAGGCCCTGGATGTGGTCCCAGTGCGAGTGGGTGATCAAGACGTTGGCCGTCACTGGCAACTCACTGAGCAAGGATTGCGACAGGGGGAAGATGCCCGTGCCCGCGTCGATGATGATGAGTTCGTTGTTGTCGGTGCGTACCTCGATGCAGGTGGTGTTGCCACCATAACGCACGGTCGACGGCCCGGGCGATGCAATAGAACCTCGAACACCCCAAAATCTCACTTTCATGATGCGCCTGTCATATCTTGGCAAACAATTTGGCGTCTTCAAACGCCACGTTCCACTCGTCTGATGAGGCAATGACCTCATCAAGGGTACCACCCACGCGCCGCGCCACCCGTTCGGGTAAGGGGTGAATGCAGGGGTTGCCACCAAATCCGAAACCCAGCTGCTTGCTGATCTGGTTGGCGGTGAACACGCAGGCAAACAAACCGGTGTCGAGCTGGTCGGCATCGTATTGGTGGGAGATGGTGTTGATCAACTCGGGCGCAAAGCGCCATTTTTCTACCAGCATGGCACCCACCACAGCATGGTCAACGCCCACAATCTTTCGCAAGGCCTCGTGAAGCGACGAGCCGTCTGATTGGCTGAGCACCAGCGCTTGGCGAAACTCCTGAGGCAGAAACTGGGCAAACACCACCTTGCCAAAATCGTGCAGCAAGCCGGCAATGAAACAGTCCATCGGGTCAGCGTCCCCGGTTTGTGTGGCCAGTTTTCTGGCGATGCCTGCGGTGGACAGGGAGTGCAGCAGGTACTGGTCCACATCAAAGCCAGCGGCATTGTGTTTGGGCATCATGCCGATGGCAGCAATGCCCAGCGCCAGGTTTTTGATGGTGTTGAAGCCCAGATACACCACCGCATGATTGACCGATGTGATTTGCCGGGGCAGGCTGTAGTAGGCGGAATTGACCACCTTCAGGATCTTGACGGTAACCACCGGATCTTTGTCAATGACTTGCACGATGTCTTTGGGAGTGCAATTGACATCCCGGGTGAGTTGCAGGATTTTTTCCACACTTCTGGGAAAAGCAGGCATTTTGTCAACCGCGCTGGCGAGCTTTTGGGAGAGATCCAATGGCATGGTCTGCATGTTCTAGCACTCGCGCATGGGTGTTTGGCCTCGTCCTGTAGTGATACCTGTCAAAGCAATAGTCTAGGGTATTTGGAGGGCAGCGAACACGCGATCGCTTCAGGATGTGAAGCGGATGGGATTGTCGCCAATGCTATACTTGACTGGCTTTGCGGCTGGTATCAGGCAATGATACGTTGCAAAGTAAATCGCAAACCAGTTTCATCAAGGTGTTGCTGTGACCGGGCTCAATCGCCAAGGTTTCACGCAAAACGAGCTGGATTTTAGACTTAACCTTTGGAGTTATACATGGCAGTTACTATGCGCGATATGCTGGAAGCCGGTGTCCATTTCGGTCACCAAACCCGCTTCTGGAATCCCAAGATGGCCCCCTTCATTTTTGGCCATCGCAACAAAATTCATATCATCAACTTGGAAAAGTCGCTCCCGATGTTCCAGGAAGCCGCCAAGTTTGTGCGTCAGATTTCGGCCAAACGCGGTACTGTGCTGATGGTCGGCACCAAGCGCCAAGCCCGTGAAACGGTGGCTGCTGAAGCGCAACGCGCTGGCGTGCCTTATGTTGACCAGCGCTGGCTGGGTGGCATGTTGACCAATTTCAAGACGGTCAAGACCTCGATCAAGCGCCTCAAGGACATGAAGACCCAGCAAGAGGCTGGTCTGGATGCCATGAGCAAAAAAGAACAACTGATGTTTGCCCGTGAGCTGGAAAAGCTCGAAAAAGACATCGGTGGCATCCAGGACATGACGGTGCTGCCTGACGCCATTTTTGTGATTGACGTCGGTTACCACAAGATTGCCATCGCTGAAGCCAAAAAACTGGGTATTCCGCTGGTGGCTGTCGTCGACTCGAACCACTCTCCAGAAGGTATTGACTACGTGATCCCTGGTAACGATGACTCCTCCAAGGCCGTCACGCTGTATGCCCGTGGTATTGCCGATGCCATCATTGAAGGCCGTGCCAATGCCATGGACGATGTGGTCAAGGCTGTGGCTGCTGAAAGCGCGGACGAATTTGTGGAAGTGGACGAGGCAGCTGCCTGATATTGTCACGACCCTGAAAAAGGGGGCTTTGGTGCCCCCTTTTTTTAATTTGATTTTTCATTAACTGAACTGATTTTCGGAGATAAAAAAATGGCTGCAATTACCGCAAGCATGGTGGCTGAACTGCGTGGCAAGACCGATTCGCCGATGATGGAATGCAAACGTGCCTTGACTGAAGCCGAAGGCGATATGGCCAAGGCTGAAGAAATTTTGCGCGTCCGACTCGGCAGCAAAGCGGGCAAAGCCTCCAGCCGCGTGACAGCTGAAGGTGTGGTGGCTTACGCCGTCGATGGCGGTGTGGGTGCCTTGCTCGAAGTCAATTGCGAAACTGACTTTGTGACCAAAAACGACAGCTTCCTCGCGCTGGCCAACGCTGCCGCGTTGCTGATCGCCAAAAACAACCCTGCTGACCTGGCTGCATTGGGTGCTTGCGCTTACGCTCAGGAAGGTTTTGGCCCGACGCTGGAAGACGTGCGCAAAGGTTTGATTGGCAAAATCGGTGAAAACATGAGTTTCCGCCGTTTCAAACGTTTTGCCGATGGCAGCAAGCTCGCCGCTTACCTGCATGGCACCCGCATCGGTGTGGTGGTTGAATTTGACGGTGATGAAGTTGCCGCCAAGGACGTCGCCATGCACGTGGCTGCCATGAAACCCGTGGCTTTGTCCAGTGACGATGTGCCCGCTGAACTGGTGGCGCGTGAGCGCTCAGTGGCAGCGGCCAAGGCGGCTGAAGACGCTGCCGTGGCTACTGCAGCTGGCAAACCTGTGCAGTCGGCTGAAATTGTGGCCAAGCGTATCGAAGGCGGCGTGCAAAAGTACCTCAAAGAAGTGTCTTTGTTCAATCAGCCATTCGTCAAGAATGACAAACAAACGGTGGAGCAAATGCTCAAGGCAGCAAGCACAACAGTGAAATCATTCACTTTGTATGTGGTGGGTGAAGGCATTGAGAAGAAGGTTGACGACTTCGCTGCCGAAGTGGCTGCCCAGGTGGCGGCTGCACAGCAAGCTGCTTGAGTTGGCGCGTTTCAGTAATATCGGGGCTGATTGCTCCGATTCCTTCATTTTCCGGAGACCTTTATGACCACCGCCAAGCCTGCTTACAAGCGCATCCTGCTCAAACTGTCAGGCGAAGCGCTCATGGGCGACGACCAATTCGGTATCAATCGTGACACGATTGTGCGCATGGTGAACGAAATTGTGGAAGTGACGCGTTTGGGCGTGCAGGTGGCCGTGGTCATTGGTGGTGGCAATATTTTCAGGGGCGTCGCGGGCGGTTCTGTGGGCATGGATCGCGCCACAGCTGACTACATGGGTATGCTGGCGACAGTGATGAACTCGCTGGCCCTGGGTGACACCATGAACAAGGCAGGCTTGACGGCTCGCGTGATGTCAGCCATTGCGATTGAGCAGGTCGTTGAGCCGTATGTGCGCCCCAAAGCCTTGCAGTACCTGGAAGAGGGCAAGGTGGTGATTTTTGCTGCGGGCACCGGCAACCCGTTTTTCACGACCGACACCGCTGCGGCGCTGCGTGGCGCAGAAATTGGGGCAGAAATCGTCCTCAAGGCCACCAAGGTGGACGGTGTCTACACCGCTGACCCGAAAAAAGACCCGACCGCAACGCGCTACAGCACCATATCTTTTGATAATGCCATGTCGCAGAACCTGGGCATCATGGATGCAACGGCTTTTGCGCTGTGCCGGGATCAGAAGCTGCCGGTCAAGGTGTTCTCCATTTTTAAACATGGTGCACTCAAGCGGGTGGTGATGGGTGAGGATGAAGGTACGCTGGTGTTTGCCTGAGCGAGGATTCTTTTTTTCGCTGAAATCATGACCGTGGAGTGAGGAGTAGAAGATGCCAATTGCTGATGTCAAGCGGACCGCCGAGGCGAAGATGGACCAGTCCATCGCCGCGTTCCAACACAATCTGACCAAAATTCGTACTGGCCGCGCCAACCCGGCCATTCTGGACACGGTGCACGTGGATTACTACGGCGCTTTGGTGCCCATCAGCCAGGTGGCCAATGTGTCGCTGATCGATTCCCGCACGGTGAGCGTCCAGCCCTGGGAAAAAGGCCTGGGTGCCAAGATCGAGAAAGCCATTCGCGACAGCGACCTTGGCTTGAACCCGTCATCGATGGGCGATCTGATTCGTGTGCCCATGCCCGCCATGTCGGAAGAGCGGCGCAAGGAACTCACCAAGGTCGTACGCTCTGAGGGCGAGACGGCCAAGATTGCGGTGCGCAACCTGCGCCGCGACGCTAACGAAGCCGTCAAAAAGCTGGTGAAAGACAAACTGGCCTCTGAAGACGAGCAAAAGCGTTGTGAGGCTGATATTCAAAAAGTGACCGACAAACACATTGTGGTCATTGATCAGATGGTGGCCAGCAAAGAGCAAGACATCATGGCGGTTTGACCGACCATGGCCTACGACCAGGTTCCTCACCACATTGCCATCGTGATGGATGGCAATGGGCGTTGGGCGAACAAGCGGTATCTGCCGCGTATAGCAGGACACCGGCAGGGCGTTGAATCGCTCAAACGGTGTGCGCGTGCCTGTGATGCGCGTGGTATCCGGGTGCTGACGGTTTTTGCGTTTTCTTCGGAAAACTGGAAGCGTCCTACAGAAGAAGTTTCGGGTCTCATGGACCTGTTTGCCATGGCGCTCACGCGCGAGATCAATCAGCTCAAAGAAGACGGGGTGCAACTGCGCTTTGTTGGCGATCGCCGCGGCTTGTCGCCAAGGGTGCTGCGTGGCATGGAAGAGGGCGAAGCGGCCACAGCCGGTAACAACCGCTTGATTCTGAATGCCTGCTTCAACTACGGGGGGCGCTGGGATGTTGCCCAGGCGGCCCAAAAGCTGGCCGATCAGGGCTTGCCGATCACCGAGAGCAATCTGAACCGTGCCATGTCAATGGCGCATGTGCCCGACCCTGATCTGGTCATTCGCACCGGGGGTGAACATCGCCTGAGCAATTTCCTGCTTTGGCAAGCAGCTTATTCAGAGTTTTTCTTTACCGATGTGTTGTGGCCCGATTTTGATGAGGCCGCGCTGGATCTGGCGATTGCCTCGTTTGCCCAGCGTGAGCGGCGTTTTGGCATGACCTCCGATCAGCTGGATGGCGAGCCCACATCGGCTGGCACCAACTAGCCCGTCATGCTCAAACAACGGGTATTGACCGCGCTGGTGCTGCTGATGGTGCTCTTGCCAGCACTTTTTTACGCCCACCCCGAGCCCTTTTTTGTCATTGCGGGCCTGTTTATCGCCGCTGCTGGCTGGGAGTGGGCGCGCATGAATGGTCTGACATCCAACGCATCGCTGGCAGCGGGTGGACTGTGTGCTGCGGCTTGTGTTGTGATGTGGGCGTCGGGGATTCTGACTGAACAGCTGCCAAGCGTGTGGCTGCTTGCTGGTTCGGTGTGGGTCCTGGCTGGGGCGTTGATTCTCAGGGCCGGTGTTCCCGCCTGGGCACAGGTCGCCGTATCGGTTCGGCTTGGTCTTGGGCTGGCCGCTTTGTGTCTGACCTGGCTGGCAGTGGCGCAGGCCCGGTTGCTGGGCACCAACTTTTTGTTGTCGGTGCTTGCGCTGGTCTGGATGGCAGACATCGGCGCCTATTTTTCTGGCCGTGCATTGGGTGGCCGGTTCACGCGCAGCAAGCTGGCTGCGTCCATCAGCCCTGGCAAAAGCTGGGAAGGCGTTTGGGGCGGCATGCTCGGCGTGGTTCTGATGGCCATGGTCTGGCGCTTCGCTGACGCTGCCAGTGGCGCAGCTGTTCCAAGTTTCTACACCCTTCTTGGTGCCAAAGGCCTGAGTTTCCTGGTGCTTGCCGTGGTCTTCATGGCAGCGATGAGTGTGGTGGGTGATTTGGTCGAGTCGCTGGTCAAACGCAGTGCCGGCGTGAAAGACAGCAGCGCCTTGTTGCCTGGCCATGGCGGTGTCCTCGACCGGGTCGACGCGCTGCTGCCAACCCTGCCACTGGCGATGATGTTGATATCTTTTTGAGAGCCTTCATGACCACGCATTCTGGACTGAAAAAACAACGTGTGGCGATTCTGGGATCCACTGGGTCGATTGGTGTCAGCACGCTGGAGGTTTTGGCGTTGCACCCGGATCGGTTTGAGGTGTTTGCACTCAGCGCTTCAACGCAAGTTGACAAGATGCTGGCGCAGTGCGTGCAGTTCAAGCCCGTTTTCGCGGTGATGGCCAGTGTTGAGCATGGCCGCACCCTGGCCCAAAAATGTAAGGAAAATAGCCTTCCAACCCAAGTGCTATATGGGCCAGTAGCTATTGAAGAAATAGCGTCGCACGATCAGGTGGACACTGTAATGGCGGCCATTGTGGGTGCGGCTGGGCTGGCGTCCTGTCTGGCGGCTGCCCGTTCTGGCAAGCGTTTGCTGCTGGCCAACAAGGAAGCGCTGGTCGTAGGTGGCGACTATTTTCTGCAGGCTGTCCAGCAGGGTGGTGCCAAGTTGTTGCCGATTGACAGCGAGCACTCGGCAGTTTTTCAATCGCTGCCGGATGACGTCGGCACCTGGGCCGAGCAGGTTCACAAGATCATTTTGACCGCCTCCGGTGGCCCTTTTCGCCGCCACGACCCTGCCGGGTTTGCGGCGATCACCCCCGATCAGGCGTGCGCCCACCCCAATTGGGTCATGGGTCGCAAAATCTCGGTGGACTCTGCCACCATGATGAACAAGGCGCTGGAAGTGATTGAGGCGCGCTACCTGTTTGGCGTGAAGCCGGCGCAGATCGATGTGGTGATCCACCCCCAGAGTGTGATCCATTCCATGGTGCAGTACCGCGACCACTCGGTCATCGCCCAGTTGGGCACGCCTGACATGAAGGTGCCCATCGCCTACGGCCTGTCGTGGCCGGACCGGGTGACCTCGGGGGCCTCGGCGCTGGATTTCAGCCGGATGGCTGACATGACTTTTGAGTCCATTGACGCACATGGCCATGTTGAGCGTTTCCCCGGGCTGAAACTGGCCTGGTCCGTGCTGGATGCCGCCCCCGGTAGCACCGCTGTGCTGAACGCTGCCAATGAGGTGGCCGTGGCCGCGTTTCTGGACGGCAGGATCCGGTTTGACCAGATCCACGTGGTGAACATGGAAACGCTGGGCTGTGTCAGCCCGACGCCACCGGGTTCTTTGGAGGATTTGCTGGCGCTGGATGCGCAGTCGCGGCGCGCTGCCGAAAGCGTGGCGCAGCGCCTTGGCCGTTGACGGTAAAGCGACCGCACTTTCATGCTGACACTGCCTGCCTTCCTTGTTGCCATTGCGCTGCTGATTGCCATCCATGAGTACGGTCACTACCGCATGGCGGTGGCTTGTGGCGTCAAGGTGCTGCGGTTTTCGATTGGTTTTGGCAAGCCGCTGTGGCGCTGGCAGGCCAGTCCGGCGTCCACCGAATTTGTGTTGGCGCTGTTTCCGCTGGGTGGTTTTGTCAAGATGCTGGACGAGCGTGAAGGCACGGTACCGCAAGAAGAGCGGCATCTTGCCTTCAACACCCAGCCGTTGAGCCGCCGCGCCGCCATTGTGGTGGCTGGCCCGATGGCCAATTTGCTGTTGGCTGTGTTGCTTTACGCCTGCGTGAACTGGATCGGGGTAGAGCAGCCAGAGGCCATTTTGAGCCCGCCTCCCGCTGGTTCGCTGGCCAGCACGGCGGGTATTCAGGGCGGTGAACGGGTGGTGCGGGCCGGCGGGGCAGACGCTGAATTGTCGGACGTGAACTCGTTTGAAGACTTGCGCTGGGCGCTGACTCAGGGTGCGATCAAACGCGAGGATGTCCGTTTGCTGCTTGCTGTGGCGCCAAACGACATCGAGCAGGAGGTGTTGCTGCCACTGTCTACCTTGGAATCTAGTCAGGTAGATGCCGAGCTGTTTGCTCGCATGGGTATCACCGGGCCGCTGACGCGACCGACGCTTGGTGAGCTCCAGGCTGACGGTGCCGCAGCCCAGGCTGGTTTGCTTGAGGGTGACGAAGTGCAGTCGATCGACGGCAAGCCCATGCGCGATGGACAAGAGCTGCGCCGTTTCATCCGCGACTCGGGGGCGAATGGCCAGGCCCAGCCGCAGCGTTGGAAAGTGCTTCGCCAGGGTCAACTGCTGGAGGTGACGCTCACACCCAAAGTCGTGACGGATGGCGGTGCGACGGTGGGGCGCATTGGCGCTTATGTTGGCTCCCGGCCCTCCTTTGTGACCGTGCGCTATGGTGCTGTCGAAGGACTCACGCGCGGCATCACGCAGACCTGGGATGTCTCCGTATTGACGCTCACCATGATGGGCAAGATGTTGGTGGGCGAAGCATCCCTGAAGAACATCAGTGGCCCGCTGACCATTGCCGACTTTGCAGGCAAATCAGCGGGCATGGGGGTGGTTCAGTACCTGGTGTTTCTGGCCCTGGTGAGTGTCAGTCTGGGGGTGCTGAACCTGCTGCCGCTGCCGGTTTTGGATGGAGGGCACCTGATGTATTATCTTTGGGAGGGTGTGACAGGTAAGCCCGTGTCTGATCTCTGGATGGAACGGCTACAGCGCGGGGGTATCGCCTTGTTGGTCGCCATGATGTCCATAGCTTTTTTCAACGATATCGCCCGCTTGCTCGGCTAACTGTTGTTGTGCCACTTTGCACAACTTTTATTTCTTCATTTTCATCATGCAATTCAATCGTTTTCGCCTGAACGCCCTGTCTGCGGTGGCTGCTTTGGTATTGGCCGCGCCTGCTGCCTGGGCTGTGGATCCCTTCACGGTGCGTGACATCCGCATTGAAGGGTTGCAGCGTGTGGAGCCGGGTACGGTGTTTGTCTCGATGCCGGTACAAGTAGGTGACACCTATAACGACGACAAAGGCTCGGCCGCCATCCGCGCCTTGTTTGCCTTGGGCTTGTTCAAGGACGTGCGCATTGAGGTCAATGGTGATGTGCTGGTGGTGGTGGTCGAAGAACGGCCCACCGTGGCTGGCGTTGAATTTGTGGGCACCAAGGAATTTGACAAGGATGTGCTGGTGAAATCCTTGCGTGATGTCGGTCTGGCCGATGGCCGCCCGTTTGACAAGGCCCAAATGGACCGTGCCGAGCAGGAACTCAAGCGTCAGTACATCAACCGCAGCCTTTATGCCGCGCAGGTGGTGACCACGGTCACGCCGATCGAGCGCAACCGCGTGAATTTGACCTTCACCGTGACCGAGGGCGAGCCCGCCAAGATCAGCGAGATCAACATCGTCGGTAACAAGGTGTTCAGTGAATCCACGCTGCGTGGCCTGTTTGACCTGGACACCGGTGGCTGGATGAGCTGGTACACCAAGTCCAACCGTTATTCGCGGGCCAAGCTCAATGCTGACATTGAAACCCTGCGCTCTTATTATCTGACGAGGGGCTACCTGGAATTCAAGGTGGATTCCACCCAGGTGGCCATTGATCCCAACAAGACCGACATTGGCATCACCATCAACATCAATGAGGGCGAGCGCTTTGTGGTCAGTGGCGTCAAGCTGGCTGGCAACTATCTGGGCAAGGACGATGAGTTCAAAACGCTGGTTTCCATTCGCCCGGGCCAAGCCTACAACGCCGATGAAGTGGCCAAAACCAGCAAAGCCTTCACCGACTACTTTGGCAATTTTGGTTATGCTTTTGCCCGCGTCGAGGCGGTGCCCGAGATTGACCGCGTCAACAACCTGGTGGCGCTGACCTTGCAGGCCAATCCTTCGCGCCGGGCTTATGTGCGCAAGATCAACGTGGCGGGCAACACCCGTACGCGCGATGTGGTGGTGCGTCGTGAGTTCCGGCAACTGGAGTCATCCTGGTATGACGGCGACAAAATCCGCCGCTCGCGCGACCGGGTTGACCGCCTGGGCTATTTCGGTGATGTGGCGATCGAAACACAGGAAGTCGCTGGCGCACCCGATCAGGTGGACCTGACGCTCAACGTCACCGAAAAACCCACCGGCAGCTTGAGCCTGGGTGCCGGTTTCTCCAGCGGTGATGGACTGGGCCTGTCGTTTGGCTTGAAGCAGGAAAACGCCTTTGGCTCGGGTAATTCGCTAGGCATCCAGATCAACACCAGCAAAATCAACCGTGTGGTGGTGCTCAGCACCACTGACCCGTATTTCACCGAAGATGGCGTCTCCCGAACCGTCGACATCTATCACAAGACCAGCAGCCCGTACGAAGATCAGGACTACTACAAGCTGATCACCACGGGTGGCTCGCTGCGCTTTGGTGTGCCGTTCACGGAGATCGATACGGTGTTTTTTGGTGCTGGTATTGAGCAAACCACCATCGAAGAGGGCACCTTGCTGCCGCAGTCTTATGCAGACTATGTCAAGGAATATGGCAAGACCAGCTCGGCGATACCGTTCACCATAGGCTGGGCGCGTGACAGCCGCGACAGTGCTTTGGCACCCACCAGCGGGCGCTACCAGCGTGCCAACGCTGAGTGGTCATTTGCAGGCGATGCACGTTATCTGCGCGGCACCTACCAGTTCCAGCAATACATTCCCCTGAGCAAGCAGTACACCGCTGCCTTTAATGTTGAAGCGGGTTGGGGTAAATCCATGGGCGACCGCTCTTACCCGGTGTTCAAGAACTTTTATGGCGGTGGTTTGGGTTCGGTGCGCGGGTTTGAGCAAGGTAGCCTCGGGCCTCAGGACATCAGTGGCACCTCGGTCGGTGGCAATCGCAAGGTCAATATCAATATGGAGGTGTTGACACCCTTCCCTGGTGCGGGTAACGACCGCTCCCTGCGCATGTACGGTTTTGTCGATGCCGGCATGGTGGGTGGTGAAGACGAGGGTCTGGCCATCAACGCCAATGCCAGCGCCCTGCGGGCCTCGGCTGGCGTCGGTATCAGCTGGATTTCGCCGGTGGGGCCGCTGCGCCTGGCGTTTGCCAAACCATTGAAGAAATATGATGGCGATAAAATTCAGAGCATGCAATTTCAAATCGGGACAAGTTTCTAATGAATCACTACGTACGTCGATTGGCTCTTTTGTTGATGGCTGGCTTTTGCTGGACATCGGTTCATGCGCAGGACATCAAGATCGGTTTTGTCAGCACCGACCGGGTGATCAGAGAGGCAGCGCAGGCCAAAGCAGCCACAGCCAAGCTGGAGCAGGAGTTTTCCAAGCGCGAGAAAGACTTGGCAGACATGGCGGCCAGCGTCAAGGCTGCAGCTGCCAAGTTCGAGCGCGAGGCGCCTACCTTGCCTGAAGCGCAGCGCCTGGCGCAGCAAAAGCAGTTGATCGCCCAAGACCGTGATTTTCAGCGTGAACAACGCGAGTTCCGGGAGGATTTGAACTCGCGCAAGAACGATGAATTGCAGCAGGTGATTGAACGTGCCAACCGGGTGATCAAAGAAATCGCCGCGGCTGAAAAGTACGACATCATTTTCCAGGATGTGGTGTACATCAATCCGAAGCACGACATGACCGACAAGGTCATCAAGGCACTGAACGTGCCCGCTGCCAAGTAACTCGTCGAAAGGGTGGCCGCGGGTGGTTTTGCGCGCAGGAACCCTCGTTGAGTTGCTTGGTGGACAACTTTTTGGTGATCCCGAGCGTCTGATTGAAGGCCTGGCATCGCTTGAGAGTGCCCAGCCCCAACACCTGAGCTTCCTGAGCCATCCCAAGTACCAGCAGCAGCTGGCCAACTCCCGTGCGGGGTGTGTCATCGTCAGCCCGAACATGCAGGCCGCAGCGCAGGCGCGCGGTGACTGCATCGTGGTTGAGAACCCCTACCTTTACTTTGCCCGGGCCACGCAGCTCTGGAAGCAGCAGTTTCCCCGGCCAGACACCGCGCTGATTCATCCCTCTGCGGTGATTGACCCTCAAGCCAGCGTTCATCCCAGCGCCCGAATTGGTGCTTTATGTGTGGTGGAGGCGGGGGCCAGCATTGGTGCCGGTACAGTCCTCAAATCCCGTGTGACGGTCAGTGAAAACTGCAGTATTGGTGAGCGCTGTTTGCTACACCCGGGGGTGGTGATCGGTGCGGATGGTTTTGGTTTTGCGCCCGACAACGGTACCTGGGTCAAGATCGAGCAGCTCGGTAACGTCTCCATTGGCAACGATGTCGAAATTGGCGCCAACACCTGCATTGACCGCGGGGCGCTGCAAGACACGGTGATTGAAGATGGCGTCAAGCTCGACAACCTGATCCAGATCGGCCACAACGTGTTTGTGGGCGCGCACACCGCCATGGCTGGCTGTGCGGGTGTGGCGGGCAGCGCGCACATTGGTGCGCATTGCACCGTGGGCGGTGGCGCGGTGGTGCTCGGGCACCTGACGCTGGCGGAAGGCGTGAACATCTCGGCGGCGTCGGTGGCCACGCGCTCCATCCTCAAGCCGGGTCATTACACCGGCATGTTCCCGATTGACGACAACGCCGCCTGGGAAAAAAACGCCGCTTCCGTCAAGCAGCTGGCCAGCCTGCGCGAGCGCATTCGCGCGCTGGAAGCCCAGGTGAAGCGGCTTATTCCCAATATTTCTTCCGACTAAAAAGGCCAGATCCATGGACATCCACCAAATTCTCAAGCAATTGCCGCACCGTTACCCGTTTTTGCTGGTGGACCGGGTACTCGAAATCGACAAAGGCAAATCCATCCGGGCGTTGAAAAATGTGACCATCAACGAGCCATTTTTCACCGGCCATTTCCCGCATCGCCCGGTGATGCCCGGTGTGTTGATGCTCGAAGCGTTGGCCCAAGCGGCAGCCTTGCTGGCCTTTGACGCGCTGGACACGTCACCCACCGATGACATGGTGTATTACTTTGCCGGGATTGACAACGCCCGCTTCAAACAGCCCGTGGAGCCGGGTGACCAGCTCATCTTGCATGTGGAATTGCTGCGCATGAAAGCCGGTATCTTCAAGTTCAAGGCGCGTGCCGATGTGGACGGCAACATTGCCGTGGAGGCCGAATTGACCTGCGCCATGCGCAAAGTTGTTTGAGGCCATCATCATGACCACGATCCACGCCACCGCCATCGTGGACCCGGGCGCCGAGCTGGATAGCTCGGTCTGCGTCGGGCCTTACAGCATCATCGGGCCGCACGTGAAGATCGGTGCGGGCACCACCGTCGGCCCGCATGTGGTCATTGAAGGCCACACCACCATCGGCACAGACAACCGCATCTTTCAGTTTTCGTCGCTCGGTGCTATTCCGCAGGACAAGAAATACGCTGGTGAACCCTGTGAACTGGTCATTGGCAACCGCAACACCATCCGTGAGTTTTGCACCTTCAACATCGGTTCGCCCGGTGATGCAGGCGTGACCCGCGTCGGCGATGACAACTGGCTGATGGCCTACGTGCATCTGGCGCATGACTGCCAAGTGGGCAACAACACCATTTTTGCCAATAACTCGCAGCTGGCCGGTCATGTGCACGTGGGCGACTGGGCCATTCTGGGCGGCTTCACCGTGGTCCACCAGTTTGTCAAGTTGGGGGCGCATTGCATGACCGCCATGTGCACCATGCTGCTGGCGGACGTGCCACCGTTTGTCATGTGCCAGGGCCAACCCGCAGCGGCACGTTCGATGAATTTTGAAGGCCTGCGCCGCAGGGGCTTTTCGCCAGAGCGTATCTTGGCGGTCAAAGCCATGCACAAAGCCTTGTACCGCGACGACCTGACCTTGCAACTGGCCATGGAGCGCATCGCGACGCTCAGTGAAAGCCACCCGGAGTCCATGCCAGACGTGCAGATGATGCTCTCGTTCCTGCAGCAAGTCTCGCCGCAGCGCGGCATTGTCCGCTGATACCGGGTCAGCCATGACGCTGCGCGCCGCACTGGTCGCGGGTGAAACCTCTGGCGACCTGCTGGCGGGGTTGTTGCTCGACGGCATGAAACTGCGCTGGCCGGAGCTGCACAGCGCGGGCATCGGTGGCCCGCAGATGGCCAAGCGCGGTTTTGAGGCCTGGTGGCCGCATGACAAATTGTCGGTGCATGGTTTCGGCTGGGAAGTATTGCGCCGCTACCGCGAGATTGTTGGCATCCGCACCCAGCTCAAAAACCGCTTGCTGGCCAACAAGCCCGACCTGTTCATCGGCGTGGATGCGCCGGATTTCAACCTGGATCTGGAAGCCGCTTTGAAAGCGCAGGGCATCAAAACCGTGCATTTTGTCTGCCCGTCGGTCTGGGCCTGGCGGCCAGAGCGGCTGGAAAAGATCAAGCGCAGTGTGGACCACGTTTTGTGCATCTTCCCTTTTGAGCCGGAGTTGCTGGCACAGCACGGCATTGCCGCGACCTACGTTGGGCATCCGCTGGCGAATGTGATCCCGCTGCAGCCGGACCGGGCGCAGGCGCGTGCCAAGCTGGGTCTGGCGCCAGACGCCCAGGTGGTGGCGATCTTGCCGGGCAGCCGGGAGTCTGAAGTGCGGCATCTGGCTCATGTGTTCTTTCAGGCTGCAGCCTTTATTCAGAAAGGGCAACCAGCTACGCAATTTATAGTTCCAGCGATACCGGCGCTGCGCCAGCGGATCGAGGCGGCTGCGGCTGCCAGCGGTCTGGGTAGCGCATTGCGTGTGGTGGAAGGCCAGTCGCACACGGTGCTGGCCGCCTGCGATGTGACCCTCATCGCCAGCGGCACCGCCACGCTGGAGGCCGCGTTGTTCAAGCGGCCCATAGTGATTGCCTACCGAATGAGTGCGCTGTCATGGCAGATCATGCGGCGCAAAAAACTGCAGCCCTGGGTGGGCTTGCCCAACATTCTGTGCCGTGACTTTGTGGTGCCCGAGTTGCTGCAGGACGCTGCCACACCGCAGGCGCTGGCCCAAGCCGTGCTGGCTTGGCTGGACGCCCCAGCCCAAGACCCGGCGAAAATACAGCGCCTTGAACATCGTTTCACCGCGCTGCATGCCCAATTGCAGCGCGACACTCCGACCCTTGCCGCCCATGCCATCGCCACTGTCCTCGAAGCCTAAACCCCCGCCGTTGCGAAAAGTGGCCAAAACCCGCCACATACGGCAGGCCAGCATGCAGCAACTGGCTTTGCAATGGGGCGTCAAAGGGCTGATTGCCGGGGTGGACGAGGCGGGCCGCGGACCGCTCGCTGGCCCGGTGATGGCGGCAGCGGTGATTCTGGATGACCTGCAGCCGATCAAAGGGCTGGCAGACTCCAAACAACTCTCAGCGCTCAAACGCGAGCGCCTGTTTGATGAAATTCGCGCCAAAGCGCTGTGTTTTGCGGTGGCGCAGGCCAATGTGGAAGAGATCGACAGCCTCAACATCCTGCAAGCCACCTTGCTGGCCATGCGCCGTGCGGTGCACGGCTTGCGGCTGGCACCCAAGCTGGTTCTGGTGGATGGCAACCGCTTGCCGGTTTTGCCGATGCGTTGTGAAGCCATCGTCAAGGGCGACTCGCTGATTTCCGCCATCTCCGCCGCATCTATCCTGGCCAAGGTCACGCGCGACCGCTGGTGTGAGGAGATGGAAGAGCACTATCCGGCTTATGGGTTTGCCAAGCACAAGGGGTATGGCACAGTGCAGCATCTGGCGGCATTGCAGGCGCATGGTGCCAGCCCCCTGCACCGCACCACGTTTGCGCCGGTACGCACGGTGCTGGCGTCTGGCCCCAACGCTGCAGGCCTGCCCATTGCATCAGTCCTCGAAGCAGTGAAGCTGGAAAACGCCCCGCCTTTGGTCGCCCATGTGAGCCAGCCATGACGGACCCGATCTACATCAGTTCGCGCGACAACCCGCTGCTGAAGGAACTCAAACGCCTGGCGCACGGCAGCACCGATTACCGCCGGGCAGGCCGCTTGTGGGCCGAGGGCGACCACCTGGTGCGCGCTGCTGTGGCGCGTGGCGTGCGTCCGGACATCGGCATTTTTTCTAAATCTTATTGGCCTCTAGCCCATACAGAATATGGGTCACTAGCTAGTAAAAATATAGTCATTTCCGATCATCTGTACGCCACCCTCAGCGCCCTGGAATCCCCCGCGCGCATGGGGTTTGTGTTTGCGCTGCCTGCTACGGCGCCAGTTCAGCCCGGTGTGGGCACGTTGATCCTGGACCGGGTGCAAGACGCTGGCAACGTTGGCGCCCTGTTGCGCAGCGCCTCGGCGTTCGGTTTCAAGCAGGTGATTGCCCTCAAAGGCACGGCGGCATTGTGGGCATCGAAGGTATTGCGCGCTGGCATGGGTGCGCACTGGGGCTTGCACTTGCACGAAGGCGCTGATCTGACTGCGCTGGACACGCTTGGCCTGCCCCTGCTGGTGACCAGTTCGCATCGCGGTGAATTCCTGCACCAGTTGCTGCACAACAGAGCGCTGCCCATGCCTTGTGCCTGGGCGCTGGGGCACGAAGGGCAGGGCGTTTGCGCCGAGTTGACGGCGCGCGCCACGCAGTTTGTTCGCATCGCCCAGCCGGGCGGGGAAGAATCTTTGAATGTGGCCACGGCTGCGGCGATTTGCCTGCACGCCAGTGCCACCGTCTGCCTGGGGTAAACCCGGC
This sequence comes from Rhodoferax ferrireducens, assembly GCA_002083775.1. Classification (GTDB taxonomy): domain Bacteria; phylum Pseudomonadota; class Gammaproteobacteria; order Burkholderiales; family Burkholderiaceae_C; genus Rhodoferax; species Rhodoferax ferrireducens_A. The sequence goes on along the minus strand of MTEI01000013.1, from coordinate 13,747 downwards.
CATCAGCCCCTTGGCGCGGCCGAAAATTGGGGTGCGTCGGCTATAATTTGGGGCTTTTTTGCATCCGCGTACGCTCTGCGCACAAGCCCCATTTCCATCAAAAGCAAGCCAGGAGCTCACTCCTGCGTGTGCATGGGCGTACCCGCAACTATTTCGGAGAACCCAGTGCTTTTGTCTCTCAAGGGAAACACCCCACCCGCCATTTTGGCGCTCGCAGACGGCACGGTCTACATCGGTCATTCCATTGGCGCCACTGGCTCCACCGTGGGCGAGGTGGTGTTCAACACCGCCATGACCGGTTACCAGGAAATCCTGACTGACCCCAGCTACTGCCAGCAAATCGTTACCCTCACTTACCCGCACATCGGCAACTACGGCATCAACCCGCAAGACGTGGAGGCCGACAAAATCCACGCCGCCGGGCTGATCATCAAAGACTTGCCACTGTTGGCGTCCAACTTCCGTTCGACGCAGACGCTCGGCGAGTACCTGGTGAGTGAGGGCACAGTGGCCATCGCCAATATCGACACGCGCCAGTTGACGCGCCAGCTGCGCACCCAGGGCGCACAAAACGGCTGCATCCTGGCGCTGGCAGCGGGTGAAACCGCAACGCCCAGCGTGATTGAACGCGCCGTGGCGCTGGCCAAAGCCGCACCCAGCATGGCTGGCGCCGATCTGGCCAAGGTGGTGTCCAGCACCTCGTCTTACACCTGGACGCAGACCGAATGGGAGCTGTTCAACCCGGCGCTGAACAACGCCCCCGGCTACGGCGAACAAACTGCGCCGCGTTTTCATGTGGTGGCGTATGACTTTGGTGTCAAGAAAAACATCCTGCGCATGTTGGCCCAGCGCGGCTGCAAGGTCACCGTGGTGCCCGCACAAACGTCGGCGGCAGAGGTGCTCAAACACCAGCCTGATGGCATCTTTTTGAGCAACGGCCCCGGCGACCCGCAGCCGTGTGACTACGCCATCAGTGCCGCAGCCGAACTGATCGACTCCGGCATCCCGACCTTTGGCATCTGTCTGGGGCATCAGATCATGGCGCTGGCCAGCGGTGCCAAAACCTTCAAGATGAAGTTTGGCCACCACGGTGCCAATCACCCGGTGAAAGACCTCGACAGCGGCCGCGTCAGCATCACCAGCCAGAACCACGGTTTTGCGGTGGATGAGACCAGCTTGCCAGCCAACCTGCGCGCCACCCATGTGAGCCTGTTTGACGGCACGCTGCAGGGCCTGGCGCGCACCGACAAACCGGCGTTCTGCTTCCAGGGTCACCCGGAGGCCTCACCCGGCCCGCATGACATTGGTTACCTGTTTGACCGTTTCATCACCTCGATGGAGGCGCGCGCGTGAGTTTTTATGGCGTGACCGACATCTGGACCTACGTGATTGGCGCGTTCGGCATCATTTTGTTGCCCGGACCCAATTCCATGTACGTGCTATCGGTCGCCACGGCGCGCGGCGTCAAGGCGGGTTTTCACGGGGCGTTTGGTGTGTTTGTCGGTGACACCGTCTTGTTGATCCTCACCGCTTTGGGCGCGGCGGGTTTGCTGCGCACCTACCCGGCCATGTTTTTGGTCGTCAAGGTGGTGGGTGCGGCGTACTTGGGCTGGATTGGGGTGCAATTGTTGCGGGGTGCCTGGAAAGCCTGGCGTACAGCAGCCTCCTCCGAGGTACAGCTTGCGCCGCGCTCCACTGAGGAGGCCAGCGAAGACCGCGCTTCGATGCGCCGCCCATTCCAGCGCGCACTGGTGATCAGCTTGCTCAACCCGAAGGCGATCTTGTTTTTGCTGTCGTTCTTTGTGCAGTTCATCGACCCCGGTTATGCGCACCCGGAGCTTCCTTTTTTGATCCTCAGCGTGATCCTGATGTTTTTCAGCGCCCTATATCTGTCGGCGCTGATTCTGGCGGGCGCCCGTCTGGCGCAAGGTTTTGCGCGCCGCAAGCGTCTCTCGGCCAGCCTGTCGGGCGGCGTTGGGGCCTTGTTCCTGTGGTTTGGTGGCAAGCTGGCCACCGCAAATTTGAATTGATTTTAATAGCTACTAACCCCTTCCCTATAAGGGCTAGAGGCCAATTTGGTACATAGACATGGCGAAAAGAAACGATCTCAAAAGCATCCTCATCATTGGCGCTGGCCCGATCATCATCGGCCAGGCCTGTGAGTTTGATTATTCCGGCGTGCAGGCCTGCAAGGCGCTGCGTGAAGAGGGTTACAAGGTCATCCTGATCAACAGCAACCCGGCCACCATCATGACCGACCCGGCCACGGCGGATGTGACCTACATTGAGCCGATCACCTGGCAGACGGTGGAAAAAATCATCGCCAAAGAGCGTCCTGACGCGATTCTGCCCACCATGGGTGGCCAGACCGCGCTGAACTGCGCGCTGGACTTGTGGCACAACGGTGTGCTCGACAAGTACACCGGTGCTGCCACCGGCAAAGCCATCGAGCTGATTGGTGCTACGCCCGAAGCGATCGACAAGGCCGAAGACCGGCTCAAGTTCAAGGACGCCATGACCAAGATTGGTCTGGGTTCGGCCCGCTCCGGCATCGCCCACAGCCTGGCGGAGGCCTGGGATGTGCAGCGCACGGTCGGTTTCCCCACCGTGATCCGCCCGAGCTTCACGCTGGGTGGCACCGGTGGCGGCATTGCCTACAACCCGGAAGAGTTCGAGGTCATCTGCAAACGCGGTTTGGAGGCCTCGCCGACCAACGAGCTGCTGATTGAAGAATCGCTGCTTGGCTGGAAAGAGTACGAGATGGAAGTGGTACGCGACAAGGCGGACAACTGCATCATCGTCTGCTCGATCGAAAACCTGGACCCGATGGGTGTGCATACCGGTGACTCGATCACCGTGGCCCCGGCGCAGACGCTGACCGACAAGGAATACCAGATTTTGCGCAACGCCAGCTTGGCGGTGCTGCGCGAGATTGGCGTCGACACCGGCGGCTCCAACGTGCAGTTTTCCATCAACCCGAAAGACGGCCGCATGGTCGTCATCGAGATGAACCCGCGCGTAAGCCGTTCCTCCGCGCTGGCCTCCAAGGCCACCGGTTTCCCGATTGCCAAGGTAGCCGCCAAGCTGGCCGTGGGTTACACGCTGGACGAGCTGCGCAACGAGATCACCGGCGGTGCCACGCCAGCCTCGTTCGAGCCGTCCATCGACTACGTGGTCACCAAAATTCCCCGTTTTGCTTTCGAGAAGTTCCCCGCTGCCGACAGCCGTCTGACAACGCAGATGAAATCGGTGGGCGAAGTCATGGCGATGGGCCGCACCTTCCAGGAATCGTTCCAGAAAGCCCTGCGCGGGCTGGAAGTGGGCGTGGACGGCATGAACGAAAAAACGCAGGACCGCGAACTGTTGGAAAAAGAGCTGGGCGAGCCCGGCCCGGAGCGCATCTGGTACGTGGGTGATGCGTTTGCCGCTGGCTGGAGCGTCCAGGAAGTCTTTGACATCACCAAGATCGACAAATGGTTCCTGGTGCAGATCGAGCAGATCGTCAAGATTGAGCTGGAGATCGAACGCCTGCCACAACCCGCCATTGGTACCGCGCTGGACAGCATCGACGCCGCCACGCTGCGCGCCTTGAAGCAAAAAGGTTTCTCGGACCGCCGCCTAGCCAAACAGTTCAAAACAACGGACACCGCCGTGCGCGCGCGCCGCCACGCTTTGGGTGTGCGCCCGGTCTACAAACGTGTGGATACCTGCGCCGCAGAATTTGCCACCAACACCGCCTACCTGTATTCCACCTACGAGGCCGAAGGCTCGGAATGCGAGGCGCAACCGACCAACCGCAAGAAAATCATGGTGCTGGGCGGTGGCCCCAACCGCATTGGCCAGGGCATCGAGTTTGACTACTGCTGCGTGCATGCCGCGCTGGCCATGCGCGAAGACGGGTACGAGACCATCATGGTCAACTGCAACCCGGAAACCGTCTCCACCGACTACGACACCTCGGACCGGCTGTATTTCGAGCCGTTGACGCTCGAAGACGTGCTGGAGATCGTCGACAAGGAAAAGCCCCATGGTGTGATCGTGCAGTACGGTGGCCAGACGCCCCTGAAGCTGGCGCTGGACTTGGAGGCCAACGGCGTGCCGATCATCGGCACCAGCCCGGACATGATCGATGCGGCTGAAGACCGCGAACGTTTCTCGGCCCTGTTGCGCGAACTTAAGCTCAAACAGCCGCCCAACGCCACCGCGCGCACCGAGCCCGAAGCACTTGAAAAAGCTGCCGCGCTGGGTTACCCGCTGGTGGTGCGCCCGAGTTATGTGCTGGGTGGCCGGGCCATGGAAATCGTGCACGAACAGCGCGACTTGGAGCGCTACATGCGTGAAGCGGTCAAGGTCAGCCATGACTCGCCGGTGCTGCTGGACCGCTTCCTGAACGACGCCATCGAATGTGACGTCGACGCGATTCGCGACTCGGTCGGTCGTGTGTTTATTGGCGGGGTGATGGAACACATTGAACAAGCTGGCGTGCACAGCGGTGACTCTGCTTGCTCGCTGCCGCCGTATTACCTGAAACAAGCCACGGTCGATGAACTCAAGCGCCAGACCGCCGCCATGGCTGAAGGCCTGAACGTGGTGGGTTTGATGAATGTGCAGTTCGCCATCCAGCAAAAGGATGGCGAAGACGTGATTTTTGTACTCGAAGTGAATCCGCGTGCCTCGCGCACCGTGCCTTTCGTTTCCAAAGCCACCGGCATCCAGCTCGCCAAGGTGGCGGCGCGTTGCATGGTTGGCCAGACGCTGGATGCGCAGGGCATCGGTGCCGAAGTGCATCCGCCCTATTTCAGCGTCAAGGAAGCGGTGTTCCCGTTCGTCAAGTTCCCCGGCGTCGATACCATCCTCGGCCCCGAGATGAAGTCCACTGGCGAAGTGATGGGTGTCGGCAAAACGTTCGGCGAGGCCTTCGTCAAGTCGCAAATGGGGGCCGGTTCCAAACTGCCACGTCCATACAAGGCGGATGGGTCGCCCAGCGGCAAGGTGTTCATCTCGGTCAAAGGCAGCGACAAACCGCAGGCCATCGAGGTGGCACGTGCGCTGGTCGCCATGAACTTTGTCGTGGTGGCCACCAAAGGCACGGCAGCCTCGATTAACGCCGCCGGTGTGCCTTGCGGTGTGGTTTACAAGGTGACCGAAGGCCGCCCGCACATTGTCGATATGCTGAAAAACGACGAAATTGTGCTGGTGATCAACACCGTGGAAGAGCGGCGCAACGCCATTGCCGACTCGCGCCAGATCCGCACCTCGGCGCTTCTCAACCGCGTGACCACCTTCACCACCATTGCAGGCGCTGAAGCAGCGGTGGAAGGCATGCGGTGTATGGACTCGCTGGATGTGATTTCGGTGCAGGAGATGCACGCGCAATTGAGGCTGTAACGCCTGCGGCTACAAGGCAAAATCGCGGCATAATTCGCCCATACCGCCGGACGGCAACGTTCGGCGGTTTCATTTTGGATCATCTTTTTTGACGGAGCTTCCCGTGGCGACTCTTCCTATTACCAAACGTGGCGCAGACAAACTCAAAGCCGAGTTGCATCAGCTCAAAGCGTTTGAGCGCCCCACCGTCATCATGGCAATTGCCGAGGCGCGCGCCCAGGGTGACCTGAGCGAAAACGCCGAGTACGACGCCGCCAAAGACAAACAGGGCTTTGTGGAAGGGCGTATTCAGGAAATTGAAGGCAAGCTGTCGGCAGCTCAGATCATCGACCCGGCAGAGCTGCACGCCGAAGGGCGTGTGGTATTTGGCGCCACCGTGTCGCTGGAAGATGAAGATACCGGCGACAAGGTCACCTATCAGATCGTGGGTGAAGACGAGGCCGACATCAAACTCGGCCTGGTCAACATCAATAGCCCGATTGCCCGTGCCCTGATCGGCAAGGAAGAGGGCGATGTGGCCGAAGTGCAGGCCCCCGGCGGCCTGCGCCGCTGGGAAGTCATCAGCGTCAGCTACCGCTGAAGTGGGGTCGTTGCTGCCCAAACTGTCGGTCTGGGTGGCGGCCCTGTGGTGGGGCAGCCTGACGACTGTGGGTTTTTACGTGGTGCCCATGCTGTTTGCCAACCTGCCGAGTCCGGCGATCGCAGGCAACATGGCCGCCAAATTGTTCGCGGCACAGACCTGGATCGCCGTGGTGTGTGGCTTGTTGCTGTTGATGACTTCAAGGTCAAATCAGCCTCTAGCCGAGGTAGATAAAGCGCGAGAAGCTACTATTTTTATAGTTTTGGGAATGCTGCTGGCATTGTTGTCAGAATTCGCCGTAGCACCACGCATCGTGGCACGCCAGAATTTGCCGCTGTGGCACAGCGTCGGGATGGGACTTTATTTTTCGCAATGGTTTTGCGCTGGGCTGACGTTCAAAAAGCTGCTTGGCAAAGCCAGTTGACTGGGGAAAAGCGATCCTGTCATAACGTTGCCGTGGCATCCCGGCCCCAGATCAAGTCCGGGGTTTCAACATCCGGGGTCCATGACTTTCGGGTGCATGGATTGCGGGTCGTGGCCCGCAATGGCAGCCGTTCTGTCAGTTCTGGTTTCGCTTTTTGATGCTGATGGGTTTCTTTTTGGCGCGTTTGATCTGGCCACCGGAGGTCAGGCGCTGGTTGCCCAGCACGCGCAGGGTCTTGACTTCGGGGCGCTGGCCGCCGCGCTTGCTGAATTTCAGGACCTTCACGTCCTTGGGGCCAGGCATGCGGTCCTCGTCCACGGTTTTTTCGCGCTCTGGCATCGGCCGCCAGAGCACCAGCAGCTTGCCGATGTGCTGGATGGGTGCCGCGTTGAGTTCGTCAGCCAGTGTGGCAAACATGGCTTCACGGGCAGCGCGGTCATCGGAAAAGACGCGAATCTTGATCAGGCCGTGCGCGTTCAGGGCGGCATCGGCTTCTTTTTTAACGGCGGCAGTCAGGCCGTCGCCACCGATCATGACCACAGGGTCAAGGTGGTGAGCGTCGGCGCGGTGAACTTTGCGTTGGGCAGGGGTCAATAGTATTTGGGGCATCACCGTATTATCGGGCAGAGTGAAAATTTGCGTGAAAGACCAACTGACTTGAGCAAAGCGATAGCAGTTGCTCTGTCCCCAAGACCTGAGACCTTGTGGGAAAGACCAACTGACTTGAGCGAAGCGATAGCAGTTGCTCTGTCCCCAACCATTTAGAAGTATGAAATCAGCAGTCAAAAGCAGCAAAGTCAACCGGGCGTGGCTCAACGACCACGTCAACGACACCTACGTCAAATTGGCCCAAAAAGACGGCTACCGGGCACGTGCGGCCTACAAACTCAAGGAAATCGACGAGAGCCTGCACCTGATCAAACCCGGGCAACTGGTGGTGGACCTGGGCTCCACGCCGGGTGCCTGGAGCCAGTATGTGCGCCGCAAGATGTCACCCAAAACCGCGCAGGGCGGCGGCGCTGTTGCGGGTGCGCTGAATGGCCGCATCATTGCGCTGGACATGTTGCCGATGGTACCGATTGAGGACGTGTTGTTCATCCAGGGCGATATCCGCGAGGATGCTGTGCTGGCCGAGTTGGCTGGGCTCATGCAGGGTCAGTTGGCCGATGTGGTCCTGTCTGACATGGCGCCCAACCTGTCGGGCATCGACTCGGCCGATGCCGCCCGCATCGAACATTTGGTGGAACTGGCGCTGGAGTTTGCGCAAGTGCACCTCAAGCCCCAAGGTGCGCTGGTGGCCAAGGTGTTTCATGGTGGCAGCTACGACACGCTGGTCAAACGTTTTCGCGAGCTGTTTGTCACCGTTAAATGCATCAAACCCAAGGCTTCGCGTGATCGTTCTTCCGAGACTTTTCTGGTGGGTTTGGTGCAGAAAACGCCCCCATTTCCATGCGTTCGCTGAGGATGATCAACCGCGCGTGGTGGTTGAAATCGGATGAAAAGCCTAGAATCACTGCTATTGAGTTCTCTGCGCATTTCTTGCGTTTTTTTTGGAGCTTCGCTTGAACAATCCATGGTTTTCAAAAATTGCGGTCTGGCTGGTCATCGCGATGGTGCTGTTTACTGTTTTCAAGCAGTTTGACACCCGTCCGGCAGCGGGCGCTGGGTACGTGGGCTACTCCGACTTTCTTGAAGAAGTCCGTAACAACCAGATCAAGAGCGCTGTCATTCTGGAAGGACAAAGTGGCACCGAAATTGTGGCAGTCACCAGCGACGACCGTCGCGTGCGTACCACTGCCACTTACCTGGATCGTGGCTTGGTCGGTGATCTGATCGCCAACGATGTCAAATTTGACGTGCGGCCCAAAGAAGAAGGGTCCGTATTGATGACCCTGCTGGTGAGCTGGGGCCCGATGTTGCTGCTGATTGGCGTCTGGGTCTATTTCATGCGCCAGATGCAGGGCGGTGGCAAGGGTGGCGCGTTCAGCTTCGGCAAAAGCAAGGCCAGATTGCTCGATGAAAACACCAACACCGTGACTTTTGCCGACGTGGCCGGTTGCGATGAGGCCAAGGAAGAAGTCAAGGAAGTGGTTGACTTCCTGAAAGACCCGGCCAAGTTCCAGAAACTCGGCGGGCGTATTCCACGCGGGCTGCTGCTGGTGGGCCCCCCGGGAACGGGTAAAACCCTGTTGGCCAAGAGCATTGCCGGGGAAGCCAAGGTACCGTTCTTCAGCATCTCCGGTTCGGATTTTGTCGAAATGTTTGTCGGTGTCGGTGCCTCACGGGTGCGTGACATGTTTGAAAACGCCAAGAAAAATGCCCCATGCATCATCTTCATCGATGAAATTGACGCGGTGGGCCGCCAGCGCGGCGCTGGTCTGGGCGGCGGCAATGACGAACGCGAACAAACCCTGAACCAGATGCTGGTCGAGATGGACGGCTTTGAGACCAATCTGGGCGTGATCGTGGTGGCTGCCACCAACCGCCCCGACATTCTGGACGCTGCTTTGTTGCGCCCGGGTCGTTTTGACCGCCAGGTGTATGTCACGCTTCCTGATATTCGCGGCCGTGAGCAAATTCTGAACGTACACATGCGCAAGATCCCGGTGAGTGCCGATGTCAACCCTGGCGTGATTGCCCGTGGTACACCCGGCATGAGCGGTGCCGACCTGGCCAACCTGTGCAACGAAGCCGCGCTGATGGCGGCGCGGCGCAATGCCCGCACGGTGGAGATGCAGGACTTCGAGAAAGCCAAGGACAAGATCCTGATGGGCCCCGAGCGCAAGAGCATGGTGATGCCGGAGGAAGAGCGTCGCAACACCGCTTACCACGAGTCGGGCCATGCGCTGATTGGCAAGCTGCTGCCCAAGTGCGACCCGGTGCACAAGGTCACGATCATTCCGCGCGGCCGTGCCCTGGGTGTGACCATGAGTCTGCCCGCGCAAGACCGGTACAGCTACGACAAGGACTTCATGCTGAACCAGATCAGCATGTTGTTTGGTGGCCGGATCGCGGAAGAGGTGTTCATGAACCAGATGACCACCGGCGCCAGCAACGACTTCGAGCGTGCCACGCAGATTGCCCGCGACATGGTGATGCGTTACGGCATGACCGCGGCCCTGGGCCCGATGGTCTACGCCGAGAACGAAGGCGAAGTGTTTCTGGGCCGCTCAGTGACCAAAACCACCAACATGAGTGAAGAAACCATGCAGAAGGTGGATGCTGAAGTGCGCCGCATCATTGACGAGCAGTACGCCTTGGCGCGCCGCCTGATCGAAGAGAACAGCAGCAAGATGCACGCCATGGCCAAAGCCTTGCTGGAGTGGGAAACCATTGACAGCGACCAACTTGACGACATCATGGCGGGCAAGGAACCCCGCCCGCCCAAGGACTGGACGCCGCGTGTACCTGCTACCGGTTCTGACAGTGGCAGCGGCGGCACCCCGGCTGTGAAAACCGACGCTGCACCTCACGCCGCCTGAGTTTTTTGACAACTTCTATAAAACGGGGCGTAAGCCCCGTTTTTGTTGACCATGATCTGGCAAACCTCGCGCTTTGATATTGATCTGAGCCGTCCTCAAGTGATGGGTATTGTCAATGTCACGCCCGATTCGTTTTCAGACGGCGGCAGCCACGGCACCACGGAAGCGGCGCTGGCACACTGCGAGCAGCTGGTGGCCGAGGGTGCTGACATCCTGGACATTGGCGGCGAATCCACCCGGCCTGGCGCGCCGCCCGTGAGTCTGGCAGAAGAGCTGACACGGGTATTGCCGCTTGTCAAAGAGGCTGTCAAGCTGGGTTTACCAGTGTCTGTGGACACGTACAAACCGCAGGTGATGCAGGCGGTGCTGGACTTGGGTGCAGATATCATCAACGACGTTTGGTCGCTGCGCTGGCGTGATGCCAATGGCCACGCCGATGCCGCCACTGTGGTCGCTGCTCACCCGAAATGTGGCGTGTGCCTGATGCATATGCATCTGGAGCCACAAACCATGCAGGTGCAGCCCATGCCGGGTGACGTGGTACCGCAGGTACTCTCATTTCTGCAGCACTCTGCCCAGGTTCTAGAAGGGCTGGGGGTCGAAAAGACCCGTATCTTGTTGGACCCCGGCATCGGTTTTGGCAAGACCGTGGCACAGAACTTTTCCCTTTTGGCAAGACAGCGCGAGCTGCTAGTAGCGGGTTACCCGCTGTTGGTCGGCTGGTCACGTAAGTCCTCCCTGGCGGGGATGACGGCGCATGCTGATCAGGGTGAAAAACTCGCCCCCCAGCAGCGACTGGCGCCCAGCCTGGCGGCGGCCCTGTGTGCGGTGCAGCGGGGTGCCTCGGTCATTCGCGTGCACGATGTCAAGGAATCAGTGCAGATGTTGAGGGTGCTTGACGCTATAAGATCAGCTGAGCTGACATCTACCAATTTTTAAGGACATATCTCCTCATGACGCGTCAATTTTTCGGAACAGATGGCATTCGTGGCACGGTAGGGCAGGCCCCGATCACGCCAGACTTTGTGTTGCGCCTGGCGCATGCCGTGGGCCGGGTGCTCAAGCGCACTGAGGCGCGGCCTACCGTGCTGATTGGCAAAGACACCCGCATCTCTGGCTATATGCTGGAGAGCGCGCTGGAAAGCGGTTTCAACTCAGCCGGGGTCGACGTCGTATTGCTTGGCCCCTTGCCCACACCTGGCGTGGCCTACCTGACGCGGGCACAGCGGGCCGCGCTGGGGGTGGTCATCAGCGCCAGCCACAACCCGTTTGAAGACAACGGCATCAAGTTTTTCAGCGCGCAGGGTACCAAGCTCTCGGACGAGTGGGAGCGTGATGTGGAAGCGGTGCTGGCGCTTGACCCGGTGTGGGTGGACTCCGCCAACCTGGGCCGCTCGCGTCGGCTGGACGATGCAGCCGGGCGCTATATCGAGTTCTGCAAAAGCACTTTTGCCAACAACCTGACCCTCAAGGGCATGCGCATCGTGGTCGACGCCGCCCACGGCGCGGCCTACAACATCGCCCCCAAGGTGTTCCATGAACTGGGCGCAGAGGTGATCTCGATTGGTTGCGCACCAGACGGCCTGAACATCAACCGCGGCGTGGGCGCGACCCACCCCGAGGCGCTGGTGGAAGCCGTCAAAACCCACCGTGCTGACATGGGTGTGGCACTGGATGGTGACGCTGACCGGCTGCAGATTGTCGATGCCCAGGGCCGACTGTTCAACGGTGACGAATTGCTGTACCTGATGGTGGACGACCGTCTGCGGCGTGGCGAAGCCGTGCCCGGTGTGGTGGGCACGCTGATGACCAACATGGCGGTTGAGGTGGCCCTGACATCGCGCGGGGTGGCATTCATCCGCGCCAAGGTGGGTGACCGCTACGTGCTGGAAGAACTCGAAAAGAACCAATGGCTGCTGGGTGGCGAAGGCTCCGGGCATCTGCTGGCGCTGGACAAACACTCCACCGGCGACGGCCTGATCTCGGCCTTGCAGGTGTTGCAGACAGTGGTGCGCAGCACCCAGAGCCTGGCTGTACTGCTCAAAGACGTCACCCTGTTTCCGCAAACCTTGCTCAATGTGCGGCTACAGCCTGGTCAAGATTGGAAGTCCAGCCCCCGCCTGGCCGAAGAAACCCGCGCGGTGGAAGCCGAGTTGGGCCAAAGCGGGCGCGTGTTGATCCGCGCCAGTGGCACCGAGCCTTTGCTGCGGGTGATGGTGGAGGCGCGCGATGCCGCGCAGGCCAAGGCCTGTGCGCAGCGCATTGCCAAAACCATTGCCCAGCCGGAGACCGTGTGATGAGTCAAACCGTGTCCCTGCGCCTGTGCCGCGCCGACTACCACGACCCGACGCACATGCGCGCACTGGTGGACCTGCTGGATTCTTACGCCCGTGACGGCATGGGGGGTGCCGAGCCGTTGTCAGACTTCACCAAAACCAACCTGCCCGCAGCCCTGCAAGCCCGGGCGTTCATGTTCAGCGTGCTGGCGTTTGATGAGGCTCAGGGTGGTTTGCCGGTGGGGCTGGTCAACTGCGTGGAAGGTTTTTCCACCTTTGCCTGCCGCCCGCTGGTGAATGTGCACGACGTGGTGGTGGCTGCCAGCCACCGCGGCCAGCGCATTGGTGAGCAGATGCTGGTGCTGGTCGAGCAACTGGCGCGCGAGCGGGGCGCCTGCAAGCTCACGCTGGAAGTGTTGTCCGGCAACGCCCCGGCAGCGCGTCTATACCAGCGTATCGGGTTTGAGAATTACCAGTTGGAGCCCAGCATGGGACATGCCCTGTTCATGCAGAAGTGGCTTTGACTTCCTGCCTACAATGGGCCGATGAAATGGCTTAACAAACTGCCGGGCTTCCAGCAAACGCCTTACGGGTTCGAATGGCGTGTGTTGCGGCTGTTACCTCAGGTGATGCTGGCGGGCACGGCTTTACCTGCGCTTGGCGCCTGGCTGGCACGTTTTCTTTTCGTTGAGGGCAGTGTTTCGGAAATTGAACGCCACATCCAGACCTTTGATTTTTTCATGGTGGGCGTTGCCGTCTTTGTCTGGACCGCCGGTTTGACGGTTGGCATTGGCTGCATCATCATCTGGCTGATGAAGGGCCCTGCTTATGTAGCAGACGGGTACGAGGTGTCGCATAGTGACAAGCCAAAGGTGTGAAAAATCCCCGGTTTGGGCACTGTCAATAACCCTATTGGTATGTCAAGATTGGTACGATTTCGCAGCGGTTGGCAGTAAAGTGACGTCAACATGCTTTTCAAGAAACTCCTCAAGCGCCAAGAGCCAGCGTTAGCCAAATCGGCCAAGGCACCCGACACACGGGCTGCCAAGCCCGCCAGCGAAGCCGTGATCTCCCTGCCTGAACGGCGCAGTTTCCCGCGTGCAATGCCCGTGCCCGAAGTCCAGGAGCAGGACTGGGCAGCGTGGGAAGACGTCACGCAAGAAAAAACTGGTGACAAACCAGTTTAAGGTTGTCGCCTAACTTATTGAATTTGTTTGAGATTTTGATTCGTTTGCTGAAGGCCAAACGCGAAGACTGGAGCGGGTGATGAGAATCGAACTCACGTATGAAGCTTGGGAAGCTTAGATAAACAGTTTTGGCGAAAATTTGCAACTGTTTTTGCGGGTCACCTGGAGCGGGTGAAGGGAATCGAACCCTCGTATGAAGCTTGGGAAGCTGCCGTTCTACCATTGAACTACACCCGCACAGCGTTGCATTCTACTGTGTCACGACTGGCAAGAGCTGCTCAACCAATGAAAACCAGTTCGAACGAAATAGCGCCGCAGCACTGTTGACGCCGACCGAAAACTGACCATCTAAAGCGAGAAGTGCCGCTCCAAAATTGACCAGGGTGTTCCACTGGCCTGCTGAATATTTC
>MTEI01000012.1 GCA_002083775.1 Rhodoferax ferrireducens | reverse complement strand
CACGCTTATCGGCTGTATGTTTTTAATGATCTCAAAAGCAGCTTTCGCTACCTCTTTGTTTACTTCACCGTGATCAGCGAAGCCTTGTATTATGGCACAGCTTTCGGATTTATCCAAACTTTTTTAACTTATCTTGCTGACCCTGGCGAAACAAGTGGCGAAGTCACTAAATGCGATAGCGATCAGGCGTCAGTTTGAACCTTGAAATCAGCGCCTGAGCGATCTCCGCAGGCGGCAAGACTTCATCGGCAGCCCCCTGCAAGATGGCCTCTCGGGGCATACCAAAGACGATGCACGAAGCTTCATCCTGAACATAGTTGTAGCTACCAGCATCTTTCATCTCACGCAGTGCCCTGGCTCCATCATTGCCCATTCCTGTCAGCAGGACGCCGCAAGCATTTCGCCCCACCAGCTTGGCTGCAGATTTGAAAAGCACTTCAACAGATGGTTTGTGCCGATTCACTGGAGGACCATCTTCCACTACAGCCAGGTAGTTGGCACCGCTGCGGTCCACACTGAATTGCATCCCTCCGGGAGCAATGTATGCGTGCCCAGGAAGAAGCCTTTCCCCGTTGACCGCCTCCTGCACGGCCAAATTGCTCAGCCCGTTCAGCCTAGCAGCAAAAGTCTTAGTAAACCCCGGGGGCATGTGCTGCGTTACCAGCACGGCGGGGAAATCGGCTGGCAATCGGATCAATATCTCTTTGATGGCCTCGGTTCCGCCCGTCGAAGCGCCGATAAAAACCAACTTTTCTGTCGAAAAATTTGATTTAGGAGTTCCAACGGGAAGGTTCAAAGTCGACTTTTCCCGGGAAACGGGAACACCAGATATCGGCACTGAAGATATCCGCCTCACATTCGCCTTGGCCGCAACACGCACCTTGTCAACGATTTGATCGGAAAGCTCGCCCAGCCCATCAACCACGCCAAGTCGTGGCTTTGAAACGAAATCCACTGCGCCCAACTCAAGCGCCCTCATCGTCGCCTCGGCACCTCGCTCAGTCAGAGTGGAAATCATGACCACTGGCATTGGGCGCAAGCGCATCAAGCGCCCCAGAAAGTCCAAACCATCCATCCGGGGCATTTCAATATCCAGGGTAATGACATCCGGATTGAGTTCCCGGATCATCTCCCTGGCCACCAAAGGATCATTGGCGGCACCAACACACTCCATGTCTGACTGGCGATTGATGATTTCAGCGAGCAGGCTACGAACCAGGGCCGAGTCATCCACCACCAGAACACGAATCTTTTTCACCCAAGCCTCTCAAAATAAGTCAACTGAACCACCGGACGTCGACCGGACGACAGCGACCACACTGCCTTTGCGCTCCTCAACCGCAAGCGTCTCGGGATGCGCGTGCGCCAAGCGTTTGACCAGCGCCTTTCCGGATGCAGGGAAAAAACACACCTTTCGAGGATGGATATCCAACACATCCTGGGAAACGACCGGGATGCGCTCCGTCGACAAATAATCGAGGACGAATTGAGTATTCCTCTCTCCAACATTCATCGAAGAAAAGCCAGCCATCACCTGTGCACCACCGAAAACCTTCGCCTGCATCGTCTCCCGTCGCGCCCCCAGCTTCAGAAGATGATTGATCAACAACTCCATGGCGTAGGAACCATAGCGGCCTCCGCCCTCGACACCATCGCCCTCAGGGAGCATGAAGTGATTCATGCCGCCAGCCCGCACACGCCCGTCCCAAATGCAAGCTGCGATACACGACCCCAGGACAGTCATGACCATCACGTCTTCATTCGAGACGAAGTACTCGCCTGGCAAAACCTTCACTGCATCATATTGAAAGTGGTGGTCAGCATAAAAAAACGACGCCTCACCCGGACTGCGCGGCATCGTCTTCAGCCGCTCCAATTGGGATACCCGAGCGCCAACTTGTTGCCGGACGTTACCTTGCAGGTTTTGCCCTTGGGCGGGCACCTTGCCGAAACCGGATACAGGCATATTCATCTGACGGCCACCATACAGGTCCTAGCGCCACCGACCACGTTCATGCTCGCTCATACACGGTCTTGCCTTTCAAAACAAAGAGATCGCGGGACTCGCTAAAGTTTTCGGCATGACCAACAAACAGCAAACCTCCTGGCGCCATGACCTGATGAATCCGCTCAAGCACTCGGCGCTGTGTCATCGCATCAAAATAAATCATGACATTCCGACAAAACACCACGTCAAACAGGTCCTGGAATGGCCACGAGTCGCGAACCAGATTGACGATCTTGAACTCAACCAATTTCTGTAGATCCGGCTTGACACGAACCATACCGGCGTTGGAGCCCTTGCCTCTTAGAAAAAATTCCCTGAACTGATCTTCGCTAATGTTCTTCAGATTCTCAATCCGATAAACGCCGCGAGCTGCCGCGGCAAGCACCTTGGAGTCAATATCGCTTGCAATCAACGAAAGACTGGGGGGGATGCCCAAGGCTTCTACCGCGGTCATCAGAATCGAATATGGCTCCTCCCCCGTTGATGCCGCACAGCACCACACTTTCCATTTAGATCTTTGCTTGTTCAGCGTCAGATAGCTATGAAATATTTTGAAATGGTGATCTTCACGAAAAAATGATGTCAGATTCGTCGTCAACGCATTGATGAATTCTTGCCACTCCGGACCATCACTCGATTCGAGCCACACCAAATACTCGTTAAAACTTCTGTGGCCTGTTTCCCGCAAACGCCGCGACAACCGGCTGTAGACCATAGCATGCTTGCCGTTATGCAAACTGATACCCGCACGCTGGTAAATCAGCTTTTGAACCCGGTCAAAATCAGCGTCTGCCCAAGAGAACTCTCTGCATTGCATGTCCGATGGATGACTTCCACGCGTGGTCATCAATGCCGCAGAATCATTCATGAAACGAGCAATCTTGCTTACGAGGCATCAGCCACGAGACCCATTTCCAACCCTGACATCAGTTTTTCAATATCCAGGAGGATCAGCATACGGTCATCGAGTGAACCCAAACCAATGATCGCATCTGAATCAATGATGCTGTCGATGTCTGGCGCAGCCCGCATCTGCTCGGGCACCAAGCCCATCACGTCACTGACCGAATCCACCACGATGCCGACAATGCGGTGGTGAAGATTCAAAATGATGACGACGGTAAATGCATCGTACTGCGCATTGGCACAATTGAATTTCAGACGCATGTCGACAATAGGGACGATCGTGCCACGCAGATTCACCACGCCCTTGATGAAAGGTGGCGCATTGGCGATACGTGTCGGAGGTTCATACCCACGGATTTCTTGAACTTTCAAGATATCGATGCCATATTCCTCACGATCAAGACGAAAAGTCAAATACTCACAGACCTTTGTATTTGCCTCATCCATTGTTTTTTCCATAACACTTGCTTCCTTCATAAACCTGGCCTGCGGAATAAGTCAATGCCGTGAACGTCGCACCAACGCCCCGGTATCCAGGATCAGCGCCACCTTGCCATCGCCAAGGATGGTCGCGCCTGAAACATTGGGAACCTTGCGGTAGTTTGATTCGAGGTTCTTGACAACCACCTGCTGCTGCCCAAGCAATTCATCCACCAGCAAAACAACACGGCTACCATCAGCTTCGATCACCACCATGATGTCGCTGGTCTTGTCCGAGTCATACCTTGGCACCTGAAAGACCTTTTCCAACTCGATAACCGGCATGTATTCGTCGCGCACCTTGACCAACTGCGCCCCCTGCCCCACCGTGCTCACTGCGTCCGACCGAACCTGGAACGACTCGACAACTGACGACAAGGGCAGGATATACACCTCATTGCCCACCCCAACTGACATGCCATCCATGATGGCCAGCGTCAACGGCAAGCGAACCGACACCTTCATGCCGTAGCCTTCAGACGAATCAATCTCCACTGTTCCGTTCAAAGAGGCAATATTGCGTTTGACCACGTCCATGCCAACGCCACGACCAGACACATCAGTGACCACCTCAGCAGTTGAAAAACCTGGCGCAAAAATGAGCTGCCACACCTCGGAGTCCGGCATCTGATCTGAAACATCCAGCCCTCGCTCGCGGGCCTTGGCCAGAATTTTCTGTCGGGACATCCCTTTGCCATCATCACGGACTTCAATGACGATGGACCCACCCTGGTGCGCTGCAGACAACGTGATCGTGCCAGTTTCAGACTTACCAGCCCGAATACGCTCTTGCGGGCTTTCAATGCCATGATCACAACTGTTGCGAACCAAATGTGTCAGCGGGTCGGTAATTTTCTCGACCAACCCTTTATCCAGCTCGGTAGCTTCCCCCTGGGTCACAAAATCAACCTTTTTCCCCAGCTTACTCGCCAAATCACGCAACATGCGTGGAAAACGGCTGAAAACGATCGACATCGGAATCATCCGAATCGACATGACCGACTCCTGCAGATCTCGCGTGTTGCGATCCAAGTCGGTCAGCCCAGTAAGCAACTGCTGATAAACCGCAGGATCCAACGCACGGCTGTTCTGCGCCAGCATCGCCTGTGTGATGACCAGTTCTCCGACCAGGTTGATGAGTTGGTCAACCTTGCTGATCGCCACACGAATGGTGGCTGCTTCGGGCTGCGCATTGCCGGCAGCAGGCGCCCTGGCCGCACTTTGAGGCAACTTAGCGCCGCCAGCTTCAGGCGTCTGTGCCATGGCAGGTACAGGTTCGGCGGCAGATGACTGCGGCGCGCCAGGCGCACCATCGAAAAAGCCAAAACTCTCGGACATTGCGGCCACATTTTCCTTGGCCACAACTGCTGAAACCACAGGCTCGGCAAAACCCACCTGAGGGGCAGCCGCAGCTTCTGGCGCAGTTTTCATGTCAGAGATGACGACATGCTCCCGAGAGACATGAAAAGCGAACAAATCCAGCAAGTCGTCATTGTTGGAGGTTGTCTGAACCTCAAAAATCCGCGTGTCGGGTGTGATACCTGGAGGCGACAGGGGCTTGATCTCGCCAAGCCCGGGGATGTCTCTGAACAGCTCGACGATCGCATCCGCCTGATTGGGCTGGTCAAGTTGAATGAACCGAATCTCCAGATGACGCATGCCACCGCTGACACTCTCTTGCGCCACAGGCGCTGGCTGGACCACCGGGGCAGCCTGTACCGGCGCCGGTTTTGGTGCTTCGGGTGGCTTGACAGCCACTTGCGGCGCAGGAATCTCACCCGCCACCAGCGACTTGATCCGGCTAACAAGGTTGCCTGTGGCCGGGCCTTCGCCGACGCTGCCAGACTGATGACAGGCCAACAATGCGCGGGACGCGTCCGCAGACTCAAGCAACACATCGACCATGGAGGCATTGGGCTTGAGCTCATGGCGCCGCAGTTTGTCCAGCAGCGACTCCATCTGATGTGTCAACTCTGCCACATCAGAAAACCCAAACGTGGCGGCCCCGCCCTTGACCGAATGCGCACAACGGAATATGCCGTTGAGCTCTTCGTCATCTGCCGTTTCAAGATTCAGACTGAGCAGCATCTGCTCCATCAAATCCAGGTTCTCGCCAGCTTCTTCAAAGAAGATCTGATAAAACTGACTCAGGTCGAAATCTGCGCTCGACCCACTGCTCTCGTGATGCACTTCAGCCATATCCATCTCCAAAAATCGAATGTTTTGAACTGGCAAAAAACGCCGCTACTTGATGACCTTTTTGATCACTTCGATCAGCCGACCCGGGTCAAACGGCTTGACCAGCCATCCGGTAGCGCCAGCCGCCCGACCAGCCTGCTTCATGAGATCGCTCGATTCTGTGGTCAGCATCAGGATCGGCACTGTTTTGAAATGAGGATGTTCACGCAGCTTGCGCGTCAGGCCCAGACCGTCCATGCGGGGCATGTTCTGGTCTGTCAGCACCAGATCAAAGGCTTGGTGCTGCGCTTTTTCATAGGCATCCACGCCGTCAACCGCCTCAATAACTTGATAGCCAGCACCGATCAAGGTAAATGACACCATCTTGCGCATGGATGGCGAATCATCAACGGTGAGAATGACAGGCATGGGTAACTCCAACAATATCAAAATAGCTCGATTGATCCCGCCTGCATTTCGTCCTGGGTCACCGGATTGGGGCGATCCGGCACGTCTTCCACAAACGGCACAGCCTCACCGTCCTCTGAGCCCATGGAATCCGAGGCCAGGCGGTAAGCACAGCCCTGCAGAATTTTCGAGGTATGCACAATGAGCTGCGAGGCCATGTCCTGAAACTGCAACTCGGTCACCGCTGCATGCAGCGTCGCGCGAACACCCTCCAACTCTCGCATCGCCGACAAGCTTGGATCAGACAGATCCGCACTTGCTGCGGTAAAGCGTTGCATCAAGTTTTCCATCGTATTCGCAAGCAGGCCGTCGAGCCGCTTCAAGTCATGCACAACCACCAGCAACGAATCCTGAACCTCGGCCACCAGCATCACTGGCAAAGCCACGGTCGGGGTTGAAAATGTTGGCTGAAGTGACATTTGCTATGGAATCTCCGCTCAGGACACCTTAAAACAAGCAGAATCAAACCTGCGGACAATCATAGCGCCAATCATGCCCAACGACGATCAAAAACACGCCCCCTTGCGGGTCCTCCATCTGGAGGACTCCGTACATGACCACCTGCTGGTCAGGCGTGAATTCCAAAAGTCGGGCGAGCCACTGGAGATGGTGCACGTTGAAAATCTGGAGGCCTTTGAGGCAGCTTTGGCCCAGAAAAACTTTGACGTGGTACTGGCAGATTACCGCCTGCCCGGTTTTACCGCTCTGGATGCCTGGCAATCCATGAAGGGTCTGGCTGTCCGCTTGCCGTTCATCCTGCTCTCTGGCGCTATCGGGGAAACCGCTGCCGTGCAGGCCATTCAGGCAGGCATCAGTGATTATCTGCCCAAGGAAGACCTGTCCAAACTTCGCCACGTCACGCAGCGCGCTATTGAAATGCACCATATCGTCCTGGCCCGCGAACAGGCCGATGCGGAGCTGGCACAGTCACAAAAGCAGCTGGCGAGCTTTGCCGAACAACTCCAGATCACGATCGAGCAGGAGCGTGCGGCCATCGCCCGCGAAATCCACGACGACATCGGCGGTTCCCTGGCGGCCATCCGGTTTGACCTGGCCTGGATAGGCCGCCACGCCAACGACGCTGACACCCGCACGCATGTGAGCGCCGCGACCGACATGCTGCAGCACGCGGTAGAAGCCAGCCAGCGCATCATGATGAACCTGCGTCCAGCGATTCTGGACCAGGGCCTGGTTGCCGCTATTCATTGGCTGGGCGACAGTTTCTCGCGCCGCACCGGCATTGCTACCCAGATCAGGGCCCAAATGCACAGCGAGCACCTCCCCAAAGCGATCCAGTTGACCGCCTACAGAACGGCCCAGGAAGCGCTCACCAATGCCGGCAAATACGCCCAATGCACGCAGGTCAAAATTGATCTGGCAGGCGATGCGCACTTTCTGACCCTCGAAATAGCCGACAACGGGCAAGGCATCACCGACAGCACCCAGCCCAAGGAAGGCGGATTTGGCCTGAATGGGCTCAAGGAACGCGCCAAGACGGTCGGTGGCTGGCTGGACATCAGTTCCCCAAAAGGGCTCGGCACATCCATTACCCTGTCGATTCCCCTTGATGCTGACCAACCCATGACACAGGAGCGGCAAACCCCATGATTCGCGTTATTTTGTGCGACGACCATGCCATGATCAGGCGCGGTATCAAGGACACGCTGGACGAGGCGGTCGACATCCAGGTGGTGGCGGAAGCCGGGTCGTACTCGGAAGTGCGCGACGCCCTGCGAACCCACCCGTGTGAGGTGCTGGTGCTCGACATCAACCTGCCGGGGCGCAGTGGTCTCGAAGTGCTGGCCAGCCTGCGGGAGGTGGACTCCCCCATCAAGGTCCTGATGGTGTCCATGTTCCCCGAAGACCAATATGCCA
Organism: Rhodoferax ferrireducens; assembly: GCA_002083775.1. Classification (GTDB taxonomy): domain Bacteria; phylum Pseudomonadota; class Gammaproteobacteria; order Burkholderiales; family Burkholderiaceae_C; genus Rhodoferax; species Rhodoferax ferrireducens_A. Next base: position 88,434 of record MTEI01000012.1, on the reverse strand, counting down.
TTCGCTGCCTGAAAGCTGGCGCGCAGGGCTACCTGAACAAGGCGGGTGATCCGGCTGACTTGGTGACCGCCGTGCGTACCGTGGCCCAGGGGCGCAAATACGTCAATGCCAACGTGGCGCAAATGCTGGTCGACAACCTCAACGCTTCCGAGAACACCAGCCTGCATGCCAGTTTGTCCGAACGCGAGCTGCAAACCCTGCTGAAAATCGCCTCCGGCAAGCGCTTGTCGGACATTGCCGAAGAACTCATGCTGAGCCCCAAAACCGTCAGCGTTTACCGCGCGCGGGTGCTGGAAAAGCTCAAACTCACCAACAACGCTGAACTGACGGTGTACGCCATCCGCAACGGACTGGTCTGACCACGCCGTCTATTTGATGGCAAAAACGTCAATGGCACGCTGCATCAGCGCCATCACCGGCTCGTCCAGCATGGGCAAGGTGGCGGCCATGCCAATCAACCCCACCGACAGGGTCACCGGGAAGCCGATGGCATAAATATTCATCTGCGGCGCCACCCGCGACACAATGCCCAGCGCCAGATTGGCAAATAGCAACATGCCAACCATGGGCAGGGCAATCCATAAACCGCTGGCAAACAGATCCACGCCCAAATCAAGCATCTTCATCTGCTTCAGGGCCTCCAGAAAGTTCTGGTCTACCGGGAAGTTCTGGAAACTCTTGATCACCGCCATCAACACCAGCAGGTGGCCATTCATCACGACAAACATGAACAGCGTCATCTGGCTGAAAAACCGCCCGACGGCACTCGCCTGCGAACCGATCGACGGGTCAAAAAACGAGGCAAAACTCAGCCCCATCTGAAAACCCACCACCTCGCCCGCCAGTTCCACCGCCGCAAACACCACCCGAATGGCGAAACCAATCGCCAGCCCAACACCCACCTGCTGGATCACCGCGCCCAACGCACCGTTGTCAGTGATACTGATCACCGGTTGCAGACCCAAGGTGGGCTGTGCCGCCAGCGCCACAAAAAATGCCAGCCCGATACGGGCGCGCACCGGAAACGCCTTGGACGACAGCACCGGCGCCGACGTAAAAACGGCCAGGGTGCGTAAAAACGGCCAGATCAGGGGCGACAGCCAGGCTGTCAACTGCGCTTCAGTGAAGGTGATCACGGCCTGCGCCAGGGTTACATCACCGCTGAGGGAATGGACTCGATGGTGCGCCGGATGTACTCCACCAGAGTGGTCAGCATCCACGGCCCGGCCAGCGCGAATACCGCCATGGCGGCGATCAATTTCGGCACAAAAGCCAGTGTGGCCTCGTTGATCTGCGTCACCGCCTGGAACAGGCTGATCAGCAGCCCCACCACCAGAATCACCCCCAGCACCGGGGCCGACACCATCAGCATCATGATCAGGGCGTCGTGCCCGATGGTCAGCACCATTTGCGCATTCATGGCTTGCCCCTCAGGTTACAAAACTGGCAGCCAGGGAACCTATAAGCAGGTTCCAGCCATCCGCCAGCACAAAAATCATCAGCTTGAACGGCAGCGCCACCAGCACCGGTGACAACATCATCATGCCCAAAGACATCAACACGCTGGCTACCACGATGTCGATGACCAAAAAAGGGATGAAGATCATGAAGCCGATCTGGAACGCCGATTTCAGCTCACTGATCACAAACGCCGGAATCAGCACCCGCATAGGCGCGATGGTGGCGTCGGTTTTGACATCCAGTTTGGCCAATTTGACAAACAGCGCCAGATCCGACTGGCGGGTTTGTTTGCTCATGAACGCGCGCATCGGCGCTTCGGCCTTGGGCAGCGCCTGCTCAAACGTCAGCGTGTTGTTGGTATAGGGCAGGTAGGCATCGGCATACACCTTGTCCAGCGTCGGGCCCATCACAAACAGCGTCAGGAACAGCGACAAGCCCACCACCACCTGATTCGGCGGCGCCGACTGGGTGCCCAGCGCCTGGCGCAGCAACGACAGCACGATCACGATGCGGGTGAACCCGGTCATCATCAGCAAAATGGCCGGCAAAAAAGACAGCGCGGTGAAAAACAGCAGCGTCTGAATCGGCACCGAAAAACTCATGCCCGCGTTACCCGTCCCCACCAGCAAGGGCAGTTGGGCATTGTTTTGCGCCAAAGCAAGTGCCGGGCCAATCAACAACAAAATAGCCGTCAAGCCCTTATGCAGACTGCGTAACCTGCTATGTAATTTAAAAGTCGCCATGGGTGAGCCTACTTGCCGGGGCCAGTCACCGACGTGTCTGGAAGGCGAACCACCGCCACGCCAACAGGCGCGGCTGGCGAGGTGTGCAGGCAAGTGACGCTTTGCGCCGTCACACCCAGCGTGAGCCAAACCCGCGCGTCTGGCGGCCCCACCTCCACGGTGACCACCCGCTGATGCGGCCCCACCGCCACGGCGGAAATCACTTTTGACGTTGCCCCGGTGCCGGTCACACCCGCGCCCATGCGGCGCTGCAACCATTTCAGCCCAAACGGGATGGCCGCCAAGACAGCTATTGCCAAAACCAGCGGCAACCACGCGGACAACATGACCGCCTTAGCCTTTGCTGACGCGGCGCAAGCGCTCTGAAGGTGTCACCACATCGGTCAGGCGGATACCAAACTTGTCATTCACCACCACCACCTCGCCCTGAGCGATCAGGTAGCCATTCACCAGCACATCCATCGGCTCACCCGCCAAGGCGTCCAGCTCTACCACCGAGCCCTGGCCCAGCTGCAAGATGTGTTTGATCGGCACCTTGGTGCGGCCCAGCTCAACCGACAGCAGCACCGGAATGTCCAGCACGCGGTTGATGTCGCTGATGGGCACATCACTGTGGCCGCCAGATGACGAGAAAGACCGCGAGTGCTCCTCTGACAGCACCCCACCAGACTCGGGCGCGGGCGCCGAGTCAGCAGATTTTTGCTCCATCAGGGCTTCAGCCCAGTCGGCCAGACCGTCGTCTTCAGCAGGTTTGTCATCAGTTGCCATGTCGTTCACCTTTCCAGTTGAGGTCATTGCTCCTCAAACATCTGTCAATCTTGAGCGCGTACTTGGCATTGTGGGTGCCATATTGGCACTCAAACAGCGGCACACCGTCTACTTTTGCCTGAATACGCGGCTGGCGGTCCAATTCAATGAAATCGCCTGGCTTCATGGCCAGCAGTTGCTCCACGGTGGCATCCGCGTGGGCCAGTTCGGCCACCAACACCACCTCGGCAGCTTGAATTTCCTGCGTCAGCACATTCACCCAGCGGCGATCCACCTCAACGGAGTCACCCTGCGTGGACGAGTACAGCACATCCCGAATCGGCTCCAGTGTGGCATAAGGCATGCAAAAGTGGATAGCGCCGGTGATCTCGCCAATTTCCAGCTGGAACGAAGTCGACACCACAATTTCGCTGGGCGTGGCGATATTGGCAAACTGCGGTTGCATTTCCGAGCGCTGGTAGTCCAATTCCAGAGGGTAGATGCCCACCCAGGCTTTTTTGTACTCGTCGGTGATCACGTCCACCAGGCGGGTGATCACCCGCTGCTCGGTGGCTGAAAAATCCCGCCCTTCAATGCGCGTCTGGAACTTGCCGATGCCGCCATACAGTGACTCGATCACACCAAACACCAGTGCCGGCTCACAGACGATCATGCCGCTGCCGCGCAGCGGCCGTATGGCCACAATATTGAAGTTGGTCGGCACCGCCAGTTCACGCAAAAACGCGCTGTAACGCTGCACCGTCACCGGGCCGACCGAGATCTCGGGGCTGCGGCGGATGAAGTTGAACAGCCCCACCCGCAAGTTGCGCGCAAAACGCTCGTTGACGATTTCCATGGTGGGCATACGCCCACGCACGATGCGCTCCTGGCTGGAGATGTTGTAGGGCCGAACCTCGCCACTCTCGGCAACTTCCTCAGCGAGTTTTTGACTCTCGCCGGTAACACCCTCCAGCAGGGCGTCAACTTCTTCTTGCGACAGGAAAGATTCACTCATGGCAAGGCCAAAGGATCACTGAACAATCAAACTTGAAAACAACACACCCACCACCGGGTAGTCCACCTTGGCTTTCTTGCGTACCTTTTTGCCTGGAGCGGGCTCTGGCTCTGCTTCTCCGCCACCATAGGGTCTGGCGGCCTCCAGCAAAATATCCTCAATCAATTTTTGCTTGCCTTCTGCCGACAACAACTCGTCAGCGGTGCGCTGCGACAACAGCATCAAAACACCGCTGCGAATGGTTGGCATATAAGCTTTGACGGTGTCTGACGCTTTGGCATCGCGCACCTCCAGGGTGATGCCCACCTGGGCCACGCGCTCGCCACCCGGGTCGGCCAGGTTCACCACCATGTTGTCCATGGGCAAATAAACGGGCGGTGCCTTTTCACCGTCATGCGCCTCTGCGGCGTGCTCGGCCGGCTCGGCGCCGTTTTCTTCGGCCAACGCAGCTTCTGCGGCGCGCTGCTTGCTGATATACAAATACGCACCACCGCCTCCCAGCAGCAACACCAGGACGACGCTGGCGATGATGATGATCAACATCTTCTTGCTCTTGACCTTGGCGGGCGGTTTGGCTTCTGCCTCGGCTGCTTCAGGTTTGGTCGCCACGGTGGTTCCTTCGATACGTTAAACACGGTCATTATTGGACGCGGCTGCCGCCTTGATAGGCCGATAAACGGCCCAACAACATCGCATCTGTCTCGTTAGCGAGTCTAACTTCAGACGTACAGGTCCAAGGCCTGGCCCACTGCGGCGTTGGCGGGGCGGGCGGCGCTGCTGCGCGGCGGCTCCACCGACACCAGCTTGGTCTGGCGCGACGACGGTTTGGGCTGGCCGCCCTCGCCCTGGGCCGAACCACGGCCCGACGTACCCACCGACATACCCGTGAGTTGCAGACCCTCGCCTGACAGCAGGGCCTTGAGCTGCGCCGAAGCGCTTTCCAGCGCCTGACGCACCTCAGGCTGGTTGCTGCGGAAGTCAATCTGCGCCTGATCACCTTCCACCGAAATTCGTACCTCTACCGGCTCGTCACCCAGCCCGTCCAGCGTCAGCTCCGCACTTTGCACACCATGGCTGGCCCAGTAACTCACGGTTTCAGCCACTTGGCCCTCGGGTACCACGGCAGAGGCGGCAGCGACTTCATAGCTGGCGTTGATACCGAGCCGGTCGGCCACGGTGCCGCCTAAGGCACCCTCCAGTCCAGTGCGTGTGGGCCCGGCACCGGGCCGACCCTCGCGGCGGTCTGTCAAACCTGGCATGGCATCGGCAGCCAGCAGGACCGGTGCAGCGCGACTGGCATCCTGCGCTGCCAAGGCCTGCACACTGGCGGGCTGGAACCGGGCGTCGCGAAGCTCAAACTGGGTCTGAGCGGCCGCATGTGATTGGGAAGCCCGGCGGTGGTCCAGCAGGCTTGCTACGTCAGAACTTTGCGCGACGATCTTTGAACTTGCTTCACTTGGTTCTGTCTGTGTTTGCGATGTTGAACTTAAAGCTGGCGGAAGTCGATGCTCCAAAAGACTAACCGCGCCGGAGCCTGCCGTCCTGCTCGTCGCATTAGCATCAAGCACAGAGGGTGGGTTGACCTCGGCCAATGCAAAAGCAGTGCCTGCCCCAGCCAGCGCTGTGACATCCGTTGCGGCGGTCTGCACCGTTGACACCATCGCGGGTGCAACCGTCAAGAGCGCATCAGGCATAAAACTCATAGCTATAAGCCCCTGACCATCAAGGACTAGAGGCATATTTTGTCCTTTATCTTCGGCAGGCACCGGCAGTGTCAGCACGGTGTCTGAAACCGGCTGTTCAGCCGCCAAAGGCGCTACCGCAGCATCTGGCACTGACAACAAACTCATCAGACCTGCAAACCCGCCACCGCCAGCACCTGCCGCGCCAAGTGCACCAACAGCGCCTGGGCGGTTGGCTGCTGACGTGCCCCGACTGGCTGCCGACGACGCTGGTTTGGCCCCTTCCGGGGCACGGGTGGTTTCGATCGTCATGCTTCATTCTCCGCGTGTAGGCGCTTTTGGCGCTGTGTCTGCTGGCTGGCAAACTCGTCCATCTGTTTTTGCTCCTGGCGTTGGCGCGATTTGGCCACCGTGGCTTGGCGGGAGGCCAGCACCTGCTTGAAACTCGCCAAGCGGAATTCCGCCGTCATCAGCGCTTGCCGCGCCGCTTCCACCCGCTGCCTGTGGCTGGCCAGTACCCCGTCCTGCAGCGCAATCGCCTGGTTCAAACGCCCCATGAACTGGTAATGGTGGTGCAGCATCTCAGGCGATGTGCTGACCTGCGCGCCCTGCAGCCAGCGCTGCTCGGTCTCGCTGGCGTATTGTTTGAGCTGATGCATCTGGTCCTGCGCAAAAGCCTCCGCATGCACATTTTTCTGCATCTGCGCCAGCGCCTCGTCCCGACGGGCGGTGGCCAGGTCGATGGCAAGCAGCAAACTGCGTTGGCCCGTCATGGTGTTACCTGCGTGGTCCTGCAGACATGGCGCTGCGCATACCGCTCACGCTGGCGGCCATGGCCGCGGCTTCAAACATGTCTTGCTGCAAAAATTGCGCCATGGGTTCGTGCAGGGCAATGGCCTCGTCCAGCGCCGGGTCAGATCCGCTGGCATAGGCGCCAATCTGCACCAGATCCCGCGCTTTTTCATAACGCGAATACACCGCCTTGAAGTTACGTGCCAGCTCAAAATGCTCGCGCGAGACCACGTTGTGCATCACCCGAGAGGCCGACTGCTCGATGTCGATGGCCGGAAAGTGCCCGGCCTCTGCCAAGGAGCGCGAGAGCACGATGTGCCCGTCCAGAATCGCCCGGGCGGCGTCGGCAATCGGGTCTTGCTGGTCATCCCCTTCAGACAGCACGGTGTAAAAAGCGGTGATCGAGCCAATGCCGTGCAAGCCGTTGCCGCTGCGCTCCACCAGCTGCGGCATCTTGGCAAAACACGACGGCGGGTAACCTTTGGTGGCCGGCGGCTCGCCAATGGCCAGCGCAATCTCGCGCTGCGCCATGGCGTAGCGAGTGAGCGAGTCCATCAGCAGCAGCACGTGTTTTCCCTTGTCGCGAAAACTCTCGGCCACGGCCGTGGCGTAGGCCGCACCCTGCATGCGCAGCAATGGCGGCGCGTCGGCCGGGGCCGCCACCACCACCGAGCGGGCGCGTCCCTCGTCACCCAAAATGTCTTCAATGAACTCTTTCACCTCGCGGCCGCGTTCCCCAATCAGCCCGACCACAATCACATCGGCCTGGGTGTAACGCGCCATCATGCCCATCAGCACACTTTTACCCACACCAGAGCCCGCAAACAGACCTAGCCGCTGGCCACGGCCCACCGTCAGCAAGGCGTTGATGGCGCGAATGCCGGTGTCCAGCGTCTCGCGCACCGGAGCGCGGTCCATGGCGTTGATGGGTTTGCGGTCTAAAGGAATGGACGACACATCCTGCAGCGGGCCTTTGTAATCCATGGGCGCGCCGTGGGCGTCTACCACCCGGCCCAGCAACCCGTCGCCCAGCGGCAAACGCAGCACACCCAGGCTGCTCACACGGTCGCTCTGGCGGCGCTCACCCAACCGCGGCACCACCACATAGGCGGGCGCAGGCTCCACACTGGCGCCACTCGACAGGCCGTGCACATCACCTGCGGGCATCAAAAAAGCCCGGTCGCCGGCAAAGCCCACCACCTCGGTCAGCACTGGCGGTTGCGCCCGGCTTCTGATCCAGCACTGCGAGCCCACCGGCACCCGAATACCCACTGCTTCCAGCACCAACCCTGCCAGGCGCGTGAGGGTACCGCGCATCTCCAGCGTGGTCCCGTTCTGCACGCGCTTGTGCGCGTCAGACAAAAACGCTTGCCATTTCAGGGTGCCTTCAAGCTGGCTCATCAGGTAACTCCCAAACACTGCTTAGCCCAAGCGTGGCAACGGCTCTTTGCCATCTTTTTTGTAGCGTTCCGTCGATCACGGTTCCGGCAGACTCCACCAGGCAGCCGCCCGGCAAGATCTCGGCATCAGCACGCAAATTCAAACCCATACCGGCAAAGTCGGCCTGAATCTGGTTGCCCAGCGCCGCCAGGTCTTGTGGATGCAGCTTGACCACGGCCGTCTTGAACTCAGCACCCAGCAGGCCAATGGCCTCGCTCAGCACCGGCATCACCACCTCGGTGTTCACCGTCAATTCATGCCGCAACACCTGGCGCGCCAGCTCACAAGACAAAGTCAGCACCCCTTGCGCCATGGCCTGCTCAGCGGCCTCCTGCGCGCGTTGGGCTGCTACGAAAAGCTCGGCAAATTTTGCGGCAGCGTCTTGCGCTTGGTTGTCCAGAAACGCCTGCATCTGGCGCTGGTTTTCAGCCTGGGCCTGCAACTTGCCTTGGGCCAGCCCGGCGGCAAACCCTTCCTTGAAGGCCTGCTGGCGATCCGATTCGGCATGCACCACCTCTTCCTGGGCCTCACGCGCCTTGATACGGGCGGCCAGCAACTGGGCAGCGGTGTCAATTGAGCCAAATTGCCACTGCTCAACCGCGTCGATTTCTTCACCGGGGATAAAACGCGAGTAGTTACGCACAGCTACACCATCGCATCATCTGCACCGCCGCCAATGACGATGGTGCCTTCGTCGGCCAGACGCCGCACGGTCTTGAGAATTTCCTTTTGCTGCGCTTCCACCTCGGACAGGCGCATCGGCCCGCGCGACTCCAGGTCTTCGCGCAGCGACTCGGCGGCGCGGGTCGACATGTTGGACAGGAACTTTTCCTTGAGATCGGGGTTCGCGCCCTTCAGCGCCACGATCAGCACATCGCTGGAGACTTCCTTGAGCACGGTCTGGATGGATTTGTCGTCGAGTTTGATCACATCGTCAAAGACAAACATCTTGTCCATGATCTTCTGCGCCAAGTCTGGATCATGGTTGCGGATGGACTCGATCACCGTGCCTTCAATGGCGGTGCCCATCAGGTTGATCATTTCAGCCGCGGTCTTGACGCCGCCCAACGACGATTTACGCATCTTGTCGCCACCGGCCAGCACCTTGAACAGCACCTCGTTCAGGTCTTTGAGCGCCGAGGGCTGGATGCCCTCCATGGTGGCCACACGCAGCATCACCTCATTGCGCTGGCGTTCGTTGAAAAATTTCAGAATGTCGGCCGCCTGGTCAAAGTCCAGATGCACCAGAATGGCGGCCACAATTTGCGGGTGCTCGTTGCGCAGCAACTCGGCCACGCTGCTCGGCTCCATCCACTTCAGGCTCTCAATGCCCGACACGTCGCCGCCCTGCAAGATGCGGTCAATCAGCAGCGCGGCCTTGTCATCACCCAGTGCACGTTTGAGCACCGAGCGCACATAGTCGCCCGAGTTGGACACCAGCAAGCTCTGCGCCGCAGCAATGCCGGTGAACTTGTCCACCACATCGTTGACCCGCTCACGGGTGATGGCTTTGGTTTTGGCGATGGCCTCGCCAAGCTTTTGCACCTCTTTGGGTGACAAATGCTTGAACACCTCCGAGGCCTCGGCTTCGCCCAGAGACATCATCAGGATGGCAGCGTCTTCCAGACCGTCAGTTTGCGACATGATTTACATCTTCCCGTTCAATGCCTGGCGATTGGCGATTTGGGCCATCAGGCCGGAGCCTCGCCGTTGATCCAGGTTTTGACGATGTTAGCAACTGCGGCCGGGTTGTCACGGGTTAATTTGCGGGCGTCTTCCAGCGCGATGTCGCTAGCAGTAGGCTCTGCGGGCTGATTGCTGGCCATGGAGGGCGCAGCCAGCAAAGGCCGCTCGGGTTGATCAGATTCAATGGCATCCAGGCTCGCCGACGCCGTGGCCTGACGCGCGGGCACCGGCTGCGCCATCACTTTGAGCGCCGGGCGAATCGCGCCCAGCAACACCAGGGCGCCAAACAACAGGGTACCCACCGGCCAGGCAAAGCTGCGCGCCAAGTCCAGCAACTCGGGCTGCTGCCACACCGCCAAAGACTCCTCTTTCAGCTTGTCGGAGGTAAAGGCGGCGTTGACCACGTTCACCGAGTCGCCACGGTCTTTGTTGAAGCCAATGGTTTCGCGCACCAAGGCGGTCATTTTCTCCAACTGGGCGTCGGTCAAAGGCACGGTGGTGGTCTTGCCTTTGGCGTCGGTATTGGTCTGGTGGTTCAGCACCACGGCCGCGCTGATGCGCTTGACCATGCCGGTACTGCCGCGCACCACCCGCACGGTTTTGTCCACCTCGTAATTGATGATCGACTCTTTACGTCCGCCACCCGCTGCAGCATTGGCGCCATTGGCTGCCACTGGCGTTTGTGCGGCCCCATTGATGGGAGCGGCGGTGGGGCCGGGCGGCTGGTTGGTGACTGCGCCCGGCACACCGGTGGCCGCGCCTGTACCAGCGTTGGTGCTTTCCATCAGCTGCTGGCTACGAATGGCAATGGCGTCAGGCGTCTGGTTGGGCTTGAACAGCTCAGAGGTGGACTCGGTTTGCGAGAAATCCAGCTCAGCCGTTACCTGGGCGCGCACGTTTTGCCGCCCCACCACCGGTTCCAGAATGTCCAGAATGCGCTTGCTGTACAGCTGCTCGATCTGCTGCACATATTGAAGCTGCTGCGCATCACCGCCCATGCCGACCTCGCCATCAGGCGGGGTAGACAACAGCTTGCCGGTGTCGTCGAGTACGCTGACCGATTTGGGGTCCATCTCTGGCACGCTGGCAGACACCAGGTGCACGATACCCGCCAGTTGGCCCCGGTCCAGGCTGCGCCCGGCGTTCATGCCCACCACCACCGAGGCAGAAGGCCTTTGCTGTTCGCGAAAAAACCCGTTCTGATTGGGCAGTGCCAGGTGCACCCGGGCGCTCTGCACAGACGAGAGCGCCTGAATGGAGCGGGTCAATTCGCCCTCCAGCCCGCGCTGAAAGGTCAGCCGCTCCTGAAATTGGGTCATACCAAAGCGGTTGGCTGAATCCATCAGCTCGAAACCGGTAACCGAGCCTTTGGGCAAGCCTTGCGACGCCAGTTGCAACCGTGTGTTGTACACCCGGTCGGCTGGCACCAGAATGGCACCGCCGCCATCGGCTATCTTATAGGGCACGTTCATGGTGGTGAGCTGTGCCACGATGGCGCCGCCGTCTTTGTCGGCCAGGTTGGCATACAACACCCGCCATTCGGCCTGGCGGCCCATCACCAGGCCCACCACACCAATCACGACAAACAGCACAATGCCCACGGCCAGGCGCATTTTTTGGGCTTGGTCCAGCCCGGCCAGGCGCTGGCTAAAGCTGGGGTTGACAGAAATGGCAGGGAGAGCAGTGGCGGCTGGCATGTGAATCTTCGGTAAGTGGGTGCTTTACAAAGGCGTGTGGCAACCTGGATGAAGATGATTATTTGACACACCCCGGAAAACATGAGCTTGATAAGCGCGGGTTTTACCCCTCACTTCAAATTTATGTTTTGCCGGGGGCCTTGCTAGCATCCATCTCATGAACCTCAGACTCACCCCCAACACCATGCCGGTCAGCCTGCAGCCCCGCTTGCCTGCCGGGCATGCGGCGGGCGAGGTCACGGGTGCCGGGAACGAGGGTTTTGCCGGTGCGCTGAAAAGCGCGTTGGGTTCGGTGAGCGCCGCACAAAACGACGCCAGCCGTCTGCAGCGCGAAGTTCAACTGGAAAACCCCAAGGTCAGCCTGGAAGAAACCATGGTCGCCATTCAAAAGGCGCAAATCGGTTTTCAGGCCACGCTGCATGTGCGCAACCGCATGGTGCAAGCTTACACCGACATCATGAATATGCAGGTGTAGTCTTACATATAAAAATGGCTTCTAGCCCCTATGAATAAAGGGCCAGTAGCTATTAATTTTAGATTGTTCAGGTCAGGGCAAATACTGCCGCTGACCTTCCAGGTTTTGCTCGCAGTGCATCAGCCACGGCTCCGCCAGGTAGTGGCTCTGCGCGTCGTTGTTCAGGATGGCCTGGGTTAACAGCACGACGCAGTAGCCATAAAGCCCTTTCAAATTCAGCGCCAGATCGCCCCCCTTTTTCCATATTCAGGGCCGGCTTCAGACCTTCGTTTAACGGCACGCCAGCCCAAAAATCAACCATCCATTTCAGAGTGGTACGCTCTGACGCTCTGAAAGCGCAAACCACGAAATAGATTAATATAAATTTTGATAATTTAAACTAATCATCATAAAAAGTAGCCATGACGCCGTCAACCGAACCCAACCAGGATCCATTCTTTCACCGCCCGGCGCTGGCCAGCGCCTTGGCTGATCAGGCGCTGGACACCTCATTGGGTACCAGTGGTGGCATGTTTCTGGCGGCACCACGGCGCACCGGCAAATCGACCTTTGTTCGCCAGGACCTGGTGCCCGAGTTTGAGCGACGAAACCTGAGCGTCATTTATGTCGACCTATGGATCGACAAAACGGTGAACCCTGCAGTTCATATTGCCAACGCTATCCGCACCGAGTTGGCGCGCGAAGATGGGCCGGTAGCCGCAACGCTCAAAAAACTGACCAACATGTCCAAACTGACGGTGGGTGCGTGGGGCAATGGCCTGAGCTTTGACCTGTCGCAGCTCAATCTGTCCAAAGATGCCACCCTGGCCGATGCGCTCAAGGCACTCTCTACCGCCAGTCAGAAAAAACTGATACTGGTGATTGACGAAGCCCAACATGCGTTGACCACCGATGAAGGTCTCAATGCCCTGTTTTCACTGAAAGCCGCGCGCGACAGCCTCAACACCGACCCCGGCCGGTACGGCATGCAACTGGTGGCCACCGGCTCCAACCGCGACAAGCTGGCCACCTTGGTGAATGGGCGTGAGCAGGCCTTTTATGGCGCCGACATGGTGCAGTTCCCCACCCTAGGCAAAGACTATGTGCAATGGTTGGTGGGCCGCGCCAAACTCGATTTGGACATTGACTTGGCGACCGAAGTGTTTCAAAGCCTGGGCTCGCGGCCCGAGCCGTTTCGCAAAGCGCTGAGCCAAACGCGGCTACAACTGGCAGTCAATCCGGCTCAGGATGGCAATGCCATGTTGGCCGGCTTGGCTGCCAAAGGGGTTCATGACGCCAAAACGGAATTTCTCAACACGGTGGCCAGTCTGCCGCCACTGCAATCGGCCCTTTTGCGCGAGCTGGCCGTTGACTCGGTGCACGGGCCGGATGTGCGCCGCGCCGGTCTGTTTTCTGCTGCCATGAAGGCACGCTTGCTGGCACGGCTGGAGGCTGAGATGGGTGCGGCCCATGGGGTGTCGGTTGAAACGCCGTCGGTGCAGAACGCGCTGGACAAATTACGCGAAGAAAACTTTCTCTGGCGCTCACAGCGCGGGTCTTACGCGGTAGAAGATGAGCAGTTTTTGGAGTGGTTGGCGGCGCAGGATTGAGGCCCTGCTTGCACCGCCTGCTAGTCGGCGGCTGACAAGCTACCCAACTCACCGCGCACCAGGCAACGGTCCAGCTTGAACAGCTTGAAGCGCACCTTTGACGGGGCCGGACGCCCCGCCGCCGCCAGATCTGAAACCGGCTGTCCAACGGCCAGGGCACATTGGCCAGTACAGACGGGTGGCCATGGCTTCCTTCATAAAGACAGCACACGGCCCAAGCCACACGCCATTCATATACTTGCAGCCAATACCCACTTTCACAGGAGACCAACGCATGAGAACCATCGGCCAGCGCACCGAGCGACAGATAGGCCTTGTGGCGTCTGGCGAATTGCTGTTGCAAGGCGCACGTTTCAACGACGAGATACATCGGCTACCCACTGGCAGCACGACGTTCATTCCCAAAGGGGTGTACCGGTTCATGACCCATGCACAAGCCAACCAGCATCAACTTGACTGCTTGGCCAGCGGGATGGCGCAAGTGGCACAAGAGCGAAAAAATGAACGAAACACAACAGTTCTGTAGGCCAGCGTCGCTGAATGACTTGAAAGCGCTCATTCAGTCATTGAACCGGCATGGTTCACAGAGGGCGACAACATACGGGTGGCGGACGCTTTTCTGGTCGACATCATGCTCAATGCATGCGGTGAAACCTACGACACCCCGAAAACGTTTGCCATCACCGTCGATATGGAGGGTATCCCGGTTCGCACCGTCAGTCTGGAGGGGCTACTGCGCACCAAGCAAACCGTTCGCGACAAGGATGTCTCTGACAGGTACATCTTGGAGCGGGCGCTGGCAATCTTCAAGCAAGGCCGTTAAGTTGGGCCCACTATTGGTGCAATATCAGCCACCATAAAAATAGCTTCCAGTCCTTATATATAAAGGGCTGGAAGCTATATATTTCATAGTATCCGAATCAATGCAGATACTGCCGCTGACCTTCCAAGTTTTGTTCGCAGTGCATCAGCCACGGCTCAGCCAGGTAGCGGATTTGCGCATCGTTGTTCAGAATACGCTGCATGATGCGGGTCTTTTCGGCGCGCTGCTCGGGCAGCAACTGCTCTTGTGAAGCCCGGTCGCGCAGCTGCTCAATCAGCACGGCGCAGGCGCCTTCAAAGCGCACCACCTGCTCCCAGTCTTCCACCCGGGCAGCGTCCAACATGCGGGCGCTGCTGTCTTCGATGGCTTTGTAATAGTCGATGAGTTGTTGTGACATGTCTGGCTCCATTGACGTGCGCATCAATGCCGCAGCCCGACTTGTTCGCCCATCTGCTTCCAGCCATCGGCAATTGGCATCATCACATCGATCACTTCTTTCAAAAGTGCATCGTCGTTGCGAACATTGGCTTGAGTCAGCCGCAAAATGGCGTAGTCGTACAGCCTCAGTAAATTGGCTGCCAGCTCACCCCCCTCGGCCACATTCAAAGCGCCCTTGAGGCCTTCTTCAAGAATGCGAACGGCGGTCACCACGTTCTGGCATTTGGCTTTGACATCGCCCCGAGCAAGAGCAGCACGCGCAGAACCCACATTGGCGAGCAATCCCTCAAACAACATTTCCACGAGCTTGTGAGGATCGGCCTGGGTGACACCGGCCTCCACGCTGACCTTTTTATAAGCGTTGGCAGACCTGGCATTGACGGATGTAAACATGGTTGAATTCCTTGAAGCTATGTTTTCTTTATCGGCATCTACCATGCTAAATCAAGCCTTTCGTCAAAATTCAAACCGTATTGAAACCTGCGTAAACCCGTCTTTTGGCACTTTATCAGCCTGTGCTCTTGTTCCACAAGGTGACCTGCTGCGTCACATAGGCATTGAGCGCGCTCAAGCTAGCCATCTGCGCGTCAAGCGCACTGTAGCGACGATTCAGTGCGGCCTCTACACGGGCAACTTTTTCGTTCAAGCGCGTTTGATCTTTGGCGTTGGCATCAAGCGAACGTTTTAACGACGCGTCTTTGCTGCTGAAAAAGCCGTCTGTCGCCAACAAGCCTTCCGAAAAGGTTTTGAACTTGAGCGCAAAGCCATTGGTCAGCGTGTTGCTGTTGTCAATGGTGAACAGGTTTTTAACCTCGTCGCCGTTGTCCAGCGCAGCGTTGAACTTTGTGCTGTCCACCGACAAAGCCCCCCCCAGCGCCGCAGTAATGCCCACATCGGCCAGGCGCGCGTAAGCAGAGCCGCTGGTGGTGGACTGCAACACCCCCCGTATGGCGTTTTGCAAACTGATTGCGGTAGTGTCGCCCTGCAGCAGGCCCGCAGACTTGGTGCCCGCGTCGTATTTGGTGAGCTCTTGCAGCGTGGAATTGATATCGTTGTAGGCCTTCACAAACGCATCTACCGCGCTTGTGACCGCCGCACGGTCCGGCCCCACGGTAATGTCTGCGGCAGAGGTCATGACCTCTTTGGCGGTCAGCGTCACACCTGACACCACGTCGCTGAATGTGTTGGTGGCAGAAGTGACGTTGATGCTGCCATTGATGGTGCCAGCCGCGTCCACTGCAGTCACGGTCGAGGCACCAAACACCAGTTTGGACAAACCCGCATCGTTCGCATTGTCGAGATCGTTGTCGGTAACGGTTACCGTAAAGCCGTTGGCCACGCCGGTGGTTTTGGAGCGCAGCAGCAGACGCTCGCCGGATGCGTCGTTGAGAACCGCAGCCGTGACCCCAGCGTCTGAACCGTTGATTTTGCTGGCAATGTCTGATACCGAGTCTGTGGCGGCCACCTCGATTTCTACAGGTGATGTGGCCCCAGCCATCGTGATGTTCAGGGTACCTCCTGAGCCAATCGCAGTACCCGCCGGCAAAGGCAAGGCCTGCGAGGCATAGCTTTGCGCTGCAGCCAGCGCAGTGACCTGAAAGGTAAACGCGTTGGACTGCGTGCCCCCCACCGCAGAGGCTGTGACACCGGTGGTGTTTGAGGAACTGGCGGTGACTGCGTTCCAAGTGGTCAGGCTGTTGAGCGTGCCCGCCGCACCAGACAATGCAGACACCAAAGACTTCACCTGCCCAAAAGCCGATATTCTGGTGTTGATGGTGGCAGCTTTGACCTGTAGCCCAGACAAAGGCTGTTTTTCCAGCGCCACCAACTGCGACACAATGGACTTGACATCCAGACCGCTGCCTATACCCACCGAAGATATTGTTGCCATCTCACACACTCCTGTCTGTCTGACGATGCCCCATTATGTTGTCCGTAGCACTGTCTTAGCACATGAAAAGACCCGCAAACCCGACGATATTGATAACACTTAGCCACAACGAACAACGGCGGCAGGTTTACCCGCCGCCGCCTTCAAGCCCCAATCAAAACCAGCTTTGAGGCCAGAAAATTTATCAACTTACCGCAACAGAGCCAGCACACCCTGCGGCAACTGATTAGCCTGAGCGACCATGGCGGTACCGGCCTGCTGCAGAATCTGCGCGCGGCTCAAGTTTGCAGTTTCTGAGGCAAAGTCTGCGTCCAAAATCCGGCTGCGTGACGCAGATAAGTTCTCTGAAGTCACCTGCAAGTTGTTAACCGAGGTCTCAAACCGGGACTGCAAAGCGCCCAAACTGGCTCGCTCACCGTTGATGTACGCCAACGCAGCATCCACAGTTTTCAAGGCATCGGTCGCTTTGGCAAATGTTGTTACGTCCAGATCAGATACCTTTTTGAGGGTAGATGCTGCATCAGTAAACGCATTGCTGGTATCCACATCCGCACCAAAACTTTTTTCAGAGTCCAGGCTGATGTAGCCGCTCACGATAGAGGCAGAAGCTTCCGTGTTGGCAGCTATCGCTTGCGTAGAACCCGCCGTAGATACGGTGCCATTGGTTGCAACATAAAGCTTCTGAACCACGACACTGGCGGCGTTGGACACAGCTGTATCGCCCACTAGGATGTTGTTGCCCGTCTCGTTCGACAAGGTGATGGCAGTTTTTCCCTCGTTTAATGATGCCGTGATACCGGTCTTGGAGGAGCGGTCGTTGATGGCTGCCACTGCGCTTGACAAACCCTCAGAACCTGTGGCCGCCGTGATGGAGAAAGATACGGTTTCCAGCGTGTCGTTGGTCGAAGCCAGGGTCAGTGAATAAGCACCTGCGGAAGTAAAGCTGAGAGACACATCAGTTCGCGCAGTAGCCGTAACACCGGTATTGGCTGATTGCGCGTTGATGTTGGTCGCAATGGTTTTGGCGGATGCGTCTGAACTAATGGAGATGCTCTTAGAGCCCAAGTAGCCGTTGATGGCGATCGTGCCCGCTGCGACTCCGTTGGAACCGGTAGCTGCCGTTGCAGTGGTGACTGCTGCTGCTGCTGCTGCCCCGCTTGCTACCACCTGGTTGTTGCCATACACGTTGGCGCGCAAATTGGCAGTGGCAGCCACGATCGTCTGGTTGGCGTTGGCGCCCACTTGGAACTGCTGCGTACCAAAGGAGCCATCCAACAGTTTTTGACCGTTAAATTCGGTCGTTTGCGAGATGCGATCCAGCTCGCTGACCAGCTGCGACACCTCTTTGTTGATGGCTTGGCGGTCGCTGGCGCTGTTGCTGGCGTTGGCAGACTGCACGGCCAGTTCACGCACACGCTGCAAGATGTCGCCAGAGGCTTTGAGCGCGCCCTCAGCGGTTTGCGCCAAAGAGATGCCATCGTTGGCATTGCGCACCGCCTGGTTCAGGCCACGAATTTGACCCGTAAAACGCTCTGAAATTGCCAAGCCAGCAGCATCATCTTTGGCGCTGTTGATGCGCAAGCCCGACGAAATACGCTGGATCGATGTTGCCAATGCGCCCTGGCTTGCACCCAAATTACGTTGGGCTGTCAGGGAACTGACATTGGTGTTGATGGTTGCTGCCATGGTAAAACTCCTAAAAAAGTTGACTGAATTTGGCGTTACCGCCAACCACGGCTGTCAATAAATTTGCCACTAAACCTTTTGCATTTTGCATCGAGTGCGGTGGACTACCCTTTGTGCCGTTGTAAGTGTTTTCGGAGACATCGACACAAACTTGAGGGCAAGTCCCACAAAAAATCGGCATGGCTGGATCAAAGCGTTGATTTGGCTATTTTTTTAGCTGTTTATCCAAGCTATGCCGCTGCGGCTGATCTTCAAAATCCAGACATCGTTTCTTCAAAGTGAGCCGAACTGATTCAAGGTTGGGCAAGAGGAAACGTTAAACGTCAACCTTGAAGGAGTTTTTACCATGGCAGCAACCATCAACACCAATGTCAGTTCCCTGACAGCCCAGCGTAACCTGGGAGCCAGCCAAGGCGCGTTGGCAACATCGATCCAGCGTATTTCGTCGGGCTTGCGCATCAACAGCGCCAAAGACGATGCCGCCGGCTTGGCGATTTCAGAACGCTTCACCAGCCAGATCAGAGGCCTGAACCAAGCCGCGCGTAACGCCAATGACGGCATTTCCCTGGCGCAAACCGCTGAAGGCGCGCTAAGCTCGTCCAGCAACATACTGCAGCGCGTGCGGGAGCTGGCCGTGCAGTCCGCCAACGCCAGCAACAGCGCCAGCGACCGCCAAGCGTTGAACAAAGAGGTGGCACAACTGATCAGTGAACTGGACCGCATCTCGCAAACGACCGAATTTAACGGTCAAAAATTGTTGGATGGCTCCTTTGGCACACAGCAGTTCCAAGTGGGTGCCAACGCCAACCAGACGATCGTGGCTGCCACTGCCAATTTGCGTACCAACGTGTACGGCAACAACCAGGTGGTAGCAAGCGGGGCAGCAGCAGCAGCCGCAGTCACCACTGCAACGGCAGCAACCGGTAGCAACGGCGTCGCTGCGGGCACCATCGCCATAAACGGCTACCTGGGCTCTAAGAGCATCTCCATCAGTTCAGACGCATCCGCCAAAACCATTGCGACCGACATCAACGCGCAATCAGCCAATACCGGTGTCACGGCGACAGCCCGCACCGATGTTTCGATCAGCTTCACGTCGGCAGGGTCCTATTCGCTGACGCTGGCGTCGAACAACGACACGCTGGAAACCTTGTCGTTCACCATCACGGGAGCCACGGGTTCTGAGGGCTTGGCCGGTGCAGTGGCGGCCATCAATGATCGCACCTCCAAGACCGGTGTCACGGCATCGCTGAACGCAGACAAAACTGCGATCACCTTGTCGAACGAGACGGGTAACAACATCCTGGTGGGCGATACAGCGGTGTCCAACGCCGCCAGTGTCGTGGTTCAGAAGCTCTATGTTGCAACTGATGGCACCGTGTCTACGGCAGGTTCTACGCAAGCGATAGCGGCCAACACGGAAGCTTCTGCCTCAATCGTGAGCGGATACATCAGCCTAGACTCTGAAAAGAGTTTTGGCGCAGATGTGACGTCCAGCAACGCGTTTACTGACGTGGGCTCAACACTCAAAAAAGTGTCCGAGATTGACGTGACCACTTTTGCCAAAGCGACAGATGCACTCAAAACGGTGGACTCTGCATTGGCGTACATCAATGGTGAACGCGCCAGCTTGGGTGCGCTGCAATCACGGTTTGAGACCAGCATTGCCAGCCTGAATATTACCTCTGAGAATTTGTCTGCCTCGCGCAGCCGGATTCAGGATGCGGACTTTGCGCTTGAAACAGCCAACCTGTCTCGGGCGCAGATTCTGCAGCAGGCCGGCACCGCCATGGTGGCACAGGCCAACCAGATTCCGCAGGGTGTGCTGGCGCTGCTACAGTAATTGGCTGAGGGCTGGCGAGTGTCATGCTTGGTACTGATGGGCAAAGCATTTCTTGCTTTGCCCATTTTTATGGCGACGTCAGATTAACCGGGACACATGCAGCG
This sequence comes from Rhodoferax ferrireducens, assembly GCA_002083775.1. Taxonomy (GTDB): domain Bacteria; phylum Pseudomonadota; class Gammaproteobacteria; order Burkholderiales; family Burkholderiaceae_C; genus Rhodoferax; species Rhodoferax ferrireducens_A. The sequence goes on along the minus strand of MTEI01000012.1, from coordinate 68,322 downwards.
CGCCGCGCAGGTCGACAACTTCTTGAAGGGTGGAAACGTGGGCTCGGTCACTACAAAAAAATTGGAAGCTGCATTTGCGTCACAGAAATGGGCAAGCGTGCAACAAGAGGCCAGAAAAATACAACGAAAAGATCCGGCCAACTTGCTTGTTCACCGGGTTTTGGGCTTCGCCCTGAACCAACTAGGCAAAACTGAGGATGCTTTTCGGGCCTTTAAAGCCGGCATGGCGATTTGGCCGAAAGATGCAGAACTGGTCATCAACTACGCCAACACGCTGATTGAGCACGCACGCTACATCCCAGCATATGAGCTGATGGAGAAAGTGTGCGCCTTGCGACCTGACAAAGCCATCAGTTGGATCAAGTTGTCACAGGTGTGCTACGAAACGCAACAGCACGGACGCGGCTTTGAGGCGGCTGAAAAAGCCTTTGAACTGGCGACAGAAAAGTTTGACAAAGTGTCTGCTCTAACGCAACGCGCCATACACCGCCGAGAATTAGGCCAGATCAAGCAAGCTATTCAAGACAGTGTCGATGCCATAGCCATTTATCCAGAATTTGAAGCCAACCATACCAACCGGCTGCTTTTTATGCTAGCCGACCCAGACACTGATCCGCGCAGTATCACGCAAGCCGCCCGCGAATACGCCCAAGTGTTTGAGACACCCATCAAACCGTATTGGCCCAAGTTTGAAGATCACCCCAAAGGACCCTGGCAACGGCTAAAAATTGGCTTTTTGTCGCCAGACTTTAGAAACCATGCGGTAATGTATTTTTGTGAGGGGCTGCTAGCACAACTGGACCGGCGCCAGTTTGAAGTTTTTGCGTTTTATTTGTACCCCAAAGAAGACTATGTGACCGAACGAGTCAAGCGACATGTGGATCACTTTATAACCATGTCTGGCCTGTCTTTGCGTGAGCAAATAGCCGCTATCCATGACCGAAAGATTGATATCTTGATTGACATGGCTGGGCACACGGGGCACAACGGTTTGAATATCATGATGCATAAGCCAGCGCCCGTGCAGGCGTCCTGGCTGGGATTTATTGCAACCACGGGTTTGTCGGCCATTGACTATTATATTTCTGATGAATTCATGAATCCATTTGGAACTGATTCCATATTTACTGAAACGCTCTACCGGCTGCCTACTGGTACAGGAGTTTACAGGCCCATGTGCCGGAACCCGTTATGGCGATACCAGCCAAAATATAAAACACAACCAACACCAGCAATCAACAATGGCTTTGTTACTTTCGGCACCTGTAACAATTTGGGGAAGATTACCGACAAGGTTCTGCTGACATGGCTTGAAATTTTAACGTCGGTGCCAAGATCGAAACTCCTCATTGAAGGCAAGGGGTTCGGCAAAGATAATTTTAAAGAAAAGTATATAGACCGATGCCTCAAGCTTGGCTTTGCGCAAGAGCAACTCATTTTAATTCCTCTAGATACTGCTAACCAATATTTAACGTATCACAAAATAGATATTGCCCTGGATCCTTTCCCCCTTAACGGCGGCACAACGACTTGCGACACGGTTTGGATGGGTGTGCCTATGGTTGCAATGGCAGGCAATGCGCCTCAAGGCCGTATGGGAGAGTCTGGTCTTTATCAAATCAACAGACCAGAGTGGGTTGCACCATCGCCCGAAAAATATATAGATATTGCAGTTAATTTGGCTTCAGATTTGCATGAGTTAAACGAATTGCGTTTGAAGATGCGTCCTGCGGTAGAGCAATCTGTTTTAATGGATGAAAAACACTTTGTCTTCCATTTTGGCCAAGCACTGCGAAGCATCTGGCTGCATTGGGTTGCCAAAGGCTTGCATCCTATTGATGAAAATTCTCAGAGTGTGTGCATCCAGTCCTGGCTGCAAGATATGCCAGAGCAATGGGGTTCACCGCCGGAGCCGAGTTTGGGCATTGAAACCGGCAAAAGAATCAGCTTGTCGCAGGCCTACCAAAGGTTGGAGCAGATGGTCAGCAAGGCATCGGCCTCGATGGATTCCCAAAAACACGGAAAAGTCATGAACAACCATTGGCGCGCAGTCACCGAGTTTTGTGAAGTTATTTTGTGCGCCATACCCCATGATCCGGTCGCCCTGACGTGCCTTGCAGAGGTTGAAAATGCGCACGGCCACCTGGACTTTGCTGTGACTTACCTACAGTATGCACAAGCGAATATGTCCTAGTTTTTTGGTGGCCAGATTCTTCGACGCACGAACTTAATCAGACAAGCCGGTAAAAAGACTCCGCAGTATTGACACGTGGGCAGTCTTTAGGAACCAGTGCCTCGGCATCGTCAAAGCCCCAAGTTGCCAGCACAAATGGCAGCTCAGCCGCAGTGCTTGCTTCGTAGTCTTCCAGGCGATCCCCCAAGTAAAGACAGCGCTTGGGTGCCAATCCATATTTTTGAACGATGTGACGGATGACATCAGACTTTGGCGTTTGTGCTTGGCCCAATGAATCAACACCGAAAACACCTTCAAACATTTTGTCAAACCCTAGGTGCGTCACGATGCGCTGCGTGGGCACGATACGTTTATTGGTTGCAATGAAGAGCCGTATGCCGCTGCGTTGCAGTGTAGTCAGCAATTCAGGGATACCGCTGTATGGGGCACTCAGGCGAAAACCATCGTTGTCGTAGCAGGTGATAAATGTCTCGCGTAGCGACTGCAGCAATGCGGAATTTTGAGAGCCGCATTGCAACGCAATGGTCTGAGTCAAAGTGGGACCGATCAGGCCTGTGCGCCATGGCAGCAAGGGCGTGACGCCGCAGCGACAAAATGCCTCTTCGTAACTCCTAAGAATCCCCGGGGAACTGTCTATCAGAGTGCCGTCCAGATCAAAGATCACTGACTCGCACCTGGCGCTCATGGTGAGTCGCCTTGATAAGTTCTGGCGGCAAACCGTATAGCGTCCTCTAGGCCAACCGTGGCGCGCAGCCCGAGTCCATTCTGTGCTTTCTTGGTGCAAGGGATGTAGCGATTGCGCGGTGAGGTCAGAACTGAATCGCCCATGACACACACCGGCTTGTTGGGCGCAATCAAATCACGCACGGTATGGGCCAACTCCAGAATGCTGACGGCATGCTCCGAGCCCACGTTGTACGCCTCGCCGGACAACCCGCACATCAATAGCGTCGCAAGCCAGTGCGCGAGATCACGCTGATCCAAGTATGAACGCAAGGGGCTGCCATCACCCTGAACGGTGATGGCATCGGCATGCAAGGCGTCACGGATGAAGTTTCCAATGGCAAAGTGCACGTCCCGCGGCAAATCAGGTCCCACAAACGCGAAACAACGCGCCACCACAATCTCCAACCCATGAGACTGCGCGTACAGCGCACACAGGTGTTCGGCCATGCGCTTGGCAACGCTGTAAGCGTTGGCCGGGTCCAGCGGGTCGGGAAGTGTGTGGCAGTCCTCTGTGATGCGTTCGATATCTGGCGACTGTGCGCCATACACGCCGCCTGAACTGGTCAATAAAAATCGACGTGCGCCACTCGAAACAGCCAACTCCAAAATGTTGCGGGTGCCGCAAACGATCTGGTCGAAGCGCTCTTGCGGCGTCAAGTTGCGCCCAGCTGTAGAGTCCGCTGCAGCGTGTAGTACATGGGTGTATGTGTTCCCCTTGGGCAAGCTGTTTACGTCACAAATATCCCCTTGTATCAGTTGCAACCAAGGCGGCGACACCAGCCGTGGGTAATGCTGTGCAAACCGCCGCGGGTCACGCGACAACAATGTGACTCGAGCCATCGGCTCGCCTTTATGCGCCTGCTGTGCCCAATAGCGTAGCAACGCCTTACCAAAAAAACCTGTGCCCCCCGTTAAAAGAATGTGAGCGTTCTCAATCATGGCCTGCTCTTAGGGATACATCAAAATCAAGGGGTTGGTGGCAGATTGCTTTAACCGCGATGCGATGGCGTTTTGCGATCGAAAAGACGACACCAAGACGGGAATGTCTGGTGTTTCATCGACACTGGCCGGTGACTGAATCGTCCAGCGGCCCATCTGTTTGCCCATAAGGTTGATGTTGTTGTCGACAATTCCGACGATTTGGCAACCTTGGCGCCTCTCCAGATGTGCCAGCAAGCGAGCGGTGTGAGAGCCCGCACCGTAGACAATGAGCGGCACAGAGGGAACACGCTGCAGTGCGCGTTGCAGTTGTCGCTGTGATTCAGCAATGTAGGGGGCCAATAGGTCCCTATCGGCACGTTCCAATTGAATCGTTTCTGGAAAACGACCACTCCATTCAAACAACCCCAGTATCGCGCCAGAGAACACCATGGGCAAAGCCAGCAGTTCCATTGCCAGTTGCTTTGACCCCAGAGATCGCATCAAATTTGTAAGCGCGTTTGTATCGAAAAATTGAATGTGTTCCAGCGAAAATTCGCCAAAAGGTTCGCTCTCGGGGTTCAGAAAGTACTCGACCGCAGGCACTTCCAGCAACACCTTACAACCTGGCCGCAGCTTGGACAGCAGTTGGGCCATATCTTGCCGAAGTTGCGGCAGATGTTCGAGTACACACATGATGCAGACGACGTCGACATCCTGAAGGTTCAGCACCGTGTGTGCCTCGGACATCTGGCCGCGTTGGATGCCACGAACGCCAAACATCTTCAGGGCGCATTGCGCTGCATTGGGTGCCGGGTCTAACCCCTGCAGATGCTGCCAACCGGCCGCCTGCAAACCACCCAGCAGCGCACCATAGCCGCAGCCCAGGTCGGCAATGCGTTCGGTCTTGGCAACGCGGCCATCAAGAAAACGCACGGTGGCGTCAATGCGGGCCTGATCCACAGGGGCAACGGATTCCGGCGCGTCGTATTTGGAGACCGACTGGTAGTAGGCGCTAAAAGTGGCGTTGTCAGCCAACTGCTGGGCATAATGAAATCCGCAATGGCTGCACCGCACGACGGTGTAGCTCATGTCAAAGCCGCCCACGGCAGCCATCGGATTGACCAGACACAAGTCGGCAGCTGTTGCCGCGCAGATCGGGCAGGGACGCGAAGTTTGGGTCATGTGCAAATCCTGCCTGCGCCCTTAGCGGTGCACCGGTACGGCATACAACACGCTGTCAAAGCTGTTGAAGCAATGCTGGCGAATATAGAAACGGTAGTCCTCGCACAGCTTGGACAATGTCAGCGGTAGCTCCCATAGGTCTTGCGGGCAGTGGTAGAGGGATATTGCCAGCACCGGGCGGGTGCGCTGTATCAACTGCCGCGCCCCCTGCAGGGCCTGCAACTCAGCCCCTTCGACATCGAGTTTGATGAAATCCACAGTGTGCCCAGCCATCACATCGTCCAGCGCCGTGACAGCAATGTGGGCGGTGCCGTTCTGGGTAATGGATGCCCCTTCGCCATTACCCGCATTGAAGCTCAAAATGCGGTAGCTGTCGGAAAGGCCCAGCGGCAAACATTGCACCGGGTGAGTAGGGCGACGCACGTTCTTAACCAACTGGGCAAAGTTTGCACTATCAGGCTCAAACAAGTAGGCCGCCTGTACGTCAGCCAATGTGCACAGTTCCAAGTAGGTGTCGCCGTTGTAGGCACCGCCGTCTACAAAACGGATGGATTTGCCTTGGAACGCGTCGAGCGTGAGCGGGTTGAAATACTGGTTCTCAGCGTGCTGAAAACTGCCGTAAGACGTGTGTAGACCCAGGCGAAAGGCAGCAATATCCAGCATGCAGCGCTTGCTGGTGTCGTCACTTAAACAGTCCAACGCATTCGCAATGGCATCGGTCTGACTCAGAATGCACTCAGGCTCGCTCAGCCAGAAGCGCCAGCCTAAGTCCTGTTTGAACGCGTGGTACAGGTCCCAGGGCAAAAACACATTGCGCGCACCCGCTTGACGCGCCAAGGTTTCCAGCGCATCTAGCGGCATACCCCGATTAAAGATGCCTATACATAAGGGCAAGGCGCAGTGCGCATGCGACCATTGCTGCCAGTTGATCAGGGGCAACCCCATAACCTGCGTGGCCAAAGGTTGGGTTTCGACAAAGCCAGCTACTGTGTAGCCAGCGCGCTGCATTGCCCCACACAGGTCACGGCCGAATTGCCCGGCACCAAAAATCCACACGGACTGACCAGGGTGAATCGTTCTGGTCGGTTTGTCCGCATGGCACTTAGCGAGGGTTTTCAGTTCTTCTGGAAAATTCGTCGTCACCATCGCGTTCAGCTCAACAAAGGGGGCAGGCGGTGGCCTGGATGGCGCGGGCGGAGGCTTCCACAGCCTTGAGTTCTGCCGGGTCCAGGAAGGGGTGCATATCATCTAGCTCTGGCGTGACGAACTTGCCGTTCTCGTCCACGCGGGATTTTATGCGTGGTGCAAACTCTTGGCGCGGGTCCACCACCACATTCAACAACAAGGGACCATCTTCCTGCAGCAATGCATCCATGCGGGTGAGGTCAGCTTCGCTGCAAATCGTCGCCGCCTTGATTCCATAAGCGCTTGCAACCGCTTCAAAATCGGGGAACTCCACACCGGTAGCAGGCGTAGCACCAATAACGCGGCCAAAAAAGTTCTCATGGGTTTGCCAGATAGAAAGGTAGCCCCCGTTGTTGAGAACCACCACGACCACATGACGCCCACTCGTCTTGAGCGTTTGCAACTCCTGAATATTCATTTGCAGGCTGCCGTCGCCTGCAAAGCAGATCACCCGCCGCTTGTTGTCCGGCGTACCGGCAAACGAAGCGCCGATAGCGGCAGGCAGGTCGTAGCCCATAGAAGCCGCGCCGGAATTGCTGAACAGCCGTTGGTTGGCCGTGAGGTGGGCCATCTGAAACGGCAGGATGCAGGCAGACGCGTTACCACAGGCGACCACATCATCATCGCGCATTTGACGAAAGATGCGGTCCACCACCACATAAGGGTTGAGCGGTGCGCCCTGGGTTTGACCGTGCTCCCGCCGAGCATGGTAGCGCGCACCGATTTCGCGGCACCAGGCACCCCAGGCAGAAAAGTTCGGTAGCGCATGCTGGGCCAACAGCCGGCGCAGGGTGCTGATAAACAGCTGCGCATCAGCCTGCACCTTCAGGTCGGCCTGTACGCCGGGCTTGGACAGTTCAGCGGCATCGACATCAACTTGCACAATCCAGGCGTTCTTACCAAAGGAATCCCAGTTGTAGCTCGTTTGGCGAATATTCAGGCGGGACCCGATGACTAGGACCAGGTCCGCGTTTTGCAGGCAGAAGTTACCGGAGCGCGTGCCAATGGTGCCAGGTCGTCCGGCAAACAGCGGGTGGTCCGAGGCAATCAGGTCATGGGTCCAGGCGGTAGCCAATGGCACTCCTGTTGCCTCAACCAAGTCACGCAGCGCATCAACGGCACCAGCCAGGCGCACACCAGTGCCGCCTAGAAGCAATGGGCGATGCGCACTTTGTAAGCGGCGGATGACCTCCAAACAAGTAGCCTCAAGATTGGCAGCGCATTGCTTTGGGGGCAGTAACGGGGAGGGAATGTTCAGTTCAACTTTGGCAGACTGCACATCCAGAGGTATGTCAAGCCACACCGGCCCTGGCCGCCCGGAGACCGCCAGAGAGTAAGCCTCTGGCAACGCAGTTTGGAGTTGCGCCACATCCCGAATCAAGACAGCGCTTTTGCACACAGCAGATGCCATACGCAGGGTGGGGCCCTCTTGATCCCCCAGTTGGCGCAGTCCCGGCAAATCATGAAAGGCCAGGCAGGTTTCGCGCTTCACCTGACCAGAGATGACAATCATTGGAATGGAGTCAGTGAATGCACCGAATACACCATTGAGCGCATTCACCGCACCAGGACCAGTGGTCAACATCACCACAGCCGGCCTGCCCGCGATACGGGCGTAACCTTCAGCGGCCATAGCGCAGGCCTGCTCATGGTGCATAAACGTGCAGCGCAAACCAGGATGCGAACCCAAGGCTTGATTCAAAAACATGGCGCCGCCGCCGGTGACGGAAAAGACTTGCTCGATGCCGTTATGAACCAACCAGTTAGCGATCTCGTCACAAACAGAAGGCATTATTTTTCGCACATTAAAGCGGTTAATTAGAAAACTATCAAGGATGACACTGGAGTAATGGCAGAGTAACGCCAGTCTGGTTGATTAATTCGCAGGTATAGCCAAACTTGCCGAGATCACTGATGCATTTTTCTGTCGTTGACGTACCACCAACCAAATGTGTTTCAATTATTATTCTGGGTCTGAATTTGTCAAAGAACTTGTGATCATCGAAAATGACAGCCTCGGCACCTTCGACATCGCATTTAATAAAATCAACCGCCTCAAAACCACCAATCTCAACAATTTTTTGTAAAGTAAATGATTTGATCATCTTGTTATCACCACGAGATTTACCGACTATTTCTGAAGCTGATGAGCCCATATTACCTTCAGATGAAAATTGCAGGCCGTCACAGTGGCTCCAGACTGCACCAAATAGGGTATCAATGTGCAAATTAAGAACGTTTTTAAGCGACATTAAATTTTTCTCTATGGCAAGCGCATTTTTTTCGTCTGCATCTACCGCAAGAACTCTGCCACTAGCACCCACTTGGCCCTTGAAAACTATTGACGTCAGACCAGAATACGCACCCAGGTCCAAAACACTATCACCCTCTTTGAGATTCGCAAAATCCAAATATTGCTGCGTAGTTACCAGTGGCTCAGCAAGTGATGGGAAATATACTGGAAAAATATCAAAGCCAGCAACATCATGATATCGCGGCGAAGAATAGTCAACCAAACTGAAACCATTTAAATCATAAGGCAGAACCGCTGTGTAATAATAATCAAACGAGTTGACTATATCATTTGCGTAAATTAAATGACGCACGGAAAGTCGAATGACTTTTTTCTCCTTAATAAAATCAAGATAATGCGCTGCCACCTTTACTTCAATTCCATTGCGATTAGCCAGGTCTTGCAACGGCCCAGAGAGTAATTTATACAAGTCATCAATCTGGTTAATCATTTAACTCTCCCCATCTTCATCAATTTAAAGTCCACGGTTAAGTATCAGCCCTTTGAGGGCTTCGTTTTTACTGTAAGGACCACTTAGGTGGTTGATCGTGAGCGGTTGATGCGCCTTTATCTCCGCGGTCAAACGTTCGCCATTCATGACCTCACGGCATGACAACTGCCCCTTGCGCAGCGGGATAGCAAGATAAAAGTCGCGTTCAAAACTTTCTTTACTGAAAATGTAGCCCGCCTCCAAGTCCTTTTTGGCATACGCACCGCGCACCAGCGCGTTGAGGTATTCCGTCTCTTTCTTAGAGATGATCCGCTTGGATCGACTGCGACCACCACACATCTCAGCGGCTTTGCGAAAGGCCTTGAACCAAGTGTCGCATTGCTCTGGTCTTGAGCAATAACTTGACACTGGAACATTTTCGTCATCAATATCAATATGCCGCTCCCAACTGCGAGCCCCTTTTCCGTATGAGATAAGCATCGACGACTGCCAATCATGGTATTCATGCGTAGACAGCCCAATAACGTGGTTAGGATAACGACTCGCCAAATAATCAATCTGATCGAGTTCCAGTTCTCCATCCTCGGAAGGGTACAGCGATACGCAATGATTGATGGCCAAGGGGATGTCGCGTTTTTCGTAAAAACTTACAATATCATCCAGGTCCTTTTCAGACGCACCACCCGTCGAAACGATTGTCGGGCGACGGGTTGATGCGATCTTCTCTATTAACACCCAGTCGTTTATGTCTGAGCTGGCTATTTTGATAATGGGCATGTCAAATTCAATACACAAATCAACTGAGGCTTCATCAAAAGGTGTCGCCATAGGAATGCAACTGAGGTAACGAATCTCTTCAACCATGCGTGCAAATTCTGACTTTGTTAGCTTGGTATCCTCCGTTTTCTTGATGTAGCGAAGCGCATCACTGCCTTTGAATTCAGGGTGAATGAACTCATCCACATCACGAAACTGTAATTTGATTGCGGCTTTGACGTTGTTGTAGCGCACGATTGCGGCATGTTCACGAATGATCTTTAAACCTCGATCAAGATTTCCCCAGTGGTTGTTCGCCAACTCGAGAACGAACAAATTCTCGAAAAGATCGCGATCCTTTTGTGTGACATATCTCATGAGATTATTACCAATGTTGGCTATTGAAGGTACCTGTCTGTAAGTTCATTTTTTAATTTAAATTGCTGACTAGGTCGTTAACGGCTTATGAATCTATCGCAATGTTGTCTGATTTGACGGGTCAGCTACCTTTAAAAAAGCGGCCAACTTGTACCGCTTTTCGCAAGCTTGCGAACCAAAATTAAGGGCAGGTTACTGAAAGCGCCTCAGCATCAAAAGTTGATGCCTAGATAGTTCTCAATTTTGCTGGCTGCAAACTCCAGCATTTCCCTCGTCAGCGCTGGTTGCACGCCAATCCAGAAGGTGTTGTTCATGACGTTGTCCGTGTGGGTCAGGTCACCGCTGATGCGGCAGTTGGCTCCCCGCATGTAGGGCTGGCGCGTCAGGTTACCGGCAAACAGCAGGCGCGTGCCGACCTTGTTCTGGTCCAGGTAGGTCAGCAGGTCCAGCCGCGTCACTGGGCAGTTTTCTTTCAGAGTGATGGGGAAGCCAAACCATGAAGGGTCAGAATGCTCGGTGGCCTGAGGCAGGCTGATGAATTCTTCGCAGTCTTTGAGGCGCTCTTTTAAAAAAGCAAAGTTATTTTTGCGCGCTTGGATGAACTCTGGGGCCCTTTCCAGTTGAGCCAAACCACAGGCGGCTTGCATGTCCGTGATTTTGAGGTTGTAGCCCAGGTGGCTATAGGTGTACTTGTGGTCGTAGCCAAAGGGCAAGTCGCCCAACTGTTGACAAAAGCGTTTGCTGCAGGTGTTGTCTTTGCCGGGCTGGCAATAACAGTCGCGGCCCCAGTCGCGAAAGCTCTCTGCAATGGTTTTTAGCTCGTCGTGCTTGGTAAACACTGCGCCGCCCTCACCCATGGTGATGTGGTGTGCCGGGTAAAAGCTGAGTGTGCCAATGTCGCCAAAGGTGCCCACCATTTGGCCGCGGTAGGTGCTGCCCAGTGCGTCGCAGCAGTCTTCTACCAGCCACAAATTGTGCTTTTTGCACAGGGCGGTGACAACATCCAGATTGAACGGATTGCCCAAGCTGTGCGCCAGCATGATGGCTTTGGTTTTTGGACTCAGCGCAGCTTCGATCTTGCTGGCATCTATGTTGTGCGTAAGCGGGTCCACATCCACAAATACCGGCACGGCACCGAACTGCAGAATGGGGTTGACCGTGGTGGGAAAGGCTGCGGCCACGCCAATGACTTCGTCACCTTTTTGAATGGCACGTGCGCCCAGTTTGGGCGATGTAAGGGCGCTGAAGGCGACCAGGTTGGCGGACGAGCCTGAGTTGACGGTGATCAAGTGTTTGATGCCGATGAAGGCAGCGAGCCGTTTCTCGAATTCGGCGTTGAAGCGGCCGGTGGTCAGCCAGCCGTCCAGGCTGGCATCAACCATGTTCTTGAGCTCTTGGGTACCGATGAATTTGCCGGAGGGGGGCACCACAGTTTCGCCAGGACGGAAGGTACTGGGTGCGAAGGCGCTTGCTGAAAAGTGTGCAACCTCGTCTTGGATGACGTGGCGTAAAACTGCTTGCAGTGCTTTGGGTTTGAGCTGCGCGAGGTGCTTAACAGCCAGGCTGCCGTTGAGCAGCATGGACTTTTCGGGCCGGACAAAGCTTTGAAACGGCAAGCCTGGACCGTCAAAGTCGGCAACCCCCAAGGCGAGCCTTTGTCCGGGCGGCATTGGTGGTGTGGTGGTGATAAACACAAACCGAACATCTCCAGCGCTGTCTGGGGCTGTAACGGCAAGCGCAGGCCGGTACTTTTGGTTGGTGAGGTCGGTAAAAGGAAACGGCAGTTTGTAAATGCCGCCTTGTTGAATGGCGTTAAGCATTGTTCCAGCAATCTTCAGCAGGGCTAAGTAAAACGGTTTTCGCAAAGTCACTTTGACTTTGCAAATGCAATGCAGCTTGTTGGTCGGGGCTTAAGCCGTTTGGGGCATTTGCACTTTCTGCATCAAGGAAAACGACGACAACTTTGGCATCGCGCGGCAGGCCTTCTGTGGCAATTTGAATATGCCCTTCATGGTAGTTTGCTTGTACGGCTAGCATGGCTGTAGTTCCTTTTGCGGTTGGGCGTAATTTTGAATTTGTTCGATGGTGAACTCACGCATGTTGGCTAAATGTAGGTAGGCATGATGCCAGGCAGCGATTTTTTCGAGCGCTGTTGTCAGCGGCCAGCGTGGCTGCCAGCCCAGGCGGGCTTTGGCCTTGGATATGTCAAGCTTGAGGTAGCCGGCCTCATGTGGGTGAGTGCTGCCATCTTGCTGCCAGCTCGCGTCATTGCCCCAGTGCGTGACCATGCACTCCACAATCCACTGCACGGGTTTTGCATCGTCGTCCTGGGGGCCAAAATTCCAGCCTTCGGCAAAGGCTTGGCCGTCTAAGTAAAGGTGTTCCGCCAGGGTCAGGTAACCGCTGAGAGGCTCCAGCACATGTTGCCAAGGGCGGGTGGCGTGCGGGTTACGTATGACAACGGGCTGGTTCGCTTCAAAAGCTCTAAGGATGTCGGGTACCAAGCGGTCGGCAGCCCAGTCACCACCGCCGATCACGTTGCCAGCGCGCGCGCTGGCAACCGCAACACCACCGCTTTGCAAGAACGAGTTGCGGTAGGCGCTGGTGACCAGTTCAGCGCAGCCTTTGCTATTGCTGTAGGGGTCGTGACCGCCCATGGGCTCGTTTTCCCGATAGCCCCAGGCCCACTCTTTGTTTTCGTAACACTTGTCGGTGGTCACCACCACGATTGACTTGACGCTGGGCGTGTGGCGGGCAGATTCGAGCACATGCACGGTGCCCATGACGTTGGTCGCGTAGGTTTCAACCGGTTCGGCATAAGACAAGCGCACCAGCGGTTGCGCCGCCATGTGGATGACGATGTCTGGTTGAGCGGATTGCATAGCTTGCTGCACCGTGACCAAGTCACGAATATCTCCGATAGTGTGGCTGGCCATACCGCTGGCCACTTGGGCAACCGTGAACAAATTGGGAGTGGTGGGCGGCGCAAGCGCCAAGCCATGCACCTGCACACCGAGGCTTTGCAGCCACAGGCTGAGCCAACTGCCTTTGAAGCCGGTGTGACCCGTCAGCAGCACCCGCTTGCCGCGCCAAAATTGGGGGGTGGGCGGCATCACCAAATCTTCCAGGGCGCTTTGCCAGACTGCCACAAGTTTTCTAGCAGGGTCATTTCACGCAAGGTGTCCATGGGCTGCCAGAAACCATGGTGTTCATACGCCATGAGCTCGCCCTGCGTGGCCAAACCATTCAAGGGGTCTGCCTCCCAGGGCATTTGGTCACCCGCAATTCGGTCAAGCACCTGGGGCGACAAGACAAAAAAGCCGCCGTTGATCAGGCCACCATCGCCACGCGGCTTTTCAGTAAACCACTCCACGGCACTGCCGGTTATTTGCAGAGCACCAAAGCGCCCTGGTGGCTGCACTGCCGTAATAGTGGCCAGCTTGCCGTGCTGACGATGAAAGGTAATAGTGGCTGCAATGTCCACATCGGACAAGCCGTCGCCATAAGTGAAGCAAAAAGCTTCTTCGTTCTGCACATATTCTTTGACGCGCTTGAGACGACCGCCAGTTTGGGTGTCTTCACCGGTGTCCACCAGTGTTACCCGCCAAGGCTCTGCGTGTTTACAGTGCACTTCCATGCGGTTACTGGACATGTCGAAGGTAACATCGGACATGTGTAAAAAGTAGTTGGCAAAATATTCTTTGATGACATAGCCTCGGTAGCCACAGCAAATCACAAAGTCGTTGACACCGTGCGATGAATACATCTTGAGAATGTGCCATAACATGGGCTTGCCGCCAATTTCGATCATGGGCTTGGGTTTGAGGTGGGTTTCCTCAGAAATTCGGGTGCCCAAACCACCCGCCAAGATAACCGCTTTCATGTGACCGCCCGTTCAATTTTCCTGATGAGTTAACTATAGGGCCGAATGAAACAGGCCGATCCTTGCAATTGACCATTATTTTGGTGTCAACTTCAATTGGACGTATCGTCTTACGACTGGGCAGCCCTTGCCCGGGCAGTGGGTCTACACCCTGGGCTACCCCAACCGCGAAGTTGAAGCCAGTTTGAACGCAGCGCTGCTGGGGGGCTTTGGGGCACCAGAGCGCACCTCGTTTGAGACCCGGCTCAAGCTTATTGACTTGCTCAAAAACCAAAATCTGCCCGCCCTGAAAGACCTGTTTCACGCGTTTTACGCCACCATTCCCAACGACTGGTACCGCAAGAACGAGCTGGCTGGGTTTGAGGGCTATTACGCCAGCATTTTCTACAGCTACTTTGCCGCGCTGGGGCTGGACATTCGGCTGGAAGACAGCACCAACAAGGGTCGCATCGACATGGCGGTGCTGTTTCAGGGGCAGGTGTATGTGTTCGAGTTCAAGGTGGTGGAACTCACCCCCGAAGTCCGGGCGCTGCAGCAGATCAAGGACAAGGGTTACGCCGACAAGTACCGCGCCCGCGGCGAGCCGATTCACCTGATAGGTGTGGAGTTCAGCAAGGTCAGCCGCAATATTGTGGGGTTTGAGGTGGAGACGCTGCTGTAAACAGCTGCAAGTAAAAGTCCGCAGCCAACATGCCTGCCGTGGCCGGGGTTTTGGCTTCAATGCGCAACAAGCAGCGGCGCAGAGACTCCAGCTTTTGCTCAACTATTTCCCGATCCATGCCGCGCGCCTTTCCAGCAGTATTCTGTTCTGGTAAGGCATGAAGTCCGCCTGTTCAAACAAGTGCTTGCTGATCAGTTGACCATAAGCTTTGTCGCCGCCCAACAAGCGACGGCCATGGCGCACGATCTGGCCCAGCAGAGGTTCGGTAACAGTTTTCAGGTCAACCAAGTCAACAGGGCGGCCCGTACTGTCAGCCAGGGCGGAGATGATGCCCATCTTCTCAGGCACAGTCAGGGGCCGGCTGGCACCCACAGCGATGTCCAAGTCACTGGCTTCATGTTGTTGCCCCTTGGCAACCGAGCCAAACACCAGCGCCAAATCCAGCGCCGGAAAGCGTTGCAGCACCTCTTGGAGCATGTGGTCCGCGTCTGGCGCTGCTGAATTTGATGACATATGTGGCATAGCGGCCAGTTTAAACCCGCTGGGCCGCGTCAATCAGTACCATTTGACGCGCGAGCCACATGCCCAATCAGAGCGCGCAACAGCGCCTTGTAAGGCATCTTCCTACACGCCGCGTGTTTTTTCTGACACCCGCAACATCCAAACGCTGATTCAAGTTTCTGGACGGCGCTTTCAGAATCGGTTCCATGGTGGTGAACAAGGCAATTGGGCCCCAAACACCATCCAAATGTTTAGACACCTTTTCCCGGAGCCCACCATGAACGACGAGCAACTCTCCCAAGACATCCGTGACGCCAACCTCACCTACCTGATGCTGGCGCAAAACGTGATTCGGCGCGACAAGGCCGAGGCGCTGTTTCGCCTGGGCATCTCGGAAGAGTCGGCTGACCTGATTGCCATGCTGTCGCCGGCGCAGATTTTGAAGATTGCCGCCAGTCCGATGCTGCTGTGCCGCTTCCGGGTGGATGACGACATGGTTTGGGGCCTGCTCACCAACCACACGCCCGCCAAGGTGGACAACGATGCCACCACCAAGCTGCACGCCAGCATTTTGATGGCCGGGCGTTTTGCCGAAGCCTTGTAATTTGTCGCCCACCAGGAGCACACACCATGGCCACTGTATCCACCAAGAGCGTTTTGAACGATTCCAAGCAAGTGGAGCGCGCCGTGGCGTTGATCCAATTGGGCGCGCGCCTGCAGGTGCTGGAGAGCGAAACCAGCCTGTCTTATGAGCGGCTGCTGCGCCTGTATAAAGAAGTGGCAGGCAAATCGCCCTCCAAAGGCCAGCTGCCGTTTTCTACCGACTGGTTTCTGACCTGGCAGCCCAACATTCATGCCTCGCTGTTTTTGAACACCTATGAATACCTGAACAAGGTCAGCGCGCTGGAAGACATTGACGCCATCATGAAGGCGTACAAGCTCTACAGCGAGCAAATCGCCACTTGCGGTGTGGAGCCGCTGCTGAGCATCACCCGCGCCTGGCGGCTGGTGAAGTTTGTCGACAACCACATGCTGGCCATGACCAAGTGCTGCAAGTGCGGCGGGCATTTTGTGAGCGAGCCTTACGAGAATTCACGCCACTTTGAATGCGGCCTGTGCACTCCCCCTGCGCGGGCAGGCAAAGGCTCGGCGGGCGGTGGCATTTTGCTGCACTGATACACTATTGATTAAGTAGCTATCAGCCATTTACCTATAAGGGCTGGAGGCCATTTTTATATATAACTCAAGTCTCCTGAAAGTGGGACGATATGATAGAGACCAGGGTGCGCAGCGCGGGCGACTCCACTTATTAACGCAAAAGCTCCTTCTGAAGTAAGCCGTCTATGTTTGTTATTGTTGGTTGGCTGATCGTGATGGTGTGCGTCTTTGGCGTGTTCATCTTTCACGGCGGCAATATCGGTGTGGTGCTGACCGCCCTGCCCTTTGAGCTGATCACTATCGGCGGTGCCACGGCGGGTGCCTTTGTGGCCAACAACCAGATGAAGGTGATCAAGGCCAGCATGAAAGGTCTGGCCTCTTGCTTCAAAGGCAGCAAGTACACCAAGGCGCGCTACATGGACTTGCTGGCGCTCATGTACGACATCTTGCAAAAGGCCCGCAAAGAGGGCTTGATGGCCATCGAAAAAGATGTGGAAGACCCGCACAACTCAGAAATTTTCAAGAAACACGGCGCTGTGGGCAGCGACCACCACGTGGTGGAGTTCATCACCGATTACCTGCGCATGATGGTCTCTGGCAACCTGAACGCGCACGAGATCGAGTCGCTGATGGACAGCGAGATCGACACCCACCACCAGGAAGAGCACGCCGCTGTGGCAGCTTTGCAACGCGTGGCCGGCGGTTTGCCCGCTTTTGGTATTGTGGCGGCCGTGCTGGGGGTGGTGAACACCATGGGCTCGGTGGGCCAGCCGCCCGCCGTGCTGGGTGGCATGATTGCTTCGGCGCTGGTGGGCACATTTCTGGGTATTTTGCTGGCCTATGCCTTTGCCGAACCGCTGGCCGGCTTGCTGGAGCAAAAGGTGGAAGAAGCTGGCAAAGAGTTCCAGTGCATCAAGACCACGTTGCTGGCCAGTATGCAGGGTTACAACCCGGCGACTGCCATCGAATTTGGCCGCAAGGTGCTTTACTCGACCGAGCGGCCCACTTTTGGCGAGCTGGAAGCCTTCGTCAAGAAAAAATAAACCAACCGGCGCACCAGCATGGCCACCGAAGCCAAAAAACTCCAGCCGATCATCATCAAGCGGGTGAAGAAGGGTGGGCACTCGGCCCATGGCGGCGCCTGGAAGATTGCCTACGCCGACTTTGTGACCGCCATGATGGCGTTCTTTTTGCTGATGTGGCTGCTGGGCAGCACCTCAGAGGGTGACAAAAAGGGCCTGTCGGACTATTTTCAGTCGCCCCTGAAGGTGGCCATGCAGGGTGGTACAGGCGCAGGGGCGAGCCAGAGCATCATCAATGGTGGCGGCAACGACCTGACGCAGAGCGCCGGCCAGTCCAAGCGCGGTGATGGTGCTGACCCCAAAGCCCGCAGACTCTCGGGTGACCAGGACAAGGTGGCTCGCGCCAAAAAAGATGCCGAGCAAATGGCCCAGTTGAGTGCCAAGATCAGCGCCCTGATCTCGCAAGACCCCAAGTTGGCAGAATTCAGCGAACAAATCAAGCTGACGATGACGCCGGATGGCCTGCAAATTCAGATTGTGGACGACCAGAATCGCCCGATGTTTGACAGCGGCAGTGCCAGCGTCAAGCCTTACATGCGCGCCATTCTGGAGCAGATTGGTTCGGCCCTGACCGACATTGACAACAAGCTCAGCCTGGACGGCCACACCGACCAGACGCCTTACGGCAGTGGTGCGCGCGGTTACAGCAATTGGGAGCTGTCAGCAGACCGTGCCAACGCCACCCGCCGAGAGTTAGTGGTGGCTGGCATGCCCGACGAGAAGGTGGCCAGGGTCATGGGGCTGGCATCGAGCGTTTTGCTGGACGAAGACAATCCGCGCAGCCCTTCCAATCGTAGAATCAGCATTACCATATTGACCCGCGAGGCAGAAGAGCGTTTGCTGGGTGCCAGGCGGGTGGATGTCACCACAGGAACCGAACAACCTGCTCCACCAGCCAGCGAGGCAGCCACAGTCAAGCCTTGAAGCACCGTGACATCACGATCGGAAATCACTTTATGACAGTTTCAGTTTGCGCCATCGAAAGGCTGCCTTATGGCCAATGATCTCAAGTTTCTGGTGGTTGACGACTTCTCCACCATGCGGCGTATTGTGCGCAACCTGCTCAAGGAAATTGGATACGCCGAGGCGGATGAAGCCGAAGACGGCGTGGTGGCGCTGAACAAGCTGCGCAACTCCACCTTCCACTTCGTGGTCAGCGACATCAACATGCCCAACATGAACGGGTTTGAGTTGCTCCGCGAAATCAAGAAGGACGAAAAACTCAAGCACCTGCCGGTGTTGATGGTGACCGCCGAGGCGCGCAAAGAAGACATTGTGATGGCCGCCCAGCAAGGTGCGGCTGGCTACATTGTCAAACCCTTCACCAAAGCCACCCTGGAAGACAAGGTGAACCTGATCCTGACCAAGCTGGGGCTCAAATGAGCACGCCTGCCGCCCCGAATCCAGCGGCACCTGCAGCCGCAGACCTGTCGCAGGACGTTCACCAGCGCATTGGCACGCTCACCCGTCAGCTGCATGATTCGCTGCAGGGTCTCGGGCTGACAGAGAAAGTCAAAACCTGGGCTGGCGAAATCCCGGACGCCAAGAGCCGCCTCTCCTACATTGCGCGTCTCACCGGCGAAGCAGCAGAAAAGGTGCTCAACAACGTTGACCAGGCCAAGGCACACCACGACCACATTGCCGCAGAAACCCGCCGTATTGGTGCGCTGATCGTCAAGGACCCCGTGGGCGCCGTGGCCAAGGGTCATGTGATGAACTTCATTCACGACGTGGAAGACGCCACCAAACACATCGACAAGAACCTGACCGACATCATGATGGCGCAAGACTTTCATGACTTGACCGGGCAGGTGATTTCCAAGGTGGTCAACTTGGCCGCCAGTATTGAGGCGCAGTTGCTGCAGTTGTTGATCATTACCGCGCCCACCGAGCCTGCCAGCAAGCCGGTTGAGCCTGCCGCCCCCAAAACTTTCGTGGTGCATGACCAACCGGTTCTGGAAGGGCCGGTGGTCAACCCCGAAGGCAACCCGGACGTGGTCAAGGGCCAGTCTGAAGTGGACGATTTGCTGGCCAGCCTGGGCTTCTAGGCCGGGTCAAAACAGGCCGGTCAGAACAGGCTTAGAAAAGCCCCGCTTATTGCGCTTTAGTTCCAGAAGCGCAAAAAGACAATGGGAAGAACACAAGGTGTCTTCCCAACATGGAATCCAGCAGTCAAGATAAGAACCTACCCGCGTCAGAGCGCAAGCTGCAAAAAGCGCGCGATGACGGCCAAGTGGCGCGCTCGCGCGACTTGTCTCACTTGGCAGTGTTGGGCGGTGGTGCAGTTGCTTTGATGGCCCTGGCCCCCATGATGTTTGGCCAGCTCAAAACCCATATGGGTTGGCAACTGCTGTTTGACGCACAAGCCCTGAAAGACCCGCACATCATGGTCACCCGCCTGGGCACCATGGCTGGGGTCGGACTGGTGGCGTGTGGGGTGTTTGCGGTCATTGTCAGCATCATCGCCGTCCTGAGCGCCCTGGCAACCGGCGGCTGGGTGGCCAGCCTCAAGCCCATCACGCCCGATTTCAGTCGCTTGAACCCGTTGAACGGCTTGGGCCAAATGTTTACCAAGGACAAAGCCACGGAAGTGGGCAAGATGACCTTTATTGCTTTCATGTTGCTGCTGGTGGGCTTCAATTACCTGCAGGGTGGACTCGACACCTTGGGCTCTTTGATGTTGCAACCCTCTGCCCAGTCTATTTCGTATCTGGCCGACTGGCTGACCACCGGCATGGGTCAGATGCTGGTGGTGATTCTGGTGGTGGCGATGATTGATGTGCCGCTGCAAACCTACCTGCACAAGTCGCGCATGAAGATGTCGCATCAGGAAATGAAGCAGGAAAGCAAAGAGTCTGATGGCAACCCGCAGATGAAAGGCCGCATGCGCCAGCGCCAGCGCGACATTGCCCAAGGCAACAGCATCAGCGCGGTGCCCAAGGCCGACTTTGTGCTGATGAACCCCACCCACTATGCGGTAGCTATTCAGTATGACGAAAAAACCATGCACGCCCCGCGCGTGATCTCCAAGGGCGCTGACCTGCTGGCCTTCAAGATTCGCGACATTGCCAAGGAAAACGCCATTCCCGTGCTGCAGTCACCCATGCTGGCCCGCGCGTTGTATGCCAACGCCGAGATTGACCAGGACATTCCGACCGCTTTGTACACCGCCGTGGCCCAAGTGCTGGCGTACATCTACCGGCTGAAAGCTGCGATGCGCGGTGAGGGCCCGTCGCCCGGCGAGGCACCTGTGCCCTTTGTGCCCCCTGAACTGGACCCCTTGTCCAAAGTGATTGCGGCTGAAACACCATGAATGCATCCTTCCTGTCTTTCAAGAACTGGTTTGGCAGCAACTCCGCGCTGATGCAGGGCGCCGCTGCCCCCATGCTGGTGGTGGCGATTTTGTCGATGATGGTGCTGCCGCTGCCGCCGTGGATGCTGGACACCTTCTTCACCATCAACATCTCCATCGCGCTGATGGTGATGATGGTGGCGGCCTACATGCTCAAGCCGCTGGACTTTGCGGCCTTCCCCGCCGTGTTGCTGCTGACCACGCTGATGCGCCTGTCGCTCAACGTGGCATCCACCCGGGTGGTGCTGCTCGAAGGCCACACCGGCCCGGGCGCAGCGGGCGCGGTGATTGAGGCCTTTGGCCACTTCTTGATCGGTGGCAATTTTGCCGTGGGTCTGATTGTTTTCTCAATTTTGGTGGTGATCAACTTTGTGGTGGTGACCAAAGGTGCCGAGCGGATTGCTGAGGTTTCTGCGCGTTTCGCCCTGGATGCCATGCCGGGCAAACAGATGGCCGTGGATGCCGATCTGAACGCTGGCCTGATTGACGAAAAAGAAGCCAAACGCCGCCGCGCCGAAGTGTCTGAAGAAGCTGACTTCTTTGGCTCCATGGACGGCGCCTCCAAGTTTGTCCGGGGTGACGCAGTTGCCGGTATTCTGATTTTGCTGATCAACATCTTTGGCGGCTTCATGATTGGCATGCTGCAGCATGACCTGACGGCTTCGCAAGCAGCTGACAGTTACATCCTGCTGGCCGTGGGTGACGCGCTGGTGGCACAGATTCCGGGCTTGCTGATCTCGGTGGCCGCTGCCATGGTGGTGTCACGCGTGGGTAAAGAGCGCGATTTGAGTGGGCAGATCGTCAACCAGATGTTTGTCTCGCCCCGGGTGCTGGGCATCACCGCCGCCATCATGGGAATTCTGGGCGTCATTCCGGGCATGCCGCACACCGTCTTTCTGGGTATTGCCATGCTGCTGGGTTATGGCGCCTGGGCGCTGGCACATCGGCCGGTGCCGGTGGAAGAAGTTCCCATAGCCCCGGTGTCGGCGGCAGACGGCGAAGCCAGTTGGGACGACTTACAGCCGGTGGACCAACTCGGCCTGGAGCTGGGCTACCGGCTGATCACACTGGTGGACAAAAACCGCCAGGGCGACCTGCTGACCCGCATCAAAGGTGTGCGTCGCAAATTTGCGCAAGAGGTGGGTTTTTTACCACCACCGGTGCATGTGCGCGACAACCTGGAACTCAAGCCCAGCGGCTACCGCATCACACTGCGCGGCGTGATTGTGGGCGAAGGCGAGGCTTTCCCCGGCATGTTTCTGGCCATCAACCCCGGTGGCATCAGCACCCCGCTGATCGGCACCCCCACCACCGACCCGGCTTTTGGCCTGCCAGCGCACTGGATCGACGCGCAGCAAAAGGAAGCCGCGCAAATGGCCGGATTTACCGTGGTTGATTCCGAGACTGTCATGGCCACGCATTTGTCACACTTGATGCAAGTGCAGGCAGCCAAGTTGCTTAGCCGCACAGAAACTCAGCAACTGGTGGAACACGTGAGCAAGCAGGCCCCCAAACTCATTGAAGAAGTCGTCCCGAAAATGGTGCCGATTGCCGTCTTCCAGAAGGTGCTGCAGTTGTTGCTGGAAGAGTCTGTGCACATTCGCGACATTCGCACCATCATCGAATCGCTGGCCGAACATGCCGGCACCACCACCGACCCGGCCGAGCTGGCGAAACGGGTGCGTGTGGCCTTGTCACCCGCCATCGTGCAGCAAATTTATGGGCCGATGCACGAACTCAATGTGATCGCCATCGACCCGGCCCTGGAGCGCCTGCTGGTGCAGGCCCTGGGCAATCCTAACGGCCAGGGCCAGGCCCTTGACCCGGGCGTGGCCGACATCCTGACGCGCAAAGCCGCTGAAATGGCGCTCAAACAAGAAGAAATTGGCATCCCGGCCTGCCTGCTGGTGCCGGATCAGATCCGCAGCGCCATCGCCCGCCTGGTGCGCCGCGTGGCACCGCGCCTGCAGGTGCTGGCGCACAGCGAAATACCTGAATCCCACACCATCCGAATTGGTCCCATCCTTAAAGGTGCAGCATCATGAACATCCAACGCTTTACTGCCCCCACCGCCCGCGAAGCGCTCTCCAAAGCCCGCATGACCTTTGGTGATGGCACCCTGATTTTGTCGAACCGCCCCACCGCTTCGGGCGTGGAAGTGGTCGCCACGGGTGAAGACACGCTGGAAGCGCTGGACCGCAACGACCAACAAGCGCGCCAAAACCTAAACCAGAACCAGCGCCAACTGGCCGCCAAGGCCGCACCGGCCATGCGTGCCGACCCCGACAGCCAAGTGATAGAAGACACTGCCCAGCTGGCCATGAGCACGCTGTCGTTTCAAGACTATGTGCGCGAGCGCATGCTGCGCAGGCGTCACGAGGCCATGGCGGTGCAAACCGCCACCCCCGCCACACCGGCTGTGCCAGAGCGCCAGGAGCGCACCCAGACCCCGCGCGCACCAGCGCCCGCCGCCCGTGCGGCCAGTCCGGCGCCTGAAATTGCGCCAATTCAGGTCAAAAAACCGGCACCCCGCACGCCGGCCCCGGTGGCAACTGCAGCCCCATCTCAAGGCATTGTGGATGAGCTGCAGGCCATGAAGGCGCTGATTGAAGACCGTTTCAATACGCTCACCTGGCTCGGGCAGGCGCGTCAAAACCCGATTCACGCCAACCTGATGCTCAAGCTGATCCGTGCCGGGTACTCGCCCGCACTGGCCAGAACCATCATGGAGCGTATGCCGGAAGACCTGAACGCTGCTGACGCTACCCATTGGGTGATGGAGGTGTTAACGCGCAACCTGCGTACCGATGCGGGTGCCAGCGCCATCCATGATGAAGGTGGCACCTACGCCCTGGTGGGCGCGACGGGTGTGGGAAAAACCACCACCGCGGCCAAGCTGGCTGGCCTATGTGCCCGTGCCCATGGCCCGGCCAGCGTGGGCCTGATCACGCTCGACACCTACCGGGTGGGTGCCCATGAGCAGCTGCGCACCTATGGCCGCATGCTGGGCGTGGTGGCGCACCTGGCGCATGACCGGGCCGCCCTGCAAGACCTGCTGGGTCTGCTGGCCAATAAAAAGATGGTGCTGATTGACACCACCGGCCTCGCCCCCAACGACCCGCGCAAGCGCGACATGATGGACATGCTGGACTTGCCCGAGGTCAACCGGCTGCTGGTGCTCAATGCGGGCGGCCATGGCGACACACTGGACGACATGGTCAGCTCGTTCAAGACCGTTGGCATGCAGCAAACCATCCTGTCCAAAACCGATGAGGCTTCCAAAATCGGGCCGGCGCTGGACGCCACGATCCGCCACCAGCTGGTGTTGCGGGGTGTCACCACCGGGCAAAAAGTGCCCGAAGACTGGGAGCGTGCCGACGCCGCCAACCTGATTGCCATGTCGATGCGTGCGCCGGCCAAGTCGGCGTTTGACCCCAAGGTAACGGATCTGGGCTTCTTCTTTGCGCAATCGAGCCCGATGCAACCGGGGCAGCTCCATGCTTGAACCCTGTGTCAATCAGGCCGCTGGTCTGCAAAGCCTGGCTTTGCAGCAGGTGCCGCGACTGATTGCGGTCACCAGCCACGGTCAGCAGCAGGGTGAACTACCCTTGCTCTGGGGTTTGTGCACCAGTTGGGTCAGCATGGGTTTGTCGGTGATGGTGCTCGATGGCCACACCACAGAAACACCCTACAACCACGGTCTGGCGCAGTTGCTTGCCAACCCGCTGGACCGCCAAATGGAAGAAGACAACCCGGGGTCATGGTCCGTTTTACCGGCATCAGAAGGCTTGACCAGTTTGTCTGAGCGGGGCTTTTTGGCCAGCTCGGTGGGCGAATTGTTCAATGCCTATGCCGTGGTGCTGGTCTATGCCGATGCTGAGCGCATGACCCAACTGCTCAGAGGTTGTGCGCTGGCTCCTTTGCTGGTGGTGCCACCGGCCCAAAATGCTGCCATCTCGGCTTACAGGGCGCTGAAACACTTGCTGCTGAATGGCCAACTGCGGCCAACTGTTGCTAACATCGTGCCAGATTCCAACACGATGATGCCCATGCCACCCTCCACGCCCGCTCAAAATGTGATGGACTGTGCCGCCAGCCATCTGGGCTACAGGGTCAAGCCGCTGACCATCACCGCCAGCGCCCGCGCCGACCGGTCACAAGACGACATCAACCGGCTGGCCATGCAACTGCTTGAAAGTGCCGTGCCGCTGCAACGCCAGCCAATTGAGAGGGTACATTGATGTATACCGCCAAGGGCCAGTTGGACCGCAATGCCCTGATCCGCCAATACCAGCCGCTGGTGCGCAAGCTGGCCCACCACATGATGGCCAAACTGCCAGCCAATGTGCAGGTAGATGACTTGATCCAGGTCGGGCTGATCGGCTTGTCTGAAGCGCTGACGCGTTTTGAGGCCACACAGGGCGTGCAGTTTGAAACCTTTGCCACCCAGCGCATCCGTGGTGCCATGCTGGACGAGCTGCGTGAAAACGACTGGGCTTCACGCGGCACCCGCAAGAGCCAGAAGGAAATCGAAGAGTCCATTCGCGGCCTGGAGCACCGGCTAGGCCGCAGCCCGTTGGAGAGCGAAATTGCGTCCGATCTGGGCATGAGCCTGAGCGACTACCAAAGTCTGCTCGCCAAGGTCAGGGGCACCCAGTTGGTCTATCTGGAGGATTTGAGCCGCAGTGCGGAGGAAGAAGACAGTTTTCTGGACCGGCACATGGGTGATGCCGAGGCCGACCCGCTGAACATGCTGCGCAACCAGCGCCTGCGCGAGGCCCTGGTGGCCGCCATCAACAACCTGCCCGAGCGCGAGCAATACATCATGAGCATGTATTACGAGCAGGACATGAACCTGAAAGAAATAGCCGCTGTGCTGGACGTGACCGAATCCCGCATCTGCCAGCTGCACAGCCAGTCCATCGCCCGACTACGGGCCAAAATGCGCACCCACTGACCGGTGGTCCAAGCTGTCGTTGCGGACATGCTCCGCCAGCAAGACCCTCGCTTGTCATGCCGGACTTGATCTGGCATCCATTCATTTGGGGTCATGGATTGCGGATCAAGTCCGCAATGCCAGCAGAAAAAAACGCATCAAAAAACAAAACACTTCAGGCGCGGATCACGCGAAATTCACCACTTTGACGACCTGCACTGCCATAGGGTTGGCGTGCGTACTTGCCCGCCGCAGGCGCGTAGGTGGCGTCGCGGGTGGCAGGCATCAGGGTGCTGAGCGCACTTTGCGTGATGTAGGCGCGACGCATCAAGGCTTCGCGGCAGGACGTCAAGGCCACCGATATCTTGCGCACCCGGACCTTGAGTGATGGATCTTTGTCCAGGCCAGTTGGACTGCGCTGCATCAACCGTGACAGCTCCAAAACAGCGGTTTGTAAGCCACTGGCAGCCTGCAGCAGATCACCCGCCGCAGGATCAAACAAACTTTGGGAGAACTGGTTAATTTGGGATTCAATGGTGTCCAAGTGCCATCGGACTGACTGGCTAGCCATGGTGTGCCCCCCGAGCAAAAGCGGGGGCAGTGTCTGCGCCCCGTGTTAGATACGCGTGCGCTGCAGCATGTCCTGGGCGTTGGAGAGCAGTTTGTCGGCAATCACGCCAGGGTTGACCACAAAAGTGCCGTTGGCGATCGATTGTTTGACGGAGTTGACCTTGACCATGTCGACCTCGGCCAACTCGCTGGCACCCTCGGTCTCCATCGACCGCGCCAAGCTGGACACTGTGACCGCCACACCCGCTGTTTGCGGACCCTTGGCCGCGCTGGTCTTGGCCTGCGCACTGGCCGCCGGCGCGCTTTTGGCGGCCAGAGGAGCGGCATTGCTGGTAAGGGCAACGTGGTTGTCTGAGGGTTTGATGATGGTCATGGTGGTCTCCAAAACTACTGGTAACGTAGCCTCGTAGGATCACTTTCGGCAGAAACAGGCCCGACTTTAACCTTTTTTGCGAAATCGACCGGTCTTTCACAGCACCACCTTCACCGTACGCGCATCAGACACGGTGCCGGTGATGACTTGGCCATTGTCCATCTTGACCATGGCGCTTTGCCCCACCACACCGGCAGACAGGGCTTGCGCCCGACCGGCAATCTCAAAGCCAGGACCGGTAGCCACCACCCTGACCTGCGCACCGGTCTGAAAAACCTGCGAAGCCTTCACCATGTCCTGGCGCAGAGCCTGCCCGGTTGACAACAAGCGGGTGGCGGTTTTGCCAACCCAGTCGGCCTGGTTGGCCACAATGGCGCTGTGGTTGTCAGCCCAATCCACCTCCATGGCCATGGCGTCGGCCGCTTTCAGGGCAGTGCCCGGCGCCACTTGGCCTTTGATGACCCAGGCTGGCCCCATGGCCTTCACGGTGATTGGCAAGAAAACATTCCACTTGATGGCGCCCTGAACGCAACGCAGACCCAGCCGCGCCTTGCCCCACAGGCGGGTGTTGGGCGGCAGATAGGGCTCCACCTGCTGACAAGGCGCCAGTTTGAGGCGCCAGTCCAGTTGGCCCACCTCCACCTCCATGCGCAAGGGCAAGTCGCTGCCCTGTTGCGCCAGGGAGTTGTCCAGCCAGCGCTGCGCGGCAGCATAAATCGTCTGGCTGTCTGACGGCTGCTCAGCCGTTTGCGCGCCGACGCCGCCTGCGCCGAGCGCCAGCATCCCTGCAGCAACAGCAAGGCAAAGGCTTCGGGCAAGTTGAACGAGTTGAATGGCCATGGCGTACCCCTACACAGTAAGAAGCACTTTAAGCGCGCCAGCGTCTAACAAACCGGACAAGTAAGCCGCGTTTCTGCCGTTATTTGCAGTTTAGAAAAAAGACACCGTTTTCATAATCCATCGCATGACAGAAAGCAGAGGTGTCACATGTTCGCTAACTTGACCAGTGGTTTGGAGTTTCACGCCAAAGCCTTGGTGCTGCGCGCCGAACGCCAACGCGTACTGGCCAGCAACATGGCCAATGCCGACACCCCTGGCTATGTCGCACGGGATTTCAATTTCAAGGAAGCGCTAAGTCAGCAAACGCAAACAAGTGATAGTGAACTCTCCAGAGCTGGCAAAGGCTTGAGCCTTAAAACAGATATAAATATGACCAACACCCGGCACTTGCCCCTGACGGGCCTGAGTAACAGCGAACTCAGTGGCGGCAACGCCATGGGTTATGCCGTGCAGACCCAGCCCAGTGTGGACGGCAACAGCGTGGACATGGACCGGGAACGCGCGGCGTTTGTGGACAACTCGGTGCGTTATGAATCCACCTTGCGGTTTATCAATGGTCAGTCCAAAACCATTTTGAGTGCCATTCAAGGGCAATAGGCCTGAAGCACCCGGAGAAACAGCATGTCGATGTTTTCAATTTTCAACGTCTCGGGCAGCGCCATCAGCGCCCAGTCGCAGCGGCTCAACGTGGTGGCCAGCAACCTGGCCAATGCCGACGCGGTGGCCGGGCCAGATGGCCAGGGTTACAAGGCGCGCCAGGTGGTGTTTCAGACCACGCCCATGGGGGCCGACGCGGCCGCCGGGGTCAAGGTCAGCGCCATTGAAGAAAGCAATGCGCCCTTCAAGCGCGTGCACAACCCCAACCACCCGTCAGCCGACGCCGAAGGCTATGTGAATTACTCCAACGTCAACCAGGTGGAGGAAATGGTCAACATGATCTCGGCCTCGCGCTCGTACCAGAACAACATTGAAGTGATGAATACCGCCAAGTCGTTGCTGCTGAAAACGCTGCAGATGGGCCAGTAAACCAAGGACATTGCCATGATCACCCCCATCGCCACCACCAGCACCTCGGCACTGGCCAGCAGCAGCACCAGCAGCGCGTCATCGTCTGAAGAGGCGCAAGACCGTTTCTTGAAACTACTGGTCGCGCAACTGAACAACCAGGACCCCATGAACCCCATGGACAACGCCGAGATGACCAGCCAGATGGCGCAGATCAACACGGTGACCGGCATCCAGCAGGTCAACGACACGCTGAAAAGCATGGCCGAGCAATTTACCGCCATGCAGGTGCTGCAAGGCTCGAACATGGTCGGGCATGACGTGCTGGTCAGCGGCAACACCTTGCGTATTCAGGATGGTGTGGGCAGCGCCGCCATTGAACTCAACGGCCGCGCCGAGAGCGTGCAGGTCAGCGTGCTGTCGCCCGGCGGGCAGGTGGTCGACACCCTGAACCTGGGCGCCCTGGACACGGGTCGGCACAACTTTGAGTGGGACGCCTCCAGCTACAGCTTTGCGGGCAACCCCACCTTTACTGTCAGCGCCACGCTGGGCGGGCAAGCCATCGGCAACAGCACCTTGACGCGGGCCACCGTCAGCTCAGTGGGCAGCGAAAGCGGCGCCATGAAAGTACAGCTAACCGACGGCAGCGCCATCGACTACAGCAGCGTCAAGGCTATTCTTTAAAAACGCGTCACCCGATCAGATCAACCCTGTTTTGAACCTTCAAAGGAACTCATCATGTCATTCCAGACTGGCCTCTCCGGGCTTAACGCCGCCGCCCGCAACCTCGATGTGATCGGCAACAACATCGCCAACGCCAACACCACCGGCATGAAAGCCTCGCGCACGGAATTCAGCGGCTTGGTGTCGTCCGCGCTCAGCTCGGCCAGCTCTGGCGGGGCTGGCATCGGCGTGGAAGTGGCCAACGTGGCTCAACTTTTTACCCAGGGCAACATATCTACCACTAACAACAACCTGGATGTGGCGATCAACGGGAGTGGCTTTTTTCAGCTGACGCAATCCGACGGTTCGCCTGCTTACACCCGCGACGGCTCGTTCAAGCTCGACACCGACGGCTACATCATCACCAACAACAAAGCTAACCTGATGGGTTATCCCACTGACGAGAACGGCAAAGTCACCAGCGCCACCATTGAGAAGCTGCAATTGCCTACCAATGCACCGATTGCCGCTAGGGCCACTACAACTGTGGCAGCCGAATTGAATTTAGAGGCAACGGCTTATCCAGCAGCAGGTGTCACAACGGTGACACCTGCCATTCCACCAACACCTCGAGCCACCTATGGCACCACTCTTAGTGTGTACGACTCGCAAGGTGTCGCATCGCCGGTCAATCTGTACTTTGAGAAACTGGCCGTTTCAACGGTCGCACCAGTGGTGGCACCAAATACTTGGAAAGTATTCACCACACTTGACACAGCAAATACTGGAATTGGTAATATCGTCTTTGATTCGACTGGGAAACTAACCGGCCCCCCTATCGGCGCACCTGCAGGAAATGCCGATAACGTGGGCAAATTTGGCTTCACCTTACCAGCAGCAACCGGTATCCCCTCACTCAACCCGAATGTGGCAGGGGACATCGTGGGCCCCATCGACATCGTTTTTGACGGCACCACCCAGTTCGGTACCTCCTTTGCCGTCTCCAACCTCACGCAAGACGGCTACACAGCTGGCGAACTCACCGGGCTGAACATCGGTGACGACGGGGTGATCACCGCCAACTATTCCAACGGCGAAACTCAGGCCGCTGGCCAACTGGCCTTAGCCGATTTCCGCAACATCCAGGGCTTGACGCCGCTGGGAGGCAATGCCTGGGCGGCGACCAATGCGTCCGGCCTGCCGGTACAAGGCTCGCCTGGGCAAGGCAAATTCGGTATCTTGCGCTCGGGAGCTTTGGAAGAATCCAACGTCGACCTGACCAAAGAGCTGGTGGACATGATGACCGCCCAGCGCTCTTACCAAGCCAACGCGCAGACCATCAAGACGCAGGACCAGATCATGTCCACGCTGGTCAACCTGCGTTAAGCCCGGAACTAACCACCGATTAACCAGGAGCCCCCATGGACCGTCTGATCTACACCGCCATGACCGGGGCCAACGCGGCTGCCAACCGACAGGCGGTATTGGCCAACAACTTGGCCAATGTGTCTACCAACGGCTTCCGCGCCGAGTTGTCAACCTACCGCGCCGTGCCAGTACGCGGCGACGGATCCACCACCCGGGTGATGGCGCTGGAAGCCACGCCGGGTTTTCTGGACCTGCCAGGCACCGGGCAAACCACAGGTCGGGCGCTGGATGCGATGGCCGACGGCAATGCCTGGTTTGGCGTGCAGGGGCTGGACGGTACCGAGGCCTACACCCGCAACGGTTCATTTGAAGTCGACGCCGAAGGCACTTTAAAAACCAATACCGGCCTGACTGTGCTCAGCGACGGTGGGGCACCGATGACCGTGCCCTTGGGCGCCGAAGTCACCATTGGCCATGATGGCACCCTGAGTGCCAAGGTGGGCAGGCAAGCGTCAGAGCCCATTGGCCGCCTCAAACTGGGCACCCCGACGGCAGATGATCCGCTCAAGCGCAGTGAAGACGGCCTGTTTCGCACCACGTCCGGCGACCCCCTGCCCAATGACACCAATGCCCGTTTGCGCCCCGGTATGGTGGAAGGCTCCAATGTGAATGCCATTGAAACCATGGTCGGCATGATCCAGACCGCGCGCCAATTCGAAGCACAAACCCGCCTGATGCAAACCGCCGAGGCCGATGACCGCGCGGCGGCGCAATTGCTCAGCATGCAAGGCTGATTTTTGACAGGACACCATCATGATCAACTCTCTGTATATCGCCAAGACCGGCATGGAAGCCCAGCAAACGCAGTTGGATGTGATTTCCAACAACTTGGCCAACGTCTCCACCAATGGTTTCAAACGATCTACCGCGGTATTTCAGGACCTGATTTACCAGAACCTGCGCCAGGTGGGTGCCAACAGCACCGAGCAAGCGGCCCTGCCCACCGGCATGCAAATTGGCCTGGGCGTGAGCAGCGTGGCCACCAGCCGCTCGTTCACCGAAGGACGCCTGGAGCAAAGCCCCGGCAACTTTGATGTCGCCATTGATGGGCAGGGTTTTTTTCAGGTGACGCTGCCCGACGGCACCACCGGCTACACCCGCGACGGCAAGTTCCAGATCGACGCCAATGGCACGCTGGTCACCTCCACCGGTCTGCCAGTGGCCAGCGGCATCACCGTGCCGGTTGGCGCAACGGCGTTCAGCATTTCTGGCAACGGCACCGTCAGCGCCACCCTGGCAGGCACAACCGCACCGACCAACATCGGTACCATTGCTTTGGCGCGCTTCATCAATCCGCCGGGCCTGACGCCGCTGGGCGGCAATTTGTATGCCGAAAGCGCCGCCTCCGGCCAGCCAGACACCACCGCGCCCGGCACCGACGGCATGGGCAAGCTGATGCAAGGCTATCTGGAGACATCCAACGTGAATGTGGTGCAAGAGCTGGTGTCGATGATCGCCACCCAGCGCGCCTACGAAATGAACTCCAAGGCTATCCAGACGTCGGACCAGATGCTGCAAAAGCTCGGCCAACTTTAAGCCAACAGGTGCCGTATGACCTCTTGCCACATCACCCCAAACTCGCGCCTTGGCGCCCGCAGCGTGCTGGCCCTGACCTGCGTGCTGGCGTTGCTGGCCACCGGGTGCGCCTCGCTGCCCGGCCAGATCAACGTCGACTTTCCGCCGGTAGAGCCCGCCCAGCCCATGGCCAGCGCTCGACCCGACACGGGCCCGGCCACGGGTAGCCTGTTTCAAAAAGCCTCTTACCGCCCGGGGTTTGAAGACCCGCGTGCGCGCCTGGTGGGCGACATGGTCACCATCCAGATCCAGGAAAAAGTGGAGGCCACACAAGAGTCTTCCTCCAGTGCCAACCGCAACAGCAACATGTCAGCCAGCGTGAGCGCCATGCCGCTGCTGTCGGCCGCTGACCTGGCACGGCTGAAAACAGGTATCGGCGCCGAGTCGAGCAGCGACTTCTCCGGCGACGGCGCCACCGCCAGCAACAATGAGTTCAGCGGCACCATCACCACCACGGTGGTCGAAGTCCTGCCCAACGGCCACCTGAAAGTGGCCGGCGACAAGCAGATCGGCGTCAACCAGAGCGTGGACGTGATGCGCTTCACCGGCACCATTGACCCGCGCCTGATCAAACCAGGCAACACCATCAACTCGACCCAGGTAGCCAACGTGCGTGTGGAGTCGCGTGGCCGGGGTGCGCAAGCCGAAGCGCAGACAGTTGGCTGGTTAATGCGGTTCTTTTTCAGCTTTTTACCGTTCTAAAGTTGCGCAGAATCGTGCCGAGGGGTAATCCAATCATGCACGCGTTCTTCAACTCACTTCAAAACCGCGCAAGCCACCGCTGGGCCGCTTGCGGCTTGGCGCTGCTGGCCTTGATCAGCCTGGGCTTGGCCAGCAGCAGCGCCGAAGCTGCCCGCATCAAGGAAGTGGCGGCTGTGGAGGGCGTGCGCAGCAACCAGCTGACCGGTTTTGGCCTGGTCGTGGGGCTGGACGGCACCGGCGACCAGAGTTTGAGCGTCACCAACCAGGGCATGAGCAACTACCTGCAGCAGTTAGGTCTGACCACCAACGCTGCCTCGTTGAAAAACGTGGCCGCCGTGCTGGTCACGGCTGAGTTGCCCGCCTTTGCCCGTCCAGGGCAGGCCATTGACGTCAATGTGTCGTCGATGGGCAATTCCAAATCGCTCAAGGGCGGGATGCTGATTTCCACCCCGCTCAAAGGCGCTGACGGCGAAATTTACGCCATCGCCCAGGGCAATCTGGTGATTGCCGGTGCCGGTGCAGCTGCTGGCGGTAGCAAGGTGCAGGTGAACCACCTGAGCGCCGGACGCATTCCTAACGGGGCACAGGTGGAGCGGGTGGTGGCCACCCCCCTGCAAGAAGGCAACAGCATCATTTTGGGGCTGGAAGCGTCAGACTTTCAGACCGCACGGCGCGTGGCGCAAGCCATTAATAACCGTTTTGGCAGCGGGGTGGCCAACGCCATGGACGGGCGAACCATCCGCGTCAACGCTCCCACCGAGCCTGATGCGCGGGTGACCTTCATGGCCGAGCTGGAAGAGCTGCCGCTGGAAAACTCCACACCGTCCGCCAAGGTGGTGATCAACGCGCGCACCGGCTCCATCGTCATGAACCAGGCGGTGAGCCTGGGTGCCTGCGCCATTGCACATGGCAATTTGTCCATCAGCATCACCACCGATTTCAACGTCAGCCAGCCCAACGCCTTGTCCAAAGGCGAAACCGTGGTCACGCCCAAATCCGACATCCAGATCAGGCAGGAACCCGGCATGCTGATTGCACTGCCAGCCGCCGCGCAGCTGTCTGACGTGGTGCGCGCGCTCAATTCTTTGGGCGCCACACCGCAAGACCTGCTGGCCATTTTGCAAGCAATCAAGGCCGCAGGCGCGCTGAATGCCGACCTGGAGGTGATCTGATGAACATCACCCAAAGCAGCATTTCCAACGCGCTGGCGGCCGACGCCAACTCGCTGGGCAAGCTCAAATTGCAGGCCGGGCAAGACAGCCCTGCCGCCATTCGGGAAACCGCCAAACAGTTTGAATCGCTGTTCATGCGCGAACTCATAAAAAGCATGCGCGAGGCGACCATGAAGTCTGGCATGCTGGACAACCCCGGCAGCGATCTGGGCACCGACCTGCTGGACCAGCAGTTTGCCGTGCAGATGTCGGGCCAGCCCGGCGGGCTCTCAGACCTGATTGCCGCGCAGTTGTCGCGCCAGATGGGTGTAGCCCTGCCCGAAGGCGCCCTGAACGCTGGCAAACTCACCGCCCCGCCGATGAGCGCGCTGCAAAAATCGTCGTCGCTGGCGGCATACGGCCAGAATGCAGTGAAAGCCACCGATACCCAAACCGGTTTTGTGGCCCGCCACACCGCGTCTGCTGCCCGCATCGAAAAGGAAACCGGCATTCCCGCCAGCTACATGGTGGGCCAGGCAGGCCATGAAACCGGCTGGGGCAAGCACAACATCCGCCTGCGTGATGGCACGCCGTCCAACAACCTGTTCGGCATCAAGGCCGGGGCCAACTGGAAAGGCCCGGTGGCTGAGGTCACCACCACCGAATACGTCAACGGCGTGGCCGAAAAACACGTGGCCAAGTTCCGCGCCTATGCCTCCACCGACGAGTCGTTCCGCGACTACGCCCGGCTCATCACCGAGTCACCACGCTATGCCAAGGTGACCCAGCAAACTGGCTCGGCGCTGGCCTTTGCCACCAGCCTGCAAAAAGCCGGTTATGCCACCGACCCCAACTACGCGACCAAGCTGAGCCGCGCCATTGAAACCACCCAGCGTCTGCAACAGCGCATGACGATGGTAGCGAGCGCATCATGAGCGGCCTGCTCAACGTCGCCAGCGGGGCCTTGCGCGCCAACCAGACGGTGCTGCAGACTACCGGCAACAACATTGCCAATGTCAATACGGTGGGTTATTCGCGCCAGACGGCGGTATTGCAAACAATTGAAGGTCAGTTCACTGGCGGCGGTTACATTGGTAAAGGCGTTGAGGTGGACACCATCCAGCGCAATTACGACATTTTTTTGAACCGCCAGGCTACCCTGGCCAGCACCACCAGCGCTGCCGACAGCGCCCGTGCCGAGAAGCTCAGCCAACTGGAAAACCTGTTTCCTGGTGGCGAAGACGCGCTGGGCGCTGCTGTGAGCGACATGCTCAACGCCTTCTCGGACGTGGCCAGTGCGCCCACCGATCTGACCGCGCGTACCGTGGCGCTGACCCGCATCAGCGAAACTGCCACCCGCCTGAGCAGCACCGCCGCCAGCCTGGACGAGCTGCAAATGAGCCTGGAACAGGAGCTGGACCAAAAGCTCACCACCCTCAACACGCTGGCCGCCAGCGTGGCGCAGGTGAACGAAAAAATCGCCCGCGCCATGGGCAACGGTCAACCGCCCAACGACCTGCTGGACCAGCGCGACCAGCTCATCCGCGATATCAACCAATACATCCAGACCACCTCCATCCCGGCCGATGACGGCACCATTGGCCTTTTCATTGGTGGCAGCCAGGCGCTGGTGCTGGGCAACACGGTCGCCAAGCTGACGCTCACCGATGGCGACTTTGGCGACTCGCAAACCAGCAAGCTGGCCATTGTGCGCAACGGCCAGACCCTGACCCTGAACGAAGCCACCTTGGGTGGCGGCGAGATTCCGGGCCTGCTGCGCTTTCAGAACACCGATATGCTGGAGGCCCGCAATCTGCTGGGACGCTACGCCACCGCGGTCACCACCAGTATGAACGACCAGCACAAGCTGGGGCTGGACCTGGATGGCAATGTGGGGGGAAATTTGTTCTCCCCGGTGAATTTCAGCAATAGCGTGCTGGTGCCTAAGGCACCGGCCACAACTAACACAGGTAATGCCACTTTGAGCTTGGGCATTGCTGATGTCACCGAATTCGCAGCCTCGGACTATGAGGTCCGCATTACAGGCGTGACCGCTGGTGTTGTTGACGCCTGGAGCATCACCCGCCTGTCAGATGGCGCTGTCTCAAACTTTACGTCGGCACCTGCGACCGTCGACGGACTGACCATAGGTGTCAGCGCAACGGGCACACCCGCCGTTGGTGACCGCTTTTTGCTCAAACCCTTCAGCACCCCCACCAACACCATCAGCGCCGAGTTTTCTTCAGCGCGTGCATTGGCAGTTGCCAGCCCGGTGGCTGGCAAGATGGGCACAGCCAACACCGGCAGCTTGCAGCTCGCTTCGCTAACTGCCCGCACCAACCCGCCATTGGTAGAAACTTCCGCCACGCCAGTCACCCTCCAGTTCATTAGCGCCAGTCAATACATTCGCAGCGATGATCCGAATTACGCCAATTACCCATCAACAGCACCCTTGCCCACAAGCTACAACTATATGTCTGGCACCGCCATTGAAGGAACAGCGCCAGCAACCACTCCACTGAGTCAATGGTCACTCGTGCTACAAGGTTCACCCCAAGCCGGCGATACCTTTACCGTGGTGGGCAGCAAAGACACTACCCACAACAACGGTGCTGACTTCCGGCTCGATGCCGGCAACGCCAACGCCATGATGGCTTTGCGCGACACCAAGATGTTTGACGGTGCCACCCTCACCGACGGCTACGCCGGGCTGATGGCCCAGATTGGTGTGCGCGCCCAAAGTGCCAACTTCACCGCCGAGGTATCGTCAAAACTCGCGGCCACGCTGGAGCAAGACCGCAGCGCCGTCTCTGGCGTGAACCTGGACGAAGAAGCCGCGCGACTGCTGCAATACCAGCAGGCTTACCAGGCCTCGGCCAAAGTGATCCAGGTGGCGCAGAGCATTTTTGACACCCTGATCCAGACCGTTGGCTAAGCCCGCGGCGTCCAGGAGAAACCACCATGTCCACCGCCCTTTTCCGCACCAGTTCGGCCAACGCCTATGACAACTCGATCCGCAACATCGCCAACCGCTACACCGACCTGAGTGCGCTGCAGGAAAACCTGACTTCGGGCAAACGCGTGGTGCGTGCCAGCGACGACCCCACCAGCGCAGCGATTGCCGAGCGCTCGCTCACCCGCTTGAGCCGCATCGCCACCGACCAGCGGGCGCTTGAATCGCAAAAAAGTGCCATCACCGTGGCCGAAAGCACGCTGGGCTCGGTTACCGACGCCCTGCAGCGTTTTCGCGAACTGGTGGTCAGCGCTGGCAATGGCGTCAACAGCAGCGGTGAGCGCAAAGCCATTGCCGGCGAATTACAAGGCCTGCGCGACCAGGTTTTTGCCTTGGCCAACACAGAAGACAGCAATGGCCTGCCACTTTTCAACGCGCTGGGGAGTGCGCTCAAGCCGTTTGTCGGCCCAAACCCACAGCCGCAGGACTACACCTTCAACGGCCTGCCAGGCCAGACACCTGCCAGCGCGGTAGCGATTCCGTTTGCACTGGATGGGGACGCGGCGTTCATGCTGTCGCCCAAGGTGGATGGTGCCTTCAATGTCAGCAACAGCAACCCCGCCAGCACGCTGCAGGCCGGTGGGGTTACCGTGAAGGACGCGGCCTTGGTCACGGGGTCAACCTACGTCATCTCCAACCTGGTGATATTGCCAGGCACCGCAGCGAGTGATAGCAAGGTTACTTATGACCTTGTCGAAACCCAGACCGATGGCACTCGCGTGCCAGCCGTTGGCGTCACTCCCATTACCAGCGCTGACTACACCAGCTCTGACACCACCATTCCCATTGAGGTTGGCGGCCTGAGCCTGAGCCTGAGCCGCACCCCCGCTGGCAGCTTGCCCGATACGACAAAAGATATTTTCACCATCCAACCCAGCCCCAGCGTCTTCAGTGTGATGGACGACGCCATACGCGACATTGGCAACGCCACCACCAACAGCACTGCCGCCCAAGCCGTGGCGCAAGCGCTGCACAACATCGACATCGGCATGAAGAACATCACCGCGGTTCGCGGCCAGGCTGGCGAGCTGCTCAACCGCGCCGACCGCATCAGCACCATCCAGGAAGGCCGCAGCTTGCAAGTGGAAGCCGACCGCTCCCGCGCTGAAGACCTGGACATGGTGCAGGGCATCTCGGACTTCAACAACCTGCAAACGGGTTACTCGGCGGCGCTGCAGACCTACGCCAAGGTACAGCAGCTCTCGCTGTTTGACTACATCCGCTAAGCCACCAGCGCCAACGCACCGAAATCGCCAACGCGTTCGCCCAGGCCGGCGCTGACCAGCTCGATGCCATCGGTGAGCGGGGGCAGTTTGCCGTGGACGACAGAGCGCAGTTTTGGCAGCAGGTGGTCGCGGTGGTGCCAATACACACTGCCGCCAATGCTGATGCGTTGCACATCCAGGGTAGCGATCAGGTCGTAGAGCATCCGGCCCATCACTTCACACAAGTCATCAACCAGGGCTGCAGCCCTTGCGTCACCTGTATACGCCGCTGCAAAAAGCGAAGCAGCATCAGGGAAACCATGTGGCGCAAAGCGCCGGGCAATGGCGTTGCCGGCAATCAGGCTCTCGACATCGCCAACATTGCCACAGCCACACAAGGCGTCGTTGTTACTCACCACAAAGGTGTGCCCGGCATGCCCCGCATTGCCATTCTTGCCGCGCAGCACATGGCCGTCTACACACAGCCCAGTACCAATGCCGGTGCTCCAGGTCACATAGGCACAATGCGCCATGGGCACGCCGTCTACTTGCAACGCGCCCCAGCGGCGTTCGGCCTCCAGCGCGCCGATGCCGTCGTTTTCGACACGCACATGGGAAAAAGCGGCGCGCAAGGGGGCTTCAAGCAGGGCCGTTTTCCAGTCGTTGGGCAAGCCGCGCGCGGGGCCGGCTTGCCCACCACAAATATTGGGGGCCGCCAATTCCACCAGCCCCTGATTCAGCACAAACGGGCCACAAGACGCCACGCCCACCCGGGCAATCCGATCTACCGGCACACCGGCTGCAGCGCAGCTCTGACCAATCAGACGAATGATCTGCAGACCCAGCGCATCGGCCTGGCCGATGGTGGCGGTAGGTTCGGCCACCTTGCCGCGCACACCCTGTTCGTCCACGATGTTCACCGCCACTTTGGTACCCCCAATATCCACACAGGCCACCGGGGGGCTGCCGACAGGCAATTTGAAGGTCTCGATGGAGATCGCGGGCGCGTTGGGTTGTGGGGTCATGAAAATGCTTTCAGTCGGGGGTCAGAGTTTCAGAGGCGACCGTAATCATCGCTCAAACGGATGATGTCATCTTCGCGCAGCTCATCACCAAACTGTACTTCCACAATTTCCACAGCATCTGGCGTTTGATTGGCCAGCCGGTGCACTTGCCCCAGCGCAATGTCGCAGGCCTGGCCCACGGTCAAATCAAACACCTGCTCGTCCAACGTGACGTGCGCGACACCCTGCACCACCACCCAGTGTTCAGCGCGGTGGCGGTGCTTCTGCAGGCTGATTTGCTGGCCTGGGTGCACGCCAATGCGTTTGATCTTGAAGCCCGGCGCCTCAGACACGGTTTCATACCAGCCCCAGGGGCGCTGGGTGCGTGGGTTGTCTGGCTGGCTCGGTTGGATCATGTGTCGTGCCCTCGGTTGCTGAAGGCAAGATGCTAAACCTTCGCCAGCGCCACGGTTACCAGCAGATTTCACCCATTTGTTACAAGGCGAGCGTCAACGCGGCAAATTCGCCTGTGCCCAGCGCACGATGTCCGCCGCCCCCATGGCTCCGGCCTGGCGCGCCACCTCGCGGCCACCCACAAACAGCGCCAAGGTCGGAATGCTGCGGATATTGAAGCGCGCACCCAAAGCCTGATTGGCCTCGGTATCGACTTTGGCCACCCGGATGTTGGGCTCCAGCTGCTTGGCGGCCTGCTCAAACCCCGGTGCCATCTGGCGGCATGGGCCGCACCACGGTGCCCAGAAATCGACCAACACCGGTATGTGGTTGCGGTTGATGTGTTTGTCAAAACTCGCTTCATCGAGCGCGGTGGAATGCGCCTCGAAAAGCGGTTTGTGGCAACTGCCGCAATCCGGCGCGCTGCCGAGGCTGGCGCGGGCCACCCGGTTGGTGGTGTGGCAATGGGGGCAAACAATATGCAATGAATCAGTCATGGTGAAACCTTTCTGGGTTGCATATATCGCCAAAGGCTGAAATATCAAGCCCCGACCCGGTTCACAACACCTTGGAAATACCGGCGGCCACCAGACTCAGGATGATGGTGGTGGCAAACGGCAAGAAAATCTCACGGCCAAAAATCTTGAAGCGCACATCACCCGGCAGCCGCCCAAAGCCCAGCTTTTGCAGCCAGGGTGTGAAACCGTTGAGCACAATCAGCGCCAGCAGCACCACGATGAGCCAGCGGATCATGAGCGGTTCCTGAGCGGCAGGTGGAACAAATGGCGCATCAGTTCACAAGGTATGCGTTTTGTCGCCCAGCGCAAAACCCAGCGCCTGCCAGGGTTCGCCCTTGTAGAAACCGATCACCTTGAAAAACTCGCCCATTTCGTGCTCCATGATCAG
Source organism: Rhodoferax ferrireducens (assembly GCA_002083775.1). GTDB lineage: Bacteria > Pseudomonadota > Gammaproteobacteria > Burkholderiales > Burkholderiaceae_C > Rhodoferax > Rhodoferax ferrireducens_A. The sequence goes on along the minus strand of MTEI01000012.1, from coordinate 27,775 downwards.
TTTTTGCGCCATCACCCGCGTCGGCAGGTCAGCGGCTTCCATGTAAGTGGGCAGGCCGCAGTTCATCAAAAACCGCGCCTGGTTGCAGTAGCCCAGCACATCCAGCCCGGCCTCGTTGCCCGCCAGGGCGATGCCGGTGAAGTTGACATGCGCGGTGATGTCTTTCTGGCCAACATCAGCCAGCGGGTCGTCATCCACCTGATGCGCCTTGTGGCACATGACCGTGCCCATGTGGCGCTGCGGGTGATAGTACTCGGCCTCCGGAAATCCATAGTCCAACAAAAACACCGCCCCGGCGGTGAGTTTGTCGCCCAGCGTGCGGATGAAAGACTCGCCCTGCGGGTGGATTTCGGTCAGGTAATCGTGCTCACCCAGTATCTCCAGCGGCGGGCGCAAGTCGGTGGGGCGGTCCTGCCAGACAAAGGTCGGCGTGCCATCTGGCGCCGCATGCCCCAGCGCCACACCGCGCTCATGCCACACGCTTTGGGTACGCACCAGCAGCTTCACCGGCATGGCGTCCAGCACCTCGTTGCCCAACACCACACCCTGCAGGGCGTCCGGCAACGAATCCACCCAGCCCACCTGGTCAGCAAACGCAGCCAAAGTGGCTTGCTGGCGCGCACGCAAGCTACCGGAGATATCGACAATGGTGTATTTTGATAGCGCCACACCCTGTGCTTTCAGGGCCTGCAGCACTTGCAGGGCCAAAGCTCCGGAACCTGCGCCAAACTCCCAGACCTCATGTGTGCTGGTCACTTGCAGCGCCTGCGCCACCTGGTTGGCCAGCGTCCAGCCAAACAACGGCGTCATCTCCGGCGCGGTGACAAAGTCGCTACCGGCCACACGTGCGCCGTCTTGCACGGTGTAAGGCAATGGGCCGAACTTGGCGCTGCCATGGGCGTAGTAGCCCAGGCCCGGCGCATAAAGCGCCTGTTGCATGAAGGTATCAAAGCCGATCCAGCCGTCCGCCGCCTGAATAGTTTGGGCAATACACGGCGCGAGTGCGGTCGTTAAACTTGGGGGTGTCGTCATAACCTGCGGATTGTCCCCGAATGTCCACCGATCTCACCCCCACCCTGCGCCCGCGTACGGTTCTGATCACCGGCGCTGCCAAGCGCCTGGGCCGAGAGATTGCCCTGCTGCTGGCCAAAGAGGGCTGGCGGGTGGCCGTGCATTACCGCGATTCTGTTGAAGACGCAGCAAAAACCGTAGCAGACTGTAAAAGACTGGCGGGGGCTTGTGCCTCTTTTCGTGCCAATCTGGCCAATGAGACAGCGGTGCGCAACCTGCTGCCCACGGTGATCGCGGAATTTGGCCATGTCGACGCGCTGGTGAACAGCGCCTCCACCTTTGAGCACGACACCTCTGCTACCTTCACCTTTGCCGCGCTGGAAAAACATGTGCGCTCCAACGCCGGTGCCGCCGTTTTGTTGAGCCACGCGCTTTTTGAGCACCTGAAAAGCCAAGGCGATGCGGCGCGCGGCACCATCGTCAACCTGCTGGACCAGAAACTGTGGAACCAGAACCCGGATTTCATGAGCTACACCCTGTCCAAAGCGGCGTTGGAGGCAGCCAACACCATGCTGGCCATTGAACTGGCGCCACGACTGCGCGTGGTTGGCGTGGCCCCGGGGCTGACGCTGACCAGCCACATGCTGAGCTCAGAAAAGTTCGACATGTTGCACAAGATGTCACCGCTGGGCCACTCCAGTACGGCGGCCGACGTGGCCGCCACGGTGGCGTTTGCACTCAACAACAACTCCATCACCGGCACTACCCTGCTGGTGGACGGCGGCCAGCACCTGATGAAGTTTGAGCGCGACTTCTCGCTGATGTAAGGCGCCCCGGCACGGCGGCCTGACTTGCCTGGCCGCTGCCCTTGCGCTCCTCCCTTTTCAACCCTTGACCAACAAGCGACACACCCTCCATGGCCACCTACACCACGGGCCTGCAGACCCTGACCCTCACCGGGCTGCGTTTTGATGCCAACCTGGGCATCCTGGAAGCCGAAAAAACGGCCCCGCAGCCGATTCAGGTCGACGCCGAACTCAACTTGGGGTTGCAACCGCTGCTGCCCGCTGATGACGACATCACCCATGTGCTGGACTACCGCAAGGTGCGCAAAATCATCATCGACGAATGCACCGCCGAACACGTGAACCTGCTGGAAACGCTGATCGGCAAGCTCTGCAACCGCCTGATGCGCCTGCCCAACGTGAAAGGCGTACGCGTCAAAATTGCCAAACTGGAGATCTTCACCGACTGTGAAGTGGCGATCCGCATGGAAACCGGGCAGTGGTCATGACCCAACACGAAGCGACCCTGCGCGCCGCGCGCGAAGCCCACAAACTCGAAAAACGCCTGTGCCGCCAGGTGGGCCAGGCCATCATCGACTTCAACATGATTGAAGAAGGGGACCGGGTGATGGTCTGCATCAGCGGCGGCAAGGACAGCTTTGGCCTGTTGGACATCCTGCTCAAGCTGCAAAAGCGCGCGCCCATCCACTTTGACATCGTCGCCGTGAACCTGGACCAGAAGCAGCCCGGCTTTCCGGCCCACATCCTGCCCGCGTATCTGAGCCAACTCGGCATCGAGTTCCACATCGAGACGCAAGACACCTACAGCATCGTCAAGCAGGTGGTGCCCGAGGGCAAAACCATGTGCAGCCTGTGCAGCCGACTGCGCCGCGGCATTTTGTACCGCGTCGCCGATGAGCTGAAAATCACCAAAATCGCCCTCGGCCACCACCGCGACGACATGTTGCACACCTTCTTTTTGAATATGTTTTTTGCCGGCAAGCTCAAGGGCATGCCGCCCAAGCTGGTGAGTGACGACGGTGGCCACATCGTCATCCGCCCGCTGGCCAATGTGGCTGAAAAAGACCTGATTGCCTGGGCAAAACACCGCCAGTTCCCGCTAATTCCATGCAGTCTGTGTGGCAGTCAAGAGAATCTGCAGCGCCAGGAAATCAAGCGCATGATGCACGCCTGGGAGCGCCAGTACCCCGGCCGCACCGAGACCATGTTCACCGCACTGCAAAACTTGGTGCCCTCGCACCTGATGGACCGCCAGCGGCACGACTTCCAAAACATCCAGATCACTGGACAAGCCGATGCCGATGGCGATAAAGTGTTTGACGAGGAGCCCTTTCCCTTGCCGACACGGCCGGGCATCCCGGTGGTGGCGTCAAGCATTTAAACACTAAATAGGCCTCTAGCCCTTATGAATAAAGCGCTGATAGCTCTATTTTTCATAGCTTCCTTGCTGACCGGCTGCGCCGGTGTGCGGCTGGTGGACAGCCAGGTGAACAGTTTTGCGCCGAGCACTGTACCTGCAGGCAGCCGCTACCGCTTTGAGCGCCTGCCCTCGCAGCAAGCCAACCCGGCGCCGCAGCAACACCTGGAAGCTTTGACCGAGCAGGCCTTGGCCAAAGTGGGCTTGGTACGCGACGACAGTGCAGCCCGCTACAGCGTGCAGGTGTCGGCCATCCAGCGTGCGCAACAAACTGTGCTGGACCGTCCGGCCCTGGGTTGGAACATGGGCTGGATGTTTGGCAACGGCGGCATATCTGTTGGCAGCGGTGCGCTGTTTCCGGGGCTGGATGCGCGCACCAGTTACTGGCGCGAGGTGGGCCTGGTGATGCGCGAGCGCGCCACACAAGCGGTGGTGTTTGAGTCACGTGCGGTACACGAGGGCCCCTGGTCGGACAGCGACGCGATTCTGCCCGCCATGCTGGACGCCGCATTGCAGGGTTTTCCCAACCCGCCCGCGGGCGAGCGCCGCGTGAATATTGAAGTGCCGCGTTAGACCGCCAACACCGGTTTCGGCGCTTGAATGCCCTTTAGGGCATGATTCGTTTGTATGATCGCTCATGCGTGAACAGCAATCGTTGCCAGGTGTTTCCAAAGTGTCCACCGTCTTGTTACCCGAACATGGAAGAAGCCCCCTCCCAAGTCATTGATATCGATCGGTTGCAGCCAGGCATGTACATCGAGCTTGAACTGGGCTGGATGGCGCATCCGTTTCCCACGGGCAGCTTCAAGATCACTTCCGAGCGGCAAATTGAGATCATTCGGGGTCTCGGGCGCAAACAGGTTCGCTACGTTCCCGCCAAAAGCGACCCGCCCCCAAACCAGGCCGTGGCGCCAACGCAGCCCGTGGCAGACGAGCAGGCGGCCCTGGTCAATGACAACACCCCTGCCCAGCGCGCCGCCCGGGAGCAACTGCAGCGCAAGCAACGCGCTGAAGCCTTGTCAGCCCAGCAGCGCGATCTGGCCATGTGTGAACGGCGGTTTGGCCAAACCGTGCGCCAATACAAACAGGCCCTGGAGCAGGTGCACAGCAAACCGCAGGAGGTGATGACGCAATGCCAGACCTTGGTGAACGGGTATGTGGGGGAGATGCTGGGGGCCAGCGAAACCGCGATTCGCCTGCTGTCTGACGGTATGGGCGACAAAGTGGCCTTGCACCCGGTCAACATCAGCATCATCTCACTGCTGCTGGGCAAACAATTGGGGCTCGATGCGCCCGACATGGGTGATCTGGGTCTGGCGGCGTTTTTGCATGACATCGGCAAGTCCGAGTTGCCCGAACGGGTGCGCTGGCTCGACGACAGCTTCTCCGCTCACGAGCTCAAGGCTTACCAGACCCATGTAGCCCAAGGCGTGATGCTGGGCCAGCGCATGGGCCTGCCCCCCGGTGCCCTGCTGGCCATCGCGCAGCACCATGAAATGGTCGATGGCAGCGGCTTCCCGGCCCGGCTCAAGGGTGATGCCATGTCGCTGCCCGCGAAGATTCTGGCGCTGGTCAACCGCTATGAAAACCTGTGCAACCCGAGCCGCCCAAGTGCTGCGGTCACCCCGCATGAGGCGCTGGCGCTGATCTTTGCGCAGTTCAAAAGCCGGTTCGATGCCACCGTGCTGGGCGGCTTCATCCGCATGATGGGCGTGTACCCACCGGGCTCGGTGGTGCAACTGGCAGATGAGCGTTACGCCATGGTGGTGTCGGTCAACTCGTCGCGGCCGCTCAAGCCCAGAATCATCGTTTTTGATACCCGGGTGCCCAAGCACGAAGCGCTGATCCTCGACCTGGAAGCCGCCCCCGAACTGAGCATCAAGCGCAGCCTCAAACCCGCCAGCCTGCCGCGTGCCGCCATGGACTACCTGTCACCACGCCAGCGCATCTGCTACTTTTTTGAGCGTTCCATGGATGCCCCACTGCCCGAGGTGGCGCCATGACGCGCGTGGTCTGGCGGCCATTGATCGAAGGCTTGCTCGAATCGGTCTGGCTGGTGGACCCGGTGGACCTGCGCATTCTGGCGGTGAACCAGGCCGCCTGCGACTTGCTGGGCCTGGCCCGGCAAGACATGGTGGGCAAACCGGCCATTGAACTCACCGCTACGCCAGAAGACCAGTTTTTCTGGGAAGACGTGGCTGCTGGGCTGACCGAGAGCATCCACTCCGAAACCTTGCTGCGCGGTGTGGACGGTGTCGCCGTGGCAGTGGAGCGCCGCGTCAGCCTGGTCTGGCCCGAGGCCGACCGCTCAGTCTACCTGGTGGGCATCCGGGATCTGCGCCAGCAGCGCAGCACCGAAGACGAACTGGAACAACGGGTTGCCGAACTGCGCGCCACACTGGAATCCACCGCTGATGGCATTCTGGTGAGCGACTTGGCGGGCGGCATTCGCAATTACAACCGGCACTTTGCCGAGTTGTGGGCCGTGCCCGAAGCCTTGCTGCTCAGCCGCGACGACGCGGCGCTGTATGCCCATCTGGCCAGCCAAGTGAGCGACGGGCCGCTCTACGCGCAACGGCTGCAGGAAATTGCCGACAACCCGCTGCTGGAGGCGGCTGACATCCTGGTGCTAACCAGCGCGCGCGTGCTGGAGCGCGTCACCCGGCCCCAATACAGCCGCGGCCAGCCCACCGGGCGGGTGTTTTCGTATCGCGACATCACCCACAGCCTGGCGGCCGAGTCACAGCTCAAGCTGGCGGCCAAGGTGTTTGAGTCGAGCCTGGAAGCCATCTTCATCACCCGCCCTGATTTCACGATTCTGGCAGTCAACCCGGCCTGTGTTGGCCTGACACAGTGCCCGGCCGAGAAGCTGTTGGGGGCCTCGCCCAAAGACTTTTTTTATGACCCGCAAGACCCTGAGCTGTTAACCAACGTCGCCACCCGGCTGATTGAGCACGGCTTCTGGCGCGGCCAGCTCTGGATCCGTCAGCAGGACCTGAGTGCCTGCGCCGTGCAGGCGTCTTGGGTGCTGCTGCGCAACGACCAGGGCCAGGTGTCGCACAGCATCGGTTTTTTCCGCGACCTGACAGAAGAGCACGCGGCGCAAAAACGCATCGAGCAACTGGCTTACAACGACGTGCTCACCGGCCTGCCCAACCGCCTGCTGCTGTCGCAACGGGCCGAGTTTGCGCTGCGCGTGGCCGAGCGCAACGGTGGCGAATGCGGCGTGTTTTTCATCGATCTGGACCGCTTCAAGAACATCAACGACTCGATGGGCCACAATTTTGGCGACCGGGTGCTGGTAGATGTGGCACAGCGGCTGCAGGGCTGCCTGCGCGATACCGACACCCTGTGCCGCCTGGGTGGCGACGAATTTGTGATCTTCTTGCAGGAGGTCGATGGCCGCGGTGCCGAGGTGCTGGCGCAGCGCGTTCTGGAAACCATGGGCCAGACGTTCCAGATGGACGACATCCAGTTTTCGGTGGGCTGCAGCATCGGCATTGCGCTGTACCCCGAAGACGGCAAAACCCTGGATACCCTGATCAAATGCGCCGACACCGCCATGTACCTGGTCAAGGCGCGCGGCAGGGGCAGCTTCCGGTTTTACCAACCGCAGATGAACGTGGACCTGCTGTCACATATCAAGATGGACCATGCCATGCGCCAGGCCATGGAACGCAACTTGTTCCGTCTGCATTACCAGCCACAGATCTCGCTGGCCTGTGGCAGCCTGCAGGGCACCGAGGCCCTGATTCGCTGGACCGATGACGAGTTGGGTGTGGTCTCGCCCGGTCTGTTTATTCCGCTGGCCGAAGAATCGGGCTTCATCACCACCATTGGCAACTGGGTGCTGGAAGAAGCCGTGCGCCAAGCCACGCTGTGGCAGAACCAGGGCACGCCGGTGACGGTGTCGATCAATGTGTCGGCGCTGCAGTTCCAGCAGCCGGATTTTGTCGACATTGTGGCGGCCGTGATCGGCATTGCCGGTCTAGCGCCGCATTTGCTGGAACTGGAGCTGACCGAGTCGATCCTGATCCAGGACGCCAACGAGACCCTGGGTCGCCTGCACGCACTGGCCGCGTTGGGCGTGGCGCTGTCAATTGACGACTTTGGCACCGGTTACTCCAGCCTGGCCTACCTGAAGCGGTTTCCTATTTCCAAGCTCAAGATCGATCGCTCCTTTGTCACCGGCCTGCCCGATGACGAGAGTGACCGCGCCATTGTGAGCGCCACCATCGGCATGGCGCGCGGACTCAAGCTCAAGGTGGTGGCTGAAGGGGTAGAAACCACCGCCCAGCGCGACTATTTGGCCAGCCTGGGCTGCGAGTCGTTTCAGGGTTTTTTATGCGCACCGGGCCTGCCCGCAGACCAATTTGAAGCCCTGATGCGCAGCCTGCCCAAGCCCCTGAGCTGAACCGCATCCATGCAAGCCACCCGCATCATCGCCATCCGCCACGGGGAAACCGCCTGGAACGTCGACACCCGCCTGCAGGGCCACCTGGATATTGCCCTGAACGACGTCGGCCTGTGGCAAGCCCGCCGCGTGGCACAAGCGCTAGCTGACGAATCGGTGGACGCCATCTACGCCAGCGACCTGCTGCGTGCCTGGCAAACCGCCCAGACCATTGCCGAGGTGGCTGGCTGCCCGCTCACCGCGCACACCGGCCTGCGCGAACGCGGCTTTGGCGAGTTTGAGGGCAAAACCTACGCCGAGATCGAGGCCATCTGGCCCGACCTGTCACAGCAGTGGCGCAAACGTGTGCCCGACTGGGCGCCGCCGGGCGGCGAATCGCTGCGCACCATGCGTGAGCGCGTGCTCACCACCGCCTCCAGCCTGGCCGCACGCCACATCGGTGGCCAGATTGTGCTGGTGGCGCACGGCGGGGTGATGGACATGCTGTACCGCCTGGCCACCGGCCAGGAGTTGCAGGCCCCGCGCGCCTGGCACTTGGGCAACGCCGCCATCAACCGCCTGCTGTGGACGCCAGAAGGCTTCACGCTGGTGGGCTGGGCCGATACCTCGCATCTGGAGAACGGCAGCCTGGATGAGGCGATCACCTGAAGATTTTTATGCTATTTTTAATATAGCTTAAATCCTTTGCAAATAAAGGGCTGCAACCCTGTTTGATTCAAGCCAAATGAAAAAACAGTGCCATGAAATTCACGCGCTCCCACGGCCTGCTGCCGCAGGGTCGCGCGTGAACAACATCGCCATTGCCGTGACAACGAGCAGGCCAACCGCGAACTGAAATGGCCGCAGGTTGCTGCCGTCTGGCTTCACCATGAAAGGGATGACCGTCGCCCAGGCATTCACAGCCGTGTGAAGCACCAGGCAGGGCAGCACACTGGCATTCGAGCGATTGAACAGCCAGGCAAACGTCACAGACGAGGCGACAACGCTGAGCAAGAACAACCCCGCGGGCATGTGACTTTGGGCCGTGCCCGCAATCCAGAACAGCGGCAGGTGCCAGACGGCCCAAACAACCCCCAGCAACAAGCTCGTGGCACGCCAGCCCAGGCGTTGCTGCATCAGGGGCAAGGCGTAACCACGCCATCCGAACTCTTCGCCAAGCGGGCCTCCCACCAAGAAGACCAAGGGGAAGTTCACCACCGCCAGCAGAAGATGCCCGGCTGCCGGCGACGCTAGCAAAGTGCCACCCAGCGCCACATGCGCCGCAAGCGCCAGGCCCATGAATATCATGGGAAAGAAAAAAGCGAGTGCCATCCAGAGCCATCGCTGCTGCCATTGGAGACACCGAGTCAACCATTGGCGCAAGCCCCGAAGACCCTCGCTGTAACCAACCACGGCGACGGCTGCGAATCCGGGTCCAAAGCCACCCACAATGAACAGCCCACTCACCAGAACCTGCGACCGCCCATTCACCAGCGCCGACATCAGCCAGAAAGACCAGGACCAAGCAAATGTCAACACGAAGAATGCAAGCAGTTGGCTGCCCAAGCTTGACGCATGGCGCCTCGACACAGTCATTGGCATGAACATCCTCAAATGTCATCCTAAAAACCATTTTCATGCTTCAAATTGGTGTCGCTGCCCTGAAAATTGGGCCAGAAAGCGACCTCACCCCTACGGCATTCAATGAATGGATGGTTGGCTCCCATATTGGACCCGGGGTTTGAACGCGTCTGTACGGCATCCAACCTTACTCAGAGAAAGCATGGCCTCTCAGCGAATCCACCGTATCAGCAGATCAGAAACAGACCGCAGCCCCGCCGCGCGCCTGGCTCCGTTACATCGCGGGACAAGATGCTATTTTTATAGAAGCTACTAGCCCTTATTCATAAAGGGCTGGAGGCCAATTTGACTTAAAACTTTCAGAACAAGCTCTGCGCCCGCAAACTGGCTTTGAGGCGTCGCACCTCGTGCTGTAAATCCAGAATCAGCGCGGCGGCGTCCAGAGACACGCCAAAGTCGCGCTGCAGGCGGCTGGCCTCCAGGGCGCATTGCAGGTCGGCGCTGTCAAAGCACGCTTGGCGCGTCTGCTCGGCGCTGGCTTGTCCGGCAATGCCCAGCACCACCAACTCTTCCACCCAGGCCAGATCGGCGCCACAGGCATGCGCCAGATCGGCAGCCGACAGGGGTTGCTCACGGCTGATGCTGGTGGCCACCACGGTGGTGAGGGTCATCGTGGTCGCGGGACCGGAGGTGCCGTCATCGGTGGTTTGCTCGATGCGACTGGAATTCAAAATAAGGCTCATCATCAGACTCCCAGGTGGTGGCGCGGGTTCAACGGGGCGGCCTTGGCCAATTGCGCGTAAGCCTCGCGGGCGGCCTCGGTGTCGGCTGGCGGCAAAGCAATGTCGAGCAGCAAATAAAGGTGCCCCGGCGGCTTGCCGGGCAGGCCACGGTCTTTCAGCCGCAGTTTCAGGCCGCTTCGGGCGTTGGGCGGCACGGTCACTTCCACCCGGCTGCCCGCTGGCGTGGGCACCTGCACTTGCGCACCCAGCGCGGCCTCAGAAGGCGTCACCGGCAGCGTCATGTACAGGTCGAGCCCGTCCACGCGGTAGAACTTGTGCGGTGCCAGGCGCACCTCCAGAAACAGGTCACCGGCTGCGCCGCCGCCCTGCCCCGGCATGCCGTGGCCAGCAAGACGGATGAACTGGCCCGGGTGCACGCCAGCGGGAATCTTGACGTTGAGCGTGCGGTTGACAAAACCCGGCTGGCCGTCAGGCCCGATCTCCAGCGCACGCAGCGTGATCTGGCGCTCGCTGCCCTGCAAGGTATCTTCGATGCTGATCTCGATGGCGGCGTGGTGGTCTTCACCCCGCAGGTTCTGCGGCTGGCTTTGGCTGCGGTGATGCGCCTGGCGCTGCTGCGCGGCACCAAACAGCGACGAGAAGAACTCGCTGAAGTCTTCCTGGTCCGCTGGCCCCTGGCCCGGGCCCCGGTGAAACTCAAAACCTTCATCCCAACCCGGTGGCGGCTGGAAGCCACCGCCTGACTCAGCCGAGCCGCCACGCGCCACACGCTCAGCCAGCGCATCGTAAGCGGCACGCTTTTCCTTGTCGCGCAGCACGTCGTTGGCCTCGTTGAGGTCGCGCATGCGGGCCTGTGCGTCGGGTTCCTTGCTGACATCGGGGTGGTACTGGCGCGCCAGCTTGCGGTAGGCCTTGCGCACCTCTTCCTCGGTGGCGGTGCGCTCCAGCCCCAATGTCTTGTAGTAATCCTTGAATTCCATGGTGTGCCTGACGGGTTGTGGGCAGAGGTCAGTATGCGCCCAAGCGGGCTTTTAAGGCAAATTCACGCACCAATCAGGAACTTTGGCCGCCAGAACCGGGGGCAAAGCTACCGCCTGAAGCCACTACACTCTTGATCAGCTGACCCAAGTTTTGAATCTTCCAGGGCGTTCGCCCTTGACACCAACCGATGGAGAATTGTTGTGCAACTCGTTTGTCTTGACCTTGAAGGTGTGCTCGTTCCTGAAATCTGGATCGAATTTTCCAAACGCACCGGCATCCCTGAGCTGTCGCGCACCACGCGTGACGAGCCCGATTACGACAAACTGATGACCTTTCGCCTGGGCCTGCTCAAACAGCACCAACTGGGTCTGCCCGACATCCAAAAGGTGATTGCCGAAATGGGCCCGATGCCTGGCGCCTGCGACTTTCTGGATGCCCTGCGGCGCGACTACCAAGTGATCATTTTGTCGGACACGTTTTACGAGTTCGCCATGCCGCTGATGGCGCAACTGAACATGCCCGCTCTGTTTTGCCACAAACTCGAAGCCGATGCCCAGGGTTTTCTGGTGGCCTACCATTTGCGCATGCCGAACCAGAAAAAAGAAGCGGTGCAGCGCTTCAAGGAACTGCAGTTCCAGGTGATTGCCGCAGGCGATTCGTACAACGACACCGCGATGCTGGGCGAAGCCCATGCCGGCATCCTGTTTCACCCACCGCAAAACGTGATTGACGAGTTCCCGCAGTTCCCGGTGACGATGAATTACGCTGAACTGCGCGCGCAGATTGACCTAGCTGCCAAGCGCATCGCTGGCTGAACAACGGACGCCAGTGGCTGTAACCTTAAACCACGGGACTGGCATCACGTTCATTCAATGAACAAAATACTATAAAAAGTATATCTACAAGCCCTTTTTATAAAAGGGCTAGAGCCATATTTCTTATATAAAGTCTAACCCGGCTCAAACGCTGAACATGTCCACACCGCCCGGCTGATTGGCTGGCGGTGTGACTCCCAAGTGCCGATACGCCGCCAGCGTGGCGATGCGTCCACGCGGGGTGCGTTGCAGGTAGCCTTGCTGGATCAGGTAAGGCTCGATCACATCTTCAATGGTCTCGCGCTCTTCGCCAATGCTGGCGGCGATGTTGTCCAGCCCAACCGGGCCGCCGTCAAAACGGTGGATCACCGCTTCGAGCAGCTTGCGGTCCATCAAATCAAAGCCTTGCGGATCGACATCGAGCATCTGCAAAGCGCGGTTGGCGATGTCCAGCGTGATCTCTCCCACGCCTTTCACGTCAGCATAGTCACGCACGCGGCGCAACAAGCGGTTGGCAATACGCGGTGTGCCACGGCTGCGCCGGGCAATCTCAAAACCACCCTCGGGGTTGGTCGGTACATTCAGCAAGCCAGCACTGCGTTTGACAATCCGCGCCAGTTCCTCGGCGGTATAAAACTCCAGCCGCGCCACGATGCCGAAGCGGTCGCGCAGCGGGTTGGTCAACATGCCTGCCCGCGTGGTGGCACCCACCAGCGTGAAGGGTTGCAAATCGAGCTTGATAGAACGCGCCGCCGGGCCTTCGCCGATCATGATGTCGATCTTGTAGTCTTCCAAAGCGGGGTACAAAATTTCTTCCACCACCGGGCTCAGGCGGTGGATTTCGTCGATGAACAGCACATCGTTCTTTTCCAGATTGGTCAAGAGCGCGGCCAGGTCTTTGGGCTTTTCCAGCACCGGGCCGCTGGTTTGCCGCAGGTTGACGCCGAGTTCATGCGCAATGATGTGGCTCAGGGTGGTTTTGCCCAGGCCAGGCGGGCCAAACAGCAGCACATGGTCCAGCGCCTCGCCGCGCATCTTGGCGGCGCTGATGAAAATTTCCAGTTGCTCGCGCGCCTTGACCTGGCCCACGTAATCGTCGAGCAGCTTGGGGCGCAGCGCGCGCTCGATGGCTTCCTCATTGGGCGAGGCAGGGGCGTTGGACACCACACGTTTGGCAGGTGCCGGGGCAAAGTCGTCGGTTTGGATACTCACAGCGGGATTCAGTGGCGGGATCAAAGGGACAAACAGCGGGGTAAGCAGGCACTATAGCGCTCAATACCGCGCTCGAGATTGCCGATAAGATGCCATGGAGACTATTTGCGCCCCGCGCACCGCAGTGAATGGCCCCGGACCCGACATGAACACACATTGCACCTTGCCCCGCCCCAACACCCCCCCGTGGGTGCTGGCTATGACACGGCCCACCACTGGCTGGCGCCTGCGGACGCTGTTCTGGTGCCTGAGCGCACTGCTGATCGGCAGCAGTTGGACCCTGGCACGCGCTGCAGACCATGCCGATCCGGCGGACCATGCCGCCAAGCCCACCGCCAGCAGCAAGACCCCGGCCAAAAAACCAGCGACTCCAGCCTCTGAAGAAGCGCCTGCCGAAGAGAAGATTGACCTGGGCAACGACATCAAAAAGGCCCTGCGCGAGAGCCTGCCCGGCCGCAAAAAACTCACCCTGGTCATCACCGACAAACCCGAGCCAACCCCCACGCCACCCCAACCGCTGGCAACTGCCAAAACGGCAGCCAAAGGGGCCGCCGCTGAAGGCCACGCACCCGCCACACCTGCCCCTGCCGTCACGGCACGCAGCACACCGGTTGTGGCCGCCGTGGTCAAGCCCAAGGCCAGCCGCGAGTACATCAAAGCCCGGGCCGCCGCCCTGGCCGGACACGCGCCCGAGCCTGCGAGCCACGCTGACACCAGTCACGGCGAGGTGCACTGGACGTATTCAGGTAAAACCGGCCCGCAAGCCTGGGGCCAGCTCAAGCCCGAGTTCAATGCCTGCGCCATCGGCAAGCGCCAAACGCCCATCAACATCGAAGACTCCTACACCTTGCAAGGGCCAGCCGAGCCACTGCTGTTCAACTATCAGCCCTCCAACGGCACGGTGGTGAACAACGGCCACACCATTCAGGTGAACCTGCAAGGCAACAACACCCTGACGGTGCGCGGTTCCACCTATTCACTGGTGCAATTTCACTTTCATACCCCGTCTGAAGAGCAGGTGAACTACCGCAGCTTTGCCATGGTGGCGCATCTGGTGCACAAAAACGACCAGGGGCAACTAGCGGTGGTAGCGGTGCTGCTGGACCCGGGCGAGGCCAACCCGCTGATTGACAAGGTCTGGACTTACATGCCACTGGACGTGAGTGACGAGGTGCGCACGCCCGCAGGCCTGCTCGATCTGGACGAGTTGCTGCCCAAAGACCAGCGCTACTACCAGTTCATGGGCTCGCTGACCACACCACCCTGTACAGAGGGCGTGTTGTGGATGGTGCTGAAAACACCCACTCAGATCAGCCAGGCACAACTGCGGCTGTTCCAGCAGCTCTACCCCAATAACGCCCGCCCGGTGCAAGCGGTCAATGGCCGCCCGATCAGGAACGCGCAGTAGGCGGGCTGACCGGTAGCCAGACCCTGAACGTCGCCCCGCGCCCGGGTTCGCTCTTAACCTCGATGCGGCCATGGTGCTGCTGCACGATGCCGTAAGACACCGCCAAACCCAGCCCAGCGCCCTTGCCCACCGGTTTGGTGGTGAAAAAGGGGTCAAAAATATGCGGCAGGTCAGTGGGCACAATGCCCTGACCGTTGTCTGCTACTTCCACCCAAACCTCGTCGCTCTGACAACCCGTGCGAATGGTGATCACACCCTGACCCTCAATGGATTGCGCAGCGTTTTGCAGCAGGTTCAGAAACACCTGGTTGAGCTTGGACAGCACACACGTCACCGCGGGCAATTCACCGTATTCCTTGCGCAACTCGCAGCGGTGTTTGATCTGGCTCCAGAACACACTCAGCGTGCTCTCAATGCCTTGGTGGATGTCTTCTGGCTGCCAGACATCGGCCGCGTCGGTGCGGGCAAAGTCGTTGAGTGCCCGCACAATGCGTTTCACCCGGTCCAAGCCCTCCTGGGACTCGTCGAGCAGCGGCAGCACATCGTCTTTCATGTAGGGCCAGTCCATCCGGTTCTTGAGCACCGTAATCGAATTCCACTTGATCGGCGTGTTGCCCACAAAGTGCTCGGCCGCTTCATACGCGGCAATGAGCTCCAGAAAATGCCCGACGTAGGTTTTGAGCGTGCCCAGATTCGCATTGACGAAGCCGATGGGGTTGTTGATTTCATGCGCCACACCGGCCGACAGCAGGCCGATGGAGGCCAGCCTTTCGGCCTGAAGCAACTGGCTTTGGGCCTGCGCCAGGCGAATGTTGGCTGCTTTGAGGTGAGCGTTGGATTGCTCCAGCTGCCGGGTGCTTTGCTTGAGCTTGAAATTGGTCTGTGACAGTTCGGTCTGCGCCTGGGCATAACTGCGGTTGAGGTCGAGCACCGTGTCGGTGAGGTATTCCAGTTCAGCCACGTCAAATTCAGCCAGCAGGTGCAGCACACCCTCTTCACGCCAGACGTGCGCCTTCAGGGTGCGGGTTTTGCCCCCATAGTCACCAAAGGTCAGCAGCCCGGCGTACACCAGTACAGACTCAGCGCCCGCCTCGACCTTCATTTTCAGAAGCGCAGAAAAATCGGGCTGGATAAAAAAACCAGCCACCGGGCAGGTAGCCGGCACGGGCATCGGCACCTCAATCAGGCGCAAAAAACCGGCGTTGGCGTCCAGCAGCATGCCTGCTTCGCTGATACGGGCGGTCACGACAGCCAGCAGGGAGGCCCATTCGTGGGCAAAAGGGCTCATGCCGCACTTGGCTTGGCGGCCACCATCTGGTCAGCGCAAGCCACCGCTGTCCGGGCGTCCAGGCTGCTGGCATCTGCACCGAGCACGCTGGCCAGTTGGCTAAAACGGTTCACCGCCAGACCGCCAATCATCACTGCGGGGCGCTGGCTGCCCATGGCATCGTTGAGCAGCCCGATCACCGCTTTGGCCATGCGCAATTGCTGCGGAAACGACACCGACAGGCCCACCAGATCGGGCTGACTGGCGGTGATTTGCGCCACCAGCGCGCGGGTGGGCACATCTGCCCCGAGATACTGCACCTGCCAGCCCGCCAGCGCAAAGGCGTCCGACACCATCGACAGGCCGACAGCGTGCTGGTTGCCTTCCACACAGGCCAGCAGCACGGTTTTGCCGGTCTGCTCGGGCGGTGGCGAGCGCAACAGACCCATGGGCATGACCATCTGCACGATGGCCGTGGCCATGTGCTCCTGCGCCACAGAGATCTGGTTGGCCTGCCATTTCTCGCCAATCTGGTACAGCGCGCTCTGGATGATGTGCATTTCCACATCCACCAGGCTGTGACCCGCGTCCATGGCGCGGTTCATCACCGCCAAAGCAGTGCGCTGGTCACCGCGCAGCAGGGCAGCTTCAAAGTCCTGCGCCTCTGGCCAGGGCGGTTGCACCGGCAGCACCACCGGCGCAACGCCCGTCTGTAAATAACCGTTGCGCGCAGCCGTCAGCGCCTGCACCACCACTGCGCCAGGCGCGGCTTGCATCTGCGCAGCAAAAAAATCACCCAGCCATTCCAGCGACAAGGCCAGGTGTTCCGACGGAATGGAGCGTGCGGTAAGCACACTGTCGAGCCAGATCAGATAGTCCACCATCGGTTGCAACAGGCCAAATTCAAGCACCGGGCGCAAAAACTCCAGATGAAAGTTCAGGTCCTCCTGGCAGGCCTGGCGGCCAGCGTCGCCAAAACGCGCATAGGCTGAGCCGTGCGTGGCGTAAAACCGCTCAGTCACTGCTTTGACGGCGTCGTCTTGCAAGACCAGAAATTGCTGCAGCCCGGCAGCGTCCAGGATGGTGAGGTCCGCGTCTTTCATGAACAGCTCCAGGGTCAGTGCGCAAACACGTTGAAAACCTGTATCTCGGTGCTACCGCGCACCAGTTTGAGGCCGCGCGGAATGCTCTGGTGCGACGCGTGATAGGTGTGGCCGCGGTGCCAGGTGCGGTAACTCTGCTCGTCGGTCCAGCGGGTCACCAGCCACACCTCCGCGGGCTTGCCCACCGGATGCATCACTTCCAGCCCCAGAAAACCCGGTGCGTCATCGACCAGATGCGCCCGCTCAGAAAAAGCGGTGTGCACCGCCTCGTCCATGCCATTGGCGATGATGAATTTACTGATGACCACCACCGGTTGCGCGGTGCTGGTCGGGCATTCTGGTGGCGCAGGCAGGCGCGCATTGTCAGACATGACTCAGCCCTTCAGCCGGGCGGCAAGCCACTGGCACAGCGCATGCTCAGGCGACTCAAAACCGTGGATGCCGGTGTAGTGGTCTGCCTGCGCCAAGGCGCTGAGTTGGCTGGCATTGCCCGCTGCCGCCCAGGCCTGGTGGAATAGTGCCGACTGACGCGCAAACTCCGGCGTTTCCTGATCGCCCCAATTGACCCAGATCGGCGTGGCGCAGGCCCGCACCAAAAATGCCGGCGAGTTACGCCGGATGACGCCATCGTCCAGCTGGATCAGGGGCTGCAGGTAGCTATAGCGCAGCGGCGCGATGTCATAAATGCCGCTCACCAGCACAGCGGCAGCCAGCGGGTCGGCTGGCAACCCGTAGTCCTGCGGCCAGGGTGTTTGCAGGCACATGGCGGTGAGATGGGCACCGGCAGAATGCCCGCCCAACGCCACACGCGCTGGGTCGCCGCCAAACCGTGCGATGTTCTTGATTGTCCAGGCTACCGCAGCACGCGCCTGGCGAGTGATTTCGTCCATCGTGACCCACGGGCATAGCGCGTAATTCACCACCACGGTGGTGATGCCCAAGGGCTGTAGACCCAAGGCGATGCAACTGAAGTCTTTGCTGGAGAGCGCGCGCCAATAGCCGCCATGCAGAAATACAAAGACCCGCGAGCCAGGCGCACCTGCCGGAAAAATATCCAGCGTCTCGGCCAAAGTCGGGCCATAGGGCACATCCAGCACGCAACCCAGTTGCACGCGGGCCAGAGCCGACTGCTGCGCGTAATACTGTGCTGGCGCGGTCGCGTCTGGCAGCCTGATCGCCGGGTTGTATTGCGCGTCGATCTGCGCCTGGGTTTGAAAGTCGCGGTAAAGCGTGTTCATCACACGCCAATATACCGCTGCCAGAGCTCGGGTTGTGCGGCCAATTCAACAGAATTTCCTTGCCAGACCACCTGCCCGCGCTCGATCAGGGTGTGGTGGTTGGCCAGTTTGACCAGCCGCTGTACATATTTGTCAATCACCAGAATGGTTTGTCCCTGGGCGCGCAGGGTGTCCAGACAGCGCCAGATTTCTTCACGCACCAGTGGCGCCAACCCTTCGGTGGCCTCGTCCAGAATCAGCAAGTGCGGGTTGGTCATCAGCGCCCGGCCAATGGCCAGCATCTGCTGCTCACCGCCGGAGAGCTGGTTGCCCATGTTGCGACGGCGCTCGGCCAGCCGGGGAAACAGCGCCAACACGCCGTCCAGCGTCCACGGGTTGGTGCTGCCATGGCGGTTGGCGGCAAAAGCCAGCAGGTTCTCCAGCACCGACAGGTTCGGGAAAATCTGCCGCCCCTCCGGCACCACGGCCAGTCCCAGACGGGCGATGCGGTCTGGCGCCAGCGCCTCGATGCGTTCACCACGAAAACGCACCGTACCCAACATGGCCGGTGTCAGCCCCAGAATCGAGCGCACGGTGGTAGTCTTGCCCATGCCGTTGCGCCCCAGCAGCGTGGCCACTTCTCCTTGCTGGATGGCAAAACTCAGGCCAAACAACACTTGGCTGCTGCCATAGGCGGTTTGCAAGCCCTCGACTTCGAGCAGGGCGCTCATGCTGTGGCCTCTTCGTCATCACCCAGATAGGCTGAACGCACCTCCGGGTGGGCGCGAATAAACTCCGGCGTGCCGCAGGCGATGACCTTGCCGTAAACCAGCGCCGAGATGCGGTCGGCCAGGCGAAACACGGCGTTCATGTCGTGCTCCACCAGCAGCAGCGTGGTCTCGCCGCGCAGGCTTTGCAACAGCTCCACCATGCGCTCAGACTCCTCTGGCCCCATACCAGCCATGGGTTCATCCAGCAGCAGCAGCTTGGGCCGCGTCGCCAGCGCCAGGCCCACTTCCAGCTGGCGCTGTTCGCCATGCGACAAGTTGCCCGCCAGCTGCCTCACTTGATGCGCCAGCCCGACGCGCGCCAGCACTTCGGCTGCCACCTCGTAACGCTCCACATCACGCCGCGCGGCGCGCCAGGGGTTCAAACTCAGACCCGCGTGCGCCTGCACCGCCAGCGCCACGTTGTCCAGCACCGACAGGCGCGGGAAGATGCTGGTGATCTGGTACGAACGCGCCAGCCCGTGCGCCACCCGCGCATGCATCGGCATGGCTGTGATGTCGATGCCGTCAAAGTGGATGCGCCCGGCACTCGGCGCCAGCGCACCCGAGATCAGGTGGATCAGCGTGGTTTTGCCGGCACCGTTGGGCCCGATCAGCGCGTGAATTTCACCCGCCGTGACATGAAGCTGGGTGTGGTCGGTCGCCAGCAGGCCGCCAAAGCGTTTGACCAGGCCGTCCACCTGCAGCAGGGTGCTGTGTGTCATGCCCCACCCCGCTTGCGCCACAGGCTGAGCAGCCCATTCGGTGCCAATAGCACCAACGCCAACAACGCCGCGCCCAGCCCCAGCTGCCAGTGGATGGTGAAGGTGCTCAAGACCTCTTCCAGCACCAGAAACACCACCGCGCCAACAAAGCCACCATACAGCCGGCCAACGCCACCCAGAATCACCATGACCATCAGCATGCCGGATTCACTCCACTGCATCATCGACGGACTGACAAAGCCACCCTGGTTGGCCAGCAGCGCACCAGCCAGCCCGGCCAGGGCGCCCGCCAACGTGAAGACCATCAGCTTGATGCGGTACACCGGGAACCCCAGCGCCAGCATGCGCGGTTCGTTTTCACGGATGGCCTGCAGGGCGTGGCCTAAATCGGAATTGAGCAAACGGTGCAACAAGGCAAAAACCGCTACGGCCAGCACCAGCACCAGGTAATAAAACGCGCCGTCCTGGCTGATATCCAGCCCCAGGCCGAGGCTGGAGCGGCCCGCCAGCGACAAGCCGTCATCCCCACCATAGGCCTTGAGCGAGATCATCAGGTAATACAACATCTGCGCAAACGCCAGCGTGATCATGATGAAGTACACGCCCTTGGTGCGCAGACTGATGGCGCCAATGACCAAGGCAAACAAACCGCCAGCCAGCACCGCCACCGGCCAGGCCAGCCAGGCGGAAGCCACCCCATGCTGCATCAGGATGCCCACCGAGTAAGCCCCGACACCGACAAACGCCGCATGGCCAAAACTGACCATGCCGCCAAAGCCCAGGATCAGGTTCAGGCTACTGGCGGCCAGTGCAAAGATCAGGATGCGGCTGGCCACGCCCACGTAAAACCCCTGCCCCGTTGCCTCAGCCAGCGTCGGCAACAGGACCAGACCCGCCAGCAGCAACAGACTGGGCAGCACGGGCAGGTGGTGATCCAGCAGGCCCGGCTGCGGCTGCGGCTGCGCCGCGCGGGCAGTTTCCGGCGCGCCTGAAGTCTCGGAAGGACCGTTAGCCATTTGCAGGAAACAGCCCTTGCGGCTTGAAGAACAGCACCGCCGCCATCAACAGATAAATCAGGATCGACGACACAGCCGGTGCGGCATTGCCCGCTGCCTCGGGCCCCAGCAACCAGTCAAACAGCAGCGGCAGTAGCGTGCGCCCGGCGGTATCGACCAGACCCACCAGCAACGCCCCGAGCAGCGCGCCACGGATTGAGCCAATGCCGCCGATCACGATCACCACAAACGCCAGAATCAAAATGCTCTCGCCCATGCCCACCTGCACCGCCAGCAGTGGCCCCAGCAGCCCACCCGCCACCGCACACAACGCGGCACCCAGGGCAAACACCGCCGTGAACAACTTGCGCACATCGACGCCCATGGCCAGCGCCATCTCGCGGTTCGACGCACCGGCGCGCACCTGCATGCCATAACGTGTGTGCGTCACCAGCACATACAGCAGCAGCGCCACGGCCAGCCCGACGCCAATGATGAACAGTCTATACGCCGGATAACTCAGGCCCGGCAGCAGCTCCACCGGCCCGGCCAGCGCGGCAGGCGGGTTGAGCTCCAGCGGCTGCGCGCCCCAGACCATACGCACTAGCTCGTTGCTCATCAGCAGGATGGCAAACGTACCCAGCACCTGCGACAAGTGGTCACGCGCGTACAGCCGTCGCAACACCGTCAACTCCAGCAGCGCGCCCACCACCGCGGCCGCCAGAACACCCAAGCCGAGTCCCAGCCAGAAGGAGCCGCTGGCCAGCGCGATGCTGGCCACCAGATAAGCGCCAATCATGTACAGCGAGCCATGTGCCAGGTTGATCATGTCCATGATGCCAAACACCAGCGTCAGCCCCGCCGCCAGCAAAAACAGCATCAAGCCGAACTGCAGCCCGTTGAGCGACTGCTCCAGAACCAGAAGTCCCGTCATCAGACCCGGACGTGTTTACAGCGCAGGCATCTTGCACTGCCCAACATAGGCGTCGGCGTGGTTCTTGAACACGGTGTTCAGGGTGCGGTTGGTGATGCGGCCCTGGGCGTCTTTGGTGATCACCCGCAGGTAATAGTCCTGAATCGGAAAACCGTTGCTGTTGAACTTGAAGGCACCGCGCACCGAGTCGAACTTGGCCGCGGCAATGGCTTTGCGCAAACCTGCCTTGTCGGCCAGATTGCCCTTGACATCACGCACCGCCGCATCCATCAGCCGCGCCGCGTCATAGCCCTGGCTGGCGTACAGCGTGGGCAGGCGGCCGTAGTCCTTTTGAAAATCCGCCACAAAACGCTTGTTGGCGGCGTTGTCCAGGTCATGCGCCCACTGGCTGGTGTTGAACATGCCCAGCATCGGCTCACCCACCGCGCGGATCACGTCCTCATCGGCCGAGAAGCCCGGGCCAAACAGCGTCATGTCCTTGGACAGCCCGGCACCGACAAACTGCTTGATGAAGTTCACGCCCAGACCACCGGGCAAAAAGATATACACCGAATCGGCACCCGAGGCACGCATTTTTGACAGCTCGGCACCGTAATCCAGTTGGCTCAAGGGCGTGTAGGCTTCAGAGACGACCTCACCCTTGTAAAAGCGCTTGAAGCCGGTCAGCGCGTCTTTGCCTGCCGGGTAGTTGGGCGCCAGCAGGGCCACTTTCTTGAAACCCTTGTCCGTCACGGTCTTGCCCACGGCTTCGTGCTGGTTGTCGTTCTGGTACGAGGCGCTGAAAAAATACGGGTTGCACTCGGCCCCGGCGTACTGCGACGGACCCGCGTTGGCACCGATGTAGAAGGTCTTTGCGTCAAAAATGGGTTTGCCCACCGCCAGCATCACGTTGGAGAACACCACGCCGGTCATGAAATCGACCTGGTCACGCTTGAGCAGCCGGTCAGCGGTCTGTTTGGCGGCATCGGGCTTGCCCTGGTCATCGGCCACGATCACCTCGGCAGGCAGCCCGCCGAGCTTGCCGCCGGATTGTTTGAGCGCCAAGTTGAAACCGTCGCGGATGTCAATACCCAGCCCGGCGCCCGGGCCCGACAGGGTGCTGAGCAAGCCCACCTTCACCTTGTCGGCGGCTTGGGCTGCGCCGGAGAAGAGGGAGAGGGCCGCGGCGGCGGCCAAAGTGAGGCTCAAGGCCTTCGCACGAGTCGCTTTCATGGGGAATTTCCTATCTGGGTTTGGAGAATCGGGATCAAACCTGCCGATTATCCAGAAATCGCCTCAGGCCTTTCTCGGCACACCTGTCAGTGGGATGTCCAGGCGCCGCCACATATGCACTTTGGAAACATAGCCCCCTGCGACCGCGATCGCCATCGGCTCGATGCCAAAAGGGGCAAAACCAAACCGCTCATACAAGGCTTGGGCAGCCGTGTTCCCGTCCGTCACCGTGAGCTGAACCAGCTTGATGTCGGGCTGGGTCGCGAGGTACGCCAGAGCGGCAGTGACCAACTGGCCGCCCAGCCCATGACCTTGACTGCGCTTGCGCACGTACATGCCGATCAACGTCGCTTTGTGACGCGCCTTTTCGCGATTCTCAAACGCTAACCCAACCACGCCGACCAGCGCCTGACTTTCCAGTGCGCCAAAGATCACTTCGCCGGGCCGAGGCGTTTCCTCAAGTCGGGCTTCCCACCAGGTCAAAGGCAAGGCCGCACGCTCTGATGCACTGGATGTGAAGGCTTCGGGATGCCGCGCGTAGGCTTCGAGCATCACCTCGCGGTATTGCCCGGCAAACCAGGGTGTCAGACGCTGTATGGTCATCAGTGAGGTCAATCGACGGATGGGGACAGGCCTGAAGGCGCAGAGGCAACTACTTCGCCAGCGCCCGCAGCGCCAGCTTGATCCCCTCACTCACCCCCACGTCTTTCGGCAGGGCTTTCAGCGCGGCAGCGGCTTCCTTGTCGTTGTAGCCCAGCGCCAGCAGGGCCTGCAAAATGTCGGACTGGGCATCGCTGGCCACGCTGGCGACCACGCCGATGTCCGGCCCCATCTTGCCCTTGAGCTCCAGCAACAGGCGCTCGGCGGTTTTTTTGCCGATGCCGGGCACCTTGATCAGGCGGCCGGCTTCCTGCAAGGTGATGGCCTGCGAGAGTTCCGACACACTCATGCCCGACAAGACCGAGAGTGCCGTGCGCGGGCCCACGCCCGCAATCTTGATCAGCTGGCGAAACGCCTCGCGCTCAGCCGCCGTGGCAAAACCGTACAGAATCTGCGCGTCTTCGCGCACCACAAAGTGCGTCAACAGCGACACTTTCGCACCCAGTTCCGGCAGGTTGTAGAACGTGCTCATCGGCACCAGCACCTCGTAACCGATGCCGTGGCAGTCGATGATGAGTTCGGGCGGGTTTTTGTGGTCGAGGGTGCCGGTGAGTTTGCCGATCATTTTTTGCCTATCATGGGTGACTTCACCAGGAATTATCAACTTGATCCTCCGCCACCTTTTTTCGCCGCCCAACAACACCCGCCTCTCGCACCTGTGCGGCCCGATGGACGCGCATTTGCGCACTATCGAGACCGCGCTACAGGTCAAAATCGCCCACCGGCACGAGCAGTTCAAGGTCGATGGCCTGAAAATCCACGCCCAGCGCGCCATGGAGATGCTGCAGGCGCTCTATGAAATGGCCGCGCGCCCGATTGAGCCGCGCACCGTGCAGCTGATGCTCTCCGGCGATGGCGATGTCAATGGCACTGACGGCCCGGCCCTCAAAACCCGCCGCGCCGACCTGAAACCGCGCTCCATTAACCAGGCGCATTACCTGGACTGCATTGCCAGCTGCGACATCACCTTTGGCATCGGCCCGGCGGGCACGGGCAAAACCTACTTGGCGGTGGCGATGGCCGTGGACGCGCTGCAACGCAGCACGGTGCAGCGCATTGTGCTGACCCGCCCGGCGGTGGAAGCCGGTGAGCGCCTGGGCTATTTGCCCGGCGACCTGGCGCAAAAGATCGACCCGTACCTGCGCCCGCTGTACGACGCGCTGTATGACCTGATGGGTTTTGAGGCGGTGCAAAAGGCTTTTGAGCGCCAGACGATCGAGATTGCGCCGCTGGCCTTCATGCGCGGGCGCACCCTCAACACCGCGTTTGTGATTCTGGACGAGGCGCAAAACACCACCCCCGAGCAGATGAAGATGTTTTTGACGCGCATCGGTTTTGGCTCCAAGGCGGTGGTCACGGGTGATGTGAGCCAGATCGACCTGCCCGCCAGCCAGCTCAGCGGGCTGATTGACGCCGAACGTGTGCTGCGCAGTGTCGACGGCATTGCCATGTGCCGCCTGACCAGCATTGATGTGGTGCGGCACCCGCTGGTGGCACGCATTGTGGACG
This sequence comes from Rhodoferax ferrireducens, assembly GCA_002083775.1. Taxonomy (GTDB): domain Bacteria; phylum Pseudomonadota; class Gammaproteobacteria; order Burkholderiales; family Burkholderiaceae_C; genus Rhodoferax; species Rhodoferax ferrireducens_A. Next base: position 3,019 of record MTEI01000012.1, on the reverse strand, counting down.
CCTACGACGCGCCCGGGCGCTACAACCCGCACCCGCGTGACGACGCCGTGCTGCTGCCGCCCCCAGCGCCGCTGCCAACTGCCCCGGCGACCACGCTTAAATCCCCTGTGCAAGCGCTGCGTGCCGCACGCAGCCGCAAGAAGTTGGACGACTAGTCAATATCACATTAATAGCTATCAGCCCTTATGGATAAAGGGCTAGAGGCCAATTTCTTATATATCTCAGACACACGCCACCATGAACCAACTCACCCTGTCCTTGCAGTTCGGCAAGCTGCCTGATGCCGCCCTCCACCGCGCTGCGCTGCCGCGCCACAAGGTGACCAAATGGATTCGCCACGCGCTGCAGGATGATGCCGAAATCACCGTGCGCATCGTCGACGCCGTTGAGGGCCAGGCGCTGAACCGTGACTATCGGCAAAAGGACTACGCCACCAACGTGCTGACTTTTGACTACACGCAGGAGCCGATCGTCACCGCCGACCTGGTGTTGTGTGCGCCAGTCGTCGCCCAAGAGGCCAAAGAGCAGAACAAAACCCTGGAAGAACATTACGCCCACCTGCTGGTGCATGGCACCCTGCACGCCCAGGGCTGGGACCATGACGAAGACGAAGACGCGCAGGTGATGGAGCTGCGCGAAAGCGAGATTTTGGCGCGACTGGGGTTTGAGAACCCGTATTGACCCCGCCCCGGAACTCTGCGCCGCCACCTGACTCCTAACACCCCATGACGTTACCGAAGACCCTGGCCCGCTGGCTCATTACTGCGCTTTTCATAGCTATCAGCCCAATATCTACATTGGCTCAAGGCCAAAATAGCATCACAAACGTGGTGACCACCGAGCAAGTGCGTGCCGAACTGATGGCTTACGCGCCAGACGGCGCCGACCCCGGCAAAACCGTCTGGGTCGGCCTGCAGCTCAATCACATCCCCGAGTGGCACACCTACTGGAAAAACTCTGGCGACCCCGGCCAGCCCACCGAGCTGACCTGGACGCTGCCCACCGGCGTGCTGGCAGGCGACATCGCCTGGCCGCTGCCGCACAAGATGCCGCTGGGCACGCTGATGAACTACGGTTACGAGGGCAGCGTGCTGCTGCCAGTGCCACTCACCATCACGCCGGACTTCAAACCCTCGCCACTTTCACCTGAGCTGGAGATCAAACTGCGCGCCAGCTGGCTGGTGTGCCGCCAGGAATGTGTGCCGCAGGACGGCGAGTTTGTGCTGCGCTTGCCAGTCCAAAGCTCCACCGCGCTCAATGCCAGCGTCTTCGATGCCGCCTTCCAGGCCCAACCCCTCGCGCTGAAAACGCCCGGCAGCATCACCCTGGACGGCCAGCAGATCAAGCTCAGTGTGCCCGGCCTGCCCGCCAGCCTGCAGGGCCAAAAGCTCGACCTCTTCCCGGAAACGCCGGAGGTGGTAGAACCCGCCGCCGCCTGGACGCAAGCCTGGCAAGGCGACGTGTGGACCGCCAGCCTGCCCATGGCCGTTCACCGGGGCGCTGACCCCACCCTGATGCCGATGCTGCTGGTGGCTGAGTCAGCGGGCCAGCGCAGGGGTTACCTGACGCAGGCGCAGGTCAGCGGCACCTGGCCCGCGCTCGCACCTGTTGCAGAGTTGAGCCCTGCTGCTGCGGTACCTGTGGCCCCCTTGCCCACCAGCGTGCCGCCGAGCTTCTGGCTGGCACTGCTTGGCGCGTTGCTGGGCGGCATGATTCTGAACCTGATGCCCTGCGTGTTCCCGGTGCTGGCGATCAAGGTGGTGAGCTTCACGCGCCACGCCGATGACCGGCGTGGCCACCGCATCAGCGGCCTGGCCTACAGCGCCGGGGTGGTGCTGTCTTTTGTGGCACTGGGTGCGCTCATGATCGCACTGCGCGGCGCGGGCGAGCAACTTGGCTGGGGCTTCCAGTTGCAGTCGCCCGCCGTGGTGGCGGCACTGGCGGTGCTGTTCACCGTGATTGGCCTGAATCTGGCCGGGCTGTTTGAGTTTGGCCAGTTTGTGCCTGGCAACCTGGCCACGCTGGAGGCCAAAAACCCAGCCGTCAACGCGTTTTTGTCTGGCATGCTGGCGGTGGTGATTGCCTCGCCCTGCACCGCACCGTTCATGGGGGCCTCGCTCGGGCTGGCGCTGAATTTGCCCGCGCTGCAGGCCTTGGCGATCTTCGCCATGATCGGTGTGGGTATGGCGCTGCCCTACCTGGCCGCCAGCTGGTCACCCGCGCTGGCGCGCCTGCTGCCGCGCCCGGGCGCGTGGATGGACACCTTCCGCCGCGCCATGGCGTTCCCGATGTTTGCCACCGTGGTCTGGCTGGTGTGGGTGCTGGGCCAGCAAACCGGCATTGACGGTGCCAGTGCCCTGCTGGCGCTGCTGGTGGGGCTGGCACTGGTCATCTGGGCGCTCACCCTGCACGGCCGCGCGCGCCTGCCAGTTGCTGTGTTTTCAATAGCTACAGTGGCAATGATGACATGGGCTACAGGCCAAAACATTGTTACATTCTCAGAACCCACCAGCACTGCCGTCAGCACGACCCGCTGGCAAGCCTGGGCACCTGGCAAGGTGGAGGCGTTGGTGGCCAGCGGCTCGCCAGTGTTTGTCGATTTCACCGCCGCCTGGTGCGTGACCTGCCAGTACAACAAGAAAAATGCCCTGGCCAATGCCGAACTGCTGGCTGACATGGAGGCCAAAAAAGTGGTTCTGTTGCGTGCCGACTGGACCCGCCGTGACCCAGCCATCACCGCCGCGCTGGCCAACCTGGGGCGCAGCGGCGTGCCGGTGTACGCGATGTACCAGCCCGGCAAAGCACCGGTGGTGTTGTCGGAGATTTTGTCGGTGGCGGATGTGCGCGGGGCGATGGTGGGGTTGTAGGTTTACTCCACCCACGTCAATGGGCGAAAAAGGGAACTGGGCTGAAACGGGTGCCCGGATTGCAGCGGGAGCTGTCGTTCAAAGAATCACCCGTTTGGGGGATTGTCAAGCCCATTAATGGCAGTCAGAATTGCTGGCGAAATGAGACAAGA
>MTEI01000011.1 GCA_002083775.1 Rhodoferax ferrireducens | reverse complement strand
CGAAAGTGCACGGTCTAAACTCATTCGCGTAAACCAAAGAGTGCTCAGCTGCTGACCGCTTTAGAGCGAAGCGTTTGTCTGCTAACAGCCCGAACTTGACACCCAACAACGCATAACAAACTACCCGGAGATTGGTAACAAAAAAGCGGCCAGAAGGCCGCCATTGTTATATAAGAAATATGCCTCTAGCCCTTATAGATAAAGGGCTTAAAGCTATTACTTCGGAAGTAATTTGAAGATCTCGTGCGCCGCTGCCACAGACGCCGCAATGTCTTCATCCGTGTGTGCAGCACTCACAAACCCGGCTTCGTACAGGGCTGGCGCGATGTACACGCCGCGGTCCAACAGGCCGTGGAACAGGGTGTTGAAGCGTTTGCCGTCAGACGACATCACCTCGCTGTAGGTTTGGGGCAGGGGGTCGAGCAGGAAGAAGCCCATCATGCCGCCTTGGCTGTCGCCGCTGAAGGCTACGCCTTCTGCCGCCGCTGCGGCCTTCAGGCCGCTGATCAGGGACTGGGTTTTGCGACCCAGTTCCTCATAAAAGCCGGGTTTGCTGATTTCCTTGAGCGTGGCCAGACCGCAGGCGGTGGCAATCGGGTTGCCAGACAGCGTGCCCGCCTGATACACGCCGCCCAGCGGCGCCAGATGCTCCATCACCGCGCATTTGGCACCAAAAGCGGCCAGCGGCATGCCGCCACCAATCACCTTGCCCATCACTGTCATGTCCGGCTCAAAACCGGGGATGGCTTTGGCATACACGCTTTGCGCGCCGCCCAGCGCCACGCGGAAGCCGGTCATCACCTCGTCCAGAATCAGCAGCGCACCGTACTGCGTGCACAGTTCGCGGCAGCGTTTCATGAACGGCACGCTGGCGCGCACAAAGTTCATGTTGCCGGCAATCGGCTCAATGATCACGCAGGCAATCTCCTGGCCGTGCTCGGCAAACGCGGCTTCGATCTGCTCAACGTTGTTGTATTCCAACACCATGGTGTGCTGCACCACTTCAGGCGGCACGCCCGCACTGGTGGGGTTGCCAAAGGTGGCCAAGCCCGAGCCAGCCTTGACCAGCAGCGCGTCGGCGTGGCCGTGGTAACAGCCTTCAAACTTGAGGATGGTCTTGCGGCCGGTGGCGCCTCGTGCCAGGCGGATGGCGCTCATGCCGGCTTCGGTGCCCGAGCTGACCAGGCGCACCATGTCCATGCTGGGCATGATCTTGAGGATTTCTTCAGCCAGCTCCACCTCGCGCTCGGTTGGCGCACCGTAAGAGAAACCTTCCAGCACTGCTTTTTGCACCGCCTCCACCACGGCAGGGTGGCCGTGGCCCAGAATCATCGGGCCCCAGGAGCCGATGTAGTCGATGTACTTCTGGCCATTGGCGTCCCAGATGTAGGCGCCTTGCGCCCGGCTGATAAAGCGTGGCGTGCCGCCCACGGCGCGAAAGGCGCGCACCGGTGAGTTGACGCCGCCGGGAATGACATGCTTGGCGCGTTCGAACAGGGTCTGATTGAGGTCGGTTGGAGTGGTCATGGAAAGTGCTTGGGTGTGAAAAATCAGGAAATGAACAGCGCTCTGCTGCGCGGCTGCCGTTGGCAGATTGTGCCCAGAAAGTCACGCGGGTTCGCATTGTCTCTCGCTTGGGCTGGTCGGCCGCGCCCTGCTGGTGCGCGAAAAGCATTGCTGGCGAAATTTCTTGAGGCAGAATAGCGTGCAAGTGGCCTGCCAGCTGGGGTGGCGGGCAGTTTTATGGTTCATAACAAAGGTGCCTTGCCCGTGACTTCATCAACAACCTGGATGTGTTTGATCTGTGGCTGGATTTATGATGAAACGCTTGGCGACCCTGACAACGGTGTGCCGGCGGGCACCCCTTGGGAGCAAGTGCCGCTGAACTGGGCCTGCCCCGAATGTGGTGCACGCAAGGAAGATTTTGAGATGGTGCGGATCTGAGATCGGTCAAGACAGCGTTCCAACATCAACTCTGGAGATGAATCGGGTGAATACAACCGGGTCCCCTTTGAAAATTCTGGTGGTTGATGACAGCAACACCATCCGGCGCAGCGCCGAGATCTTCCTGAAAGCCGGTCAGCATGAGGTGATGCTGGCTGAAGACGGTTTTGATGCACTGTCCAAGGTCAGCGACTATCGGCCCGACTTGATTTTTTGCGACATCCTGATGCCGCGCCTGGACGGCTACCAAACCTGCGCCATCATCAAGCGCAATGCCAAATTTGCCAGCGTGCCGGTGATCATGCTGTCGTCCAAAGACGGTGTGTTTGACAAGGCCCGTGGACGCATGGTGGGGGCGCAGGATTACTTGACCAAGCCCTTCACCAAAGATCAGTTGCTCAAAGCCGTGGCGCAATATGCCGATGCGCTTCAAGGGGATGTGGCGTGACCATTCACAACGTGTTGATTGTTGACGACTCCAAGACCGAGTTGATGTTTTTGACCGACCTGCTGCAAGGCCAGGGCTTGTCAGTGCGTACCGCCGAGAGCGGCGAAGAGGCCCTCAAGCACTTGGCAGACGCCAAGCCCGACCTGATTTTGATGGACGTGGTGATGCCGGGGCAAAACGGTTTCCAGTTGACACGCACCATCCACCGCACCCCGGCTTACGCCGACATTCCCATCATCATGTGCACCAGCAAAAACCTGGAGACCGACCGGGTCTGGGGCTTGCGCCAGGGTGCCAGCGACTACATCACGAAACCCGTCAACGCCCACGAATTGATGGAAAAGATCAAAGCGCTGGGCTGATCTTCACACCTCAATGACCAAGAAACAAGCCCTGAGAGACCTCCAAACCCGTCTGGCTGCGCGGTTGCAGTCGGCCCAGGCGCAGGCGGTGTCTGCGGCTTGGCTGGCGGTCAGCATAGCCGGGCGGCCGTATTTGTTGCCTTTGTCGCAGTCAGGCGAGATCTTTCCGGTGAGTCATATCACCCGGGTGCCTTACACCCAGCCGTGGTTTTGTGGTGTGGCCAATTTGCGTGGAGGCCTGTTTGGCGTGGTGGATCTGGTGATGCTGATCGACCCGCCAGCCACCACTGTCCGCACGGAACTGGCGTGGGCGCAGGCGCGGTTGGTGACCCTGAATGCCGAGGCCAGCGTCAACTGCGCGCTGGTGGTTGACAGCTTGCTGGGCTTGCGTCGGCTGGAGGCGTTCAAGAGCGCCCAGCCTGCGCCGGCGGGGTCGCCGTCTTATTTTGGCCAGTGTTTTCTGGATTCGCAAGACCGGCAGTGGCAGGAAATTGACCTGTATGCGCTGTCTCAGACGCCTGCTTTCCTGAGTATTGGCAATTGAATTTCTTTTTGGGGTGACCTTATGGCTGTCGTTGACCAATTTAAAAACCTGTTCAGGAAGAAACCCCAGCAAGCAGACCCGGATTCAGGCCTGAGTCTGGGCATGCCTGATTTGTCGACCTACCAGGCCCCCTCAGAACTGAGCTCTGGCGTTACCCGTCAGGTGTCTCTGGATGATGGCAATCCGAGCGTGCATGAGGCCGCTCCGGTGGCTTTCGATCAGATTGCCCTGCCCATGTTGGGGCGCAAGACGGTGGCCCAACATCAACGCTCGCTGTCGATCTTGCTCGGTCTGGCGCTGGTTTTGCTGGTGGGCGCCGCCTGGTTCGCCTTGAATGACAGTGATCGCGGGGCGCAGCAGCTCAATGCCACCGGGCAGTCATTGATGCAGTCGCAGCGGCTGGCCAAATCCGTGTCGCAGGCGCTGGTGGGCGATGCCAAGGCCTTTCCCGACGTGATGGACAGTTCCCGCGTGCTGACGCGCTCGGTGCGTGGTCTGGCCAACGGTGACCCCGAGTTGCAACTGGAGCCGGTTGGCGCGATGCACCAAGACGCGCTGGGCAAGATCACGCCGCTGGTGGACCGTGCAGAAAAGAACGCGGCCACGGTGATGGCGCAGCAGAAAATCCTGACACAGATCGGTACCTCGTTGCGCTTGATCAACCGCCAGTCTTCCGACCTGCTGGAAATTGCGGAAACCATCTCCGCACTGAAGTTGCAGCAAGACGCTGCGGCCCCGGAAATCTCGGCAGCCGGTCAGTTGGTGATGCTGACGCAGCGCATCGGCAAATCTTCCAATGAATTTTTGACCATGGAGGGTGTCAGCCCCGAGGCCGTGTTTTTGCTGGGCAAAGACCTCGATGCTTTCAAGAGTATTGCCAACGGCCTGCTCGATGGCAGCGCGGAACTGCGCTTGTCGGCCTCTGGCGACAGCCAGACGCGGGAGCGCTTGACCGCGTTGCTCAAGCTGTATGAAGAAACCCAGACGCAAGCCACCGCCATTCTTGGCAATTTGCAGGGCCTGGTGTCGGCACGTGAGGCGCAAGTGGCCATCCTGACCGATAGCGAGGTGCTGCGCAAGGAACTGGAGTCTTTGCAGGGTGCGCTGTCGTCCCAAGGCGGGTTGAGCGGACTGGCCTTGGGCACGCTGTTGTTTGCCGCAGCGTTGGCGCTGCTCAGTGCTGCTGGTTTGTCTTATGTGCAGTTGCTCGATAGCCGCCAGCGACAGGCCGGCGCAGATGCGCTGCGGCAAGAAGCGCAGCGCCAGGAGCAAGATGCCAAACGTGTCAATGACGCCAACCAGGCCGCCATTTTGCGGCTCATGAACGAGTTGCAAGCCGTGGCTGAGGGTGATTTGACGCAGGAGGCCACCGTTACCGAGGACATCACTGGTGCCATTGCCGACTCGGTCAACTACACCGTGGAAGAGCTGCGCTCGCTGGTCGGCAACGTGCAAAACACCGCCGCCAAAGTGGCCAGTACCACCGCCGAGGTGGACATCACCTCCACCGAGCTGCTGGCGGCATCGCAGGAGCAGTTGCACGAAATTCGCGAAACTGGCCAGTCGGTGGTGGACATGGCCCAGCGTATCAACCAGGTCTCAGCGCAGGCACAGCAGTCAGCTGATGTGGCGCGCCAGTCACTGAAGGCGGCTGAGGTGGGCCTGCAGGCGGTGCAAAACGCCATTGGTGGCATGAATTCAATCCGTGACCAAATCCAGGAAACCTCCAAGCGCATCAAGCGTCTGGGGGAGTCGTCGCAGGAGATTGGTGAAATCACCGAGCTGATTTCCGACATCACCGAGCAGACCAATGTGCTGGCGCTCAACGCTGCCATCCAGGCGGCCTCCGCGGGTGAGGCCGGTCGCGGCTTCTCGGTGGTGGCCGAAGAGGTGCAGCGTCTGGCAGAGCGCTCTGCCGACGCCACGCGGCAAATTTCGGCGCTGGTGAAAGCGATTCAGACCGACACGCAAGACGCGGTGGGGGCCATGGAGCGTTCCACGCAAGGCGTGGTGGAAGGTGCCAAGCTGTCTGACAGCGCCGGTACTGCCCTGTCGGAAATTGACGAGGTGTCGCGCCGACTGGCCGAACTGATTGAGCAGATTTCTGACGCCACTTTGCGTGAAGCCAGCATGGCCAACGAGGTGGCCGAGAACATCCAGCATATTTTTGCGGTGACCGAGCAGACGGGCGAAGGCACCCGCTCCACGGCGGCGCAAGTGCGAGAACTTTCCAAAGTGGCTGAGGAATTGCGGCAATCGGTGGCGCGTTTTCGCATCGCCTGATTGGCTTCAGATTCATTTCATTTGACTGGTTGACCCATGCAATCTGCTGCAACGGCTGTCGATAACGCGAACCTAGAGCCTGATCTGGGGCCCTTGGCCTGGGTGCTCGATGAGTTACGCAAGTCTCTGGATGGTGCCACCCAGGCGCTGCGGCGTTTTGTGCGTGATGCCGAGCTGTCCCGGGGCTCCGATATCGCTGCGCTGGACGCCAGCCATCTGCGTATCGCGCGCCAACAGTTGCACCAGGCCGTGGGTGCCTTGGAGATGGTTGGCCTGGAAGTGCCCGCGCGGATGCTGCGCGCCATGGAGGCGCTGGTCAACAAGTTTGTGCAGCGGCCCGAGTTTTGCAGTGACGAGGCGGCTCTCAAGGTCGAGCGTGCCAGTTTTGCCCTGACCGACTATCTGGCAGCCGTGCTCAAGGGCAAGACCCTGTCATCGGTGGCCTTGTTTCCCCAATACCGCGATGTGCTGGTGCTGACGGGCGACGACCGCATTCACCCGGCAGACCTGTGGGCGTACGACTGGCGTTGGATAGATGTGGCGGTGCCAGCGTCTGCCCGGCCCATGCCGTATGACTCGGCGGTGCGCTCGCGCATAGACGGTCTGATTCTGCATGTGGTCAAAACCGGCCATGCCCCCTCGGCCCTGGCCATGCGCGACATCAGTCTGGCTTTTGCCGCCAACCAGACCGAGATCAATCCCCGCGTCTGGTGGATGGTCTGTGCAGCCTATTTTGAGGTAGTGGCGTATGGCCTGTGTGCCAGCGACCTGTATGAAAAGCGCGCCGCCACGCATGTGTTGTTGCAATACCGCACGCTGGCGCGTGGTGAGTCGGCCATCTCGGAACGGCTGGTGCGCGATTTGTTGTTTTTCTGTGCCCAGGCAGCCCTGTCGCCCGAGCACGACACACCAGCATTGCGCGCTGTGCACCAGGCTTATGGTTTTGCAGTACCCGTGCGTGTGGATTACGAAAAGCCGCAATTTGGCCGGTTTGACCCGGCGGTACTGGCGCAAGCCCGCAAACGCGTGGCAGCTGCCACAGAAACCTGGTCCACCCTGAGTGGTGGCGATGTGAACCGCATCAAGGTGGCGGCAGACCAGTTTGGCATGGTGGCAGACTTGATCGTCAAGCTGCACCCCGACAACGGTGAGCTCGCTGCCGCCCTGCTGCGCGCCATCGATTCGGTGACGCGCTCGGGCAGCGCCCCAGCCACAGCACTGGCGATGGAGGTTGCCACGGCGGTGCTGTACCTGGAAGCCGCCTACGAAGACATGGACCCCGACAGCGCGCAAACGGTGCAGCGCGGTAACCGGCTGGCGCAGCGGCTGGACCACGTGCTGGCAGGGGGCCAGCCGGAACCACTGGACGCCTGGATGGAGGAACTTTACCGGCGCGTGAGTGACCGCCAGGTCATGGGTAGTGTGGTCGACGAGTTGCGCACCACGCTGGGTGAAGTAGAGACCTCGCTGGATGCGTTTTTCAGGCGACCTGACGACAGGATGTGCCTGCAAGAAGTGCCAGGCCGGCTGGCACAGATGCGTGGCGTCTTTTCTGTGCTGGGGCTGGACCAGGCGGCCCTGGCGGCCCTGCGGATGCGTGACAGCGTTGAGCGCTTTCTGATCAGCGGGGCCGATGCGCCGTTGGAGCGCAAGGCGGTATTCGAAAAGCTGGGTAACAGCTTGGGAACGCTTGGTTTCCTCATCGACATGCTGGGTTACCAGCGTGAGTTAGCCAAGAAACTCTTTGTTTATGACGAGGCACAGGGGGAGTTCAGGTCGGTGATGGGGCGAGTGGCTGCAGCCGAGACGGCTGTTGCGGTACCTGCTGAGGTTGTCTTTGTACCTGCCCGACAGCCTGCGGCTGCGCCAGAAGTTTCGCTGCCACAGCCCGTGCCGCCGCCCCCTGCGCCGGTGCCGGTGCCGGAAACCAAGCCGATCGCAGCGCCCACTTTGACGGCAGACGAAGATGATGACGCCGAGCTGCGCAGCATCTTCCTGGAAGAAGCGCGCGAAGTGATCGAGACCGGTCGGGGCGCTGTCGCCGCTTTGCGTGCCGACAAGACCGATATGGAGCAACAGACCAGCTTGCGCCGCTCGTTCCATACGCTCAAAGGCAGTTCCAGAATGGTGGGCCTGACGGAGTTTGGCGAAGCGGCCTGGGCCATGGAGCAGGTGTTTAACGCCTGGCTGCCACAGCAGTTGCCTGCCAGTGCGGAATTGGTGCGGCTGTCGGATCAGGCCCTGCAGGGCTTTGGTCAATGGATTGAGGCGATTGAAGCCCACGTAGACGATCCCTGGCGCGCCCTGCCATTCCGCCAGGCGGCAGACAGTCTGCGTATGGACGGTGTCGGGGTTGATCTGGCGCTGCCGGGCGTCGCCCCGGCGGAGGCCCTGGCACCCGAGACGACGGTCACGCCAGTGGCTGCCCCTGTGCTCATGGTGCCGGAGCCGCTGCTTGAACCAATGGAAGAGGCGCAGCCTATTGAAGACCTGATACAGCCCGCGCCTGTTGTGCCTGTGGTTGCTGCCGAGACGCTTCCCGTTGAAGACGTCTTGAGCCCCGCAGCACAGCGTGCCGATTTCATGGCCACGCAAATCAACGATTTCAGCGAAACGCAGATGGTTGACTTCAGCGAAACGCTGTTGAGCAACTTCGGGGAGTTCTCATTCCCTGCGCAGGAGCCCGCGGCGGCAGTTGCAACCCAGCCCGAGCCACAGACCGAAGAACTGGTTGAAGACCTGGTTGACGAGCTGGTTGAAGATCCGTTGGCTTCGTTGGCCTTGCCGGCTGAGGCGATGCCGGCTGAACCAGAGGCAGAAGAGGCAGAAGAGGCAGAAGAGTCTATCGAGTTGCTGCTGCCCGAGGTCGAATCCCTGACCCCGGAACCTGAACCTGAACCTGAACCTGAACCTGGCGAGCCTGAAGTGGCGGAAGAGCAGGTCAAGGTGATCGGTTCTCTGCGCATAGGCATTCCGCTGTACAACGTCTACCTGAATGAGGCTGACGAATGGTCGCGCCGCTTGTTGACCGAGCTGACCGAATGGTCGATGGAACTGTCGCACCCGGTGCCTGATTCGGCCATTGGGTTGGCGCATTCGCTGGCGGGTAGTTCTGCCACCGTGGGTTTCATGGACCTGTCGGAGCTGGCCCGGGCGCTGGAACACGCGCTGGAGCACACACGCCTGGGGCTGCGGGGCCTGCCAGAGCACGCACGCCTGTTTGTTGACGCGGCTGAAGACATTCGCCGCCTGCTGCACCAGTTTGCGGCGGGCTTCCTCAAGCACCCTGACCCCGAGCTGTTGCTGGCTCTCAGGGCGGTGCTGGAGTCTGACCTGTCTGAACAGGTGTCTGAAGACATAGCCTGGTCTGAAGAGGCGCTGTCGGAGCCGGATCTTGACCTGGACTTTGGCGATACCCTGGCGCCGCAGGAGCCTGATCTGCTTGAACCAGCGCCCGAGGCGATCGAAACGGCCGAAGTCGTCGAGGTGGTTGAAGAGCCCGCTCCAGCCCTCAGCCCGGCTTCGCCTCCTGCACCGGAAACCATCGAAGCCCACGATGTGCTGGATGTCGACCTGTTTCCGATCTTTGAAGAAGAAGCGCTGGAGCTGCTGCCGCAGCTTGGCGGTGCACTGCGGCAATGGTGCGCTCGCCCGGACAACCTCAGCGCTCGCCAGGAGGCCCTGCGCATTTTGCACACCCTCAAGGGCAGCGCCCGTCTGGCTGGCGCCATGCGTCTGGGTGAAATGTCGCACCGCATGGAGACGGCCATCGAGCAAATCGATGCTGACACCGCCGAATCAAACCAGGTCGAACCCATGCTGGCCAGGCTGGACGCCATCACCGATTGCTTCGAGCAGCTACGTGCCACGCCGATGGCTGAACTGGTGCTCCCCGAAGAGGCTGAAACCGTTCCGGCTGAATTGACGCCGGCGGTTGCTGAGCTGATGCAGCAGCCCGCAGCAGCAGCACCTGAGCCAGCCGCCACCCAGCCGCCAGCGGTGCAAGCCACTGAGCTGGCACCCGCGCCTTTGCGTCGTGCGTCCAGTCAGACCATCCGGGTCAAATCGGCGCTGATTGACCGCATGGTGGATCAGGCCGGCGAAGTCATGATTTCGCGCTCGCGGCTGGCGTCCAGGCTGGGCCAGTTGCGCGGTTCGCTTGACGAGTTGACCACCAATCTGGCACGCTTGCGCTCGCAGTTGCGTGACATCGAGATGCAGTCCGAGTCGCAAATGCAGTCGCGCATGGCGCAGACCAAAGACGCCGAGCAAGGGTTTGACCCGCTTGAATTTGACCGCTTCACCCGCGTGCAGGAGCTCACCCGCATGATGGCCGAGTCGGTGCACGACGTGGCCACCTTGCAGCGCAATCTGCAGCAAACCGTGGAAGGCGTCGAAGACGACCTGGCCGCCCAGGCGCGCCAGACGCGCGATTTGCAGCGCGATTTGCTGCGCACCCGCATGGTCGAGTTCGACAGCATTGCCGAGCGCCTGTACGGCGTGGTGCGTCAGGCCAGCAAAGACTTTGACAAACCGGTCCGGCTCGACATCGAGGGCGGCTCGCTGGAAATGGACCGCGGCGTGCTGGACCGCGCGGTGCCTGCGTTCGAGCATATTTTGCGCAACGCGGTGGGCCACGGCATCGAGCCCGCCGCCGCGCGCAAAGCGGCTGGCAAGCCCGACACCGGTGTGATCACTATCAAGGTGGAGCAGCAAAGCAACGATGTGGCGGTCACGTTCAGCGACGACGGGGCCGGGTTGAACCTGGCGCGTATCCGCGACAAGGCATTGGCCCACGGCGTCATCCAGGCCGACCAGGCGCTGACGGACGCGCAGCTGGCGAACCTGATTTTTATCTCGGGCCTGTCCACTGCCTCCGAAGTGAGCGAAATGGCTGGGCGCGGTATTGGCATGGATGTGGTTCGTAACGAGGTGAATGCCCTGGGGGGCCGGGTCGAGCTGACGACCCACACCGGCGCGGGGACCGAGTTCAAGCTGGTGTTGCCCCTCACCACAGCGGTCAATCAGGTGGTGCTGCTGCGTTTGGGCGAGGTGGTGATGGGTGTGCCTGCCAACCAGGTGGAGCTGGTACGCCGGGTGCCGGTGGCGCTGTTGCATGAAGCCTACACCTCAGGCCACTTTGACTACAACGGTCAGGCCCTGGCGTTTTATTGGGCCGGCGCCTTGCTGCAACTCTCGCCGGTGAGTACCGAGCCGCATGTCAAGACAGCGCCGGTGGCCATCTTCCGCAGTGCCGGCCAGTTTGTGGCGCTGCATGTGGACGAAGTGCTCGGTAACCAGGAAGTGGTGGTCAAAAACCTTGGGCCGCAGTTGGCACGCCTGCCGGGTTTGGCGGGTATGTCGGCGCTGGCGTCCGGGGCGGTGGTGCTGATCTACAACCCGGTGGCGTTGGCGGCAGCGTACGGTGAGCAGGCGCGCGCCTACACCGCAGCGCAGGCAGGCGTTTTGGCGGCGGGCGGGCAGGGCGGCGAGGGTCGGGCTGACCTGGTTGAGGCGCTGGCCACTGCGGCCAGCCAGGTGCCCTTGGTGCTGGTGGTGGACGACTCCATCACCGTGCGCCGGGTCACGCAGCGGCTCCTGAAGCGTGAGGGCTACCGGGTGGCGCTGGCGGCTGACGGCCTGCAGGCGCTGGAGCAGTTGCAAATTGAGAAACCGGCTGTGGTGCTGGCCGATATCGAGATGCCGCGCATGGACGGCTTTGATCTGGTGCGCAACATCCGTGCGGACGACCAGCTCAAAGACCTGCCGGTGATCATGATCACCTCGCGCATCGCCGAGAAGCACCGCGAGTACGCCCGCGCCTTGGGCGTAGATCACTATCTGGGCAAACCGTATCCGGAAGACGAACTGATCGCACTGGTGCGTGGCTACTGTGACGCCACTTTACAAGCCAAATAGGCCTCCAGCCCTTACGCCATAAGGGTGAGTAGCTACGAATAGTGGTTATTCAAGGGCAGGTCATCTTTGCCTTGACCGCCTTGAACCCGCTGCACTGCCGGATGTCGTCGCGCTTCAGGACTTCTTCACCACCGCGTAACGCGCTAGAGTTTTGGCGCGTGCCGCGTCGTGTTGCACCACCGGCTGCGGGTAGTTGCCACCGAGGGTAACGCCCGCTGCCTGCAGCTCCAGCGGCTTGGCCAGCCACGGCGCGTGGATGCTCTTGTCTGACAGCCCTGCCAGCTGCGGCAGGTAGCGGCGGATGAACTTGCCTTGCGGGTCAAACTTTTCGCTCTGACTGACGGGGTTGAAGATGCGAAAGTAGGGCTGCGCGTCACAGCCGCTGGAGGCCACCCACTGCCAGCCACCGTTGTTGGCGCTTTGATCAAAGTCGTTCAGGTGTGCTGCGAAGTAGCGTTCGCCCCAGCGCCAGTCCAGGCCCAGGTCTTTCACCAGAAAACTGCCCACCACCATGCGCAAGCGGTTGTGCATATAGCCGGTCTGGTTGATCTGCGCCATGGCGGCATCCACCAGCGGGTAACCGGTACGGCCCGCGCACCAGGCGGCAAACAGCGCCTCGGCATCCGGGCCACTTTCCCACGTGATGTTGTCATACTCTGGCTTGAAGGCCTGACGCGCCACTTGCGGAAAGTTGGCCAGGATCGAGACATAAAAGTCGCGCCACACCAGTTCACTGAGCCACACCGCCGCACCGCTGCTGCCCGCCAGTTGCCGCTGCCAGGCCGTGGCCACCAGCTGACGAATGGACACGGTGCCAAAGCGCAGGTGCACGCCCAGGTAGCTCGGCCCCTTGAGCGCGGGAAAGTCGCGCGTACTGTCGTAACGGTCCATGCGCTCAAAAAAATCCTCAAACAACCGGGCACCGCCTGACATGCCGGTGGGAATCTTCAGCGCCGCCAGGTTGCTGGGCGCAAAGCCGATGTCGGCCAGGCTCGGCACTGCGGTCTGAAACTCGGCCGGGCGCGGTGCCAGCCGGTCGGCCAGGCCGGTGATGGGGTGGTCGGCCAGATGTTCGGGTGCCAGGCGCGACAACCAATTGTGTTTATAAGGCGTAAATACCCCATAGACCGTGCCGCTTTGCGTCAGGATCTCGCGGCGCTCAAAAATCACATGGTCTTTGCAGGTGATCAGCGCAATGTTCGCGCTTTGCAGCTCACGTTCCACCTGTGCATCGCGCGCCAGCGCATCCGGCTCATCGTCGCGCCCGGCAAACACGGCCTGCACCTGCAGTTGGCGGGCCAGTCGCGGCAGCTCGTCTGCGGCGGCAGCGTGGCGCACGATCAGCCCCGTGTGTGGTTGCCCACTCAAACTTTGTAGCGAAGAATCCAGCTCTGACAAGGACTCGCGTATGAATTCCACCCGCCTGTCCACCCTCGGCAAGGCATCCAGAATGGTGGTGTCAAAGACAAACACGCAGTGCACCTGGCGGCAACGGCGCAGGGCCTGGTGCAGTGTGGCGTTGTCATTGGTGCGCAAATCGCGCCGGAACCACATCAATCCGGTATCAAATTCGTAGGCCATGTCGTGGGGAATGTTCATCGCTAAAATGGTTTTTATGACCTCTGATTCTGCCTCCACCAACCTGACGAATCATTTTTTGATCGCCATGCCTGGGCTGCAGGATCCGCTTTTCTCGCGCAGTGTCGTTTACTTGTGTGAACACAGCGAGCGCGGCGCGCTGGGCTTGGTCATCAACAAGCCCTGCGACATTTCCCTCAAAGGGCTGTTTGAAAAAGTGGAGCTGCCCCTGATGCGCCCCGACCTGAGCGACGACCCGGTGTTTTACGGCGGCCCAGTGCAGACCGAGCGCGGCTTTGTGCTGCACGAAGCCATCTTCAAAGACGCCGACAAACCTGAAGACCCGGTGTATTCCTCCACCATGATCATCCCCGGTGGCCTGGAGATGACCACCTCACGCGATGTGCTGGAAGCCATCTCCACCGGCTCTGGCCCGCGCAAGGTGATGGTGTCGCTGGGGTATTCCGCCTGGGGTGAGGGTCAGCTCGAATCCGAGCTGATCGACAACAGCTGGCTCACGGTGGAGGCCGATGCGCGCCTGATCTTCGACACCCCGGTGGCGCAGCGCTACGCTCAGGCCCTGCAACTGCTCGGTCTGGAGGCCTGGATGCTTTCTGGCGAAGCGGGCCATGCCTGACTGGCGCACTTTCATGGCCGCAAAACCATGTTGAAGCATGAAAGATAGTCGTCATTGCGTCACCGGATCAAGTCCGGGGTTTCAGCACCCGCAATCCATGTTGTCCGAAGTCATGGATGCCGGGTCGTAGCCCGGCATGACAATTCTGTTCTTTCACGTTAAGCAAATAGCATCAAATATGGCTCTAGCCCTTATAGAACAAGCGCCAGTAGCTACACCTGTTGTAGCGGCTAAGCTGCAGACTTTCCTGGCGCTGGACTTTGGCATCAAGCGCACAGGTTTTGCCGTGGGCAACCGGCTGCTGCGTACCGCCCAGCCGCAAGGCACGATTGCCGCAGAAGGCGACGCGCGCTTTGTCAAGATCGCCGCCCAGCTCAAAGAGTGGCAGCCTGACGCGCTGGTGGTCGGCGTGCCGTTTCACCCGGATGGCGCGGCGCACGAGAACACGCTGCGCGCCCGGCGCTTTGCACGGCAATTGCACGGCCGCTTCAAGCTGCCGGTGTTTGAGGTGGACGAGCGCTACACCACCACCGAGGCGCGCTCCGACGGCGCGCGTGACGCCGATGCGGCGGCCGCCTGCATCATCCTGGAACAATTTTTAAGGAACCTGCCATGAGCATGCTCGAACTCGACGCCGAAGCCCTGTACGGCGATTTGCTGGCCAGCGTGAAGATGGTGTTCAAACCCGGCATGCGCCTGATGGGCATCACCTCGGGCGGGGTCTGGCTGGCGCAGCGCCTGCAGCAAGACCTGGGGCTGACCGAGCCCATCGGCGTGATTTCGTCGGCCATGCACCGGGACGACTACGCCAGCCGCGGCATGACCGCCGCCGCGCAGACCAAGATTCCGTTTGATGTCAATGGCGCGCAGATTTTGCTGCTGGACGATGTGCTCTACACCGGGCGCACCATCCGCGCCGTGGTCAACGAGTTATTCGACTTTGGCCGCCCGGCCAGTATCAAGCTGGCGATTCTGGTCGACCGGGGTGGCCGTGAGCTGCCGATCCAGGCCGACATTTGCGCTGCGCGTGTGCACTTGGCGGCGAACCAGTCGCTGAGCCTGGCGCGTGACGAGGCGGGTCGTTTCAATTTCAATGTCAAAGTGCGCTAACCATGCTCTACAAAAACAACCCGCAACTTAATAAACATGGTGAGCTGATTCACCTGCTGTCCACCGAAGGCCTGCCCAAAAGCATCCTGACCCAGGTGCTCGACACGGCCACCAACTTTGTCTCGGTGGGTGACCGCGAGGTCAAAAAAGTGCCGCTGCTGCGCGGTAAAAGTGTCTTCAACCTGTTTTTCGAGAACTCCACGCGCACCCGCACCACCTTCGAGATCGCCGCCAAACGCCTGAGCGCCGACGTGATCAACTTGGACATCGCCAAGTCGTCGGCGTCCAAAGGTGAGTCGCTGCTTGACACCATCGCCAACCTGAGCGCGATGGCTGCCGACATTTTTGTTGTGCGCCACAGCGAGTCTGGCGCGCCGTACCTGATCGCCCAGCATGTCGCGCCGCATGTGCATGTAGTCAATGCGGGCGATGGCCGCCACGCCCATCCCACGCAAGGCTTGCTGGACATGTACACCATCCGGCATTACAAAAAAGACTTTTCCAACCTCACCGTGGCCATTGTGGGCGACGTGCTGCATTCGCGGGTGGCGCGCTCCGACATCCACGCGTTGACCACGCTGGGCTGCGCCGAGGTACGCGTGGTCGGCCCGAAAACCCTGGTGCCGTCGGACATGGCACAGATGGGGGTGCGCGTCTGCCACACGCTCGAAGAAGGCATCAAGGGCTGCGATGTGGTCATCATGCTGCGCCTGCAAAACGAGCGCATGAGCGGCGCGCTGCTACCGTCGAGCCAGGAGTTTTTCAAGAGCTTCGGCCTGACCCCCGAGAAGCTGCAACTGGCCAAGCCGGACGCTATCGTCATGCATCCCGGCCCGATCAACCGTGGCGTGGAGATTGACTCGGCGGTGGTCGATGGCGCGCACAGCGTGATCCTGCCGCAGGTTACCTTTGGCATTGCGGTGCGCATGGCGGTGATGAGCATCGTTGCTGGCAACGAGCCCTGAACCGACCCCATTCATCAAAAAGACTGATATGAACAAACCCAAGACTGTGTTGATCCGGGGTGGCCGGGTCATCGATCCTGCCACTGGTTATGATCAAAAAGCCGATGTAGCCCTTGCTGATAAAGGGGTAGCAGCTATTGGTGTTATAGCGCCAGATTTTCAGGCGGACATCACCATCGACGCCTCCGGCTGCCTGGTGTTACCCGGTCTGGTGGACCTGGCGGTGCGCTTGCGCGAGCCCGGTTACGAGCACGCCCGCATGCTGGAGTCAGAAATGTCGGCGGCGGTCGCCGGTGGCATCACCAGCCTGGTGTGCCAGCCCGACACCGACCCGGTGCTGGATGAATCCGGCCTGGTGGAAATGCTGCGCTTTCGCGCCGAGAAGCTGGATCAGGCGCGGGTGTATCCGCTGGGGGCGCTCACGCGCAACCTGCAAGGCACCACGTTGACCGAGATGGTGGAGCTGACCGATGCCGGTTGTGTAGCGTTCAGCCAGGCCGAGGCGGCGCTGTCGAATACCCAAATCCTCCAGCGCGCTTTTCAGTACGCCAGCACCTTCGGCTACGCCGTCTGGCTGCGCCCGCAAGACGCCTATCTGGGGCAGGGCGTGGCGGCCAGTGGCCCGCTGGCCACCCGCATGGGCCTCAGTGGCGTGCCAGTCATGGCCGAAACCATTGCCATGCACACCATTTTTGAGCTGATGCGCAGTACCGGTGCCCGGGTGCATCTGTGCCGCATCAGCAGTGCCGCCGGGGTGGAACTGGTGCGCCAGGCCAAAACGCAGGGGCTGGCGGTAACCTGCGATATCAGCATCAACTCGCTGCACCTCACCGACACCGACATGGGTTACTTTGACAGCCGCGCCCGCCTGAACCCGCCGCTGCGCCAGCAGCGCGACCGCGACGCCCTGCGCGCCGGGCTGGCGGACGGCACCATTGACGCGCTCGTTTCTGACCACACGCCGGTCGATGACGATGCCAAGATGTTGCCTTTTGCACAGAGCGAGCCGGGCGCCACCGGGTTGGAACTGTTGCTGAGCCTGGCCTACAAATGGCACCTGGACAACGGTGTGCCGCTGTTGCGGGCGCTCTCCGTGGTCACCGACGGCCCGGCCGGGTTGCTGGGCAAGGCGCTGGGGCCGCGCCAGGGGCGCACCGGCCATCTGGCCGTGGGCGGGCTGGCCGACGTGTGCGTCTTTGATCCGCAAGCGGCGTGGGTGGTGCAGGCTGACGCGCTGGTCAGCCAGGGCAAACACACACCGTTTTCAGGGTATGAGCTACCCGGGCGGGTGCGGTGCACCCTGGTGAGTGGTCACGTGGTGCACCAGGCGGCTACCGCCTGACGGCCCTGCAACAAGGTTAAGGGGTGGCTGATTTATCATGACTTTGCGCAGGTGCCAGACTACAATGATTTTTTGGCGGGCAACGGCAAACGGGCGTTGCCTTGACCCGTATCACATTCCGCACGGCTTCACCAAGGTGTTATCGCATGGCGACTGAACTGCAAGAAAACGACAAATCTGAAGTTGTCAAGACCGACGCCACCTTCGAGTCTGCCGCCGACATGTTCCGGGTGATGTCGGCGCCCATGCGGCTCAAGATCATCAATTGTTTGTGTGACGGTGAAAAGAATGTGAGTTATCTGCTGACGCGGGTGAACACCACCCAGCCCAACATGTCGCAGCATCTCAACACCTTGTACCAGGCCGGTATTTTGGCCAAGCGCCGTGAAGGGGTTCAGATTTTTTACCGCATTGCTGACCAGCGCATCGTGTCCATTTGCGAAGCGGTGTGCCACGACATCGCTGCCAAAGCAGCCCACTGATGGCCTTGGTCGGGCGTATGCTGGTGCTGAGCAAGTCGGTTTTGGCGCTGGTGCTGGCAGCTGTGGCATCTTGGGCTTGTGCCGATGATCTTCAGGCGCGCGATATGGCAGCGGCTTGCTCGGCCTGCCACGGCACCTACACCGGTGCCAAGCCAGGCAAGGCCAGTTTGGCAGGTGTCAACAAAGACATCTTCACCCGGAACATGATGGATTTCAAATACGGCAGGAAACCCGCTACTTTGATGCATCAGCTCTCCAAGGCTTATTCGGACGCTCACATTGAGCGGTTGGCGGACTACTTTTCCGGCTTGAAGCAGTAGCGGAGTCAACCACAGATGAAGCGCCGTTTATGGGTTGGCTCAGCAGGTGCCAGCGCACTGCTGGCAGCGTATGGGTCGATGGGGTTGTTGTCTGGCTGCGCCAGCACAGGCCAGGCGGCCAGTGCCAATAAGGCCCGTGTGGTGGTGGTAGGCGGTGGTTTTGGCGGTGCAACTGCCGCCAAATACGTGCGCATGTGGTCCCACTACGGCATGTCGGTGACGCTGATCGAGCCTCACGCCAGCTTTGTGTCGTGCCCGATATCCAACCTGGTGTTGAGCGGTGTGAAAACCATGGCCGACATCACCCTGCCTTACGACACCCTCGTCAAGCAGCATGGTGTGCAATTGGTGCGTGATTCGGTGGTTCGTATCGATGCCAACCAGCGTCTGGTGTTTCTGGCCGGCGGCGGGCAAGTGCCGTACGATCGCCTGATTGTGTCCCCGGGGGTTGAGTTGATGTGGGATACGTTGCCCGGCATGGCACGGCCCGGTGCCCAAGACAAAGTGCTGCACGCCTGGAAAGCCGGGCCGCAAACCGTAGCGCTGCGTCACCAATTGACCACCCTGCCCAATGGGGGCGTGGTGGCGCTCACTGTCCCACTGGCACCTTTTCGCTGTCACCCGGGGCCGTATGAGCGGGCCACCCAGATCGCCAGCTATTTTTCGCGATTCAAACCCCGGTCCAAGGTCTTGCTGCTGGACGCCAATGACGATGTGCTTTCTGAGGGCGCCCAGTTCAAGCGCGTCTGGGCCAGCCGCTACCCAGACCAGCTCGAATACCGCCCCAAGCAGCGTCTGGCCGATGTGGACGCCGCGACCGGCACACTTCAATTTGAATCTGGTGCGGATGTCAGGGCCAAGGTGCTCAACGTGATACCGCCCATGCGTGCGGGCCAGATTGCCATCCGCAGCGGTTTGGCTGGTGCCGACCAGCGCTGGTGTGAGGTTGATTTTCTGACCTTCGAATCCCGGGTTGCCAAGAACATTCATGTGATTGGTGACGCGGTCCAGAACGCCAAGGGTATGGCCAAGTCGGGTCACATGGCCAACCAGCACGGCAAGACCTGTGCGGCGGCGGTCGTGGCCCTGCTTTCAGGCAAAAGCCCCAATGACGACCCTATTTACAACAATGTTTGCTACAGCTTTGTGAGCGCTGAGGAGGCCATGCACGTGGTCAGTGTGCACGCCTACGACGCGCAGCAGCAGACCATGGTGACGCTGCCGCACGCCGGCGGCGCCTCCAAAGTGCCTGACGAACTGGAAGGCCGTGCCGCCTGGGTCTGGGCGCAGGGCATCTGGGACGATACCCTGACCTGAGGTATCTGCCCGGTAGCCGTCTTGTTCGGGTTTGTCCGGTGAAGACAAGCTGGTACCTGCGGCTACGATGGGTTCGTCAGAGATCCTCATTCGACGAGGGCTGATGGCTGCTGCGCTCTGCGGTGCCGGTGTCTCACTTCCTTTTTGCACCACGAGGTAAACAATAATGACCAAATTGCTCCCAGGCCTGTGCCTGGCGCTTCTCTCAGGTTGGGCCAACGCCGATGATCTTCAGGTGCGTGGCATGGCATCAGGCTGTACCGCATGCCACGGTGCGCAGGGGATTGCGCAGCCTGGTATGGACAGTCTGGCGGGGCTGCCCAAGGAAGAGTTCACCAAGAAAATGATGGACTTCAAGTCAGGGGCCAAGCCCGCCACTTTGATGCATCAGCTCTCCAAAGGTTACTCGGACGCGCAGA
Organism: Rhodoferax ferrireducens; assembly: GCA_002083775.1. Taxonomy (GTDB): domain Bacteria; phylum Pseudomonadota; class Gammaproteobacteria; order Burkholderiales; family Burkholderiaceae_C; genus Rhodoferax; species Rhodoferax ferrireducens_A. The sequence goes on along the minus strand of MTEI01000011.1, from coordinate 88,890 downwards.
TCGAGCAATTGGCAAGTTACTTCTCTGCACTCAAAAAATAAATCAAGGAGATGGATATGAAACGTCGTCAATTTGTAGGCTCGATCGGTGCTGCTGGCGCTGTGGGTTCGCTGGGTTTTTTGTCAGGTTGCGCATCTACGCGGGGTGACAACGGTTTGAGAGTGGTGGTGGTCGGCGGTGGTTTTGGCGGTGCCACCGCAGCGAAATATGTGCGCATGTGGTCGGACTACGGCATCTCGGTCACGCTGGTGGAGCCCAATGCCTCGTTTATCTCGTGCCCCATCTCCAATCTGGTGCTGGGTGGCACCAAGACCATGGCCGACATCACGCTCACCTATGACAACCTGGTCAAGAACCATGGCGTCAAACTGGTTCGCGATGCGGTCACCACCATCGACCCGGACAAACGCATCGTGCGCCTGGCAGGGGGGGGTGAATTGCCCTACGACCGGCTGATCCTGTCCCCTGGCATTGACTTTATGTGGGAAACCTTGCCGGGCATGGCCTCAGCCGGTGCCAAAGATCAGGTGCTGCACGCCTGGAAAGCCGGCCCGCAAACTGTGGCGCTGCGTCAACAACTGGAAGCCATGCCTGACGGCGGGGTTTATGCACTGGCTATTCCACTGGCGCCATACCGTTGCCCGCCCGGCCCGTACGAGCGCGCCTGCCAGGTGGCCAGTTATTTCAGCCAGGCCAAACCCAAATCCAAGGTGCTGATTCTGGATGCCAATGATGACGTCACTTCCAAGGCCGGGTTATTCAAAAAGGCCTGGGCGGATCGTTACCCTGGCATGGTGGAGTACCGGCCCAAGCATGTGCTGTCGGACGTGGATGTGGCGAGTGGGACCCTCAAGTTCGAGTTCAACGGTGACGTCAAGGCCAATGTGCTCAACGTCTTGCCCAACATGCGCGCCGGCGAGCTGGCGGTCAAAAGCGGGCTGGCCACCGCCAACAAGCGTTGGTGTGAGGTGGACTTTCTCACCTTTGAGTCCAAAGTGGTTAAAAACGTCCACATCATTGGCGACGCGATCCAGATTGCCCCGGCCATGCCCAAGTCAGGCCACATGGCCAACCAGCATGGCAAAACCTGCGCTGGTGCCGTGGTGGCCTTGCTGACAGGCAAGGTGCCTAATGTGGCACCCATCTATAACAACGTCTGCTACAGCTTCATGGGTGCCGAAGACGCCGCGCATGTGACCAGCATCCACAGTTACGACGCCGCCAAGAAAACCATGTTGGTGGTGCCTGGCTCGGGCGGGGTGTCCAAGGCGGCCAACGAGCTGGAAGGCCGCGTGGCGATGGCCTGGGCGCGTGGTATCTGGACCGACACCTTGAGTTGAAAGGATTTGCAGATGATGAAAATCACTTGGCTGCTGGCCGCCTCTTTGGTGGCTGGCAACAGTTGGGCGCAAGTTGACCAGGCGCGAGCCAAAAAAATCGTGATGGGCTCCTGTTTCATGTGCCATGGCGAAGACGGTGAATCAGCCAGCGAAGTGTTTCCCAAGCTCGCTGGCCAGCACGCCGAGTACATCGCCAAGCAACTGGACAACTTCAAATCAGGCAAACGCCAGAACACGGCCATGGTCGATATGGTCAGCCGACTGACGCCGGATGAGATGGCGGCCGTCGGCAAATACTTTGAGTCCAAATCTGCCCCGCCAGAAACTGTGAAAGACCCTGATCTGGCGGCCGTGGGCAGCTATATTTTTTACAAGGGCAACAAGTTCAGTGGCTTGCCGGCCTGCGCAAGTTGTCATGGTAAACAGGGTCTGGGCACCGCGTCCTTGCCGCGTCTGGCGGGCCAGTATGCGGGCTATGTGGAAACCCAGCTCAAACTCTTTGGCAAACGCGAGCGCACCAACGACAACGCGGTCATGCATTCAATTGCCGCCAATCTTTCCCCGCTGGAAATGGCTGCTGTTGCCGAGTTTGTCAGCGGCAAATAGTCGCTGTTGCTGATTCAGGGTGCTATCCGCGCCCCGTTGGCAGCCTCGGCTGAGACGGCGACGGCTTTCGGGCTGTCGATCAGCCGGTCCATCAGGCCAGCACCCGCCCACATGCCGACCAGGGCCATCCAGGCCGTGGTGGCGAAAATGGCGCCGCCCGTGATACCGGCACCCACGGCGCAGCCACCGGCCAGCATGGAACCGAATCCCATGAAGATCGCACCAAAGATGTATCGGCGCATGCCGTAGCCGTCGCTGAAGCCTTCCAGCTTGAAGTCTTTACCCACCCAGGCGCCGATGAACGAGCCAATAAACACGCCGGGCAACATGCCAAAACTGAAACCAATTTCGGGGGCACTGGTGGACATCACACGCATCAACCATTCGGCAGAGGGGCCGCTGAAGGTCAGGCCCTGTACCGGCACCACCTGGAATGAATTGGTGGCAACCAGGTAATTAAAGCCCCAGGCAGCAGCCACCGCCAGACCCGTGCCCAGACCACCGACCCACTTCCAAAGGCCCCAGCCGCTGCGCACCGCAAAGTAAAGCGCTGCCGCCATCCAGATCAAACCAAAAATCAGGCCGCCCCAGGTGCCCACGCCGGTCAGGGCGAGCAGGTTGCGTGCTGTGCCTCCGTCCACGGTCCACCAACTGCTGATCGCCTCGCGCCAGGGCGACAGAACGCCACCCAGAGCGGCTTGCGCGGTCACCGCGAAAATCAGCCCGGAGAGCAGGGCGCGCAAGTTGCCGTTGGCAGACAAAACGAGCAAGCGGCTGGCGCAACCCCGCGTCAAAATCATGCCGGCACCAAAAAACAGCCCGCCGATCAAGGCGCCCGACATGCTGCCGGTGGCTGAAATCTGGCGTGCTGCGTCGATGTCCATGTGGTTGGTCAGGATCAACAGTTGCACTCCAACCACGGCGGCCGAAAAGGCCAGCAACCAGACGGCGATTTTCTCGCCAAAAGTCCGGTGCCAGAACTCCAGCGTGGCCGCTCTGAGGCAAAACTTGGAGCGTTGGGCAAAAAAGCCGAACATTGCACCAATCAGTAACCCACCCACGGCCAGGATGACTTTTTCACCGTAACTTTCAACCAGCGCAGCAATGTCCATAGCCATCCATCTGTTTGTAATTCGCTTATATTACACCGCAAGAACAATGAAGCCCTTAAATGTCCGGAGATGATTCTTGATCCAAATCCAGTCCCAGTTCAGAGTGTTTTCCCTCCCTGTACGGCCGCCATACGGCGATAGTCGGCTCGAATGATGCATAACCTGTCGGGTGTCCTATCGCGGCGGCGCTGGTTGGCGGGCACCTTGCTCTCGCTGGGGGCGGTTCACGCCAATGGGGTGAGTGCGGCAGAACTGGCCGTGCCTGCATCGCTTCCTGACGAACTGGCGGCGGCGCTGAAAAAGGGTGGCCCCTTGCTCGTCATGGTGACTTTGCGCGGCTGCCCGTTTTGCAAGATAGCCACACAGAACTATTTGTTGCCATTGCAGCGCGAGCACGGCGTGTCCATCGTTCAGATTGACATGCGTAGTCGCCAACTCATTCAGGGGTTTGGTGGCGCGCCTCAAACCCAGGAGAGCTTGAGCCGCCTTTGGGACATCAAGGTGGCGCCTACGGTCCTGTTTTTTGGGCGCGGCGGTGTTGAAGTGGCGGAGCGCCTGGTGGGTGGTTACCTGCCGGATTTTTATGGTGCCTATCTGGACGAACGTGTGCGAACTGCGCGCTCGGCTATGCGGACTTGAAAGGAAAAGATGATCCCTATGAAAACTGAGTCGGCATGGCGTGGTACCGCGGACTGCAAGGCATGCGGTATTCGTGATCTGGTGCTTTTCGCCGATCTCAATGCGCATGACTTCGGCTTGATCCATGCCCCGATTGACGAGATGGAGTACGCAGCTGGCGCCAGCATGTTTACCGAGGGTAGTGCGGCCAAAGGCATCTTCACCTTGCGCCATGGTATGGTGAAACTGGTGCGCAGTACCCTCGACGGGCGGCCGCGCATCGTGCGTGTCTTACGGGCTGGCGATGTGGTCGGGCTGGAGGCGCTGGCCAGCGCCAAGTACGACTGCGATGCGGTGACGCTGACTGCCGCATCGGTTTGCCGGATTCCGCTGGAAGTCATTCACAAGCTGTCGTCCAGCAGTCCCCGTCTGCACGCCCAGTTGATGAAGAAGTGGCAGCATGCGCTCAAAGACGCGGACGACTGGCTAGCCGACATGAATTTTGGAACAGCCAAGCGGCGCGTCGGTAACCTTGTCCTCAAAATGCGCAGCGCCGCCAACAGCGAGGTCTCGATGCTTTTTTCCCGGGAAGACATGGGCGCCATGCTGGACCTGAAGCTGGAGACAGTCAGTCGTGAAATCAGTCGCCTGGTGCGTGAAGGGGCGATCGAACAACTGGACAAGCAAGGCCGGATTTACCGGGTCATCTACCCGGATAGTCTCGCTTCAGACTGAGGCGCTGTTGCCCAGCACCGGGTTGCCAGTTGCATCACAAGGGTGGCTGTTGGCCAGTCAGCATGGCGATATACCGTCAGCTATCCGTCAGATGATCACAAACAGCCGCTCAAAGCGGCTTTTTTTTGGTCTGACCTAGGGTAGTTCCTAATATGTGTGCCTCGTTAATTAAGCGACGATTGATAAAAATCAAAACATTGAACAAGTTTTAGTTTTTTGTCAAAAGCGATTTCTCTCATCCATCCCTGTCAACAAAGGACCTTACGTGAATTCTTTAACTCGAAAACTTCTTTGGTTGCCCCTGTTGGCTGCTGTTTTTTTGACCGGCTGCGGCACCATCAGCACCTTGGGCAAGCTCGAAGACGGCGCTGGCGCAGAAGCCAGTTCGATGTGGGACAAGTGGGTTGAAGGTAACGGTGATATTGCTATTGCCACCACCTGGGCGCGCAAGGTCAAGCCTGGGCTGACCGTCAAAGACATTGAAAACGCGTTTGACGCAATTTCTGCCGAGCGCAACATGAAAGGCGTGGGAGAGTTGCCGCTGTCCGCTGAACTCGAAGCCCGCACTGGCGTCAAGCAAAAGTTTCTGAAGGTCTATTCGTATTGCTCCCCGGCCACAGCGCGCCTCATGGTGGATTTCAGCCCTGCCATGGGTGCCTACCTGCCTTGCCGCCTGACGGTGATCGAGCAGGCTGATGGTCTTTGGATTTACACACTGAACATGGACATGATGGTCAAGATGGGTCGCAAATTGCCTTCGCCGTTGAAGGAAGAGGCCTGGAAAGTGCGTGAAACCATTTACCAGATGATGGACCGCGCCGCCAGCGGCGACTTTTGAGCGAAACATCCCTTGACCCCAACTGAGCCTCTAAAAATATGAAGAGACAACAATTTCCAATTCGCGCGGTGGCTTTGGCTGCTGCCCTCGCTTTGCCCATGGGCTCTGCTATGGCCACCAATGGCATGTTGATGGAGGGCTATGCAGCGGTAGCTACTTCGATGGGCGGGGCCGCTCAGGCGCACGACGTCGGAAACTCCGGTATGGCGCAAAACCCTGCCACCCTGGCTTTGCAGCCGGATGGCACGTCACGTTTTGCGGTCAACCTTGGCCTGCTCCAGCCCGATGTCAAAAGCTCGGCAATGGGAACGACAGCGGAATCGGGAGGTGACCTCTATGTGATGCCGTCAATTGGGTACACCAAGCGCAATGGTCCTTGGACCTATGGCATTGGTATGTATGCCCAAGGCGGCATGGGCACTGAATATGACGGCAACTCCGTAATTTCTGCCATGCAGGGCTTGCCCAGTCGCTCTGAGTTAGGGGTTGGTAATGTACTAGTGCCGGTTGCATACCAAGTTAATTCCAATTTAACCGTTGCAGCAACACTGAAATTTATCTGGGCCTCACTAGATATGCAGATGACTGGTAGTGTGGCGCAGTTGGCGGGCTATGTTTCGCCGCAGCAGACGACACCAAGCGGTGGGTTGGTGACTCAGATGGGCAGTATTGCTCAAGGACTCACACCTCTCGATCCTCAAACCACTTTTGCGCGAATTGATTTTTCAGATGACAACAAGTTTTCTGGAGCAGCAAAAGCAACTGGTTTAGGTGCCATTTTGGGGGCAACTTATCGCGTCACACCTGAAGTGCTATTGGGTGCGTCCTATCAACTGAAGACCCGTCTTTCGGACATGGAAACTAATTCCAGTGGTGCTTCACTGGGCTTTATCGGTTTGGGTCCTGCAGACACCGGCAAAATGACCATTATTGATTTCCAGATGCCCTCAGTTTTGGCGGTGGGCGGCAGCTGGCAGGTTAACCCCTCATGGATGCTAGTCGCTGACCTGAAGCGCATCGGATGGGCTGATTCGATGAAGAGTTTCCGGATGCGGTACGACAGTTCAATCGCCACTAACGGTTCAGTGGATTTTGCCATCAAGCAAGAGTGGAAAAACCAGACCGTACTGAATCTGGGTGCTGCTTGGAAAGCGACTGATCAGTTGACGCTGCGTGCAGGGGCCAGTTTTTCTGATAACCCAGTGCCTGACCAATATGTTCATCCTTTGTTCCCAGCTATCGAGAAAAACCATGTGATGTTTGGTTTTGGGTATAAGGTCTCCAAGGCGGGCACCATCAGTGCATCTTTTGCGCACGCACCCAAGGTGACGGTTACCAATCCAGGCGATGCGAATACCCCCCCAATCACTATTTCGCACAGCCAGAACAACCTGCAGTTTGGCTACTCGCACACCTTCTAACGGTGCGCGTCGTTCTCACTGTAAAGTATCAACATTGGCCAATCTCACCTGAAAGCGACACCTCATGAAACATCTTGTGACCGCTGCTGCCCTGACGCTTGGCTCTGCCTGTTTTGCCTACGATATCCCCGCCTTGTACCAAGGCGCCGATATCAAGCAAGGCGAGAAGTTGATTGCGCAACACCAGTGCACTGCGTGTCACCAGAAAAAAGTGGGTGGTGACGGCAGTGCCATTTACAAACCAGACGGCAAAGTGAATTCGCTGGGCGCTTTGCGCGGTATGGTCGAAGCCTGTGATCAGCAGTTGAACCTGGGGCTGTTCCCAGAAGAGGTGAACTCGGTATCTGCGGTGATCAACCGTGATCACTACCGTTTCAAATAGTGTTGGCTAGCTACAGAACGCATAAAAAGGAGTGTTGTTAATGGAACAGAGTATGGGCTCGGGCCGGCTGATCAAAGCCCCTGAGAGTTTTCTCAGTCAGGACGGCATCAAAACCGTCTTTGCTGAAGGTAAAAAAGGGCGTCGCGACTTCATTCGCAACGCATTTGCAGCAGCTGCGGCTGGTGCTGCCGTGCCAGCTGCGCTGGCGCAAGGCAACCCGGTGCCTACCGAGGGCGGCGACCCCAACATTTTGAACCTGCCCGAGCACAGCAAGGGACTGGGTCAGGGTGTGGCGTTGAACGACGGCTACGGCAAGCCCTCCAAATACGAGAGCAATGTGCAGCGCCGTGTCAGCCCCGGTTTGACGCAAACCACGCAGGCTTCGGTGTCTTTCGCACCGCTGCAGTCGCTGTTTGGCATTGTTACCCCCAGCGGTTTGCACTTTGAACGGCATCACCAGGGTTGGTGGGACATTGACCCGTCCAAACACCGCTTGATGGTCAACGGCATGGTCAAGACCGCCAAGGTCTTTACGCTCGACGAAATCATGCGTTTGCCTTCGGTGTCGCGTTTCCACTTCATGGAATGCGGTGCCAATACAGCGGTGGAATGGGGCAATGTGGCCGTGCCCACCGTGCAATACACCCACGGCATGTTGTCCTGCAGTGAATTCACCGGCGTGCCGCTGATCACCCTGCTGGAATTGGCCGGTGCAGACCTGACCAATGGCAAGTTTGTTCTGGCTGAAGGGGCTGACGGTTCTTCCATGACCCGCACGATCCCCATGAGCCTGATCAAGTCGGGTGAAGTGTTTGTGGCCTACGGTCAAAACGGTGAAATGCTGCGCCCTGAGCAGGGTTACCCACTGCGCTTGGTGGTGCCCGGCATTCAGGGCGTGAGCTGGGTGAAGTATTTGCGCCGCCTGGAAGTGGGTGACAAGCCTTACGCGACCAAAGACGAAGCCAACCACTACATCGACTTGATGCCCGATGGCCAGCACCGCCAGTACAGCGGTCTGCAGGAATGCAAGAGCGTGGTGACCACACCGTCTGGCGGCCAGGTTCTTCTGGACAAAGGGTTTTATAACGTGACCGGCCTGGCCTGGTCTGGCAAAGGCCGGATCAAAAAAGTGGATGTGTCGATGGACGGCGGGCGTAACTGGCGCACAGCCCGGCTGGAAGGCCCGGTGCAAAACAAGGCCTTGACCCGCTTCAACATTGATTGGGTCTGGGACGGCAAGCCAGCCATCATCCAAAGCCGTGCCATGGATGAAACTGGTTTTGTGCAGCCAACTTATCAGCAGCTGCGTGGTGTGCGCGGCACACGCTCCATTTATCACAACAACGCCATTCAGTCATGGTTGGTGCAGGAAAACGGCGAGGTGAAAAATGTTCAGATTTCGTAAGGCCCTTGTTGGCATCGCCCTGTTAGGGTTGGCTGGCTTCGCAAGTGCCCAGGCAGCGTCCAAATTTGTGGGCGTGGGCCGTGACGCCACCGTCAAAGAAGTTCAGGCTTGGGACATTGATGTCCGGCCCGACTTCAAAGGTCTGCCACCTGGCTCGGGTACCGTGGCCAAGGGGCAAGACATCTGGGAAGAGAAATGCGCGTCTTGTCATGGTATTTTTGGTGACTCGAACGAGTTTTTCAGCCCCATCATTGGTGGTATCACGCCCAAGGACATCGAAACCGGGCATGTGGCCAATCTGACCCGCAACGACTACCCGGGCCGTACCACCTTCATGAAGGTGCCCACCATCTCCACGTTGTGGGATTTCATCTACCGCGCCATGCCTTGGACCGAGCCCAAAACGCTCACGCCCGATGACGTGTACGCGGTGCTGGCGTTCATGCTGAACCTCAGCAACATCGTGCCGGACGATTTTGTCCTGAATGACAAGACGATCCGCGATGTGCAAGCCCGCATGCCCAACCGCAACGGCATGACCACGGATCACACCTTGTGGCCCGGCAACGAATTTGGTGGCGCCAAAAAGCCTGACACCAAAAACGTGGCGTGTATGAGCAACTGTGCCCCTGAACCCAAGCTGGCCTCGTTCCTGCCTGACTTTGCCCGCAATGCGCACGGCAATCTGGCAGAGCAAAACCGCCTGGTGGGTCCGCAGCGAGGTGCCGATACGATGCACCCTGAGCGCAAGCTCGGTGAGCAGGCGGTAGTAGCAGTCTTGACCCCCGCCGAGAAAGAAGCGGCTGAGGCCCGCAAGATCAACACCACGCTGCAGAAAAACGGCTGCACGGTGTGCCACGGCATGCACAACAAGATTGTTGGACCTGCCTACACCGACGTGTCCCGCAAGTATGCTGGCAAGGTGGAATACCTCCTCAGCAAGATCAAGATGGGTGGATCAGGCGTTTGGGGTGACATCCCGATGCCCCCCCAAAACTTGAGCGATAACGACGCCAAAGCCATTGCAGAGTGGTTGTCGGCGGGTGGCCCCAAGTAAGACTTTGATATATCATTTTTTCCGCATGAACTTAACCAAGGAGATTTCTATGCAAACTCGTCGCGAGACACTCAAACACAGCGCGGTAGTGGCTGGCCTGCTGGCAACCGCCGGTCTGTTTCCTCAATACGCTTTTGCCTACAACAAGGGTGCGTTTGAAGCCAAGACGGTTCCTGATGTGGTGAAGGCGCTGGGCGGCCAGATTCCGGTTGAAAGCAAGGACGTGATCGTGGGTGGCCCCGACATCGCTGAAAACGGCGCAGTGGTGCCGTTGACTGCCAGCACCACGCTGGCTGGCGTCAAGCACATCCTGATCCTGGTTGAAAAGAACCCGGCCGCACTCGTGGCCCAATTCAACGTGACCGACGCGGTAGAAGCCAACTTCTCCACCCGCGCCAAGATGGGCCAATCGTCTGACGTGTATGCGGTGGCCATCATGGCCGATGGTCGTGCACTGTTCTCCAAAAAAGAAGTCAAGGTCACCCTGGGCGGCTGCGGCGGCTGATGGACTGCCCCGATTTATTCATATTCCAACCTAATTTGATACCAGGAGTTTAAAAATGGCAGATCCGATGCGCATTCGTGCCCAAGTTAAAGGTGACGTAGCCACCGTTCGTGTTTTGATGAGTCATGAAATGGAGTCCGGCCAACGCAAGGATTCCGCTGGCAATCTGGTGCCGGCCATGCACATCACCGAAGTGAGCGCCTCGCTCAACGGCAAGGTGATTCTGACGGCTGACTGGGGTTCCGCAGTTTCCAAGAACCCGTTTCTGCAGTTCATGGTCAAGGGCGCCAAGGCCGGCGACAAGATCGCTGTGACCTGGAAAGACACCAAGGGCGACACCCGCACTGACGAAGCCACGGCTTCCTGATCGTTGTAACAAGAAAAAGGTGAGCCAGGCTCACCTTTTTTCTGAACTGGTCGGTTCCCCCTGTGGTGGTCGTTCTTAGGAGACGTGTTGATGAAAAAAATAACTTTTGTGGCAAAAGTTGCCGGTGTTGTTGCAATCACCGGGGCGCTGCTACCAGGCGCTTTCGCGCAAAAATCTGCTGCTGTGCAGTCGATTGAAGAATACCGGGCCATGCTGGCCGACGGTAACCCCTCCGAATTGTTTGAAGCCAAAGGTGAAGACCTTTGGAAGCAAAAGCGCGGCCCCAAGCAGGCCACTTTGCAGCAGTGTGACTTGGGCCAAGGCCCTGGTGTCGTCAAGGGTGTCTTTGTCACGCTACCGCGCTATTTCGCCGACACCAACAAGGTGCAAGACCTCGAGTCGCGGCTGTTGACGTGCATGGAAACCCTGCAGGGCCTGAATGCCGCCGAGATCGCCAAAACGCCTTTCGGCAAAGGTGAAAAAGCCAATATGACCGCTTTGGCTACGTGGATCGCCGCCGAGTCGCGTGACATGAAGTTCGCCCTGCCACAGTCGCATGAGCAGGAAAAAGTCGCCTACGAGGTGGGCAAACGCCTGTTTTTCCAGCGCGGTGGCCCACATGACTTCTCTTGTGCCTCTTGCCACGGCGGTGACAACTGGCGCATCCGCTTGCAAGACCTGCCCAATCTCACCAAAAACCCGGGTGACGGTATTGGTTTTGCTGCCTGGCCTGCCTACCGTGTCTCCAACGGTCAGATGTGGAGCATGCAGCACCGTCTGAACGACTGCTACCGCCAGCAGCGCTTTCCGGAGCCGGGTTACGCCAGTGATGTCACCATCGCTCTGGCCACTTACCTGGGTGTGAACAGCAACGGATCCAAATCCGTGGCGCCCGCCATCAAGCGTTAAAACACACGGAGAATTTGCATGAAAAAACACTCAATTTTGGCTTTGTCGGTGCTCGCTGCTGCTGTTCTGGCAGGTTGTGCTTCTTTGCCGTCGTCTGCCGAACTGGACAAAATTGCCGCGAGTTACTCCAAGGCTGATTTCAAGGACAAAGGTATCGTCAAAGCGGCAGTCTTGCAGCCGGAAGACATTAACACGCTGTGTACCGAGGCTGAAGTGGCTGGCAAGCCCATCGACCCCGATCTGGCTTTGACGCTGCAAGCCGCACAACTCAAGACCATCAAGTGGCCAGCCGATGGCAACTACATGGGCGACTGGAAAAAGGGCGAAAAGCTGGCCCAAAGCGGTCGTGGCCAAACCTGGAGCGACAAGGCTGATACGCCTAACGGCGGTAATTGCTACAACTGCCACCGGTTGAGTGGCAAGGAAATCTCTTACGGCACCATTGGCCCCAGCCTGTACCAGTTCCGCAAAAACTATGGCATTGAAGCTGACCCAACTGGCCCAGCTGCCAAGGCAATGGTCGAATACGCTTGGGGCAAGATCTACAACGCCCGCGCCTACAACGCCTGCTCGGTCATGCCGCGTGCTGTGCACAAGGGCATCATCACCGAGGCACAGGCCAAAGACCTGATGGCCTTGCTGCTCGACCCCCAATCGCCAGTCAATCAATAAGGCGACCTGCATCCTCACCCGCCCGGCCAGCCCGGGCTTTTTAGTTTCTTAACAGACTGGTTTCAACACAATGAACTTGACCAAACGTGAATTTATGCAGGTGCTGGGTGCTGGCACCATGGCTGGCATGGGGCTGGGTACGTATGCCCAGGCAGACGCAGCCACCGCCGAAGCGGGCCTGTACGACATTCCCAAATTCGGCAACGTGTCCTTTTTGCACATGACCGACTGCCACGCGCAGTTGAAACCCATTTACTTCCGCGAGCCCAGCATCAACCTAGGGATCGGCAGCATGAAGGGCAACCTGCCGCACTTGGTGGGTGAGCATCTGCTGAAGGTCTCCAAAATCCGCCCCGGCACTGCTGAAGCGCACGCTTTGACGTATCTGGACTACGAACAGGCCGCCAAACGTTACGGCAAGGTAGGTGGTTTTGCGCACCTGGCCACGCTGGTCAAACGCATGAAAGCCAGCCGCCCCGGCGCGCTGTTGCTCGACGGTGGCGACACCTGGCAAGGCTCCGGGACTGCCCTGTGGACCAACGGCCAGGACATGGTGGACGCCTGCAAACTGCTGGGTGTGGACGTGATGACCGGCCACTGGGAATTCACCCTGGGCATGGAACGTGTGAAAGAAATCGTCGAGAAAGACTTTGCCGGCAAGGTGGACTTTGTCGCGCAAAACGTCAAGACCAACGACTTTGGCGACCCGGTGTTCAAGCCCTATGTGATCCGCGAGATCAACGGCGTGCCCTGCGCCATCATCGGCCAGGCGTTCCCTTACACCCCGATTGCTAACCCGCGCTACATGGTGGCCGACTGGGCGTTTGGCATCCAGGACGACAACATGCAGAAGATGGTCGACGAAGCCCGGGGCAAGGGTGCCCAGGTGGTCGTGGTCATCAGCCACAACGGCATGGACGTGGACCTGAAGATGGCCAGCCGCGTGAGCGGCATCGACGCCATCATGGGCGGCCACACCCACGACGGTATGCCGGTGGCCAGCGTCATCAGCAACCAGGGCGGTAAAACCCTGGTGACCAATGCCGGCTCCAACAGCAAGTTCCTGGGCGTGCTGGACTTTGAAGTCAAGGACAAAAAAGTCACCGACTTCCGCTATAAGCTGCTGCCAGTGTTTGCCAACATGCTGCCCGCCGACGCGGAGATGGACGCGCTCATCACCAAGATCCGCGCGCCGTATGAGACCAAGCTCAACGAAAAGCTCGGCGTGACAGAAGGCACCTTGTACCGCCGTGGCAACTTCAACGGCACCGGTGACCAGCTGCTGGTGGACGCGCTGATGGAAGTGCAGGGCGCTGACCTGGCGTTCTCGCCCGGTTTCCGCTGGGGCACCACGCTGCTGCCGGGCCAGGCCATCACCCGCGAATGGCTGCTGGACATGACCGCCACCACCTATTCATATGCCACCGTGTCCAACATGAAGGGCTCCGACATCAAGACGGTGTTGGAAGACGTGTGCGACAACCTGTTCAACCCCGACCCGTATTACCAGCAAGGTGGCGACATGGTGCGTGTGGGTGGTCTGAGCTACAGCTGCAGCCCGCTTGAAGGCATGGGCAAGCGCATCACCGACATGCGCATTGGCGGCAAACTGATTGAGGCCGACAAAACCTACAAGGTGGCCGGCTGGGCGCCGGTAGCCGAAGAAGCCAAGAGCCAAGGCAACAAGCAGGTGTGGGAAGTGGTGGAAACCTGGCTGGCCGCACGCGGCGGCAAGGTGTCGGCCCGCAAGCTCAATGCACCCAAAATCATCGGTGCCCTGCCCAACCCAGGTTACGCGGCCTGAGTTCAAACACCCATTGGGGGCTGGCGGTCGATTTATAAGAAATCGGCCTCTAGCCCTTATTGCATATGGGCTAGAAGCTATTCCTTTTATAACAAACTTGGGTGTGTGTTGATGTGTTTGACTTCTTTCTTTCAGCGATTCAAGACCAGTGTGGTGGTAGTCGCCCTGATGGGCGCCACACTCAGCCAGGCCGCGGTGCAGGTGTTGATCAACCCCGGTGACCAAGGCGAACAGTCGCGTTTTGGGGTCTATAGCGCCTGGAAAGATGCTGCAGAGTCAGCCTTGCGCCGCGAAAAACTGGGCCCGGTGCAGGTACAGCTTTCCACCGACGCCACCGCCGATCTGGGCCTGACCCGCTCGCGCATTCCCGACATTTTCATCGCGCCCGCGCACGTGATTGGCAGCGCCGTGCGCTTTGGCTATACCCCGGTGCTGGGGTTTGACAAGCAAGTCCAAGCGGTGCTGGTGGTGCCCAAAGACAGTGCCATCACCAACTTGGCCAGCGCGCAGGGCAAACGGCTGGGCCTGCCCTTGCAGGACAGCGTGGTGACCTATCTGCTGCGCGGTGAAGTCAATGCGGCCAATACCACCCTGAAACGCCACTTTGCCAGCCTGTATGAAACCCGTTACCAGGACGCCTTACTGCCCTGCTTGCAGCTGTTGCGCTGTGATGCGGTGGCGGTGGAGCGGGCGGTGGCCGAGCGTTGGCTGGCGGCTGGCCAGCCCTTGAAGATTGTCATGGAAACCCGCGCCACACCGGCGCTATCGGTCGCGCTCAAAGATGGCGTCAAACCCGGCCCGCAACTGCTGCGTGAAGCTTTGGTGGAGGCGCTGGGCCAAGCCGCTGGCGGCAGTGCGCTGGCCCATAACGGTACGCCGGTGGCCTTGGCCAAAAAAGATTTTGACTATGTGTCGACCCTGGGCTATTTCACCCCGCGCAACCTGCCCGGCGTGGCGCTGGTGGAGGCCCAAGAGGTGATGCAACTCATGCAGGCCGGTGCCACCTATGTTGACACCCGCACCGAGGCCGAGTTCAAGGCGGGCCACGCCAAGGGCGCGCTGTGGCTGCCCTATGTGGAGAAAAGCCACAAAGAGGCCGATTTCAACCCGCAGCAAGACCAGTTTGACCTGACTCGCCTCAGCGCCAACAAAGGCACAGCGCTGATTTTTGCATGCAACGGGGCCGAGTGCTGGAAGAGCTTCAAGGCCAGCTCGGTGGCCAAGGCGGCGGGTTATGCCCGGGTGTACTGGTTTCGCGGCGGCTTTCCAGAGTGGCGCAGCGCCAGCCTGCCGGTGGTCAGCGCCTCTTGACGCTTATTTCACCGGCGCGAGCTCGCGCACGGTGTCGCGCCGGGCGCTGTCATCGTCAATGATTTGTGCTCTCAAGGTACCAAAGTCGATCTTTTTCAGGTCGATCATGCGCACCTCGCGGTTGAACATGGTGTGGTAATAAAACTTGCGCTCTTTCAGGTCGGCGGCGGTCGTGATCTGGGTGGCGCTGGTGATGTCTTGCGGCAGCGCGTTGCGCGGCACCGTAGCCCCCAGCGGGATGTTGAAATTGTCCAGAATCCGGAACGCTTCAAACACCGCGTCGGTACTGGTTTTGAGTGGCCTGGCCGACGCGGTGAGCGCGGCAGCGCGCACAAAGCGCGATGGCGGCGTGTAATCGCCCGGCAGGCCCAGCATGCCGGAGCCAGCGCCCAGCGGGCTCAGGTTCAGGTCGCCCACCGTCACCGGCTGGCGCGCGTCCGGGCTCAGATGCAGGTAGTTGCGCAGGTTGGTCAGGTGCCAGTCGTAGGTGGGTGAATTGGTGATCAAGCCCAGAAACGCGTCATAAATCTTCATTTGCCCGCCGCTGACCAACTCAATGACGATGCTTTGGCCGCTGGAGTCGCCAATCTTCCAGTGAAACGGCAACGCCGCGCCACCAAAACGCTCGTCTTTGACGTTGATCACGCGAATCTGGTCCAGGTTGGCACGTACTTCAGCCACGGTTTTGAAGCTGGACAACATCCATTGCATGAAGTCGCCCACGCTCAAGGATTTGGTTTTTTGCGCCGGGTCGTATTCGGCGTATTCGGCAAAGCCGGGCAGGTAGTACATGCCGACGTACAAACCGGCTTCGTTGAGGCCATCGGGGCCGTAGTTTTGACCATAAGCGGTCATCGAGATGAAACCGTATTTTCCGGACCACTTCATGCCGTTGGCCCCTTCTGGCGTCAGCGAGCTATAGCTTTGGTTACGCGGAAACAGCGCCATGCGGTAGTGCTGCGCGTCGCTCAGCGCCCACTCCACCGTGCGCGCCGCCACCACACCCTGGTCTTGAGATTGCAAGGAGATGCCGGTGCAAGCCATCGACTGGCTGTTCAAACCAGCCAGCAAGGCAACAGACAGGGCGAGTAAACGGGTTTTCATGTGGGTTCCTTGCAATGGAGACAGGCTATTGTGCTGGCACCAAAGGGCACGCGGCGGCGAATGGCGCTCAGGGCGTGAAAAAAGTCATGGTCTGCAGGCGATAGTTCCAGGTCACACCCAAGTGCTTGAGCAGGCTGAAGCCGATCCTGACCAGCCGGTAAGTGGCTTCATTGTCCATATAACTGAATGGCATAGCAGCGCCGCTGGCCTGCAAGGTGGCGAGCCAGGCGCGGTCGATGCTGGCGCCGGGGTTGCCGCCGTCGAGCATCACCCGCACCGGCGTGCCACCCAGCTTGGCATCAAACACCGGGAAATTCGGGCTAGTGCCTCGGTAGCGCACCGAGGCGACCACAGTACCACCGGTGCGATGGGTGGGCCGGGCCATCAGCGGCACGCCCGTGTCATGGCGCAGGCGTTGCAGCACGGCCACGCGGCGCGCGTAGTCCAGTGTCAGCGCTGAATCTTTCAGGAAACTGGCGCCGATAACGCCCAGGTAGGGCCCCATGCCGGTGCCGTGTTCGATAAAGGACAGATCGGCCGAATGCACGTCCCGCACCTGCGCCCGGACCAGCGGGTAACCGTGCGCAATGTGCAAGGGCCACACCGTCAGGTCTTGGTTCGGGGCAAAGCCTGTCTCGAAAATCAGCCCGCCCGGGGTCGGAGCGGCGTGTGCAGGCGCCAGCCAGGTCAGGCAGACGAGCAGACAGCTGCCGAAAATGTTGACCAGTGTGTGCTTGCAGGGCTTTGGTGACGTTCGTGGTGTAGATTGGCGGGTGACGCTTTTGCACTCAGTATAGAAAGAGTGACCGGCTGCCCGTCACTGCAAAAGTTACATGCCAAAATGACCTCCAGCCCTTTATGAAAAAGGGCTGATAGATATCATTAAAGGAGCACTAACGCGTCAGCGCCATGAACAGCTTGGGCAACTGTTCAGGCAGTCGGGCGATGTTGTCGATCACGGTGTACTGCTTGCTAAAGATGTCGCTCACATAGGCATCCGCGGCGGCGTCCAGGTTGATGCAGTAGGTAAATATCCCCTGGTTGTCCAGTTCGCGCACCGCCACCTTGGCGTCTTCAATGAGCATGCGTTCGTCTTTGACGTCAATGTCTGACGGTTGCCCGTCGGTTAACACCAGCAGCAGCTTTTTGTCAGCCGCTTGCGTGCTGAGCGTGCGGGCGGCATGGCGCAGCGCGGCACCCATGCGGGTGCTGTAACCGGCTTGCATGGCGGCCAAGCGGGCTTTGACGTCGTCGCCCCAGGATTCGCCAAACCCTTTGAGGTGGTAGTAACGCACGTCGTGCCGCGTGTTGGAGTGGAACCCGGCAATGGCCAGCGGGTCGCCCAGCTGCTGCACCGCCCACGCCAGCAAGGAAACAGCTTCCTGGCTGAGCTGCAACACGGTCTGCTCTGAACCCCGCGCCTTGTCGCCCAGTGACTGCGACAAATCCAGCAGCAGCGTCACAGCAATGCTGCGGCCATCGGTGGTGTGGCTCATGTTGATGCGCGGGTCGGGCTGGCTGCCACTTTTGAGGTCGATCAGCGAGCGGATCGCCACGTCCAGGTCCAGTTCGCTGCCGTCTTCCTGAAAACGCACGCGCACCTTGTCTTGTGGTTTGAGCAGGTCCAGCAGGCGTTTCAGGCGCTTGGACAGGGCGCTGTGTTTGGCCAGCAGCGCGTCAATGTCGGCCGGGTTGCCGCTGGGGTGCAGGCGCTCATACAGGCTGACCCAATCCGGGCGCACCGTCTGGCTGGTGTAGTCCCACTCCGGGTAATGGCGGGGGGGGAGGGTTTGCAGCTCTTGCGTGGACGGGGTTTGGTCCGGATTGTCGAAAGTGTCTTCGTCGTCGCTGAGTTCGTGAAAGCGCCAAAGGTGGCGGTTGTCGTCGCGGTAGTCAATCTCGGTGTCTTTGAACCAGGTGTCGGGCAGCTGGTCGCTTTGCATGCGGGTTTTACCCAGGTAGCTCAGGGCCAGGCCAGCGATTTCGGTGGTGTTGGACTCGCTGTTGGCCAGTAACGCGTGAAAGCGCTGCACCCAGTCGGCGAGTTGCGGGCTCTCAAAGCGTTTGGGCGGGTCCAGCAGGGCGCGTGACAGCATGGCCAGCCGATGCCGCAGGCAGGAATGGGTGGCCGGGTTGCATGCGCCGTCTTTCGGCGTGGGGTGCAGGGCCGAGAAAATGCGGCGCATGCCGGGGTATTCGCGCAGGGTGAGCAGGTCCATGCGCGCGTCTTCAAAACACTCGATGGCCATGCGTTGCGCCGGGCTGAAGTTGTCGCCAAAAATCGGTGTGCTCCAGCGCCGATGCGCCGCCATGTGCGCCAGCGCGGCGCGGTAGCGGTCCATGCCGGTGATGCCAGCGCGTTCGTCGTACACATCAGGCAGGCGCATGCCATACGCATCAAAGTACGGCATGGGCTGGCGCTGCACGTCAAAGGTGGTGGAGTAGGGCACCAGCACATCACCGTCTTGCCACAGCGCTTTCAGGTACAGATCCAGCGCGCGGGTGTGGTCCATCAGCAGTGTGCCATGGCGCTCGCGCTGCAGCACGGCACGGCTGTCGGCGCTGGTCAAGCTGAAAAACTCGCGCTGCTGCTCCGGGTGGTGGCCGTAATTGCGGATGCCGTAGTTGACCCAGTTGCTCACGCCTTGCAGGCTCAACACGCTCAGAAGCAGGGGTGCTTTTTCGAAAAATACGCCCAAGCTCGGGCTGGCATAGGTTTTGTGGATGCCGTGAATGGAGCTGCTGGTGCGCTCCAGCATCAGCAGGCAGATGTCCATGTAATGCTGCATCTGCGACTGGGTGGCCAGCCGCCGCGCCACGGCCGACAGGGTTTGTAAAAACGGTGCAATCGCGGCACTGTTGGGCGACTTGTTGATGGCTCGCACGGTGGTCATCACGGCTGTCAGGGCATCTTCTCCCACGGTGCCGGCTATTGGCGGCCATTCCTGCAAGAAGATTAGCACGGGCTCCACGCCACGGCCCATCTTGCCCAGAAAGCGCGCCTGGGCCAAGTAGTCGTCCAGGCCCTCGGCACTGAGTTTGGCGTAGGCCTCGGCCATGCAGGCCTCAAACACATCGTCGATCTGGGCAAAACTGCAGTCGAGTTGTTTGCGCCAGGCCTGCACGCGCTCGGTGCTCAGACCAGTGGGGCTGAGGGTGTCAACCACGGCGTTCATGGCGCTTAACCAAAAACGGCGTCTACGGCGTGGTCGAGCGTGGCGCGGATGTCGGCGTCGTCGGTGATCGGGCGCACCAACGCCATGCGGCAGGCGTCCAGCGGGTTCACCTCGGCGCGGATCAGCGTGGCGGCGTACACCAGCAGGCGGGTGGAAATGCCTTCGTCCAGCCCGTGGCCTTTGAGCGCCCGTGCGGTGGCGCCAATTTTGACCAGCCGCACCGCATCGGCCATGTTGACGCCGGTCTCGGTGGCGATGATGCTGGCTTCCAGATCAGCCGCAGGGTAGTCAAAGTCAAAACCGACAAAGCGCTGTTTGGTGCTTTGTTTCAGGTCTTTCATCAGGCTTTGGTAGCCTGGGTTGTAGGAAATGACCAGCTGAAAGTCCGGGTGCGCCTGGATCAGTTCACCTTTTTTGTCCAGGGGTAACTGGCGGCGGTGGTCGGTGAGCGGGTGGATGACCACGGTGGTGTCTTGCCGGGCTTCGACAATTTCATCCAGGTAACAAATGGCACCAATGCGTGCGGCGGTGGCCAGCGGGCCGTCTAGCCAGCGGGTGCCGTTGGCCTCCAGCAGGTAGCGGCCGACCAGGTCGGATGCGGTCATGTCTTCGTTGCAGGCGACGGTGATCAGCGGTTTGCCGAGTTTGAAGGCCATGTATTCAACAAAGCGCGATTTGCCGCAGCCGGTGGGGCCTTTGACCATGACGGGCAACCTGGCCTTGTAGGCAGCTTCGTAGAGTGCCACTTCATTGCTTTGTGGCTGGTAGAACGGCTCTTGGGTAATGGTGTATTGCTGTGCCAGGGTTGTCATTGATGTCTCCTGTTGGGTAATTCTGTTTGACAGGTTACTGGGTTGGGTTTGGCTTGGGAACTTGTTGGGGTTAACCGCAACGCGCGCTGGGTATCTGACTCCGCTCATGTCCCCCGGTTCGGGCAAGCCCGAACCTCCTCCTTTACTTCGCTGCGTCAGATACCCAACGCACGCTGCTTGACGGTGTCAGCTTGCCTGCCATGCTGGAAAACCAAAGCCATTTCGGGCATGTTGTGATGGGTTGCCCTGCAAAGCGAAGTTAAGGAGGAGAAAGTGGCCAACGGCCGCTTTCGGGGGACATGAGCGGCGCAGGGCATCCCGTCGCAACGTGCCTTCCACGAACGCCACCCACATTCCCCTGCTTTACCCCAAACCTTCCAAAAAACGGGAACAAACCAAGCCACCAAAGCAAAACGGGGTAGCCTGCCGCAACAAACTACCCCGCAGTCGCATTTTCAACAATGCTCGAAAAACGTCGCTGTAGGCGCTGTGCTTACTTGTGCACGCCGAGCTTCTCGCGCCAGCCCGGGAACAGCTTGTCAGCATCACCCGGGAACGACTCGAACGCACGGGCAAACTCTTTGTGCTCCTTGGCGAACTCGATCGGGTCGGCACCGGCTTTCCAGCACTCGTACGACTGACGCAAAGAAATCGCACCGGCAGCGGGGCTGTCGATGTGGCCGTAAGAGCCGCCACCCGAGGTGTTGATCACGTTGCCGTGGCCCAGATTCTGGAAGAAGCCTGGCAGACGCAGCGCGTTCATGCCGCCGGAGATGATCGGGGTGGTGGGCTTCATGCCGTACCACTTCTGGAAGTAAACCGGGCCTTGGGCTTCATCGCGCTCGATCATGTAGGCGATGTTCCTGTCGTCGTTTTCGCCTTCCATCTTGCCGTAGCCCATGGTCCCGACGTGGATACCGCTGGCGCCTTGCAGACGAGAAATCTTGGCCAGCACAAAGGCGGTGTAACCACGCTTGGCGCTAGGGCTGGTGATCATGCCGTGACCGGCGCGGTGGTAGTGCAGGTATTGGCTGGGGTACTGACGGCGGGCGGTGGTGATCATGCCGGGGCCGCCAACAAAACCGTCCACCAGGAACGCGACCTTGTCGGCATCCGGGCCAAAGGTTTCGAGGATGAAGTCAGCGCGGGCGCACATTTCATAGTGGTCGTCAGCGGTGATGTTGGCCGAGAACAGCTTGGCCTGGCCGGTTTCGTCCTGGGCGCGCTTCATGGCGTCATAGACCAGCGGGTACACCTTCTTGGCCGGGCAGAACACCTGGTTGCCTTGAGGTTCGTCGTTCTTGATGAAGTCGCCACCCAGCCAGAACTGGTAAGCGGCAGCGGCAAACGGCTCGGGGCGCAGGCCCAGCTTGGGTTTGATGATGGTGCCGGCAATATAGCCGCCGTCTTTTACCGGGCGACCCAGCATGCGCCACATGTCGGTGATGTCTTTGGACGGGCCGTCAAACAGTTGGATGGCGCGCTCTGGAAAGTAAATGTCGTGAATTTTGCCGTGCTCAATGTCGCCCATGCCCTGGTTGTTGCCAATGATCAGCGTCAAGACCGACACCATCATCATGCGACCGTCGGTGACGTTGCGGTCGAACAGGTCCATCGGGTACGCAATACGCATGTCCTCGGTGGCTTCATCGATGTAATACACCAGCGCGTCCAGACCGCGGGTGAAGTCGTCGGTGGTGGAGACTTCAACATTGGTGCCGGTGGAAGATTCAGCAGCAAAGTGAGCGGCGCAGGCCAAATAGGTGCCAAAGCCGGGTTTCGGCTTCATCTTGTAGGCGACCAGAATGTGCTTGCCACCGGCAATGAGGTCTTCTTCCTTGAGGCTCAGGTCAGCGTAGCGGTTCGATTGATCCATGGGGTATCTCCTGTGGGTGCTTACGGGTTGGTGATGGGCTGAACTATAGACACGCTTATTCATCATGAAAATTCAAATAAATTGCCGATCGAATCAGAAAATTCTGATGAGTGCAAGCCTGAACCCGCCGACAGCCCCCGCCCCGGTTAACGCCAGATCTGCGTCTTCAAGCGCAAAAAAGTGACCAAATTCAAAGACAATGGCTCTCATATCCGCACCCGTTCTGCAGTCTCAAAGGAGCCATGTATGCCTATCGTCGTGTTCAACCAAAAAGGGGGCGTTGGCAAGTCCACCATCACCTGCAACCTGGCCGCCATCAGCGCCAGCCAGGGGCTGCGTACCCTTGTGATTGACCTGGACCCGCAAGGTAACTCCACCAGTTACCTGCTGGGCGGCGCGGCGGCAGAAGGTCAGCCTACCGTGGCCGACTTCTTTGAAACCACGCTAAGCTATAGTTTCAAGAGCATTCCCCCCACAGATTTCTTGGTTGAAACACCTTTTGAAAACCTGGACGTGATGCCGTCCAGTCCGGCGCTGCATGAGTTGCTGGTCAAACTTGAATCACGCCAAAAAATCTACAAGCTGCGCGAAGCGCTGCAACAACTGGCTGACACCTACGAGCGCATCTATATCGACACCGCCCCGGCGCTCAACTTCTACACCCGCGCCGCGTTGATTGGTGCCACCGGTTGCCTGATTCCGTTTGACTGCGACAGCTTCTCGCGCCAGGCGCTCTATACCTTGCTGGATAACGTTCAGGAAATCCGCGCCGACCACAACCCGGATCTGCAGGTGGACGGCATCGTGGTGAACCAGTTCCAGTCGCGCGCCAACCTGCCGCAGCGCATGGTGGCCGAGTTGATTGAAGAAGGCTTGCCGGTGCTGCAGCCGTATTTGCCGTCGTCGGTGCGCATCCGCGAGTCGCACGAACAGTGCTTGCCGATGATCTACCTGGACCCCAATCACAAGATCACGTTGGCGCTGATTGAGTTGCACGACGGCTTGCGGGCCTGAGCCGGGGCCACGGTTGTGGTGCGCGCCGTGTCAGTTAGCCACATGATTTGTTGCGTTAAGAATAGCTGTTAACCCTTTATTTGTAAGGGCTAGAAGATGATTTTGCTCAGATTTCTGTCCAGCCTGCTGCTGCTTCTGGTGGTCGGCCTGCCGCTGCAGGCGCAGCCCGTGGTGCCTGCGCCTGCAGCCCATCAAGCTGCGACGCAGATGGTTGCCGAAAACCCGGTGCGTTTTTTCAACCGCGACATTGCGGTGCTGCGCGGCACCTTGTATGGCGTGTCGGCACCAGACCGGGTGCGCCGGGCGCAAGTGCGCATCAGCGAACTGCTGAGCCAGCCCGGTGCGCACAAGGTCACGCAAAAGGTGGAATCGGTGGGCGTGATGCTGCAAATTGACGGCGCCACCGCGTTTTTCATCACCCCGGACGATGTGGACAAACTCGAGAGCGACACGCTCGATGCCACGGCCCAACGCGCTGCCGTGGCTTTGCAGCAGAGCATTGACGCCAGCCGCGAGAGCCGCAGTCTGGATGGCATTTTGTGGGCCGTTGGGCGGGCAGCGCTGGCCACGCTGGTGGCTGGCGCTCTGGTCTGGTTGCTCTCGCGTGCGCGCCAGACCCTGCGACAACGGCTGGTGACGGTGATGCAAACCCATGCAGACCGGCTGCAGCTTGGCGGCATGCAGTTGCTGCACCCGGCCCGGGCGGTGGGCGTGACGCAGGCCACACTCACCGGGCTGTACCGGCTGCTGCTGTTTATTGCCGCCTATGAATGGCTGAGTTTTGTGCTGGCCAGCTTTGCCTACACGCGGCGCTGGGGCGAGCTGCTCAACGGCTTTTTGTGGAACCTGGTGGCCGGCATGGGTACGGCTGTGGCGGGTGCGTTGCCGGATCTGTTCACGGCCGCGGTGATTTTTTACATCACGCGCCTGGTCACCCACGCGCTGGACCGCCAGTTCAACCGGGTGAGTGCTGGCCGGGTGCAGCTCACCTGGCTGGACGCCGAAGTGGCCGAACCCACCCGGCGCATTGTCAAGATCATCGTCTGGCTGTTTGCCCTGGCCATGGCTTATCCGTATTTGCCTGGCTCGCACACCCAGGCGTTTCAGGGCTTGTCGGTGCTGTTGGGGTTGATGATCTCGCTGGGCGCGTCCAATTTGGTGGGGCAAGCTGCCAGCGGGCTGATCCTGACCTACGGCCGGGTGTACCGCCCTGGCGAATACGTGCGCCTGGGGGAATTGGAAGGCACCATCACCGAACTGGGCATGTTTTTCACCCGCATGCGCACCGGCATGGGCGAAGAACTCACCTTGTCCAATTCGTCGGTGCTCGGTGGCACCACCAAAAACTACTCGCGCAACGTCAAGGGCCGGGGTTACGCGCTGGACACCCAGGTCACCATCGGCTACGACACACCGTGGCGTCAGGTGCACGCCATGCTGATCGAAGCCGCCCGCCGCACTCCCGGCGTGCTGCCCGATCCCGCACCGCAGGTGTTCCAGATCGCGTTGAGCGACTGGTACCCCGAATACCGGCTGGTGTGCCAGGCCGTGCCCTCCGAGCCGCGCCCGCGCGCCATGGTGCTGAGCAGCTTGCACGCCAACATTCAGGATGTGTTCAACGAACACGGCGTGCAGATCATGTCGCCGCAGTACATCAGCGACCCCGCCGAGCCCAAAGTGGTGCCGCCGGATCAGTGGTATGCGGCACCGGCAGTGAAGCCGGACGGGTCTTGAAGCGGGTTAGTAGGCTACTACTTAATCAATAGCTGTTAGCCCTTTTCAGATAAAGGCTAAACGCTATTTTTATGTATAAATAGCAAGCTGCTTCGTGGCCGTGGTCACCGCCTTTGAAGCAGCGTGCGCCTCATACCCGGCGCGCCCACAGGCCCAGGGTCAGACGTTCTATCTCGGTCAGCTCTTGCGCAAACCGGGCAGATTTCAGCATCGAATGTTCAATGAGCCCCAGGCGCACAGCCCGGGCGTAGTTGGCACGGGCCAGGTCAAAGGGCAGGCCTAGGATCAGGCTGGTGGTGTGGCCCAGGTTGGTCATAACGGACATGGTGTGTCCTCCAAAGTTGGTCAGCGCAAGGTCGGGGATCGCCCGCTTGGCCGGTGGTTAAAAATGGTTTGGCGTCTGTGTGTTGACGGCGAGGTCGGTCACTGGTTGGCAGCAGAGCGCTCGTGGCGGGTGGCGGCGGCATACAGGTCTTGGGCGTAGCGCGGGTCAGCGCGGTACAGCGAGTCTGCGTAAGCGCGCAGCTTGTCGGCTTCCTGGCGGGCCGTTTGTACGGGGCAGGCTGGTTGGCGCTGCGTCAGTTTTGAAAAAAGGGCGATGATCAGCTGGCGTGTGGTGGTGCCGAGCTCGCGCCAGGCAGCGGATACATTTTGGAGCTCTTGGCTCAGGCCAGCTTGTTGCACTGCGGTGTTTGTCATGATGGGGTCCTCCAGAAACAAACTTTGTTGCAGTGCAGTATAGGGTTAACCCTAATAACCTTGATGTGGGTTTGGTTACGAACGGGTAACGAAACCGCAGGGTGTGGGCATCACACCACAGCGCTACCTGTCACCGACACTAACTCCAGGTGTCCATCAGCGCGCCGCCTTGCTCTATCAGGAACTCCTTGAACGCCCGGGTGGCGGGGGAGAGTTTTTTATGGCTGAGGTGGGTCACATACCAATGGTTCATCTGCGGCAGGCCCTGCACGTCCAGCAGGGCAATGTGGCCGCTGGCGAGTTCGTGGCGGATGGTGCGCATAGACAAAAAGCTCAGGCCCATGCCGGCCATCACCGCCTGTTTGATGGTTTCGTTGCTGGGCAGCCCCATGACAATCTTCAGCGCGGTCTGGTGTTCTTCAAACAGGCGCTGCATGGCGGCGCGGGTGCCCGAACCTTCTTCGCGCACGACAAAGCTGTAGTCGGCCAGGGCGCTGAAGGGCAGGTTTTTGCGCCGGGCCAGCGGGTGATCAGGCGGCGCCACCATCACCAGCGGGTTGGTGGCAAACACGGTGGCCACGCAGTCCAGGTGGCTGGGCGCGCGGCCCATCACCACCAGATCAGCCTCGTTGCGCACCATCAGGCCCAGCACGTTGTCGCGGTTGTCGATGCTGAGTTTCACGTCGATGCCCGGGTGAAGCTTGCCAAAGCGCACCAGCAGCATGGGGATGAAGTATTTGGAGGTGCTGACCACGGCCAGGTCCAGCTGGCCTTTTTTCAGGCCCACGTGTTCAGCCATCAGCGCTTCCAGGTCTTTGAACTGGCTCATGGCGTTGGTGGCATAGGTCAGAAATGCCTCGCCGGCAGAGGTGAGCCGAATGTTGCGGCCCAACGGTTCCACCAGCGGCAGGCCAAAGGCGTCTTCCAGTTGGCGCAATTGCATCGATACCGCGGGCTGGGTCACAAACAGGCGCTCGGCCGCTTTGGAGACGGAACGCTGGCGCGCCACCTCCATGAACGTCTGAACCTGTTTGAAGGTGTAGGGGCGCATGGGGGTCTCCATTTATTTCATCAGGTGATACTGATGATTTTTCAATAAAACGTGATTAGAGTTTATGAGTCAGGCCGATTAAAGTAAACCCATGCCGCACTTTTGTCGGCCCCCACGCGCTCAACAAAGGATCCTTTTCCATGGCATCTGGTGCACTTCAAGCCTTGATATTTGATGTGGATGGCACGCTCGCCGAGACCGAGAGTGTGCACCTGGCGGCCTTCAACCACGCCTTTGCCGAACTCGGCATGGACTGGGTCTGGACCGATGATATGTACCTCCACCTGCTGGACGTGTCGGGTGGCAAAGAGCGCATTCTCCTGTACTGGAAGCAGATCGACCCGGCGCTGGATGCCCAGGCGCACAAGGGCGAGATTGACCGCATCCACGCGCTAAAAACCACCATTTATGAAAACCTGGTCAACAGTGGCTCGGTCAGCTTGCGCCCCGGCGTGCTGGCGCTGATCAACGAGGCCCGCCAAGCCGGGCTGAAGCTGGCCATTGCCACCACCACCACACCGGCCAACATCGCTGCCTTGTTACGTGGCGCGCTGGGCGAGCACTGGCGCGACATGTTTGCCGTGATTGGTGATGCCGCCACGGCACCGCTCAAAAAGCCGCACCCGCAGGTGTATTTTCAGGTGCTAGAGGCTTTGGGCGTGCCAGCCAGCCAGTGCCTGGTGATTGAAGACTCCAGCAACGGGCTGCGTGCCGCCACCGCCGCGGGTCTGAAAACGCTGATCACCACCAACCGTTACACGTTGCACCACGACTTCAGTGATGCGCTGCGCGTTGTGCCCGACTTGAGCCATGTCACGTTGGCGCAGTTGACCGACTGGCAAAATTCTGGCCGGGTCTGAGCCACAAGATACCTCCAACAGTTTCCAACTTTCAGAAAGCCTGCCCCATGAGCTCTACCGCCGTCCTGCGTTTGGCCCCGTCCATTCTGTCTGCAGACTTCGCCCGCCTGGGTGAAGAAGTGCGCGCCATTGAGGCCGCTGGTTGCGACCTGGTGCACTTTGATGTGATGGACAACCATTACGTGCCGAATCTGACCATTGGCCCGCTGGTCTGCGAAGCGATCCGCCCGCATGTCAGCATCCCGATAGACGTGCACCTGATGGTGGAACCGGTCGATTCGATCATTCCGCTGTTTGCCAAGGCCGGTGCCAACATCATCACCTTCCACCCCGAAGCGTCCAAACACGTCGACCGCAGTTTGTCGATGATTCGCGAGCTGGGCTGCAAGGCCGGCCTGGTGCTCAATCCGGCAACCCCTATCAGCGTGCTGGATCACGTCATGGACAAGCTCGACATGATTTTGCTGATGAGCGTCAACCCCGGTTTTGGTGGCCAGAAGTTCATTCCCTCCACCCTGGCCAAGCTGCGCCTGGTGCGCGCCAAGATCGACGCGCATGTGGCCGCTGGCGGCCAGCCGATCTGGCTCGAGGTGGACGGCGGCGTCAAGACCGACAACATTGCAGAAATCGTGGCTGCAGGTGCCGACACCTGTGTGGCCGGCAGCGCCGTGTTTGGCGCGCCAGATGCAGGTGGCGGCTACAAAACCGTGATGCAGGCGCTGCGCCGCGCCGCGCACCCTGCCTGAATCGCCGCCAGAGCCACCCCATTTCATTACCAGGAGATACAGCATGCCCATGACCCTTCGTTCCAAGCGTTCCACGTTGACGCAGTTTCTCATTGAGGAGCGCCGCCGCTTTCCCAGCGCCAGCGGTGATTTCAACTCGCTGATCCTGGACGTGGCGCTGGCCTGCAAGGGCATTGCCAAGGCCGTGGCCTATGGTGAACTGGCGGGTGTCATGGGCAACCATGCTGCGGATGAAGGCGGCTCGGTCAACGTGCAGGGCGAGACGCAGAAAAAGCTCGACGTGCTGTCCAACGACGTGTTCATGCAGCGCACCGAGTGGTCGGGTAACCTGGCGGGCATGGCCTCTGAAGAGATGGACGCGCCGTACCAGATCCCCAAACAGTACCCGCGCGGTAGCTATCTGATTGTGTTTGACCCGCTGGACGGCTCCAGCAACATCGACGTGAACGTGTCGGTAGGCAGTATTTTCAGCGTGCTGCGTGCGCCGCAAGAGGTGATTGACTCCGGTCGTGATGTGGTCGATGCCGACTTCTTCCAGCCCGGTACCCAGCAGGTGGCTGCCGGTTACGCGCTCTACGGCCCCACCACCATGATGGTGCTGACGGTGGGTGACGGCGTCAACGGTTTCACACTGGACCCCAATTTGGGTGAGTTCATGCTGACGCACCGCAACATGCAGATTCCGCCAGATACGCAAGAATTTGCCATCAACGCCTCCAACGCGCGCTTCTGGGAAGCCCCGGTGAAGCGTTATGTGGACGAATGCCTGGCTGGCAAAACCGGTGCGCGCGGCAAAGACTTCAACATGCGCTGGATTGCCTCCATGGTGGCTGAGGCGCACCGCATCTTGATGCGCGGCGGTGTGTTCATGTACCCGCGCGACACCAAAGACCCGTCCAAGCCCGGCCGCCTGCGCCTGTTGTATGAGGCCAACCCGGTCGGCATGATCATGGAGCAGGCCGGCGGGCGTGCCTCCACCGGCGAGATGCCGATGTTGGAGGTGCAACCCACCAGCCTGCACCAGCGCATTGGCTTTGTGTTTGGCTCCAAAAACGAAGTGGAGCGCATTGAGCGCTACCACCGCGAACCGGTGCAGGTTGAACTGATCAACCCGCTGTTTGCCGAGCGCAGCCTGTTCCGCGACTGATCGTGGTTTTGACAGTCAAAATAAATAGCTGCCTACCCTTATTCAATAAGGGCTAGAGCCTTATTTCTTATAAATTTTTTAACTTTCAGGAGTCACGCACCATGTCAGCACGCCACCCCATCATCGCCATCACCGGCTCCAGCGGTGCCGGCACCACTTCTGTCACGCGCACGTTTGACAACATTTTCCGCCGCGAGAACATCAAGGCCGCCATCATCGAAGGCGATAGCTTTCACCGCTACGACCGCAAGGAAATGAAGCTCAAGCAGGCTGAGGCCGAAGCCGCTGGCGACAAAAATTTCAGCCACTTTGGTGCCAATACCAACCTGTTTGCCGAAATTGAGGCCTTGTTTGCCAACTACGCCAAAACCGGCACCGGCAAGCGCCGCAAGTACCTGCATGACACCGAAGAGGCCGCGCCCTACAAGCAAGACCCCGGCACCTTCACCCCCTGGGAAGACGTGCCCGCCGGTACCGACCTGCTGTTTTACGAAGGCCTGCACGGCGCGGTGATCACCCCAGAAGTCAACATTGCCCAGCATCCTGACTTGCTGATTGGGGTGGTGCCGGTCATCAACCTGGAATGGATTCAAAAACTCTACCGCGACAAAAAACAGCGCGGCTACAGCACCGAGGCGGTCACCGACACCATCCTGCGCCGCATGCCCGACTATGTGAACTACATCTGCCCGCAGTTCATGCACACCCATGTGAACTTCCAGCGCGTGCCGATGGTTGACACCAGCAATCCGTTCATCGCCCGCGACATCCCCAGCGCCGACGAGAGCATGGTGGTGATTCGCTTCAACAACCCCAAGGGCATCGACTTCCAGTATTTGCGCAGCATGATCAACGACAGCTTCATGAGCCGCGCCAACACCATCGTGGTGCCCGGCGGCAAGATGGAACTGGCCATGCAACTCATCTTCACGCCATTTGTGTGGCGCATGATGGAGCGCCAGAAGAAGGCAAGCTAATTTCGCCAGACTGCAGCGGAACCGCAAAAAGGGCAACCGGCCAGCGCAGCGCCGGGTCGGTCAGCCCCGGTTCCGACTGTAAGATACGGGTCAGCAGCTCGCCGCCAGCGAGCGCCGACCCTTCTCATTGACAACCCCACCCTTTACGAACCATGACCACACCCACCCCTGAATTTGCGAAGCAGATGGCCAATGCCATCCGTATGCTGGCCGTTGACGCTGTTGAAAAAGCCAAGTCCGGCCACCCCGGCGCGCCCATGGGCATGGCCGACATTGCCGAAGTGCTGTGGAACCGCCACCTGCGTCACAACCCGACCAACCCGCATTGGCCGGACCGCGACCGTTTTGTGCTCTCCAACGGCCATGGCTCCATGCTGATTTACGCGCTGTTGCACCTCACAGGTTACGACCTGCCCATGAGCGAGCTGCAAAACTTCCGCCAGCTGCACAGCAAAACCGCTGGTCACCCCGAAGTGGGCGTGACCCCCGGCGTGGAAACCACCACCGGCCCGCTGGGCCAGGGCATCACCAATGCCGTGGGCATGGCGCTGGCTGAAAAGCTCCTGTCAACCGAATTCAACAAGGCCGAGCACGCCATCGTCGACCACTACACCTACGTGTTTTTGGGCGACGGTTGCCTGATGGAAGGCATCAGCCACGAAGCCTGTTCACTGGCTGGCACGCTGCGCCTGTCCAAATTGGTGGCGTTTTATGACGACAACGGCATCAGCATTGACGGCCACGTCGAAGGCTGGTTCACCGACGACACGCCCAAGCGTTTTGAAGCGTACGACTGGAACGTGATCCCCGCGGTGGACGGCCACAACCCGGCTGCCATTGACGCCGCCATCAAGGCCGCCAAGGCACAAGCCGTTCTGCCCGACGGCAAACCAACACTGATCTGCTGCAAAACCGTCATCGGTATGGGCTCGCCCAACAAGGCTGGCACGCACGACGTGCACGGCGCTGCGCTGGGCGCGGCTGAAGTGGCCGCCACCCGCGAAGCGCTGGGCTGGACGGCAGCACCGTTCGAGATCCCCGCTGACATTGCCACCGCCTGGAACGCCGTGGCCCGTGGCGTGTCTGCCGAACACGCCTGGGACGCCAAGTTTGCCGCCTATCGCGCGGCTTTCCCCACGCAGGCGGCTGAGTTTGTGCGCCGCATGGCGGGTGATTTGCCTGCCGAATTTGCCGACAAGCTGCCCGGCCTGCTGGAAGGCATTGCCGCCAACGCCACGTCATTTGCCACCCGCAAATCGAGCCAGAACGCCCTGGATGCCATTGCACCGCTGCTGCCCGAATTTTTTGGCGGCAGTGCCGACCTGACCGGCTCCAACCTGACCAACTTCAAGGGTTGCGTCAAGGCTGGCCGCGACAAGTGGGGCAACCACATGAGCTATGGCGTGCGCGAGTTCGGCATGGCGGCCATCATGAACGGCATCACCCTGCACGGTGGCTACATCCCTTACGGCGGCACGTTCCTGACCTTCAGCGATTACAGCCGCAACGCCATCCGCATGGCGGCGCTGATGAAGATCCGTGTCATCCACGTGTTCACCCACGACTCCATTGGCTTGGGCGAAGACGGCCCCACGCACCAGAGCATTGAACACATTCCCAGCATGCGCATCATCCCGGGTCTGGATGTCTGGCGTCCGGCCGATGGCCTGGAAACTGCGGTGGCCTGGGCCTGTGCCGTGGAGCGCAAAGACGGACCGAGCGCCTTGTGCCTGTCGCGCCAGAACCTGCCACGCCTGACCGATGTGAGCATGGTCGACAACATCCGCAAGGGTGGCTACATCCTGTCTGACATGGAAAACTTCCAGGCGGTGATCGTGTCTACGGGTTCCGAGCTGGAAATTGCCATGAAGGCGCAGGCCGAGCTGGCCGCTGATGGTATTGCCACCCGTGTGGTGTCGATGCCTTCCACCAACGTGTTTGACCGTCAGACCGACGCCTACCAGGAGATGGTGATTCCGTTCGGCACGCCATCGCTGGCCATTGAGGCTGCGCACCCTGACTTCTGGCGCAAGTATGTCGGCCGCCACGGTGTGGTGATCGGTATGCCCACCTTTGGCGAGTCGGCCCCGGCACCCAAGCTGTATGCGCACTTTGGCATCACGGTAGAACGTGTGGTGGAAAACATCCGCACCATCGTGCACCGCGCCGCCAGCAAGCGTGGCGATTCGCTGCCTGACACCGTTGTGCCGTCTATCAACTAAGGTTTTTCATGAATGGTTTTGATCTGGTCATGTTTGACCTGGATGGCACGCTGGTGGAGACTGCGCCCGAGATCATGGACGCGGTCAACGACGCTTTGCAGCGTTTCAACCTACCGGAAGTGACGCAAAAACAGGTGGATGACTGGATCGGCCACGGCACGCTGGAACTGCTGGTGAAAGCCCTGGTGCAGATCACGGGCTTCACACCGGAGGTGGTGCGCACCAGCGCACTGCTGAGCCAGATCGTGCCGGTGTACAACATGGCTTACAACGCGCGCTGTGGCACGCGCAGCCATTTGTACCCGCAGGTGCGTGAAACACTGGTGGCCCTGCGCGAGCAGGGCGTGAAATTGGCGGTGGTGACCAACAAGGAAGGCCGCTACACCCAGGTGGTGATGGATGTGCACCAGCTCTCCCACCTGTTTGACGCCGTCATCAGCGGCGACACGTTTGCCACCAAAAAACCCACCCCGGTGGGTGTGGCGCATTGCTTGCAGGCGTTTGGTGTGGACCAGAAGCGGGCGCTGTTTGTGGGTGACTCCAGCATTGACGTGGCCACGGCCCGTGCGGGTGGGGTGCCGGTATGGATGCTGCCGTATGGCTACAACATGGGTGAGCCCATTGAGGCTTGTGGACCAGACCGCATCATCCAGGACTTCTCTGCACTTCTGAATACATAGCTGCTCGCCCAGCTTAAGTAAGGGCTAGAGGCCATTTTGTCATATTTTTATAGGAGCTTTACATGACCATCAAACTAGGGATTAATGGCTTTGGACGCATCGGGCGCATGGTGTTTCGCGCAGCAGTGCAAAACTTTGACGATGTTGAAATTGTTGGCATCAACGACCTGCTGGAGCCAGATTACCTGGCCTACATGCTGATGTACGACAGCGTGCATGGCCGCTTCAAGGGTGAAGTGTCTGTGGACGCTGGCACCCTAGTGGTCAACGGCAAGCGCATCCGCCTGACGCAAGAGCGAGACCCGGCCAACCTGAAGTGGACTGATGTCGGTGCCGAAGTGGTGATCGAATCCACGGGCCTGTTTCTGGACAAGGTCACGGCGCAAAAACACATCGACGCCGGCGCCCGCAAAGTGGTGCTGTCTGCCCCCAGCAAAGACGACACACCGATGTTTGTCTACGGTGTGAACCACACCAGCTACGCCGGTCAGGCCATTCTCAGCAATGCCAGCTGCACCACCAACTGCCTGGCCCCGGTCGCCAAGGTGTTGAACGACAAATGGGGCATCAAGCGCGGGCTGATGACCACCATCCACGCTGCCACTGCCACGCAAAAAACCGTCGACGGCCCGAGCAACAAAGACTGGCGCGGTGGCCGCGGCATTCTGGAAAACATCATCCCCAGCAGCACTGGCGCAGCCAAGGCGGTGGGTGTGGTGATTCCTGAGCTGAACAAAAAGCTCACCGGCATGTCGTTCCGCGTGCCCACCAGCGACGTGAGCGTGGTCGATCTGACCTGCGAACTCAACAACGCCGCCACCATGGCCGAGATCTGCGCCGAGATGAAAGCCCAGTCTGAAGGCGCCATGAAGGGCGTGCTCGGCTTCACGACCGACAAGGTGGTCTCGACTGATTTCCGTGGCGAACCCTGCACCAGCGTGTTTGATGCCGACGCCTGCATCGCCTTGGACACCACCTTTATCAAGGTCGTGGCCTGGTACGACAACGAGTGGGGTTACTCCAACAAGTGCCTCGACATGGCGCGCGTCGCCGCTCTCTATAAGGAAGCCTGATCATGAAAGTACTACGTTTTGCCGATGTGATTGCCAGTGGCGCTGCCAAGGGCAAGCGGGTATTCATCCGCGCCGACCTGAATGTGCCGCAGGACGATGCGGGCAACATCACCGAAGACACCCGCATCCGCGCCAGCGTGCCGTGCATCAAGATGGCGCTGGACGCCGGTGCCGCCGTCATGGTCACCAGCCACCTGGGCCGCCCCACTGAAGGCGAATTCAAGCCCGAAGACTCGCTGGCCCCGGTGGCCAAGCGCCTGGGCGAGCTGCTGGGCTTTGAGGTGCCGGTGGTGGCCAACTGGGTCGACGGTGTCAGCGTCGCACCCGGCCACCTGGTGATGCTGGAAAACTGCCGCGTCAACAAGGGCGAGAAGAAAAACAACGAAGAACTGGCCAAAAAAATGGCGGCGTTGTGCGACGTGTTTGTGCACGACGCGTTTGGCACCGCCCACCGCGCCGAAGGCACCACCTACGGCATCGCCCAGTTTGCACCCATCGCTTGCGCTGGCCCCTTGCTGGCGGCTGAAATTGACGCGATCAATAAAGCCCTGGCCAACCCGAAGCGCCCATTGGTCGCCATCGTGGCCGGTAGCAAAGTCAGCACCAAGCTGAGCATCCTGCAAGCCTTGGCTAAAAACGTGGACAACCTGATTGTGGGTGGCGGCATTGCCAACACCTTCATGCTGGCGGCTGGCCTGAAGATTGGCAAGAGCCTGGCCGAACCGAGTCTGCTGGGTGAAGCCACCGCCGTGATCGCCGCCATGAAGGCACGCGGTGCCGATGTACCGATCCCCACCGACGTGGTCTGCGCCAAAACCTTTGCCGCCGATGCGGTGGCCACGGTCAAAGCCGCCACCGAGGTGGAAGATGACGACATGATTCTGGACATCGGCCCGGTCACTGCTGCCAAACTGGCTGAGCAGCTCAAAGCGGCGGGCACGATTGTGTGGAACGGCCCGGTGGGGGTGTTCGAGTTCCCAGCCTTTGAAGGCGGCACCAAAGCGATCGCCATGGCCATTGCCGAGTCTGACGCGTTCAGCATCGCCGGTGGTGGCGACACCCTGGCGGCCATTGCCAAGTACGGGATTGAAAAAGATGTGGGCTACATCTCGACAGGCGGCGGCGCTTTCCTGGAAGTGTTGGAGGGCAAAACCCTGCCCGCCTTCGAGATCCTGCAAAAACGCGCTGAAGGCTGAGGCACAGCCGGGGTAGCGAACGTGCTTTTGCTACCCTAAATAGAGCTGCTTACCCTTATTGAGTAAGGGCTAGAGCCTGATTTAACATATAACTAACTGGAGATCACCATGGCCTTTGTATCCCTTCGACAAATGCTCGACCACGCCGCTGAAAACGGTTATGGCGTGCCCGCCTTCAACGTCAACAACCTGGAACAAATCCAGGCCATCATGGAAGCCGCAGCGCTGACCGATAGCCCGGTGATCCTGCAAGCCAGCGCTGGCGCCCGCAAATACGCGGGTGAAGCTTACCTGCGCCACATGGTGCTGGCCGCGGTGGAAACCTACCCGGACATTCCGGTGGTCATGCACCAGGACCACGGCACCACCGCCGCCGTGTGCCAGCAAAGCATCCGCTCAGGTTTCACCAGCGTGATGATGGATGGCTCGCTCATGGGCGACGGCAAAACCCCGTCCAGCTACGAGTACAACGTTGACATCACCCGCAAGGTGTGTGAGATGGCGCATGCCGTGGGTGTGTCGGTTGAAGGCGAACTCGGTTGCCTGGGTTCCCTGGAAACCGGTGACGCAGGCGAGGAAGACGGCATTGGTGCCGAAGGCAAACTCAGCCACGACCAGATGCTGACCGATCCGGTGCAGGCTAAAGACTTTGTCGAAAAAACCGGCGTGGACGCATTGGCCATTGCCATTGGCACCAGCCACGGCGCTTACAAATTCACCCGCAAGCCCACAGGCGACATTCTGGCCATTGACCGCATCGCCCAAATCCACGCGCAGATTCCCAACACCCACCTGGTGATGCACGGCTCCAGCTCGGTGCCGCAAGAGTGGCTGGCCATCATCCGCCAGTACGGTGGCGACCTGAAAGAAACCTACGGTGTGCCAGTGGAAGAAATCCAGCGCGGCATTGCCAATGGCGTGCGCAAAGTCAACATCGACACCGACATCCGCCTGGCCATGACCGGTGCCATGCGCGAGAGTTTTGCCAAAAACCCGAGCGAGTTCGACCCGCGCAAGAGTCTGATCGCCGCCCGCAAGGCCGCCATGGGCATCTGCAAGCTGCGCTTTGAAGCCTTTGGCTGCGCTGGCCAGGGCTCCAAGATCAAACCGATCCACCTGGACGTGATGGCTGCGCGTTACGCCTGAAGCAGCCTCGGCTGCCAGATTAAAAAAAGGGCCTTCGGGCCCTTTTTTATGCGCCAGATTGGCCTCTAACCCTTGTCTGGCAAACGTTGATAGCTCTGATTTTGATACTTTTTTCCGCATCGGTTATCAGGCCAATAACCCTTGGTGGCGCTGGCTGATTGTCATCAATTTGATATAACGCAAGTCCACACTACACTGAAGTGATTGATTTGCATCAAGGAGAACCTTCCGAGATAATTATTAAAAATAAATTAATATTTTTGAATATAAGTCGCCTGGAGCCGCACATGGGTTCGAACTCCGGGCATCGTGGTCAGGTTTTTTAACTGTAAGGAGTCGTTCAATGAGTGGCATGTCTATGGGTTCTCCGGCTAATTTGAGCAATGAGAAACTTCTCACCTGGGTCAGTGAGATGGCTGAGCTCTGCAAGCCCGACAGCGTGGTGTGGTGTGACGGCTCGCAAGAAGAATATGACCGGCTGTGCAACGAGATGGTGGCCGCAGGCACCTTCATCCGCCTCAACCCGGACAAACGCCCGAACAGTTTCCTGGCCCGCACGCATCCGTCGGACGTGGCCCGTGTGGAAGAGCGCACCTTCATCTGCTCCGCCACTAAAGACGAAGCTGGCCCCACCAACAACTGGGCAGCACCGGACGAGATGCGTGCCACGCTCAAGGGCGTGTTTGCCGGCTGCATGACCGGGCGCACCCTGTATGTGATCCCGTTCAGCATGGGCCCGCTGGGCTCGCCCATTGCCAAGATTGGCGTGCAAATCACCGACAGCGCCTATGTGGTGGCCAACATGCGCATCATGACCCGTATGGGCGCCAAGGTGCTGGATGTGCTGGGCAACGGCACTTTTATCCCCTGCATGCACTCGGTGGGCGCGCCGCTCGCCCCGGGCCAAGTCGACTCGACCTGGCCCTGTGAGCCGGATATTTCCAAGAAATACATCGCCCACTTCCCGGACACCACCGAAATCTGGTCGTATGGCTCGGGTTACGGCGGTAACGCATTGCTGGGCAAGAAATGCCTGGCCCTGCGCATCGCCTCGGCCATTGCCCGCAAGGAAGGCTGGCTGGCCGAACACATGCTGATCTCGGGCCTGGAATCGCCTGAAGGGCAAAAAACCTATATCGCGGCGGCTTTCCCCAGCGCCTGTGGCAAAACCAATCTGGCCATGCTGCGCCCACCCAAAGGCATGGAAGGCTGGAAGGTCACCACCGTGGGGGATGACATCGCCTGGATCAAGAAGTCGCCCGAAGGTGTATTGCGCGCCATCAACCCCGAGGCGGGTTTCTTCGGCGTGGCGCCGGGTACCAACTACTCGTCCAACGCCAACGCCATGTTGACGATGACGAAAAACTCGATCTTCTCCAACGTGGCCCTGACCGACGACGGCGACGTGTGGTGGGAGGGCATGGACGGTGCGCCGCCCGAGCATTGCATCGACTGGCAAGGCAAAGACTGGACACCCGGCTGTGGCCGACCGGCGGCACACGCCAATTCGCGCTTTACCGCGCCAGCCAGCCAGTGCCCGTCCATCGACCCCGATTGGGAAAACCCCGAAGGTGTGCCCGTGGCGGCCTTCATCTTTGGCGGCCGCGCCAGCAAGGAAATGCCGCTGGTGTTCCAGGCCTTCAACTGGGCGCACGGTGTCTATTTGGCCGCCACCATGGGCTCGGAAGCCACCGCGGCTGCCATTGGTGTGGTCGCCACCCGGCGCGACCCGATGGCCATGCTGCCGTTTTGCGGCTACAACATGGCCGACTACTTCACCCATTGGCTCAATGTGGGACGCCAGGTCAGCAACCCGCCGCGCATCTTCCGCGTCAACTGGTTCCGCAAGGACGACGCAGGCAAGTTCATCTGGCCTGGTTTTGGTGATAACCTGCGCGTGCTGAAGTGGATTGCTGGCCGCGTGCACGGCCAGGCCTCCGCGGTGGAAAGCCCGATTGGCTGGATGCCCCGCTTCGAGGATATCGACTGGACCGGTCTGGACTTCTCTCAGGATGCTTTCTATGACCTGATGGCCGTAGGCCGGGAAGCTGGCACCGCTGAAGCCCACGCGCACGAGGAACTGTTTGACCGCTTCCGTGACCGCCTGCCCAAGGAGTTCACTTTTGAGCGTGAACTGTTGCGCTCACGCCTGTGGCGCTCGCCAGACCGTTGGGAACTGGCCCACGAGTAAGCCTGCCTTTGCCCCGTCAGCCTGCTGCGGGGTCAGCCATTAAAACGGCGAGTCAATGACTCGCCGTTTTTAATGGTGGTGTGCTTCAGGCGCAGACGCTGGCCGGTCGTGCGGCGCAAGCCCGGGTACTTGAGTTCACCGTTGCTGCGGGCCTATGATGGCAACGCCAGGAAACTGATGGCCATCAGTGGAGCCGGGTTATCACGATCAGCGTTTAAAGGGACAGCACAAGCATGAGGTCAGTCGAAACACCAGAACACCCCGCCATTCAGGCACCGGAACAACGTTTTCAGGCCAGTTACCGTGAAGCTTGGGGCGTGTGGATGCGCTTGCTGCAAGAGGATTACCTCAAGGCCGCATTCACCCGTCGAGACGATGCCACGGCTTATGCCAACAAACACCCCAGCGGCGGCCAGCGTGGTGAGGTGCGCCGCATGTGGATCCTGATCAACGAAACCCTTGGCGAAGCCTATGCGCTTGGTGATGGCGCTAGCCCGGTGCTGCACGCTGTGGATCTGGACTTCAACCGCAAGAGCAAAATGAGTGTGCTGCGCCAGGCCGCTCTGGACAAACTGACCGACGAAGAGCTGCAGGCGCTGGGCATGAGCCGGGCGTGATGCCGGTCGCGCCGCACAAAAAGCTACGTTTTATGTAGCTTCTGACCCAAGTGGGTAAAGGGCTGGAGGTCAATTTAGCATGTGGTCCGCTGACAGGAATCAAAATTCCGCTGTAAGTGATTGAAAAACCTAGTGATTTGTCGCACGGTGGCAGAATGTGCCCCCATATGTGCCCCCAAATTGCAAAGGATACCCACCATGCCCCTGACTGATGCCCAGCTTCGCAACCTGACCGAACCCGGCAAACACTTCGACGGCGGTGGGCTTTATCTGGAACTGACCCCGGCGGGCGGACGCTACTGGCGCTTGAAGTACCGGCACGGCGGCAAAGAAAAGCGCCTGGCGTTGGGCGTGTACCCCATGGTAAGCCTCAAGACCGCCCGCGACCTGGCAAACACCGCCCGCAAAACCTTGAAGGCTGGCAACGACCCCGGCGCATTGCGCAAAGCCGAAAAAGCCAAGGTAGTGCAGGAAACCGTAAACACCCTTGAAGCGGTGGCGCGTGACTGGCTGAAGCACCAGACCGCACGCTGGGCACCCGTGACACTTGCCCGCATTCGCGCATCCCTTGAGGCGGACATTTTCCCGACGCTGGGGGCGCGGCCCCTTGCCAGTATCAAGCCCGGCGAAATCATGGCGGCGGTCAAAAAGGTAGAGGCACGCGGGGCAGCCGACCAAGCCGACCGGGTGCTGAAGCGAGTCAAGGCTGTTTACCGTTGGGCCGTGACTCATGAGCGCATCGAATCAAACCCGATGGTCGATCTGGTGCCGTCCGAGATTCTCAAACCCCGGCACGTGACACACCGCCCCGCCCTGGCAGATAGCGACCTGCCCGCATTCCTGGCCAAACTGGCAGCCTATGACGGCGACCCCCACACGGTGAACGCTTTGCGGCTGCTGATGCTGACCGCAACCCGGCCCGGCGAAACACGCGGGGCACTGTGGGCAGAGTTTGACCTTGACGCGGCGTTGTGGATCATCCCGGCGGCCCGGATGAAGATGAAACTTGAACACCGCGTGCCACTGTCACGGCAGGCGCTTGAAGTGCTGCGCACCATGAAAACCCTGAGTGGTGACCGTGAGCTGGTGTTTCCCAGCCCGTTCTATCCCAGCAAACCACTGAGCGAAAACACCTTCAATAGCGCCCTGGCACGCATGGGCTTCAAGGGCAGCGCGACGGCCCACGGTTTCCGGGCGCTGTTTTCCACGGTGGCCAATGAATGCAACTGGAACCCCGACGCTATCGAGCGCCAGCTTGCCCACGTTGAACGCAACGGCGTGCGAGCTGCTTACCACCGTTCAACCTACCTTGAAGACCGCGCCAAATTGATGCAGTGGTGGGCGGACTACCTAGACGGACGCAAAACGGGCAAGGTGCTGAAAATGAAAAAGCGGGCCGCCTGATGCCCACGCCCGGCACGTTCTGCCACATTTCCAGGCTGCTACCAGCTGAAAACGTGGGGGCAGTGGGGGCAAACGGGCGAAACCCAGCAACCATGCGGGTTAGCGGCTGTTTGGGCAGTGGGGGCAATGTGGGGGCAGACTGGGGGCAAAGTGGGGGCAGTCTTAAATGATGAAGATGATTCAAACATTCTCTATCCCTTTGACCCCCTGCCCAGCACCCAGCCCGGCCCGGCCCGCTGCGCACTTTGCCGGGTGTTTGCGAACGGTAGAGGATTTGAGCGCGAAGGGCATTCCCTTGGAACCAGCCCCCGGGCCGCGATTTTTCATGAATACTTGTTTTTGTGATCATCACGAATCATAATTACGTGACAGTCACAAAATAAAACTACACCATGCCAACACCCACCGACACCCCCAAAGGCAAACCGGGCCGCCCGGCCAAATATGGCCACGCGATGCCCGACACCATGCGGGCGGCTGCCTACCGGATGCGACGGCGCGAAGCCGCCAGCGCTGCGCATGAAAACCTGAAGGATGCGCCCCCGGCGGTGCTGGTGGCTGCGCTGGTGCGTCAATTCAAGGCGCTGGCCACGCCAGACCCCGACCATGCGCCCGTAACCCGTGAGCTGGCGGGGCTGATCATCAATGAATTATGTGAGCGTTACAAAATACCGTTACCGCGAAGCCCCGGCACCGTGGCACGGATGCCCCCAACATGAGCACACCAGGCGCAAGGCTTCAACCGCTTGCGCATTACCGAGTAATGGTTCACACGTCAAAAAACGACACATTTGTTTTTGACGGTACTTTTGACGGTACTTTTTTTTGTGGTTTTGAAAATGTCTATTTGAATCAACCACTTAGACACTCAACGCGGTTCCTGCCCGAGAATCGAACCGCATAGAGTTAACAAAAACAGCTATTTATGAACTCTAAGTAAATTTGAAGACTAGAATAAAAACATGAAACGCCCCACCACTTACCCCAGTATGAGCGCCGAACAATTCAGGAATGCACTTGAGAGGCTAGGCTGGCAACAGGCAGATTTTGCAGACCGTGCCGGGTTAACCCGCCAGACGGTAAACCGCTGGGCAACAGGCTTTGCACCCCCGCCCCCGTGGGCTGGTGCCTGGCTTGAAACTCTGCTGGATTTGGCGGCGTTGCGTGACAAGTATTTGAGCAAACCCAGCGCAGCGCCAGCGACTGATTCAACGCGAAGCCCCGGCGCGATTTGACCGGGGCAAAAAGGCGGCGGGGCGGGTGTTGCGAGCACCCGCCCCGCCTGACCACCAACAATCACTGGAGGATTGAAAATGGCTGCTGTGAACTCTACACCAACACCACGCACGCCCCGGCGGGCATCCCACAAGGTAAGCGACTGCGTTGCAGCCTATGGGGCGGGCGATGGCGTTCTGTCATTCCGGCACGGGCTGAAGGTACGCGAACGCAACGCCATAGACAAGGCGCTGGCCATCGTGGGGCGCTGCCTGACCCAAGGGCGAACCGTGTTTGAAACGCCCGACGCGGTGAAAACGTACCTTCAATTGCAACTGGCGGGCGAACATGCAGAGCGCTTTGCGGTGTTGTTCCTTGACGTGCAAAACCGCCTGATCTGCTTTCACACCATGTTCATTGGAACCCTGACACAAACCAGCGTTTACCCCCGTGAAGTGGTGCACCTGGCTATCAATCTAGGGGCGTCCGCTGTGGTGCTGGCGCACAACCACCCCAGCGGCACAGTTCATCCCAGCCGGGCGGACGAACAATTGACGCAAACCCTCAAAACCACGCTGGCGCTGATTGATGTCAGGGTGTTGGATCATGTCATTGTTGCCCCGGGTGACGCCCTGAGCATGGCAGAACGTGGCCTGATGTGACAATGAACCGCACACCCGCAACCCAAGGAAAACCCAATGCCTGAAGCCTGGCGCTATGCCCCCAACTACGACACACCCGAAGCGGCACAAAAGCTGCTGCAAGCCGTTTTGACCGCACACGCAACCATCGTTTTTGCCCAGACCAAAGTGAACCCGGACGAATTCGGCACGGTGCCAGACTGGAACACCGTTCGCCGCGAATTGCACGCGGCCCTGAAGGCGGCGGGGCACCCGGCGGGGGACTGACCCGCAAGCGTTTTGCCACGCCTAGCCCACGGCTGATCCCCACGGGCGAAAAGCGGGAGTCCTTCACCCGCCTGGCGCTGGCACCCTTTGAAGGCTGCACCTGAAGGGGTGGCGATGATCCCGTATTTTGGCGATGATCCAAATCGCCGCTACAACGACGACGAAAAAGAACTGAACATCCTTGATAGTGGCTGGGCTAAGTTAGCGCTTGGGTTGCGGACAGGTATTCGTTACGGTCACAAAAAGGGGATTGTTAACTGTCGGTCGCTGGCAGATATGAAGGCCGCTTTGGGTGTGTGGCGTGAGCGTTTCGAGGCTGGCGATACGCTAGCACTATTGCAAGCGATTCAGCTTTGCGCCGATGAAAATCTACCTATGCCAAGCTGGCTTGCTGTGGCATTTTCAAAGGCTATGACTGGCTTTTTGCAGCCTGGCGGGGCGCATTCATTGGATCTTGTTTTTAGTAGCGCCAGCTTACCAACCAATACCCCAACAAAGGCGGCTGCTGCAAGGCAAGATTGGGCGCTTGGTGTGCAGCTTTGGGGCGAATGCTGGCGATATGCTTTAGACCATACTGATGCAAATAGCCTTGATATGGTGCTTGATAGCGTTCTAGCGTTGAAAAAGTGGGGCGTCAAAAAGCGCAAAGCCCGCGAACTGGTTACGCGGATTGATGAAAACCAGGCCGAACACTTACACAAACGCGAAAAGCAACCCCTTGCACAGTTTTTAGAGAAACGGCGCAAAGCGTAGCCACCAAAGATCGCACCGCATGAAATCGGGTTTCCAACTTTAGGAAACCCATGAAAACCCAAGCAAACACCCCTACGCCAGCACCCG
This sequence comes from Rhodoferax ferrireducens, assembly GCA_002083775.1. Lineage (GTDB taxonomy): Bacteria > Pseudomonadota > Gammaproteobacteria > Burkholderiales > Burkholderiaceae_C > Rhodoferax > Rhodoferax ferrireducens_A. The sequence continues at coordinate 45,120 of MTEI01000011.1, read as the reverse complement.
AAACCCTATTACGCCTACCCGCTGTGGTGGCACGTGTCGGGCTTCAAAAGTCAGCAATTTATGAGATGCTGAACCGCACCCCGCCAGCTTTCCCGCGCCCCTTGAAATTGAGCCGCCGGGCAGTGTGCTGGCCTGAATCTTCCATTAATCGTTGGATCAGAGAACGCATTGCAGCGGCGGGGGATCAATCATGAATTTTGGCCCCGAATACCTCAAAGCCCAAGCCTTGAAATCGGCTGAAAACCACCTCAAACGGGCTGCAAACTTCACCGCGTTCAACATCAAAAATCCGCTGTTCCAGCGGCGCATGGGCAAGGGCAGCGCTTCGGTTTTTGTGCGGCTGGAATGGCCCGGTGTGCTGGCGGTGATTGACCCAGACACGGGCACCGTTTTGGCAGTGTCGGAACCTGGGCAGCCCGAAGTTTTGAAGGCTGGTTTTCTGCCCCCCATGCCCGGCACCCTTTGAAGGGGCCGCTATGCACAACCGGCACCCCGACAACCGCCCGGCCCAAGCGGCCCGGGTGGCTGACTATCTGGAACTGCACCCCGACAGCACCGCAAAGCAGATCGACGCGGCGTGCGATACGGGCTGCATCACAAAAGTCCTTTCGGACATGCACGGCCTGGGGTACGGCCTGCGCAAAGACTGGCGGCGCGTGTCGTGTGCTGGTGGCAACCGCACGCGAGAGGTGCGCACGTATCGACTCACACACCGCCCGACAGCCCAGCCCGACCTATTCCCCACCCCATGAAAACACCCATTACCGCCCCCCTGATTGAATCCGCTTTGCGGTTCATCCCGCCCAATGTCAGCCGTGACGAATGGGCAAAAGTGCTGGCAGCTATCAAAAGCGAATTCGACGATGCAACCGGGTTTGATCTGGCTGAATCGTGGAGCTGCACCGCTGAAAACTACAACGCAAAGTCATTGCGCGACACTTGGAAAAGCCTCAAACCGGGCGGCGGCGTGACTGTTGGAACGCTGCTTTTCATGGCAAAACAAAACGGCTTCAACCTGCCCAAGCCCGACCAAGCGCCAGCCCAGCCCGACCCCGCAACGGTGGCACGCCTGGCCAGCGAGCGGGCCGCCAGCCAACAGGCTGACGCTGCCCAGCGACAAGCCGCCCACGAACGCGCAGCCAGTGAAGCCGCGTTACTGTGGCAGGCCGCCAGCGAAACAGGCGAAAGCGCCTACCTGACCCGCAAGGGCGTGCAGCCCTACGGCGTGCGCTTTGCGCCTGATGGCTGGGTGTTGGTGCCCTTGCGTGACACGGCGGGCAAGTTGTGGAACCTGCAACGCATTGCACCCACCCGCCCGGCTGGCGGTGGCACCGACAAATTGTTTTTGAAAGGGGGCCGCAAGGCCGGGCTGTTTCACTGGTGCGGTGATCCGACCGGGGCCGCTGCGCTGCTGATCTGCGAGGGGTACGCCACGGCGGCTAGTCTGCACGAATGCACGGGCCGCCCCTGCGCTGTGGCTTTTGACGCGGGCAATTTGTTGCACGTGGCCAAATCTGTGCACCAGGCACACCCGGCGGCGCTGATCGTGATCTGTGGCGACGACGACCGCGACACCCACGCTCGCACTGGCCACAACCCGGGCCGCGACAAGGCCACGGCGGCGGCCCGTGCGGTGGCTGGGCTGGCGCTGTTCCCAGAATTCCCCGACCCGCTCCCGGCTGACGGTTCCGACTTCAACGACCTGCACCAGCTTTGCGGATATGACGCGGTGGCCACGCCCATAAACCAGGCGATTGACTATTACGAACCACCCCAGCAACAAGCCAAAACGCCCACCCAGTCAACGACCGCGCCCGCGCCTGGCAACGGTGCCAAGTCCAAGCCGCGCCAGCCCAGCGGGGCGAATGCTGCCCCCGGCGCTGCCCCGGATGATCCTGAGCGCATGTTTGATCCGTTCACCGTTGACGATGCGGGCGTGTGGTTCTGTGGTGCTGATCAGGACGGCAAACGCAAGCCGCCCGAATGGGTGTGCAGCCGTTTGGACGTGCAAGCCCTGACCCGTGATCAGGACGGCGGCGGCTGGGGCTATTACGTGGCGTTCAATGACCCGCTTGGAACCTTGAAGCAATGGGCAATGCCCGCCCGTATGTTGTCCGCCGATGGTGGTGAATACCGCGCCACGCTGTTAAACATGGGGCTGCGCATTGCCACCACACCCCGCGCCCGTAACCTGCTGACCCAATACATCCAAACCCGTGCCCCGGCTGAGTTCGCCAGTTGCACCGACCGTATCGGCTGGCATGGCACCGCCTTTGTGCTGCCCCGTGAAACTGTCACCAGTGGCACGGATGCAGAGCGGATTGTTTTCCAGTCTGATGCCCCGATTGAAAACACCTTCAAGACCAAAGGCACGCCCGACCAATGGCGCGACCGGGTGGGGGCGCTGTGTGTCGGCAATTCCCGGCTGGTGTTTGCTGTGGCCAGTGCTTTTGCCGGGCCGCTGTTACGCCCGGCGGGTATGGAATCCGGCGGGTTTCACTACCGGGGGGACAGTTCCAGCGGCAAGACTACGGCCCTTAAACTGGCTGCCAGCGTGTACGGCGGTGCCAACTACCTGCAACGCTGGCGGGCAACGGACAACGCCCTTGAAGCCATTGCGGCCCAACACTGCGACGGCCTGTTGATCTTGGATGAATTGGCACAGATCGACCCCAAAACGGCTGGCGAATGCGCCTACATGCTGGCAAACGAACAAGGCAAGGCCCGTGCAACCCGTACAGGTTCACCCCGCGCCCGGCAGGCATGGCGGCTGCTGTTTTTGTCCGCTGGTGAACTGGGGCTGGCTGACCATATGGCAGAAGGCCAGAAGCGAACCCGTGTGGGGCAAGAGGTGCGAATGGTTGACCTGGCGGCGGATGCAGGCGCTGGGCTGGGTGCGTTCGAGCAATTGCACGGCCTGGCGGGCGGCGCTGCTTTTGCCAAGCACATCACGGGGCACGCCCAAAGCGTGTACGGTGCCACGGGCCGCGCTTGGCTGCAATGGCTGGTGGAACATGCCGACACCCTCAAGGCCAGCATTCGCACCGCATCCAACGCCCTGGCGGCGGCCATGATGCCAGCCAATGCCAGCGGGCAAGTGGAACGGGTGGGGGCACGTTTTGCGCTGGTGGGGGCAGCGGGTGAACTGGCCACGGCGGCGGGGCTGACAGGCTGGCCAGCGGGTGAGAGTGAGCGGGCCGCCCGTGTCTGCTTTGAATCGTGGCTGGCGGCCCGGGGTGGCAGCGGAAACGGTGAGGTGGTGGCCATGTTGCGACAGGTTCGCCGCTTTCTGGAAACCCACGGTGAAGGCCGCTTCGCAATGTGGCACCGGGGCAGCGACGACCACGCCCCCAAAACTTTGCAGCGGGCGGGAGTGCGTCGCATGTTGGATGCAGACGGTAACCCCATCAAAACCGACAGCGACCACCAGCGGGAGTATGGCGAACGGATGCCCCCGGCACTGGGTGAAGGCGTGAGCTTTGAATATTTCATCCTGGCTGAGAGCTTCCGAGGCGAAGTGTGCCAAGGCTTCGACCACAAAACGGTTAGTCGGGTGCTGTTGGATCATGGCTGCCTGGCACCCGACAAGGGCCGGGCGTTCGACTGCAAAGCCCGCCTACCTGGCTTGGGCAATTCGTGGTGCTACCGGGTGACCCCTGCCATTTTTGAGCTTGATCTGTGACCCGCAAACCCACGGCGTGAGCGTGTGTCGGGCCGCCCGAAGGGGGCGGGCGGGTGAGCTTTCTCCGCGCTGCAAAACCTGCTGCAAAGCAGGCACCAAGCACCAAGCGAACAGACCGCCGGACGTTACCGGACGTTCCCGGCACCGACTGCCCCCAGTGCCCCCAGTTTGAAACGATCTGCCCCCAGTTATTTTGGGGGCAGAATTCATCAATCGAATCAATGGGTTAGGGTTGTTATCCACAGTTGCCCCCAGTGCCCCCAGTTTTTTTTGTCGATACCCCGATGAAAGACAAGCCCGAAGCCCGGCCAAACCAGCCCGGCGGCTGGGTGTTGGTGGGCAGCGCCAGCACCGTGACCGCCTGGCAGCATGGCACTGATGCCCACAGTGTGAGCTCACCAAGTGCAACACCCACCCGACCCAGCGTGCCGTGGCACATGCCTGCACCGTGTCACCACCTCGACGCGCTGCGCACCGCCTGGCGTGAGCTGGTGGCCAGCGTGCCCATGATCCGGCCCGCGTGCTGGCGGGCGGGGGGTGGTAAAAAGTCTGGACGATGCAACCCCTAGACCGACCGCTTATTCTTTCTCGCAACGCCGCGTAATGGGCAGGGGGGAGGGGTTCGCCCGTTGGCTGGTGGGGTGGGGGCGGGTCAAAAGTCTGGCGAACCCACCCCGGAAACCGACCGCTTAACCTGATTTTTATGGAAAAGCAAAACTACCCCCGGGGGGTTAAAAGGGGCAGTTGCTGCGAAAACTGGCAAAAGTGCCCCCAGAATTTGCAGCGAATGCCCCTTGATTTGGGGGCATTTTTGCGCATATTCCTCAATGAATCACACCCTGGCCAGTGAGAGCGCACCAAGCGCAGCACTGGGGGAACCTGCTAAACCGACCCGCCCACGGGGCACCTTTCGAACTTATGCCCCCATTTTCTGAAAACGTGCCCCCGAATGTGCCCCCTCGTTGGGCTGGAATGTGGCAAACTATCGCGGACGCTAACGAACGACAAAAACGGGGTTTTCATAGGGAAAAAGAAAAAAGCCGGACGGTAAAAAACCAATCCGGCTTCAAATATGGTCCCGCTGACAGGAATCGAACCTGTATCTAGCACTTAGGAGGCACTCGTTCTATCCATTGAACTACAGCGAGGGACGGCGGATTGTAAAGTCAGTCATACCGCAGGGTATAGATCAGATCCACCGCACTTTGCTCACCCGTTTGTGCCCGCAGAGTGAGGCGTCTGGAGATGTCGTAAAAGATGTAGAACACCCCCACCGCGCTTCCCAGGCTGCTTTCGTAGGCCACATAAAAGTCTTGTGACAGGCGTTTGCCCAGCGTGACCGAGGCCCCGCTGGCAGTGCCGCCGTTGTCGCTGCCATCACCACCGCTGCGAAAACTCAACTCATCGAGCCCGAGCGCGCTGCTCAGGTTGTCTGCCAGGGTTTTGCTGCCACCGCCCAACAAGGCCAGCGCCGCTTGCTGCATCAATGCGGCCTCAGCCCCACCTGCGCCGCCAGAGCGGCCCAGCACCAGCCACGAGAGCGTTTCCACGTCGGGCAGGCTGGGGTCGGAATACAGCGCCACCACCGGTGACAAGGCAGTGCCGCTGATCTGCACGCCAACGCGTTGGGTGAGTTTGGGCCGAATGGCCAGGATGGCCAGCGCCGGGTTGTCGATGGGTCCGTAGAAGCGCACGAAGCTGCGCGTGATCTGCAGCCGCTGGCCGTAGGCCTGGTAGGTGCCGTTGACAGCGCGGATCGAGCCGGTCAGCTCGGGCGCCGCGCCCCCCTGCGCGGTTAAGACCAGCTTGCCAGCGAGACGCGTTTGCAAGCCGCGGCCACGCACCTGAAAGTCTGGCCCCAGGTCCAGATTGACCGACACGTCGGTGCTGATGGTCCTGCCCGCACGGGTGCCGGTTGGCGCTGGAGCGCCAGTTTGGTCGGATGCGGTGGCGGTGGGCCGCACCCGCACGTCATCGTCGAGCTTCGGGGTGTTGTCGTCGGGCAGGGTGAACAGAGCCTGGTCGGCGCTGAGATTGCCACGCAGCGTCAGCCGGGCATCTTTCAGTTCGGCCTCCAGTTGGCCGGAAGCCGACAGTCGGCGATCGGGGCGGGCACTCAGGCGCAGGGCGCTGAGCTGGGCTTGCAGCGCCATCTGAACCTGATGTACCGGGCTGGCCTGCCCTGGGTGTGCCAGCCAGCGCACCGAGCCGGTGACGCTGAGTTGCCCGCCCGCTGCGGTATTCTGTGGCGTGCCAGCGCCGCGCAGGGTGAAGGTCTGAATGTCGAGTTGCTGGCCGTGCAGCCGGGCGTCCAGCGTGCCTTGGCTGAAGTCAATGCCATCCACCAGCGAGCGTACTGCCAGGTCACGTGCGCGCAGCGTGCCCTCCCACTGGGGTTGCGCCCGGGTGCCGGCCAGGTTGATGTGACTGTCTACCGTGCCGCGCAGGCGCCAACCCGGCGGTGCCAGAGCCGACCAGGCGTCGACCGGTGGCAACTGCAGTTGCAGGCTGCCGCCCAGTGGCGCGCTGTCAGGCCAGGCCCAGCCGCTGCTGTCGTGGCGCAATTGGGTGCTGAAGGCCGCCAGTGCCTTGCCAGCGCGCGCGCTGTCCCAACGCAGCGTGCTGGCGACCTGATCACCGTCCAGATTGACCTGCAGCCAGGCTTCTTGCAAACCTGCCGGCAGGGCGGCGGAGCGCCCGGCTTCAGCCTGTAGGCGCACATCCCCCGCGCTGCGCTCCAACGTGGCGCGAAAGTGCAGCATGTCGCTGGAAGCCGCGTCCCAGCTGCCGGCCAGCAGCAGGTCGCTGGTGACGCCCAGCTCGGCCAGGGTCTGTTCGGTGAAGGCGTCCAGCCAGGCCAGCGGCACACCCTCAACGCGGCCCTGGCTGCGCCACTGCGCCGGTTTGCCGGGGTTGCTGGCCGGCACCCATTGTGTGGGTTGCCAGCTGATGCCAACGGTGCCAGCCCGGGGGCCGCGCAGCCGTGCTGAACCCGCAGACACCGCCAACGTGCTGGCGTCGCTGCCGGGTTGCCAGCGCAGCGTCACGGGTTGGGCCAATGGGCCGGGCGCGCCGTCTTCGGCGGTGCCGATTTGCAGCCGCCATGGGTTGGGGCTGCCCGGCGGGCGTAATGACAGTTGCAGCTGCCGGATGCTGGCTTGCCAGTCGCCGTCTGGGCCACGGCCTGCGCTGGCCTGCGTTTGCCAAGTGACCTGCTGTGTGTCCCAGCCAATTTGCCCCTGGCTGCTGATCGTCAGCTCACGCATCAGGCCAGACAGCGCCAGCTGCGCGTCTTGCACCCGCATTTGCACAGACGCGGCGGGTGGTACGGGGCGGGTGGCGACGGCGAGCTGCGGCACTTGCAGGCTGGCGTCAAGGCGCAGCGCTTGGGCGTTTTGCTGCCAGCCACCTTGCCAGCGCGCGGTGAGCGCTGCCGAGCCGCTGGCTTGGAGGTTGGCGAGTTGGCTGACCAGACCTGGCCACTGCTGGAACCACTGGTTGGCCTGGCTGGCGTTTTGCAACTGAACAGACAAGTTGCCCAGCCCGTCAGCAGGCGACAGACGGCCATCGGCCTGCGCCTGCAGGCCTGGCAGCTGCAGGCTGAGCTTGCCTTGGGTGGCCAGGCTGGCGGTGTTGACCTTGAGCTGGCCGCGCAGTTGCGCCTGGGCGACTTCCAGCGTGAGCGAGCTCAGGTCCAGTTGCGGTGCCGACCACACACCTTGGGCCTGAAGGCTGCCCAGCCGCAGGCCAGCCAGCAGATCCGCCTGGGCGCTGACGGGCTTGGCGGTCACGCGTTGGGCCGCGCGCTGGCGGGTGGACTGCAGGGCGATGTCGAAACTGAAGGGCGTGACTGGCACCGGGTTGGCGGCGTTGCCCTGCGCCGTGGTCGGGTCGCTGGCCAGGCTTTGGCGTGCGCTGAGGGTGCCGCTGATGTCATCGGCAGCCAGGCGGGTGTCGATGGCAGCGGGGTTGATGCCTTGCACCTGCACCTCGCCCTGCCACAGACCAGCGGTACCCGCGCTGGTTTGGCCACGGCCTTGCACACTGCCACCGGCTGCTTGCGCCTGCAGGTGTTGCAGCAGCCAGTGCCCGTCGGTATAGGTCAGCCCCGCCTGCAACTGCTGCAGCGGCAGGCGTTGCTGGTCCCAGGGGCCGCTGAGCGTGTTGTCCAGGGCCAACCTGGCCTGCCAGCCGGGGCCTTGCGGGCTGACGCTGGCCTGGCCGGTGAGTGCGGTTTGCGGCGCTTGGGACCAGATGGTGGCGAGGTTCAGCGCCTGCCAGCGTCCTTCTGCGCTCAGGATGCGTTGCGCCTGCCACGGGGCGATATGGGCCGACAGGCTGGCCTGCATAGCCGCTGGTGCGGTTTTGCTACCAGCGGCGGGTGCCGGGGCTGGCGTGCCCTGCGGTTTCAGATCAGCTTGCAGCACCAGTTCGGCTTGTGGCCCGGCCAGCGCACCGGTCACAGTGGCCAGTGCGTTCAGGTGCAGCGGCTCGGTGCTGCCAGGCACGGGGGCATCTAACCCGCCCTCGACCTGCAGCTTCAGCGCCAGCGGGCCGCTGGCTTGCAATTCGCCTGAAAACCGGTAAATATTAGATAAAAACAGGCCCTGGCCCTTTTCCAGTCTGTGCAAGTAGCTATCAAAAACATAATGAACTGACAGTTGATCCAGCCGCTGGGTGCTCACCCCCAGCCATTCCAGCGCGTTCACCTGTACCGCGGCATCTACCCGAAACGGCAGGCCCACATCGGTGGGTGGCTCGCTGGCGCTGGCCGGTGAGGGCGCGCGCTGGTCGTGGATGACGAGGCGCTGGATGGCCAATTGGCTCAAACGCAGTTGGCGTTGCAGCAACGCGGCAGGCAGCCAGGCGGCGGTCACGTCAAAAGCTTCCACACTGAGGCCACCACTTTCCCAGCGCAGCCAGCCAATGCGCCCGCCAGAACGCAGCGAGCCACTGACCTCGCGCGCCTCCAACGTCTGCCCGGCAGGCAGCACACGCTGCGCCTGTCGCAAGGCCACCGCCAGGGAGGTGTCGCTCCCCGACCAGCCCCACAGCCCGGCACCCAGGCCCAGCCCGGCCAGCAACAGGCCCAACAGCGTCCATAGGCTCCAGCGCAGTAGGGGCTTCAAAACACAAACCCCACGTTCAGGTGCAGGCGCAACTTTTTCACCTGCACACCGTAGGCCAGGTCGATCTGCAGCGGGCCGACCGGTGTTTTCCAGCGCACGCCAGCACCCACACCCACCTGGGTGTTGAGGTCAGCGGCCTTGTTGGCCACAGACCCGGCGTCGACAAACAGCACGCTCTCCCAGTCGGTCAGGCGGCCCTTGGCGGTGATGGGGCGCTGCCACTCGACACTGCCGGTGGCCAGATAGCGCCCGGCGGTGATCTGGCCGTCTGGCAGTTCGATGCCGATGGTGCGCAGCCCGTAGCCGCGCACGCTGTTGGCGCCACCGGCCAGAAACAGTTGGGTGGAGGGCAGGCTGACGCCGTCCCTGACCACCACGGCGCCCACCTGGGCGCGCAGGGCCAGGCGTCCGGCGTGCAGATCCGGGGCGCCTGTGGCGGGGTCTTTGCCCAGCGGCCAGTAACTTTGCCAGCGTGTTAGCACCCGGCTGAAGGGCGAGCGGTCGCTGCCCAGCGTGGTGCCCACCCCCAGTTCCACCCCCAGCGCCCAGCCGCTGGACGGGAACGGCAAGGCGTCAAACTCGCGCAGCGTGAAGGCGTAGTTGACACTGACTGACTCAGCCACTTGGGGCTCAGTCGCCTCCAGCGAGACTGTGGTGTCGGCGCGGTCGTATTGCAGGTAGTAGCTGCGGTCGATGCGCTCACCGGCCTGGTTGGCGCCGAACTGCAGGCGTCGGCTGCCCACGTCAAACGAGCCACCCTGCTCATTGAGCAACAGCACCGAGGTGTTCCAGCGCCAGCCACGGTCGTCGGGTGGGGCGGTCAGCTCGGTGCCGATGGACTGGGTTTCACGGTCGATGGCGATCTGGGTGAGTGCGCGCCAGCCCAGCCCGGGCATCAGGTTGTGCAGGTGGTCCACGCTCATGCGGGCGCCGCTGTCGGTACTGGCACCCACGCCCAATGTGATTTTTTGCAGCCGCGCCTCACGTACCGTGACCAGCACCTGGGCCGCTTGCGGGTCGGTGGTGGTGTCGACCCGCACAAAGGCCGAATTGAAGTAGCCGCTGCTGGTGAGGCGCTGCTGCGCAGCCATGAGTTCTTTCAGGTCGTAATCGTCACCGGGCGGCAGGCGGGCCAGGCGGCGTACCAGGTCGGCGTCATAACGCTTCAGGCCGGTGGTGACCAGCGTGCCGAGTTGGTAGGCTGGGCCCGAGTCCAGGGTCACTTCAAGACGCGCGGTATGCGTGACCGGGTCCACATCGGCCTGCGTGGCGCTGAGTGTGCCGGTGGGGTAGCGCTGGCTGGTGAGCTGGCGCAGCGCCTGCTGTTTGGCGGCTGACCAGCTGGCCTGCGTCATTCGGTTACCCGCAGGCAGCAGCCAGGTACCCTCAATCAGGGCACGTTGCGCTGCGGCTTGCGGGTCGGTGGCGATCGGGCCATTGAAGCGCAACTGTACCTGGCTGACCTGCACCGGCTCGCCCGCCACCACGCTGATCTGCACGGCACGCCCGGTGGTGGCCTGGTCGTCACCTGTGCGGCTGATGTCAATCACCGGCGAGAAATAGCCCAGCGTGGCAAGGAGCTTTTGCGCGTCGAGCCGGGCCATGTCCATCAGGCGGTCAAGCTCGTCGTCACTCAGGTCGGTGAGTGCGCGGTAGCGCTGAAGCTCCAGTTGACGCTCCAGCACGGTCTTGATCTCATCGGTAGCGGTGATGGTGAGGTCAAAGGCGGGTGTGGCTGGCTCGGAGGTCTCGGCTGCGGTGTCATCGGTGTCGGTTTCTGCGTTGGGTGGTTCCCCGGCTGGCTCGTCGCTGCTGGCCGGCGCGGGTACCTCGGGGCTGGACTGGGCCGGGTCGGTCTCCACCGGCGCCACAGCCTGCGCAGCCCCCAGCAGGGGAAACAGCAGCGCAGCCGGCGCCAGCCAGAGCGCCTTCATTTGCTGAGCAGGCGCATCGCGTCTTCCAGCCCCTTGAGCGTCATCGGGAACATGCGTTGGCTCATCAACTGTTGCACGATGCTGATGCTCTGGCGGTATTGCCACACGCCTTGCGGCTCGGGGTTGATCCAGGCGAACTGCGGGTAGGCATGCGTCAGGCGGCCCAGCCACTCGGCACCGGCTTCCTCGTTGCTGTATTCCACGCTGCCACCGGGCTGCAAAATCTCATACGGGCTCATGGTGGCGTCACCGATGAAGATCAGTTTGTAGTCCTTGTTGTATTTGCGCACGATGTCCCAGGTGGGAAATTTTTCGGCAAAACGGCGGCGGTTGTTCTTCCAGACAAAGTCGTACACGCAGTTGTGGAAGTAATAAAACTCCAGGTGTTTGAACTCGGTCTTGGCGGCAGAGAATAGCTCTTCGACACGCGCGATGTGCTCGTCCATGGTGCCACCCACATCCATCAGCAGCAGCACCTTGACGTTGTTGTGGCGCTCCGGGCGCATTTTGATGTCCAGGTACCCGGCGTTGGCGGCGGTGGAGCGGATGGTGTTGTCCAGGTCCAGCTCTTCCACATGGCCTTCGCGGGCGAACTTGCGCAGGCGGCGCAGCGCCACCTTGATGTTGCGCGTGCCGAGCTCCTGGGTGTCGTCATAGTCGCGGTAGGCGCGCTGCTCCCAGACCTTGACTGCGCTTTTGTTCTTGCCTGCGCCACCGATGCGCACGCCTTGCGGGTTGTAACCACCATGGCCAAACGGGCTGGTGCCGCCGGTGCCGACCCATTTGTTGCCGCCTTCGTGGCGTTCTTTTTGCTCTTCGAGGCGTTTTTTGAGCGTCTCCATCAGCTCGTCCCAGCCCATTTTCTCGATGGCCGCCTTTTGCTCGGGAGTCAGGTTGAGTTCCAGCGTTTTTTGCAGCCACTCCAGAGGGATGTCTTTGGTGAAGTCGGTGACCAGCTCCACGCCGTGAAAGTAGGCGGCAAAGGCCCGGTCAAACTTGTCGTAGTGCTTTTCGTCCTTGACCAGTGTGGCGCGGCTTAAAAAGTAGAAGTCTTCGAGCTTGTAGCCGCTGGGGGTGCTGTCATCGTCGCCAGCTGGCGGTGTTTTTGGTCCAACGACACCGAGCTTGAGCGCCTCCAGCAGGGTCAGGAATTCCTTGACCGAAACCGGCAGCTTGGCGGCACGCAGGGTGTAGAAGAAGTCGATCAGCATGGGGTACCCAATGCGGCAATGACCAGCAGCCACCACGGGGAAAACATTTTTTTCACAACCAGTCCTCGACTTTCAAGCCCTTGACACGCTTGAACTCGCGGGTGTTGCGTGTCACCATGATCAGCCCGTGCGTTTTGGCCTGGGCGGCGAGCCACAGGTCATTGGGGCCAATCGGCGTACCTTTTTTCCGCAAGTCGGCACGGATGTCACCGTAGCTGATGCTCACGTCAGCATCCAGAGGCAAAACACCGAAAAAATCCATCAAACGCTGGGCACGTTTTTCGCGCAGTGCGGACACCGGGGCATGTGCGATCCCATAGAAGTATTCGCCAGTCGTGATCACCGACAGCACCGCCTCGCCTTTTGTCAGGGTTTGCATCCGCGTGTTAATTGCTTCGTCCTGGCCCTTGACCATCAGTGAGAACACGTCGGTATCAAGCAGGTATCTCGGCTTCATGGTGTGCCGGGTTTTCGTGCAGGGGTGTTGGCACGGCGCCGTGTCGTGGCAGAAGGGGGTTCATCCAGCGCCAACAGGTCGTCAAGATGTTCCATCGCCTGGTCCAGCGCACGGCCTTCAGCGGCGCTCAGAGGGGAGAGGTCTGCAAGCGCTTCGGTGGCGGTTGTCGGCAGAGGGCGCAATACGATGGCATTGCCTTCCCGAAATATCTCTACCCGCTTGGTGTGGAACTGGAATTCTTTGGGAATACGGATGGCTTGACTGTTGCCGGACTGGAACACCGTTGTTTCCACAAGACTGCGGGTTGATATGGCTTTGGAGGGTATGCGAGCGTTCATGAGCGACTCCTTTAGTATATTGCGAGTGTATATACGGTAAGTCGTCGTGTCCAGATCAGGCGCGCGGCTTGTCCAGCGAATACAGCAACTGGGCCTTGACTTCCGGCCATTCGCCACTGCGCAGGCTGTACATCACCGTGTCGCGGATGGTGCCGTCGCGGCGCAAGGCGTGGCCACGCAGCACGCCGTCTTTCTTGGCACCCAGCCGCTCGATGGCCGCTTGCGACGCAAAGTTGAAGTTATCCGTGCGCCAGCCGACCACATGGCAACCCAGCACCTCAAACGCATGGGTCATCAGCAGCAGCTTGGCGGTGCTATTGACGTGCGAGCGCTGCACGCTTTTGGCATACCAGGTCCAACCGATTTCGACCCGTTTCACGGCAGGCAGAATGTCGTGGTAACTGCTACTGCCCAGCACTTTGCCAGTCGCCGTTTCCGTGACGCAGAAGGCAAACCGGTTCCCCGCCTCACGCATCGCCAGCGCGTCTTCGATGTATTTGCGGGTGGCTTCCGGCTCGGGTACCGATGTGACGCGAATGTTCCACAACTCGCCATCAGCCGCCGCCGCGCGCAAGCCCGATTCGTGTTCCAGCGTCAAAGGCAGCAAAGTGATACCGCGAGCGGTCAAGGTGACAGGTTCAACAAAAGCCATTCCATATCTCCAAAAATTCAGCGGTTGCGGCTCTGCATAAACACCAGTTTCTCAAACAGCGTCACGTCCTGCTCGTTTTTCAGCAACGCGCCCACCATCGGCGGCACCGCAACCTTGTCACCCTCGGTTTGCAGCACAGATGCCGGAATGTCCTGCGCCATCAGCAATTTGAGCCAGTCCAGCAGTTCACTGGTAGAGGGCTTTTTCTTCAGGCCCGGCAGGTTGCGGATGTCAAAAAACGTCTTCATCGCCGCCTGCAGCAGTTCGGCTTTCAGCCCCGGATAGTGCACGTCCACAATTTGCTTCATGGTCACTGCATCGGGGAACTTGATGTAGTGGAAAAAGCAGCGGCGCAGAAACGCGTCAGGTAGTTCCTTCTCGTTGTTCGAGGTGATGAACACCAGCGGGCGGTGTTTGGCGCGGATCAGCTCACGGGTTTCGTAGCAGTAAAACTCCATGCGGTCGATCTCGCGCAACAGGTCGTTCGGGAACTCGATGTCGGCCTTGTCGATCTCGTCAATCAGCAGCGCCACCGGCTGGTCCGCCGTGAACGCCTGCCACAACACGCCTTTGACGATGTAGTTGTGGATGTTTTTGACGCGCTCGCCACCGTCGATGTCCGACAACTGAGAATCCCGCAACCGGCTCACTGCATCGTATTCGTACAGGCCTTGCTGGGCTTTGGTGGTGCTTTTGATGTGCCACTGCAGCAGCGGCAAGTTGAGCGCCCCCGCCACTTCCTCGGCCAGCATGGTTTTGCCGGTGCCGGGCTCGCCCTTGACCAGCAGCGGGCGCTGCAGAGTGATGGAGGCGTTCACCGACAGCATTAGGTCTGCGGTGGCGACATAGTTTGGGGTGCCTTGGAATTTCATGGTGGTCAGTCGGGTGAGGAGGGGGTCAAAGCGAATGCGGCGCAGCAAGCGCACGATGGTAAGGCAGGCGGCTCAGTCTTGTGTAGCGCGCCGTTGCACACAGGCCATGTAGGCGTTGCCATCGGGTGGGCGGCCCGCGCGCTGGCTCTCCCACATCATCTGGCCCAGGCAGTCCATCACCTCGTGGTGGGCGTCGTGCAAAGAGTCGCGCCGGTGGGTAAGCAACTCCACCGCCTGGCGGATGCCGCGCGGCTGGTCAATGCTGCACTGCTCGGTGATGGACAGGTGCATCGACAGGTGCAAAAACGCATTGCTCTTGCCGTCTTCCGGCAGCGCCATGCTGGCCAGCGCGCCGTCCAGGTCAGCGAGTTCGGCATGGAATTCGGGATGCTCGTTCATCCACAGAGAAGCTATGGTTTCAAGAGCTTCCAGTGCTTGCCCGGCCTGGGCTTTGGCGTAAACGGAGCAAAAAAAACGGCGAACATCGGCTTGGGAGGGTTCAAACATGGTGGTTTAATTGTCGCGCCATGTTGTTTGCCACCACGTTTCCGCTGATCACCGACCCGTATTTCTACATGGTCACCATTCCCGCCGTGCTGTTGATGGGCATCAGCAAAAGCGGTTTTGGCGCCGGTTTTGGCTCGCTGGCGGTGCCGATGATGGCGCTGGCGGTGACCGTGCCACAGGCCGCAGCCATTTTGATGCCGGTGCTGCTGGTGATGGACATCCTGGGCATGGCCGCGTTTCGCAAAGACTTTGACATGAAACTGCTGCGGTTCCTGCTGCCCTGGGGGTTGGTGGGTATTGGTGTCGGCACGTTGCTGTTCAAGGTGCTCAACGCGCAAGTGGTAGCGGGTTTGGTGGGTGCTTTCACGTTGCTTTTTCTGGCGCAGCGGGTGGCGTTTCCGCCCAAGCCAGACAGCCCGCCGCCGCCCAAATGGCTGGGCGCGATCCTGACCGCCACGGCGGGTTTCACCAGTTTTATCGCCCACGCGGGCGGGCCACCGGTCAACGCTTATGTGATCCCGATGCGGCTGTCGCCGGTACGCTTCACCGCCACCATGGCGTTTTTCTTCTTTGTCATCAACCTGTCCAAATGGATCCCGTACGCCTGGCTGGGCCTGCTGGACTGGCGCAACATGGCGACCTCGTTGGTGCTGTTGCCGATTGCGCCCATTGGCGTGTGGGTCGGGGTGTGGCTGGCGCGGCGCATCAGCCAGCGGCTGTTTTACGGGTTTCTGTACGCTGGCATGCTGCTGACCGGGCTCAAGCTGCTGTGGGATGCGTTCAAATAGTTTGACAGATACTATTGAAAGTAGAGCTACTTGCCCTTTCTGTATAAGGGCTGGAGGCCTATTTCTTATATAAGGTGGGTTCAGGGGGCCTGTGACGGCAAATCGTCTGGATCAGGCTGTGCGGGCAACGCGAACTGTTCACTGGCCCAGGCGCCCAGGTCTATCTGCTTGCAGCGCTCACAGCAAAACGGCCTGAACGGGTTGCTGGCGGCGTACAGACTGGGGCCGCCGCACTGCGGGCAGGTGACCCATTTTTCAGGCAGTTCGGGGGGTGCGTCTGGTCCGGTCATGAACACAGCGCCAGTTCAAACGCCACATCGTCGGCCACCAGATGCGCTCGCTGGTCGTCGCCTGCGCGCATCAGCCGCACCGACACCATCAGCCGGTTGCCGCTGATCTCGGGGACCAGCCCTTGCGTCACATCCAGCGCCACGCGCAGCAGCAAAAAAGTGCGCCCCTGCGGCAAGTTTTGCTGGAATTGCCCGCCATTGGCGATGACCTTTTGCGGCGTGCCCGAATCACGCAGCAGTTTCAGCAGCAGGTGCACGGCGTCGCCCAGAGCGGTGAGCGTGTCGGTCCACTGGTGCAGATCTGCCTGTCGGCTGACCCCGGTCTTGTGCTGCCAGGCGTAATACGAGGGCAGGTCAAACTCGCAGGTGCCGCCGGGGATACTGATGCGACTGCGAATGCTCATCAGCCAATCGTTTTCGGTCAGCGGCTGCCCGGCCTTGCCTTGCTGGGTGTTCAGGGCGGTGTAGCGCTGGTCGATCTCGGCAATCACCTTGTCGAGCACCGCCTCGGCAATGGCCGGGTTACCGCGGTAGCCATCAAGCATGTGCTTTTGCTTGTCCAGGTCTTTGAGCAAGTCAGATTTCAGGTCGGCCCGGGCCGCCACATCCATGATTTCAAACAGGGTCACCAGCGCAAAGTGATGGTCCAGCGGGTCCATGCGGGTCACCAATTGCTGTAGACGCAGAAACAGGTGCTCCAGCCGCAGATAGGTGCGGATGCGTTCGTGTAAAGGATATTCGTAAAGAATCACGCGGATGTGGGGTGGGTTGAGTGCGCTAATGATAGCCCGAAGCCTGTGGCCAGCGTGGCCACTTCATCGCGTAAAACCCCCAAAGACAGGCCCTCATTGAAGATCACCGCGTCGGCGGCTTGTAGTCGGCGCAGCCGGGGTGATTGCGCGTTGATGATGGTCTGCACGCCCGCCGGGTCCAACTGGCTGCGGGCCACCACGCGCGCAATCTGGGTTTGCGGTAGACAGTCCACCACCAGCACCGCGTCTACTCGGGTACGCCAGTGGCTTGATTCCACCAGCAGCGGCACATCAAACACCAGGCAGCGGTGGCCGGCAGCGACGGCAGCATCGGCCTGGCGCGCCGTTTCCTGCCCGACCAGCGGGTGAATGATGGCCTCCAGGCGCTTGCGCTCGCGGGCGTCCGAAAAGGCTCTGGCCCGCATCTGATCGCGGTCCAATGCGCCCTCTGCGGTGATGATGTCGTTGCCAAAGGCGGCACGGATCGGGGCAATGGCCAGGCCGCCAGGCGCGGTCACCGAGCGTGCTATGGCGTCTGCGTCCATCACGGCTGCGCCCAGATCTGCCAGAAAAGTGGCCACCGTGCTCTTGCCGCTGCCAATGCCGCCGGTCAGCCCCAAGCGGAACGCGCCAGCCATGGCTCAAAAACCTACAGCACTCAGGATGGTTTGCGGCCCAAAGATCATTGCCGTCAGACCAGCGCCAGCCAAAAACGGTCCAAACGGGATATAACCCCCTTCGCGCAACCCGCTGGAGAACTTCATGGCAATGCCGACGATGGCACCAATCACCGAGGCCATCAGGATGATGGGCACCAGCGCCTGCCAGCCAAACCACGCGCCCAAAGCGGCAAACAGCTTGAAGTCGCCAAAACCCATGCCTTCCTTGCCGGTGGCCAGTTTGAAACCCCAGTACACCAGCCACAGCGACATATAGCCACCCACCGCGCCCCAGACCGAGTCGGCCAGCGTGACCGGTGTCCAGCCCAGCGTGGCGGCAATCAACCCCGCCCAGACGAAGGGCAGGGTGATGTTGTCAGGCAGCAAGGTGGTGTCCCAGTCAATCATGCACAGGGTGATCAGCGCAGCAACAAAACCGCTCCAGACCATGGCCGTGGGTGTGAGCCCAAAGCGCCAGGCGCAAAAGAAAAACAGCGCCCCGGTGACCAGTTCCACGGCCGGGTAGCGCAAGCTGATGGCTGTGCCACAGTGTTTGCACTTGCCGCGCAGCACCAGATAGCTCAGCACGGGGATGTTTTCATACCACGCCAATTGGTGGCTGCACTTCTGGCAGCGCGAGCGCGGCACCATCAGGTTAAAGGGTGGCGTCTCGGGCAGCGCTTTGTCTGCCAGATCAGCGCATTCGGCCTTCCACTGGGCCTCCAGAATGACCGGCAGGCGGTAGATCACCACGTTGAGAAAGCTGCCAATCAGTAGCCCCAGCAGGCCCCAAAGTCCGGCATCGAAACCGGTTGACACGAACGGGGTCTGGCTCAGCATGGCCGTTTCTCCGGTTGGTTACAGCCACTTTTTTGCACAGCCATCCTGCGAATGGCCATAAACCCAGTCACCATCGCATGCATGTCCTTCAGACTCCTCAAAAGTTGCTGTCATTCGAAAACGGTGGCCGCAACAGGCCGTCACCTATCTTACGACGCCAGGATGCACGGATCAGCTTGCAGACCGAAAAAGGAGCTGGGTCCAAACCAGTTGCCGCGCCGAATTGCAGCTGGTACATCGGCCCGGCCGCCCCAAGCGGTTGAGCCGCCCGTAACTGCCACAACGGGTCAGGGTTCATCAATAACCTGATTGCGGTGATGTCTGGCCAGGTCTAGACTTGCGTTTCACGGTCCCCCAACTTTTTTTCAAGGAGGTTTGTATGAGCACGATTACCGCATTGCAGAAAGAAAAATTGATGAGCGACTTACAGGTTGTCATTGGCGATGCCGAGGCATTGCTGCGCATGACATCAGACGAGGTTGGCGAAGGCGCTGCCGATCTGCGAGGAAGAATCATGGACCGGCTGCATCAAGCTAAAACCGAGTTGGCCCATCTGCAGCAGATGGCTGTGGCCAAGGTCAAAGAAGCCGGTCATGCGACCGACGAATATGTGCACGAAAACCCCTGGAAGTCGATTGGCATCGCGGCCGGAGCAGGCCTGGTGATTGGTTTGCTGATCGGTCGGCGTTAGACCTGCGGGGCATGTCGGACCCCGCACCGCCAAGAGGTTTGCTTGCCTCGCTGCGCCAGCTGGTCAGCACCTTGATCGACATTGCCCAAGTTCGGCTGGAACTGCTGGGCACGGAAATCGAGGTTGAAAAACGGCGCCTGTTCGATGGTTTGCTGTGGGCCGGTATCGCGCTGCTGCTGCTCGGTTTGGGCCTGGTCTTGTTGTGCGGCTTTGTTGTGCTGCTGCTCTGGGACGGCTACCGTCTGGCCGCCGTTGCAACATTGGCGCTGCTGTTTCTCGCCGGGGGTGCCATGGCAGTACAGCATGCCAAGCGACGCCTGCGCAGCTCGCAGGGTATGTTCAATGCCAGTCTGACTGAGTTGCAACGCGATCAGACTGCCCTGGCCAAGCCGGTTGACCATGAACAACACTGATCTGCTGCTTCGCCAGCAACTGTTGCAGCGCCGCAGCCAGCAGTTGCGGTCATCGCTGGCAGAGCAGGTGGTTGTGCTGGAGCGGCCGCTGGCTGTGATGGATACCGTTCAACGGGGTCTGAAATGGTTGTACGCGCACCCGTTGGTGCCGCTGGGTGCCCTGACGGTACTGGTGGTGTTTCGTCCGCGACAGGTGGCGCGCTGGAGCGGGCGCCTCTGGTGGGCGTGGCAAGCCTGGAGACGCGTCCAGCGCGCCATTTACCTCGATAACCCGATCAAACCACCTGGCCGAGCTTGAAGATGGGCAGGTACATGGCCACCACAATGCCGCCGATGACGGTGCCCAGAATCACGATGATGATGGGTTCCATCAGGCTGGAGATACCTGCCACCATGTCATCCACCTCGGATTCATAGAAATCTGCTGCCTTGCCCAGCATGTGGTCAATGGAGCCGGATTCTTCGCCAATGGCGCACATCTGCAGCACCATCGACGGAAACAGGTTCACATTGGTCATGGCGGCAGTGAGGGCGGTGCCGGTAGACACCTCTTGCTGAATTTTGATGGTGGCGTTTTCATACACCCAGTTACCTGCCGCACCACCCACCGAGTCCAGCGCCTCCACCAGCGGCACACCCGCAGCAAACATGGTTGATAACGTGCGTGTCCAGCGGGCGATGCTGGATTTTTCCACCAGCACCCCAAAAATTGGCATCTTCAGCATCAGCTTGTCCATGAAGATCTGCACTTTTTTATTGCGTTGCCAGGCCTGCATGAAAAAGTAGAAGCCGCCACCCAGGCCGCCAAAAATCAGCCACCAATACGCCACAAAAAATTCGCTCATGGCGATCACCACCAGGGTTGGGGCGGGCAGGTCAGCGCCAAAGCTGGTGAACACTTCCTTGAACGAGGGCACCACAAAGATCATGATCACCGCCGTGACCACAAAAGCCACCACCAGCACCGCAATGGGGTACATCAGGGCGGACTTGATCTTGGACTTCATCGCCTCGGTTTTTTCCATATAGACCGCCAGGCGGTCCAGCAGTTGGTCCAGAATACCGGCCGCTTCACCGGCCTCGACCAGGTTGCAATACAGGGCGTCAAAGTGCAACGGGTACTTGCGAAACGCCACGCTCAGCGAAGTACCGGTTTCCACGTCGTTGCGGATGTCATTGAGCAGGCGGGTCACGCTCGGGTTCGGGTTGCCGCGTCCCACGATGTCAAACGCTTGCAACAGTGGCACGCCAGCTTTCATCATGGTGGCGAGCTGGCGCGTGAAGATGGCGATGTCTTTGGGCCGGATGCGTTTGCCTGCGCTCATGCGGCGCTTTTTGATCTTGGTGGGCATCACACCCTGGCGGCGCAGCGCGGCAGTGACCTGGTTTTCACCCCCGGCGCGGGTTTCGCCACGCACCTGCTTGCCATTGCGGTCCTTGCCCTCCCACTCGAAGACGTACTCCTTGACCACCGCCTTCGGTTTTGCTTTCTCAGTTGCCATGGTGCGCCGTTTGTGTTGGGTTATTCATTGGTGACTGCCAAAACTTCTTCCAGGGACGTCAAGCCCATCCTGACCTTGAGCAGGCCAGCTTCCCGCATGGTTTTGACACCCTCGCGCCGGGCCTGGTCTGCGATGTCCAGCGTGCTGCCATCGCGCAGGATGATGCGCTGAATCTCGTCACTGATGGGCATCACCTGGTACAGACCAATTCGGCCCTTGTAACCGTTGTTGCAGGCGTTACAACCCACGGGGTGAAAGGGTTTCCAGCTACCGTCGAGCTCCTCTGGTTTGAAGCCGGCGTCCAGCAGGGCCTTGTCCGGAATCTCGATCGCCTTCTTGCAGGTTGAGCACAGGCGCCGGGCCAACCGTTGCGCTGAAATCAGCAATACGCTGGAGGCGATGTTGAACGGTGCCACACCCATGTTGCGCAGGCGCGTGAGGGTGGATGGCGCATCGTTGGTGTGCAAGGTTGATAGCACCAAGTGGCCCGTTTGCGCGGCCTTGATGGCAATATCAGCGGTTTCAATGTCGCGGATTTCACCCACCATGATGATGTCGGGGTCTTGTCGCAGAAATGATTTCAGGGCCACCGAGAAGGTGAGGCCAGCTTTTTCATTGACGTTGACCTGGTTGACACCGGGCAGGTTGATTTCAGACGGATCCTCCACCGTGGCAATGTTTACACCTGGCTTGTTGAGCAGGTTCAGGCAGGTATATAGCGACACAGTTTTACCCGAGCCGGTGGGGCCAGTGGCCAGAATCATGCCGTAGGGTCGGCTGATGGCCTGCATCAGCCGTTCTTTTTCTGCAGGTTCATAGCCCAGCGCGTCAATGCCCATCTTGGCCGTGCTGGGGTCCAGAATACGGATCACGATCTTCTCGCCAAACAGGGTCGGCAGGGTACTGATACGGAAGTCAATCACCCGGTCTGGCCCGATCTTGAGCTTCATCTTGCCGTCTTGCGGCACGCGTTTCTCGGAGATGTCCATCTTCGAGATCACCTTGATGCGGGAAGCCAGTTTGTCCTTGATGGCAATCGGCGGCGAGGCAATTTCGCGCAGTTCGCCGTCAATGCGAAAACGCACCCGATAGTTGTGCTCGTAAGGCTCAAAGTGCAGGTCAGAGGCGCGCATCGAGAACGCGTCGAGCATCATCTTGTGCAAGAACTTGACCACCGGCGCGTCATCCACCTCGGACGAGGCCGTCGTCGCACTGTCACTGACCTGCTCGGTCATCAGGTCGTCGAATTCGAAATCTTCACCAACAATGTTGTCGATCGACTCGGTTGCCGTCAGGGTGCTGTTGGACACGAGCTTGAGCAGCTTGTCGTATTCAGCAACCACCCAGTCCACATTCTGGCGGGTGGAGAATTTGATTTTTTCGGCAGCTTGCTGGTCAGACGGGTCTGCCGTGGCGACGATCAGCCGGTTTTGTCGTTTGCCTAGCACCACCAGCCGGTAGTCCTGGCAGATCTTGTTGTCCAGCAAACCACGTGGCAAGAGTTGAGGATTGATGGCTTCGAGGTCGATGATCGGTACGGCAAACGCCAGCGACAGCGTGTGTGCCAGGTCGGTGGCCGACACCGCGCCCGAGCCGGTGAGTTCGGCAATAAAGCTGGAGCGCTTGGCCTGCGCCTTGCGAAAGATCTCTTCGGCAAACTTTTGATCCAGCTTGCCCGCCATCACCAGCGTGCGCCCCAAGCCCGGCAAGTTGCTGGCAGGCATGCTGAGCGGCATTGTTTCGGTAATCGACATAGAGTGAGAATGTACTACCTGATGCGGTTTTTTCAAATGGCCTGTCTTACCCGACAGGGCAGGAATTGGTAAATACGCGACGTATTGATCAGTTCTTGGGTCTCACAAGGCGGGTTTGCTCTCAAGAAAGCAGCGCCTGGGCGAATTCCTGAGCGTTAAACGTCTCCAGGTCTTCCAGCTTTTCACCTACCCCGATGAAGTAAACCGGAATCGGCCGTTCGCGGGCAATGGCGGCCAGCACGCCGCCCTTGGCAGTGCCGTCCAGTTTGGTCACGATCAGCCCGGTCAAGCCCAGAATATCGTCAAAAGCCTTCACTTGGCTGAGAGCGTTCTGGCCGGTGTTGCCGTCAATCACCAGCAAAATTTCATGCGGTGGCACGCTGCCAGCGCTTTGGCCGGTGCCATTGGCCAAGTCTTCTAGCGGGCCGGTTTTTTGGATCACCCGCTTGATCTTTTTCAGCTCTTCCATCAGATGCAACTGCGTCGGCAAGCGCCCGGCGGTGTCCACCAGCACCACATCTCGCCCGCGTGCTTTGCCCGCGCACACCGCGTCAAACGCCACAGCGGCCGGGTCGCCACCGTCCTGGCTGATGATGTCTACCGTGTTGCGGTCGGCCCACACCCCAAGCTGTTCCTTGGCAGCCGCCCGGAAGGTATCGGCGGCGGCCAGCAGCACCGTTGCGCCTTCGCTGGCCAGATGCCGGGAGAGTTTGCCAATCGAGGTGGTTTTGCCCGCGCCGTTGACCCCGGCGACCATGATCACCGTGGGTTTGAATTGGCCAATCAATAACGGCTTTTGCAAGGGCCGCAGCAAGTCGGTTAGCGACTGCACCAGCAGCCCCTTGACGGCAGCCGGGTCGGTGGTTTTGCTGTCTTTGACGCGTCGTTTGAGGTCTTCCAGCAAGTGCTCGGTGGCTTTGACGCCGGTGTCGGCCATCAGCAGGGCGCTTTCCAGGTCCTCATACAGCGCGTCGTCAATCTGCGTGCCGGTGAACACGGTGGCGATGCTGGCGCCGGTCTTGCGCAGCCCGGTCTTGAGCTTGGCCAGCCAGGAGCTGCGCGCAGGCGGCTCCTTGGCTGCTTCGGGCGGTATCACCGGAGTTGGCGCAGCCGGTGCCAAGCTGCTGACAGGCGCTGGCTGCAGTTGTGCCAGGGCATCGGGCACCGTCGGTGTGGCCGGGTTTGCCAGGGACACTACCGGGGTATTCTGGGGCGCAGCACTTTCAGGCAGATCCTGCGTTGCGGGCGGGGCCGAGGCGAACTTTTTTTTGAAGAAACTGAACATTTTTGGGTTTCGTGGTATCACAGCATTCTATGAAACGCCAAACTGCTCTGACTGTCCCACTTTGTTTTGCCAAGCGCTACTTGTTGCCCGCCCTGGCAGCCCTGTTGTTAACCACTCCGCCGCTGACGCAGGCGCAGCCTGCACCGCCAGCCAGCCCGGCCAGTGCCGTGGCGGTCGCGCCCGAGTCTGCCCAGCAGTTCACCCTGGCCAACGGCTTGACGCTGATCGTCAAGCCCGACCGGCGCGCACCGACAGCGGTGCACATGCTGTGGGTGCGGGTGGGCGCCATGGACGAGGTGGACGGTGCCTCAGGCGTGGCGCATGTGCTGGAGCACATGATGTTCAAGGGCACACCCAAGGTGCCCGCAGGCGAGTTCTCAAGGCGCGTGGCGGCTTTGGGCGGGCGCGACAACGCCTTCACCAGCCGCGACTACACCGGCTACTACCAGATGGTTCCGGTACAAAAGCTCGAAGACGTGATGCGTCTGGAGTCGGACCGTTTTGCACACAGCCAGTGGCCTGACGCAGAGTTCAAGAAAGAGCTGGAAGTGGTCAAGGAAGAGCGCCGTCTTCGCACGGAAGATAACCCGCAAGCCCTTATGTATGAAGCGCTCAATGCTACTGTCTTCGTAGCATCTCCGTACCGCCGCCCGATCGTCGGCTGGATGAGTGACCTGGAAGCCCTGACGCCTGAGGATGCCCGTGCCTTCTACCAGCGCTGGTATGTGCCCGCCAATGCCGCGGTGGTGGTGGCCGGGGATGTGGACGTGGCCCAGGTACGCGCCCTGGCGGACAAGTATTACGGCAGCCTGCCGACCCGCGCCGTGCCCGAGCGCAAGCCCCGCACCGAGCCGGTCCAGTCGGGCCTCAAGCGCTTGGCCTTCAAGGCCCCGGCCGAACAGGCCAACGTGGTGCTGGCCTACAAGGTGCCGTCGCTGAAATGGCAAGTGGGCTCGGCCAACGATGCCGACACCCTGGCGCTGACCGTGCTCGCCGCCGTGCTGGACGGTTACCAGGGCGCGCGCCTAGAACGCAGCCTGACGCAGGGCCCGGACCGGGTGGCCGACAGTGCTGGCGCCTACAACGGCTTGTGGGGCCGTGGCCCGCAGCTGTTCATGCTGACCGGCGTGCCTACCCAGGGTAAAACCGCCGAGCAGGTGGAGCAGGCGCTGCGCACACAAGTGCAGCGCATCGCCACCGAGGGCATCACCGAGGCCGAACTGGCGCGCGTCAAAACCCAATGGGTGGCCAGCGAAGTCTACAAACTCGACTCACTGTTCAACCAGGCGCGTGAACTCGGCACCCAATGGGCCCAGGGCCTGCCAACGGATGCCGGTGATCAATTGCTGCAGCGCCTGCGCGCGGTCACCGCCGAGCAGGTGCAGCAGGTGGCGCGCCAGTATTTTGGCGACGACCAGCTCACCGTGGCGCACCTGTTGCCCCAGCCGCTGGACAAAACCCGCAAACCACGCACCCCGCCCGCCGGATTCAGACATTGAGCTATTGCCTTCTTCATTCCATGAATACTCTAAAAAAAATAGCTACTAGCGCTTTAAAGACGGGGGCTACAGGCCTATTTCTTATAAATGTGGCCTGGGCGGGCATTCCCATTGAACATTGGACTCAGCCCAGCGGCGCCCAGGTGTACCTGGTGCAAAGTCCCGCCATTCCGATGCTGGATGTGCAAATCGACTTTGACGCCGGTAGCCGCCGCGACCCTGCCGACAAGGCGGGTCTGGCCAGCGTGACCGCCAGCATGCTCAGCAAAGGCGTGCGGGCTGGTGTTGGCCCCAACGAGCCCGCGCTGGACGAAAACGCTTTGGGTGAAGCTTGGGCCGATCTCGGGGCCAGCTTCATGGCGCATGCGGGCAACGACCGCCTGAGTCTGATGTTGCGCACACTCACCTACCCGGATTTGCTGGGCCGATCCGTCGAACTGGCGGCGCGGCAGCTGGCCCAGCCCGCCTTTCCTGCAGCCGTTTGGCAGCGCGAGCGTGGCAGCCTGCAATCTGCCCTGAAAGAAGCCAACACCCGCCCAGCCACTTTGGCCGGGCGCGCCTTTGCCCAGGCGGTGTACGGGCAGCATCCCTATGGGTATGAAATGACCGAGGGCACGCTGGCCAACATCGAGGTCACCGATATGTCCGCGCTGTACGGCCGGGTGATGGCACCCTGCCGTGCCAAAGTCACCCTGGTGGGCGCCATCAACCGCGCCCAGGCCGACACGCTGGTGCAGCAACTGCTGAGTCGGCTGGCCGACGACAAGCCAAGCGCCGCCGCTGCCTGTGCGCCGTTGCCTGCAGTGGCGGAAGTGCAAGCGCTGGCCAGCGCCGTGGAGCAGCGCATTGCCTTTGAGTCGGCACAGGCGCATGTGCTGATCGGGCAGCCGGGGTACCGGCGTGACGATCCCGACCATTTCGCGCTGACGGTGGGCAACTACATCCTGGGCGGTGGTGGTTTTGTCTCGCGCCTGACCCATGAGGTGCGGGAAAAGCGCGGCCTGAGTTACAGCGTCTACAGCGGGTTTGCGCCCGGTCAGCACGCGGGCGCTTTCAGTTTGGGCCTGCAAACCCGGCCCGATCAGGCGGATGAAGCGGTGCGGGTGGCGCGCGAGGTGGTGGCCGAGTTTGTGGCCAACGGTCCGACCCAGGCCGAACTGCAGGCCGCCAAGGACAATCTGGTGGGGGGTTTCCCGCTGTTGATCGACAGCAACCGCAAGCTGCTTGGCAACGTGGCCAACATCGCGTGGAACAACTTGCCGCTGAACTATCTGGACACTTGGACAGCGCAGGTGTCCAAAGTCACCCTGGCCGACATCAAAAGCGCCTTTGCACGCAAACTGCAACCTGACCGGATGGTGACCGTGGTGCTGGGCGGTACACCTGCCAGCCGCTGAGCCCTGCGGTTCTGTGTGCCTGGTGACAGGGCACGCGGGCAACACGGGATAACATGCCCGATCCGCGCCGCCGCCTTTGCGCCAGATTGTTGAGACCGATGAAAAAAGAACCCCCCAAGCCTTACCGTAAACCGCTGCGCCCCCGCGCAGTGCAAACCCATGAGGTGCGCATCATTGGCGGCCTGCTCAAGCGCACCAAATTGCCAGTGGCCGACAAACCCGGCCTGCGCCCCACGCCAGACCGGGTGCGCGAGACGCTATTCAATTGGCTGGGCCAGGATTTGACCGGCTGGCGCTGCCTTGATGCTTTTGCAGGCACCGGGGCGCTGGGGATCGAATCCGCCTCACGCGGCGCGGCAGCTGTTCTGCTGGTGGAAAACGACGCGGCGCTGGTGGCCCAGCTCAAGTGCAGCGTGGATCAACTGCACCTGACCGGCGTACAGGTGTTGCGTGGTGACGGTCTGTCTGCGCTCAAACAGGCACCACCCGCCAGCCTGGAGGTGATTTTTCTCGATCCGCCTTTTGATGCGGATGTGTTTGCAGCGGCAGTTCAGGCGGCAGGCCAGGCGGTGTCCGCCAGCGGCTTCGTCTACCTCGAAGCGCCCACCCGCTGGACCGATGCGCACCTGCAATCGGCAGGGCTGCAGATTTACCGCTATCTGAAGGCGGGTGCGGTGCATGCACATTTGCTGCAGCGCGCTAGGGCTACCGAGGTTTGAGCAGCAGCTGGCACTGGCCTGGCCGCACGATAATCATTCTTTTTCACGGCTTGAGAGAACTGCCCCATGCCCCACCAATTGACAGCGGTTTATCCCGGAACGTTTGATCCGATCACGCTCGGCCACGAAGACATCGTGCGCCGCGCCGCGCAATTGTTTGACCGGGTGATTGTTGCCGTGGCCGCTGGGCATCACAAGAAGGCGCTGTTTTCGGTGCAGGAGCGTGTCGACATGGCGCGCTTTGCGTTGTCGGACATGCCTGGTGTTGAAGTCGCCGAGTTTCACGGTTTGCTGCGTGATTTTGTGATCGCCAGTGGCGCCAAAGCCATGGTGCGTGGGTTGCGTGCCGTGACCGACTTCGACTACGAGTTCCAGCTGGCCGGCATGAACCGCACCCTGATGCCCGCGGTGGAAACCATTTTTCTGGCACCCAGCGACAAATACCAGTTCATCTCCAGCACCCTGGTGCGGGAAATCGCTACCCTGGGCGGCGAAGTTGATCCTTTTGTGTCGCCAGCTGTGAACCAGCGCCTGCTCGACAAAGTGCGCAGTACGTCGGCCGCCTGACCTGTTTATCTGGAGAACACCATGAAGATCCTTTTACCCTTTGATGGCTCGGCCGCGGCGCTGGAAGCTGTGCTGATGACGATTCGCCTGGCCGCTGACGGGCTCGACACCTCGGTGGTGCTGGCCAATGTGCAGGAACCCGCCAGCCTGTATGAGCTGATGGTGGCGCATGACCCGCAGCTGATCGAGCAGGTGAGTGCCGCTGCTGGCGCCAATACCCTGATGCCCGCGCAGGCACTGCTGGAGAAAGCCGGCATCGCCTTCGAGACCGAAGTGGCCACCGGCGACCCAGCGCACACCCTGGTCGACATTCTGGAGAATTACGGCTGCGACATGGTGGTGATGGGTGCCAGCGGCACCAGCACCTTGCGCAGTGCGCTGCTGGGCTCGGTGTCCAACGAGTTGCTGCACGCTGCTGGCGTGCCGGTGATGATCGTGAAGAGCGTTGAAGAACCCACGTCGGACGCGGACCTTCAGGCCTGATTAGCAGCCTGCGGTTTTCTTCCAACGATTCGCTGGACCCGTTGTATGGCGCTGCTGATCACCGATGAATGCATCAACTGCGATGTGTGCGAGCCCGAGTGCCCGAACCAGGCCATCTTCATGGGCCCGGACATTTACGAAATCAACCCGAACAAATGCACCGAGTGTGTCGGCCACTTTGACGAGCCCCAATGTGTGCAGGTGTGCCCGGTGAATTGCATTCCGGTCAACCCGGCACACGTTGAAGACCGCGAGACGCTGTTCAGGAAGTACCAGCGCTTGCAGGCACAACTGAGCGCGCCTGCTACCCCTGACATTTAAGGGTTGTCGTCGGGCCGTTTTTTGCGCTTGGGTGCTTTGACTGGCGGGTGACCTGTGCCAGGCACCACCGCCGTGAAGCCCTTGGGTTTGTGCGGCTTGTACAAACGCGGCTTGCGGGCAACCACCAGTACCCGCTCGGCCACGATCTCTTTGGTTTGCTGGCGCTCTGGCTGGCGTTGGGCAGCGTTTTCGGCCACTTTGGCACGCTCGGCGGCCAGGGCCGCTTCATTGGCCAGGCGGCTCTGCTCCATGTCACGGGCCAATTCTGCGTTGCGCCGGGTTTGCGCGTCCATGCGTTTCTTTTCGGTCGGATCGCGGGTGTCGTCCACCTCCAGCAAAGTTCCACCTGGGCAGGGCGTCTGGCTGTAGGTGCTGCCGCATTTATAGACTTTTTCGGCTCTAGCCCAGTGGCTATAAGGGCTGATAGCTATTAATAACAAAGTAACCAACCAGGGGTGTCGGATCATGATGCGTCCGGTGCAATGGCCGTTTGCGGAGGGTTAACTGCGTCAGCTGGCGTAGTTCCCGCCGCGGCGGGCACCGGTCTGGGCACTTTGGGCCTTGGCGGCTTGCTGGTGTGGATCAAGCGGGTGGCCTGCTCCATGTCGCCCGCCAGAAGTTGCGGCAGTGCCTTCAAGGCCCGGTCAATACTTTGCTCAATGGCGATGCGGTGGTCGGGTGAGGGCCTTTTCAGCACCCAGTGAATTACTTCAGCCTTGTTGCCCGGGTGGCCGATGCCCAGGCGCAGCCGCCAGTACTGGTCGGTGCCGAACTGGGCGTGGATGTCGCGCAGACCGTTGTGGCCGGCGTGGCTGCCACCGAGCTTGAGCTTGGCTTCGCCGGGCGCAATGTCCAGTTCATCATGCGCCACCAGCATCTCCTGCGGGCTGATCTTGAAAAAGTTGGCCAGCGCTGCGACCGATTTGCCGCTCAAGTTCATGAAAGTCTGCGGCTTGAGCAGCCACACGGTTTGCCCGTTGACCACGGTTCGGGCGGTCTGGCCGTAGTAGCTTTTGTCCATGACCAGAGTCACGTTCAAGGCTTTGGCCACCGCATCGATCCACCAAAAACCGGCATTGTGGCGGGTGGGGTCATAGTCCGGGCCGGGGTTTCCCAGGCCAACAAATAGTCGAATCATGCTGCGGATTATGCAAGTGCAGGCGCAAAAAAGCCCACCGAGGTGGGCTCTTGAAGCGTCCCTGCTGACTTATTTCTTGGCAGCGGGCTTGGCTGCGGGTGCAGCTGCTTTGGCAGCAGGCTTGGCGCCGCCCTTGCCAGCCGGTTTGGCAGCAGCGTCAGCGGCGGGCGTCTCGGCAACAGGTGCTTCAGCGGCAGCCACCACCACCACAGACACCACCACCGGGTTTTTGTCGCTACCGTGGGCAATGGCCTTGACACCCTTGGGCATCGGCACGTCCTGCAGGTGCAGTGTGCTGCCCTTACGCAGACCGCTCAAGTCGACGGTGATGAATTCAGGCAGATCGGCGGGCAGGCACAACACGTCGATTTCACTGAACACGTGGTTGGCAATGCAGCCTTCGGACTTGATGGCAACGGACTCGTCGTCACCGACAAAGTGCAGCGGCACTTTCATGTGCAGTTTGGTGGTGGCGTCAACGCGCTGGAAATCCACATGCAACACGAGTTGTTTGAAAGGGTGCACCTGCACGTCACGCAGCAGCACTTTTTGCTCGGTGCCGGCGATGTCCATGTCCAGAATGCTGGCGTGGAAGGCTTCCTTCTTGAGGGCGTGCCAAAGGGCGTTGTGATCAACTTCAATGAGTTGCGGCTCGGCCTTACCACCGTAAACGATACCGGGCGTGCGACCGGTGATGCGCAGACGGCGGCTCGCACCCGTACCTTGCTTGGCGCGCTCAAAAGCGACGATTTTCATAAACTGACTCCTGCTGGGGCCGACCGCGACCAGTGCGACCCTGATTAAAAAAAGCCCGGCATCCCGAATGGATGCGAGCCACTTTTGATTCTGATCAGAACAGGTTGTCCTGATCAGAAAACAAACTCATGACCGACTTGCCCGCCGCAATGCGGTGGATGGTTTCCGCAATCAACGGTGCCACGTTCATCTGCCTGATTTTCGGGCAGGCGATGGCGTTCGGGCTGAGCGGAATGGTGTTGGTGACCACCACCTCGTCCAGCGCCTGACCATTGCTGATGCGGTCAATAGCCGGGCCGGAGAAGATCGGGTGGGTGCAATAGGCGTACACCTTTTTGGCGCCGCGTTGCTTCAAGACCTCGGCTGCTTTGACCAGCGTGCCGGCGGTGTCAATCATGTCGTCCATGATGACGCAGTTGCGGCCTTCAATTTCACCAATCACATGCATGACTTCACTGACATTGGCGCGCGGACGGCGCTTGTCGATGATGGCCAGGTCGCAGTTGAGCTGCTTGGCCAAGGCGCGGGCGCGTACCACACCACCCACATCGGGGGATACCACAATCAGGTCGTCGTAATTTTTCTGGCGCAAGTCACCCAGCAAGACGGGCGAGGCGTAAATGTTGTCCACCGGAATATCAAAAAAGCCTTGGATCTGGTCAGCATGCAAATCCATGGTCAACACGCGAGCCACGCCCACGGCCTGCAGCATGTTGGCCACCACCTTGGCCGAAATCGGCACGCGGCTGGAGCGTGGGCGGCGGTCTTGCCGGGCATAACCAAAGTACGGGATCACAGCGCTGATGCGTTCGGCAGAGGCACGCTTGAGTGCATCCACCATGATCAGCAGTTCCATCAGGTTTTCGTTGGTGGGCTGGCAGGTGCTCTGGACCACGAACACATCGCGGGCACGCACGTTTTGCTTGATTTCAACGGTGACTTCGCCATCAGAAAATCGTCCGACCTCAGCCGCACCCAGCCGGGTCTTGAGGTGGCTGGCAATGTCTGCTGCCAGAGAAGGATTGGCATTGCCGGTGAAAACCATGAACTCGGGAGTTTGATCGGCTTGCATGGTGTTCCCAACTAATGTGTCGCTATGGTTTTCGCATGTTGGCAAACAACATGCAATGAAATTTGGCAGGGGAGGAAGGATTCGAACCTTCGCATGCTGGAATCAAAATCCAGTGCCTTAACCAGCTTGGCGACTCCCCTACACGGGTGTGCCATGCAACATGGCTCACCGATAAATTCAGCCTAGACAGCCCACCCTTGCAGCGGATGAACTGGCAGGTTGTTGCACACTTTGTACTGAAACTGGCCAGGAACACTGTCTGTTTCCACGTCATGCAACATTTGCGCAAACACCGCACTTCCAGAACCCGTCATCCGACCGCTGAGCCCTGAGACTTTTAGCCAGTGCAAAGCCTGACTGATTTCGGGGCACAAATGCTGGGCAACGGCTTGCAAGTCGTTTTGGCCGTAGCCAAAGGCGTCTGCAGCGAAGCCTGAAAGTATAGCGGGTTTGGTGTCTCTTTTCAAATCAGGGTGCGAAAAAATTCGTTGGGTTTCCAGCCCGGTGCCAGGTTTGAGCACCAGAAAGCGCGCGGGCGGCACGTCAACGGGCTGCATGATTTCACCGATACCGGTGACCCAGGCGTTGTGGCCACCCAAAAAAAACGGCACGTCGGCACCCAAGGTCAGGCCGATCGTCATCAGGCGGTTCAGGCTCAAATTCAGCCCCCAGAGCCGGTTCAAAGCCAGCAAGGTGCTGGCTGCATCTGATGAGCCACCGCCCATGCCGGCTTGCGCAGGAATCTGTTTGTCTATGGCTATATGTGCACCTTGGCGAGTGCCGCTGGCCTGCTGCAGCGCCTGCGCCGCGCGAATGATCAAGTCATGCGGGGGGAGAGCTGTGCCCAGGTCTTCGCGGGTGATCTGGCCATCGCTGCGCATCTCAAAGTGCAGGGTGTCGCTCCAGTCGATCAGCATGAACACCGATTCCAACAAATGGTAGCCGTCGGGCCTGCGCCCGACGATGTGCAGAAACAGGTTGAGTTTGGCTGGCGCGCAAACGTCGTAGATGGACTTCATGGTGTGGTGCCGGGCAAAGCGGTGGTGAATCAGTCGTCAAGCAGCAATTGCAGTTCGGCAGGCAGAGCGGGCGCCAAACGGCGGGCCACTATTTTCCCCTTTGGTTGGTGCGACAGGTCCACCTGCCAGCCATCAACCTCCTGGGTTTGTCCGTCCAACCATGCAAACAGGGCTGTCACCGGAACATCGGTGCCCAGCACCAGCTTGATCAACGCTGCCAGATCACCGAATGAGCGGGTTTCACCACGCGCCTGCAAAACAGCGCCGCCGGGCGCCCAATGTATGGCTGCCGCTGTGCTGCCAAACGGCGTGTAAAGCAGCAAGTCGCCGAGGTTGGCATCGCCCTGCAATTCAAATGCTGCACTGAAGGATTGGTCTTGTAACTGGTTTTGCGCCGGGTCGGCCTGAACCCGGATGGAAAGACGCCCGCGCCACAACGAAAGTTGGGCATCATTTTGGTCTCTAGCCCTTTCGCTGACTGCACACCCAGCTACTAAAAAAGTTGTAGTCAGCGCACCAAAGGCTAAAACAGCGCGGCGGCTTGTCACGGTGAAACACGCAGCCGCTTCAGCGTTTCGGTGAGCGTTTCGTTATCTGGATTGAGCTTGATACCTTCACGAAAGACCTCCAGGGCCTCCTGTTGCTGGTTGGCCGTCCACAGCACTTCACCCAGATGTGCGGCTATTTCTGCATCTGGTCGGTCTTTGAAGGCGCCTTTGAGCAGGCGCAACGCCTCGCCAAGGTTCCCACTGCGAAATTGCGCCCACGCCAGACTGTCGATGATGAAGGGGTCTTGAGGGGAAATCGCCAGCGCTTTGTTGATCAGCTCAATGGCCTCTGGCAGGCGCAGGTTTTTGTCGGCCAGCGAGTAACCCAAGGCGTTGTAAGCATGCGGGTCGTCGGGCTTGGCGGCGATCAGTTGGCGTAGCAGCCGCTCCATCTCGGCCAGGTTGTCCAATTTTTCGTGAATCATGGCCATCTCGTACACCAGGTCCAGGTCCTGCGGGTACTGCCCGATGAGTGTTTGAAGCCGGTCGCGGGCACGCTCGAAGAGTTGGTTGTCGCGCAGCACTTGCACCTCGGCGGTACGCTTGAGTTTGACATCTGCGTCCGACTTCTCAGGCAGCGCCTGGATCAGGGTGATGGCCTCATCCACCTTGCCCTGGCGAGCCATCAGCGATGCCCTGCGGGTCTGCGCCCGAAGCAGGTCGTCGGGGTTGTCCACGCGCTGCAGCCATTCTTGGGCAGTGTTCAGGTCTTTGCGCTTGAGCGCCAGTTCTGACAGGGAAAAATACGCTTGTGACCGGCCACGCTGGGTGTCGGCGTGTTGTTGCACGGCAGGCTCAGCATCCACCAGGCCCAGATAATGTTGCAGTTGCTGCTCGGCCAGATCGAGCTGTCCCAATTGCAGGGCCAAGGCACCGTCAATCAGCCAGGCATCGGCGTACTCTGGCGTTTGGGTTCTGATACGCTGCAATTCGAGCTTGGCATCGTCTTCACGCTGACCTCTCAACAGTGATTTGACATAGGCCATGCGGTACTCAGGGCGGGCATGGGGCAGATGTTTTTTGACCAGGTTCTCGGCTGCGGGCAACTCCGGGCTCATCATCGACAGGGCCAGCAGCGCAGGGTGTTCAGAGCGGGCATCGGCCGCCAGGCCTTTGGTGGCAGCGTTCAATGCCTTGGGTTTGTCGGCTGCAGCCAGCCAGACCCGCCCGATGGACGCCCAAGCCGTGGCACCCACGGCGGGGTCGCTCAGCCAGTTGGTCAGCGCGTTCTGAAAGGTTAACGCGGCCAGGTGCCGCTCGCCCAATCGCTCATAGTTGGGCGGTAACGACCAGATCAGATCACGCCGCTCTTTGGCAGGTGCGAGCGCAATCTCGCGCTTAAGAGGTTCCAGGGTGTCGGCCACCCGGTTCAGGCCCAAAAGGATTTGCAGCACAAAATGGTTGGCTTCCCGTGATTCGGGCAGCGCCTGGCTCCAGGCTTTGGCCGCCTGCAACGCCGACTCGCCCGAGCGAGCCTGCAAAGCAATCTGGACGGCACGCTGAAACACCGACGGGTCGCGAGTTTTTTGCGCTGCATCAAGCATCAGCGAAAAAGCTGCCCCAGGCTCTTGCGCGCGGGCACTGATCTCGCCGAGCAATATTTCGTAAAAAAGCGGCGCCGTTAGCGCCGAGC
The DNA here is from genome assembly GCA_002083775.1 of Rhodoferax ferrireducens. GTDB lineage: Bacteria > Pseudomonadota > Gammaproteobacteria > Burkholderiales > Burkholderiaceae_C > Rhodoferax > Rhodoferax ferrireducens_A. Next base: position 10,212 of record MTEI01000011.1, on the reverse strand, counting down.
TTTTGGGAGCTGGCTCGGGAGCGCTGGCACCTTGGGCATGCAAGCCTAGCGTGCAGGACATCAGCCAGGGCAATAAAACTGTTTTGAAGCGCATCCGTTCATAATAATCCATGCCCCTACCGAGTTTGTTCCCATGCCTGAATTACCTGAAGTTGAAGTCACCCGGCGCAGTTTTGTTGACGCCATTGAGGGTGCCCGGATCACCGCACTGCGTTTGGGCAAGCCGCTACGCTGGCCATTGGGCTGCCCGCCAGATGAACTGCTCGGGCGCACCGTTCGCACTGTTGGCAGGCGTGGCAAATATTTGCTGATGGCTTTGAGCCAAGGCTGGCTGGTGGTGCATCTGGGCATGTCAGGCAGCTTGCGGTTTGCCCGCGACCTGACCGCGCCGGGGCCGCACGATCATTTTGACTTGTGCACCAGTCAAGGCACGCTGCGCTTGAACGACCCACGGCGTTTTGGCGCAGTGGTTTATGTAGACAGTCTTGATTCTCCTGCGGCCCTGAAGCTGTTAGGGCGTCTGGGTATGGAGCCGCTCTCGGAAGACTTTGATCCGACAAAGTTTGCCCAGGGGCTCAAACAACGCAAAACAAGCATCAAACAAGTGTTGATGGCGGGTGATCTGGTGGTGGGCGTAGGCAATATCTATGCCTCGGAGGCGTTGTTTCTGGCTGGCATTAGGCCTACCTGCCGGGCCAACAAGCTGAGTCGGCCGCGGGTGGCACGCCTGCACGCGGCCATACGTGATGTGCTGGCCCGCGCGGTGGAGCAAGGGGGGAGCACCTTGCGGGATTTTTCCAATGCGCACGGGCAAACCGGGTATTTTCAGCTCGAAGCACGGGTGTATGGTCGTGCCGGTCAGCCGTGCAGCCAATGCGGCGCCACCATCAGGACGATCCGACAAGGCCAACGCTCCACGTTTTACTGCCCGGTTTGTCAAAAACCCTGAAAAGCCTTTCGCGGAAGGCGTTTGCAAGGGTGCTATATTGCTTGAAGGCTCACGTTTTGGAGGCAGATTGGGAACTTCATTCAACGAAAAATTCGACCAGCACGGTGCCTGGCGGCGTGAGTTTGCACTGCGGCTGAAGCTGTTGTCGCAATGGCTGCAGGAGCAGGATCTGCTAGACGCCTCCGTGGAGGATCGGTTGCACCGGCTTGAAGCCCAGGTGCGCGTCGACAAGGTGATGGTGGCTTTTGTGGCCGAGTTTTCACGCGGCAAGTCGGAGCTGATCAATGCCATCTTTTTTGCTGGCTATGGGCGACGCATCATGCCGGCCAGCGCTGGGCGCACCACCATGTGCCCGACCGAGATGGGTTTCGATGGCGAGGTGCCGCCCTGCCTGCGCCTGCTGCCCATCGAAACCCGCCTGCAGCCCCAGTCCCTCATGGAATGGCGCATGGTGCCAGAAAAGTGGGAACGCTTCGACCTGGAGGTCAGCAACCCCAAACAGTTGTCCGAAGCCTTTGCCAAGGTGGCTGAAACGCGGCGAGTCACGCAGGAAGAGGCCCGCGCCCTGGGTTTCTGGCACAGCCAGTCCAGCGGCAACAACCCCGCCCCCGACGCCAACGGCCTGCTTGAAGTACCCAAATGGCGGCATGCGTTGATCAACATTGCCCACCCGCTGCTCAAGCAGGGCTTGGTCATTCTGGATACCCCTGGCCTGAATGCCATTGGCGCTGAACCTGAGCTGACAGTCAGCCTGATCCCGCAAGCGCAGGCGGTGGTGTTTATCCTGGGAGCCGATACCGGGGTGACCCAATCAGATTTGTCCATCTGGCGTGAGCATCTGGTTGAAGACGGGCAAGACCTGTCGACGCGCCTGGTAGTCTTGAACAAGATCGACACCTTGTGGGACGCACTGGACAGCCCGCAGGAGGTACAGGCCCAAATTGATCAGCAAAAACGCAGTTCTGCCGAGATTTTGGGCATTCCGGAAGACCAGGTGGTGGCTGTTTCTGCACAGAAGGGGCTGGTTGGCAAGGTTAAAAATGATGCAGCACTGTTGAAACGCAGTTGCCTGGAAAAGCTCGAAGACGCGTTGAGCAAGGACATCATGGGGCGGCGGCAAAAAATTCTGGGCACGGCGGTGGCGCGGGGTATTTCGGCACTGCGCGGTGAGACAGGGCGTTTTGTGCAGGTACGCCGTCGGGATCTGACCGAGCAATTGCTGGAACTCAAAGGCCTGCAAGGCAAAAACAAGCCCGTCATCAAAAATATGCGTGCCCGGGTGGCGCAGGAGCAGGCGGAGTTTGATGCGGCGGGTGTGAAGATTCATGCCGTGCGCTCGGTACACATGAAGCTGATGCGCGATATCTTTGCCTTGCTGGGGCCGCAAGCGCTGAAGGACGAGATGGTGCATCTCACAGCAGCGCTCAAGCAAAAAGGCTTCAAGCTCGGCATCAAGCGGTCATATGGTGAAACTTTTGAGCGTTTGCGTGCCAATTTGCGCCAGGTTCACGCCAGGGGGCTGGAAATTCACACCATGCTGGTGGCCACCTTTTTGCAACTCAACACCGAGTATGGTTTTTCGCTGCAGGTCCCCGATGAACCGCAGATTGAGCCCTATCTGAGCGATCTGGACCTGATCGAGCGCAGTCATGTGCAGTACCTGGGTATTGGCAACGCGTTCAGGCTGGCGCAGCCCGAGTTTGCCGACCGGCTGGTGCGGGCCCTCAGCACCCGTTTGAGGTCCGTCAATGAAACGGCGTTGAGCGATATTGAGGCCTGGAGCAAGTCTGCTGCCTCCCAGCTTGACTCGCAGCTGCGAGAACGCCGCAGGAACTTCGTGCGTCGGCTCGAAGCCATCGACCGCATTGCCCAGGCGTCGACCGGGCTGGACGAACGCATTGCCGAGATCAACACACGCAGCACTGAGCTGGACCAGGCCGAGCTTAAGCTGGTGGAGTTGACCGATTCTTTGCTGCAGATGACCACCCCCGCGCGCTTTGGGCTGGCCATGCATGCGGCCTGACCCCGGCGCAGACGGTTTCGCACCCACGCTGGTGCGCTGGCAGCTGGCGTATGGCCGGCACGATCTGCCATGGCAGACCCATCGTGAACCGTACCGCGTCTGGTTGTCCGAGATCATGCTGCAGCAGACCCAAGTGGTCACCGTGCGAGACTACTTTGCCAGGTTTTTAACGCGTTTTCCCGATGTGGCAGCGCTGGCGCAGGCGCCTTTGGACGATGTATTGGGCCTGTGGAGTGGTCTGGGCTACTACAGTCGTGCGCGCAACCTGCACCTTTGCGCCCAACAAGTCATGGCTTTGCATGGTGGTGTATTTCCGCGCACTGCGGCACAGCTCCAGACTCTGCCGGGCATCGGGCCTTCCACTGCAGCGGCAGTGGCCGCCATCTGTTTTGGTGAGCGGGTGGCGATTCTGGACGGCAATGTCAAACGGGTGCTGACGCGTTACCTGGCATTTGAGCCTGACCTGGCCAGCGCTGCCAACGAGCGCCTCTTGTGGCATGAGGCTACCCGGCTGCTGCCGAAAGATGACCTGGCCAACACCATGCCAAGCTACACCCAAGCCATCATGGACCTGGGTGCCACTGTCTGCACCGTCAGAAAACCAGCTTGCCAGGCCTGCCCCTTGCTTGGCCCATGCCAAGCACAGGCGCTGGGCAATCCGGACAAATTCCCGGTCAAGACGCGCAAACTCAAACGCACGGCGCAAACCCTCTGGCTGCTCTGGGCCCAGTCTGCCAATGGCGCTGTCTGGTTGAGCCAGCGGCCCACACCCGGGGTCTGGGCTGGTTTGTATTGCCTTCCTTTGTTTGATGATCGTGACGGTTTGCAGGCGGCGGTGCCTGCGGGGCAGCAGGGCGCTTTGGATGACCAGCCGGTCATCAAGCATGTGCTGACACACAAAGACCTGTATTTACATCCGGTGCGCGTGGTATTGCCTGAGGGTGGCGCACCAGTCGGGCCAGGGGATTGGATGGCTGCCAATCGCTGGGTGGCGTTGGGTCTACCCGCCCCCATCCGCAAACTGCTGAGCGCTTAGCGGGCGTCCATTTCACGGTGGCGCTTCAGGGTGACCCAGCGCGCCTTGAACAGTTGGGTGAGCTGCTCCACCAAATACACCGAACGGTGTTGCCCACCGGTGCAGCCAATGGCCACGGTCACATAACTGCGGTGGTTTTGGGCCAGATCGTCCATCCAGCTGTCCAGGAAACCGTGAATATGGTCCAGCATGCGCTGCACGTCGGGTTGCCGCCTTAAAAAATCGGCTACCGGCGCGTCCTGGCCGGTGAGGGCCCGCAGTTCGGGCTCGTAATGCGGGTTGGGCAGCATGCGCACATCAAACACAAAGTCTGCGTCGCTGGGAATGCCGCGCTTGAACGCAAAAGACTCAAACACCAAAGTCAGCTGTTCACCCGGCGCCTCGATAAACGCTTTCACATAGCTTTGCAATTGGGTCGGACGAATCATGCTGGAGTCAATCACATGTGCCTGCATGCGCAGATCGCTAAGCAGGTCGCGCTCCAGTTCAATCGCTTCCGCCAGCACGTGGCGCTGGTCCAGCAGGGCACTCATTTGTGCACCCTGGGAAAGCGGGTGGCGCCGGCGGGTTTCGGAAAAACGCCGGATCAGCGTGTCAGTGGTGGCATCCAGAAAAACGCAGTCCACCTGAAAACCCAATGACTTGAGGTGTTGCAATTGCTCTGGTACCAGCGGCAACGAGCTGGCGCTTCGCACATCTATGGCGATCGCCAGGCGCTTGGCATGATGGGCATGCTCCAGGTCTACCAGCGGCATCAACAGCTCGGGTGGCAAATTGTCCACGCAGTAAAAACCCAAGTCTTCCAGGGCATGCAGCGCAACCGATTTGCCCGAGCCTGACATGCCGGTGATCAGCACAATTTGCACATCCAACCGCGCGGTGTTCATGTCAGGCTCCCTGCAGCAACAGCATGTCACGCGCATGGGTGAGGGTGCTGGCCAGGATGCGCTCGCCGCCCAGCATGCGTGCCAATTCGGTCACCCGTTCTTCGCCCTTGACTGGCGTCACCGAGCTGACGGTAGAGGTACCCGCCAGCTGCTTGCTCACCACCAGATGCCAGTCGGCGCAGGCCGCCACTTGCGGCAGATGGGTCACGGCCAGCACTTGCCGGTCTATGCCCAGTTGGCGCATCAGTCGCCCAACGGTTTCTGCCACAGCACCCCCCACACCTGCGTCCACTTCATCAAAAATGAGTGTTTGGGCAGTTCCCAGCTGGCTGGTGGTAACCGCAATGGCCAGAGCCAGTCGCGACAACTCGCCGCCCGAGGCGACTTTACCCACCGGGCGCGGTGTGCTGCCTGCGTGGCCGGCCACCAGAAAGCTGGTCTCTTCCAGCCCGGTTTGCAACGGCTGGGCCGCAGCCTGAATCTGCACCTCAAACTGTCCGCCCTGCATGCCGAGCCCTTGCATTGCTTGGGTGATGGTCTGGGCCAGCTTGGGCGCTGCCATTTTTCGGGCTTGGGTCAGCTTGCCAGCTTCCAGCTGGTAGCCTTGCCAGGCAGCGTCCTGCGCGCACTCCAGGGCCTGCAGGTTGGCTGCGGCGTCTAGGGCCAGTAGCTGCTGCTTCCAGCCGGCCAGCAGATCGGCAAGCTCTTCGGGGCGGCGTTTGTAACGCCGCGCCAGCGACACCCACAAGCCCATGCGTTCGTCCAGCGCGCTGAGTCGGTCAGGGTCCAGCTCGGTCTTGCGCAGGTAACCGCGCAGCGAGTGCACAGCATCTTCAAGCTGCGCCAGGCTTGATGCCAAAACCTCGCTAAGCCCTTTGAAAACGGGCTCGATGTGCTCTTGTTTTTGTAGGGATTCGCAAGCGCTCCCAACCTGGCTGCTGGCACTGGGCTCGTCTTCGTCGAGTAACAGAATTGCTGCCTGTGCAGCGTCCAGTAGCGCCTGGGCGTTAGAAAGTCGTGCGTGCTCGGCGTTGAGCGTAGGCCATTCGTCTGGTGCTGGCGCCAGTTTTTCCAACTCGCCAATCTGCCAAGTCAGTCGTTCGCGCTCATTGAGCAAAGAGTCTTGCGAACTACGTGCCTGGGCCAGTTTGTCTTGGGCCGTGCGCCAGGCGTGCCACAGCGCCGAAACGCTGTCGGTGGATAGCTTGGCATAGGCGTCCAGCAGGCCACGAACCGCCTCGGGCCGCGTCAAGCTTTGCCAGGCGTGTTGCCCGTGGATGTCAAGCAGTTGTTCGCCCAGGGCACGCAACTGGGTGGCGGTGGCCGGGCTGCCATTGATCCAGGCGCGGCTTTTGCCTTGCGCGTCGATGGTGCGACGCAATAGCAAACAACTGTCCAGCTCAAACCCAGCCTCTCCAAGCCACGCAGCCACCGCCGCCGTGGCGTCAAACTCGGCGCTGACATCGGTGCGGGCAGCGCCCTCGCGAATCAGCGCCACATCGGCCCGTCCACCGGTCACCAGTTGCAAGGCATCCACCAAAATGGATTTGCCTGCGCCGGTTTCGCCGGTCAGCACGGTAAAGCCGCCAGCAAGCTCCAGGTCCAGCTCGCTGACGATGACAAAGTCGCGCAGGATGATGCGTTTCAAGCTCATGTGGACGCCACTCCTTCGTTCCAGTGCAGCTTTTCCCGCAAGGTGTCAAAGTAAGACCAGCCCTTGGGGTGTAAAAACCGCACGTGGTGGTTAGACCGGGTGACCTCAATGCGGTCACCATGCATGAGCGAGGCCAATGACTGCTGGTCAAAACTGGCGCTGGCATCCCGGCCAGCTACTATTTCAATAGCTATATGTGACGTATTGGCAAGGACTATAGGCCGATTTGACAAGGTATGCGGTGCAATGGGCACCATCACCCAGCCGGGTATGGAGGGGTGCAGCAGCGGCCCACCCGACGACAGGGCGTAGGCGGTCGAGCCAGTGGGTGATGCAATGATCAGCCCATCTGCCCGCTGATTGGCCACAAAATGACCATCTACCTCCACACGCAACTCCACCATACCCGAGGTGGCGCCGCGGTTGACTACCACATCGTTCAGCGCCATCGCGGTATACACGCAGTGCCCGTCACGCATCACCCGGCCATTCATCAGGCTGCGGTGGTCTTCCACATACTCACCGCGCAACATTTTTTCTAGGCAGCTGGCAAAGTTGCCATAGGGAATATCGGTGATAAAGCCAAGGCGGCCCTGATTGATGCCAATCAGTGGCACCCCGTAAGAAGAAAGTTGTCGGCCAATACCCAGCATGGTGCCGTCGCCGCCCACCACCAGGCACAGGTCACATTGCTCACCGATTTGCGGGACTGCCAACGACGGGTAGCCAACAATTCCCATGTTGCGGGCTGTGTCCTGTTCAAACACCACGTCACACCCCTGATCATGCAAAAAGTTGGCAACCGCTTCCAGTGCTGCGCGGGAACCGGCAATGCTTGTGCTGCTCGCTGTGTTCTGGTACTTGCCGATCAGGGCTACAAGCTTAAATTTGGAATCCATCCACAAATTACATCACTAAAATGAAATCATGCTGGATGACCGTGCCAAGTTGTTGCTCAAAGCGCTGGTAGAGCGTTACATCGCTGATGGCCAGCCGGTGGGGTCGCGCACATTGTCCAAGGCATCAGGTCTGGAACTGTCGCCTGCCACCATCCGCAATGTGATGTCTGATCTGGAAGAGCTGGGCTTGATCGTCAGCCCGCACACCTCAGCTGGGCGCATTCCCACCGCCCGCGGTTACCGCCTGTTTGTGGACACCATGCTGACCGTGCGGCGCAGTCATTTTGGCGAACACAGCCTCGCGCCGGATCAGCCGCAAAAGGTCATCTCCAACGCGGCAAACCTGCTTTCCAGCCTGTCGCAGTTTGTCGGCGTGGTGGTGGCGCCCAAGCGAACCTCTGTGTTTCGGCATATTGAATTTTTGCGTTTGTCCGATCGGCGCTTGCTGGTCATCATCGTCTCGCCCGAGGGCGATGTTCAAAATCGCGTGATCTTCACCGAGGTGGACTACGCCCAGCAGCAGTTGGTGGAGGCTGCGAACTACCTCAACGCCAATTACATCGGTCTGGACATCGAACAGGTTCGCGAGCGCCTGAAAAGCGAGGTCGAGTCCCTGCGTGCAGAAATCGCCAGTCTGATGAACGCAGCACTGGCTGCCAACACCGAGGTGCTGGCCGAGACAGCTGACGAGGTCATCATCTCTGGCGAAAGAAACCTGTTGTCGGTCAGCGATTTTGCCAATGACATGGGGCATTTGCGCCGTGCTTTTGATCTGTTCGAGCAAAAAGCCCAGCTCATGCGTCTGCTGGATGTCACCGGGCGTGCCGAAGGTGTGCGCATCTTCATCGGTGGTGAGAGCCAGGTGGTGCCTTTTGAGGACCTGTCCATCGTCAGCGCGCCTTACGAGGTGGACGGGCAGGTGGTAGGCACACTCGGCGTGGTTGGCCCCACGCGCATGGCCTACGACCGCATGATCCAGATCGTGGACATCACCTCCAAGCTGGTCAGCAACGCGCTGAGCCACCACAAGTAGCCCCTACAATCCGCAATTCGGTCGGGGCGTTAGCTCAGTTGGTTAGAGCAGAGGACTCATAATCCTTTGGTCCACAGTTCAAGTCTGTGACGCCCTACCAAGCTAGTAAAGGAAAGCCCACTATTTAAAAGATAGCGGGCTTTTTCTTTGGCCGAACGATGTAAGGGTGGATGTAAGACGGTTTCCCAAATCCAGCGCCAGCAAACGCCCATGCTCGGGGTTTCGTTACTGTCACAAAAGGCAGTGAATCACGTCGGGCGGGCGCTGGTCACCCAGCAGGGCGGGCAGGTGCCACCAGAACGGCTCAGGCGGCGCTGATTCGGCAGTTGCCCATGCCGCGCCCGCGAATGCCACCCGTCAGCGGGATTGCGTGACGGTCACCAGCGCCAGCAGAGGGGCCCGACGTCATTACCCAGTAATGGCTTTTCGTGACTGTCACGAAACTGCCAGGCGAAAAAGAAACCCGGCACGGTGGATCCGCTGAATTTTCCGAGGCGCTCTATGAAGAGCGGTCGACCCCGTCCTCCAGCCCCTGAAGGTGCCGCTCCATCAGAAAATCCACGGCGATTTGCATGGCGTACTGCTCCAGCCCTTCCTCAGCCGTCCAGCCCTGCGGGTCATCCATCGCTGTGATACCCGTCAACTGCTCATCGAACTCTTACGCCGTAGGTTGAGAGTTCGAAACTCTCAGTTCACACCAAGCCAGATAACGAAAGCCCACTATCAATAAAGTGGTGGGCTTTTTCTTTTGTGTTGCTGTGTAGCCACCAATACTGGTTTTTGTACCATCTCGCCCACCATATAGCCAGCCACCAGCGAATTCATTTAGCCAATCGTGCTGAATAGCCGAAAGTCGAATTCGACGCATTCTGTTCGCCTAAATATGACTAACGCCGAAACGCAGGGCTTGTTAGGATGTCCTTCACCTTGAGTTCAACCCGCTTTCGAAGCCCTTTAAACCTGTCTAAGTTTGCGGGGATTTTTGCTGTCTGGAAACACTCTTGGAAGTACTTCTGAACAAAATCGTTATGTTCATGACGCAATCCGCGTTTGAGAGCTCCAACGCTCTTGCGTGACATCGTGGATGGCTGAGTTTGATACAGCAAACGCGCTCGCTCGGCAATATCTTTGGTGGAGCAGTGCGACTTGACATAGCCAACCACTACATCCTCAAACCATTCTTCAGCGGTTTTCCCAAACCAATTGCCAATGCTTAGCTTTTCAAGCTTAAGTCGTTGGAGGGCAAGACCTGCATTTCCAGATTCAAACAGTGTCCGATAGTAGATTCGCGGCCCACTCATTACCTCACCTGGATTCACTTCATCCGAAGGAGCAATAACGGCATACACCGGAGACGGTTGAATTGCGCTCATTTCTTCAATGAAGTAGAAGGCATTGCATGCTGCGAGAAACACTTGCAAGTTGAACTTGGTCAAGAAATTCAGGTTTGCAAGGATGGGCGCAAGTTCCGTCCAAGGCATCTTCTCACCATTGGCAAGAAAAAGTCCATCGCCGTTCGCACTACCATGACACTCGAAGTGCAGGATTGGCGAGTGTCCGTGCTCTTGTGCTTCTAGTATCAGTTTGGAAAGGACGTCTCGAAGACTTCCTGCGCTTGGGCAATCGTGGATTTCAAGGGGAATATGGACTTGACCCGTTCCCACGGACACATTTGGACTCTTGTGTTTAGACCCCGGTTTTGTCGGGTTCCTGGTTGATTATCACCATCGC
>MTEI01000010.1 GCA_002083775.1 Rhodoferax ferrireducens | reverse complement strand
CAATCAAGCCACACACCCACTTCACCGGCGAGATCTACGTCCTGTCCAAAGACGAAGGTGGCCGTCACACCCCGTTCTTCAGCAACTACCGCCCCCAGTTCTACTTCCGTACGACTGACGTGACCGGTGCCATCGAGTTGCCAGAAGGCAAGGAAATGGTCATGCCCGGTGACAACGTGTCGATCACTGTCAAGCTGATTGCCCCGATTGCCATGGAAGAAGGCCTGCGCTTTGCGATCCGTGAAGGCGGCAAGACCGTCGGCGCCGGTGTGGTTGCCAAGATTCTTGCTTAACAACCTGTTTGCGGGACAGACCTGAGCTACACGCAATGAGCCAGCTCTGTCCTCAACTGATTAAAAACGTAGGGGCATAGCTCAATTGGCAGAGCGTCGGTCTCCAAAACCGAAGGTTGTAGGTTCGATTCCTACTGCCCCTGCCACCTGATATCACCAAAAGGTGGATCGAAAGCCCGCTGTGAAGACAGCGGGCTTGTGTGTCTGTAAGACACCAAAAGCAACGGCTGGTTAACGAGCGCATATACAACTGACAATGGCTACTCCTCAAGTTCAAACCGTCAACACTTCGGCAGACAAGGCCAAGTTGGCAGCGTCCGCAGCCATGGTCATTGTGTCGCTGGTGGCCTACTACATGCTGGGCAAGCAGGGGCCCTTGTTTCAATGGCTAGGGTTACTGGCAAGCTTGGCAGTCGGTGTGGTTATTTTCCTGACCTCCGAGTCAGGCAAAGCCTTGCTGGCTTTCGGCCAGGACTCTGTCCGCGAAATCAAAAAAGTGGTCTGGCCAGCGCGGCGAGAGGCTATCCAGATGACGCTGTATGTCTTTGGGTTCGTTTTCATCATGGCCCTGTTTTTGTGGTTGACAGACAAGACACTTGAGTGGGTTTTTTACGACCTGATTCTTGGATGGAAAAAATAATGAACGATGTGGTAGCAGACTCTTCTCCGGGCACGCCTACTGCGGCGCAAACCTTGGCTGCGGCACCGGCCAACCCGGATTTGCGTTGGTACGTTGTTCATGCTTATTCCGGCATGGAAAAGGCTGTTGAGCGCAACATCTTGGAGCGCATCAACCGCGCGGGTATGCAGTCGAAGTTCGGACGCATTCTGGTTCCCATGGAGGAAGTGGTTGAGATCAAAAACGGCCAAAAGAAAACCACCGAGCGCAAGTTCTTTCCAGGTTATGTGCTGGTAGAAATGGTGATGGACGACGAAACCTGGCATCTGGTGAAACACACCAACAAGGTGACTGGTTTCGTTGGTGGTGGCAAGACACGACCCTCACCCATCTCCGAGGCCGAGGTCATGAAGATCGTCAGCCAGATGCAAGAAGGGACCGAGAAGCCTCGCCACAAAGTCGAATTTGTGGTGGGTGAATTTGTTCGTGTCAAGGAAGGCCCGTTTGCTGACTTCAATGGCTCGGTCGAAGAAGTCAATTACGACAAGAGCAAGGTGCGCGTGGCCGTGACGATTTTTGGCCGGTCCACGCCGGTTGAACTTGAGTTTTCACAGGTCGAAAAAACCTGAAATTTTTGTTGGTGTGTGCTTTCCGACTCGGTACGCACCTTTTTAAGTTGAGTCGTTCAATCCGGGGAGCCCGCGTTTGATGAGATCAAACCCAGGCGTTAGCACCCGACAGGAGTAAAGCATGGCGAAAAAAATCGTCGGTTTTGTCAAACTGCAAGTTCCAGCAGGCAAAGCCAACCCATCCCCCCCCATTGGCCCGGCTTTGGGCCAGCGTGGCTTGAACATCATGGAATTCTGCAAGGCGTTCAACGCCCAGACCCAAGGTGTTGAGCCTGGTCTGCCACTGCCCGTGGTGATCACCGCATTTGCTGACAAGAGCTTCACCTTTGTCATCAAGTCGCCGCCGTCATCGATCCTGATCAAAAAAGCAGTCAAGATCGACAAGGGTTCAGCCAACGCGCTCAAGACCAAGGTCGGCAAGATCACGCGCGCTCAGCTCGAAGAAATCGCCAAGACCAAGATGAAGGACTTGACCGCTGCTGACATGGATGCAGCTGTTCGTACGATCGCTGGCTCAGCTCGCTCGATGGGCGTGAATGTGGAGGGTGTGTAAATGTCCCGCTTGACTAAAAAACAAAAGTCCTTCCAAGGCAAGGTTGACAGCAGCAAGCTGTACACCCTGGGTGATGCACTCGGTTTGGTCAAAGAATGCGCCAACGCCAAGTTCGACGAGTCGATTGATGTGGCTGTTCAGCTCGGCATTGATGCCAAGAAGTCCGACCAGGTGGTGCGTGGTGCGGTGGTTTTACCTAACGGCACTGGCAAGACCAAACGCGTGGCTGTGTTTGCTCAAGGCGCCAAGGCTGAAGAAGCCCGCGCTGCAGGTGCTGACATCGTCGGTATGGACGACCTGGCGGCCATGGTCAAGGCTGGCGACATGCCGTTTGACATTGTGATTGCTGCTCCGGACGCGATGCGTGTGGTGGGTACCCTGGGTCAGATCCTCGGCCCGCGTGGTTTGATGCCCAACCCCAAGGTGGGAACAGTCACGCCTGACGTGGCGACTGCTGTTCGCAACGCCAAGGCAGGTCAAGTGCAGTTCCGTGTTGACAAGGCCGGCATTATTCACTCCACCATTGGTCGCCGTTCTTTTGACAACGATAAGCTGCAGGGCAACCTGGCCGCTTTGGTTGACGCCTTGACCAAGGCCAAGCCAGCGACCAGCAAGGGACTGTATTTGCGCAAAGTTGCTGTGTCCAGCACGATGGGTGTCGGCGTTCGCGTCGATCTGCAAACCATCACCGCTTGATGCAAAAAATTGGGTGCTCTGAAAGGAGCGCCTGACGTGGTGGGTTGCTGGCATTGAAAGATGTCAGCAGGCCATCCAAGACCGTTGGTGCGCTACCGCTGCTTGTCGGTGGCTTGTGCTTAATGAAACAAACGCCAACGCAGATGGCGACCCCGCTGCCAAAGAATTAAAGGGTTTCTTAACAGTTGGTCGCTGAAATATGGCGTGTCCGGAGGCGGTCAATCAATTACCGCCAAAAGACACATTTAGAAGGAGTTGACCTTGAGTCTAAATCGCAGTGAGAAAGAAGCGGTCATCAGTGATGTGACTGGCCTCGCCGCTAAAGCTCAAACGCTCGTGATGGCGGAATACCGGGGTATCACGGTTGCCGACATGACCAAATTGCGCTCAACCGCGCGCAGCAACGGCGTGAGCCTGAGTGTGTTGAAAAACACCTTGGCTCGCCGTGCTGTCGCTGGCAGCGGCTTTGAAGTTGTGTCTGCCCAGATGACCGGCCCGTTGATCTATGGCTTTTCTGAAGATGCAGTGGCTGCCGCAAAAGTGGTGGCCGATTTCGCGAAGACCAACGCCAAGTTGGTGATTCGCGGTGGTGCATACGGCGGCAAAGCTCTGGATGTCGAGGGCGTGAAACAGTTGGCCAGCATTCCCTCCAAGGAAGTGCTGTTGGCGCAATTGTTGGGCTTGATGCAGTCCCCTATTTCACGCACCGCGCGTGTGTTGGCGGCCTTGGCAGAGCAACGTGGCGGCGGCGCAGAAGCTGCAGCTGACGCGCCCGCAGAAGCAGTTGCAGCCTAACCGCTCGCAGTTATTCAATTCAATATTGTTAGGAAATCAAAATGGCATTCGATAAAGACGCATTTTTGACCGCGCTGGACAGCATGACGGTCATGGAACTCAACGACTTGGTGAAAGCCATCGAAGAGAAATTTGGTGTGAGTGCAGCTGCCATGTCGGCACCCGCAGCTGGCGGCGGTGCTGCTGCAGCGGTGGTGGAAGAAAAAACCGAATTCAACGTCGTGCTGCTTGATGCTGGCGCCCAAAAGGTGTCGGTCATCAAGGCCGTGCGTGAAATCACGGGTCTGGGCCTCAAGGAAGCCAAGGACCTGGTTGATGGCGCACCGAAGAACGTCAAGGAAGCTGTCTCCAAGGCTGACGCTGATGCAGCCCTGAAGAAACTGCTCGATGCAGGTGCCAAGGCTGAACTCAAGTAATTAAGCCAGGTCAAAGGGCTGGAGTGCTGTGAAAGGCCTCCAGCCTTTGGTGTTTCTACAGAGCACACTGAAAAATGTCATATCTGGTGTTTTTCAGTGTCTTCTCACCCCGACAGAAGAAGATGCCTTGGTTCGGGTTACATGCAAGGTGTAACTGTCCGCCATAGATTGGTAGCGGCCAATCGCCAAGAAAACAGTCGTCCAGGGACCGCCCAAGTTCCTCAGTTGCCCGGAGATTTCATGGCTTACTCATACACCGAACGCAAACGAATCCGTAAAAATTTTGGTAGCCGCGACAGCGTGCTCGAAATTCCTTACTTGTTGCAGATGCAAAAGGACGCTTACACCGCGTTTCTTCAATCCGATGTAGCGCCCAAAAAGCGTTCAACCGAGGGCTTGCAAGCCGCGTTCAGTGCGGCTTTCCCAATCGTCTCGCACAACGGGTTTGTCGAGATGAAGTACCTTGAATACAACCTGGCCAAGCCGGCGTTCGATGTTCGTGAGTGCCAGACCCGTGGGCTGACCTACGCCTCGGCCGTGCGCGCCAAGGTGCAACTGATCATTTATGACCGCGAATCCTCCACCACCCAAAACAAGGTGGTGAAAGAAGTCAAGGAACAAGAGGTTTACATGGGCGAAGTGCCTTTGATGACCGACAAGGGCTCGTTTGTCATCAACGGTACCGAGCGCGTGATCGTGTCACAGTTGCATCGCTCACCCGGCGTGTTTTTTGAGCACGACAAGGGCAAGACACACAGCTCGGGCAAGTTGTTGTTCTCGGCACGCATTATTCCCTACCGCGGTTCTTGGCTGGACTTCGAGTTTGATCCAAAAGACATCCTGTACTTCCGGGTGGACCGTCGCCGCAAAATGCCGGTCACGATCCTGCTCAAAGCCATTGGCCTGAACCATGAATCGATCCTGGCGAACTTCTTCGTCAACGACAACTTCCGCCTGATGGACAGCGGCGCACAAATGGAATTTGTGGCCGAGCGTCTGCGCGGCGAGATTGCACGTTTTGACATCACCGACAAGAGCGGCAAGGTCATTGTGGCCAAAGACAAGCGCATCACCGCCCGCCATACCCGCGAGATGGAACAGAGCGAAACGACGCATGTGTCGGTGCCAGAAGACTTCCTGATCGGTCGTGTGGTGGCACGCAATGTGGTCGATGGCGAAACCGGCGAGATTCTGGCCAAGGCCAATGAAGAGTTGACCGAAGCCCTTCTCAAGAAACTGCGCACCTCTGGCGTGCAGGATTTGGCTTGTATCTACACCAACGAACTGGACCAAGGCGCGTACATCTCGCAAACCCTGCGTACCGACGAAACCGCTGATGAATTTGCCGCCCGCGTGGCCATTTACCGCATGATGCGCCCCGGCGAACCACCGACGGAAGACGCGGTGCAAGCCCTGTTCCAGCGCCTGTTTTATAACCCCGACACCTACGATCTGTCGCGCGTTGGCCGGATGAAGTTCAACGCAAAAATGGGCCGTCCGGAATCCACTGGCCCCATGGTGCTGACCAACGAAGACATCCTGGCCGTAGTCAAGATCCTCGTCGACTTGCGCAACGGCCACGGTGAAGTCGATGACATCGACCACCTCGGCAACCGCCGTGTACGTTGTGTCGGTGAACTGGCCGAAAACCAGTACCGCATGGGCCTGGCCCGCATTGAAAAGGCGGTGAAAGAGCGTCTGGGTCAAGCCGAGCAAGAGCCTCTGATGCCGCACGACCTGATCAACAGCAAGCCAATTTCTGCTGCGCTCAAAGAATTCTTTGGTGCCTCGCAGTTGTCGCAGTTCATGGACCAGACCAACCCGTTGTCGGAAATCACCCACAAGCGCCGCGTATCGGCCCTTGGCCCAGGTGGTTTGACGCGTGAACGCGCCGGCTTTGAGGTGCGCGACGTGCACGTGACCCATTACGGTCGCGTCTGCCCGATTGAAACACCCGAAGGCCCGAACATCGGTTTGATCAACTCGCTGGCGCTGTATGCCCGCTTGAATGAATATGGCTTCATTGAAACGCCTTACCGCCGCGTGGTCGATGGCAAGGTGACGATGGACATCGACTACCTGTCAGCCATCGAAGAAGGCAAATACGTCATCGCCCAGGCCAACGCCGCGCTAGACAAGGAAGGCCGCCTGAGCGGTGACCTGATCTCCGCGCGTGAAGCCGGTGAATCTATTTTGGTGGGTGCTGAACGTGTGCAATACATGGACGTGTCGCCGGCGCAGATCGTCTCCGTGGCGGCCTCTTTGGTGCCGTTCCTGGAGCACGATGACGCCAACCGTGCGTTGATGGGCGCCAACATGTCGCGTCAGGCCGTGCCTGTGTTGCGCCCAGAAAAGCCCATGGTCGGCACCGGTATTGAGCGTGTGGCCGCCATCGACTCGGGTACCGTCGTGACGGCCACCCGCGGTGGCGTGGTGGACTACGTCGATGCCACCCGCGTAGTGGTGCGCGTCAACGACGCCGAAGCGCAGGCCGGTGAAGTGGGTGTGGACATCTACAACCTGATCAAGTACCAACGCTCCAACCAGAACACCAACATCCATCAACGCCCCATTGTCAAAAAGGGCGACAAGTTGGACAAGGGTGATGTGATCGCCGACGGCGCATCGACTGATTTGGGAGAACTGGCCTTGGGCCAGAACATGCTGATCGGGTTCATGACCTGGAACGGCTACAACTTCGAAGACTCAATTTTGATCAGTGAACGTGTGGTCGCTGAAGACCGTTACACCTCGATCCACATCGAAGAACTGGTGGTGATGGCGCGTGACACCAAACTCGGTGCCGAAGAAATCACCCGTGATATTCCGAACCTGAGCGAACAACAGCTCAACCGTCTGGACGAATCCGGCATCATCTACGTGGGAGCCGAAGTGCAACCCGGCGATGTGCTGGTCGGCAAGGTCACCCCCAAGGGTGAAACCACGCTGACCCCGGAAGAAAAGCTGCTGCGCGCCATCTTTGGCGAAAAAGCCAGCGATGTGAAAGACACCTCGCTGCGCGTCGACCAAGGCTCGCAAGGGACTGTGATCGATGTGCAGGTTTTCACCCGTGAAGGCATTGTGCGCGACCGCCGCGCCCAGCAGATCATCGACGACGAACTCAAGCGTTTCCGGCTGGACCTG
The DNA here is from genome assembly GCA_002083775.1 of Rhodoferax ferrireducens. GTDB lineage: Bacteria > Pseudomonadota > Gammaproteobacteria > Burkholderiales > Burkholderiaceae_C > Rhodoferax > Rhodoferax ferrireducens_A. The sequence continues at coordinate 120,165 of MTEI01000010.1, read as the reverse complement.
AACGACCAGTTGCGCATTGTGGAAAATGACGCGTTCGACCGGATTGAGAAGTTACTGGTTGGCAAAGTGGCCAACGGCGGCCCGCAGAAGCTGGCTAAAGGCACCAAGATCGACAAGGCCTACCTGGCCGCGGTAGAGCGTTACCACTGGTTTGACATCCGTCCGGCAGAAGATGATGTGTCCGCTCAGCTGGAAAGCATCAAGAACTCCAACGAACAGACCCGTCACAGCTTCGACCTGGCCTTTGAAGAAAAGCGCAAGAAACTCACCCAGGGTGACGATTTGCCTGCGGGTGTGTTGAAAATGGTGAAGGTGTACGTGGCCGTCAAACGCCACCTGCAACCGGGTGACAAGATGGCTGGCCGTCACGGTAACAAGGGTGTGGTCTCGAAGATCGTGCCGGTGGAAGACATGCCACACATGGCAGATGGCACACCGTGCGACATCGTGCTGAACCCGCTGGGCGTGCCTTCGCGGATGAACGTCGGTCAGGTGCTGGAAGTTCACCTGGGGTGGGCTGGCAAAGGCATTGGCCACCGTATTGGCGACATGCTGCAAGCCGAGTCCCGCGTGGCCGAACTGCGCAAGTTCCTGGAAGAGATTTACAACACCACCGGTCGCAAGGAAGACCTGGGCCAATTGAGTGACGGCCAGTTGCTTGAAATGGCGCAAAACCTGACCACCGGCATGCCTTTCGCCACGCCAGTATTTGACGGTGCCACCGAGGAAGAAATCCGCGCCATGCTGAAGCTGGCTTTCCCGGATGACATCGCCAAAATCAAAGGTTTGACGGATACGCGCACGCAGGCCTATCTGTATGACGGTCGGACCGGTGACCGCTTTGAGCGACCCACCACAGTTGGCTACATGCATTACCTGAAACTGCACCACTTGGTCGATGACAAGATGCACGCCCGCTCCACCGGTCCGTACAGCCTGGTCACGCAACAACCGCTGGGCGGCAAGGCCCAGTTTGGTGGCCAGCGTTTCGGCGAAATGGAAGTGTGGGCACTGGAAGCTTACGGTGCCGCTTACACGCTGCAGGAAATGCTGACCGTCAAGTCCGACGACGTGCAAGGCCGTACCAAGGTGTACGAAAGCATCGTCAAGGGCGAGCATTCCATCGAAGCGGGCATGCCCGAATCGTTCAATGTGCTGGTCAAGGAAATTCGTTCCTTGGGGCTGGACATTGAACTGGAACGCTCTTAATCGTGATGCTTTGCGGGACAGACCAAGATTTGCGCAGCAAATTTGCTCTGTCCTCAACTAAATAGAGGACAAATTTCATGAAATCATTACTCGACCTGTTCAAGCAATTCACGCCCGACGAACACTTTGATGCCATCCGGATTGGCATGGCCTCGCCCGAGAAGATCCGCTCCTGGTCTTTTGGCGAGGTGAAAAAGCCTGAAACCATCAATTACCGGACCTTCAAGCCCGAGCGTGATGGTCTGTTTTGCGCCAAGATCTTTGGCCCCATCAAAGACTACGAATGCCTGTGCGGCAAGTACAAACGCCTGAAGCACCGCGGCGTGATCTGCGAAAAGTGCGGCGTTGAAGTGACCCAGACCAAGGTCCGCCGGGAACGCATGGGTCACATCGACCTGGCCGCACCGTGTGCGCACATCTGGTTCCTGAAGTCCCTGCCCAGCCGTTTGGGCCTGGTGCTGGACATGACGCTGCGTGATATCGAACGCGTGCTGTACTTTGAAGCCTATGTGGTGACCGACCCCGGCATGACCCCACTGAAGAAGTTCAGCATCATGTCGGAAGACGACTTCGACGCCAAATTCAAGGAATACGGCGATGAATTCCAGGCCAAGATGGGTGCCGAAGGCGTGAAGGAATTGCTGCAAAACCTCGATATCGAATCTGAGATCGAAAAACTGCGCAACGACCCAAGCGGCTCGGAACTCAAGATCAAGAAGAACACCAAGCGCCTGAAACTGCTGGAAGCGTTCAAAAAATCTGGCATCAAGCCCGAGTGGATGGTGCTCGACGTGCTGCCCGTGTTGCCGCCTGACTTGCGTCCATTGGTGCCGCTGGACGGTGGCCGTTTCGCCACGTCTGATCTGAACGACCTGTATCGCCGCGTGATCAACCGCAACAGCCGTCTGCGCCGCTTGCTGGAACTCAAAGCGCCGGAAATCATTGCCCGCAATGAAAAGCGCATGTTGCAGGAGTCGGTGGACAGCTTACTGGACAACGGTCGTCGCGGCAAAGCCATGACCGGTGCCAACAAACGCGCCTTGAAATCTCTTGCCGACATGATCAAGGGCAAGGGCGGCCGTTTCCGTCAGAACTTGCTGGGCAAACGCGTCGATTACTCCGGCCGTTCGGTCATTGTGGTCGGCCCGACGCTCAAGCTGCATCAGTGCGGTTTGCCCAAGCTGATGGCGCTGGAACTGTTCAAGCCGTTCATCTTTGCGCGCCTGGAAGCCATGGGTATCGCCACGACCATCAAGGCCGCCAAGAAGGAAGTGGAAACCGGAACGCCAGTGGTCTGGGACATCCTGGAAGAGGTCATCAAGGAACATCCAGTGATGCTCAACCGTGCGCCTACCCTGCACCGTTTGGGTATCCAGGCGTTTGAGCCGATCCTGATTGAAGGCAAGGCCATTCAACTGCACCCACTGGTCTGCGCTGCGTTCAACGCCGACTTTGACGGTGACCAGATGGCAGTTCACATCCCGTTGTCGGTTGAAGCACAAATGGAAGCCCGCACGCTGATGCTGGCCTCCAACAACGTGCTGTTCCCGTCCAATGGCGAACCAAGCATCGTGCCGTCGCAAGACGTGGTGCTGGGCCTGTACTACACCACCCGTGACCGCATCAACGGCAAGGGTGAAGGTCTGATTTTCTCGGACGTGAGTGAAGTTCAGCGAGCCTTTGACGCGGGTGAGGTCGAGATGAGCGCCCGTATCAATGTGCGCCTGACCGAGTACACCAAGAACAAGGAAACCGGCGAACTGGTGCCTTCGACCAAGCTGTGGGAAACCACCGCTGGCCGAGCCCTGTTGTCTGAAATCCTGCCCAAGGGCCTTCCATTCGAGTTCATCAACAAGGCGCTGAAGAAGAAAGAAATTTCGCGCCTGATCAACGCCTCGTTCCGCAAGTGTGGTCTGAAAGAAACCGTGGTGTTTGCAGACAAACTGCTGCAATACGGCTTCCGTCTGGCCACCCGCGCCGGTATTTCGATCTCGATCGAGGACATGCTGGTGCCCACCGAGAAGCCGGGCATCATCGAGCGCGCTGAAAAAGAAGTCAAAGAAATTGCCCAGCAATACACCTCCGGTCTGGTGACCGCCGGTGAGCGCTACAACAAGGTAGTGGACATCTGGGGCAAAGCCGGTGACGAAGTCTCCAAGGTGATGATGGGTCAGCTGTCCAAAGAGACCGTCATTGACCGCCACGGCAACAAGGTGCCGCAGGAGTCGTTCAACTCCATCTACATGATGGCCGACTCTGGCGCGCGCGGTTCTGCCGCACAGATTCGCCAAGTGGCGGGTATGCGGGGTTTGATGGCCAAGCCGGACGGCTCGATCATCGAGACCCCCATTACCGCCAACTTCCGCGAAGGTCTGAACGTGCTGGAGTACTTCATCTCCACCCACGGTGCGCGCAAGGGCTTGGCCGATACGGCGCTGAAAACTGCCAACTCGGGTTACCTGACCCGTCGTCTGGTGGACGTGACGCAAGACTTGGTGGTGACCGAGCAGGACTGCGGTACCCACGCTGGCTATTTGATGCGTGCCATCGTCGAGGGTGGCGAAACCATCGAGTCGCTGCGTGACCGCATTTTGGGCCGCACCGCTGCGGACGACATCCTGCATCCGGAAAACCGCTCGGTGCTGGCACCGGCTGGCACCATGCTCGATGAAGACATGATTGAGATGCTCGAAATCGCTGGCGTGGATGAGGTCAAGGTGCGCACCGCACTCACCTGCGAAACCCGCTTTGGCATCTGCGCCCGTTGTTACGGCCGTGATTTGGGCCGGGGTGGTCTGGTCAACGGTGGCGAAGCGGTCGGTGTGATAGCCGCGCAGTCAATCGGCGAACCCGGTACCCAGCTGACCATGCGGACTTTCCACATCGGTGGCGCTGCATCACGTGCCGCCATTGCCTCCAGTGTCGAAGCCAAGTCGAACGGCAACATCGGTTTCAACACCACCATGCGTTACGTGACCAATGGCAAGGGTGAACTGGTGGTGATTTCTCGCTCGGGCGAAATCATCATTCACGATGAACATGGCCGCGAGCGCGAGCGCCACAAAGTGCCTTACGGCGCCATTTTGACCATCAAGGCCGACCAAGCCATCAAGGCCGGCACGATTCTGGCCAACTGGGACCCGCTGACCCGCCCCATCATCACCGAATTCGCCGGCAAGGCACGTTTCGAGAATGTGGAAGAAGGTTTGACGGTGGCCAAGCAGGTGGATGAAGTCACCGGCTTGTCGACCTTGGTGGTGATTGACCCGAAACGCCGTGGCTCTGCCAAGGTGGTGCGTCCGCAGGTCAAGCTGATTGATGCGTCGGGCAACGAAGTCAAGATCCCTGGTACCGACCACTCGGTGACCATCGGCTTCCCGATTGGGTCGCTGGTGCAGGTGCGTGATGGTATGGACGTGGGCCCCGGCGAAGTGCTGGCGCGGATCCCGGTTGAAGGTCAAAAGACCCGCGACATCACCGGCGGTTTGCCGCGTGTGGCTGAGCTGTTTGAAGCCCGTTCACCCAAAGACAAGGGTGTGCTGGCCGAAATGACCGGCACCATTTCTTTCGGAAAGGAAACCAAGGGCAAGATCCGGCTGCAGATCACCGACCCCGAAGGCAAGGTCTGGGAAGATCTCGTACCCAAGGAGAAAAACATCCTGGTGCACGAAGGGCAGATCGTCAACAAAGGCGAGTCGGTGGTGGACGGCCCGGCCGACCCGCAAGATATCTTGCGCCTGCTGGGTGCCGAAGAACTGGCGCGCTACATCGTGGATGAGGTGCAGGACGTGTACCGCTTGCAAGGTGTGAAGATCAATGACAAACACATTGAAGTGATCGTTCGCCAGATGCTGCGTCGCGTGGTGGTGGAAGCCGCTGGCGACTCCACCTACATCAATGGCGAACAGGTTGAACGCTCTGAGATGCTCAACACCAACGACGCCTTGCGCGCTGAAGGCAAGGTACCCGCAGTGTTCACCAACCTGCTGCTGGGTATCACCAAGGCCTCGCTGTCCACCGATTCGTTCATCTCGGCGGCTTCCTTCCAGGAAACCACCCGGGTACTGACCGAAGCGGCCATCATGGGCAAGCGCGATGAGTTGCGTGGCTTGAAGGAAAACGTGATTGTCGGTCGCCTGATTCCGGCAGGTACCGGCATGGCGTACCACGACGCCCGCAACGTTCGTGAAAACATGGACGACGCCGAACGCCGCGCCATTGCCGAGGCTGAAGCCGCCGAACTCGCTGGCGAAAGTGAAGCCGAGTTGGGCGAAGGGGCTGCGACTGAATAAGCAGTTAGCTCTTTAATATATAGCGCCTCACGCCCTGTTCACATGGGCCTGAGGCGTTTTTTATGAAACTTTTCTCATGAACGAAGAGCAGCGTTTGCCGTTGTGGCGACAGCTACAGGCAACCACCCATGTCCTGCAGGCGATCCGTCAGGGGCAGTCCGGAACGGCTGCCCTCGCAGGCGTAGCGCCAGCGCTGCGCCCCGGCGTTCAAGCCCTGAGTTTTGAAGTATGGCGATCCCTCGGGCGTGCCCAGGCGTTGCGCAAGTTGCTGGCACCACGCCATCCGCCAGCGCCAGTGGACGCGCTACTGTGCACAGCGTTAGCCCTTCTTTGGCGCGCACAAGACGCATCCTACGACGACCACACCCTGGTCAACCAGGCGGTGGAAGCCGCCAAAAGATCGCCTGCCATCAAACCCCAGGCGGCGTTTGTCAACGCCTGCCTGCGACGGTTTCTGCGGGAACGCGAGGCATTGGTCAGGCAGACGGACGGTGAAACCGTCGCCCGCTGGAACCACCCTGCCTGGTGGGTGGAACAGGTGCAATCCGATTGGCCGAAGCATTGGCAAACCATACTGGCAGCAGCGGACCAACACGCGCCGATGGTGCTGCGCGTCAATGCCCGCCATGGCACACCTTCGCAATACCTGGAAAAACTGCACGCTGCGGGTATCGATGCCCACGAGATCGGTGCGTTTGGCGTCCAACTTTCTTCCGCTTGTGCGGTACATCAGCTGCCGGGTTTTTCCGAGGGTTGGGTGTCGGTGCAAGACAGCGCGGCGCAACTGGCTGCGCCCCTGTTGCTGTCTGGTCTCAAGTCAACTGGCGGTCTGCGCGTGCTGGATGCCTGTGCCGCCCCTGGTGGCAAAACGGCCCATCTGCTGGAGCTGTCTGACGCCGCAGTCACCGCACTGGATGTTGATCCGCTGCGTTGTGAACTCATCCATCAGACCTTGCAGCGCCTGGGGTTGCAGGCACAAGTGCTTGCCGCCGACGCCGCAAATGTCGCCGCCTGGTGGGAAGGCACACCATTTGACGCCATCTTGCTGGATGCGCCCTGCTCCGCTTCGGGCATTGTGCGCAGGCACCCGGACATCCGCTGGCTGCGCCGCCAGACCGACATTGCCCAATTGGCAGCCACTCAAGCACGCCTGCTTCACCGGCTCTGGCCCCTGGTCAAACCAGGTGGCCGCCTGTTGTATTGCACCTGCTCGGTCTTTCGCGCCGAAGGTGACCAGCAGCTGACGGCGTTTCAAGCTCACCACAGTGACGCCAAAATGTTGGCGTCTCCGGGACATTTGTTGCCGCAGGGCGACCACCAAGTCACGGCAGCCACCGACAATCCCAGTGGTGACCATGATGGTTTTTACTACGCCCTTTTCGAAAAATCTGCAGCTTAGCCGTTGGGCCTGGCTGCTGGTGGCGGCAATGCTGTGCCTGTCACAAGGGCAGGCACGTGCTGCCGAAGCGGCATCCAACGCATCACGCGTCCCCGCCATCACGGTAGAGCGCGTAGAGGGCAACCTGCTGCTGTCGGCCCACTTCCAGTTTGATCTTCCCGCTGTGGTTGAAGATGCTTTGTACAAAGGCATACCCATCTACTTTGTGGCCCAAGCCGATTTGCTGCGCGACCGATGGTACTGGGCCAACAAAACCATCGCCTCGAAACAGCGCAGGATGCGTCTGGCCTACCACCCCTTGACGCAACGATGGCGGCTGAACATGGGGTCAGGCGACATGCCCGATGACACTCAGGGTTTGACGCTCAGCCAAAGTTTTGAATCACTTGGCGAGGCCATGGCTTCGGTGACGCGCATCTCGAGATGGAAAATTGCCGATGAGCAAGATCTGAAACCTGAGCGCACGCACATCGTGGAATTCAGTTTTCAGCTCGACACCTCGCAGCTTCCCAGGCCGCTGCAAATTGGCACGCTTGGCCAATCTGACTGGTTGATTGATGTGAGCGTCTCCCAGGTGGTGGAAGCGGAGCGTAGCAAGTGAGCCCCGCCAGCGCCTCCGCGCACAAAAAGTCTCGCGCCTTGCGTTGGGCCATTGGTTTCGGGCTGACAGCCATGGTAGCTGTAGGCTTGGTACTCCTATTTTTGTTGACCCAGGCCACCAGCAACCGTGACCTCTACGAGCGTAACTACACGCTGTTGTTTGGCATCAATGTGGTGGTTGCCTCTCTGCTGTTGCTGGCCATCGGCTGGATCGCCTACCGACTGCTGAAACGCTTGCGCCAGAAAAAATTTGGCAGCCGTCTGCTGGTGAAATTGGCCGCCGTGTTCGCCCTGGCCGGTTTTGCGCCCGGCGTACTGATTTATGTGGTGTCGTACCAGTTTGTGTCGCGGTCCATTGAGAGCTGGTTCGACGTCAAGGTGGAAGGCGCCCTGGAGGCCGGACTGAATCTGGGGCGCAGCACGCTGGAGGCTTTGTCTGCAGATCTGGTCGGCAAAACCCGCGCCGCAGCGACCCAGTTGGCAGACCGGCCAGATGTCAGTGTGGCCCTGCCCCTTGAGCGCGCCCGGGAGGCCATGGATGCCGACGACCTGCAGCTGTGGGCTGCTTCGGGGCGTCTACTGGCTGCAGCAGCCGGGCAGTCAAACTACCAACTCACGCCAGAGATGCCAAGCACCCAACAGTTTCGCGCTGCGCGCAGTCAGCGAGCCATCACCTGGATTGAAGGGCTTGACGAAGGCATTGCAGCAGTGCCTGAGGGTGCGCACATCAAGGTGCTGGTGCTGGTTAGCAGCAGTGGCTTGGATTCACTGGGCGAGGCGCGCTACCTGTTGGCGGGCAAGGCACTGCCATCTACGCTGGTGGACAACGCGCTGGCAGTTACCCAGGCCAACCGGGAGTATCAGGAGCGGGCCCTGGCGCGCGACGGCTTGCGCCGCATGTATATCGGCACGCTGACACTCAGCTTGTTCATGGCGGTCTTTGGTGGCGTGCTGTTGGCGGTGGTTCTGGGCAACCAGATTGTCAGGCCCTTGCTGGTACTGGCCGATGGCGTGCGTGAAGTGGCAGCTGGCGACCTCTCGCCCAAAGCCTCACTCAGCGGCAAAGACGAGCTCGATGGCCTGACGCGATCCTTTGCCGATATGACACAACAACTGTTGGAGGCCAGGCAAGCGGTGCAAACCAGCATGGCGCAAACCAATGCAGCACGCGCCCACTCGCAAACGATTCTCGACAACCTGACCGCGGGTGTACTGGTGCTGGGGGCAGATGGCACAGTTACCTCGTCTAACCCTGGAGCCACCCGCATACTGAAGCTGCCGCTGGCCACCTATCAGGGCAAACGACTGGCCGACATCGACGGCTTGAAGGCATTTGGCGATAGCGTCCAGCAGCAGTTCGATGCGTTCATGTCACAGAGCACTGAACGAAATCTGGACCACTGGCAGCAATCGTTCGAGTTGGGCAACACCGGTATCGACGCCAGCGGGCGCCCAAGTAACAGCGTCATCACCTTGATCGCACGTGGCGCAGAGTTGCCCAGCAACCAGTACCTGTTGGTTTTTGATGACATCTCGGAAATTGTCTCGGCCCAGCGCGCGCAGGCTTGGGGCGAAGTGGCCAGAAGACTGGCGCATGAAATAAAAAACCCGCTGACACCCATTCAGCTGTCAGCCGAACGCCTAGAGATGAAACTGACCGGAAAAGTAGGCGCGCCAGAGCAGGCGCTGCTGACCAAATCTGTCAAAACCATTGTCGACCAGGTGGATGCGATGAAGCGCCTGGTCAACGAGTTTCGTGACTATGCCCGCTTGCCTGCGGCCGAATTGAAGGCGGTCGACCTGAACGCGCTGCTGCTGGATGTGCTGAACCTGTACGCGCCAGACCATCGGCAAGTATCGATCGAGACTGCCTTGGACCCTGATTGCCCGCCCATCCTGGGCGACCCCCAGCAGTTGCGCCAAGTGCTACACAACCTGCTGCAAAACGCCCAGGATGCCACCGTCAGTGCAGGCCAAGCCAACGCCGTACACCCGGTGCTCCTGAAAACGCAATGGCTGCCCGGCGTGCATCGCGTTCGCATGAGCGTGCTGGACTGGGGCACGGGCTTCCCCGACAACATCCTCAAACGCGCATTCGAGCCTTATGTCACCACCAAAGACAAAGGCACCGGTTTGGGTCTTGCCGTGGTTAAAAAGATAGCAGACGAGCACGCCACCCGGGTCGAAATCACCAATCGGCTGCAAGATGGGCAGTTGGTGGGCGCGCAAGTATCGTTATCATTCGGCGTGGCACGTGCAGAGACGCATCGGGCAACTTAGGCCTACGAAGCTCAGACACATTTAAGGGACGCAGCACAACATGGCAAATATCTTGGTGGTGGATGATGAGTTAGGCATTCGTGATCTATTGTGTGAGATCCTCAACGACGAAGGTCATTCTGTTGAAGTTGCCGAAAACGCGGCGCAAGCACGGGCTGCCAGGCACCGCGAGCGCCCGGATTTGGTATTGCTGGACATTTGGATGCCCGATACCGATGGCGTAACCTTGCTCAAAGAATGGTCGGCCACCGGTGTGCTGACCATGCCGGTGATCATGATGAGCGGTCACGCCACCATTGATACGGCCGTGGAAGCGACCCGCATCGGAGCGCTGGCCTTTTTGGAAAAGCCCATCACGCTGCAAAAATTGCTGAAAGCTGTGGAGCAGGGACTGGCCCGTGGCTCGCTACGTAAACTCACTGCCCCCCCGTCCAGCCTGACGCCTGCACGCCTGGACAGCTTGGCAAAACTCAGTGACACGGCTGGCCCGCACCATGAGGCATTGACCGACCCGGGGCCGCAGATAACGCAGAGTTTCATGCTCGACAAGCCCCTTCGCGAAGGTCGCGACGAGTATGAAAAAGCCTACTTTGAATTCCACTTGACCAAGGAAAACGGCTCCATGACCCGAGTCGCAGAAAAGACCGGCTTGGAGCGCACCCACCTGTATCGCAAGCTCAAACAATTAGGTGTCAGCCTTGCTCGCACCAAACGCGGCTAAAAATCTGGCCACTTGGCCCCGGGAACCACTCTTAGACTGGTATACTTGCGCGTTCTGGCCCGGTAGCTCAGTCGGTAGAGCAGAGGATTGAAAATCCTTGTGTCGGTGGTTCGATTCCGCCCCAGGCCACCAAGTAAACAAGGCAAAGCCCGCTATTTAAACGATACTGGGCTTTTTCTCTTTCGGCTCTGTGTAGCCACTGCGTAGCCATCAGTACCGGGTTTTGTACCGCACGGCTCATGATTCAAGGCTCTCAGGCCAGCGTTTGAGCGCTCTCAGTGCAAGTTATCCGGGCGCACCCGATAGACCGCCAGGACCCCGCCAGCGCCGTGCAGCACCACATAGGCCAGCCCTAGGCGCATCTTGACGCAACTTGCATCATTGGGCATAGGTGCCAGACTTTCAAGCCTCCTACCAAGTATTTGAACCGGGCGTTGCACACGTGCAGTTTTCCAGCCAGCCACGGATTCAAGTTGCGCCAACACATGATCAAATCGACTGCGAAGATCGGTCAGAATAGGGTCAGCATCCCGCGAGAAACGATGCCCGGCATGAATCGCCGAGGCAGTGTCCCCCAGCAGCACAGCATCAGGCAAGATGCGTTGTAACCTCGCAGCAGCCGACAGGACAAGCTCTCAATCAGGAAGCGGCGCGGCGTTCATCGGCATAGTGCATCCAGAAGTGATAACGCTGGGCGTAGGGGTCAGAAACATGCGCGCGGCAGATGCGCACAACGTTTTCCAGCAACATCTGGTCCTGAATAACGGCGCGCCATAGCTCAGCCCAGTCCCGCCAACGCCCACGGGAGATCACGTCGTCGATGGCGGCGAGCGTGAAACGCTGGTGGTTGAGGTGGCGATGGTGCATGACTACAACTCTGAAATATGGGAGGTTCTAGACCGGCACACCGGATCAGGAGCAGTAACTGGTTCAACTCAGCGACGACAGAAAACTGCTATTTGTTGGCATGCGCTAGCACAGCATCAGGCGACATGTCTTGAAACCTGGCCGGGTACTCCCTGGCTCTGTCATCCCGTGCTTGATCCGGGATCGATTCCCGTCCCCGGCACCATGCACAAACAGAACCTAGCCAACAATCCAAATCTGCTATCCAATAGAGATCTAATTGGTCTTTATTCGAAAGGGCTAGCGGCATATTTCATTTAAACTAATTGGAATCTGACCCCAATTACTCACACTTTGCTCGCTGTGACCAACTCGCAGCGGGACTTACACCCGCAGGTGTGCGCCCCATACTGGGCGCACATGACAAACCCCGCCAAGTTGCCCAGGCGGGGTTTTAAAAGTTTAACCGTCAACTGGCTTACGCCAGCGTTGGATTAGAACGTGTGCTTCACACCGACTGCAAAGACGTCGGTGTCCACATCAGCAGCCGCACCGTTGTCGTCTGTAACCATCTTGAAGCCACCGTACACAGTTGTACGCTTGGACAGCGAGTAAGCCAAGGCCAAGCCGTAACCACTGCGTTCTTCTTCAACGGTAGTTGCGGTTGCATCGTCAGTCGATTTTGCATAGCTACCCGACAAAGTCAAAGCAGCAGACAAAGGAACATCTACACCCACTTGCCATTCAGTTGTTTTCGCGTCAGCTACGTAGCCGACGTTATCCAGCTTGCCGTACATAAACTTGGCGGTGGCAACACCAAAGTTATAAGAGGCGCCCAAACGAGTGGATGCTTGAGCGTCAGGATCACCAACCTTATCGTCTTTCTGATAAGCCAGTTGAGCAGCCAGCGGGCCATCGGCGTAAATCAAGTTGAAGGAAGTGTAAGAAATTCCAGCAGGAATAGCCGCAGTTACGGTTGCGGGATCAGCCACTACAGCTGCAACCTTTTCATCCAATGAATAGCTCACTGCACCGCTGAAGCCGCCAAAAGTTGGTGACTGGTAGTGAATGTTGTTGCTAGCTTTTTTGCCAGTATCCGTGGTACGGAACACACCAGCGCCAGCAGTGTTGGCAGGTGCCAAGTCAGAGTCAAACACCGCGTCTGACATGCCTTGAACGTTGTCGTAAGCAGTGCCCGTCTTACCGAATTTAATTGCACCGAAGCCGCCAGAGAGACCAACCCAAGCTTGACGATCGAAACCAGATGCTGCAACACCTGTGTCCAAGTTGACACCTTGTTCGAACTGGAAGTTAGCCTTCAAACCACCGCCGAGGTCTTCAGAACCCTTCAAGCCCCAAACTGAAGTGGAAACACCACCAGAAACCATAGAGGTCGTGCGCGTGCTGGCACCACCCGCAGTGTCGGACTTGATTGAGCCGACCCACACGTCAGCAACACCGTACAAAGTCACGCTAGATTGGGCCATAGCGGCACCAGAAGCAGCCAAAACGGCCAATGCGATCAACGATTTTTTCATTTCAAAATTCTCCAGGGTTAAACAAAGGGCTCCGGAACTCAAAGCAGGGTTCAGAACCCCGGGCCAACCTCCTGTCTAAGGAAGTTAACCTGTATTGAACCAGACAACTGTGACAAATTGCCCCCGTAGAGACCCTCAACACGCCCAAATAGGGTGCATTCGTGGCGAGAATGCGACATTTGGGGGCTGTGGAGGCATGGATTGCGGGTCGTGGCCCGCAATGACATTCAGAATTTTTTCTCCGGTGGCTGCACAAGTGGCCGCAGACTTGTTTCGGGGTAAAGTGACAGCTTCCCCATCGTTGTCACTGACTGGAGCCAGCGTGACTGCCCGAGACCTCGAAGCCGCGCTGTTAACCCGCTGCATCACTGTTGCACGGCAAATTGCGCCTGCAGCCCAGGATCAGCGCGAGACCAACGTGTTTCAGATCGCCGCGATGGTGGTGCAATCGCGCGTCCCGAGCGAATCCACCGCGCTGATGCGGGCCAGTGAAAGGTATTTCGCCGCGCATCCGGCGGAAAGACTGGCTGCAGGTGATGTCGTCAGGAAGGGCTGGGTTCTGAGCCTGCCGCGTTTGCGCGACATGTTGAGCCACCAGTTGCAGGGACATTGAAGCTTTGCCAGAGCGTCACCTATTCCATACCGGCACGGCGCTGGCGCTGGGCTTGAAAGAGCTTTTCAGGCAACTTGAAGAGCGACTTTTACTACGCAGCCCGGTCAGTTTGGGGCTGACCACGGCTGATGAGATTGAACACCGCGCCACCAGCGCCTTGGGTGGCTACGTTGCCATGTTGCGTGTGAATCTGCGGGATGCACTTGCGCTGGCACGACAGGTTGAAAGCGTAGCGGACAGATGCGGCCTGACGCGCTTGCGGGTTGTCACATCGCCAGCGGCAACGCAGCCTGAAACCTGCCCTGATCAATCGCGGTTCAATCCAGAGTAGCCCGGACCCGACCTGACAGCGCCGACCCTGGATGTCACTGCTCCGGCTGTCACTGCCCCAGTTGTCATGCCGGGCTACGACCCGGCACCCATGTCTCATGCATCAAATCAGCCTCCAGATCCTATATCTAAAGGACTGAAAGCTACTATAAAAATAGCTTTTTAATTTAACCTCCACATCAACACAGACATTAAAAAACCCCACTCAGTTGCCTGAATGGGGTTGATGGTTTTAATCCTCAACTGACTTGCGTCAGCGTTAGATTAGAACGTGTGCTTGATGCCCACGGCATAACGGTCAGTCTTCACGTCAGTGGAGTCAAGTTTGCTGGTCGCAAAACCGACATAAGCTGTTGTGCGCTTGGACAGTGAGTACGCACCAGCAACTGAGAAAACGGTGACCTTATCGTCAGCACCGACGGTAAAACTGCGCTTGCTTTTGGCGTAACCCGTCGACACCGTGAAGGCACTTGAAAGCGGTACATCTGCGCCGATTTGCCATTCAGACGCGTCATCACCTGAGAGACCAGCAGTGTTCTTCACATTGCCATATGCACCCAACAATTTCGCTACACCCAAGTCATAAGTGACATTAGCTTGAGTGTACTTGGCTGTAACTGTGCTACCCACTTCATCCTCTGTTTGGTAGCCCAAACCTGCATAAAACGGGCCTGCGGAATATGCAACACCCAAAGACACAATCTCTACACCAGCATCAACTGCGGGGGTAACGGTTAAAGAATTTGCAGCGACAGCTGCAAGCTTCTCATCCAAGCTGTAGCTCACCATCGCATTGAAACCGCCGAAAGACGGTGTTGCGTAGTACATTGTGTTAGCTGGCCTGGAAGTGTATTCGGCATCAGACACAAAAGCGTTCGCGATCGGGCCAAGCGCACCGCTGCCAAAGGCAGCGCCTGCAGCGCCCTCAACGTCGTTGTAAGCACTGCTGACCTTACCGAACTTGACTTCACCGAAGCCGCCAGACAAACCAACCCAAGCTTCACGGTTAAATCCAGAAGTGGCGACACCAGTGTCCAGAGCATATGCCTGCGAAAGCTTAAAGTTGGCCTTCAAACCGCCACCCATATCTTCAGAACCCTTCAGGCCCCACTCAGATGTACTCACACCGCCGCTGGTCAACTGCGTCACTGACGTACCACCAGCACCGTCGGTCTTGACATTACCAAACCAGATGTCAGCAATACCGTACAGGGTGACGGAAGATTGAGCCATAGCAGCACCAGAGGCTGCGAGCACAGCCAAAGCAATCAGACTTTTTTTCATGTGAAAAACTCCAAAAAATTAACAAAAACGTTTGAAAACTGCAACTCAGTCTTTTCAAACGGGCGGATGAAACATCGCGAACTCGATTTAACCACCGCTGAACAGGAAAACGCCCTGACCAGCAGGTTTCAACGGCATTGCGCAGGTAAAGAAGCCTGTTTTGTCGTTTGTTTGCAACAATTGAGCGATATAGAAGGCTGCCAAACTACTGCTGCGTTCCCGCAGCTTTTTTGTTTGAAATCAAGCATTTAGCGCAAACACATGCGAAGGCTCTGATGCACCATAACAGGGAAAACCCCAGCAAAAATTGCGCCAATTGCGTGCAACATATCGCAAAACTGCACGATCGTCCTTTTATTCATCAACCAGAGCAAACCACCATGGCACATTCCAAGAACAATTCATCCAAACACGGCACCGCCCGCGCCATCGCCCTGGCCAGTGCCCTGTGCTGCGCAGGCTTGGCCCATGCCCAGACCGGCGAAGGCGTGACACTTTACGGCCTGGCAGATATCGGCATCACCTCCACCAGCGGTCTGGCAGCCGGCCGCGTCACCCAGGTGGCCAGCGGCATCATGGAAGGCTCGCGCTGGGGCATCAAGGGTACTGAGGATTTAGGCGGCGGGTACAAGGCGATTTTTACGCTGGAAGCGCGGGTGGAGTTGGATACGGGTGGCAACAGCACCACGCCTATTAGCTCCCCACAGTTGTCAGACCGCCTATCAACACCCGCAGCACTTGGGCTACCTCAGAGCATCATTGACGCAGTTCAGCCGATCTTGGTGAGCCAATGGGGTGTCAATCTGGCCAAAGCCACTTTTGATCGGCAAGCATTCGTCGGTTTGATAACACCGTTTGGTGCTATTTTGGCCGGCCGTCAATATACGCCGGCTTTCGAGACCAACGCTACATATGACATCATGGCTACACAGTCTGGTTTGTCAGCCGGCCAGATCATTGCCTTTCCGGCAGCTCTGGAAATCCGCAAGTCCAATGCTTTGGCCTATCGGTTTGTTAAAGATGGGCTGTCTGGTGCTGTTATGTATGCGCTGGGGGAAGCCGACACAACCTCCAAGAGTCGGATGCTTGGTATCAATGGCAACTATAAAACAAGCGACTTTTCTGTTGGATTTGGCTACAACACCGCCAACAACGAATTGGGTGAAAAATCTCTGACGACCTCCGTGCTTGGCGCATCCATGAATCTCAGTGGCAACACATTGAGCACAATGGTGGCGAAGATTTCGGACGATAACCCGGCTGGCGCCTCTGTGATTGGGCCAGCTGTCACTAACGGGCTGCTTACTGCCGTTCCAGCAATTCCTGGCATGAATGCAACAATTGCGGCAGCAACAGGCGCATTGGCCCAACGTAATTACAGCAACGCTTTCAAAGTTGATGGGACACTGTTCCACATTGGCTACAGACACATGATGGGCGCACACTCTGTGGCAGTAGCGTACAACCGCTACAACGATCAGCGCGCTTCGGACGCAGACGTGGCATCCTATGGCGTGGCCTTCACCTATTCGCTGTCGAAGCGTACCGACCTGAATGCGGTCTTGGTGCACTATGACAATGGTGACCGTGGTCAGGTGGCACCTGGCGGCAACGGTTACATTGGTGGCGTAACAGCATCTGCCGGCACCAACTCCACCGCCATCCAGTTGGGCATGCGCCATCGGTTCTGATTTCTGGCACGCGCCTTGACCACTCAAAAAAAGCCCCTCGCGGGGCTTTTTTTATTGGCGCTGCGATAGAAAGCAAGTTAATCTGGGCCTGCCAATTTTTTATAACGAAACAGGCTCTAGCCCTTTCTGGTAAAGGGTAAGCAGCTATTAACTTTGGTGTATTCCAGCCTTGGGTTTGCGGCTCTTGCATGTGGTGAATGCGATCAAACAGAACGGTTGATAGACGGGCACAAGCTGCTTTCAGCACTGTCCAGTGATGCCAGCGCGCGTCCAGGTTTTGTATTCAGGCAGTGCTGTCTCTTCCAGATCGTACGGCACAGCCATGCGAATGGACCATGTTCATTGGCGTGTGCTCAACTCTAACCACAGCCTCGCAGGCATCGCTGACGAGGTCGGGATTGGCAATGCCAGCAATTTATGCTGGGTGTTTCGCAAGAGGTTTGGCTACAGTCCGAGCACCCTGCGAAGTGACAAGATGACCAGCCATATCAATAAAAACTCGACAATTTGAGTGTCCAGTAAGTTGACCCCGGTGAACTTATGAATAAAGGGCTACCAGCTATCAAAACAAGATCAAAGCCCCAACCGATCACAAATCTCCAACACCGCCGCACTCTGGTTCATGGTGTAGAAATGCAGCGATGGCGCACCACCGGCGCGCAGCTGTTCACACAGATCGGTCACCACATCCAGGCCGAAGGCCTTGATGCTGGCGGTGTCGTCGCCAAAGCCCTGCAGCCGCAGCCGGATCCAGCGCGGCAGTTCGGCACCGCAGGCATCGCTGAAACGCATCAGTTGGGTGGAACTTGTGATGGGCATGATGCCGGGCACCACCGGTATTTGCACGCCCAGCGCGTCGCAGTCTTCGACAAACCGGAAGTAGGCATCCGAGTTGTAAAAGTACTGGGTGATGGCCGAGTTGGCGCCGGCGCGCACCTTGGCGGCAAAGGCTTTTAGGTCGCTCTCGGGCGATTTGGCCTGTGGGTGGATTTCAGGGTAGGCCGCCACCTCAATGTGAAAGTCATCCCCCGTCTCGGCGCGGATGAAAGCCACCAGGTCACTGGCATATTGAAATTCGCCACCGGCTCCGTAACCACTGGGTAAATCGCCGCGCAAGGCCACGAGGCGCTGCACGCCCATGGCTTTGAGGGTGGCCAACTGGCCGCGTACCCCTTCGCGGGTGGCACCAATGCACGACAGGTGCGATGCCGCAGGCACACCCTCGGCCAGAATGTCGCGCACGGTGTTGAAGGTGCCCTCTTGCGTGGAGCCACCGGCACCAAAGGTCACCGAACAGAATTCGGGCTGGAGCGCGTACAGCTGCTGGCGCACGGCACGCAGCTTGTCCACGCCTTCAGGCGTTTTGGGGGGGAAAAATTCGATGCTTACCGGGATAGGTGACACAGCAGTCATGACACGCCCTTACAAAAGTGATGCGGGCCGTGCCTGCCAGCAGGTTCTGGCAAGGCACGCCCCGCAGAATTTCAATTCAATCAGCCACACCCGGTTGGCGGGCACAGATAAAAAACTCGCGATTGCCATCGCCCCCGGCAATAGGAGAATCAAACCAATGCGTCACGCTCAGGCCCAGCTCGGCGCAGCTGTCACGCAGACGCTGTTCTACCAGGGCGTACATGGCGGCGTCTTTGACAATGCCACCCTTGCCCACCTGGCCGGGCTGCAATTCAAACTGCGGCTTCACCAGCGTCAGCAGCGTGCCGCCGGCTTTGAGCAGCGGCACCACGGCGGGCAACACCAAGGTTTGCGAGATGAAGGACAGGTCAGCCACGATCAGGTCAAATTCGGGCACAAAGGTACCGTCGGAGGAGACCAGGTCAGCCGACTCGGTTTCGCCATCATCCAAACCGTCGTCGTCCGTTTCGTCTGCAGTTTCATCCAGCGCGCCGTCTTGACCCGGCTTAGCCTCATCGAAGTAATCGCCCTCGTCATCACCGTCGTCTTCCAGGTCAAATTGGCCTGTAGCCCCTATGCTGTCTTCGTAAGCAGCTATTAAATCAGCAGCATCCAGAGCGCGCGCGTTGAGGCCTTCCACACACAGCACCCGTGGGTCGCCGCGCAGCTTGGGGTGCAGTTGGGCGCTGCCCACATCCACCCCCACCACCAGGCTCGCCCCGTGCTGCAGCAAGCAGTCGGTAAAACCACCGGTGCTTTGCCCCACGTCCAGACACTGGAGGCCCGCTACCGACAGCCCCACCTGCTTGAGCGCCGCTTCGAGCTTGAGCCCGCCACGCGACACATAACGCGCCTCGGAATCGTCGAGCAAGGTGAGCTCGGCCGCCACCGGCACATCGTCACCGTTTTTGACGACTTGGCGCCACGCGTCACCTTGGCGCCACTGCACCCCACCCGCAATCAGGCGCTGGGCCTGAGAGCGGGTGCTGG
Organism: Rhodoferax ferrireducens; assembly: GCA_002083775.1. GTDB lineage: Bacteria > Pseudomonadota > Gammaproteobacteria > Burkholderiales > Burkholderiaceae_C > Rhodoferax > Rhodoferax ferrireducens_A. The sequence goes on along the minus strand of MTEI01000010.1, from coordinate 100,959 downwards.
CCAGGCCACGCTGCACCAGCAGTTGGTCAATTCGCACAGAGCGCCAATCAATACCTGTAGGTCTCGGCCTTGTAGGGGCCAGCCTTGCTGACGCCAATGTAGGCGGCTTGTTCATCGGTGAGTTCGCTGAGCATGGCGCCGACCTTCATCAGGTGCAGGCGCGCCACTTTTTCGTCCAGGTGTTTGGGCAACACATACACCTGGCCCGACTTGTAGGCCTTGGGTTTGGTGAACAGCTCGATCTGCGCCAGCGTCTGGTTGGCAAAGCTGGAACTCATCACGAAGCTCGGGTGGCCGGTGCCGCAGCCCAGGTTCACCAGACGGCCCTTGGCCAACAAAATGATGCGTTTGGACGGCTTCTTGCCCTTGGCCGGGAAGATCACATGATCGACCTGCGGCTTGATCTCGTCCCACTTGCATTTTTCCAGCGAGGCCACATCAATTTCATTGTCAAAGTGGCCGATGTTGCAGACGATGGCCTGGTCTTTCATCGCGTCCATGTGTTTGTAGGTGATGACGTTTTTGTTGCCGGTCGCTGTGACAAAAATGTCACACTTGTCAGCGGCGTATTCCATCGTCACCACTTTGTAACCTTCCATGGCGGCTTGCAGGGCGTTGATCGGGTCGATCTCGGTCACCCACACCTGCGCGCTCAGGGCACGCAATGCTTGAGCGGAGCCCTTGCCCACATCACCATAACCGGCCACACAGGCCACCTTACCGGCAATCATCACGTCGGTGGCGCGCTTGATGGCGTCCACCAAAGATTCGCGGCAACCGTACAGGTTGTCAAACTTGCTCTTGGTCACCGAGTCATTCACGTTGATGGCGCGGATGGCCAATGTGCCCTTGGCTGACATCTCGATCAGGCGGTGCACCCCGGTGGTGGTTTCTTCGGTCACACCGACGATGTTTTTCAGGCGGCGGCTGTACCAGGTGGGGTCTTGTGCCAGCTTGGCCTTGATGGCGGCGTACAGGCACACTTCCTCTTCGCTGCCGGGGTTGTCAAGCAGACTGGCATCTTTTTCGGCGCGGGTGCCCAGGTGCATCAGCAGTGTGGCATCGCCGCCGTCGTCCAGAATCATGTTCGGGCCTTCAGCAGCGGTGCCTTTTTTGCCACCAAATTCAAAAATTCGGTGCGTGTAATCCCAGTAGTCGGTAAGCGACTCGCCTTTGTAGGCAAACACCGGCGTGCCTTGCGCCACCAGAGCGGCGGCAGCGTGGTCTTGCGTGGAAAAAATGTTGCACGACGCCCAGCGCACCTGGGCACCCAGGGCTTGCAAGGTTTCCACCAGCACAGCCGTCTGGATCGTCATGTGCAAGGAGCCGGTGATGCGCGCGCCCTTGAGCGGTTGTGATTCGGCGAATTCAGCGCGGATGGCCATCAGACCGGGCATCTCGGTCTCGGCAATGTTAAGTTCTTTGCGGCCCCAGTCGGCCAGGTTGACGTCGGCAATGATGTAGTCTTGTTTCACTGCTGCGGGTTCGATTGCGCTCATGGTTCACTCCAAAAGTTAAGGTGGCAACCACAGCCAAGGCGCGCGAATCCGGGAAAAAGACTCACCGCACAGGAACCGTGGGTGAGCGCCGTTGTGAAACGCTGCGTTAAAAACAACAGCGGGGTCCGAGCCTCACTCAGCACGATGGCCTGGCCACCCATGTGAGCTGCAACGCTCCTCGAACTGGCGAGAATTATAGGGCGCTCGCCATGTTGCCAATGTCTGCGCGCAGAAAAGGGCGCAAACTGGCCAGTAAATTGCTTGTAACTCACCCGTAACTATTGCACGTGATACACGTTGCCAAGCGTGCAAAATATAGCCCCAACGGCTCACCTCGTGAGCCCCTCCAAAGGAAAGCTCTTGAACAACACCGCCAAAGCACAGCCGAACGACATCGGCAAAGACATCAACGCCCAATTGCTGCACACGGTGGGGGCTGATCCAGCGAACGCTTCCCGCAGCGAATTGATGCAGGCCGTGGCACAAGTTGCCCGGGCACAACTGTCCGAGCGCTGGATCCACACCCAGCGTGAGGAACATCGGCACAAGGCCCGGCGTGTGGTCTACCTGTCCATGGAGTTCCTGATGGGGCGCACGCTGTCCAATGCGCTGGCGGCGCTCAATCTGACCCATGGCGCCGCAGCTGGCGCCGCCCAACACGCCCACGCGCTGGAAGACCTGACCGACTGCGAGCCCGACGCCGCTCTGGGCAACGGTGGCCTGGGGCGCTTGGCCGCCTGCTTTCTGGACTCCATGGCGACCTTGGGGCTGCCCTCATTCGGCTATGGCATCCGCTACGAGTACGGCATGTTTGCGCAGGAAATTCAGAATGGCACCCAGGTGGAGTATCCGGACTCTTGGTTGAAAGACGGCACGCCTTGGGAGTTTCCCCGAGCTGACCTCACCTACCCGGTACGCTTTGGCGGCTGGGTCGCGCATGAAGACGGCAAGGTCATCTGGAAACACGCTGGTGAAGTGGCCGCCAAGGCCTACGACATGGTGGTGCCCGGCCATGGCACCCACAAGGTCAGCACCTTGCGCCTTTGGAAAGCCGTGGCACCCGACCACATCGATCTGGGTGCCTTCAATACGGGCGACTATGCGCGCGCGGCGACTGCCAAAAACGAATACGAGAACATTTCCTGGGTGCTTTACCCCAACGACAGCACGCCCGCCGGGCGTGAGCTACGCCTGAAGCAGGAGTACTTCTTTGTCGCTGCCTCCATGCATGACCTGATCAAGCGGCATCTGGAAGAGCACCACATCCTGGACAACCTAGCCGAGCATGTCGCCATCCACCTCAACGACACCCACCCGGCCATCGGCGTGGCGGAGTTGATGCGCATCCTGTGCGACGAGCACAGCATGCACTGGGACAAAGCCTGGGCGCTGTGTGGCAAGACGTTCTCGTACACCAATCACACCCTGATGCCTGAAGCGCTGGAAACCTGGCCGGTGTCGCTCATTCAGCATGTGCTGCCCCGGCATCTGGAAATCATCTTCCGGATCAACAAGGAATTTCTCGACCAGGCTGCGCGCTTTCGCCCGGGCGACCAGGAATTCCTCAAACGCCTGTCCCTGGTCGACGAGGCGGGCGAGCGCCGTGTGCGCATGGCCCATCTGTGTGTGGTGGGCAGCCACCAAGTCAACGGCGTGTCGGCGCTGCATTCCGAACTGCTGGTGCACACCATTTTTGCGGACTTTGCACAACTTTGGCCGCATCGCTTCACCAATATGACCAACGGCGTCACACCGCGGCGCTGGCTGGCACAGGCTAACCCGGGCCTGTCAAGGTTGCTGGACGTCAGCCTGGGTTCAAGCTGGCGGCTGGACCTGGACCAGTTGAAACGCTTGAAAGAGCATCAGGGTGATGCCGCTTTCAGGGAGCAGTTCCGCGCCATCAAGCGCGACAACAAGGTGCGCCTGGCCAAACTCATCGAGCAAACCACCGGTGTCGTGGTCAGCCCGGACAGCCTGTTTGACGTGCAGGTGAAACGCATCCACGAATACAAACGCCAGTTGCTCAACGTGCTGCATGTGGTCACCCGCTACCAGGCCATCCTGGCTAACCCGGAAGCGCCCTGGGTGCCTCGCACAGTGATTTTTGCAGGCAAGGCCGCCTCCAGCTATGTGGCGGCCAAATCGATCATTCGCCTGATTCACGACATCGGCCTGACCATCAACAACGATGAACGCATCGGCGACAAACTCAAGGTGGTGTTCATCCCCAACTATGGCGTCTCGGTGGCAGAGGTCATCATGCCGGGTGCAGATTTGTCGGAGCAGATTTCCACTGCTGGCACCGAAGCCTCCGGCACCGGCAACATGAAGCTGGCGCTCAATGGCGCGCTGACCATTGGCACGGATGACGGTGCCAACATCGAGATTCGCCAGGAAGTGGGTGACGACAATATCTTCATCTTTGGCTTGAAAACCCCCGAAGTGCGGGAGCTGCGCGTCACCGGCTACCACCCGCTGAACTACTACGAAAACAACCCCACTCTCAAGGCAGTGCTCAACGCCATCGGCGAAGGGGTGTTCTCACCCGAGGAGCCAGGCCGCTACAGTGCCCTGATCAACTCGCTGGTATGGGGTGGTGACCATTACTTGTTGCTGGCAGACTACGCCTCTTATGTTGCCACCCAGCAACAAGTCGATGACTTATACCGTCAGCCCGACCAGTGGAGCCAGCGCGCCATCGCCAATGTGGCCGGCATGGGTGTTTTCTCGTCCGACCGCACAATTGGGGAGTATGCTCGCAAGATCTGGCACGTCACACCAGCACCTTATTGATGGGGGTTGGCAACGTTGGTTGCCGGTCCGGTTCCTGTCTCAAGAAAGATCATTTATGTTGTCCTCCCTCGATATCGACCGGGTTTGTCGAGCCAGCCACAGCGACCCTTTCGCCATCTTGGGGCCACACAAAATCAAAGGTGGAAAAACCTCGGTACGCTGCTTTTTGCCGACGGCTCAAACCGTCACCGTGATCAGCCCGGAAGGCCAAACTCTGGGCGAACTCGCCCAGCAGCACCCCGCCGGTTTTTTTGAAGGCGTCGTTGCTGCCAAGCGAGATGCGCCTTACCAGTTCAAGGTGCAATGGGCCAGCGGCCTCAGCAGCGTGATGGAAGACCCCTACCGGTTCCCGCTGGTCCTGGGTGAGATGGATGTCTGGCTGCTGGGCGAAGGCACCCATCTGCGCCCCTTTGAAGTGTTGGGCGCCAAGCCCTGCACCATGGAAGGTGTCGCAGGTACCCGATTTGCGGTCTGGGCGCCCAATGCATCACGGGTCAGCGTGATCGGCGACTTCAATTTCTGGGATGGTCGCCGCCACCCCATGCGCATGCGGCGTGAGTGCGGCGTCTGGGAACTGTTTCTGCCCGAGGTCCAAGCCGGTGCACTCTACAAGTTCGAGATCCGAAGTCGCCATGGCGAGGTGCTGACGGCCCGTGCCGACCCCTACGCCCTGCAGTCCGAATTGCGCCCCGCAACGGCCAGTGTGGTGGGTACGCTGCCCGAGAAAGTCGCGCCCTCCGACGTGCGGCAACATGCCAATGCCCTGGGCGCGCCCTTGAGCATTTATGAAGTTCATCTGGGCTCCTGGCGGCGCGTGGCTGAAGACGGCAACCGCTGGCTGACTTGGGACGAACTGGCCGACACCCTGGTGCCCTACGCTCAGCAGATGGGCTTCACCCATCTTGAGTTGCTACCGATCAGCGAGCATCCGTTTGATGGCTCGTGGGGCTACCAGCCCATTGGACTGTATGCACCGACATCGCGTTTTGGTGACGCGGCTGGTTTTGGCCGCCTGGTGGCACGTTGCCACGCGGCGGGCATCGGCCTGATTCTGGATTGGGTTCCCGCTCATTTCCCGAGTGATGCACATGGCCTGGTCAACTTTGACGGCACCCATTTGTACGAGTACGCTGACCCGCGCGAGGGTTTCCATAACGACTGGAACACGCTGATCTACAACCTGGGTCGTACCGAGGTCAAGAATTTTCTGGTTGGCAATGCGCTGTATTGGCTTGAGCGCTTTGGTGTGGACGGCCTGCGTGTCGACGCCGTGGCCTCCATGTTGTACCGCGACTACAGCCGCAACGATGGCGAATGGATTCCCAACATCTACGGCGGCCGTGAAAATCTCGAAGCCATTGCCTTTCTCAAACGCGTGAACGAAGTCGTGGGTGTGGAGCGCCCACAAGCCATTACCCTGGCTGAAGAATCCACCGCCTACCCAGCCGTGTCACGGCCCACTTTTTCCGGTGGCCTGGGCTTTCATTACAAGTGGAACATGGGCTGGATGCATGACACCCTGGCCTATATGGCGCGTGACCCGATCTTCCGCCAGCACCATCAGGGGGAGATGACCTTCAGCATGGTCTACGCCTTCAACGAGAATTTTGTGCTGCCCATATCGCATGATGAAGTGGTGCATGGCAAGGGATCCTTGTTGAACAAAATGCCGGGCGACCGCTGGCAAAAATTTGCCAACGTGCGCACTTTTCTCGGCTACATGTTCGGGCACCCGGGCAAGAAATTGCTGTTCATGGGCTGCGAGTTTGCCCAAGAGCGGGAGTGGAACCACGACCATAGCCTGGACTGGCACCTGCTGGACAGCCCGGAACACGCTGGCGTGCAGTGCCTGGTGCGGGATCTGAACCACCTCTACCGTGCCACCCCGGCGCTTTACCAGCAGGATTTTGTGCCTGCGGGGTTTGAATGGATTGACCACAGCGACAACCAGCGCTCGGTGTTGAGCTTTGCCCGCTGGGCGTCGGACCAGACAAGCTTTGTGGTGGTGTTGTGCAACTTCACGCCGAATGTCTGGACAGACTACCGGCTTGGCGTGCCACGCCCGGGCAGTTACCTGGAACTATTGAACACCGACTGGGCTGCTTATGGCGGCAGCAACGTGTGTTCGCTGGCGGCCGGCAATTTGGCCACCGACACCCCATGGCATAGCCAGCCGCATTCCATCGTCTTGAACATCCCTCCACTGGCCACCGTCTTCCTGAAATGGACCGCCTGAACACGCCTGCCACGCAGCTGGGGCAACCTTGGCCGTTGGGTGCCCATTTCGATGGCAAAGGGATCAACTTTGCTGTGTTTTCAGCGCACGCCCAAGCCATGGACCTGTGCCTGTTCGACAGCCGCGGCACACAGGAATTGGCCAGGCTGCGCTTGCGGGGTCACACCGGTGACATCTGGCATGGCTACCTGCCCAACGCCCAACCCGGCCTGGTCTATGGTCTGCGCGCTTCTGGTCCATGGCGCCCAGACCGGGGCCTCCGGTTTGATGCCTCAAAATTACTGCTGGACCCCTATGCCCGTGACATCGTGGGCGAATTCATTTGGTGTGATGAACACTTCGCGCCAGACCGCCTGCACCCACGCCATCTCGACACCCGTGACAACGCCGCGATGGCCCTCAAGGCGCGCGTGGTTCACGATCAATTCGATTGGGGTGACGACCGCCCGCCAGCGATACCCCTGGCCAGTTCGGTCATCTACGAATGCCACGTCAAAGGCTTCACCCAGACCCACCCTGACATACCGCCCGAGATGCGCGGCACCTTCGCCGGGCTGGGGCACCCGGCTTCGGTCAGCCATCTCAAAAACCTCGGAATAACTGCAGTCAGCCTGTTGCCGGTGCATTACCACCTCAGTGAAGAGCGTCTGGTGGACATGGGCCTCAGCAACTACTGGGGCTACAACACCCTTGGCTTCTTCAGTCTGAATCCCCGGCTAGCCAGTGGGCTTGATGGCATCTCGGCTCGGGACGAGTTCCGAAGCATGGTGTGCAACCTGCACGCTGCCGGCCTGGAGGTCATCCTGGATGTGGTTTACAACCACACTGCCGAGGCTGGTGACAACGGGCCCACTTTGAGTTTCCGCGGGCTCGACAACGCTGGTTACTACCGGCTGGTCACCAATGACCTGAACCATTATGAAAACTACAGTGGCTGTGGCAACACACTCGACATCCGGCAACCCCGGGTGCTGCAACTGGTGATGGACAGCCTGCGCTATTGGGTCAGCGAGATGCACGTAGATGGTTTCCGTTTTGACCTGGCCACGGTCCTCGGGCGCACTGACAACGGTTTCTCGCCACAAGCTGCCTTCTTCGCAGCCGTGGCTCAAGACCCGGTGCTGTGCCGCGTCAAAATGATTGCCGAACCCTGGGACATTGGTCCGGGGGGTTACCAGGTAGGCCAGTTTCCGCGTGGCTGGCTGGAATGGAATGACCATTTCCGCGACAGTTTGCGGCGTTTTTGGGTGCAGAGTGTGGCCTCTCCCAATGCGGCCGGCAGCGGCGGTACGCTGGGCGAGTTCGCCATGCGCTTATGTGGCTCCTCCGACCTGTACCAGGCGCGCCGACGTGAACCCGCCGAATCGGTGAACTATGTCATTTCACATGACGGCTTCACCCTGCTGGATCTGCTCAGTTATAACCACCGGCACAACTTGGCCAATGGCGAAAGCAATCGTGACGGCCAAGGCAACAACCTCAATTTCAACTGTGGGGTGGAAGGGCCCAGTCTTGACCCGAAGGTCATCCAGCTGCGGCAACTGCTGCAACGCGCCCTGCTGGCCACCAACCTGCTGGCCCAAGGTACGCCCATGTTGTGCGCTGGTGACGAACTCGGCCACACCCAGGGCGGTAACAACAATCCCTACTGCCAGGACAATGCCATCACCTGGATTGACTGGACGCATATCGACGCCGATTTGCTGGCGTTCACCCGCCATGTCCTGAGTTTGCGACACCGCCTTCAGCCATTTGCCAACGTCTGGTACAGCGGCATTGCTGATGCCGACGGCATCTACGACTTGTCTTGGTGGAACGCCGACGGCAGCGTGCTGCAAGGCTCTGCCTGGCAACTGCCGCAGCGTCGGGCCCTCGGGTGCCTGATCGGCAAACCCGGGCGATCCAGCGCCCCGCTGCTGCTACTGGTCAATAACGCGCCCCATCCAGAGCACTTTGTGCTGCCCCGGGGTCACTGGCAGGGCTTGCTGGACACCAGCCACCCCCTGGGCCTGGCCGACTGGCAAGGTGCAGGCACCACCGAACTGCCAGTACCAGCACACAGTCTACTGATGCTGCAGCAGATCACAGCCCGAAAATAAACTGGCGTCTACGCAACCCCACCTGCTGGTGAGGCACACACTTGCCTCTCAGGCGGGCAGGTCCAGGCGTTCAAAACCGACCCGCGCGCTGGCCGCGCAGAGATGTGCCAGCTTCACGGAGGCTTCAGGCTTGACCCAGTCCCAAGAAAACCGCCAGGTCCAACAGCCCGAGGTGGTGCCCGGCACGTTCATGCGGTGCGCCGTATCGAGTTCCAGCACATCCTGGAACTGGCACAACGACAACCGTGCCACCGACATGGCAGCCGAGCGCAAAAGTGCCCAAGTGAAGTTGGCTTCATCGGTATCGAGGTAACTCTGTGCAAATACCCGCTCATGCGCACTGCAACTGCCCCACCAGCCCAACACGGTGTCGTTGTCGTGGGTGCCGGTATAAACGACCGTGTTAGGGTCAAAGTTATGTGGCAAAAATGGATGGTGTGCATCCCCCGAGAAGGCGAATTGCATCACCCGCATGCCAGGGAAACCGGTGCGCTCACGCAGCCGCACCACCTCATCCGTGATGATGCCGAGGTCTTCCGCAATGATGGGCAGGGGCCCCAACGCCAAGGTCAGCGCATCAAACAGCGCGTCACCCGGCCCGTTTTGCCAGCGCCCCTGAATGGCAGTGGGCTCATCTGCCGGGATTTCCCAGTAATCGACAAAACCCCGAAAGTGGTCAATGCGGACTACATCCGCCAAACACAATTGGCGCCGGACACGTTCAATCCACCAGCGATAGCCATCCGCCTGCATGGCCTCCCAGTTATAGAGGGGGTTGCCCCAGCGCTGGCCGGTGGCCGAGAAAAAATCTGGAGGCACGCCCGCCACCACCAACGGCTGACCGGTAGCGTCCAGCAAATACAGGTCTGGCCGCGCCCAGCAGTCCGCACCATGGTGGGCCACAAAAATCGGCAGATCACCCACCATCAGCACACCCTTGCTGCGCGCATACGACTTGAGCGCTTGCCACTGCTGGTCAAACTGCCACTGGACAAAGCGCCAAAACGCCAATTCTTGGGCTTGGTCCAACCGAGACTTGGCCAGGGCCGTCGCGTCACGCTGTGCCAGTGGTGTTGGCCATTGCGGCCACAACAGAGGGGCGTGGGCCTGATCCAGCGCCATGAATAGCGCGTAGTCCTCCAGCCACATCTGTTGTGAAGCCGCCCATTGCGCCTGTTCTTCGAGGTCCTGCGGGGTAGCTTTAATCAAGAAACCGGCGAAGGCTTCGCGCAGTCTGTTCATGCGCCAAGGCATGACCAAGGGGTAATCTACCGCCAAATCGTCAAAGTCTGCCACCAGATCTTCAGCCGCCAGCCAGCCACGCGCCACCAAGGGCTCGAACGCCACCAGCATGGGGTTACCCGCAAAGACCGAGCTACCCATGTAGGGGGAAAAACCAGGACCAACCGGACCCAGCGGCAAGGTTTGCCACAGCGTTTGCCCGGCCTTGTGCAGCCAGTCCACAAAGTAGTACGCGTTCGACCCCAAATCACCCGAGCCATGGGGTCCAGGGAGAGAGGTCGGGTGCAAAACCACACCGGCACGGCGCAGATCCATCAAAGAACTTGGCATTGAATTTTCCAAAAAAGCAACAGGAGGCCCTGGCTTGCAGCCAGCGCAGCCCCCATCACAGGCAAAAACTCACGCGTACAAATGCTGGTACAGGGCAGCGTATTGACGGGCTGCACCTTGCCAGCCCAGATTCTGGCGCATGCCGTAAGCTCGCACTTTTTCCCACTCCTGTTTGCGGGCATACAGTGCAAAAGCACGGGCGATGGCACGCTCCAACGCCTGCTGACTGAACTCATCAAACACAAATCCATTGGCACGACCTTCGGCCATATTTTCCAGCGAACAGTCGACCACCGTGTCGGCCAGGCCTCCCACCCGGTGAACCAGAGGCAAACTGCCATATTTCAAACCGTACATCTGCGTCAGCCCACAGGGCTCAAACTGTGAAGGCACCAGTGTCACATCGGTGGCGGAAAAAATCCGGTGGGCATAGGCCTCGTCATAACCGATTCGTACCGACACCGCATGCGGATACTGCGCGGCCCGTGCCTTGAACAGCGCCTCCAGATGTGCCTCTCCAGTACCCAGCAACACCAGCTGACCGCCGCGTGCCAAGATCGTATCCAGCGCGCCCAGCACCAGGTGCAAGCCTTTTTGATCGGTCAGCCGGCTCACAATGCCAAAGAGTGGTGCCTCCGACTGCACGGCCAAACCAAGCTCCGCCTGCAAGGCCGATTTGCAATGCGCCTTGCCTGCTGGGCTATCCGCGTCAAAATGATCACTCAGGTGCGGGTCTGTCGCCGGGTTCCAGACCGCATCATCCACGGCATTCAGGATACCCGACAGCGCCGCAGACCGGGTGCGCAGCAGCCCGTCAAAGCCGCAGCCTTGCTCAGGGGTCTGAATTTCACGCGCATAAGTGGGGCTGACGGTCGTGATGTGATCAGCGTAGTAGAGCCCTGCCTTCATGAAGGACACCTGGCCATAAAACTCAACACCATTCACGCCAAAGGCCGAATGGGGCAAGCCCAGCTCATAGAAACTGGCGGGCGAAAAAACACCCTGGTACGCCAGGTTATGCACCGTGAATACCGTCGCAACGCGCAAGGAGCGATGCGGCATGAAAGCCATGTAGGCCGAGGTCAAGCCCGCGTGCCAGTCGTGGCTGTGCACCACTTGGGGCTGCCAATACCCGTCCAATCCATGCGCCAAAAGGGCCCCCACCCAGCCTAACAAAGCAAAGCGGCGGTGATTGTCGGCATAAGGGTGGCGCCATGCGTCTTCGTAAGGGCTGCCAGGACGATCGTAAAGATGGGGCAAATCAATCAGGTAGGCGTCAAGCTCAAGCGTTTTCAGCCGCCCCTGCAGCACGCGCAAGGGCTCGCCCCAGGGGGCGTTCAGTTCTGCCAGCACGTGGGTGTCCGTCAGGTCCGCCAGAATGGCCGGAAAACCGGGCAGCAGCACACGCACCTGGCAGTCTACCGACCGCAGTGCAGCTGGCAAAGCCCCGGCAACGTCTGCCAACCCACCGGTTTTGAGCAGCGGGAAGATTTCGGCACTGACTTGCAACACATTCATCTGAGTGACCTTTGACTTAAAGCTTGTCCAGCATTTCTGACGTGATCAGCACCACACCGCCTTCGGTCCGTTCAAAGCGCTGAGCATCCAGCGCCGGATCTTCGCCCACCACCAAGCCCTCTGGCAAGGTGCAACCCCGATCAATCACCACCCGCTTCAGGCGGCAATTGCGCTGGATGACGACATCCGGAAGGATCACCGCCTCATCGATGCGACAGAAGGAATGCACCCGAACCTCCGAAAACAGCACCGAATGCGCCACATACGAACCCGACACAATACAACCCCCTGACACCAGCGTATTCACCGCCACCCCGTTTTGACCCAGAGTATCTGGCACAAACTTGGCGGGGGGCAGCTGACGCTGGTAAGTCCAGATGGGCCAATCCGTGTCGTAAATATCCAGCTCTGGGACGGTGGACGCCAAATCCAGATTGGCCGACCAGAATGCATCAATCGTGCCCACATCACGCCAATACGGCTGAACACCCGGCACACGGGACACACAGGACAGACCGAACGGATGCGCCAGCGCACGCCCTTCAGCAACAGTCGCCGGAATGACGTTCTTGCCAAAGTCGTGCTCAGAATCGGGGTTGGCCAGATCGGCCTCCAGCAACTGGTACAGGTATTCGGCGTCAAACACATAAATACCCATACTGGCCAGCGACACAGCGTCGTTACCCGGCATGGGCGGCGGGTCAGCGGGTTTTTCAACAAAGGCCGTGATCTGGCGGTGTTCATCAATGGCCATCACACCGAAGGCACTGGCCTCGGTGCGTGGCACCTCGATACAACCCACCGTGCAACCGGCGCCCCGCGCCACATGGTCTTTGACCATGATCGAATAATCCATTTTGTAGACATGGTCGCCAGCCAGAATGACCACGTATTGCGGCTTGCTGGAGCGGATGATGTCAATGTTCTGAAAGATGGCGTCTGCCGTGCCGCGGTACCAGTGCTCCTCACCGGCGCGCTGTTGCGCAGGCAGCAGGTCCACCATCTCGTTGAGTTCGGCGCGCAAAAAGCTCCAGCCGCGCTGCATGTGGCGCATCAGCGAGTGCGATTTGTATTGCGTCACCACCGCCATGCGCCGGATGCCGGAATTCAGGCAATTGGACAGTGCAAAGTCGATGATGCGGAACTTGCCGCCAAAGTACACCGCCGGTTTGGCCCGCGAATCCGTCAGCTGCTTCAACCTGGAACCACGGCCTCCTGCCAACACCAACGCGACCGTGTGACGAATCACCTGGTGAGTTTCAGGCGCTTTGTCAATCTCTTTCAACATATCGTTTCCTCGCTTTCAATGTCATGGGCTACTGCAAAATCTTCACATCAGGTGGCCACCGTGGGCCCGACCATGCCGGTGCGCTCCTGCACACCCGCGACTTGTTCTGCAATGGCGATCAGATCGGCCAGCGCCAGTTGCACCGGATGATCCTGCTGCGCGACATCGGCTTCGTAATTTTCAAGGTAGATCCGCAGCGTGGCGCCTTCGGTGCCGGTACCTGACAACCGGAAGATCACGCGTGCGCCATCATCAAAAATGAGCCGCACACCCTGCTTGGCTGATACCGAGCCATCGATCGGGTCGGCATAGGTGAAGTCGTCGGCCACCACCACATGGCGTGCACCAAACGGCTGACCCTGCAAGGCGGGCAGACTGGCGCGTAAATTGGCCATCAGCGCATCTGCCACAGCGGTGGGAATGGCCTCGTAGTCGTGCCGCGAGTAATAGTTGCGCCCATACACGGCCCAGTGCTCGCGCACCAGCGATTCCACCGAGCGGCCGGTGGCACCCTGCAAACTCATCCAGAACAAAATCGCCCACAAACCGTCTTTTTCGCGCACATGGCTGGAGCCGGTGCCATAACTCTCCTCGCCGCACAGGGTGACCCGGCCCGCATCCAGCAAGTTGCCAAAAAACTTCCAACCGGTGGGCGTCTCAAAACAATCCATACCCAACGCTTTGGCCACCCGGTCCACTGCCGCCGAGGTGGGCATGGAGCGGGCCACACCCAGCAAGCCGTCTTTGTAGCCCGGAATCAGCCGGGCATGCGCCGTCATCAGCGCCAGGCTGTCTGACGGTGTCACCACAAAATGACGGCCCAGCACCATGTTGCGATCCGCATCGCCGTCCATCGCCGCACCAAAATCGGGCGCATTGGCTGCCATCATGTGGGCGATCAGGTCTTCCGCATTCACCGGGTTCGGGTCCGGGTGCAAGCCACCAAAATCCTCCAGCGGCGTGGCGTTGACCACCGTACCTGCTGGGGCGCCCAGCTCGCCTTCCAAAATGGCCTTGGCATACGGGCCGCCCACGGCGTTCATGGCATCCACACGCATGGTGAAGCCCTTTTGGAACATGCCACGCAGCATGTCAAAGTCAAACAGGCTGCGCATGACAGCGGCGTAATCAGCCACCGAGTCGATCACGTCCACCTGCATCTGCTCAAGCTGACAGGTGCCCAGGGTGTCGATGTCCAGGTCCGGCGCGTCACTCAGGCACACCTGGCCCAGGGTTTGCGTGCGGGCGTACACCGCCTCGGTCAGGGTCTCGTTGGCCGGACCACCGTTACTGGCGTTGTATTTGATGCCAAAGTCGCCATCCGGCCCACCGGGGTTGTGGCTGGCCGACAGCACAATGCCACCAAAGGCCTGGCGCTGTCTGATCACTGCGCTGACCGCGGGGGTCGACAAAATGCCGCCTTGCCCGAGCAGAACGCGCTGCACACCGTTGGCCGCGGCCAACTTCAAAATAGTCTGAACCGCGGCACGGTTGTGAAAGCGGCCATCACCACCGAGCACCAGCGTCTGGCCATGCAGCGCCGTGCCCACGGAGCCGTCGGCGGCCACGCCGTTGAGGACATCAAACAGCGCCTGGACGAAGTTTTCCAGATACATCGGCTGCATGAAAACAGTCACTTTTTTGCGCAGACCGGAGGTACCCGGGCGCTGCCCGGCAAAGACGTGGGTAGACAGAGTTTGTATGGCCATGATGAGGGTTTTTCGAGTCTGCGGTTGTAGGTGAAGCTACAAAAATGGGTGCGCGGATGAAGGTTCTGGTCAGGCTGCAAGCTGGGCTTGAGCGGTTCTAATTTAGCACCAATACCCTCTGGGGAACAAGGGCTGGAGGCCTTTAAAATAAACATATAACCCGCCTGCCCTTGACGTGGCTCAATGAAGTCAGTTTTAGCGCGAGCAGCCGGGTCCTCCCCCATCACGCCCCGCTTCCCAGACCCGAGACATCCCTGTGACTTACGCTTTTGAAACCCGCCGCCGCCGCACGTTTGCGATAATTTCGCACCCGGATGCGGGTAAAACCACCCTGACCGAGAAATTGCTGCTATTTTCAGGCGCCATCCAGATTGCCGGCAGCGTCAAAGCCCGCAAAGCCACCCGGCACGCCACCAGTGACTGGATGGAGATCGAGAAGCAGCGCGGCATCTCGGTGGCCAGCTCGGTGATGCAGATGGTTTACCGCGACTTTGTCATCAACCTGCTCGACACCCCCGGCCACAAAGACTTTTCTGAAGACACCTACCGGGTGCTCACCGCCGTGGACTCGGCGCTGATGGTGATTGACGCCGCCAACGGCGTCGAGTCCCAGACCCGGCGGCTGATCGAGGTCTGCCGCCAGCGCGACACGCCCATCATCACCTTTGTCAACAAGATGGACCGTGAGGTGCGCGACCCGCTGGACATTCTGGACGAAGTCGAGCGCGAACTCGGCATGCCCTGCGTGCCCATGACCTGGCCGGTGGGCCAGGGCAAACACTTTGGCGGCATCATCAACCTGCGAACCCAGACCATGACCGTGTTTGAGTCGGGCTCGGAGCGCCTGCCACACGACTTTGACGCCATGCCGCTGTCCGACCCCGCTGCGCTGCAAAAACGCTTCGGCCATGACTGGGACACGGCGCTGGAAAGTATGGAACTGGCCACAGGGGCTTCTCCCCAATTTGACCGCGAGGCGTTTCTGGCGGGCAAACAAACGCCGGTATTTTTCGGCTCGGGCGTCAACAACTTTGGCGTGATGGAGGTGCTGGACGCTTTGGTCGACTTGGCGCCCTCCCCTGGCCCGCGCACCAGCAGCTTTGTGGTCAACAAACAGCCGGTCATCAAACAGGTGCAGCCGGAAGACGATGCTTTCAGCGGTGTGGTGTTCAAGGTGCAGGCCAACATGGACGCGAATCACCGCGACCGCATCGCCTTTGTGCGCATGGCCAGCGGCAAATACACCCCGGGCATGAAGCTCAAAGTGATGCGCACCGGCAAAGAATTGCGCCCCACCAGCGTGGTCACCTTCATGAGCCAGCGCCGCGAGGCGGTGGAAGAAGCCTACGCGGGTGACATCGTGGGCTTTACCACCCATGGTGGCGTGCAACTCGGCGACACCATCACCGACGGCTCGGTGAACCTGTTGTTCACCGGCCTGCCGTTTTTTGCACCAGAAATGTTCATGACCGTGGTGCTGAAAAACCCGCTGCGCACCAAACAGTTGCAGCAGGGCCTGGCACAGTTGGGCGAAGAAGGCGCCATTCAGGTGTTTCGGCCCGAAATGGGTGGCAACATGCTGCTTGGTGCCATTGGCCAGCTGCAGTTTGAGGTGGTGCAGCACCGCCTGAAAGGTGAATACGACGCCGATATTCGCCTGGAGAGCAGCCAGTACACCGGCGCGCGCTGGATCACCGCCGACTCGCCCGCTGAACTGAAAGACTTCGTTCACGCCTACCCGCAGCGCATGGCGCGCGACGCCGCAGACACGCTGGCCTACCTGTGCACCAGCCCGTATGACGTGCGTTTGGCGCAAGAGCGCTTTCCCAAGATCCACTTCCACCCGCTGCGCGAACACGCCGGGCTGGCGTTGCAGCGTGCAAATTAAGGTGAAACACATGATGTCATCTCGACCGACGCTTGTGTCGTCCAGGCAGAAGCTTGTGTCATCCCGGACTCGATCCGGGATCCATGGATTGCGGGTCGAAGCCCGCAATGACATTCAGTGAATCCCCTCTCTGACTGGCCGCTGGCCGAGCGCCGCAACATCACTGGCGTGTTCACCGACATTGACGACACGTTGACCACGCATCAGGTCATCACGCCGGATGCCTTGCAGGCCCTGGCAGACCTCAAAGCAGCAGGGCTGGCAGTGATTCCGATCACCGGGCGGCCGGTGGGCTGGTGCGCGCCGCACGCGCTCGGAGATGCAGCGCTTGGGCTGCCCGCCTGGTCCGTGGATGCCATGGTGGCGGAAAACGGCGGCGTGGCTTTTGCACCAGAGTTTATAAGCCAAAATGGCCTCCAGCCCTTATCTAATAAGGGCAAGAAGCTATCAAAAATATACTTTTCAGACGCTTCACAACTGCAAGCCAACCAACAAAAAATGCGCCAGGTGGCTGAGCTGATCCTGCAGCAGGTGCCGGGCAGCGCACTGTCAAACGACCATGCCGGGCGCGAGACCGACATCGCCATCGACTACAACGAGGTGCATCTGCTGCCGCCCGACCAAGTTGCGCGGGTGGTGGCGTTATTCCAAGCAAACGGTATGCAGGCCACGGTGAGCAGCATCCACATCAACGGCTGGATTGGCCGCCACAACAAGCTCGAAGCCGCACGCTGGATGGTGCGCACCCTGTTTGGCCGCGATCTTGACGCCGAGCTGGCGCAATGGGTCTACGTGGGCGACTCCACCAACGACCAGGTGATGTTTGAACACTTCACCCACAGCGTGGGCGTGGCCAATATCCACCGTTTTGACGACCAGATGCAGCACTGGCCGCGCTACGAGACAGTCGGCGAACGCGGCGCAGGCTTTGCCGAGGTAGCGCGCGCTTTGCTGGCAGCACGCGCCACCTGATGCCCAACCCGCCATGACACCCGGCACGGCAAAAGGCTCCCCGGTCGGCTTGGTGGCGGTATTTGGCTCGACATTTTTTGAGCTGTGCGGCATCTTCATGCTGTCGCCACTGCTGCTGTTGATGCTCAAGGACGCGCAGGTATCCACCACCATCGCCGGGCTGTTTGCCGCCACCACCTGGGCCGGGGTTTTCTTGATCACGCCGTTTGCCTCGGGCCTGATCCGGCGCATCGGTCGCCGTCAGGCCATGTGGCTGGCGTCCAGCGCACCGGTGGTGTCGGCGCTGGGCTTCATGGTCACCGACGTGCTGTGGATCTGGTTTGCACTGCAGCTGCTGGCCGGTGTCGCTGGTGGCTTGCGCTGGGTGCTGGCCGAGGCCTTCATTGCCGAATTTGCGCCGCCACAGCATCTGGGGCGAACCATAGGCACTTACGCCACGTTGGTCGGGCTGACCTTTGTGGTGGGTCCGGCCATCCTGGCCGCGGTGGGCACGGATAACGCGCACGCCCTGTGGTGGGTGGTAGCCCTGCTGGGTGTGGGCCTGGCCTGGACGGCGCTGATCCCGCGCCTGCCGCCCGACCACGACAGCCACACCGCCAGCGTCGGCCTGCAAGGGCTGTGGCACGCCGTGCTGGCGCACCCGGTGATCATGCTGGCGGGGTTTCTGGGTGGTTTTTTCGAGCTGGGGCTGGCCTCGATCCTGCCGCTGTACGGCTTGTCTCTTGGCCTGAGCGCCAGTGCCGCCACCCTGTTGGTGTCGGTCAGCGGGGCCGGTGGCACGCTGATGGCGCTGCCTGCAGGCATGCTGGCTGACCGGTTTGCCAACCCGGCGCGCGGGCGGCGCCTGCTGATGAAGGTGTTTGCGGGCCTGATCCTGCTCAGCACCCTGCCCGGGCCGTGGGTGCTGGCTAGCCCGTGGCTGGTCTGGCCGGTGGTGGCGGTGTGGGGTGCTGCAGGTGGCGCGCTTTACACACTGGCGATGGTGGACATCGGCGCGCGCGAAAAAGGCCTGACGCTGGTCAACAGCACCGCCGTGCTGGTGCTGACCTACACTTTGGGCGGGCTGGTGGCCTCTGCTGGCTCTGGGGCGCTGATTGAATGGTCTGCCGGGCTGGGTTTTCCGGTGCTGCTGATCGTTTTGGCTGCCGCCGGTTTTGCTGCCCTGCTGGGGCGCAGCCGCTAACCGCACTGGAATAACCCATGTTTTTTGCAACCGATCTTCAAGCTGTGTCACACGGCATCCAGCTGGCGGTGGCGCCGGTTTTCCTGCTCACCGCCGTGGCGGGCATGATCGGCACCGCCGCTGGTCGGCTGGCGCGCATCATTGACCGTGCCCGGGCGCTGGAAGCCCAGATCGACAGCGCCCCGGCCAGCGACCCGATGACACTGGCGTTCAAAGAGCTCAAGCTGCTGCGCCAGCGCGGGGCGCTGGTGAACAGCTGTATTGCCCTGCTGACCTTTTGCGGCATCATGATCGGGCTGACCATCATGGCGCTGTTTTTGGGCGAAACTGCCGAGGTGAATATCTTCCGCGTGGCCACCATTTTGTTTTTGCTGGGCGTGACGCTGTTTCTGGCGGCCTTGCTGTTGTTTCTGGTGGAAACCGTGATTGCCACCCGCATCCTCAAATTTGGCCATGCCGTGCGCAAAGCCAAGCCCTGAAACTTCATTTTTTGCTCTTCGCTGCGTAATCATGCCCCATAGCACTTCCAAAACCGCCCACGTCCACCCATTGGCTGCCGCGCTGGCGCAGCACCCTGTCTGGCACCAGCTGCCGGCCAAGGAAATCAAAACCCTTGAAGCGCAGGCCAGCCTGCAAACCGCTACCAGCGGCACCGTGCTACTGGCGCAAGGCCAGCTGGCTGGTCGCCTTGGGCTGGTGCTGCGCGGTGAGCTGCAGCTGCTCGACCCGGACTTGGGCCACGCGGTGCGCTTGGGCGCCGGGCAATTGCTGGGTTATGGCGCCACGCCGCTGCGCCAGTTGGCCAACTGGCAGGCCACCGCGCTGACGGAGGCCGAGCTTGCCTGGTGGCCGCCGGAGGTGTTGCAGGCCCTGTGCGCCAAACACCCGGCGCTGTTGTGCTTTTTCCCCTCGGTAGCGCTGCAAACTGCCCATCCCGAGACCAGCCCTGCCGGTGGCGACGCCGCCACCGCACTGAACCTGATCAGCACGCCGATTCGCACCCTGATCAAATGCGCCCCCATCACCCTGCCACCCGCCAGCAGCATTCAGGCCACCGCCCAACTGATGCGCGAGCGGGGTGTCTCGTCGGTGCTGCTGATGGAAGCAGACCAGCTGGTTGGCCTGGTGACCGACCGCGACCTGCGCAACAAGGTGGTGGCCGACGCCCTGGACGTGACCCAGCCGGTGGCCAGCATCGCCACCCGCAGCCTGCTCACCGTGCAGGCCAACAGCCCGGCGTTTGAAGCCTTGCTGCTGATGGCGCGCCACCACATCCATCACCTGCCGGTGCTCGACGACAGCGAACTGGTGGGCATGATCACCACCACCAACCTCACCGAGCAGCACGGCGCCTCGCCGGTGTATCTGGCCAGCGACATCTACAAACAGACCACGCTGGACGGGCTGCAAGCGCTCAGCGGCCGCGTCAAACAGCTGCAACAGCAACTCGCCGCCGCCGACGCCAGCGCCTACAGTACCGGCCACATCATCACCGCCATCACCGATGCGCTGACAGTGCGGCTGATCCAGCTGGCCGAACAATCCCTGGGCCCGGCACCGGTGCCCTACCTGTGGGTGGCCGCAGGCAGCCAGGCGCGCCACGAGCAAACCGCCAAGTCTGACCAGGACAATTGCCTGATCCTGGACGACGGTTATATGGAGGCGGCGCACGGGGCGTATTTCAAGGCGTTCTCCCAACAGGTATGCGACGGGCTGGCAGCCTGCGGCTACGTGCATTGCCCCGGCGAGATGATGGCCATGACCGACACCTGGCGCCAGCCGCGCAACGTGTGGGCCGAGTATTTCCGCAAGTGGATCGAGCAACCCAAACCCAAGGCGTTGATGCTGACCTGCGTGTTTTTTGACCTGCGCGGCATCCACGGGGACACCGAGCTGCTGGAGAGCCTGCGCCAGGACGTGCTGGTGCACACCAAGGGCAACAGCCTGTTTCTGGCGCACATGGTCAGCAACGCCCTCAAACACCGCCCGCCGCTGGGCATGTTTGGCAACATCACGCTCAGCAAAGGTGGCGACAACCCCCACACCATCGATTTGAAACACAGCGGCATCGTGCCCATCGTGGACCTGGCGCGCATCTACGCGCTGGCGGCCGGGGTGTCGGTGGCCAACACGCATGACCGGCTGGAAGCCTGCGCCAACGCCGGCCAGGTCAGTGAACAAAGCGCGCGCGACCTGCGCGACGCGTTGGAGTTTTTGGCCAAGTTGCGCATCGCCCACCAGGCGCGCCAGACGGCCCAGGGCCAAGCGCCCGACAACTTTCTGGCGCTCGAAGAGTTGTCCAACTTTGAGCGCAGCCACCTGAAAGATGCCTTTGCCGTGGTGCAGACGCTGCAAGGGGTGCTGCAGCAGCGTTACTCTGGTGGACGATTTTAGCCTCTAGCCCTTTTACCATAAGGGCTGATAGCTATTCTTTAAGAAGCATTCTCCAGGAAGCTACACGGACCGGCTCAGTACTTCAGCCGCGCGTAATAGGTCTTTTGCGCGGCTTCACGCGCCTGGCGCAGGGTGGTGATACCCATGGCCTGCAGCAGCGGGATCAGCCGCAGCCAGACCTCGGCGGTCACAAAAGCATCCCCCAGCGCGGTGTGGCGGCCCAGCACGGTGATGTTGAAACGCTCGGCAATGGCTTCCAAGCGGTGTGACTCCTGCGCCGGGTGCACCACGGCGGACAGCAGCAAGGTATCCAGCACCGGGTGGTCAAACTTGAGACCGGTGGCTTTTTCCTGCAGCTGCAGAAACTTCATGTCAAAAGCCGCGTTGTGCGCCACCAGCACCGTGTCGCTGGCAAAAGTATGAAACGCGGGCAGAACGTCGGTGATGGGCGGCTTGCCGGTGACCATGTCCTGGGTGATGCCGTGGATGGGAATGGTGGCCGCCGGAATGAGGCGCCCGGGATTCACCAGCTGCTCAAAGCTCTCTTGCCGCAGCAGACGGCCATTGACGCAGCGGGTGGCACCAATCTGGATGATTTCATCGCCCTCAGACGGGTTCAGGCCGGTGGTTTCGGTGTCAAACACGGTGTAAGCCAGCTCACTCAGGGGACGGTCGTCCAGCGCGCTGGTCTGGTCGGAGGTCTGAAACAGGTCAAAGTCGTAATACTCGGGGCGGCTGTCGCTGTGCAGCAGGGCGGTGGCTTCCGGCAGGTCTTGCGCGCTGACTTGCGGCAGGGCAAACCTGAAAAAAGCCTCGTGGCGCACCCGTTCGCGGGCAAAACTCAGCTCGCCACCGTGGCGCTCCACCACGTCGCGGACACTCAAGGGGCTGCTCTCGGCGCCAAACTGCATGCTGTCCATTTCCCAGCTCATCACGGTCTCGGTACTCATCACCTGGCCGGTCCAGATCAGGTCAAGCTTGGCCACGCCACCCTCAGAGAACAGCCGCAGGCGCAGGAACTTCACCGCAAACTCATCCACCAGCCGCGCCGACAGGTACACCAGCGCCTGGATCAGGCTGTAGCTGTCCACCCGCAGCCAGATGCTGTCGTCCTCGTTTTCCAGCGACACATCGCGCTGGCAATGTTTCTGGATGCGCTGCTGCGTGACCAGCAGCACGTCAGAGCCCAGCATGTCTTCCATCGGCCAGCGGGTTTTCAGGCCGTACAGGGCCTCTTTGTCCAGATCGGTGATGCGCTGCGACATGCTGGCCATCTCATCGCGCAGCACCTGCCGCTGCCGCGCGCGTGGCTCGCCGGTCAGCTCCGAGGCCTCCAGGGTGGCCAACGCGCTACGCATGCCGGCCAGCGAGGCACGGCAACCCTGCGTCAAGGCGTGCAGCATCTGGTCGCGCCGGTTTTCTTCGTCAAAGGCGCGGGTCACGTTCTCCAGCATCAGTACAAAGCCGCTGAGGGCGTTGTTGGCATCGTCGGTGTTGCTGGTGCGCACCGGTGCCATCTGCACCTTGAGCAACTGGCCCGCCGCCGTGCTGGTGACAAACTGGGCTGACGGGTTGGCCGCTCCGCGGAGCAGGCGCTGCTGGATACTGTCCAGCGCGTGGGCCACCAGGGCCCGGTCAAACACCGCATAAATGGAGCGACCAATGCCCACCAGCTCGGAGCCCCCGGCCAGCGAGGGCGCTTTAGATAAAGTCTTGAACTGCAGCCGCGCGCGGTTGTTGTAAAGCAGAATGCGCCCGTCCAGGTTGCACACCACCACACTTTGCGTCAGCTCGGCCATCAGCGCGGCCAGGCGCTCTTTTTCTTGCTGGATGCCCTGGCTGGCTTGCGCCACCTGGCTGGCAATTTCGCGGCGCAATTGGTCACGCTGGGTGGCCAACTGGAACACCACCTCGGCCAGCTCTTTGGTTTCCTTGGTGCCTTGGTGGTTCATGGGCGCTGCCTGATCCGCCGCCAGCAGCACCCGGGTTTGCTCCACCAGACGCGCCGGGGCGCTGGCGTAGCGGCGAAACAGCCAGCGTAGCGTGGCAGCTATCACCACCAGCCCCATCACCCAGGTCATGCCGATCAGCGCCAGGCGCGGCGCCAGTTGCTCGGCGATGAGCGCGCGTTGCGCGGGCTCCAGCGTCGAGGTGATCAGGCCCATAGTCAGCGCCAGCCAGACAATGGTGGCCAGACCAATCACACCTATGGCCATGAGCAGACGACGGTCGAGCTTTTTCATGGGTCAACGCTTTTTAAACCTTGGCCTTGCCCCACTTGGCGTGGGCGTGTCGGCTCAGGGCAAAACTGGCAAAAAACTTGCACCAGATGGTGCTGCCAGCCACGGCGCTCCAGGTGCCGTAGTCCCACGCCCCGATGATCACTGCAACGATGACGCAGACGATGACAACACCCGCCACCAGGTTGATGACCATCTCATAGGGGGCAAACTTTTGCGGGTCGGGCGGTGACTCACCGCGTTTGATGGCCACCTCGGAAAAATCGCGGTTCATGACAATGCGCCAGGCTCGGCGCAGCCAGAAGAAACTGATGGGAAACAGGGCCAGGAACAAAATCCAGGTCATGGCCACGCTGATGTCAAAAACCATTCACACACTCCAAGGTCGGTCAAAACTCACGCAAACCTACAGTCACCGGTTGTGCCAAGCCACGATCAGGATCGGGGTCAAGGCCAGTTTGCGTCAGTCCTGAAAAAAAGCCCTGCCAGCATCGCTGACAGGGCCCGTCTTGTCAACAAGACCCGTATTTAGTGGGCACCGTCCACCAGCTTCGAGCCACGCGGCACGCGCACAGCTTCCACCATGTGCTGAATGTGCTCCGGCGGCTCTTTGGTGACCGCGTCCACTGCGAATGCAACGGCAAAGTTCACCAGCGCGCCAATGGCGCCAAAGGCTTCAGGGGTAATGCCAAAGAACGGGTTGGCGCCACCAATCAGTGGCAAAAAGTCCGTGCCCTTGATGAAGAAAATACCCTTGTGTGCAAACACGTAGAACAAGGTCACAAACAGACCCGCCAACATACCGGCCATGGCGCCTTCCTTGTTCATCTTCTTGGAGAAGATGCCCATCATGATCGCCGGGAACAGAGAACTGGCCGCAATACCGAAGGCCAGCGCCACCGTTCCCGCTGCAAAGCCTGGCGGGTTCAAGCCCAGCCAGCCAGAGATCACAATCGCCACCGCCATCGCAATCTTGCCTGCCAGCAGTTCACCTTTCTCGGAAATATCCGGCACAAAGATGTTCTTGATCAGGTCATGCGACACCGCGGCAGAAATCGCCATCAGCAAACCGGCAGCCGTTGACAGCGCAGCAGCCAGACCACCGGCAGCCACCAGACCAATCACCCAGTTGGGCAACAAGGCGATTTCCGGGTTGGCCAGCACAATGATGTCGGCGTTCACGGTCAGTTCGTTGCCCTTCCAGCCCGCAGCAGCAGCCTTGGCCTTGGCAGCTTCGTTCTTGGTCGCGTCGTTGTAATACTGGATGCGGCCGTCGCCGTTCTTGTCTTCAAACTTCAGCAGACCGGTTTTTTCCCAGCGCTTCATCCAGTCAGGACGGGTTTCCGCCACGATCGACGCTTCAGGTGCATACAAGTCACCGCCCTTGATCACGGCCGTGTTCACGGTGGAATGCAGGTTCAGCTTGGCCATGGCCGCCACAGCGGGTGCCGTGGTGTACAGGATGGCAATGAACACCAGTGCCCAACCGGCAGACGAGCGAGCGTCTTTCACGGTGGGCACCGTGAAGAATCGCATGATCACGTGCGGCAGGCCGGCCGTGCCAATCATCAACGACAAGGTGTACACAAACATGTTGAGTGTGCTGCCCGCCGTGGTGGTGGTGTATTTGCCAAACCCGAGGTCGGTCACCACGCCATCCAGCTTGGCCAGCAGCGACATGTCGGTACCGGTCATGGTGCTACCCAAGCCCAATTGCGGCAGGAAGTTACCGGTGAGCTGCAGCGAGATGAAAATGGCCGGAATGGTGTAAGCCAAGATCAGCACGATGTACTGAGCCACCTGCGTGTAGGTGATGCCCTTCATGCCGCCAAACACAGCGTACAGGAACACGATGCCCATACCGACGTAAATACCCACTTCGCTCGACACGCCCAAAAAGCGCGAGAACGCCACACCCACACCGGTCATCTGACCAATGATGTAGGTGATGGAGGCTGTCAACAGGCAGATCACGGCAATGAGCGCCGCGCCTTGCGAGTAGAAGCGGTCACCAATGAACTGCGGCACGGTGAACTTGCCAAACTTGCGCAAGTAGGGTGCCAGCAACATGGCCAGCAACACGTAGCCGCCAGTCCAGCCCATCAGGAACAAGCCGCCGCCGTAACCCATGTTGGCGATCAGGCCAGCCATGGAGATGAAGGATGCGGCCGACATCCAGTCAGCACCAGTGGCCATACCGTTCATGATCGGGTGTACGTTACCGCCCGCAGAGTAAAACTCACTGGTGGAACCGGCACGCGCCCAGACGGCAATGCCGATGTAGAGCGCAAAGCTCAAGCCCACCATCAGATAAATTGTGGTTTGAAGATCCATCTTTTAGCCCTCAGTCTTCATGAACGTCAAACTTGATGTCCAGATTGTTCATACGCCAGGCGTAATAAAAGATCTGGATCACAAAGAAGTAGATGGAACCCTGGTGTGCAAACCAGAAACCCAGCGGATATCCACCCATGTGGAACTGGTTGAAAAAGTCAACAAACAAAATGCCCGCCCCGAAGGACACCAAAAACCAGAGGATCAGCACATTCCTCAGTAGTTTCAGGGTTTCCTTCCAGTAGGCACCACTGTCGTAGTCGTGCTTCATGAAGTCTCCTCAATTGATTTAAGTTGCGCAGCATCGAGGCTGCGCACATACATTGCCCGGGGTGCTATTGGGCCTTTGCGAGGGTGAATGTCGTGGCCGTACCTTACAGTTTTCTTATAAAAATGCTTTAAAAACCAACAACTTAGGGTAAACACTGACGCAAATTTGTCGTATCGGTGACCCGGGGTCAGCAGTTGGTAAGTAGTTAACCGTAGCCTTATGAAGGTCTACATCAATAAGGAGATTTGTGCATGCAAGATGACATCATCAGTCGGGTAATCAAGAACCCGAAATACCAGGAACTCAAGGCCAAACGCAGCAGCTACGGCTGGTGGTTGACGCTCGCCATGATGGTCGTTTACTACGGCTTCATCATGCTGGTGGCCTTCAACAAGGAGTTTTTGTCCCAAAAAATGGGCGAAGGCGTCATGACCATCGGCATCCCGATCGGTTTTGGCGTGATTGTGTTCACCGTGGTGATCACCGCCATTTATGTCCGACGCGCCAACAGCGAGTTTGACGATCTGACCGCAGAAATTACCAAGGCAGCCCTCAAATGACTTTCAAAAGCAACACCTCCCGTCAGCTTCTGACGCTCCTGGCGCTGTTTGGCGTATCCGCTGCCGCCTGGTCGGCCGGTGCTGACCTGGGCCAAGCTGTGCAGCAGCCCACCAACTGGACTGCCATCGGCATGTTTGCCGCATTCGTGGTTTTCACGCTGTTCATTACCAAATGGGCTGCCGCCAAAACCAAATCCGCCGCCGACTTCTACACCGCAGGTGGTGGCATCACCGGTTTCCAGAACGGCCTGGCCATTGCCGGCGACTACATGTCGGCCGCGTCCTTCCTGGGTATTTCCGCTGCCGTGATGGCCAGCGGCTTTGACGGTTTGATCTACTCCATCGGCTTCCTGGTGGGCTGGCCGGTCATCACCTTCCTGATGGCTGAGCGTCTGCGTAACCTGGGCAAGTTCACCTTTGCCGACGTGGCCGCTTTCCGCTTCGAGCAAAAACCGATCCGCATTTTTGCGGCTTCGGGCACGCTGGTGGTGGTGGCGTTTTACCTGATCGCCCAGATGGTGGGTGCCGGTCAGCTGATCAAGCTGCTGTTTGGTCTGGAGTACTACATTGCGGTGATCATCGTGGGCGCGCTGATGATGGTCTACGTGCTGTTTGGCGGCATGACCGCCACCACCTGGGTGCAGATCATCAAGGCCTGCTTGCTGCTGGGCGGTGCCACCTTCATGTCCTTGTCGGTGCTGTGGCACTTTGGTTTCAGCTTTGAAGCCATGTTTGCCTCAGCCGTGCAGATCAAGACCGACCTGGCCCTGAAAGACGGCAAGATCGCCGAAGCCGCTACCGCTGCAGGCCAGTCCATCATGGGACCAGGCAACTTCGTGAAAGACCCGATCTCGGCCATCAGCTTCGGCATGGCGCTGATGTTTGGTACCGCTGGTTTGCCGCACATCCTGATGCGCTTCTTCACCGTGCCGAGTGCCAAGGCGGCTCGTTCTTCGGTGATGTGGGCCACCGGCTGGATTGGTTACTTCTACCTGCTGACCTTCATCATCGGCTTTGGCGCGATCACCTTTGTGCTGACCAACCCGCAGTTCCTCGACGCCAAGGGTGCGCTGATGGGCGGCGGCAACATGGCAGCTATCCACCTGGCCAACGCTGTGGGCGGCAACGTGTTCCTGGGCTTCATCTCTGCGGTGGCTTTTGCGACCATTCTGGCCGTGGTGGCTGGCTTGACGCTCTCGGGCGCTTCCGCTGTGTCTCACGACATTTACGCCACCGTCATCAAACAGGGCAAGGCTGACAGCGCAGACGAGCTGCGTATTTCCAAGATCACCACCATCGGTCTGGGCATCTTGGCCGTGACGCTGGGCATCGTGTTCGAGAAGCAAAACATCGCCTTCATGGTGTCTCTGGCCTTCGCGATTGCTGCCTCGGCCAATTTCCCCGTGTTGTTCATGAGCGTGTTGTGGAAAGACTGCACCACCCGTGGTGCAGTGATTGGCGGCTTCTTGGGCCTGATCTCTTCCGTGGCCTTGACCGTGGTGTCGCCTTCAGTGTGGGAAGCCACGCTGGGCAACCCCAAGGGCTCGGCACTGTTCCCGTACACCTCGCCCGCGTTGTTCTCCATGACCATTGGTTTTGTGGGCATCTGGCTGTTCTCGGTGCTGGACAAGAGTGCACGCGCCAAACAGGACCGTGATGGTTTCCTGGCGCAGCAAGTGCGTTCTGAAACCGGCATTGGCGCATCGGGCGCGTCTGGCCACTGATCGGCTTGATCGCAGCCACCGGGGGTGGCTGTTGAGATAATTCGAAGGACTGCTGGCCAAGGGCTTGCAGTCCTTTTTTCATGTTCGGGGAATCTTGTGGCTGATGTTTTTTCGTTTGATTTTTCACCGTTCAACGCTTTGAGCGCCACCGAGCAAACGCTTTTGGCGGACGCCGCCGAGCCAGTGCGTCGCTCGGCCGGGCAAACCCTGGACGCCCCACAGGCCACGGCAGACCATCTTTGGGTGGTGCACAGCGGCCACGTGCAGCGGGAGGAAGACGGTCATGTGCATGTGTTGTGCGCTGGTGAAGCCACCGGTTGGCGGGCGTTGTTGACGGGTGGCAGCCCGGCCGCCACCACCGCGCTGGACGATGTGCTGGCCTGGCGCCTGCCCAAATCCGTCTTGCTGAGCCTGTTAGCGGCCAATGCGCGCTTTAGCCATATGGTATTTGCCGAGGTGGCGCGCAACCTGGCCAGCGACTCTGAGGCTGACCACAACCGCGAAATGATGTCGCTGATGCTGGTGCGCGTGAAAGACGCCTACCTGCAAAAGCCGCTGTATGTGGACGGTGGGCTGGACTTGGTGTCGGTGTGCCGCATCTTGTCTGAGGCCAAACGCAGCCATGTGCTGGTACGCGACACGCAAAACGGCGTGCCGCGCATCGGCATGTTCACCACCACCGATTTGCGTGAGGCTATATTAAATCCAATAGCACCCAGCGCTTTACCCATAAGGGCTGTAGCCCATTTTGACCTGATATCTGTGCCACCTGATGCCGAGCTGTTTGACGCCTTGCTGATCATGCTGCGCCACCGCATTCACCGGGTGCTGGTGCAAGACGGCGACACCATTCTGGGCGTGCTGAGCCAGTTGGACCTGATGAGCTTCATGTCCAACCACTCGCACCTGATCACCCTGCAGGTGGACCACGCGCACACGGTGGACGAGCTGCGCAGCGCCGCGCTGCAGGTGGACGACGCCATCAAGACGCTGCAACGCGGCGGCATGCGCATTGAGGTGATCTCGCGGCTGGTGAGCGAGCTCAACAGCCAGATTTTTGCCCGCCTGTGGGCACTGCTGGCCCCGCCCGCGCTGTTGCACAACAGCTGCCTGCTGGTGCTGGGCAGCGAGGGCCGCGGTGAACAGATTCTGAAAACCGATCAGGACAACGCGCTGCTGCTGCGCGAAGGCTTCACCTGCCCTGAACTGGCCAGCATCACCGCGCAGTTCAGCGCTGCGCTGCTGACCTTTGGCTACCCGCCCTGCCCCGGCAACATCATGGTCACCAACCCGCTGTGGTGCCAGAGCCTGGCCGGGTTTCGCGAGACCATTGGCCACTGGCTGTTTGGCGGCGAGGCGGAAGGCACCATGAACCTGGCGATTTTTCTGGACGCCCGCGCCGTGGCGGGTGACGCCAGCCTGCTGGCCAATGCGCGCGACCATGCGCTCAACCTGGCCATTGGCAGCAACAGCTACCTGGCGCGCATGGCCAGCGCCATCAACCAGTTTTCAGAACCCGCCAGCGGTTGGTGGGGCCGCATCACCAAGCTGCAGACCAGCGAGCCCGAGACGTTTGACCTGAAGAAGATTGGCACCTTCCCCATCGTGCACGGCGCCCGTGCGCTGGCGCTGGAGCACCGCCTCGATGCCCTGGGCACGGCAGAGCGGCTGCAAACCCTGGCCAATCTGCAAGCCCTGCCCGCAGCGCTGGTGCGTGACCTGATCGAAACCCTGCATTTGCTGATGGCGCTGAAACTGCGCAACAACCTGCGCCAGCGTTCACTGGGTGAACCGGTGAGCAACCTGGTTCAGCTCGATAGCTTGGGCACGCTGGACCGCGACATGCTGAAAGACGCGCTGGTCATCATCAAACAGTTCAAGCAGCACCTGCGGCTGCATTACCGTTTGGAGGCGTGAATCACAAGCGCGACAACAGTTCCACCGATGCCTTGCCATCGCGCTCGAGAGACTCAACGATCATGTCCCGGTTGGCAATCAGCACTTTCAAAGTCGCAGCGCGCGTGACGATGACAAAGCCGTCCTGTTTGGCTTTCTCCCATAATTGTGTGTCGGAAGCCGACTCCATGCCCAACATCACTACGTGGTCACTGCCCGGGTAATCGTGCTGCAAATTTTCGTCCAGCAACAGTTTCATTGAGCAACGAGCGACACCACATGATGCTCACGGTCGGCGGCGTAGGCCAACACGGCCAAAATATCTTCCTGACTGAGCTCAGGAAAATCGTCTTGAATCTCCTGGTGGGTCATGCCACTGGACAACATCGACAGCACGTCATACACCGTGATACGCAAGCCACGAATGCACGGCCTACCACCACGTTTACCCGGCTCCAGCGTGATTCTGCTCATGGACTCTCCAATTAACGACATCTAAAGTTGATTGTGCCTGACAAGCCCTGGGTAAGCTTTCAGCCATGCCGCCAGCTCAGCCGCAAAGCGCACCGGGTCGGCCAGGTGCGGGCCGTGATCGGCACCCTCGTACAGGCTCAACTGCGCCTGCGGTGTGTGTTTGGCCACGTAACGGGCGGTCTCCAGCGTGTAGAAGTTGCTGGCCGTGCCATAGGCCAGCAGGGTGGGCACGTGGATGCCTGGCAGCACATCGCGGTAGTCGGCGGCCACCAGGCTCTTCCAGATCGCCATGACCGGAGCCGGGTCGACGCTGGCCAGCGCCTCCCGCGCGGCGCGCCAGCCTGAACTGTTGCGCAGGTAGGTGGCGCGGGCCTTGTCGTTCAACCCAAAAGCGATCAGTCGCAACACGGCTTCGACAAAGTCCTGCGCCAGGTCATCCATCAGGCGCTGCGAGGCGGTGGCGTCAAAGTTGCCGTAGATGCCGCATGGCCAACCGGCATCGGTCACCAGCTTGGGCGATTGGTCGATGAACACCAGATGCGAGAACCGGGCACCGCCAAAGTCACGCAGGCATTGCCACAGCGTGAGTGCACCCATCGAGTGCCCCACCGCCACCACCTGCGCCAGGTCGTAGTGGTCCAGCAGGTTGATCACGTCGCGCGCCAGGCGCTGCACGTCAGGCGCCGGGTTGATGCGCAAAGCGTGGCCACCATGGCCGCGTGCGTCGGGCCGCAGCAATTGGTAGGGCCCACTCAAAGGCTGCAGCAACGGCGCCCAGGCCGCGTGGCTGGCCGTCCAGCCGTGCAACAACAGCAGCGGTGTGCCGCTGCCAGACAGGTGCACATGCAGCACCTCGCCGTCATCTGCCTGAAAAGTGTCGTGGCGCATCTGGCTGCCTTCAGAGCGCCGCGGCCATGAAACCCTGCAGCACGTTCGCGGCGTTGATGCCCACCTCGGCCACCGCGTAACCGCCTTCAAAAACAAACACCGTGGGTAAACCAGCAGCGGCAATATCGGCACCGACGCTCAGGTAATCGTCACTTTGCAGGTGGAAGCCCGCCACCGGGTCGCCGTCAAAGGTGTCCAGACCCAGCGACACCACCAGTGCCTGTGCGCCAAATTCAGTTATGCCTTGCAGAGCCTGTTGCAGCGCGGCGCGCCAGACTTCAAAAGCCGTGCCGCGTGGCAGCGGCCAGTTGCGGTTGAAACCCAACCCGGCACCCGCACCCAGTTCATCCGCGTAACCCAGGTAAAACGGGTACTCGGTGAGCGGGTCGCCGTGGATGCTGGTGAAAAACACGTCAGCGCGTTCATAAAAAATGGACTGCGTGCCGTTGCCGTGGTGGTAGTCAATATCCAGAATCGCCACGCGCGCCAGCCCCTGCTCACGCAGCGCCTGTGCCGCCAGCGCGGCATTGTTCAGGAAACAGTAGCCGCCAAAAAAGTCGGCCCCGGCGTGGTGGCCGGGCGGGCGCGTCAGGGCAAAGGCGGCGCGCTGACCACTGCCCACCGCTTGCGCCGCGCTCAGGGCGCAATCGGCACCAGCACGGGCGGCGTCCCAGGTGCCTTCGGTCAGGGGCGTGCCTGCATCCATGGAAAACAGTCCCAGGCGGGCGGCAAAGTTGGCGGGCAATACGTCGCTGCGCAGGGTGCGCACCGGCCACACCGAGGGCAGCGCATCGCGCCGGGCGTTGGCCGGGTCCAGCGCCACCCACTCGTCCCAGGCACCGGCCAAAAAGTCCAGGTAGCGCTGGCTGTGGATACCCAACAAGGCGCTGTCGTCAAAGCTCTCGGGTGGCACGATGGCGCCGAGCTTGCGTTTTTTGAGTTCCACCAGCACATGGTCCACGCGTGCCGGAACTTCGAAACACGGCACCAGTTGACCGCGGTACATCTCCAGCTTGCCGTGGTGCTGGCTGTGGAGGTGGTTGTAGAAAGTGATCATGGTCAAAACTTTGGGTACATCTGAAAAAAGGCCGACACACTGAGAATCTGGCAATCCGCCTGTGCCTTGAACGGCTCAGCCAGTGCCAACAAATCTTTGTCGCCACTCACCAGAACCTGTGCCCGACCCGCCACGGCCAGTCGCATGAACATGAGGTCGTAGGGATCACGACACTCAGGCACCGGTGGCAGCTGTGGTGGCATCGCCACCGTTTGGGTGTGGGGCAGGTAATCTGCCAGCAACTCGGATTGGTCGGCTTGTGACAGTCGAAATTTGGGATAGGCCAGGACACGGATCAGTTCCTGAACAGTTGCGGTATCTGCCAGGGGCCACAACGCCCGCTTTTGCCAAGCGCGCCGCAGCCGACCGGGCAACCCGCCACCAAACACCAGCGCCGACAGCACCACGTTGGTGTCCAGAACCACCCTCATTGGCGCGCCCAGTTCACCGCATCGGCCACGTCTGTCTCACTCAGATTCAACTCGGCCAGCTTGGCCCGCACCGCATCGGCGCGCTGGATACGCACCGGGGTCAAGACGATCTGCCCGGCTTTGACTTCCACCTCGAAATACTCAGGGGTGCCAACGATCTGCGTGATGCTCTTGGGAAGCGTCACTTGGTTTTTTGAGGTCATCTTGGCTAACATGGCATTTCCTTTTGTAAGAATTTCTTACTTTACTCTGAACTAGCAACATTCTGGGCCGATCCAGCTTTCCAGCCCAAGCGTTGTCAGAAAAAATTTGTCTGGCTCTTGAAGAAAAAACGCACAATCACTACGGAACGACCAGTTCCAACCTGGGAAAGTAAGTTCGATAACGCGCTCCATCACGTGTAAGCAATTGCAAATGGCCCACCAATGCATGGGCACCAATGTAAAAATCTGGCATGGGTGATGTCTTGGCGCCCTGCAACTGGCGGTAGGCCTTGAACGCTTGCCCGGCCAGAAAAGCAGCATCCCACGGTAGCGCCTCGCGTAGCAGCGGCAAGCCGCTGAGCGCGGCTTCCAGGTCATCGGCACACTCAAAACGCGGGCTGATTTCGGCCAGGATGATCGGGTTGATGAGCAACGCGCCCTGGTTGCCACAGCGTTCAAGCTGCGCCAGTGACCAGTCGGCCCATGTCGGGTCGTCGGCCAGCACATCGATCAGCACGCAACTGTCCACCAATGTAGCGCGCGGAACCAGCGGCTGCAAATAACGGGCGTTGGGTTCGCGCACCAGCGACTGCGCACCCTCTGAACCGCCCAGCACAGGGATTGGCTGCGGACTCATCCGCGCAAAAACGCCATGAATTCGTCGGTACCCATGCCTTTGAACGCCGTGGCGTTGGCGCTGCCGCGCACCCGCTCAAACGCCTGGCGCAGCGTAACCACGGGCGCGGGCGCAGCCAGACGCATTACCACCTCGCCGTTGTCACGCACCTCGAATTCAACCTCGCTATTGGGCAGCATCCCGGCCTGCTCGCGCACCGCCTGCGGGATGGTGACCTGGCCTTTGCTGGTGATTTTCATGACTCTTACTCCTGAAAGTAAGAATCTTACAGCCAACAACCATGGCAGAACAGGAATCTTGTGAACGCACGATGGCTGTCATTGCGGACCCCGGATCGGCGTCCGGGGCAGGCCCAATCCGCAATCCATGGCCCGACAAACTGGATCCCGGGTCAAGCCCGGGATGACGGCTTTGTCTTTTCGTCTCAAACAGTCACTCGATCAACGCGCCAGCACCGCTTCAAGCGCCACGCCGGTGTGCGTGCCCAGCCTGACCACCTCTTCCGGGGTAGCCGCAGCCACCACCCGGCCACCGGCGTTACCGCCGTCGGGCCCCAGATCAATCACCCAATCGGCCTCGGCGATCACGTCCAGATCGTGCTCGATCACCACCACGCTGTGGCCGCCATCAACCAAGCGGTGCAGCACCTTGATGAGTTTTTCCACGTCGGCCATGTGCAGGCCCACCGTGGGCTCATCCAGCACATACAGCGTGTGCGGCGCTTTCTGGCCGCGCCGGGTGATGTCGTCGCGCACCTTGGACAGCTCGGTGACGAGCTTGATGCGCTGCGCCTCGCCGCCACTGAGCGTGGGCGACGGCTGGCCCAGCGTCAGGTAACCCAGACCCACATCTTTCAGCAATTGCAGCGGATGCTCGATGACCGGCATGGCGGCGAAGAAGTCCACGGCTTCATCGACTTCCATCTGCAACACGTCGCCAATGTTCTTGCCGCGCCAGGTCACCGCTTGGGTTTCGGGGTTGAAGCGCGCACCCTTGCAGGTTTCACACAGCACTTTCACATCCGGCAAAAAACTCATGCCAATGGTGCGGATGCCCTGGCCTTCACAGCTTGGGCAACGACCTTCGCCGGTGTTGAAGCTGAAGCGATTGGCGGCGTAACCGCGCGCCTTGGCTTCCAGCGTGTCAGCAAACAGTTTGCGAATGGTGTCCCAGAAACCGATATAGGTGGCCGGGCAACTGCGCGGGGTTTTGCCGATGGGGGTTTGATCGACCTCAAGCACGCGGTCCACGCTTTCGTAACCCGTGACGTTGTCGCAACCGATCGACTGAATTCTTTCGCCAGCTTCCAGCGCGTCACGACCGGCTTTGGTGCTGCGCTTGTGCACTGCGGTTTGCACATTGGCCAGCAACACGTCTCGCGCCAGGGTCGATTTGCCGGAACCGCTGACGCCGGTGACGGCCACCAGGCGTTGGAGCGGCACGGGAACGGTGACGTTCTGCAGGTTATGCAGGTGGGCGCCGCTGATGGTGATCCACTGCTGGGTGTAGGGTTCGACGACGTTCGGGTCCATCGGCAAGGCCTTGGCAACCTTCTTTTTCTTCGGCGCGGGGGTGAAAACAAATTTGACATCTGGCCCCTGGACTAGGGGTTTTGCCAAATTCACGTCGACAACTGCCAAAGCCACGCTGGTTCGACTCGCGGCGTCTGCCACAGCCAAATTGGCACTGGTGGAGGATGATGCATCAAACTGGCTTCCAGCCCTTGTAGCCATTGAGTTAATCGCTATGGATTCGAAAGCAGCCACCAGCCGCCGCGGCTGCACCGGGTGCCGCATGGCGTGCAACAGATAGCGCCCGGTCTGTGACTCGACCGCGTCTTGAATGTCAGCCACCGACCCCTGTGCCACCAGCCGCCCACCGCGCTTGCCAGCGCTCGGGCCGATGTCGATGATGTGGTCGGCGTGGCGGATGGTGTCCTCATCGTGCTCCACCACCACCAAGGTGTTGCCCTGGTCGCTGAGGGTTTGCAGCGCGCCGAGCAGAATCTGGTTGTCGCGCGGGTGCAGGCCAATCGTCGGCTCATCCAGCACGTAACACACGCCCTGCAAATTGCTGCCGAGTTGCGCCGCCAAGCGGATGCGCTGCGCCTCGCCGCCACTCAGGGTCGGCGCGCCACGGTCCAACGTCAGGTAACCCAGGCCGACTTGTTCCAGAAACTTCAGTCGGCCCAGAATTTCGGGCACCAGGTCGCGGGCGATATCGGTTTCGCGCTGGCTCATGCGGCCCAACACCTGCAAGGTTTCCACCCACAAGCGCATGTCGGTCACGCTCAGGCGTGCCAGTTCGGTGATGGAAACGCCAGCACCAACATCGTCCAGCGGTGCGCGTGGGGTGTCAGACGCAGCGTGGACTTGGGGTTTTGCCAAATCAAGGAGGAGGCTCGGGCGTAGCCCGGGCCGGGGGACATCCGCGGAGTCGGACACCCCACGCGTGCTGCGGGTCAAAGCAGAACTGTCAGCAGAGCCGGCTTCCGACCTCAATTCGAGCCCAACCTGAGTGATGGCACCAAACTTCACCGCCCGCGCCGTGGCATTCAAACGCGTGCCGTTACAACTCGGGCACACCACATCCACCAAATCTTCAACATCCGCTTCGGCAAAGGTCTGCTCGCGGCCCTTTTGCTCGTCGTCGCGCACCGAATCGTCAAACACCTGGCGCTGCTCGCGCGTCAGCTTGACGCCGGTGCCGACGCAGTCCGGGCACCAGCCATGTTTGCTATTGTAACTGAACAGACGCGGGTCCAGCTCGGCATAACTGGTGTTGCACACCGGGCAGGCGCGCAGGGTGGAAAACACGCTCAAACGACCTATGCCTGCAGTCGGCGCGCCGGTTTGCATGGCCTCGGCCAAGCCGTCCAGGCCCGACAGCACATGTAACACGCCTTTGCCATGTTGCAGGGCGTCGGCCAGGGCTTTTCGCAGCGCTGCCTCGTTCTCGGGCGCAATATCCAGGCTGAACACCGGCAGCTCAATGGTATGTTCCTTGAAGCGGTCCAACCGTGGGAACGCGGTGGTCGGCAAAAAGTTGCCATCGACGCGCAAATGCGTGAAACCGCGCGGGCGCGCCCAGTCGGCCAGCTCGGTGTAAACGCCTTTGCGGTTCATCACCAGCGGCGCCAACAGGCCGATGTGCTGGCCGCGAAACGTTTTCATCAGCTGCGCGGCGATGCTCTCAGGCGTTTGCGGGGCCACCGGCGTGCCGTCATGGATGCAGTGCTGCGTGCCGAGCTTGACAAACAGCAGTCTTAAGTAGTGCCAGACCTCGGTGGTGGTGCCCACGGTGCTTTTGCGCCCGCCCCGGCTCAAACGCTGCTCAATGGCGACGGTGGGCGGAATGCCATACACCGCATCCACCTCCGGCCGCCCGGCGGGCTGCACGATGCTGCGCGCGTAGGCGTTCAGGCTTTCCAGGTAACGACGCTGGCCTTCGTTGAACAGAATGTCAAATGCCAGCGTGCTCTTGCCCGAGCCGCTGACGCCAGTGACCACGGTGAACTGGCCACGCGGAATGGCCACACTCAAACCCTTGAGGTTGTGCTCACGGGCGTTGATGATTTGTATGGTGTTATTGGTCTCTGGCCCTTTATGGATAACGGCAAGCAGCTCTTTATTTTGTAGTTTATACCCAGCAACGTCGCGCACGGCATGCACCACGCCCATCTGCGCCGCGTAGTCGCGCAGCGCCAGCGCGGTGTGGGATGTGGCATGCAGCATCACGTCTTCCGGCGTGCCGTAGGCCACCACTTCGCCGCCTGCATCGCCGCCTTCGGGGCCAAGGTCGATCAGCCAGTCGGCAGCGCGGATCACATCCAGGTTGTGCTCAATCACCAGCAGGCTGTGGCCTGCGTCTAGCAGTTTGCGCAAGGCGCGCATCAGTTTGGCGATGTCGTCAAAGTGCAGGCCAGTGGTCGGCTCGTCAAACATGAATAACACACCTTTGCGCGCCAGGGCCTGGCGGCTGGCACTGCGGGCCTTGGCGGCTTCGGCCAGAAATCCGGCCAGTTTCAGACGCTGGGACTCGCCACCACTGAGCGTTGGCACGGGTTGGCCGAGCTTGACGTATTCCAGGCCCACGTCCAAGATGGGTTGTAACGCGCGGATGACGTCGCGGTCGTGTTTGAACAGGTCGGCGGCTTGGCTGACGGTGAGGTCCAAGACATCTGCAACGTTGAGGTGCCTGACAGCCGTCATTGCGGACTCGATCCGCAATCCAGGCATTCCTGAAGTCATGGATGCCGGGTCAAGCCCGGCATGACTGCAAGTTGCGCTGCGCTCAACCGTGATTTCCAGAATTTCGGGGCGGTAACGTTTGCCATCGCAATCCGGGCAGCGCAGGTAGACGTCGCTTAAAAACTGCATCTCCACATGCTCAAAACCCGAGCCGCCGCAGGTGGGGCAGCGGCCGTCGCCGTTGTTGAAGCTGAACTTGGTGGCGGTGTAACCGCGTTGTTGGGCCAGCGGCGCGTTGGCAAAAATCTCGCGGATGGCGTCCCAGGCACCAACATAACTCGCCGGGTTGGAGCGCGCCGTCTTGCCAATCGGCGATTGATCGACAAACACAACATCACTGATCTGTTCCGCACCCAGCAGCCGCTCAAAAGCGCCGGGTGTGTCGGTGGCTTTGCCAAAGTGGCGCAATAACGCGGGTGCCAGCGTGTCCTGGATCAGCGTCGATTTGCCCGAGCCGCTCACGCCGGTGATGCACACCAGCCGCTGCAGCGGGATCTCGACGTTGACGTTTTTCAGGTTGTGATCGCTCGCCCCCTCCAGAATCAGCCGTGGCGTATTCGCCGCCACCAGCCGTTTGAAACCCATGCCCACCGTTTTGCGCCCGCCCAGATAAGCGCCGGTCAGCGTGTCGGCGTTGCGTAAATCGGCGGTGGTGCCGTCAAACACAATCTGACCGCCTTTTTCACCCGGGCCGGGGCCCATGTCGATCATGCGGTCGGCGGCCAGCATCACCGCCGGGTCGTGCTCCACCACCACCAACGTGTTGCCCGCGTCGCGCAGGCGCTGCATGGCCACGATGATGCGGTGCATGTCGCGCGGGTGCAGGCCGATGCTGGGCTCGTCCAGCACAAATAAGGTGTTGACCAGCGAGGTGCCCAGCGCCGTGGTCAGGTTGATGCGCTGCACCTCGCCGCCGCTGAGGGTGCGGCTTTGCCGATCCAGCGTCAGGTAACCAATGCCCACCTCGGTCAGGTATTTCAGACGCGTGCAGATTTCTTCCAGCAGCAGTTTCAGCGTTTTGGCATCGGCCTCGGCGGTGATGGGGGCCGCCTCTTGACCGGGCAGCCCGCTTTGGCCGTCAGCCCCCGAGGACGCTGCTTGCATCGCATCAAAAAAGCGCCGCAGCCGGTCCAAGGGCAGCAGCATCAGATCATGCAGACACAGCCCGGGCAGCGCCTCCAGCTGTGCGCGTGACCACTTGACGCCTTGCGGCAAAAAACGTTTGGACGGCGCCAGCACCGCATCCGCCTGCGTTTTGCTGCCAATGCGCCACAACAGAGACTCAGTTTTCAGCCGCGCACCGGCGCAATCCGGGCATTCGGTGTAGCTGCGGTACTTGGACAGCAGCACCCGGATGTGCATCTTGTAGGCCTTAGTCTCCAGGTACTCAAAAAACCGCTTCACGCCAAACCAGTGCTGGTTCCACTTGCCCCTCCAGTGCGGGCTGCCATGAATCACCCAGTGCTGCTGCGCGGCGCTGAGCTTGTTCCAGGGCGTGTCGCGCGGAATGCCCTCAGCCTCGGCATGGCGCATCAAGTCATCCTGCGCCTCTTGCCAGGCCGGGGTTTGCATCGGCTTGATGGCACCGGCGCGCAGGGTCAGCTTCTCGTTGGGGATGACCAGGCCGTAGTCCACCCCAATCACTCGGCCAAAACCCCGACAGGTGTCGCAAGCACCCACCGCCGAGTTGAACGAAAACGCCGAGGCGATCGGGTCGGTGTAGCGCAAATTGCTCTCCGGGCAATGCAGCCCGGTGGAAAAGCGCCAGATCTCAGGCGCATCAAAAACTATTGAATCAGTAGCTATCTGCCCTTTATCTATAAAGGCTAGAGGCTGATTTAGTATATAAACACTGAGGCGGCCACTGCCGTGCTTCAGGGCCACTTCAATGGCTTCCAGCACCCGCGCACGCTCGGCGGTGCCCAGCCGAAAACGGTCGGCCACTACATCCAGCACCTTGCGCTGGTCCACGACCCGCTCAGCTTGCACCTTGGTGAAGCCACTCACTGACAGCCATTGCTCGATCTCCTCGGGCGTGGCGCTGGCGGGCAATTCCACCGGGAAGGTGATGGCCAGCCGCACATCGCCAGCCTGGTGCACCTGGTCCAACCCACCAGTCGATGCCAAACCCGCCGCACGCGCCAGCAGTTCTGCATAAATCGTCTCGGGCGTGTCATGGCGTACCGGCTGCGCGGTGTCACTGTCAAACAGCCGCCCGGCGCGGGCAAAAAGCAGCTTCAAATGGTCGTTCAGCTCGGTCATGGTGCCCACCGTGCTGCGGCTGCTGCGCACCGGGTTGGTCTGGTCGATGGCAATCGCGGGAGGCACACCGTCGACCTTGTCCACGGCGGATTTATCCATGCGATCCAGAAACTGGCGCGCGTAGGCGCTGAATGTTTCTACATAGCGACGCTGGCCTTCAGCAAACAGCGTGTCAAAAACCAGGCTCGACTTGCCCGAGCCGCTGGGCCCGGTGACCACCGTCAGCTCGCCAGTGCGAATATCGAGGTCCAGATTTTTAAGATTTTGCTGACGCGCGCCGCGAATGCGGATGGTGCCTTGGGTCATGTCGGGGTGATTCTGTAGTGAAGTGTGAGGTGACCGCGCCGCACGCCTGCCAACGCAACCGCTCAGCAGTTTAGGCCACACGCAACTGAAGCGAGCGCGCAAAGGGGCATTCGCGCCGCCGGTTTTCGGGGCAGCCAAATTTCTGCTGGACCACGCCCTACTCCAGCGCCTGACGACGGCGCAAGCGGCTTGTTAGCGAGTTATGGCCTACAAATAAGCCACTGGAATGGCCATCACACTAGCAGACATTGGCAGGTCGAGCTGTTTTTCAAATGGATCAAATAGCACCTGCGTATCAAGCGATTTCTGGCCACCAACGAGAACGCAGTCAAGACGCAAATCTGGCGTGCCGTCTCGACCTACGTGCTGATTGCCATCATCAAAAAGGAACTTCACCTGGATGCCTCGCTTTACACTTGTTTACAGATTTTGTCGGTCTCATTTTTTGAGAAAACCCAGCTGTCATGCGCCTTGCAGCCCGACAGTCCTATCTCTCAGAAATCCGTAAACGGGCATGCGATTGGCGCGCAACCCTACAATTTGTCACTCGCTGCCCATAGCTCAGTTCAAGCCACAGGACACCCCACCATGATCGACCGCTTTCTCATCGCCGCTGACTCCGCCCTGCGCACCGTGTTTGCATCGCATGCAGCGGCACAGGCCTGCCCGACCTTGCCGGGTGAAGTGACCGAACTGTCTGAGCAGGAAAAAAAGGAATCTGGCGCGCTGATGCGTGTCAACCATGTGGGCGAAGTATGTGCCCAGGCGCTGTACACGGCGCAGGCTTTTGCTACCAAGGATGAAGCATTGCGCGCCCATTTCACTCGGGCTGGCGCCGAAGAAACCAATCATTTGGCGTGGACCGAGCAGCGCCTGAAAGAGTTGGGCGACCGCACGTCGCTGCTGAACCCGCTGTGGTACGCCGGGGCCTTTGGGCTGGGGTTGATCGCTGGCAAGCTGGGTGATGCGGTGAGCCTGGGTTTTGTGGTGGAGACCGAAAACCAGGTGGAAGCGCACCTGGAAAGCCACATGAGCCGCCTGCCCGCTGGCGACCACGCCTCACGCGCCATCGTCGCGCAGATGATGGATGACGAAGCTCGCCATGCCTACAACGCCATGGAACTGGGCGCCATGGACTTGCCCGCGCCCGTCAAGGAGCTGATGAAAGCCGCGGCCCGGGTGATGACCACGGTGGCGCACCGCGTTTAACCGCCTAGACTTTTCGACTCAAACCTCCTGCACCTCGAAGCTGGTGCTGATCCGGGCGGTTTTACCCAACATCACGCTGGCGGAGCAATACTTGTCGTGACTCATGGCGATGGCGCGCTCTACCGCTGCGGAGGGCACGCCCCTGCCAGTCACGGTGAAGTGCATGTTGATGGTGGTGAACACCTTGGGCTCGGTCTCGGCACGCTCGGCGCTCAGCTTGACACTACAGCCACGCACATCGTGGCGACCACGTTTGAGGATCAACACCACGTCATACGCCGTGCAACCGCCGGTACCGGCCAGCAGCAGTTCCATGGGGCGCGGGGCCAGGTTCTGCCCGCCGTTGTCGGGTTTGGCGGCGTCGGGCGCGCCGTCCATGATCAAGGTGTGGCCGCTGCCAGTTTCGGCGACAAAGCCCATGCTCGAGCGGGTATTCAGTGCGCCGGTCCAGTTGACTGTGCATTCCATCGCTATCTTCCTTGGAGTCATTCAAACAAGTGAGATTGTGCTGCATACCGTTAACAGGCCTATATCATGCTTTAATCAGCATCAAATATCACACGTTATTCAACATGAAAGGGCCTGATGGACACTGTACTTTCACATTTTGCGGTAAGTGTGACCGAACTCAAGCGCAACTACGCCGAGATATTGAAGCAGGCTGACGATGCGCCTGTGGCGGTGCTAAACCACAACCGTCCCGAAGCCTACCTGCTGCCTGCGGGTCATTACGAGCGCCTGATGGCCTACCTGGAAGACCTGGAAGACGCCAAACTGGTGCGCGAGCGTGCTGCAGGGCCGTTTGTTGAGGTCAGCCTTGACGACTTATAAACTGCGCTTTCATGCGCTGGCGCTCAAGGAGTGGCAGCAACTGGATGCCAGCGTGTGTGAACCTTTGAAGAAAAAACTGACTGAACGACTGGAACTCCCCCGCGTGCCCTCGGCTGCCCTGCATGGCATGGCTGACTGCTACAAAATCAAACTTCACAGCGTGGGTTACCGTCTGGTTTACCGCGTGGATGACGAAGAAGTTTTTGTTACTGTCATCACCGCTGGCAGGCGCGACAAAAACAAGGTTTACCAAACTGCCCAGCAACGCCTTGCCTGAATTATTTACCCCCTGAAACGACTCCCCTCATCATGACCGCGACACATCGCCCCCACGCCGACCTCACCCCCCTTGACTACCTGAAAAAAATCCTCAACGCCCGCGTCTATGACGTGGCGGTGGAGTCGGCGCTGGAAACAGCGCAATCCTTGAGCGCCCGTCTGGGCAACACCGTGCTGCTCAAGCGCGAAGACCAGCAGCCGGTGCACAGCTTCAAGTTACGCGGCGCGTACAACAAGATGGCGCATTTGAGCCCGGCGCAGCTGAAAAAGGGCGTGATCTGTGCCTCAGCAGGCAACCACGCGCAAGGTGTGGCGTTAAGCGC
This sequence comes from Rhodoferax ferrireducens, assembly GCA_002083775.1. Taxonomy (GTDB): domain Bacteria; phylum Pseudomonadota; class Gammaproteobacteria; order Burkholderiales; family Burkholderiaceae_C; genus Rhodoferax; species Rhodoferax ferrireducens_A. The sequence goes on along the minus strand of MTEI01000010.1, from coordinate 57,633 downwards.
GCAGCGGCTGGGCGCCCGCGCGGTGATCGTCATGCCCACCACCACGCCGCAGGTCAAGGTCGATGCGGTGCGTGGTTTTGGCGGCGAGGTGGTGCTGTTTGGCGAAAGCTACTCGGACGCCTACAACCATTCTTTGGAGCTGGAGAAAAAAGAAGGCCTGACCTTTGTGCACCCGTTTGATGACCCGGACGTGATTGCCGGCCAGGGCACGGTCGCCATGGAGATGCTGCGCCAGCACCAGGGGCGCCTCGATGCGGTGTTTGTCGCCATTGGCGGTGGCGGGCTGGTGTCTGGCGTGGCCAATTACATCAAGGCCGTGCGCCCGGAGATCAAGGTGATTGGCGTGCAGATGAATGACTCCGATGCCATGGTGCAGTCGGTGGCGGCGCACCACCGGGTCACTTTGAGCGATGTGGGCCTGTTCTCGGACGGCACAGCGGTGAAGCTGGTGGGCGCTGAAACCTTCCGCATCGCCAGCCACCTGGTGGACGACTTTGTGCTGGTGGATACCGATGCGGTATGCGCGGCCATCAAGGACGTGTTTGTGGATACCCGCAGCATCGTCGAACCCGCTGGCGCGCTGGCGGTGGCGGCGGTCAAGCAATACGTGGCCAAGCACAAAACCAAGGGCGAGACCTACGCCGCCATTTTGTGCGGGGCCAACATGAACTTTGACCGCCTGCGTTTTGTGGCCGAACGCGCCGAGGTGGGCGAAGCGCGCGAGGCGCTGTTTGCCGTGACCATCCCCGAGGAGCGTGGCAGTTTCAGGCGCTTTTGCGAGCTGCTGAGCACCCTGCCCGCTTTCGGTGGTGCCAAAACCACCCGCAATGTGACCGAGTTCAACTACCGCATCAGCCATGCCCAAAAGGCGCATGTGTTTGTCGGCCTGACCACCACCAGCCAAGGCGAGTCGGCCAAAATTGCCGCGCACCTGAGCAGGCACCATTTTGAAACTCTGGATTTGACGCATGACGATCTGGCCAAGGAGCACATTCGTTACATGGTGGGCGGGCACTCGGCGCTGGCGCAAGACGAGCGGCTGCTGCGTTTTGTCATCCCCGAGCGCCCTGGCGCGCTGCTGAAATTCTTGAGCCTGATGCGTCCGGGCTGGAACATCAGCCTGTTCCACTACCGCAACCAGGGGGCCGACTACGGGCGCATTCTGGTCGGGCTGCAGGTGCCCAGCAATGACGACGCCGAGTTTGCCGAATTTTTGACTACGCTGGGTTACCCGTGTGTGGAGGAAACGGCCAACCCGGCGTACCAGATGTTTTTGCAGCAGTGACACTTGGCGCTGTCTTTGCGGGCCTCGACCCGCCATCCATGGATCCCGGATCAGGTCCTGGATGACATCCAATTCATTTCACGTGATCGGGAGGTGATACATGCCCATGACCCTTGACGGCAAACTGGTGGTGGCCATCAGCAGTCGCGCCTTGTTTGATTTTGAGGAAGAAAACCAGGTCTTCGAGCAAGGCGACGACCGCGCCTACATGGCGCTGCAGTTGCAGCGGCTCGACATGCCAGCCAAGCCAGGTGTCGCGTTTTCACTGGTCAAGAAGTTGCTGGCGTTCAACCAGCGACCGGCCACACCCAAATCGTCGCCTGCTCCTGCGGTTGACGCGGTTGAGCACACCCAACCGGTCGAGGTGGTGATCTTGTCGCGCAACGACCCAGTCTCGGGCATGCGGGTGTTCCGCTCGGCACAGCACTATGGGCTACCCATCGAGCGCGGCAGTTTCACGCGCGGCCAGGCACCCTGGCGCTACCTGAAGCCCCTGCACGCCAACCTGTTTTTGAGCACCCATTTGAGCGACGTTCGCGCCGCACTGGGCGCAGGCGTACCAGCCGCACAGGTGTATCCGCAGTCGGTGCACGCCAGCGACGCTCATCCGTTTGAAGTGCGCATTGCCTTTGACGGTGACGCGGTACTGTTTTCTGACGAGGCCGAGCGCGTCTACCAAGCGCAAGGCTTGCAGGCGTTTCAGCAGCACGAGATTGAAAAAGCTGCGCTTCCTTTGCCAGACGGGCCCTTTAAACCACTGCTTTTTGCGCTACAAAATTTGCAGCAGTCAGGCACACCCAAGATGCGTATTCGCACGGCGCTGGTGACTGCGCGCAGTGCCCCGGCGCATGAGCGCGCCATCCGCACGCTGATGAACTGGAACATTGAGGTGGATGAGGCGATGTTTCTGGGCGGACTGGCCAAGGGTGAATTTTTACGCGAGTTTGAGCCCGACTTTTTCTTTGACGACCAGACCGGCCACATCGAATCCGCCGCCCAACACGTTCCCGCCGGGCATGTAGCCAGCGGCGTGCGCAACTGAGTGACCCGCCATGATGCTGACCCAAAAACTCGCCGCCTTCCAAACTTTTACGTCCCAAGCCTGGGCGCTGACCAAACCTTACTTCGCTTCCGACCAGAAATGGAAAGCCCGCGCCCTGCTGGCGGCCATCGTCGCGCTAAACCTGGCGCTGGTTTATATGGCGGTGCTGTTCAACGACTGGAACAAGCTGTTTTACGACGCGCTGCAAGAGAAAAACTCAGAAGTTTTCTGGCAACAGCTGGGCCGGTTTGCCTGGCTGGCAGGCATTTTCATCGTGATGGCGGTGTACAAGTTTTATCTGACGCAGTTGCTGGAGGTGCGCTGGCGCGCCTGGATGACCAGCCATTACCTGACGCGATGGCTCGCTAACCACGCCTTTTACAAGATGGAGTTGACGCGTTTTGCCGCCGCGCCCAATACCAGCGGCCACAACCCCGACAACCCCGACCAGCGCATTCAGGACGACATCAACCAGTTCACCGGCTACACCGTGTCGCTGACCATGGGGCTGCTCAACGCGGTGGTGACGCTGGCCAGCTTTGTTGGCATTTTGTGGAGCTTGTCAGGTGGTTTTGCCTTCGGTCTGGGTGGCTCCACCTTCAACATTCCCGGCTTCATGGTGTGGATGGCGGTGCTTTACTGTCTGGCGGGTAGCGTGCTCACCCACTACATAGGCCGCCCACAGATTGCGCTGAATTTTGAGCAACAGCGCCGCGAGGCTGACTTTCGCCACCACATGGTGCGGGTGCGTGAATACAGCGAATCCATCGCGCTGGACCGGGGCGAGGCGGTGGAGCGCAGCCAGCTCGATACCCGTTTTGGCCTGGTGCTCAGCAATTACCTGGCGCTGGTTGGGGCGCAAAAGCGGTTGATCTGGTTCACCAGCTTTTTTGGCCAGGCGGCGATGGTGTTTCCGTTTGTGGTGGCAGCACCGCGCTTTTTCAGCGGCGCCATCCAGTTGGGGGAACTGATGCAGATCTCGAGCGCCTTTGGCCAGGTGCAGGGTGCCTTGAGCTGGTTTGTAGACAACTACAGCAGCCTCGCGGCATGGCGCGCCACCACCGACCGGCTGACCAGTTTTGAAGCATCTTTTCAGGCTCTAGCCTTTCATGGTAAAGGGCCAGTAGCTACTGATTCAAAAGTACTCTCCACCCATGATCTGCATTTGGAGCTACCCAACGGTGTGGTGCTGCTGCACCAAGCCAGCCTGAACGCGCAGCCCGGCGACAGCATTTTGCTGCGCGGCCCCTCAGGGGCTGGCAAATCCACGCTGTTTCGAACGCTGGCAGGCATCTGGCCGTTTGCAAGCGGCAGCATCGCCCGCCCAGCTGACACGATGTTCATCCCGCAGCGGCCGTATTTTCCGAATGGCCCGCTGCGCAACGCGCTGGCTTATCCGCAGGAAGCCACGCTGTACAGCGACGCCGAACTGGCAAGCGCCCTGCGCAGCGCACTGCTGCCAGGGCTGGTGCCGCGGCTGGACGAAGCTGGTGCCTGGAGCCAAACGCTGTCTGGCGGTGAGCAGCAGCGCCTGGCCGTGGCGCGCGTGCTGCTGAAAAAACCCAAGTGGGTATTTGCTGATGAAGCCACCAGTGCGCTTGATGAAGAGTCTGAGAATTCTATCTATAAAACACTGCTAGCCCATGTAAAACAAGCGCAAGGTGCTCTTATTTCAATAGCTCACAAGCCCAGTGTGGCAGCGTTTCATCAACGCCAATGGTCTCTGGAGAAGTTGCCGCAGGACACGCCTGCCCGGTTTGCAGTGCGTAGCAGCGCTCTGAGGGAGCAAGCCAACTGACCTTCAGGTTTGGGTCTTGTCGGTCTTGTTGATCTTGGTGGGGGAGTAGGTGTAGACCTCGTTGGCGATCGTACCGGCATTCACGTTGGCCGGGGGTTTGGTCGGATCAACCTGGTTTCTAACCTGCTCTTGCACCTGCACCGCACTGGCACTGGCCAGCCACAGCGACTTGATGTGGTCCAGCAAAATCTTGGAAAGCGGCTCGGGCGGTGGGTCTTCCACCTTTTCAGGCACTGGACGCTTGATGGTCCAATCTTTGGGCGCGGCCTCTTCGGAGGTTTGCCGCACCGGGTCGGCCACGCTGCTGTAAACACCCTCGCCCGCGTTGGGCTTGTCGCCGGTGCTGATCTTGTTGATCACGCTGGGCTGCACCTCGGCAGGCGCATCGACCTGTTGCGCAGGATTCACGGGCACGACGGGCAACACCCGACCCGTTGACAACGCCGCAGCTTCCGCGGCAACAGGCCGCGCGCTCTGGATTCGATCAATGGATGGTAATTGCATGGTGCTTCAGGCTGCAGAGTGGATCTGGGTCTTTCCTCCGTTCGTAAATTCTTAACGGCAGAAATAAGGGGTTATTTAGGCCTATTTTCAAAAAACTTTGCTTTTTTTGAATTTATTTGTCCTCACCCGAGGTCAGGCCGGGGGCCAAAAGGCCCGCAGCACATCAAAAGTCCGCGCGTAAGATGGCTCCATCTTCACGCCCGGACGGTATTTTCATGAACAACCCTCATTTGCACGCGCTCGACGCTGCGGTTTCCACCCTTGCCGACGCCGCTGGTCAGTTGGCCATTTACAACGCGGGCACGGGTACGCCCCTGCTGCTGATTCACAGCGTCAACGCCGTGGCGTCTGCCGCCGAGGTGCGGCCGCTGTTTGAGTATTACCGCGCCAGCCGCAGTGTGTACGCGCTGGACTTGCCCGGTTATGGCTTGTCAACCCGCGCTGACCGACCCTACACCGTGCGCGTGATGACCGACGCCATCGTGAAAGTGGCCCGATGGGTGCAGACCAGGCACGGTGGTGCGCCAGTTGATGCCGTGGCGGTTTCGCTTTCCAGCGAGTTTCTGGCTCGCGCCTCAGTGGAAAACCCAGGTTTGTTCAAAAGCCTGACGCTGGTCAGCCCAACCGGTTTTCGCAGTGGTCAAAACTTGCAAGAAGCCCCTGAGCAGAACCGTTACATGGCCGGATTTGACAAATTTTTGCGCGGCCCGGGCTGGGGGGGCTTTCTGTTCAGGCAGCTCACACGCCCAGGCGTCATCCGCTATTTCCTGGAACGCACTTGGGGCGCCAAAACGATTGATGAGACGTTGTGGGCTTACAACTGTATCTCCGCCCGCCAGCCCAATGCAGAGCTGGCGCCGCTGGCTTTTTTGAGTGGCATCCTGTTCAGTACCGATATTCACAACATCTACCGGCAAGTGACACTGCCCACTCTGGTGATTCATGGCACGCGCGGGGATTTCACCAATTACAAAATGTTGAGCATCGTCAGCAGCCAGCCCAACTGGCAGGTGCAGGTGCTACAAACCGGTGCCATGCCCTACTTTGAGGTGCCGCAGGCCTACTTCGCTCTTCAGGACAAGTTTTTAGGCGATGTTCCGGCCTGAGATGACACTTCATCTGGCGCGGGCGACATGCCATAGGGCTTGACCATCGCCCATACATGCGTTGGCACCATGGATTTGAGGCGGCGTGGCTCTTCGCGGCGCAGGTGGATGATGGTCTCCACCGCCTTCATCTCCAGCCGTGCCCGGGCAAATTCCAGCCCACGCGGCCCCACCTTTGGCATCAGCCAGCCCACCACCGGGCGCAGCCACTGCGGCATGCGGCGTAGCGGCAGGCCACCGGCGGCGCGCTCGGTGTTGGCGAGAAAGCCCTTGACCGGGCCCTGGCGCTTGCCAGCACTGCCTGGGGTGCTCACTTTAACTTCATCACCCAGCAGCTTCAGCAATTCTTCGCCCCGCTGATTTCGCACCAGCAGCCACTGTTGGCCCTCGCCGCCCATGTAGCCCACGGTGATGTCCGCCAGCGCATTGGTGTAGTCCACACAGGTGCGGCAGGTCAGCGGGAAAAAGTCGCGTGGTAAATCTGACAGCGGCAGCATCAGAAACGGCACCTTGCGCTGACGACCGTCTTTGTAACGCAGTTCCACGTGGTAATCCGCCAAAAACTCCAGGTAGGTGATGTCTTCAGGCTGATCTTGGGTCTGCGCCGCCAACAGAGCCAGAAATTCGTGGAAACGTTCAGTGGTGGTGTTGTCAGAGCACGGTGTGCCAATGACATACAAACGTTCCAGCCCCAACTGCGCCTCCAGCGCGCGCAGCGCGTAAACCTGGCACGGGATGCCGATGACGGCCAAGCGTTTGTAACCTTGCTGCAGCGCAGGCTCCAACAGCGCCAGCAGGGGCGCGTAACCCATACGCATGCCGCGGCACTGCGCCATCCCTTCAGGCTTGGTCACCAGCACGGGTACCGGGCGCCAGCGGTCGTTCGGGTCAGGCGCCATGGTCAGGACAGCATCCACCGCGCCTGTTTCCAGCAGACGCTGGGCCAGACGGGTGGTGATGCCCGTCCACTGCGCACCGGGCGCGGCGGGCTGCAGGGCAGCGCGCAGCATGCGCTGGTGCACGCCAAAAAACAACTCATCGCCCTTTTGCGGGTCGCGCACGCGACCATGCACACGCGCTTCCAGCTGCGGGTAGTCCGGCTGGATGAACTGGCACGCCTCGCCGCAGCGCTTGGGCACACTGGAGCGCGAAATGCCGCAGTCGGTGCACAGGTCGCGGTGCGCGGCGGGACCCAGTACCGGGCGCCAAAGGGCTTGTGTCTGAGGGAAATCGGGGGGCATCTGCATCAATCGGTCACCTTGTCACGCCGGATGATAGCGGGGCGCAGATGCCCCCACCCTATTTCTCCAAGACGTAGGTGCCTGGGGCATCCGCCAGCGCCGGGTATTTGCGGCTGGTGGTGGCGTAAGCGCTGACCATCTCTCCGGTGCGCTGGTTCAGCCAGGCGGTCCAGTCGTCCCACCAGGAGCCAGACTTTTTGTCAGCCCGCGCCAGCCACTGGTCGGCCTCTTCGCTGTGGGTGGGTTCTGCCACCCAGTAAGCACGTTTGGGCGGATGCACCGGCGGGTTGACGATGCCCAGAATGTGGCCAGAGGTAGACCTGACAAAGCGCACCGGCGTGTCGGGGTGGAGGTATTGGCGCACCTGGTAGCAGGCTTTCCAGGGGGCAATGTGGTCTTCTTCCGCCGTTACCGCGTAAAGCGACTGCTGGATGCGACCCAGGTCGATCGGCTCGCCACCAATGGTCAACGCATCGGGCTGGATGAGGTTGTTATGCAGATACATCTGGCGCAAGTAGTAGGAGTGCATGGCTTGCGGCATGCGCGTGGCGTCCACGTTCCAGAACAGCACGTCGAACGGCGGCAGTTTTTCACCCAGCAAATAGCTGCTGACCCAGTAATTCCAGATCAGGCTGTTGGAGCGCAGCAACCTGAAAGAGGCCGCCATCTCGGTGCCATCCAGATAGCCCTTTTTGGCCATGAGCTTGTCCAGGGCATCAAGGCAAGCTTCGTCGATGAAGATGTTGATCTCCCCGGGCTGCGAGAAGTCGGTCAGGCTGGTGAACAGTGTCCAGTGCGCCACGGGCATCTTGTCGGGGCCAAAACGCTTATTGGCCCAGGCCATGTACGTGGCGGCCAGCGTGCCGCCAATGCAGTAGCCCACCAGATGCACCTGCGGCACCTTGCAAAACTCGGTGGTCACGCGCACCAGTTCGTTGACGCCTTCCAGCAGGTAGTCGTCAAAGCGCACGTCGTGCATCTCTTTTGGCGGGTTTTTCCAGCTGGAGATAAAGACGGAGAAACCTTGGTCGGTCAGGTACTTGACCATGCTCTTTTTCTCGGTCAGATCCAGGATGTAGAACTTGTTGATCCAAGGCGTGACGATCAGGATGGGCATGGCACGCACCTTGTCGGTGGTGGGAGCGTAGTGAATCAGCTCCACCAGCCGGTTGCGAAAAATCACTTTACCGGGGGTAGTCGCCAGGTCTTTGCCGACCACAAAAGCATCGGGCTCCACCATCATGATGTTTTGAGCCTCCACATCGCGGGCGAAGTTCTTCAGCCCCTTGCGGACACTTTCACCCTGCGTTTTGGCGTACTGGTCCATGGCCTGCGGGTTGAGCCAGAAGAAGTTGTTGGGGGCCAGCATGTTGAGGTAGTTGCGCTGCCAGAAAGCAGCGCGGTGGCGCTCGTGTTCCGACAGGCCGGGCGCTTCCAGCGAGAGTTTTTGCAGGCGGCTGCTCACCGTCAGGTACCACTCTTTCAAAATATCCCAAGGCGCCGATTGGGTCCAGATCGGGTCGGCAAAGCGGGAATCTGCCGGGTTGGGCTCATACACCTCGTGGGCTGGCAGGCCCAGCGTGCGACGCACGGCGTGCCCATACAAAGCCACCATATCGGCAACAAACTCATCAGCCGCACGCGCCAGATCCTGCGGATGCTTCAGCCAAGCCACCTGGGCATCCACCTGCGAGGTGATCATGCTATAGGGGTCGATGGACTTCCTGAAGGCCTGAACGGCGGCATCCAGAGGGGTTGGCGCGTGTTTTGCGGTCTTGATGCGACCTGAATTTGAACGATCAGACATGATGAACAACCTCGCTTCCTGTTGATAAAACCTTGCCACAAACAATAAACACACCGTGAATCGGCGACGGCACCAACTGCACCGCACCCAAATGCTGCAAAAGGTGACTCCAGGGCTGCGCCAGCCCTTCCAGTGAGGTGGTCGAATACATGGCCGCCATCCACACCAACCAGTTGGTCGGCCAGTCCCACGGTGCACCCCAATGCAAACCTGCTGCAGCCACGTGGGCGCCAGGCTTGAGATGGCCCACCACATGACGAACCTCGTCGGGGTGGCGAAGAATGTCGTGGGTGAAATGAAACAGCGCGGCGTCCGCCTGGCAGGCGATGGTGGCTGATGCCACCGGTGCATTCAACAGCGTCACATTGCGCCACTTGTGCCGCGCCACGCGGCGGCGCGCCAAGTCAAACATTTCTGGCGATTGCTCGATACCGACAATTTGCCCTTGCGGCCCTACGCCCTTGTGCAGCAGTTCAAGGCTTAAACCTGTGCCACAACCCACGTCCAGCACGGTGTTGCCGGGCTGGAGTTGAAGGCAGCCGACAGAGCGAAGGCGAACCGGCTCAAAAGCAGCCAATTCAGCATCGTAAAACCGGGCGCGCAGCCGGTATTGGGCTAGCGCCATCTGGCGATTGGGTTGAGGGAGCACGTGAGCGACTCCGGTAAATCCTTGCTGGGCGGGTCAATGGCGTCAATCTACACCACTTTTTTACGCTGTCAACGCGCCGATAATTCACCGTTATTCACAACTCTGGACAAAGACATGAAAAAGCGCGTTTTATGGGTGATGGCTGGCCTGGTAGCGGCGATGGTAGCCACCGGCTGCGGCAAAAAGGAAGAGCCGGTGGCAGCAGCCCCTGCACCTGCGCCGGTGGTTGCCACAGCCATCGTCATTGGCCTGGATGACAACTTTCCGCCCATGGGTTTTCGCGATGAAAAGAACGAGCTGGTCGGCTTTGACATTGACCTGGCCAAGGAAGCTGGCAAACGTTTGGGCATGGAAGTGAGCTTCAAGCCCATCGACTGGAGCGCCAAGGAATCCGAGCTCAACGGCAACCGCATCGACGTGTTGTGGAACGGCCTGACGATCACTGAAGAACGCAAGGCCAACATCCTGTTCACCAAGCCCTACTTGGAGAACCGCCAGATTGTGGTGGTCACCGACAAGTCAGCCATCACCAACAAGGCCCAACTCGCTGGCAAGGTGGTGGGTGTACAAGATGGCAGCAGCGCCGTGGACGCCGTGCAAAAAGATGAAGCCACCGCCAAGTCGATCAAGGAACTCAAGAAGTTTGCCGACAACGTGACCGCGCTGATGGACCTGTCTGCGGGCCGCCTGGACGCGCTGGTGGTGGATGAAATCGTGGGCCGCTACTACACCGGCAAGAAGCCCGGCGAATACCGCGTGCTGGAAGAGAACTTTGGCACTGAAGACTACGGCGTGGGCACCCGCAAGGGCGACACCGAGCTGGCCGCCAAGCTGGACAAAGCGCTGGACGACATGAAAGCTGACGGCACCGCGGCCAAGATCTCCACCCAGTGGTTTGGCAGCGACATCGTCAAGAAATAGGTCTGCAGATACGCGGCGTCTTGTCGCCCCTGCGGTCATGGCGGGCTTGACCCGCAATCCATGGCCCCGAATGCATGGATCCCGGGTCGATGCCCGGGATGACAACCAATCGACTGGGATGACAGCATCGCTTTTTCACGTTGACACGCCTGGGTTGCCTGGCCAAATTTTTCCTCTGCAGGCCCTAACACCTCCTCATGGACTACATCGTCACCATCTTGCCGCCCCTCTTGCAGGGCAGCGGCGTCACGCTGCAGGTGTTTCTGATCACGCTGGTGCTGGCGGTACCGCTGGGTTTAGGGCTGGCGCTGGTGCGCATCTCCCGTTTCAAGTTTCTGAGTGGCTTGGTCAACGGCTACATCTGGCTGATGCGCGGTACACCGCTGATGTTGCAGATGCTGTTCATTTACTTTGCGTTGCCGTTCATTCCAATCATCGGGGTACGGTTGCCAGACTTTCCGTCGGCCATTCTGGCCTTTGTGCTGAACTACTCGGCCTACTTTGCAGAGATCTTTCGCGCGGGTATCCAGTCGATTGACCGGGGCCAGTACGAGGGTGCCAAGGTGCTGGGCATGAGTTACCCGCAGACCATGCGCCGCATTGTGTTGCCACAGGTGCTCAAGCGCATCCTGCCGCCGATGAGCAACGAGACCATCACGCTGGTCAAAGACACCTCACTGATCTACGTGCTGGCCATGAACGACCTGCTGCGCGCCGCGCGCGGCATTGTGCAGCGCGATTTCACCACCTCGCCGTTTGTGGTGGCGGCGGCTTTTTACCTGATCATGACCCTGGTGCTGACCTACGGTTTCCAGCGCCTGGAAAGGAAATACGCGGTTTATGACGACTAGCCCGATGATCTGCGCGGTGGATGTCCACAAGCGCTTTGGCACGGTCGACGTGCTCAAGGGCGTGTCGCTGGACGTTGACAAGGGCGAGGTGATCGCCGTGATTGGCCCGTCCGGCTCGGGCAAAAGCACCTTTTTGCGCTGCCTGATCCATCTGGAAACCATCCATCGCGGCAACATTGAGATCGAAGGTGAAACACTGGTCAGCACCAATGGTCAGGGCGAGTGCCAGTATGTGCCACCCGCTGACATCAGCCGGGTTTGTCGCAAGATGGGCATGGTGTTCCAGCACTTCAACCTGTTTCCGCACCTGACGGTGCTGCAAAACCTGGTTGAAGCACCGCTCACGGTCAAGGGCGCGCAGTTGGATGCCATCGTGCCGAAGGCTGAAACACTGCTGCGCAAGGTGGGCCTGTTTGACAAACGCGACAGCTACCCGTCGCGCCTCTCCGGTGGTCAAAAACAGCGCGTGGCCATTGCCCGCGCGCTGGCGATGGAGCCGGACATTTTGCTGTTTGACGAGCCCACCTCGGCGCTCGACCCTGAGCTGACCGGCGAGGTGCTAGCCACCATGCGGGAACTGGCCGAGGAGCGCATGACCATGATTGTGGTCACGCATGAGATGGCCTTTGCCCGTGAAGTGGCGGGCCGAGCGGTGTTCATGGACGGCGGCGTCATCGTCGAAGCCCGCCCGGCACGCGAGCTTTTTGCGGCACCGCAACACCCCAGAACGCGCGCTTTCCTGGAAAAGATGCTGTAACCCTCAAGCCAAACTGCCTGGCTGTTGGCGTTGCGATACAGATCGGGTGATCTCGGCGTCACCTCGTTCATTATTTTTTAATTAATGTTGATGTTAATCAAATGAAACGGTGTTTCACGAATTGACCCATTACCCTCAATAATCCATTTAGCGACAATGCAGTTCATACGGTGAAATTTTTAACCGTTGAATTGTCTTGGTAAAGCAGCAAAAGGAGTTCACGATGGGTTCAGCTTGGGACGGGTTCAAACAGGGCAAATGGGCGCGTGAGATCAACGTGCGCGACTTCATCCAGGACAACTTCACGCCCTACACCGGAGACAGCAGCTTCCTGACCCCCACTACCGAGCGCACCGACGCGCTCTGGGGCCAAGTCAAGACGCTGATGCAGGAAGAAATCAAGCTGGGCATTCTGGATGTCGAAACCAAAGTGATCGCCGGTATCGACGCCTCTGGCCCCGGCTACATCAACCAGGATCTGGAACAAATCGTCGGCCTGCAAACCGATGCGCCTTTGAAACGCGCCATCATGCCGTTTGGCGGCATCCGCACCGTGCAAAGCGCCCTCAAGGCCTATGGCCGCGAAATGGACCCGGAAACCGAGCGTGTCTTCAAATACCGCAAGACCCACAACGACGGCGTGTTTGACGCCTACACCAAGAAGATGATGGCCGTGCGCAGCTCGGGCATCATCACCGGCCTGCCCGACGCCTATGGCCGCGGCCGCATCATCGGCGACTACCGCCGCGTGGCCCTGTACGGGGTGGAGCGCCTGATTGAAGACAAACAGGCGCAACTGGTCTCGCTGGACTTTGACGTGATGGACAGCGACACCATCCAGAAACGCGAAGAAACCGCCGAGCAGATCCGCGCCCTCAAAGAACTCATCGCCATGGCCAAGCGCTATGGCTTTGACATCCGCCAGCCCGCCAGCAATGGCCGTGAAGCCATCCAGTGGACCTATTTCGCCTACCTGGCCGCCATCAAGGAACAAGACGGCGCCGCCATGTCACTGGGCCGGGTCTCCACCTTCCTGGACATCTACCTGCAGCGTGACCTGAACAACGGTGCGCTGGATGAATCTGCCGCCCAGGAGCTGATCGACCATTTCGTCATGAAACTGCGCATGGTGCGCTTCCTGCGACCGCCAGCCTACAACGCCCTGTTCTCCGGCGACCCGACCTGGGTCACTGAAGCGCTGGGTGGCATGTCGCAAGACGGCGTGCCGATGGTCACCAAAAACAGCTACCGCTTCCTGCACACCCTTTACAACCTGGGTGCCGCGCCTGAGCCGAACCTGACCGTGTTGTGGTCCGAGCGCCTGCCAGCCAACTTCAAGAAGTACTGCGCCAAGGTGTCGATCGACACCAGCTCGCTGCAATACGAAAACGACGACCTGATGCGCCCGCTCTACACCGATGACTACGGCATCGCCTGCTGCGTCTCGGCCATGACGATTGGCAAACAGATGCAGTTCTTCGGCGCCCGTGCCAATCTGGCCAAGTGCATGCTGTACGCGATCAACGGCGGGATTGACGAGAAATCCGGCGAACAGGTCGGCCCGCCGTTCTCACCCATCACCGGCGACTACCTGGATTACGACGAGGTCATGTACCGCTACGAGCAGTTCATGAAATGGCTGGCCCGCCTGTACATCAACACGCTCAACGTCATCCACTACATGCATGACAAGTATTGTTATGAGCGGCTGGAGATGGCCCTGCACGACCGCGACATCCTGCGCACCATGGCCTGCGGCATGGCCGGGCTGTCGGTGGTGGCGGACTCGTTCTCGGCGATGAAATACGCCAAGGTCAAGATCATCCGCAACGACGCCGGGTTGGCGGTGGACTACGAAATTGAAGGCGAATTCCCGCAATACGGCAACAACGACGACCGCGTGGACCAGATTGCGGTGGACATCATGACCCGTTTCATGACCGAGATCCGCAAACACACCTGCTACCGCAACGCGCTGCCAACCCAGTCGATCCTGACCATCACCTCCAACGTGGTGTACGGCAAGGCCACCGGCAACACGCCGGATGGTCGCAAGGCTGGCGAACCGTTTGCGCCGGGAGCCAACCCGATGCACGGGCGTGACCACAATGGTGCGGTGGCCTCGATGGCCTCGGTGGCTAAGCTGCCCTACGAGTATGCGGCTGACGGCATCTCGTACACCTTCTCGATCGTGCCCAAGGCTTTGGGCAAGGCCGACAAAGAACGCGTGGACAACCTGTGCGGCATTTTGGACGCCTACTTCACCGACGGTGGCCACCACATGAATGTCAACGTGTTCAACATCGAAACACTTAAGGATGCGATGGAACACCCCGAGCTGTACCCGCAGCTCACCATCCGTATTTCGGGCTACGCGGTCAACTTCATCAAGCTCACGCGTGAGCAGCAGTTGGATGTGATCAACCGCACCCTGCACGAGCGCATTTAAGCTCCACCAAGCTTAGCCTCCATGCAGAACCTGGCCAACCTGCGCCACAAGCTGGCAGCCATCCCGGTGGTGGCAGCGGATGCACCACCACTCACAGGGCGCATCCATTCGCTGGAAAGCGGCGGCATGGTCGATGGCCCGGGCATCCGCTTTGTGGTGTTCACGCAGGGCTGCCCGCTGCGCTGCCTGTACTGCCACAACCCGGACGCGCAACAGACGTGCGACGGGCGCGAGATGACGGTGGATGCGTTGATGACCGAGATCAGCAAGTACCGCTCGTACATGAAGTTCACTGGCGGCGGTGTCACCATCACCGGTGGTGAACCGCTGATGCAGCGTGACTTTGTCAGTGAGGTGTTGCGCCGCTGCCAGGCGCTGGGCATTCACACCACGCTGGACACCTCGGGTTTTGCCCACCAGAGTGTGGCGGCACACGTGCTGGAACACGTGGACCTGGCCATGTTGTGCATCAAGGCCTTTGATGAAGACACCCACACCCGCCTGACCGGGGTGCCGCGCGAACCTTCGCTGCGCTTTGCCGAGTACCTGCACAGCATCAACAAGAAGACCTGGATCCGCTTTGTGCTGTTGCCAGGCTACACCGACTCGGTGGCCAATGTGGAAGGCCTGGCGAAGTTCCTGGCACCCATGAGCAACATCGAGAAGGTGGAAATCCTGCCGTTTCACAAAATGGGTGAATTCAAATGGGAGCGCCTGGGCCTGGACTATGAGCTGAAAGACACGCCATCCCCCACACCAGCGCAGGTGCAGGCCGTGGTGGCTATTTTCAGGCAACACAACTTGACGGTGGACCTGTAGAAAGACGATACCAAGCCATGAACACGATGAAGCTGGCCGCCCAAGTCAATCCGGCGCGCACCACCAACCGCTGGTGGATGGCTGCAATGGGCACGGCGCTGCAAATGTGCATTGGCACGGTGTACGCCTGGAGCTACTTCCAGAACCCGCTGGCTCAGACCTATGGCTGGAACAACACCCAGGTGGCCTGGGTGTTCAGCACCACCATCCTGTTTCTGAGCCTGGGCGCCGCGGTGGGTGGCACCCAGCTGCCCAAGTACGGCCCGCGCAAGCTGGCGGTGCTGGGCATTCTGCTGTTTGGCAGCGGTTACCTGCTGGGCGCGCTGGCACTGCACTTCAAATCGTTACCGTTGCTGTACCTGGGGTATGGCGTGGTGGGAGGCACCGGCATCGGACTGGCGTATGTGCCACCGGTGGCGACGGTGGCCAAATGGTTTCCGGACAAAAAGGGCCTGGCCACCGGCATGGTCATCATGGGCTTTGGTCTGGGGGCGATGATCATGTCCAAAGGGGTGGCGCCGCTGCTGCTGCACACCTTTGACCACAGCTTTCCCACCGTGTTTGCGGTGCTGGGGGTAGCGTTTTTGCTGGTGGCCACACCGATTGCCTGGGTGCTGCAAGACCCGCCCAGTGGCAGCGCCACAGGCGGTGGTTATGGCGCGGGGACCGGTGCGGTGCAGTACCCCAGCGTGCGCGCTTTGCTGACCTCGGGGCGGTTTGCCATGATGTGGGGGGTGATGTTTTGCAACACCGTGGCGGGCATCATGTTCATCGGTTTTCAGTCACCCATGGTGCAGGAGTTGTGGCACCGCCGTGATGCCAGCCTAACGGTGGAGCAACTGGCAGGTTATGGCGCGACGCTGATCGCTTTCAGCGCGCTGTTCAACGGGGTGGGGCGTTTTGCCTGGGGCAGTCTGTCGGACAAGCTGGGCCGGGTCACGGTGTTTCGCATCATGCTGCTGAGCCAGTTTGCCGCATTTGTGGCGCTGGGCTTTGTGCAGAGCCCCTGGATGTTTGGCGCGCTGGTGTGTTACATACTGCTGTGTTACGGCGGCGGGTTTGGCACGCTTCCGGCGTTTGTGTCGGATACCTTTGGTTCAAAGATGATGGCGACCGCCTATGGTGCACTCCTGACCACCTGGGGCTCGGCGGGCATTGTGGGGCCGCAACTGGTGGCCTGGTTGCGGGACAACTACCCGGAAAATGCCTCGGCTTATGCGTTTCATGTGGGTGCGGGGTTCTTGCTGGCGGGGTTTGTGGTGTCGCTGGGGTTGCACCATCCGGTCAAGAAGGCTTGAGCTACTGCAAAAGTTACAAGCTTTTTTGGCCTCCAGCCCTTTATATAAAAGGGCTGATAGCTATGGTAGTTGTAGCAACTTCGGCTGACTCGGTCCATCAGTCAACCCAGCCGTCGCACTTCAGAGCCCTTGAAGGCATCATCACACGTCAGCACAAAGTGGCCGTGGACGCCGCTGGCAGTGACAAATTTCGTGAGCAGTGACGCCGGAAACTGGATCGTCGCACCTTGGCTGCTCCTGACAATGACCTGGTTGATCGCCCCCCGGTAGTAGTTCAGGTACTGTTGTTCCGTGATGTTCAGTCGAAATTCAAATTGCTTCATGGCGTATCTCCCATGAGATAGTGGTGTCCGGATTGTCCACGGCGTGTATTGAAAAACCCCCAAACAAACCCAGCTATCGGGCTGGTGGTTGGACTGGAGCGGAAGGAAATGCGTGGCCTTCTACATTTTGTGTGCCTTGGCACTGGGGTTGATTCTGCTACTCCTGGGGCAACCGCGCTGGCGCGCGTATCGCCAGCGCCGGGTGTTGATGCAGCCGTTCCCTGCACATTGGCGCAAGGTGTTGCAACGCCGTGTGCCCCTGGTTCGGCGCCTGCCGGTGGACTTGCAATTGCAGCTGAAGAAACGCATCCAGATCTTTATTGCTGAAAAAGCCGTCATCGGCTGTGCCGGCCTGAAAGTGACTGAAGAAATGCGCGTGGTCATTGCCGCGCAAGCCTGTTTGCTGGTGCTCAATCGCTCCATGTCGCATTTCGCCCAGGTGCGGCAAATTCTGCTCTACCCCGGTGCCTTCATCACCCAGCGCACGGTCACCGATGACATCGGTTTGCAGCGGGACCAGCGACAAGCCTTGTCAGGCGAATCCTGGGCGCAGGGGCAGGTGATCTTGTCATGGCAAGACGCCCTGGAAGGCGCTGCGGTGGCCGATGATGGCCGCAATGTGGTGCTGCATGAGTTTGCCCACCAGCTGGACCAGGAAAACGGCGAGGCTCAGGGCGCCCCACCGCCCGCAGCGGGCGACAGGCAGTACAACGCCGGGCGCTGGAAACGCGTGCTCAGTCAGGCCTATGCGCAGTTACAAAGCCAGGTGCAGCGCGGTGAGCAAGGGCTGTTCGATCACTACGCCGCCGAGAGCCCGGCGGAGTTTTTTGCCGTGGCCACCGAGGTATTTTTCGAACAGGCGGCTGACATGGCCGCGCACTACCCCGCGCTGTACCAGGAGCTCCGTGGTTATTACAAGGTGGACCCGGCGAGTTGGCATTGAGGGGCGGTTGAACTGCATGGCATGTTGATTTCAATAAAGTTCGTCGGAACTTTGTTGAAACACGAGGTGGACTCAAGAACTGAACTCTGCGGAAAGTGTTTGCATCGCTAGTCCCTGAACGCCGGTCAAGGCCTGCACCGGACTCATTGGACAACCATCACGCCAATTCTCGGAGGCGTGTCTTGGCTACGGTTCTTGGAAAGTTCCACAATTAACTGTGACATAGCCAATGGTAAAGTGCCAAGAGGTTGATTTGTCCGGCCCCTGTTGCCATTGAATAAGGCCATGAAAAAAATTGAATTTTCGTCGCCTTGTCCGTTTTGCAGCTTGCCGCAAGCCAGGGTGATTGACAGCAACGCGACCGCCATGACGATCAGAGACGGTTACCCCGTTTCTCTTGGTCACTCCCTGCTGATCCCCAAGCGGCACATCGGCTCGTTTTTTGATCTATCCAAACAGGAGCACCATGACATTCTGGAGTTGCTCGACCGTGCCAAGGTTGCCATTGACAAAGAGTTCCAGCCCCAGGGTTACAACATCGGTATCAATGACGGAACAGTTGCGGGTCAGACAGTGCCACATTTGCACATGCACCTGATCCCCCGGTACACAGGCGATCTGCCAGACCCCAGGGGTGGCGTGCGATGGGTCCTTCCAGACAAGGCGAAATACTGGCCATGACCCGTGATGAAGTCATCCAGGCCTTCGACGCGATCCGCGTCTGGCACAACGGTGACCGGCGCGCCGTCCACAAGCCCTTGCTGGTTTTACTCGCACTGTCCCGAATCAACGATTCAACATCCCAAATGATGGATTGGGTCGAGATTGAGCCGGTGCTGAAGGAGTTGCTGAGAGAGTTTGGCCCAGACAGCTCGGCCACTACAAGGCACTACCCGTTTTGGCACCTGCAAACCGACAAACTTTGGAGATTGCTTGCGCCTGAATTCATCCTGAACCACCCAGCTGGTGCAACACCAACGTTGGCTGAGTTACGTCAACACCATGTGCGCGGCGGCTTTGCCGACAACATCTACAACGTGTTGAAGCGCGACCCTGCGCTTGTTGACACCGTAGCGCAGCGTATTGTGGAATCACACTTTCCTGAGACTATTCGGTCAGACGTGCTTAACGCCGTGGGCTTGGCGCCGGTTGAGTATCTGGTTAAAACCCATGCCCCTCAAAGGCAGCGTGACCCAGGCTTTCGGGCCAAGGTGCTGATGGCCTATCAATACCGCTGCGCTGTCTGCGGTCACGACCTGCGCATGGGTCAGCAATCCATCGGGCTCGAAGCGGCACACATCAAATGGTTTCAGGCCGATGGTCCCGATGAGGTGACCAATGGCATCGCCATGTGTTCGCTTCACCACAAGGTTTTTGACCTGGGTGCTTTCAAAATCCTTCCCGGCACCTATCAGATGGTTTTCAGCCAGCACCTCAACGGCAGCGAGGCGGCCTCACAGCGCATGCTGGCCTACCACGGTGCTGGAATGATCCTGCCCCAAGCCCAAGAATATTTACCGCATCCTGCGAATCTGGACTGGCATACGAAGCAGGTGTTCAAGAAGCCAGTGCGGCCACGCTGACGAAAACCGAGATGAGTGACAGCAGACGTCAGTACATCTCAAGCCCGCAACCGTCACTCCACCGTCACCGACTTGGCCAAATTGCGTGGTTTATCGACGTCTGTGCCGCGCGCGCAGGCGGTGTGGTACGCCAGCAGTTGCAGCGGCACCACGTGCAGCATGGGCGACAGTTCGCCGTAGTTTTCGGGCATGCGGATCACGTGCAGGCCCTCGGCGCTCTCGATTTTGGAGTCGGCATCGGCCAGCACATACAACACACCGCCACGCGCACGCACCTCGTGCATGTTGCTCTTGAGCTTTTCCAGCAGCGCGTCGTTGGGTGCCACGGTAACGACTGGCATGGCGCTGGTCACCAGGGCCAGCGGGCCGTGTTTGAGTTCTCCCGCCGGGTAGGCCTCGGCGTGGATGTAGCTGATTTCCTTGAGTTTTAATGCCCCTTCCAGCGCAATCGGGTAATGCAGCCCGCGCCCCAGAAACAGCGCGTTTTCCTTCGCGGCAAAGTCTTGTGACCAGGCAATCACCTGTGGCTCCAGCGCCAGCACTGCCTGCAAGGCAGCCGGCAAATGGCGCATGGCCTTGATATGGCGCGCTTCTTCTGCCTCGCTCAGCAAGCCGCGTGACTGGGCCAGCGCCAGCGTCAACAAAAACAGCCCGGCCAGTTGCGCAGTAAACGCCTTGGTGGAGGCCACGCCAATCTCGACCCCGGCACGAGTGATATAGGCCAGCTCGCACTCGCGCACCATGGCGCTGGTGGCCACGTTGCAAATGGTCAACGTATGTGTCATGCCCAAGCCTTGCGCGTGGCGCAGCGCGGCCAGCGTGTCGGCGGTTTCACCGCTCTGGGTGATGGTGACGACCAAGGTGCGGGGGTTGGGCACCGAGTCGCGGTAGCGGTACTCGCTGGCCACCTCGACCTGGGTCGGAATTTTGGCGATGCTTTCCAGCCAGTATTTGGCGGTGCAACCGCTGTAGTAGCTGGTGCCGCAGGCCAGGATCAACACCGAGTCGATGTCCTTGAACACCCGCGCCGCGCTGGCATCTGCGCCGTCAAACAGCTCGGGCATGATGCTGTCCACACCCTGCAGCGTGTCGGCAATGGCGCGCGGCTGCTCAAAAATCTCTTTTTGCATGTAGTGGCGGTACGGGCCCAGCTCGGCTGCGCCGCTGTGGGCGTGGACGGTTTTGACCGGGCGCTGCGCGGGTGTGAGCGGCTTGAGGGCCTTGTCCACCAGCCAGTATTTGCCCAGCTGGATATCAGCCACATCGCCCTCTTCCAGGTAAACGATCTGGTCGGTGACACCAGCCAGCGCCATCGCGTCGCTGGCCAGGTAGTGCGCGCCGTCGGCCCCCACACCCAGAATCAGCGGCGAGCCAGCGCGTGCGCCAATCAGGCGGTGCGGCTCATCCTTGCAAAACACCGCAATGGCGTAGGCGCCATGCAACGCTGGCAAAGCGGCCTTAACCGCCTCGAATATGTCGCCGTCATACAGGCTGTCGACCAGGTGGGCGATGACCTCGGTGTCGGTCTGGCTCTGAAACACATAGCCTTTGGCCTGCAGACTGGCCCGCAACTCGTCGTGGTTTTCAATGATGCCGTTGTGCACCAGCGCCACCCGGCCCGGCTTGTCGTCAGCATCGGCGCCAGGGCCGTGGCTGAAATGCGGGTGCGCGTTGTGCACGGCGGGCGCGCCATGCGTGGCCCAGCGGGTGTGGGCAATGCCGGTGGTGCCTTGCAAATGGGTGGTGGCAATTTGCTCCATAAGCTCCGACACACGCGCGGTGCTGCGGGCACGTTGCAGGCCATTGGCGTACACCGCCACGCCGCACGAGTCATAACCGCGGTACTCAAGGCGGGACAAGCCCTGCACCAGGATAGGAACGATGTTTTGGGAAGATACCGCGCCGACAATGCCACACATAAGCTGCTCCGTTGAGTGAGGGCTGCATCGTAGAAGTTCGACGATGAAATTGGTGATCTATATTTGTAATTTTTCAACCAAATATTTCATGATGACTGACGTGTGGTTAAATATTTCATAAATAACTACTTTTTGAACGTAAACGTCAATCCCTAAAACGGCCCGCACCATGAACCCGCTGAATCTTGACAACATCGATCTGCAGTTGCTCAACCAGCTGCAAACCGACGCGTCCCTGTCTAACCAGACCCTGGCCGAGCGGGTGTTTGTGTCGCCGCCCACCTGCCTGCGCCGCGTAAAACGGCTCAAAGACGTGGGCCTGATCGAGCGCGAAATTGCCGTGCTCAGCGTCGACACACTGGCGGGCAGCATCGGCTACGGGCTGACTGCGGTGGTGGAGATCACGCTGGACCGCCAGGACCAGACGGCGCTGGAAGCCTTTGAGCAGCGCGTGCAGCATGAGGACGCCGTGCAGCAGTGTTACCGCGTCTCACCCGGGCCAGACTTTTGCTTGATCGTCCACGCCACCAGCATGCCGGACTATTTGGCGTTGACCCAGCGGCTGTTCACTGCTGACGCCAATGTGCGCAATGTGAAGAGCTTTTTCAGCATCAAACGCAGCAAGTTTGGCGCGCGGGTACCTCTGCCGGGCGTGCCCTAGTTTCTAGAAGAAATGTGCCTCTAGCCCTTATAAATAAAGGGCTAATAGCTCTACTATCAATAGCTATATCGCCAAAGGCAAGGTGACGGTGACACAGCAACCCGCATCTGTTGCACCCTCTATCGCGATGGTGCCGCCCAGGCGCTCGATCATCTTGCGACAACTCACCAAGCCCAGCCCCAAGCCTTCAAACTCACGTGCGGGGTGCAGCTTGCCAAACACTTTGAACAGGGCTTTGGCCTGCTCGGGTGGAAAACCGACGCCGTTGTCGCTGATAGTGATCTGGCACATGGCTTCGGGCGAAGCCGCTGCGTCACGCGATTCGGCTGGCCCAGGCTCTGAGGCTGCGGGGGTTGCCAGACGCCAGCGCAGTGCGATCTGGACCGGTTGTCGGCCCCGGCTGAACTTGAGGGCGTTGCCCAGCAACTGCACCAGCACCTGGCGCAGCAGCGCGGCATCGGCCAGCACGGGCGGCACATCGACAGCCAGTTGCCATTGAATGCCTTCCTGTGGGTGCTGCGCAGTCAGTTCATCCGCCACCTCTTGCGCCAGCGCACCCACATCCGCCGGCTGCTGATTCAACGGCTGCGAGCCCAGGCGCGCAAGCCGCGTCAGGCCATCCAGTTGTTGCGTCAGCATCTGCGCCGACTGACGAATGGTGCCCAGATACTCCGCCACTTCAGCGGGCATATCGGGCCAGTCTTCCTGAATGATTTGCGCGTAAGCGTTGATGTGGCGCAGCGGCGCGCGCAGGTCGTGTGAGACGGCGTAGGTGAAGTCTTGCAGCTCGGCACGCGCTGCGTCCAGTTGGCGCTGGAGTTCCTGCAGCGTGCTCACTTCTTGCTCGGCCGCTTCCAGTTGGCCACACTCACCGGCCGGGCACGCGCCACCGTCAAGGCCAGTGGCGGCGTGTCTTTAGTCACCGTGGAGCCACCGCCCACCGTGCCGCCCGCACCAATGGTCACAGGTGCAATCAACACGCAGTTGCTGCCAATGTGCACATCTGCTTCGATCACCGTGCGGTGTTTGTTGGCCCCGTCGTAGTTGGCGGTGATGCTGCCCGCGCCATAGTTGACACGTTCGCCCACGGTGGCATCCCCCAGATACGCCAGGTGATTCGCCTTGGCGCCCTTGGCCAAGGTGGAGTTTTTCACCTCGACAAAGTTGCCGATGTGCACCTCCGCACCCAGTTTGGCACCAGGGCGCAGGCGGGCAAACGGGCCAATCAGGCTGCCCGGGCCGACTTCGACCGCGTTTTTGCTGCCCGGTTCGCCGCCTTCGATGTGGGTAAACGGGTGGATCACCGCGCCCGCGGCAATGCTGGCGTTTTTGATGACGCAGTTGGGACCAATGGCCACGCCCTCACCCAGGCTCACCACGCCTTCAAACACGCAGTTCACGTCAATCGCCACGTCCTGCGCGCAGGTCAACACACCGCGCACGTCAATACGCGCCGGGTCGGCCAGGCGCACGCCTTGCTCCATCAGTTCCAACGCCACACGCTTCTGGTAGGCGCGTTCCAGGTTGGCCAGCTGCAAGGGGCTGTTGATGCCCGCCACCTGCGCTGCGTCGTGGATCTTGTGCGCCACCACCGGAAAACCGTCTTCCACGGCAAATTTGACAATGTCGGTCAGGTAAAACTCGCCCTGGGCGTTTTTGTTGTCCAGTCGCGCCAGCCAGGTTTTGAGCTGTTTGGCGGGCACGGCCATGATGCCGCTGTACACCTCGGTGATCTTGAGTTGCGCCGGTGTGGCGTCTTTTTGCTCAACGATGGCCTGCACCGCGTCGCCCTGGCGCACGATGCGCCCGTAACCCGTGGGGTTGGCAAAATCGATGGTCAACAGCGCCAGTTTGTCGCCCGCGCAGGCAGTGATGAGTTGTGTCAGCGTGTCGGCTTGGGTCAGCGGCACATCGCCCGAGAGCACCACCACCAGCCCGTCGTCGCGCAGCACGGGCACGGCCTGCTGCACCGCGTGGCCGGTGCCCAGCTGCGGCTCCTGGCGCACAAAATTCAGATCAAATTGGCCTCTAGCCCCCGTCGATGCTGCCAGAGCAGCTTCTACTTCTGTAGCGCCATGGCCGGTGATCACAGTCACCTGGCGGGCCTGCAGCTCGGCAGCCGTATCCACCACATGCTGCAGCAAAGCGCGCCCGGCCAAAAGATGCAACACTTTGGGCAGTTTGCTTTTCATGCGTGTGCCCTTACCCGCTGCCATGATCACCACGTCAAGCGGTGCCTCTGAAAAAAGTGTTTGTGTAACTACCATGCCATCCTCCGAGTTGAACCCTATGCCGTTGTTTCACATTATCCGCGCGCTGCTGCTGACGCTTCTGACCGCCGCGCTGCTGGGCGGCTGCAGCGTGGCGCGCCTGGGTTACAGCCAGCTGCCAAATTTAAGCTACTGGTGGGTGGACAGTTATCTGGACATAAACGATGCCCAAAGCGAGCCGCTGCGCGCTGATCTGCAAGCGCTGCTGGCGTGGCACCGCAGCCAGGAACTGCCGCAACTGGCCCACGCCCTGGCCGATGTGCAGGCCCAGGCCGCGCAAGACACCACCCCGGCGCAGGTGTGCCAGATCGCTGACCAATTCAAATCCAGGCTGGACGCGGTGCTGGACCAATCCGAGCCCGGTTTTGCCCGCCTGGCCCTGAGCATCAAGCCTGAGCAGCTACAACATTTGCAGCACCAACTGGACAAAAAGGCGCAAAAGTGGCGTGACGAATGGCAAAAAGACAGTCCCGCCGAGCAACAAAAACGCCGCCTGGAACGGCTGCTGGAGCGCAGTGAAGCCTTTTACGGCCCCTTGAGCGATGCCCAAACCGCCCTGTTGCGCGCCGGCGTGCAAGCCACCCCGTACGACACCCGGCTGGCCGAGGCCGAGATGCTGCGCCGCCACCAGGACCTGTTCACCACCCTGCAAAGCCTGGCGGGCAGCAGCCAAACGCCGCAGCAGGCCCAAAGCGTCATTCACGCCCTGCTTGAGCGCACCGTGCAATCACCCAACGCGGTTTACCGCGCGCAGATCGCGCAGCTGGTGCAAAACAACTGCGCCACCTTTGCCCAGTTGCACAACAGCGCCACCCCCGCCCAGCGGCAAAAACTCGTAGCCAAACTCAAAGGTTACGAGGACGACGCCCGCGCGCTGATGGCGCACTAAGCCACCAGCCCAAGCACCCTCCCCTGCACCACCTATGGCCATCAGCGTTTTCGATTTGTTCAAAGTGGGCATCGGCCCCAGCAGCTCCCACACCGTGGGGCCGATGCGCGCCGCGCGACTGTTTGTGCTGGCCCTGCAACGGGATGGCTTGCTGCCGCAGACCACCAGCGTCACCTGCGAACTCTACGGTTCGCTCGGTGCCACCGGCAAAGGCCACGGGTCCGATGTGGCAGTCATGCTCGGACTGATGGGCCACGCGCCCGACACCGTCGATGTCGATGCCGTACCCGGCCTGATCGCCCAGGTGCGCGCCGAGCAGTTGCTCAACCTGCTGGGGCTGCATCCCATCGGCTTCCTGGAAAAAGACCATGTGCTGATGTACCGCCGCGAGGCGCTGGCAGAGCACCCCAACGGCATGAAATTCACCGCCTCAGATGGACAAGGCCAGGAGCTGCGCCAAGTCAAGTACCTGAGCGTCGGCGGCGGCTTTGTGGTCACCGCAGGTAGCCCAAATGAGGCCGTGCTGACTGAGTACCAAAAAGTGTCCTACCCCTTTACCAGCGGGGCTGAACTGCTATCAAGCTGCAAGCAAGCGAATTTAAGCATCAGCCAGCTGATGTGGGCCAACGAGCGCACCTGGCGCAGTGATGCCGAGATTCACACAGGTCTGACCAACATCTGGCGCGTGATGCGCGAGTGTGTGCAGCGCGGCCTGAGCCACCCCGGCACCCTGCCCGGCCCTTACAAGGTGCAACGCCGCGCACCCGTGCTGGCAGCGCAGTTGCGCGAACGGGCCGAGCGCACCCTGGCCGACCCGCTGAGCGTGCTGGACTGGGTCAACGTGTATGCCTTTGCGGTGAACGAGGAAAACGCCGCCGGTGGCCGGGTGGTGACAGCGCCCACCAACGGCGCGGCGGGCGTGATCCCGGCGGTGCTGCATTACTGCGACCGGTTTGTCGCGCCATTCCATGGTCGCGATCAGGCGGGGCACGCACAGCGCGGCGTGAATGACTTTTTGATGACGGCAGCGGCCATCGGCATCCTCTACAAACTCAACGCCTCCATCAGCGGGGCCGAAGTCGGCTGCCAGGGCGAGGTGGGCGTGGCCTGTTCCATGGCCGCAGCGGGCCTGGCGGCGGTGATGGGTGGTAGCCCGGAGCAGGTAGAAAATGCCGCTGAAATTGGCATGGAACACAACCTGGGCCTGACCTGCGACCCGGTCGGCGGCCTGGTGCAGGTGCCATGCATCGAACGCAACGCCATGGGCGCGGTCAAAGCCATCAACGCCGCCCGCATGGCGCTGCAGGGCGACGGCCACCACGTGGTGTCGCTCGACAAAGTCATCAAAACCATGCGCGAGACCGGTGCCGACATGAAAACCAAATACAAGGAAACCTCACGCGGCGGGCTGGCGGTGAACATTGTGGAGTGCTGAAAGTTCAGCCCATCAACTGGGACGCAAAGCCTGCGGCCAATCCTGCAAGCGTTCAGAGTCATCCGAACCCGCCACATACCTGACCAGCAGTTCATTCCCGCGCACATCCACCGCACGGTCAAGAATCGCCTGCGCACTGGCGATCACTCCCCGGCTTTCCAGTCCAAACAAAAACTCGGACGTGGAAGCCACCACCACGGCATCGGGCAGACGCAGCAAAAAATTGGTTTTACGCACGGCACTGTCCTCAAACACCAGCACCGCGCCAAAGTCTTGCCTCTCAAGCACCTTGGTCAACACCTCGGCGGCCGCCTGTTCGCCCCGATTTTTGGTTTTGGTCGCCGGGTTGATCGACTTCAGCAGCATGAACTCCTCAAACACCTCGGTCGGGGCCACGCTCAGCCGATGCGGGTTATTGGCCCGAATCCAGTCGGCCACCAACATCGCCCCTGGCTTTGACAAATCCGCAATCACCTCATGGCGAACCATATCCGGCACGATGACCGGTAAACCAGGTAAAAAAAGCACATCCAGCGCCCCGGCTATCGCCAGCGTGATCAGTGGCCCGGAGTCGGTGACGATCAGGGACAGCTTCATGGCTGCGACTTCAACCGGGCGGCTGCATCAAACATCTGATTCAGCAAGGCTGTTTGCTCAGGCCGTTTTGGTGCCACCACTTTGGGCAAGGACAGCTTTTGCAACCCCATCGCCAACAACAACTCGCCAAAACTCGCACCTGTTTCCTCGGCAATTTGCGGCCACGACACCCGGCCCTGGGAATAGGCCGCTGCCAGCGCCGCCAGCCGACCGCCATCAACGGCCTGCGCGGGCGGCAAGGTCAAAAGCCCCACCGACTTGCCGTTTCGGGTGATTTCAATCGGGCCGGCACTGTTCAGTGACGACAACACCTCTCCGAAATTCGTCTTGGCATCAGACGATGTCATGGTTCTTATGGCGTGTTGCATTTGGCTTGGGCTCCTTAACGTCTGTTGCTGATTATGACCAAGTTGACCAACTTGATCAACTTGATCAAATTAGTTGCTTTGATCGTGATGCAGATTTTTTACGCCTGATCAGGCTCTAGCCCAGTCAATACTTGTGGAGGCAGCTACAACAATAGTAGTGAAAGCCCATCTCCGGTCATGCGGGTAGCATCAACGGGTGGCGGCTTTCATGGCTTCGACCAGTTTCACCGTTTCCACACTCACGGTAGTCACGCGCATCAGCAGGTCGATGACTTTGTCTTTGTAGTCGGCAAAACGATAGGTGTCGAACTTCTCGCGGATGGTCGGGTCTTTGGGTTTTTTCTCTTTGTACTGGTCCAGCACCCAGTCGATGGCGCAGCGGTTGCCCAGTTTGTAGGCCCACGCCTCGCTCGGGATGCCGCGCAGCGTGGTCTCGGTGTCCAGCGCGATGCTGCCGGAAGCCGGGTCAGCGCGCAGCAGGGCTTTGGGCAACAGGCCAGCGGCGCGCACTTTCTCGTCGGGCACATCGGTGCGACTCAAAGGGAACGGTTCCACGGATTCATAACCGATGTGGATGGCCATCAGCGCCTCGCCCCAGGCGGCCCACAACCAGAAATCTGGGTAAAACGGGATGCGCGGAAACTCGCGTTTGAGGTTTTGCGCGTATTTCTCGCGGTAAACGGGGTCGTGCAACACGGCGTAGCAGTAGTGGAAGATGGCTTCTTTGGTGATTTTCTTTGGCTTGCTGGTGCCGGTCTGGCTCCCTGGCCCGCTGGGAGCGGGTTGGGGTGGGGGCTCTGCGGCCTGGTAGTGGGCAGCGAATTGTTTCAAGGCCCAGTCGGTGATGTTGTCGTGGCGAGCACCTGCTTCGTCGTACCGGAAAAGCGACAAAACCCGCGCGTCACCGATGAAATGAAAGTCGCAAGGCCGATCCGTTGCCAGGCAACGGAATTCCCCAGCAGCTGGCATCGCAATCAGCAAGTTTTCGCCTCGACACATCACTGGCAACTGGCCCAACTCGTCAATCATCAAATCAGATTGATACAGATAGTTTCCAAAGTACGGCCGATAGGCGTATTTCACGATCCGTGACTTGTCGAAAGGCTCGCGTTCGTCGCGCGCCAACTTAACTTTCAGGTTTCGAGACCATTTGATGATCGTGTCATGGCTCTTCGCGCCCTGGATGTGGTCCTCGTAATGTTTGACGAAAAATTGCGCTTTTGCAGCCAGGTCGATGGCAGATTCATCAGTCACCCATCCATCACGTGCTGTATTGATGCCGTTGCTAAACAGCTTGAAGATCGCCCGCTCCTTCCCCGCCGTTTTCGACGCCTTGGTCTCCTTGCTCGCTAGCGGGATCAGCGTGTCGAAATCATTGTTGGTCAGATTCACCCAGTTGGCATTCTTGTCCGGCGACACCTCGTCAAAGTCCAGCGTCCGCATCGGGTGGTTGGCCAGAAACCCGAGCTTTTCCTCGGCGGTTTCCATCTCCGGCCTGCGCAAGTAGTACACGCGGGCGGGCTTTTTGTCTTTGGTGACACCCACCTTTTTGATCATGAAGCTGATCGCCACGCCCGTCTGGATGCCAAACACGTTGTGTTTGGTGCCGCTGAGTTTGGGGTTGGCGCGCACGTCGCCACCCAGGTCCACCACGTAAATATCGGCAAACTCCTGCGCCACGGTCTTGCGGAAACCGTCAAAAGTACGGCTTTCGATAAAGCTGCGGTTGGTCACAAACGCCAGCACACCGTTGTCGGTCAGTCGGTCGCTGGCCCAGCGGAAAAAGCGCGCGTACATGTCGTAGAGCTTGGTTTTCTGCGCCGTGCTCTGGGCGATGTAGGTTTGCTTGATGCGCGCGTCGATCTGCGGGTATTCGCGGTTTTTGTTGTTGTCGTTCTCGTTGGCCTGGTTGGCGTTGTAGGGCGGGTTGCCGATGACGATGGTGATCTTGCGGCTGTTCTGGCGCTTGATGCGGGCCACGTTTTCCTCAGAAACGCTGCCAAACAGTTCGGCGGTGGTGCCTTTGGCGGCGGTGTGCAGGCCCACGTTGTCAAGCGTGTCCACAAAACACAGGTTGGGAAACTCTTCGTAGTGGCCGGTGATGGCGGCGTAGGTGGCTTCGATGTTCAGGTTGGCCACGTAGTAGGGCAGGATGGCCACCTCGTTGGCGTGTAACTCGTGCCTGTATTTGTGCGCCAGCTTTTGCGGCTGGCCGCGAAAATGCTCCAGCAGTTCACAAATATAGGTGCCGGTGCCCGTGGCGATGTCGAGAATCTCCACGTCCTTGTCGATCAGGTTTTTGTCAAAGAGTTTTTCACACAGCCAGTCGGCGCCGTCGATCATGAAGCGCACGATCTCGTTGGGCGTGTATTCCACCCCCAGGCGGTCAGCGGCTTTGGCGTTGTAGACCTTGTAGAAGTTTTGGTAAATGACCTTCAGGAAGGTCTGCTTCTCGCCATGGCTGCTGATCTGCGCGGCAGCGGCGCGGATGGCGGCGTAGTAGCTTTCCAGGCCTTTGAGGGTTTGCTTCTTGAGCGCACCAGTGAAGAAGGCCCCTTCCAGCGCATACAACTCGCGCGCCACGTTGTTGTGCTGGTGAAAGTCGCTGTCGTCAAACACCTTGGAGAAGATTTCTTCGGTGAGGATGTGCTGGATGAGCATCTCGCGGACGTCCGCCTCACCCAGCGCGGGGTTGATGGCTTCTTGCGCGTGAACGAGAAACTTGTCTTCTGCGGCGCGAAAACTCGGGTTTTTGAGGTGTTCGCGCTCGATCATCTCGCGCAGCGCCAGCAGCACGGCGGGCAGGTCGGCCTTGAATTGCTCCACGGCCGCGCGGAAGCCGGCGATCTCGGGGCGCTCAAAGCTGAAGAACAGTTTGAGCAACTTCTCCAGCGCGTGCGGGTCGGTCATATCGCAGCGCAGTACCTCGGCACGGTTTTGCCACAGCACGGCCACCGCGTCGTCGCTGAAGATGATGTTGTCTTGTGGGTAGCCTTTTTTGAATTTTTTGACAACTTCAGCATCCAGGTCGTCGTGGGCGTCTTTGGCTTCCCAGTAGCCCAGCGGCATGCGCAGCTCATGCAAGAGCGCGCCGTCCACACTGATGTTGGTCTTGGTGGCGGTTTTGAGCGGGTATTCGGCCAAAAAGATCAGATCGTGCTGCTTGCCCCAGTGTTTGAGCAAATCCTTGAAGGCTTCGCGAACAATAGTTTCGCGGCTGGAGCCGCTGACCTTCTTGATGAGATCGAGCTGGCGGAGGTAGTCGTTGATGAGGATTTGGCTCATGATTGTTGTTGAAATTGGCCTCTGGCCCTTTCCCTGATTGGGCTAGCAGCTCTGATTAAAAGAGCGATTCCGGTCACGCCCCTGGGCAAATCACCTGCAAGCCTTCAAAGTAGTTTCTGAAAAAACCGGCATCGGTGGTCAGCAGCGCGTCGGCTTGTCGCAAGGCGTGGGCGCCGATCAAAAAGTCGGGCGCCACGCGCTCACGCGGGCCTTTGTTTTTGGCGTAGCCACGCATGATGCGGGCAGCTTCCAGTGCGGCTTCGATGGTCAGTGGGTCGTGGTCGATCTGGCAGGCCATCAGAAAGTCGCGCAGATTCTGCTCATCGGCAAAGTAGCGGCCCAGTTCGGCCACGACCACCGCACACACGCACAGGCCGCCGCGTGCCAGTGCCGCCGCCAAAGCGGCTTGGGCCGCTGCAGCACCAGGCGCGCCTTTGACAATGTCAAACAACACGCTGGAATCGACCGCCGTTTTCATGCGCCAGAGCCCTCACCTTGCCACGGCACAACGCGCCCACGCAGCTCAGTCAGCGCTTGGTTGGTGGTGAGGCCGTCGTCCAGCGCGCAGCCCACCCAGCGGCTGAGGTCAAGCTGGACTTTTTTCTCGATGACCAACTTGCCGTCTTCAAGGCGGATTTGCAGCTTGGAGCCCGCCTTGAGCCCCATGGCATCGCGCGCCTCTTTGGGAATGACGATTTGGCCGCGTTCGGCCAGGGTGACATCGATGACTTCCATGGCATACCTCACATATTTATTTTTAAAGTATGAACGAGTTGGTATGAACTGGCAAGTACAACCAACACGAATCACCTCAAAAACACGTCGCCACCCCACACCTGGCAGCGGGCTGGCGGTGGCCATTGTGGCGCGCTGAGGGATCAACCAGCCAGCAAGCTATTGAGGTCTTTGATCAGCAGAGACAAATGGTAGGGGTCAGACGGAATGGACTCAAAACAACACCCCGGGCTCGGTCAGCAGTTGTTTTAGACGCGGTTTGGGCTGGGTTGGTGCATCCAGCTCGACTTGAAAAGCTTGCCACGCCGCCTCGTCAAGCACAAACTGCCGACGATCCGCCAACACTTGATTGGCCGCCACCACACCGGCGTCAAGCAAAAACTCACTCACAGTCTTGTGACAGGCGCGTGCCGCATCTTGCAGGAGCAGCTTGACCGACGTGCTGGTGCGCACATCAATGCGTTCGGATTTGGAGAGGTTCAAGATGCTCATGGCGGCTTTCGTTGAGGGCTGGCTTGTATCACGGCGTCCGGATGATGTCCTACCAAGATAGTGTTCATTGACCGTTCTGTCAAACACCACCCTTAGATGAACCTATCAACGAAAAATGCCTCCAGCCCTTTTACTTAAAGGGTCGAAAGCTATCGTCTTTGAAGTGTCACGAACGTCTCAGGCACGCAGCGGCTGCGCCACCAGCTTGACACCCAACGCGGCACATACCCGGCTCACGGTATCAAACCGTGGCTGTGCGTCAGGGCGAAGCGCTTTGTACAACGCCTCGCGGGTGATGCCGGATGCCTTGGCAATCTCGGTCATGCCCCGCGCACGGGCAATGTCGCCCAGCGCCGCCGCCAGCAAAGCGGGGTCGTTCTCTTCCAGCACAGCGGTCAGGTAGGCCGCCATGTCGTGCTCATCTTTCAACTGCTCCGCCGGATCAAAGTCGGGCAGTTCTGAAATGCGAATTTTCTTGGTCATGGTTCATTCCTCCAGCGTGCTGGCAAGTTCGCATGCTGGAAGCTCAGGCAACCAGGCGCAGTTCGGCAGTCGGGATGGATGTTACTCGCGGGCCAAAGCTGCCCAGGTTCGCCAGCGTCGTGTTGTGGTGGGCCGAAATCTGAGCCGCGCTCAGCACACCGTTGTCCACCGTGCTATGACCGTCGGCCACCAGGGTCACCGGATAGCCCCGTGCCAGAGCCGCGCGCACGGTGGAGTCGACACAAAAGTCGCTTTGCAGGCCACACACTACCAGGCGGCAAACCTGGCGGGACACCAGCAATTCCTGAAGCGTCGTCTGATAGAAAGAATCACACGCAGTTTTGCGAATCTGCAGGTCAGTTTCAAGCACCTGTAACCGCGCGTCCAACTGCCAGCCGTCGGCACCGCATTGCAGCGGCCCTTCGGCCTCCTCGTGCTGGATCAGGAACACTGGCGCACCCAGCGCGCGGGCCTGCGCCGCCACGCTGTTGATGCGTTCGATGACCCGCTCAACATCAAAAGCGGCATGGCACCGTGGCACAGGGCGTGCTGGACATCAATGATGAGAAGTGCGAATGTCTTGGATCCGGTTTTCTCTCAAAAACACGTCGCCACCGCATCCACCACGTTGTAATCGGCATCCACCAGCGGCAGCCAGCGCCATTTGTCAAAGGTGGTGCAAGGGTGCGAAATGCCCAGGCAAACGGTGTCGCCCACCTGCAGTGCAGCGTGTTCCGGCCCGCTGCCATGCAAATAGGCGTGCTGATCGTTGAGCTGGGTGATGGACCAGTCTGGCGGGGCGGCTTGCAGCTCAGACGTGCCGCGCGGGCACAGCAACAGCGGCGTGGGCATGGCCCAGTCATACGAGATATCGCGTTTGCCCACCGCCAATATGGCCAGCCCCGGCTCGGGGCAGGACTGCACCAGCGCCCAGACTTCCAGCGCCGCCTCTAGCCCGGCACCGCAGCCGGTGCGCTCTACCACGGCGCTCATCATCCGTCGGTAAGTACCCTGGTCGTGGGTGACGTAGCAGCCGCTGCGCAGCAGGCCGGTCACCGGGCGGCTCAGTTGCAGCTTCAGAGCCGGCGCCACCAGGTCAAAAATGGCCGAGCCACCGGCGGTGAGCAGCACTTCGTCGGCATCAAAAAGGTTTTGTTCGTCACAGGCGCGGGCCACGTTTTGCACCACATCCATCAAGGCGCTGGTGATAGGGGTGTCTTTTGCGGTGTCACCGCTGGCGCCCAAGCCTTCATAACATTCCACACCCACCAAGCGCACCGCGGCGCTGTCGTGCAGCCACTCGGCCAGGTTCATGGCTTGCGCAAAACTGCGGCAGCCGGTGCGGCCACCGGGTACGCCTATTTCCAGCAGCACCTCAAAAGCCAACGGCGCGGGGTGACGCTGGTGCCACTCTTCGATCAGCATCAGCTGCGCGACAGAGTCCACCAAAAAGATCACGCGCAGGCCGGGGTGGCTGCGTTTTATGTCGTCCAGCGCCGTCAGGTCGCCATCGGCAAACACCTGGTTGGCAATCAGGCAGGCGCGGGTGCCTGCTGCCACGCCAATACGTGCTTGCGTCACCGTGGCAAAGGTCATGCCCCAGGCACCGGCGTCGAGCTGGCGGCGAAACAGTTGCGGCGACATGCTGGTTTTTCCGTGCGGCGCCAGGCCCAGACCACGGCTGGCGGCAAAGTTCTGCATCCAGGTCAGGTTGTGTTGCAACACATCACGCTTGATCACGGCCAGCGGCAGCGGCAGGTCGCCCTTCAACACGTTCCAGCCTTGTGCGCCAATCTGCGACAGGTTCAGCGCTGCACTGTGGTGGGGAAAACCTTTGAAGCTGCTGTCGACCAGCGGGTCAAGCACGGCGGGCATGTTCAGCTCACACCGGCCAGACCACGCCGTGATCGTTCAGGATAGCGTCCAGCGGCACGTCGTGCGGCTCGGGTTCAAAGTCGGGCAAAAAGTCGGTGCCAAAACCCAGACCCACGGTGAAGGGCTTGGGGTCCAGCGTGGCCAGCATGCGGTCGTAAAAACCGCCGCCGTAACCCAGCCGGTAGCCCCCCGGGGCGTAGCCCACGCAGGCCACAAACAGCAGCGTGGGGGTGATCACCTCGGTGTCTTTGGGTTTGGGGATGCCGTAAGCGTCGTCTTCCATCGGGCAGCCGGGGTACCAGGCGTGAAAAGTCATGGTTTTGTTGACCTTGTCCACCACGGGCAGGCCAATCTTGCGCAACTGCGGGCGCTCCACCAGCTCACCGTCTTCTTTCCAGCGGTGCAGCGCGGGCAGCGGATTGAACTCGCCTTTGATAGGCCAGTAGGCGCCAATCACCGTCTCGGGGCGGCCCACCAGCCAGATGCGCATGACGCGGCGTAACAGATCTACCCGCTGTTCGCGGTCGGGCAGACGAAGGCGCTGCGCCAGAAGCTGTTTGCGCAAGGCTTTTTTGTCCAGCGCACGTTGTTCGTCAGAGTTATTCATAATCTCCACATGCAGTTCAGAACGATTTTGACATTGATTGGCCTGGCTGGTGCGCTTGCCGCACCGCTGGCAGGGGCGCAGTCGGCCTCAGACGCCGTGTTGCTGGAGATGAGCCAGGCTTACCGCAAGGGTGACACCGCCCGGCTGACCAGCCTGTTGCCTGAAACCCGTGGTCATGTGCTGGCGCCCTGGGCGGCCTACTGGGCACTGAGTGCCCGCCTGCAGACCGCCAGCGCGGACGAAGTGGCTGCCTTCTTCAGCCAATACCGCGGCACTTACCAAGAGGACCGCCTGCGCAACGATTGGCTGTTGCTGCTGGGCCAGCGCCGCGACTGGGCCGCCTATGCCGGCGTGGCCAATGAATTTCGCATGAATGACGACCGCGAGGTGCGTTGTTACACCCTGGCCATGGAACACATTCTGGCCAAGGTGGACTCGGCTGACGAGGTCAAAACCCAGTGGTACGCGCAAAAAGACGCCGGCGACGGTTGTACCCTGGCGGCGCAAAGCCATCTGGCGGCCGGGCTGTTGTCAGAGGCCGACGTCTGGCGCAAGGCACGCCTGACCACCGAGGCGCGTCAACTCACCAGCACCCGGCGGGTGGTGGACCTGGTAGCCCCCGATGCCGCAGCGGCGCTGAATGAGGCCCTGAAACAGTCTGAGCGCTTCCTGCTCAAGCGCACGCCATCGAGCCAGCGCCAGACGCAGGAGCTGGCCGTGCTGGCCCTGATCCGCTGGGCTGAAAGCAACCCGGCAAACGCCGCGCAAGTTCTGCAACAGCGCTGGAGCCAGCACCTCAGCAGCGCGCAGCGTGCCTGGGCTTGGGGTGCCATTGGCAAGCAGGCAGCCCAAAAGTTGTCAGAAGATGCACCGGGCTATTTCAGCCAAGCCAAGCCAACAGGCATGAGCGATGACCATTTGGCCTGGCGCGCCCGTGCCGCGTTGCGCCAACACAAGTGGAACGACGCGCTCGACGCCATCAACGCCATGAGTGCAGACGCCGCCAGCGACAGCACATGGACCTACTGGCGGGCCCGTGCCATGCTGCAGCCTGAGCGCAGTGAGACCGAGCACACCCAGGCTCGTCAGGCGCTGCAGGATCTGGCCAGCGTGCGCGGCTTTTACCCGATGCTGGCCTTGGAGGAACTCGGCCAGCCCATTGACCCACCTGCCGCGCCTGCACCGCTCACCACGCTTGAAAAAGAACGTGCCCGCAGCAACCCTGGCCTGCAGCGCGCCTTGGCTGCCATTGCCTTGGGCCTGCGGTCCGAGGGCGTGAAAGAGTGGAACTACACAACCAACCTGCACAGCCCCGGCGGCATGACTGACCGCGAACTGCTGGCCGCTGCCGACCTGGCCTGCCAGCATTCGGTGTGGGACCGCTGTATCAACACCAGCGAGCGCACCCGCAGCGTGATTGACCTGGTGCAACGCTTCCCCATGCCGCACCGCCAGGCGGTGGTTGAGCGCAGCGAAGCCATTGGCCTGGACCCGGCCTATGTGTATGGGCTGATCCGCCAGGAAAGCCGTTTCATCATGGATGCCCGCTCGGTGGTCGGTGCCTCCGGGCTGATGCAGGTGATGCCTGCCACCGCCCGCTGGACCGCCAAAAAGATCGGCCTGACCGATTTCAAGACCCACCAATTGCATGACCGCGACACCAACATTGCCATTGGCACCGGCTACCTCAAGCTGGTGCTGGACGACTTTGCTGGCTCCATGCCGCTGGCCGCTGCCGCCTACAACGCCGGTCCCGGGCGCCCGCGGGCCTGGCGCGGGCAGGCTGGCAACCCGTCGCTCGAAGCCGCCATCTGGGCTGAAAACATCCCGTTTAACGAGACCCGCGACTACGTCAAGAAAGTGCTGGCCAATACCACCGTTTACGCGGCCATGATCACCGGGCAAACCCAGTCGCTCAAGAGCCGGCTGGGCTTGATCGGCCCGCGCGAGATCAGCACGCCCGACAACCGTGAGCTGCCATGATCAAACTCTATATCGGCAACAAAAACTACTCATCCTGGTCCATGCGGCCCTGGGTGCTGCTCAAACAAGCCGGTATTCCTTTTGAGGAAATCATGGTGCGGTTTGACGCTTTCACACCCGATTCGCAGTTCAAGGCAGCACTCAAACCCATCTCGCCCACCGGCAAAGTACCCGCCTTGGTGGATGGCGATCTGGTGGTGTGGGACACACTGGCCATTGCCGAATATGTGGCTGAGCAGTTTCCCGAATCGCATTTGTGGCCGCAGAACAAGGCCGCGCGGGCGCGAGGGCGCAGCATCTGCGCCGAAATGCACAGCGGTTTCACCAGCCTGCGCAGCCACTGCCCGATGAACATCGAAGCCCGCCTGCCCGCGGTGGGCGCGCTGATCTGGCGCGACCAGCCTGCGGTGCGCGCCGACGTGGCCCGGCTGGTGGCCATGTGGCAAACCCTGCTGCGCCAGTACGGCGGCCCGATGCTGCTGGGCGAATTCAGCGTGGCCGACGCCTATTTCGCCCCGATCTGCACCCGCCTGCTGACTTATGCGCTGCCGGTGCCAGACGATGTGGCCGTCTATGTGGAACGCGTCTGTGCTCTGCCCGGCGTGAAAGCCTGGATGGAGGGTGCTTGCGCCGAGCACGATTTTCTGGACTTTGAAGAGCCGTACCGGTTGCACCGCTGAGCACGCTGCCGGGCGAGCGCCTCACCATGCCCCCCCAAACGCCGACTGACCTGCAGATATATCTGGTGGGCGGTGCCGTGCGCGATGCGCTCTTGGGCTTGCCTGTGCAAGACCGCGACTGGGTGGTGGTGGGTGCCACGCCGGAGCAGATGCTGGCGCAAGGCTTCAGCGCCGTGGGCAAAGACTTCCCGGTATTCTTGCACCCGCAAACCCATGAGGAATACGCCCTGGCGCGCACCGAGCGTAAAACGGCACCGGGCTACCACGGTTTTGCCATCCATGCTGCCCCCGATGTGACGTTGGAAGACGATCTGGCGCGCCGCGACATCACTATTAATGCCATAGCTGCCAGCCCTGACTGGATAAGGGCTAGAGGCCAATTTGATGCCAAAGACCTGATCGACCCCTTTCATGGCCGCCAAGACCTGGCCAACAAGGTATTTCGGCATGTGAGCCCGGCGTTTCGGGAAGACCCGGTGCGCATCCTGCGCGTGGCGCGCTTTGCCGCACGCTTTGCCGATTTCAGTGTGGCACCCGAAACACAGACCCTGATGCGCGACATGGTGGACAGTGGCGAGGTCGATCACCTGGTGCCAGAGCGCGTCTGGCAGGAACTCAGCCGCGGGTTGATGGAGGCCGCGCCGTCACGCCTGTTTGCCGTGCTGCGCGACTGCGGCGCGTTAAAACGCCTGCTGCCCGAGGTTGACCGCCTGTGGGGGGTGCCGCAACGCGCCGACTACCATCCCGAAATCGACACCGGCGTGCACCTGATGATGGTGCTGGACATGGCGGCGCGCTTGCAGGCGCCGCTGGCGGTGCGTTTTGCCTGCCTGGGCCACGACCTGGGCAAAGGCACCACCCCAGCCGACATTTTGCCGCGCCATCTGGGCCATGAAGAGCGCAGCGCCCAACTGCTCAAAGGAGTTTGCGCGCGCCTGCGCGTGCCGGTGGACTGCCGCGAACTCGCCGACGTGGTGGCGCGCGAGCACGGCAACATCCACCGCTGCCTGGATTTCAGCGCCAGCGCCCTGACGCGACTGCTGGAGCGCTGCGATGCGTTACGCAAACCGCAGCGCATGGCCGACATCCTGCTGGCCTGCGAATGTGATGCACGCGGCCGACTTGGCCACTTTGAGACCCCCTACCCGCAGCGCCCGCGCCTGCTGCAGGTGCTGGCGGTGATGCAGGCCGTAGATACAAAAACCATAGCTAACGAGGCCATGGCCGCCGGGGCTAACGGGCAAAAAGTTGGTGAACTGATTCGTCAGGCGCGGGTGAAGGCGGTGCAGTCAGCGCTGGCGGCTTGAGCCACCGCAGAGCCAAAGACGGCGAAACAGGCCGCTGAAAGTGGCACCGCAGGCCAGAGACAGAAACCCGCTGGGTTATGCTTGCGGCCATGTCGAATTTGCTGATTATTGAAGACGATGAACTACTGCGCGATGGCCTGAGTGCGCAGCTTTCCCAACTCGGTCACACGGTCATGGCGGCGGCTGATGGCGAGTCGGCACAGCAGCTGCTTGAAGCCAACCGGTTTGACGGCGTGGTGCTGGATTTGGGCCTGCCGCGCATCAGCGGCATGGAGGTGTTGCGCTGGATTCGCAAGCGTCTGCCAGCGCTGCCGGTGCTGATCCTGACCGCACGCGACGGCATTGATGACCGCGTTCAAGGCCTCAATGCCGGTGCGGATGACTACCTCACCAAACCCTTTGACATGGCCGAACTGCAGGCCAGGTTGGGCGCCCTGCTGCGCCGCGCCCGCCTGCCCGCGTTTGGTGGCAGCCTGGAAGTGGCCAGCCAGAACACCCGTCGCCTGCGCGTGGACGCCACCCTGCCGCAAGCCTGGCTGGGCGACGAGGCGCTGGAGCTTACCCAGCGCGAGTGGGCTCTGCTGTCTTTGCTGGTGACCCATGCCGGGCGCGTGGTCAGCCGCGAAGACGTGCTGGAAACCTGGCAGGCCGAGCCAGGCGACAGCGCTACCGGTGCGTCAGGCGTGGCCTCTAACGCGCTGGAGGTGTATATCCACCGCCTGCGCCGCAAATTGGTCGACTCGGGGCTGAACATTCGCAACGTGCGCGGGCTAGGCTACATGCTGGAAACCACACCCTCATGACCGACGCGGGCAGCCCGGCACCGGCAGCCCCCGGCCGCCAGGGGCTGTCACTCAAACGCCAGCTGTTGCTGTGGCTGTTGTTGCCGCAACTGGTGTTGCTGCTGGTGGGCGGTGCGCTGGCTTACCGGGTGGCTTTGAGTTATGCCGAAAAAGCCATTGACCAGTCGCTCACCCAGTCGGTCAAGTCACTCTCGCGCCAGGTCAAGCCCATTGGCTCTGGCCTGCTGATCGACTTTCCGCGCGCTGCGCAA
This sequence comes from Rhodoferax ferrireducens, assembly GCA_002083775.1. Taxonomy (GTDB): domain Bacteria; phylum Pseudomonadota; class Gammaproteobacteria; order Burkholderiales; family Burkholderiaceae_C; genus Rhodoferax; species Rhodoferax ferrireducens_A. The sequence goes on along the minus strand of MTEI01000010.1, from coordinate 17,617 downwards.
GACATCATCGAACAAGACCCGCAAGACCGGGTCAGCTACATGGTGTCGAGCCCGCCTGGCAGCTTTTTGCTGGGCAACGCCAAGCTGCCCGGCCCGGCCTCCGTGGCTGACGTCGGTGGGGGCGAGGTCTTGCTCTACACCATCGCCATCGACGGCAAACCGATGCGCCTGGCTTTGCTGGAGCTGGATTACGGCGAGCCCAATGCACCCCAGCGCCTGCGCGTTCAGGTGGCCAAAAGTCTGGCCGTGCAACAGCGCCTGACCACCGAACTGGTCGCCGACATGCTGGTGCCGCTGCTGCTGCTGGGTGCCATTTTGAGCATGCTGGTCTACGGCGGCATCCTGCGCGGGCTGCAGCCGCTCACCCGGCTGCAGGCGCAGCTGGGTAACCGGCGCTCGCCCAGCCTGTCGGCCCTGTCGCCCATCGAGCTGACGCAGGCACCGCAAGAGGTGCACGCCCTGGCCGCTGCGGTGAACCAGTTGCTGTCGGCGGTGCGGCGCAGCCTGGGCCAGGAAAAGCGCTTTCTCAACGATGCCGCGCACCAGTTGCGCACACCGTTGGCCGGGCTGATCAGCCAGACTGAGCTGGCTTTGAGCGAAACCGACCCACAAGCGCTGCGCTCGCGGCTCAACAAAGTGCTGGCAGGCGCGCAGCGCAGCGCCCATCTGGTGCACCAGCTGCTGTCGCTGGCGCGCAACGAGGTCGAGGTCAAACTGCAGCCGCTGGATGTGGCGACCCTGGCACGCGAGGTGGCGCGCGAGTGGACGCCGCGTGCCGTGAAGCAGCACATCGACCTGGGCTACGAGGGTGACGACCACCTGCTGGTGGCCGGCGAGGCGCTGCTGCTGCGTGAGGCCCTGAACAACCTGATCGACAACGCCCTGACCTACGCCGGCCCGGGCAGCGAGGTCACACTGAGCGCCCAGACCCACGAAGACCAGGTGGTGCTAGAGGTGCGAGACAACGGCGTGGGGCTGACAGCGCATGACTTGCCGCATGTGTTTGACCGCTTCTGGCGCGCCAGTGATGTGCCCGGTGGCTGCGGGCTGGGTCTGGCCATCGTGAAAGAAATCACCCACCGCCACGGCGGCAGTGCGGTGGTGCTGGCGGCGCAGCCCCACGGCTTGCGGGTGCAACTGCTGTTGCCACGGCTCGATACGGGACCGGTGAATGCAGGCTGAACTGCCACCCCCTCCGGCGCCGGATGACCGCAGGGCCGAGCTGCTGGCTGAGGCGGACAACCCCTGGCGCATGGCGCTGGAGGGCTCGGGTGCGGGCATTTGGGACTGGAATCTGGTCACCGGGGCCCAGACGCACTCGGCACGCTGGGAGCAGATGCTGGGCTACTCGGGCCACGAGCTCAACGGTGGTTACGAGGAGTTCGCCTCGCGCATCCACCCCGACGACATCGCCCCGATGGAGGCCGCTGCACTGGCGTACTGGCAAGGCCGCGCACCGCACTACGCGCTGGACCTGCGCCTGCGCTGCAAAGACGGCAGCTGGAAGTGGATTGCCACCCGCGGCACGATCGTCGCCCACAGTGCCGACGGTCAACCCCTGCGCATGGTCGGCACCCATTTCGATGTGTCTTCGCGCAAGGCCGCCGAGCAGGAGCTGGCCCAGCTCAATGCCGCGCTGCACGAAAAGTCAAGCCTGCTGCAGACCACGCTGGACCACATCAGCCAGGGCATTTTGCTGCTGGACGCGAGCAAACACATCATTGGTTTCAACCCACGGGTGTGTGAGCTGCTGAACGTGCCTGGCGAATTTCTGGCTGCGCGCCCCACCCTGGGCCAACTCAGCGCCCTGCAACACAGCCAAGGTGATTTTGGGCCGGGCGCCAGCCGCGTGGTAGCGCACGCCCGGGACTATGTCAACGGCGATGGCATGGGCGACCCACCGGCACACTATGTGCGTGAAACCCCGGGTGGGCGCATGCTGGAAGTCAAGAGCAAGCTGCTCGAAGACGGCAGCATGGTGCGCACCTTTGCCGATGTCACCGATTACATCGTGGCCAAGGAAGCCCTGCACGCCAATGAAGAGCGCTGGAAACTGGCGCTGGAGAGCACCGGCGACGGTGTCTGGGACTGGCACCTGCCCAGCGGACAGGAGTTTTTTTCGAAAAGCCTGTTGGCCATGTACGGGCTCGACGCGCACGACATCAGCACCAACGCCACAGAGCTGGACCAGCGCACCCACCCGGACGACATGGCCCAGATGCACCAGGCCCGCCAGGCCCACTTTGACGGCCTGACGCCCAGCTACGTCAACGAACACCGCGTGCGCTGCAAGGACGGCAGCTGGAAGTGGATCCTGACGCGTGGCATGGTGATCAGCCGCGACGCACAAGGCCAGCCGCTGCGCATGATCGGCACCCACACCGACATCAGCAAACGCAAGGCCGCCGAGGCGACCATCTGGAAGCAGGCCCACTTTGACAACATGACCGGCCTGCCCAATCGCCGTCTGATGCGCGAGCGCCTGGCCCAGGAGTTGAAAAAGTGCCGCCGCGACGGCCTGCAGCTGGCCCTACTGTTCATTGACCTGGACCGCTTCAAGGAGGTCAACGACACCCTGGGCCACGACCGCGGCGACCTGCTGCTGATCGAGGCGGCGCGACGCATCAGCAGTTGCCTGCGCGAGGTGGACACGGTGGCGCGCATGGGCGGCGACGAGTTCATGGTGATCGTCACCGAGCTCCCGCATGTGGCTGACCTGGAGGTGGTGCTGCAGAAACTACTGGCCGCGCTGGGGGCGGTATTCCAGCTTGGGCTGGACCAGGTGTTCATCTCGGCCAGCATCGGTGTCACCGTCTACCCGGGCGACGCCCATGAGATCGAAGACCTGCTGAAAAATGCCGACCAGGCGCTGTATGTGGCCAAGGGCGCCGGGCGCAACCGCTTCAGCTTTTTCACCCCGGCGCTGCAAGAAGCAGCGCAGTGGCGCGCACAGCTCACCCGTGATCTGCGCGTGGCGCTGGCGCAAGACCAGTTCCGGGTGGTGTACCAGCCGATCGTCACCCTGGCCACCGGCACCATCCACAAGGCCGAGGCGCTGGTACGCTGGCAGCACCCCACACGCGGGCTGATCAGCCCGGCCGAGTTCATTCCGGTGGCAGAAAGCAGCGGGCTGATCGTGGCCCTGGGTGAATGGGTGTTCCAGCAGGCAGCTGACCAGGTGCAGGTCTGGCGGAGGGTACTGCACCCGCAGTTTCAGATCAGCGTCAACAAATCCCCGGTGCAGTTTGAAAACCCCGACCCGCAGGCTACGCCATGGATCGAGCAGCTGCGGGCCCGCGGCCTGGGCGGTGACAGCATCGTGGTGGAAATCACCGAAGGCTTGCTGCTGTCCACCAGCGAAGGCGTGGTGGCGCAACTGCTGGCCATGAGTGACGACGGTATAGGCGTGTCGCTGGACGACTTTGGCACCGGCTATTCATCGCTGGCCTACCTGCAGAAGTTTGACATTGACTTCATCAAGATCGACCAGTCGTTTGTGCGGCAACTGGTCCCACGCTCGACCGATCTGGCGCTGTGCCAGGCCATCATCGTGATGGCGCATGCGCTGGGCATGCAGGTGATTGCAGAGGGCATTGAGACCGAGCAACAGCGCGCACTGCTGGCGGCGGCGGGCTGTGACTATGGTCAAGGTTACCTGTTTTCACGGCCAGTACCCGCAGCCGACTTTGAATGGGTGCACTCGCAGCTCACCACCCACACAGTCGCGGTGGACTGGTCGATTTGACCGGTTTCAGCCTAGGCGCAGGCTGGTTTGGGCGTCAAACCAGTTGTTGTGGTTGCCACTCACCGTCATGCCGACGTTGTCACCGACCTTGACCTGGGTGCTGGGCGGGGTGCGCACGGTGATCAGGCCCACGCCGGTTTTGATCACCACATAGGTATCGGCACCGGTGGGCTCCACCAGGGTGACCACGCCGCGCCAGCTGGCGTCATCCGCCAGGTGAATGTGCTCCGGGCGCTGGCCCAGCGTGACCTTGCCCGACTTCGGTGCAGGGAGCTGCAGACTGCCGCCTTCAAAGGAAAATAGGCTTGTAGCCCCCGTCCCACTTGCGGTTCCAGTGATGAAATTCATAGTGGGAGAACCAATGAACCCGGCCACATAGGTGTTGGCGGGCAGGCGGTAAATCTCGTCGGGCGTGCCAATTTGTTGCAGGATGCCGTCTTTCATTACCGCAATGCGGCTGCCCAGCGTCATGGCTTCGATCTGGTCATGCGTCACATACACCGTGGTGATGCCCGCGAGCTGGTGCAGGCGCTTGATTTCGGCGCGCATCTCCACCCGCAGCTTGGCGTCGAGGTTGCTCAGCGGCTCGTCAAACAGAAACAGTTTCGGGTCACGCGCCAGGGCCCGGCCCATGGCCACGCGCTGGCGCTGGCCGCCCGAGAGCTGCGCCGGGCGGCGGTCCAGCAGTTGCTCAATCTGCAGCATGGCGGCCACTTCATGGATGCGCTTGGTACGCACCTCCAGCGGTACCTTGCGCATTTCCAGTGCAAAGCCGATGTTGTCGGCCACGGTCATGGTCGGGTACAGCGCGTAGCTTTGGAACACCATGGCAATGTCGCGCTGCGCTGGCGCCACACCGATGACGTTCTTGCCAGCGATCTTCAGCTCGCCTTCGGTGGGCTCTTCCAGACCGGCAATGATGTTCAGCAGCGTGGACTTGCCGCAGCCGGAGGGCCCGACCAGGATCAGAAACTCGCCCGGAGGGACTTCGATGTCGATCTTTTTCAGCACCTCAACGGCTTTGTCGCCCTTGCCAAAAACCTTGCGAATGCCTGCAATGTGGAGTGAAGCTGCCATGATGGTGAATCCCTTTAATCTGTTTCATCCTTTGACCGCACCGGCAGTCAGACCTTTGACGAAATATTGACCGGCCAGCACGTACACCAGCATGGTCGGCAAGCCGGCGATGATGGCTGCGGCCATGTCGACGTTGTAGTTTTTGACACTGCTGGTGGTGTTGGCCATGTTGTTCAGGCCCACGGTGATGGGCTTGCTGTCGGCGCCGCTGAAGGCCACGCCAAACAGGAAGTCGTTCCAGATGTTGGTGAACTGCCAGATCAACGTGACCATCAGGATCGGGGTCGACATGGGCACCACGATGCGGATAAAGATGCGCCAGAAACCCGCACCATCAATGCGCGCGGCATTCACCAGCTCACGCGGAATGGCGGTGTAGTAGTTCCGGAAAAACAGCGTGGTACCCGCCATTCCGGCCAGACTATGCACCAGCACCAAGCCCGCAATGGAACTGCTCAGGCCCAGGTAACCGAGGATCTGGCTCATGGGCAGCAGCACCACCTGAAACGGCATGAACACCCCAAACAATAAAAAGCCGAACAACAGGTCAGACCCCCTGAACTTCCACATGCTCAGCACATAACCGTTGATGGCACCCCAGGCGGTGGAGATCAGCACAGATGGCACGGCCATCATCACCGAGTTCCAGAAGTAGGGCTTGAGGCCGCGGCAGTCGACACCGGTACAGGCGGTGGACCAGGCCAGCGTCCACGATTCAAAATTGAGCGAATTGGGCAGGCTCAGCAGGTTGCCCGATCTGATCTGCTCGGCGTCCTTGAAACTGGTGGCCAGCATCACATAGAGTGGGGCCAGAAAAAACAGCGCGGCAAACAGCAGCACGGCGTACACCGCCAGGCGGGAAAGGTTTTTGGCATTCATGGTGTGTGTCCTTTTGGCTTAGCGCTCATGCGGCTTGGACCGCAGTTCGCTGTAAAGATACGGCACCACAATCGCCGCCACCATGGCCAGCATCATCGTTGCACTGGCGGCGCCCAGACCAATTTGGCCCCGGGTAAAGCTCATGGTGAACATGAAGGTGGCAGGCACGTCAGACGCATAACCCGGCCCACCGGCGGTGAGCGCCATCACCAAATCGAACGCCTTGATGGACAGGTGCGAGAGCACCAGAATGGTGGAAAACACCACCGGGCGCAGCACCGGCAAAATGATGCGCAAGTAAATGCGCGGCAGGCTGGCCCCGTCAATCTGCGCCGCTTTGATGATGCTGTCGTCAATGCCGCGTAGGCCAGCCAGAAACAGGGCCATGGCAAACCCGGCCGATTGCCAGATGCCGGCAATCACCACGCAGTAGATAGCGGTGTCAGACTGCACCAGCCAGTCAAAGCTGAAACTGGCCCAACCCAGGTCATGCATGAGTTTTTCCAGCCCCAGGCTGGGGTTCAAAATCCACTTCCAGGCGGTGCCGGTCACAATGAACGACAGCGCCATGGGGTACAAATAGATGGTGCGGATGACGCCTTCAAAACGGATTTTCTGGTCCAGAAAAATCGCCAGCACCATGCCCAGCAGCATCGAGCCACCGACGTACAAGATGCTGAATATGCCCAGGTTTTTCAGGGCGATGTACCAGCGGTCCATGTCCCACAATTTGACGTACTGCTCCAGCCCGACAAATTCATCGTAGTTGGGCAGCATGCGTGAATTGGTCACGGAGAGCAGCCCGTTCCAGATCATCAGCCCGTAGATGAAAGCAAACCCGAGCACAAAGCCCGGCGCGATCACCAGCTTGGGTAGGGTGGTTTCAAAAGATTTCATAGAAACTTTGCCTTTGTTTTGAAGACCAAGGGACCTTTGTTGGGCCTCCTGCGCTTGCATAAGAACCAGACGAGTCGGGTATTCCGCTCCGTTCGTGTCCCCCGACCAAAAGCCTTCCGGCCTTTGGTCTCCTCCTTTACCTCACTGCGCGAAACACCCGACTCGTCTGGTCCCGATACGGTGGGGGGACTCTTGGAACGACAACCAACACCGTCAAGCAGCTGGGTTGGGGTGTGTGTCACAGCGAAGTAAAGGAGGAGCCCGCAGGGCGGGGGACATGAGCAGTGACATACGCCCCGACCCTGCTGCGGGTACTAGCCACAGACGTCTGCGCCACGTGCTCGAAACCTGGATCCCGGATCAAGTCCGGGATGACAGATTCCGCACATCCAGATGGACAAGCTGTGGCGATGACCTTGCTTTACTGCGTGGCAGCCGCCTTGGCAATGCTCTTCACGCCGTCAGCGACGCTGATCTTGTCGTCGTTCCAGAATTGGCTGACCGCATCCTTGATGGCGCCTTCAGCCGCAGGCTTGACTGCCATGCCGTGGGCAATCGAAGGCAACAGGGTGCCAGCCTTGCTGGTGGCCACAAAGTCTTTACTGGACAACTTGGCGCAATCGTCAAACTTGGCCATATCCATGTTCAGCCGCACCGGAATCGAACCCTTGTTCAGATTGAACACCTCCTGAAAGTCGGTACCCATGATGGCCGCTGCCAGATCAGCCTGCGCTTTTTGGGCGGTAGCGTCTTTCAGCTTGAACATGGCAAACGAATCCACGTTGAAGGTGTAGGCGTTGGCTGTGCCTGGGGTGGCTGCACAGGTGTAGTCTTTGCCTGGCACCTTGCCTGCGGCGGTGAACTCGCCCTTGGCCCAGTCACCCATGAACTGGAAGGCGGCTTTTTCCTGGATCACCATGGCGGTGGCCAGGTTCCAGTCGCGGCCAGGAGACGCCGGGTCGGTGTAGCTCTTGATTTTGCGGTAGGTTTCCAGAGACTTGGCCATGGTTGGGCTGGTCAGGGCTTTTTGATCCAGCTTGATCAGCGCATCCTGGTAAAACTTGGCACCACCGACACCCAGCACGACATCTTCAAACGTGGTGAAGTCCTGCCAGTTCTGGCCACCGTGCGCCACCGGGATGAAGCCCATTTTTTTGACTTTGTCTGCCGCAGCAAAAAACTCGTCCCAGGTCTTGGGCACGCCCGTCACACCGGACTTTTGCAAAACGGCATTGTTGGCCCACATCCAGTTGACGCGGTGCACGTTCACCGGGGCAGCCACGTAATTGCCCTTGTATTTCATGCCTTCAGCCACCACTGGCGGCAGCAGGCTGTCCCACTTTTCGGCCTTGGCGGTGGTGTCCAGATTGGCCAGCACGCCTTCACTGGCCCATTCCTGAATGGCTGGGCCCTTGATTTGCGCGGCGGCGGGCGGGTTACCGGCCACCACACGGCTCTTGAGCACGGTCATGGCGTTGTCACCACCGCCACCAGCCACGGCAAAATCTTTCCAGGTGTGGCCCTTGCTCTGCATGATCTTTTTCAGCTCACCGACCGACTTGGCCTCGCCACCCGATGTCCACCAATGCAGGACCTCCACCTCGCCGGCCATCGCCGTCGAACCTGCCACGACCAATGCCACTGCGGTTGCCAATTGAGAGAGTTTCAAGATGTGATCTCCTGTAAAAGTTGATTCGGGCAGACACCATGTTGCACGAATTAATTAATTGTTAATTAATATTGACGGCTATGTAATGCGTAATTACCCTAAGAAACGCAAAAAAGTACAAAACCCCTGCCAATTTCTTACAGGGTGGCCCGAATGGTTTCAAACACCTGCCAAAAAGCCGCTTCCTGGGTGGTACAAAAGTTGATGCGCATCAGCGTACCCGGCTTGCGGTTGGCGTGAAACAGCGAGCCCGGGGCCAGCAGGTAACCCATATCGAGCATGCGCTGCGCCAGCGCGTCGGTGTCCACGCCGGTATCGACCCAACCAAACAGCCCGGCGGGCGGCGCGGCAAAGCTGCAGCCTGCGGCCAGCGCCAGCTTCACGCTGCGGCTGCGCGCCTGATCCAACCGGGTGCGCACCTGCTGGGCGTGGCGGCGCAGCTGGCCCTGCTCCATGCACCAGGCCAGGGCTTTCTCCAGCAGCGCCGGGGTAGTGAGGGTGGCCAGCAGCTTGGTATCGAGCAATTGCTCATACAGATGCGGGGGCGCCGCCAAAAAGCCGATGCGCCAGCCCGGTGCCAGAATTTTGGAGAAACCGCTGACATAAATGGTGCGCTGCAGGCCGTCCAGAGCGCTCAGGCGGGTGGCATGCTCGGGCGCCAGGTGGCTGTAGGTGTCGTCTTCGACGATGACAAAGTTGTGGGTGTTGGCCAGCTGTAACAGCCTGTGTGCGCTGCCGGGGCTCAAACAATAGCCGGTGGGGTTGTGCAACACGCTCACACTCACAAACAGCTTGGGTTGGTGCAGCTCGCAGTAACGCGCCATCACCGCCAGGTCTGGCCCGTCTGGCCCGCGCGGCACCGGCAGAATGCGCATGCCCAAGGCATCGAGCCGGGCAAACTCGATGGCCCAGCCGGGCTCTTCCACCATCACGCAGTCACCGGCGCGCAGCAGCGTGCGGCTGACGATGTCGAGCGCGTGTGTGGCGCCCACGGTGGTGAGGATGTGTTGCGCCGTCGCGTCAATGGCCAGCGACTGCAGCCGCGCCGACAGCGCCTGGCGCAAGCCCAGGTCGCCTGCAGGCTCGCCATATTGCGTTGAGAACGCCTTGAATTGGGGGCCGCTGGTCACGCGGCGAATGGCAGCTGGCAAAAAAGGGGTGTCCAGCCAGTCCGGCGGGAACGCACCCAGACCGGGCTGCGGCTTGTCACTGCCGCCCTGAAACATGCCACGGATCAGCGCGGTGGCGTTCACGGGCACATGATGCGCTGCAAAGCCGGGTGCCAGCGACTTGTCCAGTCCTTTGGAATTATCATTTTTCATAGCTACTTGCCCTTTATCCATAAGGGCTAGAGCACGATTTCTTATATAAAACCCGCGGTTGCGCTGCGCTTCCACCAGCCCCTGCGCCAACAGCTGGTCATAGGCCGCCACCACCGTGCTGGGACTCACACCCTGTTGCTGGGCGCAGTGCCGCACCGATGGCAGGCGCGCACCCGGCGCCAGCAGCCCGGTGGCAATGCGCTCGGCAAAACGCGCGGCAAGTTGCGCAGACAAAGACTGGCTGAAGGTTTTGACTAACATGGGCGCTTTCTTCAGGGCTGCTGCCGCTGTGTGGCTGGGCAGAACAATACAGATGATTTCAATGTCCGCAAAAGTGTACTGCAGCTGTATTGTTATTGAAGCTACATTTAAAACCATGTTGACCCACGCCACGCCCCATGACCGCTGCTGAACTGACCGCCCTGCTGGTGTTGTGCACGGCAACCAGCTTCACGCCTGGTCCCAACACCACACTGTCGACCGCGCTGGCGGCGAATCTGGGCCTCAAGCGCGCGCTGCGTTTTGTGCTGTCGGTGCCGGTGGGTTGGGGGCTGCTGTTTGGCCTGTGCGCCGCAGGTGTGGGCACGCTGGTGATGGCGGTACCCGCGCTGCGCCTGGGTGTGCAGGGCTTGGGCGTGGGCTATTTGTTGTGGCTGGCGAGCAAACTTCTGCGCGCCAGCACGCTGACCCAGGCTAGTGCCGGGAAGCTCAATGTGACCTTCTGGCAGGGCGTGATGCTGCAGTTTTTGAACATCAAGGCCTGGATGCTGGCGCTGACCGTGGTGGCGGGCTGGCTGGCCGGGCGCGAGGATGCACTGGCGCGTTTTGTCGTGGTGTTACCCATCCTGCTGCTGTTTGGCCTGGCCAGCAACCTGACCTATGCGCTGATGGGCACGCTCTTGCGCCGCTGGCTGGCCGATACCGAGCACGGCGGGCGCCGCCTGCGCTGGTTCAACCGCGGTATGGCGGCGGTGCTGGTGGTGACGGCAGCGTGGATGAGCACCTTCTGATGCCATCGCGAAACCCCACACCGCTGACGACAGATGACAACCCAACCGACACCTAAAACAACCAACGGAGCATCACCATGAAAACCCTGGGCCTGATTGGCGGCATGAGCTGGGAGTCCACCGTGCCGTATTACCAGCTGATCAACCAGACCGTGCGCCAGCAACTTGGCGGGCTGCACTCGGCCCAAATCATCCTCTACAGCGTCGATTTTGCTGAGGTGGAGCAGTTGCAAAAAACCGGCCAGTGGGGCGCCGCAGGTCATCTTCTGGCCGACATCGCCAGCAAGTTGGAGACTGCCGGTGCCGATGCGCTGGTAATCTGCACCAACACCATGCACAAGGTGGCCGACGCGGTGCAAGCCGCCGTGACCATCCCGCTGCTGCACATTGCCGACCCGACCGCGCAGGCCATCCGGCAGGCGGGTTTTCACACCGTAGGCCTGCTCGGCACCCGTTTCACCATGGAACAGGACTTTTACCGCAGCCGCCTGGAAGGCCAGCACGGCTTGACGGTCCTCACACCACCTTTGGAGGATCGGGAACGGGTGCACCAGATCATCTACAACGAGTTGTGCCTGGGCCAGGTGCTGGACGCCTCGCGTCAGACCTACCAGCGCATCATCGCTGACCTACAGGCGCATGGTGCGCAGGCCATCATCCTCGGCTGCACCGAGATCGCCATGTTGATCCAAGCGCAGCACTCCAACTTGCCTTTGTTTGACACCACCGCGCTGCACGCCCAGAGCGCTGCACTTTGGGCGCTGTCGGACGTGTCGACGAAAGGCACGGACAGTCCATGAGCCACGGCCTGCTTCTGCCAAGCGGTCGGGAGCCGCCGCTTTGAAGTCGATGCCACACGAAACACTGGGCATGTGGCTGGGCGTGCTGGGGGTCGCCATCTTCGCGGTGACGCTGCCGATGACGCGCCTGGCCACCGGCACGGCCGAGGCACCGCAGTTGTCGCCGTGGTTTGTCACGTTTGGCCGGGCCGCGCTGGCCGGCGCGTTGTCGGTGGTGTTTCTGCTGGCCACGCGTTCTGCCCTACCCACCCCGGCACAGCGCAAGCCGCTGGCCATGGCGCTGCTGGGCAATGCCTTGGGGTACCCGCTGCTGCTGGGGTTTGCGCTGCGCCATGTCACCTCGGGCCACGCGGCAGTGATCACCGCGCTGCTGCCGCTCACCACCGCAGCCATTGCAGCGCTGGTGCTGCACCAGCGGGCGCGGCTGGGGTTTTGGGTGTTTGCCGGGCTGGGCAGTGGGCTGGTGGTGGTGTTTTCACTGCTTCGTGCTTACCAACAGGGGCATGGTTTTGGCCTGGAGTGGGCTGACTTGCTATTGGTCGGCGCGGTGTTGTCGGCATCCATAGGCTACGTGTACGGCGCGCAGGTCACGCATGCGCTGGGTGCTGAGCGGGTGATTTGCTGGGTGTGCGTGATGGCGCTGCCGCTGAGTGTGCCCGGCGCGCTGCTGACTTGGCCGAACCATAGCGTCAACCTGTCAGCTTGGCTGGGCCTGGTCTATGTCGGCGTGTTTTCCATGTGGGCCGGGTTTTTTGCCTGGTACCGCGGCATGGCGATGGGCGGTGCGCTGCGTGTCAGCCAGACGCAGTTGCTGCAACCGTTTTTGAGTATTCTGGCGGCCGTGCCGCTGCTGGGCGAGCCGTTGGAGATGATCACACTCGGCTTTGCCCTGGCCGTGATGGCCACCGTTTTTCTGGGCAAACGCTTTTCGACGCCCGCGCCTGTTTTCATCGTTGCATCAAAGGAAACTGTATGAACGCCTCCTTGCACCCTGCTTCCCGGCACTCCCCCTGGCAGCTCGCCCGCCGCGCCGCGCGCATGAACCCGTCGGTGATCCGTGAAATTCTCAAGGTCACGGAAAAGCCAGGCATCATCAGTTTTGCCGGTGGCCTGCCCTCGCCCAAGACCTTTCCGGTGGCGGAGTTTGAGGCCGCCTGCGCCAAGGTGCTGAAAGACGATCCCCAAGGCGCGCTGCAATACGCCGCCAGCGAAGGTTATGGCCCGCTGCGCGCCATGGTGGCCGACCAGTTGCGTGCCACCGCCGCTGCCGCCGGGCTGAGCTGGAACGTGGACCCGGCACAGGTGCTGATCACCACCGGCAGCCAGCAGGGGCTGGACCTGGTGGCCAAGGTGCTGGTGGATGCGGGCAGCAAGATTCTGGTCGAGTCGCCCACTTACCTGGGCGCGGTGATGGCGTTCATCCCGATGGAGCCCGAGGTGGTAAGTGTGGCCAGCGATGCGCAGGGAGTGGACGTGGCCGACCTGCGGGCCAAAGCCGAGGGAGCGCGCTTTCTCTACGTGCTGCCCAACTTCCAGAACCCCACCGGCAACACCATGAGCGAGGCGCGCCGCGCGGCATTAAGCGCCGCCGCTGACGAGCTGAACCTGCCGCTGATCGAAGACAACCCCTACGGCGACCTGTGGTTTGACACCCCGCCGCCCGCGCCCCTGACCGCCCGCAACCCGGAAGGCTGCATCTATCTGGGCTCGTTCTCCAAGGTGCTGGCACCCGGACTGCGGCTGGGTTTTCTGGTCGCGCCCAAAGCCGTGTTCCCCAAACTGCTGCAAGCCAAACAAGCCGCCGACCTGCACAGCCCAGGTTTCAACCAGCGCATGATTGCCGAGGTGATGAAAGACGGCTTTCTGGACCGCCATGTGCCGACCATCCGCGCGTTATACAAGGCCCAGCGCGATGCGATGCTGGAAGCACTGGCGCAGAACTTTGGCGCGATGCCGGAGGCGCAAAACGCCAGCGGCGCCGAACTCGACACCCGGCTGATCTGGAACACACCCGCCGGTGGCATGTTTTTGTGGGCGCGGTTGCCTGCTGGGATGAGCGCCGCAGATTTGCTGCCGCTGGCGGTGGAGCAAGGTGTGGCATTTGTGCCCGGCGCGCCGTTTTACGCCGACCACGGCGATGCGCGCACGCTGCGGCTGTCGTTTGTGACCCCCAGCGTGGAGGAGATTCACCGGGGTGTGGCGGCGCTGGCTCTGGCGATGACGATGTACGCTTGCACGCCGGTTTAACGGTTGAGGCAGCGAAGTCACCCCCGAAGCATGAAAAATGGCTGTCTTTGCGGACCACGATCCGCAATCCATGCCCGAAAGACATGGATCCCGGGTCTGAGCCCGGGATGACCGCCGTATTCGTTCACATCAATGAGAAGCCAGCCACCATGCCACAACGCCCCTTTACCCAAGTTGACGTGTTCACCGACACCCCTTATCTGGGTAACCCGCTGGCTGTGGTGCTGGACGGCACCGGGCTGGACAGCGACGACATGCAGCACTTTGCCCGCTGGACCAACCTCTCGGAAACCACCTTTGTTCTTGCGCCCAGCCTGCAAGCCGTTGAACGCGGTGCCGACTACCGCGTGCGCATCTTCACGCCAGGGGGCGAACTGCCGTTTGCCGGCCACCCTACGCTGGGCACCTGCCACGCCTGGCTGCAAGCCGGGGGTGTGCCACAAGTGCCAGGGCAAGTGGTGCAGGAGTGCGCCCAAGGGTTGATCACCATCCGCCAGAGCGGCACCCGGCTCGCCTTTGCCGCGCCGCCGCTGCAACGCCACCTGCCTGACCCGGCGCTGGTGGCGCAGGTGGCCGCCGCATTGGTGCTGGACACCCGGCACATCCTGGCCAGCCAGACACTGGACAACGGGCCCATCTGGCTCGGCTTGCTCCTGGACAGTGCCGAGGTTCTGCTGGCACTGCAACCCAACCACCAACGCCTCAAGGCTTTAGGGCAAAAAGTGGGCCTAGCCCATATGGATAAAGGGTTGACAGCTACGACGCTGGTAGCACGCTCCAACCGCGAGGCACGCGCTTTTGGCCAGCGTGCAGGCCACCTGAACGGCACCGCCGACGCCCCGGCGCTGAGCGTGCGCGCCTTCGCAGCCGCCACTGGCGTACCGGAAGACCCGGTCACCGGTAGCCTGAACGCCAGCCTGGCGCAGTGGCTGATCGAGGAGGGGTTGGCGCCAAAAAGCTATATCGCCACCCAAGGCACTTGCCTGGGCCGACACGGGCAGGTGCTTTTAAACCAGGACGACAGCGGCCAGGTGTGGGTGGGAGGCAACTCGGTGACCTGCATTGCGGGCTTTGTCACCCTGTAGCGCGGCAAAAATGGGGGGGCCATGCTTAAATCTGGCGCATGGCAACCCTTTACCTTGTCCGTCACGCCCAGGCTTCGTTTGGTGCGGCGGACTATGACCAGTTGAGCGCCCTGGGGCAACGCCAAAGCCTGCGGCTGGGGCAGCATTTTGCGAGCAAGGGTGTGCGCTTTGACGCCGTGGTGAGCGGCACCCTGAATCGCCACACGCAAACCCTGCAAGGCATCAGCCAGGGACTGGGCGCACCGCTGGTCGCCACACCCTGGCCGGGCCTGAACGAGTACGACGGCCACGCGGTGATTGCCGCCATCCAGCCCCACCCCCCACCACCCGCAGATACGGCTGAGCCCTACAAGCACCACTTTCGCCTGCTGCGCCAGGGCTTGCTGCAATGGATGCTGGGCCGCAGCCAGCCTGCGGGTCTGCCCAGCTGGGCCGACTTTCGTCAAGGGGCGGTGGACGCGCTGCGCCATGTGCAAGACAGCGGCGCGCAAAACATCTTGCTGGTGTCCAGCGGTGGGCCGATTGCCTGCGCGGTGGGCCATGTGCTGGCCACCCCGCCCGAGGCGACGGTGGAACTGAACATGCGCCTGCGCAACACCTCGGTCACCGAATTTGTTGTCACACCGAAGTACCTGGCGCTACAGACCTACAACACCTTGCCACACCTCAACAGTGTCGAATTTGATAGCTGGATTACCCACGCCTGAAACGGCTCCGAATGTTTCGGGTAGGCTTGAATGAACGGGTAGCGAAAGTCAGGCATGCAGCGGGAGCGGTCACCAATGACAGTGATTTCGAGAGTAATTCATGACCATAATTGACGCATGAAGAAGAGAAACCCGCCCGGCTACTGGACAAAAGAGCGCGTAATTGACGATGCGCGGCGCTTCCCATGCCAAGTGATGTGGATCAAAGGCAGCTCGACCTCGTACAGTGTCGCGAAGAAGAATGGTTGGGTGAAGGAAGCGTGTGCACATATGACAAGTCCTAAAGTGCCGATGGGCTATTGGACGCTTGAAACGCTGAAGGCCGATGCGCAAAAGTACCGTACAAAAGTCGAGTGGAAACAAGGAAATGCCAGCGCCTACGCTACGGCGATACAAAAAGATTTGCTTGCCGAGTGCTGTGCCCACATGGTCGCATTGAAAAACCCAAATGGCTTTTGGACTATGGCACGTTGCATCGCAAGTGCAAAACAGTTCGCAACAATCCAATCCTGGGCGTTGGGCGACCCTCCTGCATATGACGCGGCTAAGCGTGCCGGTTGGATGGACTACGCGTCAGTACATATGGTGCGAATCTTCTCGCACGGAGAGCATACGATTTACACATTCTTGCTGGAACACGACATCGAGTTCGTTTACCAAAAACGCTTTATTGAATTAAAGGACAAGGCATATTTGCCGTTCGATTTCTTTTTGCCAAAGTACAACCTTGTGATTGAGTACCACGGCAGACAACATTTCGAGACCTCCCAAAGCAGCATGTTCCGAAAACACCTACCGGACATCCAGAGGCGAGATAATTTGAAGGAGGCATTCGCAAAAAACACAGGGTTGGAATACCTCCAAATCGCAGTCCAAAAGATAGACGAGATTGAGGGTTCGGTTGTGAAAAAAATGCAGGAAATTGCGCAAAAGCAAGGCAACCTCCTGCAACTTTGTAGGCGCGAACTTTCGTCGGAGGAACAGGCCAAACTCGCCAACCTTGGGGTGTGGACAAAGGAAGCCGTGCTCGCAGACGCTCGACGGTTTGCAACAAAAACGGAGTGGGTTAGAAGCGAGTCCGCTGCCGCACAAGTCGCTCGCAAGAACGGATGGTTTGAAGCTGCGACTGCGCACATGACATCAACACAGGTGCCGAAAGGTCACTGGACAAAGAATCGTGTTGTCGAAGATGCAAGAAATTTCACATCAAAGATCGGGTGGGTAAGTGCCAGTGCAAGCGCATATCAGACTGCGGTAGCAAATGGTTGGGTTGCCGAGGCCACATCGCATATGACCCGACCGGTCTATAAGCATGCGACACCTCGCGGCTACTGGACAAAGGAGCGTGTGATTGAGGATGCACAGAAATACTCAACATCCAGAGAGTGGCGCGTGGCAAGTCGTCTGGCCTATCGGCACGCAAGTGAAAATGGATGGTTTTCCAAGGCCATCGCGCACATGACTACCTAAGATGGTTTTTTCCCATCATGTTTTCTGTGTGCTTCATTCAGAGCCAATGTTGAATTGGACGCAAAACGAACACGCCACCTCATATGCACGGAACCTACGACAAACTAAATATCGCCGATGAAATGCTGGATGGAGCGATACGGGCTTTCCTATACACACAGCAGTTCTTTGTGGCCCTCAACCTTGCTGGAGTTGCTGAAGAGTTGTATGGCAAAGCAATTCGCTTCAATGGTGGTATGAATTCCCAAAGCTCTTTGATTGAGTTGGCAAAGACTATTGCGCGCTTAGAAGGGAACAGCGAATTGAAAGACAGTGACTTATTCAAGGTCTCGGTGATGCACAAGAATGCTATCAAGCATCTTGATACAGAAGAACAACTCTATGTAGAGATCGACGTTGAAGATGAAGCCAGATCAGCCATTGGATGCGCGTTGACGAACCACACGCAACTGGATCGTCAAATTACGCCAAATCTCCGGCGATTCTATGAGTTTGGACGGGCATGGTCGCAGGCAGCTCCGGAATTAAGTTAATACGAGCGGCATCCGTCTGACTAAACCCATTAGTCGTTGGAAATTATTTAAGTCCGCTTCCAGCCTTTATGTAGAGATGTACATAAAGGCTGTTATGCACAGCTCACAGTTATGAACAGATTGTGGCTACTGGACTGGCGGTGCCCTTTGTAAAGGGCAACACACGGGGTCATTGC
>MTEI01000009.1 GCA_002083775.1 Rhodoferax ferrireducens | reverse complement strand
GAAAGGCTTGCGCGTAGGGAGGTTTTGGTTTTGGCATTTCGGACTCTTCCTTTCAGTTGGAAAGTGTCCGTGAAATGGGGTCAACTTCAACTTCAACCATTTGAAGACTGCATTGGTGTGCCAGCCCAAAACCGGCTGTATTGGGATTATCTCGATGCATTGGCTGTTGTTGAAAGTGCGACAGCAGGGATGCCACTGGACGACTCCGCAATGAGTCTGTTGCATGACGCGCAGCGCCATTGCGCAGCCTTCGAGAAAAGCGAACGGTGTTTCTGGGTCTTCAGCGAAGAATATGAAGGTGGTGGCGGTGAAGACTATGAAGTCGCGCCCTACAACGTGGATCTGCGCGACCGGCGAGTCTGGCTGACGGCCATCAATGAGCAGATTGCCTTGAAACACTCGGCTGCTGACAGGAGAGAGATGCAAAAGGTCGCCCAGGTTTTCACCGAGTACTTGGATACCCATCCCAACCTGGATTGATCATTCAGTTGAATGCTCTCAACGGACTTTGCTCAGCACCGTCATTGCATCTACCTTGCCTGCCGAAACAGTCTGACCTAAGCGGACCGTTCGGTAGGGGTTGGGCCTGGTACCCAATCACACCGCTGAGTGGCTCCCTTTACTCCGCCGTTCACAGCCTTCGCGACTCTTTGACAGTTCGCGGAACAGCGAACCAAACTCATATCCAAGACCATGTACCAATTTCATAACACGGGCCTGCCGATTCTCATGATCAGCGCCGGAATGCTCCAGGCCAAAAAAGTCAACAACCCCGCGGCGACTTGGCACCGATATCTCAACTACGGACTTCTTGGTCTGGCCACGCGTCTGCAGGAACACGGGTACTCACCTCGGGTGTTTCATGGCCACTTTGATGAGCCCCTGTCTTTTGTCCAGAATCTCCATGCAGCGGGCCGCTTGGACACGAGCGCGCCCATCCTGCTGTCTGTTCCCAGCAGCTATGCGTTGGCCTGGGCGAGAAAGGTCTGCCATGCAATCAAGGAACTGAGACCAAGTGCCAAAATCGTTGTTGGCGGCCGATGGGTCACCGCCGATGACGGTCAGTGGGTCCGCAAACAGCTCCCGGGCATCGACCTGGTGGTCTATGGGACTGCAGACCATTTCATCCACCATTTGTTGGATGCGTCCAACTGGCAAAAAGTCGTACAAGCGGACATGAGTATCTTCCCCAGGATTGATGCCGGTCAGTCAGAGGTTCTGTCCCGGTTGGACTACCGGCTTCTCGATGGATTCGATGCCTTTACGCCAAGCTTTGAAGTTTCCCGAGGATGCGGTCGAAAGTGCGGCTTCTGCGCCGAAGGTGTCGTGCCACTGACAACAATGAAGTCGGCTGTGGCGCTGGCCGATGAAATCGAGGCCTGTCAGGCCGTCTACGGTGATGCGAGTATTCGTGCATTCTTTGAAGCGTCCTTTTTCAGCCCGTCCACCGACTGGATTTCGAGATTGCGCAATGAGTTCGCCGACCGCCAGATTTCCATGAAGTGGCGAACTGAAACGCGGGTTGACAACATGGCCCCCTCACAGGTCCGTGAGCTGGCCAAGGCAGGGCTCCGTGTGCTGGATCTGGGGCTGGAGTCTGCCAGCCCCCAACAATTGCGCCATATGAAAAAGACGCCCAATCCGACGGCTTACCTCCGGCGCGCATCGGATCTGCTCAAGGCTTGCCGCGATGAAGGTGTCTGGGCCAAGGTCAACGTCTTGCTTTACCCAGGTGAAGATCAACACAGTGTGAGCCAGACATCCGAATGGCTTGATCAGCACGCAGACTGCATCAAAGGGGTCTCTGCCGGACCCCTGATCCTGTACCGCTATGGTCAGGCAACGTGCGATTTTCTGAATGAAATAGGGAGTCTTGGTGCGCGTCCGGTTTCCCCCGGCGATCTGGACTCACATGGGTTCACAGAGTTGCATTTGAGCGCGTCCATGTCACACGAGGATGCGGTGGGCGCTGCCAGCGCCCTTTCCCGGTCTGTGATGTCAGCGAGGGATTATTTCGATTTGAAGTCTTTCAGTTACTTCCCCAGGGATCTGACTTTTGATCAGTTCAGTGCATCACTGAGCGAGCGAAATCAAGCGAATCTTCCCTTTGCCATCAGCTCTGCCAGGAGGTGCGCTGCGGATATGGCGTTGCAATGATGTCGACATTCGTCCTTGCAAGATTGACATGATCCAACCGCTCAATCACGGCGCCATTGGTGGGCGGATATTTTGGGACATTCTGGTGAGATTCGCGCCACTTTTTCGGCTCGTGGCTAGACACGTGCATGATGAAATCAGTAGAATTTGCGCAGGTGCCCACCCTACTTGCACACGAGTAAAAACAGGCCGTCCCATACACAGTCATTTCAACTTTTCTTTTCATAGCCTCGCTGTCGGGGACTTAAACGTGTGCGTCTGACCTGACGTCGGCGTGGCGTTTTTGAAAGGTTTGTCATGACAATCAAGGCACTGGCGTACTCCGCCCAAAAGCAACTCGAAACCGGCACCAACCAGCATTTCAAGCGGACTCACATCTACGAGCTGCTGGCGGCTGCCTTTGGGTATTCATCCTATGCTGCACTGGTTGCAGAAGCGGTTTTCACCGAAAAGGCCTTCACCAGTCGACGACTCAGCGCAAAGGCCCCACTCGTTCATAGCCGTTGTGTCGATCTGGCCTACCCGGTTGACATCGCCAAGCTTGTCGCTGCGTCGTTGCTGGAATTCTTGGCACAGCGCGAGATCGGCATCATCAGAGTAGCGGATCTGGTGGCCACCCTGCAAAGTGACTCCTACGTGCCCGATGACGATGAGGACGAATCGTTGGAACGGGAAGGCGAGGGCTGGAACGGAAGTGATGATCGATGGGTGAATCTGAGAGTCTTGGCATCGCCCATCCTGCTGGATGGTCTTGAAACCGCCGCCCAAGGCGGTCAGGCCCTGGCTCATTACGCGTTGGCGCTGATCCATGCACCGGACGAGTATGGTGATGAGCCGGAAGTGGGTGCCGATTACTGGTACCAGCGTGCCAAGGCCGGATGGGTCTTGAGCGGTGTCGAAAAAGAATGGGCAGACGCGCACGCCTTGAAGTTGTCAAATGCAGAGAAACATGAACGGCATCTGCGGGAAGCCGCCCGCCTGGGGCTGCCAGTGGCCATGCTGGAGGTCGCCAACCAGTTTGGAGATCCTGCATTTTTTGAACAAGCCATCGAAGAAGTGGATGCAGATCCAGCGACGGTGGCCGAAATCGCCGAGCGGCTGAGCCGGCCACAGGATGCCAGGAAGTGGCTGACAGTGGCGGCAACATCCGGTGATGTTGAAGCCATGCGTCAGTTGATCGAGGATCACGACCTGGATGACTTATTGCAATGCTGGACCTGGGTCCATCTGGCCAGTCTGGTCGGCACGGACCTGACGGCTGATGTCTACCGTGCTATCCACGAGGATGGGTCAGACTATGACGATGATGTTGGCGGGCCGATGTATGCCGATGGACAAGATGGTGTGGCGCTTGAGCCTCTACCGCAGGAGATGGATGCGGTGGCCAAGCGTCAGGCCCACGAGATCTTTGCCAGGATCAACGCGTCCTGACCTAGTGGCTATGACAGGCCTGGCGGAAGTTTCCATCAACGCAAATCCTGGTTGCCATTTTCGAGAGCCACCCGAATTCCTTGGCTGTGCTCTCTCGTCAGGTGGCGGGATTGGCAGCCAGTTGTCGCAATGCCTGCTCGAACAGTTCCGGTGGCTGGCCGCCAGAGATCAGATGTTTGTCGTTGAGAATGATGGCGGGCACGGCGTGGATGCCGTGGCTGGTGTAGAAAGATTCTGCCTGGTGCACCTCGGCGGCAAAGGCATCACTCGCCAGTACCGCCTGGGCGCGTGCCGGGTCAAGCCCAACCTCGGAGGCCTTTTGCAGCAACACCGCATGGGAAGCGGGGCTCAGGCCTTCGGTGAAATAGGCTGAAAACAACGCCAGCTTCAGTGCCTGTTGTGACCCTGGGTGACCTTCGAGTCCAGCCCAGTGCAGCAAACGGTGTGCATCAAAGGTGTTGTAGATGCGATCGCGTTTGCCGATGCCAAACGTGAAACCCAACGCCGCGCCGCGCAGCCGGATGGCTTCACGGGTTTGTTCCAATTGTTCGGGTGTGGAGCCGTATTTCTGGCTCAGGTGCTGGTTGATCTCCTGGCCTTCAGGTGGCATGTCCGGGTTGAGTTCAAACGGCTGGAAGTGGATATCAGCCTGCACCTCACCTTTCAACCGGTTTAGCGCAATCTCCAGAGACTTCAGGCCGATCGCACACCACGGGCAGGAGACATCCGAGACAAAATCGATCTTGATGGAGATAGTCATGGGCACAGGGTTTAACACAAGCCGCCCTGTTTTGCTCAGGCTGTCCAATCCGACGTCAGTGTCAACCAGGAAGCAACATGACCCTTCAACTTCACATGCCGTCCCCGAGCGGGGATGAACTCAAAACCGCCCGGATCAGGGTGGGCCTGAGCCAAGTCGAAGCCGCCACCCTGATGGGTTACCCGGTGCAGCCGGG
This sequence comes from Rhodoferax ferrireducens, assembly GCA_002083775.1. Lineage (GTDB taxonomy): Bacteria > Pseudomonadota > Gammaproteobacteria > Burkholderiales > Burkholderiaceae_C > Rhodoferax > Rhodoferax ferrireducens_A. The sequence goes on along the minus strand of MTEI01000009.1, from coordinate 123,754 downwards.
CAGTCGGGGTGGGCTGCAGTCCAGAACCTGGCAGGCACTGGAGAGCGCCAGCGATCCGCGCAACATGCCCGGCCCCGTCTTTGCCATGTTTCAACTGCTGACGGAAAGCCATCCGGCGATGGCGTTGGTCAATAAAGCTGCTGCGGTCGAAACTGCCTCAGACTGCAGTTGACCAAGGACATGCACGACCTTTGGTGACGAGCGCCTCAGATCACGTCGCGACAGCCAACTTAACCGCCCGTGCTGGTACCCGTGCCTTGCGTGCCGACACCATATGAACCTGACCTGTCACCACATCAATCTCAACCTGAAAGGACTCGACCGACAGCTTGGGAATCTTGGCTCTGCCCAAACCCGGCACCAACTCGAGCACGCCAATGGATTCAAGCTTCTTGAGGGTTCGACTCAAGTTCGATTCGGCACGGTTTGTTCTGCCTGCCAGATCGGCCAATGAGGTCACATCACCTTTAGCAATGATTTGCAGGAGTTGTTGGTTATCACGAGAAATCAGACGAGTCACGCCTGCCAGACTGGTGATGTTCAACGCAGCTTGTTCGGATTCTGGCTTGGATGCATCCATGCCATGACCCTGAATCTTTTGCGCAAAGGTGCGAGCCGCCTGACTGGCGTAAGCAGTTCGGTCCTTGCGCGCGACCGCTGAACGGTGCCCCTGGGCAACCGACTGCATCTCGTCAATGAGACTGCGAAAACTCACGATTTGCTTATTCATCATCTTGACTCCTTGTGGAGGTCACCTCCATCATGCTGGGCGACACATTGATATTGAACAAAGAAACTTCAAACTGTCGGAAAAAGTCTTCCAGCAACTGGCTGATGGAGACAAAGGCGTAAGGCCTGCCTTGGTCTGAACGATCGCGGTGCCAATGATCGGCGTGAGGGCTACGCTGGGTGAATTTGCCGCTTTTCCAATGAATCGGGTGCGCGTTGTCAAATACCATGATGCGCACCCCGGACGGTTCGTGCAGCACCAGTTCGTAGCGATAGGGGTGTACCGCAGACCGCGAGGGTAGGGTGGCGTGCCAGAATCTGAAAGTGGCGTGGTAGCCGTGCTCGAACCAGAACGTGTAGCCGTCGTAGCTCTCGACCAGTGCATCGAATTCACCGTAGTCTTCATCATTGCCTGCCATGGCTTAATCATATCTAGATTGGATAAGTTGTGCAACGAGCACCTGCTGTCGCAAAAGATGCAAAAAAGTGGTGTGATTGAGTTCAAGGCCCATTTTTGAGATCAGAGGAAGGCCAGGGCAACGAGCACAGTGTTGGAAAGGTGGGCTGGCTGGGCCTGCGCAGATGGTTTGTCTGAAGTTAATTTGAACATCCAGTTTCGATCGCACGCATCCACTTTGGGGCTAACTTCGCATTTCGCACCATATTGGGGGCAAAAATCTCTAACCCTGGTGCAAAGCCTGGCACGGTGTTTGCGTAGTTTGTTTCGGCGGGAATGGTCTGGCATTTGCTGGATTCAAAGAGCCACATCAACAGACGGCTAGGGTTCCGGCCTGTGCAAGCAGGTGACTGGTCCGAGAGCTGTCGACCTCCTTGTGAGGTTACACGGCGGGACAAAAGCCCGGGAGAACCAAGCGCATTGTGGTGCGCCTTTCCCGTGTGCTACACCCAAGGAGTTTTCCAATGATCTCTCGCCGACTCTTCAAGCAGGTTGTGACAGCTGTCGCTCTATCCGGGCTGGCCGTGCTTAGCAGCACGTCAGCACTCGCCGCCCCCAAGAAGGACTTCAAGGTCTGCTGGACCATTTATGCCGGCTGGATGCCTTGGGACTATGCCAAGTCCAGCGGCATCATGGACAAGTGGGCCAAGAAGTACGACATCAAGGTCGATGTTGTCCAACTCAACGACTATGTGGAGTCAATCAACCAGTACACGGCCGGTGCGTTCGACGGTTGCACCATGACCAACATGGATGCGTTGACCATTCCAGCGGCAGGTGGCGTGGACTCCACGGCCCTGATCATCGGCGACTCTGAGCACCAACCATCGCGGAGCGGTTTCGTTCAACTGACTTTTCCCCACCTTCGATGCATCCAGCGGTGTTGACGGTGGGTGGTAGGGTTGGCGGGCGTTGAACCCATTCGCGGGATGACACTGTTAGCATACCAACACGGGTGGCGACACCCGAACAAGCAGCCCACCCATGTTGTCGCCCGCGAGGGGGCCGGAGAACGGTAACCCCGCCGTCTGCCTGGCGCGACGTGTTCCGGCATCAGAGATGGTTGTTGATGAAATTGGCCTCTAGGCCTTATTTTATAAAAGTTAAAAGATATTTATATAATAGCAAATCAAAGAGAACAGGGCCACACGCAACTACCGCCCGTACACATCCTCAAAGCGCACGATGTCGTCCTCCCCCAGGTAAGAGCCTGACTGCACCTCAATCATCTCCAAGACCACCCGCCCCGGGTTTTCCAGCCGGTGCGTGATGCCCAGCGGAATGAAGGTGGACTGGTTCTCGGACAGCAAAAACACCTCGTCACCCTTGGTCACGCGTGCCGTGCCGCTGACCACAATCCAGTGCTCGGCGCGGTGGTGGTGCATCTGCAGACTGAGCGTGCCACCCGGCTTGACCACAATGCGTTTCACCTGAAAGCGCTCGCCCGCATCGACCCCGTCATACGAGCCCCAGGGCCGAAACACCTTGCGGTGGATGCTGCCCTCGGCGCGGTTCTGCGCTTTCAGCCGGTCGACGATCTTCTTCACGTCCTGCGTCTTGTCTTTGTGCGACACCAGAATGGCATCGGCGGTTTCCACCACCACCAGGTCGCTCACGCCCACACAGGCCACCAGGCGGCCTTCGGAAATAGCCAGCGTGTTCTGGCAGTCTTGCAGCATCACATCGCCCTGCAGCACGTTGCCGTGCCCATCTTTGGGTAACACCTGCCACAGCGCGTCCCAGGCGCCCACATCCGACCAGCCCGCCTGCAGGGGAATCACCACGCCGGGCGGCAGCGTGGCGGAGGTTGCGGGGTTGGCGCCAGCAGTGGACTGGGCGGCAATGCGCTCCATCACCGCGTAGTCGATCGAGTCACTTGGGCAGGCGGCAAACAGCGCTTTGCCCACACGTACGAACTCGCCGTCGGTCTGGCCCGCTTCCCAGGCACTCTGGCAGGCCGCCAGAATGTCCGGGCGGCAGTGCCCCAAGGCGGTCAGCCAGACCGAGGCGCGCAGCATGAACAGGCCGCTGTTCCACAGGTAGTTACCGGCATCCAGGTAAGTTTGCGCGGTGGCCAGGTTGGGTTTTTCGACAAAGCGGGCAATGGTGTGGGCGTTGGCGGCGGCGTCGCTGCCAAACACCGCACCGGTCTGGATGTAGCCGTAGCCGGTTTCCGGCGCGTCGGGGGTGATGCCAAAGGTCACCACGGCACCGGCAGCGGCTAGCGCTGCACCTTGGCTCACCACCTGCTGGAATGCCAGCACGTTGGTGATGACATGGTCAGCTGGCATCACCAGCAGCACTGGATCAGCTTCACCTTTTATAGCTGATAGTGCAGCCAGCGTAAGTGCTGGAGCCGTATTTCGTCCACAAGGCTCGAGCACCACGGTACCACTTTCGCCCAGCAGGCGTAGCTGCTCGGCGATGACAAAGCGGTACTCCTCGTTGCACACCACCATCGGGGTCGTCAAGGTCACGCCCGGGGTGCCAACCACGCGGCGCACCGTGGCTTGCAAGAGCGAGTCTTCGCCGACCAGGCTGAGCAATTGTTTGGGGTACTTTTCACGCGATAGCGGCCACAGGCGCGTGCCGGAGCCACCGGACAAAACAACGGGCTGGACAAGGATGGGAGCGTTCATGGGGTATGGGTCACGTGGAGGTAAGTGATGGCTGTCAGGCGCGTGAATCGCCCCAGCGCAGTTGCGCGGTTTCATCGCCGCGGTACAAGGTGTCGCCGGACTGGTCCACGCAGTAGGTGGGCGAAATGATCATTTCCTTGAAGGTCATGTCGGCGGCGATGCGCGTGTACTCAAACAGAATGCTGCGCACCACCTTGGCACCCGAGCGGATGTGGCAGCCGTGGCCGATCCAGCTTGGGCCGATGATGCTGGCGCCCGGCTCCACGCGCACGCTGGAGCCGATGTACACCGGCCCTTCGATGGTGACCTGATCCCACGGAATCTGCGTGTTCAGCCCGACCCAGATGCCGGGTTTGACCTCGCGCCCGGGCATGTTCATCTGCGCCACCTCGCCGCGTAGCACGCGTTGCAGCACCGCCCAGTAGTCGCTGACGCGGCCGATGTCGATCCAGTTGAAGAAGCGCTTTTGCGCAAAAAACGGCGCTTTGCTCTCCACCAGCTGCGGAAACAGTTGTGAGCCGATGTCGTACACCACGCCGGGCGGGATCAGCTTGAGCACTTCTGGCTCAAAAATGTAGATGCCGGTGCTGGCGGCGGTGGATTTGGCCTCGGCGGGCTTGGGCTTTTCCTGGAACGACTGGATCTGGCCATTGTCATCGGCCACCACCATGCCGTAGTTCTCTACCTCGCTCAAGGGCACATCCAGCGTCACCACACTGGCGATGGCACCTTTGGCTTTGTGCTCATGCAGGGCCGCGCCAATGTCCAGGTCGATGATGGCGTCGCCGCACAGCACCAGGGTGGTTTCGTCAAAGAAGCCGCTGAAGTCCTGGATGCGGCGCATGCCACCAGCCGAGCCGAACGGCTTGGGGGTGACCTCGCCGTGCTCGCGCACGCCTTCGTAGGCGTAGCCAATCTGCACGCCCCAGCGGTGGCCGTCGCCGAAATACTGCTCGATCTTGTGGTGGTTGAAAGCCACGTTGACCATGATCTCGGTGATGCCGTAGCTGGCCAGGTGTTCGATCAGGTATTCCATCACCGGCTTGCCCAGGATCGGGATCATCGGTTTGGGCAGGTCTTTGGTGAGAGGGCGCACGCGGGTACCTTGGCCGGCGGCCAGAATCATGCCTTTAGCCACGCTGGGCCTCCTTGTCTCTTGTCATTTAAAAACTCCCGATAGTTGCTGGATTGAATGTGTGGAGGTTCAGCGCGTCGCCCGCCTCAAACGCTGTAGCCATTGGGGTTGGCGCTTTGCCAGCGCCAGGCGTCCGCGCACATGGTTTGCAAATCGCGCTGCGCCTGCCAGCCCAGCAGGCTGCTGGCATAGGCCGGGTCGGCATAACAGGCAGCCACATCGCCGGGGCGGCGCGGCGAAATCTGATAGGGCACCGGCTGGCCACTGGCGGCCTCAAAGGCCTGCACCATGTCCAGCACGCTGTAACCCACGCCAGTGCCCAGGTTGACCGCGAAGCTCTGGGCACCGTCCGCTTGCAGCGTGTTGAGCGCCGCCAAGTGGCCCAGCGCCAGGTCCACCACGTGGATGTAGTCGCGCACGCCGGTGCCGTCCGGGGTGGCGTAGTCGTTGCCCCAGACGTTCAGAAATGGCCGCTTGCCCACCGCCACCTGGGCCACAAACGGCATCAGATTGTTGGGAATACCCTGCGGGTCTTCGCCGATCAGGCCGCTGGCATGCGCGCCGACCGGGTTGAAGTAACGCAGGATACCGATGCGCCAGCTGGGGTCGCTGGCGTTCAGGTCGCGCAGCATGTTCTCGATCACCAGCTTGGTCTGGCCATACGGGTTGGTGGCGGACAACGGGTGGTCTTCGGTGAGCGGCAGTCGCTGTGGGTCGCCGTAGACCGTGGCCGACGAACTGAACACCAGTGTTTTCACGCCACAGGCCTGCATCGCCTCCAGCAATCTGAGGGTGCCCAGTACGTTGTTGTCGTAATAGCGCAGGGGTTGTGCCACCGATTCCCCCACCGCCTTGAGTCCGGCAAAGTGGATCACCGCCTTGGCGCCGCTGGCTTGCAGCGCGGACTGTAATGCGGCCTGGTCACGGATGTCGCCCTCGATGAAGGTCACTTTTTTGCCGGTGATGCGCTCTACACGCGCCAGCGCTTCGGGTTGGCTGTTGGCAAAATTGTCAAACACGGTCACTTGCTGGCCTGCATTGATCAGTTCCACGCAGGTGTGTGATCCGATGTAGCCCGCGCCGCCGGTGATGAAAATCATGTTCGGTTGACCTTGAAATGGTGAGTGCTGCAGAGTTTAGACGCTGCGCGCCCCAAAAAAGCGCTGCAGTGCGCTTGGCAGGCTTCTTGCGCTACCCTACGCACCACAAGCAGTTTGTGTGTTGGAGATGATGATGTCTTTGTCTGTTGGTGGCCGTGCGTTTGCGCACATTGCGGCGTTTCACCCTGAAATCACGGCGTTTCGGCGTGATCTGCACGCCCACCCCGAGTTGGGGTTTGAAGAGGTCTACACCGCTGGCCGGGTCAAACAGGCCTTGCAGGTGTGCGGTGTGGACGAGATTCACACCGGTATCGGCAAGACTGGCCTGGTGGCGGTGATCCATGGCCAGCGTCATACCTCGGGGCGGATGATCGGCTTGCGCGCCGACATGGATGCGCTTCCCATGACGGAGCACAACGCCTTTGCCTGGAAATCTGCCACTCCTGGCCTGATGCATGGCTGTGGCCACGACGGCCACACCGCCATGCTGGTGGCGGCAGCGCGTTATCTGAGTGAGACGCGCCGTTTTGACGGCACGGCGGTGCTGATCTTTCAGCCTGGCGAAGAGGGTTACGCCGGTGCGCAGGCCATGATTGACGACGGTTTGTTCGAGCGTTTTCCGGTGCAGGCGGTCTACGGCATGCACAACTGGCCGGCCATGCGCCCGGGCACCATCGGCCTGAATCCGGGGCCGATGATGGCGGCGGCCGACCGCATCCAGATCGACATCACCGGCCGCGGCGGCCACGGTGCGCATGCCTACCTGACGGTTGACCCAGTGCTGGTGGCCGGGCACATCATCACCGCGGTGCAAAGCATCGTCTCGCGCAACGTCAAGCCGGTGGACAGCGCGGTGATCAGCCTGTGTGCGCTGCAGGCGGGCGATGTGCAAGCGATGAGTGTCATCCCCGGCAGCGCCCAACTGGTGGGCACGGTGCGCACTTTCAAGGCTGAGGTGCAAGCGCTGATCGAGCGGCGGCTGAGCGAACTGTGCAGTGGCATCGCGCAGGGGTTTGGCGCCATCGCCAAGGTGACCTACACGCGCTCGTACCCGGCCACCATCAACACCGCCGCCGAGGCACAGTTTGCGGGTGACGTGGCCGAAAGCCTGCTGGGCGCGGCCAATGTGGTGCGCGATCTGGAGCCCAGCATGGGCGCGGAAGATTTCTCGTTCATGCTGCGCGTCAAGCCTGGTGCCTATATGCGCCTGGGGCAGGGTGCCGACAATGGCCTGGGCAGCTGCTACCTGCACAACAGTCGCTACGACTTCAACGACGAGGTGCTGCCACTCGGTGCCGCGCTGCACGCCAGCCTGGTGGAGCAGAGCATGCCTTTGGTCACCCTTTGACGCTGCACAAGTTGTAGCTGTCTGCCTTTTATATATAAGGGGAAAATGCCAATTTTGCTTGTCAATTAGGCGTAGCGCTTGTTGCGAAGATGCCTGTTTTGCTTTCTTTTGCCATCAGATATTTCTGCGTCAGATTGAAGAAATATCTTGATAAATCTGCAAAGTGGTGTTGAAATATTGAAATGCAACGCTACCTGTCTGACCTGATTTATCGCGACTTGGCTGACAAAATGGTGTTTGTCACAGGCCCACGGCAAGTCGGCAAAACTACGCTGGCCAAAGCGCTGGCCGGCAACTTTCAGCGTCCGCTTTACCTCAACCATGACAGCGTGGCAGATCGGCAGCGCATGGCTCAAGCCAATTGGGCCAGCACCTACGACTATGTGATGTTCGATGAGATTCATGCCATGCCGGACTGGAAGAGCTACCTCAAAGGCGTGTTCGACACCAAGCCCGTCAACCAGTCCTTGTTGGTCACCGGCAGTGTACGGCTGGACACGTTTCGGCAATCTGGCGAGTCGCTGGCAGGGCGCTATTTCCGCTGGCGATTACATCCGTTCTCCGTGAAGGAATTCTTGCCGCACGTGGCAAAACCGTTGCAGGCGCTTGAGGCCTTGCTACGCTTTGGCGGGTTTCCCGAACCCTTGTTCAAAGCCACAGACAGCGGCCGCAAACGTTGGCAAAACCAGTACTTCACCGATCTGGTGCGCGAGGATGTCCTGGAGTTCAGCCGCATCCAGGAGGTGCGCCTGATGCGTTTGCTGGTGGACATGTTGCGCCAGCGTACCGGCAGCCCGCTGTCATTTGATGCACTGGGGCGCGACCTGGGTTTGGCGCCCAACACGGTGCGCAACTACATTGACATTCTGGAGGCCCTGCACATCGTGTTCCTGGTGCGTCCCTACCACCGCAACGTGGCGCGTGCCCTGGCCAAAGCGCCCAAGCTGTATTTTTATGACTGGGCCTATGTTGTGGACGGGCAAGACGACTCGCCTGAGTCCGGAGCACGGTTTGAGAACCTGGTGGCGTGCCACTTACTCAAACACGTTCATTTTTTGAATGACAGTGAGGGTGCATCGCTGCAGCTGCACTATCTGCGCACCACCGACGGGAAGGAAATTGACTTTGTTCTGGCCAACGAATCGGGTAATGCCACCCATTTCATTGAAGTGAAAGTCGGTGATGACAAGCCTGCGCTGGCGTTGCGCCAAGCTGCCGCAGCGCATCCGCAAGCGGTGGCGGTTCAAGTGGTGCTGCGCACGCCGCATGCGTTTGATGTGGCGGGCATCGGCGTGAGACCAGCGGCGCAATGGCTTGCAGAATTGGCTGCGTGATCCGGTTATTTACGCCAGCGCAGCCCATTTTTTCTTGAAATCTGGGGTGGTCAATTGAAAACACCAGATAGAAGAATCAGGGAGTTAGCGCTGAAGATAAAAATGCTATAAATAGCAAAGCTATTAGCCCAATAGGCATAAGGGCTAGAGGGCTAAAAAGCATGTAAACGTAGATGGTTCAAGCATAACGCTTGTTGCGCAGGTTGTTCTTCATCTCGCGCAGCAGCGGCTGCAGCTTCTCGCTGCCAATGCGCAGCGCCACGCAGGTGGCCACGATGTCGATGATCATCAGGTGCAACAGGCGCGACACCATCGGGCTATAGCGCTCGTAGCCTTCCGGGTGATCGGCTGCCAGGTGAATGTCGCCCGCGCTGGCCAGCGGCGAACCGCTGGCGGTGATGACGATGGTGGTGGCGCCGTTTTTGCGCGCAATGTCGCACGAATCCATCAAATCGCGGGTGCGACCCGAGTTGCTGATGACGATGACACAGTCGCCCGGCTGCATCAGCGAGGCGCTCATCACCTGCATGTGGCCGTCGCTGTAGGCCACGCCGTTGATGCCCAGTCTGAAGAATTTGTGCTGCGCATCCTGCGCCACGATGCCGGAGTTGCCGACGCCAAAAAACTCGATGCGCCGCCCGGCGTGGTAGGCCGTGGTAAGCACCGCCACGGCCTTGTCGATCGCGCTTGATGAGGCCTCGTTGCGGTATTTCAGAAAGGCGGCCACGGTGTTGTCGATGACTTTGACCATGATGTCGCTGGTTTTGTCGTCGGCATCGACGCTGCGGTGGATGAAGGGCACGCCCTCGCTCACATTGCCCGCCAGCTTGAGTTTAAAGTCGGCCAGGCCGTCGTAGCCGATGCTGCGGCAAAAGCGCACTACGGTGGGTTTGCTCACATGGGCACGGTCGGCCAGCTCGCTGACCGGCATCAGTGCGAAGCTGCGCGGGTCGAGCAGCACCAGTTTGCCCACGCGTTGTTCAGCGGGCGCCAGCGAGGGCAGGCAAGCGCGGATGCGGTCAAGCATGATGCGTACGGTGACAGGGGGTCAGCATTCTTCGCTCCAGCAAAAGCGGTCGCGGGCGATCATGGCGCTGGTGGCGCTCGGGCCCCAGGTGCCACTGGCATAGGGGCGCGGGCCCTGGGTGTCGGCGCGCCAGGCGTTCAGGATGGGTTCGACCCAGCGCCAGGCTTCTTCTTGCTCGTCGCTGCGCACAAACAGGTTCAGGCGGCCTTCAATCACATCGAGCAGCAGGCGCTCGTAAGCGCCCACGCGCTCAGTGCCAAAGCGTTTGTCAAAGTCCAGGTCCAGGTGCACCGGCGCCAGGTTGTTGGAGTTTTGGCGCTTGTCCTGCGCTTGCGCCAGCAGGTGCAGCTCGAGCCCGTCCTTGGGCTGCAGGTTGATCACCAGCTGGTTGGCCTGGCCCATTTGCGTGTTGAAGATGGCGTGCGGCGTGGGCCTGAAGTTCACCACAATGCGCGAATCGCGTCCGGCCAGGCGTTTGCCGGTGCGGATGTAAAACGGCACACCGGCCCAGCGCCAGTTCATGATTTCTGTGCGGATCGCCACAAAGGTTTCGGTGCTGCTGGTGGGGCTCACGCCCAGTTCTTCGCGGTAGCCTGGCACCGCCAGGCCGCCAATGGCGCCCGCGCTGTACTGGCCGCGAATCACGTCCTGCGCCAGGGATTCCGGTGTCCAGGCTTTCAGCGAGCGCAGCACCTTGAGCTTTTCGTCGCGGATGGCGTCAGCGTGGGAGTTGATCGGCGGCTCCATGCCAATGGCGCACAGCAGTTGCAGCGCGTGGTTTTGCACCATGTCACGCAGCGCACCGGTGGTCTCATAAAACGCGCCACGCTTTTCCACACCCAGTTCTTCGGCAATGGTGATCTGGATGTTGGCGATGTGCTCGCGCCGCCACAGTGGCTCGAACAAGGCGTTGCCAAAGCGCAGCGCAAACAGGTTTTGCACCGCCGGTTTGCCCAAGTAATGGTCAATGCGGTAGATCTGGTGCTCGGTGAACACCTGGCCCACTGTGTGGTTGATGGCGCGGTTGCTGGCCAGGTCGTGGCCCAGCGGTTTTTCGAGCACGATGCGGGTCTGCGGCGTGGCCAGACCCGCCGCGCCGAGTTGCTCGGCAATGGTGGCAAACAAATTGGGCGCGGTGGCCAGGTACATCACCACGGTGTCGGCCTGGCGAGCGGATAGCTTGTCTTTGAGGTAACTGTAGTGCTCGGGCTTGGATAGGTCCATGCTGACAAATTCGAGCAGCGCCGCAAAGCGGTCGAATTCTTCGGTGCTGGGGCGCTTTTCCAGTTCCACATTGTCAAAACGCGAGGCAATCAGTGCACGGTAGCGCTCGTCGCTGAGGTCGTCACGGCCGATGCCGATGATGCGGGCATCTGCGGGCAGGGTGCCATGTTTGAAGGCCTGAAATAGGGCAGGCATCAGCTTGCGCCAGCACAAATCGCCGGTGCCGCCAAAGAGGACAAGGTCAAAACTCATGGTTGGCCTTCGAAAGTAAATAACGACGTGGAGGGAGCCGGGTGAGCGTCAGCGCGACGGGGCTGGCATGTCGGGGCAAACGCGTCACATCAGCCTTTTCTTCATCGGTCAAGTCGCTGCTTGGGATGCAAACCGATGAACTTGAATCAAACTGTAACATAGTTACATAAAAACAGGCATCTTCAGTAACTGCGAAATATTCGTCAAAAAAATGTCGTATTACTGTCGCTAAACTGACATTCTTGGCTAAGCTTACGGCTCTCATTCTTGCGCCCCGAGAAGGCGCTATCACTACACGGAGATCTGGATCATGAAAAAGCTGTTTGTCCTCTCGGCCATCACGTTGGCAGCTGGTCTGGCACACGCCCAGACGGTCAACGTCATCTGTTCGGTGCAAGCCGAGTGGTGCAACATGATCGGGACGGTCTACGCCAAGACCACGGGGACCAAAATCAACATCTCGATGAAAGGCTCCGGCGAGTCGCTGGCACAACTGATTGCCGAGAAAGACAACCCCAAGACCGACATCTGGTTTGGCGGCACCGGTGACCCGCACTTGCAAGCGGCCGAACTGGGTCTGAGCCTGGAATACAAGTCGGCCAGCTTGCCGCAACTGCAAGGCTGGGCGCAGCAACAGGCGGCCCAGTCCAATTACCGCACGGTGGGCATCTACTCTGGCCCGCTGGGTTTTGGCTATAACACCGAACTGCTGGCGAAAAAGAAGTTGCCCGTGCCCAAGACCTGGAACGACCTGCTCAACCCGGCCCTCAAGGGTGAAATCCAGGTGGCCAACCCGGCATCGAGTGGCACCGCCTACACCATGGTGGCCACGCTGGTGCAGATGATGGGCGAAGACCAGGCGTTTGAGTACATGAAAAAGCTGCACAAGAACATCAGCCAGTACACCCGCAGCGGCACCGCGCCGATCAAGGCGGCAGCGCGCGGCGAGACCACCGTGTCGATCAGCTTTGTGCACGACGCGCCCGGTGAAAAAATCAACGGTTTCCCGCTGGAAGCCATCACCCCGACCGATGGCACGGGGGCCGAGATCGGCTCGATGAGCATCATCAAGGGCGCGCGCAACATGGAAGCCGCCAAGAAGTTCTACGAGTGGGCGCTAACCCCGGCTGCGCAGGAAATGGCCGCTGCGGCCAAGCAGTTCCAGGTGCCGTCCAACAAGGCCGCCAAGGTGGACAAGAACGTGCCTGACTTCAAGAAGATCAAGTTCATCAACTACGACTACGCCAAATACGGTGCCTCCGCTGAGCGCAAACGCTTGATCGCCAAGTGGGAGAAAGAAGTCAACTCGCTGCCGCGTTGATGTCTTCGCACCCCAACCGGGCTATCCAGCTCTGGCTGGTGGCGGGTCTGCTGGCCTACCTGGTGCTGCCCTGGTATGCCATTCAGGACACCGCCTGGTACAGCGTGTTGCCGCAGATCTTTGGCGGCCCGGAAACCGCCAATGGGTTGCTGCAGACGGTGGCGCATGGCCGCATCTGGCTGGCTTTCGGCTTGGTTGGGCTGGGTTTGGCCGCAGTTGGTTTGCTGGTTCCAGCGGGCAAACCACAAAGCACCTGGTTGCTGGCGGGTGGGCTGCTCGGGTTTGTGGGGTTGCTGGCCAGCGGCTTCATGATCGGGGCGCGCGGCTGGTCGTTTGCTGTTTTGAACACCCAGTTTGGCGAACTGGCGGTGAACCAGTACGGCATTGGCATCGGGGCGTTTGTGGCGCTGCTGGCGCTGGTCATGCTCACGGCGTTTGGCCTGGCGCGCCGGGGTTTTTTCAAGGGTGACCTGTTTGTGGCCTCGGCGGTGCTGGGCTGCTCGGCGCTGCTGCTGCTGTTCATTGCGTTTCCGGTCACCAAGGCGCTGTATGGCGCCTTTTTGAACGAAGAAGGGCACTGGGCGTTTTCGGCCATCTTTGAGCGTATTGGTCATGAACGGGTCTGGGGCCTGGGTTGTCTGGCAGGTGGCGTGCGTTGTGGCGTGGCCTGGAACACGCTGTTTCTGGCGCTGCTCACAGCCACTGGCACGGTGATCATGGGCACCATGATGGCCCTGCTGGCGGAGCGCAGCGCCGGGCCAAGGGTGCAGACACCGCTGCGGGTGGTGGCGCTGCTGCCCATCATCACGCCGCCGTTTGTCGTCGGCCTCGGGCTGATCCTGCTGTTTGGACGCGCTGGCGTCGTGAACCAATTTCTGGAGTACGCCTTTGGCATGGAGCCCACCCGCTGGTTTTATGGCCTGTTTGGCATCTGGATTGCCCAACTGTTTGCCTTCACGCCGATTGCCTTCATGATCATGCGCGGGGTGGTGCAGGGCGTGGCACCCAGCATGGAGGAAGCCGCGCAAACCTTGCGCGCCAGTCGCACCAAGACGTTTTTCACTGTGACGCTGCCGCTACTCAAACCCGGCTTGGCGAATGCCTTTCTGGTCGGTTTCATCGAGAGCATTGCCGATTTTGGCAACCCGATCGTGGTAGGTGGTCAGTATGCGGTGCTGTCCACAGACATCTTTTTTGCCATCGTCGGCGCGCAATACGACCAGGGCAAGGCCGCCTCGCTGGCGTGGATCTTGACGATGTTTGCGCTGGCAGTCTTTGCCATGCAGCGCGCCTTGCTGGGCAAGCAGAACTACACCACGGTCAGCGGCAAGGGTGATGCGGGCATACCGATGGCTTTGCCAAATGGCATACGTCGCGTTTTGAATATGGTGGTGTACCCCTGGCTGGCGTTCACCGTGGTGGTGTACCTGTTTGCCTTTGCCGGTGGTTTTGTGCAGACCTGGGGGCGTGACTACACGCTGACCCTGGCCCACTTCAAGACGGCGTTTGGCCTGGAGTGGGGTGAATATGGCCTGGTCTGGGCGGGCACGGCCTGGAACTCGTTCTTCACCACCATCAAGCTGGCCGGGCTGGCCGCGCCGATGACAGCGGCAGTTGGTCTGCTGATTGCCTATCTGCTGGCCCGCACCGAGTTTCGCGGTCAGGGCTGGTTCGAGTTTGTTGCGCTGCTGGCCTTTGCCATCCCCGGCACGGTGCTGGGGGTGAGTTACATCCTGGCGTTCAACGTGCCGCCGGTGGAGCTGACCGGCACCGGGCTGATCATCGTGTTGTCGTTCATGTTCCGCAACCTGCCAGTGGGCGTGCGAGCCGGCACGGCGGCGTTCAAACAACTCGACAAATCGCTCGACGAAGCCTCGGTGATGCTGCGCGCCAGCACCTTCCAGACGCTGCGTTTTGTGGTGCTGCCGCTGCTCAAGCTGGCGTTGGTGGCGGCACTGGTGTATAGCTTTGTGCGCGCCATGACCACGGTGAGTGCGGTGATCTTTTTGGTCACCGCGGAGAACGAGCTGGCCACCTCCTACATCATCGGCCGGGTGGGTAACGGCGACTACGGCGTGGCGCTGGCTTACTGCACGGTGTTGATCATTTTGATGTCGGCGGCGATCGCGCTGATCCAGTTCCTGGTGGGCGAGCGCAAACTGGGCAGACGCCAGACCGGTATGAAACTCAATGCCATTGCAGCGCACTAATTGACAAAGACCACTATGACCTACGGCGTTGAATTCAAAAACATCACCAAGCGTTACGGCATCGACAAAAGCGCGCCGCTGGTGATCAAGGGCGTGAACTTCGAGATCGAGCAAGGCTCGCTGACCACCATCCTGGGGCCGTCCGGCTGCGGCAAAACCACGGTGCTGCGCATGATTGCCGGGCTGGAAACACCCACCAGCGGGCAGATTCTGATGCAGGGCAAGGACGTGACCACGCTCGGCCCGGCCGACCGCAACGTCAGCATGATGTTCCAGAGTTACGCCCTGTTTCCGCACATGAACGTGCTGGAAAACGTGATGTACGGCCTGAAGATGTCGGGTATCGAGAAGGGCGAGGCGCAACGGCGCGCCGTCGAGACGCTGGGCAACGTCGGCCTGGTGGGCTACGACGAGCGCCTGCCCAGCGAGCTCTCAGGCGGCCAGCAGCAGCGTGTGGCGCTGGCTCGCGCCTTGGTGCTGGAGCCGGGTGTGTTGCTGTTTGATGAACCGCTGAGCAATCTGGACGCGCGCCTGCGCCGCGACATGCGCGAAGAAATCCGCAGCTTGCAGCAGCGCCTGCACCTCACCGTGGCCTACGTCACCCACGACCAGAGTGAGGCGCTGGCGGTGAGCGACCAGATCATCGTCATGGACGACGGCCTGATTGCCCAGCGCGGCACGCCGCAAGACATGTACGAGCGACCGGGCAGCGAGTTTGTCGCCGGGTTCATGGGTGAGGCCATGTTGTTCCCCGGCGTGGCCGATGCGTCGGGGTCCGTGCAGTTGGGGCCGTTGCTGATCCAGTCGCGCCAAGTGGTGGCCGCCGGTCAGGTGAAAGTGGCAGTGCGACCTGAGGCCTGGCACATTCACCGCGATGGCACCGGCCTGGCAGCCAAACTGCTCAAGCTGGCCTATTTGGGCAGCTTTTTTGAATACACCTTTGAGACGAGCTTGGGCCCGATTTTTGTCGTCTCGCCCGATTTGACCGACGTGTTGTCGCTGGGCGCCGAAGTGGGTTTGACGCTGGCTGACCACGGCGTGTCGGTGGTGGCGGCGTTGTAATCACTTTGTGTGTTTTGTCACTTAGCCGCCGGATAATGGCGGCATGAACCAACTTGACGCACTCAAACAATTCACCACCGTGGTCGCTGACACCGGTGACTTCAAACAAATTGAGGCTTACCAGCCTACCGACGCGACCACCAACCCGTCGCTGATTCTCAAAGCGGTGCAAAAGCCCGAATACCGCTCTTTGCTGACCGACACCGTGGCCCAGTTCCCAGGCCGTGCGCTGGACGAAATCACCGACCGCCTGCTGGTGCGTTTTGGCTGCGAAATCCTCTCCATCGTGCCTGGGCGCGTGTCCACCGAGGTCGATGCGCGCTTGAGTTTTGACAGCAATGCCACCATCACCCGCGCCGAGCGCATCATTGAGCTGTACCAGGCGCAAGGCATCCACATTGACCGGGTGCTGATCAAGGTGGCCTCCACCTGGGAAGGCATTCAGGCGGCTGCCGAACTGGAGCGCCGTGGCATCCACACCAATCTCACGCTGCTGTTCTCGTTCTGCCAGGCCGTGGCTTGCGGCCAAGCGCGGGTGCAATTGATCTCGCCGTTTGTGGGCCGCATTTACGACTGGTACAAAAAATCGGCTGGTGCGGGTTGGGTCGAGGCAGACAACACTGGCGCCCACGACCCCGGCGTCCAATCGGTGACGCAGATTTACAACTACTACAAAAAGTTCGGCATCGCCACCGAGGTGATGGGCGCGAGCTTTCGCAATGTCGGCCAGATCATTGCGCTGGCCGGTTGCGACCTGCTCACTATCAGCCCGGAGCTACTGGCCACGTTGGCGCAAAGCACCGCACCCCTGACGCGCGCGCTGGATGCCCAGTCAGCACAGGCGCTGGATTTGACGCCGGTGAACTTTGACGAGGCCAGCTTCCGCTTTGCTCTGAACCAGGACGCCATGGCCACTGAGAAACTGGCCGAGGGCATTCGCGCGTTTTGCACTGATGCCGCCAAACTGGACCAACTTTTGCTTGGGAGCTGACATGAACACCACCCGCTGCGACCAAACGCCCGCCTGGAGCGCCCTGCAAACCCACTTTGACGCGTCTGGCCGCACTTTTGATGTGCGCGAGGCTTTTGCCGCCGACCCGAGCCGGTTTGGCGCGTTCAGCCAAAGTGCGCCGCACGTTTTTGCCGATCTGTCCAAAAACCGGATCGACGCCACCACCCAGACCCTGTTACTCGACTTGGCGCGCCAAAGCGGCCTGGAATCGCACCGCGACGCCATGTTTGCGGGTGACAAGATCAATGCCACCGAAGGTCGCCAGGTGATGCACTGGTTATTGAGAAATCCGCCTCTAGCCCTTATGGATAAAGGGCGAGTAGCTATCAATAATTTATCTGGCGAATTGACGGCTGTGCACACCACGCTGGACGCCATGTTGGCCTATGCCGAGACGCTGCGTTTGGATGCCAGCATCACCGACGTGGTGAACATTGGCATTGGCGGCTCCGACCTCGGTCCGCAGATGGCGGTGCTGGCGCTGGACGAATTTGTGCTGCCGGGCAAGCGCTTCCACTTTGTCTCCAATGTCGATGGCCATGAACTGGCGTCGGTGCTGAAAAAGCTCACGGTGGAAAACACCTTGTTCCTGATTGCCAGCAAAACCTTCACCACCATCGAGACCATGACCAACGCGCACAGCGCCAAGGCCTGGTTTGCATCGCAAGGCGGCACCGACATCGCCCGGCATTTTGCGGCGCTCACCACCAATGTGGCAGCGGCCAATGCCTTTGGCATCAGCACCACCTTTGGATTCTGGGACTGGGTGGGTGGGCGGTATTCGGTGTGGTCGGCGATTGGCCTGCCGCTGGCCATTGCCATCGGTGCGCCAGGTTTCCGCCAATTTCTGGCGGGTGCGCATGACATGGACGAGCATTTCCGCACCGCACCACTTGACCAGAATCTGCCGGTGCGGCTGGGTCTGCTGGACGTGTGGTACCGCAACTTCCATGGCTTTACCAGCCGCAACGTGGCGCCGTATCACAGCGCCATGAAGCGCTACCCGGCGTATTTACAGCAACTGGAGATGGAAAGCAACGGCAAACGCGTGGATGCCTCGGGCGCAGCGCTGCCTTTTGCGACCTCGCCGGTAGTCTGGGGCGAGCCCGGCACCAACGGCCAGCACGCTTATTTTCAGATGTTGCACCAGGGCACCGATGTGGTGCCGGTGGAGTTTGTGGCGGTCAAGAAGCCGCGCCACAGCTTGCCGGGCCACCACACCTTGCTGCTGGCCAACGTGCTGGCGCAGGCGCAAGCGCTGATGCTGGGCAAGGCGGACGCAGGCGGCCACAAAGACTTTCCCGGTAACCACCCCAGCACCTTTTTGTTGCTGGAAGAGCTCACCCCCGCCACCCTGGGTGCGCTGATTGCCTTGCAGGAACACCGCGTGTTTGTCTCCGGCAGCCTGTGGGGCATCAACAGCTTTGACCAGTGGGGCGTGGAATTGGGCAAGGTGCTGGCCAAAGACGTGGAAGCGCGCCTGCTCAGTGGTAACGCCGCTGGCCTGGATGCCTCGACCGCCGGGCTGCTGGCGCAACTCTGCGCTTGACCGGCGCCGCTTTGACACGCAGCAAGTGCTCCCCCTGGCAGCGCCTGCGGGTTGGGGCGGTGGGCCTAACAGTGGGTGTTGCCAGCCTGTGTGGTGCGGCTGCGCAGGCGGTGTCAGCCGATTCAGCCCTGTCAGTAGCAGCACCCGCACCCGTATTGCCAGCCGCGAAACAGTTGCCACCGGCTGATAGCACCCCAGCCTCTCCCAACTACGTGCGGGTGGGCGACACCGTGTTTGTCAGTGGCCGCCTGGCCGAATGGTTTGGCAAACTGCTGAGCCAATTTCCCCACCCGGATGACGCATCCGCGCTGCAAGAAGACGCTTTACACCCCGAGCGTCGGGTGCGCCATATCGTGTTGGTCAACGCCCTGGGGCGGCCTGAACGCACGCTGGGCATTGATTTGCTGGCACCCCGACTCGCTGGGCGCCCGCTGATCACCACAGTGATTGGGCGCTGCGACGTGTTTTGCAACCGTCTTTTCTTGGCGGGTACGCAGCGGCATTTTGGCCAGACTTTGCCCGGGCAGGACAGCTGGATCGACATCCGCCCGCCCATCGACCTGGAAACAGAGCGCCTGGAAAACCGCTGGCCAGAAAAACAAATCGAGGCGCTGACACGCTTTCGCCCGGAACTGAAAACCTACGCGCCGCGTTGGCTGGACGCTCTGCGCCAGACCCAAGACGACAGCGGCGGCCTGCGCATTTACCTGCAGCGGCCAGCGCAGTTTTGCCCGTCAGCCACGCAGCCCTGCCAGACTTTCCCGGACATGACTGCGCGCGCCATGGGCCTGGTCACCCAGCCCGACCCGGTGCCCGTAGCGTTGCCGCCCACGCTGGCGATTGCATCGCCAGACGCGCCCTGGCCGCCATTTTTCAACCCCGAATAAGTTTGAACTACCCTGGAGGGCCCCGCCCATGAACCTCGTTTTTGACTTTGGCGCGGTGCTGTTCACCTGGAAGCCCGCGCAGTTGCTGCTGCAAACCTTCCCGCAGCAACTGCAAACACCTGAAGAAGCCAAACGCCTGGCGCACCAGATGTTTGCGCACCCGGATTGGCATGCGTTTGACCGTGGCACGCTGGATGTGGAGGCGGTGATTGCACAAACAGCCGAGCGCCTGGCGTTGCCGCTGCAAGCCATGGAAACCCTGGTCAAAGGCATTGGCGAGCGGCTGACGCCGATGGACGACACGGTGGCACTGTTGGCCCGCCTGCACCGGCAGCGCCAAGCCAACCAGGGCATCACCGCACTGTATTACCTGTCCAACATGCCGCTGCCTTATGCCCGCCTGCTGGAAGAACGCTACGACTTCGTTGGGTGGTTTGACGGCGGCGTATTTTCAGCCGACGTGCAACACATCAAGCCCGAAGCCGCGATTTACCAGGTTCTGCAAGACCGCTACGCCCTGGAGCCCGCGCGCACCGTGTTCATTGATGACCTGAAACACAACGTGCACGCTGCGCAAGAACTGGGCTGGCAGGGCATTCACTTTGAATCCGCGCCGCAGTTGCAGGCAGAGCTGGAAATGCTTGGTTTGCTATATAAAGCATAACCCTCAGCCCTTTATACATAAGGGCTAGAGACCAAAAAACCCTGCAGAACGCAAGTCCTGCAGGGTTTTTAAATTGTGTCGGGCGCTAAAACGCCACCCGACTTTGAGCGCCTGGTTACATGCCCATGCCGCCCATGCCACCCATGCCGCCCATGTCACCACCACCCATGCTGCCGCCAGCTGACTCTTCCTTCGGAGACTCAGCCACCATGCATTCGGTGGTCAACATCAGCGAAGCCACAGAGGCTGCGTTTTGCAGCGCGGTGCGGGTCACCTTGGTCGGGTCCAAGATGCCCATTTCGATCATGTCGCCATAGGTGTCGTTGGCAGCGTTGAAGCCGTAGTTGCCCGAGCCAGCCATCACCGCGTTGACCACCACCGAGGCTTCGCCACCGGCGTTGTAAACGATCTCGCGCAGAGGCGCTTCGATGGCTTTCAAGACCAAAGCAATGCCGTGGTCCTGATCCGGATTGTCACCCTTGATGAGGCCAGCGGCTTGCTTGGCGCGCAGCAGAGCCACGCCGCCGCCAGCCACAATGCCTTCTTCCACCGCAGCGCGGGTCGCGTGCAGGGCGTCTTCAACGCGGGCTTTCTTTTCCTTCATTTCGACTTCGGTGGCAGCGCCCACCTTGATCACGGCAACACCGCCAGCCAGCTTGGCCACGCGCTCTTGCAGTTTTTCACGGTCGTAGTCGCTGGTGGCTTCTTCGATTTGCACACGCACTTGTTTCACGCGGGCTTCGATGTCAGCAGCTGGGCCAGCACCGTCGATGATGATGGTGTTTTCCTTGCCCACTTCGATGCGCTTGGCTGAACCCAGGTCAGCCAAAGTCACTTTTTCGAGTGTCAGGCCCACTTCTTCAGCAATCACCTTGCCGCCGGTCAGGATGGCGATGTCTTCCAGCATGGCCTTGCGACGGTCACCAAAGCCAGGGGCCTTGACAGCCACGACCTTCAGGATGCCACGGATGGTGTTCACCACCAAAGTTGCCAGGGCTTCGCCTTCGACATCTTCAGCAATGATCAGCAGCGGACGGCCGCTCTTGGCGACTTGTTCCAGCGTGGGCAGCAGGTCACGGATGTTGCTGATCTTCTTGTCAAACAGCAGCACAAACGGGTTGTCCAGCAACGCGGCTTGTTTTTCCGGGTTGTTGATGAAGTAGGGCGACAGGTAACCGCGGTCAAACTGCATGCCTTCAACGACTTCGAGTTCGGATTCCAGCGACTTGCCGTCTTCGACGGTGATCACGCCTTCTTTGCCAACCTTGTCCATCGCATCAGCAATGATCTTGCCGATGGTTTCGTCCGCGTTGGCGGAGATGGAACCCACTTGGGCGATTTCTTTAGAGGTGGTGGTGGCCTTGGAAGCCTTCTTCAGCTCAACGATCAGGGCTGTGACAGCCTTGTCGATACCGCGCTTCAGGTCCATCGGGTTCATGCCGGCGGCGACATATTTCATGCCTTCGCGGATGATCGACTGGGCCAGCACGGTGGCGGTGGTGGTGCCGTCGCCAGCGATGTCAGAGGTTTTGGAAGCGACTTCCTTGACCATCTGCGCACCC
The DNA here is from genome assembly GCA_002083775.1 of Rhodoferax ferrireducens. Taxonomy (GTDB): domain Bacteria; phylum Pseudomonadota; class Gammaproteobacteria; order Burkholderiales; family Burkholderiaceae_C; genus Rhodoferax; species Rhodoferax ferrireducens_A. Next base: position 102,242 of record MTEI01000009.1, on the reverse strand, counting down.
ATGTTTTGCAGCTTGTCTTTGAGTTCGATTTCCTTGGCCACGGACACACCGTCCTTGGTCACGGTGGGGGCGCCGAAAGAGCGCTCCAACACCACATTGCGACCCTTGGGGCCGAGGGTGACCTTGACCGCGTTGGCCAAGATGTTCACGCCTTCAACCATGCGAGCGCGGGCTTCGCCGCCGAAAATTACGTCTTTTGCTGCCATGTGTAGCTCCTAGATATATAAGATAAATTGGCCTCTAGCCCTTATTGGTAAAGGGCTAGTAGCTATTGAATAAAGAGTGTGTGATTACTTGTCAACCACGGCAAACAGGTCATCCTCTTTCATCACGAGGAGTTCGTCGCCATCGACCTTGACGGTCTGGCCGCTGTACTTACCGAACAACACGCGGTCACCGACCTTGACGCTCATCGCGCCGAGTTCGCCCTTGTCATTCTTCTTGCCGGGGCCAACGGCCAGCACTTCGCCTTGATCAGGCTTTTCAGCAGCGCTGTCAGGAATAACGATACCGGAAGCGGTGCGGGTTTCGTTTTCTACGCGCTTGACAATCACGCGGTCGTGCAGGGGACGAAGTTTCATAAGGATCTCCTAAGTTTCGAAACAGGGGTTAAAACCAAAACGCCAACTGGTCTAGCTGGCCGTTGTTGTCTTGAAGCGATAGCGCGCCAATGTTTGTTAGCACTCTTCTCTATCGAGTGCTAATGATAAGGGCGTTTGAAGACATTTCAAGAGCCCCGGGGACATTTCCCTTGTCTTTTCAGGGCTTGCCGAGCGGCACTGCGTGGCGTGGAAGAGGCCGAAGCGGGGTTACTTGTCCAGCGGAAAGTGCGTACAACCCAGTTGGGTGGAGATGTCTTTGGCGGCTGCTTGCAGCATGGCGACGTTCTCGTCCTTTTTGGACTCGTCGTAGCGGAAGGTCGGGAACGAGATGCTGAAGCCTGCAATCGGGCGGTTGATACGGTCAAAAATGGGCACGCCCAGGCAGCGGATGTGGTCATCGAACTCTTCGCGGTCTTCGCCGTAGCCTTGCGCCTTGACCTGCGCCAGCTCAGTCAGAAACGCGTCGGCGTCCACGATGGTTTTTTCTCGGTAGCGCTTGAAGTCACAGCCATTCAACACGCGGTCGCGCCGTTCGGGGTCTTCCCAGGCCATCAGCACCTTGCCAATGGCGGTGCAATGCAAGGGCGCGCGGCGGCCCACGCGCGAGTACATGCCCAGGGTGTGGCGGGAATCGACTTTGTGCAGGTAGATGATTTCGCTGTCAATCAGCGTGCCCAGGTGGACCGTTTCACCGGTGATGTCGGCCATCATTTGCATGTGGTGCTTGGACAGGTCGACCAGGTCAGGATATTGCAAGGCCTTGGTGCCAAGTTCAAACATCTTCATGGTCAGGCCATAGCGCTCGCTGTCGCGCTCCTGGCGCACATAGCCTACCGTCATCATGGTCTGCAAAAACCGGTAGACGGTGGCCTTGGGCATGGCCAGACGCACTGACAGGTCTGAAATGCCGGTCTCGTTGTTTTCAGCCAGGGCCTGCAGCAGCGCAAAGACCTTTAATACAGCGGCAACCGACTCGGGTTGCTTGGCATCGTAGGATTCATCAGCCATTTTGTTTTGATTTCCCTGGAAGTGTGTTTCAAATTATATTCCTCGCAGCCAACGGCTCAGCCCAACCTTCGGGTCAAGCAGAAGACAAGCGCAAGTATTTGTTGTCACTCCGTTGAAAGGTCAGCTGAAGGGAACGGCGACGATGACGCGCTGCGATGGTGTCAGTGCAGCATTTAGCGTGCCAGCCAGCCACCATCCACGGCCACGGTGTAGCCGTTGACGTAACTGGCCGCGTCGGACGCCAAAAACACCACCGGCCCGGCCATATCTGCCGGAACACCCCAGCGGCCTGCCGGAATGCGCTCCAGAATGGCGGCGTTGCGGGCTTCGTCGGCGCGCAGGGCGGTGGTGTTGTCGGTGGCCATGTAGCCGGGGGCGATGGCGTTGACGTTGATGCCGTGTTTGGCCCACTCGTTGGCCAGCGCACGGGTGATGCCCATCACGCCGCTTTTGGAGGCGGTGTAGGACGGCACCCGCACACCGCCCTGGTAAGACAGCATCGAAGCCACATTGATGATCTTGCCGCCCGTGCCTTGGGCCATGAACTGGCGCGCCACCGCTTGCGAGAAGAAAAATACCGACTTGAGGTTCAGGTCCACCACGTCGTCCCAGTCTTTCTCGGTGAAGTTGATGGCATCTTCGCGGCGGATGATGCCGGCGTTGTTCACCAGAATATGCACGCTGCCGGTCAGGGTCAGCGCCTGTTTGACCAGGCCCTCAATGCTGCTGACGTCTGACAAATTGGCGCGCAAGTCCAGAAAACGGCGGCCTGTGGCTTCAATCAGTGCCCGCGAGTCGTCTGGCGCGGCGACGTTGACGCCAACAATGTCAGCCCCCGCCTGTGCCAGTGCCAAAGCCATGCCCTGGCCGAGCCCGGTATTGCAGCCGGTGACGATGGCCACACGGCCATCCAGTTTGAAATGGTTCAAGATCATGCGGTTCTCCTGGGCATTGAGGGGGCGGACTTAGCGCAGCGCGCCCATCGGCACGTGGTCCATGTCCTTGAAGACCTGGTTTTCACCGACCATGCCCCAGATGAAGGTGTAGGCCTGGGTGCCCACCCCGGAGTGGATCGACCAGCTAGGGCTGATCACCGCCTGCTCATTGCGCACCACGATGTGCCGTGTCTGCGTGGGTTCACCCATCATGTGGAACACGGCGGCGTCTGCCTTCATGTCAAAGTAGAAATACACCTCCATGCGCCGGTCATGGGTGTGGCACGGCATGGTGTTCCACATGTTGCCGGGCTCCAACTGGGTCAGACCCATGGAGAGTTGGCAGGTGGGCAACACGTCGGGCACCAGGTACTTGTAGATGGTGCGGCGGTTGCTGGTTTCTGGCGCGCCCAGCGTCTCGGGCGAGGCTTGGGCTAGCGTCACCTTGCGGCTGGGGTAGCTGGTGTGCGCAGGCGCGCAATTGAAATACAGCTTGGCCGGGTGCGCAGCGTCTACGCTGGTGAATTCGAGCTGTTTGGCACCCTGGCCGACATACAGCGCTTCACGTTGGCCGATGTCAAAAACCTCACCGTCCACCAGCACGCGGGCGGCGCCACCGATGTTGATCAGGCCGAGTTCGCGGCGTTGCAGGAAAAAGTCGGTGCCGGTAAAGCGCCCCAGCTCAGGCGAAAAGCACACCGCCTGGTTGACCGGCATGATGCCGCCGACGATGATGCGGTCGATCTGGCTGTAGGTCAGTGTGGCCTCATCGGGTTTGAACAGGTCTTCGACCAGAAAGTGCCGGCGCAGGCCTTCGGTGTCAAGCGTGCGGACGTGATCGCTGTGGATGGGTTGGCGAATTTCCATGGTGGCTCTCGCTTTTTTTGGCCTTTTGGGCACTGGGTTGATCGAGTTTGCGGCAGAGATTGACGCAACTTACAACATTTTTGAAATGCGGTTACTATTTATTGAACCAGCGTTTCAAAATGGTTGATGGATGATACATTATCGTGAACGACTTGTCGCGGCATCGGTGCATTTTTCTCTGCATCGTTGCCTTTTCAGCCACCCAGAGGACGGCCATGAACCACTTCTTTGACAACAGCAACACGCCCTGGACCGAACTGGGCGCGGGCATCCGGCGAAAAATTGTGGGCCATACGCCAGACCTGATGTCGGTGCTGGTGCAGTTTGACCAAGGGGCCATCGGTACCGCGCACGCCCACGACGCGCATGACCAGATTGCCCTGGTGATTGCCGGGTCGTTCGAGATTGAGGTGGCCGGAGACAAGCGCATCCTGAAGGTCGGCGATGCCTTCATCGTGCCGCGCCAGACATGGCATGGCGCGGTGGCACTGGAGCAGGGCAGCGTGCTGCTGGACCAGTTCTCCCCAAGGCGCGACGACTTTCTTTAACCCGCGCGTGATGCCGGTACAACCAACAGGAGCCTTGAAATGAATCAGCACTATGACGTGGTGGCGCTGGGCGAAGCCATGGTGGAGTTCAACCAGATTCCGCAAGGTGACGGTCGCATGTACCTGCAAGGCTTTGGCGGCGACACCTCCAACACCACCATCGCCGCCGCCCGCCAAGGTGCGCGCTGCGCCTATGTGTCGCTGGTGGGCAACGACGCGCTGGGCGACATGTGCCTGGCGCTGTGGAAGACCGAAGGGGTGGATGTGAGCGCGGTACAGGTGCGCGACGACGCCCCAACCGGCGTTTATTTTGTGCGCCATGACGCCGACGGCCACCATTTTTCATACCTGCGCCGGGGCTCGGCGGCCAGCCGTATCCAGCCCGGTGACCTGCAGCCCGAGCTGATCGGCAACACCCAATATCTGCATGTCACCGGTATCAGCCAGGCCATCAGTTCCAGCGCCTTGCAAACGGTCGGTGCTGCGATCAACATGGCCCGGACCGCCGGTGCACGTGTGTCCTATGACCCCAACCTGCGTTTTGCCTTGTGGTCGCTGGAGGATGCCAGGCCCACCGTCATTCAAACCATCGCCTCAACCGATGAGTTTTTGCCGGGGCATGAAGAACTGGCCAAGCTCTCCGGGCTGCAGGCGCCTGAAGACCTTGTGGCCTGGGCGCACCAGCAGGGTGCCAAGGTGGTGGTGATGAAGATGGGTGTGCAAGGCGCGTTGGTCTCTGATGGCCGCACGATGCAAAAAATAGCCGCGTTTCCGGTCAAAGCGGTGGACGCCACCGGCGCGGGCGATTGCTTCAACGGCGCTTACCTGGCCCGGCGGGCACGCGGTGAAGACGTGTTCACCAGCGCTCGCTGGGCGGTGGCCTCTGCCGCCTTGTCCACCCAGGGTTATGGTGCGGTGGCACCGCTGCCTACTGAAGCGCGGGTGGCGGAGTTCCTGAACGCTGCCAAGTCGACTGCCGCGTGACAGCCCTTTTGGGGAGTGACCCTGAGGACGTCATTCGCAGAACCGAACGGCGTTGCGTCCACCGTCTTTGGCCTGGTACATGGCGGCATCGGCTGACTTCAATATTTCGTCGCGACCCAGACCGTTACTGGCAAAAACCCTGACACCGATACTTGCCGAGCAGCGATGCGTGACGGTGCTGGCAGGTTGGCCCGGCGTGTTGATTGTCAGCACATATGGTTCTGCGAGTTTGGCCCGAATTTTTTCTGCGATGGACTTGGCAAGCACCATGGATTCGGCCTTGTCGGCAGACAGATCGCCCAGCAGCACCACAAACTCGTCGCCCCCGAACCGCGACACCGTATCGATCTGGCGCACGCACCCCTTGAGCCGATCGGCCACTTCAAGCAGCAGCAAGTCGCCTACATCGTGACCATGCACGTCGTTGAGTGACTTGAAGTTGTCAAGGTCAAGAAACATCACCGCCCCATGGCGCTCACTGCGCCGATTGGCAGCCATCGCCTGCGACAGACGGTCGAGCAACAGACGCCTGTTAGGCAATGCGGTCAGTGTGTCGTAAAAAGCCAGTTGATTGATCTCGAGTTCAATGCGCTTTCGCTCGGTCACGTCGATAAAGCACCACAGCGACTCGCCGGTGCTGGCCGAAAGCACGGACCCGCTGACATCGGCAAAGAATCTTGAGCCGTCCTTGCGCAGGTATTCGAATTCGGTCCGATACGATTGCCCCAAGGCAATCGTGGCATAGGCGTTCTTGCCAAAGGTTTCATAGGCCTCATCACTGCAGTATCCGTTGCGCACCGGTACCCCGACCAATTCACCCGGCGCATAACCAAACATCGTCTCAAACGCAGGATTGGCCCACTCGATGGTTCGCTCTCTGGCCGTCATGATGCCAACCAGTTCATTGTTGAGAATGGCTTTTTGCTGGCGCATCAACGTGTCGATTTTCTCGGCGCCAAGCACGCGCGCGGTGATGTCAACAAATCCCCACAGCGACTGACCGCTGCCTTGCCCCAGCATCTCGCCGCTCACATCCAGCCAGATGTGCTGTCCGTCCTTGCGCACATGCTCAATCTGGCTGCGAAACACCTTGCCAGCAGCCAACACCGGATAGGCAGCGGTCCCCAGCGCTTCATACGCTTCATCGCTGGGGTAATTCACGCGGGTTGAAACACCCTTGAGCTCACCCGCTTGGTAGCCCAACATGTGCTCAAAGGCAGGGTTGGCCCAGACAATGGTGCGATTCAGCGTGGTGACGATGCCGATGAGGTCGTTGTTCAGAATGGCCTTTTGCTCATCAAGAACTTGGCGCAGCCGTTTTTGTGCCAGATTGCGGTCGGTGACGTCGTGGACGATCGACAGGAGCCGGGCGCCGTCATGGCTTTGAATCGGCGTCGAATGCACTTCGACATCGCGCAGGTCGCCAGACGCCAGTCGATGCTCAAACTGAAAATAGTTTCTCGACTCATGCAAGGCGTTCAGTCGCTCTTGTGCCAAGCGCTCCGGCGAGAGTGTGTTGATGTGGCTGATCAGCATGCCAACCAATTGCTCCCTGGGGTAGCCGTAGTAGGCCACAGCGGCCTGATTGGCGTCTTCGATGATGCCGGAAATCGGATCCATGATCAGCTGCACGGACGAATTTTCTTCAAAAAAGTGGCGAAAGCGTTCTTCGCTTTGGCGCAAGCGTTGTGCAAACGCCTCTCTGGCCTCGTCCATTCGCTTGCGCTCCAGATCCGAGGCCATTTGGCGACGGGTGGCGTACTTGAAGGCGGCATAGCCGCCGGCCAACAGCAAGAACACGGCTGCATAAGTGGATTGCACCCGCGCCATCCAGGCCGCCCGAACCTCGGTCATCGGCATGGCAACGAAAACCGTGACCGGGTAACTCGGCAGGCGACGAAAGGCGTTCAAGAAGTCGGGTCCGTCCAGGCTGCTGGGGCCTTGCACGTACCCGCTTTCGGGAAACTGCTGCGTGCGCAGGTGGTTGATCAATGCGCCGGTTCTTGGCTCGCCATAAATCTTCTCCAGCCCGAGGCTGCCGGGTACGGGGTAGCGGCTCAGCAGAAAGCCGTTGTCACGCATCAGGCCAATGGCGGCCGTGGTGGTGACAGGTGCTTCTTTCCAGAAGGATCGCAGATGCTCATGCGGCAGGTTGGCGCTCAGGATGTAGGCCAGCTTGCCCGCCGAGTCTCGGATGGCGATACGCACCGGAACGATCACGGCCTTGCTGACCACCGCCAGTAGCGGCTGCCCGATGCCAAGCGTTTGCCCTGCCTTCAGGTCGTCCAGATAGCCGATGAACGACGCCTCGTTGGCGAGGGTGACATGCACGGTTCCCGGTGCGTTTTTGGCGGTGAGAAGGATTTCGCCGTCTGGGCGAATCAGCGTGACGTTGTACACCTCGTCGTGATTGGCCTTGTAGCGCTTGACGATTTGATAAGCATGGTTGAGATCAATGCGGTCACCGCCTAGCGTCATTTCGGCGGACAGGTCCCGGAGGTCACCTTCAAGGTGGACAAAATAGTTGTCGACTGCCCTGGCTTCCAGTTCTGTGATGGTTTTTAGGTTCTGAACAAAATTCGCCTTCTCGTCGACCCATGAAAACCACGACACAAGCACTGTGTAGGCCGCCAGCAACAGGGCCAGCGCGACGATCGTCCCTTTGAGGTGCTGGGGCAAGCGGGGAGTCTCAAGCGATGTTGGCGGGGAAGCCACGGACGATGTACCCCTGTAAACGCCCACATTCAAGGCCAGCCAAAGATCGCGGCGCAAAGTCGCAGCCATGTAGCCTGGAGCCTATGCGGAACAGGCCATCCTACCCCGAATCGACCCTCATCTCATGAATCTGGGTGTGATTCAACGGGGTGTGGTGGCTGGGGGAACAGTCCGGGGCGTTGACTCGCGGGGTGGATTTATGGCGGTGGCTTGTGGCTGTGATTGACGACGTGCCTGACCCTATCGCCTTGCCATTTACAAAAGTCACCAGCAGCACGCAGTAAGCAGCACACAAAAGCCACCCATCGCCCGCGAGGGATCGATGTCAAAAAACACCACTTTGAATAAGCGCTAGCAGCTATCAATACAGCACTTACCGGATGACCCGCGCGCCCTTGCCCTTCATGGCCGCCTCAACCTCTTCGACGCGCACCATCGAGGTATCGCCCGGCGTGGTCATGGCCAGCGCGCCGTGGGCCGCGCCGTACTCCACAGCGGCTTGCGCGCCCTTGCCTTCCAGGAAACCATAGGCCAGACCCGAGGCAAAACCGTCGCCACCGCCCACGCGGTCATAAATTTCCAGGTTCTCGCGCTTCATCGACTGGTAGAGCTGACCTTCGTAGTACAGCAGGGCAGACCAGTCATTGAGTGTGGCCGTGGTCGCTTTGCGCAGCGTGGTGGCCGCCACCTTGAAGTTGGGGAACGTCGCCACGGCGGTCTGGATCATCTTCTTGAAACTGTCGGTTTCGATGTGGGTCAGGTGTTCGTCGGCGCCTTCCACTTCAAAGCCCAGGCAGGCGGTGAAATCTTCCTCGTTGCCAATCATCACATCCACATACTTGGCGATGTGGCGGTTGACGCGCTGCGCGCCGTCCTTGCCGCCTTGGCTCTTCCACAGCGAGGCGCGGTAGTTCAGGTCATAAGCGACCACGGTGCCGTACTTCTTGGCCGCCTCGACGGCTTCGATCACCGCCTCAGCGGTGTTGCTTGCCAGCGCGGCAAAAATGCCGCCGGTGTGGAACCAGCGCACGCCCTCCTCGCCGAACAGCTTTTCCCAATTTACTTCGCCGGGGCGGATTTGGGAGGCGGCAGAGTGGCCGCGGTCCGAACAGCCCAGCGCCGGGCGGATGCCGTAGCCCTTTTCAGTGAAGTTCAGCCCGACGCGGGTGTTCTTGCCCAGGCCGTCAAAATCGCGCCAGATCAGGTGGCTCATGTCCACGCCGCCTTGCATGATCAGATCTTCCACCAGCCAGCCCAGGTCGTTCTTGGGCAGGGCGGTGACCACGGCTGCGCGCTTGCCCCAGCATTTGCGCATGGCCCGGGCCACGTTGTATTCGCCGCCGCCTTCCCAGACCTGGAAGCTGCGGGCATTGCGCACGCGGCCAAAGCCGGGGTCAAAGCGCAGCATGACTTCGCCGAAAGAGGCGCAGTCCCATTTGGTTTCTGCGGCAGATTTGATGATGAGTGCAGACATGGCTGATTTCCTTTCAATGCTTATTTGGCAGCTAACTCGGCCTTGATGGCGGCGGCCAGCGCGACCGTCTTGCGCACGTTGTCTTCAATGCCTTGGTAGTCCTTGGCGTCGAGCAGTTTTTTGGTGATCATGTTGGAGCCGATACCACAGGCGACGATGCCAGCGCCAAACCACTTGCGCAGGGATTCTTCGGTGGGTTCCACGCCGCCAGTGGGCATGATGCGTGTCCAGGGCATCGGGCCCATCATGCTCTTGACAAAGTCTGGGCCACCCACGCTTGATCCCGGGAACACCTTGACAATTTCGACACCCAGTTCCTGCGCGTCGCCAATCTCGGTGGCCGAACCGCAGCCCGGGCTGTAGGGAATACCGCGACGGTTGCACACCTTGGCCACATCGGCGTTGAGTAGCGGGCCAACCACAAACTTGGCACCGTTGGCGATGAAAATGCCGGCGGTCGGTGCATCCACGATGGAGCCCACGCCCATGATCACCGACGGGTCGGCCTTGGCGAAATGCCGGGTCACATCCAGGAACACCTGCGCGGCAAAGTCACCGCGGTTGGTGAACTCCACACATTTGGCGCCGGCGTTGGCGCAGGCCTGGATGACGTTGATGCACAGCTCGACGTCTGGGTGATAAAAAACAGGAATGATGCTCTGCGCCATCATTGCCGAAAGAACTGCCATACGATCTTTTGCTGCCATGTTCATGCTCCTAAAAAAGTGGTTAAAAGTGCCCGGCAGCCCTTATGCAGATTGCCTGGTGTGATATCAATTAAATAGCTACATCACCGCGCCTACTTGCCACGGCAAGAATTCGTCGTTGCCGTAGCCCAGTTCTTCACTGCGCACCTTCTCGCCCGAGGCGTGGCGAATGATCGCGTCGAAGATGCGCTGGCTGATCTCGGGCATGGGGGTGCCGGTGATCAGGTCGCCGCAGTTCACATCCATGTCGTCGCGCATGCGCTCAAACAGGGTGTTGTTGGTGGCCAGCTTGATGGTGGGCACGCCAGCGCAGCCAAAGGCCGAGCCACGCCCGGTGGTGAAGCAGATGATTTGCGCGCCGCCCGCAGCCTGGCCGGTGGCCGACACCGGGTCGTAACCGGGGGTGTCCATGAAAACAAAACCCTTGGTGGTGACGGGCTCGGCATATTGAAAAACGCCGTTGAGCGTGCTGGTACCGCCTTTGGCCACCGCGCCCAGGGATTTTTCGAGGATGGTGGTCAGCCCGCCCGCCTTGTTGCCGACCGACGGATTGTTGTCCATCTGGTTGCCGTTGCGGGAGGTGTAGTCTTTCCACCAGCTGATGCGGTCAAGCAGCTTGTGGGCAATGTCGGGGCTGGCGGCACGGCGCGTCAGCAGGTGCTCGGCACCATAAATCTCGGGCGTTTCCGACAGGATGGTGGTGCCGCCGTGCGCCACCAGCAGGTCTGACGCCCCGCCCAGTGCCGGGTTGGCGGTGATGCCGGAGTAGCCGTCGGAGCCGCCGCAGTTCAGCCCCACGATCAGCTGGCTGACCGGTGCCGCCTCGCGCTGGTAACTGTTGGCGCGCTCCAGCATCGCAGTCACCTGGGCAATGCCCTTCTTGATGGCCGCGGTGGTGCCGCCCTCAAGCTGCATCACCAGTTTTTGCAACATGCCCTCCTCATGGGCACCCACCAGGTCAAGAATTGGTGCAATCTGGTTCTGCTCGCAGCCCAGCCCGACAAACAGCACCCCGGCAAAGTTCGGGTGCCTGGCATAACCGGCCAGCGTGCGGCGCAGGATGTCCATGCCCTCGCTGACCACGCCCATGCCGCAGCCCGAAGGGTGGGGCAAGGCCAGCACGCCGTCAATGTTGGGGTAAGCAGCCAGCCGCTCGCGGCTGAAGTGGGCGGCAATGGCCCGCACCACCGTGGCCGAGCAGTTCACCGAGGCGATGATGGCGATGTAGTTGCGTGTGCCCACCTTGCCGTTGGGGCGCTTGTAACCCATGAAGGTGGCGGGTTGCGCCGCCTTGGGCAAGTCGCGCACGCCCTGGCCAATGCCGTAGTCGCGCTCAAACTCGCCCATGCCCAGGTTGTGGGAATGCACATGCTGGCCAGCCGCAATGTTGAATTTGGCAAAACCGATGGTCTGGTTGTAGCGCCGAACCGCAGCACCTGCGGCCAGGTCATGGGCTGCCAGCTTGTGGCCAGGGGGCACCAGGTCGCGCACCACCAGGTGGTCAGACAGCAGCGAGGTGCCGGGCAACAGTTGCTGGGTAGCGATCAGCACGTCGTCATTGGGGTGCAGGCGGATATGAGAGGATTGCGTCATGGATGACTCCATCAAGCCGCGCGGCAGGGCTCAGCGGCAAGTTTCAGATTGTGAAAAAGTGCCCAACCTGGTCGGGGTTGGGCTTGCGCCAGCTTCAGTAAACCGGTGATCCCTTGATCAGACTCGGTATCCAGGTGGAGAACGCCGGAAAGTAGGTCACCACCACCATCACCACGAACAGGGCACCGTAAAACGGCAGAATGCTTTTCATGACCTGTTCGACCGATACCTCGCCAATGGCGCACCCCACAAACTGGGTGGTTCCCACCGGCGGTGTGTTGAGCCCCAGAGCACAGTTCAGCAGCATGACAATGCCAAACTGAACCGGCCCCATGCCCATGTGAATGGCCAGCGGCAAAAACAGCGGCGTGCAGATCAGGATGGTCGAAGCCATGTCCATGAAGGTGCCCAGCAGAAACAGGATCAGGTTGATGAGGAAAAACATCACCAACGGATCGGTGGTGGCACTCAGCAGCAAGGCGGCTGTTTTATCGGGAATTTCCAGAATGGTCATGATGTACTGGAACATCGTCGATACGCCAATCAGCAGCAAGACCACGCCAGTGGTTTTGGCGGCTTTGGCACCGGCTTTCATCAGCTTGGTCCAGTTCATGGTCCGGTAGCCGACAAAGGTCAGGAGCAGCGAATACACCACTGCAATACCGGCCGCTTCGGTAGCGGTGGTGATGCCCATGATGATGCAGCCCAGGATGATCACCACCACAAACATGCCTGGCAGAGCCGCTACACCTGAGGTGATCACTGCGTTCCAGCCTGCAAACTTGTCCAGCCGGCTGCTGCCGTCCGCACGGATGGGGTAGCCGTTTTTCTTCGCCACCCAGTAAGCGGCAAACAGCATGCTGACCATCAGTACCAGTACCGGCAACAAACCGGCAAACATCAGCTCGCCGATCGACACGCCCTTGACCATGATGTCTTTGCCCGCCAGCAAACCGCTGCTGCTGGAGGCCGCAAAGGCGTAGATGATCAGGTTATGCGAGGTCGGCATCAAGGCGCCGCACAGCGAGGCATGGGTGGTGACGTTCACCGCGTAGTCGGCGCTGTAGCCCTCTTTTTTCATCATCGGGATCATCACGCCGCCCATCGCCGACACGTCCGCCACCGGTGAACCGGAGACGCCGCCAAACAGCGTGCAGGCCACCACATTGGCCATGCCTAGACCACCCCGCCGGTGCCCGACCATGTTGCGGGCAAAGTTGACAATCTTGTCGGCAATGCCGCCATGCAGCATCAGCTCGCCCGAGAAGATGAAGAACGGAATCGCCAGGAACGAGAACACGTTCATGCCTGAGATCATGTTCTGAAACGCCAGCTCCAGCGGAAAGCCCTCCACCCAGTAGGTGGCGATGCAGCTCAAGGCGATGGAAAACGCCACCGGCACGCCCAACAGCAAAAAGATCAGAAAACTGATGCAAAGGACGGTCAGTGCCATGATGGAGTCACTTTCTTGTGGGTTGACATGGCAATCAGATGCTCAATCGAAAACAGGATGATCATGGCCCCCGCCACCACGCACGGCAGGTAGCGCCAGGCCTCTGAAATGTCCAGGGTAGGAATCAGGTTGGGCCAGACCGACATGGCCATGGTCCAGCAGCCCCAGCACAGGAAACCACCAAACACGATGGTGACCACGCCCACCACATTGCCCACCCAAAATTGCATTCGGGGCGGCAGCAGGCTGGTGAGCGACTCCATGCCGATGTGACCCTCATCGCGCACGCCGGCAGCAGCGCCAAACATGGCCACGTTAATCACCAAAATCAGCGCCACCTGTTCTGACCAGGCGGGTGCGTCGTTGAGTACATAGCGCCAGATGACCGAGCCAAACACCACGCCGACGATACCCATCAGGCAGGCCACAGCCAGATAAAGCGCCCACCGGGACAGCCGGGAATTGAGCCAAGTCAGCCATTGCATTGCATCACTCCAAAAAAATGCCCGAAAGCGCCACGACACTTTCGGGCAACATCCTCAAACGGTTTTGTTCAACCTCGCGTTATTTGGTGTTGACAATCTTTTGGACCAAGGCTTTCAGCTCGGGGGTGGGCGAGAACTTGTCCCACACTGGCTTCATCACACCCACAAACTCGGCCTTGTTGACATCGTTGATAAAGGTGGCACCGGCCTTTTGGGCAGCCGCTTTGGAAGCCTGCTCTTTCTTGGCCCACAGGTCGATGTAGTAGGGGATAGTTTCCTTGACGGCGTCACGGATGATCTTTTGTTCTTCCTTGCTCAGGGTATCCCACACCTTTTTCGAGAAGATCAGCACTTCGGGTGCCATGACGTGTTGCGTTTCGCTGAAGATCGGAGCCGCTTCGTAGTGCTTGACGGTTTCATAGGATGGGTAGTTGTTTTCACCGGCATCGACCAGGCCAGTCTTCAACGCGGTATACACCTCAGCCCATGGGATAGGCGTGGGATTGGCACCCATGGCCTGCACCAGGCTCACCCACAGGTCAGACTGCTGCACACGAATCTTCATGCCCTTCACGTCAGCCAAGTTGCGCACCGGCTTTTTGGCATAGATGGAACGTGCGCCAGATTCCCACAGTGCCAAGCCGACAAAACCGGCCTTGTCAAATGCAGCCAGAATGTCATCGCCTGCCGGGCCGTTCATGGCGTGGCGGAAATGCTCGATGTCGCGAAAGATGAACGGGAACGAAGGCACCATGGATTCCGGAACGATTCCGTGGAAAGCAGCGGTATTGACCCGGACCATGTCCAGCGCGCCAATCTTGACTTGCTCCACCGTGTCTTTTTCCGAACCGAGAGAGCTGTTGCCAAACACCTTGACGTTGTATTTGCCGCCGGTTTTCTGGCTGATGATCTCGCCAATTTTCTTGACAGTCATCACCGTGGGGTAGTCCAGCGGATGCACATCTGCCGAGCGGAAGTCACGCGCATAAGCGCTACCAACGGCGAATGCTGCCACCAGTGCAGCTGCCAGGATTTTCTTCACATTTGTTTTCATAATTGCCTCATTGTTGAGAGTAAACAGGAAAAAGCCGCTGAACACACTTACCAGGGGGCGCACTGGCTTCCTCAGCAAGTGCGGCGAATATACGCCAAAATCAAACAGTGTTCAATAATTTTTAAAACGAAATTTCATTTTTAAATATGATGCGACATGTCTGGTTTGATATGTCGTGGCAAATAAGCAAAACGCCGTTTCAAATTGATTGAATTATCGTTCTGCTTGATGTAAAGTTCGCGAGCGCCAACCAACCCGATACGGAGTAACCTGATGAAGCCTTTCATGAATGCCGACTTCCTTTTGCCTGATGAATGCTCCCGGCGGCTGTTTCATGAGTTTGCGGCGCAGATGCCGATCATTGACTACCACTGCCATCTACCCCCAGCCGACATTGCCAGCAACGCCACCTTTCGCAATCTGGCTCACGCCTGGCTCGGTGGTGACCACTACAAATGGCGCGCCATGCGCTCCAACGGCGTGCGTGAAGACGACGTCACCGGGCACGAGGCGGACTACCGCACCTTTCTGGCCTGGGCCAAAACCGTGCCGCGCCTGGTAGGCAACCCGCTGTACCACTGGACTCATCTGGAGCTGCAGCGCTACTTTGGCATCGACGAGGCGTTATCTGAAAAAACCGCCCCGGCCATTTGGGATGCCTGCAACGCCCAGATCGTGCGCCCCGAATTCGGTGCCCGCTCGCTGCTGCAGTGCATGAAAGTGCGCGCTGTCGGCACCACCGACGACCCGGCTGACACACTGGAGCACCATATCGCCTACGCCAAAGTGCGTCAAGCGGATCAACCCGTGATGGTGCCCAGCTTCCGCCCGGACCGGGCGCTGGCGGTGGACGATCTGCCAGCCTGGCAGGCTTACCTCAGCCGTCTGGGTGCTGCGGCCAATGTGGACATTGGGTCCTACACCGCGTTGATTCAAGCGCTGGAGAGCCGCCACAGCGCCTTTCATGCGCTGGGTTGCCGCGCTTCAGACCACGGCTTGGTGGCACCTTTTGCCACCTTTGGCTCGGCCATGACAGTGCAACATGTGTTTGCCAAGATGCTGCAAGGCGCCGCCCCTAGCCGCCAGGAAGCCGACACCTTCAAGACAGCGGTGCTGCTGGAAGTAGGCCGCATGAACGCCAAACGCGGTTGGGCCATGCAGTTGCACCTGTCGGCCATTCGCAACCTGAACACCGTCATGTTCAAGACGCTCGGCCCTGACACCGGCTATGACGCGGTGAACGACGAACCCATCGCCCCCCGCCTGGCTGCGTTCATGAACGCGCTTCAAAGCGAGAACTTGCTGCCCAAAACCATCCTCTATTCACTCAACCCGAATGACCTGGCGGTGCTGGGCACGGTGATGGGCTGCTTCCAGGACGGATCCAGTCCTGGCAAGATACAGATGGGTTCGGCTTGGTGGTTCAACGACCACATCGACGGCATGCGCCAGCAGATGGTGAGTCTTGGCAACCTGGGCCTGCTGTCGCGTTTTGTCGGCATGCTGACCGATTCGCGCAGCTTTTTGTCCTTCCCTCGGCACGAATACTTCCGCCGGGTGTTGTGCGCGCTGGTGGGTGGCTGGATGGAAAGCGGCGAGATTCCACCCGATTTCGACACCTTTGGCAGCATGGTGCAAGACATCAGTTACCGTAACGCAAAAAATTACTTTGCCATTCCCGGCGTGGTGGACTGAACCCGAGAGCCTGACATGCAACTCTGTAAAGCACATTTGAACCAGCTGCCAGCCAACGTGCTGCGCCCCACCTATGACCGCAGCCAGGTCACCAACGGCATCGTCCACCTGGGCGTAGGCGCATTCCACCGCGCACACCAGGCGGTGATGACTGAGGCGGTGCTGGCCAGTGGCGACCTGCGCTGGGGCACCGTGGGTGCCGGGTTGATGACCACCGCCACCCGCGACGCGCTTACCCCACAAGACGGCCTGTACACCCTGGTGGAGCGCTCCGCCGATGCAGAGCAGTTACAGGTGGTTGGTGCCATCACCGAGCTGCTCGGTGGCGCGGACGATCTGCCCAAGGTGCTGGCGCACATGGCCGCTGCCGAGACCCGCATCGTCAGCCTGACCGTGACCGAGAAAGGTTATTACCTGGACGTGGCCAGCGGCCAGCTGCTGCTCAACGCACCGATGGTGGCCGCCGACCTGGCCAACCCGCGCCAGCCCAAAACCATTCTGGGCCTGATCGTTGAAGCACTGCGCCTGCGCCGTGCGGCTGGTTTGGCACCGTTTACCGTGCTGAGTTGCGACAACCTGCCCAACAACGGCAAAACCGCGCGCGCCGCCGTACTGGCGTTTGCTGAAAAAATTGACAGTGAACTAGCAAATT
Source organism: Rhodoferax ferrireducens (assembly GCA_002083775.1). Taxonomy (GTDB): domain Bacteria; phylum Pseudomonadota; class Gammaproteobacteria; order Burkholderiales; family Burkholderiaceae_C; genus Rhodoferax; species Rhodoferax ferrireducens_A. The sequence continues at coordinate 85,470 of MTEI01000009.1, read as the reverse complement.
GGATCAATGGCCAAGTGCGCTTTCCCTGCACCATGGTCGATCGCATCACCCCGGCCACCACCGATGCCGACCGTGCTTATGTGAACGCCCAGCTGGGCATGCAGGATGCCTGGCCGATCGTCACCGAAGGTTTTGTGCAGTGGGTGATTGAAGACGACTTCAGCCTGGGCCGCCCCGACTGGACACTGGGTGGTGCGGTGTTTTCCAACGAGATTGAAGACTGGGAAGCCATGAAACTGCGCTGCCTCAACGGCGCCCATTCCACCTTGGCCTACCTGGGCCAGCTCACTGGGCGCGACACTGTGGCCGATGCCATGCAACTGCCGCTCATCACCACCCTGTTGGACGACTTGTGGGCTGAAGTTCTGCAAGTGCTCCACGCGCCCGCTGGCGTGGACCCGGCAGACTATGTAGAGCAGCTGAAAAAACGCTTTTGCAACCCGGCCCTGAAACACCGCACGCTGCAGATTGCCATGGACGGCTCGCAAAAACTGCCGCAACGCTTGCTTGCTACCTTGCGCGAGCGCCTGGCGCGCGGTCTGCCCTCACCTGCCTTGGCCAAGGCACTGGCGGGCTGGATGCACTTTGTGTTGAAGGCCGCCCACACCCCCGGCGCGGTGCTCAACGACCCCCTCTCAGCGGAGATTCTGTCCAAGGCCAAAATCAGCCCCCAGCCCAATGACATACTGGGTGAGCTGCTATCAATCCAGAAAATATTCGGCACCGACCTGGCGCAGCACGACGGCTTCAGGGCCGAGTTGCTGGCTGGTTTTCAGGAGCTGGCTGCCGACCCTGACGTGGCCAGCGCCCCGCAGCTCGCTCTGTAACGCCCACCACAATTACCCGAACACAAGGAGTAGACCCCATGAAAATGACTTTCCGCTGGTACGGCGAATCCGATCCAGTCAAGCTGGAATACATCCGCCAGATTCCGGGCATGTACGGCATTGTTTCTGCCATTTACGACGTGCCGGTGGGCGAGGTCTGGCCGGTGGAAAAACTGCAGGCGCTGCGTGCGCGCATCGAAGGCGTCGGGCTGAAGTTTGAGGTGGTGGAAAGCGTGCCGATGCACGAAGACATCAAACTCGGCAAACCCACGCGTGACCGGCTGATTGCGAACTTCCAGCAAAACATCCGCAACTGCGCGGCGGTGGGCGTGAAAGTGATTTGCTACAACTTCATGCCGGTATTTGACTGGACCCGCACCGAAATGGCCAAGGAACTGCCTGACGGCTCCTTCACCCTGGCCTTTGATGCCAAAGCGGTGGCCGAGATCGACCCGGAAAAAGGTATTTCTCTGCCGGGTTGGGATGCCAGCTACCAGCCTGCGCAACTCAAAAGCCTGCTGGCCGAGTACAAGGCGGTTGACGAAGAAACCCTGTGGTCTAACCTCGGCTACTTCCTCAAAGCCATCATTCCAGTCGCTGAAGAGGTGGGCATGAAGATGGCCATGCACCCCGATGACCCACCGCGCCCCATTTTTGGCCTGCCACGCATCGTCAAAAACCGTGACGACCTGGCCCGACTGGTCAAGATCGTTGACTCCAAAGCCAACGGCATCACCCTGTGCTCGGGCTCGCTGGGGGCTGACCTGTGCAACAACATCCCTTCGCTGGTGAAAGAATTTGGTGGCCAGGGCCGCATCCACTTCGGTCACCTGCGCAATGTCAAGGTTGAAGAAGATGGCACCTTTTACGAGTCCACCCACAACTCCTGTGACGGCTCGTTGGACATGGCCGCCATCGTCAAGGCCTACCACGATGTGGGCTTTGAGGGTTATGTGCGCCCGGACCATGGCCGCATGATCTGGGGGGAGACCGGCAAACCAGGCTACGGCCTGTATGACCGGGCGCTGGGCGCGGTTTACCTGCAAGGTCTGTGGGAAGCCGTCAGCAAATACGTCCCTGCCAAATGATGCAAATTTAGTAGCTACTAGCCCTTTAAAGATAAGGGCTGGAGGCCTTTTTCTTGTATGAAAATTGGCAAAGCAGGTGCCGCTACAAAACACTCTGAATCCGACTTCTCTCCATGCCTGATCTCACCTCTTCCCTCTTCTGGATCGCCGTTCTGCAGATCATTGCGATTGACATCATGTTGGGCGGCGACAACGCCGTGGTGATCGCCCTGGCCTGCCGCAAGCTGCCCGCCGAGCAGCGCAACAAAGGCATTTTCTGGGGCGTGGTGGGCGCCATTGGCTTGCGCGTGGTGATGATCTTTTTTGCCCTGCAACTGCTGGCCGTGCCTTACCTGAAGATCGCGGGGGGGCTGCTGCTGCTATGGATAGGCATCAAACTGATGCTGCCCGAGCACGAAGACGAGCACGACATGATCGACGGCGGCACCACGCTGCTGGCCGCCATCAAAACCATTGTGGTGGCCGACGCCGTGATGAGCCTGGACAACGTGATTGCCGTGGCGGGTGCCTCGCATGGCTCCATGGTGCTGGTGACCTTCGGCATCTTGGTGTCGATCCCGATCGTGGTCTGGGGCAGCAAACTGGTGCTGACCCTCATGGACCGTTTCCCGGTGGTCATCACTCTGGGTGCCGCGCTCTTGGGCTGGATTGCCGGGGGCATGCTGATCACTGATCAGGCGACACCCGAGGCTATTTCCAAAGGTCTGCCCTATGGCCATGCCCTGTTTGCCGGTACCGGGGCGGTGTTGGTGGTGGTTGTTGGCAAGTGGCTGGGCAGCCGTCAGGCACCGCGCGTTGCCATCGCGCTCAGTCCATCCGCCGGGGACCAACACACCAACAGGGAATGAGACGGCGCTCAAAGTACTATTGAACCAATAGCGACGTATTCTTTTTGCATAAGGGCTAGAGCCAGAAAACATTGGAAATCATCGGTCGCATCGGCAGGGCCACAGGCCCGCAGATCGCGGTAAATCTGCATAATCAGGCGGCTGAAGAATTCCGTTCCCGCTGGCTTTCTTCCACCCCCTCCCCCACTTTGGCCTGCCAACCAGCTGCTACCCACCTGTTCATGTCTTTTGACCCACCCCCCGCATTTGACGATTCTCCTTGCTGGGTGTACCGCCGGTGAACCCTGACGCTCACCACCTGTGGCAAGCGCCGCGCTGGGCGCTGGCGGTTCTGCTGGCCATGCTGGGCATGCTCGGGCCGTTCTCGATTGACACCTACATCCCGGCGTTTTCGGGCATTGCCACGTCGCTGAGCGCCACGCCGGTGCAGATGCAGCAGACGCTGTCGGCATATCTGTTTGGCTTTGCCTTCATGAGTCTGTTTCACGGCGCACTGTCAGACAGCGTGGGCCGCAGGCCGGTGGTGTTGTGGGGGCTGGCGGCGTTTACCCTGGCGTCGATGGGTTGTGCGCTGTCGCAAAGCATTGGGCAGCTGATTTTTTTCCGGGCGGTGCAGGGCTTGACCACCGGGGCGGGCATTGTGGTGTCGCGGGCGGTGGTGCGCGACATGTTCCCGCCCGCGCAGGCGCAAAAGGTCATGAGCCAGATCACCATTTACTTTGGTGTGGCACCCGCCGTGGCACCGATGATTGGCGGGGTGTTGTATGCCCACCTGGGCTGGCACAGTGTGTTCTGGTTTTTGACCGGCGTCGGCGTGTTTTTGTGGGTGGCCAATTACCGGCTGCTGCCCGAGACACTGCACCTGAGCCACCGCCAGCCGCTCAAGGTCAGCAACCTGATGCAGGGCTACTGGAAGCTGGGGCGCGACCCGCGCTTCTTTTTGCTGGCGCTGGCCAGCGGCATTCCGTTCAACGGCATGTTTTTGTATGTGCTGTCGGCACCGGCCTTTCTGGGCGAGCATCTGGCGTTGGCACCCACGCAGTTTTTCTGGTTTTTTGTGCTCACCATCAGCGGCATCATGAGCGGCGCCTGGGTCAGTGGGCGCATGGCGGGCAAGCTGGCGCCCAAACGGCAGATCCGGCACGGTTTTGTCATCATGCTGACGGTGGCGCTGCTCAATCTGGCGGCCAACGCGGTGTTTACCGCTAACGCCGCCTGGGCCATGTTCCCGATCGCCATTTTTGCCTTTGGCTGGGCCATGATGGTGCCGGTGGTGACCCTGCTGGTGCTGGATTTGCACCCGGATCGCCGTGGTATGGCGTCAAGTCTGCAGGCGTTCATCGGGTCGAGTGCCAACGGGCTGGTGGCCGGGCTGCTGGCGCCGCTGGTGATGCATTCCACGCTGGCGCTGGCGGCGGCTTCGCTGGGCATGATGCTGATTGGTTTGGTGGCCTGGGTGCTGTTGCACCGGCGCTGGCCGACGATTGGCGATACGGCCTGACCTCCAGGCGCTGCAATGAAGCCAATGATGTTGGTGGCGCTTCTTCTGGGGGCTTGTATGGGCCTGGGGCTGTGGCTGGGCTGGCAGTTTCTGCGGCGCATCAGCAGCAACCCTCTTCATATCGGTTTTCACCTCCTTCTCGGGTTGGCTGGCATGGAGGCGGTGGTGATGCTGATGCGCGGCGCGCCTGATGGCGCCACGGTCAGTGCGGGTCAGTTCGGCAAAGCAGCTGCGCTGGTGCTGGCGCTGGCGGTGATCACCGGGTTTGCCACCTCGGTGGTGGCCAGGCGCTGGTCGCGCCAGACGGGTGGCACCGTGCTGGCCGCCCATACCGTCTTGGGATCGGTGGGTTTTGTGATGTTTTTGGCGTGGGCGTTCAGTTTGTAACTTCTGACCAACAGGGCTGCGCCTGACAGGCACTAATATAGGAGTCAACTATATTTGATGCACATCAACAAGGAGCAAGCATGGCTGAATCAGCACATCAATGGCGTTTTTTCCGTGCCGGGGGTTTTGACCAGGTGCAGCTTGACACAGCCGCTGACCTGCTGGCACTTGGTGAACTGGACCAAAAGCTCTGGGTGGCGTTGTCTTGCCCGGTGCAAGGCATCGAGTTTGATGCGCGCAGCCTGCAATTCATCGACAGCGACAACGACGGCCATGTGCGCGCGCCCGAGCTGCTGGCCGCCATCGCCTGGGTCAACAGCCGCCTGACCCGCCCCGATGTGCTGGTGCAAAAATGCGACGGCGTGCCCATGGCGCTGATCCGTGACGATGACGACGCGGGCAAGCTCATCAAGGCCGCCGCTCTGGTGCTGGCCAAAGAACTGGGCAAAACCGAAGCCGATGTGCTCACTGTGAGTGAGGCCAGCGCCGCCCAGGCCAGCCACGCCGCGCGCGCGCTGGCCGCCTGGGAGGCCGCAGGCGTGGACGCCCTGCCGCTGGGCGAAGCCACCGCCGCCGCCCACGCGCTGGTGACCGAGTTGGACGCCAAGGTGCAAGACTATTTCACCCGCTGCCAGCTGGCCGCGTTTGACGAGCGCGCCGGTGGCGTGCTCAACGCCTCGGAAGACGCGCTCAAGGCGCTGGCCCCGAGCAGCTTGCAGGCGGGCACTGAGGCCATCATTGCCTTGCCGCTGTCGCATGTCAGCGCGGAAGCCACCTTGGCGCTCACCGGTGGCATCAACCCGGCCTGGGCCGCGCGCGTGGCCACCTTGCGCGACACGGTGGTCTCGCCACTGCTGGGCGCGCAAGACACGCTCACCCCCGCCGACTGGCAAACCATCAAAGACAAGCTGGCCGCCTACACCACCTGGCTGGCCGCCAAACCCGACGCCTCGGCCGAAGGCGATGGCTTGCGTGACCTGGAGCGCCTGGCCCGCTATGTGCGCGACCTGCAGACGCTGGCCAACAACTTTGTGGCCTTCCGTGATTTCTACACGCACCAGGGCCAGGGCACCTTCCAGATTGGCACGTTGTACCTGGACGGCCGCTCTTGCGAACTGGTCGTGGCGGTGAACGATGCCGCCAAACACGCCGCGCTGGCGGGCCTGTCGCGCGTGTGTCTGGTGTATTGCGACTGCGTGCGCGGTGCTGACAAGCTCAGCATCGCCGCCGCGTTCACGGCGGGCGATTCTGATCAGCTCATGGTCGGGCGCAACGGTGTGTTTTACGACCGTCAGGGCCGCGACTGGGACGCCACCATCACCAAAATCATCGACCAGCCGATCAGCCTGCGCCAGGCGTTCTGGTCACCTTACAAATCAGTCGCCCGTCTGGTGGGCACGCAACTGCAGAAATTGGCTGCCAGCAAGGCGGCTGCGTCGGGCGACAGACTGGCCGCGTCAGCCACGGGTGCCACCCAATCGGCCGTGGCCGGGGCGCCACCGGCTGCGCCGCCGTCACAGCCATTTGACGTGGGCAAGTTTGCCGGTATTTTTGCCGCCATTGGCCTGGCGCTGGGAGCCATTGGCACCATGGCGGTGTCGGTGATGAGCGGGCTGTTTTCGCTGGCCTGGTGGCAAATCCCGCTGGTGGTGGTGGGGCTGATGCTGATCATCTCGCTGCCCGCCGTGGTGCTGGCCTGGTTCAAGCTGCGCAGCCGCAACCTCGGCCCGATCCTGGACGCCAATGGCTGGGCCATCAACGCGCGGGCGCGCATCAACATTCCGTTTGGCACCTCGCTCACCCAAGTGGCGCAGCTGCCCGCCAATGCCCAGCGCACTTTGAGCGACCCGTATGCCGACAAACCCTCCAGCTGGCCGTACTTGGCCCTGATGCTGGTGGTGGCTGCAGCGGTGGTGTGGTTCCTGGGCTTCAGGGGTTGAGGTTGGCGGGTGGTTTGTCCACCCGGCTTTCGTCTTGAGTTTATAAGCCAAATTGACCTCTAGCCCTTATTAGTAAAGGGCTAATAGCTATTGAAATAGTAGGTCTTGGTTGCTGTTGCAGCTGTCTGGCTCGGCATCGCTTGACCCACGCTTGATACCCTGCGCAGGCTTGGCCTCACCCTGCAAGATGTCAGCCCAGGCGCAATGGGTTGATCAAATAACTGTTTATTCATACAGTTATTTGAGGTCTAATGCGTTATGGCCTGGTCTTCTGTCTCTTCCCTGCTGGAAACTTTTGGCGATGCCGTCTGGCGTGCCGATACGCTGGCGGACGCCGCTGGCGAGGGCCGCACGCTACCCAGCTGCCACGCCGCGCTGGACGCGCAGTTGCCCGGTGGCGGCTGGCCGGTAGGGGCCTTGTGTGAAATTTTGCAGCCGCAAGCCGGTCAGGGCGAGTGGCGCTTGCTGCTGCCCGCCCTGCGCAGCCTCACGCAAACGGTGGTGCTGGTGGCACCGCCGTATGCGCCGTTTGGCCCTGGCATAGCGGCGCAGGGTTTGGGTGTGCAGCAGCTGCTGTGGGTGCAGGCTGACGCGATGGCTGAGCGTTTGTGGGCTGCCGAACAGGCGCTGCGCTGCGCCGGGGTGGGTGCCGTACTGCTGTGGCTGGGGCCGGTGCGCTCAGACCATTTGCGCCGTTTGCACCTGGCCGCGCAAGCCCACACCAAACTGCTGTGGGTGATGCGCCCGCTGGCCGCGCAAGACGAGTCTTCGCCCGCCGTGTTGCGGCTGCTAGCAGCCTGTCGGACTTAAAGCCCCAAGATATCTTTTTTCGCCAGCTACAAAAAGCATAGCACACTGGTAAAATTGCACCTATCCCGATAGCTAATTTGACCATGTCCAACTTCATTCCAACCGACCGCAAAACCGACTACCTGCTGCCCCCGTCGGTGGACGACTGGCTCACGCAAGACCACCTGGCGCGCTTCGTTGTTGAAGTTATTGACGGACTCGATCTCTCCAAGCTGACCCGCCAATACGCCGGTCGTGGCTCCAAGGCGCACCACCCTGCGACCTTGCTGGCCATCTTGGTCTACGGCTACTGTACGGGCATCTTCTCCAGCCGCAAGCTGGAGATGGCCACGTATGACTCGGTGGCGTTTCGCTACATTGCCGCTGGCAGCCATCCCGACCACGACACCCTGGCCACCTTTCGCAGGCGCTTCATCGACGAACTCGCCGGCCTGTTTGTGCAAGTGCTGGAGATGGCCACCGAGATGAAACTGCTCAAACTCGGAACCGTGTGCCTGGACGGCACCAAGATACACGCCAACGCCTCGCGTCACAGCGCGCTCTCGCACGGCCACATCGTCAAGCTCCAAGCCCAGCTCAAACAGGAAGTCCAGGAGCTGCTGGCTCTGGCTGAAGCCGCCGACACGGCCAATACCCCTGACGGCATGAGCCTGCCCAAAGAACTCAAACTGCGCGAGGACCGGCTGGCCGCCATGGCCGCAGCCAAGGCCAAGATCGCAGCGCGTGCGGCAGAACGCTACGCCCACGAGAAGGCCGAGTTTGACGAGAAGATGGGCAAGCGCGAAGCAAAAGCAAAAGAGACCGGTAAAAAGCCCGGCGGCAAGCCACCCACAGAGCCTGAGCCTGGCGTCAAAGACAGCGACCAGATCAATCTGACGGACGAAGAATCGCGCATCATGAAGGTCAGTGGTGGTTTTGAGCAGTGCTACAACGCACAAGCCGGGGTCGATGCAGCCACGATGCTGGTGGTAGCCACCACCTTGACCCAAGCGCCTAACGACAAACAACAAGTCCAGCCGATGATCAAGGTCCTGCAGGAGCAGGCACCCCAGCTGGGCGATGTCCAGACGCTGATTGCGGACAACGGCTATTGCAGCGAGAACAATATAGTGCTCTGTGAAGAAGCCAAAATGGAGCCCTTGATTGCTCAGGCCCGCCAAGACCACCACCCGCACTGGAGCGAGCGTTTTACAGAGCCTGAGCCTTTGAGGCTTGACGCCACGCCAATGCAAGCCATGGCGCACCGACTGGCGACAAAGGCAGGCAAAGCGGCCTATGCGCTACGCAAGCAAACGGTGGAGCCAGTCTTTGGCATCATCAAATCGGTGATGGGGTTCAGGCAGTTCTCGCTGCGTGGTTTGCGCAAAGTCACCGGTGAATGGAATCTGGTTTGCCTGGCCTGGAATGTCAAGCGCATGGCCGTACTACGTCCAAAAGTTGGATGAGGGGAGGTAATACCGTGAAAAAGGCGCAAAACCTTGAAAATCGAGTCCAAAGTGCCTGTTTTTTAAGCAAATTCAAAATCAGTCAGATTTTTGAATTCCTGAGTCCGACAGGCTGCTAGTGAGCACGGTGGGTGCTGGAATGGCTGGAATGGCTGAATCTGCTGGCGTCGCAGGCGGCTCTGCAGCAGGCGGGTTTGGATCTGTTTGCGGGTCTGGAGTCGCTGGCGCAGCGGGCGCGCTGTCCGTGCAGGTCCACAAGCGGCGCGGCCCGCCGCTGGCGCAAGCCTTGATGCTGCCCGCCCGCCCAGCAGCTCTGGCGGCTTTACTGGCGGTGGGTACCTCCTTTTCCGGGCAGCAGCATGCACTGGATCGCCTTGCAGCCGCAGCGTGAAGCACCGCCCACCGCCACGCTGACCGACCCTCTGACCGCGCTGGGTTGGTGGGCGCTGCAGTTCACGCCCAAGGTGGCGTTGTTGCAGGGTGTGCTGCTGCTGGAGGTGTCCGCCAGCACCCGGCTGTGGGGCGGGCATGCTGCGTTGATGCGCCACATTTATACGTCAAACAAGCCGCTAGCCCTTATGGGCTATGCGCAAGGTGCTACATCACTGGTAGCTTATGCGCGGCTGCTGGCACCCTGCAAACCGCCTGTGGTGCCCGATGATTTGCCCCTGAATACCTTGCTGGCAGCCCAGGCGCACCTGCCCACCCTGGTGCGCCTGGGCTGCACCCGCTGGGGCGATTTGCGTGCCTTGCCACGCGATGGCCTGGCGCGGCGCTTTGGTGCGTCATTGGTCGATGCGCTGGACCAGGCCTACGGTCAGCGCCCCGACATCTACCCCTGGCTGACCTTGCCCGAGGTGTTTGAGGCCGCGTTGGAGTTACCCAGCCAGGTCGAAAACGCCTCAGCCCTGCTGTTTGGCGCACGCCGCCTGTTGGGGCAAATGCAGGTCTGGCTGCAACTGCGCCAACGCGGTGTGCTGGCGCTGGAGCTGAGCTGGCAGATGGACGCCCGCCGCAACACTGCCAAAGAGGGCGCGCTGGTGCTGCGCACCGCCGAGCCAGCGCTTGGCACCGAGCACCTGCAGCGCCTGCTGGCCGAGCGCCTGAACCAGATCACACTGCCCGCGCCGGTGTTGGGGCTGCGCCTGCGCTCGCTCGAAACCCAGCCGCTCAAGGGCGTGAGTGCCAGTTTGCTGCTGGAAGACGCGCCCCAGGGCGACACGCTGGCGCAACTGCTGGAGCGCCTGGGCGCCCGCCTCGGTGCGGGCAAGGTGCTGCAGTTGCAAGCCCACGCCGACCACCGGCCAGAACACATGCAAGCCTGGGTGCAGGCTGAGACTGCAGCTAATTCAATAGCTGTCAGCCCTTATTGCAAAAGGGCTAGAGGCCAAAAAGACTTAAAAAAATTCAAATATTCCGGGTCGGCTCCGGACGGCTGGGCCAGCGCTTTGTACCCCACCTGGCTGCTGGCGCAGCCGTTGAAACTCAGCGTGCGCCAGGGTTGCCCGTATTACCAGGGCCCGCTCACGCTGCTGGCCGGGCCGCAGCGGCTGGAGTCCGGCTGGTGGGCGCTGCCCTCAGATGACCAGCCCGCCATGCCTGCTTTGCGTGACTATTTTGTGGCCGCCAGCAGCAGCGCCGTGCTGCTTTGGATCTACCGCGAGCGCCTGGGCAGCGCGGCTCAGGCGCCGTCAGAAGACTGGTATTTGCAGGGGGTGTTTGCGTGAGCTGTGGTTCTTTCAGTCGTGGCCCATGCGGAGCTACGGCTTCTGATCACTAAACAGGGCGCTTTGAAGCCTGGTTCTCACCGCGCGTACAAGGCCCGGAACTGCGCATAACGAGGCATCAGCACCTCCTGCTCGGCCTGATCCGGTCTGAAAACGGACTCGACCGCAGGTGCCAGACACACGGCTTGCGGGTCGGCGCCGGTGGCCAGCCAGCCCAGACGTGCAGCGCCCAAAGCGCCACAGACGGTGGAACTGGCATGGGTGACGATCTCGATGTTCAGGATGGACGCCAGTTGCTGTGCCCACATGGCGCTGCGGGAGCCACCACCGACCAAGGACAAGCGTTGCACCGTGCTGCCAGCGGCATTCAGGGCGGCCAAGCCGTCGTTCAGGCCAAAACTCACGCCCTCAATGACTGAATAACCCAGCCGGGTGGCATCGGTCTCGAAGTTCAGGCCGTGGAAGCTGCCGCGCACAGTGGCGTCGTTGTGCGGGGTGCGTTCACCGGCCAGATACGGCAAAAACAGCGGGGCGGCTGCGCGCTCAGCCAGCGTCAATGCGGCGGCCTGGTTGGCCAGTGCGCCTTCGTTGGGCGCCCCCAGCAGATGCGTGACCCATTGCAAAGCACTGGCGGCCGACAACATCACACTCATCTGGTGCCATTGCCCCGGCATGGCGTGGCAGAACGCGTGGGTGGCGCTGGCGGCGTTGGGCTGGTAAGAAGGCGTGACCACAAACAACACGCCGCTGGTGCCCAGCGACAAGAATCCTTGCCCGGCCTGGATGGCGCCCATACCGACCGCGCTGGCGGCGTTGTCGCCTGCGCCACCGGCCACCAACACGTCTTGGGACAAGCCCAGAAGCTGCGCGACCTCTGCCGTCAACGTGCCGCTGGCCTCGCTGCCTTCCACCAGACGCGGCATGTGTGCCTGGGTGAACCCGGTCAGGGCCAGCAATTTGTCGGACCAAGCGCGCTGTTGCACATCCAGCCACAAGGTGCCGCTGGCATCCGACATGTCGGTGACGTAGTCGCCGGTCAACATCAGGCGCACGTAGTCTTTGGGTAGCAGCACCTTGGCGATCTGTTTGAACACCTCCGGCTCATGGCGTGCCACCCAGCGCAATTTGGGTGCAGTGAAGCCAGGCATGGCCAGGCTGCCACCGAGTCGGGCCAGTTCGGGCAACTCAGCCATCATCTGCACACATTCCTCGGCGCTACGGGTGTCGTTCCACAAAATGGCGGGTCGCAAGACACGGTCATGGGCGTCGAGCAACACCGCGCCGTGCATCTGTCCGGACAGGCCGATGGCGCGCACAGCGGCGTATTCCAGCGGATAGGCCTGGCGCAATTCAGCCAGCGCCGCCTGGGTGGCGGTCCACCAGTCCTGCGGGTTCTGTTCGCTGTGGCCCGGGTGCGGGCGCGACACGTTGAGCACCGAGCCTGCCGAACCGATGACCTGATGTGAGTTGTCAAGCAGCACGGCCTTGACTTCTGATGTGCCGATATCGATACCGAGAAACATGGTTTTCTTTCCAGGGAGGGTTAAGCTTGTGAAGCAGTTTCAGGCGCGACCGTGACAGGATTGACGGCATAACCGGTCGGCGCCTGCAAGGGTCTGAGCTGGCGGTGCAAGACCAGGGCCGCCGCGCCCACCGCCGAAGCCAACAAGCCATAACGCGCCGCGCGCACTGGCGGTGCGGGCATGCGGGCACTCGCCGCGTAGGTTTTCAGGGTTTCCTCGGCGCGGGTGATCAGGGCCGGGTACTTGGCGCAGGAGGGGCCGCCAATGACCAGCACGCTCGGGTCAAAGGTGGTCCACAGGTTGGCCAACGCCACACCCAAATACCTGCCGCCACTCAGCGGGTCGACGAGTTTGGCCAGGGCGCGGGCACCGAAAAAGGCCTCGGCGCAGCCGCGACGTCCGCAGGAGCAAAGCGGGCCATCTATCTGCAGAACGCAGTGTCCAATTTCGCCGGCGCCGCCGTATTGCCCGGTGAACAAGCGGTCGTTAAGCACAATACCGGCGCCGACACCCACATCACAGGTGACAAAGATCAGTGAATCGCTGACCTGGCCTTCAACAAACTCGTATTCACTCAGGGCTGCCGTGTCGGCCTCGTTTTGCACGTACACCGGCATGGGTGGCAAGTTCACCTGGGCCAAGGCGTGCGTGAACAGGGGCATAAAGTTCACATCCCACCAACCCAGATTGGGCGCGAAATGCACCTTGCCTGTGGTTTCGTCAAACACACCTGGCAGCCCCACGCCGAGGCCTGTCAGTTGCAAACCCCACGACAACAACAGCTCATAGGCGCGGGCAACCAGGCCCGCAATCTGCTGGCACACGGCGTCAGGCTGAGCGTCAAGTATCGGCTCCTGCGTTGACCAGAGGATTTTTCCGACCAGGCTGACACACGCCAACCGCAGCATATCCACGGCCACCTCAACACCCACCAGGGCGCGCGCCCGTCCGTCAATTTGGAGCGGGGTGGAGGGTCTGCCAGCCCCCGGGGTGCTCACGGTGTCACTTTCGGTCAGCCAGGCTTCATCAATCAGCTCACGCACCAGCAGGCTGACGGTGGACTTGGTCAGGCCGCTTTTCTGGGCCAATTGCGCGCGTGACAAGCCTGGCTGCACCCGCAGCAGCCGCAACAACACGCTGCGGTTGATCCGTTTGACAAGGGCCTGGTCGCCTGTGGTGCTCATGCTCGGTCAGCGCTGCGGCATTTAGTTTTCATGATGAACTATTTTCCTCGTCTGGTTATTTTGCGACACTAGGGTTTACCCTAGGGTCGCGGCGATTCACGGTCGCCATTTTGCTGAGTGGCCGTGTATTCAGTATGAAAACAGCGTCTTTCACTGGGATGCTGGTCATTTTCAGTCGAAAATTGAACGCAATGTGTGATGTGCAGAGCTTGCACTCTAAAAACCTGGCATTAGGGTTTACCCCTATATTTATTGTCATTCAAAAAAATAGAATTAATTCGCCACTCGAACTAAACCGATTGATGCGACTACTTTTTCAAAACAAGATGCCGCTGTGGAAAAAGGCCTGATGTCGCTCTGAGGCGTTGGGTAGATGGACAAATTTTTGGAGAACTGATTTGGCAACCTATTTCAAAGACATCGCACCAATTCGTTATGAAGGTGTTGACAGCCAGAACGCGCTGGCGTTCCGGCACTACAACCCCGAGCAGGTGGTGCTCGGCAAGACCATGAAGGAGCAGCTGCGTTTTGCCGTGTGTTACTGGCACAGCTTCTGTTCGACCGGGTCCGATCCGTTTGGCGGCGGGACTTTCGAGCGTTCCTGGTTTGAAGGCGGCACACCCTTGCAACTGGCCGAGAAAAAAGCCGAAGAGTCGTTTGACTTTTTCAGCAAGCTGGGCGCGCCGTACTACTGCTTCCATGACCGCGATGTGGCGCCCGAGGGCGATACACCCCAAGAGAGCCGCAGCAATTTCCTGCACATGGTGGACAAGCTGGCGCAGCACCAGGAGCGCACCGGCATGAAATTGCTGTGGGGCACGGCCAATCTGTTCAGCCACCGGCGCTTCATGGCCGGTGCGGCGTCCAACCCCAACCCCGAGGTGTTTGCCATGTCCGCCGCGCAGGTGCGCGACGCGATGAACGCCACCCTCAAGCTCGGTGGTGAAAACTATGTGTTGTGGGGCGGCCGGGAAGGGTACGAGACCCTGCTCAACACCCACATGGCGCATGAGTTTGACCAGATGGCGCGTTTCCTCAACATGGTGGTGGAGCACAAACACAAAATTGGCTTCAAGGGTGCCATCCTGATCGAGCCCAAACCCAGGGAGCCTTCCAAGCACCAATATGACTTTGACACCGCCACCGTGTATGGTCTGCTGGTTCGCGCAGGACTGGAGAAAGAAGTGCAGGTCAACATCGAAGCCAATCACGCCACGCTGGCCGGTCACAGCTTCGAGCACGAAGTGGCCACCGCACTGGCGTTGGGCATCTTTGGCAGCCTGGACATGAACCGGGGCGACCCGCAGTTGGGCTGGGACACCGACCAGTTCCCCAACAGCGTGCCTGAACTGGCCCAAACCCTGTACCTCATCATGCAGGCTGGGGGCTTCAAGTCGGGCGGCTGCAACTTTGACGCCAAGGTGCGCCGCCAGTCGCTGGACCCGGCCGACCTGTTCCACGGTCACATCGGTGGCATGGATGTGTGCGCCAGGGCGTTGCTGGCGGCCGAGAAAATGATCCAGGACGGCCAGTTGGCCGAAGTGGTGGCCAAGCGTTACGCCGGTTGGAGCCAGCCGTGGGCGCAAGACGTGCTGTCTGGCAAAACCAGCCTGGACGCACTCGCTGACAAGGTCTTGCAGGACAACCGTGACGTTTTGCCCGTTTCAGGCCAGCAAGAGTACCTGGAGAACCTGGTAAACCGGTTTGTTTAACTTTCGACTCAAACCAAGTTCACAATCGCCGCTGTCGAGTTGCCGTCATAAAAAGGCTGGTCTGATAGCTGGCGCCAGATTTTGAAGTGACGGAGAGGGATGACAGCTTGGCTGTACGTGTTTTTCAGGATGTGTAAATTTTTAACTGGAGATTGAAATGAAAAGAAGTGTTTTCACCTTGACATTGATTGCTGCCGCTTTGGGCTTGACCGCCTGCGGCAAAAAGGAAGAGGCCCCTGTGGCAGCTCCAGCAGCGCCCGTGGCCGCCCCTGCGCCTGCGGTCCTGGTGGGTTTGGCCATTCCTGAGACGCACGTTGAGCGTTGGGTCGGCGATGCCGAGTACATGAAGAAAGACCTGGAAGCCATGGGCTACAAGGTGGACGTGGCCTTTGCCGATGCCGACCAGTCCAAGCAAAACAAGCAAATTGAAGACATGGTCACCAAAGGTGCCAAAGTTATTGTGGTGGGCTCTGTGACCGAAGCCGCTGCCCAGGCTGTGGAATCGGCCAAAGCCGCTGGCGTGCCAGTCATCTCTTATGACCGCCTGATCACGGGCACCGATGCCTATGACTACTACCTGACCTTTGACAACTTCAAGGTCGGACAATTGCAAGGTGAGGCCATCAAGGCTGGCCTGGCGCTCGACACAGCCAAAGGCAAAAACATCACCCTGTTTGCTGGTTCACCTACCGACAACAACGCACGCTTCTTCTTCGATGGCGCCATGGATGTCCTGAAACCTTATGTCACCAGCGGTGCCTTGAAGATTTGCGGACCGGCTCCCACCAATTCAGCAGACGACACCTGGTCCAAGATCACCACAGAAGGTTGGGCCGCTGACAAGGCCAAGGCGCGCATGGAAACCCTGCTCTCGGGCGCCTGCAAGTCGGTCAAGCTCGACGCCGTGCTGGCACCTAACGACACGCTGGCCCGCTCGATCATTGGTGCGCTGGAGCAAGACGGCAAGTACAAAACCCTGCCGATCATCACCGGCCAGGACGGTGAACTGTTGTCTGCCAAGTGGATCATGGAAGGCAAACAGACCATGACCGTGTTCAAGGATACGCGTGTTCTGGCCAAGGGCACGGCTGAAGCGGTGGACAGCATCATCAAGGGAACAGCACCGGCGCTGACCGTGAAGGCCCGCACCGACACCACCACCTACAACACCGGCAAGAAAGTGGTGACCTCGTTCCTGCTGGAACCCGTGGCTGTGACCAAAGACAACCTGACCAAAGAACTGGTTGACAGCGGTTTCTACACGGCTGAAGCGGTGGCCAAAGGCACCAAGTAATTGGGCCGTTGAGGTGTAGAGTCGGCTGCGTCTTGTGTTGACAAGGCGCAGCCGAGCAAGCGATTGAATTGACCACCCAGAAGACCACCATGGACAAGATCCTAGACATCAAGGGCATGCGCAAAACCTTCGGGCCGGTGGTGGCACTGGATTGTGTCGACATGCAGGTGACGCGCGCCAAAATCCATTTCATCGTGGGTGAAAACGGCGCTGGCAAATCCACCATGATGAAGGTGCTCAGTGGCGTCTACCCGTATGGCAGCTACGAGGGTCAGGTGATGTACGAGGGCAAGGAATGCAAGTTCAAGACCCTCAAGGAAAGTGAAAACGAAGGTATTGTCATCATCCATCAGGAGCTGGCACTGTCGCCCTATCTGTCGATTTACGAAAACCTGTTTTTGGGCAACGAGCGCAAAAAAGGTTTTCTGATCGATTGGGAGCAAACCCACATCGACGCCAAGGCGGTGATGGAAAAAGTGGGTGTGCGTGAGGACCTGGCCACGCCGGTCAACAAACTCTCTGTTGCCAAACAACAGTTGCTGGAAATTGGCAAAGCGCTGTCCAAAAACGCCAAGCTGCTCATCCTGGATGAACCCACGTCTTCCCTGAACGAGGATGACAGTGGCAACCTGTTGCGGCTGTTGCTGAGTCTGAAAGAGCAGGGCGTGACGATCATCATGATCTCGCACAAGCTCAACGAAGTGATGGCTATTGCCGATGAGATCACCATCATCCGCGACGGCCAGACGGTGGAGCGGGTGGACTTGTTGACCCACAAGGTGGACATCAACTACATCGTCAAATGCATGGTGGGGCGTGAACTGACCTCCATGTACCCGCCGCGTGAGCGTCGTATTGGCGAACAGATTCTGAAGCTGACCAATCTGACGGTGAAACACGCGGTGTTTACCGACCGCGTCATCATCAACAAGGCGTCGATGGAAGTGCGCCACGGCGAAATTGTGGGGCTGGCCGGCCTGGTCGGCTCAGGCCGCACCGAGCTGATGCTGACGGTGTTTGGCCGCTCCCTGAGTCCGAATGTGGAGGGCGATATCTGGTTCGACGGGCAGGTGGTGGCGTTCAAGAGCGCCAAGGACGCCATCGCCCACCAGATGATTTATGTCTCGGAAGACCGCAAGGACCTGGGGCTGATCCTGATCCAGACCATCAAGAACAACAGCACCTATTCATCGCTGCCACGGCTGTCACGATTCAACCTGATCGACAAGTACAAAGAGATCGAAGAGAGCGAAAAATACCGCACCGCACTGCGCATCAAAACCCCCAACATCGACCAGATCGTGGGTAATTTGAGTGGCGGCAACCAGCAAAAAGTGGTGCTGGCCAGGTGCCTGATGGCGCAGCCCAAACTGCTGATCATCGATGAACCCACGCGCGGCATTGATGTGGGTGCCAAAAACGAAATCTACAAAATCATGAACGACTTTGTGGCCAAGGGCAACGCCATCATCATGATCTCCTCAGAGCTGCCCGAGGTGCTGGGCATGACCGACCGCGTGTATGTGATGGACAAAGGCCGCATCAAGGGGGAGCTCAAAACCTCCGAAGCCAGCCAGGAAGCCATCATGAAACTGGCCGTGGCCTGACGCACCCCGGCCACTCGTCGAACGATCTTCAGAACACATTCAAGCGAAACCCATCATGTTCAAAATCATCAAACAAAACCAGAAACATTTCTCGATGTACATGGTTTTGCTGCTCATCTTCACGGTGTTCGGGTTCATGACGGATTTTGTCAATTTCACCCCGCGCAACATCACCAACCTGGTCATCCAGAACAGCTACATCCTGGTGCTGGCCATTGGCATGGTGCTGGTCATCATCACCGGCAAGATCGATTTGTCGGTGGGGGCCACGGTGGCGTTCACCGGGGCCATGGCGGCGATTGTTTACAACGCCACCAACGGCAGCATGCTGCTGTCGCTGGCGGCGTGTCTGCTGGCCGGCGCGGCCATTGGCGCCTTCCAGGGCTATTGGATATCGTATTTGAAGGTACCCGCTTTCATCGTGACCTTGGCGGGCATGCTGGGTTTTCGCGGCCTGACTTATGTGCTCACCAGCATCAAGCCGGTGGGGCTGATGGATGACAACTTCAAGAAGATTGCCAGCGGGTTCATCGAGCCGAGCTTCATGGACGGCAAATTGTTGGCCCTGGTAGTGGGGGTGGCGTTTTTGCTGATCATGGTGGTGATGGACATCCAGAACCGCAGAACCCGCTCAAGGCTGGGGTTTGAGGTGCTGCCCATGTCGCTGTTCATTGTCAAGAACGCGTTCATCAGCGCCATTATTTTCTGGGTGTTTTACAAGTTCTCACTGGACCGCGGTATTCCGATTGTGATCGTCATCATTGGCGCGCTGGTGATTGCCTTTACCTTCATGATGAACAACACCGTGTTTGGCCGCAGCATTTACGCGATTGGGGGTAACGCCAAGTCTGCCAAACTCTCGGGCATCAATGCCGAGCGGGTCGAGTTTTATGTGTTTGTCATCATGGGTGTCATGGCTGCCATCTCCGGCATGATTTTCACGGCCTACATGAACCAGGCCATGCCGCAAGCGGGCAACATGTTCGAGCTGGATGCCATTTCCTCGGTGTTCATCGGCGGTGCCAGTGCCACCGGCGGCGTGGGCACCATCATCGGCTCCGTGATTGGTGGTCTGGTGATGGGGGTGATCAACAACGGCATGTCGCTCATGAACATGGGGGCCGAGTACCAACTGGTGGTCAAAGCCATGGTGCTGCTGATTGCCGTATGGTACGACTTGCAGAACAATAAGAAGTCGGCCTGATACCTGCCAGAGCGTCGGTTTGACGCGTCACGGTCTGGCGCAGCCATCCAAACAAGCCTCACAATACTGGTTTTATAAACAGTATTGTGAGGCTTGTTTTTGTTATCACCCGACGCGATTCAGGCGCAGCCAAGCGGTTTGGCCTACGCTGAGCTGCATTGCCTCAGCAGCTTCAGCTTTGGCTATGGCGCCTCGCAGCCCGAAGAGTTGGTGGCGCGCGCGCATGCGCTGGGTTATGCCGCGCTGGCGATCACCGACGGCTGTTCGGTGTCGGGCCTAGTGCGAGCACATACCGAAGCCAAGCGGCTGGGGCTGAAGCTGCTACCCGGCGCCGAGTTTGTGGTGCCTGCCGGTGACGCTCCTGCCTTTCGCCTCATCGCTTTGCCACACGACCTGCACGCCTGGGGCAACCTTTGCGAGTTCATCACCCGCGCCCGGCGCAGCGCGCCCAAGGGGCAATACCACGTCACCTGGCCAGACCCGGGCTGGGCCAGCTTGCAGGGGTGTGAGGTGCTGCTGGGGTTGCCTAGTGCTATGTCTTTGGAAGCTTCTCACGCTTTATGCATAAGGGCTAGAGGCCTATTTGGCATCAATGTGTGGTTGGCAGTGCAGCAATTGCTACAGCAGGATGACGCCTTGCAACTGCACAAGCTCCGGCAACTCTCGCAGCAAACCGATGTGCCGCTGGTGGCGACCGGTGGGGTGCTGATGCATGTGCGCTCCCGCAAACCACTGCAGGACGTGCTGACCGCCGTGCGCCTGGGCCAGCCGGTGGCGCATTGCGGTCTGGCGCTGCAGCCCAACGCCGAGGCGCACCTGCGCAGCCGCACCCGGCTGGCGCAGATTTACCCGAGCGAGCTGCTGGCCAACACGTGCGCGGTGGCGGCGCGCTGCACCTTCAGCCTGGACGAACTGCGTTACCAATACCCGCAAGAGGCCGTGTTGCCCGGCCAGACCGCAGCGCAAACCCTGCGCCAGTTCACCCAGGAGGGCGCGGCCCGGCGCTACCCGCAGGGTGTGCCCGGTGCGGTGCAGGCGCAGCTGGAGCACGAACTGGCGCTGATCACCGAGTTGCAGTATGAGATGTACTTTTTGACCGTGCACGACATCGTCGCCTTTGCCAGGCGCCAGGGCATTTTGTGCCAGGGGCGCGGCTCGGCGGCCAATTCGGCGGTGTGTTATTGCCTGGGCGTGACCGAAGTGGACCCGTCGCGCATGAGCATGTTGTTTGAGCGCTTCATCAGCCGTGAGCGTAACGAGCCGCCGGATATTGACGTGGACTTTGAACACCAGCGCCGGGAAGAAGTCATCCAGTACATCTACGCCAAATATGGCCGCGACCGCGCCGCCCTCACTGCGGTGGCCACCTGTTACCGCCCGCGCAGCGCCCTGCGGGATGTGGGCCGCGCCTTGGGAGTGGACGAGGCGCTGATCACCGCCCTGTCCAAAGAGCACCCCGGCATGTCCAGCCGTGGGGTGCTGGTGGATCGGCTGCAGGCCGCGTTGGCGCGGCTGGATCCGCCCGTTGCGCCGCTGGGGGCAGGCCAGGATGGGGGGCGGCTGCTGGACCTGTGGCTGGATTTAAGCCAGCAGCTGCTGGGCTTCACCCGCCACCTGAGCCAGCACCCCGGCGGTTTTGTGCTGACGCGCGGGCCGCTCACCCGGCTGGTGCCGGTAGAAAACGCCGCCATGCCGGAGCGCTCCATCATCCAGTGGGACAAGGACGATCTGGACGCCATGGGCCTCTTGAAGGTGGACGTGCTAGCCCTAGGCATGCTCAGCGCCATCCGCCGCTGCCTGCAATTGGTCAGCCAGCAGCGTGGCCAGCTGTTTCAGATGCAGGACATCCCGGCCGACGACCCCGAAACCTTCGACATGATCTGCGCCGCCGCCACGGTGGGTGTGTTCCAGATCGAGAGCCGGGCGCAGATGAGCATGTTGCCGCGCCTCAAACCGCGCTGTTTTTACGATCTGGTGGTGGAGGTGGCCATCGTGCGCCCGGGGCCGATCCAGGGCGGCATGGTGCACCCGTATCTGAAAGCGCGCGCCAACCCGGACGCCGTGACATACGCCAGCCCGGCGTTGCAAGAGGTGCTCAAACGCACCCTGGGGGTGCCGATTTTTCAGGAACAGGTGATGCAGGTGGCCATGGCCGCTGCCGACTTCAGCCCCGGCGAGGCCGATGAGCTGCGCCGCTCCATGGCCGCCTGGAAGCGCAAGGGCGGCGTGCACAAACACTACCAGCGGCTGGTGGGCGGCATGCTGAAAAACGGCTACACGGCCGAATTTGCCGAACAGCTGTTCAAGCAGATTGAAGGTTTTGGCGAATACGGCTTCCCGGAAAGCCACGCCGCCAGCTTTGCCCTGCTGGTGTGGGTGAGCTGCTGGCTGAAATGCCACGAGCCCGCCAGCTTTCTGGCCGCCATCCTCAACAGCCAGCCAATGGGCTTTTATGGCCCCTCGCAACTGGTGCAAGACGCGCAACGCCATGGTGTGACGGTGTTGCCGGTGGATGTGGCGGCCAGCGACTGGGATTGCACGTTGGTGGCGCTCAGCCCAAGCCAGCCCGCTGTTGTTGAAGATTGCGGATGGCGTAAAGTCAATACGTGTTCGCACTTACGTCAACCCGCCGTTCGCCTGGGTCTGCGACTGGTCAGTGGCCTGAGTGAAACTGCAGCCCAGCGCATCGTCGCCGCCCGAACGCAGCAAGTCTTCACCAGCACCGAAGACCTAGCCCGGCGCGCTGCACTCGACGCGGGCGACCTCCAAGCCCTGGCTAGCGCCGATGCCCTGCACAGCTTGAGCGGCCACCGCCGCCAGCAAGTCTGGGACGCCAGCGCCTTGCACCGCGCGCCCGAGCTGCTGCAAAAAGCCCGGTTCAACGAGCTTGCCCTGCAGTTCCCAGCCGCCGCAGAAGGTGAAGAAGTGCGCTTTGACTACGCCGCAATTGGACTCACTTTACGCTCTCACCCCTTATTGCTGCTGCGTCAACAGCTATCAAAATCAAAGCTTTTGACCGCTGCCCAGCTGCGTAACCTGCCGCATGGCCGTCTGGTGCGCGCCTGCGGTCTGGTTACCCTGCGCCAAAGCCCCGGCACCGCCAAAGGCGTGACCTTTGTGACGCTGGAGGACGAAACCGGCACAGTCAACGTGATCGTCTGGAAAGCCCTGAAAGAGCGCCAGCGCAGCGAACTCTTGCACGCCCAGTTGCTGGCCGTGCATGGCACCTGGCAGCGCGACGCGAGCAGTGGCGGCCAGGTCTGCCACTTGGTGGCCGGGTTTCTGCGCGACCTGACGCCGCTGCTGGGTGAGCTGGTCACCAGCAGCCGGGACTTTCGCTGAGTCATCCATAGCCAGGATAACTGTCGGGCTAATTTACATGTCCTCATGCCTTGTTCCACCCAAAAAAAAGGGCGGCCAATCTGGCCGCCCTTTACAAGAAAATGGGTCTGAAATCGCTTAGATGGATTTGCGGCGACGGGTCATGAACACACCCACCAGGCCCAGGCCCAGCAGCGCCAAACTGGCAGGTTCTGGCACATCACTGATAGAGCCCTCTTTCACTGATGCAAAACGCAAGGTACCGCCAGCGTACAAGATTTCACCAAAACCGTCTCCGAAAAAAGTGATCGTGGTGAAGCTGCTGGTATCGTCGATCGCACCGATGAAGTTGGTGAAGCCTTGGCCAGCAACAAAACCTGGGTTGTCATTGGCGCTTAAAGCGTTGGCAGGCAGGGTGGCTGCACCACCGTCAAAAGCGATCCACAAGCCAGAGCCAGTAGCTGGTACGCCGTAAGCAGACTGAATTGCGGCTGGGCGCACATTACTAGTGCAGCAGGTTGCCCAGTCACCAACGTTGAAACCAAAGGCATTGACGGGCGAGGAGAAAGTGAATGTCAGACCAGAGTTAAAGCCGGGAATGGTATCGCCAGTCGTTGCGAAGGGATCGATATCAAACATATACCCGGTGATGTTTCCGTAGGTGGTGACCGGGGAAGCAGCGGATCCGTTGGGGCGGGTGATCGTCACCGTTGCCGCATCGCCGTTTTTGTCAGTGAAGCCATAAATGTTGTCGGTGCTGTTGATCTGCACCGTGGAGACTGTTGCGCCGGTGGCGGTGATGATATTGTCAAAAGGCGCGGTGTTGGTGACTGCCAAGTTGTAAACAACCGGAGCTGCGATCGAAGAGGCGGCAGCAAACGCGCCGAAGATAAACGTAAACAATGACTTTTTCATGATGGACCTTTCGGTGGAATAGATGGTTAGGACGCTAACGCAATCTGGATAAGCAAAAAATGGGCCGTGTTGATCAACTTCATGTAACTTGTTGATTTTTATGAATAAAGCTGTAATTTGAATGTGGCCTCTGGAATCTACTGTCAAGATAGTCGACAGTTTGGAAGAGTTCCCCGCCACCTTGATACGCCTCCAGCCCACCCGCCACGCCTGCGCTGTGGGTGATCGCTCAGGTGCCAGCCCACAACTCCACTGCACTTGCCAGGCGCCGCCTTCCAGAAACTCGCACAGTGGGCAGGTTAGCCGAATATGGTGCACCTCGTCCTTGCAGTGAGAGTCAGCGCCCAGCAATTCAAGGGCCCAGACAAGGGCCCAGATTTTGTAGAGCCGATCATGTCCGAACTGTGGCGCAGTCGGGCTAGCCGCAGTTTCTCGAGCTGAAACTGGCGGATAGTTTTTGGGTCAGCAATGTCGAAAAGATTGTGGTGTTGATGCCCGGGCAGAAGGCGCACCGGTATTTCTTCGACGCGGTGCACCTTTGCGAAAACAGATGCAACGGAATTCGTCAAGCTGACCCCTGCCAGGAACGTCGTTCGAAGATTGGTTAGCCAGCAGTCGCGGTCGTCAGTCAGCCTGAAACTGCGCCACGTTCCTGCCCTTGAACGGCGCGTAAAACGCCTTGATGGTCAGCATGTCGGCTTCCAAATCACCTGTTGGGTAGAACACCGGGCCCAGCCCGCTGATTTTTCGGGTGTAGTCCATGTAGGCCATGACGATCGGAACCTGCGCCGCTTGGGCGATGTGATAAAAACCGGTTTTCCAGTAGCGCGTCTTGCTGCGTGTACCTTCGGGCGGCACGATCAGTTGTAGCGCACCCTTGGCGCGGGTGATCGCTTCGGCCGATGCGGCCACCAGGTTATTGGACTTGGACCGATCCACCGCGATGCCGCCCAGCCAGCGCATCAAGCCGCCAAACGGAAAGCGGAAGATGCTGGCCTTGCCCATCCAGTGCACATTCAGGCGCAACACAAACGCCACCATCAGGGTGTAGGGCAGGTCCCAGTTGCTGGTGTGTGGCGCGGCGATGAACACACTGCGCCGCGCCTCAGGCGGCAAAGTGCCCAGCACTTGCCAGCCCGCCAGTTTGAGATAGACCACCGACAGCCAGCGAAACAAACCGTTGACGATGGGTGTGGTGAAGATGGTTCGTGGCATGTTGACTCCCAAGGCTGCAGTGCCACCCCCAAAGCATGAAAGATGGCCGTCATTGCGGGCCACGACCCGCAATCCAGGGATTGCAGGTGCATGGATCCCGGATCGAGTCCGGGATAACTCAAGCGTTCGGGTTACAACCCCGCTGCGTCGCGCAGCGCAGCCGCTCTGTCAGTGCGCTCCCAGGTGAACTCGGGCTCTTCGCGACCAAAGTGGCCGTAAGCTGCCGTCTTTTCGTAGATCGGGCGCAGCAGATCCAGCATTTGCACGATGCCACGTGGGCGCAGGTCAAAGTGCAGGTTCACCAAGGCGGCGATCTGGTCATCGGGAATAACGCCGGTGCCTTCGGTATAGATGGTCACATTCATCGGTTTGGCCACACCAATGGCGTAAGCTACTTGCACCTGGCACTGGCGCGCCAGACCGGCGGCCACCACGTTTTTGGCCACATAACGGGCGGCGTAGGCGGCTGAGCGGTCGACCTTGCTGGGGTCTTTGCCGCTGAAGGCGCCACCGCCGTGTGGGCAGGCGCCGCCATAGGTGTCGACAATGATCTTGCGCCCGGTCAGGCCGCAGTCACCTTGCGGGCCACCCACCACAAAACGGCCAGTGGGGTTGATCAGGTACTTGGTGTCTTCGGTGAGCCATTCCTTGGGCAGCACGGGTTTGATGATTTCTTCACGAATGGCTTCGTAAAAGGCGTCCGTCATCCTGTGGCCCAGGCTCATTTCCGGGCTGTGCTGGCTGGACAGCACCACGGTGTCGACGCTGTGCGGCTTGCCGTCCACGTAGCGCATGGTCACCTGGCTCTTGGCGTCCGGGCGCAAAAACGGCAGGCGGCCGTCCTTGCGCAGCTGCGCCTGGCGCTCGACCAGCCGGTGGGCGTAGTGGATGGGCGCGGGCATCAGCTCGGGCGTTTCGTTGCAGGCGTAACCAAACATCAGGCCCTGGTCACCGGCGCCGGTGTTCAGGTGGTCGTCACTGGCGTGGTCCACACCCTGGGCAATGTCGTTGCTTTGTTTGTCGTAAGCCACCAGCACGGCGCAGCCCTTGTAGTCAATGCCGTACTCGGTGTTGTCGTAGCCAATGTGCTTGAGGGTGTCGCGCGCCACCTGGATGTAGTCCACATGGGCGTTGGTGGTGATCTCGCCCGCCAGCACGACCAGGCCGGTGTTGCACAGGGTTTCAGCGGCCACGCGGCTGCGCGGGTCTTGTTTGAAAATTGCATCCAGAATCGCGTCAGAAATCTGATCAGCCACCTTGTCGGGGTGGCCTTCAGAGACAGATTCAGAGGTAAAGAGAAAGTCGTTCGCCATGTTGATCAAGCTCCAGTAAAAGTTAACAACCAGTTCGCGTTGCTTGGGCTTTTCGGGCTTTCGGCGAACGCTTTAGCAGATTTGTCAAAGATTTGACAAGGCACAATGGCGACCCGTGTGGGGTGGCTCTTGTGTGTGTCGCCCTGCAAGTAGTTCCGTAACTCAGCGACGCCCGTAGTTTATCCCACGCCATGCCCGTCTTTTTCAAATTCCTGTCCGCGCTGCCGCTGGGCTGGCTGCATGGTTTGGGCTGGCTTGTGGGCTGGGGGGTGTGGCTGGCCTCGGGGGTGTACCGGCGGCGCTTTCTGGACAACGTGCAGCAGGCGGGGCTGACACTGCAGGCTTGCCTGGGCGCCGTGGGGCAAAGTGGCCAGCTGGTGGCGGAGTTGCCGCGCCTGTGGTTGGGGTCGCCCGTGCCAGTGTTGTGGGAGGGTGCCAAGCATGTTGACCACGCGCTGGCGCAAGGCCATGGCATTGTTTTTTTGACACCGCATCTGGGCTGTTTTGAAATTTGCGCCCAGGCTTACGCGCAGCGTTTTGGCCAGGGCGCCCAGCCCATCACCGTGTTGTTTCGCCCACCCCGGCAAGCCTGGTTGCGCCAACTGGTGGGTGCTGCGCGCCAGCGGCCAGGTTTGCGCACGGCTCCCACCACGCTGTCAGGTGTCAAGCAGTTGATCAAGGCACTCAAGCGCGGTGAATCGGTGGGGCTGTTGCCCGACCAGGTGCCACCGCAGGGCATGGGCGTGATGGCACCGTTTTTTGGTCGGGATGCTTACACCATGACCTTGTCCATCCGGCTGGTGCAGCAAACCGGTGCAGCCGTGCTGCTGGCCTGGGGCGAGCGCCTGGGCGGTGCACGCGGTTACCGGGTGCATGTGCAGCCTCTGGGCGCGGCGTTGCCCGCTGACCTGACGACGGCCGCAACCGCCGTGAACCGGGCCATGCAAGATCTGATTTTGCAGCGCCCCGGCCAGTATTTGTGGGGCTACGCGCGCTACAAGCATCCGCGCGAGACGGCGCACGACTGATGAAGCCCGGCGTACTGGTATTCCTGTGGCGATCCATGCCCGGCATTTGGGCCGACCAAGCCGGCTGGGTCCTGCGTCGGACGATGGGCATTTTTCGGGTAGCCATGTCATGCTGAGCCGCTGGAGCCTGGTTTTGATGCGCAGCTTGGCACCCTGGCCGCTGGCCTGGGTGCGCGCCGTCGGCACCTTGCTCGGTTGGGTGTTGTATCTGGTGGTGGTGCCGCGCCGACAGGTGGTGCGCACCAATTTGCGCCTGTGTTTTCCGCACTGGTCCGAGGGTGAAGTGCGTCAGTGTGCGCGCCGCGTTTTTGTGCACTTTTCCCAGGCCTGGCTGGACCGGGGCTGGTTATGGCACGGCACACCGGCGCTGGTGCGCCAGCGCCTGGTTTTGAGCGGAGCCGTGCAGGAGCTGGCGGGCCAAGACCCGGTGGTGATTTTTGCGCCGCATTTTGTCGGGCTGGATGCTGGCTGGACGGCGCTGACGCAGCAGCTGCCGCGCCACTTCACCACCATTTACACCAACCAGGCCAACCAGGTGATGGACACGTGGATTCTGGCGGGGCGCCAGCGTTTTGGCTCCGTGCAGCTGTTTGGCCGCGTCGATGGCGTCAAAACCATTGTGGCCGCCTTGCGTGCGGGCGATCCCCTG
Source organism: Rhodoferax ferrireducens (assembly GCA_002083775.1). Classification (GTDB taxonomy): domain Bacteria; phylum Pseudomonadota; class Gammaproteobacteria; order Burkholderiales; family Burkholderiaceae_C; genus Rhodoferax; species Rhodoferax ferrireducens_A. Next base: position 57,932 of record MTEI01000009.1, on the reverse strand, counting down.
TATCTGTTGCCGGACATGAATTTTGGCGTGCAGGAATCGGTGTTTGTGCCCTTTTACGGGGTGAGCACAGCCACGGTGCCCAGCCTGTCACGTTTTGCCCGGCTCGGGCGCGCCAAGGTGGTGCCGGTGGTCACCCGGTTGACGCCGCAAGGTTACACGGTGGAGGTGCTGCCCGCCTGGTCAGACTTCCCGAGTGACGACCTGCTGGCCGACACGGCGCGCATGAACGCCTGTCTGCAAAGCTACATCGACACCATGCCGGAGCAATACTACTGGGTGCACAAACGCTTCAAGGACCGGCCACCGGGCGAAGCCGATGTTTATCAGTGAAATAGGCCTCTAGCCCTTATTAATAAAGGGCTGATAGCTATATATTTAGTATCAATCGCTGGCTGCGGTGGGTAGTGCAGGTTGGTCTGTTACGGGGCTGTCAGGGGCTTGCGGATGTGCCCATTGCCATAGCAGCGTGGCCACCTCTTCAATGCCCTGGCGCTTGGTGGCGGAAAACAGCCGCACCTCGCCGCCACCGGCCTGCAGCTTCATGATGGACAGCGCTTTGGTCTGCTCGGAGCGCGTCAGCTTGTCGGCCTTGGTCAGCACCACCAGGAATTTCAGGCCGTCTTCGACCCGCGGGCGCACCACATCAAGCAGGATTTCATCCAACTCGGTCAAGCCATGGCGCGGGTCGCACATCAGCACGATGGCTTTCAGGTTTTCACGCGTCACCAGATAGTTGGCCATGACTTGCTGCCAGCGAATTTTGTCCTGCTTGGGCACCGCCGCGTAGCCATAACCCGGCAAGTCGGCCAGCACCGCGTCGGTGACGCCTTGTTTACCCAGTGAGAACAGGTTGATGTGTTGCGTGCGGCCAGGCTTCTTGGAGGCAAACGCCAGTTGTTTTTGCTGCGTCAGCGTGTTGATGCAGGTCGACTTGCCGGCATTGGATCGGCCGACAAAAGCGATCTCGGGCACCTGCAGGGGCGGTAAAAAATGCAACTGGGGTGCGGTGGTGAGGAACTTTGCCGTGTGCAGCCAACCTAAAGCTTCCTGGGGCGTGATGGTGGTGCGAGCGGGTGGCGTGAGGCTGGCCTGCGCGACATGGGCTGGGCTGGATGGAATGGTCATGAGGTCAGTCTGATGGGCGCTCCATTGTAGAATCACCTAGATTTTTTTCTTTTGACTTGACCGGAAACACCATGAAGCTTATCTCGTCTGTTTGGATCGCTGTGTCGCTGACCGTTTCGTCCGTAGCCTGTATGGCAGCAGAGACTTCTGCTTCTCCCGCCGCGCCTGATCTGGCCAAGGGCGAGGCAAGTTTTGCAGCCGTGTGCGCTGCTTGTCACGCCGCTGACGGCAATTCGTTGGTGCCTGATTACCCCAAATTGGCCCAACAGCACCCCGAATACCTGGTTAAACAGTTACAGGAGTTCAAGAGCGGCAAGCGCCAAAACGCCATCATGCTGGGCTTTTCTTCGACGCTGAGCGAAGAAGACATGCGCAACATTGCTTACTGGGTGGCTTCTAAAAAGGCGGCACCTGGTGCCGCGGCCGACGCGGACCTGATCGCCCAAGGCAAGCGCATTTTCCAAGGTGGTGTGCTTGAGCGCAACATTCCGGCCTGCTCTGGTTGCCATGGTCCAACGGGTGCTGGTATTCCTGCCCAATACCCGCGTTTGATCGGGCAGCACGCTGCCTACGCGGTGGCCCAGCTCACCACGTTCCGTAGCGGTGAACGCAACAACAATGCGCAGATGACCGGCGTCGCTACCAAGCTCAATGACCGCGAAATCAAGGCTGTGGCCGAGTATGTTGCCAGCTTGAAGTGATGCTGCCCAGGGCGGTGCACCAACCGCTCCCCTCAACAAAAAAAAGGCCCCGATTGGGGCCTTTTTTACGTTCCGTGATATCAAGGGGTCGTCTGAGTCTGGCTGGCGGCTTTGGCCGGTTTCATCAGTGACCCTGGTATCAACGATTCGGGCAGCGTTGCCCGGTGCACGCCCGCCGGCGGTGTGGGAAGATACAACGGCCCGGTCTGACCGCAGGCCGCCAAAGTGACCGCTAAAGCGGCGAGGGCAAGGGGAAAAACCCGGATTTTTTTGAACAACATGATGGTGAAATTGTAATGACCGACACTGAATTTATGGATCATGCAGAACAGGTGCTCAAAGCTGTGGAGGCCAGTTGCGACCGCATCAATGACGATACCAGCGTGGACATCGACAACCAGCGCACCGGGGGCATGGTGACACTGGTGTTTGCCAACCGTAGCCAGATTGTGATCAACCTGCAAAAGCCGCTGCAAGAAATCTGGCTGGCGGCTAAATGCGGCGGTTTTCACTATCAATTTGATGGCAAGCAATGGCTCGATACTAAGGGCCAGGGCGAGTTTTTTGACTCACTGTCGCGCTTTGCCAGTGAACAGTCTGGCAGCACACTGGTTTTTGCTGTCAGTTAGTTTTTAAACAAGTCGAGGATCTTCTTTCTCTCTTCCTCCACTGGCATCGGGATGACCAGAGGTGTCTCGGTCGCCCCGCCGTTGCCGTCAACGCCCAGTGTGGCAATGCCCGTAGCCCGCGTGTATTCGTTGAAGAACCACTCCCCGTCCACGTTCACCACGCCTTCAGGCACCGGAACCTCGGCCACTGGCACATCCTTGAGGGCATGCGACATGAATTCAATCCAGACCGGCAAGCTCAGGCCGCCGCCGGTCTCACGGCTGCCCAGCTTGCGGGGTGTGTCATACCCAATCCATGTAATGGCCGCCAGTGACGGTTGAAACCCGGCAAACCAGGCATCCATCGAGTCGTTGGTGGTGCCGGTCTTGCCGTAAAGGTCGGGCCGCTTGAGCTTGCCTTGCGCAGAGGCTGCTGTGCCTGAGCGGGTGACTTCCTGCAGCAGGCTGTCCATGACAAAAGCGTTGCGTGCATCAATGGCGCGCACCGATTCGTTCAGGGTGGGCGTGGAGACTTGCGTCAAAACCTTGCCTTTCTGGTCGGTGATCTTGGAAACCGCCCACGGGTTGATGTGGTAACCGCCGTTGGCAAACACCGAGTAGGCCGTCGCCATCTGCATCGGTGTGACCGAACCCGCTCCCAGCGCCATGGTCAGGTAGGCCGGGTGTTTGTCGGCTTCAAAGCCGAATCGGGTGACCCATTGCTGTGCGTTTTGTGGACCAACCACTTGCAATACCCGGATGGAAACCATGTTTTTGGACAATGCCAGGCCGCGCCGAAGCGTGATGGGACCCTCAAATTTACCGTCGTAATTTTTGGGTTCCCAGGGTTGCCCGCCAGTCACACCCGCGCTGAAAAAGAGCGGACCATCATTCACGATGGTGGCTGGCGTGACGCCACTTTCAAGCGCGGCTGAGTAAATAAAGGGCTTGAAGCTTGAACCCGGCTGTCGCCAGGCCTGGGTGACGTGGTTGAATTTGTTTTTCTCGAAATCAAACCCGCCCACCAAGGCACGGATGGCGCCAGTGCGGGGATCGATGGCCACAAAAGCCCCCTCAACCTCGGGTAGCTGGGTGATTTCCCAGGTGAGCTTGGGCGTCTGGACGACGCGGATGACGGCCCCGCGGCGTATCTTGATGTTGGCTGGGGCCTTGTCTGACAGGCCCGACTGCGCTGGCTTGAGACCCTCGCCGGTGATCTCGACCACATCGCCGTTTTGCCGGATGGCTTTGATCAACTTGGTTGTCACCTCCAGCACCACGGCCGACAGGACATCGCCGTTGTCGGGGTGTTCCAGCAAGGCATCGTCAATGGCGTCTTCCATCTCTGCCTGCCCGGTGGGCAGGTTGATGAATTTCTCCGGACCCCGGTAGACCTGGCGGCGTTCATAGGCCATGATGCCGCGGCGCAGCGCCTGGTAGGCCGCAATCTGATCAGAAGCACGCAGCGTGGTGTAAACGTTCAGGCCGCGGGTGTAGGTGGAGTCGCCATATTGGGTGTAAATCAGTTGCCGCACCGTTTCAGTGAAGTACTCGGCATGCACCTGCGCGCTATCCAAGCCCCGCTTGATCTGGACTTCTTCCCGTTTGGCTGCGTGGGCCTGCTGCGGCGTGATGAAGCCGTTTTCAAGCATGCGGTCAATGATGTAGAGCTGGCGTGATTTGGCGCGCTTGGGGTTGCTGATGGGGTTGTAGGCCGAGGGCGCTTTAGGTAGCCCGGCCAGCATGGCTGCTTCCGCCACACTCACGCTGTGCAGGGGTTTGCCAAAGTAGGCTTCGGCAGCGGCCGCAAAACCGTAGGCCCGGTTACCCAGAAAAATCTGGTTCATGTAGATTTCAAGAATCTGGTCTTTGCTGAGCAGATGTTCCATCTTGAAAGTCAGCAACATTTCATAAATTTTGCGTGTGTAGGTTTTCTCGGAAGAAAGATAGACGTTGCGCGCCACCTGCATGGTGATGGTGGATGCGCCCTGGCTCTTGAGTTGGCCCAGGTTGGCGAGTGCAGCTCGCGCCACGCCGATGTAATCCACACCACTGTGCTGGTAAAACCGGGCGTCTTCGATGGCCAGCACGGCATCCTTCATGACCTGAGGTATGTCCTGGATGGGTGTCAACTGTCGCCGTTCTTCACCAAACTCCCCGATCAATGTGCCCTCGGCTGAAAAGACACGTAACGGTAATTTGGGCCGGTAATCCGACAATTCCGAGACATCGGGCAGATTGGGATACGCCATGGCCATGGCGATAGCGATGACCATCAGCACCGAAGCGAACCCAGCCAACATCAGACCCAGCAAGATCAATGGCCATTTGACGGCCCAGTGCATGGGGCGGCACGGGGTCGGGTTGACCGGCTTGGCTGACCCAGAGGGTGCGAAAGGGGTTTTTTCAGGCATAAAAAGGCGGGAAATAGCGCAAACCCAATAGAGCAACGGGAAAACGACAGGGCGCCCAGAACATCGCTTTGATCAAGGCCGTGAGCGGTGATCCCACCCGCCCTGCAGCCATTTGAGTCTACAGCAGGAGCCATCGTGTACATTTTGGCAACGTTTGAAGATTGAAAATAGTTGAAATATCTTTGCTGAACAATGCTCTTACTGATAGCATTCATGTGATTTCTCAAGAAAAGCGCGATTTTCGTCACATCAATTAGGGGACCATGTTGCTTTCTCTGGGCTCGTTATTCAGTCGTCAACCTGCAGCCATGCTGGGCCTGGATGTCAGTTCTTCAAGCGTTAAGCTGGTTGAACTCGGTCAGGACAAAGCAGGTCATCTGATTTTGGAAAATTGCGCCATCGTGCCTTTGGAGCGCGGCTGGATCACCGACGGCAATATCGAAAAGTTTGACGAGGTGGCTGATGCCGTGCGTCGGCTGATCAAAAAAAGTGGCACAAAAACCAAAAACGTGGCGATGGCGCTGCCGCCTTCTGCGGTCATCACCAAGAAAATCATTCTGCCTGGTGGCCTGTCTGATCAAGAGCTGGAGCTACAGGTAGAGACCGAAGCCAACCAATACATTCCCTTCCCGCTGGATGAGGTGAGTCTGGACTTTTGTATCGTCGGCCCCAGTGCCAATGCGTCGGGAGACGTGGAGGTGCTCATTGCGGCCTCCAGGCGCGAGAAAGTGCAAGACATTCAGGGCTTGGCGGAGGCCGCAGGCTTGAAGCCGGTCATCGTGGATGTGGAGTCGTATGCCTCCCGCTTGGCGACGAGTCGCTTGATTGCCAATATGCCCAACCAAGGTGTGGGCAGCATCGTGGCGCTCTTTGAGGTGGGCGCGATGACCACCAGCATGCAAGTCATTCGCAATGATGAAGTTCTTTATGACCGTGATCAGGCCTTCGGCGGGGCGCAGCTGACCCAGATGATCATCCGCCAGTATGGTTTTTCACTAGAAGAAGCCGAAAGCAAAAAACGTACGGGCGAACTGCCTGACGACTACAGCACGGTTGTGTTGCAGCCCTTCATCGAGAGTCTGGTGCAGGAAGTTGGTCGTGCACTGCAATTTTTCTTTACCAGCACCACCCACAACAAGGTGGATTTGGTGATGCTGGCAGGCGGAAGCGCTTCGCTGGCGGGACTCACCGCTGCTGTGACGCAGCAGACCGGGTTTGCGTGCAGCGTCGTCAACCCATTCGAGGGCATGGAGATTTCGCCCAACATTCGGCTCAATAAGATGGAGCGGGAGGCGCCCTCTTATCTGACCTCTTGTGGCCTGGCTTTGCGGAGATTTCTGCAGTGATACTGATCAACCTACTTCCCCATCGGGAAGCTGCTCGCAAGCGCCGCAAGGACATGTTCAATGCCGGGTTGGGGCTGTCTGCCCTGACAGGCGCGGTGATCGCCGGGCTGATCTTCTTGTGGTTTCACGCACAGATATCCGACCAACAAGACAAGAACCAGATTCTCAAATCGGAAATCACCCGGTTCGACAGCCAGATCAAGGACATTGCTGGATTGGAGGCAGAGATTGCTGCCTTGAGGGCACGCCAGCAAGCCGTGGAAGATTTGCAGGCAGACCGCAACATGCCTGTGCACTTGCTCACGGAACTGGTGAAACAGCTGCCTGAAGGTGTTTACATCAACAGCATGCGCCAGGATGGGCAAAAGGTGGCCTTGCAAGGCGTAGCGCAATCCAATGAGCGGGTTTCAGAGTTACTGCGAAATCTCGGCACCCAATCGGCCTGGCTGACACGCCCCGAGTTGATTGAAATTGTGGCAGGCTCCGTTAACGTCACGCCACGTGACCAACGCCGCGTTGCCAATTTCAAGATCAACGTCAAACTGCTGCGAGCTGGCGAGGCGGGTAGCCCAGTGCCACAGGTGGCCGCTTCTTCTCCCGTGGCAAAGTAACGGCGCGAACTATGGCAAAGTCTCCTAACGTTTCTGTCGACTTCAAGACCTGGTTCGAAGACGCTTCGGCTCAGTTTCGTAACCTGGACAGCAAAGACCCTTCCAACTGGCCCAATCTGCCGCGTTACGCGTTGTATGCGGGCATTGCTGCGGCGGTTGTCGTGCTACTTTGGTTTTTATGGCTCACCGACTCCAAAGATGAATTGATCGCAGAGCAGGAGCAAGAGCTCAAGCTGCGTGACGAATACAAGGTCAAGCTGGCTAAGGCCGTGAATCTGGATGCCCTCAAAAAGCAGCGCGAGCAGGTTCAGCAGTATGTAACCCAACTGGAAAAACAGCTCCCCAGCAAAGCCGAGATGGACGCCTTGCTGTCTGACATCAACCAGGCGGGCATTGGCCGCAGCCTCCAGTTCGACTTGTTCAGACCTGGTCAGGTCATTGTTCGCGATTACTACGCCGAGCTGCCAATCTCTGTGCGCGTTACGGGGCGCTACCACGACATCGGTTCATTTGCGGCTGATATTTCGAACCTGTCACGGATCGTGACGCTTAACAACATGTCGATCGTGCCCTCCAAAGACGGTGCTTTGGCCATGGATGCTGTCGCCAAGACATTCCGCTACCTGGACGCCCAGGAAATCAGCGCTCAGCGCAAAGCGGCGGCACCCAAGGGAGCAAAAAAATGAGGCCTGCTCGCTGGATTTACCTTGCCTTGCTGCCGCTGATGTTGCTAACCGCCTGTTCTTCCAGCTCAGAGGATGAGTTGCGCGACTGGATGGCTCAGCAAAAGAGCCAGACGTTCCCAAAGGTGACCCCTTTGTCGGAGCCCAAACAATTCAAGCCAGAAAATTACACGGAAATCACTGAGTTTGACCCGTTCAGTGTCAAGAAGCTCACACTGGCCTTGAAGAAGGATTCGGCGCAAGCCTCGTCCAACGCGGCACTTCTCGAACCTGAATTGGCCCGTCGCAAGGAGCCGCTGGAAGAGTTTCCGCTAGATACCATTGCGTTGGTGGGCAGTCTGGCTCGGGCTGGCCAACCGGTTGCCTTGGTCACGGTGGGCAAATTGTTGTATCAGGTGCGTCTAGGAGATCATTTGGGGCAGAACTATGGCCGTATAACCAAGATCGTTGAGACAGAAGTTACCCTGCGTGAAATTGTTCAGGACGCAACCGGTGAATGGATTGAACGCACTGCGTCACTGCAGTTGCAAGAGAGGTCAAAATGAAAACCCAACACAATGATTTTTTTGGCACGCTTGGCCGTCGGGTTTGGCTGTTTGTCGGTTTGGTGGTTGCCGCAACCGCTGCGCAGGCTCAGACCGCCATACAGGCGGTGTCGGGCTCCTTGCAGGGCGGATCTGAAATCGTCAAGATTGACCTGAGCGAGGTGTTGCCCGCGCTACCCACCGGGTTTTCTATCCAGTCGCCGGCACGTATTGCGCTTGACTTTCCTGGTGTGGTGAGCGCCATGGGGCGTTCGACCGTTGACATCAACCAGGGTAACCTGAAATCGGTCAGTGTTGTCCAGGCTGGTGACCGGACGCGTGTTGTTTTGAATCTCAAGCAGTACACGGCTTACAAAACACAGATAGAGGGGAAATCGCTCTACGTATCCTTGGATCCTGTGGCCAATGCCACACCCACCGAGGCTCCCAAGGTGTTTGCCGAAAATTTGAACCGTGATGCGATGCCGTTGCGTGACGTAGATTTCCGCCGTGGCGAAGACGCCTCAGGTCGCGTGGTTGTGGCCTTGCCCAACGACCAGGTAGGTGTCGACATCCGGCAGCAGGGCCAGACGCTGGTGGTTGAGTTCATGAAAACCACCTTGCCGGAAGGCTTGCGCAGACGGCTTGATGTGGCTGACTTCGGTACACCCGTGAAGACCATCACCACCTCCCAGAGTGGTGACAGGGTACGGATGGTGATTGAGCCGCAAGGCCAGTGGGTGCACAGCGCCTACCAGAGCAATTCCCAATTTGTGGTGGAAGTCAAGCCGATCAAGGTGGACCCCACCAAACTGACGCAAGGTCCGGGCTACAGCGGGCAGAAACTGTCGCTCAATTTTCAGAATATCGAAGTGCGGTCCCTCTTGCAGGTAATTGCTGACTTCACCAACTTCAACGTGATCACCTCGGATTCTGTCAATGGCGCGGTCACGCTCAGGCTTCAGGACGTGCCATGGGACCAAGCGCTGGACATCATTCTGCAGGCCAAGGGTCTGGGCATGCGCAAGACCGGCAATGTGTTGTGGATTGCACCCAAGGATGAGATCAATGCCAAAGAAAAATTGGACTTGGAGTCTGCGGTAGCCTTGCAAGGTCTAGAGCCGTTGCGGACACAGTCGTTCCAGATGAACTACACCAAGGCGGCTGAAGTGGCTGCGCAACTCACTGCGACCGGCAGTGGCGGTGCCTCGGGTGCTTCCTCCCGTTTACTCAGTTCACGTGGCAGTGTTATTTCGGAGACCAGAACCAATCAGTTGTTTGTGACCGACATCCCGTCCAAACTGGAGCAGGTGCAGCAGCTGATTGACAAGCTGGATATCCCGGTGCGTCAGGTCATGATTGAGGCGCGGATTGTGGAGGCTTCCGATACCTTTGGCAAGTCTTTGGGGGTGAGACTGGGTGGAGGAGCTACAGGGATGACTGGTAATTTGGACACGAATCCTGTCAATCTATCGATTGGTTCCAATACAAATACCGGCTTGGCAGGCACCACGTCAGGTAATTTTGTGAATTTCCCGGTTGCTGGTGGCGCCAGCGTTGGCTTCTCGATCTTCAACTCGGCGGCGACCCGATTCCTGAATCTTGAAATCTCGGCTCTGGAGGCGGATGGCAAAGGCAAGGTGATTTCCAGCCCGCGTGTGATCACGGCTGATCAGATCAAGGCTTTGATTGAGCAGGGTACTGAGTTCCCTTACCAAGTGGCGTCTTCCAGTGGCGCAACCTCCATTGCCTTCCGCAAAGCCAGTCTGAAACTGGAGGTGACGCCGCAAATAACGCCTGAAGGCGGCATCATTCTTGATCTGGATGTCAACAAAGACACCCGCGGTATCAATACTGACGCAGGTTATGCGATCGACACCAAACACATCAAGACTCAGGTGTTGGTGGAGAACGGTGGAACTGTGGTGGTGGGTGGTATCTTTACCGAGGACACGATCGATACCGTGGACAAGGTTCCTTTCCTGGGTGACCTGCCGGGCGTGGGCAATCTCTTTAAACGGACGGCTCGCTCGTCTGAAAAGCGGGAAATGTTGGTCTTCATCACCCCTCGGGTTCTGAACGATAAGTTGGCTCGCTAAGTTTTTGCGCGGGTTTGAAGGCGTGTTTTTACATTGACCATCAGTCTCATCGGCCTGCCTGGCTCTGGTAAATCCACGGTTGGTCGTCAACTTTCGCGGCGTTTGCAGGTGCCTTTTCTTGACTCTGACTCGGTGATCGAACAGCAAGTGGGTTGCTCGATCCGCGAGTTTTTTGAGCGCGAAGGTGAAGACCGTTTCCGGGAGATCGAAACCGGTGTGATCGAAGAACTGTCCCTGCTGCCTGAGGGTGTTTTATCCACCGGAGGCGGTGCGGTGCTTAGGCCCGAAAACCGGGTTCACCTGCACGAGCGCACCAAAGTCGTTTACTTGAATTCTTCGCCTGAAGATTTGTACCGGCGCCTGCGTCACGATAAAAATCGGCCCCTTTTACAAGTGGCTGACCCGCTGCAGCGGCTGCGGGATCTGCATAGCCAGCGCGACCCGCTGTACCGGGAAACAGCGCATTTTCAGGTGGAAACGGGTCGTCCGTCAGTGTCGAGTCTGGTCAACATGATCCTGATGCAACTGGAATTGGGTGGCCTGGCTGCTGCGTCTTGAAAGCCTCTAAACTCTGCGGTATGAAAGCTTCAGAACTCCAAACCGTTTCGATTGATCTGGCCGACCGCAGTTACCACATCGCCATCCGCGGCTCACTGTTTGACAACCCTTTGAGTTACGCCGAGCTGCCCAAGGCAGGCGCCGCGCTGATCGTGACCAACACCACGGTGGGTCCGTTGTACGCGCAGCCCTTGCAAAAGGCGCTGGCTCCCCAGTACGCCCAGGTGTATACGGTGGTGCTTCCCGATGGCGAGGCGTTCAAAACCTGGGAAAGCCTGAACCTGATTTTTGATGCGCTGCTGCTGAACGCTTGCGACCGCAAAACCACGCTCTTTGCGCTGGGCGGCGGTGTGGTGGGTGACATGACCGGTTTTGCTGCCGCCAGCTACATGCGCGGCGTGCCGTTTGTGCAGGTGCCCACCACACTGCTGGCGCAGGTGGACTCTTCCGTGGGTGGCAAAACGGCCATCAACCATCCGCTGGGCAAGAATATGATCGGCGCGTTTTACCAGCCGCTCAAGGTGGTGTGTGATCTGGACACACTCAAGACCTTGCCGCAGCGCGAACTGAGTGCCGGGCTGGCCGAGGTCATCAAATACGGGCCGATTGCCGACATGGATTTTCTGGCCTGGTTGGAAGCCAACCTGGATGCCATTCTGGCGCGCGAGCCTGCCGCGCTAGGCCACATTGTCAAGCGCAGTTGTGAGATCAAGTCCTGGGTGGTGGGGCAGGACGAGCGTGAGGCGGGTCTGCGTGCCATTTTGAATTTTGGCCACACCTTTGGGCACGCCATTGAGGCGGGTTTGGGTTTTGGTGTCTGGCTGCACGGTGAAGCCGTGGGTTGCGGTATGGTCATGGCGGCCCAGTTGTCGGCTCGTCTGGAACTGGTCGACGCTTTTTTTGTTCACCGACTCACCACGCTGATTGCCAAGGCTGGTTTGCCCACCAAGGCCCCCATTTTGTCTGCCGATGACAACGCCGGGCGTTACCTTGACTTGATGCGGGTGGATAAAAAGGCCGAGGGCGGCGAAATCAAGTTTGTGCTGATTGACAAACCCGGTTCGGCCATCGTGCGCAGCGCGCCGGATGCTGTGGTGCGGCAAGTGATTGATGTCTGTTGCAACAAATAGCTCACTTAGATATAGCTACTAGCCCTTTTGGCATAAGGGTTTGAGGCTTATTTTATCTATGAATACGCAACTGGCACCCTACGCCTGTGACCCGGCCCAATCACGAGGTCGGCGCTTTGTTCAGGCACCTGCGCCGACGCGCACCGAGTACCAGCGCGACCGTGACCGCATTGTGCACAGCACGGCGTTTAGGCGGCTGGTGTACAAAACCCAGGTGTTTCTGAACCACGAAGGCGACCTGTTTCGCACCCGGCTGACGCATTCCCTGGAGGTGGCGCAACTGGGGCGATCGGTGGCACGAACGCTCGGGCTCAATGAGGATCTGGTGGAGGCTATTGCCCTGGCACACGACCTGGGGCACACGCCGTTTGGCCATGCCGGACAGGATGCGCTCAACGACTGCATGGCCAACTTTGGCGGCTTTGAGCACAACCTGCAGAGCCTGCGAGTGGTGGACCATCTGGAGGAGCGCTACCCCGACTACGATGGCCTGAACCTGACCTTTGAAACGCGTGAAGGGATTCTCAAGCACTGCCCCCGTCAGCAGGCCCAGGCCTTGGAGCGCGCGGAGCCCGGTGGCGTCGGAAGGCGGTTTTTGGACCACCAGCAGCCCAGTCTCGAAGCCCAGCTGTGCAACCTGGCGGATGAAATTGCCTACAACGCGCATGACATAGATGATGGTGTGCGCTCCGGCCTGATCACGCTGGAGCAGTTGCAGGAGGTGACGCTGTTTGAGCAGTTTCGGCTGCAGACGTTGGCGCAACACCCCCAGTTGGAAGACGCCCGGCAGGGCCGCAGGCTGCTGTACGAGTCGATAAGGCGTATGTTGAGCAGCCAGGTGTATGACGTGATTGCGGCGACGCGGGCCGCGCTGGACCTGGCCGAGCCCCGCAATGTGCAGGCAGTGCGCAGCCTGCCGCCGCTGGTGCAGTTCGGGCCGGTGATGCGCGATCAGTCCCGCGCTCTGAAGGCCTTTTTGTTGCAGCAGCTGTACCGGCACCCGCAGGTCGTGATGACCACCGGGCAGGCGCAGGTGGTGGTCAAAGAGCTGTTTGCAGCCTATGTCGGTACCCCGAGCGAGATGCCAGACCGTTACCAACACCGCATCAACCAGGCTACTGGCGTGCTGGCTGGGCCGGATGCTGACACCCAGGACCACACGGCCCGCGTGGTGGCGGATTACATTGCCGGCATGACGGACCGTTTTGCCCTGCGTGAGCACGAGCGCCTGACCGGCCAGCGGCTGTTGGCATGATGGCGCTTTCTCTCTCTTTCAATCGCGGTTTGTCCCCGCTCAGGCCGCGTGCCACACAACCAGGTGATCTTTCATGATGGACGATAAAACGGTGGAAGCCGACACGGTGGCCTGGCTGGAACGCGCGGTGATCGGCCTGAACCTGTGCCCGTTTGCCAAAAGCGTCCACGTCAAGGGCCAGGTGCACTACGCAGTCAGCCACGCCACGTCTGAGGAAGCGCTGTTGGCAGAGCTGGTTGAAGAGCTAAATGCACTGCAAGCCATTGACAGTAAAGCGCGAGATACTACGCTTTTCATAGTGCCTGATTATTTGCAGGACTTTCTGGACTTCAACGATTTCCTCGACCTGGCTGACCGCGCGCTGGTCGATCTGGAACTCGATGGGGTATTGCAAATCGCTTCGCTACACCCGCAGTACCAGTTTGCCGGAACAACTGCAGACGACGTCACCAACTTCACCAACCGCTCGCCGTACCCCACGCTGCACCTGCTGCGCGAGGACAGCATTGACCGCGCGGTGGCGGCGTTCCCCCATCCTGAGTCGATTTTCGAGACCAACATGCAGACCTTGCAGACGCTGGGTATGGCGGGTTGGCAGGCGTTGCAGGTGGGACCAAGCGGCGCTCAAGCCCCGGCTTGCCCGGTCTCCAGCGCGCCTGACGTGGCATCATCAGACCATGACGCGACCCAAAACTGATCTTTCCCGCCTGCCAAAGAGCGCCAGACACCAGGCGGTCCATCCGGGCGCAAACCATGCAGCAAAAGGTGTCGCCGTGAACCCCCTGGCCGATGAGCTGCGCCCCGGCCAGTCAGTTGAGCTGCTCAAAGAGCTGCACATTTTGACCCGTGAGGGCAAGCTTAATCAGGACTCGCGGCGCAAGCTCAAGCAGGTTTACCACCTGTACCAGTTCATTGAAAAGCTGCTGCAGGAGCTGGCTGATGCGCCAATGCCTGCGCCTGAGGTGGCCGTGGATCCTGCTGCGGCTGAGCGCGACCAGGCCAGGGTGGTGCCGCGCGGCATCACGCTGGCCGACCATGGTGCAGGCAAGTCCTACCTTGGCTTCATCCTTTACGACCTGTTTTTCAAGCAGCGCGCGCAAGGTCACATTTACGGTATCGAGTCGCGCACTGAGTTGGTGCAAAAGTCCACAGAACTGGCGGCACGCCTGGGTTTTGATCGCATGTCGTTCATCAACCTGACGGTGGCTGAGTCAGCCCAATCCGCTCGTTTGCCGGAGCATATTGACGTGGTGACCGCGCTGCACGCCTGCGACACCGCCACCGATGACGCCATCGCCTTTGGCCTGCAAAAGCGGGCGCGCTTCATGGTGCTGGTGCCGTGTTGCCAGGCCGAGGTAGCACGGGTACTGAGCCAGCACAAGGCACTGTCGCTGTCACGCACGCCGCTGTCAGAGTTGTGGCGGCACCCGATCCACACGCGTGAAATGGGCAGCCAGATCACCAATGTGCTGCGCTGTCTGTACCTGGAGGCGTGTGGTTATCAGGTGACAGTGACCGAGCTGGTGGGCTGGGAGCACAGCATGAAAAACGAACTCATCATTGCCCGTTACACCGGGCAGAAAAAGCGTGCCAGCGCCGAGCGCCTGCGAGCTTTGCTGGCCGAGTTTGGTCTGCTGTCCCTGCTTCATACACGCTTTACATGCTTGCCCGAAAATGTGGCGGCAGAGGTTGCGCCGTCGTAGCCGGTCAATGGTTTAGATGTTCAGGAGATGCTCATGAAAGCCTTAGCAAAGATCAGTTTGTCAGTCGCCCTGGTGCTGGCTTTGGGTGCTTGCGCCACCAGCAGCCCGGATGTGATTCAGCGCGGGGATGCACAGCGCATGTCGCAGGTACAAGACGGCGTGTTGCTGTCGATTCGCACTGTCACGGTCGACGGCAGCCAAAGTGGCATTGGCGCTGCTGTGGGCGGTGTGACTGGCGCAGTGGCTGGTGCCAGCCGGGGTGCCGGTGGTGCCGAGAGCCAGGTCATTGGCTTGCTGGTGGGCGTGGCGGGCGCAGTGGCGGGTAACACCATAGAGCGCATGGCCACCCGGGAAGAGGCCTTTGAGCTGCTGATTCAGCTCAAAGGCGGCGAGCGCCGCGCCATCGTCCAGGCCAAGGGCAGCGAGACGCTGGTGCCAGGCGACGCGGTGATCATCGTCACCACCGGCGGCAAGGTGCGCGTCACCAAGGCGCCGCGCTAAGTGGCCTGAGCCATTTTTAACCGTGCGATCCCCATGGCGCGACTGCCACGTCTGACGCTGCCGGGTTACGCGCACCATGTGATTCAGCGCGGCAACAACCGCCAGGCCATTTTTGCGGCGCCAGCGCACTACCAGTGTTTGCTGGACCTGCTTTCTGAGTACGCGTCGCAGTTTGAGGTGCTCATCCATGCCTATGTGTTGATGAGCAATCACTTTCACCTCTTGGCCACGCCGCAGTCGGTAGACGGTTTGCCTTTGATGATGCAGGCGGTGGGTCGGCGCTATGTGCGTTATTTCAATGCTGCGCAGCAACGTACTGGCACGCTGTGGGAGGGGCGCTACAAGTCAACCGTGGTTCAGTCCGAGCGCTACCTGCTGGCCTGCATGGCCTACATCGACCTCAATCCGGTACGCGCCGGCCTGGTGGCGCAGCCGCAAGACTACCCCTGGTCTAGCCATGCGCACTATTTGGGGCGGCGCGCAGACCGTTTGATCAAGCCGCATGCACTGTTTTGGGAGCTGGGCAACACGCCTTTTGCTCGCGAGGCTGCCTATGCCGAATTGGTGCAAAGTGGCATCAACCCGGTGCAACAGCAGGCCTTGACCGACGCTACCTTGCGCGGCTGGGCCTTGGGGGAGGCGGATTTTGTGGCAGATTTGCAAAAACGCACCGAGCGTCGTGTCAGTAAAACCAGTGCTGGGCGACCTGCTTTGGCCGCGATTTCACATAAGAAATAAGCCTCTAGCCCTGATAGATAAAGGGCTAATAGCTATGTTAGTTGATGTGTCCCTAATATATAATCAAGTTTAGTTTTAGGTGATTAATTGGAATCTGACCCCAATTAATTTCTTTGGCACTGTTGTTGCAATGCGATAAAGTTCATTCCTTTCGATATTTTTAGGAGCGCGCCCCATGACGACGGCAGCCGAGATGCAGCATCTCCAGGACCACGGTTTGTATTCTTCAGCCCAGGAGCACGACGCGTGCGGTGTGGGTTTTGTGGCTCACATCAAGGGCACCAAGTCGCATGACATTGTCAAGAACGCCCTGAAAATTCTTGAGAACCTCGACCACCGGGGTGCCGTTGGCGCTGACAAGCTCATGGGCGACGGCGCTGGCATCCTGATCCAGTTGCCTGACGCGCTATACCGCGAAGAGATGGCTGCCGCTGGGGTCACCCTGCCGCCGCCCGGTGAATACGGTGTGGGCATGGTGTTTTTGCCCAAAGAGCACGCCAGCCGTCTGGCCTGTGAGCAGGAACTGGAGCGCGCTGTCAAGGCCGAAGGCCAGGTGCTGCTGGGCTGGCGCGATGTGCCGGTTGACCGCGACATGCCGATGTCGCCCAACGTGCGCAAGAAAGAACCTATCCTCAAGCAGATCTTTATCGGCCGTGGCACCGATGTGATCGTGCAGGACGCGCTGGAACGCAAGCTGTATGTGATCCGCAAGAGTGCCAGCAAGCACATCCAGGCGCTCAAGCTCAAGCACAGCAAAGAGTATTACGTGCCCAGCATGTCCAGCCGCACGGTGATCTACAAGGGCTTGCTGCTGGCCGACCAGGTTGGCACCTATTACCTCGATCTGAAAGACCCGCGCTGCGTCTCGGCCCTGGGTCTGGTCCACCAGCGCTTTTCCACCAACACTTTCCCCGAATGGCCGCTGGCGCACCCGTACCGTTATGTGGCGCACAACGGTGAAATCAACACCGTCAAGGGCAATTACAACTGGATGAAGGCGCGCGAAGGTGTGATGAGTTCCCCCGTGTTGGGCGCCGACTTGCAAAAGCTTTACCCGATCAGCTTTGCCAGCCAGTCCGACACCGCCACCTTTGACAACTGCCTGGAATTGCTGACGATGGCCGGTTACCCGATCAGCCAGGCGGTGATGATGATGATTCCCGAGCCGTGGGAGCAAAACACCGGCATGGACGAGCGCCGCCGCGCGTTTTATGAATACCACGCCGCCATGTTGGAGCCGTGGGACGGTCCGGCCAGCATCGTCTTCACCGATGGCCGCCAGATTGGCGCCACGTTGGACCGCAACGGCCTGCGCCCCTCGCGTTACTGCATCACCGAAGACGATCTGGTGGTGATGGCGTCTGAGTCCGGCGTGTTGCCGTTCCCGGAAAACAAGATTGTGCGCAAGTGGCGCCTGCAGCCTGGCAAGATGTTCATGATCGACCTGGAGCAAGGTCGCATGGTCGAAGACGAAGAACTCAAGTCCAGCCTGGCCAACAGCAAGCCCTACAAGCAGTGGATTGAAAACCTGCGCATCCGCCTGGGTGACTTGCCCGGTGGCAGCGAGCCCGCCAGCGCCGACGAGTCCCTCAGCACCTTGCTGGACCGCCAGCAAGCTTTTGGTTTCACCCAGGAAGACATCAAGTTCCTGATCGCCCCGATGGCGGCCAATGGCGAGGAAGCCATTGGTTCCATGGGTAACGACAGCCCGCTGGCCGTTTTGAGCGACAAAAACAAGCCGCTGTACAACTACTTCAAGCAGTTGTTTGCCCAGGTGACGAATCCGCCGATCGACCCGATCCGCGAAGCGATTGTGATGAGCCTCAACAGTTTCATCGGCCCCAAGCCCAACCTGCTGGACATCAATCAGGTGAACCCGCCACTGCGCCTGGAGGTCAGCCAGCCGGTGCTGGACTTTGCCGACATGGCCAAGCTGCGCGACATTGCCAAACACACGCAAGGCAAGTTCCGCAGTTACCTGCTGGACATCACCTATCCGCTGGCCTGGGGCCGCGACGGCGTGGAAGCCAAACTGGCCTCACTGTGCGCTGAAGCGGTGGACGCCATCAAGGGCGGCCACAACATCCTGATCATCAGCGACCGCGCCATGAATGCCACCCAGGTGGCGATTCCCGCGGTGTTGTCGCTCTCTGCCATTCACCAGCATCTGGTGCGCGAGGGTCTGCGTACCACCGCTGGTTTGGTGGTGGAAACCGGCTCAGCCCGTGAGGTGCACCACTTTGGCGTGCTGGCGGGTTACGGTGCCGAGGCGGTTCACCCGTATCTGGCGCTGGAAACCCTGGCCAGCATTTGCAAGGATTTGCCGGGAGACCTGAGTGCCGACAAGGCCATTTACAACTACATCAAGGCAGTGGGCAAAGGCCTGTCGAAGATCATGTCGAAGATGGGCGTGTCCACCTACATGAGCTACTGCGGTGCTCAGTTGTTTGAAGCCATTGGTTTGTCGACTGCCACGGTAGAGAAATACTTCACCGGCACCCCCAGCCGGGTCGAAGGCATCAGCGTGTTCGAGATTGCCGAGGAAGCCATTCGCCGCCACAAGGACGCGTTTGGTGCCGACCCGGTGCTGGCGAACCGGCTCGATGCCGGCGGTGAATACGCCTGGCGCACCCGCGGTGAAGAGCACATGTGGACGCCCGACGCCATTGCCAAGCTGCAGCACAGCACCCGTGCCAACAACTGGAACACCTACAAAGAGTACGCGCAGATCGTCAACGACCAGAGCAAGCGCCACATGACGCTGCGCGGCCTGTTTGAGTTCAAGCTGGACCCGAGCAAAGCGATTCCGATCGACGAAGTGGAGCCCGCCAAGGAAATCGTCAAACGTTTTGCCACCGGTGCCATGTCGCTAGGCTCCATTTCCACCGAGGCGCATGCCACATTGGCCGTCGCCATGAACCGCATCGGCGGCAAGAGCAACACCGGTGAGGGTGGCGAAGACCCGGCGCGTTATCGCAACGAGCTCAAAGGCATCCCGATCAAGCTCGGCGACACCTTGAAGAGTGTGATTGGTGCCGACGTGGTCGAGGTGGACATGCCGCTGCAAGACGGCGACAGCCTGCGCAGTCGCATCAAGCAGGTGGCCTCGGGTCGTTTTGGCGTCACGGCGGAGTACCTGCACAGTGCAGACCAGATCCAGATCAAGATGGCGCAAGGGGCCAAGCCGGGTGAGGGCGGGCAACTGCCGGGTGGCAAGGTCAGTGATTACATTGGCAAGCTGCGTTATTCGGTGCCCGGTGTGGGCCTGATTTCGCCGCCACCGCACCACGACATTTACTCGATTGAAGACTTGGCGCAGCTGATCCATGACCTGAAAAACGTTGCGCCGCACAGCTCCATCAGTGTCAAGCTGGTGTCCGAGATCGGTGTGGGCACCATCGCCGCAGGCGTCGCCAAGTGCAAGGCGGACCATGTGGTGATTGCCGGGCACGACGGTGGCACCGGTGCTTCGCCCTGGTCATCCATCAAACATTGCGGCAGCCCCTGGGAGATTGGCTTGGCCGAAACCCAGCAAACGCTGGTGCTGAACCGTCTGCGTAGCCGCATCCGTGTGCAGACCGACGGCCAGATGAAAACCGGCCGCGATGTGGTCATTGGCGCGTTGCTGGGGGCGGATGAGTTTGGTTTTGCCACTGCCCCGCTGGTGGTGGAAGGCTGCATCATGATGCGCAAATGCCACCTCAACACCTGCCCGGTGGGTGTGGCCACGCAAGATCCGGTGCTGCGCCAGAAGTTCTCCGGCAAGCCTGAGCATGTGGTGAACTACTTTTTCTTCATCGCCGAAGAAGCGCGCCAGATCATGGCGCAGTTGGGCATCCGCAAGTTTGACGACATGATTGGTCGCGCCGATCTGCTTGACATGCGCTCAGGCATTGAGCACTGGAAAGCCAGCGGCCTGGACTTCAGCCGCCTGTTTGCCATGCCCTTGGTGGCGGATGACGTGGCCAAGTTCCACACCAGCTCGCAAGACCACGGGCTGGAAAAATCTCTGGACAACGTGCTCATAGCCAAGTCGCGCCCAGCCATCGACAAGGGCGAGCGGGTGCAGTTCATTGAAGTGGCACGCAATGTGAATCGCTCGGTGGGTGCCATGCTCTCTGGTGCGGTCACGCAGGTGCACCCTGAAGGCCTGCCGGATGACGCCATCCGTATCCAGTTGGAAGGCACCGGCGGCCAGTCGTTTGGTGCATTCCTCTGCCGCGGCATCACCCTGTACCTGATTGGCGACGCCAACGACTACACCGGCAAGGGCCTCTCAGGCGGCCGGGTGGTGGTGCGCCCGAGCATCGACTTCCGCGGTGAAGCCATCAAAAACACCATCGTCGGCAACACGGTGATGTTCGGCGCGACCAGCGGCGAGGCGTATTTCAGCGGCGTGGCCGGTGAGCGTTTTGCCGTGCGTCTGTCGGGTGCCACAGCGGTGGTGGAAGGCACCGGCGACCACGGTTGTGAATACATGACCGGCGGCACGGTGGCCGTGCTGGGCAAGACCGGGCGCAACTTTGCTGCGGGTATGAGCGGTGGCATCGCCTACGTGTACGACGAAGACGGCCAGTTTGCCAAGCGCTGCAACACCGCCATGGTGTCGATGGAAAAAGTGCTGACTGTGGCTGAGCAGCAGACCAGCATCAATGAAAAACTCTGGCACCGCGGCCTGGCTGACGAAGTGCAGCTCAAAAAACTGCTGGAAGACCACAACCGCTGGACCGGCAGCAAGCGCGCGCGTGAACTGCTCGACAACTGGGATGCCAGCCGCCAGAAGTTCGTCAAGGTCTTCCCGCTGGAATACAAGCGTGCTCTGGGTGAAATCCATGCGAAAAAAGCTGCTCTAGCCCTTGCTGAGCTTGCGCATACTGCTACAAAAAAAGAAGCTTCCAAAGTCTGAAGCAAAGCAACCATCAGGAATACATCATGGGAAAAGTCACTGGTTTCATGGAATTTGAGCGCATTGAAGAAGGCTACAAGCCGGTGCCCGAGCGCTTGAAGAACTACAAAGAGTTTGTGGTCGGTCTGGACGACGCGAAAGCCAAAACGCAGGCCGCCCGCTGCATGGACTGCGGCACGCCGTTTTGCAACAGCGGCTGCCCGGTCAACAACATCATTCCGGATTTCAACGATCTGGTGTATCAGGGTGACTGGCTCAACGCCATTGACGTGCTGCACAGCACCAACAACTTCCCCGAGTTCACCGGGCGCATCTGCCCGGCACCGTGTGAGGCGGCCTGTGTGCTCAATGTCAATGACGACGCGGTGGGCATCAAGTCGATTGAGCACGCCATCATTGATCGCGCCTGGGCTGAAGGCTGGGTGAAACCCATGCCGCCCAAACACAAGACCGGCAAAAAAGTGGCGGTAGTGGGCTCTGGCCCGGCCGGCATGGCGGCAGCACAGCAGTTGGCGCGTGTGGGTCACGACGTGACCCTTTTTGAGAAAAACGACCGCGTCGGTGGTCTGCTGCGCTACGGCATCCCCGACTTCAAGATGGAAAAGAGCCACATCGACCGCCGGGTTGAGCAACTCAAGGCCGAGGGCGTGACGATTCGCACTGGCGTGCTAGTGGGCGCCTTGCCCAAAGGCAGCAAGGTCACCAACTGGGCCAAGGAAACCGTGTCGCCCGAGCAGTTACAGGCGGAATTTGACGCCATCATGCTCACCGGCGGTTCAGAGCAGTCGCGCGACCTGCCGGTGCCCGGGCGCGAGCTGGAAGGCGTCTACTTCGCCATGGAATTTTTGCCACAGCAAAACAAGGTGAACGCCGGAGACAAACTCAAGCACCAGTTGCGCGCCGACGGCAAACACGTCATCGTCATTGGTGGTGGTGACACCGGTTCTGACTGCGTGGGTACCAGCAACCGCCACGGCGCCGTCAGCGTGACCCAGTTCGAGGTCATGCCGCAGCCCCCGGCAGAAGAAAATCGCCCCATGACCTGGCCTTACTGGCCAATGAAGCTGCGCACCAGCTCCAGCCACGACGAGGGCTGCACCCGCGAGTTCGCCATCTCCACCAAGGAATTCATCGGTGACAAAGGCAAACTCACCGGCTTGAAGACCGTGCACATTGAGCTCAAAGACGGCAAGATGGTCGAAATCCCCGGCACCGAGAAAACCTACCCGGCTGACCTGGTGCTGCTGGCCATGGGTTTTGTGAACCCGGTCGCCACGGTGCTGGACGCGTTTGGCATCGAGAAAGATGCACGCGGCAATGCCAAAGCCAGCACCGACTTTATCGGCGGCTACGCCACCAATGTGCCCAAGGTGTTTGCCGCAGGTGACGTGCGCCGTGGCCAGAGCCTGGTAGTGTGGGCGATTCGTGAAGGCCGTCAGGCGGCGCGCTCGGTGGACGAGTTCCTGATGGGCTTTAGCGACCTGCCCCGGTAAAAGCCGCCCCGTCCCTTATCATCGCGGGTTCGGGTTTTCCCGAACCCTTTTTTATTCATGCCCACAATCCCTGCCAAACCGTTAGTTGAAATGCACCACCTGAGCTTCGGCTACGGTGAGCGTTTGATTCTGGACGACGTCTCCTTGACCATTCCGCGCGGCAAGGTCACGGCACTGATGGGGGCTTCTGGCGGCGGTAAAACCACCATCCTGCGATTGATCGGCGGACAGGTCCGGGCACAAAGTGGCCAGACCCTGTTTGACGGCCAGGACATCACCCCCATGACCCAGTCCGAGCTGTATGTGGCGCGGCGGCGCATGGGCATGTTGTTCCAGTATGGCGCGCTGTTTGCTGACCTGAATGTGTATGAAAACGTGGCCTTTCCGCTGCGCGAGCACACCGATCTGCCCGAAGCGCTGATCCATGACATTGTGCTGATGAAACTCAACGCCGTGGGCCTGCGCGGCGCGCGTGACCTGATGCCCAGCGATTTGTCAGGCGGCATGGCGCGGCGCGTGGCCATGGCCCGTGCCGTGGCGCTGGACCCTGAACTGGTGATGTACGACGAACCTTTTGCCGGACTCGACCCGATTTCTCTGGGTACGGCGGCCACGCTGATCCGTGAACTCAATGACGCCATGGGCCTGACCAGCATTTTTGTCAGCCACGACCTGGAGCAGACGTTTGCCATTGCCGACCAGGTCATCATTTTGGCCAACGGCAAAATTGCTACCCAAGGCACGCCCGATGAAGTGCGGCACAGCACCGAACCGCTGGTGTACCAGTTTGTCAATGCCTTGCCGGAAGGCCCGGTCCATTTCCATTACCCCGGCCCGAGCCTGGCGCAGGACTTTGGCAAGGGAGTGATGTCATGAGCTGGTACCAGCCCAAAGACCTCGGGTTTGGTGTGCGCAGGCACCTGGATGCCATGGGTTTTGCCGCGCGACTGTTTGGCCGCTTGCTGGCAACGCTGGGGTATGCCTTCAAACGCAATGTGCTGGTGCGGGACCAGATTCACTTTCTGGGCAATTACTCGCTGCCGATCATCACCGTGGCCGGGTTG
The DNA here is from genome assembly GCA_002083775.1 of Rhodoferax ferrireducens. GTDB lineage: Bacteria > Pseudomonadota > Gammaproteobacteria > Burkholderiales > Burkholderiaceae_C > Rhodoferax > Rhodoferax ferrireducens_A. Next base: position 34,473 of record MTEI01000009.1, on the reverse strand, counting down.
TTTGTCGGTTTTGTCTTTGGGCTGCAAGGCTATTACGTTTTGAAAATGTATGGCTCGGCCGAGTCGCTGGGCCTGATGGTGACGCTGACCTTGCTGCGCGAACTCGGGCCGGTGGTGTCGGCCTTGCTGTTTGCCGGGCGGGCCGGCACATCGCTCACCGCAGAAATCGGCCTGATGAAGGCTGGCGAACAGATCAGCGTGATGGAAATGATGGCAGTCGACCCGATTGAGCGGGTGCTGGCACCACGCTTCTGGGCCGGGGTGATCACCATGCCGCTGCTGGCCGCCATGTTCAGCGCCACCGGCGTGATCGGTGGCTGGGTGGTGGGTGTGCTGATGATCGGTGTGGATGGCGGTGCGTTCTGGAGCCAGATTCAGGGCGGGGTGGATGTCTTTCAGGATTTGGGCAACGGCGTCATCAAGAGTTTTGTGTTTGGTGTGGCGGTGACGTTCATCGCTTTGCTGCAAGGCTACAACGCCCAGGCCACGCCCGAAGGGGTGGCCAAGGCGACCACCCGTACCGTGGTCATGGCGTCGTTGACCGTGCTTGGCTTAGACTTTATCCTGACCGCCATGATGTTCACGATCTGAGTCCATGCTGACGAAACTGACAAGAAAGGGTTTGAATGCAACGCTCCAAAAATGATCTCTGGGTCGGCCTGTTTGTGCTGCTGGGGGCTGTCGCCATCCTGTTTTTGGCATTGCAATCGGCCAATTTGCTGAGCCTGAATTTTCAGAAGACTTATGCGGTGACTGCCAAATTTGACAATATCGGCGGCCTCAAGCCCAAAGCGGCAGTCAAAAGCGCGGGCGTGGTGGTGGGCCGGGTGGAAGACATCGCTTTTGACGACAAGTCGTTTCAGGCCAGGGTGACACTGGCGCTGGAGGACCGTTACGTTTTCCCCAAAGACAGCTCATTGAAAATTCTCACCAGCGGTCTGCTGGGTGACCAGTACCTGGGCATTGAGGCCGGGGCCGATGACAAAAACCTGGCCACAGGCGACGTCATCTCCAGCACCCAGTCTGCCGTGGTGCTGGAAAACCTGATCAGCCAGTTTTTATTCAGCAAGGCCGCTGAGCCAACTGCGCCAGATGCCAACAAGTAGTGGGATGGATTGACACGTATGAAACAACAAAAAAACAATCAGCCGCGGCGCCGCATGACGCCACGGGTCGCGGTGGTGGTCGCTGCCATGATGCTCAGCGCTTGCGCTACCGGCCCCAGCGCCAACGCGCGTGATCCTCTGGAGCCCTTCAACCGCGGCATGTACAGCTTCAACGACGCTGTTGACCGGGCGGTGGTCAAACCGGTGGCCACGGCTTACCGCGATGTGTTGCCGTCACCGGTGCGCACCGGGGTCAAAAATTTCTTCAACAACCTGCAGGATGCTTGGTCGGTGGTCAACAACGCCTTGCAGCTTAAGGGGGAAGGCGCGGGCAACAGCCTGGTGCGTGTGGGCGTGAACACGGTGTTTGGCCTGGGTGGTTTGCTGGACATTGCCTCCGAGATGCGCATCGAGCGCTTCACCGAAGATTTTGGCCAGACGTTGGGCTATTGGGGTGTGGGTGCCGGGCCGTATCTGGTGCTGCCGCTGCTCGGGCCTTCTACCTTGCGAGATACAGCGGCCTTGCCGGTGGACATGCAGGGCAACGCGTCATCGCACATCAGCGATGTGCCTACCCGAAACTCTGCCACTGTGTTGAATCTGGTGGACCGCCGTGCGCAGTTGCTTGATGCCACCAAGATGCTCAATGAGGTTGCCCTTGACCCCTACACTTTCACGCGCGATGCCTTTTTGCAACGCCGCCTCAGCCTGGTTTATGACGGCGACCCGCCCCTTGAGAATGAGCTGCCTTTGACCAATGACAATGCCAACCCCTAGATTTCCGGATGGAGTGACGATGAAACGACGTTCTTTATTGCAGTCCCTGCCATTCCTGAGCCTGGCCACCTTGGGCCTGGTCAGCACCGCAGCCCTGGCGGCTGATGAGGCGCCCGATGCGCTGATTGACCGCCTCACCAAAGAGGCCATCGACATCATCGAGTCCGACAAGGCTGTGCAAGCGGGGGATGTGGCCCGCATCAAGGATCTGGTGGACATGAAGGTGATGCCACATGTGAACTTTCAGCGCATGACATCGTCTGCGGTAGGCCCCGCTTGGCGCCAGGCCACGCCTGAGCAGCGCACCCGGCTGCAGGCCGAATTTAAAACCCTGTTGGTGCGCACCTACGCTGGTGCCATGAGCCAGGCGAAGAACCTCACTTTCAGCATGAAGCCGATGCGCTCGGCGCCCGAGGACAAAGAAGTGATCGTGCGCACGCTGATCAAGGGCCGTGGCGACCCGGTGCAACTGGACTACCGCCTGGAAAAAACGCCCGGCATTGGCGCAGGCTGGAAGATTTACAACCTGAATGTGCTGGGCGTGTGGCTGGTGGACACCTACCGCAGCCAGTTCTCGCAGGAAATCAATGCCAAAGGCATCGACGGCCTGATTGCCACACTGGCCGAGCGCAACAAGTCCAACGCCGCGGGCGACGCCAAGGCTGCCAAAGGGTAAACGTGTTGCAACTGCCGCCCCAGCTGACCCAAACCACCGCCAGTGCCTGCCTGCTTGATCTGGGTGCCGCCTTGCGCGCCGAGCCTGCCGGCGTGGTGGTGAGCGCGGCAGGGCTGGGCCGTTTTGACTCGGCAGCCCTGGCGGTGTTGTTGTCGTTGCGGCGGCAGGCGCTAACACTGGGCAAAACCTTTGTGGTGACCTGCATGCCCCAGCGGCTGGTTGACTTGGCACGCCTGTACGGCATCACCGAGCTGCTGCCAGACGGCGGCGATTGCCCACCTCTAAAATAGCGGCTCCATGTCCGCCATCTCCTTTCAGTCTGTCTCCAAAGCTTACCCCTCTCCCCGCAACCCGCAGAGCGGCACGTTTTTGGCGCTCGATAGCGTCAGTCTGGACATCGAACCCGGCGAATTTTTCGGCTTGCTGGGCCCCAATGGCGCTGGCAAAACCACGTTGATCACCGTTCTGGCCGGGCTGGCCAAAGCCACTTTGGGCAAGGTGTCGGTGCTGGGTAGCGATGTGCAAACCGACTACGCGGCAGCGCGGCGCAAGCTCGGCGTGGTGCCCCAAGAACTGGTGTTCGACCCGTTTTTCAATGTGCGCGAGGCGCTGCGCTTCCAGTCCGGCTATTTCGGTGTCAAGCACAACGACGCCTGGATCGACGAACTGCTGGAGAGCCTGGGCCTGACCGATAAGGCCAACGTCAACATGCGTGTGCTCTCGGGTGGCATGAAGCGCCGGGTGTTGGTGGCGCTGGCCTTGGTGCACAAGCCGCCGGTGATCGTGCTCGATGAACCCACCGCCGGGGTCGATGTGGAACTGCGCCAAACCCTGTGGGCGTTCATTGCCAAGCTCAACAAACAGGGCAGCACGGTGTTACTCACCACCCACTACCTGGAAGAAGCCGAGGCGCTGTGTGGCCGCATTGCCATGCTCAAGCAGGGGCGTGTGGTGGCGCTGGACAGCACCAGCGCGCTGCTCAAAGCCGCGTCCGGCAATGTGCTGCAGTTCAAGATAGATAGTGAACTACCCCCGTCTTTAAAGGCTGGAGCCCGGGTTACTGGCCGGGTGGTGCAATACCCGGCGCCTGATGCGCTGGCGATAGAGCGCTACCTGGCAGCAGCTCGGGAGGCCGGTCTGGAGCTGCACGACATCGAAATCCGCCGTGCCGACCTGGAAGACGTTTTTCTGCAAGTGATGAAACAACACGCCCTCATTGACACCACTGTTCAGCAGGTGCACGCATGACCGGCTGGCAGATGCTGTTTTACAAGGAAGTCATGCGCTTCTGGCGCGTGGTTGGTCAAACCGTGGGCGGCCCGGTGCTGACCGCCATGTTGTACCTGCTGATCTTCGGCCACGCACTGGAGTCGCACGTCAAGGTCTATGACCAGGTGAGTTACACCGCTTTTCTGGTGCCCGGCCTGGCCATGATGAGCCTGCTGCAAAACGCCTTTGCCAACAGCTCGTCGTCGCTGATCGCCAGCAAGGTGATGGGCAATCTGGTGTTTTTGCTGCTCACGCCGCTGTCTTACTGGCACTGGTTTGTGGCCTATGTCGGGGCCTCGGTGTTTCGCGGGCTGGTGGTTGCGGCCTGTGTGTTTGCCGTTTCGGCGTTTTTCACCGAACTCAGCTTTGTCGCGCCGCTGTGGATCGCCGTGTTTGCGCTAATGGGCGCCACATTGATGGGTGCTTTGGGCCTGATCGCCGGGCTGCATTCGGAAAAATTCGAGCAGCTGGCGGCTTTCCAGAATTTCATCGTCATGCCCATGACCTTTTTGAGCGGGGTGTTTTACTCCATCCATTCGCTGCCGCCGTTCTGGCAGACCGTCAGCCATCTGAACCCGTTTTTTTACATGATCGACGGCTTTCGTTACGGGTTCTTCGGGGTGAGTGATGTGTCGCCCTGGCTCAGCCTGGGCGTGGTTGGTGTCACGCTGCTGCTGGTCAGCGCCGCTGCGGCCTACCTGCTGCGTATCGGCTACCGGATCCGTTCCTGATGTTTTCAACCGCCACGGAGCCACCCACCCACTGGCCCGCCAACCTGTCTGACTATGACCGCTGACCAACTTAAAGACCTGATTGCTGCTGGGCTGCCCTGCACGCATATTGAACTCGACGGCGATGGCCGCCACTGGTTTGCCACCATCGTCTCCAGCGAGTTTGAAGGGAAACGCGCCATTGCCCGGCACCAGCGCGTGTACGCCACCCTGGGCGACAAAATGAAAACCGACGAGGTGCACGCCTTGTCGATGAAAGCCTTGACCCCTTCCGAATGGGCGGCCCAAACCGCCAAATGACATGGACAAACTTCTGATTCGCGGTGGCCGACGCCTGCAGGGCGAGGTGACGATTTCTGGTGCCAAAAACGCCGCCTTGCCCGAACTGTGCGCCGCGCTGCTCACCAGCGAGCCTGTCACGCTGTACAACGTGCCGCGGCTGAAAGACGTGGCCACTATGCGTACGCTGCTGGAACACATGGGCGTCAAAACGCAAACATTTGGTGCGCGCGGCGGCATGGGGTTTCACGCGGCTGACCCGATTCGCGCCGAAGCCCCTTACGAGCTGGTGAAAACCATGCGCGCCTCGGTGCTGGCGCTGGGGCCGCTGCTGGCGCGTTTTGGTCACGCCAAGGTGTCGCTGCCCGGCGGCTGCGCCATTGGGTCACGCCCGGTGGACCAGCACATCAAGGGCCTGACTGCCATGGGTGCAGAAATCCTGGTCGAACACGGCTACATGGTGGCCAAGCTGCCGGTGGGTCGCACCCGCCTCAAAGGCGCGCGTATCGCCACCGACATGGTCACCGTGACCGGTACGGAAAACTTTTTGATGGCCGCCTGCCTGGCCGAGGGTGAAACCATTCTGGAAAACGCCGCGCAAGAGCCCGAGATTCCTGACCTGGCCGAGATGCTGATCAAGATGGGCGCCAAGATCGAAGGCCAAGGCACCAGCCGCATCCGCATCCAGGGGGTGGAAAAGCTGCATGGTTGCACCCACCAGGTAGTGGCCGACCGCATCGAAGCGGGCACCTTCTTGTGCGCGGTGGCCGCAGCGGGTGGCGACGTGCTGGCGCGCCACGCCCGCATCGACCATCTGGAAGCCGTGGTGGAAAAGCTGCGCGAAGCGGGAGTGACCATCTCGGAAGTTGAGGACGGCATCCGCGTGCAGTCGAGTGGTGCATCGGGCTTGAAGGCGCAGAGCTTTCGCACCACCGAGTACCCGGGTTTCCCGACCGACATGCAGGCGCAGTTCATGGCGCTCAATTGCGTGGCGAAAGGCACCGCCAAAGTGACCGAGACGATTTTTGAGAACCGCTTCATGCACGTCAACGAGCTGGTGCGCCTGGGTGCCAACATCCAGATCGACGGCAAGATTGCGTTGGTCGTTGGTGTGCCGCAACTCTCTGGCGCCACGGTGATGGCCACCGATTTGCGCGCCTCGGCCAGTCTGGTGATTGCCGGGCTGGTGGCGCAGGGCGAGACCCTGGTGGACCGCATTTACCATCTGGACCGGGGTTACGACCAGATGGAAGACAAGCTGCGCGCGCTGGGGGCTGACATCGAGCGCGTGAAATAACCCGTATTTTATTTCTGTTTTTATAGCTATATACCCTTATGGAATAAGGGCTAGAGGCCAAAATGATCACTATTGCACTGTCCAAGGGCCGTATCTTTGAAGAAACCTTGCCCCTCCTCAAAGCCGCTGGCATCGAGGTGCTGGAAGACCCTGACACCTCGCGCAAGCTGATTCTCACCACCAACCAGTCCGACGTGCGGGTGCTGGTGGTGCGCGCCACCGACGTGCCCACCTATGTGCAGTACGGCGGAGCCGACATGGGCATCACCGGTAAAGACACGCTGTTGGAACATGGCAGCCAGGGCTTGTACCAGCCGCTGGATTTACAGATCGCCAAGTGCCGCATTAGCGTGGCGGTGCGCTCGGACTTTGACTACCAAAGCGCCGTCAAAAAAGGCTCGCGTCTGACGGTGGCGACCAAATACGTGGCCATTGCCCGCGATTTTTTTGCCAGCAAAGGCGTGCACGTGGACCTGATCAAGCTCTACGGCAGCATGGAACTCGCCCCGCTGGTCGGCATGGCGGATGCCATCGTCGATCTGGTGTCCACCGGCAACACCCTCAAGGCGAACCACCTGGTCGAAGTCGAACACATCATGGACATCAGCTCGCGCCTGGTCGTCAACCAGGCCGCGCTCAAGCTCAAACAGGCGCCGATGCGGCACATCATTGATGCGTTTGAGTCGGCGATCTCGAAATAATGTGGCCACTCCGTAAAATGGACTATGCGCATCTATCTTGACAATTGCTGCTTGCAGCGTCCTCTGGACAAACAGACCCAGCCGCGAATCCGGGTTGAAACAGAGGCGGTTTTCGCGGTACTTGCAGCAGTCCAGGCTAAAGATGTCACGCTCTGCAATTCCGAGTTTTTACTGTATGAAGCTGGCCGGATACCCGATGAAGCCAGGCGGGCAGAGTCGTTGTCCATGCTCTCCTTGGCGAATGAGTTTTTGGGGGTGACGCCGGCGGTTGAAACACTGGCCTTGTCTTTGGAAGAACAAGGGCTGGGTGCTGTGGATGCCTTGCATCTGGCCTGTGCGTCACTGGCCAGAGTCGACTATTTCTGTACCTGCGACGACAAGTTGTTTCGCAAAGCCAGTGCCATGGCAGGTTTGGACTGCCATGTGATCACATTATTGAATCTTGTTGTGGAGGTGTCGCAATGAATGCAGTGATTCATCCTTTGGCTGAAATTTCGCAACGCGCCAGGCATGTCCTGATCCAGGAGCTGGGCGTGACGGATGCCATGCGGTTTCTGAACCAGTTTCAGGTGGGTAGCGGCGACTACACAGTCGAGCGTGAGCCCCTGTTCAAGGGTGAAACCGTCAAAAGTATCGTCGCTGCGATCAAGGCACAGCGGCCCGACCCAGCCTGACATCGTTTTGTTGTTGAGTCACAATGAATTTAATAGCTTCTCCCGCAATCCTATCAACGGCTGACAGCGCTTTTGAGGCTGATTTCAAAGCGCGCCTGCATTGGTCCGCTGAAACCGATGCCGGCATTGAGCAGCGTGTCGCTGACATCCTGGCCGACGTTCAATCACGCGGTGATGCCGCCGTGCTGGACTACACCGCGCGTTTTGACGGCCTGCAGGTTAGCACCATGGCCGAACTGGAGCTGACTCAGGCTGAACTCAAGGCTGCGTTCGATGCCTTGCCCGACGTGCAACGCAACGCGCTGGAGCAAGCCGCCAAACGCGTGCGCAGCTACCACGAGGCGCAGAAAAAGGCCAGTGGCGAGAGCTGGAGCTACCGCGACGAAGACGGCACTCTGCTTGGCCAGAAGGTCACCCCGCTCGACCGCGTCGGTATTTACGTGCCGGGTGGCAAGGCGGCGTACCCGAGCAGTGTGCTGATGAATGCCATCCCTGCGCACGTGGCCGGTGTCGGCGAAATCATCATGGTGGTGCCGACGCCCAAAGGCGAGAAAAACGCGCTGGTGCTGGCGGCGGCTTATGTGGCTGGTGTCGCCCGCGCCTTCACCATCGGCGGCGCGCAAGCGGTGGCGGCACTGGCATATGGCACGGCCACGGTGCCCAAGGTCGACAAGATCACCGGCCCGGGCAACGCCTACGTGGCTAGCGCCAAAAAGCGTGTATTTGGCGTGGTCGGTATCGACATGATTGCTGGCCCGAGTGAAATCCTGGTGCTGGCCGATGGCAGCACCCCGCCAGACTGGGTGGCGATGGACCTGTTCAGCCAGGCCGAACACGACGAACTGGCGCAGAGCATCTTGTTGTGCCCGGATGCTGCGTACATCGATCAGGTGCAGGCCAGCATCCACAAGCTGCTGCCTGAGATGCCAAGGCACGCCATCATCGCCAAGTCGCTCAATGACCGTGGCGCGCTGATTCTGACCCGCAGCATGGAAGAGGCGTGTGAGATTTCCAATCGCATTGCGCCCGAACACCTGGAGGTCAGCAGCCGCGATCCGCACCGCTGGGAGCCGTTGCTCAAACACGCTGGCGCCATTTTTCTGGGGGCCTACACCAGCGAAAGCCTGGGCGACTACTGCGCTGGCCCCAACCACGTGTTGCCCACCAGCGGCACGGCGCGTTTTTCATCGCCGCTGGGCGTGTACGACTTTCAAAAACGCAGCAGCCTGATCGAGGTCAGTGAAGCTGGCGCGCAGACGCTGGGGCAGATTGCCTCGGTACTGGCGCACGGTGAGGGCCTGCAAGCCCACGCGCGCGCCGCGGAGATGCGGCTCAAGTAGCCGCTATCTCGCCCCCGCAACGCTATTGAATACATATCAACAAACGCTTATAAATAAAGGGCTAAAAGCGTTTTTGATTCGATAGGCGGGTTGACGAGCCAACCTCGGACGTGGTACACCTGTGCACCTGCCCGGCACGCTAGTCTGGTGGCAGGGTTTTCATCAGGTCACAGTTAACCAGCTCAAACAGTTGCTCGCCATGAACACGCCACAACCTGATCCTGCGTTTTCCGCCACGGACCTTGATGCGGTGTTGACCCGCCACAAGGCTGAGCCGCATGCCTTGGTGCAGATCCTGCGCGAAGTGCAGGCCCAACACGGCTGGCTGCCGCGCCCGGTGCTTGGCCAGATTGCGCAACGGCTAAGTCTGACGCTGGCGCATGTGGAAGGCGTGGCCGGGTTCTACCGGTTTTTTCACATGCAGCCGGTGGGCACCTATCGCATTCTGTTCAGCGACAACATCACCGACCGCATGCTCGGCAGTGAAGAAATGTTGCGCCATCTCTGTCATTTGCTCAAAGTGGCTCCCGGCCAGGTGCGCGCAGATGGCCGGGTCAGCATCACCACCACCTCATGCACCGGCCTGTGTGACCAGGGGCCAGCCCTGCTGGTGAACCACCAACACGTAGTCACGCGCCTGACGCCGCAACGCATCCAGCACTTGGCCACCCTCATCGAGCACCAGGTGCCGCCCGGGCAGTGGCCCTCAGACTGGTCGCGGGTGGAGGAGCAGATCCGCCTGGCCGACATCAAACTGGGGCCCCAGCCCGCACCCGGGCAGGCGCTGGCTGCCGCCATCGCGCGCGGGCCGTTGGGTGTGCTCGACGAGATCAAACGCGCCAAGCTGCGCGGCCGGGGTGGTGCCGGTTACGCCACCGGCACCAAATGGCAGCTGTGCCGCAACGCCCCCGGCCAAGCGCATTACGTGGTGTGCAACGCGGACGAAGGTGAGCCCGGCACCTTTAAAGACCGGGTGCTGCTCTCGGGCTACGCCGACGCGGTGATCGAGGGCATGACCATTGGCGCGCTGGTGGTGGGGGCGCGCCAGGGCTTCATCTACCTGCGCGGTGAATACACCTACCTGCTGGGCCACCTCAACGCCGTTTTGGCGCGCAGGCGGCAGCAGAACCTGCTGGGCAAGGCGATTTTGGGCAAGACTGGTTTTGACTTTGACATCGCCATTCACCTGGGTGCCGGGGCTTATGTGTGTGGTGAAGAGTCGGCGTTGATCGAGTCGATGGAAGGCAAACGCGGCACACCGCGCATTCGCCCGCCGTTTCCGGTGGAGCGGGGTTACCTGGGCCAGCCCACCACCGTCAACAACGTGGAGACGTTTTGCGCGGTCACCCACATCGCCATCAACGGCGGCGCCTGGTGGGCGGGCATTGGCACGGCGCAGTCCACCGGCACCAAGATCCACTCGGTGTCGGGCGATTGTGAGCGCCCGGGCATTTATGAATACCCGTTTGGCACGCGTATAGGCCGCATCCTGGAAGACTGTGGCGCACGCGACACCCAGGCGGTGCAGGTGGGCGGGCCCTCTGGCGTGTGCCTGTCGGCGTCTGAGTTCGGGCGGCGCATCGGCTTTGAAGACGTGCCGACCGCAGGGGCGTTCATGGTGTTTGACCGCTCGCGCGACCTGTTTGAGGTGGCGCGCAACTTTGCGCACTTTTTCGCCCATGAGAGCTGCGGTTTTTGCACCCCCTGCCGGGTCGGCACCGAGCTGGTGGTGCGCAGACTGGACAAATTGCAGCGCGGCCACGGCTCCAGCCAGGACATCACCGAGCTGTACGAGCTGGACAAACTCATGCACGGCGCCACCCACTGCGGCCTGGGTGCAGCCGCCTGCAACCCGCTGCGCGACACCATCGCCAAGTTCCGCCCGGCCTATGAAAAACACCTGAAATCGCTGCACTTTGTGCCCGGCTTTGATCTGGACGCCGAGCTATCGCAAGCGCGCTTGGCCACTGCCCGCGACGACGCAGGCGCGCACCTGGAAACCCTGCCATGAGCAACAAACGCATTGACGCCCTGAGCCCGGGCACCTTCACGCTGGACGGCCAGGAGATCGAATTTGGCCCTGGCGACACCATTTTGCAAGCCGCCACCCGCGCCGGTGGCTACATCCCGCACCTATGCTGGCACGAAGGCCTGCACGCGCACGGTTCCTGCCGTCTGTGCACCGTCAAGGTGAATGGCCGCATGGGTGCGGCCTGCACCGTGCTGGCCAGCGCCGGGCAGCATGTGGAGAGCAACACCGAAGAGCTCAACACCCAGCGCCGCACGCTGCTGCAGATGTTGTTTGTGGAGGGCAATCACTTCTGCCCATCATGTGAAAAAAGCGGCAACTGCCGCCTGCAGGCTACCGCCTATGAGGCGGACATGACCGGGCCGCACTTTGAGGAGTTCTACCCCAACCGCAAGGTGGACGCCAGCCACCCCGACTTGCTGCTGGACCTGAACCGCTGCATCTTGTGTGAGCTGTGTGTGCGCGCCAGCCGCGAGATCGATGGCAAGAACGTCTTTGCCATGGGCGGCCATGGTGTGGGGGTGCATCTGGTGGTGAACAGCCCGAGCGGCCTGTTGGGTGACAGTGACATCGCCCTGACCGATCACGCCGCCCACATCTGCCCGGTGGGTGCGCTGCTGCCCAAACGTCAGGGCTTTGCCGTGCCCATTGGCCAGCGGCGTTTTGACCTGAAACCGGTGTCCGAGAGCGAGGAGGGCGTGTCATGACTCCACCCCCTGTCTATGCGCCGGTGCCCCTCAAGCCGCGCAAGCTCAAATTGGCCACGGTATCGCTGGCGGGCTGTTTTGGCTGCCACATGTCGTTTCTGGACATCGACGAGCGGCTGCTTACCCTGCTGGAGTTGGTCGAATTTGACCGCTCACCACTCACCGACATCAAAACCATTGGCCGTTGTGATATCGGCCTGATCGAAGGTGGCCTGTGCAATGCTGAAAACGTGCACGTGTTGCGCGAGTTCCGCGCCAACTGCAAAACGTTGATCGCCATCGGTGCCTGCGCCATCAACGGCGGCTTGCCGGCGCAGCGCAACCAGCGCGACGTGGGTCAGCTGCTGCGCGATGTGTATTGCGCCCACACCGGCACGCTGGCCGGCAGCCAGGTGCCCAACGACCCTGAGCTGCCGCTGCCGCTGAACCAGGTGCACCCGATCCACGAGGTGGTGCATGTGGACTACTTCCTGCCCGGCTGCCCGCCCAGCGCCGACGCCATCTGGTCGTTTTTGAACGATCTGCTGACCGGCGTCACGCCCCAGCTAGGGCACAAATTGATGCATTACGACTGAGGACGCAACATGACTTTTGCCCTTGAAACCGCCGCCAACCCGCAGGGCCTGCGTCGGGTGGCGATTGATCCGGTGTCGCGGGTGGAAGGCCATGGCAAGGTGACGCTGCTGCTCGACGAGCACAACCACATCCAGCAGGCGCGGCTGCACATCGTCGAGTTTCGTGGTTTTGAGAAGTTCATCGAAGGCCGCCCGTACTGGGAGGTGCCGGTGATGGTGCAGCGCCTGTGCGGCATCTGCCCGGTGTCGCACCACCTGGCGGCCGCCAAGGCGCTGGACCGGGTGCTGGGTGCCACGCCGGTGAGCGCCAGCGCCAACGCGGTGCGCCGCCTGATGCATTACGGGCAGATGCTGCAGTCCCACGCGCTGCATTTTTTTCACCTGTCGTCGCCTGATTTGTTGTTCGGTTTTGACTCCGAGGTGGCGCAGCGCAACATCGTCGGCGTGGCGCAGGCGCACCCTGAGATCGCCAAAAAAGGCATCCTGCTGCGTAAATTTGGCCAGGAGGTGATCCGCATCACCGCTGGCAAACGCGTGCATGGCACTGGCGCGGTGCCAGGCGGCATCAACAAACTGGTGACGCGTGAGGAGCGCGACAGCCTGCTGCGTGACCTGCCGCAGATGTTGCAGTGGGCGCAAGAGGCGGTGACCATCGTCAAGCAGTTACACGCGCAAAACCCGGCGCTTTACAACAGCTTTGGCAACTTTCCGTCGAACCTGATGTCTCTGGTGCGCCCCGACGGCGCGCTCGATTTTTATGACGGCGTGCTGCGGGTGCGCGACGCCCAGGGCCAGGTGCTGTTTGACGGCGTGGCCGACCAGCGTTACCTGGAACTGATCGAGGAAGAGGTGCGCCCCTGGAGCTACATGAAGTTTCCGCACCTCAAAAGCCTGGGCAAAGAGCGTGGCTGGTACCGCGTGGGGCCGCTGGCGCGGGTGCAGAACTGCGACTTCATCCCCAGCGAACACGCCGAAATCGAGCGCCAGGCCTTTGTGGACTGGGGCCAGGGTGAGCTGGTGCAGGCCTCGCTGGCCTACCACTGGGCGCGGTTGATCGAGCTGCTGCACTGTGTGGAAGTGATTGGCGAGCTGCTTAACGACCCGGCGTTGCTCAGTGGCGACCTGCTCACCAGCGGGGTGCGGCAACGCAGTGGCGTCGGCATCATCGAGGCCCCGCGCGGCACCCTCATCCACGACTATGACGTGGGTGACGACGACCTGGTGACGCGCTGCAACCTGATCGTCTCCACCACCCACAACAACCAGGCCATGAACGAAGCCGTGCGCTCGGTGGCACGCGAGTATCTGGACGGCCAGGAACTCACCGAAGGCCTGCTCAACCACATCGAGGTCGCCATCCGCGCCTACGACCCCTGCCTGTCGTGTGCCACCCACGCGTTGGGCCAGATGCCGCTGCAGGTGACGCTGCTGGCGGCAGATGGCACGCAGATGGATCAAGTGCGCAAAGCCGCCACGGGCGAAGTCACGCGGGGGTGAGTGTTTGCGGTCTTATAAGCCAAATTGGCCTCCAGCCCTTATGGGTAAAGGGTTGCCAGCTATGTATTTGGTAAGCATCAAGTTGATGTGTTCACGATGACGGCGCCGCTGCTGATCCTGGCCTGGGGCAACGAAAGCCGCGGCGACGATGCGCTGGGGCCGCTGTTTGTGCAGCAGTTGCGCCAGCGCCTGCTAACCGATGTGCTGGCACAGACCGAGTTTCTGGACGACTACCAATTGCAAATCGAACATGCGCTGGACATGGTCGGCCGCCAGCAGGTGTTGTTTGTGGATGCCAGTCTGAGCTGCCAACCCCCTTTTGAGGTGACTGAACTGCAAGCCGCGCGGGACGAGAGCTTCACCACCCACAGCCTGTCGCCCCAGGCGTTGCTTCACATCTACCAGAACCTGCAAGGCGAATCACCGCCACCTTGCACCCAACTGGCGATTCGGGGTGAGGCCTTTGAACTCGGCGAGCCACCGGGTCAGGTCGCGTTGGCCCATCTGGAAGCCGCACTGTGCTGGGCGCTGGCGGCCATTGAGAGCGGTCCGCTGGTGATAACCCTGGCAAAAACGCCTGATGTTGGGCTGTTTCCGTAGGCTCTGCGGGGTTTCTGCAGAGCTGGTGCGCTGCTGGCCTTTACACTGAGTAAAGACTTTCCGTTTGCTCCTATTTTCTGCACTTTCACTGCTTTATTCAGACGTTTTCACAGCGATGCCCACATCCGACAACCCGTTTCTTTCCCGCATCCGCCCTGACGTGCGGGCCATGCACGCCTATGTGGTGCAAAACGCCGCCGGCTTGGTCAAGCTCGACGCCATGGAGAACCCGCACAGGTTGTCCCTTGAATTGCAGGCCGAACTCGGCCAGCGGCTGGGTGCTGTCGCGCTGAACCGCTACCCGGGTCCGCGCATCAACGATCTGATCGATGCCTTGGCGCATTACGTGACGCTGCCTGACGGTTGCGCACTCATGCTGGGCAACGGCTCGGACGAACTCATCAGCCTGCTGGCACTCGCCTGCGCTGTGGTGCCCTCAACTACCAGCGGCCAACCAAAAGCGGTGGTGCTGGCACCCGAGCCGGGTTTTGTCATGTACGCCATGAGCGCACAGCTGCAGGGGCTGGACTATGTGGGCGTGTCGCTCACCCAAGACTTTGAACTGGACGTGCCCGCCATGTTGGCAGCCATCGCCCAGCACCGCCCGGCCATCACTTACCTCGCTTATCCGAACAACCCCAGCGCCAACCTGTGGGCTGACGACGCCATGGAGACTGTCATTGCGGCTGCGGGTGCACAAGGCGGCCTGGTGGTGATTGATGAGGCCTACCAGCCCTTCGCCGCCAGAAGTTACCTGGAGCGCCTCACCCAGCACCCGCATGTGCTGCTGCTGCGCACCCTCAGCAAGTTCGGCCTGGCCGGGGTGCGCCTGGGTTATCTGATCGGCCCGCAAGCATTGATCGCCCAGCTGGACAAGGCGCGCCCGCCGTACAACGTGAGTGTGTTGAATGCCGAGGCGGCCTTGTGGGCGCTGGAGCATGAAGCTGTTTTCAGGCTTCAAGCCCAGGATGTGGTGGCCCAGCGCGCTGTGCTTTTAGAAGCATTGGCCAAGTTGCCCGGCGTGACGGTGTTCCCCAGTGAAGCCAACATGGTGCTGATCCGCGTGCCCGATGCACAAAAAACCTTTGACGGTATGAAAGCGCGCGGAGTGCTGATCAAGAACGTTTCTAAAATGCATTCACTCTTGAACAACTGCCTGCGCCTGACGGTGGGCACCGCGCCCGAAAACCGCCAGATGCTGGCCGCCCTGGAAACCTCACTATGACCAACTACCCGCTGACCGAACTCCCTGAATCGTTGGCCACCACCCTGCCGCGCATCGCTGAACTGGCCCGCAACACGGCCGAAACGCAGGTGTCGGTGCGCGTCAATCTGGACGGCACCGGCGAGTCGCGCCTGCACACCGGCATCGGTTTTTTTGACCACATGCTGGATCAGATTGCCCGCCACGGCCTGCTTGACCTGGACATCGATGCCGAGGGCGACCTGCATATCGACGGCCACCACACGGTGGAAGACGTCGGCATCACGCTCGGGCAGGCGGTGCACAAAGCCATCGGTGACAAAAAAGGCATCCGCCGCTACGGCCATGCCTATGTACCGCTGGACGAGGCGCTGAGCCGCGTGGTCATCGACTTTTCTGGCCGACCCGGCCTGGTGATGGACGTGACGTTTTCCAGCGGCATGATCGGCAACTTTGACAGCCAGCTGGTGCACGAATTTTTCCAGGGCTTTGTCAACCACGCCTTTGTCACCCTGCACATCGACAAC
The DNA here is from genome assembly GCA_002083775.1 of Rhodoferax ferrireducens. Taxonomy (GTDB): domain Bacteria; phylum Pseudomonadota; class Gammaproteobacteria; order Burkholderiales; family Burkholderiaceae_C; genus Rhodoferax; species Rhodoferax ferrireducens_A. The sequence continues at coordinate 18,484 of MTEI01000009.1, read as the reverse complement.
CTCAAGGGCGTCAACGCGCACCATCAGGCCGAGACCATCTTCAAGGCTTTTGGCCGCGCACTGCGCGCCGCCGTGGAGCTTGATCCGCGCTCAGTGGGCCAGGTACCTTCGACCAAGGGGTCTTTGTAATTTATATGTTAAATCGGCCTCTAGCCCTTTATCTATAAGGGCTGATAGCTATGAATCATGAAGTAATTAACCCTTTGGGGAAAACCGTGGCCGTGGTCGATTACGGCATGGGCAACCTGCGCTCGGTGTCGCAAGCGGTGCAGGCCGCCGCAGTGGGCAGCGGCTACCACGTGGTCATCACGTCCAACCCTGACGAGGTGCGCGCCGCCGAGCGCGTGGTGCTGCCCGGCCAGGGCGCCATGCCCGATTGCATGCGTGAGCTGCGCGAATCGGGTTTGCAGGCCTCGGTGCTGGAAGCTGCGGCCAACAAACCGCTGTTTGGCGTGTGTGTGGGTATGCAGATGCTGCTGGACCACAGTTCTGAGGGCGACACGCCCGGCCTGGGCCTGATCCACGGCGACGTGATCAAGTTCGACTTGGCAGGTAAGTTGCAACCCGACGGCAGCCGCTACAAAGTGCCGCAAATGGGCTGGAACCAGGTCTGGCAAATGCAACCGGGCGGCGTCCGGCACCCGGTGTGGGGTGAGGTGCCAGATGGCAGCTACTTCTACTTTGTGCACAGTTTTTACGCCAAACCGTCTGATGCGCGCCACAGCGCGGGCGAGACGGACTATGGCCAGCGCTTCAGTTCGGCCATTGCGCGTGATAATATTTTTGCCACACAGTTTCACCCCGAAAAAAGCGCGGACCACGGGCTGGCTCTGTACCGCAACTTTCTCCACTGGAATCCCTGATTCAGCTCCATCTGACACGCGTCATGTCACACACCCCTTGTTTTGCGAGCGCCTGGCATCGGGCTTGAGTTGGCGCACACTTTTTTACCCTCGGTTTCCTTTCGTTTTTTCCACTCCCACAACTGAAGCATCATGCTTTTAATTCCTGCGATCGATCTCAAAGACGGCCATTGCGTGCGCCTGCAACAGGGCGATATGGCACTTTCCACCACGTTCAGCGAGGAACCGTCGGTGATGGCGCGCAGCTGGGTGGACAAGGGGGCCAGGCGCTTGCATCTGGTCGATCTGAACGGGGCATTTGCCGGGCATCCCAAAAACGAGGCGGCGATTCGCAAGATCCTGAAAGCCGTCGGCAGCGAGGTGGATGTGCAACTCGGTGGCGGCATCCGAGACCTCGACACCATTGAGCGCTACTTGGACGCCGGTCTGCGCTACGTCATCATCGGCACCGCAGCGGTGCGCAACCCGGGCTTTCTGCAGGACGCCTGCACGGCCTTTGGTGGCCACATCATCGTTGGCCTGGACGCCAAAGACGGCAAGGTGGCCACCGATGGCTGGAGCAAGTTGACACGCCACGACGTGATCGACATGGGTAAAAAGTTTGAAGACTTCGGGGTCGAATCCATCATCTACACCGACATCGGTCGCGACGGCATGCTCAGCGGCATCAACGTCGAGGCCACCGTGCGCCTGGCGCAGGCGTTGACGATTCCGGTGATCGCCTCCGGCGGCCTGTCCAACATCGCGGACATCGAAGCGCTGTGCGCTGTGGAAGACGAAGGGGTTGAAGGGGTCATCTGCGGCCGCGCCATCTACAGCGGTGACCTTGACTTTGAAGCCGCGCAGGCGCGGGCGGATGAGCTCAATGGCTGACGCGCATGACTGATGACATCCGCTGGCAGCAGCGCCTGCAAAGTTACCAAAAGGCTTTGAGCAGATTGCAGTTTGCCGTGGATTTGAGCCGTGAGAGACCCTTGAGCGACCTGGAGCAACAGGGTTTGATCCAGGCTTTCGAGTTCACTCACGAGTTGGCCTGGAATGTGATGAAGGACTATCTGCGCAGCTTGGGTCAGGAAACCGTGATAGCTTCCCGGGACTCAACCCGTGCGGCGTTTGCGGCCGGCTTGATCCACAGTGGCGAAGCCTGGATGGACATGATCGCCAGCCGCAATCTGTCGCCTCACACCTACAACGATGACACGGCGCAGTTGATCGTCGGCAAGGCGGCCAACACTTACCTGAGCTTGTTGGTTGACTTTGCCGACAAGATGCGGGCTATCGCCGATGTCGAAAACGCTTGAAGTCGGTGTAGATCAGGGTATGTCGCAGCCGAAGGACTTTGGTTTGTCGCAGCGGGCGCTTGATGCTTTGCGTGCCCTTTTTGCGACTTGCGGGCCCGTGCGCCGTGCCATCGTTTACGGTTCCCGCGCCAAAGGCAATTTTCGGGAAGGCTCGGATATTGACATCGCCCTGGATGCCCCCGACTTGCCTTTTGACGCTTTGCTTCGATTGAGCACCCAAATTGACGATCTGATGCTCCCCTGGCAAGTCGATCTTGCCGTGGTGAGCCAAATTGATAACCCTGATCTGCTGGCGCACATTGACCGAGTAGGCAAAGTGCTCTGGAAACGACCCGCCGCTGAGAACTCTGACCATGCTCGCTAAACGCATCATTCCCTGCCTCGACGTCACCGGTGGCCGGGTTGTCAAGGGTGTCAACTTTGTTGAGTTACGTGACGCCGGTGACCCGGTGGAGATTGCGGCGCGTTACAACGAACAGGGAGCGGACGAACTCACGTTTCTCGACATCACTGCCACCAGCGACGCGCGCGACATGATTTTGCACATCATTGAGGCCGTGGCCAGCCAGGTTTTCATTCCGCTGACCGTGGGCGGTGGCGTGCGCACGGTGGAAGATGTGCGCCGACTGCTCAACGCCGGGGCGGACAAGACCAGCTTCAATTCGGCGGCCATTGCCAATCCGCAGGTCATCCGGGACGCTTCGCGCAAATACGGCGCGCAGTGCATCGTGGTGGCCATTGATGCCAAGCGCCGCACCACTGAAGGGGCTTTGCGACCCGGCGTCAACGGTCAAGCCATCGGTGAGGGCTGGGATGTGTACAGCCACGGCGGGCGCCAAAACACCGGGCTCGACGCGGTGGCCTGGGCCACGCAGATGGCTGAGTTTGGGGCGGGCGAAATTTTGCTCACCAGCATGGACCGCGACGGCACCAAAGCCGGGTTTGATCTGGCACTCACCCGCGCCGTCAGCGACGCGGTGAGTGTGCCGGTGATTGCCTCGGGTGGCGTCGGCACGCTGGACCACCTGGCCGACGGCATCCAGCTCGGCGGCGCTGATGCCGTGCTGGCGGCCAGCATCTTCCACTACGGTGAATTCACCGTGGCACAGGCCAAGGCGCGCATGACCGAGCGCGGCATCCCTGTCAGAACATAGCAACCCCTGTAGGCTTTGCGCTGGGCGTGTCGCTGCGCCTTGCCCCCTGCTGGGGCGACATCTGCGGCCCGGCAAAGCCGCCTCCGTGATGTCCTTGGTTGTGGCGTCGCCTGTCGCGCGGTTTAAATCAAGGACAATTCCTCCATGAACTATCTCGACACCATCCATTGGGACGCACAAGGCCTGGTGCCGGTCATCGCGCAGGAGCAGGGCACCGGCGACGTGCTGATGTTTGCCTGGATGAACCGCGAAGCCCTGCAAAAAACCGCTGAACTTGGCCGAGCGGTGTATTTCAGCCGCTCACGCAACAAGCTGTGGTTCAAGGGCGAAGAGTCCGGCCACGTGCAGACCGTGCATGAAATTCGTTTGGACTGTGATGCCGATGTGGTGTTGCTCAAGGTCACCCAAACCGGCCACACACCAGGCATTGCCTGCCACACCGGTCGGCACAGTTGTTTTTTCAGTGTTTATGAGAACGGTGCCTGGAAAGTGACCGACCCGGTCTTAAAAGATCCGCAAACCATCTACAAATGAGTGCCATGCCTGCCAACACCTCATCCGACTCTCTGGCTGCGCTGGCCGCCGTGATCGAGTCACGTCTGCCAGCCCGCGGTGGTAACCCCGAGGCCAGTTACGTGGCGCGCCTGTTGCATAAAGGTCCGGACGCCTTCTTGAAGAAAATCGGCGAGGAAGCCACCGAGGTGGTGATGGCCGCCAAGGATGCGGACCATGGCGGTGACCCGGCCAAAATCGTTTACGAAGTGGCCGATTTATGGTTTCACAGCATGATCGCGCTGGCGCATTACGGCTTGAACCCGGCCGATGTGCTGGCCGAGCTGAACCGTCGTGCCGGCACCAGCGGCATTGAGGAAAAGGCCTTGCGCAAGGTAAAGGCCCGCGAAGACACATCCCAAGGAGATCCGTCATGAGCGATCCATTTCGCGAGCTGGACGTGCAAACCCTCAACGGCTTGAACGCCTGGGGCACCGTCAGCTACATCCTGCACCTGGTGGTGGCGGTGGCGGCGCTGATTCCTGGCGCGCAGATGGGGCCGCTGCTGTTGATCGTGGCGCTGGTGATTGACCTGGTCAAGCGCGGCGACGCCGAGGGCACCTGGCATGCCTCGCACTTTCGCTGGCGTATTCGCACCGTCATCATTGCCGGCATTCTGTATCTGGTGACGGCGCCTTTGTGGCTGCTGCTGTTTTTGCCCGGCTGGCTGGCTTGGCTGGCGATTTCGATCTGGTTTTTGTACCGCATCGTCAGCGGTATGGTGCGTTTGAACAAGGGGCTACCCATGGAGATGTCTGCATGAGCACTGGTGTGATGAAGAGCGATCCGAACTGCCTGTTCTGCAAAATTGTGGCTGGCCAGATTCCGTCCAAGCTGGTGTACCAGGACGACGAGATCTACGCCTTCCACGACATTCATCCCTGGGCACCGGTGCATTTTTTGCTGATTCCCAAGCTGCACATCCCGTCCATGGCCCAATTGACCGACGTGCACGCCGCGTTGTTGGGGCGCATGATGGTGCTGGCACCCAAGCTGGCGCTGGCGCAGGGCTGTAATCCTTACCCGGCTGGGGGCTTTCGTCTGTTGTGCAACACCGGTGCCGAAGGGGGCCAAGAGGTGCAGCATCTGCATATTCATGTGATGGGCGGCCCCCGGCCCTGGTTACGGGGATAATCGCGCTCTTTTGCCGTAGACGCAGCGCTTGCCCGTCTAAAATTTCAGACTTCGCTAGGAGAAACACGATGGGTTCATTTTCAATTTGGCATTGGTTGGTTGTTCTGTTGATTGTTGTCATAGTGTTTGGCACCAAGAAACTCAAGAACATCGGCAGCGACTTGGGTGGCGCAGTCAAGGGCTTCAAAGACGGCATGAAAGACGGCGGCACCGCCGCTGACGACAAAACCCCCGAGCAAGTGGCCCAAGCCACAGCCGAAAAGACCACCATCGACGTCGAAGCCAAACAAAAGTCTTGATGCAAAACGCAGGCAGGGTGCAGGGTTGGCATGATTGATCTTGGAGTCTCGAAACTGGCCTTGATTGGTGCGGTGGCGCTGATCGTTATCGGGCCGGAAAAGTTGCCACGTGTGGCGCGGATGATGGGGACCATGCTGGGCAAGGCGCAGCGCTATATCAGCGATGTCAAGGCCGAGGTCAACCGCTCCATAGAGCTGGACGAACTCAAGAAGATGAAGGACTCGGTGGAAAGTGCGGCCAAGGACGTCAGCCAGTCGATCCAGGAGAACGCCGCCGATTTCGAAAAATCCTGGGCCGAGGCCACCAACGGCGTCTCAACCGGATTGGGGGACTATGGGTCTGCCCTGACTGAGCCACCTCCTGAGTACCGACACCCCAAGAAAAACTGGCGGCTGAAACAAGGCGCCATGCCCAACTGGTACAAAGCCCGCACCGGGGTGCGTACCTATGCCCAGTCTGGTGCGGCCCGAGTGGCCCGTTACCGGCCGAAAAAATTCAAATAATGGCAGATTCCTCCAAAAAAGACGACGAACTGGCGGGGTCAGAACAGCCGTTTGTGCAACATCTGGTCGAACTGCGCGACCGCATGGTCAAGGCCACGATTGCGATCGTGGTGGTGGCACTGGCGCTGGCGCTCTACCCCGGCCCCGGCGCACTGTATGACATGCTGGCTGCGCCGCTGGTGGCGCATTTGCCTGCAGGCTCCACGCTGATCGCCACCTCGGTCATTTCGCCTTTCATGGTGCCGCTCAAGGTACTCATGATGACGGCTTTTTTGATTGCGCTCCCGTTGGTGCTGTACCAGATCTGGGCTTTTGTGGCGCCCGGCCTGTATTCGCATGAGAAAAAGCTGGTGATGCCGCTGGTGGTGTCGAGCACCATGCTGTTTTTTGTCGGTGTGGCGTTTTGTTACTTCTTCGTGTTTGGCCGAGTGTTTGCGTTCATCCAGAGTTTTGCCCCCAAGAGCATCACCGCCTCGCCAGACATTGAGGCCTATCTGAGCTTCGTGTTGTCGATGTTTCTGGCCTTTGGGCTGGCGTTTGAGGTGCCGGTGGTGGTGGTGGTGCTGGCGCGCATGGGCATCTTCAGTATTGCCAAGCTCAAGGAATTTCGTGGCTATTTTGTGGTGCTGGCGTTCATCATTGCGGCTATCGTGACGCCGCCGGATGTGGTGTCGCAACTGGCGCTGGCCATTCCGATGGTGGTGCTGTACGAGATTGGCATCATCGCCGCGCAACTGTTCATCAAACACACCAAAGCGCCTGAAGACGACGCTGCAGCGTCCTCATCTTCAACCTCCTGAGGCCATTTATTGGCGCTGCTGTGGCCTGGGTCTGACCCCCGGCGCAATCTGCAGCGTGGTTTTGCCATCCGCGCGCTGCACATCAAAGGCCTGGGCTTCGCCGGGTTTGAGGGCGGCTACCATCGACAACAGTTCCGCCACGTTGTGCACCTCCTGGCTGGCCACCCGGGTGACCACGTCACCCGGTTTCATGCCGCCCTGAGCGGCGGGGCCGTTTTGCAGCACACCGGTGATGATGACGCCATGCTCTGCTTGCACCCCAAAGGTCTGCGCCAGCTCAGGCGTGAGTTCATTGGGCTCGACCCCAATCCAACCGCGGGTGACCTGGCCATCTCTCACAATGCCATCCAGCACCATCTTGGCGGTGGAGACCGGAATGGCAAAACCAATACCCATACTGCCGCCCGAGCGTGAATAAATGGCGGTGTTGATGCCCAGCAGGTTGCCGTTGGTGTCGACCAGCGCGCCACCCGAGTTGCCGGGGTTGATGGCCGCGTCGGTCTGGATGAAGTTCTCGAAGGTATTGATGCCCAGCTGGTTGCGCCCGAGCGCGCTGACAATGCCACTGGTCACCGTCTGACCTACGCCAAACGGGTTGCCAATGGCCAGCACCTGGTCGCCCACCTGCAACGCGTTGGAGTCGCCCAGCACGATCGCTGGCAGGCGGTCCAGGTCAATCTTGAGCACCGCAAGATCCGAGTCGGGGTCGGTGCCGATCACTTTGGCAGGGGTCTGGCGGCTGTCGTTCAAGATGACTTCGATCCCGTCAGCCCCCTCAATGACATGGTTGTTGGTCAGGATGTAGCCGTCTGGGCTGACGATCACGCCGCTGCCCAGGCCCATTTGCGGCTGGTCTTGCTGTTCGCCAAAAAAGAACTTGAACCAGGGGTCATTGCCGTGCGGGCTGGGGCGGGCGTTTTTGCTGATGTTGATGCTCACCACTGCCAACGACGATTTTTGCGCTGCCAGCCTGAAACTGCCGACTGGTGTCATCGTGGTGCTGGGTGCAGGTGCCTCCAGTACCGCCACCGCCGAGGTCACGCCACGCTGCGGCAGCCAGCCCGGTTGAAGGGTACCCACCACAAAGTAGGCGGCCAGCACAACGGTGACCGTTTGTGAAAACAACAACCAAAGACGCTTCATGGTGGAGAGGGCTGGGCCCGGTAATTTTGGGGTGAGACACTTCAAATTGTAGGTATACAGTCCCATTTCAATGCGCAGCATGCCCGATCACATCCCTATTTTTGCCCAGGCGCCATCCAAGCCCGCCGTGGGTGCCCCTTGCAATGGCTGTGGCGTGTGTTGTTTGCTGGAGCCCTGCCCGCTGGGTGTGTTGCTGTCCGGCTATCGCCAAGGGGCTTGTCGCGCGTTGCGCTGGGATGGGGATGCGCTGGTGTACCGCTGCGGTGCCATCACGACGCCGCGTGAGGTATTGGCTGAGCGGCTGCCGCGCCACCTGAGTTGGGCAGGGCCAGCGCTGGCCCGTGGGTTGGCTGCCGCCGCCCCGCGCTGGATCGCGGCAGGGCAGGGCTGTGATTGCGATGCACAACTGTTCCCGCAGGCCGAACCGCAGAGCCCGCCTGAGTTGGGTGAGCGCCTTTGAGGTTGCACGCGCCGATATCATCCACCCATCGTCTTTTACGGTAGAAAACATGATGGACCGCACCGAACTTGTGGGCGCGCTGGATGCCTTGCTGCAGCCCAAGCGCTTTCGCGACTACGGCCCCAACGGGCTGCAAGTGGAGGGCGCTAAAGAGATCCGCAAAATCGTCTCGGGTGTCACGGCCAGCCGGGCGCTGATCGAAGCCGCCATTGAAGCGGGGGCAGACACGATCCTGGTTCACCACGGCTTGTTCTGGAGCGGCCAGAGCGGTTGTATCACCGGCTGGATGAAGCAGCGTCTGGCGCTGCTGCTGGCCCACAACATCAATTTGCTGGCTTACCACCTGCCGCTGGACGCCCACCCCGAACTGGGCAACAACGCGCAATTGGGTTTGAAACTGGGGCTGGTGGGGCAATCGCGTTTTGGCGAGCAGGATCTGGGGTGGCTGGGTGAGCGTGTTGACGGTACCGGTTATGCGTCTGCGCAAGCGTTGGCTGACCATGTATCTTATATACTAAATCGGCCTGTAGCCCTTATCGGTAAAGGGCAAGTAGCTATCAAAAAAATATCTTGGTGTAGTGGTGGTGCGCAAAGCTATTTCGAGGCGGCCATTGCTGCGGGCGCCGATGCGTTCCTCACCGGCGAGTTGTCCGAGCCGCAAGCGCACCTGGCACGCGAGTGTGGTGTGGCCTATCTGGCGTGTGGTCACCATGCCACCGAGCGTTATGGCGTCGCGGCAGTTGGCACCCATCTGGCGAGCCAGTTTGGACTGGCGCACCTTTTCATCGACATCGATAACCCGGCCTGATCACACCATGCGTGAACTTCACTCTCTTTTGCCCTTGGCCATCAGCCAGGGAGACCCCGCAGGCATTGGTCCAGAGATCATCGTGAAAGCCTTTCGTGATGCGCCGCACGAGCTGCGTGGCTGTTTTGTGGCGGGTGATGTTGCCACCCTGCGCCGCGCTGCGGCAGCGGTCGCAGCCGGTGGTATTGCTTTGCCGACTGTGCAGTTGTCCCATGTGCAGGAGGCGCTGCAGTGCCCGCCGCGCTGCGTGCCGGTGTGGCAGGTGGATTCACCTGCGGCCCGGTTGCCGCCGCCGGCACTCGGGCAGGTCAGCGCGCAAGCGGGTCAGATGGCGGGCGACTGCGTGGTGTGGGCGGCCAACGCTGCCTTGCGCGGCGAGGTGGCCGGGCTGGTGACGGCACCGCTGAACAAGGCGGCCTTGTCACTGGCGGGGGCACCTTACGCAGCCTTTCCCGGTCACACCGAGTTGTTGCAGTCGCTGGCCGCAGCGCACCAAGGCTTGCCGCTGGACCAGTGTCCGGTGCGCATGATGCTGGCCAACGACGAGCTGCGGGTGGTGCTGGTCAGCATCCACATGTCGATGCGCGACGCCCTGGCTGCCGTGACATTCGACAACGTGCTGCAAAGCTTGCTGATCACCCATCAGTCGCTCCAGGCGATGCTGGGCCGTGCGCCGCGCATCGGCGTGGCCGGGCTGAACCCGCACGCGGGCGAGGGCGGTCTGTTTGGTTCGGAAGAGCAACGCATCATCGCGCCAGCTGTGGCTGCGGCGCGGCTTCAGGGCCTGAACGTGAGCGAACCCCAGCCGCCCGATACGGTGTTCATGCGCGCACGTGCCGCAGGCGATCAGGTTGGCGAGTTTGACGTGGTGTTGGCCATGTACCACGACCAAGGCCTGATCCCGGTGAAATACCTGGGTGTGGACAAAGGCGTGAATGTCACGCTGGGTTTGCCGCTGGTGCGCACCAGTCCGGACCATGGCACGGCCTTTGATCTGGCCGGAACCGGCCGCGCCGATGCCGCCAGCCTGATCGAAGCCATACGCATGGCGCGGCTTTTGTCAAGTCAGTGTGACTAAAGTTACTTTTGGGCGTCCGTATGACTCGGGTTAAGGGGGCTCAGTTACAATCGTTTCCTTTGATCTGTTGTGGTTTTTATCATTGAGGATGCCCATGAGTGAATCTGTTGTCAAAAACGGCTCGGTTGACGCCGAAAAGCGAACGTGGCTGATCGCTTCCAGCGCCGTTGGCGCACTTGGCACGGCTGCGCTGGTCGTTCCTTTTGTTGCCTCGTTTCAACCCTCTGAAAGAGCCAAGGCAGCTGGTGCTGCGGTTGAGGCAGATATTTCTGCTTTGAAGCCAGGCGAGAAAATGACGGTGGAGTGGCGTGGCAAACCGGTCTGGATCTTGCGCCGCACGCCCGAGATGCTGGCTGATTTGGAAAAAAACGATTCCCAGTTGGTGGATCCGCAGTCCAAGGTTGGCGCTCAGCAGCCTGGATACGCGCAGAACGCCACGCGCGCCATCAAGCCAGAATATCTGGTGGCCATTGGCATTTGCACGCACCTTGGCTGTTCGCCGTCTGACAAGTTTGCAACAGGCGCACAGCCCTCGCTGCCCGACGACTGGCGCGGCGGGTTCTTTTGCCCCTGCCACGGCTCGACGTTTGACTTGGCTGGGCGTGTCTTCAAGAACAAGCCGGCTCCGACGAATCTGGAAATTCCACCGCACACGTACCTGTCAGATGCCAAGCTGCTGATTGGTGAAGACAAGAAAGCCTGAGGACTATTGACATGGCAGAATTTCACGAAATTTCCCCAAATGCGCCTCTGATGGACAAAACGATGAATTGGATTGACAACCGATTCCCCTTGTCCAAGCTCTTCAAAGAGCACATGAGTGAGTACTACGCACCGAAAAATTTCAACGTCTGGTACATCTTCGGTTCGCTGTCTTTGCTGGTGTTTGTGATCCAGATCGTCACCGGCATTTTCCTGGTGATGCATTACAAGCCGGACGCCGCGCTCGCTTTTGCCTCAGTCGAATACATCATGCGGGACGTGCCATGGGGTTGGTTGATCCGCTACATGCACTCCACCGGCGCGTCGGCATTTTTTGTCATGGTGTACTTGCATATGTTCCGTGGCCTGATGTACGGCAGCTATCGCAAACCGCGTGAACTGATCTGGCTGTTTGGCTGTGGCATTTTCCTGGCGCTGATGGCTGAAGCTTTCATGGGCTATCTGCTGCCTTGGGGTCAGATGAGCTACTGGGGTGCTCAGGTGATCGTGAACTTGTTCTCTGCCATCCCCTTCATCGGGCCAGATCTGGCTTTGCTGATTCGCGGTGACTTTGTGGTGGGCGATGCAACCCTGAACCGCTTCTTCAGCTTCCACGTGATTGCTGTGCCGCTGGTGTTGCTGGGCTTGGTGGTGGCGCACATCATTGCGCTGCATGAAGTTGGGTCCAACAACCCGGACGGTGTCGAGATCAAGGCCATGAAAGACGACAAGGGCATCCCGCTGGATGGCATTCCCTTCCATCCTTATTACTCAGTGCATGACATTTTTGGGGTCAGCGTCTTCCTCTTTGTTTTCTCGGCGATCATTTTCTTCGCCCCTGAAATGGGCGGGTATTTTCTGGAGTTCAACAACTTCATCCCTGCGAATCCGATGGTGACGCCTCAGCATATTGCCCCGGTTTGGTACTTCACCCCGTTCTACTCCATGCTGCGTGCTGTCACGGCTGACTTCATGTATGTGTTGACAGCCAGTGTGGCCATCGGTGGTGCCTTGCTGGCCTGGAAGGGCAAGATGCCTGCTTTGTTCAAACTGGTGGTTGCAGGTGGGACCGTGGTCACCGTTGCGCTGATGGTGCTGATTGACGCCAAGTTCTGGGGCGTGGTAGCCATGGGTGGTGGCGTTGTGATTCTTTTCTTTTTGCCTTGGCTGGATAACAGCGAAGCCAAATCGATCCGTTATCGCCCAACTTGGCACAAGTACATGTACGGCATTTTTGTGGTCAATTTCCTGATGCTGGGTTACCTCGGGATCTTGGCACCCACTGACCTGTACAACCTGTTGTCCCAGATCGGTACGATGTTTTATTTCTTCTTCTTCTTGTTGATGCCTTGGTGGAGCAAGATGGGTACGTTCAAGCCTGTGCCCACGCGTGTTGTTTACACAGGTCATTGATGCGGAGATTTGCTATGAAAACGAACATGATCAAGAAAATTACAGCTGGCTTGGTAATGGCCATGGGTTTGGCGGTTTCGGCGTATGCGTCTGGAGGCGGCCCGGCTTGGGACAAGGCACCCAACAAGATTACCGATATGGCAGCGCTGCAAAACGGTGCCAAAACGTTTGCTACCTATTGTCTGGGGTGCCATGGCGCGGAATACATGCGCTATAACCGTCTTGAAGACATCGGGTTCACGCTGGACCAGATCAAGACCGAGATCTTGAAAACTGATGCCAAGGTGGGTGACACCATGCGCTCGGTGATCACGGCCAAGGAAGGCAAGGAATGGTTTGGCAATCCACCGCCGGATCTATCCGTGATCGCGCGGTCTCGCGCCGGTGCCAATGGAACAGGTGCGGACTACCTGTACACCTATTTGCGGGGGTACTACCGTGACCCCTTGAGCCCGATTGGCTTCAACAACATCGTTTATGTCAACAGTGGCATGCCTCATGTGTTTTGGGAACAGCAGGGTGACCGCAAAGCCATATTTGAAGAAATTGAGGTGGACGGCAACAAGACCCATCACTTCAAGGGCTTTGAGCAGATCTCGCCCGGCACCATGAGTACCGAGCAGTTTGACCTGATGGTTGGTGATCTCGTGAATTACTTGCAATGGATGGGAGAGCCGGTTCAAAATCAGCGTAAAACGATGGGGATTTTCGTTTTGATTTTCCTGGCTGGTTTCATTGTTGTGGCCTGGCGTTTGAACAAGACTTACTGGAAAGATATCAAGTAACAGGTTTTGTGGGCATCGGGCCGGCGCATCCGTCGGCCCCAATGATTCAGAGTGGGGTTGCTTTGTGCGCCCCGCTCTTTTATTTTTTTAGGAGCTTCCACCATGATGGTGCTTTATTCGGGTACGACCTGTCCCTACTCCCACCGCTGCCGGTTTGTGCTGTTTGAAAAAGGCATGGACTTTGAAATTCGGGACGTTGACCTCTACAACAAACCCGAAGACATCAGTGTCATGAACCCCTACGGTCAAGTGCCGATCCTGGTCGAACGTGACCTGATCCTGTACGAATCCAACATCATCAACGAGTACATTGATGAGCGTTTTCCGCATCCGCAACTGATGCCCGGCGACCCGGTGGATCGGGCGCGTGTCAGGCTGTTCCTGCTGAATTTTGAAAAAGAGTTGTTCACGCATGTGTCAACCCTGGAATCACGCAGCGCCAAGGCCAATGAAAAAGCCCTGGAAAAGGCCCGCGCGCACATCCGTGACCGCCTGACCCAACTGGCCCCCGTGTTTCTGAAAAATAAGTTCATGCTGGGCGACGGTTTTTCGATGTTGGACGTGGCCATTGCGCCGCTCCTCTGGCGTCTGGACTACTACGGTATCGAACTGAGCAAGAACGCTGCGCCCTTGCTGAAATATGCAGAACGCATCTTTTCACGCCCGGCTTATATCGAGGCACTGACACCTTCCGAAAAAGTCATGCGCAAATAGGTGGTGAATGAGCGACCCCAACGACACTGAGTTCACCTCGACCCGGCCTTACCTCATTCGGGCCATTCATGAGTGGTGCTGCGATAACGGCTACACGCCGCATATCACGGTATCGGTGGACCGCTCGGTCCAAGTGCCGCTCGAGTACGTCAAAGACGGTGAAATTGTCCTGAACGTGGGGCTGACGGCGACCACGGGTCTGCAGCTGGGCAATGATTACATTTCCTTCAAGGCCCGTTTTGCGGGTGTGGCCCGCGACATCATGGTGCCGGTTGATCAGGTGATTGCCATCTTCGCCCGGGAAAACGGGCAAGGCATGGCATTTCCCCAGATCAGCAAGCCTGACAGCGCGCCAGAGCCGACGTCACCCAAACCAGTTACCCGTGCCCGGCCAGCGCTCAAACGTATCAAATAGTCTGTAATGGGCTGTTTTGAGCCATCCTTGGCTCATGTAAAATTATCAATGTGCCGATTTAGCTCAGTTGGTAGAGCAACCGCCTTGTAAGCGGTAGGTCATCAGTTCGAATCCGATAATCGGCACCATTAGACAGTCCAAAGGCCTCCAAGTAGCGATACTCGGAGGCCTTTTTCATTGGTAAATCAGCTGCTTACACTCCAACAGGGTACAGGGCCATACATTGACATTCAAGGCAAGACCGGGGAACATACCGGGGAATGAATCACCGGGGAACAGCATTTTTAGCCACTTGTTCCCCGTTTCCCTAGGAGAAACACCATGCTGACTGATGCCAAGTGCCGTAACGCTACCTGCCCCCCGGATAAGGCACGGGCGCGGTTTACTGATGCGGCTGGCCTTTATCTTGAGGTCAGTCCGGCAGGATCGAAGCGCTGGTTCTGGAAAATGTACGCTGACGGAAAAGAAAGCAGGCTGGCGCTGGGCAGTTACCCGGACGTGTCGTTGACGGCAGCACGCAAAGCCCGTGACGCGGCAAAGCTGCAAAAGTCTGAAGGTATTGACCCACTGCAAGCCCGGCAGGTTGAAAAACTCAAGGCATCCGTGGGCAGCGGCGACACACTGGCAGCGACAGCGAGCGACTGGCTGGAACGTGGCAAACCCAACTGGAGCGCTACCCACTATGTCCGCGAGAATCGCAACATCACCAAGGATTTGATGCCCTACCTTGGCAAGCGGGCCATTGCCAGCATCAAACCCATTGAGCTACTGGCGGTAATCCAAAAAGTAGAGGAACGTGGCGCATTGGACGTGGCGCACCGGGTACTGATTACGGCGCATGGTGTGTGGTGTCACGCAGTGGCAACAGGCCGGGCCGAACGTGACATCACCCCGGACATCAAACCAGCCTTGAAGCCCCACATCAAAGAAAACTTGCCAGCCATTACAGACCCGGTAAAGCTGGGCGAACTGTTACGCGCCAGCGAAGCCTACAACGGCGGGCCTGTTGTCCGGGCAGCACTGAAACTCGCGCCGATACTGTTTCAAAGGCCGGGTAACTTGCGGACGATGCGGTGGGCTGATCTGGATCTGGAGAAAGCGCTGTGGTCGATACCCAGCGCGGATATGAAGCGCACCAAGGCGGAAAAGATCAACGGACAACCCCATGTAGTCCCCCTGCCACGGCAGGCGGTGGCGGTGTTGCATGACCTGCACAAATTGACGGGCGAGCGGGAATATGTTTTCCCCGGCTTGCGTGACTGGCGCACACCCATGTCCGAAGCGGCGGTAAGCGCAGCGCTGCACGCCATGGGTTACAAGGACGTTCACACGTGGCACGGCTACCGGGCAACAGGGCGCACTATCTTGCGTCAAGTGCTGAAGTACCCTAAGGACGTGATCGAAGCGCAGCTAGCCCACACTGGCCAGATTACCCACGGTGGCGCATACGACCGCGCAACACATATCGACGAACGCACCGATATGCTGCAAGTGTGGGCGGACTATCTGGACAAGCTGGCCAAAGGCGCGGACGTGATCCAGTTCAAAGCGGCATAACAGTTTTTGACCACGCCTAGCTATCGGCTGATCCCCGATGGCGAAAACCGGGACACCCCTGACCCGACTGGCGCTGGTTCTTTATCGGGGCGTGCAGGGGGGCGATATGGGGCAACCAAAGCTCGGTCTATTTCGGATTGACCGTCAATCCGCATCTTTCTTGGCCGCAGAGCTGCATAAGTTGAGCGAGTTGCGAGTGCAACTCATGAACGTAATGTTGCGCCCACCTTCAGCCCATGAATCGGATGAAGTGTTTGACGTATTCCTGTCAAACAACCCGCTTCTTACGAAAGTCGAACTGTTGCGTCTATTAATTGATGTCACTCAATCGGCCAGATCGACGTTTTCCCAGCAAAAGAGAAAGAGATCAACGGCTGGAAAAGTTGGGGGACGGTCAACTCCCAAAAACATTGCTGCCGCCAAATTGAAAGAATGGGTTGACGGCCATAAACCAACAGCAAATATTCGAGTGGGCGGTGTACGTGCGGCTGCCAGACGGCTGGCGCAAAAAGCACCATCAGACTTTTGGAATTCGCTCGATGATCCTGAGCGAGTCATTGAGATGCATTTGAAAACCAAGCTAGATAAAGGATAGCCGCTATCAAAATAGAGTACCGCAGCGGTGGTTGCGGTATCGTCAGCGGTGTTTGTGGTACCCAAATACGTCTGAAGTTTTGCCTAATCTCCCCACTTGCTGCACTTCGCGGCAATAAGCGCCAGAAGGCGATAAGGGGTTTTAACAATGAGTATTCTCAGAATGTCCGCAGTCAAAGCGGAAACCGGGCACGCCAGCCACGCCAGTGTTTACACGGCCATTCACGACGGCTTGTTTACCGTTCCGGTGCCCATCGGCCAGCGCGCTGTAGGCTGGCCAGACACCGAAGTGAAAGCCATCAATGCGGCGCGTATCGCTGGCAAGACCGACGAGCAAATCCGCGAGTTGGTGACCAAACTGCATAACGCACGCATGGCGGGCAGTGATGAAGCATTCAAAACTGATTGGTTCGACCGCAGTGCGACTTTGAAAAAGCAAGCGGCAAAACGGGTGAAGCGCACGACATTGGTCACGGCATAAGAGGTGGCGACCATGACCACCCATACCAAGCCCAAAAGCGGCGACGGGCTGACCACACCACATAGTCAACCCGCCGAAATTACCAACAAAAGCACTCGTATTTTAGGAGCAATTCGAACTTACATCAAGAGCGCTCTAAGCGGTTTCACGCTGGACCGTGGCATTGATGCATACACCATCATGATCGTGATCCTGGTGGCAGTGATGCTGATTCAGGGGGTACTGCAATGGCTGCGCTGACCACCACCGACAGCAAAGCCATTGCAAACCAAGTTGCCCGACTGGCGCTGGCAGGGCACCACGTCATCAAAGGCAATAACGGCGACTACACCGTCTGCAAATATGGCCTGACGCGCTACTGTGCCAACTTCGCAGAGCTGCAAGCATTCGCATTGAAATTGGGGGTCAACCATGAATGACACCACCCCCCAATCCGACAGGGCAGCGATTCAGGCAGCGCTGGCAGTGCTGTTTGATCCGACAGACGTGATTGAACTTAGGTCCTTTCCCAAGGGTCGCAAACGCACCGACGCGGGGTATTTTGACTCTGCGCACTGGCAAGACCTGGCCAGCCATGCGGCGCAACTGAGCAACAGCGGTGCAGCGGTTTACATCACGCTCAACCCGGTTGACCCGCAACTGCTGGGCCGCTACAGCAACCGTATTGAGGCATTCGCGACGGCAACCACCACCGACAAGCAAATTGTCCGGCGGCGCTGGCTACTGATCGACCTAGACCCGGTTCGGCCTGCCCAAACAAGCGCATCGGACACCCAGCTTGAAGCGGCTCGCACCAAGGCACAGGCGATTTACAAGCATCTGCAAGGGCTGGACTGGGCAGCGCCGCAAGTGGCCAAATCCGGCAACGGCTACCACCTGCTGTATGCGATTGACCTGCCTCATGATGACGATTCGACGACTCTGCTTAAAGGCGTGCTGGCAGCGCTGGCTGATCTGTTTGACGACGCTCAAATAAAAGTTGACCGCAGCGTTTTCAATGCGGCGCGCATCTGCAAGCTGTACGGCACGGTGGCCAACAAGGGTGACAACACCCCGGCGGCACCCTGGCGGCTATCAGAGCTGGTGAGCACCCCGGCGCGAGAGCTGGTGACAGTTGACCAACTGCGTATGGTGCAACCGATACCGACAGCGACACCCAAAGCACCACCCAGCGACAGCACGCAACGCAGCAAATTCAACCTGGAGGATTTTCTCGCCCGGCACGGCCTGGACTACAGCACCGACCAGCACGATGGCCGCGAGCGTTTCAAGCTGAACACCTGCCCATTCAACAGCGAGCACGTCAATGGTGAGGCGGCGATTTTCAGGGATGGCACGGGCAAGCTGGGTTTCCACTGTATGCACGACTCATGCAGCGGCAACAACTGGCAGAGCTTGCGTGATCTGCTGGACGGGCCACGTCAACAACGCGCACCGCAATGGGACTATGACGCTATTCAAAATATAGTATCTGGCGCTGGGGATACAGCCGCCACAGGTCAGATTGACCAGTGGCCAGAACTCCAACCGCTGATTGTGCAAAGCGAAGCGCAAGACTACCCGCTGGACGCACTGCCCCCGCTGATCCGTGGCGCGGTGCTGGAAGTGTGCGGTTTCGTCAAGGCACCCGTGCCCCTGGTGGCCATGAGCGCACTGGCGGCGCTATCGGTGGCCATCCAAGCCCACCACGATGTTCAACGCGCTGAAAAGCTGGACGGGCCGTGCAG
>MTEI01000008.1 GCA_002083775.1 Rhodoferax ferrireducens | reverse complement strand
CAATCAAGCCACACACCCACTTCACCGGCGAGATCTACGTCCTGTCCAAAGACGAAGGTGGCCGTCACACCCCGTTCTTCAGCAACTACCGTCCCCAGTTCTACTTCCGTACCACGGACGTGACTGGTGCCATCGAGCTGCCAGAAGGCAAGGAAATGGTCATGCCGGGTGACAACGTGTCGATCACGGTCAAGCTGATTGCCCCGATTGCCATGGAAGAAGGCCTGCGCTTTGCGATCCGTGAAGGTGGCAAGACCGTCGGCGCCGGTGTGGTTGCCAAGATTCTTGCTTAACAACCTGTTTGCGGGACAGACCTGAGCTACACGCAGTGAGCCAGCTCTGTCCTCAACTAACTAGAGATAAACATGGCAACAAAACAAAAAATCCGTATTCGCCTGAAGGCGTTTGACTACAAGTTGATCGACCAGTCGGCCGCTGAAATTGTGGATACCGCCAAGCGCACCGGTGCCATCGTCAAAGGCCCCGTGCCTTTGCCGACACGCATGAAGCGGTTTGACATTCTGCGTTCGCCGCACGTCAACAAAACCAGCCGCGACCAGTTTGAGATTCGCACGCACCAGCGCTTGATGGACATCGTTGATCCGACTGACAAGACCGTTGACGCTTTGATGAAACTCGATTTGCCTGCTGGTGTGGACGTCGAGATCAAACTGCAATAACTGTTTGAACAGCGATGCCTGAATTTCTTGCACGAGCAGGAATGTCAGGTTATACTCGCTGGCTCTGTTGGGTCGAGCTTGCAAAAAGCCGTCCGGCAGATTTTTATCAACCCTCTTTCACGTCCAAACAGATTCACCAATTGAAGTGGGTCTGGTGAAAGTTATGGAGAAAACAATGAGTCTAAGCAATCACTTTGGATTGCTTGGTCGCAAAGTTGGCATGATGCGTCTGTTCACAGACGACGGGAACGCGATTCCTGTCACGGTGATTGATGTGTCCAACAACCGAGTGACTCAAGTTAAAACCCAAGAGAACGATGGCTATGTTGCTTTGCAAGTGACATTTGGTGCGAGAAAAGCTTCTCGTGTCAATAAGCCAACTGCTGGGCACCTTGCCAAGGCAGGTGTTGAAGCAGGTGAGTTGATCCGCGAATTCCGCGTGAGCTCTCAAACTGCTGCTGCATACCAGGCTGGTGCCGTTGTGCCCGTGTCTTCGGTATTCGCAGTGGGCCAAAAGGTCGACATTCAAGGTACCACCATCGGTAAGGGCTACGCTGGCACCATCAAGCGCCATCACATGAGCTCGCAGCGTGCGTCTCACGGTAACAGCCGTTCGCACAATGTTCCGGGTTCTATCGGTATGGCTCAAGATCCGGGCCGCGTGTTTCCGGGCAAGCGTATGACGGGACATCTGGGTGATGACTTGGTTACAACCCAAAACCTGGACATCGTGCGCGTTGACGAAGCGCGCCAATTGTTGCTGATCAAGGGCGCTGTTCCGGGTTCCGCAGGCGGTTTTGTGACCGTGCGTCCCGCCGTCAAAGCCAAGGCCGCTGAACCGAAAGGAGCGAACTGATGCAGATCGAACTCCTCAATGATCAAGGTCAGGTTGCGTCCACCATGGACGTGCCTGAGACTGTTTTTGGTCGTGCCTACAACGAAGATCTGGTTCACCAAGTTGTGGTTGCCTTCCAGGCCAATGCCCGCCAGGGTACGCGTGCCCAGAAAGACCGTGAACAAGTTCGCCACTCGACCAAGAAGCCCTTCAAACAAAAAGGCACGGGTCGCGCACGTGCTGGTATGACTTCCTCGCCATTATGGCGTGGCGGTGGTCGGATTTTCCCGAACATGCCTGACGAAAATTTCGCCCAAAAAATTAACAAGAAGATGTACCGCGCTGGTATGGCTTCTATCCTGTCACAACTGGCCCGCGAAGGCCGCCTGGCGGTGGTTGATTCGCTGACTGTTGAGTCTCCCAAGACCAAGGTTTTGGCAGCCAAATTCAAGGCGATGAACCTTGATTCGGTGTTGGTGATCGCTGACGAAGTGGATGAAAACCTTTACCTCGCCTCACGCAATCTGGTGAATGTGTTGGTGGTTGAACCCCGCTACGCTGATCCGGTATCGCTGGTTCACTACCGCAAGGTGCTGGTCACCAAGGCGGCCATGGGCAAACTGCAGGAGATGTTCGCATGAGCCATGCTAATAACCCGAATCAAAAATTCGACGAAGGCCGCTTGATGCAGGTTCTGGTCGCGCCAATCGTGTCTGAAAAGGCAACGATGGTCGCTGAAAAGAGCAATGCAGTGACCTTCAAGGTGCTACAAGACGCAACCAAGTATGAAATCAAGGCCGCAGTGGAATTGATGTTCAAGGTTGAAGTCAAGGGCGTGTCTGTGGTGAACACCAAGGGCAAGAGCAAACGTTTTGGCAAGTCCATGGGTCGGCGCGACAACGTCCGCAAGGCTTATGTGATGCTGAAGCCTGGCCAAGAGCTCAACCTTGGCGGGGAGGCTGCGTAATCATGGCTGTTATCAAAATGAAACCGACTTCACCAGGCCGTCGTGGCGTGGTGAAGATCTCGCGGGATCACCTGCACAAGGGTGCACCGCACGCTGCTTTGCTGGAGCCGCAATTCCAGCATGCTGGCCGCAACAACAACGGCCACATCACCACCCGCCACAAGGGCGGTGGTCACAAGCATCACTACCGGGTGGTTGACTTCCTTCGCAACAAGGATGGCATCGCTGCCAAAGTCGAGCGTATTGAATACGACCCGAACCGCTCGGCACACATTGCTTTGGTATGTTATGCAGATGGCGAGCGCAAGTACATCATTGCGCCACGTGGTCTGGAAGTCGGTGCCACCATCATGAGTGGTGCAGAAGCGCCAATCCGTGTTGGTAACACACTTCCTATTCGCAACATCCCTGTCGGTTCAGTGGTTCACTGCATCGAATTGCAGGTTGGCAAGGGCGCTCAGGTGGTTCGCTCGGCAGGTGCTTCGGCAACCTTGCTGGCACGCGAAGGCACTTACGCCCAGGTACGTATGCGCTCAGGTGAGGTTCGCAAGATCCATATCGAGTGCCGCGCAACCTTGGGTCAAGTCGCCAACGAAGAACACAGTCTGCGTCAACTCGGCAAAGCCGGTGTCAAGCGCTGGATGGGTATTCGCCCGACCGTTCGCGGTGTGGTGATGAACCCGGTGGATCACCCGCACGGTGGTGGTGAAGGCAAGACCGGAGAAGGCCGTCATCCAGTCGATCCTTGGGGTAATCTGACCAAGGGCTACCGTACCCGAAACAACAAGCGCACGCAGGTCATGATCGTGTCGCGTCGCAAGAAGTAAGGGGTAGGTAATGACTCGTTCTCTCAAAAAAGGTCCCTTTGTCGACCATCATCTGATTGCCAAGACCGAAAAGGCCGTGGCAACCAAAGACAAAAAGCCGATCAAGACCTGGTCGCGTCGTTCCATGGTTCTGCCCGATTTCATCGGTCTGACCATTGCTGTGCACAACGGCAAACAACACGTGCCTGTCTATATCACTGACCAAATGGTTGGCCACAAGTTGGGTGAGTTCGCTCTGACCCGGACTTTCAAGGGTCACCCTGCGGACAAAAAAGTGTCTAAGAAATAAGGAGGTGACCATGGAAACACGTGCAACCCTTCGTGGCGTCCGTTTGTCTGTTGACAAAGGTCGTCTGGTCGCGGACTTGATCCGTGGCAAAAAAGTGGATCAGGCCCTGAATATCTTGCAGTTCACGCAGAAAAAAGCTGCAGTGATCATCAAGAAGGTTCTGGAATCTGCCATTGCCAACGCTGAACACAACGATGGCGCTGACATTGACGAATTGAAGGTGAAAACCATCTACGTCGAACAAGGTGCGTCGCTGAGGCGCTTCACGGCCCGCGCAAAAGGCCGTGGCAATCAAATCAGAAAACCCACGTGCCATGTGTACGTGACGGTTGGTAACTGAAAGAGGCCAGGAAGTTATGGGACAAAAAATCCATCCAACCGGCTTTCGGCTGTCGGTTAGCCGCAATTGGTCTTCTCGCTGGTACGCCAATGACCGCGATTTCGCGGGCATGCTGGCGGAAGACATCAAGGTGCGCGAGTATCTGAAAGCCAAGCTGAAAAACGCTTCGGTTTCGCGCGTTCTGATCGAGCGTCCTGCCAAGAACGCTCGTATCACCATTTATTCGGCACGTCCGGGCGTGGTGATTGGTAAAAAGGGCGAGGACATCGAAAACCTCAAGCGCGACCTCGGTCGTCAGCTGGGCGTGCCCGTCGCTGTCAACATCGAAGAAGTGCGCAAGCCTGAAATCGATGCCAAGCTGATTGCCGATTCCATCACCCAGCAGCTTGAAAAGCGCATCATGTTCCGTCGGGCTATGAAGCGCGCCATGCAAAACGCCATGCGTCTGGGTGCCCTGGGCATCAAGATCATGTCGTCAGGTCGTCTTAACGGTATTGAAATCGCTCGTTGTGAGTGGTACCGCGAAGGTCGCGTGCCGCTTCACACCCTGCGCGCCGACATCGACTACGGTACCTCGGAAGCCAAAACCACTTACGGCATCATTGGTGTCAAGGTTTGGGTTTACAAGGGTGACACGCTCGGTCGCAATGATCTGCCCGCTGTTGAGACACCTCGTCCTGATGACGAGCGCCGCCCGCGTGGTCCACGTCGTGATGACCGAGGTGGCGCACGCCCCTCTGGTGACCGTCGCCCGTCTACTGGTGTACGTCGTCCGATGGGCAGCAACGCCGCCCCGACCGATGGCAGTGACAAGCCCGCTGAAGCCACTGGTGCTGACGCCAACAAACCCACCGTTCAGCGCGTCCGCAAGGTAGCCGCGCCAGGTTCTGCCACCAGCACGAGCGCTGTGGCAGCTGACGGTAAAGGAGAATAACTATGTTGCAACCCGCTCGTCGCAAGTACCGCAAAGAGCAAAAAGGCCGTAACACCGGTATCGCGACCCGAGGCAGCTCGGTCGCATTTGGTGATTTCGGTCTGAAATGTACTGATCGTGGCCGTTTGACTGCGCGCCAAATTGAAGCTGCACGTCGTGCGATTTCCCGTCACGTCAAACGTGGTGGTCGTATCTGGATTCGTGTGTTCCCTGACAAGCCGATTTCCCAAAAGCCTGCTGAAGTGCGTATGGGTAACGGTAAAGGTAACCCCGAGTACTATGTGGCCGAAATTCAGCCCGGCAAGATTGTCTTTGAAATCGTCGGTGTGACTGAAGAGTTGGCTCGCGAAGCGTTTCGTTTGGCTGCGGCCAAGTTGCCGCTGCGCACCACTTTTGTGGCCCGCATGATCGGTCAGTAATCAGGAGCAAATGATATGAACACGACTGAATTACGCCAAAAAGACGTTGCTGGCCTGAAAGCCGAAGTCAAAGAACTGCAAAAGGCACACTTTGGTTTGCGGATGCAAAAAGCCACGCAACAACTCAACAACACAGCCACGATCCGCACTGCGCGTCGTGATATTGCCCGCGCCAAGACCATTTTGGTTGAAAAGCTGGCTGCTGACAAATCCGCCAAATAAGGAGCGACAAATGACGGAAGCTAAAACATCCCTCAAGCGCACCCTGATTGGCAAGGTTGTCAGTGACAAGCGCGCCAAGACGGTGACGGTTCTCATTGAGCGCCGTGTCAAGCACGAGCTCTACGGCAAAATCGTGGGCAAGTCCAGCAAGTACCACGCACATGACGAAAAGTGTGAATTCAAGCTGGGTGATGTCATCGAGATCACCGAAAGCCGTCCAATTTCCAAGACCAAGAACTGGGTTGCGACCCGTCTTGTGCAAAAGGCAGCTTTGGTCTAAAAAAGCTGACAGTTGGAAGCGGTGAAATTGCTTCACCACCCAAAAAAGGCCCACGAGTTGGGCCTTTTTTGTTGGGCAACCCATAGTCAGTGCGCTGGTGTGATTTTGTTCAAGGTAGCTTTCAGGCAAGCCATTGCAGTGCGCCGTAGATGAGGCCAGCGCAAACACCCAGAACAACGATCGCCTTGACGCGGTCTGCAGCCCGGTCCGATGAAGCTGGGGCAGCGAAGTCCAGCGTCTTGTCACCTGTGATCATCGGTGTGACCAGGTTCTCGCGTTTCTTGAGCCAGTAAGCCACGATGGCGGTGACGTGCAAAGCCACCAAGGCCATCAGGATGTACTGGCCAATATCCTTGTGGTAGAAAGTGGCCGTAGCCACCCAATCCGACGAGACGAAAGGTGTCAGCGGACCGGTCGCGGAGATTTCATCGTCACTGAACAGGCCAGTGATGGTTTGCAGCACCAGAACGCCCAACAGGGCAAACACAGACAGTGCGCCCACCGGGTTGTGGCCAACACGGTGTGGCGTCTCTGTGTGGCCCTGCAAGTAGCGCAAGACCTGACGTGGATGGTACAAAAATGAGCGGAAGCGCGACCAATGCCCGCCCACCAATCCCCAGGCAAGCCGGAACATCAAAAGGGCCAGAACGGCGTACCCCAGGCGGAAATGCCACTCCATGGCACTGCCACCCAATCGGGCGGTGACCACTAATGCCACTACCCCAAGCGTCAAGAGCCAGTGAAACCACCGCGTAGGAGCATCCCAAACGCGAACTTTATACAGCATAAGCAACTCCAAGCTACCTGTTGGCACGAAGCGGTCCGAAAAAGAACGTAAACTTTGCCAGCAGTCACTTCCAGTTTAACTTTTCAAGGAGTCTTATGAAAAAGATCACAGCCCTCGCGCTGGCCGCCCTCGCCACAACATTTGTCGTGCCCGCCTCGGCGCAGTTCGCTAAAGCGGAAGATGCGGTGAAATATCGCCAAAGTGCCTTTTTTGTGATGCAGCAGAATTTTGGCCGCGTGGCTGGCATGGCCGCTGGCAAAGTCCCGTTTGATGCCAAGGTGGCTGCCGACAGCGCAGCTGTGGCTGAATATGTCGGCAAGTTGCCCTGGGCAGCGTTTGGCCAAGGCACAGATAAGGGGGATACCAAGGCCAAAGCCGCGATCTGGACTGACAAAGCCACGTTTGATGAAGGCGCCAACAAGATGCAGGCCGAGATGGTCAAACTCGCCGCTGCAGCCAAAACAGGCAATTTGGACAACATCAAGGTAGCAGCCAATGCTGTCGGTGGCACTTGCAAGTCGTGCCACGATGACTTCAAAGCCAAATAACTGAGACCCTCTTGGCAGTACCCACGTCAGCTTTGGTGCTGGTGTGGGTGCCAGTTCTCGTCGTTTTCTTTCAAGGATCGTTTTCATGGATCGTCGGAACTTCAATTGGATGTCGGTGGGCTGTCTTGCAGCTTCCGGGATGGCGTTCCATGCAACGAGCCATGCCCTCTCACTGGCTGACCTCACCAACACCCAAGCATCTCAGGGGCTGAAGGCCGCCCTGGAGCAGGGTGCACGAGCTGCAGTGACATCGCTGGGGCAGCCTGGCGGATTCTTGGGCAACGACAAGGTGCGCATTCCGTTGCCTGGTTACCTGGAAGACGCCGCCAGCTTGCTGCGCAAGTTTGGCCAGGGCAAGAAGTTGGATGAGTTGGTTGCTGCCATGAACCAGGCGGCTGAAGCGGCCGCCCCACTCGCCAAAGACATGCTGGTTAATGCGGTCAAATCGATGAACGTACAGGACGCCAAAAACATCTTGAGTGGTGGAGAAACCTCGGTAACCCAATTTTTTGCCGACAAAACCCGCGCACCCCTTGGCCTCAAGTTCTTGCCGGTGGTGAAAAAAACCACGGCACAAGTCAATCTTGCTGAAAAGTACAACCAGGTCGCCTCCAAAGCCGCAGGCATGGGGCTGATCAAGGGCGAGGAAGTCAGTGTGGAGCGATATGTCACCACCAAAGCGCTCGATGGCCTGTACTTCATGATTGGTGAAGAAGAAAAGAAAATCAGGCAGGACCCCGTTGGCAGCGGCAGCGCGTTGATTCAAAAAGTATTTGGCGCCCTGAAATAGCCGGATGACGGGCATTCAAAAGTCATAATCGTGGCATGGTCGGTGTCTTGCCGACTGCCGCACCTCCCAAACTGACCAGACCGGGGCCCTCGCAAACCCATGAACAACGGCATTTTCATCATCGCGCACGCGCCATTGGCCAGCGCGCTGCGCCAATGCGTATTGCATGTTTTTCCGGATGCGGCGCAGGCGCTGGCGGTTTTTGATGTGCAGCCCAACATGCCCACGGATGAGACATTGGTGGCAGCGCAGCTGACCATGTCACTGCTGAATACCCCCAACACCCTGATCCTGACCGATCTGTTTGGTGCCACGCCCTGCAATGTGGCGCAAAAGCTGGTGGACGCAAGCAGTGCCAAGCTGATCACGGGTGTCAATTTGCCCATGCTGATGCGCGCCATCACTTACCGGCATGAGGCGATGGATGCACTGGTGGCGCGCGTCATCGCTGGCGGCACGCAAGGCGTGATGCAGGTGGCGGTGACGGCGCCGCAGAATCAAAAAAGAAAAATCAATGATCAAAACGACCACGACTATCAGCAATAAGCTGGGCCTGCATGCCCGTGCTTCGGCCAAACTGACCAAGCTGGCCGGCAGTTTCCCGTGCGAGGTCTGGATGTCGCGCGGCGACCGCCGGGTGAACGCCAAAAGCATCATGGGTGTGATGATGCTGGCGGCCGGGATGGGTGTGCCGGTCGAGGTCGAAACCAGCGGTGAGCGCGAGCAGGAGGCCATGGGGGCGCTACTGGCTTTGATCAATGACAAGTTTGGCGAAGGTGAATAGGAATGGCCCCAACGCGTTTCACTGCGTGTATAGCACTGCCTACCGGGGGGGCTAGCCTGGCTTGGGGCGGCCCGGAGCGGCGGCCATGACGTTTTCCATCCACGGCCTGCCGGTTGCCAGGGGCATTGCCATTGGGCGTGCGGTGCTGGTGGCGTCGAGCCGCCTGGATGTGGCGCACTACTTCATTGAGCCATCGCAGGTCGCCGTTGAAATCAACCGCGTGCGTGATGGTCGTGACGCGGTCATTGCAGAAATTCACCGTTTGCAGACCAGCATTGCCCAAATGGGCCCCAAGGACACGCCACACGAACTGGCTGCGTTATTGGAGGTGCATCTGATGCTGCTGCAGGACGAGCAGCTGACCCGAGGCGTGAAGCACTGGATCAAGGACCGTCTCTACAACGCAGAATGGGCTCTGACCAGCCAGCTGGAAGTGGTCGGGCGCCAGTTTGACGAGATGGAAGACGAGTACCTGCGCGAGCGCAAGTCAGACCTAGAGCAAATCACCGAGCGGATATTGCGCGCTATGCGGGGTATCTCGTCACCTCTGATCCAGCCCTTGGGTCGTGGCGGGCGCAAAGTGTCGCAGCAGGACTTGTTGCTGGACGACACCATCGACGTGCCGCTGATTCTGGTGGCGCATGACCTGTCGCCAGCGGACATGCTGCAATTCAAGCAGAGCGTTTTTGCCGGCTTCATCACCGATGTGGGTGGCAAGACGTCGCACACTGCCATCGTGGCGCGCAGCCTGGACATCCCGGCCGTGGTGGGCGCGCGGCTGTCCAGCCAGTTGATTCGTCAGGATGATTGGGTCATTGTGGACGGCGAGGCCGGAGTGGCCGTGGTTGACCCTTCGCCGATTATTTTGGCCGAGTACGGCTTCAAGCAGCGGCAAAACGAGCTGGCCCGTGGCAAGCTGGCGCGCTTGCTCCACACGCCAGCGGTCACGCTGGACGGCCAAAAAGTGGAGCTGCTGGCAAATATTGAAATGCCAGACGATGCAGCCAGCGCCATCCGCGCAGGTGCGGTGGGCGTGGGGCTGTTTCGCAGCGAATTTTTGTTCATGGGCCGCCATGGCAAGCTGCCCAACGAAGACGAGCAGTACCAGGCCTACCGGCGCGCGGTGGAAGGCATGCAGGGTTTGCCGGTGACCATTCGCACCGTGGACATTGGCGCCGACAAGCCGCTGGACGATACCGCCCGCGACGCGGGTCACCTGAACCCGGCGCTGGGGCTGCGGGCCATTCGCTGGAGCTTGTCAGAGCCTGCCATGTTTCTGACCCAGTTGCGCGCCATTTTGCGTGCCGCCGCGCATGGCCAGGTGCATTTGCTGATCCCGATGCTGGTGCATGCCAGCGAAATCCGCCAGACCATGGCGCTGATCGACCACGCCCGGGTGCAGCTTGACAACCGTGGGCTGGCCTACGGCCCGGTCAAGATTGGCGCCATGATCGAGATCCCCGCGGCGGCTTTGACGCTGCAGGTGTTCCTGAAGTACTTTGACTTCTTGTCGATCGGTACCAATGACCTGATTCAGTACACCCTGGCGATTGACCGTGCCGACGAATCGGTGGCACACCTGTATGACCCGCTGCACCCTGCGGTGCTGCGCTTGGTGGCCAGCACCATTGCCGAGGGGCATGCCCAGGGCAAGCTGGTCAGTGTGTGTGGCGAAATGGCGGGTGATGTCAGCATGACCAAGCTGCTGCTGGGACTGGGTTTGCGCAGTTTCTCGATGCATCCAGCGCAGATTCTGGCCGTCAAGCAGGAGATTTTGCGCGCCGACACCAGCAAGCTTGCGCCCTGGGCACAAAGCATCTTGGCGGACGACGAGCCCGCCCGGCGATTACAACAACGTGTCTGACGTTGACGCTTGCTACGGGGCGTCAAGGGTACATGGCCAGGCCGAGCCTGAGCCCGGCGCTCACCCAAACAGCCAGAAAAGCAGCGGAATCAGCAGCGACGCCAACACCACTTGCATGCCCAGCGCCAGCCCGGCGTAGGCACCGGCATCGGCGTTGACCTGCATGGCGCGCGCGGCACCAATGCCGTGTGCAGCGGTACCCAGCGCAAAGCCGCGCGCCATCCACCCCGGTGCTGTGGTGGGGATGCCCAGCAGATTGAGCAGCGCCTTGCTGCTCAGCGCCCCGACCATGCCGGTGATCACCGCAAACACCGCTGCCAGCGCAGGAATGCCGCCAATCTTGTCGGCAATACCCATGGCCACCGGTGCGGTGACAGATTTGGGTGCCAGCGACAGCACCACGTCAAGTGGCAGGCCCACAGCCCAGCCCAGTGCCAGCGCCGAGCCGCTGGCGGCCACGCCACCCACCAGGGCTGCGACCAGTAACGCACGCCAGCGCTGAATCAGCTCGTGGCGGCGTTCCCACAGCGGCCAGGCCAGTGCCACCACCGCGGGCCCAAGTAAAAAGTGGATGAACTGCGCGCCCGAGAAATAGGTGGGGTAATCCACACCGGTCAGGGTCAGCAGGCTGGCCAGCACCACCACCGACCACAGCACCGGATTCGCCCAGGCGGCCTGGTCGAGCCGCGCATAGACGTCCTGCGCCAGGACGTACACCATCAGCGTGGCCGTCAAGCCAAACAGCGGTGTGGCGGAGAGGTAAACCCAGAGTTCGACGAATTTAGGCATCGCGCTTGGGGGTCAGGTGATGCATGACCAACGCCGTCACCGCCAGCCCGACCCAGGTCGACAGCACGATCACGGCCAGCATGCGCACGCCAAATTGGCCGAGCAGCCCAAGGTGCGTCATCACCCCCACACCGACCGGCACAAACAGCAACGACAGGTGCGACAGCAGGAACCCGGCACAGGCAGCCACCGGTTTCCGCACCACGGGCCAGCGCAACGCCAAGAGCAGGAGCAGCATGCCGATCACCGGGCCGGGAAAAGGCAGCGCCAGTCCGCGCGACAGCAATTCACCCAATGATTGCATGGCCAAAAGCCACGCCAGCCCCTGCAAACCAAGCATCGTCAGCTATCAAAAACGCGGAATGTCGGCAAATTTGAGTTGCCCGCCACGCACCAGCATCTTGCCGTACTCGGCGCAGCGGTGCAGCGTGGGGATGACCTTGCCGGGGTTCAGTAGACCCTGCGGGTCAAACGCGCGCTTGATGCCAAACATCTGCTCGTTTTCTTCGGCGCTGAACTGCACACACATGCTGTTGAGCTTCTCGATGCCCACACCGTGCTCGCCGGTGACGGTGCCGCCCATGGCCACGCTGGTTTCCAGAATCTCGGCACCGAACAGCTCGCAGCGGTGCAGCTGGTCGGGGTCATTGGCATCAAACAAAATCAACGGGTGCAGGTTGCCGTCACCCGCGTGGAACACGTTTGCGCAGCGCAGGTTGTACTTTTTCTCCATGTCCTGAATCGCCAGCAGCAAATCCGCCAGGCGTTTGCGCGGGATGGTGCTGTCCATGCACATGTAGTCCGGGCTGATGCGCCCGCTGGCCGGGAAGGCGTTTTTGCGCCCGCTCCAGAAACGCAGGCGCTCTGCTTCGTCACGGCTGACCGCAATCGCCGTGGCGCCGCAAGACCGCAGCACGTCGCTCATGCGGCCAATGTCTTCTTCCACCTCTTCGGGGGTGCCGTCGCTCTCGCACAGCAAAATCGCCTCGGCGTTCAGGTCGTAACCGGCGTGCACAAAGTCTTCCACCGCGGCGGTCATGGGTTTGTCCATCATCTCCAGCCCGGCCGGGATGATGCCTGCGCCAATCAGGCTGGCCACCGCGTCACCCGCTTTGCGCATGTCGTCAAAGCTGGCCATGATGCAGCGCGCCAACTGCGGCTTGGGGATGAGTTTGACCGTCACTTCGGTGGTCACAGCCAGCATGCCCTCGCTGCCGATGGCGATACCCAACAGATCCAGCCCTGGGGTGTCGAGCGCGTCAGAGCCCAGGGTGATCTCGTCGCCTTCCATGGTGAAGCCTTTGACCTTGACAATGTTGTGCATCGTCAAACCGTATTTCAGGCAGTGCACACCGCCCGAGTTTTCCGCCACATTGCCGCCAATGGTGCAGGCAATCTGGCTGCTGGGGTCGGGCGCGTAATACAGGCCCAGGCCGGCCACAGCCTCGCTGATGGCCAGGTTGCGCACGCCGCATTGCACGGTGGCGGTGCGCGCTTTTTTGTCAATCTTGAGGATCTTGTTGAACTTGGCCAGGGACAGCGTCACACCCAAAGCGTGCGGCAAAGCCCCGCCTGACAGCCCGGTGCCAGCACCGCGCGCCACCACGGGCACATTCAATTGATGGCAGGTGCGCAACACCGCCTGCACCTGCGCTGCGTTTTCAGGCAGGGCCACCACCAACGGGCGCTGGCGGTAGGCGGTCAGGCCGTCGCACTCGTAGGGGGTGGTGTCCTCGGCATTCCAGAGCAGCGCGTGAGATGGCAAATGAGCCTCCAGCGCTTTCACAATATGGGCTTGCCGCTCTGATCTTTGTAGTGGCGTGGTTTCGGACGGTGCGGTGATGGCGTTCATGTCAATTCCTCGGGTGGGCAGGTCGTGGCCAGCGTATGACTCTACTGCGGGTCGGGGTTGCGCTGTGTGAGCATTTTTGAAAGCCCTGTTGAAATATTAAGTGGCTAATAAAGTTAATAGCTACTCACCCTTTATGTGTAAGGGCTAGAGGCCAATTTGTCATATAAAAAGTCAAGCCAGACAGGCTTTCATCCAGTCGGCAAAGGCCACGCATTCCCAACGCTCCATCATGCCAGTGCGCCAGCACAGGTAGTGCGCGTGTGGGCTGGGCACGTTGGCGCTGAACGCCGGGCTGTGACCCAGCCGGACCAGCGTGCCATTGTCCAGCCAGGGTTGCGCCAGCTTCAGGCGCACCAATGCGATGCCCATGCCAGCGGCAGCGCCGTCGCACATCAGGCCAATGTCGTTGAACTGTGAGCCGTCCACCGGCTCGGGCCAGTCCAACCCCTGCGCGGCAAACCAGGTGCGCCAGGGCTCCAGCGGGCTGCGCAGCAGCGGTTCTCCCTCCAGATCCTGCGCCACCTCAAACGGTCCATGCTCACGCACAAAGGCCGGTGAGGCCAGCGGCGTGACGTTGTCTTTGACCAGGCAGGTGTGCTCCAGGTCAGCATAACGGCCCGTGCCAAAGCGGATGATCAGGTCAGCGTCCTCGGCCACCACGTCCAGCAGCGGGATCGAGACCTGCAAGGTCAGGTCAATCTCAGGGTAGGCCTCGGTGAATTGGCGCAGCCGTGGGAGCAGGATCGAGCGGGCAAAGGTGGGCGTGACCGCTAGGCGCAACTTGCGTTTACCGGGCGCGGCCGCCGCGCCGGGAAAGCGCTGCAGCATGGTCAGGCCTTCGCGCACGTGCGCCAGGTACGCGACACCTTCGACCGTGAGAGAAAAATCAGCGCGGCCAAACAGCTTGGTGCCGATGATCTGTTCCAGTTGTTTGACGCGGTGGCTCACCGCGCTGGGGGTCACGCATAGCTCTTCCGAGGTTTGCGTCACACTGCGCAGGCGCGCCAGCGCCTCAAAGGTCAGCAGGCATTGGATGGGGGGAATTCGGACAGTCATCGGGTCATTGTGGCACCGGGTGCGCTGCCTGGGGCGTGGGGTGTGGGTTGCCCCGGTAAAATCGTCAACCTGGCCGGGCGCAGCCTTCACGTGCTGCTGTCAACCGGTGTGATCTCTTGCGGGCCCAGGCGTGCTGGCTTGTGTTTTGCCCCATCACCTCCAACTGGTGCCTCTATGTCTGACCGTTTTGCCGTTCTGCTGCAGTATTTTTTGCCCAAACAGGGGCTCACCCTGCTGGCCGGGCGCATTGCCCGCGTGCAAGGTGGCCCACTCACCACGCGGCTGATTACCTGGTTTGTTCAGCGCTACCGCGTCAACATGGCAGAGGCCGCCAACCCCGGCATCGCCAGCTACGCCACGTTCAACGATTTTTTCACCCGCGAACTCAAAGCCGGCGTGCGCCCGCTGGCCAAAGCCACGCTCATCTGCCCGGTGGACGGTGCCATCAGCCAGTTTGGCCGCATCGAAGGCCAGCAGATTTTTCAGGCCAAAGGGCGCGAGTTCAGCAGCACCGCGCTGGTGGGGGGGGATGCGGCGCTGGCCGCGCAGTTTGAGAACGGCCACTTTGCCAACCTGTACCTCAGCCCGCGCGACTACCACCGCATCCACATGCCGTGCGACGGGCGTTTGGTGCGCATGATTTATGTGCCGGGTGAGCTGTTTTCCGTCAACCCGGTCACCGCGCGTGGCGTGCCAGGGCTGTTTGCCCGCAACGAACGCGTGGTGTGTGTGTTTGAAGGCAGCGGCGGCCCGTTTGTGCTAGTGCTGGTGGGCGCCACCATTGTGGGCAGCATGGCCACCACCTGGCACGGCATCATCAACAACCCCCGGGCTGGCAAGGTGTGTGACTGGCGCTATGAGGACAAGAGCATTGTCCTCAAGCAGGGTGAGGAGATGGGGCGCTTTTTGCTTGGCTCCACCGTGGTGATGCTGTTTCCCAAGGGTACGCTGAAGTTCAATTCGGCGTGGGTGCCGGGTGGGGCGGTGCAACTGGGGCAGGTGATGGCGAGTGGTGCGTAGATACGACGGGGTTTATGCCACGTCAGGCAGGGATTTCTAAAGCGGCTTTCAGCGCCTGTCGATGGGTGGCAGGAGAGACCTGCCTCTCATTGGCCAGCATCGTGTGGGTAATTGGTGGGGTAAATTGGGGTCAGATTCCAATTAATTCCCTTGATTCTTGCCGTTTTGGATACTTTTTGTTGACGGAAATGCATCACCCGAAGCACGCTGATCTCTTTGCCGTAGATCATGAAAGTTAGGCGGTCAAATATACGCTTGAGAAAACAAAAATGTACTAACATAAGTGTATGAGTATCCGATTTGAGTGGGATGCTGTCAAAGCAGCCAGCAACTTTTCCAAGCACAAGGTGAGCTTCGAGACCGCCACTCGCGTTTTTGCTGATCCGTTTCTGCTGACGCAGCAAGATCGCATCGAAAACGCCGAGCAACGCTGGCAGTCCATCGGCATGGTGGATGGCCAAGTGGTTCTGTTGGTGGCTCACACCGTTGGTGAGGACGACGATGGAATAGAGGTTCTTCGCATCATTTCTGTCCGCAGGGCAGATCCAAAGGAAAGAAAACGCTATGAAAAAAACCGTTAAATACGAAGTTGACCTAGCGAACCTCCCCGCGTTGTCAGCTTCTCAGCAAACTGAGCTGAAAACGCTCGCTGCCATGCCAGACAGCGACATCGACTGCACCGACATTCCCCCGTTGTCTGACGACTTCTGGAAAACCGCGACCAAGAACCCGTTCTACAAGCCGATCAAGCAGGCCACGACAGTGAGGGTCGACTCTGACGTTTTGTTATGGCTCAAGGGGCAAGGCAAGGGCTATCAGACCAGGATCAATGCCATCTTGCGTGAAGCGATGATGCAGTCCATTCACCAGAAAGCGCAGTGACGCTGGGGATGAGTGCGGGGGTGGTGCAGCCAATGAAGCAAGGTTAAACGTCCGGGTGCAAGTGCTGGCTGATGTCATGAATTATTTGAAAATCACCGTCTTGTGCCCGTTGATCAGCACGCGGTGCTCACCGTGCCATTTGACGGCGCGGGCCAGCACCTGGCTCTCGGTATCGCGGCCTAGCGCGGTCAAATCTTCCACCGTTTTGCTGTGGTCCACCCGGGCTACGTCCTGCTCAATGATCGGGCCTTCATCCAGGTCGGCGGTGACATAGTGGGCGGTGGCGCCGATGAGTTTCACGCCCCGGTCATGCGCCTGGTAGTAGGGTTTGGCGCCCTTGAAGCTGGGCAAAAAGCTGTGGTGGATGTTGATGGCGCGGCCTGACAGGCTCTTGCACAGGTTGTTGCTCAAAATCTGCATGTAACGCGCCAGCACCACCAGTTCGGCTTCTTCGCTCTGGATGATGTCGAGCTGCTTGGCTTCGACCTGCGCCTTGGTGGCAGCGGTGACAGGCAGGTGGTGAAACGGCACGTTGTAGCTGGCCGCCAGTTGGTAAAACTCGCGGTGGTTGCTGATGATGGCGCGAATGTCCAGCGGCAGCAGGCCACTTTTCCAGCGGAACAGCAGGTCGTTCAGGCAATGGCCTTCCTTGCTGACCAGAATGACGGTGCGCATGGGCTCGGCCTGGGCGTGGAGTTGCCATTGCATCTCATAAGGGCTGGCAAAGCTGGCCAGCTGGGTTTTGAGTTCATCAAAGCTGAGCTTGGCGCAGGCGAATTGCACCCGCATGAAAAACAGGCCGGTGCTCTGGTCGTTGTACTGGGCGGCTTCTTCGATGTTGCCGCTGCGTTCCAGCAAAAAGCCGGATACGGCATGGACCAGGCCCAGGCGGTCGGGGCAGGACAGGGTGAGGATGTAAACAGGGTTCATAAGGGCGATATTGTCGCAGGCGCTATGCTTCGTTCCATGCATGAAATGTCGCTTGCTGAAGGGGTGTTGCAAACCATTGAAGACGCTGCCCGGCGTGACAATTTCAGTCAGGTGGTGGCCGTCTGGCTGGAGATTGGCGCGCTGGCGGCGGTGGAGGTGGAGGCGTTGACGTTCTGTTTTGATGCCGTCACCCGTGGCACGGTCGCCCAGGGTGCGCGGCTGGAGATCATCTCGGTGCCAGGGCAGGGCTGGTGTGCCGCCTGTGCCAGGTCCGTGCCGATGCTGGCGCTGTATGACGCCTGCCCGCACTGCGGTGGCTACCCGGTGCAGGTCACCGGTGGCACCGGGATGCGGGTGAAGGACATTGACGTGGCCCAGACGGTGGTGTATGTGGGTGGTTCATCAGATTAAGGAGACGGGTATGTGTATCACGTGTGGTTGTGGTTCGACCGAGGTGCATATCGATGCTGGCTTGGCCGAGGCGGGGCAGGTGCACACGCATGCACACGGCGCGCCGCACAGCCACGGACTGACGGGTGATCACCTTCATGATCACGGGCATGACCATGACCACGACCACGACCACGACCACGACCACGACCACGACCACGACATGGCGGCTGCTGGCCAAGACCACGATCACGCCGCTGAATCGGGCCACACTCACGCCCCCGGCTTCAGCACCATCCGCCGGGTGCAGATCGAGCAGGACATTCTGGCCAAGAACAACGCCTACGCGCAAGCCAACCGGCAGGTGCTGGCAGATCGCGGGGTGTTCGCGCTGAACCTGGTGTCTAGCCCAGGCTCGGGCAAAACCACGCTGTTGTGCGAAACCATCGCCCGTCTGGGTGCAGCCCAGGTCGCGGTGATCGAAGGTGACCAGCAAACCAGCCGCGATGCGGACCGCATCCGCGCCACGGGCGCTGCCGCCATCCAGATCAACACCGGCAAAGGCTGTCATCTGGATGCGCATGCGGTCGGGCACGCGATGGAGCATCTGGCGCTGGCGGACGGCGGTCTGCTGATGATCGAAAACGTTGGCAACCTGGTGTGCCCGGCGGCATTTGATTTGGGCGAGGCGCACAAGGTGGTGATCCTCTCGGTCACCGAGGGTGAGGACAAACCCCTCAAATACCCGGATATGTTTCGCGCCGCCAGTCTGATGCTGCTCAACAAGATCGACCTGCTGCCCTACCTGAACTATGACGTGGAAGCGGCGCTGGCCCATGCAAGACGTGTGAACCCCGCTATCAAAATCATCAACCTCAGCGCCACCACCGGGCAGGGCATGGAGGAGTGGCTGGCTTTTCTGCGCGAAGGTCTGGCCGCCACACGTGCCGTGCACCAGCAGACCGTGCAGGCACTCCAGGCGCGGGTGGCCGAACTCGAAGCGCAGTTGGCCGCCCAGCCTGGCACGTGATCAGCTGGCCAACACCGGAGCCTGAACTTGACCCTGCAGACGCAGCGCCTCCGGGTCAGTGGCTTGGTGCAAGGTGTCGGGTTTCGGCCTTTTGTCTGGCGCCTGGCACAAGAATTGGCGCTGCGTGGCTGGGTGCGCAACGATGCCCAGGGGGTGGAACTTCTCGCGCGGGGCAAGTCAGAGCAACTGGCTGAATTGGCACGACGGTTGCGCACAGAGGCGCCGCCGCTGGCGCGTGTCGATGCGGTTCAGCTTGAGCCTGTGGACGCGGTGAGCGCCGCCGAGCTGGCCCACTGCAGTGGCTTTGCCATCATGGACAGTCGTCCGGGTGCAAACACCACCGCCATTGGCCCGGATGTGGCGGTGTGCCCGGAGTGCCTGGCGGAGTTATTCGACCCATCCAACCGGCGCTGGCGGCACCCCTTCGTCACTTGCACCCACTGTGGCCCGCGCTGGACAGTCACGCGCGCCTTGCCTTATGACCGGCCCCAGACCAGCCTGGCGCCGTTTCCCCTGTGCCCGCTGTGTCAGGCTGAGTACAGCAACCCGCTGGATCGCCGCTTTCATGCCGAAACCACCTGCTGCCCCTTATGTGGTCCGGGCTTGCAGCTATCAAATTTGCAAGGTGGGGCGATGCCCGGCGACCCCATCGCGCAGACCCTGGCACGGCTGCAGGCGGGTGCCATCGTGGTCATCAAAGGGCTGGGCGGCTTTCATCTGGCGTGTGATGCGCGCAATGCCAGCGCGGTGGCCAGATTGCGCGAGCGCAAAAACCGTGAGGCTAAGCCGCTGGCGGTGATGGTGGTCAATGTGGCCAGTCTGGCTGGGCTGGCCACGGTGAGCGCCGCCGAGCAGACCCTGCTGGAAAGTCGCGAACGCCCGATTGTGTTGCTACCCCTGCAGCCAAGGGGTGAGGCTGCCTTGCCCGGTGTGGCCCCAGGGCTGCAGCGCCTGGGCGTGATGTTGCCCGGCACGCCCATCCATTTCCTGTTGTTTCACGAGGCGGCGGGCCGCCCCAAAGGCACCACTTGGCTGACCGAGCCGCAGCCGCTGGTGCTGGTGATGACCAGCGCCAACCCCGGCGGCGAACCCATCGTGTCTGACGGGCTGGAAGCGCGCGAGCGCCTGGCGGGCCTGGCCGACGCGCTGCTGGACCACAACCGCGAGGTGGTGGCGCGTTGTGATGACAGCGTGCTGACCACCTCGGGCGGGCAACCGCAGTTCATCCGCCGCAGCCGTGGTTATGCGCCCACAGCGATCCGCCTGCCCCATGCGGGCGCACCGGTGCTGGCGCTGGGGGCGTATCTGAAAAACACCGTGTGTGTCACGCGGGGGAGTGAGGCGTTTTTGTCGCCCCACGTGGGCAGTCTTGACAATGCCGCCACGCTGGCTTTTCAGGACGAGATGGTGCAGCGCCTGTTGCGTCTGCTGCAGGTGCGCCCGGCCCTCATCGCCCACGATGCGCACCCGGACGACCCCGCCACCCGCAGCGCTTTGGCGCTGGCGCATACGCTGGGCCTGCCCACGCTGGCGGTGCAGCATCATCATGCCCACATCGCCGCCGTGTGCGCCGAGCACGGCTGCCTGGCGCCGGTGCTGGGCCTGGCATTGGACGGTTTTGGCTGGGGCCTGGACGGCACCGCCTGGGGTGGCGAACTGCTGCAGGTGGACGGCGCTAACTTCACACGGCTGGGTCACTTGCAGCCGCTGGCCCAGCCCGGCGGCGACCGTGCGGCGCGCGAGCCCTGGCGTATGGCGGCCAGCGTGTTGCAGGAGCTGGGCCGGGGGGATGAGATCACACAGCGCTTTCAGCAGCCCGCAGCGGCCACGGTGGCCACACTGCTGCAGCGCCAAAGCCACAGCCCGCTCACCAGCAGCCTGGGTCGGGTGTTTGACGCAGTCGCAGGCTTGCTGGGCTTGTGTTCTTGTATGGATTATGAGGCTCAAGCCCCCGTGCTGCTTGAGCAAGCAGCTATGAACTATGTAGTGAACAGTGGTTGGCCTGAGGCGTTGCCTGACGGCTGGATGCTGGATGACGATGGGCGTTTGAGCCTGTTGCCGTTGTTGGCACGCTTGGCCGATGTGGACACCCCGGTTGGTTCAGCAGCAGATCAAGCCGTGGCCAAGGTCACGGGTAGCCGATCGGCGTCCGCCCTGACAGACACAGCTCACGCCAGGCCAATTGGCTCGCTCGCCATAGGCCACGCCGCTGCCCAGTTTCACGCCACGCTGGTGGCTGGGCTGGCGCATTGGGTCATGCAGGCCGCGCAGCGCACCGGCATTCAGGTGGTCGCGCTGGGAGGCGGGTGTTTTTTGAACAGCCTGTTATCGTCTGGCCTGCAGCAAACGCTACGCCTGCAAGGCTTGAGCGTCTTGGTACCCCGGCTGGCGCCTGCGGGGGATGGTGGCCTGGCGCTGGGTCAGGCCTGGGTGGCGCTGCAAATTTTGGAGAACTGAACCATGTGTCTGGCCATGCCTGTCAAAGTGATCGAAATCGGCCGGGGTCCCTCAGGTGAAGATGCGCTGGTGGACCTCGGGGGTCTGCAAAAAGAGATTTCGCTGGCGCTGCTCGATGGCGTGGTGGTGGGCGACTATGTGATCCTGCATGCAGGATATGCCCTGTCACGGCTCGACCCAGAGGAAGCGCAACGCACGCTGGACGCCTTTGCCGATCTCAGTTTTGGCGCATGAAGTACATCGACGAGTTCCGCGATGGCGATGTGGCGCGCACCTTGGTCAGCAGAATCGCCGCGCAGGTGCAACCGGGGCGCCACTACAGCTTCATGGAGTTTTGCGGCGGTCATACCCACGCCATTTCGCGCTACGGTCTGAGCGACCTGCTGCCAGCGAGCGTGCGCATGGTGCATGGGCCGGGTTGCCCGGTGTGTGTACTGCCTATTGGTCGTATTGACATGGCGATCCGGCTGGCGCTGGAACATGGCGTGATTTTGTGCACCTATGCCGACACCCTGCGCGTGCCCGCCAGCAAGGGCTTGTCGCTGATGAAGGCCCGGGCGCGGGGTGGCGATGTGCGCATGGTGTATGCCACCCAGGATGCGCTGCAGATTGCCCGTGACAACCCGGGCCGCCAGGTGGTGTTTTTTGCCATTGGTTTTGAGACCACCACCCCCGCCACGGCGC
This sequence comes from Rhodoferax ferrireducens, assembly GCA_002083775.1. GTDB lineage: Bacteria > Pseudomonadota > Gammaproteobacteria > Burkholderiales > Burkholderiaceae_C > Rhodoferax > Rhodoferax ferrireducens_A. Next base: position 136,514 of record MTEI01000008.1, on the reverse strand, counting down.
TGGCCATTTTGCAGGCGCAGCGCGAGGGTTTGACCCATTTCAGCGTGTTGTGCTGCCATGTGCTTACGCCACCGGCGATGCAGCAGATTCTGGCTGCGCCTGCGCAGCAGTCTGGCCACGGTGTGCAGATCGACGGCTTTGTCGGCCCGGCGCATGTGTCCACCGTGATTGGCAGCCAGCCCTACGAGGTGTTTGCGCGCCAGTTTCACAAGCCGGTCGTGATTACCGGTTTTGAGCCGCTGGACGTGCTGCAGGCAGTGTGGATGTTGGTACGCCAGGTCAATGAGGGCCGCGCCGAGGTGGAAAACGAGTTTGCACGCGCCGTCCATCCAGGCGGCAACCCCAAGGCGCAAGCCTGCATGGCCGAGGTGTTCGAGGAGCGTGAAGCTTTCGAGTGGCGTGGCCTGGGCGTGTTGCCGCATTCGGCGCTGCAGATTCGCGAAAAATTTGCTGTGTTGGACGCCGAGCGCCGCTTCCAGTTGGCCTACCAACCAGTGCCTGACCACAAGGCCTGCGAGTGCGCAGCCATTTTGCGCGGTGTGAAGCGTCCGCAAGACTGCGCCATTTTTGGCAGCGTCTGCACCCCAGACAACCCGGTTGGCTCCTGCATGGTCAGCAGTGAAGGCGCCTGTGCTGCTCATTACAGCTATGGCCGCCACCAAGAGGGTCTGGCATGAGCGGTATCCCACCCGGCTACGTGCGCCCGCTGGACATCCAACACGGCCGGGTTGACATGACCCACGGGGCCGGTGCGCGGGCCATGGCGCAACTGATCTCGGAACTGTTTGCCCGCCACTTGGGTAACAACTACCTGGGCCAGGGCAACGATGGTGCCGTGTTGCCCGCGCCCACGTTGCAGGGCCAGCCCGCGCGGCTGGTGATGGCGACTGACGGGCATGTGGTGTCGCCGCTGTTTTTTCTGGGCGGCAATATCGGCAGCCTGTCAGTGCACGGCACCCTCAACGATCTGGCCGTCATGGGTGCCACGCCGTTGTACCTGGCGGCCGGGTTCATTCTGGAAGAAGGGCTGCCGCTGGCCGATCTGGATCGCATCGTGTTATCGATGGCAGATGCCGCGCGCGCTGCTGGCGTGCCGGTGGTCACCGGCGACACCAAGGTGGTGGAGCGCGGCAAGGGCGATGGTGTCTTCATCACCACCACCGGTATCGGCGTGTTGCCGCAGGGTCTGGACCTGGGCGGGGCGCGCGCCCGGCCGGGCGATGTGGTGCTGGTCTCGGGCACGCTGGGCGACCATGGCGTGGCCATCATGAGCCAGCGCGACAACCTGTCGTTTTCAGCGCCTATCCTGTCTGACAGCGCGGCGCTGCATGGGCTGGTGGCGCACCTGCTGGCCAGCGGGGCCGACGTTCACTGCCTGCGCGACCCGACACGCGGTGGTCTGGCGGCTACGCTCAACGAGATCGCCAACCAGTCCGGCGTGGGCATGATGCTGCAAGAGCGCGCCATTCCGGTCAAACCGGTGGTGGCTGCGGCCTGCGAATTTCTCGGCCTGGACCCGTTGAATGTGGCCAACGAGGGCAAGCTGGTGGTGATTTGCGCGCCTGCCGATGCCCAGCGTGCGCTGGCGGCGCTGCGTGCCCATCCGTTGGGGGTGGACGCGGCGGTGATCGGCGAGGTGCGGGACGATGCGCGGTGTTTTGTGCAACTGACCACCGCTTTGGGCGGTCGGCGCATGGTGGACTGGTTGACGGGCGACGCGTTACCGCGAATTTGCTGAAGTCAGTGCAGCACCACCGGGTTTTGCGCCAGCTCGGCGTATTGCTCCAGCTTGTCTTCCACTTCTTCCTGGGTCGGCGTTTTGGCCTGCCAGGCGGTGATCTGCTGCTGGAACAGTTCGGCCCAGGAGCCATCCAAGTACACCTCTTTGCCGCTGCGTTTGTCCACAATCTCGAACCCGTGGCGCGCTAGCCGCGGCACGATCAGCAGTTGTTCACCTTCCTTCAGCGTGTCCGCAGGCACGTCTGCCGCCACTGCATTAGCCAGCATGTGCGTCACGGAGTAGGTGTCAGAGTCGTAAAGAGTGTGCATGGGCAAATTATGCTTGATTAACGTCAATGGCACAGGTTGGCGCCAAAGCACCAATTTCAAGTGCTGCCAGCCGACCGGACGCGCTCAGGTGGGTGGCCCTGCGGGCTCGGTGGCCACCCAGATCTGGTCCACATTGTCGCCATTGGCATCGGTGATGCGAATGCGTGCAGGCAGGTAGCCCAGATCAGGCGCCAGCCAGACCTCCACCTTTTGGTCGTAGGGGCGGCGCGGGTTGCGCTCCAGCTTGATGGCCTGGGTGGTGCCGCGCGTCAGTTCCAACGGCTCCACAGACACCACCGTGAACAGCCAGGTATCCGCATCACGCGGCCCAGCCGTTTGGATCGACACGGTGCTGCCGGGTGGGTACTGCTCAGGTTCGCTGGCCAGCAGGGCACCCAGCTGCAGCAACACGCTCAGGCGGTCTTGCGCGCCCGGCAGCAGCGCTGCATCCGGCGTGTTGGCGCTGAAGCTGATCTTGTGTTCGGCGTAATTGAAGTGCGCCGCCAGTTCGCTGCGGTATTTGTCAGAGAAGCGTTCCGGCGCCAGCCCAGTGGTGGTGATCAGACCGCGGCTGGTTTGCTCGCGAGAGAGGCCGAACACCCCGTAATGCAGGCGCGCGCTGTAAGCGTTACCCTCGTTGAGCCAAAGCAGTTCACCATGCACCGGGAACGGGAATTTGTTGGTTTTCAGCGCGTAGATCAGCCGGATGGAGGGGCTCAGGCTCTCGGCGCTGAAGCGTAGCGGCATCGCTGCGGGCGGTGCGGCTGGTGCGGACGATGCCACAGCGTCCAGCGCGGGCAGGGGTTCCGGTGCCGAGGCGGCCAACTGTGGCGGTATCGCCTGTTCTGGTTCTGCAAGCGGTGGCGGTGCGGTGTTTTCAGGCGCCGGCGTGGGTAATACCGCCGCTGGCGTCGGGTCTGGGGCCTGTGTGGCTGCGGCTTCAGGCGGTGGTGGCGGCGCCATGGGTCTGGCGGCCACTTTGGGGGGGCGTTTGGCCACCGGGCTGGGCGGCGGCGGTACTGCATCAGGGGGTGGGGCCACGGCGCGGGTGGCAAAGCTCAACGCCACAGCCGCTGCAGAGCCCGGGGGTGCCAGCGAGAGGGGCAGCGATTGCAGCAGGCCCAGATGAACCAGCAGTACAAGCACACTCAGCGCCAGCCAGTGCTTCAGTGGCAAGCGGTCAGACGGCGTGGCCATGGTGTGCACAGCCCGGGCCGTCAGGCACTCGCCATTTGCTGGATGAAGGTGCGGATGCCGCGCAGCATCATCTCGATCGACACAGCCACCAGCACCAGCCCCATCAGCCGCTCCAGCGCCACCACAAAGCGGTCACCCGCCACACGTTGGATGCGCTCTGCCAGCACCAGCACCACGGCGCTTACCGTCATGGTGACGCACAGCGCCGCAATCCAGGTCAGGCGCTTTTCTGGCGCCTGGGACACCAGAAGCAGCACCGTTGCCAGGGCTGACGGCCCGGCAATGGCCGGAATCGCCAGTGGCACGATCAATGGTTCGGTCAATGGCTCCGGCGAGTCCAACCCCTTGGGCGGTGGAAAAATCATGCGCAGCGCAATCAGGAACAAGATCACCCCGCCGCCAATTTGCAAGGACAGTTCGCTCAGGTTCATCACCCGCAAAAAGCTTTCGCCGACAAACATGAAGGTCAGCAGCAGCACAAAAGCGATCAGTACCTCGCGCAGGATGACGCGCGCACGCCGCTCAGGTGCCACGTGTTGGAGCGCGTTGGCAAAGATCGGGATGTTGCCAATCGGGTCGGTGATCAGGATCAGCAGGATGGTGGCCGAGGCAAACGTGTAGTTCATGGGTTCAGCTGGCGTACACCGACGCCAGCGAGGCAAAACCCTTGACTTCGATCGGGTTGCCAAACGGGTCACAGAAAAACATGGTCCATTGCTCACCGGGCTGCCCGGCAAAGCGCAACTGCGGCGCCAGGATGAACTCGATCTTGGCCGCCTGTAGCCGCTCGGCCAGGGCCTGCCAGTCCGGCAAGGCCAGAATCACGCCAAAGTGCGGCATCGGCACCAGATGCTCACCCACATGCCCGGTGGCGGCGGTTTTGAACGGGTCGCCCAGATGCATGGACAACTGGTGGCCAAAAAAGTCGAAATCGACCCAGGTGGTGGTGCTGCGGCCCTCGCGGCAACCCAGCAGGTCACCGTAAAAGGCACGCGTCTGGTTGAGGTCAGTCACGTTGAATGCAAGGTGGAAAAGGCTGTTCATGGGTCAAAGGATAGCAGGCGATAGAAGGCCCCTGTAGTTACCACAGCGCGTGAAACCTTGATCTGACTTATTTTTCTTGACCGGGGTCAATGTCATAATTCCGACCCATGTCCTTCCTGCATACCTTGCGCAACACCCCTTGGCTGGCCCGGTTGGCTTTGCTGTGGTTTGCTATGACGCTGGGTGTGGCCGTGGCATCTCCCCTGGTCAACCCGCAGGAAGAGCTGGTGATCTGTACCTCGGCAGGCATGGTCAAGGTGGTGCTCAATGCCGACGGCTCCATCAGCACCAGCCCCAGCGGTGAAGCCTCTTGCCCGCTGTGCGTGGTGGGTGGCGCACCGCCGAGCTTTGTCAGCATCGTTGTCCCGCCTTTGCAACCGCTGGGTCGCGTGTTGCAAAGCATTCCTGCTGCCCGCATCGCTGTGGCTACCGCAGCACCGCCGCCTTCGCGCGGGCCGCCTGTTTCGCTTTAAATATTCAATTGATAGCTGCTAGCCCTTGTTCCATAAGGGCTAGAGGCTGATTTAGTATGTTTTTTGCAGTCAACCGAACGCGTGCGGACGGTCATTGCCCATCTCCTCATTTTTGCCATGCGGTTCAATTCTTTGCTTGACCATCGCTCCCACAGTCGTCGTGCTTGGCTGGGTGCGTGTGCGGTGGCGGCCCTGTCCTGGGGGTGTTCCCCCGATGGCAAGCCGTCTCCCAACAGCTTGGACATCACCGGCGCAAGTTATGGCAAAGACTTCCGCTTGACCGATGCGCAGGGGCGAGAACGCAGCTTGGCGGACTTTCGTGGCAAGGTGGTGATGCTGTTTTTTGGCTTCACGCAATGCCCGGATGTTTGCCCAACCGCGCTGGCTGCTGCGGCAGAAGTGTTGCAAATCCTCGGCGATGACGGCAGTCGGGTACAGGTGCTGTTTGTCAGCCTGGACCCCGAGCGCGACACCCCGGTCATCCTGCAGGCGTATGTGACCAGCTTTCACCCCAGCTTTATTGGCTTGCGCACCGACCTGGACCGCACCGCAGAAACCGCTGAGCATTTCAAGGTGTTTTACCGCAAGGTGGCTATGGGCGGCAGCTACACCCTGGACCACAGCGCCATCACCTATGTGTTTGATGCCGCTGGTCAGTTGCGGCTGGCTTCCAGACCTGGCCAGGCTGCTGCCAAGCTGGCAGAAGATGTCAGGCAGCTGCTGGCTGTGCCGGGCTGAAGGCGGCACCGCCAAGTCTTTTTTCTTTTACACCCAACATTTTTCAATATTCCGGAGTCCATCATGAATGACGTTCCTTTCAATCGCCGCCATTGGTTGCAAACAGCATCCGTGAGTGCGCTGGCGCTCGGCGGTGTCGGTACTGCAACGGCCCAAACCCAGGGCCAACCTGGCATGGCCCCCACCCAATGGACAGACACCTACGGCCTGGTCGCCAGTCTGCCCAAAGACCCAGACCCGCTGACCAACGAGCTCGACAAATACCCGCGTTGCCGCTACTGCGGCATGGAGCGCGCCAAGTTCAGCCACACCCGCCATTTGCTGGCCTATGAAGATGACAGTGTGGAGGGCACCTGTTCCATCCACTGCGCGGCCATCAGCTTGTCATTGAACATGGACCGTGGTCCCAAAGCCATTTACGCCGGTGACGCTGGCGCACCCGGCACCATCAAGCCACTGGCGCTGGTGGACAAGATGCACTATGTGTTGGACCCCAGCAAGCCCGGCACCATGACCAAAGCCAGCAAATTTGCCTACGCCGATCGCGCTGCGGCAGAGGCAGCAGCCAGTTCTGAGGCTGCAGCCAAAGCCGGTGCAAAAATTGTCGACTTCAACGCCGCCCTGACCGGGGCCTACCTGGGTATGGCCGAAGACACCATCATGCTGCGCAAACGCCGCGCTGAAATGCGCAAAAAGATGGCCACCGCAGGCTGATCGCCATGTGCCATACCTGCCAAGCTTCAGGTGCGGCACAGCCCTGGTCAGACCAGACCGGGGCTGTGGCATCGCACCCTCTGAGTCGCCGTGTTGTGCTGCAGACGTTGGCGCTGGTCGCCGGTACGCTCGCCAACGGCCAAGCCGCCCATGCCAAACCCGTCAAGCTGCCAGCACCCGGCCCGCGCGACACCTGCCCGGTGTGCGGCATGTTTGTCGCGCCTTACCCCTACTGGATTGCCACCGTGCTCTGGCGCGATGGCAAGGCGGTGCACTTTGACGGGGCCAAAGACTTCTTCAAATACCTGCAGGATTTGAAGAAATACGAGCCCGGCCGGGCGCTGGCCGAGATCAACGCCATGGGTGTCACCGATTACTACGCCACCGGGCGCATTGATGCAGCGCAGGCGTATTACGTGATTGGCTCGGATGTGCTGGGGCCGATGGGGCACGAGCTGGTGCCGCACGACACCCAAGCCGAGGCCAAAGAGTTCATGGCCGATCACAAAGGCAAGCGCGTGCTGCGCTTCGCTGAAGTCACCCAGGCGATGCTGCTGGGGCTGGACGGCGGCAAGTTCTGATGAACCCATCCAGCGCCTCCCCTGCCGGCCAAACTCTGCCCCGGCGCGGCTCCAGCCTGGCGCTTGGGCTTTTGGGCGCTTTGCTGCTTGCGTGCCTGGCAGCTGTGGGCCACACCGCCTGGGCGCAACGCCAAGCCGCCCGGCAACCCAACCCGAGCGCCGCTTTGGTGAAAGCACTGCACCTCACCGACTTGGCCCTGTTCACCGAGGCCCGCTACACCCGACACCTGAGCCAGGCCGATGCGTTTGCAGCCTTTCAGGATGGCCCGGTTGCCCTGGAGCATTTTCCGGCCGGGTCGCTGGTGATGCCCAACCGCACCTTTCCGCCATCGGGCTTTGCCGATGGCAACGCTTTACGCTAACTGCCATGGTAGCGATGCCACCCCGAAGCATGAAAACGGCTGTCATTGCGGGCCATGACCCGCAATCCATGGATCCCGGATCGAGTCCGGGATGACAGCCGGGGATTTTCACGTTTATCACGCCCACATACCCCATGCAACATTGGTTTAATCGTCAACGCTATCTGATCGACTACACGGTAGCCGCCATGGCGCGCCAACGCGGCAAAAACCTCGGGCTATGGCTGATCTACACCACGCTGATCTTTGTGCTGGCCTCGGTGATTTTGCTGGGCAGCGCGCTGCGGCACGAGGCGGCGCAGGTCTTTCAGGGCAGCCCCGACGTGGTGGCGCAGGGCCTGCGCATGGGGCGCCACGACATGAGCCACGCCGCTGACATCGAGAAACTGCAGGCTTTGCGCGGTGCGCCACGGGTGGAGGGGCGGTTGTGGGGTTACCTGTATGACACCTCCAGCGCCGCCAACTACACGCTGCAAGTGCCGTCACCCCACGAGCCGCAGTACGCGCTGCAAGACGGCGAGGCCATCATTGGCGAAGGTGTGGCGCGGCTGCGCAAAGTGAGCGTGGGCCGACAGATTTATCTGGTGTCACCCGCAGGCCCGTTTTTGAACCTCAAGGTCAAAGCCATCCTGCCCGAGGCCACGGCGCTGGTCAGCAGCGACCTGGTGCTGGTGTCCGATGCGGACTTTCGTCGCTTTTTTCAGCTCGGCACTGACGAGTTCACCGACATCGCCGTGTTTGTGCGCAACCCCAAAGAAATCACCAAAGTGTCTGAGAAGGTCACCATTGCGCTGCGCCAGCACCGCGTGATCACCAAGAATGACGTGTTGCGCACCTACGAGGCGGTGTTCAGCTGGCGCGAGGGGCTGCTGCTGGCGCTGTTGTCCGGCGCGGTGCTGGCCTTTGGCATTCTGGCGTTTGATAAGGCCAGCGGTTTGTCGGCACAGGAAAAGCGCGATATCGGCATCCTCAAAGCCATCGGCTGGGACACCGGCGACATTGTGCGCATGAAGCTGTGGGAGGCGATGCTGATCTCACTGACCGCGTTTCTGGCCGGTTTTGCGCTGGCCTATGCGCATGTGTTTTTCTTCTCGGCCCCGCTGCTGGAGGCGGTGCTCAAGGGCTGGTCCACGCTGTACCCACGCGTCGCACTCACCCCCAGCATCGACGGCCTGCAAATCGCCACGCTGGCGCTGCTGACCGTGTTGCCGTATCTGGCTGCGATTGTGGTACCGGTGTGGCGCTCTGCCTCTGCCGACCCCGATGCGGTCATGCGTTAACCAGGGTCCCAACATGCTCGAACTGACCCAAGTCACCAAGCTTTACCATGAAGGCCAGCCCAATCAGCTGGCTGCCGTGTCCGAGGTGGACCTGTGCCTGCAGATGGGCGCGGTCACCGTGTTGGAAGGCCCCAGCGGCTCGGGCAAAACCAGCCTGCTGACGCTGATCGGCTGCCTGGCGCGGCCCACTTCCGGGCGCGTGGCGTTACACGGCGAAGCGATGTCTGGCTTGCCGGAACAACACCTGGCGCAGGTGCGGCGTAAAACCTTTGGCTTTGCCTTTCAGCGCTTTAACCTGATTCCTGGCTTGAGCGTGCTGGATAACGTGATGTTGCCCGCCTACCCGCTGGGCTTGCCCTACGGCCAGCTGGTGGCACGCGCGCAAGACGTGCTGGCACAGCTGAACATCGGGCACCGCGCGGCGTTCAAGGTGGAATTGCTCTCGGGTGGCGAAATGCAACGCACGGCGATTGCCCGTGCCCTCATCAACGACCCGGCCATCGTGATTGCGGACGAACCCACTGCCAATCTGGATGCTGCACTCACACAGCAGTTTCTGCACATCGTGGCCAGCCTCAAAGCCAGTGGCAAGACCATCATCATGTCGAGTCATGACCCGCGCATCACCCGCTCTGCCGTCGTGGACCGGGTGGTGACCCTGGCCGACGGGCGCATTGTGGGGGCCGCATGATCCTGCACCCCCCGGTCATGGCTTTGAGCCTGGCGGCGTTGCTAAGTGCCGCCGTACTGAGCTGGGCTGGTGTTTTTTCGGTGCAACTGCTGCGCCACTGGAACCTGGCCAGCGGCGCACGCCGCCAGATCGAGCTGGAGCGCCGCACCTACCTGATCGCCACCACGCTCACCCTGGTGATGGCCTTGCAGGGTTTTGCGTTGCTGTTGATGGTGTTCAACGCCGATGCCATGGCTCCGTTGCTGATTGGGGCCATGTGTGCGTTTGGCACCTTCAATGCCAGCGTGTTTGGCTTTCCGGCACTGTTTGCCAAGATGGCGCTGTTTTTCGCAGCGATTGTCTGGCTGGCGATGAACCATGCCGACGTGCTGGCGCGTGACTACCCGCTGACCCGGCGCAAATACGCGCTGCTGCTGCTGATTGCTCCGCTGGGCCTGGCCGATGCGGGCTTGAGTCTGGCGTATTTTGCAGACCTCAAGACCGACACCCTCACGTCCTGCTGCGGCACGGTATTTGCACCTGAAAAAACCGGGTTGGGTGCCGAAGCGGCAGCACTTGACCCGCGTACCGCACTCACCATGCTGGCCATCAGCCTGGGGTTGACCACCGCGCTGGGCTGGCTGGCCGACCGTCGCCCTGCCATGGCCGTGGCTTACGGCGCGGCGAGCACGGCATTTTTTGGGGTGGCACTGGCCGCTGTGGTCTCGGCGGTGTCGATCTACATTTACGAAAACCCGCACCACCACTGCCCGTTTTGCCTGCTCAAGCGTGAGTACAACTACATTGGTTTTGCCTTGTACGCGCCGCTGTTTGTGGGTGCCGCCTGCGGGTTGGCATCGGGCGTGCTGAGCCTGCGCCCGCCACCCAGCCTGCAAACCCCGTTGGCCCGCCTGACCCGGCAACTGCGCCGGGTGTCGCTGGGCGGGTTCTTGATGTTTGGTGCTTTGAGTGCGGTGGCGGTGGCGTCATCGGGCTTGCGCCTGTAACCCATGGCCTTGCTGCACACCTTGCGCAACACCCCCTGGCTGGCCAGGCTGGCGCTGCTGTGGTTTGCCTTGACGCTGGGGGTGGCCGTGGCCTCGCCGGTGGTCAACCCGCAGGAAGAGCTGGTGATCTGCACCTCGGCAGGCATGGTCAAGGTGATCCTGAACCCCGATGGCTCCATCAGCACCGAGCCCAGCAGCGAGCTGAGCTGCCCGCTGTGCGTGGTGGGGGGCGCACCGCCAAGTTTTGTCAGCGTGATCATTGCCCCCGCGCTACCCCTTGGCCGTGTGCTGCAAAGCATTCCTGCCACCCGCGTCGTTGTAGCGACTGCAGCACCGCCGCCCTCACGCGGGCCGCCGGTCAGTCTATAAGCTACTGATTAAATAGCTATCAGCCCTTTTGAATAAAGGGCTAGAAGCTTATTTGATGCATCAACCTTGCCGAAGATCGGCAGGTTCAGCATTGTTCGCAACCCCCAATTCGCTCCAACACCATGACATTTCCCATGAACTCTCTGGCCCGCGCTATGGCGCTGGCCCTGCCCGTTTTGACCCTGCTGTGCGCCCAGGCGCAAGCCGCTGACGTGGCAGGCACGCTGCCCACGGTGACGGTGACCGGCACACCCGACAACGTCACCCCGGCACCCGGTGCCAAGCCCATCCCGGCTGCCAGCCTCAAGCCCAAGCTCGCCACCACCAGCGACACCGCCAGCCTGCTGGCAGACATTCCCGGTGTCAGCCTGTATGGCGCGGGGGGCGTGTCCAGCCTGCCCGCCATCAACGGCCTGGCCGATGACCGCCTGCGCATCAAGGTGGACGGCATGGACCTGATTGCCTCCTGCCCCAACCACATGAACCCGGCCCTGTCGTACATCGACCCGACCAACGTGGGCACGCTCAAGGTCTATGCCGGTATCACCCCGGTGAGCGCGGGCGGTGACAGCATTGGCGGCAGCATCGTGGCCGAATCGCGTGCGCCCGAATTTGCTGCACCGGGCCAAAGCCCGATCGTCAAAGGCGAAGTGGGCACCTTTTACCGCAGCAATAACGACGCGCGTGGCCTGAACCTGTCAGCCAGCTACGCCACCGATGCTTTCAATATCAGCTACAGCGGCTCCACCGCCAAGGCCGACAACTATGTGGCCGGTGGTGACTTCAAAAACTACGACTTCACCGGCCGTGTGGACCATACGCTGGCGCGCGATGAGGTGGGCTCCACCGCCTACGACACGCGCAACCACAGCCTGGGCCTGGCCTTCAAGCGCGACAACCACCTGTTTGAGGCCAAGGTCGGCATTCAGGACATGCCGTTTCAGCTGTACCCGAACCAGCGCATGGACATGCTCTACAACAAGCAAGACAGCCTGAACCTGCGTTACCTGGGTCAGTTTGACTGGGGCAAGCTGGAGGCACGCGCCTACCGCGAGAACGTGGATCACTTCATGGACTTTGGGGCAGACAAGCGGTTCTGGTACGGCGGCACGCTTGCCGGGATTGGCGTGACAAGCTCGGGCGGGCCCACGTCACCCGTTGGCTATGCATGCAGTCCGCTCAGCCCCACCTGCGCTGCGGGGATGCCGATGTACACCGAGGGCAAAACCACCGGCGCAAGCGTCAAGGCAGATGTCATCCTGAGTCCGCAAGACCTGTTGCGTGTGGGGGGCGAATTGCAGCAGTACCGCCTCAATGACTGGTGGCCAGCGTCGGGCGCGGGCATGTGGTCGCCTACCACCACATCTTATGCACAGCCTGGTAAATCGTTCTGGAACATCCAAGACGGCGAGCGCGATCGCACCGCGCTCTTTGCTGAGTGGGAAGCGCGCAAGAACGCGCAGTGGATGACCTTGGTCGGTGTTCGCGTGGAGCAGGTCAAGATGGATGCGGGCGATGTGCAGGGCTACAACACGGCAGCTGCGGCTATGGGTTACCAGTCACGGGACGCGCTAGTGTTCAACGCCCTGAGCCACGCCAGCTCCGACACCAACGTCGACTTCACCGCTCTGGCCACCTACACCGCCAATGCCAACTACGACATCGAATTCGGCTTTGCCCACAAGGTGCGCTCGCCCAATGTGTACGAGCGTTTTCCGTGGTCCACCTGGACGATGGCTGGCGTGATGAACAACTTTGTGGGTGATGGCAACGGCTACATTGGCAACCTGGCCTTGAGCCCGGAAAAAGCTAACACCCTGAGTGCCACTTTTGATTGGCACGCCGCCGACACCAGCTGGGGCATGACGGTGACGCCGTTCTATACCCAGGTAGATGACTACATCGACGCCGTTCAGTGGGCTGCCGCCACCAACACGGCGGTTGCCGTCCCGGTCGCGAACACGTTTGTCGTCCTGAAGTACGTCAACCAGTCTGCCCGCCTTTATGGTGTGAACCTGTCTGGTCACCTGCCGCTGGCCAAAACCAGTTGGGGTGACTTCGGCTTCAAAGGTCTGTTGAACTACACCCAGGGCAGCAACCGCGATACCGGTGACAACCTGTACAACATCATGCCGCTCAACGCCAAGCTGGCCGTGACGCAAAAGCTGGGTGGCTGGGACAACAGTCTGGAGCTGGTGACTGTGAAGGCCAAGACCGATGTGTCTGCCATGCGCAACGAGATCAAGACCCCCGGCTACAGCCTGGTGCATCTGCGCACCAGCTATTCGTGGAAGACGGTGCGCCTCGACCTGGGTGTGGAAAACCTGTTTGACAAGTTCTACTACCTGCCCACCGGCGGTGCCTATGCAGGCCAGGGCACGACCATGAGCATCAATGGCATCCCCTACGGTACCGCTGTCCCCGGCATGGGCCGCTCAGTCTACGTGGGCCTGAACGTCAAGTTCTGAACCTGAGTCGCCTCCTCTTGCAGAACTATGACAGTCATAGCTGCTGGCCCTTTAAAAATAAGGGCTGGAGGCCATTTTGATGCTCAAAAAAAAGGAGTCTTTATGGACGCGATCAGCATAACCGCAGACGCCCGTCAACTCGCCTCGCGCGAGGTGTTGGTGCCCGACGCCTCGCAAGCCTTGTGGCGCGTGGTGTCGGGCGCCTTGCGCATTGACAGCGCGCCTGCCGGTGAGGCCAGCCGTTTTGTGCGCCTGGCCTTGCCCGGCGATGTGATCGGGATCGAGCACTGGGCCGGCACGCACGAGGCCCTGAGCCAGCGTGCGGTGATTGCCAGCCAACTCGTGCCTGTGGCTGCCGATGGCACAGAGATGATGCACATCCTGATGGAAAGCGTGGTGGTGGCGCACCAGCGCTGCCGCGAGGTGGTGACGCTGCGCACCGGCCCCGCGGCGCGGCGCATTCAGGCGCTGCTGCTGCTGTTTGCGCAGAGTGGTGCCCTGGAAGGTGCTGCAGCCAGCCGCACCGCGCGGGATGTGGCTGTGCCGCACCTGGCTGACCTGAGCGACATCCTGGACGTAGCGCCCGAAACCGTGTCGCGCGTGTTCGGCAGCCTGCGCGACATGGCGGTGCTGGAAGACCGCAAGCCGCAAAAAGCGCGCTTCAGCCGCCAGGCGCTGCGTGGGCTGGAGGTGGTGGCGGGCATGTCGGCCTCGCTGGCGCCGCGCAAACTTCGTTTGACCGGGGCATGAATCGGTGCACAGAGGGCTGCGCGTTGGGGTAAGCTGTTGCCTCTTCCAGCCACACCCACAGGAGACCCCCATGAGCGATTCATCCAGCACCGGTTTTGCCCAATTTGTACCGGGCTTTGATTTTTTACAGAACCTGGCCAAGAGCACCCAGCAAGCCATCCCGCAGATGCCCAACATGGCCAACTGGATTGCGCCGACCCTGAGCGTGGAAGAACTGGACAAACGCATCGCCGAACTCAAGGCCGTGCATTTCTGGCTGGACCAGAACTCCCGGGCGCTGGCCGGCACCGTGCAGGCACTTGAAGTGCAAAAAATGACCCTGGCCACGCTCAAGGGCATGAATTTCAGCATGGGCGATATGGCCAATGCCTTCAAACTCAAGGCCGCCGATACCATGACGTCCAGCATGCAAAGAGTCTCCGACACCGCTGCCGCCACCGTGCAGACCGTGAGCGACGTGGCGGGCAAAACCGAAGAGATGGCCAAAAAAGTGACCGACGCCGCCAAGCCTGCTGCGGCTGCCGCTGTAGCGGGCATGGTCGACCCGATGCAACTTTGGACGCAGCTCACGCACCAGTTCCAGTCCATTGCGGCCAGCGCCATGGCCGAGGCTGGCAAGGTCAGCGCCATGGACATGGGTAAAAACATGCTCAAAGGCGCCGCCAAAGGGGCTGCCAAAGGTCTGGCCAAGCCAGCCGGTCAAGCAGCACCCGCTGCCGCCACACGCGCTGTCGCCAAGAAGAGCCCGGCCGCCACCAAAGCCCCGGCCAAGAAAGCGCCCGCCGCTGCAACCAAAGAAACGCGTCGCCGCTAACTTGTTGACGACACAGGGCGTTGCCCGCCCGAGGAGTTGATCGTGAAGTTGTTCCCCTACGCGCACGCCACTCACCCACGCTGGGAGATGGCGGCGGGCCTGGTGCTGGCACAGTTGCGTGCCCAGATGACGCTGCACGGCTACGCCAGTAGCCCGACGCTGGCGCTGCTCTACATCACCGACCGCTACGTGCCCCATGCGCAGGACATTCTGGCGCACCTGAGCGGTGAGCTGCCTGAGGTGACCGACTGGGCTGGCACGGTGGGCGTCGGCATTGCCGCCAACAACGTGGAATATGTCGATGAGCCCGCCATGGCGGTCATGCTGTGCGAGCTGCCCACCGACCAATACCGTGTTTTTTCTGGCGTGGCCCCGTTGGGGATGGCGTTTGAGGCGCATTCGGCGCTGGTGCATGCTGACCCGCACACCGCTGATCTGGCCGACCTCATCGCCGAGATGGCCACGCGTACCGACTCGGGTTACCTGTTTGGCGGCTTGTCGTCCAGCCGGGGGAAATCGGTGCAGTTTGCGGTGGCGGGCGACGGCAATGTCAAAGGCCAGGGCGCTGCCAGCGGCGTCTTCAGCGGTGGCTTGAGCGGCGTGGCGTTCGGGCCCGGCGTGGCGATGGTGTCACGCGTCACGCAGGGTTGCCTGCCAGTGGCCAAGGCCCACCGCATCACCGCGGCTGAACACAACCTGGTGCTGGGCTTGGACGGCCAGCCCGCGCTGGACGTCTTGCTGCGCGAGTTGGACGTGAGCCTGGAGCAGCCGCGCGACGCTCTGCAGGCGGTGCGCACCACGCTGGCGGGCATCACCGAGCGCGGGGCGTTCGCAGGCCCGTCAAGTGACTCGCCCACCATCACCCGCACCGGTAACTTTGGCAGTGATGTGCTGGTGCGCAACATCATCGGGCTGGACCCGGTGCGCTATGGCGTGGCGGTGACCTCGCCGGTCAAGGAAGGCATGGAACTGGCCTTTTGCCAGCGCAACGTGCAGGCCGCCCGTGCCGACCTGATGCGCATCTGCGCCGAGATCCGCGAGGAACTGGAGCCGCAGGAACTGGCGCTCGAATCGGCCACCGCACTGGCCGCCAGCGAGGCCGAGTCAGCGCCGCACCCGGCACGCGGTATTGCCGGGGCGATTTATGTCAGCTGCGCCGGGCGCGGCGGCGAGCATTTTGGGGGCCCGAGTGCCGAGCTGCAGATCATCCGCCGCGCTCTGGGCGATGTGCCGCTGGTGGGCTTTTTTGCCGGCGGCGAGATCGCCCGCAACCACCTGTATGGCTACACCGGGGTGCTGACAGTCTTTACAGGAAATTAGCCTCCAGCCCTTATCCGCTATGGGCTGACAGCTATTAAAGTTGAAAAACCAAGGCTAAAAGAAATCCAGCGGGTCAAAGTCGTCCTGGGCGGCTTTTTGCTGCTTGAGCCAGCGTTTGAAGCGCGTGTCGTCCTGCACCAGTTTCAGGTCTTGCTGCATCAGCGCAATTTCTTCGTGCAAGTTGAGTTCTGACTCGACCAGTTGTCTTTTCAAGGTGGCTGAACTCAAAGGGGCGTAGCGCGACAGCCCAAAGTCGGCACGCGCCTGGGCTTCTATTTGAAAAAGCTCGCGTTGCAATACTGCCACGCGTTCCTTGAGCAAGGTGGTCAAGGCGGCGAGCTTGTCTTTGGCCATGCTGGCAATGTGTTCGTCATCCACCAGATCGGCCTGCAGTTGCAAATGCAGCAAGGCCAGCAGGTCACGGCGCTCGTAGGCGGTGTTGGCGTCTTTCATCAGCGCGGTCTTGCGGGCCTGCTCGGCGGCATCGGGTTCGCGGTCCGGGTGCAAGGCGCTGACCAACTGACGGTAGAGGGTGCGCAGGGCTCCGTCGGCATCTTGCGTCTGGGTTTTAGTCTTGCGCTGGGCGGCGGTCTTTTTGCGTTTGGAGGTATGCTGCGCCCGGGCCTCCTGCGCCGCTTGCGCCTGCGCCTGCAACTGGGCCATGTTGGCGCGCATGAGGTCGTCCAGGTTGTCAAACGGGTTGTCATCGTCGCCCAGCTTGTGACCAAACACGTCTTCCATCAGGCTTTGCATGTCGGCAATATCCGCCTTTTCCATCTCGTCCAGAGTTTGATCGCTGTGGGCATCGTGCAGGGCTTGCATGGCTTCATCACCCTCGGCGGCCAGGCTGGCCGCCAGGTGGCACAAAATCTCTCGGGCGATGTCTTTTTGCCGGGCGCTCAGGCCCTTGGCCTGCAGTCGTTGGTCCAGCCAGCGCACCATCTGGCCCATGAACGCCGCGCGTGCAGTTTCCAGCGGGCCCAAGGTGCGGGCACAGGCTGTGCGATGCAGGTCCACCAAAACACGCGTGCTCTCTATCTTCTGCGCCAGTGTTTCGGTTTGCTTGAGCAACTGGTTGAAGCGCTTTTGCGCTGGCGACATTTGGCTGGTGTTGAACTTGAGTGCGGTGAGCGCCAGGTTGTCGGGGGTCGATGGCGCGGCGGGCTTTGCGGGCTCGTCGTCACTGAAGAGATGGGGTTGATGCGGCATGGCTGAACGTGCAAAAACAGTGAAGACCCAGATTGTCGCCGGGCAGGCTGGGCTTGTTTTGCCTCTGGATCAGGGCGCTGCCAACCTGCTGTCAGGTGGCTAGCACGGCTGTCGCACATGGGCAAGAATGATATGAAAAATTGGCCTCAAGCCCTTGTATTGTATGGGCTAATAGCTATCTTAAAAATAGCTTTCATCCTTGCAAATCTGGCGGTTTATTCCATGAACTGCAAGGATAAATTGCGGGCAACTCCGGTGATCAGACTCAGTACCCCAGCGCCAGTCCGGTGTTGCGGCGCGGGTCATTGGCACCGTAAAAGTGATTGTTGCCCACCGGCTTACCGCCTAGCGCGGGTGCGCCGATCATCACCGCGGTCATGTGATTGGCGGGCTGGGCCGGGCCCAGTTTCTGGCCTTTGGCTTCGAGCAGTTGGCGTGTGTCGGGAGACAGGGCAAAGGCTTCCACCGATGTCACATCCGGCAGCCATTGCTGGTGAAAACGCGGCGCATCCACCGCCTCTTGCACGGTCATACCGTAGTCAATGGTGTTGAGCAAGGTCAGCAGCACGGCGGTGATGATGCGGCTGCCACCGGGCGTGCCCAGCACCAGCACTGGCTGGCCATCTTTGCTGACAATCGTCGGGCTCATGGACGACAGCGGGCGTTTGCCCGGCGCAATCGCATTGGCTTCACCCTGCACCAGGCCGTACAGGTTGGGCACGCCGACCTTGGCGGTGAAGTCGTCCATCTCGTTGTTCAGCAGCACGCCGGTTCCCGCGGCGGTGATCTTGGTGCCAAACCAGTCGTTGAGGGTGTAGGTGACGGCCACCGCATTGCCCCAGCGGTCGGCAATCGAATAGTGGGTGGTGTTGCTGCCTTCATGCGGTGCCACACCAGGTTTGAGCTCGGCTGACACCGCGGCTTTTTGCGGGTCGATGGCGGCGCGAATCTGCGCCGCGTAGGCCTTGCTGGTCAGTCGCGCCACCGGGTTGGTCACAAAGTCGGGGTCGCCCAAATAGCTGTTGCGGTCCACATAGGCGTGGCGCATGGCTTCAATCTGGTAGTGCACCGCCTGGGCCGAGCGAAAGCCCAGGTCTGCGAGCGGGTAGCCTTCCAGCACGTTGAGCATTTCGCAGATGACGACGCCGCCGGAGCTGGGTGGCGGCGCCGAGACGATGTGGTAACCGCGGTAATCACATTCAATGGGCGCCAGTTCACGGGGGCGGTACTGGTCCAGATCGGCCTGGGTGATCAGGCCGCCACCCGCGCGGCTGGAGGCGGCGATGGCTGCGCCGACTTGGCCTTGATAAAAACCGGCCGGTCCGCGCTGGCTGATGGCTTGCAAGGTGCTGGCCAGGTCTTGTTGCACCAGCGTGTCGCCCGGCTGGTAGGGCTCGCCAGCTTTAAGAAAGATGGCGGCAGAGGTGGGGTCCCGGCGGAACTTGTCGGTGGCGGTGCGCAAAATGTCGACATCGCCCTGGTCCAACACAAAGCCGTGTTGTGCCAGGGTGATGGCCGGTTGCAGGAGTTGGGCGCGGCTTTGGGTGCCGTATTTTTCACGCGCGTATTCCAGCCCGGCGACGCTGCCCGGCACACCGACGGCCAGGTGGCCATCCGTGCTCAGGCCTTTGACCACGTTGCCGTCTTTGTCCAGATACATGTTGGCGGTGGCGGCCAACGGGGCTTTTTCCCGGAAGTCCAGAAAGGTTTTGCGACCGTCCGCCAGTTGCAGCGTCATGAACCCGCCGCCACCCAGGTTGCCCGCCGCCGGGTACACCACCGCCAGCGCGTAGCCGACGGCCACCGCCGCATCGACTGCATTGCCGCCGCGCTGGAGCACATCCACACCCACCTGCGTGGCCAGATGTTGCGCGGTGACCACCATGCCGTGCTCGGCAGCCACGGGTGCCGGGGAAGCGGCCAGACACGGTAGGCCGCCAGTGAACATCAGACCGGCCAGCAGCAGGCAAGTCTTTGGGGCGAAAGGCAGTGTGATCATTGGGGAATCCTTGTAGTGAAGACCGGGCTGGTCCCGCGAATTTACACCTGATGACGCTCACTTGAAATTGGCGTGGCAGTTGGGTAACAGCGTAAACCTGTCTACCCATGCGGTCTGAGCGGCGTATGCGATCACCGGGCCACCAGCCCATTAGCCAATCAGCGCCACCGCCTTGATCTGCACCCAGATGATCTGGCCTGGCGCCAAGCCCAACTCCACCGCCGAGCGGTGGGTAAGGCGGGCCATCAGTGGCGAGGCGCCCACGTCGAGGCGCAGCAGGGTCAGCGCCGGGTGGTCGTCGGGGGCCATCTGCGCCACGGTCGCTCTCAAGCAGTTCAGGATGCTGGTGTCGGTCACCTTGTGCAACGCAATGCTCACATCACGCGCCAGAATGCGCACCCGCACTGACTGGCCCAACGCGTGGCCGCCATCACGTACCCACAGGCTGCCGCCGGGGAAGTCAACGCGGGCCAAGTGCCATGTGGAATCGCGCTCGGCCACCACCGCATCCAGCACCACACCGGCGTCTTCTCCCAAGCGGATCGGCAGGTCGATGCGGGCCAAAATGTCGGTTAAAGGGCCGGCAGCCACCGCACGGCCCGCTTCCAAGACAACCATATGGTCGGCCAGACGCGCGACCTCGTCGGGCGCGTGGCTGACATAGATCACCGGAATGTCCAGTTCGCGGTGCAGCCGCTCCAGGTAAGGCAGGATTTCCTGCTTGCGCGCCAGGTCCAGCGCGGCCAGCGGCTCGTCCATCAGCAGCAGGCGCGGGCTGGTGAGCAGCGCACGGGCGATGGCCACGCGCTGGCGCTCACCGCCGGAGAGCCGATCCGGCATGCGCTCCAGCAGGTGGCCGATGCCAAGCAACTCAATGGCGTGCGCCCACCCAACGCGCTGCGCGGCCACTGGCACGCGCGACTGGCCAAAACTCAGGTTACGTCGTACCGACAGGTGCGCAAACAGGTTGGCCTCTTGAAACACATAACCCAGCGGCCGTTGATGCACTGGCACAAACCTGGCTTCGTCCTGCCAGACGTCACCGTTGATGACGAGCTGCCCCTGCTGGGCGACATTCAGGCCGGCCATGCAACGCAACAGCGTGGTCTTGCCACACCCCGATGGACCAAATAGCGCCGTGACACCGCGACTCGGCAAATCAAGATCGACATCGAGCACAAAGCCGGGATAAGTCTGCACAAATCGCGCGCTGATGCTCATGGCGTGCGGTTCCAGCCGCGGCTGTACAGCAACAGCAGCACCAGGAACGAAAAGCACAACATGCCCCCGGCCAGCCAGTGCGCCTGGCCATATTCCATGGCTTCCACATGGTTGTAGATGGCCATCGACAGCACCTGGGTTTTGCCTGGGATGTTGCCGCCAATCATCAGCACCACGCCGAATTCGCCCACCGTGTGAGCAAAACCCAGCACCGCAGCGGAGATGAAACCAGGCCGTGCCAGCGGCAAAGTCACGCTAAAAAACGTGTCCCAGGGCGAAGCGCGCAGCGTTTTGGCGGCTTCCAGCGGCGCATTTCCCATCGCTGCAAAGGCCTGCTGGATGGGCTGCACCACAAAAGGCATGGAGTAAATGACCGACGCCACCACCAAACCGGCAAAGGTAAAGGGCAGCAGGCCCAGACCAAGTGCCTGGGTCAGGCGACCCACGGGCCCCTCAGGCCCGAGCAGCACCAACAAATAAAAGCCGATGACCGCCGGGGGCAACACCAGCGGCAGAGTCACGATGGCGCCCACCACATTTTTCAGGCGCGAGCGGCTGCGCGCCAGCCACCAGGCTATCGGCGTGCCAATCAGCAGCAGCAGAAAAGTGGTGATGCCCGCCAGTTGGACGGTCAACACCACGGCGGTGATATCTGACGCGTCAGGCTTCACGCCGCAGGCACCAGCGTGAACTGGACGTCTCCGGGCGGAGCCCAGTAAGGCGCTGACGTCACCAGAAAATCAGCCCCTGCAGCGACATAGGCACGCGCGTTGTCGGCGCGAATGCCGCCTGTCGCTGCAAGCAGCGGGCGAACAGGAAACTGGCTGTCTTGCAGGGCCTGTCGACAGGCTGCCACGGCTTCAGGCGAGAACTTTTCCAGTTGCAAGACATCCGCACCGGCATGTGCCCACAGAAGGGCCTCAGTCACATTGGCCACCTCGACCACCAGCTTTTTCTCGGGTTGTGCCCGGCGCAGCCGCCGGATGGTCACTTCTGCCGGCTCGTTCAAAAAAAGCCGGTGCTGGGCAAACACCAGCAAACTCTCTGACAGACCCAGCCGGTGCATGATGCCGCCGCCAGCTTTCACCGCCTTGGCCGACAAGGCCTTGGTGCCAGGCACATTTTTGCGCGTGCAAGCCACAGGCACGCCGTTTGCTGCAGCCACGATGGCCGCCGTACCCGTTGCCACACCGCTAGACCACTCCACCAGCGTGAGTGCCGCTTTCCAGGCGCGGTGCAGGCTGGCCGCCGTGCCCTGCGCATCGAGCATCAGCTCACCCGCGCTGACCTGGGTTCCTGATGGGGTTGCAAGCCGGGCCCGGGTACCCACCAGCTCAAACAGACGCACCGCCTCTTCTGTACCGCAGGCCGTCATGGGCTGGCGTGCGCGAAACTCGGCATGCCCCAACTTCGAACCGATGCCCAGGCTGTCGGTGGTTAGGTCGCCATACGGCACGTCGTCTTGCAGCAGCCCCAGCAGGGTGAAGTCGTTGAGAACCGGCATCATGGCACTCAGGACAACTCGTAGCCAAACGACTTGATGACGGCTTTGGCCTTGTCAGATTTCAAGTACTTCATCAGGGCATCGGCTGCCGGTTTGCCCTTGCCTTTGTCCAGCACCACAGCGTCCTGGCGGATGGGTGTGTACAGGTTGGCAGGCACCACCCATGATGAGCCCTGAATCTGCCCGTTTTTCAGCACTTGCGACAGCGCCACAAAACCCAGCAGTGCATTGCCGCTGCTGACGAACTGGTAAGCCTGGCCAATGTTGTCGGCAGTCACCAGCTTGGGTTGCAAGCTGTCATACACGCCAAGGGCTTTCATGCTGGCAACGGCGGCGGCACCGTAGGGTGCCAGCTTGGGGTCGGCCAGGGCAATGTGGTCAAAGGCACCATTTTTCAGCACCGCACCCGCGCCGTCCACGATGGCCGGTTTGGCTGACCACAGTACCAGTGTGCCCATGGCATAGGTGAACTGGCTGCCGGTGACGCCTGCGCCTTCCCTGATCAGCTTGGCCGGTGTTTCGTCGTCAGCGGAGAGCAGCACCTCAAACGGTGCACCGTTCTTGATCTGGGCGTAAAACTTGCCGGTGGCACCATACGAGGCTACCACCTTGTGACCGGTGTCTTTCTCAAAATTGACCGCAATCAGCTTCATCGGCGCGGTGAAGTTCGCGGCAACCGCCACCGTCACCTCATCGGCACGGGCAGCGAAAGACGCACCTGCCAGACAGGCGAGCAACACCGACAACAGGCGAGATGGTTTCATGAAAACCCCTTTGGGAAAAGCAAAAAAATCAATCGGTGGAGGCCAGGAACACGCTGGACGCTTTGAACACCGCGGTGAGCGGCTGGCCAACCGCCAGGCCCATGCGTTTCACGCTTTGTTCGGTCACCACAGCGGTCAGCACGTGCTGGCCGCCGGGCATGCTCAAAGTTACTTCCGAGTTCACCGGTCCTTCCGAGATGCTGGCGATGGTGCCGGTGAAGCGGTTGCGGGCAGAGATTTGCCCATCTTCACCGCTCATCAACAAGATCGACGAGGCCTTGACAAAGGCCAGCACATCGCGGCCCAGCGCCAAGCCCATGTTTTCCGCTGATTCACGGGTGACGATGGCGGTTACCGCCAGGTTTGGGCCCAGCTGGAGGGTGACTTCGGTGTCCACCACCCCCTCCTTGATGGCAACAATGGGGCCGGCGAACTGGTTGCGGGCACTGGTTTTCATCGATAACCTTTTCAAAATTTGCCTGAAGTCGGCGACGTCGGCCACGCCGCTTTGCTCCAGATTGCTGGTCAGGCGCTCCAGCGCCACCTGCGACTCTTTCTCAAGTGCCCGGAAAAACGCGATCAGCCGCCGGGCAAAGGCGGTGAGCTCGGTGCCGCCGCCGTGTTTGCCACCCGCAGAGCGGTGCACCAGTGGCTCGGTGGCCACGTTATTCATGTCGTCCACCGCGTCCCACGCAGCCTTGTACGACATGGGCACTGCTTTGGCCGCCTGCGAGATCGAGCCGCATTTGTCGATGGCTTCCAGCAGGCGGATGCGCTTGTCACCCAGGAAGCTGCCCATGGCAGTATCGATGTGCAGCTTGCCGGTGAGTTTGGTGGGCATGTTTGTCACGATACTGGGCGTCTGTGGGTGATGGGGTGGGCAACGCACTTTTCAGGCACCGTGCCAACGGCGATCCAAGAGAGTAGCAAACGTTAGGTACTAAACTATATAGCGAAATCTCTGAAAAAGTGGCTATATCAGTCTAACCAGAGACAAATCAGTGTCAAATTTTCAACAACGATATTTACTTCATGATATAACGAAGTTGAATGCTGTGATCAAAGTGATACACCGCAGGATGACCGCGCACTTTTACATCAAGTCGATGCGTGTTGCCAGGCTGGATCAGGGCGCCAGGCGGCAGCCCAAGCGGGCAGAGTTTTAGCGGGCATGGGCCGGGCAATGCCATAACCCTGGGCCAGCTCGCAGCCCAGCTTCAGCAGCGCGGTGCCGTGGGCCACGGTTTCCACGCCCTCGGCGATCACCTCACGCTTGAAGGCAGCCGCCAGACCGATCACGCCTTGCAAAATAGCCAGGTCATCCGGGTCGTCCAGCATGTCGCGCACAAAGCTCTGGTCGATCTTCAGCACCGCCACCCGCAGCCGTTTCAGGTAAGTGAGCGACGAGTAGCCGGTACCAAAGTCGTCCAGTGCCAGCTTCACGCCCAGGTGCTCACAGGCTTCAATCACCCTGGACACCTGGGTCATGTCGTTGAGTGCGCTGGTCTCCAATATTTCAAGCTCCAGCTGGGCTGGGTTGACCTGCGGGTGATCTGCCAGAATGGTTTGCAGGCGCATCACAAAGTCGCTTTGCTGCAATTGGCGCGCCCCTACGTTGACGCTTACCGGTAGGTCCAACCCGGCATGGTGCCAAGTTGCCATCTGGCTTAGCGCGGTGTTGATCACCCATTCGCCCAGGGTTACAGCCAGCGGGTGGTCTTCCACCACCGGCAAAAACAGGCCGGGCGCCAGCAGCCCTTTGACGGGATGTTGCCAACGAATCAGCGCCTCGGCGCCAACCACTCGCCCGGTGCGCATGTTCACCTTGGGCTGGTAATACAGCACGAACTCGCCGCGCTCCAGCGCCAGGGCGATGCCTGCCAGCGCATCGTGGCGGTCGCGAATGCTGCTGTCTTGCTCGGCGTCAAACAGGTGATAGCGGTTTTTGCCTGCCAGTTTGGCTTGGTACATGGCTTGGTCGGCCTGGCGCAGCAGTTGGTCGGCGTCCAGAGTGTGCACCTGCGGGAAGAAGCTCACGCCCAGGCTGGCCGACACCTGCAGGGTCAGGTCGCCCAGCTGCACCGGTTGCGAAGCGGCGCCCAGCAAGCGGGTCAGCATCGGCAGGCTAACCGCCACGTTGTCCAGATCCACCAGAACTGCCACAAACTCATCACCCCCGATACGGGCCAGCGAGTCGCCCTCGCGCAGGGTTTCCTTGATGCGCTTGGCCAGCGCAATCAGCAGCAGGTCGCCCACGTCGTGGCCATGGGCGTCGTTGATGGCTTTGAAATCATCCAGGTCTAGAAAGGCCACCGCCAGCTGCTGGCCGCTGCGCGGCACCTGGTGCATGGCCTGTTGAAGGCGGTCTGCCAGCAGGATGCGGTTGGGCAGATTGGTCAGCGCGTCAAAGTGCGCCACGCGCTCCAGCTCGCTTTGGTGTTCCTTCAGCTCGGTGATGTCTGACAGCAGGGCCACATACTGCACGGCGGCGCCCTGCTCGTCGCGGATGGCACTGATGGTCATCAACTCGGCAAAAATCTCGCCGTTTTTGCGGCGGTTCCAGATCTCGCCACTCCAGTAGCCGCGTTCCAGCAGATCACACCACAGGGCCGCGTAAAACGCTTTTCCCTGGCGGCCAGAGCTCAAAATAGCCGGGCTGTGGCCCACGGCTTCTTCGTGCGTGTAACCGGTGATGCGGGTAAACGCTTCGTTCACGTCGACGATGACCCCATCGGCACTGGTCACCATGATGCCCTCGCGGGCGTGGTTGAAAACACGCCCAGCCAGTTGCAGCTTGTCGTCAGCAAGTCTGCGTTGGGTGATGTCGCGGGCGATGAAGATGAAGTGCCGCTCAGCGCCGTCGCCATCGCCATCGCCATCGCGCAGGGACGACACCGACAGCTCAAACCAGCGCTCGCCCTGCGGCAACTGCAGGGCATACATCTTGCCGGTTGAAAACCCCTGTTCTGCCGCTTCGCGGATCGCAGCAAAGCAAACCTCTGCCGCATCGGCCGGAAGGATCTCGGCAAAAAACTTGCCCAAAAACAGCTCAGGTGGCGCTGCCAGCAGGTCGGCGCGGTTGGAGTGGTAGCGGTAGATGCACCCGCTCTGGCTCACTTCAAACAGCAGGTCCGGCATGGCGTTGAGCGTGGCTTGCAGGCGACTTTCGCTTTGGCGCAACTGCAATTCTCTTTGCCTGACCGCATCTGCAGAGCGGTTCAGGCGCTCTACCAGCCGCCGAATCAAACTGAACAAAAACAGCGATGTCACCGCCACAAACAGCCAGCCCTTGATCATGCTGACCCGCGTCATGGTGGCTGTATCGGTGATCAGCCACGCCGCCACCTTGTCAGACAACAGGATCCACAGCCCGGCAAAACCGGCATAGGCCAGTACGATGGACCAGGCAGCAGCGGTGCCAGTCTTTTCGGCTGGCACGGGCGCTGGGGGTGCGTCGGCGCTCATGGTTGTGCAGCCATCAGCGAGTGCCTGCGGCTGTGCGGGTCGGCGGGCTGACGTCTTTCAGGGCGCGCATGTTGTGGGATAGCCAACGGGTTGATCTGCATCATTGAATTCAATTCTATGACCGTGGCGCTGGGCGGTGTGGTTTCTGGCTGGCGATCTGCGCCAGTAACCCGCGGGATCACCGGCACAGTGCATCAAGCGTCGCTGTCATTGCGGAAACGGCTGTCATTGCGAAATCGGTTGTCATTGCGGGCTCGACCCGCAATCCACGGCCCCCGAAAGTCTTGGATGCCGGATCGAGTCCGGCATGACGGCCAACGGGGGCCGGGATACCGGATCGTTGGTCGGTATGACAAACCGGCCTTTTCAGCTCAACCCAAACACGGTTATTCCACCCTCAAAGGCTCAGAGCAGGCCTGCATCGGCGTCTGTACCCAGTCTGCTGACGGCCTTGGCAGGCGGTGGTGGTGGCCTCGCGCTCCAAGATGACGGTGCGGCCACGCGTCCCTGGCCCGTCAGGGTGCTGGCGCACTGGTCGCGGCGATGCGGGCCAGCTCCAGCACCGTGTTGGCGCCCGTCTTGTGCATCACCCGTGCCCGATGAACCTCCACCGTGCGGTAGCTGATGCCCAATTGGCGGGCAATCTCCTTGTTGGTCAGGCCTTCTACCGCCAGCAGCATCACTTCGCGTTCCCGGTCAGTCAGGCCAGCCAATCGACTGGTGAGCCCCGTCACTTTTTCTGCCTGCGCGTGCAGGCAGATGCTCTCGACGAATGCCGCCTGCACGCTTTTCATCAGCACCCGGGCGGTGACGGGTTTGGTGAGAAAGTCGATGGCCCCAGACTTGATGGCGCGTACGCTCTGCGGAATGTCGCCGTAACCCGTCAAAAAAATCAGCGGCAGCTGGCAACCCCGGCGGGCGAGCTCCTTTTGAAGCTCCATGCCGTCCATGCCGGGCATGTGAATGTCAACAATAGCGCAGCTGACCGGAAGCCAACGGTCGGCGGCCAAAAAGTCATTGGCGCTGGCAAAGCTCTCCACCGTCACTTGCTCCTGCTCCAGCAGCAATGTCAATGACTCGCGGATTGTCGGGTCGTCGTCGACGATATAGACCTTGGGTGGGTTGTTCATGATGCGAAGGGTAATGAAAAGTGCAGGGCAGCGCCTGCCCCGGGCGCCGGGTCAAGCCACAGCTGGCCACCATTGGCTTCAATCAGTGCGCGGCTGATCGCCAGCCCCAGCCCGATGCCGTTGCTTTTGGTGGTGAAGAAGGGGGTAAACGCGCGTTTGGCATCGTCTGTGTTGAAGCCTGGTCCACTGTCAACCACGCTCACCTGCGCCATCGGGATGTCTGACATCGGGTGCACGGCGACCCGGATCTTGACGGCCGCGCCCGTGATGCCTGCACTGTGCATGGCCTCGCAGGCGTTGTGCACCAGGTTGACCACCACTTTCTGCACTTGCAACCGGTTGGCCTGCACCGGGGGCAGAGCCGGTGCCTGCTCAAAAACAACTGTGAATCCACTACAACTGCCCTCGTGGGTCAAGGTCAGTGCCTGCGCCACCACCTGGTTCAGGTCAAGTCGTTCGGTGGTGGTCTCGCTGCGGTGCAGAAATTCAAGCAACTCGTGCAAAGCGTGCCCGGCGCGCTGGGCCTGTTGCACCGCGCCTTCCAGAGCGCGTGTCAGCTTTTGTGGCTGTGTTACACCTTCTTGCAGCATGTGCAGGGCAGCCTCGCTGAAGGCCGACACCGATGTCAGGGGCTGGTTGATTTCATGGGCAATGGCGGCCGCCGTGTGTGAGGCGACCTGCTGGCGTGCCAGCAGGTCCATGGCGCTACGCCGGGCTTGAACCTCCTGCTCCAGTTGGGTGTGTTCGGTAATGTCCTTGACGGTTCCAATCATCCGGACAGCTTGCCCGTTGCTGAAATACACACGGCCAACCGCCGCCACAAAGTGGGTGGCGCCGCTTATCTGGTTGATCACCCGGTACCGGGCGAAATAGCGGCCATCGCCGCGCGGGTTGACCGCACGGGCCAGTGCCGTCTGCATGCCATGGCGGTCATCCGGGTGAATGGCCGCGACGATGTCATGGAAGCTGATGGGCTGCTTGGGCGTAAAACCCCAGATCTCGCGAAAGCGGTCATCCAGCAGATGCGGGCCACCTAAAAGTTGATCATCAAACAACCCCAGGCCACTGGCCGCCTTGGCTAACTGCAGGCGGTCTTCCCGCGTTTGTGTGTCAGCCAGTGCCTTTTTCAGGTCGGAGATATCGGTCAACATCAGGCGCACGCCCATCAGCCTTCCCGTGCTCCGGATCGCGCTGCACTGCAGGCGCACCGTGGTCTCCGTACCATCCTTGCCTTTCAGATCAATCTCGCCGCGATGCCTGCCATCGTGCTGCAAGGCCTGCTGCCAAAAGGTATGCCAGGCGTTCAGGTCTGCGGGTACCACGTAATGCGCAAAGCGTTTGTGCAACAGGGTTTGGCGAGGCTCATTGAGCAGTCTGGCACCACTCAGGTTGACCTCATCAATCATGCCGCTCACGCTCAGGGTGAGATAGCCGATGGGTGCCATTTCGAACAGGTCCACGTAGCGGTCGCGTGATTCCTCCAGAACCACCTGCGCCTCATGCAGCGCCTCGTTTTGCATCTCCAGCTCAATCTGGTGTACCCGCAGTTCGTGCATCAGGGGGTCGGCCAACTCCAGGGCGGGGTTGGCTGCCAGGGTGGCCAATTTGACCTCGGCAGTTTTTCTGAGTTGACCGGATTCGTTTTGCAAATGGCTCAAGGGCAGAGATGATGAGGCATCTGCCGATGCATTTGCCGGGGCGCTCGTTGAGGGTGTGAGCGCAGGGGCTGTGCTCATCGTCCTGTTTGCACTGGTTGTCATGTTTTTCTCCGCAGAACCGTGGCGCTGTCGTGTCCGGTTCATGAGCGCAGCGTAACAAAAAGGCATGTTCACGTCTACATGGTTCAACGTATGTGCTGGCAAGTACAGGACATGGCCTAGGGGAAATACCATACGCGTGCGCCCGTATTCACAAGGCTTTGGCATTTCGATACGCTGCGGTTTCAAAGCAGAACAACGTTGATTCGCCCATGAAAAACCCACCAGCCATCACCTGCCCAGACCCTTGCGCCGCCCCCGCCAATGCCCCCCGGACCCGTTGGATGCCGGTGGCGTCACATCATTTGCACCCCACAGCCACCGCTGCCTACTTCAAGGCGCAGGCCCGAGGCTTTAGGCCGGGGGCCGAGATGCATGACTGGCTGGTGGTCATCGACCAACTCAGCCACAACCAGCCGATGCACGAATAAACCAGGCCTGACCCACGCCAAGACGTGGGCGCCCTTCATCCCCTGTCACACAACAAGCTGCGCAATAACCAACCCGAGGAGACGCAAGATGCCTGATCTGGTCATCAAACGCCGCTGGCGCCGCCTGGCGCAGGCGGACCCATGACCCCTGCAGTGCCATGACGGCATCGGACCTTCGCAGTCAGGCCGAAACGCGGTGTAGCGAGTGGCCGCCCCTGGAGCCTGCAACTGCCGATGGGCTGGACCTGATGCACGAACTGCGGGTGCATCAGGTGGAGCTGGAGATGCAAAACGAGGCCTTGCGGCAGTCGCAGGAAGAACTGTCGGCTTCGCGAGACCGTTTTGCAGACTTTTATGAATTGGCGCCGGTGGGCTACCTCACCATCACCGACAAGGGTTTGATCGCTGCCGCCAACATGACCGTGGCCCAGTTGCTACAAATGGACCGCACCAAGATATTGATGCGTCGCTTTTCGCAGTACGTGGTGCCCGAGCAGACCGATCTGTGGCACACCTATTGTGTCAACGCGCTCAAGCGTGACGACAAGCAGACTTGCGAGCTGCAGTTGCTTGCGCCGGACGGCACTCGCGTTCATGTGCGGCTGGACAGCCTGCGCCTGCTCAAGCCTGGCCAGCCTGCCACCTTGCGCACCGTGGTGACCGACATCCGGCAACAGGTGTCCATGGCGGCCGAACTGAAGCGCTACCAAGGCCATCTGGAAGCCTTGGTGCAAGAGCGCACCGCAGAGCTGCGCCAGGCCCAGTTGGCCGCTGAAATGGCCAACCAGGCCAAAAGTGCTTTTCTTGCCAACGTATCGCATGAGATTCGCACCCCGCTCAATGCGATTGCAGGTCACCTGTATTTGTTGCGCCGGACGGGGCTCAACCCTGAACAGTTGGGGCGTCTTGAGAAGATGGAAGTGGCCGAGAAGCGTTTGCTGAAAATCATGGACGCCATCCTGACCGTGGCCGACATCGAGTCTGGCCAGTTTGCGCTTAAGCTGGAGGCGGTCAACCTCGGTCACCTGATTGAACGCGTGATGCTGGCTTTCAGATCGGCGGCAGACACCAAGAGGCTGCGGCTGCTCGGCGAGGTGGCACCTGTGGCACAGCCGCTGCTGGGCGACCCGGTGAAGCTGCAACAAGCCTTGCAGAACTATGTGGACAACGCCGTCAAGTTCACCGAATCGGGCACGATCATCTTGCGCGTCCGGGTGGCCGACGAGACGCTTGACAGCGTCTTGCTACGTTTTGAGGTGGTGGACACCGGCATCGGGATTGCCCCGCAGGACGCCGAACGCCTGTTCAGCCTGTTCGAGCAGGCGGACAACTCGGTCACCCGGCAGTACGCCGGAGTAGGACTGGGCCTGGTCATGACCAAGAAGTTGGCCCAGATCATGGGCGGTGAAGCCGGTATGGTGAGCACCCCCCTGGCTGGCAGCAGCTTCTGGTTCACCGCCTGGCTGAAAAAAGGCACTTGTCCCTTGCCGCCGGGCTGACCATCCCAAAGATCTTCCATGGCTGCCAAAGGGCTGCCGTGGTTGCAAACAATTACAAATGAGATGCTGAATTGGCGCCTGCTGCGCCCGGTGCACGGGCTTGTGTCCCGATAATCCGGGGCTGTTTGAACCCTGCTGCACCAGGCAGCCCGCCCCTTGTGCGCCTTTTGGTGCCTCTTCGACCTTGAAGCCATTCATTTCTGCCAGCCTTTGCCGTCTGCTGCTGCTGTGGGCGCTGTGCTGGCCCGTGGCCTTTGCCGCCACCCCGCTGGACCTGCCCAGCCTGGACGTCCTGACCGACTACCGGCCCAAGATCCCGCTGCGCGTGTACACCAGCGACCATGTGTTGATTGGTGAGTTTGGCCAAGAGCGGCGTGATTTTGTTGCTATCAAAGACATACCGCTGATCCAGCGCCAGGCGCTGCTGGCCATTGAAGACTCGCGCTTTTACGAGCACGGCGGGGTGGATTACAAGGGCGTAGTGCGCGCGGTGCTGGCGGACTTGGGTGGCGGCCTCAAGCAGGGGGCGTCCACCATCACCATGCAGCTGGCGCGCAACTTTTTTCTGACCCGTGAAAAGCTGTTTTCGCGCAAGATCACCGAGGTGATGCTGGCCTACAAGATCGAGAGCGAGCTAAGCAAAGACCAGATTCTGGAGCTCTACATGAACCAGATTTATCTGGGGCAACGGGCGTACGGCTTCAGCAGCGCGGCGCGCATCTACTTTGGCAAGCCGCTCAAAGACGTGACGCTGGCGCAGGCGGCCATGCTGGCGGGCCTGCCGCAAGCGCCGTCCAGCATCAACCCGATCACCAACCCCAAGCGCGCCAAAGCGCGCCAGCAACTGGTGCTCAAACGCATGCTGGCGCTGGGCTACATCACCGAGGCGCAGCACAAAGCCGCCTTGCAGGAAAACCTGGGCGTGCTGGGTGAGGGGCAATCGGTGGGCAACCATGCGCAATATGTGGCCGAGATGGTGCGCCAGGTCATCTATGCCCAGTTCAAGGAAGACACCTACACCCGCGGCATCAACGTCACCACCACGCTGGTGAATGCCGACCAGCAGGCGGCCTATGACGCGGTCAGACGCCATGTGCTGGCCTATGACCAGCGCCACGGCTACCGCGGGCCCGAGGCCAACATCATCCTGCCCGCCAATACCGACGAGCGCCAGAAACTGATTGAGGCCACGTTGCAACAACGCCCGAGCAGCGACAAGCTGCTGGCCGCCGTGGTGCTATTGGCCAAGCCTGGCCGGGTGCAGGCGGTACTGGCCAGCGGCGAGGTGATTGAATTGGCGGGCGAGGGTCTGCGCTGGGCGGCTGCGGCGCTGTCACCCAAGGCGGCGGCCACGCTCAAAATCAAGCCTGGCTCAGTCATAAGGGTTGTGAAAGCGGCCCGGGGCCGCTGGAGCGTGGCGCAGTTGCCTGCGGTCGGGGCGGCCTTTGTGGCGCTGAACAACCAGACCGGTGCCTACCGTGCGCTGGTGGGGGGCTTTGATTTCAACACCAGCGAGTTCAACCACGTGACCCAGGCCTGGCGCCAGCCCGGCTCGACGATGAAGCCGTTCATCTATTCGGCAGCATTGGAAAAAGGCTATTCACCCGGCACTCTGGTCAATGATGCGCCGCTCACCCTGACCCCGGCCGAGACGGGTGGCCAAGCCTGGGCGCCGCAAAACGACGACAACGTGTACGACGGCGCCATCACCCTGCGTACTGCGCTGGCGCAGTCCAAAAACGTGGCGGCAGTGCGCCTGCTGCGGGCCGTGACCCCGCAAGTGGCGCATGACTTTTTGCCCCGCTTTGGCTTTGATCCCACCCGCCAACCCGTTAACTACACGCTGGCGCTGGGCACCGGCGCGGTCACGCCTTTGCAGATGGCCGGGGCCTATTCGGTGTTTGCCAACGGTGGTTTTCAGATCAGCCCGTACCTGATCCAGAAGGTGGTGGACACCCGTGGCAGCGTGCTGTTTGAAGCCAAACCGGTCCTGCCCGCGCAGGAGAGTGCGCGCGTGCTGGACGCCCGCAACGCCTTCATCACCGACAGCCTGCTGCGTGAAGTCACCCTCTCTGGCACAGGCGCTTCGGCGTCGCAAAAGCTGGCCCGGCAAGACCTGGCGGGCAAAACCGGCACCAGCAGCGATGCCTTTGACGGCTGGTTTGCGGGCTACAGCGGCAGCACCACGGCCGTGGCCTGGATGGGGTTCGATGAGCCGCGCTCGCTGGGGGCGCGTGAGTTTGGTGCCACCGTGGCGTTGCCGATCTGGATCGATTTCATGCGCAGCAGCCTGGCCGGGCAACCGGCGCACCACCTGCCACAGCCCGCCGGGGTGGTCTACGTCCAAGGTGACTGGATGTATGAGACTTTTCAAAACCAGGGTGCTGTGTGGCGCCTGGACCTGGACCCGCTGCAGTGGCTTAAAGACCTGTTTGGTGCTTGACCAGGTGTTGGCAACACCGTTGCCAAGGGTTGCAAAAATATATAAGAAATAGGCCTCTAGCCCTTATTGGTAAAGGGCTACCAGCTATCCAACAAATAGTAATGTGGATGCCGCGACATCAGCCTTGGATGCGCCGGATCATCGCCTGGGTGAATTCTGCCGTGCTGGCTTGGCCACCCAAGTCACCCGTGCGCACCCCGTCGACGTTGAGCGTCTTGTCAATGGCCGTGCGCAATTGGGTGGCCATGGCGGGCAGCTTGACGTGGTCAAGCATCATGGCGGCGGCCAACATCAGGGCAATCGGGTTGGCCAGGCCTTTGCCGGCAATGTCCGGCGCAGAGCCGTGCACAGCTTCAAAAATGGCGGCATCGGCCCCAATATTGGCGCCGGGTGCCATGCCCAAACCACCCACCAGTCCCGCCACCAGGTCGGACAGGATGTCGCCAAACAGGTTGGTGGTCACCAGCATGTCAAACTGCCAGGGGTTGAGTACCAGCTTCATCGCGCAGGCGTCGATGATCACGGTGTCGAGTTCAAACTTGCCCTTGTATTTGTCTTCATAGAGCTTCAGGCCGGTGTCGAGGAAGATGCCGGTCAGCGCCTTCATGATGTTGGCCTTGTGCACGATGGTGACCTTTTTGCGGCCCGTGGCCACGGCATGGTCAAACGCGAATTCGAGCAGGCGGCGCCCGCCCGCGCGGGTGTTGATGCCGGTGGCCATGGCCACAGCGTGCGGGTCGTCGTCGATCTTCACATAGTGCTCGTGGCCGATGTACAGGCCTTCCAGGTTTTCGCGCACTACCACCAGGTCAATGTTGTCAAAGCGCCCGCCAGGGATGATGGTGCGGGCCGGGCGCAGGTTGGCGTAGAGCTGAAACTCTTCGCGCAGGCGCACGTTGGAGGAGCGGTAACCACCGCCTGATGGGGTTTCCAGCGGGCCTTTGAGTGCCAGCCGGGTGCGCCGGATGCTGTCGAGCGTGGCGTTGGGCAACGGGTCGCCAGCGACCTTGACCCCTTCGAGGCCGGCCACTTGCCGCTCCCAGACGAACGGGGCGCCTAAAGCGTCAAGGACGGCCAGCGTGGCGTCCATGATCTCGGGACCGATACCGTCGCCGGGGATCAGCGTGGCTGCAATGGGTGTTGACATGATGGGGTCCTGGTTGATTGACTGACAAAAAGGGAGGCTGCCAGTGGCCGTGTTCAGCCCTGATTTAACGCCACAAAGGCGTCCATCAGCAGCTGTGGGTTGGCCATCAGCTGCTCTTTCCACTCGCCCAGATGGCGGTGCGACTGGATCAGCCCGCGGATGGCGCCCACATGCTGTGGGTGGCCGATGGTGATGGCGCCCACCAGCTGGTCGCCCTGGAAGCAAAGCCGGGTGTAGATGAAGTTGGCCTCGTCTACCACCTCGGTGGTTTCACCCCCGGCGGCACCTTGCCACTGGCCGAAGGTGTGCGAGATCAGGCCCAGGGTGTCGAGCACGTTCATGCTCAGGCTGCCGCGGTAGGGCACGTGCTGGCCGGCCATGTTGAGCGCGGCAAAACGGCCGTGTTCGGTGGCGGTGGGTTGCAGCGCATGCACCACCCATTCGCCAGTGGAGAAATCGCGGCCTTGCGCCACGTCGCCCGCCGCGTAAATGTGCGGCACGCTGGTGCGCATGTGGTCGTCGACCACTACACCGCTGCGCACCTCGACCCCGGTGCCTTGTAAAAACGCCACGTTGGGCTGCACGCCGGTGGCCAGGATGATCAGGTCGGCCTCCAGCGTACGGGTGTCCATCACCAGCCGCGGGCCGGGTTCGATGCGCAGGCTCTGGCCGCTGGTGATCACGTCCACCCCACGGGCCTCCAGCCAGCGCTGCAGCATGCTGCTGCCCACCGGGGTCATCATCGAGCGCAGGATTTGCCCGGAGCGCCCGGCCACCACCGACAGGTGCGCGCCGCTGGCCACCAGCGATTTCATGATCACCCCCGCCACAAAACCGGCACCCAGCAGCACGATGCGTGCGCCCGGCTTCAGTTGGGCGGCAATCTGGCGGGCGTCTTCCAGCGTCCAGCAGGTCACCACACCGGGCAGATCGGTGCCTGGCAGCGGCGGCAGGCTGGGGGATGAACCGGTGGCCACCAGCAACTCGTTGTAAGGCAGGCGCGTGCCGTCAGCCAGTTCCACCTGGCCGCCATCTGGCCCGGCGTGCACTTGGCGCACCTGGCCGTGAACGTAGTGGATGCCAAGTGACTCCAGGTGCTGGTTTGAGCGGCGCTGGCGGGCACCGTCTTCGCCGATGGCGCCGGCCAGGATGTACGGAATGGCCATGCGTGCATACGGCTCACCCGGCTCACCGCTGATCAGGGTGATGCTGGCCTGGGGCGCGTTCTCGCGCAATGTCTCGGCGGCCCGCACGCCTGCGGCACCGGCACCAATGATGATGAAGTTCATGCTGGTTTGCCCTGTAAAGCACCCGCTGCGGATGCGTTGTGATGAAACCTCGCCAGCAACAAGCGGCTGGTTGCGTCAAATTCTATGGGTTATTGGAGAGGTTCAGTGAGGCCGCTGGGGTCTGGTGACAGGCAAGACGGCTGGCGCCGATGATGAAGACGCAGGCTGAAATCGGCCAAAAACACTACACTGCCCCACTTTTCAAGTGCCTTTTTGGCCTTTCGCGGAGTTTTGATGTCGTCTGCTTCCATTCCTGCCGGTACCCCAGCGTACCGGCGCCTGATGACGGTGCTGTTCATTGGCGTCTTCATGTCGGCGCTGGACACGGCCATCATCGCCCCGGTCATCCCCGCCCTGCGCGAGGTCTTCCAGATTGACAACCGGCAGGTCGGGCTGGTGATGATCGCTTTCATCCTGTCGTCTTTGAGCAGCACCGCACCGCTGGCTAGCCTGGGTGACCGCTATGGACGCCGCCCGATCTACATGATCAGCATCACGCTGTTCGCCCTGGGTTCGCTGGTGATTGCTTTGGCGCCGAGCTTCTGGATGGTGGTGCTGGGCCGGGCCATTCAGGGTATTGGTGGCGGCGGCATCATTCCCACCGCCAGCGCGGTGATTGCCGATGCGCTGCCGCCCAAGGAGCGCGGGCGCGCGCTGGGCCTGATCGGCGCCACCTACGGCATGGCGTTTGTGCTGGGCCCGCCGCTGGCCGGGCTGGTCATGGTCACCCTGAACTGGCACTGGATCTTTCTGGCGAACCTGCCCATTGCTGCCTACGTGCTTTACCTGGGCGCGCGCGCCCTGCCAAGCCAGCGCCCCGAGGGCCCGCTGCCACCGCTGGACTGGCGCGGCATTGTGATTCTGGTGCTGCTGCTGGCCGCGCTGGTGGCCACGGTGACGCAGATTCTGGACGACATGATGG
Organism: Rhodoferax ferrireducens; assembly: GCA_002083775.1. GTDB lineage: Bacteria > Pseudomonadota > Gammaproteobacteria > Burkholderiales > Burkholderiaceae_C > Rhodoferax > Rhodoferax ferrireducens_A. Next base: position 99,898 of record MTEI01000008.1, on the reverse strand, counting down.
GCCTGACGCTGTGGCCTTACACGCTGGTGGCGATGGTGCTGCTGCTGCCGCTGTTCATCTGGGTGGAAAAACGCGCCCGCCAGCCTCTGGTGCCCGTGTCGATGTTTGCCAACCGGCAACTGTCGCTGACGTACTTTTTGACGCTGGGTGCCGGGTTTGGCATGGGGAGTGTGGTTTTCTTGACGTCCATTGCCACGCTGGCCTATGGTGTGGCGCGTGAAAACGCCGGTTTTGTGCTGCTGCCCATGGTGGTGTGCTCGATCATCGGGTCGATGGGCGCCGGGCGTCTGCTCAACCGGTTGGGCGCGCGCACGTTGATCATCGCGGGTTTTGCCCTGCTCAGCATCGGTTATGGCGCATCCGCCCTGACCGGGTTTGGCTTGTGGGGGTTTCTGCTGGCCACCATGCCAGTGGGCATGGGGGTGGGTGTGGTGGTGAGTGGCGCGCTGCGCACCATCGCCATTGAAGAGGCGCCGCTGGCTTTTCGGGGTACCGCGCAGGGGTTGATCAATATCTTCACCAGTGTCGGCACCTTGTTGTCGGCGGCGGCCATCGGCGCACTGGCCGATTTTGGTGGCGAGGGCGCGCAAGGCTTCAGCATGGCCTATGAGGTGGTGGCCGGGTTGATGGTGCTCATGCTGCTGCTGACGCTGGGCTTGCGCAAACATACCCCGGCGCTGGAAACCCAGAAGGCCTGAGCTGACCCGGCGGCTGGCGCATGTTGTCGGTATCCCTTGGCCCGCTGGCCTTGCCGGTGGCGCCCTTGATCTTGCTGCTGTCGGTGTGGGCCGCGGCCAGCGTGGCGGGCCGCCAGGTAGTTCGGGAAGACCGGGCCAAAGCTGAAAACACGGTGTGGGGTGCGTTGCTGCTGGGGCTGCTGGCCGCCCGCATCGGTTTTGTCTTGCCTTACGCCAGCTTCTATCTGGCCACACCGTGGACCGTGTTGGACTTGCGTGACGGTGGCTGGCTGGCTGTGGCCGGGCTGGCAGGGGGCGGTGCGTGGTTGGCTTGGCGCGCCTGGCGGTGGCCGGTCGCCAGAAAGGCATTGGGTCTGGCCGCTGTGACTGGCGGCGTCCTCTGGGGTGGGGCCACTGCGGCGGTGTGGTGGGTGGATGGCGGCGTTTGGCGGCCGCAGGCACCGGTGGTGATGCTGACCCATGCCACCACCGGACAAACGCGCAGCCTGCCGGATGTCATCCGCGGCCAACCCGCCGTGGTCAATCTGTGGGCCACCTGGTGCGGCCCGTGCCGCGCAGAGATGCCTGATCTGGCTGCGGCGCAGCAGCGCGAGCCCGCCGTCCAGTTCGTTTTTGTCAATCAGGGCGAGTCGCTGCCGGTGGTTCAGGCTTACTTGCAGCGCTCTGGTTTGGCACTGCAAAACGTCTGGCTGGACTCTGGCCGCAGCCTGGGCCCGGCCGTAGGTTCTCAGGGGTTGCCCACCACGCTGTTTTTTGATGCCAGCGGTCGGCAGGTGGATGCCCACTTTGGTGTGATCAACCCCGCTGCCTTGCAGGCCAGGGTGCAAAGCTTGCGCGCCCCGCGGTAACTGCCTGGGTGCGGCACAAGGGCCCGGCCAACCGTCAATAGCCCATGGACAGCGGGATGCATTGGCGGCCAAAGTGGCCCGCCTGGGCATCAAAGCAACCGGCCAGCGCGGTGCCGCAGTCTGGGCAGCAGCCCTTGGCGGTGAGCCGGTAGCGGTTGATCTGGTACCAATCGCGCTCGATCAGAGGAGCATGGCAGTTGGCACAGTAGGTGGTGTCGCCCTCGGTGTTGTGCACGTTGCCGGTATAGACGTGGTGCAGGCCCGCCTTCAGGGCGATGTTGCGGGCGCGAACCAGGGTGGCAGGCGGCGTGGCAGGCACGTCGGGCATTTTGTAGTCGGGGTGGAAGGCCGAAAAATGCAAGGGTACATCGGGGCCCAGCTCGCGCATCACCCAGCTGGACAACGCGCCCAGCTCCTCGTTCGAGTCGTTATGGCCAGGGATCAAAAGGGTGGTCAGCTCAAACCAAACCTTGGTTTCATGCTTCAAATAGAGGAGCGTGTCGAGCACTGGTTGCAGGTGGGAGCCGGTGAGTTTGAAATAGAAGTCGTCGGTGAAGGCTTTCAGGTCGACGTTGGTGGCGTCGATCTTGGCGAAAAAGTCCCGCCGCGGCTGGTCGTGGATGTAGCCCGCGGTCACGGCCACGGTTTTGATGCCCATGGCATGGCAGGCATCGGCCGTGTCCATGGCGTATTCGGCAAAAATCACCGGGTCGTTGTAGGTGAAAGCGACGCTCTTGCAGCCATATCTGACGGCCTCGTTGGCAATGGCTTCGGGCGAGGCTTGCGACATCAGGCTGTCCATGTCGCGGGATTTGCTGATGTCCCAGTTCTGGCAAAACTTGCACGCCAGGTTGCAGCCTGCTGTGCCAAAGGACAGCACGCTGGAGCCGGGGTAAAAGTGGTTCAGCGGTTTTTTTTCGATGGGGTCGATGCAAAAGCCAGACGAGCGGCCAAAGGTGGTCAGGATCATCTGGTCGCCCTCGCGCATGCGCACAAAACACGCGCCACGCTGGCCCTCGTGCAATTTGCAGTCGCGCGGGCACAGGTCGCATTGCAGGCGGCCATCAGACAGAGCGTGCCAGTAGCGCGCCGGGCAGCTGGATGCTTCCATCATGACCCCCTTGTGGTTCGAGGCTCGTGCCAAGGCTGCACGGTGTAGCGTTGCAGGCACACGCCAGCCGCCCAGAAGTCCGCGGGCAGCCCGGCTTTGCGCTTGAGGTGCGCCATGAAGTCACGCGCATCTGGCAACTGCGCCCACACTTGCGGCAAAAACGTGCTGCGGTAAGACCCGTACTCGAATACCACACCATCGACACCCGGGCGCAGTTGCGCCAGCGCATCGGCTTCACTCTGGAAGTGGATCGCTTGCATGGGTGACAGCACCGACACCTCAAGATCGGTGTGCTCAAGTTCGGCCAGACTCAGGGGGGCAAAACGGGTGTCGTGCAGGGCGGCGGCCACGGCGTTGGCTTTGACATCGGCCAACAAGCTGCGCCTTGCTTCCAGCGAACCAATGCAGCCGCGCAATTGCCCGTGCTGGGTCAGGGTGACGAAACAGGCACCCGGCGCTTGCAGACCGGGGGTGTCTTCGGCAGCATCCATCGGGTGCCCCAGGGCAGTGGCGATGCTGGCGCGGGCGATGCGCAACAGACTGGCGCCCAGTGCCTGCGGGTTGGCAGGTTCGCCGTGCGGGGTGGTGTCAGTGGACATACGGCACCTGCGTGAAGGCCAGCGCGGCGTAACCCACCACCCGGCTTGTGTCGCCGGTTGTGTCGCCCGAATTGCACAAGCCCAGCAACTCTGGCTGCAGCCCGTGGTGGCGGGCCGCCAGTAGCAGCCCGTTGATGGGTGTGCCGCCACAGGCTTGCTGGTGGTTGAGCGGGCCACGCAGGTCGAGGATCGCTTGCGTGGTCTGACGGTCGATCTGCTGCGCGGTGCGGTAGGGCAAATAGTGCGACAGGTCGGAGCTGATGACGATCAGGGTCTCCGGCCCGCCCCATAACAGCTCCAGCACCTCGGCCACTTCCTGCGGGCTGGCATCACCCACCACCAGCGGGACCAGCTTGAAGTTGTCCAGCACCGTCTGCAAAAACGGCAACTGCACTTCCAGTGAATGCTCTTGCGCATGCACCGCACGGCTTACCACCACTTGCGGCAGCCGCGACAGTTGAGCCACAGCGGCCTGATCCACCGCGACCTGGCCCAGCGGTGTGACCAGATAGTCGTCGCCCGGCAAGGCCAAGCCGCTCACCGGCACCCGGTGGGCGGGCCCGAGCAACACCACCCGCCGGATGGTGTGACGCGCCGGGGCCAGACGGGCATAAGCCAAAGCCGCCGTGCTGCCTGAATAGATGTAGCCGGCGTGCGGCACGATGATCGCTTTGGGCACGCCTTCAGCGACGGGTTCGGCCAAGGAGTCTGCCGACGCCTCGGCCAGCATGGCCCGGACATCTTGCGCCAGGCGCAGCCCCTGTTCGGGATAAAAAGCACCCGCAACAGCGGGTGGCCGGACAGCATTCATAGAAACCCCCGTTTGGCGATATAGCTGACACATCGGGCCGGGGTGCCAAATATCAAGTGACGAACCGGCCCCGCTATCATCCCGCGATGACTTTGAACGACTCCACGGCCACGCCGCCACCGATCGGCTGGCTGGCCACCCTGAAGGTGTATCTGGAACCGGCCTCGGTGCGCATGCTGCTGCTGGGTTTTTCGGCCGGGCTGCCGCTGCTGCTGGTGCTGGGCACCTTGAGCTTCTGGCTGCGCGAGGCCGGTATTGACCGCACCACTATTGGTTACCTGAGCTGGGTCGGGCTGGCCTACGCCTTCAAATGGGTGTGGGCGCCGCTGGTGGATCGGCTGCCGATCCCTGTGCTGACGCGGTTGCTGGGGCGCAGGCGCAGCTGGCTGCTGCTGTCGCAGCTGGCGATTTTGGTGGGGCTGGTGGCAATGAGTTTCAACGACCCGCAGGTGGCGCTGACCCCTGTGATCTGGGGCGCGTTGGCCGTGGCTTTTGGCTCGGCCACACAAGACATTGCGCTGGACGCGTTTCGCATCGAATCGGCCGATGTGAGTCGGCAGGCAGCGCTGGCCGCGTCGTACCAGACCGGCTACCGCCTGGCCATGATCTGGGCCGGTGCGGGTGTGTTGTGGGTGGCGGCACGGGCACAAACCGAAGGTGTGCTGGGTTACGAACATGGCGCGTGGCATACCGCCTATCTGGTGATGGCGGCGAGCATGCTGCTGGGCGTGCTGACTGTGCTGCTGTCGCCCGAGCCGCTGCGCCGCCCGCTGCCACCGAGTAAAAACGTGACCGAGTGGTTACACGGTGCGCTGGTCGAGCCGTTTGCCGACTTCCTGAAGCGTTTTGGCTGGCAGGCGGCGCTGATCCTGGCGCTGATTGCCACCTACCGCATCAGCGACGTGGTGATGGGCATCATGGCGAACCCGTTTTATGTGGACATGGGTTACACCAAGGACGAGGTGGCGGCGGTGACCAAGGTGTTTGGCGTGATCATGACCCTGGTGGGTGCCTTTGTCGGCGGCGTGCTGGCGATGCGTTTTGGGGTGATGCGAGTGCTGATGCTGGGTGCGGTGCTGAGTGCTGCCAGCAACCTGCTGTTTGCTTACCTGAGCACCCGCGGCCACGATCTGACCGGGCTGGTGTGGGTGATTTCAGCCGACAACCTGGCCAGTGGCATTGCCTCGGCGGCGTTCATTGCTTACCTCTCAGGCCTAACCAATGTGGCGTATTCCGCCACGCAGTACGCCTTGTTCAGCTCGATGATGCTGCTGCTGCCCAAATTTCTGGCTGGTTATTCGGGCAGCTATGTGGACAGCTTTGGATACCAGAACTTCTTTACCGCCACCGCTTTGCTGGGGGTGCCAGTGCTGTTGCTGGTGTGGCTGACTTCAAGGCTGAAAATAGCCTCTAGCCCTCGTCCATAAAGGGCAGTAAGCTATTTAAACCGTAGTGTTCAGTAGCAAGCTTTTTTACCTAACTTTACGCAGACGACAAGCCCCTGATGCGTCGGCAGACTAGACTGAACCCATGAACCAGCACCTGTTGATGATTGAAGACGACGCCCGACTGGCCCACATGGTGTGTGAATACCTGGGCCAGTCCGGCTACACCGTGGCCCACGCGGGCGACGCCAAAAGCGGCCTGCAGACGCTGCAGGACAAACCGCCGCATCTGGTCATTCTGGACCTGATGTTGCCCGACATGGATGGCCTGGAGGTGTGCCGCCGCATCCGTGCGCTGCCCGGCGCGCTGGCCAGCACGCCGGTGCTGATGCTCACCGCCAAAGGTGACCCGATGGACCGCATCATCGGCCTGGAAATGGGCGCCGACGATTACCTGCCCAAGCCATTTGAGCCACGCGAACTGCTGGCCCGTATCCGTGCCGTGCTGCGCCGCCGTGTGGAAGGCGCCCAGCCCGCCGCCAGCAACCAGCTGCACTTTGGTTCGCTGGAGATCGATCGTGACGCAAGGCTGGTCAGCGTGGCAGGCCAGCCGTGTGAGTTGACCTCGTACCAGTTTGACCTGCTGGTGGCGCTGGCCGAGCGCGCGGGTCGGGTGCTCACGCGTGACCAGATCATGGAAGCGGTGCGCGGGCGCGAGCTGGACGCGTTTGACCGCTCGATTGATGTGCACATGGGCCGCATCCGCGCCGCCATCGAGGTCGACGCCAAAGTGCCCAAACGCATCCTCACCGTGCGTGGCGTCGGCTACGTCTTTGCCCGGCAGCAGGACTGATGTTCAAAAAACTCTACGTTCGCATCTGGCTGGCCATTTTGATGGCGCTGGCGGTGCTGATTTTGCTGGTGGGCTGGATCTGGCGCCTCACCACCGACCCACCGCCGCGCGAAGTGGTGGTGAGTGACGAGGCCGGGCAGATCATTGGCCGCGGGCGCCCGCACCGTTTGCCCGATGAGTTGCAGAGTCGCGAGTCGCGTGAGCAACGCCGCGCGGCCCGCGAGGCGCGCCGGCAAGCCGCCCAGCTGGGCCAGGCTACGCAGGCAGAGGCGCCTGATGGTGATGCACCCGATGCCGGGCCTGCCGTCACCAGCCCGCAGGCAGCTGCTTCAGCGGCGGCTGAATCGCCGGGCTCGGAATTCGTCGTGCGCATGCACGACGGCCAGACCATGCGCATGCGTCTGACGCGTCCGCCACCATCGGTCTGGAGCCGCCCGCCCTTTGGGTTTGCCTGGATGCTGGTATGGATGGGCTTGGCGGTGGCGCTGGCCACTTACCCGATCGTGCGCACCCTTACGCGCCGCCTGGAGCGCCTGCAAGACGGCGTGCAGCAATGGGGTGAGGGTGATTTGTCGGCCCGCGTGCCCGAGACCGGCTCGGACGAGGTGGCGTTTCTGGCCAAGCGTTTCAACCAGGCCGCTGAGCGGGTGGAAACGCTGGTCAAGTCGCATGAGGCGCTGCTGGCCTCACAAAAGTCTTTGCTGGCCAACGCCTCGCATGAGTTGCGCTCACCGCTGACCCGCATCCGCATGGGGTTGGAGCTGATGGGGCCGAGCGTGTCGCCCGCTTTCAAGGACGAAATCGCCCGCAATATCAACGAGCTGGACCAGCTCATCGAAGAGATCCTGCTGGCCAGCCGGCTCGACGCGCGCGAGAGCGACATGGGCACGGTGGAGTCGGTCGACCTGGTGGGGCTGGCTGCCGAGGAATGCGCTCGCGTCAGCGCCGAGCTGGTACTGCCCACGCAGCAAGCCTCGGGCAGCGCCCAGGTGTCGCATGAGTTGCCGGTGCAAGGGGTGTCAAAACTGTTGCGCCGCGCGGTGCGCAACCTGCTGGAGAACGCGCGCCGCCACGCAGCGGGTGAGGTCAGCTTGAGCCTGCGCCAGACCGCGCAGCTGGCCGAAATCAGGGTGTGTGACCGGGGCCCGGGCGTGCCGCCTAAGCTGATGGAACGCATTTTTGAGCCGTTTTACCGGCTGCCGGGTGCCACCGAGCGTGATGGTGGGGTCGGGTTGGGGCTGGCGCTGGTGAAATCCATCGCCCAGCGCCATGGCGGGCGGGCGTTTTGTGAAAACCGGCCCGATGGCGGCGCCTGTTTTGTCATTGAGTTGCCCGTGTCGCAGGTCAAAAACTGACGTTTTGTTTCAAAAAAGTTGAAAATTTCTTCAAAAAACCCCTCCATATCCCCCAAATGGGGGATACCCAAACTGTCAGCGGGCCGTTAAAGTTCTCCTAGCTGCTGTCACAGTGATGAAGCAAATCTCTCGGAAAAGGTATGCAAGGGTACTTTTGAAGTTTGCAAGGTTTCCAACGACGTTCCCCCCCGGGGGAACTTTTACAAGCCACCTTCGGGTGGCTTTTTTTTAAGTAAAATCAGCCTCTAGCCCTTATCCATCAAGGGCTGGCAGCTATAAAAATGGCAGTACCCGGGCCGCCGGGATGTCGTTCAGGCAGCGGGTGTGGCCCAGCGGGCAGATGCGCTCGAAACACGGCGCGCAGTCCAGCGGTGGCTGGTAGTCGGGGTCGTTTTTGAGCCACAACACATGCGCCGCCGCATTCAGGGGTGGGGTGTGCAGCGGGCTGCTGGAGCCAAAAATAGCCACCTGCGGCACGCCAAAACCGGCTGCGACATGCATCAGGCCCGAGTCATTGCTGACCATGGCTCTGGTTGCGCTGATCACACACAGCGCCTGTGCGAGCGTGGTTTTTCCGGCCAGATTGATCACCGTGGTTGTCGCGCCGGGCAGGGTGCCGGGGCTGGTGCAGCCCTGTGCGATCTCGGCGCACAACTCGGCTTCTTTGCCCGAGCCCAGCAACACCACTGGCAGGGTCAACTGGCGCGCTAATTCGGCAAAGTGGCTGGTGGGCCAACGTTTGGCAGGGCCAAACTCGGCGCCAGGCGCCATCACATAGTAGCCGCCGCGCTGCAGGCCCAGCACGCGCAAGGTGGCGACGGCGGTGGCGGTGTCCAGATGCAATTGCGGCCGGTCGGCAGCCACATCGGTGTCGCCACTGAGCGACGAGTAAAACGCCACCATAGGCGGGCGCTGGCCCTTGGCCGGGTTTTTCAGGCGGTGTGTCAACAAACCCACCCGCGCCTCGCCCAGGTAACCCACCCGCTCGGGAATGCCCGCCAAAAACGGCAGCAGCGCACTTTTGAGGGAATTGGGGCAGATGTAGGCCACATCAAACTGGCCATCCATCTGCCGTGCCAGGGTGCGGCGCTCGCGCAGTTGCAGCCCGCCGTGGGCAAAGGGGAACTCAATCACTTCGGCCACCTGCGGCATGGCCCGGTACACCGGCGCCACCCAGGGCAGCGCGCCCACCGTGAGCCGCTCACCCCGGGCCTGCAGGCGGCGCATCAGCGGCTCGGTCATGACCGCGTCGCCAATCCACTGCGGCGCAATGACCAGAGAACGCTTCACGGCGGGCGCGCCCGCCTGAACCCCGGCCATCAGTGGCCCTGGAAGTGTTCGCCGTCTTTGAGCTTGTAGACCGTACCGCAATACGGGCACTTGGCCTGGCCAGTGCTGGCCACGTCCAGATACACCTTGGGGTGGGTGTTCCAGAGGGTCATGTTGGCCAGCGGGCTGGGGCAATACACACCGCCCGCGTGGTTGAGGTCTTTGGCCAGAAGTTCGACGATTTTGCTCATGGTGTTCAGACTTGGGTCAGCCAATGGGCGTACTTGGGGTTGCGGCCGTTGACGATGTCAAAGAACGCGCTCTGGATCTTTTCGGTGATCGGGCCACGGCTGCCCACGTAATCGCCCTTGCCCAGCTCGATGCGGTCCAGTTCGCGGATGGGGGTGATCTCGGCGGCGGTGCCGCTGAAGAAAGCTTCGTCGCTGATGTAAACCTCGTCACGGGTAATGCGCTTTTGCACCACTTCCAGCCCCAGGTCTTTGCAGATGTGCAGCACCGTGTTGCGGGTGATGCCGTTGAGCGCACCAGCCGACAAATCGGGCGTGTAGACCACGCCGTCTTTCACGATGAACAGGTTTTCGCCCGCGCCCTCTGACACGAATCCGCTGGCGTCGAGCAGCATGGCTTCGTCGTAACCGTCGTCGGTGGCTTCCATGTTGGCCAGTATCGAGTTGGTGTAGTTGCTCACCGCCTTGGCCTGGGTCATAGTGATGTTCACATGGTGGCGGGTGTAGCTGGAAATTTTGACGCGGATGCCACGGCGCATGCCTTCTTCACCCAGATACGCGCCCCAGGACCAGGCGGCCACCATCAGGTGGATGGTGTTGCCTTTGGGCGAGACGCCCAATTTTTTGTCACCAATCCAGGTCAGTGGGCGGATGTAGCCGGATTCAAGCTTGTTGTCGCGGATCACGTCGCACTGCGCCTGCATCACCTGCTCTTTGGTGAAAGGGATCTTCATGCGCAGGATCTTGGCGCTGTTGAACAGGCGGTCGGTGTGTTCTTCGAGGCGGAAGATGGCCGGGCCATTGACGGTGTTGTAAGCCCGCACGCCCTCAAAAGCGCCGCAGCCGTAGTGCAGGGTGTGGCTCAGCACGTGGATCTTGGCGTCGCGCCAGTCCACCATCTGGCCGTCCATCCAGATTTTGCCGTCGCGGTCAGCCATGGAAGGGGGTAGGGGGCTCATCGGTTGTTCCTCAAAGTGTTTAGCGGGCGCTGTGGGTCAAATCGGCCATTTTAGAGGGCTGGCCCGGGACCAGCCGAGCCGACGACTTGGGGCTAACCCCCGGTTACATGTCGTTCATCGCATCTTGACGGCTTGCGGGTATCCTTGTCACCTTGAGGATGGCGCGGTCGCCGTCTGTTGATGGAGGTTGTTATGGTGATCAAGTCACAGAATGGGTTGAGGGCCCTGGCCCTGGCGGGCGGCCTGCTATGGTCTTTGCTAGCCGCACCGGTGTTGGCACAGACCAGTTGGACCACCAACGCGGACGCTCAGGCCAGCGCCAAAGAGGCCAAGGCGCGCTATGACGCTGACAAAAAGCTGTGCGCTGACGAAGCCTCTCCCGAGGCGCGCATCCAGTGCCGTCGTGATGCGCAGGCCATTTACGACAAGTCGCTGGCGGCCCTGCGCACCCAAAAGGGCACCTACAGCACCCAGCCCGTGGCCAAAGAATGCGTTGACTGCGGCCGCGTCACTGCCGTGAACCTCGTCGAAAAAGAGGGCGAGGCCAACGCCGTGGGCATGATTGCCGGTGGCGTGGCCGGTGCCGTGCTGGGGCGTCAGGTGGGCGGCGGTTTTGGCAAAGACCTGGCCACCATTGCCGGCGCGGCAGGCGGCGCCTATGCCGGTAAAAAGATTCAGGAAAACATGAACACCACCCAGGTCTGGCAGGTCAGCGTCACCTACAGCAACGGCGGCAGCGCCAAGTTCGACTTTGCCCAAGACCCTGGCTTCAAGGTGGGTGACCCGGTCAAAAAATCTGGCAACACCGTGGTTCGCCAATAGGGCCACACGGCAGCAGGCGGTTTCCGTCGCACAATCCATTCTTTCACTTCATCACACCACACCATGTCCCAACATCACCCATCTTCCTCCAAAAACCTCGGCGCGCTGCAGCGCTTTGGCGTCGGCCTGTGCATCAGCGTGTTGTGCGCTTTTGGCATGAGCGCTGCGCAGGCGGCAGATTTCTCTGCCGGTCGCGTGGGCTTTGTCAACCTGGAGCGGGTGCTGAAAGAGTCCGCTCCCGCCAAGGTCAGCCAGGGCAAGCTGGAGAAAGAGTTTTCAACCCGGCAAAAAGACGGCGCAGCGCAAGACGCTGCCTTCAAGGCCGCGGTGACCAAGTTCCAGACCGATGCGCCAGTGCTGGCCGAGGCCAAGCGCCTGGAGCAGCAAAAAAAGCTGATCGAGCAAGAGCGTGAACTGCAGCGCGCCCAGCGCGATTTTCAGGAGGACCTGAACAAGCGCAAGAATGAAGAGCTGCAAAAGCTGCTGGTCAGTGTCAACAAGGCGGTCAAAGACATCGCAGCCACTGAAAAGCTGGACTTTGTGCTGCAGTCCGCGATTTTCGTCAACCCCAAGAACGACCTGACTGACCGCGTTTTGAAGATGCTGGAAAGCGCTGGCGCTAACTAAGCCAGGTCACGCACCACCGTCATCGCCTCCTCCACGCGCTCCACGGCGTGGATGGTCAGGCCCTCAAAGTCCTTGGATTTGAGGTTTTTGGGCAGATTCGCTTTGGGCACCACGGCCACACTGAAACCCAGTTTGGCTGCTTCTTTCAGCCGCTCCTGCCCGCGCGGGGCCGGGCGCACCTCACCGGCCAGGCCCACTTCGCCAAACGCGAAGAAGCCTTTGGGAAGCGGTTTGCCGCGCAGGCTTGACGTAATCGATAGCAGCACCGCCAGGTCAGCTGCGGGCTCAGAGATTCTGACGCCCCCCACCGCGTTGACAAACACATCCTGATCCATACACGCCACACCGGCATGGCGGTGCAGCACCGCCAGCAGCATGGCGAGCCGGTCTTTGTCCAGCCCGACGCTCAAGCGCCGCGGCGACGGGCCGCCGCTGTCGACCAGCGCCTGAATTTCGACCAGCATGGGCCGCGTGCCTTCCAGCGTGACCATCACACAACTGCCGGGCACCGGCTCGGCGTGCTGGCTCAAAAAGATGGCACTCGGGTTGCTGACGCCCTTCAGGCCCTTTTCGGTCATGGCAAACACGCCAATCTCGTTGACCGCGCCAAAGCGGTTTTTAATGGCGCGCACCAGTCTGAAGCTGCTGTGGGTGTCGCCCTCAAAATACAACACGGTATCGACCATGTGCTCCAGCACGCGCGGGCCGGCCAGCGCGCCTTCTTTGGTGACGTGGCCGACCAGCACGATGCTGGTGGCCCGGCCACGGGTGTCACCGTCAGACTGGCCGCTGGCTTTGGCATACCGAGTCAGGTGCGCGGCGCATTCGCGCACCTGGGCTACTGAGCCGGGGGCGGAGGTGAGTTGTTCGGAATACACGGTCTGGATCGAGTCGATCACCGCCACATCCGGTCGGGTGGCTTCCAATGTGGCGAGGATTTTTTCCAGCCCGATCTCGGCCAGCACACTCACTTGTGAGTTGTCCAGCCCCAGGCGGCGCGCGCGCAGCGCCACTTGCGCGCCACTTTCTTCCCCGGTGACGTACAGCGTGCGCTGGCCGCTGCGCTGCAGCGAATCGAGCGCTTGCAGCAGGAGGGTGGATTTGCCAATGCCGGGGTCACCACCGATCAGCACCACGCCGCCTTCGACCATGCCGCCGCCCAGCACCCGGTCCAACTCGTCATGGCCGGTGGGGGTGCGGGCCATGTCCACCGCGTCAATGTCGCCCAAAACGGCCACCCCGCTGGTTTTGGCCAGCGAGGCAAATCGGTTTTTGGTCGGGGCAGTGCTCTCGGGCACCGATTCAATCAGTGTGTTCCAGGCGTTGCAGCTGGGGCATTTGCCCTGCCATTTGGGGCTGACGCCACCGCACTCGGAACACACATACACAGTTTTTTCTTTGGCCATGGCGGCAATGTTACTGTATAAATCCACAGATTCGCCGTGGATCTGCCAGCTGGGTCAGCCACTCACCATTGCACCAGTTGTACCTCGCCGGTGTTGCTGGCCACGGCGGCGGTGGTGCTCGTCAAGGGGCTGACCGTGGGACGCAGGTCGTGCGCAAACGCGATGCGCTGCAATTCTTCACCGTTGCCCGCATCCAGTACATGCAGTACCTGCGCCATGTCCAGGCAATACAGCTTGCGCTCAAAGGTGACCAGTTCGGCCATCATCGGGGCCCAGTTGGCGGCGCGGTTGCCATAGCGGGTGGTCTGGTGGCGCCAGCGCACGCTACCGTTGTGAATGTTGATGGCGTAAATCCAGCCGGTGGGCGACCACAGGTAGGCCGTGTCACCAGCCACATGGTGCGAGTTGATGAAATTGCCCGCCTTGAACTTCCAGAGGATCTTGCCGGTGTCAACGTCAATGCCGTACAGCAGCTCGGTGTAGGTGCCTGCCACCAACACCTGGCCGGTCACAAACATCTGGCGGATGTATTGCCACTCTTTGCTGTCGTCGAGCTGCCACTTCAGGCGGCCATCAGGGGCATTCAGCGCATACAGCAGGCCGTTGCCGGGGCCAAAAAACACCGTGTCGCCAGCCACTGTGGGGGCGTAGGCGGCCAGCGTGTCGGGGGTGCTGGCAAAGCGCCAGGCGACGGCGCCGGTGGCGTTGTCCAGCGCCATCAGGGTGTGGCCGTCGCCCACATAGCTGCGCTCGGGCGTCACAAACGGGGTGCCGATCTGAATCTGCGCCTTTTGCAGCCATCGCGCCTGCCCGGTGTCAAACTGCCAGGCGCCCAGCTCGCGCTGCCCACCGCTGATCACCGACTGCCCTGCCGCGCGGGGCCGATACACCGCCGGGCTGCTCAGACCGTGCGGCACGGTCCAGACGGGGCTGTCCAGTTGGGGGTCGATGCGGCCCAGGGTGCGGTCGCCGTTGAACAGGAGTTGCTCGTTCAACCACCCCAGCGGCGCCAGGGTGGTGTTGCCGCTGGCCCAACGCCGCTGCACGGTGGGCTGCGCGGTGGTTGCAGATCGGGCTCCTTCAGGCCAAAGCCCGACTGTGACCAGTGCCGCCAGCAATTGGCGGCGGTTGACAACGCCGGTAACCCTCAGTCGCACTTGGCTCCCTGCTTGATCCAGGCGCTCAGGATGGTGGTGTTGGGGTGGTCGCGCGCTTCAGACGGGGCGATGCCGGGCGGCATGCGGTTTTCGGCCAGGTGTTGCCAGACAAAGCTGTCATCCGGGTTGCCCGGAATGATCACCTTGGTGGCCTTGTCCACGCCTTTGGCCACCGAGTCGGCCCCCAGCATGATGCCGGCGTGGCTGCTGAGGTTCAGCTCATGAAAGCTGGGTGGCTCCTGGTTGGACATGTGGCAGGCGGTGCAAGCCGGGGTGTTGTGACCAAAGGCATTGGCCTGCGAGAAAAGCGGCAGCACATCTTTGTTGAAGTGCTCGTCGTTCTTGGCGCCATCGGCAATCCATTGCTTGACCAACATGTGGTTGGGGGTGAAGGTAGAGGCCTCAAACCCCAGCCCCAGCGGCATGCGGTTGTTGCGCAGGCGGCGGATCAACGGGTCGCGCTTGGGGTCGGTACCTGGCGTGAACAGGGCACGCTTGGGTTTTTCGGTGGAGCCTTTGATGATGCCCTTGCAGGTGGACAAGTCCAGCCCGCGGTAGCTCTTGCTGGGGTCGTTGGAGTTGTGGCACACGGTGCAGGCCACGCCGGGACCAAAGGCGTTGGGCGTGTTCATTAGCATGTCGATGTAATCGTAGGTGATCGGGATGCTGCGCTTGATGATCAGCTCTTGCACCACGTGGTCGTCGGCACCCGCCTCGCTGATCTTGCCGTCTTTCATGTCCTGAATGAACTGTTCGGCAATGGTGCGCTGGGCATGAGCGACCTGAACGCCGCCCAGGGACAGCGCTGCAGCGATGCATCCTGCCTTGAAGAGTTGAGTGAATTGATGTTGTGTCAAGGCAAGCAGCGGCATGGTGTCTCCTGTAGATTGATAAATCGCAAGGAAATAGTAAGGTTGTTCAACCTTGTCAAATGTAGGGGTTTGCGATTACAAAAGTTACAAATAGTGACGATTTCAAGGGCTATGACCCTTCGAGGCTGGCTCAGTTTGCGGTCGTGGCTAAGGTCAAGAGGTTGAAGGTTTCTCGGTGAATCGAATTCGTGTTTAGGATGGACGTCAGTGAATGCTACTATTAATATAGCTATTGGCCCTTTTCTCTAAAGGGCTAGAGGCCAAAATGACTCATAAACGCCTGCCCGATGACAAAACTGCACCCGATGCGCTGGCCCAGCTTGGCCTGAGCGCCGGGCAGGCCGCGCAACGGCTGCAGGACGACGGCCCCAACGTGTTGTCAGCCGCCCAGCAGCGGGGCTGGCTGGCGGTGGCGCGCGAAACCTTGTCGGACCCGATGTTTGCGCTGCTGCTCGGCGCGGGTGTGTTGTACCTGGTGCTGGGTGATTTGCAGGAGGGGCTGGTTCTGTTTGGCCTGGTGGTGGTGGTGCTGGCGCTCACGCTGTACCAGGAAGGCAAGACTGAACACGCGCTGGCCGCCCTGCGTGACCTGACCAGCCCGCGCGCGCTGGTGTGGCGTGATGGCGCAGCGCTGCGTATTGCCGGGCGCGACGTGGTGCAAGGTGATGTGCTGGTGCTGGCCGAGGGTGACCGCATTGCCGCTGATGCGGTGCTGGTTCAAGGGACCGAGGTGCAGGTGGACGAGTCGCTGCTGACGGGCGAGCCGATCCCGGTGGACAAGTCGGTGAGTGACGTGGCCGGGGCCTGCGCGCAGCTTTTTTCCGGCACGCTGCTGGTGCGCGGGCACGGTATGGCCCGCGTCACGGCCACCGGAGCGCGCAGCGAAATCGGCCGGATTGGCGCTGCGCTGGCGGGCCTCACCCCGGAGGTCTCGCCATTGCGCCTGCAAACGGCCCAACTGGTCAAGCTGCTGGCCGTGACCGCCGCCATAGCCAGCCTGTTGCTGGTGCTGGCTTATGGCTGGCTCAAGGGGGACTGGCTGGGTGCGCTGCTGGCCGGAATTGCCCTGGCGATGGCGCTGCTGCCGCAGGAATTCAGCGTGGTGCTGACCGTGATCCCGGCGCTGGGCGCCTGGCGCTTGTCCAAACACCAGGTGCTGACGCGGCGCATTGCGGCCATTGAAACCCTGGGCGCGACCAGTGTGCTGTGCGTCGACAAAACCGGCACCCTGACCGAAAACCGCATGACCGTGACCGCTTTGTATGCCGAGTCTCGGTCCGGTCAGGCCAGCGATGACCTGGTGCCGGGCGACAGCCTGGCGGTGGACTACGCCACCACCCCCGAATTGCCCGAGGCCTTCCATACCCTGGTGGAGTTTTCGATTCTGGCCAGCGTGACCGACCCGTTTGACCCCATGGAAAAGGCCTTTCACCGCTTGGGCCAGCACTTTCTGAAAGACACCGAGCACCTGCACCGCGACTGGACGCTGATGCAGCACTACGGTATGACCCCGGAACTGCGCGCCATGTCGCACGTCTGGCGGGCGGTGGATGGCGAGGCGCATGTGGTGGCCGCCAAAGGGGCGCCAGAAGCCATTGTGGATTTGTGTCACATGGACGCCGTGGGAAAGGTGCGCGTGGCCCGTGCCGTGGAGGCCATGGCAGGGCGAGGCCTGCGCGTGCTGGGTGTGGCGCGCGCACGTTTTGAAGGTGTGGACTGGCCCGCCATTGAGCATGACTTCGAGTTTGAGTTTGTCGGCCTGCTGGGCCTGGCCGACCCGCTGCGTGCCGCCATTCCCGAGACGGTGGCGCAGGCGCGCAACGCCGGCATACGCGTCGTGATGATCACCGGCGACTACCCGGCCACTGCGCAGGCGATGGCGATCCAGGCTGGCTTGGCCGTGCCCGCCGGATCGAACGGTGAGCTGCACGGCATCAAAACTGTCCAAACCGAAACCAGCTCGCCAACTGATGACTGGGTGCTGACGGGTGACACCCTGGACCAGCTCGACGATGCCGCCTTGCAGCAGCGCATGGCCACGGTGAGCGTCTGCGCCCGCATTGCCCCAACGCAAAAACTGCGCATTGTGCAAGCCCTCAAAGCCAGCGGCATGGTGGTGGCTATGACCGGTGACGGTGTCAACGACGCCCCGGCGCTGAGAGCCGCCCATGTGGGTGTGGCCATGGGAGGGCGCGGCACTGACGTGGCGCGCGAGGCCGCCTCCATCGTGCTGCTGGACGACAACTTTGCCGGGCTGGTGCAAGCGGTGCGGCTGGGGCGGCGCATTTTTGACAACTTGCGCAAGTCCATGAGCTACATCCTGGCGGTTCATGTGCCGATTGCCGGCATGGCGCTGCTGCCGGTGCTGCTGGGTTGGCCGACCCTGCTGTACCCGCTGCATATTGCGTTTCTGGAACTGGTGATTGACCCGGCGTGTTCCATGGTGTTCGAGAACGAACCCGCCGAGCCTGACCTGATGCAGCGCCCACCACGCGATGTGACCACCCCGCTGTTTGGCGGCTGGACGCTGGTCTGGGCGGTGTTGCAGGGCCTGGGTGCGCTGGCCGTGGTGCTGGCGGCCGCCTGGTGGGGCATGCAGCATTTGAGCGAAGGCGCGGCGCGGGCGTTTTCGTTTGCCACCATCGTGGCTGGCAATCTGGCGCTCATTCTGGCGAATCGCTCGCGCAGCGGTTCGCTGTGGCAAAGCCTGCGGGTGCCCAACCGCACGTTATGGTGGGTCTGCGGTGCCGCGTTTGCCTTGATGCTGCTGGCGCTGTATGTGCCGTGGCTGGCCGGCCTGTTCAAGTTTGAACCGCTGCCGCTGACCTGGCTGGCGGCTGCGCTGGGGTTGGGCGTGTTGGTGATGCTGATTTTGGAGTTGCTGAAGCCCAAAAAATCCAAAATGGTTTCATAATGGCGCCAACATCTGTTTTGGAGCCATTATGCCTAATCTGTCCATCAAAGACGTGCCAGAAGCCTGGGCGCAAGCCCTGCGCGAGCGCGCTGCGCGCAACCATCGGTCTTTGCAAGGGGAGCTGATGGCACTGATTCAGGGTGCCGTGGCGCCTGATGTCAGCGCTGACACCAGCGCCCGTGCCAGTCTTGACACCAGTTCTAGCCCGGTGACCGACAGCATTGCCAAAGCCTTGGCTGCTAGTTCAGCGGGTGAGGGCGGTCGGCCCAGTGCCGTGGTCGATATCGACCGATTTGGCCGTCCGATCATTCGCCGCGGCTGGAAGACGGTGGAGCAAATTGCCGCAGAACTCAAAACCAAGTATCCCCATGGCCCTGGTCCCAATCTGGGCTCCAGCATCGACATGATCCGCGAAGATCGGGACAGCCGATGAGCCCGCCGCCCGTCAGTGCAATGCCAACCTTTTACGTGGCAGAGCCGCCAGCGCAGTACCTGGTTCGGCCTGCCATGGTGATTGACTGCAGCGCCCTGGCGGGCATCGTGTTTCAGGAGCCCTGGCAAGACGAAGCCTTGCAGCGGATTTCGGGTCGCACCCTGCACGCCCCCAGCCTGTTGAGTTTTGAGATCACCAGTGTTGCCGTTAAAAAACTGCGTCGGGGCGAGGCCCATGCTGCGGATGGCCTTGAGCAGGCCGTGGGCATGGACGTTGAACTTCATGACATCAACCTGCAGCAAGTGTGTGAACTGGCGCTGCGCTACCAGCTCAGCGCCTATGACGCCGCCTATCTCTGGCTGGCCGCTGAACTCAAAGCACCACTGGCCACCTTTGACGAAAAACTCGCCACTGCCGCGCAGGCGCACTTGAGCAGCTTGCCCTGATGCTCTGACTGCGCGCCGCAAACCTCAAATTTCGTGCTGCAGCCGTAGTCGGCGCACTTTGTCCAGACTGACGTGAATGTTGACGCTGCCCGCCAGCGGTTTGAAGATGGCGTTGGACGCCGTGCCGCTGTCGTGGTAAACATATTTGCTCAGCGGCATGCCGGCGGCGTTCATGATGCTGGCCACATGCGGCGTGTTGGCTCGCGCACCGCGCTTGATGACCACCGCCGTCTCGCCGTTAGCCAGCTGCACATAGGTGCCCGGCGGGTAAAAGCCCAGCACAGCGGCCATGGCCGGGCGCAGAACGGCGGTTCCGGGGGTGGATTCCAGCACCAAAGATTTGGCGGCGCCCAGCGGCGTCATGGCGGCGCGGCTGATGCGCGGGGCCATTTTGGCAATCAGGCCGTCCGACAGGCTCAGCAGGCGCAGGCTGGTCAGGTGCCCGGTGTGCAGGGTGGCGGCATCTGGCGTGTGGTGCCATTGCACGATGCCCAGCAACTCGTCGTCGTTGATGCCAAAACCGCGCAGGATGTCGCTGCTGGTGGGCGGGTGGGCGGCAATGATCTGGCGCTGCGTCGGGTCGGGTGGCTTGTGCTGGCGCGACAGGCTGTCTTGCGGGCGGGCCATGCCGATGTTCATCACCAGGGCTGAGCGCAGCAGCAGCGCCTGGTCGGCGTCGGTTTGGGCCAGCTTGTCGGCGGTCAGCACACACACCACACCAGACAGCAGGGCGTGGGTGGCGCAGTAGCCCAGGTTCAGGTCGGGCAGGGCTTGAAACAGCACAAACAGGCATTCGTCGGGGTCGTGGCGCAGCAGGGTCAGGGCTTTTTGCTCAATGCCTTCGAGCCTGGGCAGCGGTGTGGCGGCCTGCGCGCCCTGGTAGAGCAGGCTGCGCAGAATGTCTTGCAGGTCCAGCCAGCCGCCATCCACATCGCGGCCTTCCAGGTAGTCGGTGTCCAGAATCTCTGCGGGCATGGGAGCCTGCGCAATGGCGACCATGTCCACGCCAGCCTGGCGCATCAACCGCATGTCGCGCTCTAGGCTCTTTTTCCAGGCCTGGGCGTCGGTCTCGGTCATGCAGGCCTGGTGCGTGGCGAGCATCTCCCTGTGCGCTTCAGACTGCAGCGCCTGGCCTCGGCGCAGCAGCAGGCGGCCATCAGGCGTCCAGATGTCCACCGGCAACTGCCGGCCTATCTGCAGCCGTGTCAGGGGAATCGGTGTGTAGTTCAGCATCCGTCGTCAACAAGCACCGGCACGCGCGGTGCCAGCGCACACATCAGCTCGTAGCCCAGCGTGCCTGCAGATTGCGCCACCTCGTCGATGCCCAGTACGGCACCGTTGCTGGCGCGGCCCCACAGCGTGACCTCGGTGCCAAAACCGACGCTCTGGCCTGCAGCATGCAGTGGCGTCAGGTCTACCGCCAGCATGTCCATGCTGACGCGCCCGAGCGTGCGGGTGCGCTGGCCCGCCACCAGAACGGGTGTGCCGGTGGGACAGACGCGCGGGTAACCGTCGGCATAACCGCAGGCCACGACGCCAAGGGTCAGCGGATGCTCTGCGACGAATTTTGAGCCATATCCAACGCTAGCCCCCGTCTCTATTGCCTGGGTAGCTATTATTTTTGATGATAGCGTCATGGTCGGCAACAAGCCCCAATCCAGGCTGGTGTGCTCGGGGTGATCGGGCGCGCTGCCATAGAGCACGATGCCAGGGCGAATCCAGTCCGACATCAGCGTGTCTGGCGCGTCGGTGGCGTTGTCGCCGGCTGGCACGGTATGGCGCAGGGTGGCGGCGCTGTTGCTTAAAGACCGCTCGCCCGGCAGATCACGCGTGACCTCATTGAACACCTGCATCTGGTGGCGGATGCCGCGCGGGCCGTCGGCGTCGCTGAAGTGCGTCATGAGCGAGATCTCATCCACCTGCGGCAGGGCGTTGAGCCGTGCCCAGGCCGAGCGGAAGCGCTCGGGGGTGAAGCCCAGGCGGTTCATGCCGGAGTTCATTTTCAGGAAAACGCGGTGCGGCACGTTGGTTTTGTGCGCTGCCAGCATGTCGATCTGCGCGTCGCAATGCACCGCGTGCCACAGGTCCAGGCGCGAACACAGCTCCAGGTCACGCGCTTCAAACACGCCTTCGAGCAGCAGGATTGGGCCACGCCAACCCAAGTGCCGCACGCGTTGCGCCTCATCGAGGTCCAGCAGGGCAAAGCCGTCGGCGCTGCGCAGGCCCTCAAACACCCGCTCAATGCCGTGGCCGTAGGCGTTGGCCTTGACCACGGCCCAGGTTTTGGCATCCGGCGCGGCGCGGCGCGCGCGGGCCAGGTTGTGCTGCACTGCGGCGGGATGAATGGTGGCGAGAATCGGGCGGGGCATGGTGCGATGCGCTTTGGGGCAATATGGATGCCCGGATTTTGACACCGCCCCGCCGTGCTATAACTCCCGCCTGTTCGGAGACAACTTACATCGATTGGAGCCTGGTTCACAGGCGCGTCTTTTTTTCTTGATGAAACGCGGCTTTTACACCATCATGGCGGCGCAGTTTTTCAGCTCGCTGGCCGATAACGCTTTGTTTGTGGCCGCCGTGCAGTTGCTGCGCTCCAACCATTCGCCTCAATGGCAGCAGGCGGCTTTGGTGCCGATGTTTGCGCTGTTTTACGTGATATTGGCGCCCTTTGTGGGGGCCTTGGCAGACTCCATGCCCAAGGGGCGGGTGATGTTGATCAGCAATTTCATCAAGGTGGCGGGTTGTCTGTTCATGCTGTTTGGCACGCACCCGCTGATGGCTTATGCGGTGGTGGGGCTGGGCGCGGCGGCGTATTCGCCGGCCAAATACGGCATCCTGACCGAGCTGCTGCCCGCCTCACAGCTGGTCAAAGCCAACGGCTGGATCGAAGGGCTCACCATTGGCTCGATCATTCTGGGCGTGTTGCTGGGCGGACAGCTGGTGGCCCCAATGATTGCCGACAAGATTCTGGCGGTGCAGTTTCCCATTGCCTACCTGGGTATCAACACCCGCGCCGAGGCCGCCATCGCGGTACTGATCTTTGTCTACCTGCTGGCCGCCTGGTTCAACACCCGCATACCGCTGACCGGCGTGCTGATGCGCCCCTTGCCCAAAAAGATGATCTCGTTGCTGCCCGATTTCTGGTCCTGCAACACGCGACTGTGGCGCGACAAGTTGGGCCAGATTTCGCTGGCGGCCACCACGCTCATCTGGGGTGTGGCGGGCAATCTGCGCTTTATTGTGCTGGCCTGGGCGGCGGCGGCACTTGGTTATGGGGTGACGCAGGCGTCGGCGCTGCAGGGTGTGGTGGCGATTGGCATGGCGGTGGGGGCGGTGGTGGCGTCGACCCGCATGAAGCTGGAGGATGGCCCGCGCGTGATCACCCTGGGCATTGGCATGGGCCTGCTCATCATCGGCTTGATTTTCATCACCAATGTGTGGGTGGCGGCGCCGTTCCTGATTTTGCTGGGCGCTTTGGGCGGCTTTCTGGTGGTGCCAATGAATGCGCTGCTGCAACACAGGGGCCACAATCTGATGGGTGCGGGCCGCTCCATTGCGGTGCAGAACTTCAACGAGCAGGCCTGCATTCTGGTGCTGGGGGCGCTTTACAGCCTGTCCACCGGGCTGGGCTTGCCCACCTTTGGCGCCATCACCATGTTTGGCCTGACCATTGCCGGGTTCATGTGGGTGATCAAGCGCTGGCATGCGCGCAACTGCCGCGAGCACGCGGTCGAGGTGGAGCGGCTGCTGGCCATTGCAAGAAACGACAAAGCCCACGGTTGATGTCAGGGTGTGCCCGGGGCCAGACGCGTCTGTGAATCGATCTTGCCGTGTGCTTGCTGGTCGCGGTGAATGTTGTGGCTGATGACATTGTTGCGACAAGGTGATTGCTGACTCTCTATATTGCGGCGCTGCTGCACCTTATGAACTCCTCTGAAAGAATCGCCATGACCACTGTGTATGACTTTGACGCGCTGTCCATTGACGGCAAACCCGTGCCTTTGAAGAATTTCAAGGGCCAAGCCATGCTGATCGTCAACACGGCCAGTGCCTGCGGCTTCACGCCGCAGTTTGCCGGGCTGGAGAAATTGCATGAAACCTATGCTGCCAAAGGCCTGGTGGTGCTGGGTTTTCCGTGCAACCAGTTTGGCGCGCAGGATTCAGGCACCAACGGCGAGATTGCCCAGTTTTGCCAGCGCAACTACGGGGTGAGTTTTCCGATGATGTCCAAGATCGAGGTCAACGGCAGCGGCGCGCACCCGCTGTACCAGTGGCTCAGCAGCGAAGCGCCGGGGTTGCTGGGCAGCAAGGCCATCAAATGGAATTTCACCAAGTTTCTGGTCGGCAAAGACGGCGCAGTGATCAAGCGCTACGCACCCACCGACACGCCCGCCAGCCTGGCCAAAGACATCGAAGCTGCCTTGGCAGCTTAGTGCGCCCGGGCGCGCAGGCGCTCAGCGGCTTCGCGCAGGCCAGTTTCTGTCGCCTCCCAACCCAGACAGGCATCGGTGATCGACACGCCGTATTTCAGGTCTTGCGGCTTGCCCAGCTTCTGGTTGCCTTCAAACAGGTTGGACTCCAGCATCACGCCCTTGATGGCGCGGTTGCCATCCACCAGCTGGCCCACCACGTCTTTGAGCACCAGGCTTTGCAGGTTGTGGTTTTTGCGCGAGTTGGCGTGGCTGCAGTCCACCACGATGTTCACCGGCAGTTTCGCTGCAGCCAGCTCAGCTTCGGCCTGCGCCACCGAAACCGAGTCGTAATTGGGCACACTGCCGCCACGCAGGATCAGGTGGCCAAAGGTGTTGCCCCGGGTGTGAGTGAGGGCCACCTGGCCATGTTCGTTGATACCCAGAAAGGCGTGCGGCTGCGCGGCGGAGAGCATGGCGTTGACGGCTACATCCAGATTGCCGTCGGTGCCGTTCTTGAAACCCACCGGGCTCGACAGGCCACTGGCCATCTCGCGGTGGGTCTGGCTCTCGGTGGTGCGCGCGCCAATCGCGCTCCAGGCGATCAGGTCGCCCAGGTACTGCGGCGTGATCGGGTCCAGCGCCTCGGTGCCGCAGGGCAGGCCCAGGTCGTTCAGGTCGACCAGCAGCTTGCGGGCGATCTGCAGACCTTCCTCAATGCGAAAGCTGTCGTCCATACGCGGGTCATTGATCAGCCCCTTCCAGCCGACCGTGGTGCGCGGTTTCTCGAAATACACGCGCATCACGATGAACAGCTGGTCTTGCAACTCGTCAGCCAGCGTTTTCAGGCGCTGGGCGTAGTCCATGGCCGCGGTCACGTCATGGATGGAGCACGGCCCCACCACCACCAGCAGGCGCGCATCGGCACCGCTGAGAATCTTGGCCACTGTCTGGCGGGCGCTGCTCACGGTGTGGGTAGCGCGCTCGCTGGCGGGCACGGCGTCGTGCAGCGCAGCAGGTGGCAGCAGCGTCTGCTGCGACAGCACATTCAGGTTTTCAAAGGCGTTTGGGAAAGGCATGTTTTATATAAGAAATTGGCCTCTAGCCCTTTATCTATAAGGGCTAGTAGCTATGTTTAATGTACTAGTCAAAAACTTCAAGCCGCCTCCTCTTGCGGCCCCGTGACGATCTCTACCCAGGCTTGCAATCCACCCCCGGGGCGCGCCTGCAACCGCACCTGCCAGCCATTGGCGCGGGCCAGTTCCCGCACAATCGCCAGGCCCAGCCCGGAGCCACCTGTGGCCGGGCTGCGCGAGGTCTCCAGCCGGTGAAAGGGCTCAAACACTGCTTCCAGGTGCTCTGGCGGGATGCCCGGACC
Organism: Rhodoferax ferrireducens; assembly: GCA_002083775.1. Taxonomy (GTDB): domain Bacteria; phylum Pseudomonadota; class Gammaproteobacteria; order Burkholderiales; family Burkholderiaceae_C; genus Rhodoferax; species Rhodoferax ferrireducens_A. The sequence continues at coordinate 75,298 of MTEI01000008.1, read as the reverse complement.
CCTGTCGAGCACACCGATGCGCAAGCCCTTCGGACCCACCTCACTCACCAGTTCCACCGGCTGACCCGGTGCATACCGCAACGCATTTTGCAACAGGTTGCCCAGCGCGCGGTGCAGCGCTCCGGCGGCCACGTTCAGGCGCACTGGCGGGCAGCGCACGTGAATGGTATGGTCGGGGGTGGAGAAGTCGGCTGCCAACTGCTGCAGCAAAGCGGCCAGGTCGGTGGGCGCAGGCGCTTCATGGGCCAGCCCGCGGGCCAGGTCCAGCACCTGGCCGATCAGCGCGTTCATCTGTTCGATGTCGCGTTCCAGGCGCGCGATCAGGCTCGGGTCGGGGTTGTCCTTGAGCATTTCCAGCGCCAGGCGCATGCGTGCCAGCGGCGTGCGCAGGTCGTGCGAGACACCGGCCAGCAGCGTGGTGCGGGCGCTGAGCAGGTCGCGCACCTGCTGCGCCATGGCGTTGAAACGGCGGCTCAAGTGCACCATCTCGCGCGGGCCGGTCTCAGGCAGCAGCAGCGGCATGCCGCCCTGGCCAATCAGTGCGCTGGCGGCTTCCAGTTGCGCCAGCGGCTGCGTGAGCCGCCGCGCCAGCCAGACAGATACGCCCGCAGCGCCCGCCAGCCCAGCCAACAACGCTACAAAAAACGCAGTGACCGGCTGGCTGTTGATGCGGCTGGCGGCCACCCCCACGCTAAGCTGTCCGCTGCCTGCCGGCACACTGGCCCAGTACCAGGTGCCAGTTTCCAGCTGCTCGCTGGCCAGGTGGCGGGCGCGCCCGGTGCGCCGCGCCAAGGCGTCTTCCAGCAGGTAAAAGTAGGGCGCGTGCCATTCGTCGCGTGCGCTCGCGGGCGGGTCGGCGCGCAGTGCCAGTGCGTGGGCACGCAGCAACTCCAGCTCAAAAGCCGCCCGGGTGGCGGGCGGCAGCTCGGCCCAGGTCTGGGCTGAGAGCACCATCAGGCCGGCCAGATCGTCCGCCGAGCGCCGGGCCAGCGGCAGCAACACCCAAAAGGCAAACAGGGCCATGACCACCAGTTCCATCAGCACAAAGGCCAGCGCCAGCAGGCGTGTGTTCTGCTGCGCCAGGCTGGGCGGCGACGCGGCGGTGGCGGTGGCGCTGGTACTGGCGGTGGCTGGCACGGTGGCGGTCAGGTGCTGTGGCCGCGCGGGTTGAACAGGTAACCCTCGCCGCGCACGGTGCGAATGTAGGCCGGCGCGGCCGGGTCGTCACCCAGCTTGCGGCGCAGCCGGGTAACGCGGTTGTCGATGCTGCGGTCAAACGGGTCGCGGTCATAGCCGCGCAGCAGGTCGACCAACTGGTCGCGCGACAGCACCCGGTTGGGGCGCGCCACCAGGGCGGCCAGCAGGTCGTATTCAGCCGCAGTGAGGGTGATCTCCAGGCTGCCTTTGAGCAGGCGCCGGCCCAGGGTGTCCAGCTGGAACGGGCCAAAACTTGGCAGCGCCGGGTCGGCGGCGGGCTGCGCCACATCGGGGGCGCTGGTATGGCCCCGGCGCAGCAGCGCACGCAGGCGTGCCAGCAGTTCGCGCGGGCCAAATGGCTTGGCCAGGTAATCGTCGGCACCCACTTCCAGGCCAATCACGCGGTCCAGCTCCTCGCCGCGCGCTGACAGCATCAGAATCGGCACCTGTGACTTGGCGCGCAGCGCGCGGGTGAGTGCCAGGCCGTCCTCACCCGGTAGCATCAGGTCGAGCACGATGGCGTCCGGCATGCCCGCAGCCAGTGCCGCCCACATGGCCACACCGTCGCCCGCGCTGGTGACCGCCATGCCGTTGGCACCCAGGTAGGTGCCCAGCAGGTCACGCAGGTCGGGGTCGTCGTCAACAACGAGGATGTGGGGGGCGGTGGGGGTGTTCATGGCGGCAGGTGTGCAGGCAGTTTACGGCACGCCTCAAGACTTTTGACAGCTTTGACACCGGGCGATACCCTTGGCGACAAACCGATACACACCACACCGTCCCAGACATGCTGGCGCGACAACCGTGCACGACCATACCTCCACCCGACAACAACACCATGAAATTTCTTCCCACCTTCTTTCTGCTGATGAGTGCCACCACACTGGTGGGCGCACAAACAGTGTCACGGGACCCGGGCGCTTCGGCAAACCGGCCCCTGAACCTGTCTGCGCGCCAACCTGGGGCACCGGTTACCGATGCTGCCGTGATCTTGATCGAGCCCGAGCCCGGTACAGCCACCACCTTGCCCTATGGGGCTGGCTTTGAGAGCCGGCAAAAGGGCAGCACGGCTGGCAGCGCCAGCAGTGGCTCAGGCGGCAGCGCAGGCAATGGCTCAGGAAGTGGCGGAAGTTCTGGCAATGGTGGTGGCCGGGGCGGCTCAGGCCGTGGACGTTAACTATTTTCAAACTTCTGGAGTGTCATCATGAAATCATCTTCCCTCTATCTGCTGGCCTTGACCGCTGCCCTGACCTTGGGTAGCGCTGCATATGCTGCAGGCCCGAACCGTGGCAACGGCGGTATGGCGGGTGCTGGCGCAGGTTCAGCAGCGGGTGCCGGTGCGCAATCCCGCGCTGGTAACCCGGGGGTGGGCACCGCCACCCGCACGCAAACGCCAACCTTGGCGCAATCTGAAGAGCAGATCCGCCTGCGTCTGCAAACTCCCAGCGCCGATGCTGTGCCGGGCACCGGCCTGGGTGCGGGTGTGGCGGGTCCCAAGGGCATTCACACACCGGGCACCGGGCTGACCACGACAACCACCGACACAGTGGCACAGTAAATCCGGCAAGCGCCAGCGGCACGCGGGCCAGCCCCTCGCGCCCGCCTTGGTGTTTTCTGAAAAAAGCAAAATTTGTGAAAAAACCAATCCAACCCCTACTCGCCGTGCTGCTGTGCGCCCTCATGCTGAGTGCGTGTGGCGGCGGCGGTGACGACGCCGCAGCGCCCAGCAACAGCACCGGTCTGGCTGGTACCAGCGCGGCGCTGACGACAACCATCACCGCTTTGCCGCTTGAGGGCTTAAGCGCCGCTGAGCAAGACAGCCTGGCGTTCATGCGTGAAGAAGAAAAGCTCGCGCATGACGTTTACATTCAGCTCGACAGCCTGTGGCGCGGCTACACCCGGGTGTTTGGCAACATCGCCAACAGCGAAGCCAGTCACACGGCATTAGTGCAGCAACTGCTGGTGCGCTACAACCTGCCCGACCCCACGGCCGCACTGGCCGCAGGCGTGTACCAAAATACCACGCTGCAAAACCTTTACACCCAGCTGGTGGCGGCAGGATCGGTGTCGTTGGTGGAGGGGCTCAAGGTGGGCGCGGCCATTGAAGAGATCGACATGATCGACCTGAACAAGGCACTGCTAGAGACAGACAACCAGGACATCACGCTGGTGTACCAGAATCTGCTCCAGGGCTCGCGCAACCATTTGCGCGCGTTTGTTGGCGCTTTGGCCGGCCAAAGCGTGACCTATGTGCCGCAATACATGGCCGAGGCGGATTACCAGGCGATCGTGACCACGCCGACGGAGTGTTGAGGGTGAGCGCCACTTTTGACAAGCGCAAGCAGCAGCGGGTGAGGTGGGGGTCGCACGCTCCTGGGGCCTTGGCCAGGCCGCAATTGCCGCTCTGGGTTGAGTTTGAGACCCGTGTGAACGCGTTGTTACCGGGAAAAACCGGTGCAGCCCAGTGTGGACCCTGCACCGCAGCAAGTGGCCAACCAGTTCCTGCCCGGCACCCTGCCCGGCTTCACAGGCGTACATCATGAAACAACTGATTCTTGTCGCTGCGATAGCAGCCACCAGCAGCGCGGGCTTTGCCCAAGAGGTGGGTCGCGTGCTGTCTTCTACGCCGGTCACCCAGCAAGTCGGCGTGCCACGGCAGGTCTGTACCACCGAGCAGGTGGCCGTGGCACAGCCCAAATCGGGCGCGGGTGCGGCGCTGGGTGCCATCGCGGGCGGTGCCATTGGCAACGCCGCCGGGCATGGGGCAGGCCAGGCGGCGGCCACCATGTTGGGCATCATCGGCGGCGCGGTGGTGGGTGACCGCATTGAGGGGCAGCCTCAAATCCAGCTGCAGGAGGTGCAGCGCTGCAGCAACCAGGTGTTTTACGAGAACCGTACGGTGGCCTACAACGTGGTGTACGAGTACGCAGGCAAGCAATACACCGTGCAAATGCCACAAGACCCCGGCCCCACGCTGCAGCTTCAGGTGACGCCGGTGGGTTCCTTGCCCGCCGTACCCAGCCCCACCGCGCAGCCGGAAAACGGTGGCGCACAGCCTGCCACCGTGATCGTGGTGCAACCCGCTTACCGGGCTTATGACCCGCAGCCCTATTTCCCACAGCCCTATTACCCGCCGGTTTCTGTGAACCTGGGGCTGGGCTATTGGGGTGGCTACTACGGCTACGGGCGTGGTCATTGGCGTTGAGTTTTAGATGCCAAAAATGCTTCTAGCCCTTTATGGATAAGGGCTAAATGCTATTAAATAAAATATGAGTTTTTGACGTGACAAGCCCTAACTGAGCGCTATCGCACAGAGTGTTGTCATCAAAACGTCCACAGTGGGGGTCTTATTACCACTCATCAAGGACGCGTTATGTTGCGAAGCATGTCAGACCTCAAGGGCTACACCATTGGCGCCACCGATGGCGAAATTGGCCACGTTACCGACTTTTTCTTTGATGACCAGCGCTGGACCATCCGCTACCTGGTGGTCGAAACCGGCTCCTGGCTGATGAGCCGCAAGGTGCTGATCTCGCCGTTTTCATTGGCACCCGCCGACTGGGAGCACAAGCGGCTGCCGGTGCACATCAGCCGTGAGGCGGTGAAAAACAGCCCCGACATCGACACCAACAAGCCGGTGTCGCGCCAACACGAGACGCAATATGCCGACTACTATGGCTACCCCTATTACTGGGGTGGCGACGCGTTGTGGGGCAACGGCCTCTACACCCCGGCGCTGACCCCACCGCCCGGCCTGAGCCCCGTTGCGTTGGCCAACGTGCGCGGTGACGTGACCGGTGGGCCCGCCCGCGCCGCGTACACCCAGCAAAGCAACGACAACCCGCACCTGCGCAGCTGCGAGGCCGTGATCGGCTACCACCTGGAAGCCAGTGACGGCGACATTGGCCACGTGCAAGGCATGCTGGTGGAGGAAGACACCTGGGCGATTCGGTACTTGGTTCTCGACACCAGCAACTGGTGGTTGGGGCATCAGGTGTTGATGGCGCCAGATTGGGTGAGTGACATTCGCTGGAACGACGCCAAAGTCAGTGTCAACCTGACCCGGCAAGCCATTCAGCAGAGCCCCAAGTTTGATCCGTCAACCCAGCTCACCCGCCAGCAGGAGCTCGATCTGTACCACCATTACGCGCGCCCCAACTATTGGGAGCAGGCGCGGCATCATGCACCAGAGACGCTGTAGCGCCAACCCCTGCGCCATTTTACGGGCAGGTGGTTTGGCTAAAAACTATATGCCAAATTGGCCTACAGCCCTTATGCGTAAAGGGCTGATAGCTCTATTTACTGTAGTGAACTGGCAAGCGCCTCATCCAGCACTTCGACCCAATGCCGCACCGGGGTGGTGGTGCCGCTTTGCAGATGGGTGATGCAGCCGATGTTGGCCGAGGCGATCTGATCGGGCTTGCCGCCGTCAAAGGTCTCGTTCAGGTGGCCGAGCTTGCGGTCGCGCAATTGGTAAGAGATCTCAGGGTTGAGCACACTGTAAGTGCCTGCCGAGCCGCAGCACAGGTGCGCTTCGCAACCGGTGACCTTGAGGTCAAAGCCCAGGTCAACCATATATTTGTCGACCCCACCCTTCAACTTCTGCCCGTGTTGCAGCGAGCACGGCGGGTGCCAAGCGATTTTGCTGGCACGCACTTGAACCTGCGCGCGCAGTTTCTCGCTGAGTTCTGGCAGCCATTCGCTGATATCGCGGGTGAGTTCACTGATGCGTTGGGCTTTGCTGGCGTAGGCCGGGTCGTCGCGCAGGATGTGACCGTAGTCTTTCACGGTGGACCCGCAGCCTGAGGCGTTCATCACGATGCCTTCCACACCGGGTTGGCCCGCGGCGCTGTCGATGTACGGCCACCAGGCGTCGATGTTGGCGCGCATCTCGGCTTTGCCGCCGTCGTGGTCGTTGAGGTGGAACTTGACCGCGCCGCAGCAACCGGCCTTGGGCGCGATCACGGTCTCTACACCCGCTGCGTCGAGCACGCGGGCGGTGGCGCTGTTGATATTGGGGCTCATGGCGGGTTGCACGCAGCCCGCCAGCATCAGCACTTTGCGGGCGTGCTGGCGCTTGGGCCAGGCGCCAGCGTCTTGTTTGGCGGGTACCTTGTTCTGGAGTGCTGATGGCAGCAACGGGCGCACCAATTGCCCCAGGGCCATGGCCGGGGCAAATAGCGGTGACGGCAGACCTTCCTTGAGCGCCCAGCGCAGCGCTTTTTCGCCACTGGGGCGCGGCACCTGCTCGTCCACCAGCTTGCGGCCAATATCGAGCAAGTGGCCGTATTGCACCCCGCTGGGGCAAGTGGTTTCGCAGTTGCGGCAGGTCAGGCAGCGGTCCAGGTGCTGCTGTGTCTTGCGGGTGGGTGTTACGCCTTCGAGCACCTGTTTCATCAGGTAGATGCGCCCGCGCGGACCGTCCAGCTCGTCACCCAGCAACTGGTAGGTGGGGCAGGTGGCGGTGCAAAAGCCGCAGTGCACGCAGTTGCGCAGAATGGCCTCGGCGGTCTGGCCGTCGGGGGTGTTGCGGTATTGGGGGGCGAGTTCGGTTTGCATGGCAGAAGTGGCTTAGAGCGATGGCACCAGACGCCCGGGGTTGAAGATGTGCGCCGGGTCAAATTCGGCTTTGAGACGCGCGTGAATCAGGTCCAGTGGTTTCTCCAGAGGTTCAAATCGGCTTGTAGCCCTTGTGTCGCTTGGGTTGGTTGCTCTGAAAAGCGTGGTTGATCCATCCACCGCCTGGGTCAGGTCACGCAGTTTGGACAACGCCGATTCGGGTGCCCACACCCAGCGCAGGCCGCCATGCCATTCCACCAGTTGCCCCCAGGGCAGGTTCAGCGCTGGTACGGTTTGCGGCACGCTCAAGCGCCACAAGGCCTCACCGGGATGGTCGGCGGCGTTGAAAAATGGCAGGGTCTGGTCGCGGCAGGCGGCCCAGTCGGGTTTGGCTTGGGCGTCGTCCATGCGCACGCCCGGCAGGTCGCGCGTCATTTTGGGTATGGCGGCATTCACTGCCGCAGCCGCGCCGCGCAGGCGCACGTAAAGCAGCCCGGCCTCGCCTGGCGCGCCATCGCCCTGCACCCAGCAGCTGGCGTTGAGCGGTAGCGGCTGGCCGCCCCAGGTGTTGAGCTGGTCCAGCGCGTGGGCCTGGTCCACCTCGAACACCAGGGTGGCCTCGGCAGGCATGACCGGCAACACTTTGAGCGACACCTCTGTAAGCACCCCCAGAATGCCCATGCTGCCCACAGCCAGGCGGGTCACGTCATAGCCGGCCACGTTTTTCATCACTTGGCCGCCAAAGGTCAGGTGCTCGGCGCGGCCGTTGATGAGTTGCACCCCCAGCACGTAGTCACGCACACCGCCCACACTGGCGCGCGCCGGGCCGCTCAAACCGGCTGCCACCATGCCGCCCACCGTGCCCCGCCCGTCAAAGTGGGGTGGCTCAAACGCCAGGCACTGGCCTTGGTCGGCCAGCGTCGCTTCCAGCTCGGCCAGCGGGGTACCCGCACGGGCAGTGACCACCAGTTCAGTGGGTTCGTAGCTGACGATGCCGCTGTGCGCCGTGGTGTCGAGCCGCTGACCTTGGGCCTGCTGGCCAAAAAAGTCTTTGCTGCCGTGGCCGCGAATGCGCAGCGGCGTTTTGGCCGCAGCGGCGGCGCGAATGGGGTCGATCAGGGCGTGCAGAGCGTCGGTCATGGCAGGTGCGTTGTGGATCAGTGGGCCGCCATGTTACGGCCTGAGCACGCGCGCCGGATTGAATTTTTTGAAAGCCCGTTGTTCAAAAAAGTAGCCGCTTCGGCGCGGGCTCGGCCCCTGAACCTCAGCCCTGGAAGAAATTCACTGGCAGCCCGGGTACCTCCACCCGCATGGACAACACGCAGCCTGACAAGGGGTAGGCGGCCTGCTCGGCGGTGCTGCGGTGCAGCCCGGCACTGGTGACATACAGGGTTTTGAGGTCTTCCCCACCCAGGCACACCATGGTGGGGCACAGCAGCGGGGTGGGGATGCTGGCCAGCAGCCTGCCGTCGGGGGCGAACTGGCAAACCCGTTGGCCCTCATACATGGCCACCCAGAAATGGCCTTGCACGTCCACCGCTGCGCCATCCGGACGGCCGCCGTAGCCCGCCATCAGCGGCTGCCAGCCTGCGGGCTTGGGGGGGACGCTGATAAAGGGGCGTTGGTGGGTCATGTCGCCGGTGGTGGCGTCAAAGTCCCAGGCCCAGACGGTGTGGCTGGGGGAGTCGGCCCAGTACAGGGTGCGGTCGTCGGCGCTGAACGCCAGCGCATTGGCGGTGGTGTGCCCCAAGGTCGGGCTGATCTTGCAGTCCACCCGGGACGGGCCGGGCGCGCGGGCATCCACACAGTACAGGCCGGCGTTTTTGAGCTGGCGGGTTTCATCGACGGTACCCACCCAGAAGCGCCCCTGGGTGTCGCACTTGCCGTCGTTGGCACGCGTGGTAACCGGGTTGATGTCGAGCCGGGCCACCTGCTGCAGCGGGGCGCCCCACTCCGCCGAGCGAAAAATGCCGTCGCGCAGGGCCAGCACCAGGCCGCTATCCGTGGCTGGGGCAATGCAGCCGGGCTCGGCAGGCAGGTCCCAGGTCTCGACGCTGCCCATGTAGATATTGGCGCGCAGCACCTGTTTGCCAGGGATGTCAACCCAGTACAGCATTTGCTCATGTGGGTGCCAGAACGGCGACTCGCCGAGCTGGCAGCGGTGGAGGGTGACGGTTTGCCAGGGGCTCTCGGGGGCAGAGGGGATGGAGGTCATGTGGGCGCAGGGTGGGGTCTAAACAGTCTGCGCATTGTGCCTTGGCACCCGTTGGGCGGCGCAGTCCTGATCCACTTCGACCGCCCGCCTTGAATGCAGTGGCACGAACACCACCGGGAGCACGCTGCATTGCCGTCGCCGGTGCGCACGTTCACGTTGTGGTACTTGAGCTGGCTCAGCCGCTGCGTGGCCTGACGGGTAGACGCTGGCGCGCAGCTCAGGTCAGCAGGGGGGCGGGGGCGCTCTGCAAGGGGACTTGTTGGCGGTCTTGGCGGGTGGTGCGGTTCAGCAGCAGGCGGCGCTCGGTGAGTTGCAGGCATTGAAAGATGTCTTGTTGGACGCCGCCGCTGCACCTTGCATGGTCACAGGTGCTGCACCGGTCCCCCAGGGTGTAGACCTCCTGCGCCTCGCCAGCGACAAAAAGGGCGTGCTGGCAATGCTCGCCAATGGTGAAGCGCTCTACCTTGAGCAGACGCAAAAAGCGGTCAGCCGCAGGTAGCGAGTCGAAAACGGTGACAGCACCATTGCTTGCGCGCAGCCAGCGCTCATCCAGCGTGATGCCCCACCAGGCGCGATTGCCTTGCAGGTCCAGCAGGCGCACCACCACCCGGGTGCCCAGTTTCTGCCAGGGCAGCTTGACCGCCAGGTTGGCCAGCTCCATCCAGGAAACAAATTGCAGGTCAGCCAGCCCGAGAGGGTGCCTTGCCCTTGGCATGTAGGGCGCTATGGGGTGCTGGCGGGAAACGACCGGGGCTTGGAACCACTCTTGATGGGTTGTGCTGGTGCTTGTCAACGGGTTGCCTCTTGATCTTGGTTTGAGTGCCAAGGGTAGTCAGGCGAGCCCCGTTTGGGAATACGTGTGTGTGCTTAGGGTGATGTATGTCAGGGAAATACTTACTTGTAATCAAATGGACGGGTTTGCTGCCCCAGTGTTTCTCGCAGACATAAAAAAACCCACCTGGGCCGCAAAGCCCGGGTGGGTGAACTCTCAAGAACAACCTACGCAAACCAGACCACAAGCCAGAGGCCTGCAGTCTCTTGCCTGATTACCTGCCGTAGGCAGTTTCGCCGTGGGAGGTGATGTCCAGACCTTCGCGTTCGGACTCTTCCGACACACGCAGACCAATCGTCATGTCGACAATCTTGTAGGCCACGAACGACACCACGCCAGACCAGATCACGGTGGTCAGCACCGCTTTGGTTTGCACCCAGACTTGGGCGGCGATGGAGTAGTCAGCCGATGTCACCATGGTGGCCGTCACCCAGTCAGCCACGTAGCCGGGGCCGCCCAGGGCTGGGCTGTTGAACACGCCAGTCAGGATGGCACCCAGGATGCCGCAGACACCGTGTACGCCGAACACGTCCAGCGAGTCGTCAGCGCCCAGCAGTTTCTTCAGGCCATTAACGCCCCACAGACCAGCAAAGCCAGACAGGAAACCGATCACCAGTGCACCGCCGATACCGACGTTACCGGCAGCCGGTGTGATGGCCACCAGACCAGCCACGCAACCCGAAGCAGCACCCAGCATGGACGCCTTGCCCTTCATCAGCGTTTCACCGATCGACCAGGCCAGGATGGCCGCTGCCGTTGCACCAAAGGTGTTGATGAAGGCCAGGGCCGCAAAGCCGTTGGCTTCCAGGGCGGAACCGGCGTTGAAACCAAACCAGCCCACCCACAGCAGGGAAGCGCCGACCATGGTCAATGTCAGGCTGTGCGGCGCCATGGATTCCTTGCCGTAACCGATACGCTTGCCAACCATGTAGGCGCCGATCAGACCCGCCACAGCGGCGTTGATGTGCACCACGGTACCGCCAGCAAAGTCCAGCGCACCCCACTGCCAGAGCATACCGGCCTTGCCAAGCATTTCTTCAGACACGGCGGCAGAGCTGTAGGCGTCAGGGCCCATCCAGAACCACACCATGTGGGCAATCGGCGCGTAGCTGAAGGTGAACCACAGCACCATGAAAGCCAGCACGGCAGAGAACTTCATGCGTTCGGCAAAAGCACCGACGATCAGCGTCCCGGTGATACCGGCAAAAGTGGCCTGGAAAGCCGCAAACACGATCTCAGGAATGACCACACCCTTGCTGAACGTGGCAGCATTGGCAAAACTGCCCGCCGCGTTGTCCCAGACGCCGGCCATGAAAAGCCGGTCAAACCCACCAATAAACGCGTTGCCTTCGGTAAACGCCAGGCTGTAGCCGTAGATGAACCACAGCACCACGATCAGCGAGAAGGTCACCATCACCTGCATCAGCACTGACAACATGTTTTTGGAGCGGACCAGGCCGCCATAAAACAGCGCCAGGCCGGGCACGGTCATCAGGATCACCAGCAGGGTGGAGGTCATCATCCAGGCGGTGTCGCCCTTGTTGGGAACGGGGGCCGGTGCGGCCTCAGCGGCGGCAGGTTCGGCAGCAGCGGGTGCTGCGGGAGCCATGGCGGCGGCCGGTGCTTCAACCGCAGCAGCGGTTGCGTCAGGCGCTGCAGGGGTGGCTTCGGTGGTGGCCACGGCTGCAGGTGCGGCTTCAGAGGCTGCTGGGGCCTGGGCCATGGCTGCCGTGCCACCCAGCCATAGACTCATTCCCAACGCCAGGGATGCAAGTAGTTTTTTCATGTGTGTGATCTCGTAGGAGGTGGGCGGTGAGTTAAAGCGCTTCCTTGCCGGTTTCGCCGGTGCGGATGCGGATCACTTGTTCAACGGGAGTGACAAAAATCTTGCCGTCGCCAATCTTGCCAGTGCGTGCGGCACCTTCAATGGCTTCGATGACCTGGTCCAGCATCTCGTCGGCCACAGCGGCTTCGACCTTGACCTTGGGCAGGAAATCGACCACATACTCGGCACCCCGATACAGTTCGGTATGGCCTTTCTGGCGCCCGAAGCCCTTGACTTCGGTAACGGTGATGCCCTGCACGCCGATGCCGGAGAGCGCTTCACGCACCTCATCGAGCTTGAAGGGTTTAACAATAGCGGTGACAAGTTTCATGGGTTCTCCTTGGCTTGGAAAGAGTGGGTCACACTCGGCGGGTTCTGAGTCATTGGCCTCTCCAACAAATGGGTTGACAAGGCTGTAAAGCAGAGTTCGTGCCAGGCGAGGTTCTGCGCCAGGCTGGAGTCGTGCAAATCCGCGCGGGATCTGTGGGTTAAGATATCTGTACAAATAACCAGTTAGCACCAAAATAGTGCACATTTTTGAAGCGTTGCCAAGCCGCTGCGCACCTTTTTAGCTAGGAATCGCGATGAGTTTGTCCTTGGTGCAAAGTCGAGCCCTTTTGGGCCTGGAGGCGGCGGCTGTTACCGTCGAGGTGCATCTGGCCAACGGCTTGCCCAGCTTCACGCTGGTCGGGCTGGCCGATGTGGAGGTGAAAGAAGCGCGTGAGCGGGTGCGCTCCGCCATCCAGAACTCGGGGCTGGAGTTTCCGAACAACAAAAAGATCGTCGTCAATCTGGCGCCCGCCGATTTGCCCAAGGATTCAGGTCGCTTTGATTTACCGATTGCCTTGGGTATTCTGGCCGCCAGCGGGCAGATCGACGCCGCTGCTCTGAACGGCTGGGAGTTTGCCGGTGAGTTGTCGTTGTCTGGCGAACTGCGCCCGGTGCGGGGGGCGCTTGCCATGAGCCTGGCGCTGCATGGCAGCGGGGTGGTGACGCGGCTGGTGCTGCCACCGGGCAGTGCCGAAGAAGCCGCTCTGGTACCTGGCGCGCAGGTGTACCGCGCCCGGCATCTGCTGGATGTGGTGCAGCAGTTTTTGCCAGCCACTTCTGAAACTATAGCTGCCAGCCATTGTGAGGGTTGGGCTAGGGTCGATTTTGACCCACTTTTTAAGGCTGCCAGCTACCCTGATCTGGCCGATGTCAAAGGCCAGCTGGGGGCCAAACGTGCGCTGGAAATTGCAGCGGCCGGCGGTCACAGCGTGCTGTTGATGGGGCCACCCGGCTCGGGCAAATCCATGCTGGCGCAGCGTTTTGTGGGTCTGCTGCCACCCATGACCACCGACGAAGCGCTGCAAAGCGCTGCCGTGGCCAGCCTGGGTGGTCGTTTTTCGCTGGAGTCATGGGCACGCCGCCCCACCTGCCACCCGCACCACACCGCCAGCGCGGTGGCGCTGGTGGGCGGTGGTTCGCCGCCAAGGCCCGGCGAAATTTCGCTGGCGCACCATGGTGTGTTGTTTCTTGACGAGTTCCCGGAGTTCCCCCGTGCCGCACTGGAAGCCCTGCGCGAGCCGCTGGAGACCGGCACCATCACCATCTCCCGTGCGGCGCGGCGCAGTGAATTTCCGGCGCGGTTCCAATTGATCGGGGCCATGAACCCTTGTCCTTGCGGTTTTTTGGGATCCAGCCAGAGGGCCTGCCGCTGCACACCAGACCAGGTGGCGCGTTACCAGGGCAAGCTGAGCGGCCCACTGGTCGACCGGATTGACTTGCACGTGGAAGTGCCCGCCGTGGCCGCCACCGAGCTGATGCAAGCGCCGCCCGGCGAACCCAGTGCAGCCATTCAGGCGCGCTGTGTGGCGGCGCGCGAAAGGGCTATCGCCCGCCAGGGCAAGCCCAACCAGGCGCTGCAGGGGCAGGAAATTGACACCTTTGTGCTGCTGGACGAAGCCGCTGCCAAGTTTTTGAACGTGGCCGCCACGCGGCTGGGATGGTCAGCGCGCAGCACGCACCGGGCGCTGAAAGTGGCGCGTACCATTGCTGACCTGGCCGGTGCCCGCACCACCCAGGTGACGCACGTGGCCGAGGCCATGCAGTACCGTCGGGCGTTGAAGGCCGTCTGACCAGCCCAAGCCCGGCCATGCCGCAGCCGCAGCCCTATAACCCGCGCCTGGTTGGCTGGTTGTCGCTGGCGCAGCTCATCAGCTGGGGCAGCGTTTTTTACCTGTTTGCCTTGTTGATGGCACCGCTGGAGCGTGATCTGGGTCTGAGTCGTGCCCAGGTGTCGCTGGCCTTCAGCCTGGCGCTGCTGGCCGAGGGGCTGATGGCCTACCCGGTGGGCCGCTGGATTGACCGGGGCCATGAACGCGCGGTGATGACGCTGGGCTCGGTGGGCGTGGGAGTGTGCCTGGCCTTGCACAGCGCGGTCGGTTCGCTGCTGCAGCTGTATCTGCTGTGGACGGTGCTGGGGGCGGCCACGGCGGCGGTGTTGTATTCACCGGCGTTTGCGCTGGTCACGCGGCGGTTTCCGCACGACTTTCGCCGCGCCATCATCACGCTGACCTTTCTGGGCGGCTTGGCCAGCACGGTGTTTATCCCGCTGATTGCCTGGTTGATGGGCCAAATGGGCTGGCGGCCCACATTGCTGCTGCTTGCGCTGCTGCACTTTTTGATTTGTGCACCCTTGCACTATGTGGTCTTGCGGGGTGCGCCCCAGGCCAGCGGGCAGGTCTTTGCGAGTGCTGCCATTGCTGCGCAGCATCAACCCGGGGTGCACCAACTGATTCGCAGCCTGCCGTTTTTGGGGGTGGGTGTGTTCATCACACTGATGATGGCGGTGACCGTGGCGATACCAGCGCATATGGTCAACCTGCTGCGTGAAAACGGCCTGGCCGAAGTCTGGGTGATTGCCTTGCCCGCCGCCATTGGGGTGATTCAGGTGCTTGGGCGGCTGCTGTTGTATTTTTTTGAGAACCGCATGGACCTGCACCTGGTCAACCGCTTGGTGCCGCTGCTGATTCCGGCCAGTGTGCTGGTGTTGTTGCTGGCGCCGGGTTTTGGCGCCTGGCAGGTGGCCGCTGTCGGGCTGTTTGTGCTGATTTATGGCCTGGGCAACGGCATGCTGACCATCGTCAGGGGCACGGCCATCGCCCATTACGTCAGCCAGCAGCATGTGGCAACTTTGAACGGCGCTTTGGGGGTGCCGCTGGCGCTGGGGCGTGCCGCAGCGCCGTGGCTATTGGGGGTGATGTGGTCGCCCAGGGCCGGTTACAGCCATGGTTTGTGGCTGCTGCTGGCCCTGAGCGTCCTGGGCGTGGTGGCGCTGATCGGGGCGCAGCGCACGCGCTTGACCGTGCGTTGAGCGGGTGGCCGCGGGCGGCTGGGCTCAATCCGGCTTGAACACCTGGATACCCGCCGCGATGCGTGTGACGGTGGTCAGCGCACACAGCGCGGCAAAGCCATAAGCGAGGTAGGTGAACCAGCCTGGCACCAGACACATCAGCGTGAACACCAGCATGGTCTCGAAGCTTTCGGTCAGGCCACCCAGATAATAAAAGCCTTTGCCGGGGTAGGCGGTGCTGCTCAGACCGCGTTTGGCGGCCAGCACCGCAAACGCCAGGAAGGTGCCCGCCGTGCCAATAAAGCTGTAAATCAACACGGCAGCTGCCAGCGCATTCGCCTGTGGGTCTGCCAGCGCAAAGGCCAGCGGAATGCTGGCGTAAAACAGGAAGTCCAGCGAGATGTCCAGAAACGCACCCCGATCAGTCGGCTGGGTGAGTCGCGCCATGCTGCCGTCCAGCCCGTCGGCCAGGCGGTTCAGCGCCATGGCCAGCAGCGCCCAGTGGGTGTGATCGAGGGCGATCAACGGTACAGCGCATAGGCCCAGCGCAAAACCAATCCAGGTGACCTGGTCAGCGCGCCAACCCCGGCGCACAAGCACGCCCGCCACATTTTTCAGCGGGCGTTGCAGGGCGTTGTTCAGGACGCGGTCAAACATGGTACGGCTGCCAGGTGCTGATGTCCAACACGCGCCCGCCGGGCGGCACATCGGCCAGGTCGTGGGTGACCAACAGGGTCGGGATGCGCAGGCGCTCGATCTGCTCAAAGACGAAGCTGCGAAATTGCACCCGCAGCACCGCGTCGAGACGCGAGAACGGTTCATCCAGCAGCAGCGCCTGCGGCTCGGCTAGCAGGGCGCGCATCAGGCTCACGCGCGCGCGTTGCCCGCCCGAAAGTGTGGCCGGGTCGCGGTCGTGAAAACCGGCCAGACCCATCTCGGCCAGACTTTGCTCGATGCGTTGCCGCCGCGCAGCCCCCTTTACTGTGGCGGGCAGGGCAAAAGCCAGGTTCTGCCCCACGCTGAGGTGCGCAAACAGCAGGTCGTCCTGAAACAGGATGCCGACCGCGCGTGCCTCAATGGCCAGCCCGTCCAGCGTGCGGTGGTTGAGTTGCAGCGTGCCGCTGGCCTGAAACGCGGCGTCCAGATCCCCCAGCAACCAGTTCAGCAGCGTGGATTTGCCCGAGCCAGAAGGCCCGGTGAGAGTGACGATTTCACCCGGCTCAATGCGCAGGCTCAGGCGCTGCAGCAGCGTCTGGTTGCCACAGCGCAGGGTCAGGTTGCTGATCTCCAGCATGTCAGCGCAGCCCCTGCCGGTGGCGGCTGCGCAGGCGCAGCCAGCCAAAAGCCAGCGCAAACGCGGCCAGCGGCAGCAGCACCTGCAGCAGCGCCTGCACCGCCAGCACCTGGCGGCTGCCGCCTGCGCTCAGGGCCACCGCCTCGGTGGTCACAGTGGCAAAGCGGCCGCCACCGGCAAACAGGGTGGGCAGGTACTGCGCCACACTCACCGCAAAGCCCACCGCCCAAGCCGCCAGCACCGGGCGCAGCAACAGCGGCCATTTCACGCGCAGGCAGGCTTGTAGCTGCGAGCAGCCCAAGGCGCGCGCGCTGGTCACCAGGCGGGCATCAAACGCGCGGTAAGCACCCACCAAGGTCAGCAGCATGTAAGGCAGCACCCACAGCAAGTGGCTCCACACCAGCGCCAGCGGCGTGGCATCGAGTCGCAGGTGCAGCAACGCCGCATATTGCGCCGCCACCAGCGGCAGCGCGGGCAGAACCAGCGGCATATACAGCAACGCGTTCAGGCGCTTGGGGCCCCACTCCAGCCAGATCAATACCAACGGCAGGCACAGCAGGCTGGCGGCCAGGGCCAGCCAGAGCGTGGTCCATAACGGGGCCCAGTCCGCGCTGCGCCAGTTGTCCCAGGTCATGACCGCTGGCCACAGCGCTGGAAAGAACCAGCTTTGCGCCAGCGACCAGACCACCAGCATCCCAAGCGTTGCGTAGCCCACCGCCAACAGCGGCAGGTGCCAGGGCCAGGGCCGCCGCCCGGCAGGTACACGTCGCCCGGCGGGATAGGCGCGCCGCTGCATCAGCGTGCGCCACCCCGCGTAGGCCAGCGCGGCACACATCAAAAACAGCCCCAGCAAAACCAAAGACGCCGCAGCACCTTGTGCCTGCACGCGCGCGTCCGGGTCGCTGAGCCATTGCCAGGTCAGCACCGCCAGCGTGGGGGGGGTGCCCGGCCCCAGAATGACCGCCATGTCGACCACCGACAGGCTGTAGGCCAACGCCGCTGCCATGGGCCAGCCCAGCCGGGGCAGCAGTTGCGGCCACAGGATAAGCCGCCATGTCTGCGCGGCGCTGTAGCCCAGTGAGCGCGCCACCGCCATCTGCCGCTTCAGCGCCTGCTCGCCCAGCACCGCAGCCAGCACCCACAGCAGGAACCAGCTCTCTTTGAAGGCCAGGGCCAACGCCAGGCTCAGGCCATACGGGTCTTGCACGGTCACCCAGTCCGGCGGGCTGGCCCATGATAAAAAATAGCCTGTAGCCCTTGCCAGCCAACCCGAAGGTGCTATCAAAAAAAACAAACCCACGGCAAAGGCTGCGTGGGGCACGGACAGCAGCAGGGGCAGGCGCTGCTGCAAGCGCCGCCAGCTTGGGCTGGGGTAGAGGCGGCTTGCCAGCACGGCAGCCATCAGGCCCGCCATCAGGGTTCCCAGCAGGGATGAGACCAGTGTGGCTTGCAGGGCGTGGGGAAACTGGGGATCGGCCAACAAGGTCTGCCAAACCTGAGCGGCCAAACTCGGCCCCAATGCCCAGACCAGGCCCGGCAGCAGGGGCACAAACACCAGAGCGATCAGAGACACAGCCAGCACGATGCCCCATTCGACACGAGGCAGGCCGCGCATAGACATCGCCATACGCAAAATTTACCTTGCGCCGTAGCGCTTGAGCCACTCGGCTTCCAGCGCCTCGACCCAACTGGCGTGCGGCTCAGCCAGAGTCGGCACAAGCTCAGTCAGCGCGCCGGGTGCCTTGTTGCGCATCTGCGCTTGCAGGTCGGCGGGCAGTTTGCTGGTGTCCAGCACCGTGCCGTCGCCCCAGACGCGGGTATCGGCCTTGTGCGCCTGGGCGGGGGCTGAGAGCAAAAAGTTGGCAAATACCTGCGCCCCCGCTTTGGCCCGGGCGTTGACCGGGATAGCGACAAAGTGCACGTTGCCAATCGTGCCCCGGGTCCAGCCAAAGCTGTAGGCCGTGGCAGGCAGCTGGCGGCTGGTGATCAGGTTCGCTGCTTCGTTGGGGTTGAAGGTGAGCGAGAGTTTCAGTTCGCCATCGGCCAGCATGCGGTGCATGGCCGCCGCGCTGGCCAGAAAGGTTTTGCCAGCGCGCCACAGGTGGGGGTGCAACTGGTCCAGATACGTCCACAGGGCAGGTGTGGCGCTGGCAAAGGCCGCTGGTGTGACAGCTTGCTGCAACGCCGCCGGTGCCGGGGTGAGTTCCAGCAGCAATTGCTTGAGGAAAGTGGTGCCATGGAAATCTGGCGGCTTGGGGTAGCTGACCCGGCCCGGGTTGGCCTGGGCAAAGCGCAACAGGTCGGCGGCTGAGCGCGGTGGCGTCGGAGTCGTCACCTTGTCGGCAATGAAAGTGAGCTGCGCTGTGCCCCAGGGCGCTTCGTAACCGTCGGTAGGCACCGAAAAATCGCTGCGCACCGGTTTGCTCAGGTCCACCAGCCCCCAACTCGGCAGCGACTCGGCCCACGGCCCATGTAGCAAACCCGCACTTTTCAGATTGCGAAAGTTCTCGCCGTTGACCCACATCAGATCCACCGAACCGTCGCTGGTGCGCCCGGCGGCGACTTCGGTCTGCACGCGTTTCACCACCTCGGCCGCGTCGGTGATCTTGACGTGTTTCACAGTCACGCCATAGCGGCTCTGCACCTCTTGGGCGGCCCAGGCAATGTAGGCGTTGATGGCTTCGCCGCCGCCCCAGGCGTTGAAATAGACGGTCTGGCCTTTGGCTTGGGCTTCGATTGGCGGCCAATCTGCCGCCTGGGCTGGCAGGGCCAGGCTCAGACTGACGGCAAACGCTGACAGGGCCGCAGTGGCTTTGGAAAACTTCATGCAATCTGGCTCCGGTGGGTGGCAATCACGAGTCTGACACAGCGCAGGGTTGGGGTGGCGGCAAGGACAAGATCCCGCGCACACCTCCTTGGTCGGACGACACGGGCAAAGCTTACAACCCGCCGCAGAGGCAGGCTTGGCAGCGGGAATTTGGCAGCCTACAAATTGGGTGCCAGCAGCTTTTGCAGGTCTTTTTCTGCCAAACCACGCCGCTCGGCCAGGTCCTGCACCTGGTCTTGCCCGATCCTGCCGACGCTGAAATAACTGGCTTGCGGGTGCGCTAGGTAAAAGCCGCTGACACTCGCTGCCGGGGCCATGGCCAGGCTTTCGGTCAACGTCATGCCAATGTCAGCACATTGCAGTAGCTCAAACATCGCGGTTTTGGCGCTGTGGTCCGGGCAGGCCGGGTAGCCGGGGGCCGGGCGGATGCCCTGGTATTTTTCGGCAATGAGTTCCTGCGGGCTCAGGTGTTCGTCAGCCGCGTAGCCCCACAAATCGGTGCGCACCTTGTGGTGCAGGCACTCGGCAAAGGCCTCGGCCAGCCGGTCGGCCAGGGCTTTGAACAGGATGGCGCTGTAATCGTCGTGGGCGGCCAAAAACTGGGCTTCTTTCTTCTCCACACCCAGCCCGGTGGTCACCGCAAAGACGCCGACATGGTCCTGGCGTTTCAAGCCTTTTAGGCCCCCAGCCCTTATTCCTTGTGGGCTAGCAGCTATAGACGCAGTAGCGTCGTCCTTGGGGGCCACAAAGTCGGCCAGGCAGCGGTTGGGCAGAAAGCTGCCATCGTCCTCGGCCTCGCGGGCAGCTTGCTGGCGCAGGCCGTACCAGGTCATGGCCACGGTGCTGCGGCTCTCGTCGGTGTACAGCTCGATGTCGTCACCCACCGCGTTGGCGGGGTACAGGCCGACCACACCGTTGGCGCTGAGCCAGCGGCCTTCGATGATTTTTTTCAGCATGACCTGGCCGTCGGCATAGAGCTTTTTGGCCTCCACCCCCACCACCTCGTCGTCCAGAATCGCTGGAAACGGCCCGGCCAAGTCCCAAGTCTGAAAGAACGGGCCCCAGTCGATGTAAGTGGCCAGTTCCGCTAGGTCAAAATTTTTGAACACGCGTTTGCCGATGAACTTGGGCGCGCAGGGCTGGTAAGCAGACCAGTCGATGGGGGTCCTGTTGGCGCGGGCTTTGGCCAGCGGCCACAGCGGGGTTTGCTTTTTGTTGGCGTGCTGGGTGCGCACCTTGTCATAGTCGGTCTGCAACTCGGCCACATAGGCAACCGCATGTTCACCCAGCAGGCTCTGTGCCACACCCACGCTCCGCGAGGCGTCGGGCACATACACCACCGGGCCGTCGTAGTGCGGCGAAATTTTCACCGCGGTGTGCACCCGGCTGGTGGTGGCGCCGCCAATCAGCAGCGGAATCTTCTTGACGCGGAAGTAGTCGTCCTTCTGCATCTCACCGGCCAAGTACTGCATTTCTTCCAGGCTGGGGGTGATCAGGCCCGACAGGCCAATGATGTCAGCCCCCTCGGCCTTGGCGCGCGCCAGGATCTCGTGGCAGGGCACCATCACGCCCATGTTGACCACGTCAAAGTTGTTGCACTGCAGGACCACGGTGACAATGTTTTTGCCGATGTCGTGCACGTCGCCCTTGACGGTGGCGATGATGATCTTGCCCTTGGTCTGCACGTCGCGCCCGGCGGCTTCATCGCGCAGCTTTTCTTCTTCAATGTACGGAATCAAATGCGCCACGGCGGACTTCATCACCCGCGCGCTTTTGACCACCTGCGGCAGGAACATCTTGCCCTGACCAAACAGGTCACCGACGATGCTCATGCCGGCCATCAGCGGACCCTCAATCACATGTAACGGGCGCCCGCCCTTGGCGACGATGGCCTGGTAGGCCTCTTCGGTGTCATCCACAATGAAGTCGGTGATGCCGTGCACCATGGCATGGCTCAGGCGCTGCTCCACGCTCACCGGGTGCTCTGGCGTGCCGCGCCATTCGAGTTTTTTGCTCTCGTCTTTGGCGCCGCTTTTGGCGGTTTCGGCGATTTCGACCAATCTTTCCCCAGCGTCGGGCCTGCGGTTCAGCACCACGTCTTCGACCCGTTCGCGCAGCACAGGTTCCAGGTCGTCATAAACGCCGACCATGCCAGCGTTCACGATCCCCATGTCCATACCGGCTTTGATCGCGTGGTACAGAAACACGGTGTGGATCGCCTCGCGCACCGGGTCATTGCCCCGGAAGGAAAAGCTCACGTTGCTGACACCACCCGAGACCTTGGCACCCGGCAGATTCGCCTTGATCCAGCGCGTGGCGTTGATGAAGTCAACCGCGTAGTTGTTGTGCTCTTCAATCCCGGTGGCAATGGCGAAGATGTTCGGGTCAAAAATGATGTCTTCCGGCGGGAACCCCACCTCGTCGACCAGGATGCGGTAGGCGCGTTCGCAAATCTGGACCTTTCGCTCGTAGGTGTCGGCCTGGCCCTGCTCGTCAAACGCCATCACCACCGCAGCGGCACCGTAACGACGCAGCAGTTTGGCGTGGTGTTTGAACGCGTCCACCCCTTCTTTCATGCTGATCGAGTTGACCACCGGCTTGCCCTGCACGCAGCGCAGGCCAGCCTCGATGACACTCCATTTGCTGGAGTCAATCATGACCGGAACCCTGGATATATCTGGCTCAGATGCTATCAAGTTCAAGAACTTCACCATGGCCGCCTGGCTGTCAAGCATGGCCTCGTCCATGTTGATGTCGATGATCTGCGCGCCGTTTTCCACCTGCTGGCGCGCCACGCTCAGCGCCTGGTCGAACTCGCCGTTGAGGATCATGCGGGCAAAGGCCTTGGAGCCGGTGACGTTGGTGCGTTCACCGACGTTCACAAAGGTGGCACTGGGGGCCGTTGCTTCAGCGCCTTCAGCCGGGCTGGGTGCAGCACCAAGGGTCAGGGGCTCAAGCCCGGACAGTTTCATGGGGGGAACAAGAATTTCAGACATACAGCTCACCTGTGGATTTCAATGGTCAGGTGAGCGTCGTTGCGGTGGTGTCAAACCCATTCCAAGCCTGACAAGCCGGGTGGCTTGCTGCAACGCTCCTTGGAAGACGGAAGATTTTAAGGGACGCGCTGAGCCAGCGGCTCCCACAAGCCGCTTTGCCCCGAGCGGAACATCGCATCAATGATGCGCATGTTGCACAACGCATCGTCCAGCCCATAGGGCAGGGCGATCTCTCCGCGCACCGCCTTTGAAAACGCGTCGCCTTGCAGCGTGTACATGTCGCAGGCAGGCACCGTTTCTAGCACGGCAGCCGCAGCGCCGGGCAAACTGCCGTCGTCGAGCAGCAAGTCGGTGGTGCCACCCAAAGGTGCGTTGAACGGGATCACCAGCTCCAGCCGCTGCTTCGTACCCACCGCCTGCACGCGCTGGTAAGGCGTGGATTGGGTGGACACGGTGAACTCCAGTCGCCGCCCCTCGCCAAAGTCAGCCATGGCTGTCACCGTGCGATCGGTTTTGAAGTCCGGGTCGCGGTCGAACAGGGCCATCACCCGCAGCGGCTCACTCTCAAACAAAAACCGTCCGGCCACGATGCCGTAGCACCCGATGTCATACAAGGCACCGCCACCCACCTCGGGGCGATTGCGGATGTTGTCGCTCTGGCGGTTGAAGTAGGAAAAGAACACCTGCACGGTACGCAGCTCACCCAAAACGCCGCTGCGCACCAGCGCGCGGGCGCGCAACCACTGCGGGTGAAAACGCACCATGAAGGCTTCCATGACGTGCACCTGGCCCGCCACCTCACGCAGTTGTTCGGCCTCTTGCGCATTCATCGAGAACGGTTTTTCGCACAGCACATGTTTGCCCGCGCGGGCGGCGGCCAGCGTCCAGGCCACATGCTGGTCGTTGGGCAGCGGGTTGTAGATGGCCTCAATGTCGGGGTCGGCCAGCAAGGCCTCGTAAGAACCATAGGCTTTGGCGATGCCCAGGTCGGTGGCCACTTGTTGTGCTGAAGCCAATGACCGCGACGCGATGGCGGCCACGTGGCTCCACTGGCCCTGTTGCATGGCCGGAATGACTTTTTCGCGGCCAATCTTGGCGGTGCTGAGAATGCCCCAGTTGACTTTTTTCATTGGGTCGCGCGCCGTTTCAGGCGGTGTATAGGTGGATTTGGATCGGGGCCTGGCTGCTTGAATCGTGCGCTTTCAGCCGCGCTAATGCTCAATTGAACGCACAAGCCCCAGGTCCGCCCGAGTTCGGGCACGATTGGCAGGGGCTCGGCGGCATGGGTGCCATCCCTGAAGAGGATGCCGTGGTGGCGAAGACGGACAGCTGCTTGTCCAGCGCTTTGGAATGACAGCTGGGGCACTCAGGCACGGTGCTGGACCGCACCAGCGCTTCAAATTTGTGACCGCACTCGCTGCAGGCGTATTCGTAAATGGGCATGACGACTCCTTGTCTGTGGACAAATTATCGATCCACTTGACGCGCTGGTGTCCGCCTCGTAGCGGTGAATGCTGAGACGCAGGTATCAGTCAAAGATCTCACTCAGCCACGATTTCTTTCTGCTGGTGTGGTGACGCTGCCCATGGCGGTCGTCAGAATCTTCGAGATCAGGTTGCTGGCGCGGGCGTGTGGTCTGCGCAACAACCGGTGCCGCCGTGGCGGCGGCAGCACGGTCGAGCAATTTGTCGAGTTCGCCCCGATCCAGCCAGATGCCCCGGCACGCAGGGCAGTAGTCAATTTCGACCCCCTGGCGATCGGCCATCACCAGGCTGGTATCCGGGCAGTTTGGGCATTTCATGCTTGGCTCCGTTCCATCAGGGTTTAGTCGTTCGACCCACCGAGACCAAACAGGCTCAGCAGACTGGTGAACAGGTTGAACACCGATACATACAGGCCAACGGTCGCCATGACGTAATTGGTCTCGCCGCCATTCACGATGCGACTGGTCTCAAACAGGATCAAACCTGCCGATAACAAAGCCACCATGGCCGACACCGCCAGACCCAGCGCGGGCATCTCAAAAAACACCGCGGCCAGGCCTGCCAACAGCGCAATCACCATGCCGACGAACAGAAAACCACCCATGAAGCTGAAGTCGCGCCGGGTCACCAGCACGTAACTTGACAGGGCCAGAAAGGTCGCACCGGTGGCACCCAGCGCCAGGGTGATGGTTTGGGCGCCACCAGGCAAGGCCAAAGCATGCGTCAGCAACGGCCCAAGCGTATAGCCCATGAAACCGGTCAAGGCAAACACGGCGGGCAAAGCCCAGCCATTGTTTTGCAGCTTGTGGATGGCGTACAGCAGGCCAAAGTAGCCCACTAGCGTCACCACCAGGCCGGGCGCAGGCAGCTGCAGCGTGAGTGCCGTCACAGCCACCCCGGCGCTGAACAGCAGGGTCATGGCCAGCAGCGCGTAGGTGTTGCGCAAGACCCGTTTCACCTGCTCAGGGTTGCTTGAAGTGGGCGCAACGACCACCGGCAGGGGGTGGCGTGGGATGTCAGACAAGTTTGAAGAGCTTTGGCTCATGATGGACGTTCCTTGGGTTGTTTCAGGTGAGGGGGTTAGCTGTCAAAGGCCAGTCGGGCGGTGCGGCCGCGTACCGGCTTTTGACTGCGTTGCAAACTGCGTGTCAGCACTCGGGTGGCGCGTGTCAGGGAGCGGTCTAGCGCAGTACGCCAGTCATGTGCCAGCGAAGTGATCACCACGGTGCCGGCGGTGTCGGTCTTGAGTTCGACTTGGCAGCGCTTGTCCACTCCACCGCGTGGTCCGTTGACATCCGTGAACTGCACCCGTGCGTGCGGTACCCAGGCGCTCAGGCGGCGCAACGCAAAGCGCACGCGCTCCACCGACAAGTCGCGCAGTTGGTGGCCTTCGGCGTTGCGGGATTCAAAAATGATTTGCATTGAGTTTGCTCCAGTGGGTGAAAGAGAGCTCAACGATAAGAGGCAAAAAGCTTCTTAAAAAGCAGAAAATTTCTTAATAACAGTCCTTTTAAAGCTGATCTTTCCTCGCGTCATCCGGTTTGAAATCAAGTGCAACAACCCAATGCCCGCCGCGCAGGCAAACCGACAGGCCAGGCACGCATGCAATTACAGCTGCAGCAACAGCCAAAGCAGCAGTGGAAGCAGCACATCGGTAATGAGCGCCACGTCACCAGTTTGTTTCAGTGCCTTGGCCAGCTCAGCGAATCACCCGATCCCACGCCCCATAGCGCTCTTGTATTTCACCCCGGCGAACCGACAAAACTATGAGCGCCGCGCCAGTCCCCAGACTGACCAGCATGGCCGGTGTATCCCCCGTATAGACAAATGGCGCGGCGACCAAACCAGCCGCCAGCGGCACCATCAGCCAGCGTGCCGGTCGCGCCACTTCGGCCGCAGCAATCGACACCACGGTCAGCACCAGCGAACCGATCACATGGTGCGCATGGGCCAGGTTGCCCTCCACCCCTGGCCACAGGCGGGTGAACAGCAGCGCCAGTCCGATCAGCGCAGCCAGCCCCAGATTCCAAGGCAAACTGACACCGCCGGCCAGCATATTGCGCAGCACCGCCCCGGGCGGCTGATTGAACTCGTCGGCGGTCTGGCTGCTGGTGCTGGCACCGGGAAGCATCGTGTCGGTATCGCCCCGGAAAAACACCGCAAACCCATTGCGCCCGGCCTGCACCCGGCGGCGTACAAACTGCAGCGTGGCAATCAGTTCATCCAAAGAATACGGAATCTGGATCAGGATGGCCGCCGCGCCGATCAGCGCCACGATGCTCCAGGTGCCGATCACGATGGGCTGAATGATGACAAAGGCGATTGAGGTGATGCCCAGCGGCGCAATCATCAGCCCAAACAACACCACCAGCCAGGGCATGGTGCGCCAGCGCGCCTTGGCGCCGACCAGGCCGGTGAGTATTTCCAGCAGGTAGGTATAGCCGCCCAGCGCCGCGTCTGACACCGGAAACGCCTTGGACAGCGCCGAGGTGATGACTTCTTCGGTGCCGTTTTGCGGATCCGTTGGCGAGCCCGCAAAAAACGGGTCCCACACCGCAGGAATATGACCCAATTGATAGCCCGCCAGATAACGCGCCACAAACAGCCCGATCAGCGCGGTGGCGATGATCGGCAGGCGCTGTGTCCAGGCCGAGGGGTTGTAGCTCCAGCCCGGCGGAATGTCCGGGCCACTGAGCGCCGCCAGTGCGGACGGTCCGGGCTCGGGCTTCAGGGCCACGGCAAAGCCAAAAATCAGCGCACCGACCAGCGAATCTGACAGGTAAGCCGCAGCGTTGCCGGTGTTGAACAAAAACGGAATCGCCATCACCAGCGTGCCGATGCCGGCGCACACCCAGCGCGCCGCCGTGCCACGCTGCGAGAGGGCGGCGGTGGCAAACACCATCAGCAGCGCGCCCAGTGCCATCTCACTCCAGCGCAACAAGGGTTCCTGCACATGAATCAGCAGCGGCTGGGTAAACAGCCAACTGCCCAGCGCAATGTTGACAAAGTGCGGCCAGCGGTTGTCGCGGTACTCGGCGGCAAACTGCTGCTGGTGGCGCTGGCGCAGGTCTTCGGGGTGCTCGCCGGCCACGCTGGCGGCCTGCACCCAGTCGGGTGGGGTGACACCGTTGCACCGGTACCAGCCGGGTGGGTCGTCTTTCAGGGCTTGCACCAGCGCGGGCAATTCGTCTTTGAAGCTGTGCTGCGGTTCCCAGCCCAGCAGGTCACGGGCGCGACGGGTGTCGAGCGCGTAATGGTCATCGGCCATCTCGGCCATGAAGGGGCGCACAAACGGTGCCTGCCCCTTGTCGATGAGGTCGGGAATGACCGGCTCCAGATTGGCCTGCGCCCACAGTCCGGCCGCCGCCACCGACTTGGGCATTTGGATCGTCGTCCAGTCATCCACCCCGTGCATCAGCGCGCCCAGACGGTCTTGCAGCGCGTCGTAGCCGATGGCATCACCCTCGCCAATCAAAATCGCAGCCGCTGGTGCCAAAGCGTGGCGGCGGTCGATGGTGCGTTGGAAGGCATCGAGCATGTCGTCGCGGTGCAGCATCGCCTGGCCGACCAAGGTGCTGCCGGAGTAAAAATAGCTTTGCACATCGCGCTCGTAGATGCGGGCAAACTGCTGCGCAATGGTCGGCACCAGCGACTGCTCGTCATAGACCCCGGCCAGCCGCAGGTTGACAAACGGTATGCCGCCGTGCTCCTGCTGCACCACGGCCTCGGCCGCCGCCTTGGAGCGTGGGTAGGCCCAGCGTGGGCCAATCGGGTGGGTCTCATCAATGCGTTCACCCGGGCGGCACGGCGCGTGCACCAGCATTGTGCTGCCATAGACAAATTGTTCCACCTCAAACGCCTGCAGCGCGCGCAGCAGGTGGCGCGTGCCGTCGATGTTGACGCTCTGGTAGCGTGGGTCGTCAGCATTGCTGAAATCAAAGTAAGCCACCAGATGCACCACGCTGGCGATGTGTGCACCAAAGGCATCACGCAGCTTGTGCAGCGCCAGGTCGATGGACGCAGGCGAAGAAAAATCAGCTTGAAGAATCGGGAACGTACCGTTTTGCGCCTTACGGTCAAGGCCAACTACTTGGTAGCTGCCGCTCAGTGCGCGGGCCAAAGATTGCCCGAGGTTACCGCTGGCACCGGTGATCAAGACCAGCGGGCGTTGGGGTGATGTGCTCATGGCTTGGGCTTCCTGTGGCGTGGATGTGTTAGCGTTAGCGACGCGAAAATGGGTACCCCAATTACGTCGGCCTTCATGAAATTCAAACAAACCACCATGTCTGTCATCAAGTTTTCTGAACGCTTCTTTGCGATGGGTTTCGCCGTCGTCATCATCTTGTTCGCTGGCTGCGCAGTGGCCTTGATCTCTTTCTCCGGCATCGATTTGTGGCGTGCCGTACAGCTCAATGACGCGTTGACGCTGACCAAGCGTTTTGACTTGATCCTTGACTGCATTGCGATGTTGACCATTGCCATAGCCGCCATGGAACTGGCCCAAACTCTCGTTGAGGAAGAGTTTGCACACGACAGTCGGCTGAATGCAGCGGCACGCGCCCGCCTGGTGCTGTCGCGCTTTTTGGTGGTGGTGATCGTGTCGCTGGCGATTGAATCACTGGTCGCGATCTTCAAAATGATGCATGACGACCCGTCCAAAATCTCTGAGGCGGCTTTCATTGCGTTTGCTGCAGCGGCTTTGCTGATTGCGTGGGGTGTTTTCATCAAATTGAGCCAGCAGGGACAAACGCGGGGGGGGTGAGTCTTGCCCCTGCGGTGTCCGAAGCCAGCGGGCCAGCCCGCCAGTGGCGGATGATGGCGTCCAACATGGCGGTTTCACCGTCTGACAGGTGTTTGTCGGCATGCGCAACTGACGCGGCAATGCGCAACACCAGGCCTTGCAGCCGTGTATCGTCCACTTCAGCCATCAGAGAAGCCATCAAATCGTCGCCGACGTGGGTGAGTATTGAGCGCCCATCAAAGCCTTCCATCTGCAGGTCTTCGCACAGCGTCTGCAGGATGCCCGGCATGTCTTGGGGGTTCAAACCCAGATCGCGCGCAGCAAAAAGCTGGTTCAGTGTTTTGTATTCCGTGTTACAGACGTGACCGTCCGAAACTAGGACAAGCGCCACGATGCGGGCGGCGGCTTCAGGGCTGTTGCGGGGGTAAGAGCGCATGGTGGTGTGTTGAAAAAATGGTTGAACATGGCGCAACGATAGAGTCTAAATAGACACTTAAAAAGCAGATAATTTCACATCATCAATCTTAAAAATACTGAGCATGAGCACCCCTTTCAACTACAAGCATCTGTATTACTTTTGGGTTGTCGCCAAAGAGGGGGGCATCTCCAAGGCGGCCGACAAACTCGATATGGCGGTGCAAACCGTCAGCGCACAGGTGCGTGAGCTGGAGCGCTCACTGGGCTACGCGCTGCTCAAACCCGCCGGACGCGGGCTGGTGCTGACCGACGCCGGGCAGGCCGCCATGCAGCAGGCTGACCAGATTTTTCAGCTGGGCGAGAGCTTGCCGGCACGGGTGCGCGATGCCGCCAGCACGCCCACCATGCGCCTGGCGGTTGGCATTTGCGACGCGCTCCCCAAACTGGTGGTGCACCGGTTGTTGCAGCCGGTCATCAGCGAGCCCACTTTGCGCCTGCTGTGCCACGAGCGCGAGTTGACCGACCTGTTGGGTGACCTGGCCCTGCACCGGCTGGATGTGGTGTTGTCAGACCGACCGGCACCGGCCAACCCCAACATCAAGCTCTACAGCCACCCGATGGGGTCGTCAACCATCGCATGGTATGGCACAGCAGCGATGGTGCAGGCGGCGCAGAGCAACTTTCCGCAAAGCCTGGAGCAAGTCCCTTTGCTGTTGCCCACCGCCCATACAGCAGTGCGCGTCAGGCTGGATCAGTGGTTTGAACAACGCGGCATCCGCCCGCGCGTGGTGGGTGAGTTTGAGGACGGCGCCTTGCTGAAAACCTTTGGCGCCAGCGGCATGGGTGTGTTTCCGGCCGCCGAATGGGTGCACGACAATTTGTTGGCGCATTACGCAGTGCAGCGCCTTGGTCCCTGCGAAGGCGTGACCGAGCACTTTTTTGCCATTGGTACTGAGAAGAAAGTGCAGCACCCGCTGGTGCAACGCCTGCTGCAGCCGGCGCTGTAGCAGGCAGCGCCACGTGGCACGCGCGAACTACACGGCGTTGACCGTTGTGCGCACAAACGCCTGCTGATTGGCAAAAAAATCCCACCGCTCCATAACGCAGCCCCTCACCCCTGCTGCCCTGTTTCGGCTGACGGCCTGTGGCGGGTTCGCCGCATCGCCCCAGCGCAGCACGTTGACAGAATTGGGCACACTGGGGCGTGTACGCCTTGACACCGCAGTGCCCGCCTGAACCACCCACAGATGCCGCTCCAGCCCAGGCAGGGGCATCGTGTAGGGCAGATGGATGTGGCCGCCCAACACCAGGTCGGCCCCGGCCTGGGCCCACACCTGCGCAGCCCGCGCATGGCCACGCAACAAATGAACACTTTCACCGGCATCGGCCACAGCCAGGGGCTGGTGCACCACCACCACACGCAGTTGCTCTGGCTTGGCTGCGGCCAGCAGGCGGGCCACCCGCGCTATCTGCACACCCGACACTTCCCCATGCCTGTGACGCCACACGCGGGTGGTGTTGACGCCCACCACCAGGCAATCGGGCGAACTGTGCACGGGCTCCAGGTCGGCCCCAAACACCCTGGCAAAACCCGCGTAGGGGCGGGTCAGCCGCGCCCACAGGTCAAACAGCGCAATGTCGTGGTTGCCTGGAATGGCCAGAACCGGCGCACCCAAGCGGTCAACAAACGTTTTTGCCGCCCGAAACTGGGCGGCGCTGGCGCGCTGCGTGATGTCACCCGATAACACCACCACGTCGGGCCGCTGTTGCGCTGCGAGGGCGACCAGGGCCTCGACCACCTGGGGCTGCTCGGTGCCAAAGTGCGTGTCGGACAGGTGAAGCAGCACACTCATGCATCGACCCCTGGCCCGCTTGTCGTGCCGGTCACGGTTCGGGCTTGCAGCAGGTACAGGGGCTTGTCGAGCACCCGGATATCGATGGGTGAGCGCATGCGCTCGACCTCGCCGTCAAACGCCACCGTCACCTGCCGGCGACCGGGTGCCAGCCTGGGCTTGATCACCATGTGGTGAAACTCAAGGCTCTCCACGCCGGCGGCCTCGCCCAGCGTGCCCATGGCCCCATGCAACATCAGCCTGAGCAGTGCCAACGTGCCGATGGGTCGCAGTATCAACGCGGCCATGCTGCCATGGCCGGGCGTACCCGACACGGTATCGGCAGGCTGTGCGCCCAGTTGCTCCAGTTGCAAGCGGTTGTTACCCACAAAAAGTGTCAAGGTCTGCACCTCTCGCACCGTGGTGCCTAACTCGATATGCAAACGCCATCGGCGCTGGGCGCGCAGCAAGGTGGCCACGGCAGCCACAAACGCCACCCAGCGGCTGCGGCCGAAACGCGCTTTGTACGCCTCGCGGTCCTGCAACAGTTCGGGGTAAAGCCCAATACTGGCATTGACCAGAAACAAACGGTGGTTGATGGCGGCCACCTGCACGGGGCTTGGGTGGGCCGCCAGCAGCATTCGGGCCGCCGCCACCGGATCGGTGGGAATGCCGTGGGTTCGGGCAAAGTAGTTGAAGGTTCCGTACGGAATGACACCCATCGCGCAACCGGCGGTATGCGCCGCCTGGGCCACGGTGCTGAGACTGCCATCGCCGCCCACGGCAACCACCGCCGTGTTGCGAACGGCCGCGAGCGTTGCAGCCTCAGTGGCCACCTGCTGCAATTCATGAGGTCGGCATACCAGCAACTCACCCTGGCGGCCACCGGCTGAAAGGGCCGAGGCAATCACGGCGCATTTGGCATCAATGTCATGGGCACCCGAAGACGCGTTGATCACGAACAGCAGGGACGCCGTCGGGTCAAGCCGCATGCCCGAAGCCAACGGCGACCCGGTGCTGCTGCCTGCCACCACGCGACCGGCGTCCATCAGTCCCTCTGCAGCAGGTCGGCCAAGGTGGCAGCACCTGACAGCTTGGGTTGAACCAAGGCGCCGGAGGCGAACTCAAGACGGACGGCGTTGGGGTGTCGGGTATTGGGCATGGGGCATGGACTGAATCATCCTTTATTTTGCGTTGGAAAACTGGTTTTAAGTCAGTTTTTTCCGATGCTTAAGGTTTCAAAAAACTGCTGGTATCCAGTGAATCGCCCGCCTACAGTGCACAGATTTGCAAATTCTTGCGCCAAAAGGGCGCGCCTGATATCCATGCCCCACACGCTCAATTCACCCGTCAAAGCTTCAGAAGACTTGCCAAACAAGAGACGATCTGCCATTGAGCGGATGGCCATGGCGCAAGTTGCGTCAATGGGCGGCACCCTGACGGAGACCATCGGTGAAAACGCCCGAACACGGCTGGTCTGGCTGGGCTTGCTGGCCATGCCGCTTCTGTTACCGGTTGCCCTGCCTGGCATGGGATTGGCAGTAGGTGCATTGAGCGTGTTTGTCGCTTGCGGGTTGTGCCTGAGCCATCAGGTTCCCCTGCCACGTTGGCTTGCCAAGCGGGGATTGAATGCACGCGTCAAGACGCTTCTGGCACGTATGGTCAGTCGGGCGGTCGGCACGATTGGCCGCGTGAGTCGGCCGCGCCTGCTGCCGCTGAGCAACAGGCCAGCGCGCTTGCTCAATGGTCTGATGCTGACGGTGGCAGGTTTGGCCATGGCGACACCGGTTCCCGTCGTCAGTTTTGACAATGTGCTGCCGGCGCTGGCCATTGTCTTGCTGTCATGGGGTTTGCGGCTCAGGGACGGCGTCATGCTGATGGCGGGCTACGTCGCTACCGCAGTTGCAGTGGCTTCGGTGGTGCTGTTGTGGTGGGGCGGCTCAGTGGTCGCCCTGCAGCTGATGTCATTGTTTTGGCCTTGACGTCATCCCGTCACCCACAGCCAAAGAACCCCCACCATAGCGTTTTCACTTGCCCGCTGGCCGCTGGCAGATCAGCGCAACACCTATCCAACATGCCCAGGCCCATGAGTACATCCAACACCACCCTTACACCGTGCCCCGTTTGCGGCTCCCAACAAGCCGAGCCAATCGCCCGCGTCGATGGCAAAACGGGTGAGCCCTTGCTCACCGTCAATTGCAGTTGCTGCGGATTGGGCCGTATTGATCCGCTGCCGACCCGGCAGGAGTTGGAGGCCTGGTACACCCACCGTTACCGGCAAGATTACAAGCAAGCCGCCTCGCCCGCGCTGCGGCACGTACTGCGAGCCGGTCGCCATGCCCGCGACCGATGGGCGTGGCTGCAAACGCATCTGGGTCATGGCTCAAGGCATCTGCCAACTTCCAGCGTCACCTTGGACATCGGGGCCTCGAGTGGCGAGTTTGTTGACCTGATGCGTCAACGTGGCATGCGGGCCCGCGGCATCGAGCCCCATGCCGGTTATGCCACCTTCGCCCGTGAGATATTGGGTCTGTCGGTGGAACACGGCGCGCTGCACCGGGTTCTGCCTGACCATGCCGACCAGCACTATGGTCTGATCAGCATGTTCCACGTTCTGGAACACCTGGTCGACCCGGTCGAGACTTTGCAATTGCTGGCCCAAAAAACATCGCCGGGCGGGCATTTGTTGATCGAAGTGCCGAATGCGACCCGGTTTTGCGCGCCCAGCTACATGTTTTTCAGGGCGCATACGCTGTATTTCACCCAGACATCGCTGCACCAAACCCTTCAGGCGGGCGGCTGGAATGTGGTGGCACACAACCATGCTGACGATGACAACCTGATGGTTCTGGCTCGCCCAACTGCTGCCCGTGGCGTGGACCACGTCCCTATGCACTGGCAACCCGGTCAGGCGCTGATCGAGGCCCAGAACCGACGCACCTGGCCGGCCTATCTGGCGGATCAACTGCAAAGCGGCCGCTGGTTGCTCAAGCTCCGGCAACGCCAGGAGGAGAAACAAACCGTGCGCGACTTCTCATCAGCGCGAAGCCTTCTGGATGCCGTCTACCAGGACGACAGCCGGTTGACTTTGCCGAAAGGAGCATCGCCTCGGCAGCAGTCACAACGGGCACAAACCATGGCCGCGCTAGGCGTCGGACTTGGGCTGGGCACATTTCTTGAGCTTTGACGTGACGAGCCACCACGCCTTCTGATGCGCCTCAGGCGGGCGCATTGCTTGGCCGTGACCCGGCATCGGCGGGCAGCGGCCGAACAGGGTGGCCTCGATGTCTGGCACGCCAAACTGGGCCAGCCCTGTCGTCTGGCCGCTTAGCCCTTGGGCTCAGGTTTGGCGGTGCGCACACTCAGCA
The DNA here is from genome assembly GCA_002083775.1 of Rhodoferax ferrireducens. Lineage (GTDB taxonomy): Bacteria > Pseudomonadota > Gammaproteobacteria > Burkholderiales > Burkholderiaceae_C > Rhodoferax > Rhodoferax ferrireducens_A. The sequence continues at coordinate 41,377 of MTEI01000008.1, read as the reverse complement.
GCATGGTCAGCGCCAGAATACCCACCACGACGCCCAGCGAGAACAGCACCGGGATTTTGTAGATATCAATCAGGCACATCTTGGTGCCGATGAACACCAGAATCACCGCCAGCCCGTAGTTGAGCAAATGGAACTTGTTGGCCACCGCTGCCAGCAAAAAGTACATGGCGCGCAAGCCCAGGATGGCGAACACGTTGCTGGTGAGCACAATGAAGGGGTCGCTGGTGATCGCAAAGATAGCGGGGATCGAGTCCACCGCAAAAATCACGTCGGTCAGCGCAATCAGGCAGATCACCATAAACAGTGGCGTGGCGATTTTTTTGCCGTTTTCCACCGTCCAGAAATTTTCGCCGTCGTAGTGTTTGCTCACCGGCAGCAGTTTGCGCAGCAGTTTCAAAGCCGGGTTGTCGTTGAGGTCAGGCTCTTTGCCGGCCGCCCACCACATCTTCACGCCGGTCAGGATCAGGAACGCACCGAACACATACAAGATCCAGTGGAACTCGGCCAGCAGCCAGCCGCCCACCAGAATCATGATGGTGCGCAGCACGATGGCACCGATGATGCCGATCATCAGCACGCGTTTCTGGTAGTGCGTGGGCACCGCGAAGTAGGTGAAGATCATCAGAAACACAAAGATGTTGTCCACGGCCAGCGATTTCTCGATCAGGTAGCCGGTCAGAAACTCCAGTGACTTGGTGTTGGCGATCTCGCTCGAACCGGTGCTGTCTTTTACCGCCCACCAAAACAGGCCGTTGAACAAAAAGCTCAGGGCAATCCAGACCATCGACCAGTTCAGCGCTTCTTTCACGCCAATGTCGTGTGAGCCCTGCTTTTTGAGCACAACAAAGTCAATGAACAGCGACACCAGCACGATGCCGACAAAAGTGGCCCAAAGCCATAGGGGTGCAATAGTTTGCATAAAGAGTTCCCAGGGTTAGAGGTCACGCAAGTCATACCATTCGCCAGGTTGACCGGCGGATTGGGCGACTTACTGCGACAGAGACATGAGTCTAGGGTGAAAGTCCTGCATTTAAGTGGATAAAAGCTGATAGTTGGTTCGGAAAAACAGGAACGTAAAAGTGTTTTTGCCTGCTTCTTGACGCCGTCGCAACAGGGCAAGATGGCGGCATCTCAATTCAAAGAAACGGATCTGCATTGCTTTATTCACTTGTATTGATCGTGACAGGGGTGCTGCTGGCTATCTGGTCAACCGGCGTTTGGGTGCTGCATTCTTTGCTGGTTTGGTCGATGTCTGGGGCGGGCGCGCTCGCTGAGCAAACGCATCGTCTTGAAAGTGTGGCGCTGCCCGCCTGGCTGGCCCAATGGCTGCCGCCGGAGTGGCTGGTCGGGTTCAAGGCTGCCGCAATGGGCCTGTTGCCCTGGCTTGAATCAGCACTGTCGGCGCTGCCCAGTGCTGCCACCTGGCTGTCGCCGCTGGCTTGGGTGGTGTGGGCCATCGGCTTGCTGGTGCTGGCGGGGGGTGCAGCCATCGGGCAGGCACTGATTTGGTCCGCCCGTCGGGCGACGCGTGCATGACCCTGTGCGGCGATGGTCTCGTCGCAGTTTGCTCAATCAAGGTTGCCAGAAATTCCGTATTTCTCGAACTATTCGTCTCTGAAATAGTGCTTTTTCAGAGAATGTAGGCGCCCTATTCTTACGGTTTTGTTTCATTTCACAGGAGATATTCAGATGAAAAAGTTCTTTTCAATGCTGGCCGTGGTTTTCACGCTCGGCCTGTCAATGGTGGCTCTCGATGCCGAAGCCGCCAAGCGCATGGGCTCTGGCAAGTCCTTGGGCGCGCAACGCCAAGCCGCGCCAGACAAGTCGCCGGCCGCCGCAACCCCCGCTGCTGCGGCGACTCCTGCTGCGGCGGGCGCCACCGCTGGGGCATCCTCGCGTTCGTGGATGGGTCCGGTGGCCGGACTCGCCGCTGGCCTGGGGCTGGCAGCGCTGGCATCGCACCTGGGTTTTGGTGATGAACTGGCCTCAATGCTCATGATTGGGCTGCTGGCAGCGGCCGTGATGGTGGCGATCGGTTTCTTCATGCGCAAACGTGCGGCATCCCGGCAGTCTGGGGCTGCGCGCTCGGGCGTCATGCAATACACCCCGGCAGGCGTCGGCCCGGCTGGTGGCCAGCCGACCCCAGCATACGAGGTGGCCATGCCTGCCGGCGGTGCATCTGGAATTGGCTCAGCGCTGGGCGCTGGCGCTGCACAGGGCAAGCGGATTCCGGACGATTTTGACGTGGCAGGGTTTGAACGCCATGCCAAGGTGAACTTTATCCGGCTGCAGGCAGCGCATGATGCAAGCAACCTTGACGACATCCGCGAGTTCACCACGCCTGAAATGTTTGCCGAATTGAAACTGGAACTGGCCGAGCGCGGCCCTTCGACCCAGACAACCGATGTGGTCAGCCTTCATGCCGCAGTGCTGGAGGTGGACGAAGACCCACAACGCTACCTGGTCAGCGTGCAGTTCACCGGGGTGATCCGGGCCGACAGCACCGAAGCGGACGAGGTGTTCGACGAGGTCTGGCATTTGATGAAGTCACGCCAGGGCAACACGGGCTGGGTCTTGGCTGGCATTCAACAGACCAGCCATTGATCTGGCTCGCGGATTCTATGGATATGCTAGCAGCTAGCGCTTATCCAGTAAGCGTTAGCGGCTCATATCGTTGTTTATCTGCGGCTGCGATTCAGGTTTTGGCGCTTCAACGAGCAGACGGGCCTTTTCACAAGCCATGAGCCCGACCATGGAGGCCCCCCTTTTACAGCACAGCCTGATCGGATTGATTCTGCGCAACGCCCTTGTCGTGGGCTTGTGACCAGCTGAGAAACCTGAGCGCATCAAAAATGAAATACCTGCCCGAACTTTTTGCCGCCAACGCCCACTGGGCCGATGAGATGGTGGCCGTCGACCCGGATTTTTTTGCCGAATTGGTCGCCTTGCAAAGCCCGGCATACCTGTGGATTGGCTGCTCAGACAGCCGGGTACCGGCCAACCAGATCACCGGATTGAGACCGGGTGAGGTGTTTGTGCACCGCAACGTGGCCAATCTGGTGGTGCATACCGACCTCAACTGCCTGTCGGTGCTGCACTACGCGATTGATGCGCTGAAAGTGCAGCACATCATCGTCTGCGGCCATTACGGTTGCGGCGGCGTCCGGGCAGCGCTGGAAGGCCAGGCGCTGGGCTTGATCGACAACTGGCTGCGCCACATTCAGGATGCGCGTGACCGGCACCTCGGTTTTCTCAACGCGCTGCCGGATGACGCCACCCGCTGGCGCGCCATGTGCGAGATCAATGTCATTGAACAGGTGCGCAACGTGGCCCGCACCACGCTGGTGGCCGATGCCTGGAAGCGTGGTCAGGCACTGGTGCTGCATGGCTGGATTTACGGCCTGCAAGATGGCCGCCTGCACGACTTGCAAACCTCGCTGACATCCGGCCCGGAACTCGATCAGGTGATTGAGCAAGCCGTGTTGGCAGTCCATTCGCGCTACCTGAAGACACCATCCACAGCACTTGAATGAATATGATAAATGTAGCTGTTAGCCCTTATACACAAAGGGCTAGCGGCTGATTTGTCATATAAAACCAAGCAGCCCGCAGCGTGGCTGCCAGCAGCGTGCATCGACGCTTCGCCCAGCCCCAACGCTGACATTCACCACTTTTTCTGCCCCCAAAAAGAGAAAACACCATGACCGACGTCAGCGTTTTGCTGCAGGACAAAATCAACAAAGACTTGCAATTTGTGCTCACCTGCCTGAGCGAGGTTCTGCAAGAACTCGACCTGCATTCGGTGGCTGCCATCATGCCCTGGCGCGAGCCAGCCGAGGTGCCAGCGGCGCATCCGGTGTCGGTGGAACAGGCTTGCCAGCTGCACTCGATTGCCTTTCAGTTGCTTGGCATGGTTGAGGAAAACGCCGCAGTTCAGCTGCGCCGGATGATGGAGACGGCGCATGGCCCGTCCCACGAGCGGGGGCTTTGGGGCAACACGCTGCTGCGCCTCAAGGCCGACGGGTTTGAAGAAAGTGCCATTGCCGCCAGTCTGGCGGCGGTGCACATCGAACCGGTGCTCACCGCCCACCCGACCGAGGCCAAGCGCTCATCGGTGATTGCCAAGCACCGCGCCATTTACCTGCTGTTGGTCAAAAATGAAAACCCGATTTTGACCCCGTCAGAACGCCAGCAAAACCGCGATGAGATCAAGGAACAGCTGGAGCTGCTCTGGCGCACCGGCAACATCTATCTGGACAAACCGGAACTACGCTCGGAGCGCAGGAACGTCATCCATTACCTGAAAAATGTGTTCCCACAAACCCTGCCGTTGCTGGACAACCGGCTGAAAGCGGCTTGGCTGAATCAGGGTTTTTCAAGGGAGGCCTTGCAGCAAAGCCAGTTTCCACAACTCGGCTTTGGCACCTGGGTCGGTGGCGACCGGGACGGCCACGCGCTGGTTACCGCCGAGGTCACCGCCGAATCGCTGCAGGACTTGCGCCTCAATGCCCTGGGTGTGATCCATCGCTGCCTGGTGGATTTGGCGGCCAAGCTCAGTCTGTCGGACCAGCTGCAGCCCGTTCCAGCTGGCTTGCAGCAGTGGCTGGGTGAACGGGCGGCCCGCCTGGGTGCCACAGGGGCCGAAGCACTGGCACGCAACCCGATTGAGCCCTGGCGGCAAGCCCTCAATCTGATGATGGCTGGCTTGCCCTTGACCGTGGTGCGCGATCACGCGGCAACGCTGGATGACGCGCCCGGCAGCTACCCCACACCGGCCGAGCTGTCGGCTGATCTGGCCCTGCTGGACCAGTCGCTGCGTGACATCGGCGCACACCGGCTGGCCGACATGGAGGTGTTCAACGCCAGGCGCCTGGTCGATACCATCGGCTTTCATCTGGCGGTGCTGGATGTGCGCCAAAACAGCGCTTTTCATGACCGCGCCGTGGCGCAGATGCTGGCCGCAGCCGGCCTGCAAGACAGCAACTATGCCGATTGGCCAGAACCCAAGCGCCTGGCGTTTCTGATCGCCGAGCTGGCTTGCCCGCGGCCCTTTTTGCTGCCTGGCCTGCGCGTGGGTGCCGAGGCCGATGCGGTGCTGGACTGTTACCGCGTGCTGGCGCGGCATATCCAGGCGTATGGCGCGGATGGCATCGGCTCGCTCATCGTCAGCATGACCCGCAGTTGCTCGGACCTGTTGACGGTGTATTTGCTGGCGCGTGAAGCCGGGCTGCTGGTGTACGACCCGGCTGGCTGTCGCTGCCTGCTGCGGGTGGTGCCACTGTTTGAAACCATAGACGATCTGCTGGGTGCGGCCAAAATCCTGCACCCGTTTCTGGCGCATCCGGTCACAGCCTGCACCCTGGCTGCTACTGCCAACGGGCGCAAACCGCAGCAGCAGGTGATGGTGGGTTACAGCGACAGTTGCAAGGACGGCGGCATCTTGGCCAGCCAAGGGGCGCTGTACCGGGCGCAACTCGAACTCACCCAAGTGGGCGATGCCTGCGGGGTTAACCTGTGCTTCTTTCATGGGCGCGGCGGCTCAATTGGGCGCGGTGCTGGCCCCACGCACCGTTTTCTGGAGGCGCTGCCACAGGGTTCGCTGCGCGGCGCATTTCGCATGACCGAACAGGGCGAAACCATCTCGCAGAAATATTCCAACCTGCTGACCGCCAGCTACAACCTGGAGTCGCAACTGGCCGGGGTATTGGGCATGACGGCGCGCGCCGCGCAACATACCCAGTCGGCACCGGAGCTGCCCCAGATCATGGAACTGCTGGTGCACACCAGCATGGCCAAGTACCAGCAGCTGATCAGCGGCGAGGGGTTCATGGACTTTTTTGCCCAGGCCACCCCGATTGATGTGATGGAACAGCTGCGCATCGGTTCGCGCCCGGCCCGGCGCACCGGGCATCGCACACTGGCCGATTTGCGCGCCATTCCGTGGGTGTTCAGCTGGAACCAGTCGCGCTACCTGCTGCCGAGCTGGTATGGCGCGGGCACCGCGCTGCAGCAGCTGCAGCAAGCGGAGCCAGCGCTTTTTGAGTTGCTGTGTGCCGATATCAACCGGTTTCCCTTGTTGCGCTACGTTTTCATGAACATCGAGCTGGCGGTGTTGCAGGCTGACCAGGAAGTCATGCACGGCTATGCAGCGCTGGTGGAAGACCCGGCTGTTCGAGACCGTTTTCTGGGTCAGATTGACGCGGAATTTGCCTTGACCCGCACCTTTTTGCAACACCTGTTCAAGCAACCACTGGCACAGCGGCGGCCAACCCAATTGGCTGCCCTGCAACTGCGCCAGACACCACTGGCCGCCTTGCACCGGCAACAGATTGACTTGCTGCGGCAATGGCGACTGGTGCTGAGCAGCGATGGTACCGGCGATGCCAGCAGCCCTGACACCGGCGAAAGAGCCAGCAAGCTGCTGGGTCGGCTGTTTTTGACCGTCAACGCGATTGCCGGGGGGGTGCGCAATACCGGCTAGAACGGCGGGCGGGTCATGCGGGCCGACAACATGCCAGCATTCCCTCCCCGGCGATGGCGCGCCATCGAGGCGCAAGAAGATAAACGAGATCGCGCTGTACAAAAAATACCGGGCAGGCTTCAGCTACGGGTTGGACATTTATATCAAAATCAATAGCTTTTAGCCCTTTCTGTGTAAGGGCTGGAGGCCAATTTGGCATATATCCCCGCCCGATGACCAGCTGCCCCGAATTTGACCTGGCAGCGCCATTGCAGTTTGTCATCCGTGCGGTTGCCACTGACGGCACACAAAACCTGGAGTTGCTCTTGCCGGGTGCGCAAAGGCATCTGGTTATGTTGAACAAAAGATGGCTTAACTTCGTAAAAGCAGGAATATTTCAACCAAATTTCTTGCTTTTTCAATGACTATCGCGCCAGCATCATGCAGGCTTTGCAACTTGGGTTCGCTGGACTTCAAATTTTCCTTACCATCCAGGTTTTGGCTTTGGTGCTTCTTGCCATCTGGAGGCCGACGCCCGTGATCGAAACTACTGCCAACACGCCTATGAAACTCAGTCGCCTGTACCAGCCCCGCAATCCATTGTTTTGGCTCATGGTGGCACTGAACCTGCTTTCTGCGGCTTTAAGTTGGATATCGCAAACCCAATCATTGGGTGTATTGGTCAGCCTGGTGATGGTTGGGTTTGCCATTGGCAACGCGGTGCTGGGCACTTACCTGATGTGGCGGCTGGTCAATGCCTGAGTCTGGCGCGCGGCAGGGTCAGGTCAGGCCCCTTCGCGTTGCCCAGCCAAGTTATTTTTTTCAATGGACGCTTGAAGCATGACTTATCTGCTTTTTTTCGCCGGGCTGGTCGCCCTCATCGTCGGTGCCGATGTGTTGGTGCGGGGCGCCTCGCGCCTGGCCCTGTCGCTGGGCATCTCGCCCCTCGTGGTGGGGCTCACGGTGGTGGCCTTTGGTACCAGCGCCCCCGAGGTGGCCGTGTCGGTGGGGGCAGTGCTGGACGGCAAGACCGACCTGGCGCTGGGTAACGCGGTGGGCAGCAACATCTTCAACGTGTTGTTCATTCTGGGCCTGTCGGCCTTGATCGTGCCGCTGGTGGTCAATATCCAGCTGATTCGCCAGGAGGTGCCGATTATGTTGGGTGCCAGTCTGCTGCTGCTGCTGCTGTCACTCGATGGGCTGCTGAGCTGGAACGACGGTGTTTTGCTGTTGATCCTGCTTGCGGCCTACACCGTTTTTCTGGTGGTTCAGTCGCGGCGCGAAGGCCAGGCCGCCCAGGATGAATACACCCAGGAGTTTGCTCCCCAAGCGCCTGCTGGCTGGCTGGACCGCGTCTGGGTGCAGTTGCTGCTGATTGCCGCTGGGTTGGCGCTGCTGGTGCTGGGCTCGGACTGGTTGGTGCAAGCCGCCGTGACCATTGCCAAATCCATGGGTGTCAGCGACCTGGTGATCGCGTTGACCATTGTTGCGGCTGGCACTTCCATGCCCGAGGTAGCGACCTCCATCATGGCGGCGATCAAGGGCGAGCGCGACATTGCCGTGGGCAACGTGGTGGGCAGCAACACCTTCAACGTGCTGGGCTGCATGGGGGTGGCCAGTTTGGTCTCAGGCCAGACGGGCTTGGTGGTGCCGCCAGCAGCTCTCAATTTCGACCTGTGGGTGATGGTGGCCGTGGCGCTGGCCTGTTTGCCGATCTTCATGACCGGGCAGGTGATTGCCCGCTGGGAAGGTGCCGTGTTTTTGGGCTACTACATGGCCTATGTGACCTATCTGGTGCTGGCGGCCCAACAACATGACGCCTTGGGTGTGTTTTCAACGACCATGCTGAGTTTTGTTTTGCCTCTGACGGTGGTCACTTTGGTGGCGCTTGGGCTGACCAAATCCGCCAAGCTACATTAGGCTCGGCCTCACGTTGATTCAGCTCAGTTTGGGAATGATGGAGGCGGTCAGCATTTGGTAATGCAGATTCCAGTGCCCAACGGCTGCGATCAACACGAGCGATTCACCCTCGGCAATTTGATCATCTGCCTCTGCCAACTGGACGCATAAACCCAGTACCTTGCGGCGCAGTGCCGGGTCTTCAATTTCGGACATCAGTTCGGTCAGGGTGTATTCATCTACCGGGCAGGCATCCGCCCAGTTCAGTTGCTTGCTGGACAGCAGGTCTTCGCAAAAGGTGTCGATCACCCCATGGAGCGCCTCGCGCGACAGCCCCAGTTGCTGGTGGACTTCGAGGGCATCAAGCAGGGCAAGTTCAGCCTGGCCAACATCGCCATCGGCAATGAGCGTCAAGCTGATGATTCGGGCCGCTGCCTGCGGGCTATCTTTGGCATATTTACGCATGTGTGTTTCCATTTTTTGTTGAGTCATGGTGCCTGTTCTGAAATCAGCAGCCCCATTGTTGACATCAGAACGTATCTAAAAAAGCAGATAAATTCTTACTTAAATTCCGAGAAATACTGACTATGAGTACGCGGTTCAATGACAAACCTCTGTATTATTTTGCGGTGGTGGCCAAAGAAGGCGGCATCTCTCGGGCCGCTGAGAAGCTCGACATGGCGGTGTAGCGGTTGAGGGCCTGCGATGGCGTTTGGTAGTAAGTCTCTCAAGTCCTGCAACTTGGGCGGTTCGGCCCTTGGCAGTCTGCTGCGCGCCAAAATCCCCACGGGAATCAGGTTGAGGGCAAGCAAGAAAAATCTCGAAGGGGTGCCACCATGTTTAATAAGAACTTTTTGGCCTATTGACGACGTGCATGTGACGTGCATTTCAGGACACAGATGAAACAGAACTCTGCACCTTGGATGGATCGGCTGCACAAGTTGATCCCGAATCGGGCCACATTGACTGCGCACCCTTGGCTGCAGCCAGTTGCCAGCCACCTGCTTGACCCCCAGCTTTGGCGGCTTCAACATGAAGCTGTGGCGCGTGGCGTAGCGGTGGGCATTTTTTGGGCGTTTGTTCTCCCTGTGGCACAAATCGTGGTGGCAACTGTGCATTGCATCTGGTGGCGTGCCAACATTCCTATAGCGGCTGCCGCCACGATGCTCACCAATCCACTGACGATTGGTTTCTGGCTGTGGCTGGCCTACCAGTTCGGCGCGCTGCTCCTGGGTGAACCCACGCCTGCACTAGCGCCAGTGGCGGATGGCGGGATGTCATGGTTGGCAGAGTTCGGCTGGCCGACGATGCTGGGCATGAGCCTGTTCGCTATCAGTGGTTCGGTTGTCGGCTATGTGGGGGTCAAGCTGATCTGGCGCATACGCATCTGGCTCAAACGCCGCGCACGTCGGTGAGGTTTGGTCATGCTGCTGCGGGGCGGTTTGGGTGAACGGCCGGGGTGATTCACTGGCAGAAGGTTCATTCCATGATTTGCATGGATGCACCTGCGGCCTCACACCCCGCGCGCCCGATCGGCTTTGAACTGGGCGCGGAAGGCGCCAAAGGTGCCGGCCTCCAGTGCAGCCCGAATCTCGGTCATCAGGTTCAGGTAGTAATGCAGGTTGTGGATGCTGGAGAGCATCGGGCTGAGCATTTCGGCGCAGCGGTCCAGGTGGTGCAGGTAGGCGCGGCTGAAACCGCCGCTGACGCTGCCATCGGGTCGGGTTTGGCCCTTGCAGGTGTAACAGGTGCAGGTGGCGTCCAGTGGGCCGTGATCGGTTTTGTGGCGCGCGTTGCGGATTTTCAGGTCGCCAAATCGCGTGAACAGGGTGCCGTTGCGGGCGTTGCGGGTTGGCATGACGCAGTCAAACATATCAACCCCTTGCGCCACACCCTCCACCAGGTCTTCCGGCGTGCCCACACCCATCAGGTAGCGCGGTTTGTGGGCGGGCAGGCGGTGCGGGCTGTGCGCCATGATGCGCAGCATTTCGTCTTTGGGTTCCCCTACACTCACGCCGCCTACAGCGTAGCCGGGGAAGTTCATCGCGACCAACGCGTCGAGCGACTCCTGGCGCAGGTGCTCAAACATGCCGCCTTGCACAATGCCAAACAGCGCGTTGGGGTTTTCCAGGCGGGCAAATTCGTCTTGTGAGCGTTTGGCCCAGCGCAGGCTCATTTCCATGCTCACCCGCGCCTCGCGCTCGGTGGTGATCTGGCCTTTGGTCTTGGGCTCGACTGACAGATACGGCGTGCATTCGTCGAGCTGCATGACGATGTCAGAGTGCAGCGTGGTCTGGATCTGCATGCTCACTTCGGGTGACATGAACAGTTTGTCGCCATTCACCGGGCTGGAGAAATGCACTCCCTGTTCGGTGATCTTGCGCATGGCACCCAGGCTCCAGACCTGAAACCCCCCCGAGTCCGTCAAGATGGGTTTGTCCCAGCGCTCAAAACCATGCAAGCCGCCAAAACTGCGCATCACCTCGGCGCCCGGGCGCATCCAAAGGTGGAAGGTGTTGCCCAGGATGATCTGCGCGCCCATGTCCTCCAGACTGCTCGGCATCACCCCCTTGACGGTGCCGTAAGTGCCCACCGGCATGAAGATCGGCGTTTGCACCACGCCGTGGTTCAGGGTGAGCGTGCCACGGCGGGCGTGGGAGCCTGCGTAGCCCGACGCCAGGTTGACGGGGTCGGTGGCGAGAAGGTCAAAGTGAAGCATGGAGGTTCCGGAAGTGCGGCGGGCATTGTAAGGAGCCGCCGTCGATTGGGGGTGGCTCAGCGCGGCAACGTGATCGCCGCACCTAATGCAATACTTGCTGAAGGGCTATCGTCTTTTAATGCCACGCCGGTGACCCCTATGCGCAACGCAGCGCGGCACAACCAGGCCAGTTTGTGTGCTGCCTGGTCGTAAGGCAAGCCCTCGGGGCGCACGTTGGAGATGCAGTTGCGCTCGCTGTCCATGCGGCCAATTCGCGGCGAATAAGTGATGTAAATGCCCAGACTCGCCGGTGAACTCAGACCAGGGCGCTCGCCAATCAGTAGCACCAGCAGCCGCGCGCCAAGCAACTCGCCGATGTCGTCGCCAATGGCTACCCGGCCCTGTTCGGCCAGCACCAGAGGGGTGGCGCCCCAATCGGTTTGCAACTGGTCTTTCAGCGTAGCCAAGAGCGGCGCGGCGTGTTGTTGCACTGCTGCGCTGGACAAACCATCGGCGACCACGATGGCCAGTTCACACATCGGGTTGGGGCCAGCGTGCTGGCGCAAGCGGTTGGTATCGTCCGGGTGCAGGCGCCGGCCCAGGTCGGGGCGCAGCAGGTAGTTCTGCCGGGTCAGGGCTTGGCTGCGCACCTGTAGCGGCAGCCAGCCATCGGCCTGCAAGGTCAAACTCAGCGCGGCAAAGTCGAGCGGCGTGTGCACTGCGTCGCGCGCTTGCGCGTGCGCCAAGCCCAAGCGCAGCACCTCGGCGGTGGGCAGGCTGGCGCCCACGCGGCCGAGTGCGATGCGCGCGGCGGTGTGCTGGCGCAGGGTTTCCCAGGGGTCAGCGCGCACCACCAGATGCAAGGCCAGGTCGGGCGGCGGCGCGGTCGGGGTGTTGGGCGAGGGCGTTGTGTTCATCCTACCGATCCCAAATTCGGCAACTGTTGCAGCAGCCGGTGGCTCGCTGGCGCGTCCAGCAGGTGCCCTTGCGCGTCGACCAGGCCCATGCGCTGCAGCCAGGCGTCAAACTCAGGCGCGCGCTTCAAGCCCAGCAGGCTGCGCAGGTACAGCGCGTCGTGGAACGAGGTGCTCTGGTAGTTGAGCATGATGTCATCCGCGCCCGGCACGCCCATGATGAAGCTCAGGCCCGCGTTCGCCAGCAGCGTCATCAGGCTGTCCATGTCGTCCGCGTCGGCCTCGGCGTGGTTGGTGTAACACACGTCGCAGCCCATGGGCACACCCAGCAGCTTGCCGCAGAAATGGTCTTCAAGCCCGGCGCGGATGATCTGTTTGCCGTCATACAGATACTCCGGGCCGATGAAACCAACCACGGTGTTGGTGAGCAGCGGCTTGAACTCGCGCGCCACCGCATAGGCGCGCGCCTCGCAGGTCTGCTGGTCGACACCGTGGTGGCCATTGGCAGACAAGGCGCTGCCCTGGCCGGTTTCGAAATACATCACGTTGTCGCCCAGCGTGCCACGCCCCAAGGCCAGCGCCGCGTCACGCGCCTCTTTCAGCAGTGCCAGCGTCACGCCAAAGCTGGTGTTAGTGGCTTCGGTACCGGCAATCGACTGGAACACCAGGTCCACTGGCGCTCCGCTTTCCATAGCTTTGAGCTGAGTGGTGACGTGGGTTAAAACGCAACTTTGCATCGGAATGTCAAAGCGGGTGCGAACCTCGTCAAGCATCTGCCACAGCCCGGTCATCACAGCTAGCGAGTCGCTGGCCGGGTTGATGCCAACCACCGCGTCACCCGCGCCATACATCAGCCCGTCGAGCAGGCTAGCGGCGATGCCGCGCAGGTCATCGGTGGGGTGGTTCGGCTGCAGGCGCACGCTCAGGTGCCCGGGCAGGCCAATGGTGTTACGAAAACGCGTGACCACCCGGCACTTGCGCGCAACCAGAATCAGGTCCTGGTTGCGCATGAGTTTGCTCACTGCAGCCACCATCTCGGGCGTCAGGCCGGGTGCCACGGCGCTCAGGGTGGCGCTGTCGGTGCTGTCTTGCAGCAGCCAGTTGCGCAAATCGCCCACGGTGAGGTGGCTTAGCGGGGCAAACGCCACTGCATCGTGCCGGTCAAAAATCAGGCGGGTGACTTCGTCCACCTTATAAGGAATCAGCGCCTCATTCAGAAAGGTTTTTAGCGGCAGGTCGGCCAGCACCAGCCGCGCCGCCATGCGCTCCTGGGAACTGGCAGCGCCCAACCCGGCCAGCACGTCACCCGAGCGCGCCGGGCTGGCGCAGGCCATCACCGCGCGCAGGTCAGCGAATTGAAAGGTGTGGGTTCCAATCGGGTAGCGGTAGGCCATGCGCGCATTCTGCCTGTTGGCCGCTCAATGCTCAAAATGCCGACGCACCCGCTCTTCAAGCAGCTCGCGCGCCTGAGCTTCGGTGCTGTCGGCGAGGCGGTCATAAATGTCACGCGCCATGGGTTTGAAGACAGCCATCACCTGCGGGTCGAAATGGCTGCCGGTGTCTTTGTCCAGAATCGCCATGGCCGCGTCAAACCCCATGGGTTCCTTGTAGGGCCGTTTGGAGCACAGCGCGTCAAACACATCGGCCACCGCAAAGATGCGCGCGGACAGCGGAATGGCCTCGCCTCTAAGCTGTTGCGGGTAGCCGCTGCCGTTCCACTTTTCGTGGTGTGACGCGACCACGGCATTCGCACCGTCCAGCCAACCCATGCCGGTGACGATTTCCTTGCCCTGGTTGACGTGGGTGCGCATGATGGCCATCTCGGTATCGTCGAGCTTGCCGGGCTTGAGCAGAATGGCATCGGGCACGCCGATCTTGCCCACGTCGTGTAAAAAGCTGCCGGCAATCAACGCCTGCATGGCACTGCCCGAGATGCCCAGCTTTTCAGCAATGCTCGCTGCAATCCAGGCCACCCGGTAATTGTGGGCACCGGTGTCGGAGTCGCGCTTGGCAATAGCGCGGCCCAGGGCTTCCATCATCGAGATGTGTGAGTCCAGCACCTCACGCGCCTTGCGCTCGTTGTCGGCTGACAGGCGCACCACCACCGGGTAGAGCACCGCGCCGCACAACAACGAGGCCAGCCCGACCATCAGTGCAGCGGTCAGCGAGGCGCTGAATATTTGCTGGCGCTGCCACTCAGGCACCACCCGCACGCCTTCAAAGTAACCAATGATGGGCTGGCTCGGGCCGCTAGCAGACGCTCGTAGCGGCACAAACACCCGCAGCACCCAGACGTCACCCGCCAGGCGCAGGCTGTCATACGACGCTTGTCCGTAGCCGGGCTTGCCGTGTTTGGGCAGCAAAGACTCGACGGCCGCACCTTCCGGGGTCATGGTTTCGGCCAGCTTGTCGCCCGCCGGGTTGTAAATTTCGGCAATGTCGAACATGCCGCCAGAGATGGTCCGTGCAGCTTGCGTGGCGTGTTCCACGGCTTGGGGGCCGCTCAGGTCAATCGGGTTGTTCCGGTGAAACGGTCGCCCGGATTCCTCAAACGCAAGTGAGACGATACTTTCTTCAGAGCGCTCACGTTCTACAAACCAGGCCACAGGGCTGGCCAGCGCAGCCAGCACAAGGCTGACGCTGGCAATCTGTAAGGCGGTGCGTTTCTGAAAGGCGTTCATGAAGGCACTTTACTCTTTGGCTTGCCGCACCAGCCACATGGCATCGCCGTAACTGAAAAAGCGGTATTTTTCGCGAATGGCATGGGCGTACAGCGCGCGGATCGGCTCGTAACCCGCAAAAGCGCTGACCAGCATCATCAGGCTGGACTTGGGCAGGTGAAAGTTGGTGATGAGCGCGTCCACCATCTGAAAGTCAAAACCCGGGGTGATGAAGATGCGCGTGTCGCCGGAAACCGGAACCAGCGGCGCATCAGCAACATTGGGGCCAGGTGTGGTGGCGCAGGCGGCCCAACTTTCGAGCGTGCGCACCGTCGTCGTCCCGACCGCCACCACCCGACCGCCGCGTGCCCGGCAGTCTGCAATGGCTTGCTGGGTGGCTACCGGCACCTCAAACCACTCGCTGTGCATCTGGTGTTCGGCCAGGTTTTCGGTCTTGACTGGCTGAAACGTGCCCGCGCCCACATGCAGCGTGACATGCGCGCGTTGCACGCCCAGGGCGTCAATCTGCGCCAGCAGCGCGTCGTCAAAGTGCAGCGCAGCGGTGGGGGCGGCCACCGCGCCGGGGTGTTTGGCAAACACCGTCTGGTAGCGCTGGGCGTCTTCGACCGAGTCGGTGTGGGTGATGTATGGTGGCAGCGGCACGTGGCCGTGGCGCGCCATCAGCGTGTAGGGGTTATCGCCTGCGTCGTTGGAGAGCACTAAGCGAAACAGCGTGCCTTGCGCATCGGGCCAGCGGCCCAGCAACGTGGCGCTGGGGTGGTCGGTGTAGCCCGGTGCAGCCACCAGCGTGATGGTGGTGCCGATTTCGGGCTTTTTGCTGACCCGCATGTGCGCCACCACCTGGTTGCCGCCGAGCACACGTTCAATCAGTAGTTCGACCTTGCCGCCAGTGGGTTTTTCGCCAAACAGCCGCGCGTTCATGACCTGCGTGTCGTTGAACACCATCAGGTCGCCCGGCTGCAGCAACATGGGCAGGTCGCGGAAGATGCGGTCGACAGGTTTACCGCCGCTGCCATCCAGCAAGCGCGAACTGCTGCGCTCGGGCGCCGGGTGCTGGGCAATCAGCTCGGGTGGCAACTCAAAATCGAAGTCGCTGAGGGTGTAGGGGCGCGGGCTGTGGTGGGTGTAGGTGTTCATGCTGCTTGAGGGGCTGACAGGCCCCGTACCAAGTCAATGGGGGAGTCGCATTGTCGCAGCCAGCCTCAGAAAACGGCCCTTTGTGCCAACGAATCGTGGTTGGCAGGCCCAATGTTCGCCAGCGCACGTTGTGCACAGCATACCGATGGTATAAATTTTTCTTTTTGACAAACTCCCAAGGAATCACCATGAACATCTTGACATCGACTGCCCGTTTGACCACCACCGGTCTGACTGCCGTGGCCCTGTTGGTTGGCGGCTGCGCCAATATGTCGGACGCCCAACGCAGTTCCGCCATTGGCGCTGGCGTGGGCGCGCTGGCCGGTGTGGCGATTGGTGACAGCACCAAATCTGCCGCCATTGGCGCGGGCGTGGGCGCACTCGGTGGCTACATCTGGTCGAACCAGATGGCGCAGAAAAAAGCCGCCATGGAGCAGGCCACCGCAGGCACCGGCGTGGACGTGACGCAAACCGCCGATAACCAGCTCAAGCTCAACATTCCAAGCGACATTTCGTTTGACGTGGGCCGGTCCAACATCAAACCCAATCTGCAACCGATCCTGGATCAGTTTGCGCAAGGACTCTCCAGCCAGCCCAATACCGAGATCCGCATCGTTGGCCACACCGACAGCACCGGCTCGGACGCCATCAACAACCCGCTGTCCGTCAACCGCGCCGCCAGTGCGCGTGACTATCTGGCTGCACGCGGGGTGGATTCACGCCGCATCCAGATCGACGGTCGTGGCTCGCGCGAGCCGATTGCCGACAACTACTTCGAGGCCGGTCGCGCCAAAAACCGCCGCATCGAGATGTTTCTGGCCGAGCGCGCCACCCGGTAAGCGTTGGCCTAGGTTGGCGGCCTCAGGGTTTGATGTAAGCGTGGCCTGCCAGTTGCAATTTGGTTAGGCGCACCACGCCAGAGGGTGTGAAATCAGCCTCCTGGATGAACTGCTCTTTTTTCATATTGCGGTTTTTCAGGGTGATTTCGCATACCTCAAACTTGACGCCGCGGCTCTTCAGGGCGGCTACCAGCGGTTCAAATGCCGACTCGCCACGGTCTTTCATGCCTTCCATCAAAAAATCAACCCCAAAGGCGTGCGCCACCAGCGTGATCTGCGCGGTGGGGTCGGTGTCGAGGTGATTGCGGATGTTGCGCAAAGTGCCCAGTGCTTGGCTGGCCGTGTCGTTGACGTGGTAAACCACCTTGTCTTGGGCATAGGCCACAGCCATGCTGGCCATCAAAACGGCGGCAACCGCCAGGGAACGTAGGGTCATGCGAGTCTCCTTTTATAAGTGGAAGAAAAAGTATCCCACGTGGCTTTTTCGCCGGTATTCGGGTTTGCCATGAGTCGTTGGCGGCAAAGTGGCTGCGCCACAATCACGCCATGCCCGCCGCAACCCCCGCACCCGCCGCCGCCGCCAAGCCTTTGACGGGCCCGCAAAAGGCCCTGCGCAAGCTCGGGCTGAACCGCGCCATCAACCTGGCGCTGCACCTGCCATTGCGCTACGAAGACGAAACCCGCCTGGTCAAGCTGTGCGACGTGCGCGAGGGCGAGGTGGCGCAAATTGAAGGCACGGTGCGCCACAGCGAGATCAAATTGGGCGGCACCCGGC
Organism: Rhodoferax ferrireducens; assembly: GCA_002083775.1. Taxonomy (GTDB): domain Bacteria; phylum Pseudomonadota; class Gammaproteobacteria; order Burkholderiales; family Burkholderiaceae_C; genus Rhodoferax; species Rhodoferax ferrireducens_A. The sequence continues at coordinate 23,974 of MTEI01000008.1, read as the reverse complement.
AACTGCTGGTGACGCTGGACGACGGCACCGGCACCTGTCTGCTGCGTTTTTTTACCTTCTACCCGTCGCAGCAAAAAGCGCTGGCGGTGGGCAACCAGTTGCGTGTGCGTGGCGAAATTCGCGGGGGTTTTGCCGGGCTGACGATGATGCACCCGGCCTTCAAACCCGCTGGCGGTGCGTTGGCGACTGCACTGACCCCGGTTTACCCCACGGTGGCGGGTTTGCCACAAGCCTACCTTCGCCGCGCGGTGGATGCCGGGCTGGCGCGCTCAGACTTGAGCGACACGATTCCCGCAGCATATTTATGCCAAATTGGCCTCCAGCCCCTATGCAAATTGGGCTGGTCGCTCTCTTTCTTGCATCACCCGACACCGGATGTGAGCTTGGCCACGCTGGAAGACCACAGCCATCCGGCCTGGCAGCGCCTGAAAGCCGAGGAACTGCTGGCGCAGCAACTCTCGCAGTTACAAGCCAAACGCGAACGCGCGGCGCTGCGGGCGCCCGCTCTGATAGCAGCTGATGCGCTGTCCAAACTTTGCACCAGTCCTCACCCGGACCCTCTTCCAAAGGGAGAGGGAATAGCAGCCATGTCTTTTCTGGCTGGGCCTGGCGTGCCTTTGCGCCCTCTGCCGCTGGGAGAGGGCCGGGGTGAGGACGCACCCCCCAATGAGCCGCTGCACCAGCGCCTGCTGGCCACGCTGCCGTTCCAGCTGACCCATGCCCAGCGCCGCGTCTGCGAAGAAATCACCCACGACCTGGGCCAAAACGTGCCCATGCACCGCCTGCTGCAAGGCGACGTGGGCTCCGGCAAAACAGTGGTCGCCGCTTTGGCGGCCGCCGTGTGTATCGACGCTGGTTGGCAGTGCGCCCTGATGGCACCCACCGAAATTCTGGCCACCCAACACTTTGCCAAACTGGTGAGCTGGTTGCAGCCACTGGGCATCACCGTGGCCTGGCTCACCGGCAGCCAGAAAGCCAAGGAACGCCGCGAGATGCTGGCGCTGATTGCCAGCGGCCAGGCGCAGCTGGTGGTCGGCACCCACGCCATCATCCAGGACAAAGTGCAGTTCAGCCGTTTGGCGCTGGCCATCATCGACGAGCAGCACCGCTTTGGCGTGGCGCAGCGGCTGGCCCTGCGCGGCAAGTTGGTCGACGCGCTGGAGCCGCATCTTTTGATGATGACCGCTACACCGATTCCACGCACGCTGGCGATGAGTTACTACGCCGATCTGGACGTCTCCACCATCGACGAACTGCCGCCCGGGCGCACGCCGATCATCACCAAAGTGGTCAACGACGCGCGCCGCGCCGAGGTGGTGGAACGGATCCGCGCGCAGATTGCCGCAGGGCGGCAGATTTACTGGGTTTGCCCGCTGATCGAAGAAAGCGAGGCGCTGGACCTGACCAACGCCACCGAAACTCATGCCCAGCTCAGCGCCGCATTGCCGGGCGTGATGGTCGGTTTGTTGCATTCACGCATGCCGGTGGCTGAGAAGCGGGCGGTGATGAGCCTGTTCACCGGCGGCCAACTGGCGGTGCTGGTCAGCACCACGGTGATTGAAGTCGGGGTGGATGTGCCCAACGCTTCTCTGATGGTGATTGAACACGCCGAACGTTTTGGGTTGAGCCAGTTGCACCAGCTGCGTGGCCGGGTCGGGCGCGGCGCAGCCGCCTCGGCTTGTGTGTTGCTGTATTCCACCGGTGACGCACCCCGGCTGGGTGAAACCGCACGTGAGCGGTTGCGCGCCATGGCCGAGAGCAACGACGGTTTCGAGATCGCCCGGCGCGACCTGGAGATTCGTGGCCCCGGTGAGTTCATGGGCGCGCGCCAGTCTGGTGCCGCGCTGCTGCGGTTTGCCGATGTGGTGGCTGATGCGGGTCTGCTGGCCTGGGCGCGTGAGCTGGCCCCGGTGATGCTGGATAGTTACCCGCAGCTGGCCGAGAAACATGTGCAGCGCTGGCTGGGCGGCAAGGCGGAGTTTCTGAAAGCCTGAAAGCCGTGGCCATCAGGTGTTTTTCAAGCTGACGTTGGCTGGGTATTCAAGACATCCACGTCCACATCTGCGCCCGGCAGGGCGACAGGGTCAGGGGCATGCGGTTTTGGGGTGCAATCACGCGCGGGGCTGGCGTCTCAGTGTGCCCAGGTCTCTAGGCGCACGCCTTGCACCCCAAAGCCCGGTCCCCTGACCCAATCACCCTGCCTCACGCTGTTGGAGTTGGAAGGTTATTATGAGAAAACAGGCTGTGGCCCTTATGGAATAAGGATAAGCAGCTATCAAAACGATTGTCACCGCAGTTTTGATACCAGCTTGATCGGTCGTCAGTGGAATCGGTCCGCATGGTGGCGCCATCAATTTTGACCAACAGTCCCTGGCTGCTCTCGGTATTCCTCCGCCGACCCAACACCGCCAAGGCGTGGTGATTGGGTCAGGTGACCGGGCTTTGGGGTACAAGGCGCGCGCCCAATGGTTTTGGCGTACTGTTGAATCAGCCCCGCGCGTGATTGCGTCCCAAAACCGCACGCACCTGACCCAGTCGCCGCGCCGTACAAAGCCACAGCCAGCGCGCGCCCAAGGAAGAACTCCCCAAGAAAACCAACCGCATTGCCCGCAGAGCCACGTGAAAAAAACCGAGCGGCCCGGGCGCGTATGCTCAGCGCTGTATGCCACGCCTCACCCAAGCCACCAACCTCGCTCTGGCCACTTTGTGGGCAGACGTGCTCTGCCAACAGGGCATTGCCGCCAGCGTGCAGCGCCAGTATTTGAGCGGTGTGGCCGGCGAACTGCCGCCCGACCAGTGCCTGCCCGAGGTCTGGGTGACCAACCCGCAGCAGTTGGCCCGTGCCCGCCAGGTGCTGGCTGATCTGCAACACCCGCAACAGCACCGCTGGTTTTGCACCTGTGGAGAGCTGGTGGAGGGCGGTTTTGAGCAGTGCTGGGCCTGTGGCCGGGACATGCCACGTTGATAAAAGCCAAGACGCAGCGCCTTCTCGGTGTAAGACAATAGGCCCATGACTCTGACTGAACTCAAATACATCGTGGCGGTGGCGCGCGAGCGGCACTTTGGCAAGGCCGCTGAAGCCTGCTACGTGTCGCAACCCACGCTGTCGGTGGCCGTGAAAAAGCTCGAAGAAGAGCTCGACGTGAAGCTTTTCGAGCGCAGCGCCAATGAAGTGGCAGTGACCGCGCTGGGCCAGGAAATCGTCCGTCAGGCGCAAAGTGTGCTGGAGCAGGCCGCTGCCATCAAAGAGATAGCCAAACGCGGCAAAAACCCGCTCGCCGGGGCCTTGACGCTGGGGGTGATTTACACCATCAGCCCGTATCTGCTACCCGCGCTGGTGCGCCAGATGATTGAGCACACCCCAGAGATGCCGCTGATGCTGCAGGAAAACTTCACCGTCAAGCTGCTGGAGATGCTGCGCACCGGTGAGATCGATTGCGCCATTCTGGCCGAGCCGTTTCCGGATGCCGGGCTGGCCATTGCACCGCTGTATGACGAGCCGTTTTTGGCAGCCGTGCCCACGCATCACCCGCTGGCCAGCCAGGCCACGGTGACCAGCGAGCAGCTCAAGGAGGAAACCATGCTGCTGCTGGGCAGCGGCCACTGTTTTCGTGACCATGTGCTGGAGGTCTGCCCGGAATTTGCCCGCTTTTCCGCCAATGCCGAGGGCATTCGCAAAAGTTTTGAGGGCTCGTCGCTGGAAACCATCAAACACATGGTGGCCGCTGGCATGGGCGTCACCCTGGTGCCACGGCTGAGCGTGCCCAAAGAAGCGCTGCAGCCCAGCTCCAAACGCAAGCGCGACGAAGAGCCGTTCATCAAATACCTGCCGTTTGAAGGCGACCCACCGACGCGCCGGGTGGTGCTGGCCTGGCGGCGCAGCTTCACCCGTTACGAGGCGATTGCAGCCCTGCGTAACGCCATTTACGCCTGCGAGTTGCCGGGTGTGGTGCGGCTTTCCTGAACCCGCCAACGAGGGTGCGCGTGTGAGTGTTCTGCAGAAGAAGTTGGGCCTGTACCTGGATTTGATCCGCTGGAGCCGCCCTGCCGGCTGGCTGCTGCTGCTGTGGCCCACGCTGGGTGCACTGTGGGTGGCGGCCGACGGCTTTCCGGGCTGGCACTTGCTGAGCGTGTTTGTGCTCGGCACCATCCTGATGCGCAGCGCGGGGTGTTGTATCAATGACGTGGCCGACCGCGAGTTTGACAAACACGTCAAACGCACCGCGCAGCGCCCGGTCACCAGCGGTGCGGTGTCGGTGAAAGAGGCGCTGGGCGTGGGGGCGGTGCTGGCGCTGCTGGCGTTTGCGCTGGTGCTCACCACCAATCTGCTGACGGTGGCCATGTCGTTTGCCGCACTGTTCATCACCCTGCTTTACCCCTATGCCAAACGCTGGGTGTCGATGCCGCAGGCGGTGCTCGGGCTGGCCTTTGGCATGGGGATTCCGATGGCGTTTACCGCCGTGCAGGGTGCGGTGCCGCCTCTGGCCTGGGCGCTGGCTGCTGGGAACCTGTTTTGGGTGCTGGCCTACGACACCGAATACGCCATGGTGGACCGCGACGACGACCTGAAGATTGGTATCAAAACCTCGGCCATCACCCTGGGCCAATGGGATGTGCCAGCAGTGTTGCTGTTTTATCTGCTTTATATAGGTTTCTGGGCTCTAGCCCTTATAGATAAAGGGCTAGGTGCTATATATATAGTATCAATCGGCTTGGCTTTGGCGCAGGTGGTGTGGCACTACACCCTGATTCGTACGCGCAGCCGGGACGGCTGTTTCAAAGCCTTTCGGCTCAATCATTGGCTCGGGGCCACGGTGTTTGCCGGGGTGTTGCTGGGCTACGCGCTGCGTTAGCTGGCCGCCCTGCACGTTGCCACACACCGCCAGCCGACCAACCACCATGGACACCTTCTGATGCCCGACACAGACAAAAGCCCCTTCAAGGGCAAGACCGGCTGGCGCCGGATTGTGAATGCCGCAGGCTATTCACTGGACGGCTTGACGGCCGCCTGGTCAGGTGAAGCGGCGTTCAGGCAAGTCTGCCTGCTGGCTATCGTCGGGTTGGTCGTGATGCTGTGGCTGCCGCTGCCAGCGCTGTCGCGCATGGTCATCATCTTTGCGCATCTGTTCAGCATTGTTGTCGAGCTACTCAACTCAGCGGTTGAGGCGGCGGTGGACCACACCTCCCTGAGCCGCCACCCGCTGGCCAAGCGGGCCAAGGATCTGGGCAGCGCGGCCCAACTGATCAGCCTGCTGAACATTGCCCTGGTGTGGGGCTACGCGTTGCTAGGCTGATTCAGGCTGCGCCGAATTCGTTGCCAAGTTTCTTGGCGCGCTCGCGGGCAGCGTACATGGCGTCGATGAACAGGGCGCGCACGTCGTTGTCTTCCATGCTGGAAATGGCCGCTGCGGTGGTGCCACCTTTGGAAGTGACACGCTGGCGCAGCACTTGGGGCGTGTCGGCGGACGTTTTGGCCAGATCACTGGCACCGGCGAAGGTGGCCACAGCCAATTGGTGTGCCTGCTCGCGGCTCAGACCCATTTCAGTGCCTGCCATGGTCATGGCTTCCATGAAATAAAACACATAGGCCGGGCCTGAGCCTGACAGGGCGGTGACCACATCCAGCTGGTCTTCGGTGTCGAGCCAGAGAAACTCGCCCGTGGTGCCCATCACTTGCGCCACCCGAGCGCAGTCTTGCGCCGAGGCGCCAGCGCGGGCAAACAGCCCGCTGATGCCTTTGCCTACCAGCGCTGGCGTGTTGGGCATGGCGCGCACGATGCGCTCGCTGCCCAGCCAAGCGGCCATGCTGTCGGTTTTGATGCCGGCGGCTACGCTCAAGTGCAAGGCCTGGGCGGTGAACGGCGCTGCCGCCAGAGCCGCTTCTTTGAAAGTTTGCGGTTTGACCGCCCATACCACCAGGCCCGCGCTGGCAAGCGCTTCGGTGGCTTGGGCCTGGGCGGCGATGCCAAAACTGCTGTGGAGTTGGTTGCGGGCTTCTACCGAGGGTTCCACCACATCGATATTTTGCGGAGAACCACCCTGTTTGATCAGTCCGCCGATGATGGCGCTGGCCATGTTGCCGCCGCCGATAAATGCAATGCGCTCGCTCATATGGGTATGCGGTTCCAGACCGCTGGTGTATTTTGGGAAGGCCCGAGTCTAATCACTTGGGCTTACACACCTGTCAACTTTGCCTTACAGCACGGTTTGGCGCACCGCATGGTCCCAGCTCGCCATCCGTTCAGCCGCCTGCTGCGGTGCCATCCGGGGTTCAAAGCGCCGCTCCGCCCGCCACTGGGCAGCAAGCGCATCGGTGCTGGCAAAGACGCCGGTGGCCAAGCCGGCCAGATACGCCGCCCCCAAGGCGGTGGTCTCGGTGACCGCCGGGCGAATGACGTCGATGCCCAGCAGGTCAGCCTGAAACTGCATCAACAGATTGTTGACGCAGGCGCCGCCGTCCACCCGCAACTCGGTCACCGCCATGGCGCCGACTCGGGCAGCGTCTTTTTGCATGGCCTGCAGCAAGGCGGCACTCTGGAAGGCAATGCTCTCCAGCGAGGCGCGGGCGATGTGCGCCAGGGTGCTGCCCCGGCTCAAGCCCAGGATGGCGCCGCGCGCGTCCGGCTGCCAATACGGCGCGCCCAGTCCGGTGAAGGCAGGCACCACCACGACGCCACCCGAGTCGGGCACCGTCTCGGCCAGTGCTTGCACGTCTGCACTGCTGGTAATGGCTTTCAGGCCATCGCGTAGCCACTGCACCACCGCGCCGCCGACAAATACGCTGCCTTCCAGGGCAAATTCGGGTTGCGGTGTGGTTTGCGCTGCGCTGGTGGTGATGAGTCCGTTGGTCGAGGTCTGGAATGACTGCCCGGTGTGCATCAGCATGAAGCAGCCGGTGCCGTAGGTGTTTTTGACCATGCCGGGTTTGAAGCAGGCCTGGCCAAACAGGGCGCTCTGCTGGTCGCCCGCTACGCCACCGATCGGAATGGCAGCGCCCAGCAGGTCGGGGTGAATCTCCCCAAACATCGCGCTGGAGGGCTTCACCGTGGGCAGCACGCTGGCCGGAATCTCCAGCGCCCGCAGCAAGTCGTCGTCCCACTGGTTGGCATGCACATTGAACAGCAGGGTGCGCGAGGCATTGCTGACATCCGTGGCGTGCACCGCGCCTTGGGTGAGTTGCCAGAGCAGCCAGCTGTCTACCGTGCCAAAGGCCAGTTCGCCGTTGGCCGCTTGCTGGCGCGCTCCGGGCACGTTGTCCAGCAGCCATTTCAGTTTGGTGCCGGAAAAATAGGCATCCAGCAGCAAGCCGGTCTTGGTCTGGATGGTGGCGGCTAAACCCCGCGCGCGCAACTCGGCACACAGCGGCTCGGTGCGGCGGTCTTGCCAGACGATGGCATGGTGGACGGGCAAGCCGGTACGGCGGTTCCAGAGCACCGTGGTTTCACGTTGGTTGGTGATGCCCACGGCGTGAATGTCGCGTGCGTGGAGCCCAGCTTGTGCCACAGCAGCGCGCGCGGTGGCCAGCTGGGTGCGCCAGATCGCCATCGGGTCATGCTCAACCCATCCGGATTGCGGGAAGATCTGCGGCAGCTCCTGTTGCGCCAGCGCGTGAATGTGCCCCCGTTCGTCGAAAATGACGCTGCGTGAACTGGAAGTACCCTGGTCAAGTGCAAGTAGGTAAGTCATGGTCCCTCAGGATCTGGCGAATAATGCGGGTGTTCATCGTCTTGACTGTGCCCTGCATGCCCACTTTACCGCAGCCTTTGCCTACAAACCGCGTCGACCTGCTGCAGCACCTGGCAGCGCCGGTGCAATACGACATCGCCATTGTGGGCGGTGGTGCGACTGGCCTGGGCGTGGCGCTTGACGCTGCTGCGCGCGGGTTGCGTGTGGTGTTGGTGGACTCGCATGACTTCGCCGAGGGTACGTCGTCACGCTCGACCAAGCTGGTGCATGGGGGTGTGCGCTATCTTGGTCAGGGCAATATCGCGCTGGTCCAGGAGGCGCTACATGAACGCACGCTGCTGCTGAACAATGCGCCGTATCTGGCGCAGCCTCTGCCCTTTGTTTTGCCCGCCTACAAATGGTGGGAGATGCCGTTTTACGGCACCGGGCTGAAGATGTATGACTTGTTGGCCGGGCGCGCCGGGCTGGGCCGCACACAATTGCTGAGTCGTGCGCAAACGCTGAAACGCTTGCCTACCTTGCGTGCCATGGGGCTCAAAGGGGGCGTCATGTACTGGGACGGTCAATTCAATGATGCCCGGCTGGCGATTGTGCTGGCGCGCACGGCCGCAGCACAGGGCGCATTGCTGGTCAATTACTGTCGTGCGATGGCGCTGACCTACGAGCAGGGCAAGGTGTCGGGTCTGGCCTGTGAAGATCAGTTGTCTGGCCAGTCGTTCCACATCCGCAGCCGCTGCGTGGTCAATGCCACGGGTGTTTGGGTTGATGCTTTGCGCCAGATGGATGGCGCGGCAGTACCGGGTGATTCAAGCGGTGTCACGCCAGCCATGGTGGCACCTAGTCAGGGCATCCACATGGTGGTGGACCGCGAGTTTTTGGGCGCACAGGTGGCATTGATGGTGCCTAAAACGGCGGACGGACGGGTATTGTTTGCCGTACCCTGGCTGGGCAAGGTCATTTTGGGCACCACCGACACACCCCGCCATGATTTGTCACGCGAGCCGTTGCCGTTTGCTGAAGAAGTCGAGTTCATCCTGCGCGAATCAGCACGCTATTTGCAGCGCGCACCTTCGCGATCGGATGTCAAAAGCGTCTGGGTTGGTTTGCGCCCGCTGGTCAAGCCGGTGCAAGACGAAGGTCACAACACCAAAGCGTTGAGCCGCGAACACACGATTGTTGTCAGTCGCAGTGGCTTGGTCACCGTGACCGGCGGCAAATGGACAACTTACCGCGCCATGGCCGAAGATGTCCTTGAAAAATGCACACAGCAACACTTACTGGCGCCAGGCAAGCGAGGAACGACCGCGCACCTGCACCTGCTCGGTGTTGACGCCGCCAGCGCCGTCCGCTCGGTGGCGCAAGCGCCTGGCTTGCATTCTTATGGGTCAGAGCAGGCCTATATCGAGTCGCTGCCAGGCGCAAGAACCGAGCTGAGTCCGGGTTTCACCGAAGCCATGGTGCGCTTTGCCGCCCGCCACGAATATGCGATGACAGTCGAAGACGTGCTGGCCAGGCGCTCGCGACTGCTGTTTTTAGATGCGCGCCTGGCCAGTGAAATAGCGCCCCAGGTGGGCCAGGTTTTGCAGGAGGAGACGGGTAGAGACCCTCAAGTCGAGGCTTTTCAGCGCTTGGCAGGGCAATATTTGTTGAAAACCAGTAAAAATATTTGACCAAGCCAAGTTTCCCATGCATAATACAGGGCTTCGCTTGAAAAAGTATGAAGTGTCTGCCCAAAGCTTGCGGTGTGAGTGGTTCACATCGGGTGCAACGGGCCCAAGACTGACCGGAGAGCGGTTTGCGCTGTGCAAATCAACTTCTGGTGCAAGTTGGGAATAAACAAATGATCCAAACCGAATCTCGACTCGAAGTCGCCGACAACACCGGCGCGAAGTCCGTTCTGTGCATCAAGGTGCTGGGCGGATCCAAGCGTCGCTACGCCAGCGTAGGCGACATTATCAAAGTGAGCATCAAAGAAGCTGCCCCGCGTGGTCGCGTCAAAAAAGGCGACGTGTACAGCGCCGTGGTGGTTCGCACTGCCAAGGGCATTCGTCGTAGCGACGGTTCGCTTGTCAAGTTTGATGGCAATGCAGCTGTGTTGCTTAATGCCAAGTTGGAGCCGATTGGCACCCGCATCTTTGGGCCAGTGACGCGTGAACTGCGCACTGAAAAGTTCATGAAGATCGTGTCCTTGGCACCTGAAGTTTTGTAAGGACATCTCATGAACAAAATTCGCAAAGGCGACGATGTCATCGTGCTCACTGGGCGCGATAAAGGCAAGCGCGGCAAAGTGACGTTGCGCAGTGATGACTCTCATCTCGTGGTTGAGGGCATCAATACAGTCAAGAAACATGCCAAACCCAACCCCATGAAGGGTGAGGCGGGTGGCATTGTTGAAAAAACCATGCCAATTCACCAGTCCAATGTTGCTATCTTCAACGCTGCAACAGGCAAGGCTGATCGGGTTGGTATCAAGTTGCAGGCTGACGGCAAACGTGTTCGCGTTTACAAGTCAAGCGGCGAAGAAATCAAGGTGGCATGAACATGGCTCGTTTGCAACAACTCTACCGGGAAAAGCTGGCTCCCGAATTGATCGCCAAGTTTGGCTACAAGTCGCCGATGGAAGTGCCCCGCCTCACCAAGATCACCTTGAATATGGGTGTGAGCGAAGCAGTGGCGGATAAAAAAGTGATGGATCACGCTGTGTCTGATCTGACCAAGATTGCTGGTCAAAAGCCTGTGGTGACGATGTCCAAGAAAGCGATCGCGGGTTTCAAGATTCGTGAAAATCAGGCTATTGGTTGTATGGTGACTTTGCGCGGCGCGCAAATGTATGAGTTTCTGGATCGCTTTGTGACGGTGGCTCTGCCGCGTGTTCGCGACTTCCGTGGTATTTCTGGTCGTTCGTTTGACGGTCGTGGCAACTACAACATTGGCGTCAAAGAGCAGATCATTTTCCCTGAGATTGAGTATGACAAGGTGGATGCCTTGCGTGGCCTCAACATCAGCATCACAACAACGGCCAAAACTGACGATGAGTGCAAAGCGCTGCTCGCAGGTTTCCGTTTTCCCTTCAAGAACTGAGGTGACCTGTGGCTAAGATGGCTTTAATCGAGCGCGAGCTCAAGCGAGACAAACTGGTTGCCAAGTATGCAAAAAAGCATGCGGAATTGAAGGCGATTTCCAACGACGCGAAGCGTACCGACGAAGAGCGCGCTGCGGCTCGTCTGGGTTTGCAAATGCTGCCACGCAATGCCAACCCGACGCGTCAGCGTAACCGTTGTGCCATCACAGGTCGTCCACGTGGCACCTTTGCGCAATTCGGTTTGGCTCGGGCCAAAATTCGTGAAATGGCTTTTGCCGGAGAAATTCCCGGCATGGTCAAGGCTAGCTGGTAAGCGGCAGGAGACATAGATATGAGTATGAGTGATCCTATTGCCGACCTGTTGACGCGCATTCGCAATGCGCAGATGGTTGCCAAGACATCTGTTCGCGTGCCTTCCTCTAAGGTAAAGGTGGCGATTTCCCAAGTCCTGATGGACGAAGGTTATATCGACGGCTTCAAGGTCAACACGGTCGATGGCAAGCAAGAGCTTGAAATCGCCCTCAAGTATTACGCCGGTCGCCCTGTGATTGAACGTATTGAGCGTGTGAGTCGCCCTGGTTTGCGCGTGTATCGTGGAAGCGATGCCATTCCCCAAGTCCAGAATGGTCTTGGCGTCGCCATTGTCACAACACCCAAAGGTGTCATGACTGATCGCAAAGCGCGCGCTACCGGTGTCGGTGGTGAAGTGCTTTGTTACGTCGCTTGATGCGTGACATTTAGGAGTAACAGAACATGTCTCGTATTGGAAAAATGCCAGTTGCCATTCCTGCTGGGGTGGAAGTGGTCTTGTCTGAACAGCAAGTCAGTGTCAAGGGTGCTGGCGGTGCGTTGTTTCTGACGCAAAACAGCCTGGTCAAAGTGAGCAGCGAAGGTGGCAAAGTCAGCTTTGCAGCGGCCAATGATTCACGCGAAGCCGATGCCATGTCGGGTACCTTCCGCCAGTTGGTGAATAACATGGTGGTTGGTGTCAGCAAAGGCTTTGAGAAAAAGCTCACTCTGATTGGCGTTGGCTACAAAGCTCAGGCTCAGGGCAGCAAGCTTAACTTGGTGGTGGGTTATTCACACCCGGTGAACAAGGATATGCCTCAAGGCATCACCGTGGCAACCCCGACGCCCACTGAAATTGTGATCAAGGGTGCTGATCGTCAGCGCGTTGGTCAGGTGGCTGCCGAGATTCGTGCCATTCGTCCTCCTGAGCCCTATAAAGGCAAAGGTATCCGTTACGCGGACGAAAAGGTCGCGATCAAAGAAACCAAGAAGAAATAAGGAGCTGCACTATGTTGACCAAAAAAGAACAGCGTCTTCGCAGAGCCCGGCAAACCCGTATCCGGATTGCCAATCAAGGGATTGCTCGTTTGACCGTCAGTCGCACCAATTTGCATATCTATGCAAGTGTGATTTCAGGCGACGGCGCCAAAGTGATTGCCACGGCATCCACGGCAGAGGCTGAAGTTCGCCAGTCGCTGGGTGGTTCTGGCAAGGGTGGCAATGTGGCCGCCGCTCAAGTAATTGGCAAGCGTGTGGCTGAAAAAGCCAAAGCTGCCGGTGTCGAGAAAGTTGCCTTTGATCGGGCAGGGTTTGCGTACCATGGCCGCGTCAAAGCGTTGGCTGATGCGGCACGTGAAGCTGGCTTGCAGTTCTAAGCAGATCGGAAATTAAGATGGCTAAAGTACAAGCGAAGATGCAGGGTAAGGCTGAGGGTCCTGAGGACGGTTTGCGCGAGAAAATGATCGCGATCAACCGTGTGACCAAGGTCGTCAAGGGTGGTCGTATCCTTGGCTTTGCGGCACTCACCGTGGTGGGTGATGGCGATGGCACGGTTGGCATGGGTAAAGGTAAATCCAAGGAAGTTCCAGCAGCCGTTCAAAAGGCGATGGAAGAAGCCCGTCGGAACATGACCAAAGTGGCGCTGAAAAATGGCTCTATCCACCACAGGGTGATGGGTCAGCACGGTGCCGCGTCGGTGATGATGGCGCCAGCTCCCAAGGGTACTGGCATCATTGCCGGAGGCCCCATGCGCGCTGTGTTCGAAGTTGTGGGTATTACCGACATCGTCGCCAAGAGCCACGGCTCCAGCAATCCCTACAACATGGTTCGTGCCACGCTTGATGCGCTGTCACATGCCACAACGCCATCGGTAGTCGCTGCTAAACGCGGCAAGACTGTCGAAGAGCTGTTTGCCTGATCGGAGATCCAAATGACAACCGAAAAAAAAGTGACAGTGCAACTGGTTCGCAGCCCAATTGGATGCGCTGAGTCTCACCGCGCCACTGTGCGCGGACTGGGCCTTCGCAAAATGCGCAGCACCAGTGAATTGGTGGATACGCCTGAAGTGCGTGGCATGATTAACAAGATCAGTTACCTGGTCAAGGTGCTCTAAGAGGTTCATGATGGAATTGAATGGCATTAAGCCCGCCGATGGCGCAAAGCATTACAAGCGTCGTGTCGGTCGCGGTATCGGTTCGGGCCTTGGCAAAACTGCTGGTCGTGGACACAAGGGTCAAAAGTCTCGTGCAGGTGGCTACCACAAGGTTGGCTTCGAAGGCGGTCAGATGCCTATGCAACGTCGTTTGCCTAAGCGCGGCTTCAAGTCTGCTTTGCTCAAGTTCAACGCGGAAGTGACCTTGACGGCGCTTAATCTGCTGGATGTCGCAGAGGTAAACCTGGTCGTCCTCAAGCAAGCTGGCTTGGTCGGTGAGTTGGCCAAGGTGGTCAAGATCATCAAGACTGGTGAAATCAGCAAGGCTGTCAAGCTGTCCGGTATTGGCGCAACGGCTGCTGCAAAGCTGGCTATTGAAGCTGCTGGCGGATCTTTGGTTTAAATCAGCACGCGAGAAAACTGCAAGTGGTAACTAGTTCGGCATCCGCAGCAAAAGCAGACAAGTATGGCGATTTGCGTCGTCGCCTGACTTTTCTGCTTTTGGCATTGGTCGTTTACCGAGTTGGGGCTCATATCCCAGTGCCAGGTATCGATGCTGCGCAGTTGCAACAGTTCTTTAAGGGCCAGCAAGGTGGCATTTTGGGCATGTTCAACATGTTCTCTGGCGGTGCCTTGTCGCGGTTCACCATCTTTGCTTTGGGAATCATGCCGTACATCTCTGCATCGATCATCATGCAGTTAATGGGTTATGTGTTGCCCGCTTTTGAACAGTTAAAGAAAGAGGGCGAGGCTGGTCGTCGCAAGATCACCCAGTACACCCGTTACGGGACGCTGGGTTTGGCTTTGTTTCAGTCGCTTGGTATTGCGGTTGCTTTGGAGAGTTCTGCCGGATTGGTCATCTCCCCCGGTTTTGGTTTCAGGGTCACCGCGGTGGTGTCTTTGACGGCCGGCACACTGTTTTTGATGTGGTTGGGTGAGCAAATTACAGAGCGTGGGCTTGGTAATGGCATTTCCATCATTATTTTTGCTGGCATCGCTGCGGGCTTGCCCAGCGCTGTTGGGGGATTGCTGGAATTGGTTAGAACCGGAGCCATGAGTATCATTGCCTCGTTGTTTATCGTGGTTCTGGTCGGGCTTGTCACGTATTTCGTGGTTTTCGTAGAGCGTGGACAGAGAAAAATCTTGGTGAACTATGCTCGGCGTCAAGTTGGAAATAAAGTTTATGGCGGGCAGTCGTCGCATTTGCCGCTCAAGTTGAATATGGCTGGTGTGATTCCGCCGATTTTCGCTTCCTCAATTATTTTGCTGCCAGCAACCGTTGTAGGTTGGTTTAGCGCCGGTGATTCGATGAGTTGGTTGAAAGATGTTGCTGGCTCTCTGTCACCAGGACAGCCACTGTATGTGATGTTTTATGCTGCGGCCATTATTTTCTTTTGCTTCTTCTACACCGCTTTGGTTTTTAACAGTAAGGAGACCGCTGATAACTTGAAGAAGAGCGGGGCGTTTGTGCCGGGTATCCGGCCTGGTGAAAACACCGCCAAGTACATCGACAAGATTTTGCTACGGCTGACATTTATCGGTGCGATTTACATCACGCTGGTTTGCTTGTTGCCAGAGTTCTTGATCCTGAAATACAACGTTCCGTTCTATTTTGGTGGTACCTCTTTGTTGATTATTGTCGTGGTGACGATGGACTTCATGGCTCAGGTTCAGAACTACCTGTTGTCTCAGCAGTATGAATCTTTATTAAAGAAGGCTAATTTCAAGTCTTCTTGAGATGACGATTTATGGCAAAAGACGATGTTATTCAAATGCAGGGGGAGATTGTTGAAAATCTTCCTAATGCGACATTTCGGGTGAAGCTGGAGAACGGCCATATCGTTCTCGGGCACATATCCGGAAAGATGAGGATGCACTACATCCGTATTCTTCCCGGCGACAAGGTGACGGTAGAACTCACCCCTTACGATTTATCAAGGGCACGGATTGTTTTCCGGGCCAAATAAGTTAGACGAGTATGAAATTGTTTAGGAGAATGAAATGAAGGTTTCGGCTTCGGTTAAAAAAATTTGCCGTAACTGCAAGATTATTCGACGCAAGGGTGTGGTTCGCGTGATTTGTACTGATCCGCGTCACAAACAGCGCCAGGGTTAATTGCAAGAGTTATAGAGGAACAAAATGGCACGTATCGCTGGTATTAATATTCCGCCACAAAAACATTCTGAAATCGGTTTGACGGCCATTTTCGGGGTGGGTCGCAGTCGCGCACGCAAGATTTGTGAAGCCTGTGGAATCGACTATTCCAAAAAGATCAAAGATCTTACGGACTCAGAACTCGAGAAATTGCGCGATGAGGTGGGCAAGTTCACCATTGAGGGTGACCTGCGCCGTGAGACCACGATGAACATCAAGCGCCTGATGGATATCGGCTGCTACCGTGGTTTTCGCCATCGTCGCGGGCTGCCATTGCGTGGCCAGCGTACCCGCACGAATGCCCGCACTCGCAAGGGCCCGCGCAAAGCTGCTGCGTCGCTCAAGAAATAAACTGCTCGAAGGATAAACATGGCAAAAGCTCCAGCCAATAACGCTGCGCAACGTGTCCGCAAGAAAGTTCGCAAGAACGTTGCGGATGGCATTGCGCACGTGCATGCGTCGTTCAACAACACCATCATCACCATCACCGACCGCCAGGGTAATTCGCTCTCTTGGGCGTCCTCTGGTGGACAGGGTTTCAAAGGCTCGCGTAAATCGACGCCGTTTGCTGCTCAGGTAGCTTCAGAGGTTGCCGGGCGCGCCGCTATCGAACAGGGCATCAAGAACCTTGATGTCGAAATCAAGGGCCCCGGTCCTGGCCGTGAATCTTCTGTGCGCGCGCTTGCTGCTCTGGGCATTCGGATCAACATGATTGCCGATGTGACGCCAGTGCCCCATAACGGTTGCCGTCCTCAAAAACGCCGTCGGATTTAATTCCCCCACCAAGCCCACCGCCGCGGTACATCCGCGGCTCCCGCGTTTGCGGAAGATGATTAAAAGGATATTCAAGTGGCACGTTACTTAGGCCCCAAGGCCAAACTCTCCCGCCGTGAAGGCACTGATCTGTTCTTGAAGAGCGCACGTCGTTCTATCGGGGATAAGGCTAAATTTGACTCCAAACCGGGTCAACACGGTCGCACATCTGGCGCACGTACGTCTGATTTCGGTCTGCAACTGCGCGAAAAACAAAAAGTCAAACGGATGTACGGTGTGTTGGAAAAGCAGTTCCGTCGTTATTTTGAAGAGGCTGATCGTCGCAAAGGCAACACGGGTTCCAATCTGTTGTTTTTGTTGGAGACACGTCTTGACAACGTGGTCTACCGTATGGGCTTTGGCTCCACGCGCGCCGAAGCGCGCCAGTTGGTGTCCCACAAGGCCATTCTGGTAAATGGAAAGTCCGTCAACATACCTTCCTATATGGTCAAGGTTGGGGACGTGTTGTCTCTCCGTGAGAAATCTGCCAAACAAAATCGCGTGGTCGAGGCTTTGCAGTTGGCGCAGCAGGTTGGCATGCCAGCATGGGTTGATGTGAATATGGATAAGGCCCAAGGTGTTTTTAAGGCTGTGCCTGATCGCGATCAGTTTGCCGCTGATGTCAACGAATCATTGATCGTCGAGTTGTATTCTCGCTAACCCGAATTTCGGGTCTGTGATATGGGCCCGAAGAGGCCTTTGTTCGTCTAGTCAGCCTTACCGATGTAACGAATCGGGGGTATTGAGAGGAAAAATTCATGCAAAGTAGTTTGTTAAAACCGAAGACGGTTCAGGTGGAGCAATTGTCCGCTCATCGCGCCAAGGTTGTGTTGGAGCCTTTCGAGCGTGGCTACGGTCACACTTTGGGAAACGCTTTGCGCCGTGTTCTGTTGTCTTCTATGCCAGGGTACGCGCCAACTGAAGTGACAATTGCCGGTGTGTTGCATGAATATTCGTCTATTGACGGTGTTCACGAAGACGTTGTCAATATCTTGTTAAATCTGAAGGGTGTTGTCTTCAAGCTGCATAACCGCGATGAGGTGACTCTCAGCCTCCGTAAGGACACCGAAGGTGTTGTTTCTGCGGGTGATATTCAGACACCCCATGACGTTGAAATTGTTAACCCTGACCACGTCATTGCCAACCTAGCCGCTGGCGGCAAGTTGGACATGCAAATCAAGGTTGAAAAAGGTCGTGGATATGTGCCTGGCACCGTGCGGCGGCATGGAGATGAGTCTTCAAAATCGATCGGGCGTATTGTTCTAGATGCCTCCTTTTCGCCTGTTCGTCGTGTCAGCTATATCGTAGAGAGTGCGCGCGTCGAGCAGCGTACTGACCTCGACAAGTTGATCCTTGATATTGAGACGAATGGCGCGCTGTCCGCAGAGGACGCAGTCCGTGCTTCTGCCAAGATTCTTGTTGAACAACTTGCGGTTTTTGCACAACTTGAGGGTGGTGACATCGATGCGATTGTTTCGCCTTCGTCACGAGGCAACGCGCAGTTTGATCCAGTATTGTTGCGTCCAGTCGATGAACTGGAACTGACGGTTCGTTCGGCTAACTGCCTGAAGGCTGAAAATATTTACTACATCGGTGATCTCATTCAGCGTACTGAAAACGAGTTGTTGAAGACCCCCAATCTTGGGCGTAAGTCTCTGAATGAAATCAAGGAAGTTTTGGCATCCAGGGGTCTGACCCTTGGTATGAAACTGGAAAGCTGGCCACCGGCCGCCCTCGAAAAGCGTTGATACAGCGCGCTCCAGGCAGTACCTGATACGGCTGCTCGAAATATAAATAAAGGAAAATACCATGCGTCACGGACTTGGATTACGTAAACTCAACCGCACTTCGTCGCATCGCTTGGCGATGCTGCGCAACATGATGAACTCGCTTATCGAGCACGAAGTCATCAAAACCACTGTTCCTAAAGCCAAGGAACTCCGCCGGGTGGTGGAGCCCATGATCACTTTGGCCAAAGAGGCGACTGTAGCGAACCGACGTTTGGCTTTTGACCGTCTGCGTGATCGTGACAGCGTCGTTAAGTTGTTTAATGAACTTGGTCCTCGCTTCAAAGCACGTCCAGGCGGCTACACGCGCATTTTGAAAATGGGTTTTCGCGTGGGTGACAACGCGCCCATGGCGTTGGTTGAATTAGTTGATCGCGCACCCGCTGATGATGCAAATGTTAGTGCCCCCACAGCAAAATAGCTTATAATTTATAGCTTACCGCGCGATGGAGCAGTCTGGTAGCTCGTTGGGCTCATAACCCAAAGGTCGGAGGTTCAAATCCTTCTCGCGCAACCAATAAAATCAAGCACTTAGCTTGAATCAAAAGCCCGCTTAACGCGGGCTTTTTGTTTTGTGACGAGGTTTGTGACGAGGTCTGTGTCGTCACAAAGTTGGTCGAATTGTCAATCGACCATTGGGTTTGTGTCGTGCAGACTGCGTCTGAGCGAGTATTGTTCCTACGCACCATTGGAACTTCAGGGCAATCCATTTCCTCGAAGTCTGGCCATCATTGATACCAGCTGTGAGCCCAGAATAGCCCGTATTCAATACGATCAAACGGACCTTCGATTCGGGTCGACTGCTGCTACAAGTGCGGGCCAGTTGCAGTCAGTCGCCAATGACTGCTGTCCGACAGCCCAATTGCTCTATCAATTTACCGCAACAGTGATCCTTTCAGCAGTGGGCATCTGGAGTGTCAATGGATCACGGCTGTTTGTCGCTATTCCTGATGCAACAAATCAAAGAGAAAAGCTGGTCAGCCAGATATCTGTACGGACTGATACGATGCATTGAAGAGGGAGAGGGCAAACATGGGGCGAGTGAATGTCGAGCGCGGGGATGTGAGAACAGTCGCTACAAACACACTGCAAGACCAGCCGATGCGCTGGGCCGAGCAGAAGGCGCGCGGCGAAGTTACCTACGTTGGCTGGCTGCGTGCTGATCAGAACGGGAATGCATGCGGCTGCAGATGCCCGGCTTGCGGAGAAGACCTGCAGGCCGTCAACGCTGGTAAGGACGCAAGCCATTTCTTGAAGGCCAACACCCGCGGGATGTTCTTTCGCCACTCTTCTGGACATCAGCGCAAGGACTGCAGCTTTCTGATGGCAAAGCTGGCAGCACTTCACCTGCTAATGGACCGCGGCGAGATTGATCTGCCGCCGCCCAGGAGACCCGGTGTTCACCACGGGGCCTCCGGCACGACCTACACAGCTGAGGCCGTTGGTCGATCCTGGAGTGGCCGCATCACAGACAAGGTCTGGCTTGATAACCAATCGGCGAGGATAACGATTGATGGTCGGACTGTTTTGGTTCAGCTGCAGGCGCGACCCAATCTCTCATCGGGAATTGCCGTTGACGGCGTGATCACCATCCGAGTGGACGATCCCATCGTCGCGTCATGGGATCCCGAGCAAATCCTCCAAGCGCTGCGGCTTGACAGCGGCTTCTCGTGCTGGGAGAAGCACTGGGATGACGAAGAATTGAACTCAGAGGCTCAACAAAAGGCGGTGACCGCAGCCGAAGAGGCGATGGACCGAATTCCCCCAGAACTTGGGTCACTGGATGGTCTGTCCCACCTGCAGAAGTCGGAAACGGTACTGCACGCAAAGGTCAAGGAGATCCTATCCAAGGCTGGGCGGCTAAGAGTCCCTTACTGTGAGCAGGAAGTGCACCGCGTGATGCACGATGGCAGTCAAAAGAGACCTCACGTTCACATCGATAGCCAGAGCTTGACCTTGTCTGGGTATTCCGGTCGATCGTGACCGGTCATTCTGGTTTGTCGTGACCGGCGATTCTGGTTAATCGTGACCAGTCATTCCGGCCGATCGTGACCGGGTGTTCTGGTTTATCGTGACCGCTGATTCCGGTTAATCGTGACCGGTCCTGGTGCTCCAGAAATCGAGCATCGGCGTGCAGGTGCTGCGCATATTTTTCCAACCCCCACTGGCTAGCCTTCTTCAGTTTTTTACTGGAGCCGATATGCCCGATACCCGAAGGATCACTATGCGTCACATCCGAGACATCCTGCGTCTCAAACTTGAACTCAAGCACTCGCACCAACACATCGCCAGCGCACTGGGCATCTCCAAAGGCGTCGTCACCAAATACGTCCAGCTGGCCAGCACCGCAGGTCTGCATTGGCCGCAAATCCAGGCCATGGACGAGACACAACTTCACACCCGTTTGACGGGCTCACCTCAGCGTGCCAGCAGCTTTTTGGCCCCCGACTATGCACACCTGCACCAGGAACTGCGGCGCAAAGGCATGACCCTGATGCTGCTGTGGCAAGAACACAGCGAGCAACACCCCGATGCGGCCATCCACAGCTACTCCCAGTTCTGCGAGAACTACCGCCGATTCGCCAAAACCCTCAAACGCTCCATGCGCCAGATCCACCGCGCCGGTGAGAAGATGTTCATCGACTACGCTGGCCCCACGGTAGGACTGACAGACGGCAAGCGTGCCCACATCTTCGTCTCAGCCCTGGGCGCTTCGGGCTACACCTTTGCCTGCGCCACAGCGCGTGAAACCACCGCCGACTGGCTGGGTGCCACCGCACAGGCCCTGCGCTTTTATGGCGGTGTTGTCGAGCTCATCGTGCCCGACAACCCCAAAGCCATGATCGTCAACCCGGACCGCTACGAGCCCCGGGCCAATGACACGGTACTGGACTTTGCCCGCCACTATGGCACTTCGGTCCTGCCCGCGCGCCCGCGCCACCCACAGGACAAGGCCAAGGTGGAATCCGCCGTACAGGTGGTGGAGCGCTGGATACTGATGCGCCTGCGCCACCAGCATTTTGAGGGCATCGATGATGTCAACGAGGCCATCGCACCGCTGCTGGTGCAACTCAACAACAAGGCGTTTCAGAAGCTGCCCGGCAGCCGCGCCAGTGTCTTTGCCCAGATTGATGCACCAGCCCTGCGCGCCTTGCCGCTGCAGAGCTGGGAGTGGGCAGTGTTCAAGACGGTCAAGGTTCACATTGACCAGCACATCGAGTTTGAAGGTCACCGCTACAGCGTGCCCTATGCCTTGGTGGGAGTAACGCTGGAGGTGCGCGTCACGCAGCGTGTGGTGGAGATTCTTCATCGCGGCCAGCGGGTGGCCAGCCACATGCGCTGCGCCCACAAAGGAGGCTTTACAACGCTGCCCGAACACCTGTCAGCCGCCCACCGGGCACACCTGCAGTGGAGCCCGCAGCGACTGGTTCACTGGGGTCAGGACATTGGGGTGGCCACCGGTGCCTTGGTCAGCCGCATGCTCGCCACACGCCAGCACCCCGAGCATGGCTACCGGGCCTGTCTGGCCTTGCTGTCACTGGCCAAACGCTTTGGCAAACCCCGCCTGGAGGCGGCCTGCCTGATTGCGCTGGAGTTGGGCACCACCCGCAGTGCTGACGTGCGTGAGATTCTGGTCAACGGGCGCGATCAGGTGGCTCCCAGCAGCACGCCTGAATGGGTCAGCCCGGCGCATGCCAATGTGCGCGGGCCAGCCCATTACCACTGACCTTCGTGACGCAGTAACGATGAATCAGACACCAGCAATCAAGCTGACAAACAGCACCCAAAACCAAAGAAATACCCCATGATGATGAACACAACATTGGAACAACTGCGCAGCCTCAAACTCGCCGGTATGGCCAGCGGCTTGCAGGAGCAACTCAGCCAGCCTGGCATGACGAGCCTGAGCTTTGAAGAACGACTGGCACTGCTGGTGGACAGGGAGGTGCATTGGCGCAGTGACAAGCGTCAGGCGCGTCTGCTCAAAGCCGCACAGCTCAAATTCCCGCAGGCGTGCATCGAAGACATTGACAGCCGTCCTGGGCGCGGGCTTGATCGCAGCGCGGTGATGAGTCTGGCCCTGGGAAACTGGATCGAGAGTGGTCACAGTGTCTTGATCACCGGCTTGACCGGAGCAGGCAAGACCTGGCTGGCGTGTGCGTTGGCCCAGTACGCTTGCAGGCGGGGCAAAAGCGCGCTGTACCAGCGGGTGCCGCGTCTGGGCGAGGAGTTGCGCATTCGCCATGGCAATGGCACCTTTGGCAAGTGGCTCATCGCCCTGGCCAAGACGGATGTGTTGCTGCTCGATGACTGGGGCATGGCAGGCATCGACAGCCAGACCCGTGCCGATTTGCTGGAGATCATTGATGATCGTGCGCTCAGCAAGGCCACCATCATCACCAGCCAGTTGCCCATTGAGCACTGGCATGCGTGGATTGGGGATGCCACTATTGCGGACGCAATTCTGGATCGGGTGATGCAGAAGAATCACCGGTTTAACTTGATGGGGGAGTCGCTGCGGGGCAATGCAAAGTCGGCCACGCCTGGCTTGTGATACCCGCCCGCCGTGGATAACTGATCTGCCCACACCGCAAGGGTGTGGACAGCCGGTGGTGCCCACCGGTGCATCAGTTGTCCACCGCTCCCCGATAGTAGCCTTCGGCCTGACGCGCTCTCGCTTGCCCGGGGCAGCGTCCTGCCCCGCCCCTGCGGGCTGCGCCCGGTGGCCCCACCCCCGGACTTCCTGAATTGCCTTTCGAACCGCCAAAACAGCCAAATCCGGGCATCCGCCGGGCACCGTTTGGCGCAGTGCGCAACCCCCAGAATACAATTTGCGCAGCGCAACTCTTGCACGCTGCGCAACCGGTCACGATCGACCGGAATCATCGGTCACGATCGCCGGAATACGCATTGTCTGAGGTTCACCTGGAGGAACCCTTGCAAGGTTTGGTACCGGATGTGATGTGCATTGCTCGGTCAAGTCGAAATCCATCTGAGAGCTTCCAGCTTTTGATTGAGGTCGCGGTCACTCACCGAGTAGATGCGGCCAAGAGAGCACTGATCGCCCGCCATGGCCTGGCATGCATCGAAATCGACTTGACTCTCCTGACGACGAAACAGCGCCGAATTATGGTTGACCAGTTGCAGTCTGCCGTGATCGACGACGTGCAGTGCAAGAGCTGGGTGTTCAACCCAGCGCTGGCTCGGATGGTGAGGTCGAAGGAGCTGGAACTTGAGCGTGAAGACAACAAGCTACTTAAAGCAGGGCAGCGTGAGGAGGAGCGCCAGCAGTGGCTGGATGAACTCAGCACGGAGCGCCTCATCGAGCTACTAATACCGGCCTTGAAAAATTACTGGCTGACTGAAGGCTATATGAGCGTCGATGATGGATACAAACTGCTGCCCCAAGAAGTCGCCGCTCGCTTGGGCAGGCGCGGATTCAAGGACGCGGATGACACGGTACTACTGAAGAAAGATGGCATTCTTCATTGTCTAGATGACATTCGAAGTCGTCACTTGTCAAAGTGCTCAGTTGGGAAGTGGGACGGCCTGGCGCGGCTTGCTGAAGAGCCGTCACTGCAGAAATACCTCACTTTGGGTCTCATGGCACTCAAGGCCTATCCATCGAACCTCTCGGTCGAGGACTTGGATCGAGTCAGTAAGCTGCGACAAAAGGTGAAAGAGAGTCTGGATGCCGGGCAGCGAACGTACGCCCGTCCAGCGTCTCACGACGCGCTCATCGGGAGACTTTTCACGCCGATGTGCAACGCAGTTTCCATGCCCTATGGAACCTTGACGGCTCTCCAAGAAAAGATAGACGCACGACAAGCAGCGGAGAGAGAAAAGGCCGCAGAAAGAGCTCGCGTAGAGGCTGAACGGACGGCTGCGATCCGGCGTGAACTCCAGATCGAGGATGCAAAATGGACTTGACCCGTTCCCACGGACACATTTGGACTCTTGTGTTTAGACCCCGGTTTTGTCGGGTTCCTGGTTGATTATCACCATCGCAGG
>MTEI01000007.1 GCA_002083775.1 Rhodoferax ferrireducens | reverse complement strand
CATGCGCCTTGCAGCCCGATCGCTCCCAAATCACACCACCACCTATCGCTAACCAGTTGATTTTGTTCGACTTTTAACCGGACAGTAGTGGGTTCACATCGGTGATGATGCCCGCCGGGTCGGTGGTCATCAGCGCATCCATATTCGCCTCGAACAGCGAGCGGGTGTAAAACTGGTGGTCACGCAGGCGCTGACCCAGCAGCGTTTGCTCAACCTCCATCTGCTTGCGAATGGTGTTGTCGGTGCCAATCAGCAGGTAACCAATGATGCTGTTCTGGTCATCGCGCAACGCCGTCACCGACACCACCGCCGGGAAGCGGCTGCCGTCCTTGCGGATGTAGGTCAGCTCGTAAATGTCTTCAATGCCGCGCGAGGCCTTGAACACCAGCGCCTCAAAGCCCGGCGCTATCGGTGTTTCCAGCTCCACACTCAGCGCCTTGGCGCGCACCACCAGCTCATTCGGGTCAGAAATATCGGCCGGGGTGATCAGGTTCACCACATCAGCCGCCACATACCCCAGCATGCGCTCGGCGCCCACATTGAACACCTGGATCACGCCCTGCGCGTCGGTGGCGATGCTGGAGAAGTTAGCGCTGTTGAAAATCGCCTTTTGCAAGGCTCCGGCAATGAGCAGGCTTTCCTGCTGCTGGCCTTCCAGCACCGCATCCATGTCAGCGGACGTGGTCATGATGCACCGATGGGCCGCCTGGCTGGGCTGACCGGGCTGGAGAGTTGGGTTTCATGGGCACCTTGAGCGGGTTCAAAGCGGCATTGTGTTCCCTGCCGCACCCAAGCTAGGTGCGCCAGCGCACCGAAATGGCCCGCTTGGACCAGTAAGCTGTCGATAACTCTTTTATTGCCCCAAAACCATGCCGCATTCCTCCAACCAGCAGCCTCTGGCGGTCGCCGTGTTGCTCTTTGGCGTGTTTGGCACCACGGCATGTGCCAGTTTGCCTGATACCCAAGCCATTCTGGCGCGCCACAACGCGCAGGCGGCGCAGTTCGAGTCTGCGCGCGGTCCGGTGTCCAAAGAAAAAAGTGCCGCCATCGTGCGGGAACTCAAACGCAAATCCGGCGACATCGACATTCTGGACAAACAGATCGCGCTGGAGCAGGCCATCACCGACAGCCCGCTGGTGCTGGGCAACCAGGTCACCCTGCTACAAGACGGCCCGGCCACTTACGCGGCCATGTTTGCGGCCATCTCCAGCGCACAAGACCATATCAACATGGAGTCCTACATCATCGAAGACGACGCCATGGGCCAGGCGTTTGCGCAGGTGTTGATCAAGAAGCAGCGCGAAGGCGTGCAGGTGAACCTGATCTACGACAGTGTGGGCAGCCTCAACACACCCAGACTTTTTTTTGACGAACTGGCTGCCGCCGGTGTGGCGGTGCTGGAATTCAACCCGGTCAACCCGCTGGCGTCACGCGGCGGCGCCTGGTTGCTGAACAACCGCGACCACCGCAAGTTGCTGATCGTCGACGGGCGCACCGCCTTCATTGGCGGCATCAACATCAGCAGCGTGTACTCGTCGGGCTCCATCATTCACCGCAGCCCCCAACCCGGCGTGGGCAATGGCGCCTGGCGCGACACCGATCTGCAGATTGACGGCCCGGTGGTGGCCGAATTTCAAAAACTCTTCATGCAGACCTGGGACAAGCAACGCGGAAAGACCCTCATGCCCAAAAATTACACCCCCGCGCTCGCGCCAGTCGGTAGAGACATCGTTCGCGCCATCGGCGGCTCGCCGGATGACCCCTACAGCATGGTGTACCTGACGCTGATCTCGGCCATCAGCAACGCTGAAAAGCAGATTTACCTGACCAACGCCTACTTTGTGCCCGACCCGCAACTGATGCAGGCGCTGATCGACGCCGTGGCCCGCGGGGTGGATGTGCGGCTGATTCTGCCCAGCTACAGCGACTCGGCTCTGGTGTTTCACGCCGGTCGGGCGCAATACACGCGCCTGTTGGCCGGCGGCGTGAAGATTTTTGAGCGCCAGGGCGCCCTGCTGCATGCCAAAACCGCCATGATCGACGGCGTCTGGTCCACCGTGGGCTCCAGCAACCTCGACTGGCGCAGCTTCATGGACAACGACGAAGTCAACGCCGTGGTTCTGGGCCGCGAATTCGCCTTGCAGATGGCCAGCATGTTCGCCATCGACCAAGCCGCCTCCATTCCCATCACCCCCCAAGCCTGGGCCGAGCGGCCATTGCAGTTCAAGCTGAAAGAATGGCTGGCCAGGGTGTGGGAGCGCTGGCTTTAAGCATCAAAGCCCGTTGATGACAGAATCGACAATATTCTTGGATCGATTCTGATTGAACAAAGCCATCTTTGACCTGATCATCCTGACAACGACATCAAACCCCATGAGCAGTTGAAAGACAACGACCGTGAGCACGCAACAGAAAACAGCTCTACCGCCGCGCATCGTGCTTGATACCAATGTGCTCTATGCCGGGCTGTATTCGGCTAACGGCACGTCGTACCAACTACTCCACGCTATCGCCAGCGGCCGGGTGAGGATTGCACTTTCGACACCTTTGCTGTTTGAATACGAGGATGTACTCAAACGCAACCAGTCCATTCTTGCCTTAAGCGATTCAGAAGTGGACGTGGTATTGGACAATCTGTGTGCGCAGGCTGATTTTCAACCGATTTATTTTTTGTGGCGACCGTGTTTACCTGATGCCAAAGACGACATGGTGCTGGAGCTTGCAGTTGCCGCGCAAGTGTCACGCATCGTGACCTTCAACGCCAAAGACTTTCGCCCGGCAGCGCGCTTTGGCATTGACGTGATCACCCCACAAACCCTGCTTCTGGAGCTTCTATGACCACCTTGAACCTGACCTTGCCAAACTCGATTCACCGTCATATTCAGGAGATGGCCGACCTGGACGGCGTGCCTGTCTCGCAGTTCATCATGAGCGCCGTGATTGAAAAAATCTCAGCACTGACGGCAGAGTCTTATCTGCGAACCCGCTCAGATCGCGCTGACCCTGCCGCTTTTCAGGCGATTCTGGCCAAAGTACCGCAGCGCGCACCGCTAGCCGGAGACGAATAGCCAACACGGATCATCGCCTGCCCAAGCTCGATCCAAATCCGGCGCTTTGTCTTTCCTCTTTCTAGAGGACTACCTGCAGACTGACGGCGTCCGGTCCATTGTGGGCTCCAGCAACCCGGTTTGGCGCCGCTTGTTGCAGTTCAAGCGACAAGAATGGCTGGCCAGGGTGTGGGAGCGCTGGCTTTAGGGTGACTCAGCGAACGCTGAGGGTCAAACCCGAAAGCGCGGTTTCACAGACGGGTGTTTCATCTTGCCTACTTGCGGCCAAACACCAGCATCGCCGCACCCAGAACAATCGCCCCAGCGCTCAGGATCAGCGGCACGTTGACGGTTTTGGTCTCTTGCACCTTGAGCTCCATGGTGCCCAGTTTCAGTGCCGTGCTCTCGCTGGGGTAGCTGAAGCCGCCATACACCAGGCCCAGCGCACCGGCTGCTATCAGGACGATACCTATCAGTTTGATCGGATTCATGGTTCGCTTTCGGTCAAAAGCGCGAGTGTCAGGGCCGCCGCTGCCCGCCGTCTGTGCGCCCGCACACACACCTACAGGCTTGGCGCACCCAACATGGGTGCCCAAGGTTCGCTGTCGCACCGACAGCACCGACACATTGGGCCAAAGTCGAGCTTGGTTCCCTACTTTCATATTGGAGATTTTTTATGAACAACCCGCTTGGCCTGCGCATCGTGACCACCACCGTGGCAGGCGTGATGGTGATTTCCATGGTGGCGTGCAGTAAAACTGTCGACACCACCGGCACCCCGGCACCGACCATCTCGGTCGGCACCGAAATAGACGACAGCGTGGTCACCACCCGCGTCAAGACCGCATTGCTCGACCACATCGACATCAAAGGTTTCGACATTCAGGTCGAAACCCGCAAGGGCGAAGTCATGCTGAGCGGCTTTGTCGCCAATCAGGGCCAGGTTGACCAGGCTTTGGCGGTGACCAAAGGTATTGAAGGCGTGACCAGCGTGCTCAACAAGCTCAGCCTCAAAGAAGGCGCGGCCACCACGGTCGGCAACAAGATTGACGACAGCGTGATCACCACCCAGGTCAAGTCCGCCCTGCTGGCAGATGCCAGCATCAACGGCCTGGACATCACCGTGACCACCCGCAAAGGCGAGGTGCAGCTCAGCGGCTTTGTCAACAACCAGGGCCAGATGGACCGGGCCGCCGAGGTGGCCCGCGGCGTTGAAGGCGTCTCCCAAGTCGCCAACGACATGAGTTTGAAGAAATAACCGGAGCACCCCATGAACACCATTCAAAGAAATTTTCAAGCCGTTCTCGGCGTATCCACGCTGCTGATCCTTGGTGCCTGCGCCAACGGCCAGGCCCCCGCCAACCCGACCGGCAACGCCCTGCCGCAAACCAGTGCGGCTTACACGCAATACGGTGTGGTGCAGTCCATTGACCTGGTCCAGCAGCAAGTGGCGACCGGCTCCGGCACGGTGGGCGCAGGCACCATTGCTGGCGCCGTGGTGGGCGGCATTCTCGGGCATCAGGTGGGTGGCGGCAGTGGCAACACCGCCGCTACGGTTTTGGGAGCTGCAGGCGGCGCATATGCAGGGCATGCGCTTGAAAACAACAACCAGGCCACCCAGTTGGTCAACGCTTACCAGTTCACCGTGCGACTGAGCAACGGCAGTTACCAGACCTATACCCAGACCACCAGCACCGACATCCGCGTGGGTGACAGGGTGCAGATTGACAACGGCACGCTGCGCCGCTATTGACCCAATCAAATTCCGATTTGGTTTGGTCTGACTGACTGACTGTGCCCTGCCCCAAGCGCGATTCAAAGTGATCTGGCGCGGCGCCCCGCTCATTTTGAAAGTCGACAGCGCTTGTTTTTGCTATCGCCTTTGACAGACTAGTTTAGCCAGACTAGACTAAGCTAGTGCCATGTTGCACTGGTTGAATCCAGGAGAAACTATGCAAACTGTCAACATGCTGGAAGCCAAATCAACCCTGTCGCGATTGGTGGATCTGATTGAGCAGGGCGCAGAACGCGAAATTGTGATTGCCCGCAATGGCCGTCCGGCGGCGCGGCTGGTGTCGATCAACGCCTTCCCGCTGCAGCACCGCCTTGGCATTGCCAAGGGGCAATTTGTCGTGCCTGACAACATTGATGCGCACAACGATGAAGTGGCGACCCTCTTTTTGGGCAGCCTATCGGCATGAACTTGCTGCTCGACACGCACATCGCACTTTGGGCGATTACAGACGACCCCAAACTCTCGCCACTTGCCCGTGAGTTGATTGCTTCGCCGGACAACTTTGTTTGGGTGAGTGCGGCCAGCGTCTGGGAAATTGCGATCAAGCGCGCTCTGGGTCGCGGCGACATGCCGATATCCAGTCAACAAGCCCTTGAATTTTTCAAACAGTCAGGCTACCGGAACCTGCCCATTGACGCTGCACACGCCACCGTCGTTGAAAACTTGCCAGCGCACCATCAAGACCCTTTTGACCGCATTTTGGTTGCCCAAGCGCTGTCTGAACCCATGCGCCTGATCACCCATGACGCAAAAATCGCGCTGTACAGCGACACCATCATTTTGGTATGAGTTGGCGCTGCTACTGCGTGCGCTTGACGTCACTCAGCAGCCGGTCCAGCTCTTTCTTGACCACGCCATAACACTCGCACACGCTGCGCTCCAGTCCGGCGCGGTCCAGCACACCGATGTGGCCGCGCCGGTAGCGGATGTAACCGGCCTGCTGCAAGCGCCCGGCGGCGTCGGTGACGCTTTCGCGGCGCACGCCGAGCATGCTGGCCACCAGTTCCTGGGTCATGACCAGCTCGCGGTCGGGCAGGCGGTCCAGGGTGAGCAGCAGCCAGCGGCAGAGTTGCTGCTCGACCGAGTGGTGCCGGTTGCATACGGCGGTTTGGGCCATTTGCGTCATCAGCGCCTGGGTGTAGCGCAGCAGCAGACGCTGCAAGGCGCCACCGCGGTTGAACTCGTCCTTGAGCGTGTGGCGGTCCAGCCGCCAGGCTTGGCCGGCGGTTTGCACCACCGCCGAGCTCGAGGTGGTGTCGCCGCCCATGAACAGCGACACACCCACCACGCCTTCATTGCCGACACCGGCGGTTTCGGCCGAGGCGCCGGACTCGGTCACATAGTGCAGCGAGACGATGCTGGTGGTCGGAAAGTAGGCATGGCGCATCTGGCTGCCGGGCTCAAACAGCATCTGGCCCAACGGCAATGGCACCAGTTCCAGGTGCGGGCTCAGCAGCGCCAGGTCAGCGGCGGGCAACGCTGCCAGCAAATAGTTCTGGTTGTGGGTTACAGGCAATGACATACGCATCTCCCTTGCATTTTTTTAATGTTTTGAGGTCAGTTCCACGCCAATGCCGCGGTAGCCGATAAACCGGCTGTGGCGGTCAAACATCGGCTCGCCGCTGACCTGAAACGCCTGCTGGCTGCCATCGGCCCCCACACGGCGAAACACGTAGTCCAGAAACGGCTGGCGCTCGGCAATGGTGTGGCGCAGCTTGTCACGCTCGGCCTCGTTCCAGCCACCCCGCGGCACCGGGTCGGTGCTACCCGCCAGGGGTGCCACCTGAATACCCAACATTTCCAGCACCGGGCCAGACACCTTGGTGAAATGCCCGTTTTCGTCCTGC
Organism: Rhodoferax ferrireducens; assembly: GCA_002083775.1. Classification (GTDB taxonomy): domain Bacteria; phylum Pseudomonadota; class Gammaproteobacteria; order Burkholderiales; family Burkholderiaceae_C; genus Rhodoferax; species Rhodoferax ferrireducens_A. The sequence continues at coordinate 183,341 of MTEI01000007.1, read as the reverse complement.
TCCCAATACCAGTCGGAAGCCAGCTCAGTCAGGCTGCGGTAACGTGCCTCGCTCTCACGCAGCTCGGCGGTGCGCTCGGCCACGGTAGCTTCCAGCTCCTGGTTGTAGTTGTCGAGCTTTTTGTACAGCAGGCGCACTTCGAGCATGTTGTGGATACGGGTTTTCACCTCCACCAGATCAAATGGCTTGCTGATGAAATCTTTGGCCCCCGACTGCAGCGCGCGCAGCTTGTGGCCGGGTTGGGCGGTGAGCACAATCACCGGCAGATAACTGTCGGCTGTGTTGGTTTTCAGGCCCTCCATCACCGCAAAACCGTCCATATCGGGCATTTGCAGGTCCAACAAAATCAGGTCGTAGGCGTTTTTTCGGTGCAGCGCACACACCTCCTCGGGGTTCATGGTGGCGCTGACATGGGTGTAACCGGCTTCGCTCAGCAGCTGCTGCAGCAGCTGCACGTTCGCGGGCTGGTCGTCCACGATCAGGATGTTGGCGGCAAGAATATCCACAGACAAGTTCATACTGGTTTCTCCAAGACTTCACTAATAATAGCTATCAGCCCTTTAGGTATAAGGGCTAGAGCCTGATTTCTTATAACAACTCAACACTTTCCGGGTTGCCCCGGGCAATCCGCACAAGCTGCTCGGCAATGTCCTCTGGCGAGAGCACAAAGTCAATACAGCCACTCTCAATAGCGCTTTGCGGCATGTCCGGCTGGCTGGCGGTGGCGGGCTTCTGGGCGATGGTGATGCCACCCGCCTCGCGGATGCCACACAGCGCTGCGGCGCCGTCACCGTCGTAGCCCGAGACAATCACCGCAACCAGGTGGCCGGTCCAGTTTTGCGACAAGGAGCGCAAAAACACCGTGATCACATCGGGCCAGCCGTAAGGTTTGGAGATCGGTTGGAGCCGAAACACACCGTCCTGCACATGCAGGTCGCGGTTGGACGGAATCACGTACACCTGGTTGGGAACCACCTGCATCTGGTCGGTGATCAGCGCTACCGGCATGCTGGAGAATCGCAGCAACACTTCATGCAACTGGGTGGCAAACAGCGTCAGGTGGTTGACGATGACAATCGCCACACCCATGTCGGGCGGCAGGTTTTTCAGCAGGCGAATGTAGGCATCGAGCCCGCCCGCCGAGCCACCCACACACACAATCGGAAATTCTTTCACGGCATCGGGCTGGACAGGGCCAACTCAAACCAGAACACACTGCCCACCCCCACCCGGCTGGTCACGCCCACGCTGCCGCCCATCATCTCGATCAGGCGCTTGCTCACCACCAGGCCAATGCCGGTACCCACTTGGGGCCCGCTCTCCTGACCCAGCCGGTTGAAAGGCTGAAACAGGTTCGCCAGCTGCTCCGGGCTCAGGCCGCGGCCGTCGTCCTGCACGCTCAGGCGCACGCGCCCTGGCGCGCACACCAGGCAGGTCACCGTGACGGTGCCTTGCTGCCGGTTGTATTTGATGGCGTTGGACAGCAGATTGATCACCACCTGCTTGAAACGGCGGCGGTCGGCCTGCACCCGCATGGGTTGCGCCAACTCCGGAAACCGGATGGCAATGCCGGCGGCGGCAGCTTGCGGCTCGATCATGGTCTGGCAGTCGGCCAGCATCTCGGCCAGCGATTCGGTGGCCATGACCAGCGCCAACTGGCCCGACTCGACGCTGGCCAGGTCCAGAATTTCGTTCACCAGGTCCAGCAGGTACCAGCCGCCGTGGATGATCTGGTCGATGGCCGACTTTTGCGCCGGGGTGGGCGGTGGCGAGCCCGCTTCCATCAGCTGGGCAAAGCCCAGAATGGCGTTCAGCGGCGAGCGCAGCTCGTGGCTCATGCTGGTCAGAAAGTCTGATTTGGCGTTGTTGGCCTTGTTCGCCGCCTGGCGTGCCTTGTCCAGCTCGGCGTTTTTGGTCTGCAAGGCAGCGTCCAGCCGCACCCGGTCTGACACGTCGCGAAACATCACCCGCAAAACGGTGTCACCAGCGGCATCGCGGGCCATGTTGGCCACCAGTTGCACCCACACCGGCTGACCCGCGCTGGTCAGCATCTGCAGCTCGCAGCTTTGCGTCTGCCCGGAGGTGTCCAGCAACGCGCTGCACTGCTCAAAAATCTGCCGCTGCGCCAGCGGCATGAAGTGGGTCAGGCGCAGCCGGGTCAGGGCGCTGCGGGTCACGCCCAGCAGCGTGGCAGCGGTCAGGTTGGCCTCCAGAATCTGGCCTTGCGTTGTGACCGTGCAATAGCCCACGGGGGCCATGTCATACAGGTCAAAGTAGCGCTCACGGGCGGCGTCCAGCTCGCGGTGGATGCGGCGCAACTCCTCGTTTTGCAACTCCAGCTCAATTTGGTGCACGCGCAGTTCATGAAACAGCAGCTGCGCGTCTTCGGGCTTCATCTCATCGAGCATATCCAGCGGCAGTGCCACCTTGAGCTGTTGCCGGTCTTGCGCCCGGCGGCGCAAAGACTGGAGCGCCCGCACCGAGATCACGCCGTCTTCGGTGACCTCAGGCATGGCAGGTGGCTGGCTGTCAGGATTCAAAAGGAATTCCTTTATTCATAGCTATCAGCCCTTAAGGAATAAGGGCTAGAGGCCGATTTGGCTTAAATTCTGTGTGCTTGATGGCGTCAAAAAAACACACCTGTCCGCGCCCCATGGTCTTGGCACGGTACATGGCCAGATCGGCCTTTTTAAGCAAGTCAGCCGCTGGCTCGGCAGCACCGAGAAAAATCACCGCGCCAATGCTCAGCGAGCTGTCAAAGCGCTGCCCCAGCAGGTCAAAGCTCTGGCGCATCTGCTGCAAAATTTTCTGCGCTACCGAGTCGGCCTGCAAGGTAGCGTCACGCTCGAGCTGGCCCAAAGCATCAAGCAGCACCACAAACTCGTCGCCACCAAAACGGGCCACACAGTCACCTTCGCGCGCACACAGCAGCAAGCGCGTGCTCAACTGTTGCAGCAGCAGGTCGCCCACGTCATGGCCCTGCGTGTCGTTGAGCTGTTTGAACTGGTCCAGGTCCAGGAACATCAGCGCGCGGTGCAGCGCACACACCGCAAAAGGGTCTTGGGTCGACATCAGCTGCCGGTAGCCCAGGGCTTGCAGCACCTGCTCCAGCAACAGCACGTTGGCACCCTTGTCATCCACGATCAGGATGCGGGCATCCATCACATCGGCCTTGTCACGCATCGTCCGCCTCGCAAGCCACCCCAGGGTGGTGGCGGCTCTGCGCCAGGGCCAGCCCGGCGTCCAGCGCGTCCATGAACTCGGGCACCCGGATCGGCTTGGTCAGGTAGCGCATGAAACCCGCCGCCAGCCCGCGCTCGATGTCGCGCGGCATGGCGTTGGCGCTGAGCGCCAGCACCGGAATGTGCTGCGTGCACGCGTCCTCCTGCAGGATTTTCAGCGCCTGCAGGCCGCTGATGCCGGGCAGGTTGATGTCGAGCAAGATCACATCGGGCTGGTGCTCGCGCGCCAAGGCAATGCCGCGCGTGGCTTCTGTCGCGCCAAAAAGCCGCAGGTCGGGTCGGCGGGCAATCAGCTGCTGTACCAGTTCCATGTTGGCGCGGTTGTCTTCCACATACAGCAGGGTGCGCACGCCGTGGGCACTCAATTCGGGGGCAACGGCGGCCCCCTGCAACACGCTGGTCACGTCATCAAACTGCGGCGCGCTGATCAGCGCCAGCTCCATCCAGAACACGCTGCCCACACCCACGGTGCTGATCACCCCCAGCTCGCCGCCCATTTGCTCCACCAGGCGTTTGCTCACCACCAGGCCAATACCGGTGCCCTGTTCGTCGCTGCCTTCCTTGCCCAGGCGGTTGAACGGCTGGAACAAATGCGCCATCTTGTCGGCGGTCAGACCATCGCCCGTGTCTTGCACGCTGATGCGCAGCCGCCCTACCGTGCGTTCGCTGCAGGTCACCGTCACGCTGCCACCCCGGCGGTTGTACTTGATGGCGTTGCTCAACAGGTTGATCACCACCTGCTTCAGCCGGGTACTGTCAGCGCTCACAAAACACGGCACCGCCAGCTGGCCAAAATGCAGCGCCACGTCTTTTTTCAGCGCCTGCGGTGCCATGAGCGCCTGGCAGTCTTGCAATACCTCGGGCAAAGACACCGGTTCGCGCGACAGCGACAGCCGCCCGGACTCGATCAGCGCCAGGTCCAGCACCTGGTTGATCAGGTCCAGCAGGTACCAGCCGGCGCGCAAGATCTGGTCGATGCTGCCTTTTTGCGACACCGTGGGCAGCGGTGTGCCCGACTCCATGAGCTGCGCAAAACCCAGAATGGCGTTGAGTGGCGAGCGCAGCTCGTGGCTCATGCCCGACAAAAACTCCGATTTGGCCTGGTTGGCCTTGTCGGCGGCGGCGCGGGCGGCTTCCAGCTCGGTGTTTTTGTCGCGCAGGGCCTGGTCCAGGTGCTCGCGCTCCACCTCGGCGGCGCGCCGGGCCGTGTTGTCAGTACCAATCAGCAGGTAGCCAATGATGGCGTCGAGCTCATCCCGCAGCGCGGTGACCGACACCAGGGCAGGCAGGCGGCTGCCATCCTTGCGGATGTAGGTCAGCTCGTAGATGTCTTCAATGCCGCGCGAGGCCTTGAACACCAGGGCGTCAAAGCCAGGGGCAATCTCGGTGTCGAGCTCATGGCTCAGCGACTTGGCGCGCGCCACCAGCTCGCTGGGGTCGGAAATGTCGGCGGGGGTGACCTGGTTCATCACCTCAGCCGCGGTGTAGCCCAGCATGCGCTCGGCACCCACGTTAAAGATCTGGATCACACCCTTGGCGTCGGTGGCGATGCTGGAGAAATTGGCGCTGTTGAAGATGGCGTTTTGCAGCGCGCTCACTTTGCGCAGCGTCTGCTGGGCGGCGTATTCCTCCGTCACATTGCGAAACACCAGCACCGCGCCCACCACCACATCGTCGGCGTTGCGAATCGGGGCGCAACTGTCGGCAATGTCGTACTCCGAGCCGTCGCGAGCGAGCAGCACCGCATGGTTGGCCAGGCCCTGGCTGGTGCCGTGCGCCAAAGCGGCCATCACTGGCACCGGAGCGCTCTGGCGGGAGAGTTTGTCGACGATCTTGAACACATCATCCACCGGCTGCCCCAGCGCCTGCGCCAGCGTCCAGCCGGTGAGCTTTTGCGCCACCGGGTTGAGCAGCGTCACGCGCGCCAAGGCATCGGTGGCAATCACGGCGTCACCAATCGAGTTGAGGGTGACGGCGAGCTTTTGCGCGCCATCCTGCGCCTCACGGGTGGCCTGCAGCAACTGGCGGTTGGTGTCCTCCTGGGCCGCGAGCAGGCGCCGGGTTTCCAGATGACTGGCGCTTTTGATCAGGAAAATGGCCACAAGCAACACCATCAGCACCAGCGCTTCCACCCGGGGGTGGTTTGACCAGAGGCCGAAATACATGCCGACGCCGGCCAGCAGCAACGCGGCTATCAGCCAGATCAGTTGTTTGGAGGGGATTTTCAATGGAATCGCCAAGTAAGCCAGCCTGTCGCGGCCCGCTGTAAAAGTGCGTCCAGCATAGCGGCCAATACCTGCTGGCTGTGTGCGCTGGCACACACAAGCCTGGCTTATAAGCAAAATTGGCCTCTAGCCCTTATGGCAAAAGGGCTGGTAGCTATATTTTTGAATACCTGCACGCATGGCGGCTCAAGTCCGCCATGACAGGCACCCCAACCGTCATGCCGGGCTGTGTGACCCGGTATCCATGACTTCTGACGACACAGGGGGCGTATCTGCCCTCTGTGTCAGCTCATATTCATGTTGACCACAATCAGACCCACCATGGTGATGACACTAAAAATGCCTGTGAACACCGCAATGCCGAAGCCGTAAATCTTGAAAAGTTTGTTTCTCTTGAGGACGCTGGATGATTCTGACATGGCTACTATTTCTTACATGAGTTCCGCCCACCGACGTGACGGGCTGCGACTGGCGCGAGACATTGCGCCAGTAGGGGTATCTTAATCCCGTCAAACCCCGAAAAGCCGCAGTTGTGCGATTCAACCGCTAGGCTTTTTCCAGCTGAGGGTGTAGGGTGCAAGCCCACCCCGAAAAAAACTGCCCATGAACCCCACTTTGCTCATTTGGCTGCAATTCACGCTCTGCACTGCGCTGATTGCGGACCTGGCCCGATGACTTCGCTGTCATCCCGGGCGCCGACCCGGGATCCATGAACCCGGGGCCATGGATTGCGGGTGCTGAAACCCCGGACTCGATCCGGGGACGCAATGACATCCGTCTTTCATGCTCGCGGGTGGTGTGGCAGCCATGACAGTCAACCAATCAAAATTGCCCGAAAGTCGTTCACATTGGTCAGCGTGGGGCCGGTGATGACCGAGTCGCCCAGCGCCTGGAAGAAGCTGTGGGCGTCGTTGTTGTCGAGAAAGCGGCGCGGGTTCATGCCCTGCGCCCAGGCTCTGGCCAGCGAGTCCGGTGTCAGCAGCGCACCCGCAATTTCCTCGGCACCGTCCACGCCGTCGGTGTCGCCCGCCAGGGCATACACCCCCGGCGTGCCCGCCAAAGCCACGCCCAGGGCGAGCAAAAACTCCACATTGCGGCCACCGCGACCGGTACCACGGATCGTGACCGTGGTTTCGCCACCGCTGAGCAACACACACGGTGTTTGGAACGGCTGGCCATGCAGCACCACCTGGCGCGCCATGCCACCCAGCACCTTGGCCACGTCGCGCGACTCGCCCTCCAGGCTATCACCCAGGATGTAGGGGGTGATGCCTGCCGCTCGGGCCACCTCGGCGGCCGCTTCCAGCGCCATTTGCGGCGCGGTGACCATGCGCAGCGTGCTGCCTTGCAACCGTGGGTCTGCGGGTTTGATGGTCTCCCCGGCGCCCGTTTCCAGCAACTTTTGGGCGGGCGCAGGCATGGTAATCTGGTAACGCTGGGCGATGGCCAGCGCGTCGGCGCAGGTGGTCGCATCACCCACCGTGGGGCCAGAGGCGATGTCCATCGGCGCATCTCCCGGCACATCCGAGATCAGCAGCGTGAGCAGTTGCGCCGGGTGGCAAGCGGCACCCAGGCGCCCACCCTTGATGCCAGAGAGATGGCGACGCACACAGTTCATTTCTGAAATGCTGGCGCCACTGGCCAGCAGCGCCGCATTCACCGCTTGTTTGTCTTGCAGCGTGAGGCCCTCGCCCGGCGCCACCAGCAGTGAGGAGCCGCCGCCCGAGATCAGCGCCACCACCAGATCGTCCGCCGTCAACCCGGTGACAAGTTCCTGGATGCGCTGCGCCGCCTGCAGCCCGGCGGCGTCGGGCACCGGGTGCGCGGCTTGCACAATCTCGATGTGCTGGCACGGCACCTGGTAGCCGTAGCGGGTGACCACCAGGCCTTCCAGCGGGCTGTTGTCACGCGCCACCCACAGGTCTTCAAAGGCACGGGCCATGGCGGCAGAGGCTTTGCCGGCACCAATGACGATGGTGCGTCCCTTGGGCGCTGGCGGCAGGTGCGCAGGCAAGCACAGCGCCGGTTGAGCGGCAGCCACCGCGGCGTCAAACATCTGGCGCAACAGGGCGCGGGGGTCGGTGGGGGTGGCAAAGGTCATGCTGACATTCCAAAAAATGAAAGAGGTTGTCTGACTCAACTCAGCAGGGTCATACCGGCCGAACGCGCGGCGGCTTTGTCAAATGTCATGATCTGACTGCAGTTATGACTTTTGCCAACTTCAACAATCAACAAGTCGGCAAACCCCACTTTGACACCCGTGAGTGAACGCATGCGCTGCGTGGCCGCTTGCACCACCGCGCGCTGTTCCACCATAAACTGCGCTGAATCCAGCAGATCCTCGACAGTCTGGAGCAACTCATCTTGCGTTGCCGCATACAGCCGCTGCAGCACCCAGCACACCTCGACCAAAACAACCAAGCTGACAAAGCCGGGCCGGGCTGCACTCAGCGATTCGTCAATCCAGCGCGTAGCCAAGGCGGACTGCCTGGCATCGTCTTGTGCCAGGTAGCGCACCAACACGTTGGTGTCAAGACCCGTCATGGCGCGATCCTTCATAGCGAACAACTGCCTCGGCGGCAATCGCCTCGTCCATCATCGCCAGGCTGACCGGGCTGGCTGCCCGTCCAGCAAAACGGCCTTTGAGCGACGGTACCCCGCTGCGAAGCGGAATCACCTTGAAACTGTCCTGGTCAAGCACAAAGTCAAGCTTGGCCCCTGGGTGTAAACCCAAGGCCGTGCGCACGGCCAGGGGAATGGTGATCTGGCCTTTGCTGGTCAAGGTGGCAGTTGGCATGGTGTTTTTCCTTACGTTAGGTAAGGAACTATAAAGGGGTTTCAGGTGACGTCAAGCGCTCGCCACCTCATGGTGGCCCATGAGTTCCAGGGCTTTCACCAGGGCCGAATGGTCCAGATCGGCCATGCCGTTGGCGGCGCAAACCTGCATCAGTTGCACCGCACTGGCGGTTTGCGGCAGGGCCAGGCCCAATTCACGCGCGCCTTGCATCGCCAGACCCAGGTCTTTCTGGTGCAGCTTGATGCGAAAACCGGGGTTGAAAGTGCGCTTGATCATGCGCTCACCATGCACTTCCAGAATGCGACTCGACGCAAACCCACCCATCAGCGCGGCGCGCACTTTGGCCGGGTCGGCACCGGCCTTGCTGGCAAACAGCAGCGCCTCGCCCACGGCGGCAATGTTCAGCGCGACGATGATCTGGTTGGCCACCTTGCAGGTCTGGCCGTCGCCATTGCCACCCACCAGGGTGATGTTTTTGCCCATCAGCTCAAACAATGGCTTGACCCGGTCAAACGCCGCCTGCGGGCCACCCACCATGATGGTCAGGCTGGCAGCTTTGGCCCCCACTTCGCCGCCGGACACCGGGGCGTCCAGGTAGTCGCAACCCAGGGCGTTGATTTTTTGCGCGAAAACCTTGGTCTCCATGGGCGAGATGCTGCTCATGTCGACCACGGTTTTACCAGCGGTCAACCCTGCCGCCAGTCCGTTATCGCCAAACAGCACCTTGGCCACATCGGGGGTGTCGGGCAGCATTAAAAAGATGGTGTCAGCCTGCTGCGCCACATCCTGCGCACTGGTGCAGACATTGGCACCGGCATCGGTCAAGGCAGCGGGTGCCGTGCTGCGGGTGGCCACAAACACGCGGTGTCCGGCGGCGATCAGGTGGCCGGCCATGGGGGTGCCCATGATGCCCAGGCCAATAAAGCCCAGGCGTTGGGGGGTGGTTGTCATCGGGGTGTCTCCTCAATCAAAAACAGGGTTGAAATGGCGCTGCTCAGCAATCGCAGCGGGTCGGGTCGAGTTGCTCGCGCCAGCCCAAACCGGCTCCGGTGGTGGTGAGCGGTTTGTACTCGCAGCCGATCCAGCCGCCATAGCCCAGTTCGTCGAGCAATGCAAACAGGTAGCGGTAGTTGATCTCGCCGGTGCCGGGCTCATGGCGACCCGGGTTGTCAGCCAACTGAATGTGGCCAAAGCGCGCCAGGTGCTTTTGCAGCGTGGCGGCCAGTTCACCCTCCATGCGCTGGGCGTGGTAAATGTCGAACTGCACAAAGGCGTTGTCGGCACCCACTTCGTCCAGAATGGCCAGCGCCTGCGCGGTACGGTTCACGTAGAAGCCCGGAATATCAAACGTGTTGATCGGCTCGATGAGCAGTCTGAGCCCGGCGGCTTTGAGCTCCGTGGCGGCAAAGCGCAGGTTGGCCACCAGGGTCTGGCGCAGCAGCGCATCCGGCACGCCCGCAGGCGCCTTGCCGGCCAGGCAGTTGAGCTGCGTTACGCCCAGCGCCTTGGCATAACGAATGGCTAGCGGCACACCGGCGCGAAATTCTTCCACCCGCGCCGGATCGCAGGCCACACCGCGGTCGCCCGCATCCCAATCGCCAGCGGGCAGGTTGTGCAGCACCAGTTGCAGACGGTGGGTATCCAGGCGGGCCTTGATGTCTTCGGCAGGCCAGGCGTAAGGGAACAAAAATTCAACAGCTGTAAATCCGGCGCTCGCGGCGCGCTCAAAGCGCTCCAGAAACGGCACTTCGGTGAACAGCATGGTCAGGTTGGCGGCAAAACGGGGCATGTCTTCTCCTGTTATGGGTTTGCGATCGATTATTCCAGCAGCCCGGCGGCCATCAGGCCTTCGCGGCCTGCGGGGTGCAGGCATTCAATGTCTTCAAACTCGTTGATGGCATTGATCTCGGTGCCCATGGCGATGTTGGTGACTTTTTCCAGAATCACCTCCACCACCACCGGCACGCGCAGCTCACGCGCCATCACCTGGGCCTGGCGCAACGTGCCTTGCAACTGCGCCGGGTCGGTCACGCGCAGCGCCTTGCAGCCCAGGCCCTCCACCACCGCCTTGTGGTCCACGCCGTAACCTTGCAGCGTGGGGTCGCTCACATTCTGGTTGTCAAACGCGAGCTGCACGCAGTAATCCATCTCAAAGCCGCGCTGCGCCTGGCGAATCAGGCCCAAATAGCTGTTGTTGACCAGCACCTGCACATAGGGCAGCCGGAACTGCGCACCCACGGCGAGTTCTTCCACCAAGAACTGGAAGTCATAGTCGCCACTCAAACCCACCACGGTTTTAGTCGGGTCAGAGGCCACCACACCCAGCGCGGCGGGAATCGTCCAGCCCAGGGGCCCGGCCTGGCCGCAGTTGATCCACTGGCGCGGGCCAAACACACGCAGGAACTGGGCACCAGCGATCTGGCTCAAGCCAATGGTGGAGACAAAAATCGTGTCGCGGCCAAACGCCTCGTTCATCTCCTGGTACACACGCTGTGGCTTGATCGGCACGTTATCAAACGCGGTTTTGCGCTGCATGAGCTTCTTGCGCTCAGCACAGCGCCCGGCCCAGTCACTGTAATTGCGCAACTTGCCGGCCGCAGCGCGTTCGCGGGCCACCTGCACAAACAGCTCCAGGGCCACCTTGGCGTCGCTGACGATACCCAGGTCGGGGTTGAAAACACGGCCAATTTGGGTCGGTTCAATGTCCACGTGCACAAACTTGCGCCCTTGGGTATAGACCTCGACCGAGCCGGTGTGGCGATTGGCCCAACGGTTGCCAATGCCCAAACAAAAGTCTGAAGCCAGCAGCGTGGCGTTGCCGTAGCGGTGGCTGGTTTGCAGGCCACACATGCCGGCCATCAGCGGGTGGTCGTCCGGGATGGCGCCCCAGGCCATCAGGGTAGGAATCACCGGCACGCCGGTGAGTTCGGCAAATTCCACCAGCAAGTCTGCCGCGTCGGCGTTGATGATGCCGCCCCCGGCAATGATCAGCGGCTTGTCGGCGGCGGCCAGCATGTCCAGCGCTTTCTCGATCTGCTTGCGCGTGGCAGCGGGTTTGTAGGCGGGCAGCGGCTCGTAGGTGTCGATGTCAAACTCGATCTCGGCCAGTTGCACGTCAATCGGCAAGTCAATCAGCACCGGCCCCGGGCGGCCCGAGCGCATCAGGTGAAAGGCTTGCTGGAAGACACGCGGCACCAGGGCTGGTTCGCGCACCGTCACCGCCCATTTGGTCACAGGTTTGGCAATGCTCTCGATGTCCACCGCCTGAAAGTCTTCCTTGTACAGCCGGGCGCGCGGTGCCTGGCCGGTGATGCACAAAATCGGAATGCTGTCGGCACTGGCCGAATACAGCCCGGTGATCATGTCGGTACCGGCTGGGCCGCTGGTGCCAATGCACACGCCAATGTTGCCGGCACGGGCGCGGGTGTAGCCCTCGGCCATGTGCGAGGCACCTTCCACATGCCGCGCCAGCACATGGGCAATGCTTTGGCGCTCGCGCAGTTGGGCATACAGCGGGTTGATGGCGGCACCAGGCACACCAAAGGCCTGGGTGATCCCTTCTTTTTCCATCACCAGCACGGCGGCCATGGCAGCTTTCATCTTCGGCATGTTGTTCTCCTGTCTATTTGTCGGGTTGTCGGTTGATCGGGTGATCAAGGCTTGGGACCTGTCGGGTCTGGAGTGAATCGTCGCGGCTTAACGCCCCGGCGGGAATACCGCACTGGCGCATTTAGTTCATTCCGTGGTGGAATACCGCGCTCAAGTTCAAGGAGACCCCATGGAGCGGATTCAGGCCATCAAATTGTTTGTGCGTGTGGTTGATCTGGGCTCGTTCAGCAAGGCCGCGACTGAGCTGGGCATTGGCCAGCCAGCGGCCACCAAGCAGGTCAGCCGCATGGAGGCGCAACTGGGCGCGCGCCTGCTGCACCGCAGCACGCAAGGCGTGACCCCCACCGAGATCGGGCTGCTTTACTACGACAAATGCAAGCTGATTGCCCACCATGTGCAAGAGGCCGAATCGGTGGCGGCGCTGATGCAAACCCAGTTGCAGGGCGCGCTGCGCATCAACACCTCGGTGGCGTTTGGGCGGCGCGTGCTGGCGCCCATGGTGATGCAGTTCATGCGCATGAACCCGCAAGTGCGCATCGACCTCAACTGTGAAGACCGCTATGTGAACATGATTGAGCAAGGGGTGGACGTGGCGGTGCGCATGGGCCCGCTGGCCGACTCCACCCTGGGCTCACGCCACTTGGGGCTCAACCCCTGGGTGGTGGTGGCCGCCCCCGACTACCTGGCGCGCGCCGGCACACCGCTGGCACCGCCCGACCTGCAGCAGCATACCGCCCTGATTTACAGCACCGTGCAGGGCGATGCACGCTGGCATTTCAGCGCGCCCAGCGGGCCCACCCAGTCGGTGCTGGTGCGCGGCAATCTGCGTTCCAACAACTTGTCGACCCTGCTGGAGGCTGCGCGCCAGGGCTTTGGCGTGGCGGCCCTGCCGCGCTATGTGGCCCATGCGTCGATCAGCAACGGCGCACTGGTCAGCGTGCTGGACGCCTGGCAACTGCCGCAGCAAGAGATCCATGCGGTGTTTCCGTCGCCGCGTATGGTGCCGGTGAAAGTGACGCAATTCATCGCCTGGCTGCAAGGCCAGTTTGGACCCGAGTGGTGGTGCGGTAAATAAGGCTGCAGCGCGCCTCACCCGGGCGCTTGGCCAAAGCCCACGGTGACACAGCAGACCGCATTGCGGCCAGCGTCTTTGGCCTGGTACATGGCGGCATCAGCGGCTCTGACCACCTCGCCCAAAGCGACGCGGTCAGCCTGAAAAACCACCAGGCCAATGCTGGCCGAGCAGTGATGCGCCACCACCTTGGTCGGCAAGTTGTCGTGAACCACGGTCAATACATAGGTTTCGGCCAATTTTTGGCGAATTTTTTCTGCCAGGGCACGCGCCTGGCGGGTTGACTGGGCCGGGTCGATACCCAGTTCGCCCACCAGCACCACAAACTCGTCACCGCCAAAACGCGACACCGTATCCATCTGGCGCACACACGCACTCAGGCGCTTGGCCACCTCCACCAACAGCAGGTCGCCCACGGCGTGGCCCTGCAGGTCATTGAGCGGCTTGAAATTGTCCAGGTCCATAAACAGCAGCGCACCAAAGCCAGCCGAGCGTTTGCCCGCCGCCAGCGCCTGGCTGAGCCGATCATCGAGCAAACGGCGGTTGGCCAGATGGGTCAGCGGGTCAAAAAAAGCCAGTTGGCGCACCTGGTCTTGCAACAGTTTGCGCTGGGTGATCTCGCGGGTGATGCCGTGGTAGCCGACGATGTCACCCTGGGCATTGACCTCGGGGCGTGGCAACACTTCTCCCCACAACACTCGGCCATCTTTGCAGCGGTGCTGCACCTCAAACGCCTGAACGGGCACGGTCACACCCGCCAAGCGGGCTTGCCGGTTTTGCTGCAGGATCTGCTGGACATGCGCCACACCAGACTCGGTGAACATCTCAAACACAGGGCGGCCAAGCACCTCATGGGCGGCAAAACCACGCAAACGCTCATCGGCCGGGCTGATGTAGGTCACCACCAGGTGGCTGTCGGTCTTCCAGAGCACGTCACGGGTGTCTTCGGTCAAAGTTCGGTACAACGCTTCGCTGGCATGCAAAGCCTGGGTTCGCTCGGCAACCAGGGTCTCCAGCGCCTTGTTGCGCTCCACCAAGCCCGCCAGGGGATACACCTCGCCCTCTTTCACCAGGCTGTAGGGCACAGAAATACCGCTGTGCACAATCTTCCAGTGCGCACCTTCCAGCCGGAAAACCAGCACCAGGCGGGCCACCTCGCTCGACAAAACGTGGTCCGGAATAGGCAGGTGAATGTGAAAAAAAGCTGTGCACATCACCACGTCGGGGCTGATGTCTTGCAGGCACAGGTCGAGCATTTCGATGCGAATGCGCTCGGGCACCTGGGCAAAGTCCTGCCGGGTGACGGCTTGCCAGGCTTGGCGGTCTTTCACCAGAAAATCCCCACCCCCGGTGTAGCCGCTGAAGTTGTCGCTGAAATGGCCGGTGAGCTGCCCATCGCGCGCGGCGTACATCTCGATGTACTCGTCAAATAGCGCCTTGATCTGTTCGTGGCGGTCAGCAGGGTTGACGGAGCTGGGCATAGTGGACTTGCGTCAAGGTGAGGGTGGCCACAATTATGCGCACGCGACGGCTGAGACACGGCAACGGGGCGATTCAAAGTGGCTTGTCTTGACATCGAACCCCACACCTCTGGCGGGTAAAAATTTAAGAGAAAAGGCCTCTAGCCCTTATACCTTAAGGGCTAGTAGCTATTAAATTTAAGTCTAAGGTGTACGCAAGAGTTTCCCATTGCCTTTGCCTCCCCCGCCTGCCTTTCCAACAATGTCTCTGGCGTGGTGATTGGGTCAGGCGACCGGGCTCCTGCGTGCAAGGTGCGCGTCTGAGGTGCTGGCGTACTGAGACATCAACCCCGCGCGTGTTTGCGCCCCAAAACCGCATGCGCCTGACCCGGTCGCCGCGCCATCCATCACAGCCGGATATCCCAGCCGCAAGCCGCAAGCCACAGCCACCAATCCACGCCGCAAGTCAGCGCCCCAGCCTGGCTCCCCAAGCCTCTAGCAGCGTGCCCAAAATACAAGCAAAATGTGCCTCTAGCCCTTATTTTTAAAGGGCTAAAAGCTATTAATTTTGATGAATAGCCCAGGCTCTACACTCACACAACGCTACACCCCAAGGTGTCGCTTTTCATCACCGGTCAGACAAGGAGTGCCCCATGACAAAGAAAATAGCGGGCCAAACCGCAAAGCCAAGCAACCCACAGCCAGCAGTGCCACCGCCCACCGTGCCAGACACACCCCTTGCGCTGGCGCTGGCGGCTGCCACCCGCGAACTGGCCAACTTGCCTTCCGCCTTCCCCATCGTTGGCATTGGTGCATCTGCGGGCGGGCTGGCGGCGTTTGAGGCGTTTTTCTCGGGCATGCCCAAGGATGAAAAACCTGGCATGGCCTTTGTGCTGGTGCAGCACCTCGCGCCAGACCACAAAAGCATCCTCGCCGAGCTGATTCGCCGCTACACCCCGATGCCGGTGCTGGAGGTGGAAGACGCCATGACGGTGCAAATCAACTGCGTCTACATCATCGCCCCCAACCACGACATGGCACTCATCAACGGCTGCCTGCAGCTGCTGGAGCCCACCGCGCCGCGTGGGCAGCGCTTGCCCATTGACTTTTTCTTCCGTTCGCTAGCAGCTGACCAGCATGAGCGGGCCATTGGCATCGTGCTCTCGGGCACGGGCAGCGACGGCACCCTGGGCGTGCGCGCCATCAAGGACGCCGGCGGCATGGTGATGGCGCAAACGCCTGAGACCACCGAGTTTGACGGCATGCCGCGCAGCGCCATCGCCACCGGCATGGTGGACTACCAGCTGGACGCCGAACAGATGCCGGCCCAGCTGCTGACCTATGTGAAATACGCGTTTGGCCGGTTGGCCATGAGCTTCGACCGGCCGGTGCAGATCAACGAAAGTGCGCTGCGCAAGATCTTTGTGGTGCTGCGCACCCAGACCGGGCACGATTTTTCGCAGTACAAGCCCAGCACCATCCACCGGCGCATTGAGCGGCGCATGTCGGTGCACCAGGTCAGCAAGATAGACGACTATGTGCGTTACCTGCAACAGGTGCCCGAAGAGGCCGAGGCACTGTTTCGCGACCTGTTGATTGGCGTGACCAATTTCTTTCGCGACCCCGAGGCCTTTGAGGCGCTGGAGCGGCAGGTGATTCCGCTGCTGTTTCTTGGCAAGCCAACGCTGGGCGGCGTGGTGCGCATCTGGGTGGCGGGCTGCTCCACGGGCGAGGAGGCGTATTCGATTGCCATCCTGCTGCAAGAGTACATGGAGGCCATCAAACAAAGCTACACCGTGCAACTGTTTGCCACCGACATCGACAGCCGCGCCATTGGCATTGCCCGCGCCGGGCTGTACCCGCTGGGCATTGCGGCTGACGTGACACCCCTACGCCTGGCGCGCTATTTCACCGCCGAGGCGGATGGCAGCGGCTACCGCATCCACAAAAGCATTCGCGACATGCTGGTGTTTTCCGAGCAAGACCTGATCAAAGACCCCCCGTTTTCCAGGCTTGACCTCATCACCTGCCGCAACCTGCTGATTTACCTGGGTGCCGAGCTGCAAAAGCGGCTGATTCCGCTGTTTCATTACGCGCTTAACCCGCAGGGCCTGCTTTTTTTGGGCACCTCGGAGGGCATTGGCGACTTTCTCACGCTATTTAGCGCGCTGGACCGCAAGGCCAAAATTTACCAACGCAAAAATAATGACCTGGCTCCGGTGCGCTCGCCCAGCCGGTTTTTGCCACCGTTGCCTGCGTTGGAGGCGGCACTGCCGCGCGGGCCAGGCAAGGACGTGTTCCCGGTCAAGCTGCCGCTGCGCGAGCTGACCGAGCAGGCCATGCTGGCCCAGGTGGCGCCGGCGGGCGCCCTGGTCAATGCCATTGGTGACATTCTTTACCTGCATGGCCGCACCGGCATGTATCTGGAGCCCGCGCCAGGCGAGGTGGGTGTGACCAATGTGCTGAAAATGGCGCGTGAAGGCCTGCGCCCGGCGCTGTCCAACGCGCTGCACCGCTGCGTGGCGGTGCAGGAAACAGTGCACATCCAAGGCCTGCGGGTGCGCACCAACGGCCACTTCACCCGGGTCAACCTGAGCGTGCGCCCGGTGCCCACCAGCTTGCCCGCCAGCAGCTTCCCGGCAGATTCCGGCGAACCGCTACCGCCCAGCGCCAGAGAAGCCAACCTGTACCTGGTGATCCTGGAAGAAGCACCTGATGTACAACCCGAACCCACACCAGCGCCCAACGGCACCCCGGTCACGGCAGGTGTGCCGCTAACCGCCGACGCTGGTGCCCAGATCACAGCGCTGCGCGAGGAACTGCGCGCCAAAGAGGAATACCTGCAAAGCACCCACGAAGAGCTGGAAAGCTCCAACGAAGAGCTCAAATCAAGCAACGAAGAGATGCAGTCGGTCAACGAAGAACTGCAAAGCACCAACGAAGAGCTGGAAACCTCCAAGGAAGAACTGCAGTCGGTGAACGAAGAACTCTCCACCGTCAACAACGAGCTCAATGTGAAGGTGGATGACCTGTCGCGCCTGAACAACGACATGAACAACCTGCTGGCGGGCACCGGCATTGCCACCGTGTTTGTGGACCACCAGCTGCGAATCTTGCGGTTCACGCCGACTGCGTCGCAACTCATCAACCTGATTGCCAGCGACGTGGGCCGCCCGGTGGGCCACATTGTGTCCAACCTGGTCGGCTACAGCAGCCTGGTGGCCGACACCCAGCATGTGCTTGACACCCTGGTGCCCAAAGATGTGCAGGTGCAAACCACCGACGGCGCCTGGTTCACCCTGCGCATTCGCCCCTACCGCACGCTGGACAACGTGATTGAAGGCGCGGTCATCACCTTCAGCGATATCACCGAGCTCAAGCGCGTGGAACTGGCGCTGGAGCAGGCCAACCGGCTGGCCCGGCTGGCGGTGGTGGTGCGCGATGCCACTGATGCCATCACCGTGCAGGACATGGACGGCCGCACCCTGGCCTGGAACCCAGGGGCCGAGCGCCTGTACGGCTGGACCGAGGCGCAGGCGCTGCAGTTGAATGTGCGCGATCGCATTCCGGCCGAATTGCACGCCCAGGCGCTGGACAAAGTGCACCAGCTCAGCCGGGCAGAAGTACTGGAACCCTACCTGACGCAGCGCCTGACCCAGGGCGGCCAGCTCGTCAGTGTGTCGCTCACCGCCACAGCGCTGGTCAACGAGGCGGGTAAGGTTTATGCTATTGCCACCACCGAGCGGTTGCGGGAGAATGGCGCAACCAGCTCATAACACCACCATGCCTGCCAGCCCCCCCCCCCCCCCCCCCAAGCAGTATTTGCGATGAGCCCTGAAGCCCTGGTTGATGCCCAGGCACTGCGTCGGCGGGCCGAGGCGGCGCTGGACGGTAAAACTGATGCCTCGGCCATCGCCCTGTCGCACCAAGAAACGGCCAGGCAGTTGCATGAGCTGCAGGTGCACCAGATTGAGCTGGAGATGCAAAACGAGGAGCTGCGGCGCGCTCAGCAGGCGCTGGAGACCTCCAAGGCCAGCTACCTTGACCTCTATGACCATGCGCCCGTGGGCTACCTAAGCATCAGCGACAAGGGGCTGATCACCCGGGCCAACCGGACAGCCGCTCATCTGCTGGGCACCACCAGCAGCCAGTTGGTGCTGCAGCCGCTGAGCCAGTTCATTGCGCGGGACGACCAGACCGCGTATTACCTGGTGCGCAAGCTGACCCTGACCACGCAGCAGACACAGACCCGGGAAATCCGCATGGTCCGACCCAACGGCCAGCACTTTTATGCCCAGTTGATCGCAACCCGCGTTGACGATGACACCGGCGTGCCTGCCTTGCGTGTCATGCTCAGCGATTTCACCGAACGCCAGGTGGCCCAGGAAAGATTGGGACTGGCTGCCAGCGTGTTTGACAACGCCCGCGAGGGCATCATGATCACCGACACCGGCGGCAAGATCGTCGAAATCAACGCCGCTTTCAGCCACATCACCGGCTACAGCCGCAGCGAGGTGGTTGGCAACAGCCCGCGCCTGCTGAGTTCTGGGCGGCATTCCAAAGCGTTTTACGAAGCGATGTGGACCCACTTGCTCAACAAAGGGCACTGGTACGGCGAAGTGTGGAACCGGCGCAAAAACGGCGAGATTTATGCCGAGCTGCAAACCGTGACCACCGTGCGCGATGCCCACGGTACCGCCACACACTACGTGGCGCTGTTTTCCGATGTGACCAACTTTAAGGCGCACCAGGCCCAAATGGAGCGCCTGGCCCACTACGACCTGCTGACCGACCTGCCCAACCGCGCGCTGCTGGCTGACCGCCTGCGCCAGAGCATGGCGCAAACCATGCGCCGGGGCGACCTGCTGGGGGTGGCCTACCTGGACCTGGACAGCTTCAAAACGGTGAACGACACCCACGGCCACGAGGTGGGCGACAAGCTGCTGGTGGCGCTGTCGGCCCGCATGAAAGACGCGCTGCGCGATGGCGACACACTGGCGCGCATCGGCGGCGATGAGTTTGTGGCGGTGCTGACCGATCTGGCCGACGTGACCGCCAGCCTGCCCATGCTGGAGCGCTTGCTGGCCGCTGCCAACCAGGCCACGCAGCTGGACGACCTGCATTTGCAGGTATCGGCCAGCCTGGGCGTCACGTTTTACCCGCAAACCGACATCACCGAGCCCGACCAGTTGCTGCGCCAGGCCGACCAGGCCATGTACCAGGCCAAGCAGTCCGGCAAAAACCGCTACCACCTGTTTGATACCTTGCACGACCGCAGCGTACGCGGCCACAATGAGGGGCTGGAGCGCATCCGCCAAGCGCTGGCCCAGCAGGAGCTGGTGCTGTATTACCAGCCCAAGGTGAACATGCGCACCGGTGAAGCGTTTGGTGCCGAGGCGCTGATCCGCTGGCAGCACCCTGAAAAAGGCCTGCTGCCACCCGCCGAGTTTTTGCCACTGATCGACAACGACCCGCTGGCCATCGAGGTGGGTGAATGGGTGATCGACACCGCGCTGGCGCAGATGGCGCGTTGGCAGGCAGCGGGTTTTGAGCCGCAGGTGAGTGTGAATGTGGGTGCGCTGCAACTGCAGCAGATTGGTTTTGTGGACCGGCTGCGCAGCCTGATGCAGCGCCATCCCACGGTCAAGCCAGAAAAATTCATGCTGGAGATGCTGGAAACTAGCGCCCTGCAGGACATTGGCTACGCCTCGCGGGTGATTGAAGACTGCCACAAGTTGGGCGTTGTTTTTGCGCTGGACGACTTTGGTACGGGTTATTCGTCACTCACCTACCTGAAACTCCTGCGGGTGGCGGTGCTGAAAATCGACCAGAGTTTTGTGCGCGACATGCTCAGCGACCCCGATGACCTGAGCATTTTGCGCGGCGTGATCAGCCTGGCCAGCGCCTTTGGCCGCCAGGTGATTGCAGAAGGCGTGGAAACCATTGCCCACGGCAGCGCGCTGCTGCAACTGGGCTGCGACCAGGCACAAGGCTATGGCATCGCCCGCCCCATGCCCGCCGACACCCTGCCCGCCTGGGTAGCCAGCTGGCAACCCGACACCACCTGGGGCGGTGCCAGTGCTGCTGCCAGTGCTCGCAGCGAGGCACGCGCTTTCATATAACAAATTGGCTTCTAGCCCTTTATATATAAGGGATAATAGCTCCATTATATATAGCATCTAGACAGCTTTCAGACCCCCAGGTTGTCATGGCGGACCCGATCCGCCATCCATGCCCCCAAGCCTGGCACCTGGGTGCGCTGTCGCACAGACGCGCCCGTGACAGCGTTTCAAAATGGTACTTCGCCCGTGGTTGCTTCCCAGCACCACGATTGACTTTTGAATCATCGTCTGGAGAAATTTGCCATGAAACTCAATAACCGTTTTTACGCTGCTGTGTCGGCTGTGCTGTTGGTCTCTTCCCTTGGCCTGGGTGGCTGTGCCGGTATGACCCACCAAGAAAAAGGCACCGCCACAGGCGCCGTGATTGGCGGCGTGGCCGGCAATGTGCTGGGCGGCGGCTTGCTCGGCACCGGCGTTGGCGCTGCGGTGGGCGGCGTGGTGGGCCACGAAGTCACCAAGTAAGTTCCCGCCATGGCAACGTTTGGCGGCAACGCAAACCAGGTTGCCGCCAGGCGTCGTCTGGTGGCACTGTCGCTGGCAGCGGTTTGCCTGGGCTGTGGTGGTGGGGTGGTGCTGGCACAAGCGCCAAACGGTGCCGCACAAACCCTGCTCACCCAACACGACACGCTGGGTCAGCAACTGCTGCACAACGCTTTTGCGCGCCCGCTGGTGCTGCAGTCAACTGAGACAGCGCATGGTATGCGCGGTGATATTTATGCGCTGATGCCGTACCCGTTTGCCACCGTCAGCACGGCACTGCAAGACCCGCAACAGTGGTGTGAGGTGATGATTTTGCACCTCAACACCAAGTATTGCCATGCCGTGACTGGGCCACAAGGCCCGGTGCTGAACGTCAACATTGGCACCAAAACCCCCCAGGAACTGACGCAGGCGGCACGCGTGGCCTTAGGCTACAACGTGGCTGCGGCAGAGCCGGATTATTTTGAGGTGCAGCTCCACGCTGCCGATGGCCCGCTGGGCACCAGCGACTATCGCATCGCGCTGGAAGCCGTGGCCCTGCCGAACAAGCAGACTTTTTTGCACCTGACCTACAGCTACAGCGCCAATCTGGCGGGCAAACTGGCCATGCAGGTGTATTTGTCCACCGCGGGCAGCAGCAAGGTGGGCTTTACCGTGACCGGTGAGCCCGTGGATGGCCAACCGACCTACATTGATGGTGTGCGCGCACTGGTGGAGCGCAACACCATGCGTTATTACCTGGCCATTGACAGTTATCTGGGCACCGCCCAAGCAGCGCCTTCCGAGCGGTTTGAGCGCAGCCTGCAAGCCTGGTTTACCGCCTCGGAACGCTACCCACGCCAGTTACATGAAATAGAACAGCCCGCTTATCTGACGATGAAGCGGGCTGAATATGTACGCCAACAAACGGCGCAGTAACGAACTGGATGCCGGATCAAGTCCGGCATGACAACCGCGTCATGGCACGCCCGCAGGCCTGCGGGCTGTCATTGCGGACTTGATCCGCAATCCATGCCTCCGGATTTACACCTGCGACTTGAAGTAGCTGAACGAGTGCACAAAAGCGTCGCGCACTTTGTCCATCTCGGTCACCATGCTGTCCCAGGCCGATTCGCTGCTAGCCTGCATGTCGGCCAGCTTGGCTTTGGCGGCTTTGGACTGCGCATGCAACTTGGCCATCTCAAGCTTGTATTTGTCGCGCACGTCTTCACGCGCTTCCTGAGCGCGGGCTTCAAGCTTGTCCATTTGCAGGTTCAACTCATCGAGCTGAAGTTTCATCTTGTTGATGTAGGTGTCGCGGGTGGTCATAGTCATTACTCCTTGTTGATGGCACTGAGCTTAGGCCAGGCATCTCGGCGCGTCTGTACGTTGGCGTACGCAGAATGGCGCTGCCTGTGTATGCAAGCGCACCGACACATTCAGGGGTGACGGCTAATCTGGACTACGGGTCTGAACCGGGCCCGGCGTGCAACCATTCACTTCAACACAAGGAAACATCATGAACAAAGACCAAGTCAAGGGCCAGGCCAAAGACGCTGCTGGCAAAGTACAGGAAGCTGCGGGCAAGCTGATCAACAGCAAAGAACAGCAAGCCAAGGGCCTGAAGCTGCAGGTGGAGGGCCAGACACAAAAGGGTTATGGCGATGCCAAAGAGGTCGTCAAGGACGCCAGCGACGCTGTCAAAGAATCCGTGAAAAAACATTGAACCAAGGCACACCATGAACTACGTCGAACGCGACAGTTTTGGCATGTATGCCGTAGCCGACAACGACGGCCCGGGCCCGCGGCTGATGGGGGCAGACACGCTGATTGGCAACGATGTCTACAACCTGCAGGACGAAGATCTGGGCAACATCAAGGAGATCATGCTGGATGTGCGTGCAGGCCGCATCAGTTATGCGGTGCTGTCGTATGGCGGCATGATGGGCCTGGGTGACAAGCTGTTTGCCGTGCCCTGGGATGCCCTGACGCTGGACACCGAGCACAAACGCTTCACCCTGGATGTGGCCAAAGACCGCATGGACATCGCGCCAGGGTTTGACAAAGACAGTTGGCCAAACATGTCAAACCAGGAGTGGGCCAAGGAAGTTCACAACTATTACGGCACCACACCGCCCGCAGACCGGGTGCTTTAGCCCGCTGACAGCTTCAAAAGAAACCACCGCAAGCATGGTGCTGCGGTGGTTTTGCTTTGGCTTAGTTGGCTGGCGCGGAAGCGGGTGGTGTCACGATGATGGTGGTGCCATCGCCCGACTTGCCGGTGGCGCCCTGTGTGCCGGAAGCACCCTGGCTGCCCGTGGCACCTTGCGAACCGGTCTCACCTGCGGGGCCTGGCGGGCCGGGCACGACTACAGTGGCTGGCGGCGGGGTGACCACCGTGGCGCGTTCGCAGGCCATCAGGCTCAATGTGGCAAAAACTGCCGTGATCAATAACTTGTGGTTCATGAATTCATCCTTTAAAACTTGAGCGTAGTTGGACACAGCCGCCGTGTCGGTGCACTGGCGTACGCAGTGCCTCACGCAGCGCAAATTCCCGGCAGCCGCAGGGGTTCAACAGCACACAACCTGATGGCGGGCGTGATCAAAAATAATTCGGGCGGGGCAACCTAAAAAGCTGCCCCGCCCGAACTCACCTCCCAGTGACGCGTTGATGGACGATCAGCGTGCCATGACCCGGCCGCTGTCGTCTGACAGCACAATTTCCACCCGGCGGTTCAACTGGCGATTGGGCGCGGTGTCATTGCCAGCTACCGGGAACGACTCACCGTAACCCCGCATGGCCACGCGGTTGGGTGCGATGCCCATGCCTTGCAAAGCGGCTTGCACCGCACCGGCGCGGCGCTCAGACAAAGCCTGGTTGTAGGCAGTTGCGCCCGTGCTGTCGGCAAAACCTTCCACCAGCACATTGCGCTGGGGGTTGTTTTGCAGGATGGTGGCGAGCTTTTGGGCTGTGGCCACGCCGTTGCTGGTCAGGCTGGCCTGATCGGTAGCAAACAACACGTCACCCATGGTGATAACCATGCCACGTTCGGTCTTTTTGGCAGCCAGTTCAGCCAACTGGGCTTCCAGTTGGGCGTTGCGCGCCTGGGCATCGGCATTGGCGTCTTGCGCCAAAGCGGTTTGCTGTTTGGCGTTGGCAGCGTCATTCTGGGCAACCACTGCCGCTTGCATGGCGGCGTTGGCGCGAATCTGGGCGGCATTGGCTTCGTTGGTGCGCTGGTCCAGCACCAGTTGGTCACGCTGCTTGCCGGCGTTGGCAATGTCAGCCTCTGCCACCTTGCGTTTGGTGACTTCCTGCGTCAGGGCAATTTTTTGCCGGGCCAGATAGGCCAGATTGTCGATATCGGCATCACTTTCACGCTCGACAGAAGCGGCTTCGGCCTTGGCCATGGCGTCGCTGGCCTGCTTCATTTCAAGCGGTGCGTAGGTGGCCACGTTCGGGCTGGCTTGGGCCATGCGGTATTCCACCCGCGTCTGGTCCAGCAGCGTGGTGGCCTTGGGGGTTGAGCCGCAGGCTGCAAGCAGCGCTGCCACGGCCAGAACGGTGGCGGTCAGGGTTTTGTTAGTCATATCAGTGTCCGGTAGATGAGAAAAATGGGCGGGTTGGCTTTAAAGATTGCGCTCAAGCTCAACGCGCAGCACGCGAATGTCTTCTTGCAGGGCGTCAGCTGCGGCCTGGGCTTTGGCTGAATTGGCCTTGCTCTGGGCCAGCTTGGCATCCGCTTGGGCCTGGGCTGCCAGGTCGCGCGCTAGCGGGTAGTCTTTGTCGGCCATGGCTTTGTTGGCCAGCACCATCTTCTCGCGGGCAGCGGTCATCTCCACGGGCGCGTATTGCACGCCGCCAGCACCGGCAGCGTTGTCTACAGCGGCCTTGGAGACCGCTACATCCGCGGTTGCGGGGGTTTTCATACTGCTGCAGCCCACCGTCAACATGGCCGCAGCACTGAACAAGGCTGTGAGCCAGCGTGTTGAATTTGTCGTCATCATTTCTCTCCTGTAAGTCCACCAAGCGCACGATCACGCTTGATAGTCTCCAGTTATAGGTTGATGCGCGAGGTGGGTCTGTTCGCTGGCACACGATGCTGTGGACCGCAGACGCGAGGAGACCCAAATGATGGACAAGAAAAAAGGGCTTGCTACTATTTTCATAGTTGCAAGCCCTTTGATACTGGCGGAGTGGACGGGACTCGAACCCGCGACCCCCGGCGTGACAGGCCGGTATTCTAACCAACTGAACTACCACTCCTGGTAGCTAACGTTTGCTCTTGCGAGCCTAGTCGTTTGTCTTTGACAACAAACCGTTACCGACTTGCGCCACGTTTTCCTGAGAAAACCTGGCGACCCCACGGGGATTCGAACCCCGGTACTCACCGTGAAAGGGTGATGTCCTAGGCCTCTAGACGATGGGGTCAAAACCTTTTGGACGATTCCGTCAACACTTTGGAAACTTCTTGGTGGAGGTAAGCGGGATCGAACCGCTGACCTCTTGCATGCCATGCAAGCGCTCTCCCAGCTGAGCTATACCCCCAAAACCACTTGCTGCTCTTGCGAGCGGCTTGTAATTTCCAAGCCTCAAATTATAGTATGTAAATTAGACCTGTTTGAGCCTTTGAATGACTTTTTCTCTGGAAAAAAGCGCCAGCATCGCATCCACCGACGGCGTGTGTGCTGTGCCTGCCACCAAAACGCGCACCGGCATGGCCAAATGCGGCATCTTCAGGCTGCAGGCAGCCAGCACTTCCTTGATGGCTGCTGCAATGCCAGCCTTATCCCAAACGCAGGTTGCCAGCTTGTCTGACAAGAGACTCAGCGCGGGTTTGACGGCGTCTGTGACATGCTGGGCCAGTTCTTCGGCAGGCGGCGTGACATCGGCATAAAACACGGCCGCCCAGTCTGCCAACGCCACGGTGGTGTCGCAACGGTCTTTGAACAAGGCACAAATGCCCATCAACCGGTCATCGGCGGCGATGCCACGTTTGTGCAGCTGCGCTTGCACCAACGGGGTCAGCACATCGTCTGCGGTAGCCTTGAGGTGCTGGGCATTGACCCAACGCAGCTTGGCTTCGTCAAACTGTGCGGCGCTCTTGCCCAAGTGGTCCAGGTTGAACCATTCGATGAACTGCGCCCGGCTGAAAATTTCGTCATCGCCGTGGCTCCAGCCCAGGCGCGCCAGGTAGTTAACCATGGCGTCGGGCAGATAACCTTCGTCGCGGTATTGCGTGACGGGTTTGGCGCCGTTGCGCTTGCTCATTTTTTCGCCCAGTTCGTTGAGCACGGTGGGTAAATGCGCGTACACCGGGTGCTCCTGGCCCAGCGCCTTGAAGATGTTGATCTGGCGCGGCGTGTTGTTGACGTGGTCATCGCCACGAATCACGTGGGTGATGGCCATGTCCATGTCGTCCACCACCACGCAGAAGTTGTAGGTGGGGGTGCCGTCCGGGCGGGCAATCACCAGGTCATCGAGCTCGTCGTTGCTGATCTCGATGCGGCCCTTGACTTTGTCGTCCCACACCACCGAGCCGCCTTGCGGATTTTTGAAGCGCAGCACCGGCAATACGCCTTCGGGAATGGGCGGCAGGACTTTGCCTTCGGCTGGGCGCCAGGTGCCGTCGTAGCGCGGTTTTTCCTTGGCAGCGGTCTGGCGGTCGCGCAGCGCATCAAGCTCCACCATGCTCATGTAGCAGGGGTAAACATGGCCAGCCGCCACCAACTCGGCCAGCACCGCCTTGTAGCGGTCCATGCGCTGCATCTGGTAGAACGGGCCTTCGTCATGGTCCAAACCTAACCAGGCCATGCCTTCAAGGATCACATCCACCGCTGCCTGGCTGGAGCGCTCCAGATCCGTGTCTTCAATGCGCAAAATGAAAACGCCGCCCGTAGAGCGAGCAAACGCCCATGGGTACAGCGCTGAGCGGATATTCCCCAGGTGGATGAATCCGGTGGGCGACGGGGCGAAACGGGTGCGGGTGTGTTGAGTAGAGTTCACGGGTGCGTTCATGTCAAAAAGTAGTGAGGCCGCGATCAAGATCGGCCTGAATGTCAGAAATGTGTTCCAAGCCGACGGCCACGCGGATCAGCCCCTGGCTAACACCAGCGAGTTGCCGCTGCGCCGGGGTCAGGCGGCCGTGCGAGGTGCTGGCGGGGTGCGCCAGCAGGGTTTTGGTGTCGCCCAGGTTGGTGCAGAGCGACAAGGTTTGCAAGCTGTCCAACACATGGAAGGCGCGCTGGCGGGCTTGGTCATCGTCCAGGGCTTTCACCTCAAACGACAGCACAGCACCCCCGCGGTTGGACTGTTGCGCCATGGCCAGTGCGTGCTGCGGATGGCTGGGCAACCCAGGGTAGTGCACGACTGCCACCGCCGGATGCACCTGCAGCCACTGCGCCAATGCCAGCGCGCGGGCCGACTGGGCTTCCATACGAATGCCCAGCGTCTCCAGACCTTTGAGCACCACCCAGGCGTTAAACGGCGCCAGCGTCATGCCGCCGCTTTTCAGCACCGGCAGAAACGTCTCGGTCACCAGTTGCTCGCTGGCGCACAGGGCACCGGCCATCACACGGCCCTGGCCGTCCAGGTATTTGGTGCCCGAATGCGTGACGATGTCAGCACCCAGCGCCATCGGGCGCTGCAGGGCAGGCGTGGCAAAACAGTTGTCCACCGCCAGCAAGGCACCGGCGTTGTGGGCGATGTCAGCCAGTGCGCGGATGTCACACACCTCGGTGAGCGGGTTGGTGGGGGTTTCGGCAAACAACAGCTTGGTGGCGGGCTCGATGGCGGCCTGCCAGGCGGCGGCATCGGTTTGCGGCACAAAGGTGGAACGCACGCCAAACTTGGCCAGGTCCGAGCCGATGAGCTTGATGGTCGAGCCAAACATGGAGTGCGAGCAGATCACATGGTCGCCACTTTTGAGCAAGCCCATGCACATCATCAAAATGGCCGACATGCCCGAGGCGGTGGAAATACACGCCGGAGCGCCCTCCAAAGCTGCCAGGCGTTGTTCAAAACTGGCCACCGTGGGGTTGCCGTAGCGGCCGTAAGTGAAGCCCTCTTCGTCACCAGCAAAACGGCGCGCGCTGGCCTCTGCGCTGGGCTGCACATAACCGCTGGTGAGGTACAGCGCCTCGGAGTTTTCGCCGTACTGGCTGCGCTCGGACGCGGCGCGCACCGCCAGGGTGTCGCGGTGCAGGTGTTCGGGTAGTTTCTGCGCCGACATGCTCAGTCCTCGTGGTTGGGCAGGGCCAGGCGCGAGTTGTCGTCCTGATTCTCTTCGGTGCCAACGCGGTGGGTGTTCATGCGCTCGATGTCGGCGGCGGTGATGTCACCCGTGACGTAAATACCGTCAAAACACGAGGCGTCAAAGCCCTTGACCGCCGGGTTGAGCGAGCCCACGGCCTTTTTCATGGCCTCCACGTCCTGGTAAATCAGCGCATCACAGCCGATGATTTCGCGGATCTGGTCAACCGTGCGGTTGTGCGCCACCAGCTCTTGCGAGGTGGGCATGTCAATGCCATACACATTGGGGTAGCGCACCGGCGGCGCAGCACTGGCCATGTAAACCTTGCGGGCACCGGCGTCGCGCGCCATCTGCACGATTTCTTTGGAGGTGGTGCCGCGCACGATGGAGTCGTCCACCAGCAGCACATTGCGACCCTTGAACTCGCTGGCGATCACGTTGAGCTTTTGGCGCACCGATTTTTTGCGCACCGACTGCCCCGGCATGATGAAGGTCCGGCCCACGTAGCGGTTTTTGACAAAACCTTCGCGGTACGGCAAGCCCAGCAGTTGCGCCAGTTGCGCGGCACTCGGGCGGCTGGATTCAGGGATGGGGATGACCACATCAATCTCGTTCGGCGGCACGGTGGAGATCACCCGCTTGGCCAGGGTTTCACCCAGATTCAGCCGTGCCTGGTACACCGAGATACCGTCCAGCACCGAATCGGGCCGCGCCAGGTAGACAAATTCAAAAATGCAGGGGTTCAGCACCGGCGCATCGGCGCATTGTTGCGTGTGCATCTGGCCCTGCAAGTCGATGAACACCGCCTCACCCGGCGCCACATTGCGCTCGAACTTGTGCGAGGTGCCTTCCAGTGCGACGGATTCGCTGGCCAGCATCCAGGTGTCGTCGGTGCGGCCCAGGCACAGCGGGCGAATACCAAACGGGTCACGAAACGCCAGCACGCCATGCCCGGCAATCATGGCAATCACCGCATAAGAGCCCTTGATGCGCCGGTGCACCTTCCGCACCGCTTCAAACACGTCGCCCGGCGTCAGCGGCATGCCACGCGTGGTGGCCTCAATCTCGTGCGCCAGCACGTTGAGCAGCACTTCGGAATCGCTCTCGGTGTTGATGTGGCGGTGGTCGGTGTTGAACAACTCGGCCTTGAGCGACTGCGCATTGGTGAGGTTGCCGTTGTGCACCAGCACGATGCCAAACGGCGCGTTGACGTAAAAAGGCTGGGCCTCTTCCTCGCTGAAGGCGTTGCCCGCTGTGGGGTAACGCACCTGGCCCAAGCCGCAATTGCCGGGCAGCGAACGCATGTTGCGGGTGCGAAACACGTCGCGCACCATGCCCTTCGCCTTGTGCATGAAAAACTTGCGATTCAGCTGGGTGACGATCCCGGCTGCATCCTGACCGCGGTGCTGCAGCAGCAGCAAGGCGTCATAAATCAGCTGGTTGACCGGCGACTGGCTGACAACACCGACGATTCCACACATGTTTAAATTTCCTGGTTACTCAATGACGCCTCAAGCGGGCAAAAACCTGTCCAGATCACGGGGCAAGGCGGGTTTGAGGCCTTTGAGGGTGACCCCCGCCAGCCTGGCACCGACCGACTCCTGCCACGTCACACTGTCTTTCATCGGCGTCAGGTGCACCACCACGGTGGCTAACAGCAGCAGCAATACCCCGCGTGTGGCCCCAAATACGGCGCCCAAGGTGCGGTCAATCGGGCTCAAGCCCACCGCTGCAGTGAGCTTTTTGATCAGCACGGTCAGCAAGCCACCGACCACCAGCACCAGCACAAACACCAGCAGAAACCCGGCGCCATACCGCATGGTGGCGCTGGCGCCACTGATCGGCAACAGCTGGGCGGCGTCCAGGGCAAACATCCTGGCCAGCACAAACGCCACCACCCAATTGACCAGCGACAGCACCTCATACACCAGCCCGCGCCAGGCGCCCAGCGCCATCGACAGCAACAGCACCACCGCAAATATCCAGTCCAGCGCGGCCATGGTCACAAGGCAGCCCTACAGCGTGAGCAAGGAGGCCGGCAGGCTCAGCTTTTTCACCTTGTCGGCCGCCTTTTCCGCCTCGGCGCGGGTCGAAAACGGCCCGAGGCGCACGCGAATGCGCCGTCCGTCTTTGGTTTCGGCAGCTTGGGCGTAGGTTTTCAGACCTGCACGCTCCAGCTTCATCCGCACCTCCTGCGCGCGGGCATTGTCGGCAAAGGCACCCACCTGCACCACATAACGGCTGTCGGTGGCTGCGGGTTTGTCGGCTGCAACAGTTGGTTTGGCCACTGCAGTGTTGGCAGCGTCAACCTTGGCCGGCTTGGCATCGGCCTCTTTGCCGTCAAGCAAAGCCTGCGCCCGGTTGGCTTCAGGTTTGGCCGCTATCGACGCGGTTTTGTCTATGGTATTTGTAGCTTCTGACCCTTTATCTGTAAGTGCTGGAGCCTGTTTTGACTCAATATTTTTATCAGCACCTGCAACCGTTGGCAACCCTGCCTGTGGCTCAGCCGCCGGGCTGGGCAGATTGTCGGGCGCGGCAACCACCACGGCTGGGGTTGGCGGCACCACAGCTGCGCCTGGAATGACCAGCGCTGGCGTCTTGTTTTTGTCGGGAATGACGATGGGCGTATCCACCGCAATGGGCCGCGGCTGCTTGTCAAACAGCATGGGCAGACCAATCACGCCCACCAGCACCAGCACCGTGGCACCGGTCAGCCGGTACTTGGCACGCTGGCGAATGGCTTCGATGCTTTGCGGTTGCGCGGGTGCCCTGGGAGATTCATCAGCGCCCTTGCGAAACTTGAAAAAAGCCATGCTGCTGTGTGGTGGTGAATCAGGAGGTGGGGAGATGCTTGGCCGCCAGCCGTGGCACACCGTCTTTCAAGACGCCGCCCACGGTAAAAAACGACCCGAAGACGACGATTCTATCAGCGGGGTCTGCGCCAGCCAGGGCCGCCTGCAGGGCGGATTCGGGGTCGGCGTAGACATTTGCCGTGGTGTTTTTGCGGGTGTTTTGCGCTTGCCATTGGGTCAGCAACTGCTCGCCCGAGAACGCCCTGGGTGTGGGCAAATCGGTGAAATACCACTTGTCAATGATCGGGCCGATGCGCGCCAGCATGGCTGTCAAGTCTTTGTCGGCCATGGCGCCAAACACCGCGTGGGTGGTAGGGAAAAAGCCCATGGCGTCCAGATTGGCGGTGAGGGCCGCCACCGCGTGCGGGTTGTGCGCCACATCCAGCACCAAGGTAGGCTGGCCCGGCACGATTTGAAAGCGCCCGGGCAATTCTGCCGACAACAAGCCCGAACGCACCGCCTGCGCCGTCACCGGCAGTTGCTCGCGCAGCGCGGCCAGCGCCGCCAGCACACCGGCGGCATTCACCAGCTGGTTGGCCCCGCGCAGCGACGGGTAGGCCATGCCGGCATAACGCCGACCGCGCCCGGCCCAGCCCCATTGCTGCTTGTCGCCCGACACATTGAAATCATGCCCGACGCGCCACGCATCCGCCCCCACTTCCAGCGCACGGTCCAACACACTTTGCGGCGGTACCGGGTCGCTGATGATCACCGGCTTGCCGGTGCGCATGATGCCGGCTTTTTCGTAACCAATGGCTTCGCGGTCGTCACCGAGCAAAGCCATGTGGTCCAGGTCGATGCTGGTGATGATGGCGCAGTCGGGCTCAATGATGTTCACGGCGTCCAGCCGCCCGCCCAGGCCCACTTCCAGAACCACCACATCCAGCCGGTGATGGCGCATCACATCCAGAATGGCCAACGTGGAAAACTCAAAGTAAGTGAGTGAAATCACATCATCATTTTGGCATCTAGCCCTTTCCACATGGGCGAAAGCAGCTATTAATTCAGCAGCATCTACCGGCTGGCCACTGAGGCGCAGGCGCTCTTCAAAATGCACCAGATGCGGCGAGGTGTAAACGCCGGTGCGGTAGCCTGCCTGCAGCAAAATGGCTTCCAGCATGGCGCAGGTGGAGCCTTTGCCGTTGGTACCGGCCACGGTGATCACCGGGCATTTCATGCCGATGGCCATGCGTTGCGCCACCGTGCGCACGCGCTCCAGCGTGAGGTCGATGGCGACAGGGTGAAGTTGCTCGCAGTAGGCGAGCCAGTCGTTGAGGGTTTGAAATGAATGTGTCATGGCGGGCCGAATTGTCGCGCAGGTCGATCCGCCGGGGAGGGTTAACCCGATTAATGGCAATATGGAGGGCATGAAAAAACTCTCCGCCCTCCCCCACAAAGTCACCGTTTTCGGTATTCCCGCCTGCGACACGGTCAAAAAGGCCCGCGTCTGGCTGACAGATCATGCGGTGGACTACGTCTTTCACGACTTCAAAAAGCAGGGCGTGCCTGCAGACCTGCTGCCCGGCTGGCTGACCGCCGTGGGCTGGGAAACGCTGGTAAACCGCAAGGGCACGACCTGGCGCAAGCTCGACGAGACTACGCGGTTGGCCGTTGTTGACGAAGCCTCGGCCGCGGCCTTGATGCTGACGCAGCCCAGTGTGATCAAGCGGCCTGTGGTGGTTTGGGGGGATGGTTCGGTGAGTGTGGGGTTTTCTGCGGAGTTGTTTGCCCAGCGCGTTTGAGGGCTGAACCCAATAGGGTGCCCTGACAGGGGGGTGATTCAAACCGATGTGGCGTTTCAAAATGAGAGGTGATGGGGCACAGGGGCCTTTGCAGTGCTTGCCCAATCAGCCGGGCGATGTGCGTTGCTACGTGTCCCCCGCCCGCTGCGCGGGCTCCTCCTTTACCTCCGCAACGCGCATCGCCCGACTGATTCGACGCGGTCGTGGGTTGGCTGACATGGGGAATTCCCTAACAGCCTAGTCAGGCTGGGCACCAAACCAAAGCGAGGCGGTTGGCGAGAAAGTTTTGACCCCAAAACAGTCAGGCGCGGTGATTGGGTTATGCGACCGGGCTTCGGGGTGGAAGGCGCGCGCCCACAGTCGCTGGCGTTCTGATCCTTCTGTTTCGCGTGTGTTTTCACCCCGAAACCGCATGCGCATGACCCAGTCGCCGCGCCGGGTTTGACGTGAAACGTTGGCTTTGCGAGAGACTACACCCGCTTGAATCGCACCCACCCGACAAAGCCATCTACACGCTCCCCCTAAAATCCAACCCTTTCATCGCCCGGAACCAGCTCCACCATGACAACCATCCAATTCGAAGGCGTGACCGTCGCCACCCAAGCCAGCGTTTACTTTGACGGCAAGTGCATCAGCCACGGCATCATTTTCGCTGACGGCACCAAAAAATCGGTTGGTGTGGTGCTGCCCGCCACCCTGACCTTCAATACCGGCGCGCCGGAAATCATGGAATGTGTGGCGGGCGGGTGTGAGTACAAACTCAAAGGCACCGATGCCTGGCTCAGCTCCGGCCCGGGCGACAAGTTCAACATCCCTGGCAACAGCAGCTTTGACATCCGCGTGACCGAGCCCTACCACTACATCTGTCATTTTGGTTGATTCTTTGATGACGGCCTAAAAAATGCCCCAGCGTCGTTGCGCCGCCTTGCCGTACAAATCGGTACTGTCTGCGGCGGCGCGCCTAGTCGGGACAATTTTTAGCCCGCTCGAGACATTCGTGACTATTTATTTTTATAGCTGCTACCCCAGCTTCCACAAGGGCTAGAGGCCAATTTCATGTCTAACACCATTCTTCAAAATATTCCTGCTGGCCAAAAGGTCGGCATCGCTTTCTCGGGCGGCCTGGACACCAGCGCCGCGCTGCACTGGATGAAACTCAAGGGCGCCCTGCCCTACGCCTACACCGCCAACCTGGGCCAGCCCGATGAGTCAGACTACGACGAAATCCCGCGCAAGGCGATGGAATACGGTGCCGAAAAAGCCCGCCTGATCGACTGCCGCCAGCAACTCGCTGCTGAAGGCCTGGCCGCGTTACAAAGCGGTGCGTTTCACATCAGCACCGCTGGCGTGACCTACTTCAACACCACGCCGATTGGCCGCGCCGTGACCGGCACCATGCTGGTGGCGGCGATGAAAGAGGACGATGTCAACATCTGGGGCGACGGCAGCACCTTCAAGGGCAATGACATCGAGCGCTTTTACCGCTATGGCCTGCTAACCAACCCTTCCCTCAAAATCTACAAACCCTGGCTGGACCAGGCCTTCATCGACGAACTCGGTGGCCGCGCCGAGATGAGCGCCTTCATGACCGCGCACGGTTTTGGTTACAAGATGAGCGCCGAAAAAGCCTACTCGACCGACTCCAACATGCTCGGTGCCACGCACGAGGCGAAAGACCTGGAGAACCTCAACACCGGAATCAAGATCGTCAACCCCATCATGGGTGTGCCGTTCTGGAAAGACGACTGCGTGGTGAAAGCCGAAGAAGTCTCGGTGCGCTTTGAAGAAGGCCGCCCGGTCGCTCTGAACGGCGTGGAGTACCCGGACCTGGTCAGCCTGTTTCTGGAAGCCAACCGCATTGGTGGCCGCCACGGCTTGGGCATGAGTGACCAGATCGAGAACCGCATCATCGAAGCCAAGAGCCGCGGCATCTATGAAGCGCCTGGACTTGCTTTGCTTTTTATCGCCTATGAGCGCTTGGTGACGGGCATCCACAACGAAGACACCATCGAGCAGTACCGCAGCAGTGGGCGCAAATTGGGTCGTTTGTTGTACCAGGGCCGCTGGTTTGACAGCCAGGCCATCATGCTGCGCGAAACCGCCCAGCGCTGGGTGGCCCGCGCCATCACCGGCACGGTGACGCTGGAATTACGCCGTGGCAACGACTACTCGCTGCTCAACACCGAGAGCCCCAACCTCACCTACGCGCCCGAGCGCCTGAGCATGGAAAAGGTCGAAGACGCGCCGTTCAGCCCGCTGGACCGTATTGGCCAGCTGACCATGCGCAATCTGGACATCACCGACACCCGCGCCAAATTGGGCATTTACGCCAAGAGCGGACTGCTGTCGCTGGGTTCGGGCGGCGACTTCCTGAGCCTGAAAAACGACGAGCGCTGAGCAGCGGCGCGGCAGCTGAGCCGCACCAACAAGAAGCATGCGCGGAGGGGATGCCGGGTCTTGGCTCGGCGTGAAGGGTCGCGTTGACCCTGTCACACGGGCACGATCAATGCTTGGCTATACTGAAAAGTGCCCTGGCCTGCGCAGGAACTGGCCCCGCCAGAAGTCCGTCAAGCCCACACGAGAGAACTCCCCGAGCCTGACTTGCCACCATGCTGCTGCCCTTTCACTGGAATTCGCTCAAGACGCGCATCACGGCGCTGACGCTGGCGATCGTGCTGCTGAGTCTGTCGACCATCTTTTTGTTCGCCGGGCAATGGCTGCGTCAGGACCTCAAACAACTCCTGACCGCACAGCAAAACGCGGTGGTTTCCATGATCGCTTCGGATATCAACGAGGCACTGGTGTTCCGGATCAGGTCACTTGAAAGTCTGGCGCGCCAGTTGGCTGAAGAAACAGACGGCAGTCCCCAGCGCATTCAAGAGGGCTTGGGCCGCCATCCCGTGGTGATTGGCCTGTTTAACCAAGCTGTCTTTGCCACCGACTCTCGCGGTCGGATCGTGGCGGACATGCCGCTATCAGTGCAGAGCCTGGGGGTGAATATCAGCGATCGGGGTTACATCACGACCGCGCTGCAAGGCAAATCCAACATCAGCCCCCCGGTTATCAGCAGAAAAACCGGCCAGCCGGTCGTGGCGATCGCCGTACCCATGCGCAACCTCCAGGGGCAGGTGGTGGGTGTTCTGGCCGGCATCATTGACCTGAGTCAGCCCAATTTTCTGGACCGGCTGACAAATAACCGCTTCGGCCGTACTGGTGAAACGTTCATCGTCACGCCACAAACCCGCATGATTGTGTCCACCTCAGATAAAAAACGCATCATGGAAGTGCTGCCTGCGCCCGGCGTCAGCCCTTGGATCGACCGCTTCATGACAGGTTACGAGGGCAGCGCCGTGGTGACCAACCCGCATGGGCTGGAGGTGTTGGTCACCGTCAAGCAGGTGCCCATCGCCGGCTGGTACACCTCAGTCATTTTGTCGACCGAGGAAGCCTTTGCGCCGGTCAACGATGCCCGCAAGCGCTTTTTCACCTTTCTTGCGCCCCCGACGGTGCTGTTGCTCGTGGTGCTGATCGGCTGGGCCTTGCGCCGCCAACTCAAGCCGCTGATGGACACCACCCGCACGCTGACCCAATTGGCGCTGTCAGACCAACCTCTGCAGCCGCTGCCGGTGACCCGCCACGACGAGGTGGGCGCGCTGATTGGCGGCTTTAACCACCTGTTGCAAACTCTGGCGCAGCGCCAGGTCGCCCTGCAAGAGAGCGAGGCCCGCTTCAAGGTGCTGGCCGACAACGCCCCGGCTCTGGTCTGGATGACCGGAACCGACGGACAAGCCAGTTATTTCAACAAAGTCTGGCTCGACTTCACCGGCCGCAGCCACGCTGAAGAAATCGGCAACGGCTGGACGCAAGGGGTACCGCCGGACGACCTGCAGCACGCCCTTCAAGGCTTTAAAACCGCGTTCAAGGCGCGTCTGCCGTTCAGCATGGACTACCGCCTGCGCCGCGCCGACGGAGCTTACCGCTGGATGACCTTTCAAGGCGTGCCGCGCAGCGATGCCCAGGGCGTGTTCGCAGGCTATGTCGGCAGTGGCATCGACATCACCGAGCGAAAATTGGCGGAGGAACGGCTGCAACTGCTGGCCAGCGTTTACACCCATGCCGACGAAGGTATTCTGATCAGCCACAGTGACGGCACCATTGTGGACATCAACGAAGGGTTCAGCCGCATCACGGGGTACACCCTGGCCGAAGTGCTGGGAAAAACGCCACGTATTCTGGCATCCGGGCGCCAGGACGCGGCCTTTTACCAGACCATGTGGCAAACGTTGCAAAGCAGCGGCCAATGGCGCGGCGAGGTCTGGAACCGGCGCAAGAATGGTGAGCTTTACGCCGCACTGCTCAGCATCAACGCGGTGCGCGACGCCGCAGGCCAGGTGAGTCACTATGTGGCGCTGTCC
This sequence comes from Rhodoferax ferrireducens, assembly GCA_002083775.1. Lineage (GTDB taxonomy): Bacteria > Pseudomonadota > Gammaproteobacteria > Burkholderiales > Burkholderiaceae_C > Rhodoferax > Rhodoferax ferrireducens_A. The sequence continues at coordinate 146,093 of MTEI01000007.1, read as the reverse complement.
ACAGACATCACCGCGCTCAAGGAACATGAGGCCCGGCTGGAGACCATCGCCCATTTTGATGGCCTGACCGGCCTGCCCAACCGACTGCTGTTGACGGACCGCCTGCAACAGGCCATGACGCAGAGTCGCCGCCGTGGCCAGCGGCTGGCACTGGTGTTCATTGACCTGGACGGTTTCAAGGCGGTAAACGACGCCCATGGCCATGACGCGGGCGACCTGGTGCTGCAGACCATCGCCAGCCGCATGAAGCAGACGCTGCGCGAGGGCGACACGCTGGCGCGCCTCGGCGGTGACGAATTCGTGGCGGTGTTACTGGATGTAGGTGGCTTGCAGGCTTGCGAGACGCTGCTGCAGCGCCTGCTGGCAGCCGCCTCGCAACCCGTGCAGCACGGTGTGCAGGCCTTGCAGGTGTCGGCCAGCCTGGGTGTCACCTTTTACCCCCAAGACCAGGAGCTGGAAGCTGACCAGCTGCTGCGCCAGGCCGATCAGGCCATGTACCAGGCCAAACTGGGCGGGAAAAATCGCTTTACGTTGTTTTCAGCCCAGGTCTGAGCTGGGTTGAGCTGGCCTGGACTGGACTGACTTGGTGAGAGTGGCCGCAGCAGCCATCAAGCCCGGCTTGCTGGCGCGGCTCAGAATGCCACGCCGCTTTCGTCGTACAGCGCAGCAAAGTCCGTGACCAGTTCCACACTGCTGAGTTCTACCGGGTCACCCGGGCTCAACGTGATGATTTGCCAGCCAATGTCACCCTGGCGGCGATGGATTTCAATCAACGCTTCTTCCTGGCTAACCAGCACATACTCCAGCAAGGAAGGTAAGCTGCGGTAGGCTTGCAGCTTTTCACGGCGGTCGGTGGCTTCGGTGCTGGCTGACAAAATTTCCACGATCAGGCGCGGTGTTTCAATGAGGGTGTCACCAGACGACACCGTCTGGTGACGCGGATCGCAGGTCACCATCACATCGGGGTAGTAATAGCTGTTGAATTTGGCCACGCGCAGCTTGGTGTCGCTCATGAAAGTTCGACACGGTGAACCACGCACATGGGCACGCAAAATAGTGAAAATGTTCCCGGCAATCACGTTATGGCGCAGCGAAGCTCCCGTCATGGCGTAAATGTTGCCAGCGACAAACTCACTCTTGATCGGGCTAGCGGCTTCAAGACGCAGGTAATCTTCTTCCGATAACTGCTGGTGTTGGGCTATTTTCATGATGCGGCGTCGGGTGGATAGCGGTAGTCACAAAAGAGAATAACACCAGCGACCCGCTCAATGCGAGCGGCTGCGCATGCCCATCAGGCCACTTTTCACGTTGTTGCTGTTGAGGTAATCCTGCGCAATCGGCTGCAGCGCCGAGGCGATGATGCCCAGCGATGCCAGCCCCGGCTGCTGGCCGGTGGAGATGTTGTCAACTTTCATCGAATCGAGGTTGTCGTCACTCATCACCGGCTCGCCGGGTGCCAGACCCATCAACTTGGCCTGGATGCGCGCGGCCCAGTCGGGCAAGGCAAACACCGGGCGCCCAAAGCCGCCGCCAATGCCCGCCAGTTGGGCAGACATCTGCACCAACTGCTTCAGGGTGAACACCTCCGGCCCCACGGCTTCAATGATGCGCGGCGACGTTGCAGGGCTGGCCCCTTCCAGACAATGCACCACGGCGGTGGCCACATCTTCCACCCACACGGGTTGAAACCGGGCCTCGGCGCCCGCCAGCGGCATCACCGGAAAGATGCGTTGCAGCTTGGCAAAGACGTTGATGAACTTGTCCTCGGCGCCAAAAATGACGCTCGGGCGCAAGATGCTCAGGTCAAAGTCGGCCTGGCCAGACGTGCCCGCGCCCATGGCGGCCTGCATCAACACGGCCTCCCCCTCACTCTTGGTGCGCAGGTACATCGACGGCAATTTGCCGGGCTGCAAGGCATCGGCACCGAGGGCGCTGACATGCACCACCTGTTTCACGCCCGCCACCCGGCAAGCCTTGGCAATCTTGCGCGGCAACGCCACGTGGGTGCGCTCAAAGGCCTCTTGCGTGCCGTGGAGGATCGCCACCAGGTTCACCAGCGCGTCATTGCCCGGCACGGCGCGCATCAGGGCGGCCTCGTCGTTCACGTCCAGCTCCAGCACGGTCAGGTTCGGCAGGTGCATGATGGCTGTGGCCTTGATCCTGCGCCGCGTCGGCACCGTCACCGCCCAGCCCTCGCGCACCAGTTTTTCACACACATGGGCACCTACAAAGCCGGTGCCGCCCAGCACAATGATTTTTTTCATGGGGGGATCATGCGTCAAAAGCGCCGGGCACCTGGGGCGGGCTGCAGAGAATCCTGAAACTCACGCCGGGCAAATGCTGCGTCAAAGGCAAAAACACGGCTTGAGTCACTGCGCTTTCAATAGCTGTTAGCCCTTAACCCGTATGGGCTGGGGGCCAAAAAGGCTTATAAACCACGGCGTCACACCACCACCGGCTCGGGCTCCAGCAGGATGCCAAAACGCTCGTAGACGCTGGTCTGAATGGCGCGGGCCAGGGTCATCACTTCGCCACCCGTGGCGGCGTCCGGCCCGTCGACCGAGCCGCGGTTCACCAGCACCAGCGCCTGCTTCTCGTAGACACCGGCCATGCCCACCGTTTTGCCACGCCAGCCGCAGGCGTCAATCAGCCAGCCCGCCGCCAGCTTGAAACTGCCGTCGGGCAGCGGATAAAACACCACCTTGGGGTCGCGGCCAATGATGTCGCTGCATTGCTCGGGCGTGACCGTGGGGTTTTTGAAGAAGCTGCCGGCGTTGCCCATCACCGCCGGGTCAGGCAGCTTGGCGCGGCGGATGTCGCAGATCCAGTCGGCCACCTGCTGCGCGCTCGGCTGGTTGCAACCGGTTTCCTGCATCTTGCGCTCCAGGTCGGCGTAGCCCAGCACCGGCTTCCAGGGCTTGGGCAGGGCAAAACGCACCCGCAGGATCAGCGCCCGGTCTTTCAACCCGATTGGCCTGTAGCCCCTGTCCTGATTGGGTGAGCTGCTATGTTTAAAGATGGAATCACGGTACCCGAAAGCACATTGGGCGGCGTTCAGGGTGAAGGTCTGGCCACTCTGCAGGTCCATCGCATCCAGCGAGTCAAAGCGGTCTTGCAACTCCACACCATAGGCGCCGATGTTTTGCACCGGCGCCGCGCCCACGGTGCCGGGAATCAGCGCCATGTTTTCCAGCCCGGGCCAGCCCTGCGCCAGCGTCCAGGCCACGAAGTCGTGCCAGTTTTCACCGGCACCGGCTTCCACAATGATCGCCTTGGCGGTTTCAGCCACCTGCTGGCGGCCTTTGATCTCGACTTTGAGCACCAGCGGCTTCACGTCACCGGTGAGCACGATGTTGCTGCCACCACCGAGCACCAGCTTGGGCTGGGCTGCCCACTCGGGGTCGGCCAGCAGGGCAAGGACGTCGGATGCCTCTGAAATACGGGCCAGCGCGTGTGCCCGGGCCATGATGTGAAAGGTGTTGAAGGCCTGTAAGGCAACGTTTTTCTGGACTAACATGGCGAGATTGTCGAACATTCAGCGAGAACCCTTATGCCCTCTTTTGATACCGTTTGCGAAGCCAGCATGGTCGATGTGAAGCACGCCGTGGAAAACACCGCCAAGGAAATTGGCACCCGTTTTGACTTCAAGGGCACACCCGCCGCCGTGGAACTCAAGGACAAGGAAATCACCTTGATCGGTGACGCTGACTTCCAGCTCACCCAGATCGAAGACATCCTGCGCAACAAACTCACCAAGCGCAATGTCGATGTGCGCTTTCTGGACAAGGGCGACGTGCAGAAAATCGGCGGCGACAAAGTCAAGCAGATCATCAAGGTGCGCGACGGCATCGAGACCGAACTCGGCAAGAAAATCCAGCGCCTGATCAAGGACAGCAAGATCAAGGTGCAAGCCGCCATTCAGGACGGCAAGCTGCGCGTCACCGGCAAGGACCGTGATGACCTGCAGGCCGCTCAGGCGCTGATGCGCAAGGAAGTCACCGACATTCCCCTGAGTTTTGACAACTACCGCGAGTGATGGCAGCGCGCATGCGTTTGGCCACCCGGCTGGCCTTGGCTGCCCTGCTGGCAGCCGCCAGTGGCCTGACCTTGGCGCAAAGTGTGGCCCTGGCCGGGCTGCTGGGCACCAAAGCCCTGCTGGTGATTGACGGCGGCCAGCCGCGCAGTCTGGCGGTGGGCGAATCGCACCAAGGGGTCAAATTGGTCAGCCTGCAGGGTGATCAGGCCATGGTGGAGCTGGGTGGCAAACGCCAGTCGCTGCGCCTGGGCGGTGCGCCGGCCAGCGTCGGTGGCTCTGGCGATGCCGCGGGTGGCAGCAAGATTGTGCTGAGTGCCGATTCGCGCGGGCACTTCATGACGCAGGGGCAGATCAACGGGCGCAGCGCCTCGATGATGGTGGACACCGGTGCCTCCATGGTCAGCCTGTCGGCCGAGCAAGCCCGCCAATTCGGCCTGAATTACAAACAGGGCCGGCCACAGGCCATGAGCACCGCCAACGGCATCATTGCGAGTTGGCGCATCAAGCTCGACAAACTGCGCGTGGGTGATGTGACGCTGTACGACGTGGATGCGGTGGTGTCCGAGGGTGCCATGCCCTACGTGCTGCTGGGCAACAACTTTCTGGGCCGCTTCCAGATGAACCGCAACAACGACCAGATGGTGCTGGACAAGCGTTTTTAAGCATGACCCTGATTGTCAAAACCGAAGACGAGTACGAGGACCTGCTGGGCCAGTGGTCTGACCTGGAGTCTGGCCTGGCGATGGTGCTGACCCACCCTGACAGCGTGCAGGAATTTGGTCTGCGCATTCACCAATACGACCGCTGGCTGCAAGACTTGCTCAAGCAGGACACCGATGTCAGCCTGTACCTGCTGTTTCAGCTGGCCACCAAATCGCCAGTGGGTTACAGCGCCTCGCACGCGCTGGTGTGCGCCGTGCTGTGCGACCTGATCGCCACCGACTTTGCCCTGCCCCGCACCCAGCGCGACAGCCTGGTGCGTGCCGCGCTGACCATGAACGTGGCCATGACCGTGCTGCAAGACGAGATGGCCAGCCAACGCAGCCGCCCCACGCGCGAGCAGCAAACGGCGATCAACGAGCACCCGGACAAGGGTGTGGCGCTTCTGGAGCGCAAAGGCATCACCGACGCGCTGTGGCTGGACGTGGTGCGGCGCCACCACATGGAAGACCGCACCCCTGAGGCGTTGATCATGCTGCCCGCGCCGCGACGCCTGGCGCACATTCTGCTGGTGGTGGACCGCTACGCCGCCATGATCAGCCCGCGCGAGTCGCGCGAAGGCCAGAGTGCTGCCGACTCGGCGCGCAACCTGATCCAGGGTCATGCCGAGAACGGTGGCGCCGTGGGTCAGGCGCTGGTCCACATGGTGGGGTTTTGCCCACCGGGCACTTTTGTACAACTGGAAGACGGGCGCGTGGCCATCGTCACACGCCGCACCAAACAGGCCAACCAGCCCGATGTGGTGGTGGTGATGGACCCGCAGGCCAAGCTGGTGCGTCCGCCGCTGCTGCACGCCACGTCGGGCGCGGGCGCGGGCATTGCGTCGGCGCTGCTGGCCTCAGCCGTGCGCGAGCGCGTCAACCACCACCTGATCCTGCAAATAGGCGCCAGTGGTGCCGTACCCGCCTAGTTATTTTTTGATAGCTGTCAGCCCTTTACGCATAAGGGCTAGAGGTCGTTTTAGCATATGAACCCTGAAGAACCCGAAGGCGCCCAGCCACACGAATCCCGCCTGAACCGCGCCCTGCGCACCTTGCTCCATACCCAGCGCGTAGCCGCCCTGGGCACGCTCAATGGCCAGGGCAAACCTTTTGTGTCGATGGTGCCGTTTGCGATTGAGCCGCACAGCGCCACCTTGATCGTCCATGTCAGCCTGCTGGCACCACACACGCGCAATCTGATGTCTGACCCAGCCGTCTCGCTGCTGGTGATGCAGCCTGAAGCACCTGGTGAGCCTGTGCACGCCCTGCCCCGCGTGTCGCTGGACGGCACCGCCGCGCGCCTCAAGCCCGAGAGCGACGCCTGGCAGACCGCCAAACGCGTTTACCTGGCAAGATTTCCCGACGCCGAGATGATGACCCGACTGGGTGACTTCAGCTTTTTTGCCATCACCGCGCTGGAAGCGCGCCACGTGGCAGGCTTTGGCTCGGCCCGACCGCTGGAGCCTGAAGACCTGGCCAGAGTGCTACGCCATTTGTAGCTATAAGCCCTTTCTGAATAAGGGCTTGAGGCCTGTTTATCCCCCAATAAACGCGACGATCATGCGCGCCACGACATCACCATCGTGGCCCTTGGCCAGGCTGTCGGTGCAGGCCAGGTACTGCGCCTCGCCCAGCGCGGCGCGGCGCTTGTCGAGCAAAAAGGCGCTGTAGGCTTCCACAAACTCGGGGTGCGGCTGCACGCAAAACACCCGGTCTTGCACCGCAAACGCGGCCACCGGACAAAAGTCGCTGGTGGCCAGCAGCGTGGCACCTTCGGGCAGGTCAAACACCTGGTCCTGGTGGCTGGCCAGCAAGGCGATGTCACTGCGCCCATTGGCCTGCGCCATGTCGGGTGCCAGCCACTGGTAGGTCATGCGCCCGGCGCCCCAGCCCTGCGGCGCCCGCCCCACCCGTGCGCCCAGGATCAAACCAATCAGCTGATGACCAAAACACACGCCCACCAGCTTCTTTTTGGCCTGCAACAGCTGCTCTACCTTCTGGCGCAGGGTCAGCACCCAGGGTTCAGTCGAGAAGGCATCGGCCCGGCTGCCGGTGAGCAGCACCGCGTCATACGCGTCAAACGACTCGGGGTACTCGCCCTTGACGGTGTTGAAGATGTCAAACGTACCGGTGGCGCCAGCGTCTTTGAGCAGAAGCTCAAACATGGCGCCATAGCCTTTGTAGGTGGCCTCAATGGCCGGGTCGAGGTAGTCGTTCTCTAAGATGCAAAGTTTCATGATCGGTGTTTGCCTGAGTGAGGTGGCTTGTGCTGGGCCAAGGAATAGGGTTTGGCGGATTTGGCGGGCCGGTGATGCGGGTGACCACGGTGTGCGCCAGGGCTTGGCACGGCCACGGGCGGCGCCGCTTTTTTGCCCAGCTTCGACTCGGTTCCCTTGATCAGCCGGTTGATGTTTTCAGCATGGCGATAAAGCAGGAAAAGTGCCATGACGGTGATGCCGAACGCCACCGGCGTGTTTTTGAGCCAGAAAGTGTCGCCCGCCAGCAAATACACCACCGGCGCCATCACCGCTGCGGTGATCGATGCCAGCGACGAATACCTGAACCCCGCCGCCATCAGCACCCAGATCAGCAAGGTGGCCAAGCCAAGCCAGCCGCTCACCCCCAGCAGCACACCCAGCGCAGTGGCCACGCCTTTGCCGCCCTCAAATTTGAAGAACACCGGGTACACATGCCCCAGAAAAGCCGCCAGCCCAACCATGGCCAGCGTGCCCTCGCGCAGGCCGTAGGGCGCGCCGTACCAGCCCACCAGCACCACCGGCAGCCAGCCCTTGGCGGCGTCGAGCAGCAAGGTGATGATGGCAGCCGCCTTGGAGCCCGAGCGCAGCACGTTGGTGGCGCCCGGGTTTTTGCTGCCAAAAGTGCGCGGGTCGTTCAGGCCCATGACGCGGCTGACAATCACCGCAAACGACAGCGACCCGACCAGATACGCTGCCACAACGGCCAGAAAAGGCCCAAAACTCTGCATGGATTCCAAACAACACTCCTGCGGCCCGACACGGCGGGCGTGAAAGCCGTATTTTGCCAGTCTGCGTTGGCGGCGGCCTCGGTTTCTCGGATGATCAAGCGACGACTGGGCGACTGGGTGATGTGCGTGCGGTTTTGGGACGAAATCACGCGCGAGGATACGCAAAGGTGTGCGAATGTTATAGGCGCGCGCCTTCCGCCCCAAAGCCCGGTCACATCACCCAATCACCCAGCCTCAACACGGTTTGAACTCATGTCAGCACCTCAGCCAGCGCGCAAGTCACCGGCTGAGCACCCAGCAAGTCAACACACACCTGCGGCGCAATACCCACCAGGTAGCCCCGCCGCCCACCGTTGATCAGAATTTTGGGCAATTCCAGAATGGTCGACTCAATAAACACCGGCATGGTTTTGCGTGTGCCAAACGGCGAGGTGCCGCCCACCAGATAACCGCTGTGCCGGTTGGCCACCTCGGGGGTGCAGGGCTCCACCGTTTTGGCACCGATCTGGCGCGCCAGGTTTTTGGTGGACACCTTGCGGTTGCCGTGCATCAGCACCACCAGCGGTTTGGCGTCCTGGTCTTGCATGATCAGGGTTTTGACCACCGCGTAGGGGTCCCAGCCCAGCTCTGCCGCGCTGTGCAGCGCGCCGCCATGCGCCAGATAGTCGTAAGGGTGTTCGGTAAATACCACCTTGCTGGCTTTGAGCAGCTGGGTGGCGGGTGTCAGGCTGACGTGGTCTTTTTTGGCCATGGCCGCTCAGAGCATGCCCTGGCTGAACAGTTGCAGCATCTCCAGTGCCACGCCCGGCTTGGCCTGGATGGCCTGGGCATCAAAGCCAAACTGGAAAAACGGCGCGTATTGCGGCAGGCTGGCGGCGTGTTCCGGGCTGAGGCGTCGAAAACCCATGCTCCACTGCGCAAAGTGCCGCTCCTTCACCGGCTCTTGCGCCAGCATGACCGTGTTGGGGTGGCGCGGGTCCTGGCAAATGCGCGCGTAGGTGGCATCCACTTCGGCTTGCTCGCCCTCCAGAACTTGCAAGAAATTCCCGTGGGAATACAGCAGCATGCCGGTGATGCCGTCTTCCGGGTTGCGGCGCAGGGAGGTCGCCAGAATGGCCGGAATCAGCGACTCGTCGTTGTTCACCAGGTCGCTCACATAAATCAACTGAACCAAGCTCATACCACCCCCAACAAGACATCGCCAACTCAATCACATGGCCGGGTCGCGCATTTCCCAGCGGATGGCGTCAACTTGCTGCAACAGCTCGGCTGGCAAAGCTGTGCCCCAAACGTTCACATTTTCATCCAACTGCGCCACCGAAGTCACGCCAATGATGGTGCTGGCCACACGCCACTGGGTGTAACAAAAGGCCAGCGCCAGCTGCGTCGGGCTGAGGCCGTAAGCGTGCGCCAGCGCGTGGTAGCGCTTGGCAGCCACCAGTGCCTGCGGGCGGCCCCAGCGCTGCTTACGGCTGGACTCAAATTTGGCCAGGCGGGCTTGCGCGGGGGCGCCCGGGCCGGTCAAACCGGTGTCGTCGTATTTGCCGGTCAGCAGGCCAAACGACAGCGGTGAATACGCCAACAGCGACACATTCAGGCGGTGCAGGGTTTCGTCGAGTGCGTTTTCCACACTGCGGTTGAGCAGGCTGTAGCCGTTTTGCACCGTGGCAACGCGCGGCAGGCCGTGCTGTTCGGCCAGGCGCACAAATTCATGCACGCCATAGGGCGTTTCATTGGACAGCCCCACGGCGCGCACCTTGCCAGCCTTCACCAGCGTGCTCAGCGCTTCGAGCTGGGCGTGGATGGGGGTGCCCTCTTCTTCGCGCGGCTGGTAATACTGGCCACCAAACATGGGCACGCTGCGCACCGGCCAGTGGATCTGGTAGAGGTCAATCACGTCAGTTTTCAGGCGCTGCAGGCTGCCGTGGCAGGCGGCAATGATGTCGGCAGCGGTCAGGTCCGGGCTGCCGCCGCGAATCCACGGCATACCCCGGCTGGGGCCGGCCACTTTGGTGGCCAGCACGAGCTTTTGACGCGCACCGGGGCGCTGGCTCAGCCAGTTGCCGATGATGCGCTCGGTAGCGTTGAAGGTCTCGGCGCGCGGCGGCACGGCGTACATCTCGGCCGTGTCAAAGAAGTTGATGCCGCGCTCCAGCGCCCGGTCCATGATGTCAAAAGCCAGGGCCTCGTCCACCTGCTCGCCAAAGGTCATGGTGCCCAGGCAGATCGGGGAGACATTCAGGCCGCTGGTGCCAAGTGAAACGGTTTTCATGGGTCAGTCAACTATAAAGTGATAGCAGCCACACCAGTGTGAACATGCGCTACAGGGCTGGCAGCAGCGCAGCACACACCTGGTTGCGCCCGGCATCCTTGGCGCGATAGAGGGCATGGTCGGCGGCGTCCAGCAGGGCCTCAGGGCTCAGAATGCGCCCGGGTTCGGACACGGCCACACCCGCGCTCAGCGTCAGCACCGGGGCAATGGTGCTGCCTGCGTGGACCATGGCCAGGTCGCGCACGCGCTGCAGCACATCCCGGGCCAGTTGCATCGCACCGGCGTGGTCGGTCTCGGGCAGGATGGCCACCAGTTCCTCGCCCCCAAAACGCACCACCACGTCATGCGGACGGCGGCAAACGTCGCGCAGCACGGCAGCCACCTGGCGCAGGCATTCGTCGCCCACCAAGTGGCCATACAGGTCGTTGAACTGCTTGAAATAGTCGATGTCAAACATCACCGCTGCCACGCTGGTGCCCAGGCGGCTGGCGGCACGCAGCTCCAGTGTCAGCTTGTCGTTGAGCAGGCGGCGGTTGCCCAGGCCGGTCAGGGTGTCCAGGTTGGCCATGTCCTGCAGTTTGCTGGCTTGCGCCTTGAGCAGGCGCTCGCGCATCACCGAGTTGGTGACATCGCTGATCTGGATCAGGGTGTAGCGCTGGTCAGACTCGCTGGCGACCTGGTAACCCATGGGAATGATGCGGATGGATTGGCGCAGCATTTTGTCCTGACTGCGTTGCGACGACGGCTGGTACAGCGGAAACGGCGCCGGGTGCAGCGTTTGCGACAGCAGTGCCGGAAAGCCGCTGCCCAGGGCGTGGTCCAGAAACAGGGTGAATTGGCTGCGCGCCAGCTGCGGAAAAACCTCCACCAGGCTTTTGTTCAGGATCTGTTCCGGCGACAGGCGGGCGTGGCGCAAAAACCATTGGTTGGCAAAGACCACCTGGCTTTGCCCGTCCAGCACCAGCAAGCCCAGCTGCATGTGATCAAGCGCCCAGCCGGTCCAGGGCGGGCAGACAAGGTTGTCCATAGTCTGAATCACAGAAATGTCTCCAAAAATGCGCGTACCGTTGTTTTGAGCGCGGCCACAGACTCGACATCCAGCAAAAACACCAGGTAACCCTGGATTTCCAGCGCGTCAATGGCAAAGTCAATTTGCAGGCTCAGCACCATCTCGTCCAGGTGCCCCTGCCCGCACAACACGTCGCGCACCGGGCCCATCTCCACATGCGGTAGCGAGCCTTCAAACTTGAGCCGCAGCACATCGGCAATGCCTGAAACCACTGAATTGAGCAGAATGTTGCCAATTTCGGCCATGGCTTCCTGCTCCATCTCGCCGAGCTGATCCAGCGGCACGTCGCCACCCACCATCATCTGCACCAGTTGCAGGCTTTGCTGCACCGGGAACATCAGCACCGCCTCGGTGTTGAGCACACCGCTGAATTCCTGGCGCACCGCACAAATGCGTTCAGTGCCCTGGGCCATCAGGTCGTCGCTGATGCCCTGTTTGGAAATCATCGCCACCAGCGGCACATTCAGGCGCACGGGCGAGCCAGCCAGTTGGCTCAGCGCATCAGCCGCCTGCCCAACGCCGACGTTAAATACCTCCATCAGGGCGTCGAGTTCAATGTCGGTCAGATTCATGATGCTGCCAAAAAATAGTCAATGGCCTCGCGAATGGCGGGCTCGGTGGCCGGCTTTTTGACAAAGGTGACCTGGAGCTGGGCAGCGCGGTCGCGGCTGGCTTCCTGAATGTTGGCGGTGAGCATGGCAATGCGCGCGCTGGTGTTGAAGGCGCGGATCTGCTCCACTGCCTCAAATCCGTTGATGCCGGGCATGTTGACATCCATGGTGATGAAATCTGGCGCGCTGGCACGCACCAAGGCCACGGCTTCGTCACCATTGTCGGCTTCCAGAATGGTCCAGTCTGGCTGCAACTGCGCCACCTTGGCGCGGATCATCATCCGGGACACTTTGCTGTCATCCACAATCAACAGGGTGCGGGACATATCCAACTCGCTTTTCGTTTTAGGTAAGCCGCAAATTATGCCGCCGTTGGCTGACGCTTTTGCGTGACGCTTGGGGTGTGAAATTATCGCTGCGGTGTGATTCAAAGGGGTGCGCTCGCCCTGAATGCTCGTTTTTTTGTGTGCCTATCGGGTGTTGCTGATGGTAGCCATGGGACTTCTATCGTTGGTGCGGCCAAGCTGACGCTTTGAACGGCGCGGCGACAGGGTCAGGTGCGTGCGGTTTTGGGACGCAATCACGCGCGGGGCTGGTGAAACAGTGCGCCAAAACCAGGGGACGCGCGCCTTGCATCCCAAAGCCCGGTCACCTGACCCAATCACCCCGCCTTAGCGGTGTTGGGTGGGCAGAAGAACTCCAATAATAGCCGGGGATTGTTGGCCGTAAAGTGGCTTGGCCAACCTGCCAGATGCCCCGATTGAGTGATCCACCAAGCGGGTATCAAAGCTGCACTAAAACACATTTTTATAGCTTTTAGCCCTTATTCAAAAAGGGCTACAGCTTGTTTTGGCATTGAAACTCTCCACCGTCAACAACTTCGAGGCAGGGTGATTGGGTCAGGGGACCGGGCTTTGGGGCCAAAGGCGCGCGAAGATGAGCGCTGGCGTAACGGCCACATCGCCCCGCGCGTGCTTTGGCCCCAAAACCGCACGCCCCTGACCCTGTCGACCTGCCGTGCGCAGAAGTGGAAGTGAGTGCGGATGCGGATGTTCACGTGAATGTGGGTTTTGAATCGCACCCCACCCGCCTTGGCGGTGACTGGTGTTCTTTATGATCAGCCCGATGTACCCCATTCAAAAAGTTTCCCGAAGCGAGTTTGTCCCCATCCGTGGCCTGCAATACCACGTGCGGCTGTGGGGCAAACCCCAAACCAACCAACCACCGCTGGTGCTATTGCACGGCTGGATGGACGTGGCCGCCAGCTTTCAGTTTGTGGTGGACGCCCTCAGCGCTGATCACTATGTCATCGCCCCCGACTGGCGAGGCTTTGGCCTGACCAGCTCAGGCGGTGCCGACAGCTTCTGGTACCCCGACTACCTGGCCGACCTGGACGCGCTGCTGGACCACTTTTCACCCGACGCGCCGGTGAACCTGGTCGGTCACAGCATGGGCGGCAACATTGCCATGTTGTATGCCGGTGTGCGCCACGAGCGCATAGCGCGCCTGATCAATCTGGAAGGTTTTGGCCTGCCCGCCACCCACGCCGACCAAGCCCCGGGGCGGCTGACGCGTTGGCTGGATGAGGTCAAACAGCACAACAGTGGCACGCTGGGCCTGAAAACCTACCCCTCGCTGGAGGCCGTGGCGCGGCGTCTAATGAAAAACAACCCCTATGTGAGTGAAGACAAGGCGCGCTGGCTGGCCAACCACTGGTCGGCCGAGTTGTCACCGGGGCAGTGGACGATTCTGGGCGAAGCCGCGCACAAGATCATCAACCCGCAGTTGTACCGGGTGGATGAGGTGCTGGCCACGTTCCGCTGCATCGGCGCGCCAGTGCTGATGGTGGAGGCCGCCGACGACAGCCAGACCCGGTGGTGGCGCGGCAGCTTTACCCTGGCGGAGCACCGCGAGCGGCTGAAACAGGTGGCCCAGGTGGAAATCGTCACCGTGCCCGACTGCGGCCACATGCTGCACCACGACCAGCCCGAGGCGCTGGCGAGGTTGATCGAGCGTTTTGTGGCCCAAGCCGTGGCGGCGTGAGAAAATCACCGTTTTGCCGAATCAACCTTATTACAAGATCAGGATACCTCTCATGGAAGCAGAACGCATCAACGCCATTGGCAACCTCCTCGCCGATTTGAGCGCCCGCACCCTCGATTTACGGGGGTATCTTTGACTTCGATGCCAAATTTGAGCGTCTGAGAACCGTCAACGCCAGCCTGGAAGACCCCACCGTCTGGAACGACCCGAAACGCGCCCAGGAGCTGGGCCGCGAGAAAAAGCTGCTCGACGGCGTGGTGGTGACCCTCACCGAACTGCAGCGCGACCTGTCGGACAACACCGAGTTGTTCGAGATGAGCCGCGACGACAACGACGAGGCTGGCCTGATCACCATTGAAGAAGACGCCGCGCGTCTGGAAGCCATCGTCAAGGGCCTCGAATTCCGTCGCATGTTCAACAACCCGGCCGACCCGCTGAACTGTTTTGTCGACATTCAATCAGGCGCGGGCGGCACCGAAGCCTGCGACTGGGCCAGCATGTTGCTGCGCCAGTACCTGCGTTACTGCGAGCGCAAAGGCTTCAAAACCGAGATCGAGGACGAAACCGCAGGCGACACCGCAGGCATCAAAGGGGCTTCGTTCAAGGTCGAAGGTGAATACGCCTTTGGCCTGCTGCGGACCGAGACCGGTGTGCACCGGCTGGTGCGCAAGAGCCCGTTTGACTCGTCCGGTGGCCGCCACACCAGTTTTGCCAGCGTGTTTGTTTACCCGGAAATTGACGACTCGATCGAAATCGACATCAACCCCAGCGACGTGCGGGTCGACACCTTCCGCGCCAGCGGCGCCGGTGGCCAGCACATCAACAAGACCGACTCGGCGGTGCGCCTGACCCACTTGCCCACCGGTATCGTGGTGCAGTGCCAGGACGGCCGCAGCCAGCACAGCAACCGTGACGTGGCCTGGAAACGCCTGCGTTCGCGTCTGTACGACTTTGAGTTGCGCAAACAGCAAGAAGCCCAGCAAAAGCTCGAAGACACCAAGACCGACGTCGGCTGGGGCCACCAGATCCGCAGTTACGTGCTGGACAACAGCCGCATCAAGGACCTGCGCACCAATTACGAGACCTCCGCCACTCAAAAGGTGCTCGACGGCGACCTGGATGCGTTCATTGAAGCGTCTTTGAAGCAAGGCGTGTGATGGATTTTGCTATGACGAACGTAGCTACTAGCCCAGGTGATACAAGGGCTGGAGCCACTTTTGACTTAAATTCCGGCGGGTCGTGCCAAGGTGCCAAGGCCTTTATCTTCGACATGGACGGCACCATGATCGACTCGATGCCCAGCCACTTCAGGAGCTGGGTGGCGTTTGTTCAGCAGCACAACATTACCATCGACATCCCCGACCTGATGCGCCGGACCACCGGGCGCACCGGCGCTGAATGTATGCGCGAACTGTTCCAGCGCGATTTGTCGGATGCCGAAGCCTGGGGCTACATCGCCATCAAGGAGCAGATCTACCGCGACCTGTTTGCGCCGATTTTTGCCGAGGTGCCCGGCTTCAAGCAGTTTGCCGCGT
The DNA here is from genome assembly GCA_002083775.1 of Rhodoferax ferrireducens. Classification (GTDB taxonomy): domain Bacteria; phylum Pseudomonadota; class Gammaproteobacteria; order Burkholderiales; family Burkholderiaceae_C; genus Rhodoferax; species Rhodoferax ferrireducens_A. Next base: position 130,840 of record MTEI01000007.1, on the reverse strand, counting down.
TAACCCTGCAGCATGGCCTCAAATTAGGCGTAGGCACGGCGGGCGACCGCCACAACATCGCCTTTGCCATGCAGCACCTGCAATTGCCCACACCGCCACATGCCATGGTCGGCGGTGACGAAGGCCTGCCCGGTAAACCTCAGCCTGCTATATTTCTGGAAGCTGCCAACCGAATGGGAATAAGGGCTAGCGACTGTATTGTGTTTGAAGACGCGCCACTGGGCATTGAAGCGGCGCGCCGCGCCGGTATGCGGGCGGTGGCCATTTGCACCAGCCACAGCGCCGAAGAATTGGCCGGGCCGCACGTGCTGGCAGCGGCTGGTAATTACCTTGAACTGATCGAATCAAAATTTCTGGAGACATGACATGTTGCAACTGCGTGATGCATCGGGAGCCGCTGTGGTGCGCCGGGCCGACTACTCGGCCCCGGCGTTCTGGATTGACACCGTGGCGCTGACTTTCGACCTGGACCCGAATAAGACCCGCGTTCTGAACAAGATGACGCTGCGCCGCAACCCGGAGGTGCCCGCGCAAGCGCTGCGCCTGGACGGCGACGAGCTGAACCTGGCACGGGTGCTGGTCAACGGCGCCGGTTGCTCGTTCAAGATGGATGGCAACCAGTTGGTGCTGGAAAACTTACCCGCCGAGGGTGCGTTTGACCTGGAAATTTTCACCACCTGCGCCCCCGCCAAAAACACCAAGCTGATGGGCCTGTATGTCAGCAATGACTCGTTTTTCACCCAATGCGAGGCCGAAGGCTTCCGCCGCATCACCTATTTTCTCGACCGCCCGGACGTGATGGCCAGCTACACCGTGACGTTGCGTGCCGACAAAACCAAGTACCCGGTGTTGTTGAGCAACGGCAATCTGGAGGAGCAAGGTGAGCTGGACGATGGCCGCCATTTCGCCCGCTGGGTCGACCCGTTCAAAAAGCCCTGCTACCTGTTTGCCTTGGTGGCGGGCAAGCTGGTAGCGCGTGAACAACGCATCGTGGCGCGCAACGGCAAGGAACATTTGCTGCAGGTGTATGTGCGCCCGGGCGACATGGACAAGACCGAGCACGCGATGCAGTCGCTGATCAAATCGGTGATCTGGGACGAAGCGCGCTTTGGCCTGCCGCTGGATCTGGAACGTTTCATGATTGTGGCCACCAGCGACTTCAACATGGGCGCCATGGAAAACAAGGGCCTGAACGTCTTCAACACCAAATACGTACTGGCGAGCCAGGCCACCGCCACCGATGTCGATTTTGCCAACATCGAGAGCGTGGTCGGCCATGAGTACTTCCACAACTGGACCGGCAACCGCATCACCTGCCGCGACTGGTTCCAGCTTTCCTTAAAAGAAGGTCTGACCGTCTTCCGCGACCAGGAATTCAGCATGGATCTGTGCGCCGACGCCTCGGCGCGCGCCGTGAAACGCATTGAAGACGTGCGTGTGTTGCGCACCGCCCAGTTCCCCGAAGACGCCGGCCCGATGGCGCACCCGGTGCGGCCTGACAGCTACATCGAGATCAACAACTTCTACACCGTCACCATCTACGAAAAAGGTGCCGAAGTGGTGCGCATGATGCAAACATTGGCTACCGAAGGGGCCTCCGATCCCTCGGGGCGCAAAGGTTTTGCCAAAGGCATGACGTTGTACTTTGCCCGCCACGACGGGCAGGCCGTCACCTGTGACGATTTCGCCCAGGCCATTGCCGACGCCAACCCCGACTCCGCGCTGGCCAAACTGCTGCCCCAATTCAAGCGCTGGTACAGCCAGGCTGGCACCCCGCGCGTGAAGGCGGTGGGCGACTTCAACGCTGCTGAGCGAACCTACAAACTCAGCTTCAGCCAAAGCTGCCCGGCAACACCGGGGCAGGACAGCAAAGAGCCGTTTGTCATCCCGATCAACCTCGGCCTGGTAGGTGCCAGCGGTGCCGCCCTGCCCTTGCACATCCAGAACGATCTGGCCAGCGTGGGTGACAGCCACCTGTTTGTGATGACGCAGGCGACTGAGTCGATCACCTTTGAGAACGTGTCCGAAGAACCGGTGCCATCCATCCTGCGCGGTTTCAGCGCGCCAGTGATTTTGGACTGTGACTACACCGACGCCCAGTTGCTGACCCTGCTGGCGCATGACGCCGACCCGTTCAACCGCTGGGAAGCCGGGCAACGCCTGGCCTTGCGCAGTGCTATTCAATCCATAGTTGATAGCCCAGACGGCACAAGGGCTAAGGGCCTAAATCATGCTTATGTTGCCGCCATGCGCTCGGTGCTGCGCCACCCCACGCTGGACGCCGCTTTCAAGGAACTGGTGCTGACCCTGCCGTCAGAAACCTACCTGGCCGAACAGCTTGACGTGGTGGACCCGCAGCGCGTGCACGCCACCCGCGAAGCCATGCGTGAACAACTGGCGCGTGAGTTGGAGGAAGACTGGCAATGGGCATTTGAGGAACACCGCGCCAACGGCAGTTACACGCCTGACACGTTGTCGAGCGGCCGCCGCGCCCTCGCGGGCCTGAGCCTGTCCATGTTGTGCCTGGCGGCGCGCCAGTCCGGCGACACCGTCTGGCCCGGCAAGGCCTACCAGCGCTTCAAGGACGCTGACAACATGACCGACCGCTTCAACGCCCTCAGCAGCCTGGTGCACAGCGGCCATGAGCTGGCCAAACCGGCCTTGGCGCGTTTCCACAGCCTGTTCAAGGGTGAAGAACTGGTGCTGGACAAATGGTTTGCCCTGCAGGCTGGCGCCAGCGACCGGGGCGGCCAAGTGCTGCCCGCCGTGCGCGCGCTCATGAAACACCCCGACTTCAATTTAAAGAACCCGAATCGCGCCCGCAGCGTGATCTTCAGCTACTGCAGCGCCAACCCCGGCGCTTTCCACCGCACCGATGCCGCAGGCTACGTGTTCTGGAGCGAACAGGTGCTGGCGCTGGACGCCATCAACCCGCAAGTCGCCGCCCGACTGGCACGCGCGCTGGACCGCTGGAAAAAACTCGCGGAGCCCTACCGTGGCTCAGCCCAGGAAGCCCTCAAACGCGTCGCCGCCAAGGCCGACCTGAGCAACGACGTGCGCGAGGTGATCACCCGCGCACTGGCCGACTGATTCCATCCACCTTCAAAGGAGCTTTCACCATGCATAAAAAGACCTACCTCACCCGCTATCTGGTCGAGAAGCAGCGACTGAACGGCCACATTTCCCCCGAGCTGCGCCTGATGCTCGAAGTGGTGGCACGCGCCTGCAAGCGCATCAGCCAGGCGGTCAACAAGGGTTCGCTGGGTGAAGTGATGGGCAGCGCCGACAGTGAAAATATCCAAGGCGAAATGCAAAAGAAGCTCGACATCATCGCCAACGAGGTGCTGATCGAAGCCAACGAATGGGGCGGCCACCTGGCGGCCATGGCCAGCGAGGAAATGGAAGGCATCCACGTGGTGCCCAACCGCTATCCGCAGGGCGAATACCTGCTGCTGTTTGACCCGCTCGACGGCTCCAGCAACATCGACGTGAATGTCAGCATAGGCACTATCTTCAGCGTGTTGCTCAAGCCAGAAGGCGCCGGTGTCTCCGAGCAGGACTTCATGCAAGCTGGCACCAAACAAGTGGCCGCCGGCTACTGCGTCTATGGCCCGCAAACCACCCTGGTGCTCACAGTGGGCGACGGCGTGGCGGTGTTCACCCTGGACCGTGAGCAAGGCTCTTTTTTGCTGACCCAGGAAGACCTGCAGATTCCCGAAGACACCAAGGAATTTGCTGTCAACATGAGCAACCAGCGCCATTGGGCGCCACCCATGCAACGCTACATCGACGAATGCATGCAAGGCCGTGACGGCCCGCGCGGCAAAGACTTCAACATGCGCTGGGTGGGCTCCATGGTGGCCGACGTGCACCGCATCCTGACGCGTGGCGGCATCTTTTTGTACCCCTGGGACAACCGCGAGCCTGAAAAGCCGGGCAAGCTGCGCCTAATGTACGAAGCCAACCCGATGAGCTGGCTGGTGGAGCAAGCCGGTGGCGTTTCCACCAACGGCCAAGGCCGCATCATGGACATTGAACCCAAGAGCCTGCACCAGCGCGTCAGCGTCTTTATGGGCTCCAAAAACGAGGTCGAGCGCGTCACCCGCTACCACGCCGAGGCCGCGCAACCCGCCTGAGCCGCCCGCTATAATTTCACGTTACCTTAGCCGGTGTAGCTCAGTCGGTAGAGCAGCTCATTCGTAATGAGAAGGTCGGGTGTTCGATTCATCTCTCCGGCACCAATAGAATCAGAGAAAGTCCGCTATATAAACCGTAGCGGATTTTTTTTGGGCTAGCACCGGGCTAGCGCCTGAAGCAAAAACTTCACACGAGCCAAACTGCTGCATAGTGCTTTCGCTCGCTTCGTTTCGGCCAGATCGTCGAGATTGGCACGGCTCCGAAATAAGTCAGTCTTCATACTGCCATTCCGCTAAACTGAGAAAAAGCGGGGGGAGCCATGGGAATAGAAGATCGCGACTGGTACCAGAATGAACAACTTAGGCGATTAAAAAAATCATCAAAACCCAAGAGTTGGTTGGTGATTATTTTGTTTTGGACAGCTGTGTTCTTTTTGTTGTTTCAGTTTTTGAAGCGCCATGAAGGGATTTCAATCAAATTGCCTTTTTCCTTCAGTGCTCGCTCCGCCACGCCAGCCACTGAGCCGACGATGGCGCAAACCTCTGACGCTGAGCAAAACTCACAAATAGTGCTGCCACATGTTCCGGTCCAGCATGCCGAACGAATTGTTACCCAGGTAGATCAAGAGCCAGCGGTTGTAAGCAGCCCACAAGGCTCGGTCACAATTTATCGTTGCAAGGCATATTCGGGTGGAATCTTTTGGAGTTCCGCCCATTGTGGTTCGCAGCAGGCGCTGATTGACCGAATGGCCACCGTCCCAAATGGACTGCCGTTTGAACAACAGGTACAGATCGCTGAGGGGCAGCGGGTGGCTGCGATGGCGCTTTATGACCAACAGCCCTCCGCCGAGGTTCAGCGGTCTGATCGGTGTGTAGCTTTGAAGCGTGAGCGCGAGACCATTGAAAGCCGGTACACCAACTGGCAATGGCAACCGCTTGAAGTGATCAACCCAGATCAAACGCGGATGAAAGGTCTGCGGGCTGAGCAGGCACGTTTAGGTTGCCCGACTCAATAACACTTTTGCGGATGTCTTTTTTCTTTCCAAGATTGGCACCTTGAAGAAGCTTTAATCAGTGACAGGGTTCGAAGACTACGGCGCGCAGTGCCCGATCTTGATTTGAAGAAAATCTTGGTCGGTCTGGACAAGCCCCAGTGACGACCATCGCCACCAAGTTCCCATACGCCTTTTTTGTATGGAGAATCTTCATGGCAATCAAAATTTGTCCGTGTTGTGGCCAACCCTTCCAGCCTCATCACAAAGTCCCCAATCAGTCCTACTGCTCGTCTCCCGACTGCCAGCAGGCACGGCGACGGCAATGGGAACGAGACAAGCAAAAAAACGACCCTGACTACCGTGACAACAAAAGTCGTTCCCAGCGGGCGTGGGTTGATCGCAATCCTAACTACTGGCGCACGTATCGCAAATCAATTTCTGGCCTCAGTAGAGGAACCTCGGGGCAAAGTGATCTGACTGATTCATCCGTCAAGATGGACGACTTGGCTTCGATCAAGGGCATCCCTGCTGGCATCTATCGAATCAGACCTGTCAGCGCCGGAGACGGCAAAGTCAATGGCAAAACTTGGGTCGTAGAGATCACACCGATGTGCCCCACCTGCCCGTGTCAAGACGACGACTATCAAGACAGGACGTGATGGAATTTTGGTAACACTGGCGCTAACGTGTTGCCGAAATGTGCTCTCGATCATTCGATATGAAGTTGCCCCTCTGACCGTCGTTGGCCACGATAAGCCCGTCTTCTGAAGGCAACCCAGAAAGCACAAGTCCTTCAATTTCGAGTGATCGGGTTTTATGCAATCAGACACAGTAGCGGAAGATGGGGCGGATCAACCCAAACGGTTCCGTGCGGTGGAGTATGTGCGCATGTCCACGGAGCATCAGCAATATTCGACAGAAAACCAGGCCGACAAAATCCGAGAGTACGCTGCCCACCGGAATATCGACATCGTTCGCACTTATGCCGATGCGGGAAAAAGTGGTCTGCGCATTGATGGAAGACAGGCCCTGCAGCAGCTGATCAAGGATGTCGAGTCGGGATCGGCGGACTACTTCTATGGAATGGCACAACGTACGCGCATCAGGAGAGCGGCATGACCCAGCACCACCCGATAGGCGAACTGCGCATGATCCCTATCGCACAAATCGAAGTCCTCAATTCCCGCGAGCGCAACAAGCAGGTCTTCGAGCAGATTGTCAGCAATATCAGATCCGTCGGGCTCAAAAAGCCGATCACCGTCACTGCACGCCCCGGTGAAAATGGTGGCGAAAAGTTTCTGCTCGTTTGTGGTGAGGGCAGGCTCAAAGCCTTCATGGCGTTGGGTGAGTCCACCATTGCGGCCATGGTGATCGATGTCAGCGACGAGGATGCCTTCATCATGAGCATGGTGGAAAACATCGCCCGGCGCAAATCCAGCCCCCTTGAACTGCTCGCAGGCATTCAGCAACTGGTGGCCAAAGGGTACGACAAGAAGACCATCTCCAAAAAAACCGGCTTGAGCGTTGAGTACGTTCAGGGCATCATGCACCTGATCAAAAATGGCGAGGAGCGTCTGATGGTTGCCGTCGAAAGCGGTCGCATTCCCTTGAATGCTGCGTTGGGTATTGTTGGCGCAGGCAACAGCAACGAAGCGGTGCAAGCGGCGCTCCAGGAAGCCTACGAATCTGGCCAACTGCGAGGCAAACAACTTGATCATGCTCGCCGTCTGATTGAAAGTCGCCACACCTTTGGACGAACATTGGGGCGCGGGACTCGGCGTGTGGCCGTTGACATCACGGCATCAAGCCTGGTTCGGACCTACCTCAAGGAGGTCGAACGACAAAAGCTGATGGTCAAAAAGGCAGGTACGGCCCAGCAGCGGCTTCTCTTTGTGATTGGTGCGTTGGGCCAACTTCTGGTCAATGAAAACTTCACCAACCTGCTTCGGGCTGAGGGCTTGGACACCCTACCCACGTATCTGGCCGAACGCGTCTGGCCCAAAGGAAGCTGAAATGACCCAACTGACACTTGCATTTCTTCCTGACCCGCTATCGATAGCGCTGGATCTGATTCTGCCGTCTCACAAAGCACCGGCGGGACTCTTGACCACCCGGAAGTTCATGCAAATTCAGTCATCCATTAAAGAAGTGGGCCTGATTGAGCCATTGACAGTTGGCCCGGCAGACAAAAAAACCGGCCACCGAATCTTGCTCGACGGCCATTTACGACTGCTTGCACTGCGCACGTTGGGTTTCACAGAAGCGCCCTGCCTGGAATCCACGGATGATGAGAGCTACACCTACAACACCCGCATCAACCGGCTGTCGTCGATTCAAGAACACTTGATGCTTCGACGAGCGGTGGATCGTGGCGTGACTGCCCAGCGTTTGGCGGATGCTCTGGACTTGGATATCACCAGCATCACGCGCAAACTCACCTTGCTTGAAGGCATCTGCGCGGAAGCGGCTGCGATCCTGAAGGATCAGCAGTTCTCAGCGAATCTCGGCTCTGTTCTTCGAAAAATGAAGCCTACCCGACAGGTGGCTTGCGTTGAATTGATGGTAGATGCCAACAAGCTCACCATGGCCTATGCCAACGCGTTGTTTGCGGCCACGCCTGCATCACAACTGGTGAACGCAGAAAAAGCCAAAAAAATCGCGGGTGTGAGCGCCACGCAGATGGCCAATATGGAGCGAGAAATGGGCAGCCTGCAGGATCAGTACAAACTTGCAGAACAGAATTTCAGCCAGGATGTATTCCAACTGTTTCTGGCTCGCACCTATTTGTCCAAGTTGCTGGCGAATATCGAAGTTGACCGTTACCTACAACAGCATCACGCCGACATTTTGACGGAGTTCAAATCTATTGTGGAAGCCGATTCGCTCGATGCATAGTGCCCCTCAAACCCCGGCGCTGGCCAAGTCAGCGCCGCTGGTTGCACTCGCGGCCTGCAAAAGCGACCGACCTGAGAAAGACTATTTTCTAATTAGACATATCTCATTCAGACACTGAAAATCCTGCGATTCGCCGGTGACTCAGACCCAATTAAACACGCAGCGAACGGGCGTACTTTACTCAAGAACCCCTAAAAACAGATTTTCCGTCGCTGTAAATTTGTTTTATTAGCAGCCCTTCGGGGCTGCTATTTTTTCGCGCAAAACACTTTGGTGCCGTTGATGGAAGTCAGCCACCCATTCTGGCCGCCACCCCAAGCACATCATTGATGTTCCTGGCCACGACGTACCGCGCCGGGTTTTCAGCCACACCCAGCGACTCGAAATGCACCCGGCCACATTCGATCTTGGCGCTTTCCTTGTCGCGCAAGTCATCAGTGAACAAGCTGCTTTTGGTTTCCACGACGAAATACAGGCGCTGCGTGCCGTCTTTCTCCACCAGCAAAGCCCAATCCGGGTTGTAGCTGCCCAACGGGGTCGGCACCTTGAACCATCCCGGCAGCTTGGCGTACAGCACCACGTCCTCGTTCTTCTCCAGCGCATCGGCAAAGTCACGCTCTGTGGTCGAGTCATAGACCACGTGCTCGTAAATTGATTTGCTGGTGTCCATCAGCATGTTTTTCAGGTAGCCGGTCAGTTCTTCCTTGTCGAACAGCTCCTGGGCGTAAAAGTGTTCGCCACCCAACCGCTGGTACTTGATGCCGTCCACCAGCGCCAAGCGCTTGCAACGGTTGACGACCTCCGCTGTCAGCTCAATGAACTGCTGCGGATTGCGCCTGAAGTCATCCAGCCTGCCACTGCCGGTCAATATGCTGGTGATGCTGCGTCGGGTGAGCTGGGTACGGTTCTGCAAGTCCGTCAGCAGGTCGGGCAATTCAATATCTGTTTCATCCAGCACCACGGTGGCGGCACCTTCTTTTTCGGTGGCCTCCACGCCCGCCTTGCCAATCGAAATATCGGCCTTGCGCCATTGCAAACGGGCCTTGGCAATCGGGGGGGCCTTCTGCAAGGCTTGCGTGCAATCCGAAATCAATTTGGCGTTGTCAAACTGCACCCGGTAGGTGGTCTGATGCTTGATGCGGTCCCACAGCGCCTTGAATTCGTCACTCAAGATGATGGCCTTGCCGTCCTTGCCCTTGCGCAGGGGTATCTGCTTGCGCTCGTCAGCGTTTTTAATTTCCAGGCGGCCTGACACCTTGCGCAACACTTCCGCGATCTGGCCACGTTGCGCGTCAAACTCGGCTGGCAAAACCAGCGTGTCATTTTTCAGCGCTGTCTTCAGAGAGTCCTGCACCTTGCCCTTGGCATCGATGTGCCCCGCTGCTTTCAGATGCTGCCAAAGTGTTTTGGACTGATCCACGCCCAGGGGTGCCACTTGGCCATCAGCACCCGTGACCGCAATCGCGGCAAACTGGTGCGGCTCCACAATGCCAAAACGAATGCCGGTGTCGGCCTCAATTTCCCTTTGCAGGTTCTCAGCAAACTGCTCGTAGGTTTCGGTGGCGATCACCGTCAGGCGGTTGACCTCAAAACCATGCACCCGTGAGCCATCCTGCTTGACGCACAAGCGCAGGCCCCGGCCAATGGTTTGGCGGCGTTCACGCTCCGTGCCCATTTCCCGCAGGGTACAAATCTGGAACACGTTGGGGTTGTCCCAGCCCTCTTTCAGGGCTGAGTGCGAAAAGATGAATTTCAGCGGAGTATCGAAGCTCAGCAGCTTTTCCTTCTCTTTCATGATCAGGTTGTAGGCCCGCTCGGCGTTGTCGCGGTTGCCAGCGTTGTTTTCCGCCGTATCAGACCAGCCGCCTTTTTTGTCGATGGAGAAATAGCCGTTGTGCACGGCCTCCGGCGCACTGGTCAAATCAATTTCTGCAAACAGGCTCTGGTTGGCGGGCAGCTTGGCGGCACGCCGGTATTCCTCTTCAAAAATGCGGGCGTAGTCACCCTTGATGGCATTGCCAGCGGCATCGTATTGACGATACCGCTCCACCGAGTCGATGAAAAACAGCGACAACACTTTGATGCCCAGCGGGTTCAGGCGCTTTTCTTTGTCCAGATGCTCCTTGATCGTGCGGCGAATCATCTCCCGCTGAATGGCCAGCGCATCAACATCACCATGGGCCTGGCCAACGGCCAGATACACCTCACCACCGGGGTAACGCAATTCCAGAAACTCTTCGTCCTTGGCCGTGTTGATCTCGCCTACGCGGAAATCAGCGTAAACGGCACGCCTGGTCGTCTGCTGCAGGTCGTCACCATCGTTGACGACCACCTCTTGCGGCTTCACGCCGCTGGCGGTCTGCACGTGCAGTTCCACCTTGGCGCTGATGCTGCCGCGTTTGTTGCTGACCGACACCAGCCGCACAAACGGCTTGTTGAAGGCATCTTCCACCGTGGCGGAAGCCACTTCAATCTGCTTGACCAGCTTGCGTTCATACGCATCCACCGCATTCAGGCGGTACACCATGTGGTGCTTGTTGACGTGGGTGGCCGAATACCGCAGCGTGCACATCGGGGCCATGGCATCCAGCGCGGTTTTGCCAGCGCCGGTCAAACCGCCGTCCACACTTTGCGGCTCGTCCACGATCACGATGGGCCGCGTGGCCTTGATCAGGTCAATGGGCTTTTCGCCACCGGTCTTTTCGCTCTCTTTGTAGAGGTTGTTCACGTCCTTCTTGTTGATGGCCCCCACCGTGACCACCATGATCTGCACATTGGCGCTGGTGGCAAAGTTGCGCACCGGGCCAGGCTTGCTGGAGTCGTACAAAAAGAAGTCGAAAGGCACGCCCGCGTACAAGCCCTTGAAATGCTCTTCGGTGATTTGCAGGGTTTTGTAAACACCTTCCTTGATGGCGACCGACGGCACCACGATCACGAACTTGGTGAAGCCAAAGCGCTGGTTCAGCTCAAAAATGGTGCGCAGGTAAACGTAGGTCTTGCCCGTGCCGGTTTCCATCTCGACCGTGAAATCACCCGATGCCAGCGTGCCAGACGATTCCAGCCCGCTGCGCAATTGCACGTCATTCAGGTTCTTGAGCACCTGGTCGTCCAGCAGCGTCAGGCGGTTGCCCACACCCAGGTCAGACTCGGCAATGCCCAACGTGGTTTGCGCCGTGGGCAGCCTCATCGTCACCGTGAATTCGGTACGGCAGGCCTCCTGGCCACGGAACAGGTCACATACCGCCTCAATGGCCTGCAACTGGTAGTCGAGGTTGGGCTCAAAGTGAAGTTTCACGCTTTTCTTTCAAAAATTAAGTGGTGGTTGACACCTTGGGCGCGGCTTTGACCGTGCCTACAGGCCGACCTACGCGACGTGCCTTCATTTGCGCAGGCGTGGTCACCCGCCCTTCGCCGCGTGCAGTCTGGTCTATGGCGCGCAACAGCGCGGCCTCAAATTCAGCCATCTCAGGGTCCATGGCAGCTTTAGTTTTGTTCATCAAACCGCTCCTTCAGTTTCAACAAAAGTTTGGTTTTTAAAAATCTTCTGCATCATCCAGTCCTTGAGCATCTTCAATGGCTTGGCGTTCACGTGCAATTTCGGCACGCAACTCATCTTCCGTTGGCAACACCAGCCGGTACTTGCTGGCGAAAATCTGCTCACTGTCATGCAGCACCGAATAGCGCACCAGCGCATGGTCTTTGTGACCACACAACAAAATGCCCACCGTCGGGTTGTCATCCGGGCCACGGCGCAAGTCGTCGTACATGCGCACGTACATGTCCATCTGCCCCACATCCTGGTGCGTCAGGTCGCCGGTTTTCAGGTCAATCAGCACAAAACACTTGAGCAGGTAGTTGTAAAACACCAAATCAATGTAGAAGTCTTTGGTCTCGGTGCTGATGCGCTGTTGCCGCGCCACAAAGGCAAAACCCTTGCCCAGCTCCAGCAAAAAGCCTTGCAGCTTGTCCATCAAAGCCTGTTCCAGCTTCGATTCCAGCAACTTGCCGGTGCCAGGCAACCCCAAAAACTCCAGCAGCACCGGGTCGCGCACAAACTCTCTGGGTGTCTGGGGTAATGCCGCGATGTTGGTATTGGCCTCGGCGGTCACGCTGGCTTTGTCGCCACTGAGCACAAGGCGTTCAAAATACAGGGTGCTGATCTGCCGCTCCAGCGCACGCGAACTCCAGTTTTGCGCGGCGGCCTCGTTCATGTACCACTGGCGGGCTTTGTCGTCACTCACCCGCAGCATGAGCCGATAGTGCGTCCAGCTCAATTCGCGACGCACTGCGTCGCGAATTGGAAATGCCAGGTAAAACGCCCGCATGTGGCGCAAGTTGGTGACATCAAACCCCTTGCCAAACTCTTGCGTCAACACCTGCGCCAAGCGGGGCAACAGATTTTTGCCATAACTGGCACGAGACTCGCCACCCTGCTCAAATTCAACAATGTGACGGCCTACTTCCCAGCAGGTTTGCACCTGCACCATGTCCACGGCACGCAGGGCCTGCTGTCGGCCCTGCTGAATCAGGCTGCGTAAGGCATCCAGCAGCTCTGAAGGCAATGCAGTGTTGCTTGTCAAACTGACCATGGCAGGCTCCAGTCCGTGAATAGTGTCTGTTTGAACCCTGCTGGGCATTGGCGCTTAGATTCATCACGAGGCTCGTGACGAATTGGACTGTGTCGCGTCCCGCCCATCACAAACTCCGCACATTTTGAATGCCGTGCTGCTCCAGGATGGCGGACAGGTTGGTTTTGGCGATGTCATCAGCAAAAGCGCTGTCGCGGAAGACACAGGTGGTATCGCCTGCCGGGGCCAGTTCTTTGCGCCAGGCGACGATGCCGGTGGCCAGGGCATCGACCTCGGTGCTGGCGATGGCCGGGGCCAGGCAGGCCATCAAGACGCCGCCGCCCACGGCGTGCACGGCAAGGCCTGCCATTTGGCGGGTGGCGATGGGCACGCACAAGTCCAGGCCCAGTTTGAGCAACAGCTCGTACAAGATGTCGGATTCGGTGCGGTCGGGCAGCAAGTTGTCTTGGTATTCGAGGACGGCTTGCGCCAGATCGTCTGGTTTGGGGTTCCAGGCGCGGATGTTGGACTGGTCGAGCTTGAAGACCCGGAAACCCAGGTCGGGCAGTGTGGCCACTGGCCGGATTGAATCTTCTAAGGATAATTGGGCTGTAGCCCCCGTGGTGCTTGCGTGAGTAGCTCTAATTTTTGAAGCTGCTCGGCGCAGACGTTCCTTCGTTAGCTCAGCAATGTTCCGTGGCCGCTTCATCGTGTCGCAGTAGTCAACAGCCGCCTTCTGCTCTTTGTTGTTAGGATCTAATGGCTCTGGAAGCTGAACCAATATGTAGCGTCGCCGGATTTGATCTGCTGAATTCTTGAGCAGAGTCGCATGCCCAGTAGTTCCCGATCCGGCAAAGAAGTCGAGAACGATCTCGTCCGACCCTGGCGCACCAAGTTCCAAAATGCGACTTATCAATGAAGTCGGCTTCGGAAAGCTAAATGGCGACTCACTTACTTCCATGAGTGACTTCAACTCGCGGCTTGCAGTGTCATTGCTACCGACCTCTTTGTGAGTCCAAAGTGTTTTCGCTTTGACTCCCGCATCAAGCTCTGAAAGAAACCGTTTGAGATTCGGTTGTGCGTCTCCATCCCTGCCGAACCAAAGTCGATTCCCGTCGCCCAACTTCTTCAGATCTTCCTCAGCGTAACGCCAATGTGAGTTGGCAGGAGGTAAAAAGACAATTCCCGTGCGACCTACAACTGGATATCGACCGTTTTTACGCTCCCCAGCTGCATACAGTGGTATCGCCTTCCATGGGCCTCTTGGATCATTGTCTGGATTTGAGTAGCGGTCATCCATCTCTTTTGTCCTTGGAAGCGCACCCATAGCACCATCCAATTTAGAGCCGTTGAGAGCAACGATGACATAGTCATGACTAGCGGAAATCAGGCTTGAATCGTTCTTCGTCGTGTACATCTTTTCCCACACGATCTGGGCAACAAAATTCTCGATACCAAAAATCTCTTCTATCAGTGCTCGCAAGTTGGGTGCCTCGTTGTCATCACACGACACGAAGATCGCACCATTGGGAGAGAGCAAATTTCGAGCAAGTTTCAACCTCGGATACATCATGTTCAGCCAATCCGTATGAAACCGTCCACTGGCTTCAGTATTGCTGCTGATCTTGGCCCCGCCCTCGGTTTGCCCAGTTAACTCCAGATAGTTTTTGATGTTGTCCTGAAAATTGTCCGGGTAAACAAAATCCTTGCCGGTGTTGTACGGCGGGTCGATGTAAATCAGTTTCACTTTGCTCGCATAACTCTTTTGCAAGAGTTTGAGCACTTCCAGGTTGTCACCCTCAATCATCAGGTTTTGCGTGGTGTCCCAGTCCACGCTTTCATCCGGACAGGGCCGCAGCGTGCCAGTGCTGGGCGTGAGCGCCAGTTGGCGGGCACGGCGCTTGCCGTGCCAGTTCAGGCCGTATTTTTCGTCCGCATCGGTGGCGGTTTGGTCGCCCACCAGGGCTTTGAGCACGTCCACGTTCACGGCCACACCATTGGCGCTCTCGGTGAGCAATTCAGGAAACAGTTTTTTAAGCTGCTCGATATTGGCACTGACCAAATCGGCAGATTGCGCCTCGGGGCTGGTGGCTTCGATCTTTTGCATGACTTCAAATTTCCGTTGGTTTTCTTGATGTGTTCAGTTTGACAACTGGCTACGCGCCTGCGAGAGTTGGGCTTGCACCCGCTGCAAGGCCAGGTTCAAATCCACCTGCTGCGCGAGCTGTCTGGCTTTGGTGGCTTGGCTGCGCAGGCTGGTGGCATCTGCCGCCAAACGCTCTATTGTTTGTAGCTGCTCGCGCTTATTTAATATGGTCTGGAGGCCAATTTCATGCTTGAAAGTGCTGGTGTAGCGTGCCACTTGCAGAGCCAGCAGGCAGGCCATCCAGCCTTGGTACACGTCCATCAGATTGGCTTGTGGCTGGTGGCGTAAGGCCACGGCTTGCATGAATGCGGCGTGGATGGACTGCGCCGTGGCGACGGGGTCTGACGACTCGGCAACCGGAGCTTCTGACGTTTTCACATCCAGCGCCGTGGTCATCACCTCGCCGTCCAGCACCACTTTACCCGCTTCGTTTTGCGCCCAACGTTTGTGCGCCAAGGACACGGACAGCGCATGGGGCGCATCCAGCAGCAACAACACGGGGTAAGGCACGGCCCGGTGAACCAGCTCGGCCAAGCGGGCCAGGTTGGCTGCGTTCATGGGTTCGCCGCGCAGGGTGATGCACAGCACGGCAATTTCAAGGTAGTCGCGCACGTCGTCTGAGTAGGCGGGCACGCCAATGGTGTTGGGCTTGAGGGCGGCCAGCCACTGGATTTCTTCAATGCGGTCATTGATCAGGCGTTTGTCTGCCGCCGTGGGTGCGCCGTTTTCGATCAACATCTTTTTCGGCACGCGCTGATCGACCCGGCAACTGGCCGGCAATCCCAACGCGGTCACAAAATCGTCCACCGTCATGCAGCGTCACTCGGCAGGATGACCATGAAAGCCACCACTTCAAAGTCGTCGCTGCCCGCAAATTCGCCAGGCCGGGCGTGCGTGCCACCGGGGGAAAACAAGCTGGCCACCGCACGCTCCTGGTTTTTGCCAACCACCGAGCCTATGGCTTCGGCCAGCAGTTTCTGTGCTTGGCGCATGTCTTCGCCTTGTCGCGTGGTCTTGTCAAACCGAGCGCACGCGCCGTCGTCGGTCAACTCACGGCCCAGGGCCAGTCGCTTAAGCCTGTCCAGGATGCGTTTGGCTTGTAGGTAGGGCAACAGCACGGTGCCATCGTCGCCCACATGTACCAGGTAGTGGGGTGCCAGTGGATAGTCAGACCCCATGCCCGAACCTGTATTTTTCGCGATCAAGTCGCCTTCTGCCCGCAGACAAAAAATGACACCGGGCGCAATGTCGGCATCGATGCTGGTGGTGACGGCATACGCGCCCATGGGCAGGCCTTCCAGCTTGCCGGGGTGCGCCTTGAGGTATTGCGCCAGGTCGATGCGAAAGTCGGTGAGCGTCAGGTCGGTGATGGACACGCCATTGGATAGGTCTTCCATGTCGATCACGGTGTCTTGGAGCTTGAGCAACTGCTTGCGGCGGTACTCCAGGTCGTTCATGGGGTTTCCGGATTGCTGCTCGATCAGGTTTTCTTCACCGGTGGCGGACACGTCCAGCAGCACCATGCGGCCACTGACACGCTGCTCCAGGCCAATGTATTCCTCCAGCTCCATGTTGGGCCAGAAGTTGACCAACTGGATGCTGCCGTTGGGCGAGCCAATGCGGTCAATCCGGCCAAAGCGCTGGATGATGCGAACCGGGTTCCAGTGAATGTCGTAGTTGACCAGCCAATCGCAGTCCTGCAGGTTCTGGCCTTCTGAGATGCAGTCGGTGGCAAACAGCAAACTGATTTCGCCCTCGTCAGCCAGTTCAGACGGTCGCTCTTTGGCGCGGGGGGCAAAGGCGGACAACACGCTGCTCATGTTCTTGCGCAAACTTGGCAATGTGGTCTGAATGCCCGCACTGCCGGTGACCAACGCGGAGTCAATTCCCAGCTTGGTTTTGGCCCAGTCGGCCAGGTGCTGGTAAAGGTAGCCCGCCGTGTCAGAGAAGGCCGTGAAAACGATGATTTTCTGGTTGCCTGCGTTGATGGGGTGGCGGCACTTTTGCGCAATCATGTCGCGCAAAAGTGCCAGCTTGGCATCACGGGTGGCATCCACCTGTCTGGCGGCAGCCAGCAGTGTGGCCAGACGGTTGCGGTCTTCGATCAGGTCTTGTTTCCAACGGATAAGGTCAACGTCACTGAGTAACACTTTGACCTTGCGGCCTACCAGCAGGGCCTCGAACGCGGGGTCTTCAATGTCCACGTCGGCAATGTCGATTTCTTCAATACCCTCTTCACCGGCAACACCAGCCATGTGGGCTTCGATATGGGCCAAGGTGGCCTCCACGTCTTTGAGCTGCCTACCCACCGTGAGCGCAAATGACGACACCGCGCTTTCCATGCGTTTGAGCACGTTCACACGCAGCAGGTGAATCAGGCTTTCTTCACGGTCGGCTTGCCGAAAGAAGCTTTCACCACCGCGAATTTGGGTGCTGTATTTGGCATCGTATGCGGCCTGCTTGTTGGGCAATACATAACGCAGCGGCGCATAACTGGCCAGGTTCAAGCGCCGGATTTCCAGGTTGATGTCTTTGATGGCCCTGAACTGGCCCGCCAAATCGACATCGGCCTTGATGTTGATGGGCGGCAGCCGGTCAGGAAAACGCCCGGTTTCACTGGTGCCGTAATACTTTTCCACATGCCTGCGCGAGCGGGCGATGGTGAGGTGATCCAACAGCGTGAAGTAGTCAAAGCCCAGCATCTCGACCAGCTTGGTCGGAGTCTTATCGGCATCAGGCATATCAAGCCAGCGGTTGAACTGCGCTTGCGCTTTGCGGGTGGTGGCCTCAATGCTGGCAATGCCGTGCTCCAACAGGGCGGTGTCATCACCCTCGGTGACAAAAGCAATTTGGTTGCGCAAATCGGCCAGGCGGTTGTTGACCGGGGTGGCGGACAGCATCAGCACACGGGTTTTGACACCCTCTTTGATGATCTTGCGCATCAACCGGTCGTAACGGCTCTCTTTGCCCTTGTGCGTGGCTTTGTTGCGGAAATTGTGCGACTCGTCGATCACCACCAGGTCATAGTTGCCCCAGTTAACGTGGGCCAGTTCGATGTCACCCGACGTACCACCGTCACGGGACAGGTCGGTGTGGTTCAACACGTCGTAATTGAACCGGTCAGCCGCCAGAATATTGCGTCTGTCGTTGGCTTTGTACAGCGTCCAGTTGTCGCGCAGGCGCTTGGGGGCCAGCACCAGCACGCGGTCGTTTCGCAGCTCGTGGTATTTGATGACGGCCAGCGCCTCAAACGTCTTGCCCAAGCCCACGCTGTCGGCAATGATGCAGCCGCCAAACCGGGCCAGCTTGTCAATCGCACCCACCACGCCGTCACGCTGGAACTTGAACAATTTTTTCCAGACAACGGTGTTACGGATGCCGGTGGCGGCTTTGACGATGCGGTCTTCGTCCATCTCGTCACCCTTGTCACCAAACAGGTGATTGAGGACGAGGGTGTAAACCGTGAACGGGTCGCGGTGCTCGCCCATGGCCTGCAGGGCAGCGACCAAGGCATCCTGATTTTCAGGTTGGGCGCGTAAAACGGCCCATTGCTGATCGAACCACTTGGCAAGCTGGGCAGCTTCATCAGGGGTTTCGGAGCCTTGAATCAGACTCAGCGGGTTGCCAGGTGTCAGCCCCAGGCCGTCAGTGCTGAAGGCGAACGACCCCAGGACCACTTGATCAGCGGTGCCCGCCGCGTTGCGCATAACTGCCGCACCTTGCGGCACACGCCCGTGCGCATGACGCAGCTCCACCTTGGCGGTGATCCATTTGGCGCATTGGTTGGCCAGCCATCGGCTTTGCAAGCGGTTACGGGCGGCACGGTCGCCAGGCCCGCCCAAAAATTCAAGTTCGTCAATATGGGGGGGTAGCAACAGTTGCACCCGCTCAAGACCAGCCAATGCCTGCCGCAACTCGGCAAATGCGAATAATGAAAACGTAGGGGTGACACACCCAAGTTGATGCCCGCCTTGGAGGTGCGGACGAATCAGGTCAATGACCCGGTCTGATCCACTGTTGTGGATGATTTTCATGAAGTGCCACTCCCTGCCCTAGCCGCCAGTGTTGGCGATTGATTGCGCCGCAATCCAACCATCGATATCTACCCGCTTGAACCGCCAGGTGGCGCCAACCTTGAAGCCTGGCAGCTTGCGGTCAACCGCCAAACGGTAAACCGTGCGCTGATTCACACGCAGGTACTGGGCGACTTCTTTGACAGTCATGACCAGTTCTACGGCTGCGTTCATGGGGGTGGATTCGACTTTTTGTTGTGTCGAGGGAGTGTAAGGCAGTGCAATTTGATCGACTTCAAAAACACACATCAAAAATCAGAAACCGGATCAAAAAGGTGCCAATAGGCGGAATTAAAATCCCGTCCAAGTGAGCAATGTTGGCGGCCACCTAACCGGCGAACACCAAGAACATTGCCCATCGAACCAAATTCCCGTCTCGTTGCGAACGCAGGAATTTCGGTGACTTTAGGTAGAGGTTGCCATGACGATGGATACACATTGCATGGCAAAAAGCAATCACATGAAACAAAACAAGATGACAAACTTGAATATTCGGCATCGAGTCCACCCTGGAAAAATCAAAATTTGGGCAGCGTCTGTCGCTTTGCTCACTGGCTGCGCCACGGCACAGAACGCCAGCGCATTTGGCATTGGTGACATCGTCAGCATAGGTGTGCAGGCGGGTGGCAAATTGATTGGCGCTGCTGTGGATGTGGGGATGGACAAGGTCAAAGATGCCATGACCGATCCAGAAGCCGAAGCTGCAAAGAAAAAAGCGCAAGAACAGAAACAAGCCGAGGGATACCGAAAAGCGCTGGCTGAAATTGAAGCACGCCATGATCTCTCGCCGCTTCAGCGAGAAAAACTCACTGTCGCATTTAAGAAACAATATGCTCAGGTGCAGCAGTTCCAGCAGTTTGTGCAGGCTGCTGAAGCTCGCCAAAAGGCCCAACGGGATCAAATATTCACAGGTGCTGGATTGTTGGGTGTTGTCGGTGACGCTGCCCTCAGTACGCCAAGCATGGCGATGGCGAAGGCAGATGTGATGTCAAGGTCACCGACCATGCGTGCGCAGATCAATACATCGATCCACCAAGCAGACATGCTGAACGCCTCCGGCATCCCTCAAGCGCAGGCTCGAATGGCCATTGCACAAACCGATGCCATAGTCAAAAATGGATTGTTACCAGCTGAAACCAAGGGCGCAGCCCAGCTTGCCGAGGTCGCGGCCTCTGTGGACATAACCGCTGCTATGCAATTGACCGAACAACCTGTTGCAATGGAAGTCACAACGACGGCAGTACCAAGCGAACCTGTCGTTGCACCCCAGCCCAAAGATGCTTTTTCTCCAGATGTCGGCAAGAAGATTTATCTGGAATTCGTCGGCTCCGTTCCCCATACGCAAGCACTGAAAAGCATATTGACTGATCACGGTTATTCTGTGGTTGACAACAAAAGTGATGCAGATGTCGCGTATCTGATTGAGGGTGAATATGCCATCCCTGAAAACAAGCAACACAAGGGGCTGAGCCTCAGCATTGGTCCGATACTGGACGACCCGTCCAAACCGATAGAGAAGCCCGAGACCAAAATGACCGGCTCGATTGGTTTGGGACTGAATAAATTGTTTATTGCCATGACTCAAGCGCAAGGGGCAAATGTCCCCCCTGCAGCTTTGCCCAAAGAGAGCAATGGATTCCATCAACAAGTTTTATTGGTAACTGCCCGTCAGCCGAAAGATGGCGCTGAAACCAGATTTTCTGTCGTGAAAGAGGTGGAGTCTGCTGAGATCGAAGGCAGGTCGCTCGCTCAAGCGGCGACTCATGACATGCTGGATAGACTCGGATTGTTGGCGCGAAATTGAACTGTTTTGTTGATGTGCTGAGCAACTGCCCATTGAATTCGGTGCTCGGTCCGGCTGCAAATTTCGGTCAAAAAGGCCATTCAATCCGATACAAACAGAATTTGTAGCCGGGGTTAAACGAGCTATTCGTCATAACCTATCGCTGTTGGATTTGTCCGTGCAACTTTGCCTGAATCACAAATCATCGGCCCATTTTTGGCAGAAATCAAAGTCCTTTTTGAGAAAAGACCTATTCGTACTCGTATCTGATAAAACCATCTTCGCGTACATTTTTATTTTCTCTGTTGAGCTAATCTCAGCTTCGTTACGTTTTGCCTCAGTTCTGAGATCGACGGAATTTCTATACAACTTTGAATACATATGCCCAATCGTGATATATCCAGCACCTTCTTCCGGGTTCGTTTTGACTGCTGCATTGCCCATGAATATCATCAAAGCGCCACATCGCTGATATCCCAATGTTACTTGTGCTGGATCTCCAGAATTGATCAACTTTTCAGTATTAACCAAAGGTTCTGCTGAAGCGATAAAAGATGCAGTGATCAGCGCTAATGAAATCAAAACTTTCATGATGGAACTCCCTTTTTAGTAAATGCAAAATGTAATGATACGGTAAATTAAGTTTCATACCAGACCAAGTACTTGTGTCTGTCAGTCCGAAGTTTTTGGTAGAGGGTTTGCCTCACGTCTCTCACTTGGATTGACGATTTGTGACTCATTCACTAAGTTCTTAATGGACTCAAGCGCAGCTTTGCGAGTTTCAGGGTCATCAACTCTGCACGCTGGGCTGTAGTCCGAATCACCGACCTCAGGCATGCTTGCAAAGAGGCCATTAGCGCCAAGGGCAAGGTTCCCGTACCTTGGTGAGATCATTGCGTTGAGGCGAGTGCCGACCTTGTAGCGCATACCGCTGACCACATAAACCGGGATATTGATGATCTCACCGTCGTCAAAGCGGAATTCGACGGCCATCACATCTTTGTACGTCGCGGTTTCCGCTTGCTTTACCCGGTCTGCTTCTTGGAGATTGGCGCTAACTGTTGATATAGCTGCGCTGGCAATCGTCTCTCCTGCGACCGCTGCAACTACGCCGACGCCAGGCATGTTGCTCAAGATTTGAAGGACAACGCCGCCGCTGGTTTTCGGCGCACCGTACTCATCTGCCAACTCGCTTGGCAGTGGCTTTTGGGTACTTTCACGCAGGGACACGATCGTTCCGCATCCCAAGCCACCATTGTTGAAGATGGATTTTGCCTCTACCGGAATAGTCAGAAGACTTGTAAGAAGCAGAAAGGCAACATTGAAATAAATTTTTATGTGGTTCATAACGAAGAATCGAGTCTGCTGATTGGTGATTTTATTTCATTGATCAAATAGAAACAATTAAAAAATCAGAAAGCCAGGTATCGAAGTGCTGCTAGTTTCTATGAAGAAAATTTGTAGCGTAGTTTGTAATTGACGAGTTTTTCCTGCAGGGTCCGGGAAATCGATATTACATACCTTGCACCGGATTGGGTTTGACAAACGTCAACCGGGTACCAGCCGACCACCACAATCATTACTTATGCGTATAGATGCAAGCCTGTCGCTAAATGCGCCGTCAGGCGCATTTGGGGGCACCCGCCGTGCGGGGGGCGGCAGCCCGTCCGCAGGACTGTGGGGGGAACCCAGCCCTGGCTGGGGGGCGCGAGCCCGTCCGCCAGGACTTGTGTGCGCCGCTTCGCGGCTACCCTGCCTTTAAAGATGTGCGTCAGCACAGCCCACAGGGCCGAGCACGTAGGTGCGAGTCTGCAAAAGGCAGGGTAGCCGCGAAGCGGCGCACACGTGTTGGGGATGGGTGGGGAGCCGCCGAATGGCGGGGAGGGAAAGGGGCAAAGCCACTACCCCTCCCGTGCAGGCGCAGCCGAAGCGCTAGGGGGGCCACGCAGTGGGGAGCAAAGCTCCCGCCGCAGGCGCTGACTTAATTTCGTTCGCACATATCCCATAAACATTTCCAGCAATCCGTTCAAGTGCTTCACACAGTGGGTGCCACTTCACTTGGTCAGTGCGGGACATGGTGCTAGCGAACTCAATAAACCTCACGATCAAAGGAACTATGAACACTACTGAAGCCCCAACAAATCGAACCACGATTGCCAGATCCGTCCTAAACCAAAAACTTAATGGCCAATCCACCTTGGAGCGAGGCAAGGAAAGAACCTTGACTGCCTTGACGTGGATCTACCGCTGGGGC
This sequence comes from Rhodoferax ferrireducens, assembly GCA_002083775.1. GTDB lineage: Bacteria > Pseudomonadota > Gammaproteobacteria > Burkholderiales > Burkholderiaceae_C > Rhodoferax > Rhodoferax ferrireducens_A. Next base: position 107,990 of record MTEI01000007.1, on the reverse strand, counting down.
TGGGCCAGCTCCACCACGTTGGAAATGCTGGTGGGCACCCAAAGATCTGGCCTGGCGCAACGACTGGTCAAAAGCGGCCTGCTCGTCAGTACCAAAACCCAAAGCCGACGCAATGAGAAATTTTTGCCAGGGTCATTTTTGACCTTGACAGTGGACGGCAAGCACATGGTGGAAATTGGCCGGCTGGAGCCGATGCCATATGAGCACCGACCCGAACGGGTTAATCAAAACCACCTTGTTCACGACGAGATGGCTCAGCGAATTACTGCCGAACGGCTGATGGCCGGTGCCATCACTGATTACTCGTCAGAGAAAGAAATGAAGTCCAGGAGCCAGAACGGGGTCAAGAACCCGGATGTCGTCTGGATTTTTCAGGGTGGCAAAAAGGTGTCCGTAGAAATTGAACTGTCACCCAAGTGGGAAAGGGATCTAGACACCTTTGTTCATTCATCCTTGGTTTCCCTGAGCAGTAAGACCGGTCCTGCACGGTTTGATCAACTGATTATCTTCACGGACGCACCGGCAATTCTGAAGCGTTACCAAAAGGCGTTCATGCCTGGAGCTACTTTTTGGACCTGGCAGAAAAATGAATCTGGCCGTTGGACGACTGCCGAACAGAAGTCAGTTCCGTCCTGGGCAAATGAACGCATTATCTGGGAGCATGTATGAAAAAGCTAATCCTCGTGGTCAGCATGCTGGTTGCACTGTTAATTGGCGGCTGCGCGTCTTGTGACTACACGCTCAAAGATGCAGAAATTACTCGGTTGCACACTGAATTGTCACGTCAACAAGGAGCACGTACTGCTGAACTTGAGTTCGGCGAACGCCAAGCGTCGATTTACCTTGGCTGTAAAAAATTCTTCAATCTATGCAGCACAGAAACCATTGCGCTTGGTCAGCAGGCGCTCCAAAGCGGGTTCTCAGGATCAACTTCAGTATGGTATTGGCTTGGCTTTTTTGGGCTACCAGTCAGTTTCTCGATGGCACTGGGAGTTTTCTTGGCGGTACTGTCCACCATTTCAAGCTATCTGCAATTAAAAATAATCGAACCGTCAAGGCAGTTGGTCGAGCAGAGCCAGATTCTGGTCGACACTGCTGAAAAAAGGGCTAGAGTCGCCAATTTGAGAGCGACCGAACTTGAGAAAGGTAATGGAATTTTGCGAAAGGAACGACATCATCTGACCCATCCTCCCAAGGCGAGGATTGAGCCTGTTGCGCTACCAATAGGGTTAACCGATGCAAAGGATATTAACCGCTATCCACCAGTCATTAAATTGCCAGTAAAACAAGACGACTTCTAAATAAATGTCAGCAGGGACTTGCGTAGTGACTATTCAAGTTCCCATCAGGTACAGATCACCAACAAATAGCTGCCTCTGCAGAACTTTTACGTTCTTAGCGTTGCGCGTGTGGCCACAGTTGCCACTGACGAAACTGACAAAAGTCTAAAAAAGAGTTTCGTCAGTTTTGGCAGGACCGCCCAGGACCTTTTGGGATATCGCAGCTTTCACTCGAACAGCCTCGGTACTCATTTAGTCGCCTTCTTGAGTTGAGGGTTGATGAAGTAGCGGACGGTCGGTCGCCCGATGGGGTTGATGCCTTCCAGACTTTTCACATGCCCGTTTTCTTCCAGAATGCCAAGTGCGTTTTCTGCTTGCAAGGTGGTTGTGACACCTGACCATTGCTTACGCACGATGTCGCGTACGCTGAAGCCGTCTTCCAACTTGCCCTCGGCCAGTCGGCGGCTGACCATGCGGGCGGTGGTCACTTTGGCGGCCTCGACCAACCCATACACGCGCCGGGCGTGGCAGGTCAGGTACTCGCACCATGCGGCTGCCCGCAATGCGCTGTGTGCAGTTACTGGCCCGATATCGCCCTCTGCCAAGTGCAGTATCAATGCGATTGAACAAAATAGCTTTTCAAACTTGCCAAAATGCTGCTGCATCAGCGGGTTTTGCTCATTGGCGATGTGCACCGTGTGAAGCTCGGTACACCACTGCACAAAGATGTCTTGCGCGGCATCGTCAAAGCAGAAGTACGGCAGCTTCACAAAGTCGTCGCTGGGGTTAGCACCGCCTTGCACGGGGTCAAACACGGCCAGCCGGTCGAACAGGTCGCGCACAGCTTCTCGCGCGCCCTTGACCGGGTAGCGGTCGCGCCACTCCCAGGCGACAGCGTTTGGATACACCAGCACCTGAAAGCGTTGGATGCGGCCATCATTGTCAAGCGAATTGGTGATGCCCGCCAGATAGCGTTCCAGCAATTCCGGCTGTATGCCACCGAACACCGAGATACAAAGATTTTTGATGTGCAGGCTGCCGCGCCCAATGCGGTCGATGTTGAAACTGGCGGTGCCGTTCCAGCCCTCCAGATAGAAAGCCTTGTCGCCCTCCTTGCCCTCTTTTTCCCATGACGCAAGCAAACCAATCAGTTCATCCCGATAGACCAGCATCCCTTGGGGGTTGTGAACCAACAGGTCACCCAGCTTTTCAACCGTGGAGTCGTTCGATTTGAATCGCCGCTGGTTAGGTTCCTGCGGGGCTTGCAGGCTTTGCAAGTCGGCAATGGCAGCATTCATTTTGAGGTGATCAATTTTTCCGCACACCGCCTTTTTCATGTTGGCCTTAACTGCGGACTGATGCGCCTCAAAGGCAGCAGTTTCTGCGCCAAAAGTTTTCCTAGCATCCTCCAGTTTTTCGGCTTCCTTGGCCTCCAATCGGTCCAAAAATCGGGTTACCGTACCCAAGGCTGGTGACTTTTTTGACGATGGGTCGCCGACGATGCCGCCAAACAGGTTCGGCGTCACGATCCAATCATCACACCGCTTGGGCTTGATGCCACACCGTGCACCAATGACAGATCCCAGGCAAACGACCAAGATGGCTGCAATGTAGTCGGGTGCACACGGCATGCGATCTGCCTCGTCCAGCACAAAGTCGCCAAGCATTTTTGGCAAAAGTGCTGTTGCATCAAAGATAGGAGCAAGGGGCAAATCGGTCTGAATTACGGCTGGTTCTAGCCAAGTACCGAGTAGAGATATTGCCCCTGTCTCGCTTGAACTGGAAGATGCAGCTTCGATTGCCATATCAATGCATGCCTTTACTGCTTCAAGTCCGGCAGTTTGATGCATGTCGTTGAAGTCGGTCTGGCTCTTCATGCTGTCGCCTCTTTGAATATGGGCACGGCCAATGCTCCTGCCGATGCGTGGGCGGCTGCAATGGCCTTGGACATGCCAGGGTTGCCAGGGGTCTGGCGGTCATCATCAGCGGCGATGATGATTTTGAGTGCCGGGTACTTGGTGCGCAGCGTCACGGCGACCGTTTCAAGATTGCCCGCAGTGAAGGCGACCGCGACGGCATGGCCTGTGCATTCATGGATGCTCGCGCCAGTGGCGAAACCCTCACACACGATCAGCACGCCTTTGGGTTTGCCGATTCCGAAGTAACAGCCTTTGACCCGGCCACCCGACATAAACATCTTGATGCCGTCCAGGGTGATGGTCTGCAAGCTGTGCACCATGCCCGCCGTATCGCGCATCGGAATCAACAGCTTGTCGCCCTCGATCTTTACGCCATTGGGCTTGATGCCCTTGCGGGTCAGGTAGTCATGCTGGGCGCAAGGTGTGGCTGCTGTCCAGCGCTTGAGTGCGTCGGCTGCTGCCAACTGCTGAAGCTGTGCCAGGTCTTCTTCACGCTGGCGTTGCATGGTCTTGACGCGCTCACGATGCACCTGCCGTTCAGCCTCGGTCATGGCGGTGTCGGCCTTGCTGCACCAGTTTTGAGTAAAGCCCTCGCGCCAGTCACCGAACGCACCAGCCGCGATGCCGTCACTGTGCAGCATGTACCAGCCGTGTTTATGGGTGGGCTTGCCGTTGGTGCTGAACCGGTGAATCACGCCGTCGTCAATGATCTCGGTCGGTGGTGTCAGTCCCGCCGCCGCAATGGCCAAGCGAAAATTTTTGATGGGGTTGATCACCTCTGTGCAGATTGCACCAACTGCAACGCTGTGAGTAATATGAACCATTGCATCACCTACGCAGTGGCACCGTTTTCACGAGTGCGTTTGTCCAACCACGCCATCAGATCGCAGTGCCGATAACGAACTTTTCGACCAACTTTCAGGAATGGAAGGGAATATCGCCCGGTTGAGCGCCACACCGATAGCGTCCCAGGCGTCACATCCAAGACTTCCGCAGCGGCCCTTTCATCCAGCAGCAACTTGCTGGCTTGAACAATGGTTGGAAGAGTCATGATTCGCTTTCATAAAAGTTCCGTATGCTGGATGCATTGCGGTATGAAAGCGATTTTCCTATTGTAATTTCATCACTTTTGTGCCTAGCGCGCTACATGTTACGAGTAGCACGTTAACCGTAATTTTTAGCGTGCAAAAAATAACTTTTTTATTCACATAAATCAGCATTTGATTGATTTATGTTGAGACAACAATGCTTCATAGATAGTTCTCTGTGCATTGGTAATAACACGAATATCACCCTTTTGTCTCGGGCCGCGCTCTGGCCTTACATACATAGCAATGTGTGGCGGAATTTCAAATACGAGCTCATGCGAAATATCTAGGTCAGTACCTCGCTTAGTCTTAGCGACTTCCACTGCCCAATCTTCCAGCAATTGAAAAGGAGCTCGCCTAGCTTTTGCTGACAGCAGTTGCGCTTTTCTTTTCTCCTTTTTTTCAGCACTCCGCTGAATGTCGATAAAAATGTTACTAAAGGAATCAAATTCAGCCAGTGGTATTGCCCTTCCAATCATGAGAGAGCTATGAACCAATGCTCGAAGAGCACTGCCGATATCATCGTCTTCAATTGGATTTTTAATAAGCGACCACAAAAGTCCGAAGGAAAAACTAATCAATCTAACTGGTTGCCGCAACTTAATATTGCAAGCATTAAAGAGTTTTTCAAAATCGCTCTCGGCTGTAGCAATCAACTCTTGGCGTTTTGGGTCAGATTCTGGAAGTTCGGATGCAACAAATGATTCGTAAGCAGATGCACCGTACTTCAATACAGCAAACTCATCAAATTCGTTTTTTTCCATCTCCTGATAAAGTTGCTCCAAAATTTGCTCGGCAATAATTACTATCTCGTCTTTCATAGTCTTACCTCTTGGCCGATAAATTCAAAATGGCTACCTCTTATCAAGATTAGCCGCTGCAATCATTGCGGCCGTAGCCTTGTTGACTGACTGACGCACGGGATCAAGATCAAGGCGAGCATAAATTGCAGTGGCTTGGTGAGTCTTGTGATTCAAACTCTTGCCAATAATCGGTAGTGACGCTCCGGTGCGAGCCTGCCAGCTTCCCAGCGTCCGGCGTAGGTCATGGATACGCAGATTTTCAATGCCGGCATTTTTAAGAAGTGTGGCCCATGCCTTTTTTGGTTCAACAATATGTTTGGTCTTGCCTTCGCCAGGGAACACGAATTCGCCACCGCCAGCCAAACGCGAACCCAATACGGCCACAGCCTCCGGCGATAGAGTCACTGCCTGCGACATACCATTCTTGGTCTTGGCAATACGCCAAATACCTGCCGTGAGGTCAACGTCGGCCCACCTCATTTCGGAAACATTAGAGCGCCGGGCACCTGTCAGTAGCGCCAACAAAAAAAAGTCCCTCGTGATTTCATTGGTTGACTCTGACAATGCCTTAAAAAAAGGGGCTAGTTCGTCTGGCTGCAAGAAGCGGTCGCGGCTTGGCGCGGGATTCTTTTGAATTCTTGCCGCTGGGTTTTCACCGCTAAAACGTTCGTGGGCAAGCATAAAGGTGAAAACCGCTGAGACCACTGCCACAACTCGGTCGGCTTGCGCGGCACTTTTTTTGGTCGTTCTAGCGTGAATTGCTTTGATTTCATTGCGCTCAATCGCAGACAATTTTTTGCCTTTGATTCCATCCAAGTACAGCCTGACCAAGTCCGTGTAATCCCGCTTAGTCTTGTCGCTGATTGTTGAACCATCACGTTTACGCTTGCGAACAATGAAGTCGTCAAATGCCTCACCAAACGTCATTTCAGCTTTCACCGCCCGCTTCACCGCAGCTGGGTTTTCTCCTTTAGCAAACTCACCGAGTACCTTGCCAGCTTCGTTTCGTGCCTGCTCACATGTCATATCGGGAAATTTGCCGAGTTTGATCCAAACCATCACGCCCCCCAATCGCTTGACCACGTAGAAAGCGCGCACTCCAGTGTGCGTCATTCGCATGGCTAACTTTGGAGTTTCGGTGTCGTAAATCACCAGCCTTTTGCCCACTGCGGGCGCCTTTAGGCCAACCAGCATAGTCTTGGTGAGCTTTAGATGATTCGCAGCAGGCACAGTGTCAACCTCTCACTTTCGGGCTAGCACCGGGCTAGCAAACAGGGGATGATTTGGTGAAACTTCGTGCTAGCCCATTAAGGTCATTATGCCGCTTTCATTGGGAAGATCAATGACTGTTAAGGATAATTAATTAGTGGGTCCATATATCCCAGTTAATTCGTAATGAGAAGGTCGGGTGTTCGATTCATCTCTCCGGCACCAATACAGATAAGGGTTTGTTGTTACGAAAGTAACGACAAACCCTTTTTCTTTGGTCACGATATCACGGCGGACGTCAGAGACGTTGCACCAAAGTATGGCCGTTGTCTATGTAATGCCGCAAACCGTCACTGCCAAAAAGCGCAAGAGGCGCAAGCAGCTCACGCACTTTCACGCTCCAGCAAGGCCTGCAACTGGGTTGATTACGTGGCGTCGTGGATCTACAGTGCAGCATCATGCCCCCTGAACCAGCCATGACCACTACCTCACAACGCTTGTTCCTGGCGCTGTGGCCCGATGCTGTCTGTCAAGCGCAGTTGGCCAACCATGTCCTGAAGTGGACTTGGTCCAAGGGCTGCACGCCGTACCAGCCCCAAGATTGGCATGTGACGCTGCACTTCATCGGGCAGGTGGAAACACGGCGGTTGCCAGACATCACCGCTGGTGTCGTGGTGCCGTTTCAGCCGTTTGAACTGGTGCTGGACCAGCCCAAGCTGTGGCCGCACGGCTTGGCTGTTCTTTGCACCAGCGGGTTACCCAGGCAACTCTGGTCGTTGTTTGATCGATTGGGGCAGGCACTGCGTGGGTTGGGCCTGCCTGTGGAGACACGACCTTACCGGCCTCACCTGACGCTGGCACGGCATGCAGACGGTGCTGTGGCGCCCGTTGATCCAGCCCCAGTCGTTTGGCAGGCCAGAAGCTATGCTCTGGCCATTTCAACCTCGGATAAAACGCAGCGCTATCAGGTGCTGTGACTACGTCAGCGCAAAATGCTCACGTAAGTTGCTGCAATGATGGCCGTGGTGATCACACCGCTGATGTTGGCACCCAATGCTTGCGGCAAGATGATGGCGGAAGGGTTGGATTGTGTGGCAATCTTTTGCACCACCTTGGCCGTGGTCGGTACACAACTCACCCCAGCGATGCCAATGATCGGGTTGAACTTTTTACCCGTCGCAAAGTACAGGACGTAGCCACCGGCCAAACCTCCCAATGCCGAGATCAACAACGCCAGCATTCCCAGCAACAGGAGCTTGAGCACCACCGGGTCCAGCAGGGTGCTGGCTTCACACAAAACGCCCAGCGTCAACCCCAGGAAGAAGGTGGCGCCATACAGAAAGGTTTCACTGAGAAGTTTGGTGAAGGACTCCAGACCGCTTTCGCGCACCGCTACACCCACAAACAGTGAGAAGAACAGCGGTGCCGCCACCGGGAACAGCAAGCACAGCAAGGTGCAAACCACCACGGCAAATATCATCTTTTGAGATCGGGAAATTTTTGGTCCCCGGTCTGCAGACATGTTGATACCGCGAATGTGCTCAGGCACTAACCACTTGATCAGATACGGATAACCGCCATAGGTCAGGCCCAGATACAGGTAGCCCACCACGGTGATCGGCACAAACAGGTCTTTGGCGAGAATCAGAGAAGTGAACAACACCATCGGGCCGTCCGCACCGCCAATGGTGGCGACCGAAGCCGCCTGCCCTGGTGACATCCCCAGCGCGATGGCGATCGGAAACACGGCGATGGTGCCCAGCTCGGCGCACAGCGCGATAAACATCGCCTGAAATGGCCGCGCCATCACGTAGCCAACATCCAGCAACACACCAATGCCCATAAAAACAAAACAGGCGATCAGACCGTTGCTGAAGGTCAGGGTGTAAATGGGTTGCAGCCAGTTGATCTGCATGATGTTGACCAGATCGGTCGGGTCCGACATCAACGGATCAATGAACAGCGTGCCCGCCTTGCCACCTTCGAGGAACATGACTCCGGCGTTGATGGCCGACATGCCCAGCCCCATCGGGATCATCAGCAAAGGCTCAAGAACCTCGCGCGTTCCCAGATAGATCAGCAAAAACCCCAGCAACATCAAAAAAATGCGCCCGTACATGACGGACGGGTCTGCAGCAACCAGGGTGGCAATACCTTGGAACAGATTGAGAAAACTAAGATTTTCCATGGCGCAGGGCTCGGGCTGGGGCAGGCTTACTGAATGGTCAACACGGGTTGACCACCTTCAACGGCATCCCCCGCGGCCACCAGAACCCGCGTCACCGTACCGGCACGGCTGGCCAACAGATGGTTTTTCATCTTCATGGCTTCCAATATCAGCAGGCTGTCGCCTACCGCCACCTTCTGGCCAACCTTCACCTCCACCTGAACGATCACACCCCCCATTTGAGCGACCTCGTCTCCGGCGGCAGCAGCGCTGGCAGGCGCAGCCGCCACTGGTGCCCTGGCAGGCGCAGCAACAACCTGTGTGGGCGCATCTCCGGGCGTCATGTGCGGCACGGCACCACCACCAGGCGTTGTACCTGGCGTAACTTCCAGCACAGCCACATCGTATTCGCGGTCGTTCACGGTAATTTTGAAGAGTCGGGTCATGGTAGGTTCCTGTATCAGTGAGGGGGCCGTTGGAATCCGGCGTGTGACGTGTGCTGCGCCGACCGCCCCTGGCTGGACCAAGCGCGGCTGGTGGGCGAGATATGCAAAATGTGGTGCGGACCAATGACAGCAAAAATAGCCGCACTCAGCGCCACCACATCTTCATCCGGGATGCCAAAGGCTACAGGGCAAACTTCACCCTGCGGCACCGCTTTGGCAGCGGCACCATGCTCAAGCCGCCCGGTGACGAGCACCATGAGCTTGATCAGGACAGCCACCAACATGGCAATCACAATAGAGATGCCATAAACCTGCAACGAAAAAAGAATGGGTTGGTTCATCGTGAAGAGCTTCCCTGGTGATCGGCTAAAGCGGCATATTGCCGTGCTTCTTACCAGGACGCAACTCACGTTTGCCCAGCGTCTTTCGCAGTGCCAATGCGAGTGTCCAGCGTGTGTCTGCCGGGTCGATCACATCGGTGATGTAAAAGTTGGAGGCAGCTGCATAAGGCGAGGCAAATTCGTCACGATAGCTTTGGGCCAGCTCAGCAGCCTTGGCCTTGGCATCGGTCGCTTCCTTGATTTCCTTGCGATACAGGATTTTGACCGCCGCCTCGGCGCCCATGACCGCAATTTCGGCCGTTGGCCAGGCGTAAACCATGTCGGCACGCATTTCCTGGCTGCACATGGCCAGGTAAGACCCGCCATAAGACTTGCGCAAAATCACCGTCATTTTGGGCACTGTGGCAGAGGCGAAGGCGTGCAGCATTTTGGCGCCATGGCGAATGATGCCACCCCGCTCTTCTTCAACGCCTGGCAGGAAGCCGGGCACATCCACGAGCGTCACCAAAGGAATGTTGAACACGTTACAGGTACGCACAAAGCGGGCGATCTTGTCGGCCGCGTCCATGTCCAGCGCCCCGGCTTTGACCATCGGGTTGTTGGCCACCATGCCGACCACTGCGCCAGAAATTCGGCCAAAACCAACGATGGCGTTGCGAGCGAAATTGGCATGCACCTCCAGCAATTCACCCCTATCCAACAAGCGTCGAATGACCGCATGGACGTCCAGCGGTTCCGAGGAACTCGCGGGAATCACGTCCTTCATGCCCTCGTCAACCATCTCGTCAATCGGCACTGACAAATCGTGCGGCGGGTCTTCGGTGTTGTTGGAAGGCAAATATGTCAGCAAATTCTTCACCAGCGCAATAGCGTGCTGGTCGTCTTCGGCAATGAAGTGCACGTTGCCGCTGACAGACGCATGCATTTCAGCGCTGCCCACTTCGTCCATGGTGGTGGTGCGCCCGGTCACGGCCTTGATGACCTCGGGGCCAGTCAGGAACATGTAGGCGTTGTGCCGCGCCATGATCACAAAATCCATCAGCGCCGGGGAATAGGCCGCTCCACCCGCGCACGGGCCCAGCACCACAGCGATTTGCGGCACCACGCCAGACAACATGACGTTGTAATAAAAAACGTCACCGTAGCCAGACAAGGCGTCAACGCCTTCCTGAATGCGGGCACCACCCGAGTCTTTGAAGGCCACCATGGGCACACCCACACGCAGGGCGTGACGCATCAGACGCACGATCTTGCGGGCCTGCATCTTGCCCATGGTGCCCGCCAGGACCTGAAAGTCCTGGCTGAAAGCAGCCACTTGCATGTTGCCGACATAACCGGTGCCAGTGATCACGCCGTCTGTCGGCAATTCACGCCCTGCCATGCCAAAGGAAACGGCGTTGTGGTGCGCATGCATACCGAGTTCCTGAAACGAGCCCTCGAGGAACAGGGTGTTGACCCGCTCCCGGGCTGACAGCATGCCTTTGGCGTGTAAGGCCGCAAGCTTCTCTGGGCTGACATTCTGGATAATCTTCTCGCGCCGGTTGCGCAAGGTGTTCATGGCTTCTATGGATATCGTCATCACTGTTCCCGTTTCATTGCTTGATCTGACACGGCTTCAAATCACGAAAGGACCAAAGTCTCAGAACAACCCTGGCCGAAATTTTGCTGCGCTGCAGTATATCCCTGCACTCTAATTATGAATTTTTTATTAAAGATTGTTTGACATGGATCAGCCACACTGAGGTGGCGCGATTTTGACGCTTTCTTCAACGCACTGCATGTTTTTACTTTCCAAACTCCTATCATTTTTGACTCAGCCCTTGGCATGGGTGGCCTTGCTGCTACTGGCAGGGGTATGGCTGCTCAAGACGCAGCCCCGCTGGGCACTGAAAACGAACACTGCTGCGCTAGGACTGTTGCTGCTGCTCGGCTGGGAACCTTTGCCCAATGTGGCAATACGCTATCTTGAAAGCGAATACCCAGCCCGCGAACCGGGTCATCACTGGACCACGCAAGCAGGCGTGATCGTGCTGGGCGGCGCCCTGGAGTCAGCTTACATCTGGACAAACCCTGGACAAAGTGCACTCAATGACGCTGCAGAGCGCCTGACGGAAGTGGCACCGCTGCTGCGCCAGCAGCCGCACCTGAAGGTGCTTTTTACTGGCGGTGAAGGTGAACTGTTTGGCGCGGGGCCGTCGGAAGCCGAGCGTGCCAGACAATTTTTTGTCGCCCAGGGTTTGGCACCTGAGAAACTGCTCTTGGAGTCTGGTTCGCGCACCACCTTTGAAAACGCTGTGCTGAGCAGACAAGTTCCGGGTGTGGATGCCACCAAGCCCTGGCTGCTGATGACCTCGGCCTACCACATGCCACGTGCCATGGCAGCTTTTGAGCGCGCGGGCTGGAACGTGACGGCCTACCCGGTGGACTTTCGCAGCGGATTGGCAACGCCATGGACGCAGTATTCGATGGATCAGGGCGTCAAGAGATGGCGTCTGGCCCTGCATGAACTACTGGGCCTGCTGGCCTACCGTCTGGCGGGGCGCGCTTGAGGCAACATCCAGCAGTTGCTAAAGTTCTGGCTTGACCTGGCTGGCCAGCACCTTGTCAATGCGCTTGCCGTCCAGGTCGATTACCTCAAACAGCCAGTTCTCGCAAACAATTTGCTCACCCGTCACCGGCAAGTGGCCACTCACGGCCATCAGCAGGCCGGCCAATGTGTTGTAACGCCCACGGTCTTCGGCGGGTAGTTCATCGATATCAAGCCGGGCCTTGAGTTCATTGATGGGCATCATGCCATCCAGCAGCCAGCTGCCATCATCGCGCCGAGTGGCCCAGGCGTCGGTCTGCAAGCCTGGCTGCAATTCACCCGTGATAGCCTCCAGCAAATCGTAGGGCGTCAACAGCCCCTGCACCACGCCATATTCGTCCACCACCAGCACCAGACGCCCCACCTTGGCGCGAAACTGCTCCAGCAACTCCATGCCGCTGAGCGTCTCAGGCACAAACACGGCCACCGTCACGAAATCTGCCAGGGTGCCGGGACTTTGCGCCCCGAGTTCCAGTAACCGCGCCACACTGATCTTGCCAATGACATCATCCAAAGAACCACGGCACACCGGGTACCAGGAGTGCGCTCTTTGCGCACCGTCAGAACCCACCTTTTGCAAACTCTGGCCAACCGTCATGCTCGCGTCGAGCCAGTCCACCTCGGCACTGGGCACCATCAGAGACGTGAGCGGGCGATCATCCAGGCTAAAGACGTTTTGCACCATCTGATGCTCATGCTCTTCAATCACACCCGCGTCTACCCCTTCTTCCAGGCTGGCGGTGATTTCTTCTTCGGTCATGGCGCGTGATGCCGTGGTGTCGATGCGCAATAGTTGCAAGACTGCCGCGGTGGTACCCGACAACAATTTGACAAACGGGCCAGCCGCCCGGGCCAACCACAACATGGGCCGTGCCACCCACCGCGACACCGGTTCGGGGTAGAGCTGGCCAATGCGCTTGGGCACCAGTTCGCCAAAGATGATGGTGGTAAAGGTGATGATCGTCACCACCAGGGCGGTGGCCGACAGCGCTGCCGCTTGCTCGGCAACACCCAAGCCCTGCAGCCAGTGGGCCAACCCGTCGCTGAATGCGGCCTCCCCCACAATGCCGTTGAGCACCCCAATGGAGGTGATGCCGACCTGCACCGTTGACAAAAATTGGTTGGGATTGTCCAGCAGCTTGAGCGAGGCCTGCGCGCCCTTGTCGCCATCCTCGGCCATGGCCGTCAGCCGGGACTTGCGACTGGCCGCCAGTGCCAGCTCGGACATGGCGAACACGCCATTGAGCAGCGTCAAAAAAACAATCAGCAAAAATTCCATGCAGGGCACGCGACAATCAACATCATGGCACTTTACCTGATTGGCGACGTGCAGGGCTGCGACGGGGCTCTGCAAAACCTGCTGGACGTGATTTCCTTTTCACCCAGCCGTGACACACTTTTTTTACTGGGCGACCTGGTCAACCGTGGGCCGGACTCTGCGGGCGTGCTGCGGCGACTGATGCGCTATGGCCAGGCCGCGCAATGCCTTCTTGGCAACCATGACTTGCACCTGCTGGCAACAGCCCACGGCGCACGCAAGCCGAGCCGCAAGGACACCCTGGCCCAAGTGCTGAACGCGCCCGACCGTCCGGCCATGCTGGATTGGCTGCGCCAGCAGCGCATGGCGATCCTGCTGCCGCACCAGAATGTCAAGTATTTACTGGTCCACGCCGGCGTTCTGCCTGGATGGAGCGCTACAAAAACAGTTGCATTGGCCCGAGAGGTCGAGGTGGTTTTGCGCAGCCCGGATCTACCTGAGTTTTTGCATCAGATGTATGGCAATGCACCCGCTGGCTGGCACGACCATCTGACCGGTGTGGACCGCCTGCGCGTCATCGTCAACGCCTTGACGCGCTTGCGCTTTTGCACACCTGCTGGCGAGATGGAGTTTTCGGTGTCAGACGGGGCTGATGCCGCCCCCCCGGGCTACTTGCCGTGGTTTGACGTGCCGGGGCGTCAAAGTGCGGATGTGCGTGTCGCTTTCGGCCACTGGTCCACCTTGGGCTGGCTGGACCGGCCCGATGTGCTTGCGCTGGACACCGGCTGTGTGTGGGGCGGCTCACTGAGCGCACTCAAGTTGCGCCAGGGCCCGGGTCAAAACACGCCCGAATTGATTCAGGTACGCTGCCCACAAGCGCAAAAGCCGGGCAGCTAACGCACTTTTTACACAGGTGCGAACAGCGCCGCCACCTTGCGTTTGGGCCGGATGTTGCCCGAAATAGCGCGCACACCAGGCCGCACCGCCGCTGCTTCCCAGGAAGGTGCTGCCTCGGGTGGCAGCGAGGGCTCGTAAGGTTTGTCGAAAAATGGGTCAGCAGGCACTGAACGGGTGCGCGGTTTGTAGTCACTGCGCTGCTCGCGTGGCGGCCGTGGCGCAAACTCCTCACGTGCAAACTCACTTTCCTGCTTGTACATGCGCCGACCATCGTTGATGTGGCCTTGCTTGCGGATGTCGGGCAAGTCTTCTTCGAACTCGATGGGTTCCAGGTCAATCTTCGTCTTCAGCAGTTTCTCTATCTCTGCCACCAGACGCATGTCGCTCTTCGAGACAAACGTCAACGCCAGACCCGACTGACCGGCACGCCCGGTGCGGCCAATGCGGTGCACATAGTCTTCGGCATGGAACGGAATGTCAAAGTTGAATACCGCTGGCACGTCCTTGATGTCCAGCCCGCGCGCCGCCACATCGGTACACACCAGCAAATCCACCTCGCCACTCTTGAACGACTCCAGCGCTTTCAGGCGCTCGTCCTGGCTTTTGTCACCGTGCAGCGCGGTGGTTTTCAGGCCCTCGCGCTCCAATGAGCGGGCCAGGCGGGCGCAGCCGAGTTTGCTGTTGACAAACACAAAGGCTTGCTTCAGCTCGCGCTGGCGCAAGATTTGGTGCAGGGCGTGGCGCTTGTCATCGTCACTGACGCTGTAGAAATGTTGTTCCACGGTGGAGGCAGTGGCATTCGAGCGCGCCACTTCAATCGTCACCGGGTCTTGCAGGTAGCTGTTGGCCAGGCGCTTGATTTCCGGCGAGAAGGTGGCTGAGAACAGCAAAGTGGTGCGCTGCTTGGGCAAAAAGCTCAGGATGCGCTGAAGGTCGGGAAGAAAGCCGATGTCCAGCATGCGGTCGGCTTCGTCCAGCACCACATACTCCACCTGGTTGAGCACGCAGTTTTTGGCTTCAATGTGGTCCAGCAGCCGCCCAGGGGTGGCCACCAAGACTTCAACGCCTTTTTTCAGTTCAGCCGTCTGCGGCTTCATGTCGATGCCGCCAAACACCACCGTGCTGCGCAGGTTGGTGTATTTGCCATACAGGCGCACTTGCTCGGCGACCTGGTCAGCCAGTTCACGCGTGGGCAACAGCACCAAGGCGCGCACCGGATGGCGTGCGGGTGAAGTCGAGGCGTTTTCATGTTTGAGCATGCGCTGCAGCAGCGGCAAGGCAAACGCGGCGGTCTTGCCGGTGCCAGTTTGCGCGGCACCCATCACATCCCGCCCCTGCAGCACCACAGGAATCGCCTGGGCCTGGATCGGGGTCATGGTTTCGTAGCCCATCTCACTCACGGCGCGGGCCAGCGGGTCCGACAACTGCAGTTGGGCAAAGGCCATAGGCAGGGTGTCGGCGGTCAAAACATTGGAAATATCAGAGGTCAGGTCGGTCATGCAGAGCCAGTTTCAGTTGCTACCCATCCGATAGCTGGTGCAGCCCCAAGAGCTGGAGCAAACCTGCATTATCGCCCAAGCATCAAAGTTGGCGCGTGGCGAAGGTGTCGCAGCGCTTGACGCTGCCGTTTTTCAGGCCGATGTCAAACCAGCGTTGGCGCTGGGCGCTGCTGCCGTGGGTGAAGCTGTCAGGCACCACCTGGCCGCCACCGGCGCGCTGCAGCGCGTCGTCACCAATTTTGGCCGCCGCGTTCATGGCTTCTTCCACATCGCCCGCTTCGAGCAACTGGCGCGAGGCCTGCGCGTGGTTGGCCCAGACACCGGCAAAACAATCGGCT
This sequence comes from Rhodoferax ferrireducens, assembly GCA_002083775.1. Classification (GTDB taxonomy): domain Bacteria; phylum Pseudomonadota; class Gammaproteobacteria; order Burkholderiales; family Burkholderiaceae_C; genus Rhodoferax; species Rhodoferax ferrireducens_A. The sequence goes on along the minus strand of MTEI01000007.1, from coordinate 92,158 downwards.
TGCAACTCCAGGCGCACGCTCAGGGCGTTGTATTCCACCTCGCTGACCCGCCCACGCATCTGCGCCATCTTGTCGCTGATGCCGAGCAGGTTTTGCACATGGTGACCGACCTCATGGGCAATCACATAGGCTTGGGCAAAGTCGCCGGGGGCGCCCAGGCGGTTTTGCAGGGTTTCGTAAAAACCCAGGTCAATGTAAACCTTGCGGTCTGCCGGGCAATAAAACGGGCCCATGGCCGCCTGCCCCGCACCACAGGCCGTGGACGTGCTGCCACGAAACAGGATGAGTTTGGGTTCCTGGTAGGTGCCACCCGCCTGGGTGAAGACGTCTTTCCAGACATCTTCGGTGTCCGCAAGCACAGTCGATACAAAACTGGCCATGCGGTCATCGGCCGGTGGTCTTTGGGCAGGCGCAGACGAGACCTGCGTCGCGGGCTCGCCACCGCTCAATATGTTGAGCACCGTCATCGGGTTGACACCGAGAAAATACGACGCAACCAGCGCGATAACGACAGAACCAATACCGATCTTGCGACCCCCGCCGCCCGACGAACCTCCGCCACTGCGGCGGTCTTCCACGTTGTCTGACTGGCGGTTACCTTCCCATTTCATGAGTATGCGCTCTGATTCAGGCTTTGGGCAGCGTCACGCCGCGCTGGCCCTGGTACTTGCCGCCGCGGTCTTTGTAGCTGGTTTCGCACACGTCGTCCTTGTCGCTCTCAAAGAACAGAACTTGCGCACAACCTTCACCAGCGTAAATTTTGGCAGGCAGCGGCGTGGTGTTGGAGAACTCCAGCGTCACGTACCCTTCCCACTCAGGCTCAAACGGCGTCACGTTGACGATGATGCCGCAGCGCGCGTAGGTGCTTTTACCCAGACAGATGGTCAGCACATTGCGCGGAATACGAAAGTACTCCATGGTGCGAGCCAGCGCAAAGCTGTTGGGCGGGATGATGCAGACCTCGTCGTTGAAATCGACAAAGCTCTTTTCGTCAAAGTTTTTCGGGTCCACCACCGTACTGTGGATATTGGTGAACACCTTGAATTCAGGTGCGCAGCGGATGTCGTAGCCGTAGCTGCTGGTGCCGTAGCTAACGATCTTGTTGCCGCCTGCGTCCTGGCGGATCTGGCCCGGCTCAAAGGGCTCGATCATGCCGTACTGCTCTGCCATGCGGCGGATCCATCTGTCGCTTTTGATGCTCATGAAGTTTGGCTCCTGGAGGGATGGCGGATTGTAAGCAGGCAGCAACACCAGCCACAGAGGGCAGAAAACAAGGTCTCAGGCACACCGGCCCGCACCAAACTGCCTCTTGACGGCAGAACACCGGCCCACCGAGTCGCCACAACTCACTATGGAAAGAGTAGCTATCAGCCCTTCCTGCAAAAGGGCTAGAGGCCTAAAAGGCTTGTGAAATCACGGTCTTTTCCACCAGCCGGTCATCCCCCAGCACAACCATCGCGAACAGCAATTCGTCCAAGCTGGCCGCCTGCGCGGTGCGACGCGCCAGTAGCGGCGTGGCTTGCGGGTTGAGCACCACCAAGTCAGCCTCGCAACCTGGCTGCAGGTTGCCCACCACACCCGCCAGACCCAGTGCCTGCGCCGCGCCCGCCGTGTGCTGCCACCACACATGCTGCGGCGACAGCGACACACCGGGCTTGGTCTGCCCCTCCCGCCCCACGTAGTAAGCCGCCAGCATGGTGTGAAACGGGCTGAAGCTGGTGCCACCGCCCACATCGTTGGCCAGACCGTACTGAAACCCGACCCGATCGGCCTCAACATAGTCAAAAAAACCACTGCCCAGAAACAGGTTGCTGGTGGGACAGACCGCGGCAGCGGCACCACTGTCACGCATCAGCGCTCTGTCAGCATCGTCAAAGTGGATGCAGTGCGCATAAATGGCACGCTGGCGCAACAGGCCAAAGTCACCATACGTCGACAGGTAACTGTCTGAGGCCGGAAACAGATCCCGTGCCCAGGCGATCCCCTCATGGTTTTCCGCCACATGCGACTGGATCCAGGCATCCGGGTAACGCGTCGCCAGGTCCCCTGCACCACGCAACTGCGCGTCTGAACTGGTGGGCGCAAAACGCGGCGTGATGGCGTAGCCCAAGCGGTCCACGCCATGCCATGTCTGTAGCAAAGTTTCTGAGTCGATCAGGCTTCGTTCGGTAGCGTCGCTGCCACCCGGCGCGGACGGCTGGTTCAGCAGATCAGGTGGCGCGTGCCGGTCCATCAGGCACAGACCGGTGATCAGCCGCAAGCGCTGTTTTTGCGCCTCGGCAAACAAAGCCTGCACCGAAGCCGGGTGTGAGGTGGCAAACGTCAGCATGGTGGTCACGCCGTTACGCAGCATTTCCGCTATGAAAAATGCAGCTGCCTGCGCGCAGTAATCGGGGGCTGAGAAGCATTTTTCTTCTGGAAAGGTGTAATGCTCCAGCCACGGTAGCAGACCATCGGCTGGTGAACCAATCACATTGGTTTGCGGGTAGTGGCTGTGTAAATCCACAAAACCCGGCGCGATGATGCGCCCTGGAAAATGCTGCACCGGCACCTGCGGGTAGCGCACGGCCACGTCGCGGTACGGTCCTACGGCCTGCACCACTTGGGTACCTTGGGCGTTGGGGCCTGTCACCAGCAGGCCGTCATCCAGATAAACCGCGCTGTCGCGGGGATCAGCATCGGGCTTGAAATACAACAGGGCGGCGCGGTAGGCTCTCATAAATACCGCTGAGCTTACCCAATTTGCGCCGGATTCTCAGTTGCATGGGCCGCCCAAAAAGCGCTACAGCGATAATCGGGACATGAAATCACTGCTCCACCCTCCCCTTTTTGCGCTCTGGCGGCCCATTCTGGCCATGTTGCTGGTGATCGTGTCGTCCAACTACTTGGTGCAGTTCCCGATCAACGACTGGCTGACCTGGGGTGCTTTCACCTTCCCGGTGGCTTTTTTGGTCACCGATTTGACCAACCGCGCGGTGGGCAATGAAGCAGCGCGGCGCGTGGCCTGGGTGGGTTTTGCAATCGCGGTGGTGGTATCGCTGGCGCTGGCGCCGTGGCGCATTGCGGTCGCCTCTGGCGTGGCCTTTATTGTGGGTCAGATGCTTGACATCGTCGCCTTCAACCGCCTGCGCGCCGGTTCGTGGTGGAAAGCGCCGCTGATTGGCTCGGTGGTGGCCTCGATTGTGGACACCGCCATCTTCTTCTTTTTGGCCTTCTACGGCTCGGACATGAACTGGCTGACGCTGGCCGCTGGCGACCTGAGCATCAAATGGCTGATGGCTGCAGTGCTGCTGGCACCCTACCGGGTGATGCTGCCGCGCCTGCAGCTCTGGGTGCCGGTGCGCTGAAGCAGGCTGGTCATGGCGGAGTCGATCCGCCATCCGGCGCGGCAAACGCCTTCATTCAAACGTTTCAAAAAACTCGGCCAACCGATGCTGGTAGGCGCGCTTGGTTGAGGCATCACAGAAACTGGCCTCAAAACTGTTGTGCGCCAGTTGCCGGGCGTGCTGCGCGGTCAGGCCGAGTGCGGCAAAGGTCTGGGTGAAGTTCTCGTTGACATAGCCACCAAAATACGCCGGGTCGTCAGAGTTGACCGTGGCCACCAGCCCCGCCTTCAGCATGGCACCCAGGTTGTGCTGTGCCAACGTGGGAAACACCCGTAACTTCAAATTGGACAGCGGGCACACCGTCAAAGGCATCCGCTCGCGCACAAGCCGCGCCACCAACGCGGGGTCTTGCATGGCCTGCACGCCATGGTCAATGCGTTCAACTTTGAGAGCATCCAGCGCATTCCAGATATAGGCTGGCGGCCCTTCTTCCCCTGCATGGGCCACCAGATGCAGCCCAAGCTGTCGAGCTTTGGCAAACACCCGCGCAAACTTCTCGGGTGGATGGCCCAGCTCGCTGGAAGCCAGCCCCACGCCCAGCAGCTTGCCGAGATGCGGCTGGGCTTGCTCCAGCGCCTCAAACGCCTCGGCCTCACTCAAATGGCGCAGAAAACACAGGATCAGCCCGGCGCTGATGCCAAGCTGCTGGCGCGCATCCACACAGGCGCGGTGCAGCCCATGGATGACCACCTCAGCGCTCACGCCGTGGCCGGTGTGGGTTTGGGTGTCGAAAAAGATCTCGGTGTGCAGCACCTGGTCTGCGGCAGCACGCTGCAGGTAGGCCCAAGTCATGTCGTAAAAGTCCTGCTCGGTGCGCAAGACCAGCGTGCCTGCGTGGTACACGTCCAGAAACTCTTGCAGGTTGCCAAACACATAAGCGCGTCTGAGCGCTTCCACATCGGCATAGGGCACGGTCAGGCCGTTGCGCGCGGCCAACGCAAACATCAGTTCCGGCTCCAGCGAGCCTTCAATGTGCATGTGCAACTCTGCCTTGGGCATGGCCCGCAGCAGCTGCGGCAGCTGCTGGGCAGAAATGGGTTTGACAGTGTTCATGGCGGGCAATCAGTAGGCAGACGAAAAAAACCGCCCGAAGGCGGTTTTTCCTGGGGCGAAGCCAGTTTACTTGGCGCCAGGCACTTTGCCTTCCACGCCCTTGACGTAGAAGTTGATGCCGCTGAGGAACTTGTCGTCAGCCACCGCGTCTTTGGCCAGCACTTCCTTGCCGGCGCTGTCTTTCAACGGGCCTTTCCAGATGGCAAAACTGCCATCGGCCAGGCCCTTCTTGACTTCTTCCACCTTGGCTTTGGTTTCGGCGGGCACGTCTTCGGCGATGGCCACGATGTCAATCGCGCCTTCTTTCACGCCCCACCAGCTGTGCGTGCCTTCACCAGCGGTCCAGCCGCCGTCCAGGGCTTCTTTGGTGGCCTTGATGTAATACGGACCCCAGTTGATCACGGCCGAGGCCAGGTGGGCTTTCGGGCCGTAGGCGGTCATGTCGGAATCCCAGCCGAAAGCGCGTTTGCCCTTGGCTTCAGCGGTCTTGAGCACGGCGGGAGAGTCGGTGTTCTGGAACAACACATCAGCACCGCCGTTGATCAGGCTGGTGGCGGCTTCGGTTTCTTTCGGTGGGTCAAACCAGGTGTTGACCCAGACCACCTTGGTCTTGATCTTGGGGTTGCTGCTTTGTGCACCGAGGGTGAAGCTGTTGATGTTGCGGATGACTTCGGGAATTGGCACCGAGGCCACCACACCCAGCGTGTTGCTCTTGGTCATCTTGCCGGCAATCACACCGGCCATGTATGCGCCTTCGTAGGTGCGGCTGTCGTAGGTGCGCATGTTGGCAGCTTGTTTGTAGCCGGTGGCGTGCTCAAACTTCACGTCCGGGAATTCGGCCGCCACCTTGAGCATGGGTTCCATGTAACCGAAAGTGGTGCCAAACACCAGCTTGTTGCCTTGCCCAGCCATGTCGCGGATGACACGTTCGGCGTCGGCCGATTCCGGCACGTTTTCAACAAACGAAGTGACGATCTTGTCGCCAAATTCCGCCTCCAGGGCCTTGCGACCGTTGTCATGCGCAAACGTCCAGCCGCCGTCGCCCACCGGGCCAACATAGGCAAAACCAATCTTCAGAGGTTCAGGCTTGGCAGGTTCGGGTGCTGATGCCACCGGGGCGGGCGCAGGTGCTGGCGCGGGCGCCGGCTCCTCTTTTTTGCCACAGCCCACCAACGCGGCAGAGGCCACGGCGGTCAGTGCAGCCGCCTTGAGCAGCATACGTTTTTGCAGATCAGTCATGTCAGGTCCTTATGGAAGGGGTTAAGACGGGTTAAGGAAAAACAGCAATTATGAATGCAGCTCGGGCCATTTCGTCAAGAAGAAATCGGCCCGGACTCACGCACCGGGATAAAACGGTTTGCCAATGCTGGCAGGCATGTTGATGCGAATCCACTGCGGGTTACGCGAGATCAGCGCCAGCACCACGATGGTGGCCAGATAGGGCAACATACTCAGGAACTGGCTCGGCACATCGACCCCGATACCCTGCAGGTGGAACTGCAACATCGTCACACCGCCAAACAGGTAAGCCCCAAGCAACACCCGTGCCGGGCGCCAGGTGGCAAAGGTGGTGAGCGCCAGGGCAATCCAGCCTTTGCCCGCCACCATACCTTCCACCCACAGAGGCGTGTAGACCACCGAAATATAGGCCCCGGCCAGCCCGCACAGCGCACCGCCCACCATCACGGCAAGCAGCCGGATGCGGCGCACCGGGTAACCCAGCGCGTGCGCCGACTCGGGGCTTTCGCCCACACTGCGCATGATCAAGCCACTGCGCGTGCGGTACATGAACCAGATCAGCCCCAGCGCAAACAGCACGGTCAGGTACACCAGCGGGTGGTGCCGGAACAGTGCCGGGCCCACCAACGGAATGTCTGACAAATAGGGAATGGCAAATGACGCACGCTCCGACATCCTGGCCTGCACAAAACTGGTGCCGACAAAGGCCGAGAAACCAGTGCCAAACAACGTTAACGCCAAGCCGGTGGCGTATTGGTTGGTGTTGAGCCAGATCACCAGCAGGCCAAAGATGCCCGCCAGCACCGCGCCCACCGCCATCCCGGCGGCAAACCCCAGCACATCAGAACCGGTGGTGACGACCGTGGCAAACCCGGCAATGGCGGCGCACAGCATCATGCCTTCGGCGCCCAGGTTGACGATGCCGACCTTTTCGTTGATCAGCAGCCCCAGCGAGGCCAGCGCCAGCACCGTGCCCGCATTCAGCGTGGCGGCCAACAACAGCGCGTAGGACTCCATCAGGCGCTCCTTCTCTTCTGAAAGGTCAGCCGGTAGTTCACCAACGTGTCGCATGCCAGCAAACTGAACAACAGCAGGCCCTGAAACACCCCGGTGAGCGATTTGGTCAGCCCCATGCGCGACTGAGCCAGCTCACCACCAATGTAAAACATGCTCATCAACAGCGCCGACAGCCCCATACCCACCGGGTGCAGACGCCCGACATAGGCCACGATGATGGCGGCAAAACCGTACCCGGCTGGCACATAGGGCGTGAGCTGGCCAATGGGCCCAGCCACCTCCAGCGCACCGGCCAACCCGGCCGCGCCGCCCGAGATCAGCAGCGCCGTCCACAACGCCTTGCGTGATGAAAACCCGGCGTAGCGCGCCGCTGCCGGTGCCAGCCCGCCCACCTGCAGTGAAAACCCGGCCCGGGTGCGAAACAGAAACACCCACAACCCGACCACTCCCAGCAGCGCAAAAAACACCCCGATGTTGACCCTTGAAGTGGTGAACAGGCGCGGGATCCGCGTGACTGCGTCAAACGTCTTGCTTTGCGGAAAGTTGAAACCCATCGGGTCTTTCCACGGCCCGCCCACCAGGTAGCTCAGCAGTTGCACCGCTACGTACACCAGCATCAGGCTCACCAGAATCTCGTTGGCGTGAAAACGGTCGCGCAGCAAAGCGGTGATGCCCGCCCAGACCATGCCACCCAGCACGCCGGCCAGCAGAATCGGCACCACGATCCAGGCGCCGGTAGATGCATCGGCCATCAGCGCTACACCGGCGGCAAAAATGGCGCCAATGATGTACTGCCCCTCGGCACCAATGTTCCAGACATTCGAGCGAAAACACACCGCCAGCCCCAGCGCGATGATCAATAGCGGCGTGGCCTTGACCAGCAATTCACCCCAGGCATAACCGCTCTGGATCGGCAGCCAGAAAAACATCTGCAGCCCCTTGACCGGGTCTTTGCCCAGCGCGGCAAACATCAGCGTGCCAATCAGCACGGTGATGGCCAGCGCCAGCAGCGGCGAGGCATAGGTCCAGACCTGTGACGGCTCGGGGCGCGCTTCGAGCTTAAGCATGGCCAGCTTCCTGCGCCACGTCCACCGTGGCTGCCATATCGGCCAGATGCGCCTGCACTTCATAGTCCCACAGGCCGCTCATCCACTCGCCAATTTTCTCGACGGTGGCCTCGGCCGCAGGCACCGAGGGCGACAACTGGCCGCGCGCAATCACATGCAGGCGGTCACACACCTCAAACAGCTCGTCCAGCTCTTCACTGACCACCAGCACTGCACAACCGGCGTCGCGCAGCGCCAGAATTTCGCCACGAATCTGGGCTGCCGCCCCCACGTCCACGCCCCAGGTGGGTTGCGAGACGATGAACAGTTTGGGGTTGGCGTCAATCTCACGCCCGACGATGAATTTCTGCAGATTGCCGCCTGACAGTGAACGTGCCACCGAGCGTGGCCCACCGGCCTTGACCTTGAAGCGTCCAATAATGTCAGCCGCCTGGGCTTCGAGCTGTTTGACGCGCACCCAGCCGCCAAAAAAGCTCGGGTAGGCAATGGCTTCCTGACGCGTCAGCAGCAGGTTGTGCGCCAGTGACAGCGTCGGCACGGCACCGCGGCCCAGGCGCTCTTCTGGCACAAAATGCAGGCCCAGCTTGCGTCGGCGCCCCGGGTGCATGCTTGATACATCCACCCGGCCCATGCGCACACTGCCGGGTTTGGGGCGACTGTCTTCCCCCGACAGGGCGCACAGCAGTTCCTTCTGGCCGTTGCCCGACACGCCAGCAATGCCCACCACCTCACCGGCACGCACTTCAAACGAAATCGCTTCCAGATCCACGCCAAACTGGTCCTCGCGCGCCAGCGTGAGGTTACTCACCCGCAACACGCTTGGGCCCGGGTCTTGCACGCGGTGCGTGAGCTGCGGCGGCTCGGCGCCAATCATCATTCTGGAGAGCGAAGCGTTGCTCTCGTTGGCCGGGTTGCAGACGCCGGTGACCTTGCCACCGCGCAGCACCGTGCAGGCGTTGCACAGTTCGCGAATTTCATGCAGCTTGTGGCTGATGTAGAGGATGCTGCAGCCCTCGCTAGCGAGCTTTTTGAGCACCACAAAGAGTTTTTCCACCGCCTGTGGGGTCAGCACCGAGGTCGGTTCGTCCAATATCAAGAGCTGCGGGTTGGTCAGCAGTGCGCGGATGATCTCCACCCGCTGCATCTCGCCCACACTCAAGGTGTGCACCGGGCGCGCCGGGTCGATATCCAGCCCATACTCGGCGGCTTTGGCCTCAATGCTGCGGGTCACTTCCGCCAGACTCAAGGTTTTGCTCAGACCCAGCCACACGTTTTCAGCCACGGTGATGGTGTCAAACAGGCTGAAGTGCTGAAACACCATGCTGATACCCAAGGCCCGCGCCTCTTGCGGGTTCTTGATGTGCACTGGCTGGCCGTTGAACAGCACCGAGCCCTCGTCAGGCTTGACCGAGCCGTAGATGATTTTCATCAGCGTCGATTTGCCGGCACCGTTTTCACCCAGCACAGCATGGGTTTCGCCCGGCAACACCGTCAAAGACACGTCCCTGTTGGCCACCACACTGGGGTAACGCTTGGTGATGCCACTGAGCTGGAGTCGGGGGAGGGTCATGGGCGAGCGCACGGGATTTGTTTCAAAATGCCAGACAACGAAATTGTGAGATTTATTTTGGACGGAAGTGTATTGAATAAACCGGGGCTCATGCCGCCCACCGCAACAATCAAGTCAAGCAAGGACGATGCCACCACTGGCAGGAATCTTGCTGCAAGCTGCCATGCTCCTTCATCACGGACCGCCACCTTGGGACCCTGACCTTTATGCCTCATCCTAACCTTCACTTTGTGCACCGCGGCGAGCTGGTCACGCTGCGCCAGGTGCCGCCCACCCGCACCCTGCTGCAACTGCTGCGCGACGATCTGGGCCTGACCGCCACCAAGGAAGGCTGCAACGAGGGCGACTGCGGCGCCTGCACCGTGGTGCTGGGCGACAAACGCGACGGGCGCCTGCACTACAGTGCTGTCAACAGTTGCATCCGGCTGGCGCACTCCATCGGTGGCATGGCACTGTGGACGGCCCAAGACTTGGCCGCCCCGGATGGCACGCTGCACCCCGTGCAGCAAGCGCTGCTGGCCAACCACGCCAGCCAGTGCGGCTTTTGCACCCCGGGTTTTGCCATGAGCCTGTTTGGCCTGTACCAGAACCAGGTGTGCCAGGGTCAGGCTGTTTCACGCGAGCAGGCCCTGGATGCGCTGTCGGGCAACCTGTGCCGCTGCACCGGCTACCGCCCGATTCTGGACGCCGCGCAGCAGATGCAAAGCTGGCCCGCCGGTCCCGTTGACGAGGCTAAGACACTATCACAATTAGAGCTACTAGCCCATACAGAACAAGGGCTAGAGGCCAATTTCTCATATAAATCACCTGACACCCTGGCGGAGCTGCTGCACCTGCGCGCCGCCCACCCACAAGCGCAACTTGTGGCTGGATGCACCGATGTGGGGCTATGGGTGAACAAGCTGCACAAGGAATTTGCGCAGGTGCTCGACGTGACGCGTGTGGCCGAGCTGCGCCAGATCGTCACCCACGACACCCACCTGAGCATCGGCGCCGCCGTGACGCTGACCGATGCTTTTGCCGCACTGGAAGCCAGCCGCCCCACCCTGCACACCTTTGCCATGCGTTTTGCCGGGGCGCCAGTGCGCAACTCGGGCACGCTGGGTGGCAATGTGGCCAACGGCTCGCCGATTGGCGACAGCATGCCGCTGCTGATTGCGCTGCAGGCGCGCGTGGTGCTGGCCAGTGTGCGCGGAAAACGCGAGCTGCCGCTGGAATCCCTCTACACCGGCTACCGGCAGAACGTGATGGCGGCGGACGAGGTGCTGACACATATTCAGGTGCCACAGCCGCAAGCCACCGAGTTTTTGCGTGTGTACAAGGTTTCCAAACGGCTGGAAGACGATATCTCCGCCGTCTGCCTGGCGGTGCAGTTGCACCTGAAAGACGGCCGGGTGGCACAGGCTTCCATTGGCGTCGGTGGTGTGGCGGCCACGCCGGTGCGCGCCCGCCAGACCGAAGCCGCCCTGACCGGCCAGCCCTGGACACCAGCCACGGTGGCAGCCGCCATGGCCACGTTGCGCGCCGAGTTCCAGCCCATCTCCGACATGCGTGCCAGCAGCGACTACCGCCGCGCCGTGCTGGGCAATTTGCTGCAACGCTTCTGGCTGGAAAGCCAGGGCGAGTCGGAAGTGAGTCTGGCTGATGTGTCGCTGGAGGCCTTGTGAACATGACAACCCTGCAAGATACCGTCACACGGGCCACTGCAAGCGCTGGGTTGCCTGAGGCTGCTCTTTCAGCACCCGCCCCAAGTGCCGTACCCGCCGCCAACGCCACAACCGATGCCACAACGGATATCACCAGCAACAAAACCGCCTGCGGCAGCGCGGCCCCGCATGAGAGCGCGCGTGCCCAGGTAGCTGGCGCTGCACCCTACATTGACGACCTGCCCGAGGTACGCGGCACGGTGCACGCCGCGCCGATCCTGTCGACCGTGGCGCACGGCAAGATCATTGGACTAAATGCGGCTGCAGCCCTTTCCATTAAAGGGGTTCACGCTATTGTTTTAGCCAGTGACGTGCCCGGCGACCCGGTACTGGCTGCCTTTGCTGGCGACGAGCCGGTGTTTGCCAGCGACACCGTGCAGCACATCGGCCAGGTGATTGGCCTCGTGGTGGCTGAGAGCGTTGACCTGGCTCGGCGCGCCGCGCGGCTGGTGACGGTTGACATCGCCCCCTTGCCCGCTCTGCTGACGGTAAAAGATGCGTTGGCGGCACAAAGCTACGTGTTGCCACCCGTTACCGTGAAACGCGGTGACGCCGATCTTGCCCTGGCGAGCGCGCCGCACACCTTGCACGGCACGCTGGAAGTGGGTGGCCAGGAACACTTTTATCTGGAGGGCCAGATTGCCTATGCGCTACCCCAAGAGCAAAACCAGTGGCTGATTTACAGCAGCACGCAGCACCCCGGCGAGGTGCAGCACTGGGTGGCGCACGCGCTGGGGCTGGACAACCACGCCGTGCGGGTGGAATGCCGCCGCCTGGGTGGTGGTTTCGGTGGCAAGGAAACCCAGGCGGGCCATCTGGCGGTGTGGGCCGCGGTGGCCGCCGCCAAGGTGAAGCGCCCGGTGAAGCTGCGGCTGGACCGTGACGACGACTTCTTGATCACCGGCAAACGCCACCCGTTCAGCTATGACTACACCGTGGGGTTTGACGATACCGGGCGCCTGTGCGGCTTGAAACTGATGATGGCAGCACACTGCGGCTTCAGCGCCGATCTGTCGGGCCCGGTGGCTGATCGCGCCATTTTTCATGCAGACAACGCCTACTACCTGCAGGACGTGGCCATCACTTCATACCGCTGCAAGCTCAACACGCAGAGTCACACCGCGTTTCGCGGTTTTGGCGGGCCGCAGGGCATGATCGTCACCGAGGTCATTCTGGGTGACATCGCCCGCCATCTGGGCCTGGACCCGCTGGTGGTGCGGCTGCGCAACCTCTACAGCGATGAGCCAGTTGATACCCCTGTTTCGGCCACAAGCGCTCCGCTTCCAGGCGACTTGCCAACCGTCGCCCGCCGCGACACCACGCATTACGGCATGCAGGTGGAAGGCAACATTCTGCAGCCTTTACTCTCAAAACTGGAGCTTTCCGCCCAATACCAACAAAGGCTGGAGGCCATTTCTTTATGGAATGCCAGCCACAGCACCCTGAAGCGCGGTATCGCCATCACGCCGGTCAAATTCGGCATCAGCTTCACCGCCACGCTGTTCAACCAGGCGGGTGCCTTGGTGCATGTGTACCTGGACGGCAGCGTGCAGGTGAACCACGGCGGCGTGGAAATGGGCCAGGGCCTGAACACCAAAGTGGCGCAGATCGTCGCCGACGAGCTTGGCGTGCCGCTGCACAAGGTGCTGGCCACGGCCAGCGACACCAGCAAAATTCCCAATGCCTCCGCCACGGCCGCTTCCGCTGGCACCGACCTGAATGGCCGCGCGGCACAGTTTGCCGCGCGCCATGTGCGTGACAACCTGGCGGCCTTTGTCGGCGGGCTCGACGGCCTGGGCGCAGGCGCTGTGACCTTCCGCAACGGCCAGGTGATCACACCCAAAGGCATCCGCGCCTTCGATGACGTGGTGAAACAGGCCTACGCCAACCGCATCCAGCTCTGGAGCGACGGCTTTTACCGCACCCCCAAGATCCACTACGACAAAACCACGCTCACCGGGCGTCCGTTTTACTACTTTGCTTATGGCGCGGCGTGTACCGAGGTAGCCATCGACATGCTCACGGGCGAAAACAAGGTGCTGCGCGTGGACATCCTGCATGACGTGGGCCGCTCGATCAACCCCGGGCTTGACGTGGGTCAGATCGAAGGCGGTTTTGTGCAGGGCATGGGCTGGCTCACCACCGAAGAACTGGTCTGGAACGATGCGGGACTGCTGACCACCCACGCGCCCAGCACCTACAAAATCCCGACGGCAGGTGACGTGCCCGCGCACTTCAAGGTCGAATTTTGGGACGCGCCCAACACCGAGGACAACGTCGGCGGCTCCAAAGCCGTGGGTGAACCACCGTTCATGCTGGCCATCAGCGTGTTTGAGGCGCTGCGCGACGCTGTGGCCCGCGCCCGGGGCACCGCACACGTGATGCTCAATGCACCGGCCACGCCCGAGCATGTGTTGAAGGCCCTGAACGCGGTCTGAGCCGCAGGCCGGGCGGCTTAGAGGCTCAGGCGCTGGCACGCCGGCCTGTACTCTGTGCCTTTGGTCACCTGCGCTGGTCTGGCCTAGCGGTACCATCAGTGGTTTTTCACCCTCTCTACCGAAAGACGCCCATGAAGCAAACCCTGTTGCACGAAAAATACCCCATCTTTGTCGCCGAAATCGCCAAGACCGAGACCAGCTGCCAGACGGTGGACGCGCTGGTGGACTATTACAAAACCTGCATTGCCAGCAACCCCAAGGTGCAGTTCATCGGGGTGTTTGACCATTACGCCCACACCAAACGCATCGAAGGCCCCATCTGCGACGGCATGGTCGCCGCCGTGGACGTGATCTTCTGTTTTGGCTTTGCCATTCCCAACCCGCAGATGCTGGCGGTGCGCCCGCGCTCCATCGGCATTGCCGATATGGGCGAAAAGTTTGTCATCAGCTTCATGGAAGCCCCGATGCAGCCCGCCAACGAAGCCATGGAAAAGTGGACGCTGTCGCTGCGCAACGTCTGATCCGCCAAGGTGCGCCCATGCCGGGCGCAGCCAAAAAAAAAGCTTCGCAATGGCGAAGCTTTTTTTTGGTGCGAAGCGGTTTAGAAACCAGCCAATGAGCGCAGGGCGCCAGGGTTCAACAGGTTCAACACACGGCCAGAACCGCTGATCAAGCGCTGGTCACGCAAGTGCCGCAACACGCGCGACAAGGTTTCAGGCGCAATGCCGAGTTGGGCCGCAATGCTGCGTTTGCGTTGCTGCAGTTCTACCGCCAAGTCACCTTTGGCACCAAAACGGGCATGGCTCAGCAGCCATTCGGCGCAGCGTGCCTCGGCATCTTTGGCCAGGCGGCTCATGGCGAACTCGGTTTGGCGGCGGTGCGCCATAGCCACATCGGTCAACACTGCCCGGGCGGAACCCGGCATTTCGGTGATGGCTTTCTTGAAATCAACCGCGGCCACCGTGCACAGCTTCAAGGGCGTGTCTGCGACGGCATCCACCAGATGCGGCAGGTTCAGCACCACGGAGCTCGCGTCCAGCCAGCACGGGCCTTCCAGCACGCCAATCTGGTGCTCCATCTCATCGGAGCCCATCACGCCCAGTGCGACCCGGCCAGTCTCGATGAAACTGACCTGGTCAGCCTCAAAACCGCGCCGAAGAAGGACCTGGCCTCGGCCCAAGGTGCGCGACTGCGCGAGCGGATTGATGGTATGGACGGTAAACATAGCCACGAATATGGTGTATCGCGCCCTTGACAACCTTGAGCCAGATCAAATAGTGGGTTAAATGACGCAAAACAGCGACATCAACCGGGGCTGACAGACCTGCCAGAGCGGTCAAAAGCGGTTCTGGATGCGCTGAAAGTGCGCCCGTGCACTTGCGGCGCCAGCTTGGTGAGAACATTGGGGCAGTTTCATCGTCTTCTGAATGCACAGCCCATCATGCACACCTTGCTCATCAAAAACGCCCGCTGTATTGCCACCTTGGACAACGCCAAGCCGGAAGCGGCCCGCGAATGGCGTGATGCGTCGGTGTTTATTCGCGGCCACCGCATCGAAGCCATCGGGCACGCCGCCGAGTTGCCCCAGAGCGCGGACGAGGTGATTGATGCCCGGCACCATCTGGTCACGCCCGGCTTGATCAACACCCATCACCACATGGTGCAAAGCCTCACGCGGGCCATTCCCCAAGTGCAAAACGCCGAGTTGTTTGGCTGGTTGCAAGGGCTGTACCCGATCTGGGCCAACTTGACCCCGGTCATGGTCCGGGTCAGCACCCAGATTGCCATGGCCGAGCTGCTGTTGAGTGGCTGTACCACCAGCAGCGACCACCTCTACATCTATCCCAATGGTGTGCGGCTGGACGACAGCATTGAGGCGGCGCAGCGCATTGGCATGCGTTTTGTGGCCACGCGCGGCAGCATGAGTGTGGGCCAAAGCCAGGGTGGCCTGCCACCGGACCGGGTGGTGGAGAAAGAGGACGTGATCCTGAAAGACACCCAGCGCCTGATCGAGACCTGGCACGACACGGCGCACGGCGCGATGGTCAACGTGGCGGTGGCGCCGTGTTCACCGTTCAGCGTCAGCCGCGACCTGATGCGCCAGTCGGCCCTGCTGGCGCGCAGCTACGGCGTGCGGCTGCACACCCATCTGGCCGAAAACGACCACGACCTGGCGTACAGCCGCGAGAAGTTCAACTGCACGCCCGCCCAGTATGCGCAAGACCTCGGCTGGCTCGGGCATGACGTGTGGCATGCGCACTGCGTCAAGCTGGACGATGTCGGCATCAGCCTGTTTGCCGCCACCCGCACCGGTGTGGCGCACTGCCCATGCAGCAACATGCGCCTGGCCAGCGGCATCGCCCCCATTCGCAAGATGCTCAACGCCGGAGTGCCGGTGGGTCTGGGGGTGGATGGCAGTGCCAGCAACGACGCCGCCCACATGGTCAATGAAGCGCGCCAAGCCCTGCTGCTGGCGCGTGTGGGGCGGGCTATGCAACCGCCGGAGCTGCATACCGACGCTACAGGCCAGTCACGCGGCTTTTATGGTTGCGATCTGGGCCCGGCCGAGATGACCGCGCGTGACGCCCTGAGCATGGCCACCCGTGGTGGCGCGCAGGTGCTGGGCCGCAGTGACATTGGCCACCTGGCGCCGGGCATGTGCGCCGACTTGGCGCTGTTTGATCTGAACACGTTGGCTTTTGCCGGCGGGGCGGTGCACGACCCGGTGGGCGCCCTGCTGCTGTGTGCCAGCCAGCAGGCAGCCTACACCGTGGTCAACGGCCGGGTGGTGGTGCGCGAAGGCCAGCTCACCACGCTGGAGCTGGGCCCGTTGATTGAGCAACACAACCGCCTGGCGGTGCAGCTGGCCAACACAGCGAGATGACACCTCCGACTTGCCAGAAATCCATTCTTTTATAGCTACCAGCCCTTATACCGTAAGGGCTAGAGGCCTAAAAGGCTTATATTATTCACCCAGGTAAGCGGCACGCACCTTGGGGTCTTTGAGCATGGTTTTACCCTCACCCGTCATGGTGATCAAGCCCGAGTCCATCACGTAGCCGCGATCGGCAATGGCCAGAGCACGGCTGGCGTTCTGCTCGACCAGCAGCACCGTCACACCCTGTGCGGACACGTCGCGTACCACCTCGAAGATCTTGTCGACCATGATCGGCGACAGGCCCATGGACGGCTCATCGAGTAGTAGCACCTTGGGGCGGCTGATCAGCGCGCGGCCCATGGCCAGCATCTGCTGTTCGCCACCGCTCAAGGTGCCCGCCAACTGGTCTTTGCGTTCTTTCAGTCGCGGGAAGATGCCAAACACCTTGTCGATGTCTTGCAGGATTTCGGCCTTGTCGTTGCGGATGTAGGCGCCCATCTGCAGGTTTTCCATGATGGTCATGCGGGTGAAGATGCCGCGACCTTCCGGCACCATGGCCAGCCCCTGTTTCACCAAGTCCCATGGGCCCTGGCCGCGAATGCTCTTGCCCATGTACTCGATATCACCATCGTTGATGGGCAGCGAGCCGGTGATGGCCTTCATGGTGGTGGTTTTGCCAGCGCCGTTGGAGCCGATGAGCGACACCAGTTCGCCCTCACGCACCTCGAAGTCCACGCCTTTGACGGCCTGAATGCCGCCGTAGGCCACTTTGAGGCCCTTGATTTTCAATAGTGTTCTTGTTGTCATGTCAATGGCCACCTGTGCCCAAATAGGCTTCGATCACTTTTTCATTGCGTTGCACATCGGCCGGCGTACCCTCGGCAATCTGCTTGCCGTAGTCCAGCACGGTGACGCGGTCGCACAGGCCCATGACCAGCTTGACGTCATGCTCGATGAGCAAAATGGTGCGGTTGTCGTTGCGGATTTTGTCGATGAGTTCGCGCAGCATCACCTTTTCGGTGCTGTTCATGCCGGCGGCGGGCTCATCCAGGGCGATGAGCTGCGGGTCGGTGGCCAGGGCGCGGGCGATTTCCAGGCGGCGCTGGTCGCCGTAGCTGAGCGTGCGGGCCTTGAAGTCAGCCAGGCGGCCGATGCCGACGTAGTCCAGCAGCTCATGCCCGCGCTCGGCAATCGCGGCTTCTTCGGCCTTGAAACCCGCGGTGCGAAACACCGCACCCAGCAAGCCTGAATGGGTCCGCACATGGCGCCCCACCATGACGTTCTCCAATGCCGTCATTTCGGCAAACAGCCGGATGTTCTGAAAGGTGCGGGCAATACCGGCCTTGGCCACTTTATGCACGGCGGTTGGCTGGTAGGGATGACCCGCCAGCACAAAGGTGCCAGTGTCTGGCGTGTACAGGCCGGTGAGTACGTTGAAAAAAGTCGTCTTACCCGCACCGTTGGGGCCGATCAGGCCATACACCTGGCCGCGCTGGATCTGGATGCCTACATCGCTCAGGGCCTGCAGGCCACCAAAGCGCTTGGACACGCCCGAGACGTTGAGAACTGTGTCTGTCATAGTTGTCGATTCCTTTGAAACACTGTCAAGCGCCGGTTAAGGCTTGGTACTTGGCAGTGATTTGCCATGCTCTGGCGCGGGCCACAGGCCACGCGGGCGCAACAGCATGACGCTGATCATGGCCGTGGCAATGAGCAACTGACGCAGGATGGAGGCGTCCAGCCGACCACCCGTCAGACTCTGCAGCGGTCCGGCCACATAGCGCAGCACTTCGGGCAGCGCCGACAGGGCAATGGCGCCCAGAATCACGCCCGGCAAGTGACCAATACCACCCAGCACCACCATCGCCACAATCATCACCGACTCCATCAGGCTGAACGACTCGGGCGAGATGAAGCCCTGGAACGACGCAAACATGGCCCCCGACACACCGCCGAAGGTGGCACCCATACCAAACGCCAACAGCTTCATGTTACGGGTGTTGATGCCCATGGCTTTGGCGGCAATTTCGTCCTCGCGAATGGCCATCCAGGCACGCCCGATGCGAGAGAACTGCAGCCGGTGCGAAATGATCACACTAACGACCACCAGGGACAGAAACAGGTAGTAGTACAGGGTCACCGACGAAATGTCATAACCGAACACCTCAATGCGCTTGCCAAAGCTCATGCCAAAGAGAGAAAACGAGTCAATCTGACCCATGCCCTTGGGGCCGTTGGTGATGTTGACCGGGTGGTCCAGATTGTTCATGAACACACGGATGATCTCGCCAAAACCCAGCGTCACAATGGCCAAATAGTCACCCCGCAGGCGCAGCGTGGGGGCGCCTAGCAGCACCCCAAACAGTGCTGCCAGACCGGCCGCCGCCGGAATGATGATCCAGATCGGCGTGTGCAAGCCATCCGGGAACATGGCGGCAATAGCCGGAAAGTTGTCCGTCAGGTGCGGTGAGGCCAGCAACCCATACATGTACGCACCAATGGCGAAAAACGCCACATAACCCAGGTCCAGCAGGCCGGCGTAACCCACCACGATGTTCAGGCCCAGCGCCAGCAATACATAAAGGAGCGCCATGTCGGCAATGCGCACCCAGGCGTTGCCAAAGCTCTGCAGGATCAGGGGTGCCACCAGCAGCCCAACAGCGGCCAACAGGAAAACGATGATTTGTTTTTGTCTCATAACCTCTTTCTAATCAGTTGGGGACAGAGCAAAGTTCACTGCGTGTAACTCTTGGTCTGTCCCGCAAAGTATCAGGCACGATCTGCCACACGCTCACCCAGCAGACCCGAGGGCCGCAGCGTCAGCACAATGATCAGCACGATGAACGCAAAAATGTCTGAGTAGTGGCTGCCCAGCACACCGCCGGTAATGGCACCGATGTAGCCCGCGCCCAGCGACTCGATCAGGCCCAGTGCCACGCCACCCACCACCGCACCTGCCAGGTTGCCGATGCCGCCAAACACTGCCGCTGTAAACGCTTTCAGACCCGGCAGGAAGCCCATGGTGTGCTGCACGGTGCCGTAATTGGCCGCCCACATGATGCCGGCAATGGCCGCCAGCACCGCACCAATGACAAAGGTGGCTGAAATCACCAAGTCAGGTTTGACGCCCATCAGCGCGGCCACACGCGGGTTTTCTGCCGTGGCACGCATGGCACGACCCAGGCGGGTGTAGTTCACCAGCCACATCAGCACCCCCAGCGAGATCACCGTCATGGCCAGAATCAGGATCTGCGTGAGCGTGATGACCGCGCCGCCAATTTCATAAGGCACCATCGGCAGCAGATTGGGATAGGGCTTGTAATTGGGCTTCCAGATGATCATGGCCAGCGTCTGCAACATCAGCGACATGCCGATGGCGGTGATCAGCGGTGCCAAGCGGGGGCTGTTGCGCAGCGGCCGATACGCCAGCTTTTCAATGGAGAAGTTCAACACGGCCGCCACCACCGCCGCAATCACCATAGCCACGATCAGGATGATCCAGCCCGGCGTGCCGGGCATCGACGCCTGCATCATGCCGATGATGCTCCAGCTGGTCATGGCACCGACCATCAGCACCTCGCCATGGGCGAAATTGATGAGGCCAATGATGCCGTACACCATGGTGTAGCCCAACGCCACCAAGGCATACATGCTGCCCAACACCAGACCATTGATGATCTGCTGTATCAAGGTTTCCATAAATATTATTCTCCGAAATTAGCCGAAAGCTGTGTCGGCCGGTACGTCGGCTCACGAGGTGAGCCTGCAAAACCCTGCACTACAAGCAACTCAAGTCGCCAAGCAATAAACTTGCCAGATCGATGCCGCCCGGGGCGGAAGTGGCCGCGATTGTAGTCAAGGCGGCAAGAGGGTCGTGGCGGTGTGCCCGCGGGTTTACCCTTGTCCACGCACGGCATCAGATCAGCTTACCCTGCATAAGCCGGGCTCATTCAAGCACGCTGGTCAAGCGCGTCACCCATGGTTCCGATGACCTGAAAATCGCTGTCTGGTCTACTGCCAATTTTGTCACCCAGAACGGCCAGGCGCTTCCAGTCATGCATTTAAAAAATGGCATGAATCTATACAAATCAACCACTTGGCAACCTGGCGCAAGATGGCACGGCGGTTGCGTAGTAACCCTTGAACGGCAACATCCTTTGCCAGCCCCTTCATTGATACAGAGCCATGAAAATCGCCATCACCAGCCAAAACCGCAAAACCATCACCGAACATGCCGGCATGTGCCGCAAGTTTTGGGTGTATGACATTCAAGACCAGCAGGTCGCCAGCAAGACCCTGCTGGAACTGGACAAAGAACAAAGTTTTCATGAAAGCGCCCACACGGTTGGGCCGCAGGCCGCGCATCCGCTGGACGGCACGGATCTGTTGATTGCTGGCAGCGCCGGACGCGGCCTGCAGGTGCGTCTGGGCCAACGCGGCATCCAGGTGCTGGTGACCACCGAAACCGATCCGGATCAGGCGGTGGCTGCCTGGCTGGCTGGCAACTTGCCGCTGGTCACCACGCCGCCCCACGACTGCGACAGCCACCATGGTGACGGCCACGACCATCACCACGAGCACGAAGAGGCTTAGCCCTTGCCAGTTGGCCCGTCGGCCCGCCCAGCCGCCTGGTTCTGCGCACGCAGGTTGCGCAATTTGTCGGCAATCTTGATCTCCAGCCCGCGCTCCACCGGGCGATAAAAACCGGGCTCGGCCATACCATCGGGCAAATAGCGCTCACCGGCGGCAAAAGCGCCCGCCTCGTCGTGGGCGTAACGGTAGCCTTTGCCGTAATCCAGCTGCTTCATGAGCTTGGTTGGTGCATTGCGCAGGTGCATGGGCACCGGACGCGTGCCGTCCTGCTTGACAAACGCCTTGGCCGCGTTGAAGGCTTTGTAAACAGCGTTGCTTTTGGGCGCGACGGCCAGATACACCACGCATTCAGCCAGCGCCAATTCACCTTCGGGCGAGCCCAGGCGCTCGTAGACTTCAGCAGCGTCCAGCGCCAGACGCAGCGCCCGCGGGTCGGCCAGGCCAATATCTTCGCTGGCCATGCGGATCAGGCGCCGCGCCATGTATTTGGGGTCGGCACCGCCGTCGAGCATGCGCACCAGCCAGTACAGCGCGGCGTCGGGGTCACTGCCACGCACGCTTTTGTGCAGGGCGGAGATGGTGTCGTAAAACTGCTCGCCGCCTTTGTCGTAACGACGCATGCGCTCACCCAGCACTTTCAGCAGCCAGGCGTCGGTGATCTCGGTGCGCTTCTCCTGCGCAGCGGCCACCGTCAGGGTTTCCAGGGTGTTCAACAAACGCCGGGCATCACCATCAGCATACGCCACCAAGCGCTCAATCGCTACATCTTCAATAGCTGATAGCCCTTGCAGTGCTTGGGCGGAAGCCACTATTTGCTTTAAATCCTCAGGCGTGAGTGCTTGCAGCACATACACCGCCGCACGCGACAGCAGGGCCGAATTCACTTCAAACGACGGGTTTTCGGTGGTGGCACCGATGAAGGTGAACAAGCCGCTCTCCACATGCGGCAAAAACGCATCTTGCTGGCTCTTGTTGAAGCGGTGTACCTCATCCACAAACACCAAGGTGCGCCGCCCCTGGGCTTGCGCCAACTGCGCCTGCTCCACCGCCTCACGGATGTCCTTGACGCCGCCGAGCACCGCGCTGATGGTGATGAACTGGGCGTCAAACGCATCGGCCATCAGCCGCGCGATGGTGGTCTTGCCGGTGCCTGGCGGCCCCCACAAAATGCAACTGTGCGGCTGGCCCGACTCAAACGCCAGCCGCAACGCCATGCCCTCGCCCAGCATGTGCTGCTGACCAACGACCTCGCTCAGGGTCTTGGGGCGCAAACGTTCGGCAAGAGGTTGGTGAAGGGCGTTCGTCGGCGTCATGCCCACTATTGTGGCGCACCCGCTGGGCTAGCCAATCCGGCTGATTTGCCTAAAAATGGCACCTCTGGGAGGTGTTGCCGTGCTTAATCTGCTTCGTCGGCTTCTTACTTGGGGTCTTGGCCTGATAGGGGTCGGGGCGCTCTTTGGCGCGGCCTTGGCAGCCGCCGAACCCGCACGCACCCAGGCCTCTCCACAGCTGATCACCCAGGAACTGGTGGTTTACGTGCGCGACGGCTGCCCGCATTGCGCCGATGCCAAACAGTTTCTGGCCCAGCTCGCTCGTGAACGGCCGCATCTTCAGGTGTCGCTGCGCGCCGTGGATCAGGACTCGGCGGCGCGCGACGAGTTGATCACGCTGTCACGCCGTGCCGGTGTCTGGCCGCCGGGTGTGCCCACCTTCAGCCTGACCGGGCGCGTGCTGGTCGGCTTTGGCAGCGCGGCTGACAGCGGGCCGGCGCTGCTGGCCTGGATCGACCAAGCCGCCACGCCGCCCCCCGACCAAGTCAAAAGTCGCCTGTTTGGCACTTTGACCGCCTCGCAATTGGGCCTGCCGTTGTTCACGCTGGCTTTGGGCCTGCTGGACGGTTTCAACCCCTGCGCCATGTGGGTGCTGCTGTTTTTGCTCTCCTTGCTGGTGCGCCTGCAAGACCGGCGGCGCATGGCGCTGGTGGCAGGCACCTTTGTGCTGGTCAGTGGTGCCGTTTATTATGCCTTCATGGCCGCCTGGCTGAATATTTTTCTGGCGGTGGGCCTGTCCACCCCGGTACGCTGGGGGCTGGCAGGCGTGGCCTTGCTGGTGGGTGCGGTGAACGTGAAAGACTTCTGGGCTTGGGGCCGAGGGTTTTCGTTCTCGATTCCCGAGTCCGCCAAGCCGGGCATTTTTGCCCAGGTGCGCGCCGTGCTGGGGGCCCAGGCGCTGCCTGGCTCGCTTTTGGCGGTGGCGGTGCTGGCCGTGGTGGTGAACTTTGTCGAGCTGCTGTGCACCGCCGGGCTGCCTGCCCTGTACACGGCCGTGTTGACCCAGCAGGGCGTGGGTACAGCGGCACATTACGCTTATCTGGGCCTGTACATCCTGGGCTACCTGGCCGACGACACCCTGATGGTCACGCTGGCGGTGCTGGCCCTGAGCCACCGCAAGCTGACCGAGGACACCGGCCGGTGGCTCAAGTTGCTCAGCGGGCTGGTGATGCTGGTGCTGGGCCTGGTTCTGTTGCTGCGGCCAGACTGGTTGCTGTGAGCCCATGCCTTCACCTGAAACGCCAAAGCGCCTGCGCCATTGCCGCAACCGGGCCCGCATCGGTGGCCCTGGGTCTGGCGGACAATCCATCTGCGGTCCTCTTACCGCGGCTTCACCCGGGCGCTCCCCGGCCCCTGCCCCATGAACCAACACGAACTTTTGGCCCAAGAGTGGACTACCCTGCAAAACAACCACGAGTGGCACGAGCGCAGCGCTCTGCTGATCAAGCTGGCCGCGGTAGCGCTGTGCGCAGGCGCTTGGGTGGCAGAACAGCGCCCCTGGTTGCCCGGCGCCCTGACGGTGCTGCTGTGGCTTCAGGAGGCGATCCTGAAAACCTGGCAGACGCGTCTGGCTGACCGTCTGATGGCGATTGAGGCCACCTTTCAGCGCACAGCGTCTGGCGGTGATGCACCGTTTCAGCTGCATTCGCAGTGGCATGCCCGGCGACACGGCCTGGCGGGCCTGCTGGCTGGCTACGGCCGCAGCGCCCTGCGGCCTACGGTGGCTTTTCCTTATGCCCTGCTGCTGGTTTTGATTCTTGCGCCAGCTTTTTGAGCCTGCCCGTTGAAGCCTTCGCACAGGACAGCCCACCAAACAGCGCGCAGCGCCTGAGCTCTCAGGCTTTTTTCTTTTTGGGTTTGGGTGGCGGCAGTTCCGCAGCCGTGGCCTGGATCAATTGGCCCAGCCAAGGCCGGTCGTCCCACAAATCAGCCGTCACCAGCAAGTGCGGCTTGGCCCCTGGGTAAGGCGAACCCTCGGTCACCGTCGCCATCAAACCGCGGCCTGCCGCCGTCGGCTTCAAGAACAGCTGGTTGTCACACACCAGGCCAATCGGTTTGTCGGCCCAGTACAAGCAGTACTCGCCAAACATCTTTCGGACACCCATCGGGCCAACGCCTGTGAGTTGGTCCAGCAAAAAATCGACCGTGGCGGGCGAGGTGGACATCGTGTGCTTACAAAGCTTTTTGGCCTCTAGCCCTTGCTAATAAAGGGCTGACAGCTACTAATTGATGAGTAAATATCGGCCTCTCACTGCTTCAACACATCGGTGCCTGCGGGTGGCGTGAACTCGAAAGCCTTGGCCGACAGGGCCGGGTTGACCCGAAAACCAGTAAATGTCAGCACCGAGCGCTGGCCAAAGCTGTCCTGAATCTCCAACGCCTCCAGCGTGGCGGTATCACCGGCAACAGCCCGGAAGCCGACACGGACCGCCTGCAACTGGCCGTCTTTGGACTTTGGCATGGCCAGCACCCACTGCAAACCACCCTTGTCGGGGGCGTCGGTCAAGGTGAAATCAGCCTGCAACGCCTTCACGTCAGCGGCAGAGGCAATCAGCGCTGCTGGCGTGGAGCCCAGCACCTGCGACTGCTGGCGCGCTGTGACCTGATTCAGATCGGGGTCGTGCAGCCACAGCGTCTGGCCATCGGCCACGATGGTCTGTGCAAAGGGTTTGACATAGGTGAACTTGAACCGGTTGGGCCGCGAAAACTCAAACTGGCCGCTGGAGGTTTTGATGCGCGGCGTCTGGCCCTCTTTGGCGGGCGAGGTCACCACCTGGGTGAAGTCGGCCTGCCCGGTTTTCACGTTCTTGATGAAATCTTCCAGGCTTTTTAAGCCGCTAGCCCATGTATTTAATGGGCTGATAGCTATCAATATCGTAGTGATTAGAAGTCGTCTCAAATGGTTCTTTCGTTAGTCGTTGCGCGCAGGCACCAAGATGTCGCGCTGGCCGCTGGTGCTCATGCTGCTCACCAGACCGGCTTTTTCCATGTCTTCCACCAGCCGGGCGGCGCGGTTGTAACCAATTTTCAGATGACGTTGCACCAGCGAGATACTGGCTTTGCGGTTCTTCAAAACCACTTCCACCGCCTGGTCGTACATCGGGTCTTTTTCACCGCCACCGCCATCGAGTGTGCCTGCAGCGTCTTCACCATCAACGGTACCGCCCTCCAGAATCCCTTCGATGTAATTGGGTTCACCCTGGCTTTTCAGGTAACTCACGACGCGGTGTACTTCCTCATCGCTGACAAACGCACCGTGCACGCGAATCGGCAAACCGGTGCCGCTGGGCATGTAGAGCATGTCGCCCATGCCCAGCAGCGCCTCGGCACCCATCTGGTCCAGAATGGTGCGGCTGTCGATCTTGCTGCTGACCTGGAAGGCAATCCGCGTCGGAATATTCGCCTTGATCAGCCCGGTAATCACATCGACGCTGGGACGCTGGGTGGCCAGAATCAGGTGAATGCCCGCGGCGCGGGCTTTTTGCGCCAGCCGGGCAATGAGTTCTTCAATCTTCTTGCCCACCACCATCATCAAATCCGCCAGCTCGTCGATCACCACCACGATGTGCGGCAGACGGTCAATCGGCTCGGGCGCTTCGGGCGTCAGGCTGAACGGGTTGTAGATGAACTCACCCCGCGCCTTGGTCTCTTCCCATTTGGTGTTGAAGCCAGCCAGATTGCGCACGCCCATTTTGCTCATCAATTTGTAGCGGCGCTCCATCTCGGCGACACACCAGGTCAGGCCGTTGGCGGCTTGTTTCATGTCGGTGACCACCGGGCACAGCAGGTGCGGAATGCCCTCGTAGACCGACATTTCCAGCATTTTGGGGTCAATCATCAGCAGGCGCACATCATGTGCCTCGGCCTTGTAGAGCAGGCTCAAAATCATCGCGTTGATGCCCACCGACTTGCCCGAGCCAGTGGTACCGGCCACCAGCACGTGTGGCATTTTGGCCAGATCGGCCACCACCGGGTTGCCGATGATGTCCTTGCCCAAGCCCATGGTCAGCAGCGATTTGGCTTCGTTGTAGATCTTGGAGCCCAGAATTTCAGACAGTTTGATGGTCTGGCGCTTGGCGTTGGGCAATTCCAGCGCCATGTAATTTTTGCCGGGAATGGTTTCGACCACACGGATCGACACCAGGCTCAAACTGCGCGCCAGGTCCTTGGCCAGACCCACAATCTGCGAGCCCTTGACCCCCGTGGCCGGCTCAATTTCATAACGGGTGATCACCGGCCCAGGCTGCGCCAGTACCACGTTCACCTCCACGCCAAAGTCACGCAGTTTTTTCTCGATCATGCGGCTGGTCATCTCCAGCGTCTCGGGGGCGACGGTTTCCTGCCGTATCAAAGCGGCATCAAGCAGGTCCACTTGGGGCAGCTTGCCGTCCAGCTCACGGAACAGCGGCTTCTGGCGCTCCTTGACCGCCCGGTCGCTCTTGGGCACGTCCAGCACCGACGGCTCGACCACCACGACCGGCTTGGGGTGATGCCCAACGGTGTCTTGCCGCTCTTCCACCAGCACTTCAGCACGTGCTTGCGCGGCTTGCTGGCCCAGCGCCACGTCTTCTTCCAGCGCCATCTTTTCACGCCGGGTCTCGATCTGGCCAAACATCCAGGCGCCCAGCCGCTCGGCCAGTTGCCCCCAGGAGAAGCCAAAGACCAGCGACGAGCCGATCACGCCACCCGCAATAGCCACCAGACCCGACCCGGTGAACCCCAGGCCCTTCAAGCTCAGCGGCCCCAGAAAATAACCCAGAACGCCGCCGCTGTGGCCCGGCAGATGCGCCTCCAGGCTGTAAAACCGCGTCCACTCCAGCGTGGCGCTGGCACAGGTCAGCAGCACCAGACCGAGCCAGAACAGCGCCCGGCTGCGGTTGGTTGGTACCCCAGCCAGCGGCTGGAAGGTATTGACCAGCGGTTGAACGCCCTTGGCCAGCGGTTCGTCATGACCACGCAACCAGCGCGCCAAAGCCGACAACCAGGCGCGCAAGCCCGCCGCCACACACCACCAGACGGAATAACCCAGCAGGAAATAACTGCCATCGGCCAGCCAGGCGCCCGCATGGCCGGCGACATTACCCACCGGGGCGCCGGTGCCGGAGGTCGACCAGGCCAAGTCCAGCGGCGAATAACTCAGCAGCGCCAGCAGCCACAGCGCCAGCGCCGCCGAGGCCACCACCAGCCAGAGTTCAGAGGCAAAGCGCCCCAAACCGGTGCGCGGACCCTTGGGGGCGTCACCGCGCGCGGCATTCAAGGTGTTGAGTGAATAAGTCATGGGCGTTAACGCAGCGCCAGGCGCCGTTCCTTGAGCACAATGCAACCGTCTTCCTGGGTGGTGATGAAGCCCTGGTCTTCAAAATCACGCATCACGCGGCTGACCATTTCACGCGAGGCACCGACCATCTTGGCAATGTCCTGGCGGGTCATCTTGTCGCAGATCATCAGGTCCGGCTCACCTTTGGGCTGGGCCGCGTCCACCAATACTTTGGCCACGCGGCCATACACATCCATCAGTGCCAGTGAGCTGACTTTCTCGCTGGATTTACGCAAGCGCTGCACCAGGCCCTTCATGATCCAGACGGCAATGGTCTGGTTCTCAGTCAGACAGCGCACAAACTCGGCGTGGCTCAGCACCAGCACATCAGTCTGGATCTCGGTCTTGACGCTGGCAGAGTGGCTTTTGCCGTCGATCAGGCTCATCTCGCCAATATAGTCACCCGGCCCCAGCGTGTTGAGAATCACCTCTTTGCCACGCCGGTCGGTCATGATCACCCGCGCCCGCCCGGACAAAATGATGAACAAGGCGCCGCTTTTTTTGCCCTGTTCGATAATCATGGCGCCCCGTTTGAAGCGCTGCTTGACCACCGTCTCGGATAAGTGCGACATCTGCGCCTGAGTCAGCCCCGAGAAGATCGGAACCCGGCGCAGCAAGTCTGAAGTCGTCAACATGGCCATCTCATCACCCTCATAAACACGCACCCAGAGAACCGGATAGGATTGAAACACGCAAAAATAGCGGTTTTGAAACAACCTGCTAGTTTAGAAACGAATCGCGACTGTCAACATCGCTCTCACATGTTTTAAAAGGTAACAAATGACCCCCCAACGCCATACCAAAGTCCTGATCCTGGGATCGGGCCCAGCCGGCTACACCGCCGCCATCTACGCCGCCCGCGCCAATCTGTCGCCGCTGCTCGTCACCGGCATGGCCCAGGGCGGGCAACTCATGACCACCACCGAGGTGGACAACTGGCCCGCCGACGTGCACGGCGTGCAGGGCCCGGACCTGATGCAACGTTTTCTGGAGCATGCCGAGCGCTTCAAAACCGAGATTGTGTTCGACCAGATCAGCAAGGTGGATTTTTCCAAACGACCCTTCACCCTGGAAGGCGACAACGCCATCTACACCTGCGATGCGCTGATTCTGGCCACCGGCGCCTCGGCCAAATACCTCGGCCTGCCCTCCGAAGAAGCATTCATGGGCCGGGGAGTGTCAGGCTGCGCCACCTGCGACGGTTTTTTCTACCGCAATGAGATCTGCTGCGTGGTGGGCGGCGGCAATACAGCGGTAGAAGAAGCCATGTACCTGTCCAACATTGCCAGCAAGGTCTACCTGATCCACCGCCGCGACAAGTTCCGCGCCGAGCCGATCATCATCGACAAGATGATGGAAAAAGTGGCTGCAGGCAAGATCGAGTTGCGCACCTTCAGCGCGCTCGACGAAGTGCTGGGCGACGAGAGTGGTGTGACCGGTGTGCGCATCAAAAACGTGACCACGGGCGCGCTGGAGGAACTGACACTCAAGGGCTGCTTCATCGCCATCGGCCACGCGCCCAACACCGGCATTTTTGAAGGCCAACTGGCCATGGAAGGCGGCTACCTGGTCACGCAAGGTGGCAACACGAGCTTTGCCACCCAGACCAGCGTGCCCGGCATTTTTGCCGCCGGTGACGTACAGGACCATGTTTACCGCCAGGCCATCACCAGCGCCGGTACCGGCTGCATGGCCGCGCTCGATGCGCAGCGCTTTCTGGAACAGCAGACGTAACTCGATACCGGGCTATAATGCCGGGCTTTGCTGAACGCCCCCGTGAGGGGATCGGTCAGCAAGCGGGTTACCGCCACCCTTTTCTTGGCGAGGTGAGGCTCCTGGCGTCAGTCGGGGCCGTTAAAAAGTATCGGAGTGACCTCAATGGCACGCGTATGTGAAGTCACGGGCAAAGGCCCGATGGTCGGGAACACGGTTTCCCACGCCAACAACAAAAACAAGCGTCGGTTCCTGCCGAACCTGCAATACCGCCGGTTCTGGGTGGAATCTGAAAACCGCTGGATTCGCCTGCGGATATCCAACGCCGGTCTGCGTTTGATCGACAAAAATGGCATCGACGCCGTGCTCGCAGACTTGCGCGCCCGTGGTCAGGCTTAATCACTCCATCTAGAAAGATCATCATGGCAAGCAAAGGCGGACGCGAAAAAATCAAGCTGGAATCGACAGCCGGCACCGGTCACTTCTACACGACCGACAAAAACAAAAAGACCACTCCTGAAAAGCTGTTGATCAAGAAATTTGATCCCAAAGCTCGCAAGCACGTGGACTACAAAGAAATCAAACTGAAGTAATTCAGCGCGTTTCTGACCATAAAAAAGCCCGCTTGATGCGGGCTTTTTTATGGCTGTCAATCAGCGATCACCGCCTGAACAGCCGTTCAAACCAGGGATAAATGCTACTTTATAAATAGCTATTAGCCCTTTACCAATAAAGGCTAGAAGCCAATAATGCTTATAAGTTAGCAGACGCCCGGGCTGAGCGCAGGCGCAGTGAAAACTCTTGCAGCGCCGCAATGCCACTGGCCTCGGCGCGCTGGCACCAGCCCTGCAAATCCGCCGCGAGCTGTTCACGCGTGTGCGAGCGGTTCAGCCACATCTGGCGCAGTTCTTCGCGCATCACCACCATCTTGTCCAGCACCGGTGAGGCCGCCCGCGCGGCAGCCAGGTGTACGGCGACGGCGGCAGGGATCTTCTCGGCATCGCGGTGCAACCAGCTTCTGGCAGCACGAATCACAGAGGCATCCGCGCGCCGCGCCTGGAGCGCCACCACCTCGTCATTGAAGGCGCGACGCATGCCCTTGGCATAGCCCGCCATCAACTCAAAGCGGTTCTGGATCAGCGCCTCCAGCGTTTGCTCGTCTGCCACAGCGCGCACCGCGCCCAGCGCCAGGCGCGGGGGAGTCTTTTTGACCGTGGCCAGCCCAAAGCGCCGCAACAGGCTGATGTACATCCAGCCGATGTCGAACTCGTAGCGTTTGACCGACAGCTTGGCGGAGGTCGGGTAGGTGTGGTGGTTGTTATGCAGCTCTTCACCGGCAATCAACAGGCCCCAGGGCGAGATGTTGGTGCTGGCATCGGGCGCCTCAAAGTTGCGGTAACCCCAGTAGTGCGCGGCACCGTTGATGATGCCGGCCGCCATCACCGGCGTCCACATCATCTGCACCGCCCACACGGCCAGGCCAGCCACACCAAACAGGGCGAGGTCAATCAGCAGCATGGCCGCCACACCGGCGGTGGAAAAGCGACTGTAAAGCTTGCGCTCCAGCCAGTCGTTGGGGGTACCGTGGCCGTAGCGCGCCAACGTTTCCTTGTTCTGGGCTTCCTTGCGATACAGCTCGTAGCCCTTCAGCAGCACCGTCTTGATGCCGTAAACATGCGGGCTGTGCGGGTCTTCAGGCTGCTCACATTTGGCGTGGTGCTTGCGGTGGATGGACGCCCACTCTTTGGTCACCTGGCCAGTGGTCAGCCACAGCCAGAAGCGGAAAAAGTGCGCGGCGATCGGGTGCAGATCCAGCGCGCGGTGCGCCTGATGCCGGTGTAGAAAGATCGTCACACTGATCATGGTGATGTGCGTCACCACCAGCGTGAACAGCACCATTTGCCAGGCATTCAAGTCCCACAGACCATGACTGGCCCAGTCCAACAACGATGTCATTCGTGCGTCTCTCTCTTTTGTTAACGTGAAAAGGCGATGCTTTCATCCCGCCTGTCATGCCGGGCCACGACCCGGCATCCATGACTTCGGACTTCCTGGATTGCGGGTCGGTGCACGCAATGACAGTCATTGTCCATGCGCCGGGGTGACGGCTTAGCCATGCGGTTAGCCCCAACTACTTGCGCTGCCAAACGGCGGCAAAAAAGCCGTCCGTCTGGTGTTTGTGCGGCCACAGCCGCAAATAACGCTGACCGGTGTCGCCACCGCTGCACAACTCGGCAGCCTGCGCCACCTTGAGGCCCGTCAGCACATCACCCGTTTCCATGGGCTCAAAATCCCGGTTGGCTGCAGAAAACGCCTGCGCAATGGCTTCGTTTTCCTGCGGTAACACGCTGCAGGTGGCATACACCAGGCGACCGCCAGACTTCACCAGGCGAGCGGCGCTTTGCAGGATGGCGGCCTGTTTGACCGTCATTTCCTCCACCGCTTTCATATCCTGACGCCATTTCAGATCCGGGTTGCGGCGCAGCGTGCCCAAGCCGGTGCAAGGGGCATCCACCAGCACCCGGTCGATCTTGCCTGTGAGGCGTTTGACGCGGTCGTCACGCTCATGCGCAATAGCCGCCGGGTGCACATTACTCAAACCACTGCGGGCGAGGCGCGATTTGAAGGCATCCAGCCGCCCGGCCGACGTGTCAAACGCATACAGGCGCCCGGTGCTGCGCATGGCCGCACCAATGGCAAGCGTCTTGCCACCGGCACCGGCGCAAAAGTCCACCACCATCTCACCGCGTTTGGCATCCAGCAACATGGACAGCAGCTGCGAGCCTTCGTCCTGCACCTCAAAATCGCCACGCACAAAGGCTTCGTGTTTGTTCAGGGCGGGTTTGCCGGCAATGCGCAGACCCCAGGGTGAATACGGTGTAGCCACGGCCTTGATGCCGGAGGCGGCCAGCGCCTTTTGCACCTCGTCACGCTTGGCCTTGAAGGTGTTGACGCGTAAATCCAGCCCGGCGCCTTTGGTGAAGCTCTCCACCAACGGCCAGAAACTGTCGCCCAACTGGTCTTTGAGCGGCTGCACCAGCCACTCGGGCAGGTTGTGGCGGTGCCGTTCCATCAAATCTTGCGGCTTGATCTTTTCGCACTGGTCGAGCCAGGCGATCTCTTGCTCGCTCAAGGCGCTGCGTAAAAAATCGCCAGGCCCGTAAAAGCCCAAAATGGCCAGACGGCGCTCTTTGGGGCCACAGCCGGAAGGCGCAAAGTGGTCAAAAAGGAGCTTTTTGCGCAGCACGGTGTACACCGTTTCCGCCAGGGTGGCGCGCTCGCGCGGCCCCAGGCCGCGGTTTTCACGGAAAAACCGCGACACAATGGCGTCAGCTGGGTGATCAAATTTGAGGGTGAGACGCACCAGTTCAGAACAGGCGTCAAGCAGGGCTTTTGGATGCATAGCCGGGTATTGTCCCACGCCTGATTTCACCGCGGACCGTCTGTGGCTTAGGCAACGCTGCGGGAACTTTACGCAGTTTTACCCCTCTGACCGCAGCCCTTCATGGTGTTGTCAGACAATTCCGGCAGCCTATCCTTTATGACCCCAACCTGTCCGACCATGCCAGTCTCACCCGCCCAGCCCCGCTCAATCAGCCCAAACCCGCCGCGGTGGGCCCAGCAGGCCGTGTTGCTGGCGGCGATGCTGGGCGCCTTGTCTGGCTGCGGCAGCTTGCAGTCCCCCTTGCTCAAGTCCAGCGCTGAGGACACCCAAACCGCTGACGATGCCAACGCCAGCAACGCCATCGCGCCCGCCCTGCCCACCTGGTGGCGCACCTTCAACGACCCGCTGCTGCAAACCCTGATGGACCAGGCGCTGCTGGCCAACCCCACGGTCGAATCTTCCCGCGCTGCCGTGCAACAAGCCCGCGCCCTGCGCGCTGTAGAGCTGGCCTCAACCCGGCCCCAGCTCAGCCTGTCTGGCTCGCTGCAACGCAACAAAGCCGATGACGCTTCCAGTGTGACCGCCCGCACCGGGCTGGACGCCAGCTGGGAGCTGGACATTTTTGGCGCCAACGGCAGCGCGCTGGCCAACCGCGACGCCGAAATTGTGGTGGCGCTGACCAACTTGCGTGACGTGCAACTGAGCATGACCGCCGAATTGGCCCTGGCCTACGTGCAACTGCGCGGCCTGCAAGCGCAGCTGGACATAGCCCAGCGCAACTTGACCAGCCAGCGGGAAACGCTGCAACTCACCCAGTGGCGCGCCCAGGCCGGGCTGCTGACCTCTTTGGAGGTGGAGCAGGCGCTAACTGCCACCGCGCAGACCGAGGCACAAATCCCTGCCCTGCGCAGCAGCCTGGGCCAGGCGCGCCACAGCCTGGCGGTGCTGACTGGCAAGCCCCCCACCGAACTCGACGCCCTGCTGCAGACCGTGCAACCGGTGCCGCAAGCCCCACCCCAGGTGGCCGATGTGATTGAGACCGACCGCCTGCGCCAGCGTGCCGACCTGCGCTCGGCCGAAGCGCGCATCACTGCCGCACTGGCCAGCGTGGACGCGGCCGACGCCGCACGCTGGCCCAAGTTCAAACTGGGCGGCTCGCTGGGCCTGACCGCACTCACGTTGGCGGGCCTGAGCAACGGCGCCTCCGTGGCCACGCAGGTGCTGGCCAGCATGGCGATGCCGCTGCTCGACGGCGGCAGCATCAACGCCAATGTCAAGGTGCAAGAGGCGGGCGTGGTGCAAGCCCGCGCCAACTACCAGAGCGCGCTGCTGACCGCCTTGAAGGAAGTCGAAGACGCGGTGCTGGCATGGCGCAATGACCAGCTGCGGCTGGTGTCGCTGCAGCAAGCCGCCACCGCCGCTGAAAACGCCGCGCTGCTGGCACAAAACCGCTTTGCCAGCGGCCTGATTGACTTCCAGACCGTGCTGCAAATCCAGCGCACCCTGCTCAGTACGCAAGACAGCCTGGCTGGCGTGCAGGCCAACCTGAGCAGCGACTATGTGCGCCTGGTCAAAGCCGTTGGCGGCGCCTGGTAATAGCGCCTTATTCACCCATTTTTTTCCGAATTCCCGAACTCTTCACACCATGGCTGACACCTCCAAACCCTCTTCCAGCGCCCCCCCTGACGCCAGCGCCTTGCAAGCGCTGCTGAGCGCGCCTGCCCACACGCCGTGGTGGCGCAAACGCACCGTCTGGGTCGTGATGGGTCTGACCTTGTTGGCGGGCGGTGCTTATTACGCCTGGCAACAAAGCCAGCAGCGCGCCGCAGCACCGAGTTATGTGACCGAACCCGCCAGCATCGGCAACCTCACGCTGAATGTCTCAGCCAACGGCACGCTGCAGCCGACCCGCTCGGTCAACATCGGCAGCGAACTCTCGGGCACGGTCCGCGCGGTGCTGGTGGATGTGAACAGCAAGGTGAAAAAAGGCCAGGTGCTGGTGGAACTGGACACCGCCAAACTCAACGACCAAGTGACACGCTCACGTGCGGCGGTAGCGGCAGCCCAGGCACAGCTGGCGCAGACCGTTGCCACGGTCAAGGAAACCCGCGCTAGCCTGGCGCGGCTCGAAGAGGTGTCGCGTCTGTCGGGCGGCAAAGTGCCGTCAGCGTCTGAGCTGGACAGCGGCCGCGCCACACTGGAGCGAGCCATCGCTTCAGAGGCCAGCGCCCGCGCCAACCTGGATTCAGCCCGCGCCACCTTGTCCACCGACGAGACCAACCTGTCCAAAGCGTCCATCCGCTCGCCGATTGACGGCGTGGTGCTGACCCGCACGGTGGACCCCGGCAACGCGGTGGCCGCCTCGCTGCAGGCCGTGACGCTGTTCACCATTGCCGAAGACCTGCGCAAACTGCAGCTCAAGGTGAACGTGGACGAGGCCGACGTCGGCCGCGTCAAGGTCGGGCAGAAAGCCAGTTTTACCGTCAGCGCCTTCCCGGCCCGGCGCTTCCCGGCGACCATCACCACCGTGTCGTATGGATCGACCATCACCGACAACGTGGTCACTTACGTCACGCAAATGGACGTGGCCAACGACGATTTGAGCCTGCGCCCGGGTATGACCGCCACCAGCACCATCACCGCCGTCGAACGCAAGAGTGTGCTGCTGGTACCCAACACCGCGCTGCGTTTTGCACCGCCAGTGGCGGTAACCGAGGCACCCAAAGCCAGTGGCGGCTTCATGAGCAAGATGATGCCCAGCATGCCGCGCCCACGCAAAACCGCCAGCGGCGGCGTGGCCAAACGGGTTTGGGTGCTGCGGGATGGGGCACCTGTTGAAGTGAGCGTTACGCCAGGCATCAGCGATGGCCGCATGACCGAGATCGTGGCGGGTGACCTTAAGGAGGGCATGGCCGTCATCATCGAACAGCGGTCCAACGCCAGCGCTGCCAAACCATGAGCGATACACCGCTGATCCAGCTCAAGGGCGTGACCAAGCTGTATGGCGAGGGTGCCACCGCTCTGCTGGCGCTAAAAGGCGTGGATCTGAGCATCGAGGCCGGGGATTTTGTGGCCATCATGGGGCCCAGCGGCTCGGGCAAATCCACCGCCATGAACACCCTGGGCTGCCTGGACACACCGACCACGGGCGAATACATCTTCAACGGCGTGCATGTCGAAAAACTAAGCCGTGACCAACGCGCGCTGCTGCGCCGCAGCTATTTGGGTTTCGTGTTCCAGGGCTTCAATCTGCTGGCGCGCACCAGCGCGCAGGAAAACGTGGAACTGCCACTGTTGTACCGCGGCGAGCCCACCAAACAGCGCCACGCCGCCGCCAGAAAAGCCCTCGAATCGGTGGGCCTGGGCGGCTGGGAGCACCACACGCCCGCTGAACTGTCAGGTGGCCAGCAACAGCGCGTGGCCATCGCCCGCGCCATCGTTACCGAGCCCGCCGTGCTGCTGGCTGACGAGCCCACCGGCAACCTGGACACCCAGCGCAGCCACGAGATCATGCACCTGCTGTGGAAGCTCAATATTGACCGCGGCATCACCGTGCTGATGGTCACCCATGAGGCGGATATGGCCGCATACGCCAAACGCATCGTGCGTTTTGTCGACGGCGTGGTCGCCCATGACGAGCGCAACCCACATCCAGCCGCCCTGTCAACGACCGACGCAGCGGCTTTGCCGGAAACCAGCCAGAAAGAGGCCGCCTGATGTGGATCAGCACCCTGCTGTTGGCGTTGCGCTCCATCCGGCGCAACCTGATGCGCTCGTTTTTGACCATTCTGGGCATCGTGATCGGCGTCAGCGCCGTGATCACCATGGTCACGGTGGGCAATGGCGCCACCCTGTCGGTGCAAAACCAGATCACCGGGCTGGGCACCAATCTGCTGCAAATCCGTCCGGGCCAGCGCATGGGGCAACCCGGTGGCGGCGCGGGTGCGCCCGCGTTTCGCGAAGCCGATGCCACCGCCATCGTCAGCCAGGTCAGCGGTCTGCTGGCGGTCGCGCCGGAGGCGCGCACCTTTGCCACCATCGTGGCTGACAGCCGCAACTGGAACAGCAGCGTGATCGGCAGTACCAACGACTGGCTGGTGACCGGCAACTGGAAGCTGCTGGGCGGGCGCGAGTTCACCGAAGAAGAGCAGCGTGGTGGCGCCTCGGTGTGTCTGGTGGGCACCACGGTGCAACGCGAGCTGTTTTCCGGCAACAGTGCGCTGGGCGCAATGATCCGCGTCAAGCAGATCACCTGCGAAGTCATTGGTGTACTCGCCTCGAAAGGCCAGGGCGCCTTTGGCAACGACCAAGACGACGTGGTACTGATGCCCCTGCACACGCTGCAGCGGCGCATCACCGGCCACACCCGAGTCAACACCCTGCTGGTGTCGATGCAGGACGGTGCCGAGCCAGCCCGCGTGAAGGCCGCGCTGACCGAGCTGCTGCGAGAGCGCCGCAAGCTGGCCGAGGCCGAGGAAGACAACTTCAACGTGCTTGACACCAAACAGCTCAGCGAAACCTTTGCCAGCACCACCAAAGTGCTGACCATGCTGCTGGGCGCGGTGGCGGCGGTGAGCCTGCTGGTGGGTGGCATTGGCATCATGAACATCATGCTGGTGAGCGTGACCGAGCGCACCCGCGAGATCGGCCTGCGCCTGGCCATTGGCGCGATGGAGGGCGAGGTGCTGCTTCAGTTTTTGATAGAAGCGGTGGTGTTGTCGGCCATTGGCGGCCTGATTGGCATTGTGCTGGCCACTGGCGCCTCGATTGGCCTGGCAAAACTGATGGACGTGCCGTTTGTCTTCAACCTGGGGGTGAACGTGCTGTCGTTTGTGTTTTCAGCGGCGATTGGCGTGGTGTTTGGCTACTTTCCAGCCCGCCGGGCAGCCCGGCTGGACCCGATCGAGGCGTTGCGGCACGAGTGAGGTTTGTATAAGAAATTGGCCTCTAGCCCATTATTCGTATGGGCTAAAAGATATAATTTTTATAGCAAACCAGCTGCCACGGATGGTTACTCAGCAGTCACCAATCCATCCCAAGACCCAGCTCAATCAACTGGCCCCGCAACACTTCTTGTACTTCTTGCCGCTGCCACACGGGCAAGGGTCGTTGCGGCCGACTTTGGGGCCGCTGCGTACCACTGGTACCATGGGCTCAGCAAAGTCGCCGCCTGAGAACCTGGTTGACTTTGGGCTGGGCTCTTCGTCGCGGAAACTGGCCCAACAGCCCATTTCAGCCTCTACATCGCGCACATAGCCCTTGCTGCGCGCCAATACTTTCTGCCGCGTGACCTCGTACGTGTAGCGCAAGGTCTCGTCCAGATCTTGCTTGTTCAGCGCCATGGGGTCAATCAAACCTTTGTCCATCCAGCCCCGCACGCGCTCAATCAGTTCCTCCGCCACCAGGTCACAGGCCACAGAGGCGAGTTCATCCAGCGCCTCCAGACTATCCCTTTCGCCTTGCGCCAGCAAACGCTTTTCTTCCTCATTGCCTTTTTGGGTCACATACTGGATCAGTTCGTCGCGCGATGCGTCGCCTTCGAACACACGGGTCACCATCGCGTCCAGAGCAGCGTTGCGAGCCCAAAACGAGGCTTGCGTATCCTCAAACAGTTTTTTCAGTGGTTCCAAATCGCCACCACACACACTGGCCAGGCAGCGCCCATAGGTCTCGGTGACGCTGTCCCCTAGCACAGCATCCAGCGTTTCCTCATCCCAATGCCCCAGGGCAATCAGCGGTGCATAGGCCCGCGTGTCGGCCCAGGCGGCGAGCAAATGCATGGCGTATTCGTGCAGGATGTAGTCCGGGTCTTCGATGACGATGGCGGGGTTGGCAGCCACCTTTGCCAACACCTCCACCAAATACGGGGCGACTTCAGCACGGTTTTCGTTGGCGAAAGCGATGGCCTCGCGCGGAAAAGGTTTGGAGAAATAGGAGATTTGCTCGCGCAAGGTGGTCCAGCTGTCCTGCATGGTCGGTCTTTCAGATCGTTGTATTTGGTGCAGATTTATATGCTAAATAGGCTTCTAGACCATATATTTAAAGGGCTAATAGCTACATATTTTGAAATAACTTCGCCACCGCCTGCGGGTAAATCAGATGCTCTTGCGTCAGTACGCGCGTCGCCAGCAGCTCTGCGGTATCGCCCGGCAACACCGGCACCACCGCCTGCGCCAGGATCGGGCCGTGGTCGAGCTCGGGGGTGACCAGGTGCACCGTCGCCCCGGCCACCTTGCAGCCCGCATCGATGGCACGCTGGTGGGTGTGCAAGCCGGGGAACGCGGGCAACAGCGACGGGTGGATGTTGACCAGCCGCCCGCCGTAGTGGTTGACAAACCCGGGCGAGAGGATGCGCATGAAGCCCGCCAGCAGTACCAGCGGCGGGTTGCCGGGCGTGGAGTAATGGTCAATGCGCTGCATCAGTGCGGCGTCAAATGCTTCACGGCTGGCAAAGGCCTTGTGGTCAAGTGACTCAGTGGCGATGCCGTGCTGTGCAGCCAGCACCAGCCCTTGGGCGTCCGCCTGGTTGCTGATCACCGCTGCCACCTGGGCCTGATACTTGGCAGCCCAGCTCTCGCGTTTGGCGGTTTTCACAATGGCCAGCATGTTGGAGCCGCCGCCTGAGATCAAAATAACGATGTTTTTCATACTTGGCTGAATTATGACTTTGACCCCTCCTCCCTTTGGCAGCGCACCGGCCCCGGTGGCCGCGCCTACCCTTCTTCTGACACCCATTGAGGCGCGCGTGCTCGGCACGCTGATGGAAAAAGCCCGCACCGTGCCTGACAGCTACCCGCTGTCGCTCAACACACTGATGCTGGGCTGCAACCAGAAAACCACCCGCGACCCGATCATGAACCTGACCGAGGCCGATGTGGCGGATGCACTCAGCAGCCTGAAAGAGCACCACCTGGTGCGCGAAAACAGCGGTAGCCGCGTCACCCGCTTTGAGCACAACTTCCAGCGCGGTGTGGGGGTACCCGAACAATCGGCCGTGCTGCTGGGCTTGCTGATGCTGCGCGGCCCGCAAACCGCCGCCGAGCTGCGCCTGAACACCGAGCGCTGGTACAAGTTTGCCGATATTTCCTCGGTGGAAGGCTTTCTGGAAGAGTTGCAAGACCGCTCAAGCGACAAAGGCGGGCCACTGGCGGTGAAACTCACCAAAGCCCCTGGCGCACGCGAGCAGCGCTGGGCACATTTGTTGTGCGGGCCTGTAGATGAAGCGCAATGGGCCAGCGGCGGCGCGGCACGTCAGCTGGACGGCAACGCCCTGGAGCGCATCGCCCGACTGGAGGCCGAGGTCGCCGAACTGCGCGCCACGGTCAGCCAACTGTGTGCCGAGCTGGGTATCACCCCCGCATCACTACCAGCTTGACCGGGTCAAGAAATCCTGGGGCGGCAAGCTGACAAGATGTCCAGCCCGGCCTGGGTGACGCCTGTTTGCACCCCGGACAGATCCAGCAAGGTGTGAAACAGGTTGTCATGTGACCACGGTTTGGCCGCCTGGGCCTGTGCGCAGCCCATTTGCAGGCCACGTTCCTGTTGCAGGGCTTTGGAAAACCACATCAACATCGGCACATGCGTCTGCTCTTGCGGCGCCAGGGCGTAAGGCATGCCATGCAGGAACAGGCCCTTCTCACCGAGCGATTCACCGTGGTCAGACACATACATCAGGGCCGTTGGCTGGGCGGGTGACTGCGCCTCCAGCCAGTGGATGGTCTGGGCCAAAAAGTGATCGGTGTAGCGCAGCGAGTTGTCGTAAGCATTGATCAGCTGCTGCGTCGGGCAGTCCTGCAGGGCGTTGCTCTGGCATTCCGGCAAAAATGCCTTGTAAGCGGATGCAGAACGCTTGGCGTAGGCTGGCCCATGACTGCCCATCTGGTGCAACACCACCACCGTGCCACGGGCCCGTTTGACCGGGTCGAGCTTGGCCAATTGCTCTGGCAGGGTGCGCAGCAGCGCTTCGTCCAGACACTCGGCACCGTCGCAAAATTCTGAGCCCCGTTGCGCCTGGGTGTCGGCGTGCGGCACGCGGTCACAGACACCTTTGCAGCCAGACTGGTTGTCCAGCCAGAGCACGGCCAGCCCGGCGCGCTGCAAGACATCCAGCACATTTTCATAGCGTGCATCGTTGCCCAGATAAGCCTTTCGGCCCAGGTGTGAAAACATGCAGGGTACCGAGGTCTCGGTGTTGGTGCCGCACGAGCTGACCTGGCTGTAATAAACCAGATCGCCCTCAGCTTGCAGCTGGCGCAGCTCTGGCGTGGTGTCCCGGGCATAACCGCCCAGACCAAAATTGGCAGCACGCGCCGTTTCACCCACCACCAGCACAATGAGCGGCGCAGCCTCTGGCTTGCCCACCGGCAGTACCACATGCGCATCTTCACCCAGCGCCTGCAGAGGTTGCTGCGCCCGGGCGGCCTGCCCAACGCCATGCCGAGCCAGGGCATACACCGTATTGAAAGGGTTGATCATGTAACGCAGCGACTTGTGGTTGCGCATCAACGAGGCCAAGTCCTGAAACGACACCCACAACAACACCAGGGCCAGCAGCAGCGCCAAGGCCATGGCCCCCAGCTGCTGCCAGGCCAGCCGACCCCGCCCCACCGGGCGTACCGGTTGCCGCCACAACCACACGCCCGGCAACACCAAGCCCAGCCCCAACGTGCCAAGCATCGACCACGACATCAGGTCCAGCGCCTCACGAGTATTGGTATTGGCCACATTGGCGATCATGCTGGCGTCAATCACCACGCCGTAACTTTGCATGAAATAGCTGCTGGAGGCCGCCAGCGCCAGCAGTACCCCTGCCACCAGCTTGAGCCAGCGCGGCCAGACCAGCAGACACAGAAAAGCCACCGTGAAGGCGCCGGTTGCCACTACCAACGTGGTCATCGTCAGCACAGCATGCCAACCCTGGGTTTCAGGCAGACGCCAAATCTCACCCCATAGCGGCACATTGCCCACGGTCGCCAACCAGGTGGCCAAGAGCAGCAAGAGGGTGGTGGGGTGCCAGGGGGTGCGGCTGGTCAAGGTCAGTGTCATGGAGGCCTGTGTCGTAGGTGAGTCAAGGTATTGTCAAAAAGCTGGATTAAGGAAAGCTTAAGAAAGATGGCTTGCAATACAGGCCATGCTTCCCATTGCTCCACCTCGCCCCCTGACAGCTTCTTCAGTCCGTCACCCCTCCTCGTCT
The DNA here is from genome assembly GCA_002083775.1 of Rhodoferax ferrireducens. Lineage (GTDB taxonomy): Bacteria > Pseudomonadota > Gammaproteobacteria > Burkholderiales > Burkholderiaceae_C > Rhodoferax > Rhodoferax ferrireducens_A. The sequence goes on along the minus strand of MTEI01000007.1, from coordinate 50,272 downwards.
CTTTGGCAAATCAGCTTGGTCGGGCTGGCGCTGACCTGGCTGTGGGACGCCGCCGGGCTGGATCTGTGGGTGATGACACAACTGGGGTCACCGCAAGGTTTTGCACTGCAGCACACTTGGTGGCTAGAGAAGGTGCTGCACCAAGGGGGGCGCCAGCTGGCATGGGCCGTTTTGGCTGGTCTGGCGCTGATGGTGTGGCGCCCGCTTGGCGGCTTCAGGCGTTTGCCGCGCCAACTGCGCACCGAGATGCTGCTGGGCGTGCTGCTGGCTTTGGTGCTGATCAGCACCGCCAAACACTTCAGCCTGACCAGTTGCCCCTGGGACCTGCAGCAATTCGGCGGTGTTGCCACGTACCGCTCCCACTGGGCATGGGGCGTGCCCGATGGCGGCGCAGGAAAATGTTTTCCAGGCGGACATGCATCAGCGGCACTGGCTTTTTTGGCGGTACCGCTGAGTCTGCTGGCTGTCCATGATGCAGGTCAGCGCCGCGCGGGTTGGTTGGCTCTGGCAGCTGTGCTTCTGGCGGGTTTGGTATTGGGCGCGGCGCAAACTTTGCGCGGCGCGCATTACCCCAGCCATACCTTGTGGACCGGCTTGATGTGCTGGTCGGCGGCGCTGCTCAACCATTGGCTCTGGCATTTGCGAAGAAAAAGATGATTTCTTAAGCCCGCCTTAATCTCGCCCCGCCAATATCGCCGTCTGTATCCCATCCACCACAAGGACAGCGATGTCAGCCATGGCTTCACTTCAAGTTTTTCCGCCCTGCAACACGGCAGCGATTGCCACACGCCCGAGGATTCGCACACATATGCCGGGCAGCCCGGCTCGTGCACAGGTTGAGGCCTTCATCCAAGGCATCTACCGCGAGCGTTACGGTGCCGATGTGCGGCACTTTTCACCCACGCTGGTCAGCCTGCACAACGAGCAGGGCGATATCGTCTCGGCGGCAGGTTTCCGGGCTGCCAGCCAGGAACCCCTGTTTCTGGAGCGTTACCTGGACGCGCCGGTGCAGACGCGCCTGGCCAAACTGGGTTATGCCGCGCCCATGCGAACGCAAATCGTTGAAGTGGGCCACCTGGCATCCAACAAGGCGGGCAGCGGCAAAAGCCTGATCCTGCAACTGGCACCCATCCTGGCAGCGCAGGGCTTTCAGTGGGTGGTGAGCACCCTGACCGAGGAACTGCGCCACCTGTTTTTGCGTTTGGGAATTGCACCGCTGGCACTCGGCATGGCCGACCCCGATCTGCTCGGTGAGGCAGCCAGCGGCTGGGGCAGCTACTACGAGCACCACCCGGTGGTGCTGGCCGGGCAGTTGGACCTGGCGCTGCAGACACTGAGCCGCCGTGGTGTGCTGGCATGAACGTGGTCCTGGAAGACGGCCAGCAACACTGGTCGGCAATGGTCCTGCAACAGGCGGTAGACGAGGCACAGACCTGGCTGCAAGGCAACGCCACGCAAGTGCTGGCCAGCGTGCTGGACAACTCGGCGGCTTTTGTCGCGCTGGACGAGGCTTTGCTGGCGGCTAAACGCGTTCATGTGCCGCTGCCCCCTTTCTTTACCGCGGCACAAATGCAGCATGCGCTGGCGGCAACTGGCGCCGACACGCTGGTCCTTGAGCCTGCCTGGGCGCAGGCCTGGCCTGGCTTGACCTGGCAAGCGATCAACGTGGCTGGGCGTGACTTGGTCACCACGCGCCTGCCCAACGCGCCCCGAGTCTTGCCGCCCGGCGCCGCCAAGATCACCTTCACTTCCGGCACCACCGGCACGCCCAAAGGCGTTTGCTTGAGCCACGCCGCCATGGACAACGTGGCTCAGGGCCTTGTCACGGCGCTGTCCCCGCTGGGCATTGCGCGGCACCTGAATGCGCTGCCGTTTTCGGTGCTGCTGGAAAACATCGCCGGTCTGATGGCGCCGCGCCAACAAGGCACCACATTGATTACGCTGGGCATGCAGGCGCTCGGGCTGCAGGGCTCATCGCAGTTTGACGCGCCCACTTTTCACCGGGCGGTGTCAGAGTCTCGGGCGAACAGCCTGATCCTGCTGCCGCAAATGCTGCGTGCCTGGTGCGGCTATTTGCAACACACTGGCCAGCGCGCGCCTGATTGTTTGCGCTTCGTGGCTGTCGGGGGTGCTGCCGTCGGGGCCGCGCTGCTGCAAGCTGCCCATGCGCTGGGCATACCCGCCTATGAAGGTTACGGGTTGTCTGAGGGTGCCTCGGTGCAGACGCTGAATCTGCCTGGCGCCAGCAAGCCGGGCAGCGTGGGTCGCCCACTGGGCCATGCCCAAGTTCGCTGCGCCGCCGATGGCGAACTTGAAGTCAGCGGCAGCCTGTTCAGTGGCTACCTGGGTGACAGCATGCCACCTCCCAGCTGGTGGCCCACCGGCGATCTGGGGTCCATCGACGACGACGGCTTTGTTTTTGTGCAGGGCCGCAAGAAACATGTGCTGATCACTTCCTTCGGGCGCAACGTCTCGCCCGAGTGGGTGGAAACCAGCCTGTGTGGCCAGCCCGATATCCTGCAAGCAATCGTTTTTGGCGACGGCGAGCCCAGTCTGTCAGCGGTGCTCTGGCCGATGGCCCCAGATGCCAGCGACGCCGCCTTGCAGGCTGCCGTTGACCGCAGCAACACCCTGCTGCCGGATTACGCCCGACTCAAGCGCTGGACCCGCGCCCGCGCCGCCTTCCGCCAAGACACCGGCCTGGCCACTGCCAATGGCCGCGCCCAACGCCCGGCCATCTGGGCGCTGCACGCTGATCTTCTTTCAACACTTACCCCGACACCCATTCCATGAGCTTTTACCAACACCTGATCGAACACACCTTCGAGGCCCGCCGCGGCCTGCTGAGCACACCCATCATTGAAGGCGCCTTGCGCGGGCAGGTCAGCCTGCCCAGCTACCTGGCCTTTTTGCGCGAGGCCTACCACCATGTGCGCCACACCGTGCCGCTGTTGCAAGCCACCCAGGCCGCGCTACCAGCACAACACCAGTGGCTGTTTGACGATCTCGATGAGTACATCGAGGAAGAACTTGGCCACGAGGAATGGATCCTGGACGACATCCGTGCCTGTGGCGGCGATGCCGAGGGCGTGCGCAGCAGCCAGCCGGGCCATGCAACCGAACTCATGGTGGCCTATGCCTATGACACCATCGCCCGCAAGAACCCGCTGGGCTTTTTCGGCATGGTGCTGGTGCTGGAAGGCACCAGCGTGTCGCTGGCGTTGATGGCCGCCGATGCCATCCAGAAACCGCTGGGCCTGCCCGACAGTGCCTTCAGTTACCTGCGTTCACATGGCACGCTCGACCAGGAACACACCCAGCATCTCGCTGTGCTGATGGACCAGGTCACCGACGCCAAAGACCAGGCCGACATCGTGCACGCCGCACGCGCCTTTTACCGGTTGTACGGCGATGTGTTTCGCAGCCTGCCGCTACCGGTGGTCAGCCCTGCCGCAACGCCGAAGTTGGAGGCGGCATGAAGCTGGACCAAGCGCGGGTGCTGTTGACCGGCGCCAGCGGTGGCATCGGTCAGGCCATGCAACAGGCGCTGCTGCAAGTCGGCGCCCAAGTGCTGGGCGTCAGCCGCTACCCGCAAGCCCCCTTGACTGTGGGTCTGAAGTGGCTGCAGGCCGACCTGACCCAGGCGCAAGACCTGGCCAGGGTAGCGAAGGTTGCTGCAGAGTGGCGCGCCAATGTGCTGATCCACGCCGCAGGGCTGCCAGGTTTCGGCGCTTTGCCCAACCTGCCTGCTGCGGCGATAACCAGCGTGATCCAGGCCAACCTGATCACCCCGATGCTGCTGACCCAGGCCCTGTTGCCGCATTTGCAGAGCCTGCCCAAAGCCCAAGTGGTGTTTGTTGGCTCGGCGCTGGGGCGCATCGGGCTGCCAGGTTTCAGCGTTTATGGTGCCAGCAAGGCCGGGCTGCATGGCTTTGCCGAAGCGCTGCGGCGTGAGTTGGCAGGCAGCAGCGTGTGCATCCAGACCCTGGCGCCGCGCAGTACACGCACCAGCTTCAACAATGCTGCCACTGAGCGTTACAACCAGGCCACCGGTACGGCGGCGGACACACCACAGACCGTGGCTCAGGCGCTGCTGCACCTGATTGAAAGCGAAGGCGCCGAACAATTCATCGGCTGGCCTGAGCGCCTGGCCGTGCGCCTGAATGGCGCCCTGGGGCCGCTGCTCGACAGCAGTTTCACCAAACATCGCCAAGCCCTGGCGCAACTGGCCACGGTCGCCGCCACTGACACCACCACCCCATCCCTTCAAGGACATCAACCATGAAAATACTTTCAGCCTTTGTATTGGCCGCCGCCTGCGTGCTGCCTTTCTATTCACATGCCGCGCCGCTGGACGACGCCATTGCCGAACTGCAGCGCGACTGGGAGGTGATCCGCTACCAAACCCCGGAATCGGCCCGTCTGAAACGCTTTGAGGCCCTGAGTGCCAAGGCCCACAGTTTCAGCCAGACCTTTGCCGGGCACAGCGAACCCCTGGTCTGGGAAGGCATCATCGTGAGTTCCCTGGCCAACGAAAAAGGTGGCCTGGGCGCACTCAGCCTGGTGAAGCAGGCCAAGGTGATGTACGAGCAGGCCATTGCGCTGGGCGGTGATGCACTGCAGGGCTCTGCCTACGGTAGCCTGGCCGTGCTGTATTACAAGGTGCCGGGCTGGCCGCTGGGCTTTGGTGACAAGGCCAAGGCCGAGGAGTTGCTCAAAAAAGCCCTGAGCGTGAACCCGAGCGGAATTGACCCCAACTATTTCTACGCCGAGTACCTGGTAGAGACCGGCCGGGGCACCGAGGCAACCCCGTATCTGGAGCGGGCCTTGGCCGCCCCGCCACGCCCCGGGCGCGAAGTGGCCGATACCGGCAGGCGCGAAGAGGTTCGCCAGTTGATGGCCAAAGTCAAGGCGCTGTGAGCTCCGCCACCACCCCGCCGCCATCAGCTCGCGGGTGATAGCGCAAAACCAGGCCATGCAGGGCGGCGATGCGCTGGGCAATTGACACCCCCAGACCACTGCCAGGCTCCGCTTGCCCCTCCGGGCGATAAAACCGCTCGCCCAGACGATGTAACTGCTCGGCAGGCAGCGGCTCACCGGCGTTGTCCACCGACACGTTGGCGGGTGTCAGGCGCAGCGTCACCGTGCTGCCCTCAGGGGCGTACCGCACCGCGTTGTCCAGCAGGTTGCGCAACAACACCGCCAGCAACTGCCCGTCGCCGCGCCAATCCGGCGGATTCTGCGGTTCTGGTGGCCAGTCACAGGCCAGTTCAATCTGGCGCCGCTCCGCCAGCGCCAGGGTGTCGCTCATGGCTTGCTCCGCCAGCGCCTGCCAATCCAGCGGCTCAGCACGGGCCAATACCTCGGTGGCCTCGAGCCGCGACAGACGCAACAGCTGATCCACCAGACGGGTCATGCGCGCCATGCCCACCGTCAGTTTTTTCGCCGCCTGCTCCCGCTTGGATTCAGTGTCAGCGCGTTGAAGCACGTCCCACTGCGCGCTGAGCACCGCCAACGGCGTGCGCAGCTCATGCGCGGCATCGGCGGTAAAACGCCGCTCCCGGGCCAGCGTGGCGTCGATGCGGCCAAACAGCCCGTTCATGGCCTGCAACAGCGGCCGAATCTCGGAAGGTGCCTGCGCCGATGGCACGGGCTGCAAATCATCGGCGCTGCGTTTTTGCAGCTCAGCGGTCAGGGCGCGCATCGGATTCAGCGCCTGACGCACCGCCCAGGCCATGGCCAGCAGCAGCACCGGCAGGGTCAACAACCACGGCAGCAACTGGCTCTCCACCAGCCCCCATACCAGTTCATCGCGCTCATCCATCTTTTGCCCGGCAGCCACCAGCCATTCACGGTTGGGCGACTGAAGGTAATACACCCGCCAGGAGTGCTGCTGCAAAGCCAGCTCGACAAAACCCACCGCGTCGGCCAGCAACGGCAGTTGCGTGCCTTCACGGTCGGTCAGCAGCACTTTGCCCTCATGGTCCCAGACGGCAATGGCCAGGTCTTCCAGGTCAGCCTCTTTGCTCACCAGAGGCGCGGGCTGTGTGCCCTTGGCCCGGTCCAGCCCCATCAGCGTGGCCTGCACCTGCAGGGTCAGGCGAATCATTTCGGTGTCAAACAGCTCGTTGACCTCAGTGCGCGCCCGGCTCGATGACACCCAGGCCGCTACCGCCCATACCACCGGCGCACAAATCAGCAAGTAAATCAACAAGCGGCGCTGCAGGCTCATGCTGTCTCCATGGTGGTGCCTGAAGCCGGTCCTAACGCATACCCCAAGCCACGAATGGTGCGCACCACTGTGGGGTGAATTTTTCGGCGCAAGTGGTGAATGTGCACTTCCAGGGCATTGCTTTCAGGCTCGCCCCCGCTCCAGTCGTACATCTGCTCCTGCAACTGTGTTTTGGAGAGCACCCGCTGCGGGTGCTTGAGCAAGATTTCCAGCAGACCCGTTTCACGCGCGGTCAGCTCCACCGGCTGGTCTTGCCAGTGCACCTGCCGGGTGGACGGGTCATAACGCAAGTCGCCATGCACCCATTCGGACTGGCTGCGCCCAGTGGCGCGGCGCAGCAGGGCGCGCAGGCGTGCCGCCAGTTCTTCAATGCGCATGGGTTTAATCAGGTAGTCATCAGCGCCAGCATCCAGCCCGGCAATGCGTTGTTCCAGACCATCGCGGGCCGTCAAAATCAGCACCGGCAAAACCATACCGCGCTGACGCCAGCGCCTGAGCCAGACCATGCCGTCGGCACCGGGCAGGCCCAGATCGAGCACCAGGGCGTCATAACTGGCGGTGCCCAGCGCCGCGTCAGCCCGCGCACCGTCGGAAAAACAGTCCACCACGTGGCCGAGTTGGCGCAAACCGGTGCCGAGGGCATCGGCCAGCTGGACATCGTCTTCAAGGATCAGTAAACGCATCAGGCTCCTGCGGATGGGTGGCTTCAGCCCCGCCGCCACACGGACTGGGCCAGTCTATAAGTGGGTGGTCGATGCTAACAAAGCGGATGCCATCACCGCCGTGCCGCCTGACGGGTCACAGCGCAAACTGTGCCAGCAGCAACAAGCCAAGCACCACGGCCTGACAGCCCCTGTCTATTCTGGACTGCGTACTCTCAAAAACGAAGCAAACCGTGGCAAGCCCTTGGGCGTGTGGTCGCGGTAGCGGTAGGTCACCACACTGCCAATGGCGGGCGGGTTGGCGCGCTGGGCGTCAGTCAAGCCGGTGCCCAGCGCAAAACGCTGGCCGCTGGGCAACTCCAGCAACAGCGCCCCCAGCTTGCCCGCGTGGCGGCCTTTGCCGGGCAGGTGGGCCACAACGCGGGCGTCGTCATCCGCCACGGGTTTGAATTTCAGCAGCGCGTTGCTGCGCCCGGGTGACCACAAGGCGTTGCTGCGGTGCAATACCAAACCCTCGCCGCCGTCTTTGACTGTTTGCGCAAGCAAGGTTTGTAGCGCGTCAGCACTGGTCACGGTTTGTTGCGCCACGGCCTGCAGCCAGGGTTGGCGGGCTTGCGCCACCACCGTCTGCAGTTGTTGCACGCGCTGTGCATACGGCTCGGTACTGCCAGGCAGGTCAAACACCATGTAACGCACGGCGCGCCAATCGGCATCCACCGGCTCGGTGTGGCGCACGATGCCTGAGAGTTCATCAAACTTGCCCCGACCCAGCCACAGTTCACCATCCAGCGCGGTTTTGGGCAGGGCAGCGGTGAACCAGGCCGGGGCGGCGAGGGGCAATCCGCTGCGAAACCGCAGCTGCTTGCCGTCCCACAGCGCACGCACGCCGTCGAGCTTTTCACTGACCAGAAAACCCGCCGGGTCTTGCCCGGCGCGCCAGTCGCTGGCCAGCATCGGCGCGAGGGTTGCTGGAGCGCGGTCACCAACGCTTACCGTTGTTGCGGCAGCCGTTGCGCTGGCCGCCGCGGCACAAACCGGCTGCAGCCCTGCGCCCAGCAGCAGTACCAGGCAGGCGGCAGACGTGGCTGATCGTGAAAAATGCATGAGAACTCCTCCCATTTTTATATATCAAATCGGCCTCCAGCCCTTTACTTATAAGGGCAGAGTGCTCTTATTTTTAGTTCAAGCCGCCAAACGTGACGACTTGGGCACGTGCGCCATCAAAAACTCCATCTGGTCCATCAAGATGCGCCGGTTGCGCAGAATGAAGTCTTCCCAGAGGCTCGGCACATAGGGTGTGTACAGCAGTGGCATGTGCGCCTGCTCGGGGGTGCGGTGGCTTTTGCGGTGGTTGCAGGGGCGGCAAGCGGTGACCACGTTCATCCAGGTGTCGATGCCGTTTTGCGCAAACGGGATGATGTGCTCGCGGGTCAAGTCAGTCTCGTCGAACTGATCGCCACAATAGGCGCAGATGTTGCGGTCTCGCGCGAACAGCTTGCCATTGGTCAGGCCCGGGCGCAGTTCAAACGGGTTGATGTTGGGCACGCCTTTGGTGCCGATGATGCTGGAGACCGTGATGATGGACTGCTTGCCGGTGATGGCGTTGTGCCCGCCATGAAACACTGCCACTTGGTGGCCCATTTCCCAGCGGACCTCTTCTGCGGCGTAGTGGATCACCGCCTGTTCCAACGAAATCCACGACTGGGGCAGCCCTTGGGCTGACAGCTTCAAGACCTTCAAAACACGACTCCTATACAAAAGACGTTATCCGAAACCAGCTCAAAACTTCATCACACCGCGATGGCCAAGCTTCTGGCCGTCATTGCGGTCCCAGACCCGCCATCCATGACCCCACAGGCATGGATCCCGGATCGCGTCCGGGATGACAGCCAATGGGCCACTATGATCTTTCACGGTAAGACACAATATACCCCCTTTACATGTCAAATTGGCGTCAAGCCCACTTATCCTTTGCCCATTGTGCTATTTTTTTGATATCTAGAGATGAAGATTTACAGGGGTTTCAAACACCCGGACATCGCTCCCGCCTGCGCTTTGACGATTGGCAACTTTGACGGCGTGCACCGCGGCCACCAGGCCATGCTCTCGCTGCTCAAGGGCGAGGCACAGCAACGCGGCGTACCCAGCTGTGTGCTGACCTTCGAGCCACACCCGCGCGATTTTTTTGCCGCCCTCACCCACAACCCCAACCTGGCACCAGCCCGCGTGGGCACCTTGCGCGACAAACTGATCGACCTGGCCCAGTGCGGCGTCGACCAGACCGTGGTGCTGCCGTTTGACACCCGCTTGGCCAACCTGTCGCCACAGGCGTTCATTGACACCGTGCTGCTGCAGGGCTTGGGTGCACATTACGTGTTGGTGGGCGACGATTTCCGCTTTGGCCAGCGCCGCGCCGGCGACTACACGTTGCTGGACGCCGCCGGGCTGAAGCAGGGGTTTGACGTGGCGCGCATGAACAGCTACGAGGTGCACAACCTGCGCGTGTCCAGTTCCGCCGTGCGTGATGCCTTGTCAGAAGGCCGTATGAAAGACGCCACCCGGCTGATGGGCCACCCTTACCGCATCTCGGGCCACGTGGTGCATGGCCGAAAACTGGGTCGCTCACTCGGGTTCAAGACGCTGAACCAGCGCTTTGCCCATTGGAAACCGGCCGCCCGCGGCATTTTTGTCGTGCTGGTGTACGGCCTGAGCGACAAGCCGCTGCGCGGCGTGGCGAACCTGGGGGTGCGCCCGTCGGTTGACCCGCGTGACGTGAATGGCGGCCGGGTGCTGCTGGAAACCCATTGCCTGGACTGGCCCGAGCACCTGGGCGCCGAGGGTGCCTACGGCAAAATCATCCGCGTGGAGTTGCTCCACAAATTACACGACGAACTCAAATACGACTCGCTGGACGCGTTGACGGCTGGCATCCACCGGGATTGCCAGGATGCGCGGGCTTACTTTGCTCAATAACGCCATACCCGCACTGATATGTCACCTGCCGCCCAACCCGCCCCGCTTCTGCATAACGAAGAAAAGTTCAGACTCATTGCAGAACACACCTCCGATGGCATCATTCAATTTGGTGCCGACAACACCATCAGCTACCTCTCACCCGGGTACCTCAAACAGCTTGGCTACAGTGAAGCGCAGGAGCTTGTGCGCACGCCCGAGCTGATTTATGAAATTGTTCACCCGCAAGATCGTGACTGCCTCTTCGCCAAAATCTTTGCCGCGATCGAGGTCAAGGCCAAAGACTTGCTTTACAGATACCGGGCCAGACACCGGGACGGCCATTACATCTGGCGTGAAGACCATGCCAACTTCGAATTCGATGCCCAGGGCCACTACCTGGGTGCCATCGTCATTTGCCGCGACATCACCGAGCGCCAACACATGCAGGAGGCCTTGCAGGCCGAGAGCGCCAAGGCCTCACTTCTGGTGCGTGACCTGTCTGCGCGCCAAGCCGAGTTGACCGCGGCACGCCAACACCTGCGGCAGTTGGCCGTTCAAAACGAGTTTGAGCGTGAGGTGCAGCTCAAACACATCGCGCGTGAGGTGCATGACGAGTTGGGCCAACTCCTGACGGCGCTGCGCATGGACATGTCTTTGCTTGAAATGCGTTTTGGCGCGCTGGACCCCACCTTGCTGACCCAAGTGAGTGGCAGCAAGGACTTGATCGATCGGGCCATCGGGGCGGTGCGCCGGGTGGCTGCCAATTTACGTCCACCTGAACTCGACTTGGGCTTGGTGCAGGCCATTGAGTACCTGTGCCACGAATTTGCCAAACACCACAACACGGCCTGTGAACTCAAAGTGACCACTCCTGACATCGCGCTGGACGACGCCCGCGCCGTGGTTGTCTTCAGGATTCTGCAAGAATCATTGACCAACGTGGCGCGCTACGCGCAGGCGAGCGACGTGGTCATCACCCTCGGGCTTGACGCGCGCGAACTTGGCCTGCAGGTCCGTGACAACGGGGTAGGCTTTGACATGGCAGCCGTGGCTGCCCGCCACACACTGGGCCTGCTGGGCATGCGTGAACGCGCGCTGGCCCTGAGCGGGCACTTGGACATCATCAGCGCACCTGGCCAAGGTACGGTGGTCAACCTGAGAATTCCAGTTGATCCGGAGACCGCTGGGAGCTTGTCATGATCCGCCTGCTACTGGCCGACGACCATGCCATTGTGCGCAGTGGCCTGGGCCAAATTTTTGCCCTGACACCGGATGTGCAAGTCGCCGCCGAGGCGTGCAACGGGCTTGGGGTCATGGACTTGCTGCGTCAAGATGCCTTTGACTTGCTGCTGATGGACCTGAACATGCCCGGCATCAGCGGGGTCGACTTGATTGTCCGCATCAAGGCGCTGCAACCCGATTTGCCACTTCTGGTGCTGAGCATGCACGACAGTCCCCAAGTGGCAGCGCAAGCGCTCAAAGCGGGTGCCAACGGCTTCATCACCAAAGACTGCGAACCTGCAGTGTTGTTGGATGCCATTCGCAAAGTAGCCGCGTGTGGCCGCTATATCGACCCCCACATTGCTTCCCAGATGGCGTTTGGTGCCAACGCCCCCGGCCAGAGCGCACCGCACCTGTGCCTGACCGAGCGCGAACTGACGGTTCTTCGCCTGCTCACGCAGGGCCTGGCGGTCAAGACGATCGGTGCCCGGCTGTCGATCAGCGGCAAAACCGTCAGCACCCATAAAGTGCGTCTGATGGAAAAACTTGGCACCCCCAGCATGGCCGATTTGATGCGCTACGCCATAGCGCACCAGCTGCTGTAGGCCACGCCCTACCCCGTGTCGTCCATTTCATACCGCCAAATCAGCAACGTCTGATAGGTTTGCAGACGCGAAGTGGGCAACATGGGCCCATGACTTTTCAACTGTTGCTGGTGGACGACTCAGAGCCGGTTCGCACGCGTCTGTGCTGCCTGCTTGAATCGATCCCGGGCGTCACGGCCATCGACCAGGCTGCCACCCTGGGCGAAGCCATGGCGCATGTGCGAAGCGACCCACCCACCATGGTGATTCTGGACTTGTCGCTGCCGGACGGCTTTGGTCTGGACATCATTGTCCCGCTCAGGCGCATCGTCCCTCATCTGCTGATCGCCGTACTGACGCTGCATGGCGAAAGCGGTTACCGCCAGATGTGCCTGGCGCGCGGTGCCAACTGGTTTTTTGACAAAGCCCGCGAGATGCACCTGTTGCTTGACAGGGTGCGCCAGCAAGCGGCTGAGCATGCCCATTCACCCATCAACCAGGGCATGAAACATGCCCCGCTCTGACCCCGAAAACTATCAACTGCCAAGGGCCGCCACATGCATCTGAACAAAATGAGAATTTCCACTCGTCTTTTTATTCTGATGGGCCTGATGGCCGTGATGCTCATCGGCGTTGGCTCGCTGGGCCTGCAAGGCATCAGCAGAACCAATGACGCTTTCAAGACAGCTTATGAAGACCGGTTGGTGCCGCTCAAGCAGCTCACCGAGATCAAATCCTTGATACAGACCGACCAGTTGCTCCTGGTCACTGCCATGCTGACACCCCTGCCCGATGTCATCCAAAAAAACACCGGCGAGGCAGAGGTCAATATGGCGCTGATCAAAAAAGTTTGGGACGACTATATGGTCAGCTACCGTACCGCAGAAGAAAACCAACTGGCTGAGGCCTATCTGAAAGTACGCGCCGACTACCTCAATGATGGGTTTCTGCCGGTCATGTCCGCCCTGCGCACCGGCAACATTGCACAAGCACAACAATTGAGCGGTGAAAAAATGCAGCCTTTATGGCCGCCTGTAGAGGCCGCCTTGTCCCGGTTGGTCGAGTTGCAAAACACCGTGGCCAAAGCCGAATATGACGCGTCTATCGCCCGCTATCAGACCACCCGCATGGTCTCGATCGGTGCCATCCTGGCCGGCTTGCTGATCGCCGGTTGGTTTGGTTTGTTCCTGGTGCGAGGTATTTCTGACTCGCTGAATCAGGCGCAGAACGTCGCACGCACGGTGGCTTTGGGTGACTTGAGCCAGCGTATTCAAGTTCGCGGGCAAGACGAACTGGCGCAAGTGATGAGCGAGCTTTCTGCCATGCAAGGCAGTTTGGTCAAGGTGGTGACCCAGGTGCGCCAGGGCTCAGAGAGCGTCGCCACGGCCAGCAGTCAGATCGCCCAGGGTAACCAGGACTTGTCCTCCCGCACCGAGTCACAGGCCAGCGCGCTGGAGCAAACCGCCGCCAGCATGGAGCAACTCAGCGCCACCGTGCAACAAAACGCTGACAACGCCAAACAAGCCAACCAACTGGCCCTGGCCGCCAGCCAGACCGCTGTGCAAGGGGGTGCGGTAGTGGCTGAGGTGGTGGAGACCATGAAGCACATCAATGACTCGTCCAAACGCATTTTTGACATCATCGGCGTGATTGACGGCATTGCTTTCCAGACCAATATCCTGGCGCTGAACGCGGCGGTGGAAGCTGCCCGTGCCGGCGAGCAGGGGCGCGGCTTTGCGGTGGTGGCGACCGAAGTGCGCTCCCTGGCCGGGCGCAGTGCCGCCGCAGCCAAAGAAATCAAGACCCTGATTGGTGCCAGCGTCGATCGGGTAGAGCAAGGCTCTGCCCTGGTCAACAAAGCCGGCATCACCATGGGCGAAGTGGTAACCAGCATCCAGCGCGTGACCGACATCGTGGGTGAGATCAGCTCTGCCAGCAGCGAGCAAAGCGCAGGGGTGGCCCAAGTGGGTGAAGCCGTGATGCAGATGGACCAGGTGACACAGCAAAACGCTGCGCTGGTGGAAGAAATGGCCGCTGCTGCCAGCAGCCTCAGATCGCAGGCGCAAGAGCTGGTGCAGACGGTGGCGGTGTTCAAGTTAGCCGCCATGGACGCCCCCATGCGCACCGGTCGTTCTCTTGCCGTGGTGTAGGTGCCGCACATGACACCCGGTGCAAACACCCTGCTGCTGGTTGATGACGACGACTTTGCGCTCGAATTGTTGGTGGGCCAGTTGGCCGACATGGGCTGGCACCACGTGATCAGTGCCACCAGCGGCACCCAAGCCTTGATGCTGTTGAAACAGAACAGCGCGCGCATTGCTGCCATCATCAGCGACCTGTCTATGCCTGACATGGACGGCCTGGTGCTGATGCGCCATCTAAACCAGTTCGGCTTTACTGGCGGCGTCATTTTGGTAACCGGCCTGCAAGACGACATTCTGAAAAGCGCCGGTGGGCTGGCGCAGGCGCATGGGTTGGACATGTTGGGCTGCCTGCGCAAACCCTGCGATCCGGCGCAACTGCAGCAGCTCTTGACGCGGCTGGAGCTGCCAAGCGCATCTTCCAACCCGACGCATATTGACCGGGTGTTGACTGCCGTTCACCTGGAAGCCGCCCTGGCGGCAAACGAATTTTTGCCTTGGTACCAGCCCAAAGTGGATGTGCAAACTGGCACAACCCTTGGTGTGGAGGCGCTGGCGCGCTGGCCCCAGGCAGATGGCAGCCTGATCGGGCCAGGCGTTTTTGTGCCAGCCATCGAGGCAGCCGAGCTGGCCGATGCGTTGTTTTTTTCCATGGCGCGCCAGGTGGCCGCAGACCTGGCAGATTGGCGAAGCCAAGGCATCTTCATCACGGCCGCTATCAATCTGTCCATGGAAACCGCGCTCAATCTGGCCATGCCCGAGCAATTGACGAAGATCGTCGCCGCTGCTGGCTTGTGCCCTGCAGACTTTGTCATTGAAGTCACCGAGAGCCAACTGATGTTTGACCGCGCCATGGCCATGGAAAGTCTGACCCGCTTGTCGCTGATGGGCTTTGCACTGTCCATTGACGACTTTGGCACGGGTTATTCGAGTCTGGTGCAACTCATCGACCTGCCCTTTAGCGAGCTCAAGATTGACGGCAGCTTTGTGCGGCGAGCCGGCCATGAAAAAAAGGCGCAGTCGGTGCTGAAGATCGCCATTTTGCTGGGGCAAAGCCTGGGGCTACAGGTCACCGCTGAAGGGGTGGAAACCGCTGAACAACTCGACTTTGTGCGCAGCAGCGGCGGCCATGTGGTGCAAGGCTACTACTTTGCCAAGCCCATGCCCAAGGCGGCATGCACGCCATGGTTAGGTCAAAACAGCACGCCCCTTGGCTTGACCTGAAGACGCCAAAAAGCAAGGAGCCCGCCCGTGTCCCAACCTGCCACCACTACTGCGCCACCTCAGGCGGCCCTGGCTGTGCTGATAGTAGGGCTGGCGCTGACAGCTTTTTTGTGGGTGCAGGCCAGCCGTTTCGCCGCTGAACAACTCCAGAGTGACCTGGAGCGCGATGCGACCGAGATCAGCCAGGGCATGACCCGCTACCTGTTTAACCACGAACTGATGCTCAAAGGTTTTGCCGGGTTGTTCAACGCCTCAGACCAAGTCTCACGCAGCGACTTTCATCAGTACTACCAAACCTTGCATGACAAAAGTGATGCCCGCCACGCCATGGCCGTGGCCTACCACGAGATCGTGCCCGCTGCGGGCTTGCCAGCCCACTTGGCGGCTTTAAGAAAGGAAGGTTTCACCGATTACCGCGTACACCCTGAGGGCGCACGCGAGGTCTATGGGCCAGAGCGCTTTATTGAGCCGCTTATTGGCAACAATCTCAAGGCTCTGGGTTTTGACCCACTGGCCATACCCACCGAGCGCAGCGCCATTGAGCTCGCCCGCGATACGGGTGATGTCACTATTTCGGCGCGCCTCACACTGGCACAAGACAGCGGCACCCAGACGAGTAGCTTTGTCATGTATGCCCCCATCTACCAGCGCAAACAGTTGCAGAGTGATGTGGCAATGCGCCGGAACCATTTTGTGGGCTGGGTCGATGCACCGATACGCATGCGCGATTTGATGGCGCAAGTGTTGCCCAACGGTTTAAACCACATCGACCTGGAAATTTTTGATGGCGCCGAACTGTCGCCCGACCATCTGATGTTTGATGCCGATGCCATCATCCGCACGGGCCGGGAAACCTCAGCGGCGGTGACACAGCAACTGCATTTTGGCGGCCGCCAGTGGACGCTGGCTTTTCATGCGCTACCTGGTTTTGGCGCAGCGGCCATCCACCAACGCACCGCCCTGATTGCCGGCAGTGGTGCCATGCTGAGCGTGTTGCTGAGCGTTGCCGTGGGATTGGTACAGCGTCGCCAAGGCCAACGCGCCAGGCGGTTGGCGCGAGAAGCCGCAGAAAAGCAGCGCGAGGCCCAGGAGGCGCTGCACTTGCAAAACGAACAGACCCTGCAACGCAGCGAAGCAGCCGCCCGCCAGGCCGAAGCGCAGGCCAAAGATGCACTCAAGCAACTGGTGCATCAAAAATACGTGCTTGATCAGCATTCCATTGTGTCAACGGCTGACATGCAAGGCCGCATCACTTACGCCAACGACAAGTTTTGCGCCATCAGCGGCTACAGCCGCGAAGAGCTGATGGGCCGGGACCATGCACTGCTGAGCTCCAGGCTGCACCCCAAAGGCTTTTTTCTAGCCATGTATCAGGCTGTGGCACGCGGCGAGGTCTGGCAAGGTGAAATTTGCAACAGCGCCAAAGATGGCCGCCTGTACTGGGTAGATACCACCATTTTGTGCTACCAGGATGAAGCCGGTGTGCCCACGCAGTTCATCTCTATCCGCAATGACATCACCCAGCGCAAAGCAGCCGAACAGGAACTGGAACAATACCGCGAGCACCTTGAAGACTTGGTGAATGTCAAGACGGTTGAGTTGAAACTGCAGCAAGCCCTGCTCAACGCCACCATCAACGCCACCGCCGAAGGCATCATCGTGATGGACTTGCGAGACAACATTGTCTTGTGGAACCAGCGTTTTCTGGACCTGTGGCAGATACCCCAAGCACTGCAAGACCATCCCGATGCCACCCTGGGGCGCCAGCACATGCTGACCCAGGTGGCAGACCCTGCGGCCTTGCAGGCTGCGACCCAACGGTTTTACCGGCGCCCCCATCAGACCAGCCAGGAAAAATTTCTTATGGCCGATGGCCGGGTCTTGCGGCGCAGCGTGCAAGCCCAAAAAATCGGCGATGAACCTGTTGGCTGGGTCTGGTCGTATGCCGACATCACTGAATTGGAGCGCCAGCAAGAAGCCTTGCGCCTGGTTGAAAAGCGCTTTGAGCTGGCCTTTGATGGTGCCGAAATTGGCATTTGGGACCTGGATTTTTCCACTGGCACGCTCTACAACTCACCGCGCATGTGGCAAATGCTGGGCTATGCAGACAACCAGTTCTCGCCCAGCCTGGCCACCTGGGAGTCTTTGGCGTTTGAAGGCGATTTTGCGAAGGTGATGGAAGCCTTGCAAGCCAGCCTGGAAAGCCCGGAGCAGGCCTTCAATCTGACTGTGCGCTTGCGCCACCAGGATCGGAGTTGGCGCTGGATTGAAATGCATGGCAGGTCGTCGGTAGACGTTTCAGGCCATTGCACGCGAGTCACCGGCACCCATGCCGATGTGACCGCGCGCAAAAAGATGGAAATCGCACTCTACAACTCGCAGCTCAACCTGGAGTCGCTCACCAACGCTGTGCCGGGCGTTGTTTACCAGTCTGAGGTGCGTGCCAACGGCAAGTGGCAGTTTCTCTCAGTGAGCAAGGGGATCGAAGCATTGTTTGAAGTGACGGCACGGCGGGCGTTGAATAACCACACCGCCGTCACGGAGTGCATCCTGCCTGAAGACCGGGAAGCGCACAGGCGATCCATCGAGGCCAGCGCGTCGAGCATGACCACCTGGCAGCACGAGCATCGCATCAAGACGCCAAGTGGCATCGTCAAGTGGATTCGCGGGCAGGCCGCCCCGGGGCGGCGCGCCGATGGCACGATCGTGTGGAACGGCATTTTGAGCGACATCACCGAGCGCAAGCTGGCCGAAGAGGCCGTGCAGGCCGCAGGCCGCGCCAAATCAGAGTTTCTGGCCAACATGAGCCATGAAATTCGCACCCCCATGAACGGTGTCATTGGCATGATCGACATCTTGCAGCAAACCCCGCTGTCGCCCGAGCAGCACCGCATGTTGAACACCATTTCCAGTTCGTCGCAAACCCTGTTGCACATCCTCAACGACATTTTGGACTTCAGCAAGATCGAGGCTGGCAAGCTCAGCGTGGAGCACATTCCCACGCCGCTGCATGAGCTGGCACAAAGTGTGATCGGGCTGATGCAGGGTGCGGCCAGCGCCAAGGGCTTGACGCTGGCACTGTCCATTGCGCCGGCGTTGCCCGCTGCCATCTACACCGACCCCACCCGCCTGCGCCAGGTGCTGCTGAACCTGCTTGGCAACGCCATCAAGTTCACCCACCCGGCACCTGGAGGGTCTGCCAACGTGACGCTGGCGCTGGAACCGGGTGCCATGGCACCGGACCAACCTGCAGTGCTGCTGCATGTGCGCGACAGCGGCATTGGCATGAGCGCCGAGGTGGTGGCCAAATTGTTCACGCCCTTCACCCAGGCCGATGCCAGTACGGCCCGCCAATTCGGCGGCACCGGCTTGGGGCTGTCTATCAGCCAGCGTCTGGTCACCTTGATGGGTGGTGACCTATCTGTGCAAAGCACCCCCGGCCTGGGCTCTGAATTTACAGTGGCGCTGCCGCTACAAGAGGCGCCCGCGCAGGCGCTGGATGCTGAAAAACCTGAGCGGCGCTTGCAACTCAGGAGCAAAGCCCCCAGCCCGGACGAAGCCGCCGCCAGCGGACACCTGATTTTGCTGGCTGAAGACAACGAAACCAACCGTGACGTGTTGCGTGAGCAGTTGCGCCTGCTGGGCTATTGCGCTGACCTGGCTGAAGACGGCTGCGTGGCACTCGAAAAATGGCGTAGCGGCCGCTACGCACTGCTGCTGACCGACTGCCACATGCCGCACATGGATGGCTTTTCTCTGACGGCCGCTATCCGGGTTGCCGAGGCCCCGGGCCAGCGCCTGCCCATCATTGCCATCACTGCCAACGCGATGCAGGGAGAAGCCCAGCGCTGCCTGGATGCTGGCATGGATGACTACCTGAGCAAACCGCTGCGCCTGCAAGACCTGGGGCCTGTGCTGGCCAGATGGTTGCCACTGCCTGAAGAAGCCTCATCAAGCACACCAATTACTTCAGAATCCATAGCTACTAGCGCTTTACCAGTAAGGGCTACAGAGGTATTTGACATATGGGATTCGCAAACGCTGACGCGGCTGACGGGTAACAACCCCGGTTTGCACCAACGCCTGCTGTCCAGGTTTTCCGTGAATGCCATCGACCAGATCAGCCGCATTGAAGCGGCGGCGTTGGCCGGTGATGCGCAGGGCGCAGCCGCTGTGGCACACAACCTGAAATCTGCAGCGCGCGCGGTGGGCGCATTGGCCTTGGGCGAGTTGTGCGAAGAGATTGAAACACAGGGCTACCAGAGTGATCATGCCCTGTTTCAGGTGATGGTCACCGGCCTGAGTGATGCCCTGCAGCAAGCGCACCTGCAGATGGCCGCGCACCAGTTCAATGCGCCACAGAGCCGTGATTTAAGCCGCGCTGCGGGCTGCGCGCCTGCGTGATAAAGCCAGGAGCAGGCCAAATGCGTCAAACCAAAACACCTTTTGCCCGGCAATTGCAGATCACGCTGGCCACGCTGGTGGCGGTGGCGGTGGCCTTTGCCATGTATGTGTCTTTTGAAAAAGACATCGACCGCGCCAATATGCAGCGCTACCAGTCCTACCTGCTGGCCGATGAGCTGCGCCAGTCTTCCGACGACCTGACGCGCATGGCGCGCAGTTATGTGGTCACGCTCGATGGGCAGTACAAGCAGTATTACCAGCAGATTCTGGACATCCGCAATGGCCTTCGGCCCCGGCCCGAGGGTTACCACAACATTTACTGGGACCTGGTCCTGCAAGGCCACACGCCACCGGGTTCAGTGGACGGCCCGGCCGTGCCTTTGATCACGCGCATGCGCGATGCCGGCTTTACAGCCGATGAGTTGGCGCAACTGGCCCTGGCCAAGGCCAACTCCGACGGGCTGACCCACACCGAGTTCGAGGCCTTTCGGCTGGTTGAACTTGGCGGCCCCGATGCTGTGGCCGCACGCGATCGGGCGCGATTGATCATGCATGACGCGCAGTACCACCGTGACAAGCAGAGCATCATGCAGCCCATCAGCGAGTTCAACCGCATGATTGACCGGCGTACCAGCGATGCCGTGCGCCAGGCTCGCGCCCGTGCCGACGACGCGCGCCTGGTGCTGATGGGGCTGGGTGCCTTGTTGCTGCTGGCCCTGCTGCAGACACACCGCAGCCTGCACCAGCTGCTTGGCGGTTCGGTGGATGCCGTCGTGGCCCGTATCACGCGCATTGGCCAAGGTGATTTTTCGCGCCCAACCCGGGTCACCCACGGACTTGAGAACAGCGTGATGGGGCGACTGGCACAAACCCAGCTGCAGCTGCAACACAATGATGCTGAACGCCAGCGCTACGAGCAAAGCTTGCGTGATGCCCGCGACCAAGCCGAAGCGGCAACGCGCGCCAAGAGTCAGTTTCTGGCCAATATGAGCCACGAAATCCGCACGCCCATGAATGCCGTGCTGGGCATGCTCCACCTGCTACAGGGCACTGCGCTACAGCGCCAGCAGCTTGACTATGCCCAGAAGTCGGAGGCAGCAGCGCGCTCGCTGATGGTCATCATCAACGACATTCTGGACTTTTCCAAGATCGAAGCCGGTCGCATGACGATCGAGCAGCACCCGCTGCGGCTCGATGCGCTGTTACGCGACCTGTCGGTGGTGCTGGCGGCCAACGTGGGCAGCAAACCCATTGACGTGCTTTACGACCTGGACACCCGCTTGCCTGAAGCCATGCTGGGCGATGCCCAACGCTTGCAACAGGTCTTGACCAACCTTGCAAGCAATGCCATCAAGTTCACCGAGCACGGTCAGGTGCTGGTGTCGGTACGCTGCAGCGAGCCAGGCGTTGCCGGTGGCGCGCCAGCGCTGATTGATTTCGCCGTGAAAGACACTGGCATCGGTATTGCCGCCGCGCAACAAAGCCGAATTTTTGACGGGTTTTCGCAAGCCGAGGCGTCCACCACAAGGCGCTTTGGTGGCACCGGGCTGGGACTGGCCATCAGCAAAAATCTGGTCGCCTTGATGGGTGGTGTGCTGGTGGTACAAAGTGAGCTTGGCGTGGGCAGTTGCTTTTCTTTCAGCCTGCCTTTGCCCCTGGCACCCAGCCCCGGAGAACAACAACCGGCCGTGTCGCTCGCAGCCCATGTGGCGCGCACTGCTTTGATCGTGGATGACAACCCGGTGGCCTGCGAACTGCACGCCCACATGCTGCGCGGTCAGGGCTGGCAGTGCGAGGTGGCGATGAGCGGCCAGCAGGCGCTGGCGCAACTGCAACAGCGCCGCCAGGCAGGGCAGGCGGCTTACGATGTGATTTACCTTGACTGGCGAATGCCCGACATGGACGGCTGGGCCGTCTTGCAGCACATTCGCGACCAAGATGACGTGGCTTGGCGCGACTGCCCGGTGGTCATGGTCACCAGCAATGGCCGAGACAGCCTGAGCTTGCGCTCCTCCACCGAGCAAGGCCAGCTCAGCGGCTTTTTGGTCAAGCCCGTCACCGCATCCATGCTGATGGAGGCCCTGCGCTGCCCGCAACCAGAGCCAGCGCAGCTGACCCAGCAGCCGTCTGGCCGCCTGCGTGGCTTGCGACTGCTGGTGGTGGAAGACAACCTGATCAACCAGCAGGTAGCTGAAGAACTGCTCAGCGGTCAGGGTGCGATGGTGGCGCTGGCCGCCAACGGGCAACTCGGCGTGCAGGCTGTGCAGGCCGCACAACCGCCGTTTGACGCGGTGCTGATGGACCTGCAAATGCCGGTGCTGGACGGTTTGTCGGCGGCCCGGGCGATTCGCGCGCTGGGCTACACCGCGCTACCCATCGTGGCCATGACGGCCAACGCCATGGCCAGCGACCGCACCGATTGCCTCGCCGCCGGCATGAACGACCACATCGGCAAGCCTTTCAGCATTCAAGACCTTTGCTCCCGGCTGTTGCGGTTGACCGGGCGGTGCTGAAAAAATCATCACCAAAACCGGTGAGGCCTTCATCGCCATCATCTACGCCAAGCGCCTGGACGACTACCACCAGTTGGAGCGTGAACACATTCACCTGCTGTTGATCGACGAGGCCTCCAAAGGTCTGGATGATGTGGCTGGCGGGCGTGTTCAGGACGCTCGAAGCGCCCTGCAGGCCATCCAAAGCCGTCGCTCAACTTCTGCTTCAGCCTGATCCTGCACCACCGCCAGCTGTCGTTCGATTTTGAAGCGCATTGGGGTGCTGGCACGTGAACAGTGTGGCGACTGGGTGTCATGCCGGTTATTGCGCTGCCGCGTAGGCAACACCCTGCCAACCTCACTTCAAATCAACCCATTTGGTAAGATCAATTTCTTACCAAAATTGGAGGGAGCCGAAAATGCAACTGACTTCACTGTCAAGCAAGGGCCAGGTCATCATCCCTAAGGCGATGCGTGAGGCACGTCATTGGCAGGCGGGCACCCGCCTGGAAGTAACTGACACTGCCGAAGGGGTGTTGCTCAGGCCAATACAGACTCACAACAAAGCACCATTGCCCGAGGGGCTGGCCGCCATTCGCAGCCGTATCGCCTACGCTGGGCCGATTCGAAGTGTTGAAGAAATGAACGAAGCTGTGCTCAAGGAAGCACAACGCCGGAGCCAAAACTGATGGCGGCGCTTGACACCAATGTGGTGGTCCGCTTGCTGGTTGGCGATGATGCGCGGCAAACGCAGGCGGCCGAGCAATGGGTGGACAGCGAACCCTGCACGGTGTCGATGTCCGTATTGATGGAGTGTGAATGGGTATTGCGCGCATGTTATGCGCTTGAAGCCAGGACCATTGAAGCCAGCTTTCGTGACTTCTTGAATCTGGAAAATATCAGCGCCGTTGACGCGGTATTGGCACAACGTGTTCTGGACGCCTATGCCAACGGGCTTGATTTTGCAGATGCACTCCACGCTGCACAATGTCCCGACGGTCAGCGCTTCATGACGTTTGACAAGAACTTTGCAAAGAGTGCCCGCAAGGCCGGTTTGCATGGCGTCACCCTGCTCAAGGTTTAGACCTGCCCACATGCGCTGTAGACAGTGTGCATCACCACTCGGCTTTTCAAGCCACTGGGTGCGGTTTTGATGGATGCCCGATCAGGAGCAGGCCTACCCTGCTGCGCATAGATCCTGCCCGCAAAGCCCTACAGTAAAATCGGACAACCCGTGCAGCACCGCCGACTGCATGACGACCGCAAACCCTCATCCCAAGACAATTGACTTCTGGCATGCGTCAAGACTGCCAGTACACCCGCGCCACTTTTGCTCTTTTTGCCAACATGACCACACAAGACCCCCAAACTCAGGCCGCCGGCAAAACTGATTACCGCAGCACCCTGAACCTGCCCGACACCGCGTTTCCGATGCGCGGCGACCTGCCCAAACGCGAGCCGGTATGGGTGAAAGCCTGGGAAGACAACGGCCTGTACCAGAAGCTGCGCGACGCGCGCCAGGGCGCACCACTGTTTGTGCTGCACGACGGCCCGCCTTATGCCAACGGCCAGATCCACATGGGCCACGCGGTCAACAAGATTCTGAAAGACATGATCGTCAAGGCGCGCCAGCTCAAAGGGCTGGACGCGGTCTACATCCCCGGTTGGGACTGCCACGGCCTGCCGATTGAAAACGCCATCGAGAAGAAGTTTGGCCGCAAACTCGCCCGCGACGACATGCAGGCCAAAAGCCGCGCCTACGCTACCGAGCAGATCGCGCTGCAAATGGCCGACTTCAAGCGCCTGGGCGTGCTGGGCGACTGGGACCACCCCTACCGCACCATGGATTTCGCCACCGAGGCCAACGAAATCCGCGCTTTCAAACGCGTGGTGGAGCGCGGCTTTGTTTACCGTGGCCTGAAACCGGTGTACTGGTGTTTTGATTGCGGCTCGTCCTTGGCCGAGTTCGAGATCGAATACGCCGACAAAAAATCGCAAACCTTGGATGTCGGCCTTTTGTGTGCCGAACCGGCCAAACTCGCCGCTGCGTTTGGGCTACCTGCTATTGATAAGGAAGCATTTGCGGTCATCTGGACCACCACCGCCTGGACCATTCCGGCGAATCAGGCACTGAATCTGAACCCCGAACTCACCTATGCGCTGGTCGAGACCGAACGCGGCCTGCTGGTGCTGGCCGAGAGTCTGGTCGAGAAATGTATGGTGCGTTTTGGCTTGACCGGCACCGTGGTCGCCACCACGGTTGGCAAGAACTTGGGCGGCATCAATTTCAAACACCCGTTCGCCCATGTCGACGCGGGTTACGACCGCCTGAGCCCGATCTACCTGGCCGACTACGCCACCGCTGAAGACGGCACCGGCATCGTGCACAGCGCACCCGCGTACGGCGTGGAGGATTTCAACTCATGTGTCGCCCACGGCATGGCGTATGACGACATCCTGAATCCGGTGCAGGGCAACGGTGTTTACGCGCCCGAGCTGCCGCTGTTTGGCAACCAGCACATCTGGAAAGCCTGCCCGGTGATCATCGACGCGCTACGCGACGCAGGCCGCCTGTTTGCCACCGAGAACATCGTGCACAGCTACCCGCACTGCTGGCGTCACAAAACGCCGGTGATCTACCGCGCCGCCGCCCAGTGGTTCATTCGTATGGATGAGGGCGAAGGCATTTTTACCAAGGAAAAAGCGCCTCAAACCCTTAGAAAAACTGCCTTGGCAGCTATCGAAAACACAGCGTTTTACCCGGAAAACGGCAAGATTCGCCTGCGCGACATGATCGCTGGTCGGCCCGACTGGTGCATCTCCAGACAGCGCAGTTGGGGCGTGCCGCTGCCGTTTTTCCTGAACAAGGACAACGGCGAATTGCACTCCAAGACGATGGAGATTCTCGACATCGCCGCCGACATGGTCGAAGCGGGCGGCATCGAAGCCTGGAGCAAAGCCACCAAGGCCGAGATTCTGGCCAAGGTCGGCTGCGAAGCCGATGCGGATGCCTACACCAAGAGCAGCGACATTCTTGAAGTCTGGTTTGACTCCGGCACCACCCACACCACGGTTCTCAAAGGCTCACACAAGGGCTGCGGCCACGAAGACATCGACCCCAAAACCGGCCAGCCCGGCCCGGAAGCCGATTTGTACCTGGAAGGCCACGACCAGCACCGCGGCTGGTTCCACTCCAGCCTGTTGACCGCCTGCGCCATGTACGACCGCGCACCTTATCTGGGCATCCTGACGCACGGTTTCACCGTGGACAGTAAGGGCCACAAGATGAGCAAAAGCGCCGGCAACGGCGTGGACCCGCAGGAAACATCCAAAAAGCTCGGTGCCGAAATCATCCGCCTGTGGGTCGCCGCCAGCGACTATTCCGGCGACATCGCCGGGGACGACAAGATTCTGGCCCGCGTGGTGGACATTTACCGCCGCGTTCGCAACACCCTCAAGTTCCTGCTGGCCAACACCCAGGACTTTGACCCGGCCAAGGACAGCGTGCCGTATGACCAACTGCTGGAGATTGACCGTTACGCCCTGAGTCGCGCCGCTCAATTGCAAGCCGAGGTTCTGGCGCACTTTGAAGTCTATGAATTCCACCCGGTGGTGGCCAAGCTGCAGATTTATTGCAGTGAAGACCTGGGCTCGTTTTACCTGGACGTGCTCAAAGACCGGCTCTACACCACCGGCGCCAAGTCATTGGCCCGACGCAGCGCCCAAACCGCGCTGTGGCAAATCACGCAAGCCATGCTGCGCTGGATGGCGCCGTTTTTGAGCTTCACCGCCGAGGAAGCCTGGGCGGTGCTAGGTGCTGAGGGCAAAACACCTGCCGCGACAAAACAATCCATCTTCATGGACACCTACAGCACGCTCGCGCAAGCCGACGATGCGCTGCTGGGCAAATGGACGCGCATCCGCGACATTCGCGACGCAGTCAACAAAGAAATCGAAGTGCTGCGCGCAGCCGGTCAGGTGGGTTCATCGCTGCAGGCCACGGTGCAACTCACCTTGGCCCCGGACGACCGCATGCTGCTGGACAGCCTGGGTGCCGACCTGAAGTTTGTGTTCATCACATCCGCTATTGATCTCGTAGCTGGAGACGCTATGTCTATAAGGGCTAGCGCCTCAAACGACACTAAATGTGAGCGTTGCTGGCATTACAGCGAAGCCATCGGCAGCGATGCTGATCACCCCACCCTGTGCCCGCGTTGCAGCAGCAACCTGTTTGGCAGCGGCGAAAACCGGGTTTACGCCTGATGGCGGGCAAACCCCGCGCGGCTGCCGCCCGCTCCAAAAGCAGTTTTTCATCCAGCTCAGGGGGCATGTTGCCCTGGCTGGCGCTGGCGCTCATCATCATCCTGGCCGACCAGTTCACCAAGGTGCTGATCCTGGGCTATTACGAGTACGGTGACAGCACCCGCATCACCAGCTTTTTCAATTTGGTGCGCGTGCACAACCATGGTGCAGCGTTCTCGTTTCTGGCCAATTCGGGTGGCTGGCAACGCTGGCTGTTCACCGGCATCGGCATCGGCGCGGCGGTGCTAATCGTCTGGCTGCTCAAAAGCCACCCCGGCCAGAAGCTGTTTGCCTTTGCCCTGGCCTGCATTCTGGGCGGCGCCATCGGCAACGTGATTGACCGCGTGTTGTATGGTTACGTGGTCGACTTTCTGGACTTTCACTGGGCGGGCTGGCACTTTCCAGCCTTCAATGTGGCCGACAGCGCCATCACCATCGGTGCCGCCTGCCTGATTCTGGACGAGCTGCTGCGCGTGCGCCGCGGGCGCTGATTTTTTGCGGGATGCAGTGATCCTGCCTGGCGCGCACATCTGGCACATCACTAGCCAACTTGAAGTAAAAGTCTCATCACCCGTGATATCATTTGGTGATGGTTATTGTGATGGATACAGACACAATTGTTGCCGCGCTTCGCAGCCCTGCCGGGGCATCCGCCGAGCTGCTGCGACGTGCTCGCCGCAAAGATTTCATTTTGGCGGCGAGTGTCAGCCTGTTCATGGAGTACGAAGCGGTTTGTTGTCGGCCAGAACATGGTGAAGCGGCTGGGCTGGATCGCTCCGAGGTAGGCCAATTCCTGGATGGCCTGGCGCACATCATCGCCCCGGTTGACGTGCATTTTTTGTGGCGGCCACAACTGCGCGACCCGGCGGACGAACTGGTGCTTGAAGCCGCCGTGAATGCATCAGCGCAGGCGCTGCTGACGTTCAACATGAAACACTTTGCTACCGCGGCCACCCGGTTCGGGCTGTCAATTGCACAACCCGGCGCTTTTTTAAGGAGTTTGCGATGAGCCAGTTAAGCACTTACCCGTTGCGTTTGCCGCGCTCACTGCGCACCGGCGTGGAACAGTTCAGCAAGCAGGACGGCATCAGCATCAACCAGTTTGTCAGCATTGCCGTGGCTGAAAAGCTCGCCATGCTGCAGGCCGAGGTGTATTTTGCCGAGCGGAGTGCCCGTGCTGACATGAACGCTTTTGACCGCCTGATGCAACGCTCGGGTGGCGAAGCGCCTCGGGCCGGTGATGAGATCTCATGAACCGAATCACTGGTTAACTTGATGGACGAAAGCCTTTGACCCACCTTCTCAACCTACTGGCCGCCATTGCCCTGCTGGTGTGGGGCACGCATCTGGTGCGCAAGGACACGCTGCGGGTGCTGGGCGCCAACTTGCGCCGGGTGCTGGCTCAGAGTGTCGGCAACCGCTTCAAGGCCGCCATGTCGGGTGTGGGGGTCACGGCGCTGCTGCAGTCCAGCACCGCCACGGCGCTGATCATTTCGGCCTTTGTCGGCCAGGGGTTGATGACCTTGACCGCCGCGTTGGCGGTAATGCTGGGGGCCGATCTGGGCACCAGCCTGATGGCGCTGGTGTTCTCGCGTGATCTGTCGTGGCTTTCACCCTTGTTCATTTTCCTGGGCGTGGTGCTGTTCATTGCCAGGCAGGGCACCACCACTGGTTATGTCGGGCGCATCCTGATCGGGCTGGGGCTGATGCTGCTGGCGCTGAGCCTGGTGCGCGCCTCGGCCAATGAGCTGACGCAGTCCGAAGCGGTGCGCGCGCTGCTGGCCTCGCTGGGCAGCGACCGGCTTCTGGAGATCACGTTGGGCGCGGTGCTGACGGTGCTAAGCTACTCCAGCCTGGCCATCGTGCTGCTGATTGCCACGCTGGCCAGCAGCCAGGTGGTGACGGTGGATGTGGCGCTGGGCCTGGTGCTGGGCGCCAACCTGGGCAGCGGCCTGCTGGCGGTGCTGACCACACTCAGTAGCCCCATCGAGGCGCGCCAGGTACCGCTGGGCAACCTGATCTTCAAGATCATGGGAGTGGCGTTGATGACCCCGGCCATGGCTTACTGGCTCAGCCATGTGCACCCCAACCTGAACGACGCCGCCACGGTGGTGGTGCTGTTTCACTTTGTCTTCAATGCGATGGCGGCGGTGCTGTTCATCGGTGTCACGCAAGTGGTGGCGCGTTGGGTCACTTACTGGCTGCCCAAGCCAACACAAACCAATCTGAACGGCCGCCAGCGGCACCTGGACCCGTCCGCGCTGGCCACGCCCTCGGTGGCGCTGGCCTGCGCCGTGCGCGAGGCCATGCACCAGGCCGACGTGGTGGAAACCATGCTGCGCGGCGTGCTGGATGTGATCAATTCCAACGACATGGCGCTGGCCAAATCACTGCAGCAGATGGACGACACGGTAGACCGGCTGTACTCCGACATCAAGTACTACCTGACCAAGATCTCGCGCGAGGCGCTGAACGATCGCGAAGGCCGCCGCTGGACCGACATCATCAGCTTCACCATCAACATGGAGCAGATCGGCGACATCGTCGAGCGGGTGGTGGAAGACATCGAAAACAAAAAGATCAAAACCGGCCGCGAGTTTTCCCATGCCGGCATGCAGGAAATCACCGAGCTGCATGGCGACCTGGTCAACAACCTGCGCCTGGGCATGAGCGTGTTCCTCAATGACGACCCGCGCGACGCCATCAAGCTGCTGGAAGAAAAAACGCGTTTTCGCGATCTGGAACTGAAATACGCCGCCAACCACCTCAACCGCTTGTCTGACAAAACCCAAGAGAGCATTGAGACCAGTTCGCTGCATCTGGATTTGCTCAGCGAACTCAAACGCATCAACTCGCTGATTTGCGCCATTGCCTACCCAATTCTGGAGTCTTCCGGCGCGCTGGCACCCAACCGGCTGCGCCCGCTGGCCGAGGCCGAGATTCTGGCTGACATCCCGGCCAGTTTGCCACCCACCGCCCCCAAATGAGCGTTGCGCCTGCCGCCCTGCCCGCCTATGTGGCGCTGGCTGGCCCCACCGCCTCAGGCAAAACCGCGGCCGCCCTGGCCATTGCCGCCAGCTACCCGGCCGAGATCATCAGTGTTGACTCGGCCTTGGTCTACCGCGGCATGGACATCGGCACCGCCAAACCCAGCGCGGCCGAGCTGGCTGCCGTACCGCACCACCTGATCAACATCCGCGACCCGCTGCAAGCCTACAGCGCCGCCGAATTTGTGGTGGACGCCACGCGGCTCATCCATGACATCAGTGCACACGGCAAACTGCCGCTGCTGGTGGGTGGCACCATGCTTTACCTCAAGGCGCTGCGGCAAGGGCTGGACGACATGCCCAAGGCGGACACGGCGGTGCGTGCGGTCATTGAGCAGGAAGCGGCGCAAAAAGGCTGGCCTGCGTTGCACGCCGCGCTGGCGCTGGTGGACCCGGTGACGGCTGCCCGGTTGTCCCCCGCCGACTCACAACGCATCTCGCGTGCGCTGGAGGTTTACCGACTCACCGGTCAACCTCTGTCAAGCTTTCATACTACAAAAACAGAAGCTATCAGCCCTTTACTGATAAGGGCTAGAGGCCTAAATGATGCTCAACATTCAGCGCAGTCGCTACTGATCTCGTTGGAACCTGCAGACCGCGCCTGGCTGCACCAGCGCATCGCCCAGCGGTTTGACGCCATGCTAGCCGACGGGTTTCTGGACGAGGTGCGGGCCTTGCGTGCGCGCGGTGATTTGCACCCGGATCTGCCATCAATGCGCTGCGTGGGTTACCGCCAGGCTTGGGACTACTTGGACGCGCTTGAAGCCCCAGCCAAAGTTGCTGCATCGACCAGCATCACCGGCAAACCACCGTCTTTGAGCGACTTGCGCGAGAAAGGCATCGCCGCCACCCGCCAGCTTGCCAAGCGCCAGATCACCTGGATGCGCAGCACCCCCGAGCGGCAGATCGTGCCCTGCGATACGCCGGATGCGCTTGCGCAGGTGCTGGCGTTGGTGGCTGACTTCTTATCGTGCAGCAAATCTCGGTACAACTGAGCGACGCTGATCACTGCGTTACCATCCGGATCGAATCGACGATCTCGCGGATCTTTGTTTTACTCCACTGCTCATCAAGTGTTGTTCCAGCATCCGTGAGCTCACCCTGCAAAATGATCGTAAAGGCAAGGTACTTTTCTTCACGACCGTCGTCGTCGATGAAAGAACGACCGTTTTTCATTGGCAAAGTAAAGTGGTAGAAGGAAACAGGTGTCAATACTGTCCTTTTGCTCCAGAAGGTACCAACGTCTTTGATCGTCACCACAGAGTCTTTCAAGATACCGGAGGGCGTGATAGCAGAAGGGTAAGGTTGATACTTCCAAGTCGCGTCAAATTTCAGCGGTTTGGATATACCCCAATAAGTATTTTGATCAGTCTCATCAATGGTTCGGCTGGGAACATGCCAGCCTATGCCAAGCCAAAATGATTTCTCACGCTGATAGCAGGCAACATCTGTTTCGGGATTCTTCCCGTTTTTTTTGACCTCGGCCGCTGGGAACGCGCTCGCTGCGTTGCACGTCAGGTTCCACTTCGAGGTGTCAAATGTCCACCCGTAGTTCTTCAACAAAAACTGCTCGGGCGTTAGTTGCGCTTCGAAATTGCTTGGTGGACTACCGGATTCTGCAAAGGCATAGATTGTCAAAAACCCAGCCATCGCCACAAGAAACTTCTTCATAAACACCTCCCTTGGTTAGACTCAGCTTGAACAGACGAATCTTCCTCGCCTGCATCCGGCAAGTCAACGCGAATCGGCCTCGCGTCCGAGATCGCCCCAACACCGTCTCATTTCCGACAACTCGGCCGGTGTGAATATGTGTCACGAACCATCACCAAATGGAGCGCTAACGTATAAACACGTAGAAACATTTTCAGAAGTCGCACCGTGCAACCTACCGTCACCGCCGAACAAACCATCCAGGAATGGGGCAACGGCCTGGCGGTGCGCATCACCGCGCCAGTGGCGCGGGCTGCGCACTTTGCGCTGGGCTTGCCGGTACGGGTGGAAATGGTGGAAGAAGGCGTCTTGCTGCGCACATTGGGCCAGCCCAGATTGACGCTGGCGCAAAAGCTCAAGGTCTTTGACCTGGCTGTGCATGGCGGCGAGGTTATGCACACAAAAATGCCGCTTGCCACTTTCAATCAACTGGCGCGCCAAGGCACTTTCCGCTGGGTGGCCTCGTCCGGGCTGCCACGTAATAGCCCGCCAGCAAGTTGATGTCGAGCCCGATCATGGCGCTGCCGCTGCCAAATCTGCCGCGTCAAAGCCAGCAGGGACAGCCGGGCGCTGGCTTTGAATCAGGCCAAAAACGCTGGCCGTGGCCTGCCGCGCAGATGGTGCCTGGCGCAGCGCGATGTGATCCCCCTTCACCGTGAAGCTCACCGCTATCCCCTGGCGCAAGCCAAAACGCTGCCGTAAACCCAGTGGAATGGTGATCTGGCCCCGGCTGGTAATGATGGTAGTTTGCATGGCTGTTTTCCAAAAGTATGCCGCTGTAACACGTTCCCCGCGAGTGCTGCAACTGGAGATCTTCACCGCACCTCTGCCCGCCAGTTCCCGGTTACCATGACCCCAAAAAACGCCCCCGCCGGCAGCGCCACAAGGCAGCAAACCGGCCACACACCAGTCACTTCATGAGCCTCTACACCCAACTCCAGCAAGCCCGCAGCGAAGAAGACGTCAAAGACGCTTACATCAAGGTCCTGGGGCTCAAGGGGTACACCATAGGCCTGATCGACATCCAAACCAAAGAAATCTGGTTTGAGGCCACACTCGGCTTTTTGCGATAGATTCAGCGTCCACACCATCAAGACTCATCCATGGACCCCATTGACCGTGACGTTTTAAGGCCGCTTGCCAGCAAATACATCTGGTGGAAGACACCCGATGAGGCTGTTGACATGCCAGACCGGGTGATCGCACAGGTCATGAACATCGGCGACTATGCAGATGTGCAGCAACTGGTCCATCAGCTTGGCGATGACTCTCTGCGTGAGGTGCTCACGCATGCGCAAGCCGGACAATTTGATCAGCGTTCATGGGTCTATTGGCACTACCGGCTTGGCCTGGCCAACGTCGATCACGTACCGCCGTTGCCTGTGCGGAGGTTTACATGACGGCTTATTTCAAGGCGCGCATGGACATACTTCCACCCGCGCAACAGCGACTCTGGCCCGAACTGCGGCCAGCCGCTGGATTGGGCTTTGCGCTTTATGGCGGTACCGCCATTGCTTTGCGACTGGGGCACCGGACATCGGTTGATTTTGATTTTTTCTCTGAAAAGCCGCTTGACCGTGGTGCCCTTCATGCCGCGTTCCCGTTCATCGCCACATCCCCTGTCTTGCAGGATCAGCAGAACACGTTGACTGTGCATGTCCCCTGCGGCAGTTCTGAGCGCGAACACGTCAAGGTGTCTTTTTTTGGAACGATTGGCTTTGGTCGCGTGGGTGTTCCAACCGTCACTGAAGACGGTGTGCTGCAGGTCGCTTCAATAGATGACCTCTTGGCGACCAAAGTCAAAGTCATCCTGCAACGCGCGGAGGCCAAAGATTACAGGGATATTGCTGCCATGGTCAGCGCTGGCGTGGATTTGGCAAACGGTCTCGCCGCGGCTCGCGCCCTGTTTGGCATCAACTTTCAACCCAGTGAGAGTTTGAAGGCCATGGTGTATTTTGAAGATGGCGATCTTCCAACATTGACCAAAGCCGAGCGGACTTGTCTGATCAAGGCTGTCAGTGCGGTTGGAGATCTTCCCCGTGTGGAAGTTTTGACCCAACAACTCACCGCGTTGCCACCGGCATGATCGAGACCAGGGCGCTTTGAGCGACCTCCAGCACGCCTTGACGGATACCCAATTCAACAACACACCGCCATGAGCCTCAACATCAAAAGCTTAAGCAAACACTACGGCACGGTACCGGTGTTCCGCCACGTGTCGCTACACGTCGCACCCGGCGAATTTGTCGCCATCATTGGTGAATCCGGGGTGGGCAAGTCGACGTTGCTCAACTGCATGGCCGGGCTTGACAGCTGGGACAGCGGCAGCGTGCTGCTCGACAAGCTGGACCTGAGCACACAGAGCGACGACCAACTGGCGCGGCTGCGGCGTGAAAAGACCGGCTTTGTCTTCCAGGCCTTTCACGTGCTGCCGCACCTGAGCGTGTCGCAAAACGTGGCGCTGCCGCTGATGCTGCTGGGCCAACACGACGATGCCCGCGTGCAAGCCATGCTGGGCGAGGTGGGTCTGGACGGCCTGGGTGAACGCCTGCCACAGCAGCTCAGCGGCGGGCAGTTGCAGCGCGTGGCGATTGCCCGGGCACTGGTGCACCGCCCGATGCTGCTGCTGGCGGATGAGCCCACCGGCAACCTGGACCCGCGTACCGCCGAGCGCGTGATGGATGCGCTCATCAGCCAGACCCGCGCGCATGGCGCGGCGATGGTGCTGGTGACGCACTCCAAAACCGCCGCTGCGCGTGCCGACCGCATCCTGCTGCTGACCGCGGACGGTCTGGTGGACCATGTCGATCCGGATTGATTTTGCCGACCCGCATGGGGGCCAAGCGGGTCTGCGGTGCGCCTTTGAAGCGCCGCTGCACACGCTGATCGCCCACACGCCAGAGCAAGTCAAACCCCTGCTGGACGCGGTCGCGGCACACGCCCACCAAGGCCGCTGGTGCGTAGGTTATCTGCGTTATGAGGCTGCGAGCGCCTTCGATGCCGCGCTGCAAACCCACGCCGCTGACGGCCCGCTAGCCTGGTTTGGCGTGTTTGAAAACGCCTTGCCCTGGCCCATGCCCGAGCACCCTGACCCAGCAGCGGCCAGCCTGCCGCCCACCAGCGTGCAGTGGCGCAGCCCGTTACAGCGCGCAGCGTTTGACGCGGCCCTGGAGACCATCCACCAGGCCATTGCCGCCGGTGAGTTTTACCAGGTGAACTACACCGCACCACTGTTGGGCGAGTTCGCTGGCAGCCCCGCCGCGCTGTTCGAGCGCCTGCAGCGCGCCCAGCCTGGCGGCTACGCGGCGTTCATCGATACCGGGGCGGAACAGGTGCTGTCGGTGTCGCCCGAGCTGTTTTTTGATTGGGACGGCAACCCAGCGGGTGGTCACATCCTGACCCGGCCGATGAAAGGCACCGCGCCGCGCGGCAGCGGCCCTGAGCAAGACGCCGCGCTGGCCCAGGGCCTGACCGAGTCGCCGAAAGAGCGTGCCGAGAACGTGATGATTGTGGATTTGCTGCGCAACGACCTGTCGCGCATCGCCGAGCCGCACTCAGTCAAAGTACCGGCGCTGTTTGCCGTGCAAAGCCTGCCCACCGTGCACCAGATGGTGTCTGACGTGACCGCCGATACCCGCCCCGGCACCACGCTAAGCGACGTTTTCAGCGCGCTGTTTCCCTGCGGGTCCATCACCGGCGCACCCAAAGTGCGCGCCATGCAAGCCATCACGGCGCTGGAGCCTTCGCCGCGCGGCATCTACTGCGGCACGATTGGCGTGGTGCGCCCCGGCGGCCATGCCACCTTCAACGTGGCCATCCGCACCGTAACGCTGCAAGGAGCTCAAGCCCGCTGCGGCATTGGCAGCGGCATCACCTTTGACGCTACCGCAGAGCGCGAGTGGCAGGAGTGGCAACACAAACGCGGTTTTCTGGAGCGCGCCAGCGAGCCGTTCCAACTCTTGGAAACGCTGCGCCTGCAGGCTGGTGAATATCATAATTTAGGAGCACATCTGACAAGGCTGGCAAGGTCTGCAGCCCATTTTGGCTATGTGTTTGATGCAACGTGCATCCAGGCGGCGCTGGACGACCTGCTGCAAGCAGATGCCATCTGTGCAAAGCCGGTCTCACCTTCACAAACCATGCCCGGTTGCGACTCAGTGGCCACAGCGGCACCCAACCCGGATGCCCCACCCAGCGAGGCAACTCGCCCAGCGGTAACGCAAGGCACGCCACAGGCACCCGGCACCTGGCGGGTGCGCCTGCTGCTTAACGCCAACGGCACAGCGCACGCAGAGAAATTTAAAATAAATAGCACGCTAGCCCCTGTTCTGATTGGGCTGGCAGCTACACCTTTTGAAGCATCTCACAGCGAGTTCACGCGCTTCAAAACCACCCGCCGAGCGCATTACGAGGCTTTTGCTCCGACCGACCCGGCCCTGTTTGACACCCTGCTCTACAACACCCGGGGCGAGCTGACCGAATGCACGCGCGGCAACATCGCGCTGCTGCTGGACGGCCAATGGCTCACCCCGGCGCTGCACTGCGGGCTGCTGGCTGGGGTGGAGCGGGCGAAGTTGTTGGCCGAGGGGCGACTGCAAGAGGCAGTCATTACCCTGGCCGATGTGCCGCGCGTTCAGGCTGTGACGTTTGTCAACAGCCTGCGCGGCTGGGTGGATGCGCGGCTTATTTCCTGAACGTCATGCGAGCCAGCTCGCCGTCTTTCAAGAAAAACTGGTGGAATAGTGCTGAAGCCACATGCAAGGCCACCAGCGCCATCACGGCCTTGGCGACCCAACCATGCACCTGGCGGGCGGTAAACACCTTGAAGTCTTCCGGCAGGGCGCCGCTGCCAAAGACCGCGTCAAACAGCCCGCTTTGCAGCGCCAGCACGCTGCCGCTGGCGGCCAGCAGCAACACGGTCAGGTTCAACACAATTTGCGCCAGATGCGCCTTTTTCTGTGCATCGGTGGCGGGCGGCGCGGGCAGCATGCGGCCCAGCACCACGCGCGTCAGGATCAGGATAGCGACCAATGAGCCCATCATCATGTGGATGCGCAGCATGCCAATTTTGTCGGGCGTATTGGGCAGGTTCGACAAAATGAAGGTGCCAGTGACCAACATCAAGGCAATGACCAAAGCGGCCACCCAGTGCAGAACCACCTGGGATTTGGCGTAACGAAAAGTTGGCATAGCGGGGAAATCCGGAAGTTAAAACAAACCGCATTTTCGCAGTTCACCCCCTGGCGGACCGTGACCCAGGTCACACAGAAAGACCCTCAAGTTTGGCTCACCACCCGGTTGCGCCCTTCTTCCTTGGCCATATACAGCCGGTGGTCGGCGCGGCTCAGAAACTCTTCCAGACTCTCACCCTTGCGGTAGCTGGCCACGCCGATGCTGACGGTAATGGCCACCACCGCGCCTTCAAACTCCACCCAGTTGGCCTCAATGGCATGGCGCAAGCGCTCACCCAGCAGTGCTGCCCCCTCGCTTTGAAGGGCTGGCATGAACACCACAAACTCTTCGCCACCGTAGCGGCAGATCACATCGGTCTTGCGCACCACCGCCTGACTGCGGGCAACAAATTCACGCAGCACGGCATCGCCGGTGGCATGGCCAAAACCGTCGTTGACTTTCTTGAAAAAATCCAGGTCGATCATCAGCAGCGAAAACACCTCGCCGCCGCGCAAGACCCGCTGGCTCTCGCTGATCAGCAACTCAAACAGATGGCGGCGGTTGAAGGCACCGGTGAGCGGGTCGGTCACCGACAGGGCCTCCAGGCGGGTGTTGGCGGCCTGCAGCGCCTGGGTGCGCCGAGCCACGCGCTGCTCCAGCGTGGCGTTGCTGTGCTGCAATTCGTCGAGGTAACGCTGGCGGTCGCCAAAGGCTTGCGCCATCACGTCCAGCCAGGGCCGCCACAAACGCGGCACCCTGGGCAGCACCGGATGGCTGCCCGCCGACTCGCCGGCCACAAAATCGGCTATCTTCAACGCCGGGGCCACATACAGGCGCCACAGCAGCAGGTTGATCAGCAACGCCCCGAGTACCAAAAATAGCGCCAGGACCAGCTGCGCCGAAAAATCCGCCAGCGCGCGTTGGTTCAGAGTTGCCTGCGGCAGCTGGAAAATGATGCGCCAGTGCGGGTTGTCGGTGCTGGCCGAAAACACCCGATCGCTGCCAATGGTCTCGCCCTGCAACTTGTCCAGCGACAGCCCACGACGCAGGTCGGGCGGCAGCAGCGTGTCGATGGAGGCCAGCAGCGCGGCCTGCCCCGCAGGCAAAACGCGGCGGTCACCCAAAATCTGGCCGTGCTCGTTGGAAATCGTCAACACGCCTTCCGGGTCGGGGAATTCACGCAAAAAATCGCTCAAAAATCCCAGCAACACGTCGGTGGCGACCACGCCCACAAATGCATCGCCCCAATAGACGGGCGCCGCGTGCGAGATCATCAGGCCCGCACCGGCCTGGTCCTGGTAGGCGCGTGTCCAGTAGGGCTGGCGCTGCGGGTTGTTGGCAGGCAGCCCGGCGGTGGTGACTTCATAGTTCCAGGCGTGCCGCAGAAAACTGCGGCTATCCGTTTCCCCTGCCAGCAAGTCCGTTGTGGCGACCCATGGGGCGATCAGCAGCAGATTTTGGCTGGCAGCGTTGAAATAGGTCCAGCGCAGAAAAGGTGAGGTTTGTGCGTCGGCCCCGATACGGCCCAGCAACGACAAGGCCAGATCCAGGTCAGAGGGCAAACCGTCCGGGCGCGCTTGGGCTGCGCCATCCAGTGCCAGCATCTGGCCCAGACGGTGCTCTGCTGGCAGCGCAGCCAGCGCCTCCAGAGTGATCGGGCTCCCCGGTGCCCCCTGACGGACCTGCGCGATGGCCTGGCGCACATCCGCAGAGCCAGGATACGGCGCATGACGCGGGAAGTTGGTGGACCAAGTAGCCAGCTGGGTGATCTGGTCAGAGGCGGACTTGATGATGGCCTGTAGCCGGATGGCGCTGCTGTGCATCTGCTGCTGGATCACTTTCTCTTCGCTGGCCATGTGGCTTTGCCAGCCGCTGTACACCGTCAAACCCACCACCAGCAAAAAGCCCAGCGTCCCCAGCAGCATCAGGCGCTGGTAAGCCCGCGCCAACGCCGTGGCTGGCGTGGCGCGCGCGGCGGGGGTGTGGGCAACGGAGGCGGTAGGTGCGGACATGCAGGCGAAGAGGGCGTTGCTGCATCGTAGTGCAGTTGTGCCCCTGCCACGGGCGCAAGTTTCCGAGGGCTCAGACTAAAGTGGGTGCGGCGCAACACACGGGCATTCCCGCCGCTTGAGCGCGTGGCCGGGGCAAGCTGCCAGAATACCCGCCGATGTTCGAACTTCTCACCACTTTTTCCTGGCAGGAACTGCGCCAACACCCGTGGCGCAACGCGGCGGCGGTGCTGGCGGTGATGCTGGGGGTGGCGCTGGCGTTCTCGGTGCACCTGATCAACAGTTCGGCGCTGGACGAATTTGCCCAGGCCGCGCGCTCGGTGGGCGGCCAAAGCGATCTGGAATTGCGCGGCGTGCAGGGGCATTTTGATGAAAAACTGTATAAAACCATAGCGCAAACCCCAGGTGTGGCGGTGGCTTCACCCCTTTTGGAGGTGGGAAGTTATGTGATGACGGCGCAGGGCAAGCGCTCGCTGCGGGTGGTGGGGGTGGATGCGTTGAGCGTGTTTGGCATCTCACCCGATTTGATGCCGGTGTCTGAAACACTGTCCCCTGCGGTATTGCAGCCCGACCCATCTGGCAACGCCGCCAACCCGCCGCGCCAGCTGGATCGCTGGGCGCTGTTCACGCCAGGGCAAATTTTCCTGAATGCAGCGGCACGGCGCATTGCACTGCCTGGCGACTCCGCAGCCGATGCGCCGTTTGAGCCCGGTAGCGTCTCACCCGCCGCCAAACCCAGCCAAGAGGGCGCGCTCAAGCTGCAAAGCGGCATGCAGTGGCTGGATGTCAGCCTGGCGGGCAGCGTGCGCGCCAGCGGCCCGGCGCTGGCGGTGATGGACCTGGGCGCCGCACAAGACCTGTTTGGCAAAGCTGGTCAGCTGACCCGCATCGACCTGCGCCTACAGCCCGGCGTGGACCGCAAAGCCTTTGCGCAGCAGCTGCAAGACAGTCCTGACTGGCCGAGGGATGTGACGGTGGCGCTGCCCGAGGAGGCCGAGTCGCAGATCAACAACCTGTCACGCGCCTACCGCGTCAACCTGACCGTGCTGGCGCTCATCGCCTTGTTCACCGGCGCGTTTCTGGTGTTCTCGGTGTTGTCGCTGAGTGTGGCCAAACGCGCCCAGCAATTTGCCCTGCTGGGTGTGCTGGGCTTGTCCGGGCGCAACCGGTTGAAACTGGTGCTGTGGGAGTCGCTGGCTTTGGGGCTGGTGGGCAGCCTGCTCGGTCTGGGCTTAGGCACTGGCCTGGCCGCGCTGGCGCTGGGGCTGCTGGGCGGTGATTTGGGCAGCGGTTTTTTCTCCGGCGCCACACCCAGCCTGCAGTTCAGCCCTGTCGCGGCGCTGATTTACGGCGCGCTGGGTGTGGCGGCGGCGCTTGTGGGCGGCTGGTGGCCGGCGCGCGCGGCGCAGCAGTTGCCGCCAGCGCAAACCCTCAAAGGCTTGGGCAGCCTCGGCGTGGGTTCCAAATCGCACTGGATCAGTCTGATTTTGATAGCTGGTGGCGCTTTGCTGACTTGGGCTCCACCGGTTTTTGGCATTCCATTGGCCGCCTACATCGCCATTGGTTTACTGCTGGTGGGGGGCATCACCGCCCTGCCCTGGCTGATTGGGCTGCTGCTGGGCTGGCTGGCGCCGCGCTTGTCGCGCCAGACCTTGCCGCTGCTGGCGGTGGAGCGGGCGCGCCGCCAGCGCGACACGGCTGCGGTGGCGGTCAGCGGGGTGGTGGCGTCACTCAGCCTGGCGGTGGCCTTGACGGTGATGGTGGCGAGTTTTCGTGATTCGGTCATCAGCTGGCTGGACCGCATCCTGCCCGCCGACCTGTATGTGCGTAGCGCGGCAGGCATGGGCGCCAGCGACACGGTGTATTTCAGCCCCGAATTTGTGCTGGCCGCCAGCCAACTGCAGGGCGTGACGAAGTTGCAGCCGCAACGCATGGTGCCGCTGAGCCTGCAAGCCAGCCTGCCCGCTGTGGCGCTGCTGGCGCGTGATCTGGGCGACCCGGCGCAAAGCCTGCCGCTGCTGGACGCGCCGCTGCCAGTGCCCGCAGGCATGGTTGGCGTCTATGTGAGCCAGGCGATGGTTGACCTGCATGGCGCTCAGGCGGGTCAGACACTGCCCAT
Source organism: Rhodoferax ferrireducens (assembly GCA_002083775.1). Classification (GTDB taxonomy): domain Bacteria; phylum Pseudomonadota; class Gammaproteobacteria; order Burkholderiales; family Burkholderiaceae_C; genus Rhodoferax; species Rhodoferax ferrireducens_A. The sequence continues at coordinate 9,998 of MTEI01000007.1, read as the reverse complement.
ACTTTCCAAGGCTTTTAGGCCTCTAGCCCTTATTGGTAAAGGGCAGGAAGCTGTCTTTTATGTAGCAGGTGTGTGGCGTGACTACGCGCGCCAGTCGGGCTCCATTGCCATCGACCTGACTGATTTTCAGCGCCTCACCGGCGACCGCCGCGCCAACGACCTGGCGCTCTGGCTCGACAACCCCACGGACACCGAAGCGCTGCGAAAAGAACTGCAGGCCCTGGCGGCCAACGAGAGCGGACAGGCAGGCGAGCAGACCAGCGGACAAACAAGCGCCCCGGCAAACGCGCCGCCAGCGCGTGGCAACACCATCGCTGGTGAGGCTGGCCCGAGCGTGGGTGGGCTGCTGGAGTTTGGCACCTCGGCGCAGATCCGCGCCATCTCGCTGAAGATTTTTGACCGCAGTTTTGCCGTGACCTACTGGCTGCAAAGCGTGGCGATTGCGATTGGCCTGTTTGGCATTGCCGCGAGTTTCAGCGCGCAGGTGTTGTCACGCCGCAAAGAATTTGGCCTGCTGGCGCACCTGGGCCTGACGCGCCGCCAGATTCTGACGGTGGTGGCGCTGGAAGGCACCGCCTGGACCAGCCTGGGCGCCATTGCCGGGCTGGGGCTGGGGCTGGTGGTGGCGGTTGTGCTGGTGCATGTGGTCAACCCGCAAAGTTTTCACTGGACCATGGACCTGATGCTGCCCTGGCAAAAACTGCTGACCCTGTGTCTGGTGGTGGTGGCAGCGGGCACGGTGACCGCCTGGCTGGCCGCGCGCGCCGCAGCAGGCAAAGACGCGGTGCTGGCGGTGAAGGAAGATTGGTAAAGATGGCATGAAGTATGCAAGCGCTTCAGGACACGTGCCCTAAGTAGAAACCTGCCCCAGTAGCAGCTGCCACTGAACTTAGAATAACTTGTTGTATTTTTTTAAACCCGCCGCCCAAAACGGCATTGTCGTAAGGAAGTCCCTGTATGAAGAAACTCCTGCTTGCTGCTGCCATGACAGCCATGAGCGTTACCGCCTTTGCCCAAGGCAAAGATCTCAAGGTCGCTATCGACGCCACTTATGAGCCCTTTACCTTCAAGACTGCCGACGGCAAGCCCACCGGCTTTGACGTGGACATTGCCAACGCCCTGTGCGAAGAAATCAATCGCAAGTGCGTGTTTGTGGAACAAGCCTGGGACGGCATGATCCCCGGCCTGCTGGCCAAAAAATACGACGTGATCATCAGCTCCATGTCGATCACTGCCGACCGCCTGAAGCAGGTCGACTTCACCGACAAGTACTACAACACGCCCAGCAAGATCGTGCTGAAAAAAGACATCAAGTTCACTGATGCTGCCTCCCTCAAGGGCAAGAAAATTGGCGTGTTGAAGGCCTCGACCCAAGAGAAATACGCCTTGGGCGAACTCAAGACCAAGGGCGTGGAAGTGGTGTCTTATGACGCGCAAGACCAGGTTTACCTGGACATCAAGGCCGGCCGCCTGGACGGCACCGTGGCTGACACCATGGAAGTCACCGGTGGTTTCCTGAGCAAACCGGGCGGCGAAAACTACCAGTTCGTCGGCTCTGAGCTTTACATTCCCAAGTACTTCGGCACCGGTGCCGGTGTGGCACTGCGTAAGGGCCAGGGCGAACTGAAAGGCCAGCTCAGTGCTGCCATCAAGACCATTCGCGCTAACGGCAAGTACAAGGCCATCAACGACAAGTATTTCACTTTCGACGTCTACGGCAAGTAAACCAGCGAACCCAACAGACAACACGCCAGCCCACCCCGCCTGATGCAGTCCTACTTCTGGGTCATCCTGCACGGCTCGCTGCTGACGGTGGGGGTGTCATTGCTGGCGCTGTTGGTGTCGATTCTGTTCGGCTTGGCCGGTGCTGCGGCCAAGCTCTCGGGCAAACCCGTGTTGGTGGCACTGGCCACCCTCTACAGCACCATCATTCGCGGTATTCCTGATCTGGTGCTGATGCTGCTGGTGTTTTACGGCGGCACCATCGGCATCAACACCCTGCTCGAAAAAATGGGCAGCGAGGCCACGGTGGACATTGATCCGTTCATGGCCGGGGTGCTGACCATTGGCTTCATCTACGGCGCCTACATGACCGAAACTTTCCGTGGCGCCATTCTGAGCATTCCCAAAGGCCAGATGGAGGCCGCCTGGGCCTTTGGCATGAGCCGCTTCCAGACCTTTTTGCGCATCACGCTCCCGCAAATGGTGCGCTACGCCCTGCCAGGGTTCACCAACAACTGGCTGGTGCTGATCAAGGCCACCGCATTGGTGAGCCTGATCGGCCTGCAAGAGATGACTTACCTGGCCAAGCAGGCCAGCGCTGCCACGCGCTCACCGTTCATCTTTTTCATGTTCACCGGGGCATTGTTTTTGGTTTACACCTCGGTCTCGCTGTTTGTGCTGAAAAAGGTTAACGCCCGCTACAGCCTGGGCACCAAACGAGGCCAGCTGTAATGGAATGGGCCGTCATCTTTGAGCCAGAGAACCTGGCGCTGTTTGGCAACGGCATCCTCATCACGCTGTGGCTGCTGTTTGCCTCGCTGGGCATTGGCGCGGTGCTGGCGCTGATCTTTGCGCTGATGCTGACCGGCCCCTGGGCGCCGCTGCGCTGGGTGGTGGGTGCCTATACCTTTGTGATTCGCGGCACCCCGCTGCTGATTCAGGTGTATCTGATTTACTACGGCCTGGGCCAGTTAGAGTGGATCCAGGAGCGCTGGAACGACGTCTGGCCATGGACGTATTTCAAAGAGCCCTTCTTTTGCGCGCTGCTGGCCTTCAGCCTGAACACCGCCGGTTACACCGCCGAGATGCTGGCCGGCGCCATCCGCGAAACCAGCGCGGGCGAGATCGAAGCCGCTCACGCCTACGGCATGAGCCGCACGCAAACCATGTGGCGCATCGTGCTGCCCAGCGCCCTGCGCCGCACCCTGCCCGCCTACAGCAACGAGGTGGTGATGATGCTGCACAGCACCAGCCTGGCCAGTGCCGTGCCCAACATGCTGGACGTAACCTCAGCCGCCAGCCGGATCTACGCCACCTATTACCTGCCATTTGAAGCCTATCTGGCGGCAGCAGCCATCTACCTGACCGCCTCGTTTGCGCTGATCGGCTTCTTCCGCTTCAGCGAAGGGCGACTGTTGGCCTACCTGTCGCCCCGTCGGCACTGAGCGCTTTTTTGCACGCACCACCGTGAACCCCTTTGACCATGCAACGCCTTGACCACCCCTTGTTGTCGCCCAGCCTGGGCAGCCAGAAAACCCTAACCAGCCTGCACTTTGGCCTGCTGGGTTCGGGCCTCAAAATCTACATTCAGGCCAGCCTGCACGCCGAAGAACTGCCGGGCATGCTGGTGGCGCACCACCTGCGCTCGGCCTTGCAAGCTGCCGAAGCCCAAGGCCTGCTGCTGGGTGAAGTGGTGCTGGTACCGGTGTCCAACCCGATTGGCCTGGCCCAACGGCTCGATCACAAACCCATGGGCCGCTTTGAGCTGGACACCTCGGAAAACTTCAACCGCCATTACCCCGACCTGGCCAGCGCTGTTTTGCCAGTGGTCAAAGACCAACTGACCAGCGATGCGGCAGGCAACGTGCGCCTGGTGCGCCAAGCCATGCAGGCGCACCTGCACGCCTGGCGACCCACCACCGAGTTGCAGAGCCTGCGCAAAACCCTGCTGATGCTCGCGCATGACGCCGATTACGTGCTGGACCTGCATTGCGACTGCGAAGGCGTGCTGCATTTCTACACCGAAGAACCCTGCTGGCCGCAGATGGCCGAGCTGGCCCACTACCTGGGCAGCCGGGCTATTTTGCTGGCGCGTAACTCCGGCAACCGGCCGTTTGACGAGTGCCTGACCAGCGCCTGGTGGCAACTGGCCGACAAATTGCAGGCAGCAGGCATCAGCGCCCCGCTGCCGCAAGGCTGCTGCAGCACCACCATCGAGCTGCGCGGCGAACTCGACGTGAGCCACGCCTGGGCCCAGCAAGACGCCCAAGCCATCATCAGCTGGCTGCAAACCCTGGGCCTTTGGGCCTGTGATGATGCCCCCGAGGTGCCCGAGCCGCTGTGCCAAACCACCCCGCTGGCAGGCTCCGAGAGCTTGAACGCCTGCACGCCCGGCGTGGTGGTGTTTGCCGCCGAACCTGGCCAGATGCTGGTCAAGGGTGACCTGGTGGCTGAGGTGATCGACCCGATTGACGGGCGCGTTGAGCGTGTGGTGGCCGGTGTAGATGGCCTGTTTTACGCCCGCATCCGCGACCGCTACGTCACCACCGGATGTGAACTCGGCAAGATTGCCGGTGCCCAGGCGTTTCGCACGGGTGAACTGCTGGGGGCCTGACCATGACCACGACCACCACCCTCAAACTCCAGGTGGAGAACATCCACAAGCGCTTTGGTTCGAACGAAGTGCTCAAAGGCGTGTCACTCACCGCACATGCGGGGGATGTGATCAGCATCATCGGCAGCTCGGGCTCGGGCAAAAGCACGTTTTTGCGCTGCATCAACCTGCTGGAAAAACCGCACCAGGGCCGCATCACCGTGGCCGGCGAAGAGCTGCACCTCAACCCCGACAAACATGGCGAGCTGCACGCCGCCAACCCCAAACAGCTGGCGCGGCTGCGCACCAAGCTGGCCATGGTGTTCCAGCACTTCAACCTGTGGGCACACATGACGGTGTTGCAAAACATCATTGAAGCGCCGGTGCATGTGATGAAAGTGCCGCACGACCAGGCGGTGGACATTGCCCGCAAATACCTGGCCAAGGTGGGTCTGGAAGGCAAGGAAGACGCTTACCCGGCGCATCTGAGCGGCGGCCAACAGCAGCGCGTGGCCATCGCCCGCGCGCTGGCGATGGAGCCCGAGGTGATGCTGTTTGACGAACCCACCAGCGCGCTCGACCCCGAACTGGTGTCTGAGGTGCTCAAAGTCATGAAAAACCTGGCTTTAGAAGGCCGCACCATGGTGGTGGTGACGCATGAGATGGGTTTTGCCCGCGAAGTGGCCAACCACCTGATCTTTTTGCACAAAGGTCTGGTCGAAGAAGAAGGCAACCCGGCGCATGTGCTCTCCAACCCCAAGAGCGTGCGCCTGGCGCAGTTCCTCTCGGGCAGCCTGAAATAAACATCAAAACAGGCTCTAGCCCTTATGGATAAAGGGCTAGAAGCTATTATTTTCAAAGTAAATCATGAACTGGCTTCACACCGCCATCGCCACCATTGAGGCCGACTACCAGCGCAGCGCCGACACCCATTTGATCGCCCTGCCGCTGCCCGGCTTTGCCAGACATGGCATCGACCTGTACCTCAAAGACGAATCCACCCACCCCACCGGCAGCCTGAAGCACCGCCTGGCACGTTCGCTGTTTTTGTACAGCTTGTGCAACGGCTGGCTGCATGAAGGCTCCACCGTGGTGGAGTCCAGCAGCGGCTCCACCGCAGTCAGCGAAGCCTACTTTGCCCGGCTGCTGGGCCTGCCCTTCATCGCCGTGATGCCGCGCGAAACCTCGTGCGAAAAGATCGCCAAGATCGAGTTTTATGGCGGCCGCTGCCACTTGGTGGACAGCCCCAACGCCGTCTATGACGAGGCGCGCGAGTTAGCCCGCCAGACCGGCGGCCACTACATGGACCAGTTCACCTATGCCGAGCGCGCCACCGACTGGCGCAGCAGCAACAACATTGCGCAGAGCATGTTCAACCAGATGGCGCGCGAGCGTTTTCCGGTGCCGCGCTGGATTGTGGTGGGCGCGGGCACCGGCGGCACCAGCGCCACCATAGGCCGTTTTGTGCGCTACCAGCGCCATGACACGCAAGTGTGTGTGGCGGACCCGGTGGGCTCGGTGTTTGGCGAATACCACCGCACCGGCAATGCCAGCGTGACCGGCCCCGGCTCCCGCATCGAAGGCATTGGCCGCCCGCGTGTGGAGCCGAGCTTCATCCGCACCCTGATCGACCGCATGATTGACGTGGCCGATGTCGATTCGGTGGCGGCGATGCAGTTGCTGACCGAGCTGCTGGGCCGCAAGGTCGGCCCGTCCACCGGCACCAACCTGATAGGCATGCTGGAACTGGCCACCGAGATGCGTGACACTGGCCAAAAAGGCTCGATTTTGTCGCTGCTGTGCGACGCGGGCGAGCGTTACCTGGGCTCGTATTTCGACCCGGTGTGGGTGCAGCAGCATATTGGCGACTGCGGCCCGGCGCTGGCGCGGTTGCAAGCGTTGTCTGGCGCAGATACCCAGCCTGTCCCGGTTTGACCCAGTGGCTCCTGGCCCGTCTCCCGCAAACATAGAACACGCACATGCCAGCGCTGAGATGCGGGCCTATTACGCGGCTCGTGCGACGTACTATGACCTTGTCTATCTCAAACCGGAGCGCACTCAAGACCTCGCCTTTCTGCACCAGCACATCCCAGCGCGCTTGGCAGGCAGGTCTGTACTGGAGGTCGCCTGCGGAACGGGTTACTGGACCCAGGTCATTGCCCCGCGGGTCCCCTCCATGGCGGCAACCGATTGGACCCCGGAGCCACTGACTTTTGCGCGCCTTCGCCCAAACACCGAAAACGTGACTTTCTCCGAGGCTGACGCCTTCGCACTACCAACAAGCCTGGGGCTGTTTCAAGCGGCATTCGCGGGTCTATGGTTCTCGCATGTGCCCATTTCCGCTCGCGCTGCCTTTTTGCGGTCTCTTCATGCCAGGCTTGGCCCGGGATCTCGTGTTCTGTTTCTGGATAACTCCGAAGAGCAATGTGACGAACTGCCCATCGTTGAACGTGATGCCGAAGGCAATACCTATCAGCACCGCCCGCTTCCCGATGGAACACAGCATCGTGTCCTGAAAAATTTTCCCAAGGTCAAGGAACTGGAGGCTTTGGTCGCCACCCAGGCTTGTGCCGTTCAGCACACACAACTGGACAACTTCTGGCTGTTTGAATACGACCTGAATAACGACGCGTGCCCGATGACTCCCCCATCGGCGCCATAGGTTAGTCGAATTGGCGGCAAACTTGGTACAGTCGTTTCGAATCCATTTGATCTGAGTCCCTGTTTTGAAATTTCCGCAACTGCCTGAGTTCAGCCGACGCCAGCTTCTGGCAGCCGCTGCGTGCGCCCCGCTCTGGCCGGCACTGGCGCTGGCAGACACCGGCAACACCGAGTCACAGGTATTGGTCAAGCGTCCGCTGCAATTCCCGCGTGACCTGGGTAGCCACCCGGACACGGCGATTGAGTGGTGGTACGTCACCGGGGAACTGCAAGCCAAAGAGCGCCTCTTTGGCTTTCAACTGACGTTTTTCAGGTCACGCGTGCCCTCCACCCAAGCCATGCGCTCGGGTTTTGCCGCCAAACAGCTGTTTTTTGCCCACACCGCCGTGACCGACGTAGCAGGCCAGCGCCTGCTGCACGACCAGCGCATTGCGCGCAGTTCGGGTGATTCAAGTATCGATCTGGCACAGGCCAGCGAGGCCGACACCGACGTGCGCCTGCGCGACTGGTTGCTGGTACGCCAAGGCAGCCGCTACCAGGCTAAAGCCAGCGGCGAGGCGTTTGCCTTCACCCTGGACCTGCAGGAAACCCAGCCGCTTCTGCTGCAGGGTGATCAGGGCCTGTCACGCAAGGGACCACTGGCCAGCCAGGCAAGTTTTTATTACAGCCTGCCGCAACTGCGCGTCAGCGGCCAGCTCACGCTGGCGGGTCAGCCAATGCAGGTGACCGGGCGCGCTTGGCTCGACCATGAGTGGAGCCAATCCATCATGCCGCCGCAAGCCGTGGGCTGGGACTGGATTGGCATGAACCTGACCGACGGCGGCGCGCTCACCGCCTTCAGGTTGCGCGACAAAACCGGTGACACGGTCTGGGCGGGTGGCTCCTGGCGACCGGCTGGCTCGGCCCAGCCAGTGGTTTTGACGCCAGACCAAGTAATTTTCCGGCCCGAGCGTTTCTGGAAGAGCCAGAGCAGTGGCGCCACCTACCCGGTGCAGTGGTCGCTGCTGATCCTGGGTCCACCTGGCACATCAGGCACCCAGGCCTTGGCCGCAGCACCCCTGACACTCACAGTGCGCGCGCTGATCGACGACCAGGAGCTTGACAGCAGCCGCTCCACCGGTGCGATCTACTGGGAGGGTTTGAGCGACCTGCTCAATGCCCAAGGCCAGCCGGTAGGCCGTGGGTATCTGGAGATGACAGGCTATGTCAAGCCGCTGCAACTCTGAGCCAAGTCCGGCTGTTGGCCACAGCTTCGGAGCTGCCTGAGCCAAAAAAAAGCCCGGCACAAGCGCCGGGCCAAATCTCTTTCGAGCCGCGGCGGAAGGGAGAAAATTCCAACGCGGGGGGTTTTTGGTTCCCGCAAACAATGTAGTCGCAGACAGCGCAGTTGGTTTGTTCGGTGGCGAACCGACCGCGAGCCTGTCAGACCTTAATGTCATGACATCAACGCATTTTTGCGCCTGCCCTTGTCCCAACTACCAAGAATCTCCATGACCAAGCCTCTTGCGCTGCGCAGCGGCACCGCCCTGACAGTCTGTCTGGCTGCTGCCAAAACTGCCTTTGACCAGCTGAATCCGGCATGACCGGATCACACCGGTCATTCACCGGATGAGCCCCTTGCTTCAGACGCTGCATCAACTCGGCAGCAAGACCTGGTCAGCCCTGTCGCAAGGGCAGGCGCTGCTGGGTTTCTTGGGTGAGAGTTTTCTGGCCTTGGCTGGGTGGGTGACTCACCCGCAGCGCATCCGCTGGCGACCCATTTTGTTCAACCTGCGTAGCGCCGGATTTGACGCTTTGCCCATCGTCGGGCTGTTGTCGTTTTTGCTGGGGATCGTGGTGGCGTATCAGGGCGCAGACCAGCTCAAGCAATACGGCGCCAATATTTTTGTTGCCGATCTGGTGGGGCTGTCCATGCTGCGCGAATTTGGGCCGCTGATGACGGCCATCATCATTGCCGGGCGCTCCGGCTCAGCCTATGCCGCACAGATTGGCACCATGTCGGTGACGCAAGAGGTGGATGCCATGCGCACCATCGGCATTGCGCCGCTGGAGATGCTGGTGCTGCCCAAGCTGATTGCGCTGGTCATTGCCCTGCCGCTGCTGACCGTTTTTGCCGATGTGACCGGCGTCTTGGGCGGCATGTTCATGGCGCGGGCGCAGCTTGGTGTGGGTTTTGGTGAATTTCTGGACCGCTTTGCCCTGGCGGTCAGCATCACTTCTTACCTGGTGGGGCTGTGCAAAGCGCCGGTGTTTGCGGCCACCATTGCCATGGTCGGGTGTTTTCAAGGCTTTCAAACCCGCGGTGGGGCAGACAGCGTCGGGCTGCACACCACGCGCGCGGTGGTGCAGTCCATCTTTCTGGTGATCGTGGCCGATGCTTTGTTTTCCGTCGCCTTCAGCCTGCTGGACCTTTGACATGGCGCCGATCAAAACGGAGATTGTTCTTGAAATGCACCAGGTGGTGACGCGTTTTGGCAGCCACGTGGTGCACAACGGCATCACGTTGGCGGTGCGCCGGGCGGAGATTTTTGCCGTGATCGGCGGCAGTGGTTCCGGCAAATCGACGCTGTTGCGGGAAATGATCCTGCTGCACACCCCGAATTCAGGCAGCGTCCGTGTGCTCGGTGTGGATCTGGCCCACATCACCGAGGCTGCGGCGCTGGCCCTGCGCCAGCGCTTTGGCGTGTTGTTTCAGCAGGGTGGTCTGTTTGGCTCGTTGACAGTTCTTGAAAACATTGGTTTGCCGTTGCGGGAACACCGCCAACTCGACGATCAGCAAGTGGATGCCATTGCCGCCGAGAAGCTGGCGTTGGTGGGTCTGGCAGCCAACGTGGCGGGCCAATACCCGTCAGAACTCAGCGGTGGCATGATGAAACGTGCCGCGCTGGCCCGGGCCCTGGTGCTGGCGCCGGAGCTGCTGTTTCTGGATGAACTGAAGTTGACCCCATTTCACGGACACTTTCCAACTGAAAGGAAGAGTCCGAAATGCCAAAACCAAAACCTCCCTACGCGCAAGCCTTTC
>MTEI01000006.1 GCA_002083775.1 Rhodoferax ferrireducens | reverse complement strand
ATGCGCCTTGCAGCCCGATCGCTCCCAAATCACACCACCACCTATCGCTAACCAGTTGATTTTGTTCGACTTTTAACCGGACAGTAGTGAGGTAACGATAGAAATCACGCTGTGATGCAGAAGGGAAAAGAAAGTCAGGTTTCGTGGTCAATCGCTACGCGATTCACCACGATGGCATTTCGTTTGACAAAGGTGGGGAAGCCCTTGTAGAGGTAAAGGAGGAGCCCGCGCAGCGGGCGGGGGACACGTAGCAAAGCGCATTGCCCGACTGATTGGGCAACCACCAGCGAGTCAGCTTGTGCCCAACATCTCTTCTACAGAAACCGCACATCGGTGTGAATCGCACCCTGCCAAGCGGCTGGCCAGCCCGCAGGTCAAGCCACAAATCAAGCCAAAGGCGGCTTGGGTGACACGGTGGTTTGCCAGGTCGCCGTTGCCGTTGGCGCACTTGCAGCGGTGTTGACAGCCTCTTCAGCCGCCGCTACATCATCCAGCCCCCAGGTGTCCCAGTCATCGCCAAACAGCTCGGCCGGGTGTGGTGTGCGGTCCGAGCCATTGCCACAGCGCATGTCGTTGGCCGGGCAATAGGCATCACAACCCCAGCAGATGCGTTCGGGATTGCTGGGGGCGGTGGGGAATTTTTTGGCCATGGCCGCTCGGTTCAGCCCGTGTTACAGATCGGCAAAAGCGGAGTTCACACCTTCGGAGTCTGACTGCACGCTGCGCAGACGGCGCAACTCGGCCAGCATGTTCTGGCTTAGCGCAGCCAGGGCGGTCAGGTCTTTCGCCACATCGTCTGCGTGGTGGGCGCCCAGGTCGTCCAGCAGCTCGCCAGTGCGCTCATGCAGCGCCTGGTGCAGTGCTTCCAGGTGGTCAAAGCCGATCTCGTGTTCCAGCCGCTGCCGGGTGCTGGGCTTGCTGAGCCAGTGGCCAAAGCGGCAAGTCTGGCTGTCGTTGGCGGGCAACTGCAGGCTTTGCCCGTTGGCAAAGGCCTGCACCTGTTTGAACCAGGCGCGGTGCTCCACCTCGGCCAGCAGCACCGAAATGCCGCGTGGGCCGACCGCCTGGGCCTCGACCCAGCTGGGCGGCGCTCGCCACTGTGCCAGCCAGTTTGGCACCTCGGCTGCGGGCATGGGCCGGGCAATGGCGTAGCCCTGGCCCAGTTCGCAGCCAAATTCGATCAGCGCCCTGCCATGGGCTTCGGTCTCCACGCCTTCGGCCAATGCGCGGCGGTCAAAGTTGCGGGCCAGCCCCAGCACGCTGTTGACAATCGTGGCGTGCTCGGCGTCGTCCAACATGCCGCGCACAAAACTCTGGTCGATCTTCAGGGTGTGCGCCGCCAGCTGTTTCAGGAAGGTCAGCGACGAGTAGCCGGTGCCAAAGTCGTCCAGTGAGCACTCCAGCCCAACGCCTTGCAGCTGCGCGATCAGTGCCGACACATGCGCCATGTTGCCCAGGGCGCCGGTTTCCAGAATTTCCAGCTCCAGCTGGCCTGGTGCCACGCTGGGCTGCTGGCCCAGTTGCACTTGCAGCCGGTCGGCAAAATCGGGGTCGAGCAATTGCATGGCATCGATATTGACGCTGATGCTGGTTTCCAGCCCCAGGGTTTGCCATTGCGCCAGTTGCGCCAGCGCGGTATTGATGACCCAGTCGCCCAGCGTGATGGCCATCGGGTGCTGCTCCAGCAGGCCGATGAACTCGCGCGGCGGCAACAAGCCGCGCTGCGGGTGTTGCCAGCGGATCAGCGCTTCAAAACCGATCACCTCACCGGTGGCCAGGCGCACCTTGGGCTGGTAATACAACACCATCTCGTTGTGCTCCACCGCCTGGCGCACTTCGTCAATGCGCGTCAGTCGCTCTCGGGTGACTTCGTCATTGACCGGGTCAAAGCGGTGACAGCGGTTTTTGCCAGCCTGTTTGGCCAGGTACATGGCCTGGTCGGCCTGGCGCAGCAGCTGTTCGGCGTCGACCTGGTCCTGCGACCCAAACAGCGCCACGCCCATGCTGGCGGTGACCGACAACTCCAGCTCCAGCGCCAGCAAGCGCAGCGGCTGCGCCACCACTTTCAGCAGTTGGCTGACCGGGGCCAGGTAGTCGTCCGGGTGTGCCAGGTGGGTCAATATCACGGCAAACTCGTCGCCGCCAATGTGCGCCAGCATCTGCATGGGTTGCATGGCGGCTGCCAGCTTGCGGCTGACTTCCAGAATCAGCTGGTTGCCCACCTCCAGCCCGTGGGCCAGGTTGATGGCGGCAAAGCTGTCGAGGTCAATGTAGGCCACCGCCAGATACTGCGGTGCGGCCAGCTCGGTCATGGCGCGCGCCAGTTCGGCCACAAACAATTTGCGGTTGGGCAGCCCGGTCAGCGCGTCGTGCAGGGTGACGTAGTCAATCTGCTCGCGGTGTGTTTTTTGTTCACTGATGTCGATGCTGATGCCCGCCACCAGCAGCGGCTTGCCTTGCGTGTCGCGCTGCATCACGCGGCCCAGGGTACGTACCCATACCCAGTGCCCGTCTTTGTGGCGCAGGCGCAGTTCCTGCTCAAAGCTGGGCAGCTCACCGCTCAGGTGGCGCGCCATCGCCTGTTGTTGGCGTGGCTGGTCTTCGGGGTGGATCCACGAGAAATACAGGCCATAAGGGCCTTGTCGGAGCTCGAGGTCCGGGTAGCCCAGCATCACGGCCGTTCGCTCGCTGAAGCGAATCAGGTTGGCGGTGATGTCCCACTCCCAGGTGCCAGCCTGGGCGGCGTCAATGGCGCTTTGCAGGCGCAGGCGTTCGGCCTCCAGCGCTTGCGCTGCCTTCACGCGCCCGGTGATGTCGTGGCCGATGCCCAGCACGCCCAACAAGCGGCCATCGGTATCACGCATCGGCACCTTGGTGGTTTCCAGCAGCGCGCGCTGCTGGTTGTCGGGGTAGGTGATCCATTCCTCATTGGCCAGCGGGTGTGCTGCCGCCATGACCGCGCGGTCGTGCGCGCGAAAGTCGTCCGCCAACGCCTGGGGCACAAAGTCATGGTCGGTCTTGCCGACGATGTCCGCCTCCGGGGCGCCATAAAAGCGCTCGAACGCCGGGTTGCATGACAGGTAAACGCCATCAACGTCTTTGAGCCAGATCAGGTCGGGGATGGTGTCCACCAGCGTGTGCAGGTGCGATTCGCTGGCCTTGAGCGCGGTCTCAAAGCGGTATCGCTCGGTGATGTCGGTGAAGGTGGCCAGCACGCTGGTCTGGCCGTCCAGCGCCACCGGCACGCGCTCCACGTTGGCCAGGAAAATGCTGCCGTCTTTGCGGCGCACGGGAATGGCCAGCGCCATCTTCTGCTCGCCGGCCATCATGCGGCTGAAGTCGGCCTCTACCAAGGGCCAGGCTTCGGGCGGGTGGATATCCATCGGGTTCATGCCCAGCAGCTCGCTTTGGCTGTAGCCCAGCAGCTTGCAAAACCAGGCGTTGGCAAAAACAATGCGGCGCGTGGTGGCGTCGGCGGCCACCAGCCCGGCGGGCATGGTGTCAATGATGGTGCGCAAGGTGTTTTCCAAAGGCGAACCAGCGATGGCTTGCTCGCCCAGCGGCTTGTCCAGCAAAAACTGCCAGCGTTCCTGGCTGCTGCGCAGCGTGGCCTCGGCGCGCTTGCGGGCCAGCTTTTCGTGCATCAGCTCCAGCGCCTGCGCCGACACCGTCTGGTACATGGCCAGCACGGTCTGGATCAGCACCGCCGTGGCTCCCAGCATTTGCGCGTCCGCCTGCTGGTGGGCAGCCTCCCGGCTCAGGCCGTCATGCACGCCGCGCAGCACCAGCGCCATGCGTTTGTCATTGTCCAGAATATGGTAGGCCAGCCACTGCGTCAGGTAGGCAAACAAGTCGTCCAGCACGGCCTGAAACGGCTTGTTGCTGTGCTGCAGCTCGCTGACGTGAGCAAAAAACCGCTGGTGGCTTTGCATGTGCTCCACCAGCGCCGCATCACCCGCCAGCAAGCTCTGCCAGATACCTTCCTCGGTTTCAAAGTGGTAGCGCGCGTAGTCGGCCAGCTCACCCAGAATGGCGTGAATCTGCGCCTGGCTGGCACCCTGCACATGCTGCTGCGCCAGCCGGTTGAGCAGTTGCACCAGCTTGCGGTGTTGCTCGTCCACCAGCGCAATGCCGGTTTCCAGATGCGGGTTCCAGGGGAAGATCTCAAACATGAAGACTCTTGAAAAATCAACTCAGACGGGCAAAAAACACGGCGCTCATCACCAACCCGGTCACGATAACACCAACGCGTACCCACTGAACCGGCAGTTTTTTTGCCCAGCGTGCACCCATGAAGCCGCCGGCCGTGGCCGCTACCATCATCAACAGGCCTTCACGCCAGGCAATGGCCCCGGCCACGATAAAGGCCGCCACCGACAGTAGCGATAGCACCAGGGAATTGAGGTTTTTCAGCGCGTTGGCGGTGTGGATGCGGCTCTCACCAGTGACGGCGTACAGCGCCATCAGCAAAATGCCCAGGCCGCCATTGAAGTAGCCGCCATAAATGCAGGTGAGCAGCAAGCCAGGTTCGCGCCATTTGTCCAGCCCCTGACCCGACTTTGAAGCCGCCATGGCCCGGCGCGCCAGCGAGGGACCAGCGGCAAATAACACGGTGGCAAACAGCAGCAGCCACGGCACGATGCCTGAAAACACCTTGGCCGGTGTCACCAGCAGTAGCAAGGCACCTGCCACGCCGCCTGCCGAGGCTAGCAGCATCTCGCGCTTCAGGCGCGGCATGGGCACGGCGCGCAATTCGTCGCGAAAGCCCAGCGTGCTGCCCAAGTAACCGGGGCTGACCGCCAGCGCACTGGTGGCGTTGGCCATGATCGGCGGAATGCCGACAAACACCAGCGCGGGCAGCGTCAGAAAACTGCCGCCCCCGGCAATGGCGTTGAGCGCGCCTGCGGCAAAAGCGGCGCTGGCAAGCAGCAGGGAGGTGGTCCAGAAATCAAGCGGCATGGCGCCATTGTCACCCGGCGCCAGAGGCTACTGCGCCTGGGCCGGTGCAGTTTGTGGTGCTTTTTGGCGCGTCAGGCCAGCACGCCAAAACGCTGGTTCAGGTAACTGATGATGGCGCCCGAGTCCTTGATCCACTGCACCTGCCCCTGGGTGTCGGTGATTTTCAGGCACTGCACCGGCATTTGGCGGCAGAGCACTTCAAACAACAGCCTGAACGGACCCAGCACCTGGGCCTGACCGGAGTTACCACGTTTCAGCTCGGTATCACTACGGGCAAATACTAACGACCGGGAGAAATACTCAAAAAGCAACAGAGCATCACATTCAGAGTCTTATGATGATTTATCAAAGTAATCATCAACATTGATAAAAACTGATTCGAAATGCAATCACTGAATTAGACAAGTGAGGTGAGTCATGAAAGCCCGCGCATTGATTCGTTCCAAAAACTATAACGAAGCAATGATGATTGACCCGACGCGGGGCTGGAGGGCAAAAGTCCCGCGCCGCTTCTATCCCTGTTTGTTGGCCGGGGCGTTGGCAGCGGCAAGCGCCACCGAGGTTGCAGCCCAGGTGAATACCACCTGTTCAGGCAGTCCCACCGCGAATTGCACCGATGTCCCGGCTGGCGGCATCCGCTACCAAAGTGGCGTCAGCACGGTCAATGTGGGTGACGGGGTGGCAGGCAGCACGGTAATCAACTCCGGAACAGTCGGCATTGAGCTCAGCCGCACAGGCGTGCAAGGTGCAGATACCCCCGAGGCAGCGTTCGAAACCATGTTGTTTGACACTGACGACGATGTCGACACGGACGATGTCAGCGTCGTGACGCGGGACGGCAGCGAGCCCTACAAGGTCGAGGACAACTTCATCCTTGACAAAGGTGGTGACCCAAAAACTTTCAGCATTGGTGACACGACTTACACCGGGTTTGAGCTGGCCAAATTCCTGATGACAACTGCGTCAGATGCCGGGGCGGCTATTAGCGGCAGTCTTACGATCAATAACAACACGGGCGGCGTTGGGGCATCTTTCAGCACCACCAATGCCCCCGGCATCGTCGCTAGTTCAACCGGCGGGAGGGGTGGCAACGGGGGTTGCTACACGATTCTGTTCCTCTACACGTGGTGTGACAACGGCTCTGGTGGTGGTGGCGCAGGTTCCGTCGTGGTCAACAGCAATTCTGAAATCATCGTCAACGGGTTATCGCAACTGGGCAAGCATGGCGTGATGGCAACCAGTCTTGGGGGTGATGGTGGCAATGGCGGCGGCTTTGTCGGGTTGGTGTCCGATGCCGGCGCCGGTGGTAATGGCGGCATTGGCTCGGATGTTTTTGTCACGCTGGGATTGGCATCCCATATCACCACCCGTGGTGACAAGAGCCATGGTGTTTTCGCCGAGAGCCGTGGTGGCAATGGCGGATCTGGCGGTGACGTGGACGCAGCGTTTGCCTTGGGCAGTGCTGGCGGCAACGGTGGCAATGCAGGCAACGTGACCGTGGATAACGACGGGTGGATCGAGACTTTTGGTTGGAACTCTCACGGTATCTTTGCGAAGAGCGTGGGTGCCGGTGCCGGCTCGGGCAGTGACGCAGGCGGCGCTTATGCCGAAGGCGGCAATGGGGGCGGGGAATCCAGCGGTGCAAAAGTCATTGTCAACAACAGCGGCAGCATCACCACCCATCTGTCTGACTCCTTTGACATCCTGGCCCAATCGATTGGTGGTGGCGGTGGTGACGGCGGTGGCGCAGGTGGCTGGTTCACCGTGGGTGGCCGGGCCGGTTCTGGCGGCGGTTCCGACAAGGTGACGGTATATGACTCGGGCATTTTGCAGACTTTTGGTGACCGATCTTCGGCCATCTTTGCCCAGTCGGTAGGTGGTGGCGGTGGCAACGGTGGCAGCGCGGTGGCCATTTCGTCAGCCGTCAGCATCGCCGTGGGTGGAGCGGGTGGCCTCGGCGGTGACGGCCACGAGGTGGAAGTCACCGCTGATGGCAGCGACATCGACACGACGGGCAACCTGGCGCATGGTATTCATGCGCAATCCATCGGTGGGGGTGGCGGCAATGGCGGGCTGGCGGTCAGTGGCACCTTGCCTGGCGCCACAGCCTTGAGCTTCTCGATGGCCCTCGGTGGCAGCGGCGGTGAAGGGGGTAACGCGGGCGACAAGGTCGAAGTCATCGCCGCGAGCGGCACAACCATCGACACCACGGGTGCCAGCGCTTACGGCCTGTCCGCTCAAAGCATCGGCGGCGGCGGGGGCAACGGCGGTACGGCGTTTGCCGGGGCTGGGGGCGCGATCAGCCTGGCGGTGGGCATCGGCGGGACGGGTGGTAAAGGTGGTGCAGGCAACCATGTTGTGGCCAACAACTACGGCGCGATCACGACTGGGGGTGACAGTTCTGTTGGCATGGCGGCGCAAAGCCTTGGCGGTGGTGGCGGCAACGGTGGTTTTTCCGGCACCCTGGCCATCGGTTCTGTGTCGGTCAGTGTCGGTGTGGGCGGCTCCGGTGGTCTGGGCGGGCAAGCCGGCCAAGTTGATGTCAACAATTACGGGACGATCAAGACCGGAAGCGGCGAAGGTGGCGATAACGCCATAGGCATTTTTGCGCAAAGCATTGGCGGCGGCGGTGGCAACGGGGGTTCTGCCTTGTCGGGCAGCGCTGGCATATTGTCGGTTTCCACGGCCGTTGGCGGCGGCGGCGGCATCGGCAACGACGGTGGTCTCGTGAACGTGCTCAACGAGGGACACATTGGGACCACCGGTGCCAATGCGACCGGCATCTTTGCGCAAAGTGTGGGCGGAGGTGGTGGCAATGGCGGCAGTGCAACAGGTGGCGCCATTGCAGGCGGTGTCGCCATTGCCGTGGCGGTTGGTGGTGGTGGCGGTACAGGGGGTGACGGCAAGAAGGTCACCGTGACAAATGCCAGCACGGGTGGCATTCAAACCACAGGCACCAACAGCGACGGTGTGTTTGCCCAAAGCATTGGCGGTGGTGGTGGCTCGGGCGGAAGCGCCACATCAGCCACGCTGGCGTTCCCGATCGAGATTGAAGGCGTCGAAATCCCCGCGATTGCTGTCAACGTGGCCGTAGGTGGCAGGGGCGGCGGTGGCGGCACGGCAGGTGAGGTTGACATCGACAACTTCGGTGCTGTTGAAACCTCCGGCTTCCTGGCCAACGGCGTTTTTGCCCAGAGTGTTGGCGGCAGCGGCGGGCGTGGTGGCAATGCCACCAATGTGCAGATCGCCTATGACGCCACCTTCTCGGGTACTGTGGCGATTGGTGGTTCGGGTGGCAAAGGAGGCGTCGGCAGCGCCGTCACGATGGACAACTCGGGCCTGATCTCGACAGGCGGTGACTGGTCCGCCGGCGTATTTGGCCAAAGTGTGGGCGGTGGCGGTGGTCTAGGTGGCAATGCCACCACGGTGGCGCTCTCGCTGACACCTCCTCCCACGTCGCCAGAAGACTTTATTCCCTCACCCAGCATGTCGTTTGACCTAGCGATTGGCGGTAATGGCGGTACCGGGGCGGTGGGCGGCGCAGTGACCGTGAACAACCTGGCTGGCGGCTCGATTGCGACGACCGGCAATTTTGCGGCAGGCATCATGGCGCAGAGCGTCGGCGGTGCGGGTGGCGCTGGCGGTGATGCCCGCATCATCCAGGTGGACCTGAGCGCCGACCCGATGGACTTCATCTCGCTGCTTGACCTCATGAGCCTCGATATGACGCTGGTGTTTGGTGGCACCGGTGGCACCGGCAGCCATGGCGGCGTGGTGATTGTCAATAACGATAGCAGCGTGACCACCAGCGGCGCTTTTTCACACGGCATCGTGGCCCAAAGCGTAGGCGGTGGTGGCGGTACGGGCGGCAGCGCCGCATCGTTCCAGTTCTCCAACACGGAGCTGCCGGTGGACATTCCGGTGCTGGACGATATTGCCGGGCTGACCACGATCGAGATGACGCTGCAGGGCAGCGGCGGCGCCGGGGGCGATGGCAAAGATGTCACGCTGATCAACACCGGCAACATTCACGCCTCGGGCGCGTTTGCCATGGGTATCGTGGCGCAAAGTGTTGCTGGCGGGGGTGGTCTGGCCGGGTTTTTCAACCCGCAGGGGGTGGTTAACAACACCATTGCCCAATCGGCTTTCAACACCTTTATCGACACCGAGGTCGGCCTGAGCTTCGCCGGCAGCGTGGGCGGCGGCGGCACTGCCGGCCATGTCACGGTTAACCACACCGGCAACATCCAGACGTTGGGTGATGGCGCACACGCCGTCTTCGCACAAAGCGCGGCGGGCACGGGCGCGGCAGGTCAGGTGGATGTCACAGTTAATGGGCTGATCAATGCCTCGGGAGCGGGTGCTTGCGGTATCTACGCCCAAAGTGGCGGTGGTGGGGGTAATGGCAACATTGCGGTGACGATCGATGGCGGCTCGGTCACCGGTGGTTCAGGCTCAGGCGCCGGGGCCTGTTTCAAAGGCGGCGCCAGCAACACCCTGACGAATAAGGGGTTGATGGCTTCCGCAGACGGTCTGCCGGGAATGGCCATCGTTGGCGGCACCGGCAACGAGTCGGTGAACAACTATGGAACGGTGACCGGCTCGTTGAGTCTGGGCACGGGCGCCAACGCCTTGACAAACCATGTGGGTGGTGTTCTCAACACCGGTCCGGTGCTGAATCTCGGACCTGGCAACCTGTTAACCAATGCTGGCACTCTGTCACCCGGTGGCGTCGGCATCGCCCAGACCACCAGCCTGACAGGTGATCTGACCCAAAGCACCGGGGAACTGGCGCTTGACATGAGCCTGGCTGGCAAACCCGGTGACCGCCTGAATGTGACCGGGCGTGCACAGGTGGCTGGAGGACTGCGGCTCAACCTGATGGATGCCGGTTACGTGGTGAGTGGGACGCAGCAGCGTGTGGTGTTGGCTGCCAGCGACGGCGCCACGGATGAGGGCCTTACCTTGGCGGTGCCCACCTCGTCCATCGTCCAATACGCCCTGGTCTACCCAAGCGCCAACGAAATTGCGGTGAGTACCCGTGTCAACTTCGCGGTGCCCAACTTGGGTGGGAACGCACAGCAGGTTGGCGAGTATCTGAATGCCATCCAGGCGACCGGTGGTTCCGAGGCGTTGGCACCGTATGTGGCGAACCTGCTCAGCCTGCCAAACGACGCGGGTGTGGCCGCTGCCTATGACAAACTCGGGCCTGGCGTGCTGGGCAATGTGGCCAGTCAGTCGACAACAGCCAGCCTGGCCTTCAACGACGCCATGCACAGTTGCCGCCAACGTGCGGGCGATGACCGGTTCATCCGCGAAGGTGAATGCAACTGGGTTCGCATGGGTGGCAACAGCAAGGACCAGCAGGCCACGGGCCTGAATACCGGTTACCGGCTGGACGGCCTGACGCTGGCGGGTGGCGCGCAACGGGAAATCAAGGCAGACACCTATCTTGGGGTTGGCCTGTCGTATCAGAAAACCGATCTTGACTCCGTCAACTCGGATGTCGAAGGTGAGCGCTTTGAAGCCGGTCTGATTCTCAAGCGCCATTACGGCCAGACCCGCCTGTCGGGTTCAGTCAGCGCAGGTTATGGTCGTTATGACAGCCAGCGGCTGGTAGACATCACCACACCAGGATTGCGCGCTCTGGCCAAACAGGACCTGTGGTCGGTTTCCTTGAACGGCAGACTCAGCCATGACGTGATATTGGGCGGTGATGCCTATGTGCGACCGATGATTGGCTTGGGCGTGACGCATGTCTGGCGCGACGCCTATAGCGAAAACGGCGCTGGTGCGGTCAACCTCAACGTGGCCAAGGCCCGCGACACCTATGTGTCGGTGCACCCGGCCGTCGAGGTGGGTCATGAGCGCAAACTGGGGGACGGCGACACGCTGGTGAGACCGTATGCCCGGCTGGGCCTGACGCATTACGTGGGTGGCAACGAAGGTAACTTCACCGCCAGCCTGCAAGGTGCGCCAGCGGGCATTGGGCCTTTGATGGTGACCAGTCAGGCTGACACCACTTATACCGAGCTGTCTTTAGGTGTGGACATCCTCAAAAAGAACGGTTTCACCGCGCGTCTGGATTACACCGGACAATTTTCCAGCACCAGTGCTGCACGCGCGCTGTGGATGAAGCTAGCAATGCCTTTTTGATATAAGAAATCAGGCTTTAACCCTATGGTAAGTAGCAGCCACGGCACGATGCCTGAGAACACTTTGGCCGGTGTCACCAGCAGCAGCAGTGCCCCGGCTACGCCGCCGCCTGAGGCAATCAGCATCTCGCGCTTCAGGCGAGGCAGGGGCACGGCGCGCAATTCGTCGCGAAAGCCCAGCGTGCTGCCCAGGTAACCGGGGCTGACCGCCAGCGCGCTGGTGGCGTTGGCCATGATCGGCGGAATGCCGACAAACACCAGCGCGGGCAGCGTCAGAAAACTGCCGCCCCCTGCAATGGCGTTGAGCACACCCGCAGCAAAAGCGGCGCTGGCAAGCAGCAGGGAGGTGGTCCAGAAATCAAGCGGCATGGCGCTATTGTCACCCGGCGCCAGAGGCTACTGCGCTTGGGCCGGTGCAGTTTGTGGTGCTTTTTGGCGCGTCAGGCCAGCATACCAAAACGCTGGTTCAGGTAACTGATGATGGCGCCCGAGTCCTTGATCCACTGCACCTGCCCCGTGGTGTCGGTGATTTTCAGGCACGGCACCTGGTCGTGGCCGCTACCAGCCAGCAAATCAGTCTTGGCGCTGGCATCGTGCTGCGCGTCACGTTTCTCAATGGGCAGCGCCAGCCGGTGCATCTCCTTGCGCACCTTGATGCAAAACGGGCAGGTCTTGAAGTGGTACAGCATCAGGCTGCGACAGTCCTGGTCCACTTGGGCCTGCTGTGCAGCTGGGCGCACCACCGGTTTTTGGCGGCTGAGCACTTCAAACAGCAGCATAAACGGGCCCAGCACGACGCGCAGGGTGCGAAAAAAGAGGCGGATCAGGGGTTTCATAAAACAAACTCGGTCAGGTTAGACGCCAAGATGCGCTGTAGCTCAGCGCCAGCGTTGTCTCGGGTTTCGGTGAATAAAAAACCAAACACGGGGTATTGGTGAAAATCTATTTTTCGCAATTCCAGGGGTTTCTCAAACCAGGTCAGCAGTTTGTCGTAGTCAAACCCGGCGATCTCAGCGGCCGGGCTACCCGTGGCGTTATCCAGCACGATGATGCAAAACTGCTTGCCGTCCTTGTCCTTGAGTAACTCGGGCCAATTGGGCTTGTGCTGGTCTGCATAATACAAATAGGGGTTGAAACCATAGGCCAGCCAAGTCAAATCCGCCGTGGTGCACCAGCCGCCAAAGCGCAGCGGGTTGACTTCGATGGGCAGCAGGCGGCCGCTGGGCTCGCGCCGCAATTCAATGTGCAGCGGAAAGTTTTTCAAACCCGCCAGCTGGCCAATCTGGCGAATAAAGTCGGTGAATTCGGCCAGGTTGGTGTCGATGATTGCCTTGGACGAGATATACACCCGGTCGCTCACATCTGCATCGGATGAAAACGGATGGTTCAAGATAGCCAAAACCACAGGCTCGCCCGCAGCATCAAAATAGGCGTCCACTGCAAACTCGTCGCCGTCAATACATTGTTCGATGATGAAGGTGTCGGTTTGCAGCACTTCCGCCGGGTACAGCCCTTTGATTTTGTCAATATCGGCGGTCATGGCTGCCAGGGTTTGGTGCCACGCCTGCGCGCTGGCTACTTTGTAAACCCCCATGCTCATGAAACCCACAGCCGGTTTGATGATGAAAGGCGTTGGTAAATCGTCAAACGGGATGCTTTGTAAATCGGCCAGGCGCACCGCCCGGTAATAAAAATCCGGAAACAAGGTGGCTGTCAGCGCACGAAACTTGATTTTGTCCTTGAACAGCGCGATCTGCTGTGACAGCGGGCTAGCGGCCAAGTGCTTGGCCACCCAGCCCAAGGCGTTTTCTGAGTTGGCATACAGCCTGGCGCCTGCTGCTACCTGCGCCACTGCCTGAGCTTGGCTGACAAGGTTCAGGCCGTTTTCGCCAGCCAGCGCTCGGGCCTGGGGCGTGTCGACCACCGGCAGCGCCCGCTCGCGCAGCGTTTGTTTCAAAAAGTCAGACACATAGGGTTGATCAAGCAAAAACATGGCTGGGTCAGTCAAAAGCATGAGCAAGCAAGGGCTCACTGCGGTAAAAAGGCGAAAGCAGTAAAAGGGTGGAAAACGGCCGACTACGACAGCGCAAATATCTTGCCCGGATTCAGAATGTTGTCCGGGTCCAGCGCGTTTTTGATGGCGCGCATCATGGCCACGGCACCGGCACCGGTCTCATCCACCAGAAAACCCATCTTGTGCAGGCCCACGCCGTGTTCACCGGTGCAGGTGCCGCCCAGCGCCAGCGCACGCGCCACCAGCTTGTGGTTCAGCGCCTCGGCGGTGTCGCGTTCTTGCGCGTTGCTAGGGTCAATCAGGTAGCCCATGTGGAAGTTGCCGTCGCCCACATGGCCGACCATGAAGTACGGAATGCCGCTGGCCTGCGCTTCTTCCACGCTCACCAGTAATGCCTCGGCCAGACGCGAGATGGGCACGCAGGCATCGGTGGTGATGGCTTTGCAGCCGGGCACCGACTGCACCCCGGCAAAGTAGGCGTTGTGCCGCGCCGTCCACAGGCGGGTGCGCTCCTCGGGTGTTTTGGCCCATTCAAAGGCGTGGCCGTGGTTCTCGTCGGCCAGGGCTTGCACCATCTCCACCTGCTCCTGCACGCCCGCCGGTGAACCATGGAACTCCATCAGCAGCATGGCGCCTTCCCGCAAATTGAGCTTGGCATAAGTGTTGACGATGCGCACCGTGGTGGCGTCGAGCAGTTCGCAGCGGGCAATCGGCACGCCCATCTGGATGATCTGGATGGTGGTGTTGACCGCATCCGCCAGGCTGTCAAAGCTGACGATGGCGGCCATCACGGCCTCGGGCAGCGGATACAGTTTGACGGTGATCTCGGTCATGATGCCCAGCGTGCCCTCGCTGCCCACCATCAGGCGTGTCAGGTCATAGCCCGCGCTGCTTTTTTTTGCGCGCGTGCCAGTGCGGATGACCTCGCCGCTGGCTGTGACCACTTCCAGCGCCAGCACGTTCTCGCGCATGGTGCCAAACCGCACCGCATTGGTGCCGCTGGCGCGGGTGGCGGTCATACCACCCAGCGTGGCATCGGCGCCGGGGTCAATCGGAAAAAACAGGCCGGTGGATTTGACCGCCGCGTTGAGCTGGGTGCGCGTGACACCCGGCTGCACGGTCACCGTCAGGTCTTCGGCGTTGATGGCCAGCACCTGGTTCATGCGGCTCACATCCAGGCTGATGCCGCCCTGCACCGCCAGCAAGTGGCCTTCAAGCGAGGAGCCGACGCCAAACGGAATCACCGGCACCTTGAATTGCGCCGCCAGCTGGACCGCATCACTCACGTCCTGGGTGCTTTGTGCAAACACCACCGCGTCGGGCGGCGGTACGCTGAAGGCTGATTCGTCGCGGCCATGCTGTTCGCGCACGGCAGCGGCTTGCGAGAACTGGCCGCCGAAGCGCAGTTTCAGGGCCTCCAGCAAGGCCGGTGGCACGGCGCGGGGTTCAAGACGGGGTGACAGGTGGCTACCGGGCAAAGCTGCGTTCATGGGGACTCTCCGTGATAATGCCCGATTATCCTGATAACAAGCGCACACCACCATGGGACAAAGACTCACACAAATTGCCACCCGCACCGGCGACAACGGCACCACCGGCCTGGGCGACAACACCCGGGTCTCCAAAAACAGCTTGCGTGTGCATGCCATGGGCGATGTGGACGAGCTCAACTCCAACATCGGCCTGCTGCTATGCGAGGCCATGCCCGACGATGTGCGCGAACTGCTGGTGAGCGTGCAGCATGAGCTGTTCAACTTGGGGGGCGAGCTGTCAATACCGGGGTTTGAACTGTTGAAGGTGGACGCCGTGCTGGCCCTTGAAGAAGCGCTGGCGCGCTACAACGCGCATCTGCCCACGCTGCAAGAGTTCATTCTGCCCGCTGGCAGCCGCGCGGCAGCTCTGGCGCATGTGTGCCGCACCGTGGCCCGGCGCGCTGAACGCGCGGTGGTGGCGTTGGGCAACCAGGACGCGCTCAAATACGCGCCACAGCAGTACCTGAACCGCCTGTCAGACCTGATGTTTGTGCTGGCCCGGGTGCTCAACCGTTACCGCACCGACGGCAGCGTGGGCGATGATGTGTATTGGCGCAGCGAGCGCCTCAAGCAGGCCTCGGCCGAATGAGTTGACGCCCGAGCGGCGCAACTTTACAAGAGCTTTGCAAGGCGGCAAAGGCCGCCGCATACGCGCCTGAATGCCCTGAATTATCATGGGCCATGAACATTTATCGCCCTGCTACGCGTTCTTTCACGCGCCCGCTTTTCAGCCTGACCGTATTGGCTTGCCTGGCGCTTGCCGCCTGTTCCGACAAAGCTGCTGCGCCTGCTGATGCATCCGCCACATCGGCGTCCCCTGCTGCAAGTGCGTCGGCCAAGGCCGGCCCTGGGGCTTCTCCGCCCATATCGGTGACCACGGTCAAGGCCAAAAAGCGTGACATGGCGGTCAACCTGAACACCACCGGCACGGTGGTGTCGCTGACCAGTGTGGACGTCAAGCCGCAGATCACCAGCACGGTGCGCCAGGTTCATTTCAAGGAAGGCCAGTTCGTCAAAGCCGGGCAACTGCTGTTCACGCTGGACGCTCGTACCGAAGAAGCCAACCTGGCCAAGGCCCGCGCCCAACTGGCCAAAGACACGGTCAGCCTGAATGACGCCAAACGCCAATGGGAGCGCGCCAAACAGTTGCTGGCGCAGAACTTTGTTTCACAAGGCGCGGTCGACACGGCGCAAGCCCAAGTGGATGCTTGGGCTGCCACCCTGGCGGCTGACCAGGCGGCGGTGTCGGCGAGCCAGGTGACGTTGTCTTATGCACGCATCACCGCACCGCAGTCCGGCCGCGCCGGGGCTGTGAATGTGTTTGCGGGCAGCGCGGTGCTGGCCAACCAGACGCCACTGGTCACCGTCACCCAGCTCGACCCGATTGGCGTGGCCTTCAGCATTCCGCAGCGTGACCTGTCCAGTGCGCTGGATGCCCTGAAAGACGGCGGCGCGGTGGTGACCGCCACATTGGCCGACAAGGGCGGCAGCTTCAAGGGGCGCCTGCAATTCATGGACAACCTGGTGGACGCCAGCTCTGGCGCGGTCAAGGCCAAGGCGGTGTTTGCCAACGCTGAAAGCAAGCTGTGGCCGGGTGCCTTTGTCGACGTGTCGCAAACCGTGGCCACTTTGCGTGACGTGGTGGTGGTGCCACAAGCCAGCGTCATCCAGGGGCCGCGTGGCACCCTGGTGTATGTGATTGCAGACGGCGTGGCGACGATGCGCCCGGTCAAGCTGCTGCAGGCTGAGGGCGGCGACGCAGCCATTGAAGGCGTCAAACCCGGCGAAGAGGTGGTGCTCGACGGCCGGCAAAACCTGCGCCCCAACGCTAAAGTGGTGGTGCGCCCGCCAGCGGGTGCGGCCTCTGGGGCTGCAGGCGCTGGCAGACCCGGCATGGGCAAAGGTCAAGGTCAAGGCGCAGGTGCCGGCACAGGGGCTGGCGCTGAGGGCGCAGCCCCGGCCGAGCCCGCTGCCAACAAGGCCAGCCAGCCATGAACCTGTCCGAACTGTTTATTCGCCGTCCGGTGATGACGGTGCTGCTGAACCTGGCAATTGTGCTGGCTGGGGTGATTGGTTTCCAAAGCATCCCGATAGCCGCGCTGCCCAGCTACGACACGCCGGTGATCAGCGTCAGCGCCAGCCTGCCCGGCGCCAGCCCCGAGACCATGGCCACCTCGGTGGCTTTGCCGTTGGAGAAACAGTTTCAGACCGTGCCGGGCCTGAAAACCATCAGCTCCACCAGCACCCTGGGCAACACCTCGCTGACCCTCGAATTTGAAGAGGGCCGCAACATTGACGCCGCTGCGGTGGATGTGCAGGCGGCCCTGCTGCGTGCCCAGCGCGCGCTGCCCGACGACATGACCAGCCCGCCGTCATACCGCAAGGTGAACCCGGCCGACGCGCCGGTGCTGCTGATTTCACTGCGCTCACCGTCGCTGGCGCCGTCTGACCTGCAGGATTACGCTGAGCATTTGATTTCGCCCACGCTGTCCACCATCACTGGTGTGGCGCAGGTCAACATCTTTGGCGCCAAGCGGTATGCGGTGCGGGTGCGCGTGAAGCCCGATGCGCTGGCGGCGCGCAACCTGGGGCTGGACGAAGTGGCCGCTGCGCTGCGCGCGGCCAATGTCAACACCCCGGTCGGTACGCTGGAAGGCCCAAAACAGACCCTGGTTCTGCAGGCCAACAAACAACTGAAAAACGCCGCTGAATTTGGTGAGTTGATCATCAGCGTCAAGGGTGGCAATCCGGTACGCCTGCGCGACGTGGCCCTGGTGGAAGACAGCCTGGAGAGCACCAAGAGCTGGGCCACCTTCAATGGTGAACCCACCACCACGCTGGCTATCCTGCGCCAGCCCGGTGCCAATACCGTGCAGGTGGTGGACGCGGTGCGCGCCGAGCTGCCGGGCTTGCAGGCGCAGATGCCCAAGTCAGTCACGCTCACGCCCATCAACGATCGCTCGCTGTCGGTGCGCGAAGCCTTGCACGACGTGACGCTGACGCTGCTGGGCACAGTGGTGCTGGTGGTGCTGGTGATCTTCTTATTCTTGCGGCGCTTTGTCGCTACGGTGATTCCGGCGCTGTCCTTGCCGGTGTCGCTGATCGGCGCGGTGGCGCTGCTCTGGGGCTTGAATTACAGCCTGGACAACATTTCGCTCTTGGGCCTGACCTTGGCGGTGGGTCTGGTGGTGGATGACGCCATTGTGGTGCTGGAGAACATCATCCGTCACGTGGAAAAAGGCGAGCCACCGTTTCAGGCGGCGCTGCGCGGCGCGCGCGAGGTGGGTTTCACCATCATCTCCATCAGCACCTCGTTGATCGCGGTGTTCATCCCGATCTTTTTCATGCCGGGTGTGATTGGCCTGCTGTTCCATGAATTTGCGGTGGTGGTGGGGCTGGCGATCATCGTCTCGGCGTTTGTGTCGCTGACGCTGGTACCGATGCTGGCCAGCCGCTTTTTGACCGACGAGGCGCACAAAAAACACCCGGGTTTCATCGTGCGCCTGTTTGAGCGCGGCTTCAATGCCATGCTGGCCAGCTACACCCGCTGGCTGGACCGGGCGCTGGCGCACCGCTGGTTCATCCTCGGCCTGGCCACCGCCACCATTGTGGCCACCGTCTGGCTGGCCGTGGTCATCCCCAAAGGCTTCTTCCCCGAGGAAGACCTGGGCCAGATGTTTGTCACCACCGAAGCCGGTGAAGACACCTCGTTTGAAGAAATGGTGCGCCTGCAAGAGCGTGCCGCCCAGATCATCCGCAACGACCCGGCGGTGGCCGCGCTGAACTCGTTCAATGGCGGCAGTGGTGCGCAAAACACCGGGCGCATGTTCATCACCCTGAAACCCCGCAGCGAGCGCCCGCCGATGAAGCAGGTGGTGGACGGCCTGCGCAAGAAAACCAACGCGGTGCCGGGCATCCGGCTGTTCATCCGCCCCACCCAAAACCTGCAGCTTGGCGGGCGCCCCAGCAAGGCGCAGTTTCAGTACATCCTGCAAAGCGTGCGCGCGGACGAGCTCAACGATTGGGCCACCAAGCTGCAGGAGCGCCTGCGCAACGACCCGCTGTTTCGCGACGTGACCAGCGACGCCCAGCTGCGTGGCCTGCAGGCGCAGATCAACATCGACCGCGACCGCGCCAACGCGCTGGGGGTGTCGATCGAAGGTATCCGCAGCGCGCTCTACAGCGCCTTTGGCGAACGCCAGGTGTCCACCATCTACCTGCCCACCGACAGTTACCAGGTGATCATGGAAGTCGCGCCCGAAGCCAAGCAGGACGAAAGTGCGGTGGCAGGCATCTACGTGCGATCGTCCACCGGCGCGCTGGTGCCGATGTCGAGTTTTGTCACAGTCGAGCGCAGCGTGGGGCCGACTTCTATCAACCACGTCGGCCAGTTGCAGGCGGTGACCGTGTCGTTCAATCTGGCTCCGGGTGCGGCGCTGGGTGATGCCACCGCCAAGATCGACGCGGCGCGCGAAGCCATCCAGATGCCCGCCTCGATCATCAGCACCTATGGCGGCGACGCGGCGGTGTTCAAAAGCTCGCAGGGCAGCCAGCTGGTGCTGATTCTGGCGGCGCTGCTGGTCATCTACGTGCTGCTGGGCGTGCTGTACGAGAGCTACATCCACCCGCTGACCATTCTGGCGGGCCTGCCCTCGGCCGCCGTGGGCGCGCTGGCCACGTTGATGCTGTTTGGGCAAGATTTGACCTTGATTGCCACCATCGGCATCGTGCTGCTGATCGGCATCGTGAAGAAAAACGCCATCATGATGATCGACTTTGCGCTGGACGCCCAGCGCCACCACGGCATGACGCCGCCGCAGGCCATCCGCGAGGCGTGCATTTTGCGTTTCCGGCCGATCATGATGACCACCATGGCGGCGCTGATGGGCGCGCTGCCAATTGCGCTGGGCATTGGTGCCGGTGCCGAGCTGCGCCAGCCGCTGGGCCTGGCGGTGGTGGGCGGGCTGGTGTTCTCGCAGGCCATCACGCTGTTCATCACCCCGGTGATTTACCTGGCGCTGGACCGCTTCAGCGGCCACGGCCCGGTGCTCACACCCGAGGTACCGCCTGAGCAGGATGAGCGTGCGGGTGCTGTGGCCTGAGCACCGGGACCTGGCCAGGCAGTTTGTCTAAAACAGTAGCTGCTAGCCCTTATAGAATAAGGGCTAGCAGCATAAAAAGGGTTGGGGTTGGCGCTCACGGCAAAAGGCAAAAAATTTTACAAAAACAGTGATTGGCACGCGCTCTGAGTCGCCATGTAGCACAGGTGTTTGCAGAACAACGAGGACAGATATGCGTCATCAAAACAGTGACACCCTGGCTGAAAAGTTTTCCGCTGGCCGCGAGCTGCGCAAACTGTGCAGCCGCCCATCACACAAGGCTATTGGCCAAGTGGCGCGCGACCCGGTCAAGCTGCTGGAAGCGTCCAGCGCAGGCCGGGTGCAACGGCTGGTACCGCTGCGCTACGGACGCATGCTGACCTCACCCTTTGCGTTTTACCGGGGCAGCGCCATCATCCAGGCCCATGACCTGGCAAGCACACCCCATACCGGTCTGACCCAGCAAATCTGCGGTGACTGTCATTTGATGAACTTTGGCGGCTTTGCCACGCCCGAGCGCAACCTGATTTTTGACATCAACGATTTTGACGAGACGCACCCCGGCCCCTGGGAGTGGGATGTCAAGCGCCTGGTTGCCAGTCTGAGCTTGGCGGCGCGTCATCTTGACTTGACCGCGGCAGCAGCAGACGAGGCCGTCTTCACCGCCGTCAAGAGCTACCAGCGCAACATGAGCAGCTATGCGCAGATGGGGGCCTTGTCGCTGTGGTACGAACGCATCACGCTGGAGTCCCTGATCGCCGCCACCCCAGACAAAGTCGCCAAACAGACGTTGGTGAAGAGTGTTGCCAAGGCTCAGGGGCGCACCCAGGAGAATTTGTTGCCCAAGATCACTACTGTCCGGTCAAAAGTCGAACAAAATCAACTGGTTAGAGAGGGGTGCTGGCTGGTCTTGTAAGTCATCGGGCTGCAAGGCGCATGAAACCTGGGTTTTCTCAAAAACCGAGACTGACAAAATCTGTAAACAAGTGTAGAGCGAGGGTTTGAGTTGAAGCTCCTTCTTGACAATGGCGATCAAAACGTAGGTAGCGATGGCGCACCAGATTTGCGTCTTCACCGCGTTCTCGCTGGTGCCCAAAAACTTCTTGATACGCAAGTGCTGCTTGATCCACTTGAAGAACAATTCCACCTGCCAGCGGTTCTTGTAAAGCTGGGCAATCACCGGCGCAGGCAGTGTCGTGTTGTTGGTCAAAAAGATCAGCGTCTTGCCCGTTGGATCCTTGAAGCGCACCCGGCGCAAATGCTCAGGGTAATCCTTGGCAGCCTTGAAACCCTTGAGCGCCACAGACTGATCACACACCACGCCGGTGGCCTTATCCACTTTGGCAGAGTACACCCGACGGGCGTTGAAATTGGACTTCGCCCGTGTCACAAAAAAGGCACCCGCCTGATGCATCGTGTACAGCCGGGCAAAGTCCAGATAGCCCCGATCCATGATGTAAAACGCCCCGGCCTCAAGAGGCAAGATATCGAGCACGTTGACATCACCCATTTTGCCGTCGCTGATGTGAATGAAGTTGGGAATGCTGCCACGCAGGTCCAGCAGCGTATGCAGCTTGATGGCTGCCTTGGTCGAGCGAAACGGTGCCCAACCAAACAGACTCAGACACAGATCAATGGTGCTCGAATCCAGTGCGTACACCTTGCCCGCCACCTGCACATCCAAGCCCAGCGGCTCATCGGCATAGAGCTTGTTGGCGCGGCGAATCAACACCGCTGCGAAGTCAGCCCAGATACGCCAATCGCGCCGCTCATTGGCATCAGCCAGTGTGGAGCGTCGCACCGCTTGACGCAGACCCATGCCGTAAAGCTTGGTCGCGTTGGCACTCAAGGTGACCTCGATATCGCGCAGCGATTCTCGCCAGGTCAATTGCGCGTAAGCCATGATGCGGAAATGCTCGGTGCTGGGCAGCGTGGACACACGAGCGTCACCTGCATAACGCGCGACGATGCGATTGAAACTGGTCCAAGGCACGAACTCCATCAGCTGGGCGAAAAGCGTCTTGCCAGAATTCATCGGAAATTCCCCAAAAAGTCAATCTAGGGAAACTACCAAGAAAAGCAGCCATGAAATTCAAATCGGCACCAAACTTTTTCAGTCGTAAACCCCCGTGCCTATTGGGTTTTCGTCAAATTGGAGCCACGTTCACCGGACAGTAGTGGCCCAAGATGGGTGACAAAATCGATGGGCGTTGGGTCATGCGCGACACCCCGCCGGGGCTATTTCACGTCCACGGCCACAGCACGCTTTTTGACAAAGACGACGACTGGACCCAGTTGGGCGGCTGGCAGCCGCTGGCTATGCACCTGCTGAAAGAATATGTGCAGAGTCTGAGCCCGAGCCACCGCCAACTGCTGGGCAATTTCAACATTCAAGACCTGGCCTTCAAGGTGGTGGGCGTTGGCAGCGTTGGAACACGTTGCCTGGCGCTGCTGATGACCGATGCGCAGGACCAGCCCTTGTTTTTGCAGATCAAGCAGGCGGTCCGGTCTGTGCTGGCGCCGTATGTGCCGCAGCGCAAGAAGACGGCGTTCAAGCACGATGGTCAACGCGTGGTGGTGGGCCAACGGCTCATGCAGGCCTCCAGCGATCTTTTTTTGGGCACATCGACCGGGCCCTCTGGCCGGCATTTTTATTTTCGGCAACTGCGTGACATGAAGATTTCGGCCGAAATTGAGGCCTTTGACCTGAACCTGTTGCGCCAGTACGCCAGCCTGTGTGGCCATGTGCTGGCACGCGCCCACGCACGCGCTGGCGGCCATGCGCCACAAATCAGCGCCTATTTGGGCAAGGGTGATGCGTTTGCCAATGCCTTGGTGCTTTACGCAGGAGACTACGCAGACCAGGTGCACCGTGACTTTGAGACGTTTCGGGCCGCCTGCCGCACGGGGCGCTTGCTGGCACAAACTGAAGCTGACTTTGGCGCAGACATCAGCGTCTGAGGCGATAGAAGTCTGGCAAACAGCAACGCGGTGACACGCGTTCACCCATTGATGCGCTGATCGACAAATCAGTCCGGCTTGGTTTGGGCGCCGCCAGCGACCTGCTGCACACAGCGCAAAGACAGGCCGATTCGGTAAAAACGGGTTGCCCATGCCCATCTGCCATGCCCATCTGGTAAGGCAACCTGGTCATCAAAGCTCAGCGCCTGCTTGGTGATCGGCGCCCAATGGGGTCTGGCGCACGGACCAGTCGGGGTCATGGGAGATAGCATAAAACGATGTTTTGCAACCGCATCGCCGTTCCAGCGCGCCTTGACACCCTCCGCTTGAGGCCCTTATGAAAAGCCCCCTGTCCATCAAGTCAAAGCTCCTGGCTGGCTTGGTGCTGGTCATCGCCTTGGGCGCGGGTTACGCTTTCTGGCAGATGCGTGCGCCCGATCTGGCGCAGGGTGTGGCTTTTGGCAACGGTCGGCTGGAGGCCACCGAGGTGGATGTGGCCACCAAAGTGGGTGGCAGGCTCGCCAGCCTGGCGCCGCATGAAGGCGACAAGGTGGCCAAAGATGAGGTGGTGGCCACGCTGGACGCCGCCGATATTGCCGCCCAGCTGCGCGCCGCGCAGGCCCAAGTGCGCCAGGCGCAAGAAGCCACCCGCGAGGCCCAGGCCGGGGTGCGCAAGGCCGAGTCGGATGTGCGGCTGATGCGTTTGACGCTGCAACGCTCGCAAGAACTGGTGCAAAAAGGCTTCATCAGCGGTGCCACACTTGACCGCGACCGCAACGCCCAGCAGGGCGCCGATGCGGGTCTGGCAGGTGCGCGCACCCGCGTGGCCGAGGCGCAGGCTGCTGTAGAGGCGGCCATGGCCCGTGGCGAGAGCCTGAGCGCCACCGTGAACGACACCGCGCTCAAGGCACCCATCACCGGCCGCGTGCTCTACCGCCTGGCCGAGCCGGGCGAGGTGCTGGCTGCGGGCAGCAAGTTGCTGACACTGCTGGACCTGACCGACGTGCACATGACCATCTTTTTGCCCACCTCGGAGGCGGGCAAGGTGGCCATTGGCAGCTCGGCGCGCATTCTGCTCGACGCCCTGCCCGACCAGGTGCTGCCCGCCACGGTGACCTTTGTCGCACCGCGCGCCCAGTTCACGCCCAAAGAGGTGGAAACGCGCAGCGAGCGTGAAAAGCTGATGTTTCGCGTCAAGGTCCGGGTGGACGCCGCCTGGCTGGCGCAGCATGAGCAGATCACCAAAGGCGGCATGCCCGGCATGGCTTATGTGTTGACCGATGCGCAGGCACCCTGGCCGGAGAACCTGCAGCTCAGGTAGTGCCGTGACCACCGCCTCACCTGCCGACAGCGTTGCCAGCCTGCATGGCGTGACCCAGCGCTATGGCAAGGTGCTGGCGCTGGACCAGATTGATCTGACCTTGCCCAACGCAGGCATGGTCGGCCTGATCGGTCCCGATGGCGTGGGCAAATCCACCCTGCTGGCGCTGCTGGCCGGTGCCCGCGAGCTGCAAACCGGCCAAGTGTTTGCGCTGGGTGCCGACATGGCCAATCGCCAGCAGCGCAACCTGACCCAGCCGCGCATTGCCTACATGCCCCAAGGCCTGGGCAAAAACCTTTACCCCACGCTGTCGGTGGTGGAGAACGTGGACTTTTTTGGCCGCCTGTTCGGGCAAAACGCGAGCGAGCGCGCCAGCCGCATTGACGCGCTGCTGGCCAGCACCGGGCTGGCGCCGTTTCGCGACCGCCCGGCGGCCAAACTCTCGGGTGGCATGAAACAAAAGCTTGGGCTGTGCTGCGCATTGATCCACGACCCCGACCTGCTGATTCTGGACGAACCTACCACCGGGGTGGACCCGCTGTCACGCCGCCAGTTCTGGGAGCTGATCGACAGCATCCGCGTGCGCCGCCCTGGCATGAGCGTGGTGGTGGCCACCGCTTACATGGAAGAAGCGGCGCGCTTTGACTGGCTGGTGGCGATGGACGCCGGGCGCATTCTGGGCACTGGCACCACGGCCGAGTTGCTGGCGCATACCGGCCAGAGCACGCTCGAAGCTGCGTTCATCGCCCTGCTGCCGCCCGAGCGGCGCAGCGCCCACCACGCGCTGGTGATCCCGCCGCGCCAGGCTGACAGCGGCCCGCCGGCCATTGAAGCCAGCCACCTGACGCAGCGTTTTGGCGACTTCACCGCAGTGAATGACGTGAGTTTTCGCATCCAGCGCGGCGAAATCTTCGGCTTTCTGGGCTCCAACGGCTGCGGCAAGACCACCACCATGAAGATGCTCACCGGCCTGCTGCCGCCCACCGAAGGCCAGGCCACGCTGTTTGGCAAGGCGGTGGACGCGCGGGACCTGGAAACCCGCAAACAGGTGGGCTATATGTCGCAGTCGTTCTCGCTTTACGGTGAGCTGACGGTGCGGCAAAACCTGGCGTTGCACGCCCGCCTGTTCCACCTGCCGCCCGAGACCATCGGCCCGCGGCTGGAGGCGCTGGTGCAGCGTTTCACACTGGGCCCGTATCTGGACGAGCCCGCCGCCGCGCTGCCGCTGGGCATCCGCCAGCGCCTGTCACTCGCGGTGGCGGTGGTGCACGCCCCCAAGCTGCTGATTCTGGACGAACCCACCTCGGGCGTGGATCCGATCGCGCGCGATGACTTCTGGGCCCTGCTGGTGGAGCTGTCGCGCAGCCAGGGTGTCACCATCTTCATCTCGACCCATTTCATGAACGAGGCCGAGCGTTGCGACCGCATCTCGCTGATGCACGCCGGGCGCGTTCTGGCCAGCGACACGCCCGAAGCCCTGCGACTGGCGCGCGGCGCGGCCACGCTGGAAGACGCCTTCATCAGTTATCTGGAAGAAGCCAGCGGCATCCCGCCCGCCGCTGCGGTTTCATTGCCAAATGTGCCTCCAGCCCTTATCAATCAAGGGCAAGTAGCTCCACAAGCTATAGCGCCATTCAAACCCCACACGGCCACCCCCCACGCCGCCTTCAACCTGCGCCGCCTGCTGGGTTACGCCTACCGCGAAACGCTGGAGCTGCGTCGCGACCCGATCCGGCTGACGTTTGCCCTGTTGGGCTCGGTGCTGCTGATGTTTGTGCTGGGCTACGGCATCTCGCTGGATGTGGAAGGCCTGCGTTTTGCGGTGCTCGACCGCGACCAGACGCCAGAGAGCCGTGCTTACGTGCAAAACATTGCCGGCTCGCGCTATTTTCTGGAGCAGCCGCCGTTGACCAGCAGTGACGACATTGACCAGCGCATGCGACGCGACGATCTGTCGCTGGCGGTGGAATTGCCCGCCGGTTTTGGGCGCGACCTGCGGTTGGGTCGCCAGCCCGAGGTGGGTGTGTGGGTGGACGGCGCCATGCCGTTTCGCGGTGAAACCATCCGCGGCTACGTGCAGGGCCTGCACTACCAATATGTGACCGAGCTGATCCTTGATGCCACCGGCAGCCTGCCGGTGCAGGCCGCCACGCTGGAGGTGCGCTACCGCTACAACCAGGATTTCAGGAGCATTTACGCCATGGTGCCAGCGGTGATTCCGCTGCTGCTGATCTTCATTCCGGCCATTTTGATGGCGCTGGGGGTGGTGCGCGAGAAAGAGCTGGGGTCGATCACCAACCTGTATGTCACGCCGGTGACGCGGCTGGAGTTTCTGGTGGGCAAGCAGTTGCCCTACATCGCCATGTCGATGGTCAGCTTCTTTCTGCTGCTGGTACAGGCGGTGGTGGTGTTTGGCGTGCCGGTCAAGGGCAGCCTGCTGGCGCTCACCTTTGGCGCGCTGCTGTATGTGACCGCCACCACCGGCATTGGCCTGCTGATCTCGGCTTTCACCCAGACACAGATCGCCGCACTGTTTGGCACCGCCATCCTCACCATGCTGCCCACCGTGCAGTTTGCCGGGTTGATCACGCCAGTGAGTTCGCTGGAAGGTGTCGGTTATTGGATCGGGCAGTTTTTTCCGGCCACCTACTTCCTGGTCATTTGCCGCGGCGTGTTCACCAAGGCGCTGGGCTTTGGCGACCTGATGCATCAGTTTCTGGCGCTGGCGGCGTTCATTCCGGTGCTGACGGTGTTGAGCCTGGTGCTGCTGCGCAAGCAGGAGAAGTGACATGGCCCCAAGCGGTTTGATGGCCAGCCTGTCCAACATCTACCGCCTTGGCGTCAAAGAGCTGCGTAGCCTGGTGGCTGACAAGGTGCTGCTGGTACTGATCATCTGGGCGTTTTCTGGCGGCATCTATGTGGCGGCCACCGCGTCGTCCACCGAGCTGCATAACGCCCCGTTGGCGGTGGTGGACGAAGACCAGTCGCCGCTGTCGCGCCGCCTGGTGGACGCGCTGTACCCGCCCTATTTCAAAATCCCGCAGCCCATCGCCTTGACGGATCTGGACCCGGTGATGGACCAGGGGCTGTATGCCTTCACCCTGGTCATTCCGGCCAACTTCCAGCGCGACCTGGTGGCTGGCCACCGCCCCGAGGTGCAGCTCAACATCGACGCCACCAACATGAGCCAGTCGTTCATTGGTGCCAGCTACATCCAGGCCATTGCGTCAGCGGAGATCAGCGAGTTTCTGACCGGCACGCGGGACAGCGCCGCCCTGCCGATCAAGCTGG
This sequence comes from Rhodoferax ferrireducens, assembly GCA_002083775.1. GTDB lineage: Bacteria > Pseudomonadota > Gammaproteobacteria > Burkholderiales > Burkholderiaceae_C > Rhodoferax > Rhodoferax ferrireducens_A. Next base: position 210,230 of record MTEI01000006.1, on the reverse strand, counting down.
CCACGCGGGTGCGTTTCAACCCCAACCTGAATGGCAAATGGTTTGGCGGCGTGATGGAGGTGATCAGCAACGTCACCATGCTGACCATCATTCTGGTGGGCGCGGCGCTGATCCGCGAGCGCGAACATGGCACTATCGAACACCTGCTGGTGATGCCGCTGGCACCGTTCGAGATCATGCTGGCCAAAATCTGGGCCAACGGGCTGGCGGTGTTGATCGGCGTGACCTTTGCCTTGACGGTGATCGTGCAACAGGTGCTGAAGGTGCCCATTGCCGGCTCGGTGCCGTTGTTTCTGGGCGCAGCGGCGATGTACCTGTTTGCGGCGGCGTCGATCGGTATTTTTCTGGGCACGCTGGCGCGCTCCATGCCACAGCTGGGCCTGCTGATCATCCTGACCATCATCCCGCTGCAACTGCTCTCGGGCGGCGTCACCCCGCGTGAAAGCATGCCCGAGCTGGTGCAAAACCTGATGCTGGCGGCACCCACCACCTACTTTGTGCGGCTGGCGCAAGCCATTCTGTACCGTGGCGCGGGGCTGGACGTGGTGTGGGTCGACATTCTTTGCATGCTGGGCGTGGGCAGTGTGTTCTTTGTGGCGGCGCTGCTGCGCTTTCGCACCTCGGTGACGCAGACGCAGGTGTAGAAGATTCAATATTCATAGCTGCCCACCCTTTATCAATAAGGGCTAGAGGCCTAAAAGCCTTGGAACTTGCAGTGTTGTCTGCTGACCAGCGCTACCGGCATGCAAACAGGGCAACCCCCATGAGCTCAAGCATGCGGTTGAGCAAGGGCAGTTCATCAGTCGCCTGACTCTGCGGGGATTGGTGGGAGAAACCACCATCGAAAAAGGCATTCCGATCGGAAAGGTCACGCGCATTACCCAAACCATGCCTGCCATCGAGCAGGTTTGGACAGTGTTTTCTATGCATTGAGCTTTTAAACGTTTGGCACGCTGAATTCCTGTGCCAACAAGTCAAACACCACCCGGATACGCCGAGCGGTGTGGAGTTCTCGGTGTGTCACCAGCCAGATGGGAAACATGATGGGAGCAATATCGTCGAGCACCCGTACCACTGAAGGCGTGAGCGCGGCAATTTCATCCATCGTCACGCCAATGCCCAGGCCTTGGCGCACCATTTGCCACGAAACCGCGGTGTTTTCGGCCAGAACACTAAAGTGTGAATCGGTCAATTGCAGCCCGCAGTTCTGTAACAACGCCAAATAGCCACCACTCCGATCAACCCCAATAAAGCGGTGTTTTAGTGCATCACGTGCCGAACGCGGGTGGCCATTTTTTGCCACCCAATCGGACGATGCGTAAAAGTGCGCGCTGGCATGGCGTAACAAACGCGCAATGAGTTCGGGCTCTTGCGGACGGACATGCCGAATCGCAATATCGGCCTCACGCCGTCGTAAATCACTGATCGTGTCAGCGGCGATGACTTCGATCATTACGCCCGGCGCCACCTCGCTGATGCGTTGGACCGCTCGGGGCAACAAAAACGTCGCCACGGTATCTGTCGCTGTGACTGAAACCACGCCATCCACCGTCTTCGAAGTCCCTGTAGCCGCCAAAGCCAAGTCGTGGGCTGCTGCCCCCATGGTGCGCGCGTGCTCCAGCAGCCCTGACCCGGCCTGGGTTATCAGCACCGAACGCCCAACGCGCTCAAATAAGGTTACGCCCAACTCAATTTCAAGCGCGGATACCTGGCGGCTCAGCGTGGACTGAGTAACTCCCATGTACCGAGCCGCAGCGGACAGCGATCCGCGCTCGGCGGTTTGCAGGAAAGCGTGCAGGTGGTTCCAGTCCATATAAACACCCAAAAATGCATAAGTGACATGCATTTTGTCCTATTTTTAGAAGCTAAATGCATAGATACCATTGCGCAGCTTTATTGGCTGCTGCGACGCATACACAGCTGTTACGACCCGTCGCGTCGGACTTGAAACCCACTCCTTGATAAGGCTTCCCATGTTCCGCTTCTTTTCGCGGCCTGCCCCGCTTGTTCTGGCGCTGGCCGTTTTCACCTGCATCCCGGTCCTGACGGCGCTCGTTCAAGTGTTCCAGATTCCGTTTGGCACCTACCCCGAAGACAGCGCCCGTCTGGCAGTTGCCCCTTTCGCCTGGTTTGTTCATGTCCTGGCCGGGGTCACCTTCGGGATCATTGGCCCCGTGCAATTCGTCCGCGCCCTGCGCCACCGCTTTGGGGCGCTGCACCGCGTGTCAGGCCGAATCTTCGTCCTTTCGGGTGTGATCCTGGGCATCTCGGGCCTCTCGCTTCTCGCGCAGGTGACGTCACAAAGAACGCCCCTGGTCGACATCGCCCGCGGTCTCTTTGGCCTGGCGCTCCTGATCGCGCTCGCCCTGGCAATGGCAGCCATCCGGGACCGCGATTTCCTGCGCCACCGCGCCTGGGCGATCCGCGCCTACGCGATTGGCATGGGGTTGGGGGCCGTCGCGCTGGTGTTTTTCCCGATTTACATCATCACGGGCCAACCCCCGAATGGCGTGGCCTCTGACATCCTCTTCGTCGCCTCGTGGGTCCTGACCATCGTCTTCGCCGAGGTGGTCCTGCGCTACTCCTCCCATTCACCCCCGGAGTTCCCGCATGAAAATCGGCAGCCACAGCGCCTATAGCGGTCCTGAAACCATCGCCTTCAGCGATGCCCCGATCCCCAGTCCCGCTGCCGCAGAGGTCCTGATCCGGGTCCGCCGCCCCGGTGACGCCGCGCGAAAGTTTGACCATACCGGGCGAAAAAAAGCCGTCGGCTACCTAGCCCAAGGCCTGCACTTGGGCGCGCAGGTGATCGTCTATGGTTCGCGCAAGCTACCAGGCACGCTGCGGCCAAATAGACTGGCGCGCGTCAAGGGCGTTGTTTTCAGGCGCAGGCCAGCGGCTGCCGGACCTGGTTACGATTTCCAAACGATTGGGGTTTGCAGGCACGTTGACGGCAGCCTTTGCCCACCCCCAGGTTCACAGCGCACGGAAGGACAACGATGAAACAGCTTTTGGCCCGGTTTGCACGTGTTTTCTCTGGCATTGGCGCGGGTGCTTGCGCCCTCGCTCTGGCCTTTCCGGCCAGCGCCCAGGTTGCCCCCGTCCTGGCGGCAGCCGCATCGCCTGTGCCATCCGGGGCCCACCCGCAGCCGGAGGTCGTGGCCCGGGGCCTGCAGCACCCTTGGGGGCTGACCTTTGTTGATGCCCAGCACCTGCTGGTTACCGAGCGGCCCGGGCGGTTGCGGCTGGTCTCGCTTTCTGGCCAGGTGGGTCCTGCCATCGCCGGGTTGCCGCCAATCGCTGCCGCAGGGCAAGGCGGACTGCTGGACGTGCTGGCCGACAGCCAGTTTGCCAGCAACCGCACGCTGTACTTTTGTTACACCGAGCCTGGGTCCCAAGGCAATGTGGCTTCAACCGCACTGGCCTCGGCCAGATTGTCTGAGGACACCAGCCGCCTGGACAACCTGAAGGTGATCTTCAGCCAGAAGCCCAAGGTGTCGGGCACCGCACATTTTGGTTGCCGTATTGTGGAAAGCCCCGACGGCACGTTGTTCCTCACGCTGGGTGATCGGTACCACCGCATGCAGGACGCCCAGACGCTGGATAACCACCATGGCAAGGTGGTGCGCGTCCACAAAGATGGCCGCATCCCGCCTGACAACCCTCTGGTGGGCCGCTCTGGTGCGCTGCCTGAGATCTGGAGTTGGGGCCACCGCAATGTGCAGGGAGCGACCTGGGGCACGGACGGCGCCCTGTGGACCGCGGAGCACGGGCCGCAGGGCGGTGACGAGTTGAACCGGCCGCAACCCGGCAAAAACTACGGCTGGCCAGTCATCACCTATGGCGAGCAATATGGCGGTGGCCCGATTGGCCAAGGGATTCAGGCCAGGGCAGGCATGGCGCAGCCGGTGTTTCAGTGGACGCCGTCCATCGCTCCTTCGGGCCTGGCCTTTGTTACCAGCGCGCGTTATGGCCTGGCTTGGCAAGGCAGCTTGCTGGTGGGTGCGTTGAAATTTCGCTACCTGGCGCGGCTGGAACTGCAAGGCGGCCAAGTGGTGCGCGAAGAGAAGTTGCTGCAAGACCTGGGCGAACGCATCCGGGCGGTGCGCCAAGGGCCGGACGGTTTGATCTATGTGCTGACCGACAGTACCCGTGGCATGCTGCTGCGACTCAAGCCACTCTGAATTGATAGCTGCTAGCCCTTTATGAATAAGGGCTAGAGGCCAATTTGGCTTATAAACTACTGGGGCGCCAGCACCGCCATGGTGATGCGTGAGACACAGGTCAGCTCACCCGCGTCGTTGCGCATGTCAATCTGCCAGACCTGGGTGGTGCGCCCGATATGTACCGGGCGCGCCGTGCCGGTGACCCAGCCACTTTTCACCCCGCGCAGGTGGTTGGCGTTGATGTCCAGCCCCACCGCCTGATGACCGGGCGGGCAGGCGTAGTTGGCGGCCACCGAGCCCAGCGTTTCGGCCAGCACCACACTCACCCCGCCGTGCAACAGGCCAAACGGCTGGCGCGTGCGCGCATCCACCGGCACGCGTGCGGTGATGAAGTCGTCGCCCACTTCCATAAATTCAATGCCCAGGTGGCTGACGGCTGTGTCGGCGCTCAGGGTGGTGATGGCGTCGACAGAGATGGGGTGTTGCCAGAGTCGCATGCGTCTTTTCCAGGTCAGGAGCAAAGCGGCACTATAGCCAGTGTCAGGCCCCGCACCTGCCAACGGCTACCATGCGGTTTTGTTTTTCAGGGTTGGAGGGTAAGAGGATGATTGACGGTTTGATAGCAGGCCGACTACTGGGTGACCCGGAGCAGCGCACGGGCAAGGGCGAGAGCCGGTTTGTGGTGGCCAAGGTGCGCGCGCAGGCGGGTGATGGTGAGGCGCTGCTCGTCAACGTGATCGCCTTTGACGATGCGCCCTGTGCTGCGCTGCTGGGCTTGCGTGATGGCGACTCGATAGCGCTGGCGGGTAGCCTCACCCCCAAGGCCTGGACCGACAAACAAGGCAACGTCAAACCCGCGCTGGACCTGGTGGCGCAGCGGGTGCTAAGCGCCTATCTGCCAGAGGTGTGAGCCGGTGCATCAAGTGCAATTGTCAACGTAAGAGTCCCTGGCTGTCACACACGATGTCATGCCGGGCCACGACCCGGCATCCATGACTTCGGACTGCATGGATTGCGGGTCAAGCCCGCAATGACAGTCGCCTTCCATACTTTGACGCGACTTTGCTGCCGCCCGTTACGCAGCGGTGGCAGATGTCAGCGGCTTTTTGAGCGCTGCCAGGGCCAAGGCGCTGACTACGGTGCCGGTCACAATGGCCAGCAGGTAGGCACCCAGGTGGGTCACGGCGTTGGGAATCGGCAGCACAAACACGCCACCGTGCGGCACACGCAGCTCGCTGCCCATCACCATCGACAGCGCACCGGCCACCGCCGAGCCGATCATCAGCGCCGGGATGACGCGCAGCGGGTCTTTGGCGGCAAACGGAATCGCGCCTTCGGTGATGAAGGAGATGCCCAGCACGGCGGTGGCTTTACCAGCCTCACGTTCGTCCACGGTAAAGCGGTTTTTGAACAGCACGGTGGCCAGAGCCAGTGCCAGCGGCGGGGTCATGCCAGCAGCCATCACCGCGGCCATGGGCGCATAAACCTCGCTGGCGATCAGGCCAGTGGCGAATGCGTAGGCCGCCTTGTTGACCGGGCCACCCATGTCAAACGCCATCATCGAACCCAGCAGCAGGCCCAAAAAGATCGCGTTGGAGCCTTGCAGGCCCTTGAGCCAGCCGGTGATGGCTTCCAGCGCCACGGCCACCGGGCCACCCACCACGTAATACATCAGCAGGCCGACGATGGCGGTGCCCAGCAGCGGCAGGATCAGCACCGGTTTGAGGCCGTCCAGGTTGCGCCCGAGCTGAATTTTGTCGTTGAGGAATTTGACGATGTAACCAGCCATGAAGCCAGCCGCAATGCCGCCGATGAAACCGGCGCCAATGGACGCGGCAATCATGCCGCCGATCATGCCCGGTGCCAGACCAGGTCGGTCAGCAATCGAGTGCGCGATGAAGCCCGCCAGAATCGGCACCATCAGCGCAAAACCGCTCTTGGCACCAATGGTGAACAGGGTCCAGGCCAGCGTGCCCTTGTTGGCGTCTTCATAGACGTAAATGCCGCCCAGCGCAAAACCCAGGGCGATCAACAAGCCACCGGCCACCACAAACGGGATCATGTACGAGACACCGGTCATCAGGTGTTTATAGGCACCGGTGCGGCTGGCGCTTTGTTGTGCCTTGGCGGCCTTGACCTGGTCGGCATAAGCCGCGCCGGTGGCGGCGCTGGCGGCTTTGGCCTCTTTCATGGCCGTGCGTACCACCTCGGCACCATCCTTGATGGCGGCTTTGGTGCTGGTCTCGTAAATGCGTTTGCCAGCAAAGCGGCTCATGTCAACATTGGTATCTGCGGCGATCAGCACAATCTCGGCGTTGGCTACATCGGCTGCGGTGAGCGTGTTCTGCGCACCCACCGAGCCTTGGGTTTCGACCTTGATGGTGAGCTGGTTGGCCTTGGCACCCGTCTCCAGCCCTTCGGCGGCCATGAAGGTGTGGGCAATGCCGGTGGGGCAGGAGGTGATGGCCACGATCTGCGGCAGCGACGGGTCACGCACCCGGGCAACAGCGGTGGGCGCTGCGGCGGCTGAGGATGGTTGCGCCTGGCCCAGCGCTTGGCGAATGACTGCTTCTGCATCACGGATGGCGGCTACCGTGCCCACTTCCAGCAGCGTTTTGCCGGCAAAACGCTCGGTGTTGACATGCGTGTCGGCGGCAATGATCACCGCATCGGCGGCGGCAATGTCGGCGCTGCTCAGGGTGTTACGGGTACCGGCCGAGCCCTGGGTTTCGACCTGCATGGCGTGACCGGTGCGGTCAGCGGCCTGCTGCAGGGCCTCGGCGGCCATGATGGTGTGCGCAATGCCGGTGGGGCATGCGGTCACAGCGACTAGTTTTGCCATGGTGGTGTCCTTTGACTGAAGAGAATGTTGAGATGGCGGGGTTAACCGCGTGAACTGATGTGGACCATTTGGGCCAGCGCCCGCACGGTGTCCACCGGCGGCAGATGCGGGCCCAGCCGGGCCAGCTTGCCCGCTGAAAACGCCGTGGCCAGGCGGGCGCATTCGGGCAGGGCCAAGTTGGCGATCTGGGCCGCCACAATGCCGGCCACCATGGCATCCCCCGCACCCACCGTGCTGATCAGCTCGGTGGGAATGGGGTGTGCCAGCAGGGCCTGCTGTGGGCTGACAAACAGCGCGCCTTCGCCACCCATCGACACAATCACCAAGCCGGGGGCGTTGGGGCGTGCCAGCAACTCGCGGGCGGCGGCCACCACCGCGTCGGCATCGGCCAGCCCTCGCCCGATCAGCTCAGCCAGCTCTGCGCGGTTGGGCTTGATGATGTCTGGCGCAGCATTCAGGCCAGCGGCCAGGGCAGCGCCGCTGGCATCCAGCAGCACACGGGCACCCAGGCTGTGCACATGGGTGATCAGGCGCGCGTAGGTGTCGGCGGGCCACTGCGGCGGCAGGCTGCCGGACGCCACCACCCAACTGCCGGGGCTGACCAAGCCGTCCATGCGTGCCAGCAGCCGCACGATCAGGGTTTCAATGGCCTCAGGTTCCAGCGTCGGGCCGGGCATGTTGATGTCGGTGGTGTCGCCGGTCGAGGCATCGACCACCTTGGTGTTGATGCGGGTCAGGCCGTCCAGGTAAAAACACCGGTTGTCGATACCTTTGGCATGAAAGAGCGTTTCGAACTGGCCGGCGTTGTCACGACCAATCTGGCCGGTGACCACACTGGTGATGCCAAAGTCCGCCAGGCACGAGGCCACGTTGATGCCCTTGCCACCCACGTCCACCTGCATGCGCAGCGCGCGGTTGACCTCGCCCACCCGCAGGTGATCCACTTCCAGGGTGTGGTCCAGCGCCGGGTTCAGCGCCACTGCCACGACGCGGGGTTGGTTGTCGTGCAGCGGGTTCATAACGCACGCACCTCATCTGCGCTACCGGCCAGCAGCGCGCGCTGGGCCAGCTGCTGCATGGCACTCAAAGTGTCGCCGCGCAGTGTGGCCTTGACGGCGGCGACATCCTGCGCGCTCATCGACAGCTCATCCACACCCAGCCCGGTCAGGATACGCGCACCCAGCGGGTCGCCCGCCAAGCCGCCACACACGCCCACCCATTTGCCATGCCGTTTGGCGGCGGCCACGGTACGGGCAATCAGGTCCAGCACGGCCGGGTGCAGGCTGTCGGCCTGCGGCGCCAGCTCGGGGTGCTGGCGGTCGATGGCCAGGGTGTACTGGGTGAGGTCGTTTGTACCCACCGAGAAAAAGTCGACCAGCGGGGCGAATTTGTCAGCCATGATGGCCACCGCTGGCACCTCCACCATGATGCCAATCTTGAGCTGCGGCCCGTTGACCTGGGTGCGGGCGCGTTCGCAATGGCCGCGCAGCGCTTCAATCTCGGCGGTGTGCGTGACCATCGGGAACATGATGCGGATCGGGCCGTGCGCCGCGGCACGGTACAGCGCCCGCAACTGGGTGTAGAGCAAGTCCTGGCGGGTCAGCAGCAGGCGCGCGCCGCGCACGCCCAGGAACGGGTTTTCTTCCTTGGGCAGGTTCAGGTAGGGTACTTTCTTGTCACCACCAATGTCCAGTGCGCGGATGATCAGGGTGCGCCCGCCCATGGCCTCGGTCATGTCGCGGTACACGCGGTACTGCTCTTCTTCGTCCGGTGCGCTGTTGCGTTCCAGGAACAAGAACTCTGTGCGCATAAGGCCCACGCCTTCGGCGCCGGCTTCAATGGCCACGCTGGCCTGTTTGGCGTTGGCCACGTTGGCGGCCACTTCCACGGTGTGACCGTCGCTGGTGGTGGCGGGCAAATAGCGGCTTTCGCGTAGGGCGTTGCGCTCGGCCAACTGGCGCGCAATCACGGCGGCAGCGGCGTCCTGGTCGGCAGCAGATACATCGAGGTACACGGCACCCAGGCCGCCGTCAATCACGGCCAGTTGCCCCTCGGGTGCGGCCAGCAGCGCGGTGCCAGCGGCCACCACCGCAGGCAGACCCAGTGTGCGCGCCAGGATGGCGGTGTGCGAGGTCGGGCCACCGCTGCTGATGGCCAGACCCACCACAAATTTCATGTCCAGCTGCAAAGTGTCAGACGGCGTCAGGTCTTCGGCCACCAGAATGCTGGGCTGGTTCAGCACTAAGCGCTGGCGCTCCACGCCCAGCAGGCGGGCCAGCACACGCTCGCCCACATCACGCAGGTCCAGCGCGCGGGCCGCCAGCAGCGGGTCGGCCACAGCTTGCAGTTTTTCCACGCGGGTTTGCAAGGTGTTTTGCCAGGCCCAGGCCGGGCCGTGGCCACGCAGGATGCTGGCCAGCGCTTCCCGCAGCAGGTCGGCATCGGCAATCAGCTCGCGGTGGGCGGCAAAGATGGCGGCCTCGGAGGCACCCAGGCGGGTGCGGGTGTCGGCCTCCAGCGTGTGCAGCTCCTGGCTGATGGCCAACAGCGCCGCCTCCAGCGCTTCGCCGTCAGCCACCACGTCACCGGGGGCGTCCTGCACTTCAAAGGCGTGGCTGACGTGTTTGACCAGCGTGCCAATGGCCAGGCCAGGGCTGGCGCCAATGCCGTAAATGGCTTGCGACGTGCAGCTGGGCAACCAGTCCGGCGCGTTGCGGCGGGCAGCCAGGGCGTTGCGGCGGGCGCGTTCGGCGTCGGCTTTCTCTTCACTTGAGAGGGCTTGCACCGTGTCCAGCAGTGCGTCAACGGCACGGCGGGCGTCTGGCCCACGGGCGGCAAAACGCAGGCTGTCGCCGCGCGTGACCCCCAGCGAAAGCAAACCAGTAAGCGCCTTGGCGTCGGCAAATTCATGCGCCTTGTACACGCGCATGTCGCAGGCAAAACGTTTGGCGGTGTCCACCCAGCGGGTGGCCGGGCGTGCGTGCAGGCCGTTGGGGTAGTCCAGCGTCCAGTCAGACTGGGCGTCGCTGGGCCACTCGGGCGCGTCGACCAAGGGCGCAGCCACTGGCACGGGCTCGTCAGCCAGGGTGCTGACGATGAGTTGTGCGTCGTCGGTGGTCACCAGGCTCTCAATACTCTGGGGCCGCTGCATCAGCCGGGTCAGGCGGCGCAGCAGCACGATGTGTTCATCGGACTTGGCGGCAATCGCCACCACCAGCTGCGCCCGGTCGCCGTCTTTCCAGGCCACGCCATCGCGAAATTGCACCACCGCCACACCGGTGTGGTGAATGTGGTGCCGGTCTTCCACCATGCCGTGCGGAATGGCCACGCCCGCACCGAGGAAGGTGTTGGCCACTTCCTCGCGCTTGAGCATGCTGTCCACATAAGCAGGGGCGATGTAGCCCGCGTCCACCAGCAGTTGGCCGGCCAGGCGTACCGCTTCGGTTTTGTTGCTGGCCCGGGCATTCAGTTTGATGCAGGCGGTCGTCATGGTTTCCATCTGTGTCTCCTTGCTGGTGAGTGGCGCTAACAGGGTTCTGTGATCAATAATGTAATCGTTTACATTTTGATTGTCGAGCAAAATTGCTGGCTTGTGCCGGTATTTTGCGGGAAAATACCTAGGGTTTACCCTTTATTTTTACTTAAAGACGACTTGTTATAGACGGTATTGCTGGTTCTGTTGCACAATAATTGCAATCGATTACACGATGAATCTGGAGAAATAATGGTCAAAATCGTGGATGTGGCGAAACGTGCAGGGGTGTCAACCGCCTCGGTCTCGCGGGTGATCTCTGGGCACCCCGGCATCAGTGATGAACTGCGTGAGCGCGTCAATGTGGCGGTCAAGGCGCTGGGTTATCGGCCTGATCTGGCGGCGCGGCGTCTGCGCTCAGGCCGTACCGACACGCTGGGTTTGATCGTGTCGGATATTCGCAACCCGTTCTTTACCGAGGTCAGCCGTGCGGTGGAAGATGTGGCTTACCAGAACGGCATGCGGGTGCTGCTGTGCAATGCCGACGAAGACCCCGACAAAGAGGCTTTTTACCTGGAAATGATGCGCGACGAAAACGTCAGCGGCGTCATCCTGTCACCCACGCTGGCCTTGCTGAAAAGCCTGCGCCCGGCCAACTACCCGTTTCCGCTGGTGCTGGTGGACCGCTGCGAGCGCGACACCGACGCCGACGCCGTGGTACTGGATAACTTTGACGCCGGTTACCGCCTGACCGAGCACCTGATCACCCAGGGCTGTCAGCGCATTGTGTTTTTGTATGGATCGGTCGGCTCCACCGGGCCGCAGCGGCATCAGGGTTACCTGGCGGCCATGGCCGCTGCTAACCTGGCACCCGAGGCCGAACCCATTGCCCCGCGCAGCGAGCGCGCCCGCGAGGTGGCAAGCCTGCTGCTGCAGCGCAACCCGTTGCCCGACGCCCTGGCGGCCAGCAGTGGCCTGGTGCTGTTGGGCATCGCCGAGGCAGTCAAAGCGGCTGGCGTCAAAGTGCCGGGCGACATCGCCATCGCCGGTTTTGACGATCTGCCCTGGACCAGCCTGGTCACGCCTGACATCACCGTCATACGCCAGCCCACCAACGAGATCGGGCAGACCGCACTGCGCCTGCTGCTGGAGCGCGTGGCCCAACCCGAGCGCGCCGTGCGCCGCGTGGTGCTGCGCGGTGAGCTGCTGGCGCGGGGGTCGACGCAGTTGCGCTGACCCTTTTACGATGAAGCCTGTAGATCCCCCGCGATCAGTCTGAACTGCTCCAGCGCAGCCTCCAGGTCGTCCACAATTTCCTGCGCAATCACGTCGGGCGGCGGCAGGTTGTCGCTGTCGGCCAGTGAATCATCTTTCAGCCAGAAGATGTCCAGGCTGGCTTTGTCCCGCGCCATCAGCTCGGCATAGTCATAGGCGCGCCAGCGGCCATCCGGGCTGGAGCCAGCCACAGCGTTGGCCTCGGCGCTCCAGGTGGCCTGGCGGGCGTGGCGGTTCGCCGGGTTGTACAGCTTGACGAATTCGTCCAGGTGTTCACGTTTGAGCGGGTTGGTCTTGAGGGTGAAGTGCTGATTGGTCCGCAAGTCGTAAATCCACAGCTTTTGGGTCCATGGCGTCTCAGACGCCGGTTTGCGCTCAAAAAACACCACATTGGCCTTGACACCTTGGGCGTAAAACAGGCCGGTGGGCAGACGAAGGAGCGTGTGCACATCACATTCGTGCAGCAGCTTTTTGCGGATGGTTTCGCCCGCGCCGCCTTCAAACAACACGTTGTCTGGCAGCACCACCGCCGCGCGGCCGTGCTGCCTGAGCAAGGTCTTGATGTGCTGCACAAAGTTGAGTTGCTTGTTGCTGGTGGTGGCCCAGAAGTCATCACGCTCGATCACGTCTTTTTCGGTGCTGACCTTGCCTTCAGCGCCGGTGATCATGGTGCTGCTTTTCTTGCCAAAGGGCGGGTTGGCCAGCACCACGTCAAAACGCTCGCCGGGGTCAGCGGCCAGCGCGTCGGCCACCACGATGGGCACCGATTTGTCCGAGCCAATGCCGTGCAGCATCATGTTCATGGCGGCCAGGCGGGCGGTGCTTTGCACCAGCTCCCAGCCGCGCAAGGCGTTTTCTTTCAGATGCTTTTTCTGCTCGCGTGTCAGGTTCGGGTTGTGGTCGGCCACATGGTTGTGTGCGGCAAACAAGAAACCACCGGTGCCACAGGCGGGGTCGCAAATGGTGTCGCCGGGCTTGGGCGCAATGCAGTCCACCATGGCCTGGATCAGCGGGCGCGGCGTGAAGTACTGGCCCGCGCCGCTCTTGGTGTCTTGTGCGTTTTTCTCCAGCAGACCCTCGTAGGCATCGCCTTTCACGTCGGCACCCATGGCCGACCAGTTTTCGCAGTCGATCAGGTCCACCACCAGGCGGCGTAGCTTGGCCGGGTCTTGAAACTTGTTCAGGGCCTTGGCAAAGATCAGGCCAATGGTGCCCTTCTCGGCACCCAGCCGCTCCAGCAGGTGGCGGTAGTGGTCAAACAGATCGTCGCCGTCTATGGCCAGCAGTGAAGGCCAGTCAAAGCCTTTGAGGATCGGGCTGGGCGACTCGCCGGACAGGTTGAACGGCGGCTTGCTACGCTCGTCGGCCATTTTCAGGAACAGCAGGTAAGTGAGCTGCTCCACGTAGTCGCCGTAACTCATGCCGTCGTCGCGCAGCACGTTGCAGTAGTTCCAGAGTTTCTGGACGATGGTGGCTGAGTTCATAGGGTTTCCTGGTTACTTTTTGCCTGACGATATTTTCTGCATCTGCATCAGACTCGCGAGTTCTGCTTCAGCCTCGTCAAATTCCTTCACACGCGAAGGCATGTAATCTTCAATTTTTTGCGCGACCCCTGGAGTTGCTCTGGCCCAATCGACGGCATCAGTCACACTTGTTTCGGTCAGGTTTAACTCTGCCAGTTTGACACGAATTGCATCACCGCCCATCCGCACCACCAGCTCGTCATACCCCGTGGCCGCGTCCGGCTCGCGGGCAAACTCCCACTCTGGCAACAGCGCCAACAGCACCTCTGCCGTGGTGCGCACAATGCAACCCGCCGCCACATGCCCGCCGATGACCTGGCCGGTGGCGGTGCTCAGGGCCATGTGCAGGTGCGAACTGCTTTTGGCACCATCAAACGCCACCGTGCCAGCCAGCGTGAGGATTTCCATCTCGCCCGTCAGGCGCTCCGGCTTAGCCGCCCCGGCGAGCCGCACACCCGCCGTGGACAGGCTACCGATACCTGAGAGCACAAAGGCGGCGCGGCAGTTTTGGCTTTGCACAGCGACTTCCAGCGCAGTTCGTAGGTCTTGACCGGGGGTCAGGCGGATGGGGCGGGTCTTCATGGTCTTCATGATAAATCAGCCTCAAGCCCTTGTATATACAGGGCGAAGAGCTATCAAAAAACTAGCTTTTTGCAGGCTTTCCAGTCACATCCGCCGTGAACCCTATGGGCCGGTTGGCAGGTTTTGGCTGGGTCATCAGGGCACGAATGGCGTCTATCACCTCGGCCAAGGAGTTGTCATGGTGTGACACCCGGCGCTCCAACGCGGCCAGCTTGTCGGCCAGTGCTTTGTGGTCCAGCAGAACGGCACGCAGCTACACAAAGGCGCGCACCACATACACGCTCATCTCCACCGCCCGGTCGGAGTTGAGCACACATGGCGGCCATGATGGCACCGTGCTCGGTGAAGGCAAGGGGCAAGTACCGGCGCCCGCCGCGCTTTGAGGTCGCAAATTGCGACCTCAAACTTTCAAACTCTTCCTCGGTCAGCCGAAACATGAAATCGGCTGGAAAGCGCGTCAGATTGCGTTTGATTTGCTCGTTGAAGCGCTTGGTTTCCACCTCATACAACTGCGCCCAGCCAACGCCTGCGGAGACAGCACCGCCAATGATTCATTCATGCCACACCCCTAAAGTCAGGGCTTGATGTTACCAATAAGCTGTATTTACGTACAGCCTATTGGTGGCCAACTTGATGTCGCAATTTGCGACATCAAACGCTCGAACCTGTTGCCGAGGTATGCGCCAAGTGCCTTATTCAATTGGTTTACCCGCTGGATGGCGGCCGCATATTGACAATGAAATCAGCCTCTAGCCCTTGTGAAATAAGCGCGAAGCGCTGCTTTATTTATAGTAAATTCGAAACGATCCGATTCGCCTGATATGGTCGGCTCTGCTAATGACAGGAGTTCCGGCATTTATTGAGGGGAGCTATCGGCCATATGAGGGGAGTCATCCGGCTATTGGGGGGAGTCGCCCGCCAAATGCTTGGAGTCGTCGCCGGATTGGGGGCATCCTCCGCTAAGCGGTAACGCTTTGTTAAGAAAACGATTAACAAACACAAAACAACCTAAGTCATTGAAAATAAACACGTTTTTTTAGGTCGGGAGATGCTGCCTTTGTTAAACCGTTTGTTTCTCATTGTTTTTTGCTTCTGGCTCAGAGTTACTTTGCCCCATTGATTCACTCCCACCCGTCCGATACGCCTGATCAGGCCGATTGCGAACGTCGGGATACCGCAATTCCAATGAGCCCTCCCTCACCATCGCCGTCAAAAAGCGCGATTGCAACTTTTCGGCATCGCGGTCGACCAGCGCCGCCAGTTCAGAAGTAGATAGCCAGCGGCCTTCGCACAGCTGCTGAATGATGCCCTTGAGTTGGTCGACCGGGAGTTTCTTGTTCTTGCGGGCGGGCTCTGACAGTGGCAACAAGCCTTGGATCTCCGACGAAAACCCAGCCAGACGATCGAATTGGGGGGAGTCCGTCGGCAATTGGGGGGAGTCCCCGGCCAATTGGGGGGAGCTTTGGGGGGAGTCGGCCGCCAAATGAGGGGAGTCATCGCCTGATTGGGGGGAGTCCTCTGCCACGCGGCAACTGGCCCAGCGGCGCTGGTTTTGCTGCGTCAGCAGGCCGTCGCGCACCAGGTTTTGCAGCACGCAGGTGATGTCCTTGGAATGCTCGCCGGTGATTTCTTGCATACGCCCATTGGTCACGCTGCCTTCCACCTGCGCTGTTACTACCGCTTGCACCGCTGTTTTGTCCAACTTGGCAAACCGGTCGCCAAAGCGCACGCGCAGCGCCTGGTCCACCTCATCGGGAATCAAACTGACCATGGGCAGCACCAGCTTCACGCGGTCAGGCTGCAAAGACTCTTCCAGCCGGGGCGAGCGCCAATGCTGCGCCCGCCAACCCGCCCGAATCTTGTCCATGCCCGAACCGGCCTTGTCGCCACCGCCCATGAGCTGAAACATCATCTGCAGGCTCTTGTTGCGGCACTCGCTCACGCCGCCCTGCAGCAACTGCACCCGTGACACCAGCAGCGAGCCGGGGTTGGACAACTTGATCCGGTCCTGATATCCGTTTTCGGTTACGATATCGTCAATCCTTCGCCTAAGGCCTTGGGTTGTGGCATCGCCTCAGTCGCCATAAGACTGGGGCATTTTTATTTCTGGCCCCGGCGTTCGACCACATTGGCACCACGTCGTATTCGGTCAAGATAGTTTTGATCGGTAGGAAATGCCGTGATAAAGACAAAGTCAAACCCGGCATCTTCGCTGGGTTCCAGCACCACCACATAGCGGTTTTCCAGCACGATCAGGCTGCGTCTGCGCTTCATGCGGCCCCGACTGTCTTGACGTGTTTGTGCCAGCACATCAATCCGTACGCCGACACCCGCCAACGCCAGCTTGATCCACCGAATGCGCTGCAGCCGGGCCATAGACAAGGGCATATCGTGCACGCCAGCGGACAAACGGTAGTTGGTAGCCTCAGAAAAGGCATGCCCAAAAGATGGACCGTGAAAGCGAACACGGCGACCAGCCCAGTCGCGTACCTCCGCCCGGACATACTCATCCATGTAAATCTGACGGTATGCGGCCAGCAGCTTGACTTCATCGTCAATCGGCAAGATGCACAAAGCCCAACCCGGATCAACCACGCACACTCCCGTCAAAGCAGAAAATGTTCACTTTCTGCGCCGTGCGCGGTGTGCCCCTTGCCAGCGTGCCCAGCCCGGCGGCTTCAGCCAACAAGTCCACCACCCTGAGTTTTGCGCCGCTGGCCCCCAAGCCATTCCACGCATAGCCAACAGCGCCAATCAGCACGTCTGCGAGTCCAATCAGGGGCAAGTTGGATGACGTTACCGGCTCCAGACATGCAATGCCCGCATGGTCACGCAACTTGTTGGTCAAAATCTTGGCAAGGTCGTGGAATCGGTGCTGCGTCTGGTTTTGCTGCCAATCCAGGTAGATGTGATACGTCTGCCCCTTCTCCAGCCAGTGCACCAGCATCTGGTAATAAAGCTTGTAGAAACCCAGCTCCGCATCACCCCCATTGAATTTGTCGTGGTCCAGTTTGTTGCGGTCTGCCACGATGCAGCGGAAAGACAAATCTGGCGTGCTGGCAAACAGGCCTAGCAGTTCTTCATAAAACTCAGCCTTGTTTGGCGATACACGTTTCCAACCCAGCTCTCCGTGTGCGTTGTGGCGGGCCTGCATGCGGTGAATCTGCCCCACCAGATCGTGCTTGCGATCACGCGGACAGCGCACGCCGCCAATCACCATGAACGGCTGCGTGGGGTCGGAGGTATGGCGACTTTCGTCGCAGTAGATGTTGAAGTCGGTCATACCGCGATGCCCTTCGCTGAACTGTTTCTGATTTTCTGCTGAATAAATCGCTCTGTTTTACTTTCTAAAGAATGAAAGCTCTCGGTGAACTCACCCAGTTTGGAATGGCAACTATCGCAATGAAACGCGATCCGGTCTACAGCCGCATATGCGCTGGTATCTTGCCAAAAGACTTGGAAATCGCAGTACGGACAAAACGTTGTAAGCCTTTGAATTCGGCCAATTGAAGAGTAAGACCATCGCCAACGCAGCCCAAAAAAGTTGTCTTCGGTATATCCGTGCCACTCTGGTGTCGATGCAGGCGTCGGTCGAACCATTTGCCAAACCAGCATCACGCTAACAACAAGGGTTGGCAATGCAATCAAAGCAAGCGAAACAACGACCCAATGGGAAATCGGTGAAGTCGAGACAAGAAAAAACCAGGCATCTTTGCCTCCCTGAACAATTGCAGGCCACCAACCTGCCAAATAGCTCCAGAGGCCACCCATGCCAGCAGCTATGACGCTCGCCCATACGGGATCTTTCCAAATCCGCTTCAGCATAGTTGGTCTCTTTCAGAAAACGCCTTCGCCAATGTTGCTTGGCGCAACGCCTGCGCGCGCTTGAGGTTGGCATCAACCTCGGACTCAACACCGCGAACGAGTGACAGACGGCGCTCAATTTCTTCGCAAATCCGGTCCTGTTCCGCCTGCGGAGGTAACGCCACTGGTAAAGCACGGACCTGCTCCAGGCTGAGCCCGGGTTTTCCAGCGCCATACGCCAACTTTTCAAGCGTCTCCCGGCCATTGGCCGGTGATACCAGCCAATTGAAAACGAACGCGGCCGTGTCGGACGAGGTCAGTTTCAAAAGTGCAACATGCTGGCTTACAAACGCAGGCTCCGACAACATCGGCACCAACGCCGATTTGGTGACGTTCGCGCCGGTTATGGTGACCAGAATGTCATTTGCATTGACACTACTTCTGCTGCCTTCTGCGTCCACCGGCACATCGACCCTGGCCAAGCCTGTCATATTCAAGGCATCGGTTTTGATGTCTTGAGCGCGGATGAAAAGAACACCGTTGTCGGAATAGAAGTCGCCCCACCCGCGTGAACCACTGGTAACCAGGTAAGTGAGTTGCTCGATCGTTGCCCAAGTCCATCCACTGGGCATCGGAGTCAGCCCCGCTGTATTGGCCGCAACCGGTTCCTTGCACTTTCCACGCCCCTTCCATTCTTTACGGCGCGCTTCAAGAATCCGCTGCAAAAGCTGCTCGCCGGTTTCGAATGTGCGGCCTTCGCGGCGGGCTAGTTCGGCCTCAAGGGGGACGAGGCGGCCTTCTACGGCGTCTTTGAGGATGGAGGCTTTGTAGCGTTTGAGGTTGGCTTTGACGCGCTGGAGGTTGGCGACGGCTTCGTCGAGGCGGGAGAACTGTTTTTCGAGTTCGGCGACGATTTCGCGTTGCCGCTCGATGCCGGGCAACGGGATCAGTTGTTCTTCGAGGAACGTACTTGGCACGCGACGCAGACCCACCGCGCCGGTCATGTGTCCGGACGCTTCCTTGCGGAATGTCTGGCTGGAAACGAAGTAGTAGATATACCTCGCGTCAACTCCAGCGCGCGGACGCAGAACGTGGAACTCGGTTGAACCAAAGCCAACACCGTTGACGAGCTTGCGGGCAATCGCCATCTTGCCGTTTTCCATGCAAGGAGTGACCTTGGCAAACAGAATGTCGCCATCACGGAAATGTGTGTAGCCCTTTTTGACCCCCGCGTATTTGCGAACGGTCGATACATCAATGCCGCCAGACAACGCTTCGACCGCGGCCATCGGCACGAAGGACACGTCCAAGTCGTCATGGAGCGCGGTTCGATCAATCTTGGGATTGACCTCAACCGCTTCGGACAGTGGCACCAATCGCGCGGCAGCGATCACATCGTCAAGCACTTCCATCACGCCGCCAACTCCCGATTCAAAGCCTCAAGCACATTAGGCAGTTCCGCGCCAAACAGTTGGTACACGCGGCCCATGCCGCCTTCCTGGGCGAAGGGGGAGTATTCAAAGTCGTCGGGCAAAACACTGAGGTTGGCGGCAATGTGGTCACGGATCATGTCTAGCCAGTGGCGTTGCTCAGAAGTGAATGTGGTGCCGGCCTGCGTTTGCTGCGCCAGCCAGGCATGGTAGTTGGCATTCACGCGCTCGGGGAACGGCACCAGCTCATTGTCCTGGTGCATGGCAAAACGCACCAGGCTGACCAGGTCGGTCAGGATGCGTTTGCGGTTTTCGCCTTTGACCCGGCTTTTGTCCAGC
This sequence comes from Rhodoferax ferrireducens, assembly GCA_002083775.1. Taxonomy (GTDB): domain Bacteria; phylum Pseudomonadota; class Gammaproteobacteria; order Burkholderiales; family Burkholderiaceae_C; genus Rhodoferax; species Rhodoferax ferrireducens_A. The sequence continues at coordinate 190,797 of MTEI01000006.1, read as the reverse complement.
GCTGCATAGGCTTGCCACAGTTGGCCTTCGGTCCACAGATGCGGCGGGGCTTGCAGGGTGTCGGCCAGCGCCTTGAGCGCCTCAAAGGTGAGTATTTCGGTCTGTAGCCCTTTTAGACGCTGGGGTTGCTGATACAAAATTTGTAGCGCGGTGATTTCGTCTTTGTGCTGGGTGATGAAGGCCTCAAAACTTTCCACCGTGCCTTTGGCGCGGTCGCGGGCGGCCTCGCTGAAGTCGGCTTCCAGCAGGGTGTCTTGCGTCACCGTGTCGATGACTTGCTCGGCCTTCTTTTTCAGATCGATCAACAGGTTGCGCAGGGCGGGGTCGCACAGCGGTTTGACGGCTTTGAGCATCACCTGGTCGGCCTCACCAGGTGACAGGTTGGTATAGGTGTCGGGGTTGAGCGCATCGACCAGGCTGCGCGCCAGGTCTTTGAGGGACGCGCCGCCAGAGGCCTGCACGATGCGTAGCTTGTCGGGCTCGGTCAGCTCGCGGTCCATCCGGGCCAGGCGGGCGGCGACGCTGCTCAGCACCTCGGGCTGCACATTGCCCAGCGCCACGGCTTGCAGCAGTTTGTCAAACGGCACGGACTTTTTGGCGTCCATGGGGGCGGAGTCGGTCTTGTCCTGCTCACACACGCCCACGCAGTCGACGATGACGAAGTGCGTCTTGCTGACCGCGTCAGGCGTCACGGCCTGCAAGTCGGTGGGGTCGCAAATGCGCACGCCGCGGCCTTTCATCTGCTCGAAGAAGTTGCGGCTTTTCACCGAGCGCATGAACATGACAATTTCCACCGGCTTGATGTCGGTGCCGGTGGCGATCATGTCCACGGTGACGGCTATGCGGGGAAAGTAGCTGTTGCGAAAGGCGCTGATCAGGTTCTCGGGCTTGTCGCCGGTAGTTTTGTAGGTGATCTTCTGGGCAAAGTCGTTGCCCTTGCCAAACTCTTCGCGCAGGATGTCGACAATTTTTTCGGCGTGGTTGTCGTCTTTGGCAAAAACCAGGGTCTTGGGCACCTCGGTGCGGCCGGGGAAGATGTCCAGCGGCAGCTTGTCACGGAAGGTGCGGACGATGGTGCGGATCTGGTCGGGCGTTTGCACGGCGCGGTCCAGCGCGTCGGCGTCGTAGGCCATGTCTTCGTCCAGCTCTTGCCAGCGGGTTTGGCGCGTCAGGCGGTCGCGGTAGCCCACGGAGTAACCCGCCTCGATCTGGCTGCCGTGTTCACTCACCTGGGTGCGGATGCGGTAAACGTCGTAGTTCACGTTCACGCCATCGGCCACGGCCTGGGGGTGGCCGTATTCCATGACCAGGTTCTGGTTGAAGAAGCCAAAGGTTTGTTTGGACGGCGTGGCGGTCAGGCCGATCAGGTAAGCGTCAAAGTACTCCAGCACTTGCCGCCACAGGTTGTAGATGCTGCGGTGGGCTTCGTCGGTGACGATGATGTCAAACGTCTCGATGGGGAAGGCAGGGTTGTAGCCAATGGGCTCGGGCGTTTTGAACAGGCTGCCTAGGCCGTCCACGCTTTGTTCGTCGTCTTCGGGGGCCAGCTCGCGGCCTTTCAACATGCTGAAAAGGCGCTGGATGGTGCAGATGGTGACGCGCGCCGTGGTGTCGAGCTGGTTGCTTTGCAGGTGCTGGACGATGTATTCCTCACCAAACTTGAAGTTGTTGTAGGGTGACGTGTATTGGTCAAACTCTTTTTTGGTCTGGCGGCCCAGGTTGCCCCGGTCCACCAGAAACAACACCCGTTTGGCCCCGGCAAACTTGATCAGGCGGTAGATGAAACTGATGGCGGTGTAGGTTTTGCCGCTGCCGGTGGCCATCTGGATCAGGGCGCGGGGCTTGTTGGCCTTGAGGCTGGCTTCCAGGTTGCGGATGGCGATGATCTGGGCAGGCCACAGGCCTTCTTCGATCAACGTTGGCATGGAGGGGATACGGCCTAAAAAGGTGGCAGCCCTTGTTCCATAAGGGTCAGCAGCTACTGAAGATGCAGCAGGTGCAGGGTCAAAGTCGTGCGCGGTCGCAGGCTCGCCCGGGCCGGTGTGCAACGCGGCAGAGGCTGCCCAGCCGGGTGTGGGCAGGGCTTTCAAAAAAGCGGCCAGCGTTTCGGGCCGGTGAAAAGCAAACACCGCGCGGGCGCGTGGCTCGGGGTCCAGCCCCTGGGTGAAGTGGGTTTCGATGCCGGTGGACTCGTAGCTGAAGGGCAGCGGCCGCACCCAGGCGGGCAGTGAACTTGGCAGACCTTGTGCGTAGCGGGCCGATTGCACTTCCACCCCGGTCAGCGTGCTGCCCTCTTTTTTGGCTTCAATCACGCCAGCGGCTTTGGCATCGATATAAAGCAGGTAGTCGGCAAAGCCGTAGCCGGGGTTGAGGGGGAATTCGCGGATGGCCACACCACGCGCGGCGTGGATGTTGGCGTGCGCCATGTTGCAGACGTGCCAGCCCGCTGCAGTGAGCAGCGCATCGATACTGACTCTGGCTTTTTGCCCTGGCGGCATGGGGTCCCCTTCAAGGCATTTTAGGTGGCGACTTCCGTGCATACTCATGACATTCGCCTGTTTTTGTCACCCGCCACCACCATTCAAACCATGTTCAAGTACCTCACCATTCCCGTCACCCCGTTTGAGCAAAACTGCTCCCTGGTCTGGTGTGACCAGACGATGCAAGCCGCTGTGATTGACCCGGGCGGTGATCTGGACCTGATCCTGGCTGAGGTCAAGCGCCTGGGCCTGACGCTGGGCCAAATCTGGCTGACCCACGCGCACATTGACCACGCTGGGGGCACTGGCGAGCTGGCCGAGCGGCTGAGTCTGCCCATCGTCGGCCCGCAGGAAGCCGATCAGTTCTGGATTGACGGCCTGCCCGCGCAGAGCAAGATGTTTGGTTTTCCGCCGGCCAAGTTGTTCAAACCCACACGCTGGTTGCATGACGGTGACACGGTCAAGGTGGGTAACTGCACGCTGCAGGTGCGGCATTGCCCGGGGCACACGCCGGGGCATGTGGTGTTTTATTCACCCGAGGCCAAGCGCGCGTTTGTCGGTGATGTGTTGTTTGCCGGGTCAATTGGCCGCACCGACTTCCCGCAAGGGGACCACGCCACGCTGATCGCCAGCATCAAAAACCGCCTGTGGCCGATGGGTGATGACACGGTGTTCATCCCTGGCCACGGGCCGGAGAGCACCTTCGGGCGCGAGCGGCGCAGCAACCCGTACGTGGCAGATGCGGTGGCGTGACTGGATTGAAGACGGCTCGAAAGATCTAAGTTTATAGCTACCAGCCCTTATTGGATAAGGGCTGGAGGCATAAAAAGCATATAGCTTCTACAGACTGGCCTTGCCAAAGATCATGTCCGGCAGGAACAGCGTGATCTGCGGGATGTAGGTGATCATCACCAAAAACACCAGCAGCACCGACAGCCACGGCAACGCCGCCTTGGTCACCTGCACCAGATTCATGCCGGTCACCCCGCTGGTGACAAACAGGTTCAACCCCACCGGTGGCGTCACCATGCCAATCTCCATGTTCACCACCATGATCACGCCGAGGTGAATCGGGTCAATGCCCAACTGGGTGGCAATCGGGAAAAAGATGGGTGCCAGAATCAGGATGATGCCGGTAGGCTCCATGAAGTTGCCCGCCACCAGCAGGATGATGTTGACCACCATTAGGAACATCCAAGGTGTCATGCCCATGCCGACAATCTGCTCGGCAATGGTCTGCGGAATGCGCTCGGTGGTGAGTACGTGGGCAAACAGCAGCGCGTTGGCCACGATGAACATCAACATGACCGTGGTGCGCCCGGCGTCCAGAAACACATGCGGAATCTGTTTGGGGGCCAGGTCGCGGTAGATGAACACCGCCACCACCAGCGCATACACCGCCGACACGGCAGCCGCCTCGGTGGGGGTGAAGATGCCGCCGTAGATACCGCCCATGATGATGACCAGCAGCGCCAGCCCCCACAGGGATTCGCGGAAGGCCTTAAAGACCTCGCTGGCGCTGGCTTTTGGGGGCGTCTTGAGCTTGAGTTTGCCCGCGCGCCACCACACCGCCACCATCAACATGAAGCCCAGCAGCAGCCCCGGAATGACGCCGGCCATGAAGATGCGGCCCACCGACACCTCGGTCACAGCGGCGTACACCACCATGACGATGCTGGGTGGAATCAAAATGCCCAGCGTGCCGGCATTGCAGATCACCCCGGCACCAAACTCAATCGGGTAGCCGTTTTTCACCATACCGGCAATCACGATCGAGCCAATGGCCACCACCGTGGCCGGGCTGGAGCCCGACACCGCCGCAAACAACATACACGCCAGAATGGAGGCAATGGCCAGCCCGCCGCGCAGGTGCCCCACCGCCGCAATGGCAAAGGCCACCATGCGTTTGGCCACCCCGCCGGTGCTCATCAGGGCACCCGCCAGCACAAAGAACGGAATGCTCATCAGCGTGTAGTGTTCGCTGGTTTCAAACAGCTTGATCGACATCGACGCCAGCGAGTCTTGCGAGAAGAAAAAGATCGTCAACAGGCTCGACAGACCCAGGCTGATGGCAATCGGCATGCCAATGGCCATGCAGAAGAACAGTGCGGTAAACAAGACCAGTGTATTCATGATGGGGTGTCCTCGGCCTTGAGTTTGAGGGCTTCGGCAGCTTCATCAGCCAGGCGCAGGCTGTCGGTCTTGCCGCTGATCAGACCGGTCAAAATTTGCATAAAACGCCAGCCGGTGAGCACATAGCCCAGCGGCATCACCGCCAGCACTTGCCAGCGTTCAATCGGCATGTCTTCAAATTCAATGCCGACTTCTTTCATCTTCAACACGTAAATGCTGGCGCCGGTAAGCACAAAACCCACATACAGCAGGCTCAGCAGCACCGCCAGAATCGACACATTGCGCCGGGCGTTGTGGCCCATCATCTTCACCAGCGCGTCCACCCCAATGTGCGAGCCCACGCGCACGCCGTAAGAGATGCCCACAAAGATCATGAAGGCAAAAAACACCGTGGTCAGCTCCAGCGCCCATGAAAAGCCGCTGTTGAACACATAACGCATCACAACCTGCAAAAAGGTCAGCGCGGTCATGGCCGCCAGCATGCTGGCCACGATCCACTCTTCCAGATGGTCGAGAAATTTCATGGAATGCTCCAAAAAAGACCCCGGTCCAGGCCCGCAAGTGCAGGCCCCGAGCCGGGGTGGTGTGGTCTTCGCAGACGGTTTACTTGTTGGCGCGCAGGGCGGCGTCGATCATGTTTTTGCCGATGTCACCTTCAAACTGCTTCCACACCGGCTGCATGGCGGTGCGCCAAGCGACCAGGTGCTCTTTGCTCATGGGCAGCACCTTGGCTTTGTTGTCCTTGATGACTTTCTCGCGGAAAGCCATGTCTTCGTCAAACGCCACCTTGTTGCCAAACTTGATGGACTCGGCCATGGCTTCAGACAACCCCTTTTGCACATCTGGCGGCAGGCCGGCCCACCACCTGGCGTTGCCGATCACCATGTAGTCCAGCACGCCGTGGTTGCTGTCCATGATGTACTTTTGCACTTCGTGGAATTTTTTGCTGTAAATGTTGGACCAGGGGTTCTCGGTGCCGTCGACCACACCGGTTTGCAGCGCCTGGTAGACCTCGGCAAAGGCCAGCTTTTGCGGGTTGCCACCCACGGCGTGGAACTGGGCGTCGAGCACGTCAGACGGCTGGATACGGAACTTCAGGCCTTTGGCGTCGCTGGGCAGGCCCAGCGGCTTGTTGGCCGAGAGCTGTTTCATGCCGTTGTGCAGGTAACCAAAGCCCTTGATGCCTTTTTTCTCCATCGAGTTGAGCATGCTCAGGCCTTCCGGGCTGGCCTGAAAGCGGTCCACCGCCTGGATGTCGTTGAACAGGAAGGGCAAATCAAAAATCTGGATCTGCTTGGTGTACTTGCCGAACTTGGCCAGTGACGGGGCGACGATCTGCACGTCACCCAGCAACAGGGCTTCCATTTCTTTGCCGTCGCCAAACAGCTGGCTGTTGGGGAACACCTGGATCTCGACCTTGCCGGGGAGTTTTTTCTCGGCCAGTTCCTTGAACTTGAGCGCTGCCTGGCCCTTGGGTGTGACATCAGCCACCACGTGGCTGTATTTGATGATCAGCGGTGCGGCTTGCGCACCCAGACCAAATGCCAACACCACACCAGCTGCTACCAGTTTCATAGCCAATTTCATGCCTGTCTCCTCGTTAGTAATTTGTAAAAAATGGACCGAACCCGCGCACTGTAGGGCGCAATCAGCGGGTTCGCAACTGTGGCCTTCAACAGCTAGGGAAAACCCTGAAATGGTTTTCCCGCAGGGCGTCAGCCGTTGTGCAGAGCGTTGTGCAGGTCTTGCAACCAGCGTTTGCCCAGTCGGCTGGCCAGTTGCTGTTGCACCGGCTGCACCGCCTGGCGCAGGTGCTCGCGCTGCACGGTGCTGAGCGTGTGCACGCGGGTGGTGCCCGCCTGACGCAAGGCGGCCAGGGCGTTGTCGTTTTGCGCGTCGGCAATCTGGTTGGCAAAACCCAGCGCCTCTTGTAGCGCCTGGTTGATCAGGGCGCGGTCCTCCATCCCCAGGTAGTGCCACAGGCGCTGGTTGGTGACCACGGCGTAGCCCAGATAGCCGTGGTTGGTCAGGCTCAGGTCGGTCTGCACCTGGTGCATGGCCTGGGTCCAGAAGTTCGACACCGGGTTTTCGGTGCCGTTCACCACGCCGGTGGCCAGGGCGAGGCGCGTTTCGCTGAAGGCCAGCGTGACCGGCCGGGCACCCAGCGCGCGCATTTGTGCGGCTATCACCTGCGAGGCCTGCACCCGCATGCGCAGACCGACAAAATCTTGCGGCGCCAGCAGCGCCCGGTTGGCACTCATCTGTTTGAAGCCATTGTCAAAGTAGCCCAGGCCCACCAGCCCGTGGCGCTCCAGCCCCTGCAGCAGGCGCTGGCCCAGCGGCCCCAGTGTGATGCGGCGCACAGCGGCCAGGTCATCAAACAAAAACGGCAGGTCAAACAGCTCAAACTCGGGCAGTCCGATGCGGCCGAATTTGGACAGTGATGGCGCCACCAGATCTACCGCGCCAAGTTGCAAGGCCTGCATTTCGTCCGCATCGCCATACAGCTGCGCGTTGGGAAACACCTGCACGCCAATGCGCCCGCCCGAGCGCTGCTCCACCAGCACCTTGAAGCGGTTGGCCGCCAGGCCCTTGGGCGTTTCTTCGGCCACCACGTGCGAGAAGCGCAGGGTGATCTGGGGCTGTGCCACGGCGGCGCGGGCCACCGGCAGCAGCGCCGCGCCCGCGCAGGCAGCCAGCCATTGGCGGCGTGGCATCGGGCGGGGTGCTTGGGTGGACATGGCTGCCATTTTGCGCGGCGCTTCAGAGCATCGCCACCGTCATCAGACCGCCCGCCATCGTCATGCCATGCAGCAGGGCCGCCGCCACGCTGAGCCATTGGGCCAGCTTGACCCAACCGGGCCGCTGCCCGCCGCCCCAAAGCAAACCCAGGGCGAGCAGCGACACCGGCAGCGAGATCAGCCCCCACAGCGCGGGCTGCGGGTGATACAGCAGCGCCACGCCACCCACCAGCCAGCCGTAGGCCAGCAGCATCAGCAGGCTGTACAGCGCTGCCACCATCCAACTGCCAGATCGCCAGCGCTGCGCCAGCGGCACAGCGGCCACCAGCAGGGCAAAACTCACCGCGTCCACCACGGAAATTACAAAGAAATGGTGCCGCTGCACATAATCAGCCCCCAGCACCACCAGCCACCAGGCCAGCACTGCGCTCACTTCAGCCAGCCCGCGCGACCCCAGACGCCAGGGTGGCACCGCAAACAGCACGGCCAGCAGTGCGCCCCCCAGACCCACCAACAGCAGGCCGCCGCCCGCTTTGACGGCCAGCACCAGGCCCGCCGCCAGCATCATGCCCAGCACCACCCAGGCCAGCTGACGGATCTCGGTGGGGCTGATCTGGCCGCCTTGCCTCAGGCGCAGGCGGTGGTCTGCAAACGGGCCGGTGGGTGCCGTTGCGCCATCGGCCAGCGCATAACCCGCCTGCAAGAGGTTGGCCCCCGCGTGCAACCCTAGGGCCAGCAGCAGCGCCGCCAGCGCCGCGGCCCAGTCCAGGTCAATACCGCAGCCTGCGGCCGAGGCTGTGCCCAGCACGCAGGCGACGCCGGTCAGGGGAAAAGAAGCCGGGCGTGCCAGCTGCCAAGCGGTGGCCAGTGACAGGGTGGGGGTCGTGGGCTGTGTCATGCGCCTGAGCCTAGCGGACTGGCGCCGTGGCGGCGTGACGAAAGTCAATCATGCGCTGGCTCTGGCTGTTCAGCTGGGGGCGTGGACGCAAGGTGCAGGGTTTGGGTGGGGAAGGCGATCTGGGCCCCATGGCGGGTAATGACTTCGCCAATCTGCAACAAGACTTCTTGCTTGACCGCGTGAAACGTCACCCAGTCGGTGGTTTTGGTGAAGGTGTAAATCATGATGTCCAGGGACGACGGCCCAAACAGGTCGAAATTGACAATCATCGTCTGTGAGGTGTCAATGCCGGGGTGTGCCAGCAACGCCTGTCGGATGTCGTCGACGATGACGCGCACCTTATCAAAGTCGTCATAACGCACACCAATGGTTTCTTTCAAGCGCCGATGGCTCATGCGCGACGGGTTTTCCACGACGATGCTGGTGAAAATCGCGTTCGGCACATAAATCGGGTTCTTGTTGAAGGCCCGAATGCGGGTGTGCCGCCAGCTGATGTGCTCCACCGTGCCTTCAATGCTTTTGTCCGGGCTGCGAATCCAATCACCCACACCAAACGGCCGGTCCATGTAGATGGTCAGGCCGCCAAAAAAGTTGGCCAGCAGGTCTTTGGCGGCCAGACCCACCGCCAAGCCACCCACACCGCCCAGCGCCAGCAGGCCACCAATGTGAAAGCCCAGGGTCTGCGCCACGGTGATCACCGTCACCACCACGGTCAGCAGGCGGGTCAACTTGACCAGCGCGTCGATGGTGGTGGAGTCGACTTCGTCACCGTTGGCGGCGCGTTGAGCCAGGATGTTGCGCCCGACTTTTCCGCTGAAGCGCAACAAAAACCAGGCGACAGCCACGATCAGCGCCACGTCGCGCAAGGCCAGCAGCTGGGTTAAAAATTCCTCCTTGAATTCACGCTGCGCCACGCGTGCCATGAAGCCGGCGCTGATCAGCCAAAACGCCAGCAGCACGGGCTTGGCGGCACTTTGCAACACGGCCTCATCCCAAATCGTGTGCGTCCGGGCTGCGAGATGGCTGGCGCGCTTGATCACTGTGCGCAGCAGGTAGTGCATCAGCAGGGTGGCAAAAGCCATGGCCAGCAGGGTGGCCACCCAGGAAGCCATGCCAAAGTGGGAACCCACAAAGTCGTAATAGTGCTGCATCAGGCCAACAGCATAGGCCATTACGGTGACCACCCGACAACCAGGTGTCGGCCCAAGCGCGCAAGCGGCGCTGGCCGATGGGCCCGTCGTATACTGATTTCAACGGCTTTGAGCGCCTGTCCCGCTTATTTTCGAATGTGTCAGTCCCAGCTTGATTCATGCACCACGCGCCTTTGCCCTCGGCTAAACCTAGCCATCATCCCGCTGCCTTGAGGGTCAACCGCGCATGAGCGCCAGCCCAGGCCGCGATTCATCACTTGACTTTGGCCTGCTGCAAAAGACCGTGGCACGGCCGTCTGGCCGCAATCGCGTCACGCTGCTGTGGTTGCTGGGCCTGCTGGCGCTGCTGCTGGGCTCGGTGGTGGCGCTGTTGCTGTATCTGAACAATTTTGAGGAAGAAGAAGCCGCCCGGCGCCGCGCGGCTGACGCCCAGTGGCTGGAGCAAAGCGTGCAGTTCCACTTTCGGCGCCTGGAAGACGACCTGCTGGTGCTGGCGCGTCAGGCCGTGCTGCAGGCCAGCAATGCAGCAGCCCAACTGGCGCTGTCGCCCGCAACGCTGCCCGTGGTGCAGGGCGGTCTGTTGTGGCGCGAGCCCGGCGTGTTGCTGTCCAGCGGCTGGATTCCCGCCGGTCAGCTGGGCAACCTGCAGCTTGGCCCCGAGCGCTGGCAGCTGGACCGGGAGACGCACCCCGACAACGCCCAGGCGCTGACCCTGATGCAGACCACTACCCAGGGGTTGCGCCGCTCGGCCTACGCCGGGTTGATGCTGCGCCCGGATGGCACCGCCACCGATGTGATCTGGCTGGCAGTCCCCTTTTTTGACCGCGGCGAGTTCGCCGGCAACTACCTGGCGGCGGTGTCACTGGAGCGCGCGCTGGCGGCATTGGTGCCCACCTGGTTCAGTCAAGCGCACAGCGTGCGGCTGGACACCCCGCCGGCTGACGACACGGCCAGCGCGCCCAACCTGGCTGACGCCAAGGTGGACCGGGTGGCGCTGAACCTGCCTGGCGTGGATCTGTTTTTGCAGGTGGCGTTGACCCAGGCGCAGCCCGCCACGGTGCCACGTATCTTTTTTTTGGTGGCGGTGCTTTTTTTGCTGGGCATGCTGCTGGCGCTGTATGGTTTGCGGCGCGACTTCGTCAAGCGCCAGCGCGTGCAGGCGCTGCTGCAGGCGCAAGTGGCGCTGCGCACGGCCATGGAAAACTCGGTGACGATCGGCCTGCGCGCTTGGGATTTGCAGGGGCGCATCCTCTACATCAACGACGCCTTTGCACGCATGGTGGGTTACGGTGCGGCCGAATTGATTGGCCTGTCCATGCCTTTCCCCTATTGGCCCGCTGACCAGCACGAGCAGCTGGTGCTGGTGCATGAGGGCATCATTGCCCGTGGCACCTCGGGCGATGGGGTGGAGGTGCAGTTTGCCCACCGCGACGGCCATCTGATTGACGTGCTGATCCACGAGGCACCGCTCAACACCGCCACCGGTGTGCAGATCGGCTGGATGAGCTCGGTGATGGACATCAGCGAGCGCAAGCGCGCCCAGCGCATGGCCGCGCAGCAGCAGGAAAAGCTCGAAGCCTCGGGCCGCCTGATCGCGGTGGGCGAAGTCGCCTCGACGCTGGCGCATGAACTGAACCAGCCGCTGGGCGCCCTGAGCAGCTTTGCCAACGGCCTGCTGAACCGCTTGGGCGACGGCAACATCACCCTGCCTGAGCTGCTGCCGGTGGTGCAGCGCATGGCGCGCCTGGCCGACCGCGCTGGCGGCATCATTCGCCGGGTGAATGACTTTGCCCGCCGCCGTGAACTGGTGCGCCAGCGGCTGGACCTGGTGGCGCTGTTGACCCGCGTGCTGGCCAGCTACACCGACACTGACGGCGCCCCGGTTCGCTGGGCGCCGCCGGTGCAGCCGGTGTGGATCAACGCTGACGAACTGCTGCTGGAGCACCTGGTGACCAACCTGGTGGGCAACGCGCAAGACTGGGCGCCGCAGGCACGTGCGGCCAACCCGCAGGTGTGGGTGGAGGTGCGCGCAGACGCGGCGCAGCACCTGGCCGCCCTGTCGGTGTCTGACACTGGCCCCGGCGTCAGCGACGACGCGCGCGACAGCATCTTCAACGCCTTTGTCAGCCGCAAAGAGGCCGGCATGGGCATGGGGCTGGCCATCTGCCGCTCGATCACCGAGGCCCACCACGGCCGCCTGGAAGTGGGCCGCGACCCGCTGCTGGGCGGCGCCCGCTTCACGGTTTTTTTGCCCCTGGCGGAATCAGGTGGAATGTAGCGGCGACCCCAATGCGGCGATGACCTCTTGCATCCTGGGGGTCAGCTGCTTCACCAACACGGCGTTGTAGGCGTGCGAGCTGGCGTCCCCGATACTTTGGGCCGTGGCGTCAAAGATGCGCGCAGCACCCACCGCGTAGTCGCGCGACCTGGCGGCAGGTGAGCCCGGCGCCACCGCCGGGTCCACATTGGTGACGACGATGGACACCGTCTGGTCTGTGTTGCGGTACAGCTCGAAGGTGCGCAGTTGCTGGGGAAAATCGCGCAGTGAAGCTGTTTCGACTTCCCAGAAGTTCCGCTCTGGCTGCTCTGCGGGATTGGCGGCGTTGAACGGCTGCGGGGTAACCACATTGACGTGGCGGTGCCCGGACATCCACAGCAGCAGGTTGGGGTAGTTGTGCAGGATGGCCAGCAAGGCGTCATCGGTGACCACGCTGGGCGCTGTAAGCAGTTGATAGTGCCCCGAGGCCGGGTCTAGCGTTTTTTGCGGGTAGATCGGGATATGCGCCGCCACCACCATCAGCTGGTCGTTGGTCTGCCCGTCGTTCAGCTCGGCCACCAGCCAGTCCAGCCGGGGCTGGTCCAGGCAGGCGCGGGCGTATTGTGTGTTGACGGGGCCTTTCATGGTGTTGTCGAGCACGATCACCTTGATCGGGATGCCCGCCTTTGGCTGAAAGCTGTAGCAGGCCATATCGCGCTGCAGGTTGTCCTGGGTAAAGCCGTGGCCCACGGGCAGCGTGCTGGTGTTGAAAAACTCACGCATCCAGAGGGCCGTGGACGAGCCCGCCGTGGCCAGCGAGCGCCGGTCCGGGTCAGCCTGCACCTGTGGCGGGTTTGCAAAATTTTCTTGCGGCCCGGCTTTGACCACCACGCCCAGCGCCGAGCTGCCGTCCACCACGCCGGTGTAAAAGCCGGTGTCATTGACGCCGCCAGAGGCCGTCAGCGGGCCGGACGCCATGTTGAGTACGTTGCTGCCCACATGCGCGGCCAGCGTCTTGGGGGTCTCGTACCATGAACCCATCCAGAACTGATCGTGGTTGCCGATGACCTGAAACCACGGGATCGCCGGGTTGAGCCCGGCGGCTTTGAACGGGCGCTGGTAGGCGATGCGGTCGGTGCCCAGATGCGCCCCCGAGCTGGGGATGATGACCTTGCCGTCCATCACATCAATGAACCAGCGCAGCTCGTTGAACTGGCTGTTGTTGATGTTGTCACCCAGCGAGATGCCAAAGTCAAACGGCGTGCGCTGGTGCAGCGCGTTGATGGTCTGGACAGCTGCATCCAGCACCTGCGGCGTTGACAAAATAACCGGCGAATAAGCCGAACCGTCGTTGGACGGCGCGCCAAACGCGGCGCTCCAACCAAAGTAAAGCGGCTGGGCGGGCGACTCCTTGTCGGTGATGTGGATGTCGGACATGGCAAAAAAGGTCAACAGCCGCGCGGCTGGCGTAGCACCAGCGGCGCCCGGCGCCAGGTCCAGGCGCTGCTCGTGCGGCAGGCCGGGCTGTGTTCGCCAGGCGTTGTAGCCGTACTGGGCGTAGGGCAAGTCAGCGGGGTTGATCGGCGGCGTGTCTGGCGGCAGGCCCAGAGGGCAAATCTGCTGCTCGGCCGTGGTGTAAACAGTGCTGGAGATGGGCCATTCGACGACTTCAGCGATGCCATCCCCGCCGCCACAGGCTGCCAGTGGCGCGGCTGGGACCAGCAGCCCGGTGTATTTGATGAAATGGCGACGGTTGACCATGAACCCATCCTTGATGTCAGCTTTGGGGCTAATTGGCGAAGAAAATCAAACGGTAATGTGCTGCTGCATTGTGCCGGATCGACCCAAACCGCCGCCGAACGCTTGAGAACGCCAGCCAACTCATGCCATGATGGAACCCTGTTATTTCAACCGAGGAATCCAGTTTGAAACGCCCCGGCATTCACATCGTTGACGACGACCCCGACGTGCGCGACGGCCTGGCCTGGCTGTTTGACTCGCGCGGCTACAGCGCTACCACCTGGGACGGCGGCGGCCCGTTTCTGGACATGGTGCGCGCGCTGCAGGGCGACTGGGGGCCGTCGGTCGTGCTGATGGACCTGCGCATGGCGCCGCTGTCGGGCCTGGCCACCTTTGAGCAACTCAAGGCGCTGGGCTGCCCTTGGCCGGTGCTGTTTCTGACGGGTCATGGCGACGTCAGCATGGCGGTGGCAGCGGTCAAGAACGGTGCCTGGGATTTTCTCGAAAAACCGTTTCAGGACAACGAGCTGGTGGACCGTGTGGCGCAGGCGCTGGCCGCAGCAAGCGCGGTGCAAGTGGTTGACGCCGAGGCGCGGCGCCTGCGCCAGGCACTGACGTTGTTGAGCCCGCGCGAGCGTGAGGTGCTCGAAGAGCTGATCCGCGGTCACTTCAACAAGAACATTGCTGACCACTTGGGCATCACCGCCCGCACGGTGGAATTTCACCGCGCCAACATTTTTGAGAAGATGGGGGTGAGTTCAGCGATTGAGTTGGCGCATAAACTCGGACGGCTGCAACCCTTGGGCTCTGCATGAATTAATGGTCAAATTGGCCTCTAGCCCTTATGCAGAAAGGGCTAATAGCTATTCATTTAATATGAAATCTGTTGTCAGGATGTCACTTCCGCCAGGTTGGCGCCCAGGGGCTTGCGGCACAATTCGTGCATCGGACGAAAGATCAAAGTTTTATTGAGGGCCTTAGCATGACAAAACCTATCAAACGCATTGCCGTCTGCACCGGCGGTGGAGACGCCCCCGGCCTGAACGCCGTGATCCAGTCGGTGGTGATCGCCGCCGACAACCTGGGCTGGCAGTGCTACGGCATCCGCGACGGTTTCAACGGCATCATGTTCCCCGAACGTTATGCCGAAGGCGGCGTGTACCGCCTGACGCGCGACAAAGTGCGTGGTATCGGCCACCTGGGCGGCACCATTCTGGGCACCACCAACAAGGGCAACCCGCTGCACTTTCCGGTCAACATGCCCGACGGTACCGTGCGCGAGATTGACCGCTCGGACGAACTCCTCACCTACTTTGCCACCCACGAAATCGACGCGCTGGTGTCGATTGGTGGCGATGGCTCGCTGACCATTGCCGACGCCCTGCACCAAAAAGGCTTGCGTGTGATTGGCGTACCCAAAACCATCGACAACGACCTCGACAAAACCCTGACCACCTTCGGGTTTGATACAGCGGTCGGTTTTGCCACCGAGTGTCTGGACCGCCTGCACAGCACCGCCGAGAGCCATCAGCGCGTGATGGTGGTGGAGGTGATGGGCCGTTATGCCGGCTGGATCGCGCTGCATGCCGGTATTGCAGGTAACGCCCATGCCATTCTGATTCCTGAAATTGGCTTTGACATCGACAAGGTGGCGGCCAAAATCCGCGAGCGCGAAGCCAATGGCCACCTGTATTCCATCGTCATGGTGGCTGAAGGCGCGCAAGCCAAAGACGGCCACCGCGAGCTGGTGGCCGCTGCCGAGGTGGGCCACGCCGAGCGCCTGGGCGGCATTGGTGAACACGTGGCCCATACCCTGGGCCAAATCACCGGCAAAGACACCCGCGTGGTGGTGTTGGGGCATTTGCTGCGCGGCGGCAGCCCGACCTCGTTTGACCGGCTGGCAGCGCTGCGTTTTGGCGCCGCTGCGGTGCGCGGGCTCGACGCTGGCCAAACCGGTGTGATGGTGTCGCTGGGCGTGGACGGCGTCGACTACGTTGGCCTGGAAGAAGTGGCCGGCCACATCCGCAATGTGCCGATGAACTGCGACACGTTGCAAACCGGGCGCGATCTCGGTATTTCATTCGGCGATTGACCTGCCAAGACACAGGGCGCTGGCTGTGCTTTGACCGCCGGGGCTGTGCGTAGGCGAATTGAGGGAAGGCCAGCCATTTTGCTGCCCCATCGCTATCAAATTTGGCTACACTCTTTTTTGCTGTCTCAACGCTTGCTTTGTGCGGGTGTCGGCGGCGGGAGTGGGTCAAACAGCATGCTTATCACGCAACACCATCACCCTGTGACAACCGGGTGGCTTGGGAACAAATTCATCCTCGGCGCCATGGCTTGCCTGAGCCTGTGCGGACCCGCTCTGAGCCAAGTCACAGGCGCTACAGCCTTGCCGGAAGTGCCGGGATTCAGCCTGCATGGTTTTGGTACCTTGGGCCTCACCCGCACAAACGATGACAACGCCGAATTTGTTCGCGATTTGTCGCAACCCAACGGTGCTGGCAAGTCTTGGGCATCGAAAGTAGACAGTCTGCTGGGCCTGCAGGCCAATGTTCACTTGAGCCCCCAGACCGAGGGTGTGGTGCAGGTGGTCTCCCGCTACCACGCCGATTCAAGTTACCGGCCAGAGTTGACCTGGGCCTTCTTGCGCCACGACTTTTCGCCGGATGTGTCGTTGCGAGTCGGCCGCCTGGGCACCGAGTTTTATATGCTGGGTGACTCGCGGCTGGTGGGATATGCCAACCTCAACGTGCGGCCATCTTCCGAGTTTTACGGTTCGTTGGTGTTCAGCTACATCGACGGTGCGGACGTCAGTATCACCCGTCCGGTGGGTTCGGGGCTCCTGAAGGGCAAGCTGTTTGTCGGCATTTCACCTGAAAAAACACCGTTTTCGCCCGGCATCACCTGGGATCTGAGCGGCTCCCAACTGATGGGCGGTTACCTGGACTATATGCAAGGCTCATGGCAGGCACGCATCAGCCATGCCCAGGTGAAGTTTGAGCACGAGCAACCCGTTGATGCCTTGCTGCAAGGCATCGGTAACCCATTGCATGGGTTTCCCTATTTGCTGGTTTTTCCCGAGATGAACATGGCTGGGCGCCGCGCCAGTTTCAGCTCGGTGGGGTTGGCCTATGACCAGGGTCCGCTCAAAGTGCAGTTCATGGCCAATCGCATCAAGCATCAAAGCCCAGCTTATGCGGACTCGTGGGCGGCATACGTACTGGCGGGCTACAGGATGGGGGCATTCACCCCGTATGCCGGTGTGTCACGCAGTCTGTCTGACGGCTTGCCTCCAGGGATCGATACGTTGAACGCCGCGCTGGTAGGCCAAAGCTTGACCGACCAGCACACCTATTCTTTGGGTGCGCGGTGGGATCTGCGAAAGAATATTGCACTAAAGGCCCAGTTGGACTTGTTGCGTGGAACACCTGCATCCAGGTTTTTGGTCAAGAACCCTCAGCCAGAGTGGGACGGCAATATGACCGTTTTCAGCCTGGCGCTGGACTTTGTTTTTTAGGCCAGCATGAAAGCCTTGCTGCTGACCCTTTTCCTGGTGCTGTCCGGCCTCGGTGGCACCGCGTGTGCCGAGCCGGTGGTGGTGGTCAGTGCGGCCAGCGCCCTGCATCAGCTCAGCCAGGAGGAAGTTGTCAATATCTTCCTCGGACGCTACCGCAGGCTGCCGACTGGCGACACCGCGCTGCCCATTGATCAGCCCGAGGCCAGTGTCGTGCGCGCGGAGTTTTATCGGCGGCTGGTCAACAAGGACGTGAATGAAATCAACGCTTACTGGTCGCGCCTGATCTTTTCGGGCCGGACTTCACCCCCGCTGCAGGTGAACAGTGCGGCAGAGGTGATCGTGCTGCTGCTGGGTCAACCCGGCAGCGTGGCCTATATGGAGCGCTCTCAAGTGGACAAGCGCTTGCGTATCGTCATGGAATTTCCACGGTGAAACCGGCGTCTCAGGCGCTGCCTGCGTCTTGGCGGCCCAGCGGACTGCTGCTGCGCTCGACACTGGCCGTGATCCTGGCGTCGGTGCTGGCTGCTGCGGTGGCAGTGGCCTACACCGCGCGTGCCACCAGTGCGCGGGCGCACCAGGCATCACAGACACGTTTGAACGAGTTGCTCGACACCATCGAGAGCACGCTGGCAGTAGCCTGTTTTGCCAACGACCAGACTTTGGCGGTGGAAGTGGCACAGGGCCTGCTGAGCAACTCCGATGTGCTGGCCGTCAGCATTGCCACAGAAAAAACGGTGCTGGCTGACGGGCGGCGTGACGGCAGGCCTGCCGCCCAGACCTCCGGGTTGCTCAAGCGCAACATCTACTCACCTTTTGATGCGCAGAAGCAGGTTGGGCACATTTTGCTGACGCCCGATCCGCAGGTGTTGGAGGGGCGCATCCGCGAAGAAGTCTGGCTGGGTGCTGTGCAGCTGAGCTGGCAGCTGGCCATGGTCACCTTTGCTGTGGTGGTGATGATGTTGCTGTTCATCGTGCGCCCGATCAAGGCGATGTCGGATCGTCTGCACCGGATGGACCCCACCACGGGCGAGCGCCTGCCAACGCCCCAACGCCATGACGACACCGAGATTGGCCAGCTGGTCGCTGACATCAACGCGCTGGCCGATCGCCTGACCAACGCCCTGGCTACCGAACGCCAGTTGCGTCTGCAAGGCGAGATTGAAGAAAAAAAATACCACACCATTTTCGACAATGCCGAGTCTGGCTTGTTTCTGATTGACCATCACGGCGTTCTGATGTCCTGGAACCCGGCCTTTGCCGAACTGTTTGATATTTACCGGCAAGGCCTTGAACCGACGCAGGCTTCACTCAACATCAACCAGCTGCCGTGGCAGAACCCGACCCAGATGGACAAGCTGGTGCAAAGCGCCTTGCGCCAGAACACGGCCGTGGCCAAAGACCTGCAGATTCTGATGCCGGGCGTTGAGCGGAGCTGGACCAATGTGGTGTTGCGATCGGTGGGCAACAACCTCCTGCAAGGGGTGGTGCATGATGTCAGTCACCTTAAGGAGTCGGAGGCTTCGGCGCGGTATCTGGCCATTACCGACCCGCTCACCGGTTTGGCCAACCGCCTCGGGCTTGAGCAGCGCCTGCATGCCCATTTGCAGGAGTTTGCTGCCTCCAAAGTGGGTGGCTTCGCCCTGCTACTGGTGGACATGGACGAGTTCCGCCGCATCAACGAAGGCATGGGCTTGCCCGCGGGGGACAGCATCCTGCAGATCACCACCCGCCGCCTGTCGGCCTGCCTGGGCAGCGAGGACACCCTGGCGCGGCTGGCGGCCGACCGGTTTTGCATCATCCTGAACCATGTCATTCAAGGCGATGTGGCAGACCGCGTGGCCAGTCGCATCACGCAGGCCATCCGGCAGCCCTACTTTGTGGATGGCTCGCCGGTCAATTTACATGCCAGTATCGGCATTGCGCTTTTTCCCAGCGACGGGTTTGATGTGCCGTCGCTGCTGCGCCAGGCCGAACTGGCCATGGACAGCGCCAAATCCACCGGTGGCGACGGCCATGTCTTTTTCAACCCCTTGCTGACTGAAGCGGCCGAACACCGGCGCCACATGGAAAGCGACCTGCGCAGCGCCATCCGCAACCAGGAGTTTGTGCTGTTTTACCAGCCCATCATCGATCTGGGTACCCGGCGCCTGACGGGTGCCGAGGCGCTGATTCGCTGGCGGCACCCGACGCGCGGGCTGGTGCCGCCCGACAGCTTCATTCCGCTGGCCGAGAAGACCGGCCTGGTGGTCGAGATCAGCTTGCTGATGCTGGAGGTCGCCTGTGAGCAACTCCGGACCTGGAAAAATCAGGGCCTGGACTACACCTTGTCGCTGAATGTCTCGGGCCGACAAATCCCGGACGGACTGTCGCCTGCCAAGCTGCAGCAGGTGGTGCAGCACTACGGTATTTCGCCGGACAGGCTGGGGCTGGAAATCACCGAGGGCGTGATGCTGCATGACATCGATAAGTCCCTGGCCTGGGTCAACGCGGTGCATGCCCTGGGTTTCCGGGTCTATCTGGATGACTTTGGCACCGGCTATTCCTCGCTGTCGTACCTCAAGCTGTTCCCGGTGGACACGCTCAAGGTCGATAAATCGTTTGTCCAGGACATGCGCGACGATAACAACGAAAACACCTTGGTGGGCGCGATCATCGCCATGGGCCGCAGCCTGGGGCTGGACATCGTGGCAGAAGGTGTTGAGCAAGAAAGCCACCTGCTGGCCTTGCAGCGCATGGGTTGTCACTATGCGCAGGGGTACTATTTTTCGCCACCGGTGCCAGCCCAGGAGTTCGACGCGGTGGCTGCTCGCGTGACGGCGCTGCTGGCTCGGCCAACGGCGTGAGTTTTTTATTGATGCCAGATGCCGAGGGCTCCTGAGCTGACACCCGAACCACTGCTGGTGGTTTGCCTGTGCGCGCAATGGTGCCAGGTGTGTGAACAGTACCGCCACACGTTCACACAAGTACATCAACAGATGAAGGCGGAGCATCCGCACTGCCGTTTCCTCTGGTTCGACATCGAAGACAACGCCGATGTGCTCGACCCGCTCGACGTGGAGAACTTTCCCACCCTTTTTCTGGCCGCCGGGCGCGTGCCGGTGTTCTTTGGTGCCATCACCCCGCAGCCACAAACCCTGGAGTGGCTGGTGCGCAGTGCGCTGCAAGACCCGGTGGCCCGCGGTTTGCCTGACCCGGCGGTGACGGCGCTGGCGGCGCGGCTGCACGCCTGGAGCGCCGGCCAGGGCATGGCGCGGTCTTAACCCAGCGCGTCGTTCACTTGCTCGTTGAATTCAGCCAGGTTGACGGCGGCGTTGACCTCGGGTGGCAGGGCGTCGCGCACGCTGAACACGCCCAGAATTTTTTGGTTGTCGGCCGTCACCACCGGCAGGTGCCGGAAGCCGCGCTCAATCATCATCAGCACGGCGTCGGCCACTTTCATCTCGGGGTGGACGCAGTGTGGGCTGCGGGTCATCACCTCGGTCACGGTGGCCTGCTGCGGGTCCAGCGTTTTGGCCAGCACGCGAGTGATCATGTCGCGCTCGGTGACGATGCCCAGCAAAGTCTGGTTGGTGTCGATCACCAGCACACTGCTGTTGTTGGTGCGTGTCATCACGCAGGCGGCGGTGTGCACGGTGGCATTGGGCAGCACGCTGACGACATGGCGCTGCGCCATCGATTGAAAAACAGTGCGTTCGGTCATGGCAGGTTCCTGATGCAATGGTTAACGTGAAAATTTCTGGCTGTCATCCCGTATGTCATGCCGGGCCACGACCCGGCATCCATGACTTCAGACCGCATGGAGCCAGGTTCAACGCAGGGCGGCGTTGATCTTGTCGAGCGCGGCCTGGCCTGGGTTGAGTCGGGCCGCGCTCAGGGTGTTGAGCGGCGCTGCGATGGTGTTGAGCGAGGTGTGCAGATCGGTAGCCAGTGGGTCAATGAACAGCAGGCCGGTGACGATCTCACCCAAAGCGGCATGTGACTGCATGTAACTCATGGCCGCATAGCGGTCCGTCGGGTCGTAGTCGGTGTGCAGTTTGCGCAGGCGCAGCAGGCTACCGTCATGCTGCTCCACTTCCACCAGCGAGCCAGCAGGGTAGTCGGCGGTGATTTCCTTGCCCGGCACCATGAAGTCGATGCGGCTCACCGCCTCGTTGTGCTGGCGCACGTAGTCATAACTCTTGGTGCTGCCGCTGTGGTTGTTGAAGGTGACGCAGGGGCTGATCACGTCGATGAAGGCGGCACCGCCGTGCGCCATGGCACCCTTGATCAATGGCACCAGTTGTGCTTTGTCACCAGAGAAACTGCGCGCCACGTAGGTGGCCCCGAGTTGCAGGGCAATGCCCACCAAGTCCACCGGGCTCTCGCTGTTGACCACGCCTTTCTTGCTCTTGGAGCCGCGGTCGGCGGTGGCCGAAAACTGGCCCTTGGTCAGGCCATAAACACCGTTGTTTTCCACAATGTAGGCCATGCGCACGCCGCGGCGCATGGCGTTGGCGAACTGGCCCAGGCCGATGGAGGCCGAGTCGCCGTCACCCGAAATGCCCAGGTACATCAGCGTGCGGTTGGCCAGGTTGGCACCGGTCAGCACGCTGGGCATGCGCCCGTGCACGGTGTTGAAGCCGTGACTGGCGCCCAAAAAATAATCGGGTGTTTTGGAGCTGCAGCCAATGCCCGAGAGCTTGGCCACGCGGTGCGGCTCGATGTTCAGGTCCCAGCAGGCCTGGATGATGGCGGCGCTGATGCTGTCATGGCCGCAACCTGCGCACAGGGTGGAAATCCGCCCCTCGTAGTCGCGTCGCGTGTAGCCGACCTTGTTGCTGTGCAGGGTGGGGTGATGCAGCCGGGGTTTGGCGATGAATGTCATAGGGCCTCCTGCCGAGCCGCCTCAAAGGAGGCCAGCGCCCCCTCGGGGGGCAGCGAATACACGAAGTGATGAGTGTGGGGGTTCATACAAGTTCCTTGGCCACGCTGTCGTGAATGGTGCGAATGATGAAGCGCGCGGTGATCGGGGTGCCGTCGTAATGCAGCACCCGGACCAGCTTAGCCGGGTTGATTTCAAGCTCGTTGATGAGCATGGTGCGCATCTGGCCGTCGCGGTTTTGCTCGGCCACAAACACCTTGTCGTGGGCAGCAATGAACTCCGACACCGACTCCGGGAACGGAAAGGCACATAGCCGCATGGCGTCCACATGCACGCCGTTGCGGTCCAGCACGTCCAGCGCCTCGCGCATGGCCGGGGTGGTGGATCCGTAGTAAATCACGCCCAGGCGGGTTGGCTCGGCGGCCTGGCGGAACACCGGTTGCGGCACCAGCGTGGCCGCTGTGATGAACTTGCGCAGCAGGCGCTCCATGTTGTAGATGTAGTCTGCCCCGGCTTCGGAATACATGGCTTGCGGGTTGCGCGAGGTGCCGCGGGTAAAAAACGCGCCTTTGGTCGGATGGGTGCCAGGCAGGGTGCGCCACGGAATACCGTCGCCATCCACATCGCGGTAGCGGCCAAAGGGTTTGCCCGCTTCCAGCTCTTCGGCGGTCATGATCTTGCCGCGGTCGTATTCCTTGGCATCGTCCCACACGAAGGGCTTGCACAGGCGCTGGTTCATGCCGATGTCCAGGTCGAGCATCACAAAAATGGGCGTCTGCAGGCGCTCTGCCAGATCCAGCGCGGCAGCGCTGTGGGTGAAGCACTCATACGGGTCTTGCGGGAACAGCAGCACATGTTTGGTGTCGCCATGCGAGGCATAGGCGCAGCTCAGCAGATCCGACTGCTGGGTGCGTGTCGGCATGCCGGTACTCGGGCCGCCACGCTGCACGTTGATGATGGTCACCGGAATCTCGGCAAAGTAGGCCAGGCCAATGAATTCGGTCATCAGCGACACGCCGGGCCCGGAGGTGGCGGTAAAAGCGCGCGCGCCATTCCAGCCGGCACCGATGACCATGCCGATCGAGGCCAACTCGTCTTCGGCCTGCACGATGGCGTATTTGTGCTGACCGGTGGCCGGATCTACGCGGAACTTGTCGCAGTATTTCTGGAACGCTTCGGGGATCGAGGTGGACGGGGTGATCGGGTACCAGGCGGCCACGGTGGCACCGCCATACACCAGCCCCAGACCGGCAGCACTGTTGCCATCGGTAAAAATCTGGTCGCCCACGTTGTCGGCACGCTGCACGCGAATGCCCAGCGGCGCCTGCATGTGTTGCTTGACATAGTTGCGCCCCAAGTGCAACGCCTGCACATTGGATTCGAGCAGGCGCTCTTTGCCCTTGTACTGTTCGGCAAAGAGTTTCTCGAACACCTCGGCTTCCACGTCCAGCAGCACGGACAGCGCGCCAACGTAAATGATGTTCTTGAACAGCTGGCGCTGGCGCGGTTCACTGTAGGCAGCGTTGGCGATGTCGGTCAGCGGGATGCCCATGGTGTGCACGTCGTCACGGAATTTGCTCGTCGGCATCGGCCGGGTGCTGTCGTAAAAGAGGTAACCGCCGGACTCCACCTCGGCCACATCGGCGTCCCAGGTTTGCGGGTTCATGGCCACCATCATGTCGACCCCGCCACGCCTGCCGTGGTAACCCTTCTCGCACACGCGGGCCTCGTACCAGGTGGGCATGCCCTGGATGTTGCTGGGGAAGATATTGCGCGGGCTCACCGGCACGCCCATGCGCATGATGGCTTTGGCAAACAACTCGTTGGCCGAGGCCGAGCCCGAGCCGTTGACGTTGGCAAATTTGATGACGAAATCGTTGACGGCTTCAATGCGCTTCATACGGCCCCCTTGATCGCGCTGGTGGCGGTAGCTGGCTTGCTGTCCCGGCAGCGTGGCCCGGCTTGCGTGGTGTTGAGCAAAAATTTCTGCATGTCCCAGGCGCCGGTGGGGCAGCGTTCGGCGCACAGACCGCAGTGCAGACACACATCTTCGTCCTTGACCATGATGCGGCCGGTTTTGAGTTCGGCCGACACGTACAGGTCTTGTGCGGTGTTGGTTGCCGGGGCTTTCAGACGGGTGCGCAACTCAACCTCTTCGCCGTTGGGGGTGAAGGTGATGCAGTCCATCGGGCAGATGTCCACACAGGCGTCGCACTCGATGCAGGCGCCGCGATTGAATACCGTCTGCACATCACAATTGAGGCAGCGGCTGGCTTCCTTGAAGGCGGTGGCGGCATCAAAACCCAGTTCCACTTCGACCCGGATGCTGGCCAGCGCTTTTTCGGCAGGCGCCCAAGGCACCACAAAACGCATGTCGTTGGAGACATCGTTGCGGTAGCTCCATTCGTGGATACCCATCTTTTGCGACATCAAGTGCGTCATGGGTGGCGGTCGGCGGTTGACGTCTTCGCCATGGAGCAGGCGGTCAATCGACACCGCTGCTTCATGGCCGTGGGCCACTGCGGTGATGATGTTTTTCGGGCCATAAGCCGCGTCACCACCAAAAAAGACGTTGGGCACGGTGGACTGGAACGTGCCCTCGCCCAGCACCGGCAGGCCCCATTTGTCGAAGGCGATGCCACAGTCGCGCTCAATCCATGGGAAGGAATTCTCCTGCCCGATGGCCACCAGCACGGTGTCGCAGGCCAGCAGCACATCCGGCTCGCCGGTGGGGATCAGGCTTCGCCGGCCTTTGGCGTCGTACTCGGCACGCACAATCTCAAACGTCATGCCGGTGAGCTTGCCGTTGTCATGTTCCACCGACTTGGGCACGTGGTAGTTAAGGATCGGAATGCCTTCATGCTGCGCGTCCTCCTTTTCCCAGGGCGAGGCTTTCATCTCTTCAAAGCCGCTGCGCACCACCACTTTCACATCCTTGCCACCCATGCGCCGGGCGGAGCGGCAGCAGTCCATGGCGGTGTTGCCACCACCGAGCACGATGACGCGCTCCGCCACCGTTTTGACGTGGCCAAACGACACGTTGGCCAGCCAGTCAATGCCGATGTGGATGTGCGCCGCAGCCTCTTTGCGGCCCGGCACGTCCAACTCGCGCCCACGTGGTGCGCCGCAGCCGACAAACACGGCGTCATAGTTCTGCGCCAGCAGCGCCTGCATGGATTCGACTCGCTCGTTGCTTCTGAACTTCACGCCCATGTCCAGGATGTAGCCGGTTTCCTCGTCAATCACTTCTTCGGGCAGGCGAAAGCGCGGGATTTGCGAGCGGATGAAGCCGCCCGCCTTGGCTTCGCCCTCAAAAATGGTGATCTCGTAGCCCAGTGGCGCCAGGTCACGCGCCACGGTCAGCGAGGCGGGCCCGGCACCCACGCAGGCCACGCGTTTGCCGTTGGCCGGTGCAATCGTGGGCATGCGCGCCTTCACGTCGTCCTTGAAGTCGGCGGCCACGCGTTTCAGGCGGCAAATGGCCACCGCTTCGGGTTGCGCGCCGTTGTTTTCTTCGACCCGGCTGCGCCTGCAGGCGGGCTCACACGGGCGGTCACAGACGCGCCCCAGAATGCCCGGGAACACGTTGCTCACCCAGTTGACCATGTAGGCGTCGCTGTAGCGGCCTTGCCCGATCAGGCGGATGTATTCTGGAACGGGCGTGTGGGCCGGGCAGGCCCATTGGCAGTCCACGACCTTGTGGAAATAGGCCGGGTTGGCGGTGTTGGTCACTTGCAAAGTTGTCTCCTTGCCCTGCTTGCAGGCAGAGGTGCCACTGCCGCAGGTGAGGGCGATGGTACGTCAAGGCGTGTTGCAAGGGGCCAGGCGACGGGGGCGAATCTTCAGTGGAACTGATTTAGATCAAATGACAATCCAGTGATAAATCAGCGAAACTTGACTGTCGTTGCAGCTACAGTCGCGTTGAACGTGTCAATGTCGATTTCCCTAAAGGAGTGAGTGATGAAGCCAGTTTCCCAACCCGATCGTTTTCAGGCCCTGGATGCCTGCCACCAGCAGATTCATGCGCATCTCGCTCAGTTGACGGATGTCCTTGAGAAGCTGCAGGCGGGTGCCGAGCAGGTCCAGTACCGTGAGCAGATGCGGGTGATCGAGGAGTTTTTCACCGGCAATGCGCGTCAGCACCATCTCGACGAAGAAAAAAACATTTTCCCCAAGCTGCTCGCCAGCGACAACGCCGAGTTGGTGCAGGCGGTGCGTACGCTGCAGCAGGATCACGGCTGGATCGAGCAAAATTGGTTGGAACTTTCGCCCATGTTGCGCGCCATTGCCGAGGGTGAAGACTGGGTGGACATGGCCGAGCTGCAGCACAACGTGGAGGTCTTCCTGGCGCTGTTGCACGACCACATCGTGCTCGAAGAAACCCTGATTTACCCCGAAGCCAGAGGCCAGTTTGCCGAGGAGCTGGCGGCCCGCGTGAAGCGCCTTGTGAGCTGAGTTATATAAGAAAATAGCCTCTAGCCCTTATGGTAAAAGGGCTGGTAGCTATGTATAAAAGAGCTAATTTAAAAGCTGCCAAAGAGCAGTTCCTCGCTCTCGCCGCGAGAGTACCATTCGCATATCGGTAACGGCTTATGCGTCAATACAAAACTTCCGAGGACGACACCATGAAAACCAATCTGAAGACCATCGAGCGCGGCATTGCCCTGCTGCAAAACCCGCTGCTCAACAAAGGCACCGCGTTCACCGAGGTGGAGCGCGACGCGTTGGGCTTGCGTGGGCTGCTACCACCGCATGTGCAGACCCAGGACGAGCAAGTGGCCCGATTCCTGAAAAACATGCGCCACCTGTCTGATCCGCTGGACCAGTTCATGGCCTTGAGCTCGTTGCACGACCGCAACGAAGCGCTGTTCTTCCGGGTGGTCTGCGACAACCTCGACGAGATCATGCCGTTGATCTACACGCCCACCGTGGGTCTGGCGTGCCAGCGTTTTGGGCAAATCTTTCAACGCCATCGCGGCATGTTCATCAGCATCAACGACCGCGGCCGCATTGCCGACATTCTGAAGAATTGGCCTTACCCGGCAGGCATCATCGTGGTGACCGACGGTGAACGCATTCTGGGCCTGGGTGACCTCGGGGCCAATGGCATGGGCATTCCGGTGGGCAAGCTCTCGCTCTACACCGCTTGCGCCGGTGTCGACCCGGCCATCTGCCTGCCCATTACTCTGGACATGGGCACCAACAACGAAGCCCTGCTGGCCGACCCCTATTACGTGGGCCTGCGCCGCCACCGCGTCACCGGTGCGGCTTACGACGAGCTGGTCCACGAGTTCATCACGTCTGCGCGTGAGGTGTTTCCCAACGTCATCATCCAGTTTGAAGACTTTGCCAACCACAACGCCTTTCGGCTGCTGGAGCGTTACCGCGACCAGATCTGTACCTTCAATGACGACATTCAGGGCACCGCCGCGGTGGCGCTCTCAGGCGTGTTGTCGGCGCTGCGGGTCAAAGGCACCCGGCTGGTGGATGAAACCTATTTGTTCCTGGGCGCAGGTGAAGCCGCCACCGGCATTGCCGACCTGCTGGTGGCTGCCATGGTGGCCGAGGGTGTGGACCAGGACGTAGCGCGCCAGCGCTGCTGGCTGGTCGATTCCAAAGGCCTGGTGGTGGCCTCGCGCACCGGGCTGGCGGCGCAAAAGCTGCCGTATGCCCATGACCACCCCCAAGAAGCCGACTTCTTGACAGCCGTCAAAACGCTGAAACCTACAGCGATCCTGGGTCTGGCAGCCGTGTCGGGCGCCTTCACCACCGAGGTGATGGAGACCATGGCCGAGATCAATGCACTGCCGATCATCTTTGCCCTGTCCAACCCCACGTCCAAGGCCGAATGCACAGCCGAAGAGGCTTACCACGCCACCCAGGGTCGTGCGCTGTTCGCCAGCGGCAGCCCGTTCCCGTCGGTCCAGTGCTGTGGCAAGACGCTGGTGTCCCGCCAGTGCAACAACTCCTACATCTTCCCCGGTCTGGGCCTGGGTGCCATTGCCACCGGCGCCTCTCGCATCACCGACGAGATGTTCCTGGCTGCGGCCCAGACGCTGGCGGCCTACGTGACCCCGGCCGATCTGCAGCAGGGCAGCCTGTTGCCGCCGCTGTCTGGCGTGCGCGAGGTCTCGGTGCATATTGCCGTAGCCGTGGCCGAGGTGATTTTCGAGCGCGGGCTGGCCTCCAAATCGCGCCCCGAAAATCTGCTGGACCTGGTGCGTGCCCACGTTTACGACCCGCACTACGCGTCTTACGTTTGACGCGGGTACTTCCCGGCCAGTTCTTGAAGCCCGGCGGCGGCTTCCCGAAAGCGCAGATTTTTCACCAGCGGTGCCAGCGCAGTCAGCGCCGGGGCCAGCAGCGTGTCAGCGGCTGTGGCCTGCAGGGCATCGAAGGCCGCGATGGCATCAAACTTGTTGAGCGCCAGCAGGGGCAGCAGCGCATCGAGTTGGGCTTGAAAGCGCAGCCAGTCTGGTGCGGGCCGTTGCGCAGCAAGCGGGGCTGGCGGGGCACTCAGAGGCGCCGCTGTCTGGGGTAGCCAACGGTGCAGGGCCTGGCTCAGCGCTGTCGGGGCAATCGGTTTGGTCAGAAAGTCATCCATGCCCACCGCCTGGCAGCGCTGGCGGTCTTCGTCAAACGCATCGGCCGTGAGCGCAATGATCGGCAGTCGCCTGCTAGGCGGCGCTTGCTCGCGCTGGCGGATCGCCAGGGTGGTCGCATAGCCATCCAGCACCGGCATTTGCAGGTCCATCAGGATCAGGTCGGGCGTGCAGGCACCCGTTTGCAGCAGATCCAGTGCCTGCTGGCCATCGTGGGCCTGGTGCACTTGCAGACCGAGCTGTTCCAGCAAGCCCTCAATCACCAGGCAATTCACCGGGTTGTCTTCCACCACCAGAACTTGACCACTTAAAGTGCTTCCAGCCCTTATGTAGTCTGGGTTGGTAGCTATTGAAGTTGAAAAATGGGTGGCTGCTTGAGCAGCCTGTGGGGCAGGCTGGGCGGGGCTGGGACCGAGCTCGACCGTTACCCGGAACCAGAAACGCGACCCCTGGCCCAATTCACTTTGCACCCCCACCTCGCCACCCAGCAGGCGCGCCAGGCTGCTGACGATCGACAGCCCCAGACCACTACCGCCAAATTGACGCGTGGTGGAACTGTCGGCCTGGGAAAACGGTTTGAACAGCATCTCCAGCTTGTCCTGGGCGATGCCCACACCGCTGTCGCTCACGGAAAACTCCAGCACCGCGGTGTGGTCGTCGCGTTCGACCGTCGCGGCTTGCAGATCGATACGGCCCTGGTTTGTGAATTTGATGGCGTTTCCCACCAGATTGGCCAGCATCTGCCGCAGCCGGTGCCCGTCGGTGCGGTAGCGTTGCCCGGGCGGGCCCTGCCAGGCCACCGCCAGCGCCAGACCCTTGTTTTTGGCCGCTCCGGCAAACAGCGCCAGGGTATCGGCAAGCAAATCCTGCGGATCGACTTCGGTCATTTCCAGCTGGAACTTGCCGGCCTCGATCTTGGACAGGTCCAGAATGTCATTGAGCAGGCTCATCAGCGACTGGCCGGAGCTGAGCACGGTATGGGCGTAGTCCAGCCGGTCAGATTCGCTGAGGTTGGGGGCCAGTAGCAACTGCGCCATGCCCAGGATGCCGTTCATCGGGGTGCGGATTTCGTGGCTCATGATGGCCAGGAAACGGCTTTTGGCCTGGTTGGCCGCCTGCGCTTCTTCGGTGGCGCGCACCAGGTCGGTGATGTCGATGCGAAAACCCACCTTGCCGCCATCGGGCAACATGCGTTCGATGATGCGCAACACGCGTCCGTCGTCCAGGCGCTGCGTCAAAACGCTGTTCGCTTCCCGGTGCAGGGCCAGACGCTCGCGCACCCACTCGTCTTCATGGCCAAGGGCCGCCGGGTACTGCCCGCGCCGCGCACCTTCGCGGATCATCTCTTCAAAGCTGGCGCCGGGCACGATCAAATCGGCCGAGGTGGCGTACAGCGCGCGGTACTTGTCATTGCAAAACACCATACGGTCGTCGGGACCGAACAGCACAAAGGCTTCATCAATGGCTTCAATGGCCGTGCGCAGCAGCTCGGTGCTCTGCAGCACCTGCGCCTCGGCCTGTTTGCGTGCGGTGATGTCGGTCATCACGCCGATGAACTGAACAATGCGATTCTGGGCGTTGCGGCAAGGCGTGATCGACTCCCAGGCGGTGTAGTTGTGCCCATCCTTGCGACGGTTGGTGCGCTCACCCTGCCAGGCACCTTGGGTCAGGATGTCACGCCACAAACTGCTGTAAGACTCGGCTTTGTGGGCCTCTGAGAGCAGCATGCGTGGATGCTGGCCGATCAGCTCCTGGGCGCTGTAACCCGTGATGCGGCTCAACGCCGGGTTGACATCGATGATGATGCCGCTGGGGTTGGTGATCATGATGCCTTCATGGGCATGGGTAAACACCGCGGTGGCCAGCCGGGCGTCGTGGTCACGCTCGTAGCGCAACATGGCATAACGCAGTGCCTTGCGCAGTGCTGCGCCGCTGCCGCCCTTGACCAGATAGTCCTCGGCCCCGGATTCGATCACCGCGCGGTTGGCAGCCTGGTCATCCAGCCCGGTCAGGACCACGATGGGGGCATCCATCAGGTCGCGGCAGCGCTCCACGCTGGCCACGCCGGCAGAGTCCGGCAGGTTCAGATCCAGCAGCACCACGTCAGGGCTGAAGGCATTGGCCTGGACCAGCGCCTGGGCCTGGGCCAGGGTTTCGACGCAGTGCACCTCGAACTCGCTGGTATGGCTCTCGGCCAGTTGCAGCTTGATCAGGCGGGTATCACCGGGCTCATCTTCGATCAGCAGGACTTTTTTCACAGTGCTGGACCCCGCCGAGCTTGGGGGATGGGTTTGAAACGTCATGGGCAAGTCATTCGCGGTTGGGCAAGCGCACCAGATGCATCCAGTAACTGACCAGCTGGCGCATGTCTTCCAGAAATTGATCCATGTCCACCGCTTTGGTCAGGAAGCCTGAGGCGCCCAGCTGGTAGGCCTTGGCCACATCGCGCTGTACCTCGGAAGTGCTCAGGATCACCACCGCGATATCGCACAGCGCCGCGTCTTGCTTGATGGCCGCCAGACACTCCCGCCCGTCCATGCGCGGCATGTTCAGATCCAGCAAAATCAGGTGCGGGCGCGGCGCCTGGGCGTAGGCCTCGCCCTGGCGCCGCAAGAACGCCAAAACCGCGCGACCATCGGTCACATGGTGCAACTCTACCGCCATCTGGTTCTCTTTCAGGGCCGCTTTCACCAGGTGGGCGTCGGCGGGCTCATCGTCAGCCAGCAACATCACAAAAGGGCGGGGCAGCGTCATCATTTTGGCTCCCGGCTGGGCAGTTCAAGCATCAGGCAACAGCCGCCACCCTGCGCTGACGCGATCCAGGCGCGCCCACCGCAGCTTTGGCACATACGCCGCACGATGGCCAGACCGATGCCGTTGCCCTCGGCTTGCGGGCTCTGGCGCTCGAACACCCGAAAAGCACGCTCCTGCTCGTCCGCTTCAAGGCCTGGGCCGTTGTCGCAGAGGCGCAGGCGGGCCATGTGGCCCACCGTTTGCCCATCAACGCGCAGGCGCAACGGGGTACCCGCCTGGGGTCGGGCAAAGGCCAAGGCATTGTCCAAAGCTTGTTGAAACACCTCTTTGAGTCGCGCGGCGTCCATCCAGACGGCGGGCAAGACACCCACATCAACCTCTGCATCGGCCTGACGCAGGCGCTCTTGCATCTGGGTCTGTACCTGGCGCAGCACGTCGGCGGGTTGGGTCAGCTGCATCGGGCCACGTGGCTGGTCGGCAGCAAGGTAACGCTCCACATCAGCCAACAGACCTTTCATGCGCCGCGCTTGCTCGCCAATGAACCTGAGCGACATCTGGGCCTCGGGGTCGCTGGGGTCGGTGGTGAGCTGGCGCGCCAGCCGATCGGCATAGGTGGCCAGTCGCCGGGCGGGTTCCTGAAGATGATGCGCCGTGACCTCGGCAAAGCGTTGCAGGTCCTGGGTGCGCTGGGCGACCCGCTCCTCCAGGCGCTTTTCCTCCAGCTTGCCATCCATCAACAGTTTGACAATGCCCGCCAGCAGCAGGCTGAAAAGCAGCCCGAGAGCGCTTTTGAACAGCAGGCCAGGTTGGTCTGTCCAGCCGCCAACCGGACTCAGATCCAGGTGCCAGGTGGCATTGGGCACCACCAGATCACGCGTGACCGGGTTGGCCAAAGGCTCCTTGCCGCTGCTGGCAATCACCTGTTTCTGGTGCGTGTCCGGGTGGGTGCGCCAGAGTTCGTAGTGAAAGCCGCGCTCTACCAGCAAAGGCAGTTGGGCTGGCTCCAGGGCTTGCGGAAAATGCATCAGCACCGCGACAAAGCCCCAAAAGTCGGGTTCCCGGCGCGTGTTCTCCAGATAAACCGGCAGGCGGGCCACCGCACCCAGGCCACCTTGCAGCAAGGTGAACGGTCCGGCCAGGGTGAGCCGGGCGGTGTCGCGTGCCAAAAAGGCTTCCTTGTTGCGTGCGGGGTCAGCCAGCAGGTTGTGGCCGATGGCTTTTTCATTGCCCGCCAGCGGCACAACGTGGGTCACGACGCCGTCTTTGGCCAGTTGCAGTGAGCCCACACCAGGGTAAAACGGCAGCATTTCCTTGGCCGTGGCAGTGAACTCCGGCAGTTCGCCCTGGCCCTGTCGGATCATGGCGCCGAGCGCATAGGCGGCTGAAAAGGCCCGTTCCATATTGCTTTGAACGGCTTGTGCACGCTCGGTGGCCAAGCTGTAGGCTTGCGCCCGCGCTTCATCAACGCGGCTGGTTTCAAGTTGCCAGATCAAGGCGCCGCTGAGCAGTGCAGCCAGGCCAAACGCCAGAACCGCCAGCCACCAGGCGCGTGAAGTGGTCAAGCGTGCGCCATGTGACATGCCTTCAGGTCTCACTGGGCGACCACGGGTGTCGGTGCAGCCAGCAGCGGCAACACCACCCAAAACCGGCTACCTTGCCCTTCACCGATCGATTCCGCCCAAATGCGTCCGCCATGGCGCTCGGCAATTTTGCGGCACAGCGCCAGGCCGATGCCGGTACCTTCAAAGGCAGTGCGCGGCTGCAGGCGCGCAAACATCTGGAACAGCCGCCCGATCTGCCCGGGTGCCAGCCCGATGCCGTTGTCTGCCACACACAGCGTCCAATGGCTGAGATCAAAGGCACTGGTGATGGTGACGGTGGGGTGGCATGCAGGTGCATGAAATTTCAAGGCGTTGGCGATCAGGTTTTGCAACAGACGCAGCATTTCATCGGGGCTGACCAACACCTGCGGCCACTCGCCTTGTACTTGCACCTGGGCCTGCGTTTCGCCCATGCTGGTGTGCAGGAAATGCAGCGCTTCGCTGACCAAAGAGCGGCTGTCTACCAGCTGCATCGGCTCGCCCTTGCGACCCACGCGCGAATAGTCCAGCAGGCCCAGCATCATGGTGTCCATGCGCTGGGCGCCGTCCACGGCGAAGTGAAGGTAGTCGGCCTGCTCGGTCGTGAGTTGCTGGCCCAGGCTCTTTTGCAGCAGTTGCAGGTAGCTGCTGATCATGCGCAGCGGCTGGCGCATGTCGTGAGAGATGCTGTAGCTGAACTGTTCCAGTTCCAGGTTGGAGCGCAGCAACTCGGCCTCGACCTGCTTGCGTTGGCTGATGTCACTGTGCGTGCCCACCATGCGCAGTGCAGCACCGGTGCTGTCGCGCGCCACCACCTGGCCGCGGTCTTGCACCCAGACCCATTGGCCGTTCTTGTGCCGCAGCCGATGCTCGGTTTCATAGACCGCAGCACCATCTTGCAGGTGGGCGTTGAGGACCTGCATGACCTGCGGCATGTCTTGCGGGTGGATCAGGGTCTGCCAAGTGTCCATACGGGTGGGCAGCTCACCCACCCGATAGCCCAGCATGGCGCACCAGCGCGTATCAAACGTGACCCGACCGCTGCTGATTTGCCAGTCCCACAGCCCAAGCTTGCTGCCTTGCAGGGCCAGTTCCATGCGCTGTTCGTTTTCCAGGTTGCGCTGGCGGCTTTCTTCCACACGCTGGGTGAGTTGGGCGATTTCGGCCATCAGGCGTTGCAGGTCGCCTACATCCTGGTCTGTGGCAAGGGGATGAGTGACTTCAGCCATCAGCTCGGTCAATGGGGGCACTTTTTGTGCGGCAATATCAAGCATGCCGCACCAGTGGTTCCAGTCCTGTGCGACTTCGTCGCACAGAGTCTGCAAGTCGTCGCTCAGCAGGTCAAAACCCTGACCCTGGGTGATCAGGCGGGTCAACAGATCGCGGCGGTTGGCCACACTGGCCAGGCACAACTCGGCCACGGTGGTGCAAAGCGTCAGCATCTGGGCGATGCGTGCGAAACGCTGGTTGTCGGGCTGGGGTGCGGCACTGCCGAGATCGTGCAGCGCCACAGCCTGTATCAGCCCGGCAGGCAGGCCCCAGTCCTGCAGCAACGCGGTGCTCAGGTCGGCATGGTCAAACCCGAAGGCCTCGCGCTCCAGGCGCAAAAGTGTGGCAGCGCTGGCGTGGGCCTGTTGTTGCAGCCGGGCAAAATCGTTGGGGAACAAGCCCGCCAGCCCCAGTTCGCCAACCCGTGCCAGCAGGCCCAGGCTAAAGGCCTCGTCGCCCTGCATCAGCCGGGTATGCCCGGAAAAAACCCGCATGGCCACGGCGCAGGCCAGGTTGTGCGACCAGAAGCGTGGGTAGTCAAAGTCAGCGCAGTGTGGGCTATCTCGCTGCGCCATCAGTGACAGGCCCAGGGCAACGCCCCGAACGGCATTGAGCCCGAGCACGCTGATGGCATCCTTGATCGCCAGCACCGGCCTGGCACCGGCAAACTGGCAGCTGTTGGTCAGCTTGATCAGCCGCGATACCAGCGCTGGATCGGTTTCAATGGTGTGGGCGATCTGGTTCAGGCTGGCATCGTCCTGGCGTGTCAGTGTCATGACCGCCAGCGCCACCCCGCGCGGCGAAGGCAGGAGGCCGGAGGCTTTCAGGGCCTCAAAACGCGTCTGCAATGCGGCATTCATGGTCTGACCGTTCCCGGGGGTGACCACGCTGCATCCGGGCGCCAGCTGGCCACCCAGTCGGGAACGGCAGCCGCGGGCATGGGCCGCGCAATGCCGTAACCCTGCGCCAGATCACAACCCATCTCCAGCAGGCGCGTGCCGTGGGCGATGGTTTCCACCCCTTCGGCAATGACAGCACGCCGGAATGCGCGGGCCAGCCCGATCACGGCTTCAAGAATGGCCTGGTTGTCCGGGTCAATCAGCATATCGCGCACAAAGCTCTGGTCCATCTTCAGCAGCGACACCGGCAGGCGTTTCAGGTAAGTGAGTGACGAGTAGCCCGTGCCAAAGTCATCCAGCGCAAAGTCAACGCCCAGGTCTTTGCACTGGGCGATCACCAGCGACACCCCGGCCAGATCTTGCAGCGCGCTGGTCTCCAGCACCTCGATGGACAGGTCGCCGCTCTGGATGCCCGGGTGGCTGGCCAGGGTATCGCTGAGCCGGGTCACAAAGTTGCTCTGCTGCAACTGACGCGCACCCACATTCACGCTGACCCGCAGCAGCAGCCCCTGGCTGCGCCATTGACCGATTTGCCGCAGGGCGGTCTCGATCACCCACTCGCCGATTTCAATGGCCAGCGGACTGTCTTCAATCAGGGGCAGAAAACTCGCCGGTGGCAGCAGGCCTTTGTCAGGGTGCTGCCAGCGGATCAGCGCCTCGGCCCCCATCACCGTGCCAGTACGCATGTTCACCTTGGGCTGGTAAAACAGCACCAGTTCGTTGGCTTGCAGCGCCAGGCGGATACGCTCCAGACTCTCATGGCGGCTGCGCATGCCGCTGTCATGCTGGGTGTCAAACACCTGAAAGCGGTTTTTACCCGCCAGTTTGGCCTGGTACATGGCCTGGTCAGCCTGGCGCAGCAGCTGGTCGGCCTCCATGTCCACGTCCTGCGGGAAAAACGTCACGCCCATGCTGGCGGACACCTTCAGCGCCAGTTCGCCAAACACGGTGCGCTGGGCGGCGGCTTCCAGCAGGCGACCCAGCAGCGGCACGCCGGCTGCGGCGTTGTCCAGGTCGGCCAGCACGGCAACAAACTCATCGCCACCCAGGCGGGCCAGCGTGTCACCCTCGCGCAGCGACTTTTTCATGTTGCGAGCCACCGCCATCAGCAACTGGTCGCCGGCCTCATGGCCGTAGCGGTCGTTGACCCCCTTGAAGCCATCCAGATCCAGAAACACCACCGCCAGCAACTGCCCGCGTCGCTCGGCCTGCAGCATGCCCTGACGCAGGCGGTCGGCCAGCAGCACGCGGTTGGGCAGGCCGGTGAGCACGTCGTAGTGCGCCATGTGGTTGAGCTCGGTCTCGTGCTCTTTCAGGGCAGTGATGTCCGAAAACAGGGCGACAAAGTTTCTGGGCTGACCACTTTCATCACGCACGGTGGTGATGGTGAGCATCTCGGCATACACCTGGCCGCTTTTGCGCCGGTTCCAGATCTCGCCGTACCAATGGCCCTTGGTCAGCAACTCGCGCCACATGGCTGTGTAGAACTCAGGGCTTTGCAGGCCCGAGCCCAGAATGCGCGGGTTCTGGCCCAGCACCTCCTGGCGGGCAAAGCCGGTGATGCGGGAAAACGCCTCGTTGACATCGACGATGGTGCCGTCGGTATCGGTGATGAGAATGCCCTCGCGGGCGGTGGTGAACACGCCGGCTGCGAGTTTGAGCTTGTTGGTGCTGGCCTGGCGCTCAGCCAGTTCCTGCGCCAGTTGGTCGAGCTGCAGCGCCACCTGCTTGCGCAGGCGCTCGCGCTCCAGCAGGTTGCGAATGCGTTGGCGCGCCGTATCCACCTGGATCGGCTTGGTGATGTAGTCCCAGGCACCCAGCGCCAGCCCCTTGACCTCAAACGCCTGCTCATGCAGGGCCGTGACAAACACGACCGGAATGTCGGCCAGCAGCGGCTCCGCCTTGAGTCGGCGGCAGGTCTCAAAGCCGTCGATGCCGGGCATCATGATGTCGAGCAAAATCAGATCAGGCGGGTTTTGCCGGGCCAGTTCCAGGCCCATTTCACCCGAGGTGGCCATCTGCAGGTCAAAGTCATGCTTGAGGGCGGCACCCAGCGTCAACAAATTGACGGGCGTGTCGTCAATGGCCAGGATGGTGGGTTTGACAGGGGTCATGGATCAACGTTGCCGGGGGACGAATTATACCCTTTGGGGCAGCCAGTGTTGCAGGGCGGTGCCGAGCGCGCGCAGGGCGATGGGCTTGGTCAAAAAGTCGTCCATGCCCATGCTCAGACAGCGCTGGCGGTCTTCCTCAAACGCGTCTGCTGTCAGTGCAATGATGGGTGTGCGGGGGCTGGCGCTTTCAGCCTCCCATTGGCGGATGGCGGTGGTGGCGGCATAACCGTCCATGACCGGCATCTGCAAATCCATCAGGATCACCGCATAAGGGCCGCCCGCCTGTACCCGCGCCAGCGCCTGCTGCCCGTCATGCACGGTGTCTGCCTCCAGGCCCATCTGCGCCAGCAGGCCTTCCACCACCATGCAGTTCACCGGGTTGTCTTCCACCACCAGCACCCGCCCCTGCATGGCCAGGGCCCCAGGGCTGGCAGGCGCGGGGTCTGGTGTTGGCCGGGCTGGCGCCGGGTGGTGCGGCTCGGGCTCACGCGGCGTGCGTGGTACTGCGGGTGCCTCGGCGAGAAGCTCGGCGCGCACCCTGAACCAGAAGCGCGAACCGTGCCCCACGTCACTTTCAACCCCGACCTCACCGCCGAGCAGTTTGGCCAGGCTGCTGACGATCGACAGCCCCAGCCCGCTGCCACCAAACTGCCGGGTGGTGGAACTGTCAGCCTGCGAAAACGGCTTGAACAGCAGTGCTATCTTGTCGGGGGCAATGCCCGGGCCACTGTCGCTCACAGAAAACTCCAGCACCACGCTCTGGCCTTCCTGCGAGATCTCGCGTGCTGTGACCTGAATCTGCCCCTGACTGGTGAACTTGATGGCATTGCCCAGCAGGTTGCTCAGCATCTGGCGCAGCCGGTGGCTGTCGCCACGGTAGCGCCGCCCGGTGGGGCCCTGCCAGCTGCAGGCCAGCGCCAGCGACTTGTTTTTGGCGGCCCCGGCAAACAGCGCCTGCACGTCGGCCAGCAGATCCTGCGGGTCAAGCTCGGTCAGGTCCAGCTGGAACTTGCCGGCCTCGATTTTGGACAGGTCCAGAATGTCGTTGAGCAGGCGCAGCAACGACTGGCCGGAGCTGAGCACGGTCCGCGCGTAGTCCGCGCGCTGGTTGTCGTTGAGCCCGGGTGCCAACAGCAACTGGGCCATGCCCAGAATGCCGTTCATCGGGGTGCGGATCTCGTGGCTCATGGTGGCCAGGAAACGGCTTTTGGCCAGGTTCGCGGCCTCGGCCTCGTTTTTGGCCTGACGCAGTTCCTGCGAGGCAACGGCCTGCGCCTGCAGGGCCAGCAGATGGCTGTTGTAGCCCTGAATCAGCTGGGCAATTTCTTCAGGAACGTCGTCCACCGGCACGGGCAGGGGCGGCTGCGTTGCTGACTGGCTGGCAATCTGGCCAAAGCCTGTTGACACCGCACGAATCGGCTTGACCAGAGTGCGGGCAAAGGACCAGGCCAGGGTCAGCACCGCCAGCAGGGCCAGCAGCACCAGGCCAAAGGTGAACACGGCCAGCTGGCTGACTTGCTGCGTGAGCGGGGCGCGGGGCTTGATCATGGCCAGAAAACCCGGTTTGCCGGGAATGGGCATGACGTGCATCAGCACCTGCTGCCCGTTCAGGGTGAGCCGGGTGACCGGGATGGGTGCACGCATCAGTGCCAGCAACTCGGGCAGCACCGGCTGGCCGAAGTGGCTCGGGTCGGAGTGCAGAGTGATGTTGCCCTGCGCATCCACGCCCATGAGCTGGCTGCCCGGCTCCAGCGGCATGCCCTGCAGAAAGCTGTTCATGATGTCATTGTTGAGGCTGATCACCAGCAACCCGACCACGTCCGATGTGCCGGTAGAGGGCGAAAAATGCTGGATGGCGCGCGTCACGCTGATGACTTTTTTCTGCTCGGAGCTGACGTTGAGGTTGTCAAATGCACCGCGCCACAGTGCCGGGGTGCTGGTGGCACTGGCCTGCCGCAGCAATGCATGCACCTCAGCCGGGTCAATCTGGCTGGCATCCAGCGTCTCACCCACCTGGTAACGAGCGCCACCGCGCGAAAACACGTTGAGCGACACCAGGCCTTTGGCGCGGACGTAGCTGTTCAATATGTAGCCGATGCGCGCGCGCAGCTCCAGCGCATCAAAGGTATCGGCTGATTTTTCGTCCGCGCGGCGCAGCGCCTGCCCGATCTCGGCATTACCGGCCACGCTGGCCGCCAGGTCTTCGATCTGGTCCTGGTACAGACTCAGGTACGACGCAAAACTGGCCAGTAGCCGGGTGTTGTCGGCCTCGGCCTGGCTGATCACGATGCGTTTGGACGTCTCAAAGGCAATCACGCCCAGCAAAATCACTGGCAAGACACCCACTGCCAGCAGATAGCCCAGCAGTTTGGCGGTGATACCGGAGCGCTTCTTCACGCTGGGTCGCTGATTCAGGGCAGCGTGGTGGCAGTGATCAAGCGGGAGTCGATGAGGGTGACCAAGGGCACCGTGCTGCCTTGCGCCAGACGCAGGGCCAGGGCGATGCCCTGGTAGCCCTGTTCGGCCGCTTGCTGGTCCACAGTGGCAGCCAGACGTTTGCTGCGGATCTCGGCCAAGGCCTCGTCCAGCGCATCAAAACCGGCCACCTTGACGCCTTTGTGACGGCTTTCCTGCAGATATTTCAGGGCGCCGATGGCCATGATGTCGTTGGACGCAAACAGCAGCTTGATGTTGGGATGCTTGGTGAACATCTGCTGGGTAACCGTGTAGGCCTCGTCAATCTTCCAGTTGGCTGTTTCTGAGGCCACCAGCTTGATGTTCGGGTTTGCTGCCAAGCCGCGGCGGGCGCCAGCGGCGCGCTGTTTGGCGTTGTCAGCGCTGCGGATACCCTCCAAAATGGCTGCCTCGGTGGGTACGGAGACGCCTTGGGCGAGGAACTGACCCACCTTGTAGGCACCGGCCTCGTTGTCCACACTGATGAAAGGCACCGGCGCCAGGCCCGCCTGCTGCACCGTTTCGGGGTCCAGCCGGTTGTCGATGTTGACGATGCGGATGCCTGCGTCATGCGCTTGTTTAAGTGCCGGAACCAGCCGTTGTGAGTCGCCCGGGGCGATGACGATGGCGTTGACCTTGGCGGCAATCAGGTCTTCGACCAGCTGGATCTGCTGCTCGATGGAGGTTTCCTGCGCGGCGGTCTTGACCGTGAGGTTGATGCCGAGTTCTTTTTCGGCGCGCCGGGCGCCTTTTTCCATCTCGACAAAGAACGGGTTGGTCAAGGTTTTCATGACCAGCCCGATGTCTTTTTTGACCACCGGCGCGGGCGCGGGGGCTGGGGCCTGAGGCGGTGCGTTGACGCTGGGGCCAGAAGATTGGCCACAACCCACCAAGCCAAGACTGAGGATGACCGGGGGTAAAAAGCGAAGTATGTTCATCAACGTATTTTAGGGAAGATGTCTCGGCCAACGACAGCCGTCAAGAGACTATAAGCCGTGACAAATCACTATATGATAGATAGCTATTTGCCCTTTATTCATAAGGGCTAGAGGCATATTTATGCCCAAACTGGCGTCAGCTCAGTTGGCCATCCAGTCAGTTTGCCCGGGCCGCCCCGGCAGGTGCAGCGTGCTGCAGGCTGCCGGTGATTCGGCCAGCAGTTGGCCGCGCCTGAAAACCTTGAGCCGGGTGGCGCGCAGGCGAAGCGCTTCCACCGGGTCACGCGCCTGCAGCAGCACCAGGTCGGCGTGGCAACCGGGCGCAATGCCGTAGTTGTCCAGCCCCATCACGCGGGCGGCGTTGACTGTCACCGCGTCAAAACACTGGCGCATGGCGGCCTGGCTGGTCATTTGCGCCACATGCAGGCCCATGTGCGCGACTTCGAGCATGTCGCCACTGCCGAGGCTGTACCACGGGTCCATCACGCAGTCGTGGCCAAAGGCGACGTTGATGCCAGCGGCCAGCAGCTCGGGCACGCGGGTCATGCCACGGCGTTTGGGGTAGCTGTCGTGGCGACCTTGCAGGGTGATATTGATCAGCGGGTTGGCCACCGCGTGTAACTGGCTCTCTGCCATCAAGGCGATCAATTTGCTGACGTAATAGTTGTCCATGCTGTGCATGGACGTCAGGTGCGAGCCGGTCACCAAGCCTTGCAGGCCCAGACGCTGGGTCTCAAACGCCAGGGTTTCGACATGACGTGAGTGCGGATCGTCGGACTCGTCGCAATGCATGTCGACGCGCAGGCCACGCTGGGCGGCGATTTCGCACAGCAGCTTGACGCTGGCGGCACCCTGTTCAGACGTGCGCTCAAAGTGCGGAATGCCACCGACCACGTCCACACCCTTGTCCAGCGCGCGGTGCAGGTTGGCCAGGGCGTTGGGCGCGCGCAGCACACCGTCCTGCGGGAAGGCCACCAGTTGCATATCGATGTACGGCTCCACCTGGCGTTTGACTTCCAGCAGCGCATCGACAGCCAGCAGACGGTCGTCACACACGTCGACATGGGTGCGAATGGCCAGCAGGCCTTTGGCTACTGCCCAGTCGCAGTAGGCCAGGGCGCGCTCCATCAGCGCATCTGCCGTGAGCAGCGGTTTGAGTTCACCCCACAGCGCAATGCCCTCGAGCAGCGTGCCGCTCTGGTTGACACGCGGCAGGCCGTAGCTCAGCGTGGCGTCCATGTGAAAGTGCGGGTCGACAAATGGTGGGCTCAGCAGCTGGCCTTGTGCATCCAGCGTTTGGTGCGCGGGCGCTTGCAGGCCAGCGGCTACGGCCACGATCTGGCCGCCTTGCACGGCGACCGACATGGCGGTGCGCCCATCTGGCAACGAGGCATTGTGAATCAGCAAGTCAAGCATGGAAATACGGGGTAATGTGGTGGTGGTCATCCCGGGCGTTGTGGTGGTGGTCATCCCGGGCGTTGTGGTGGTGGTCATCCCGGGCGTTGTGGTGGTCAAGCCCGCAATGACAGCCGGGTTTCATCTTTCGGGGTGTTACGGCTGCCATGAATTAGTCCAGGTCTGCAGGTCGGGTTGTGCGCTGCTTGGGGTAAGGGTGCGACACGTGGGCCAGGGTGGGCGCGCGCTCCACCCGGTTGCGCCCCAGCGCCTTGGCCTGGTACAGCGCCGAGTCGGCGGCCAGAAACAGGTTCTCGGCGCTGTCGGCATGCGCAGGGAACACGGCCACACCAAAACTGCAGGTCATGGTGGGCAGGCGGCCGATGTCATGCCAATCCAGGTCGGCAATTCTGGTGCGCAGCTTTTCTGCCAGTACCAGCATGTCGTGTTCGGTGGTGTCGACGCACAGCACCAGAAACTCTTCACCGCCCCAGCGGAACAGATGGTCGGTGCTGCGGATGTCGTGGGCAATGGTCTGGGCGATGCGTTGCAGCACCTTGTCGCCCACGGCATGGCCATATTCGTCGTTGACGTTCTTGAAATGGTCCAGGTCAAAGAAGCACATGCCCAGCGGCACATCGAGCCTGCGGCACAGCTCCAGCTGGCGGCCCAGTACCAGGTCGCATTCGCGCCGGTTCAGCAGCCCGGTGAGCGGGTCATGCGAGGCCATGGCCTGCAGGGTGAGCTCGGTGGTT
Source organism: Rhodoferax ferrireducens (assembly GCA_002083775.1). GTDB lineage: Bacteria > Pseudomonadota > Gammaproteobacteria > Burkholderiales > Burkholderiaceae_C > Rhodoferax > Rhodoferax ferrireducens_A. The sequence goes on along the minus strand of MTEI01000006.1, from coordinate 148,256 downwards.
TTCTGGTCGGTGATGTTGTGCACCATGCCCACCATGCGGGTGGGATGGCCGTCGGCATCACGCTCGCAGATGCGGCCGCGGTCGTGCACCCACAGGTAATGGCCGTTGCGGTTGCGCAGCCGGTATTCGGCATTAAAGCGACCGCGCAGGCCGTCAATGTGGTCCTGCAGCACCTTGCGCACCCATTGGGCGTCTTCGGGGTGCAGGTTGGTGCTCCAGGTGTCGAGCACCGGCCTCATCTCATGCGGGCCATAACCCAGCATGCGCCCGAGTTGCGGGCTGAAAAACACCTCATTGGTCAACAGGTTCCAGTCCCACAGGCCGTCAGAGGCTTCGGTCAGGGCATAACGCAACTGGGCGTCGCGGCTGTGCAGGTCACGCTCCAGCGCCAGGCGCTGACTGATGTTGCGGGCAATCGACAGAAAAAACTCCTGCCCTTCATGGAAGAAGTGGCTGGTGTTGACCTCTACCGGAACCTCGGCACCCGATTTATGCCGGTGTTGGCCGATGAACACATAGCCGTCGGTGGCGCGAATCGCCTGCGCGATGCTGGCCCATTGGTCCATGCCCACCATGTCGGTCTGCAGGCTCAGCACCGAGTGGTCAAGCACCTCGCTGCGCTGCATGCCGAGCTGGGTCAGGGCCGCCTCATTGCATTCCAGAATGCGCGAAGTCGCCGGGTCAATCAGGAAAACACCGTCGGGCAGGTGTTGAAACAAGGTGGCACAAAGCGGACCAGGCAGGGGCATGAGGGGTGCTTTCTGGGGGTTGGGCGGCGCTGCGGCGGACACAAGGCAACCGGGCCGTCATTAAAACACCATCTTTTGACCGCTGGCTTTCAGCGCTCGCCCTTGCGATAGGGCTTCATCAGCGCCTGCGGGTAGCTGGCCTTGCGCGCCACCAGAACCAGCGCCAGGATCGACAGCACATACGGCAGCATCAGGTACAACTGGTAGGGCAACACCGCATCACCCGCTTGCTGCAGGCGCAGTTGCAGCGCATCAAAAAAAGCAAACAGCAGCGCGCCCAGCAGCGCCTTGCCGGGCCGCCACGACGCAAAAACCACCAACGCCACACAAATCCAGCCGCGCCCGTTGACCATGTTGAAAAAGAAGGCGTTGAAGGCCGACAGCGTCAAAAACGACCCGGCCACGCCCATCAGCGCCGAACCGGCCACGATGGCGCCGGTGCGCACCCGCGCCACCGATACACCCTGGCCTTCAGCCGCCTGCGGGTTCTCGCCAACCATACGCACGGCCAGGCCGACCGGGGTCTTGAACAGCACGTAGGTGATGAGCGGCACCGCCAGCAGCGCCAGCAGGGTCATGGCAGTCTGTTGGGCCAGGATGGGAACCGGCAGCCAGGCCATCTCTGCAAACGGGGTGATGGTGGGCGGCGTCGACACTTTCGGAAAGCTCACCCGGTAGCCGTAGTAACTGAGCGCCGTGGCCAGCAGGGTAATGCCCAGCCCCGAGACGTGTTGTGACAGCGCCAGCCCAACGGTCAGAAACGCGTGCAACAGCCCCAGCACCGCGCCGGTGGCCGCCGCCACGATCACCCCTGCCCACAAAGGCGCGCCACCATACACCGCCAGCCAGCCGGTAAACGCCCCGGCGACCATGATGCCTTCGATGCCCAGGTTCAATACCCCGGCGCGCTCGCACAACAGCACCCCGAGCGTGCCCAGAATCAGCGGCGTGGCAATGCGCAGTACCGCGACCCAAAAAGCGGGGTTGATGAGGATGTCCAGAAACTCGCTCATTTCAGCTTGATTCTGTACTGCGTCAGCAGCGTGGCTACCAGCACCGCAATCAGCGACGTGGCCACGATCACATCGGCAATGTAGGTTGGCACACCCACCATGCGGCTCATGCTGTCGGCACCCACCAGCACCCCGGCCACAAACACACTGCCCAGCGCCACACCCAGCGGGTGCAACCCGGCCAGCATGGCGATGACGATGCCGCTGTAGCCATAACCCGGCGAAATGTCCAGTGTCAGGTAACTGGTGCGCCCGGCCACCTCAATGGCACCCGCCAGCCCGGCCAGCCCGCCCGAAAGCAGCGCCACCAGCACCACGGTGCGCGTGACTGACACCCCGGCAAACGCGGCCGCCCGCGCGTTGGCACCCACGGCGCGGATGTCAAAACCCGGCACCGTGTATTTCATCAGCGCCCAGACGGCCAGCGCGAGCGTGACACCCCACAGCAGACCGGTGTGCACGCGGGTTTGCGGGATCAGTTTGGACAGCTCCAGCTCAGGCAGCAGCGCCACACTTTGCGGCCAGCCCATGGCGGTGGGGTCTTTCATCGGGCCGTCGAGCATCATCGAGACAAACAGCAGCACGATGAAGTTCAGCAGCAACGTGGTCACCACTTCGTCCACACCCAGCTTGGCTTTTAAGAGTGCCGGGCCCAACAGCAGCAAGGCCCCGGCCAGCGCTGAGGCCAGCATCATGAGCATAAACAGCAGCGCGGGTGGCAGATCGAAACCGGTGCCGCCATGCAGACCACCGACTGCCACCGCCGCCAGTGCACCTACATACAACTGGCCCTCAGCACCGATATTGAAGAGCCGCGCCTTGAACGCCACGGCGGCGGCCAGACCGGTGAGCATCAGCGGGATGGCGCGGGTCAGCGTTTCTGACAAGGCAAACACCGAGCCGAAACCGCCCTGGAATAACAAACCGTAAGTCTGGCCGACCGGCGCACCGGCCCACAACACCAGCAGCGCGCTGATCAACAGCGTGAAAACGACCGCCCCCAGCGGTGCCAGCGCCAGTGCAACGGGTGAGCTGTGGCTGCGCTTTTCGAGTCTCATGTTGGTACCTGGCCCGGGTGGGTCACACCCGCCATGGCCAGACCGATGGCTTCGCGGGTCCAATCCAGGGCGGGCCGCGCAGCCGTCATCTCACCCGCGTGCATCACCGCCACCCGGTCACCCAGGGTCAGCACCTCGTCCAGGTCGTCCGAGATCACCAGCACAGCGGCACCGGCGTCGCGCGCGGCGATGAGTTGCGATTGCACATAGGCCACCGCGCCAATGTCCAGTCCCCAGGTCGGCTGGTGGGCGATGATCAGTCGCGGTGGTTGCGTGCTGCCAGTGGCACTCTGATTTAACGTGATAGAACTGGATGTCACTTTGTGGATGTCATCCCGGACTTGAGGAGCCTGCCCCGGGCCAAGACCTGGGGGGATCCATGAACCTTGCGCCATGGATTGCGGGTGCTGAAACCCCGGACTCGATCCGGGGACGAAATGACAGCCATTATTGTTGTCCCGGAGTGATTGATCAGCTATGGCGATTGATTCACCTTTGATAGCTACCTGCACAGGCTGCATAAGGGCCCGACCCAGAATCAGCTTCTGCATGTTGCCGCCCGACAAGGCGCGTGCCGCCACCAGCGGGCCACCGCCACGCACGTCAAAGGCGTCGATGACCTGTTTGGCAAACGCCCGGGCGCGGGCACGGCGCACCCAGCCCCAGCGCGAAAAAGCTGGGCTGCGCAGGCGTTCGGACACGGCGTTTTCCCACACCGGCAGGTCGCCCACCACACCCACGGCGTGGCGGTCTTCGGGGATACGGGCCACGCCCAAAGCCACCAGTTCGGCCGGGTGGCGCGGCAGTGGTTGACCCAGAAACGTGACGTTGCCGGAGGTGGCAGCGCGGGTGCCGCACAGCAGTTCGGCCAGCGCCACCTGGCCGTTACCCGAGACCCCGGCAATGGCCACAATCTCGCCCGCGCGCAAGTCGAGCGACACGTTGCTGAGGCGTTCGCGCCCGGGCGCGGTGCTGATCTGGTTGAGCACACACACCGCGTCGCCCACAGTTTTGGCCGGGCGGCGCACCGGCGCATCAATCGCATGGCCCACCATCCACTGCGCTAGTTGCGCCTGGGTGCAGCCTTTGGCGGAGGCCTCGGCCACCAGTTTGCCGCCGCGCAGCACCGCCACGCGGTTGGACACGCGCAGCACTTCACCGAGCTTGTGGCTGATAAAAATAATAGCTAAACCCTGAGCCACCATCTGAGCCAGAACCTTAAAAAGGCCTTCAGATTCCTGTGGTGTCAGCACGGCCGTGGGTTCGTCCAGGATCAGGATGCGCGCGCCACGGTACAGCGCTTTCAGGATTTCGACACGCTGGCGCTCGCCCACCGACAGGTTTCCCACGCGAGCCTTCGGGTCCACCGTCAGGCCAAATTCCAGCGCCACCGCCTTGAGCCTGTCGATGGCCTCGGCGTGGCGGCTGAACGGCTGCCACAGCGGCTCGCTGCCCATCATGATGTTGTCGAGCACGCTCAGGTTGTCGGCCAGCGTGAAGTGCTGGTGCACCATGCCGATGCCAGCGGCCAGCGCGGCTTTGGGGTCGCCCGGCGGCAGCAAATGACCGTGCACGCAGATCTCGCCCTCGTCGGCGGTGTAGTGGCCAAACAGGATCGATACCAGCGTTGACTTGCCCGCGCCGTTTTCACCCAGCAGCGCCAGCACCTCGCCGGAGGCAAGTTCCAGCGAGATGTTGTCGTTGGCCACCAACTCGCCGAAGCGTTTGGTGATGTTGGAGAGGGTGAGGACGGGTTGATTCACAGTGTTCAGGGCGGGAATTGGCGGGCGACATGGACAACTGCGCGAACCGTCACCGTGCAGGTGCTGGCGTCTTGATCAAAGTAGACGATGTAGTTGGGGTGCGCCACCAATTCAAAGGCATCTGCCAGCCGCGCGCTACTTCGGCGTGGAAAGTTCGGGTCGGCGAGTTGGTCCACCTGTTCATCAATCAAGAGCCACATGGCAGCGGCGGCCAACGGGTTGTCGCGGGCAATCCACGCTTCAATGGCGTCCAGATCGTCGCGGTACTCAGGGCGGCGCCTGATGCACCATTGGCTGCAACTCATGGTGTGTGGTTGGCCTGCAATGTCTGTAGACGAGCACGTTTTTCTGTCTGAATACGCTGCCATTCGTCCTGCGCGATATCCGGGCGGGGGTCGGTACGACTGGCTTGCACCTTGTCTCGAACCCAGCGGTCGTACTCGGCAGCCTGAGTGAGCGCCGCAGCACGATCAGGCCGACTGCGCCGTGTAGCCACCGCCTCGCCAGGTTGCCATTGCTCCAGATGGTCCAGCACAATGCGGCGCACGCCCAGCCGGTGCAAAAGACGCATCGCACTGTCCACACTGCCAAACAGGCGCGGCTCAGACTGGCGCGCCCGCACCAGCACGGCTTCACCATTTGGCGTGAGAAACTTCACGGCAAACTGCGCACCCACCGGCTCGATACCGACAGATTGCACCGCACCGAGGTGAAACGCAGACTGAAATTGGGCTTGAGAAAGATGGGTCATAAGTGCTTGAATAACGTTATTTGTTGGTAGTTTATACGTTACCCAAGCAGAATGCCCTAACTGACCCGGTTTACTTGGCCGTGGACTTGGGCTGGCTGTCGTCGACCTTGACGCTGAAGCTGCCATCCACAATGGCCTTTTCCTTGGCTTTCATTTTGGCCACCACGTCGGCAGGTACCTTTTTCTCGAACGTGCCCAGCGGTGCCAAGGATGAGCCTTTGTACTTCATCATCGAGTATTGGCCATAGTCTTCAGCGCTGAACTTGCCCTCTTTGACCAGCTTGATGGCGCGGTCGGCCGACGGCTCAAAGTGCCACAGCGCCGAGGCCACCACGGTGTCGGGGTACTGCGCCTGGGTGTTGATCACGTTGCCGATGGCCAGCTTGCCTTTTTCCTTGGCCGCGTCACTCACGCCAAAGCGCTCGGCATACATCACGTCGGCGCCCTTGTCGATCATGGCAAAAGCGGCTTCCTTGGCTTTGGGCGGGTCAAACCAGCTGTTGATGAAACTCACGCTGAATTCCACCTTCGGGTTGACCTCCTTGGCACCCATCATAAAGGCGTTCATCAGGCGGTTGACTTCGGGGATCGGAAAGCCGCCGACCATGCCGATTTTGTTGCTTTTGGTCATGCCGCCCGCAATCATGCCGCTCAAGTAAGCGGGTTCCTGAATGTAGTTGTCAAACACGCTGAAATTCGGCGCCACGGGCTTGCCGCTGGACCCCATCAGGAACGACACCTTGGGAAAGTCTTTGGCCACCTTGCGTGCGGCGGTTTCCACACCAAAGACCTCACCCACGATCAACTGGCTGCCGCTCGTGGCGTATTCACGCATGACGCGTTCATAGTCGGCGTTGCTGACGTTCTCGGACGCTTTGTACTCAATCTCGCCACGTGCTTCGGCGGCTTTCAGCGCCTGGTGCAGGCGACCGGCCCATTGCTGCTCAAAGGGCACGGTGTAGATGCCCGCCACCTTGAGTTTGGCCTGGGCCAAGCTCAGGCCGGGGGTCAGGGCCACCAAAGCGGCGGCCAGGATGAGGGATTGACGGCGGGAAAAGACTTTCAACGACATGGGTTTCTCCAGTTAAAACGAATAAAAACAATAGCTATCAGCCCTTTATGGATAAGGGCTAGAGGCCGATTTCTTATAAATTGTTTCGCAACACACTTTGTCCCCGCACGTGATTGTCACACCGCCGGCGTGGCCATCCCCGGACCAAAGAGCACTTTATGTGCCAGCCCGCTCCAGCATGGCATGCAGCAGCACGTTGCACCCGGCGGTGATGTGCTCGGGCGTGGCAGATTCGATCTCGTTGTGGCTGATGCCGTTCAGGCAGGGGATGAAGATCATGCCGGTGGGGGCCAATTTGGCCATGTAGACCGCGTCGTGCCCGGCGCCGCTGACAACCGGCATGTTGGAGTAACCCAGCTTCGCCGCCGCGCGGGCCACGGCACCCTTGCAATCCTCATGAAAAGCCTGCGCCGGGTAGCTCGACACCAGATCAATCTGGATGCCCAAGCCCGTTTTGGTGCTGAGACTCGCCGCAAACGCTTTCACCTCGTCGGCCATCTGGTCCACCAGCGCGTCGGTGGCGTTGCGCAGGTCGATGGAGAATTTGACCCGCCCCGGAATCACGTTGCGGCTGTTCGGGAACACCTGCACCATGCCGACCGTGCCGCGCCCGTGCGGCGCGTGGCGCAAAGCCGTAGCTACCACCTCCTGCATGATGTGCGTGGCGACCTGCATCGCGTCTTTGCGCAGCGCCATTGGCGTGGGGCCGGCGTGGGCTTCCATGCCGGTCACAGTGCAATCAAACCAACGGATGCCCAGCACGCCTTGCACCACACCAATGGTGACGTCGTTGTCTTCGAGCACTGGGCCTTGTTCGATGTGGGTCTCGAAAAACGCACCGATCGGGTGGTCACCGGGCTCCTGGTCGCCGATGTAGCCGATACGCGCCAGTTCGTCACCGACCGATTTGCCGTCGATATCGCGCGCGGCGTAGGCGTGTTCCAGCGTGAAGGTTTTGGAGAACACGCCCGAGCCCATCATCACCGGCACAAAACGCGAGCCTTCCTCATTGGTCCAGAAGCTGACCTCAACCGGGGCTTCGGTCTCAATGTTGTGGTCGTTGAGGGTGCGCATCACCTCCAGCCCGGCCAGCACACCGTAGTTGCCGTCGAATTTGCCGCCTGTGGGCTGGGTGTCGACGTGGCTGCCGGTGACGATGGGTGGCAGGCTGTTGTTGCGGCCCGGTCGGCGCATGAAACCGTTGCCGATCTTGTCGATGGTGACGGTCAGGCCGGCTTCTCTGGCCCACTTGGTCACCAGGTCGCGGCCTTGTTTGTCGAGATCCGTCAGGGTCAATCTGCAGACACCGCCTTTTTCAGTCGCGCCGATTTTGGCGAGTTCCATCAGGCTGTCCCAGAGGCGCTGGCCGTTGATGCGCAGGGTGGAGATGTCGGTTTTGGTTTCCATGTCAGTTTTCTCCTGGGGATGAATGTGCGGGATATGCCGGGGTGGCCCGGCGGCCACTCACTTTTCTTTGCTTCGCCAAAGAAAAGTAAGCAAAAGAAAGGCGAGCCGACGTCCGTGCCGCTGCGCGGTTCCTTGCGCTGCTCGCGTCAGGCGGGGGCTGGCGAAACTCGCTTCGCTCAAACAACGCCAGCCCTGATCCGCCTGCCACTCCGCTGCTCAGCCCGGCCTCAACGGCGGGGAGAATTGCGGCACATCGCTTCGCTCGTGTCACGCCAAAACGATGGCCTTGGCTTGGGTTTTTACTGTTGGTGAGCCAGCACCGCCCGTTGTCGCCGGAGAGGGAATGGCCGGGGGCCGATTTCCGGGCCTTTGACAGTATGAGGCCCCCGGCCGTGCCCTCCCCGGCAGGCACACGACCTGTGCGTGGGGGAAACCTTTCAGCGGCAATCATGGTGGCTAAAACCGGGTGACTTCAGGACTCGGCGAATTGGAGGTCTTGCAAATTTACCGCTTCACCGCCCCCACCGCCGTCACATCCGCCCGCAGCTTGCTCGCCGTGAAATTCGCATTAAACGCCGGACGCTTGATATATCGCCCCACCCCCCGTTCCGCCCGCAAATCGCCCTGCACAAACACCAGCTTGCCTTGACTCAGCGTGTGGCTGGGGATGCCGGTGACGGTGCGGCCTTCGAAGACGTTGTAGTCGCCCTTGCTGAACTGGGTTTTGGCCGACAAGGTTTTGGTACCCGCCGGGTCCCAGACTACCAGGTCGGCGTCGGCACCCACCGCCACGCAGCCTTTTTGCGGGTACAGGTTGAACAGCTTGGCACTGTTGGCCGAGGTCACGGCAACAAACTCAGATGGCGTGAGGCGACCGGTGTTGACGCCTTCGTCCCACACCACCAGCATGCGTTCTTCCACACCGCCGCAGCCGTTGGGAATCTTGGCGAAGTTGTCAGCCCCTGCAGCTTTTTGACTCGCGCAGAAGGTGCAGTGGTCGGTGGCGGTGGTGTGCAAATTGCCGCTTTGCAGGCCGCGCCACAGCGCTTCCTGGTGTGCTTTCGGGCGGAACGGCGGGCTCATGACGTGCGCGGCGGCAGTGGCAAAGTCGGGGTGGCGGTAGACGCTGTCATCCACCGCCAGGTGCCCGGCCAGCACCTCGCCATACACGCGCTGGCCACGGGCGCGGGCGCGGGCGATGGCGTCAGCGGCTTCGATACATGACACATGCACGATGTAGATCGGCACGTTCAGCACGTCGGCAATGGCAATCGCCCGGTTGGCGGCTTCACCTTCGACCACCGGCGGGCGTGACAGCGGGTGGCCTTCAGGGCCGGTGATGCCCCGGTCCAGCACCTGCTGCTGCAGCAAAAACACCAGTTCGCCGTTTTCAGCGTGTACGGTGGGCATGGCGCCGAGTTCCAGCGCACGGCTGAAGCTGTTCACCAGTGTTTCGTCGTCACACATGATGGCGTTTTTGTAAGCCATGAAGTGTTTGAAGCTGTTCACGCCTTCCTCCTGCACCAGCGTGCCCATGTCGCGCTTGACCGACTCGTCCCACCATGTCACGGCGACGTGAAAACCGTAGTCGGCGGCCGATTTTTCGGCCCAGCCGCGCCAGGTCTGATACGCCTCCATCAGCGACTGTTTCGGGTTGGGGATGACAAAGTCGATGATGCTGGTCGTGCCACCGGCCAGCCCGGCGGCGGTGCCGGTGAAAAAGTCGTCCATGGTGGTGGTGCCCATGAACGGCAGCTGCATGTGGGTGTGCGGGTCGATGCCGCCAGGCATGACGTACTGGCCGCCTGCGTCCACCACTTGGGTGCCCGCCGGGGCTTGCAGATTGGGGCCAACGGCGATGATTTGGCCGTCTTGCGTCAAAACGTCGGCTTTAAAGGCGTGGTCGGCGTTGACCACCATGCCGCCGCGGATCAGAATATTGCTCATCAATTACTCCTTAATAAATAGCTGCCTGCCCTTTATGGATAGGGGCTAGAGGCTGATTTGACATATATATATCTTGCCGGGCGTCATCTTACGCCGCCACCCGCCCCGGGTTGTTGGGGTGCGTGGTCCAGTCGGCATGGCCTGCCAGCACGGTTTTGCCGGTGCGCAAATCCACCTCGCCGGGCGCCACGGTGCGCAGGGTGATGCATTCGGGCACCGGGCACACCAGCGTGCACAGGTTGCAGCCGACACATTCGGCCTCGTTCACCTCAAAGTGGCGCTTGCCGTCTTTCATTGCCGTGATGGCCTGGTGGCTGGTGTCTTCGCAGGCAATGTGGCAGCGCCCGCATTCAATGCAGCTGTCCTGGTTGATGACGGCCTTGCTGATGTGGTTCAGGTTCAGGTGCTTCCAGTCGCTCACCGTGGGGATGGCTTTGCCCTTGAAATCCTCAATCGACGTGAAACCCATCTCGTCCATGTAGTTTGACAGGCCGTCGGTCATTTCTTGCACGATCTTGAAGCCATACACCATGGCGGCCGTACACACCTGCACGTTGCCAGCGCCCAGCGCGATGAAATCAAAAGCATCGCGCCAATTGCCCACGCCGCCAATGCCTGAAATCGGTAGCCCTGCGGTCTGCGGGTCGCGCGCAATCTCGGCCACCATGTTCAGCGCAATCGGTTTCACCGCCGGGCCGCAGTAACCGCCGTGCGAGCCTTTGCCACCAGTGCTGGGCACCATGGTCAGGCTGTACGGGTCCACACCCATGATCGAGTTGATGGTGTTGATCAGGCTCACCGCGTCGGCACCACCGTTTTTGGCGGCGCGGGCGGGCAGGCGGATGTCGGTGATGTTGGGCGTGAGTTTCACGATCACCGGCAGCCTGCTGTACTGCTTGCACCAGTGGGTGACCATCTGGATGTATTCCGGCACCTGGCCCACGGCTGCGCCCATGCCGCGCTCGCTCATGCCGTGCGGGCAGCCAAAGTTGAGCTCAATGCCGTCGCAGCCGGTGTCTTCCACGCGCGGCAGGATGGCTTTCCAGGCGTCTTCATTGCACGGCACCATCAGCGACACCACCATCGCGCGGTCTGGCCAGGTCCGTTTGACCTCGGTGATTTCTTTCAAATTGAGCGCCAGATCGCGGTCGGTGATCAGTTCAATGTTGTTGAAGCCGGTCAGGCGCCGGTCGGGCGTCATCAAGGCACCGTAACGCGGGCCGTTCACATTGACCACGGGCGGGCCGTCTTCCCCAAGCGTTTTCCAGACCACCCCGCCCCAACCGGCTTCAAAGGCGCGGTTGACGTTGGTGGCCTTGTCGGTGGGCGGCGCGCTGGCCAGCCAGAACGGGTTGGGGCTTTGGATGCCGATGAAATTCGTTGTCAGATTGGCCATGGTGTGCTTTCAAGTCTTTCTGGGCTAACAATTACATGGTTCTGGATGGGTTGATTTGGCCGTCTTGACCGTGGTCTGTCATGCCGGACTTGATCCGGCATCCATGCATTTGGGGGCCATGGATTGCGGGCCAGGCCCGCAATGACATTCTTTGCGTACTTGCCGTGATGCAACATGACCGTTCACGCCATCAACTGCGCATGAATGGCCTGGGCCGACAGTTTGCCGTGCTGCACGGCTTCCACCGTCAAATCCAGCCCACCGGCGCGGCAGTCGCCGCCAGCCCACACCCCGCGCTGGTTGGTCAGGCCGTTGGCATCGGTGGCGATGCGTCCGTTTTGCAGCTCAAAGTCGGCCTGCGCCAAGAGCGGGTTGCCCAGCTTCTGGCCGATGGCCTTGAGCACCATGTCGGCTTCCAGTACCAGCATCTCGCCGGTGGCCACCAGCTTGCCGCCGGCCATTTTCTGCCGGGCAAAACGCACACCGCCTGCGTACTTCGGGTCAAAGCTGTTGGGCACCACTTCCATAGGCACCAGCCAGTGGTGAATGACCACGCCGTTGATCTGCGCCCATTCCTGCTCGGCTTTGGAGGCGCTCATCGCCTCGGGCCCACGCCGGTACACCATGTGCACGTCCTGCGCGCCCAGTAGCTTGGCCTGCACGGCGGCGTCTACGGCGGTCATGCCACCACCAATCACCACCACTTGCCGACCCACCGGCAGCGTGGCCAGGTCTTCGGCCTGGCGCAGGGTGGCGATGAAGTCCACCGCGTCTTGCACGCCATACAGCGCCTCGCCGGGCACGCCAAGCTGGTGCGTGTTGGGCAGGCCCATGCCCAGAAACAGGGCATCAAAGTCCCGCCGCAGTGCATCGAGCTGGGCCACGCCGTCCAGCCGCCAGCTGTGGCGCAGCTCAATGCCACCGATTGCCAGCAGCCACTGCACCTCGGCCTGGGCAAAATTGTTGGGGGTTTTGTAGCTGGCCAGACCGTATTCGTTCAGGCCACCGGCCTTGGGCTTGGCATCAAAAATCACCACGCTGTGGCCCAGTTTGGCCAGCGTATGCGCACAGGCCAAGCCAGCCGGTCCAGCCCCGACGATGGCGATCTTTTTGCCCGTGGGCGCGGCGCGGGTGAAGATCCGGGGCTGCGCGCTTTCCATCAGTGCATCGACCGCGTGGCGCTGCAGGCGGCCAATAGCCACCGGCTTGCCCTCTTGGGTGGTGCGCACACACACGGCTTCACACAGGTTCTCGGTGGGGCAGACGCGCGCGCATATGCCGCCCAGCGGGTTGGCCTCCAGGATGACGCGCGCCGAGCCGCGCAGGTTGCCGTCGGCAATGCGTTTGATGAACGACGGCACGTCGATGTGCGTGGGGCAGGCGGTGGCGCACGGCGCGTCATAACAATACAGGCAGCGCTCGGCTTCCAGCACCGCCTGGGCGCGGGTCAGGCGCGGCGTGGCATCGGCAAAGCGCTGGGCGTAGTCGGCAGCGTCGAGCCGACCGGGGCGAAGATCAGGGGCAAGGGACAAGGACACGCTGGCAGCTCCTTTTTGGTAAATCTGACCGTTTGGTCAAGTTCAACAAGAATGCTAGCAAGCCACGTGCCACGCTGTCTCTAGGGGTTAACGAGAGCGGTGTGGGCTGGTATGTGGTGTCTGCCAGCCTGGGCTTGACCCGCGAACCGTAGGGACATTGGGCCGTACACAAGCGGCATCTACTCACGGCAGGGCGACCGGGTTAGGCGACCGACCATACCAACCCTTTGAATCGCATCCCGCAGGTCCACAGGGAATTTATAATAAATCAGGCTCAAGCCCTTATCCATAAAAGGCTAGCAGCTATTGATTCAAGAGTAACTAAAGCACTGAGTCCACCGGTGCAGCCCACACCGGGTTGGCCTGCCAGCGTGCCGCCCAGGCCAGCACATCACCCGCGGGCATGGGCCGGGCGATGCCGTAGCCTTGGCCCAGCTCGCAGCCCAGTTGCAGCAGGCGCTGGCCGTGGGCGGCGGTTTCCACACCCTCGGCAATCACCTCGCGGCGGAAGGCGCCCGCCAGGCCAATGATGCCCTGCAAAATGGCCAGGTCGTCGGCGTCCACCAGCATGTCGCGCACAAAACTCTGGTCGATCTTCAGCACCGCTACCGGCAGGCGTTTCAGGTAGGTGAGCGACGAATAGCCGGTGCCGAAATCGTCCAGCGCAAAGCGCACACCGATGTCGTGGCAGTCCTGAATCACCCGTGACACGCCCTGAATGTCTTCCAGCGCGCTGGTTTCCAGCACCTCAATTTCCAGTTGTTCGGGCCGCACGGTGGGCTGCGCCACCAGCAGCGCGCGCAGCCGCGCCACAAAGTTCCGCTGCTGCAACTGCTGCGCTCCCACATTGACGCTGACCGGCAGCGCCAGCCCGGCGGACTGCCACTGGGCCATTTGCGTCAGCGCGGTGGCCAGCACCCATTCACCCACGTCCACCGCCAGCGGGTGGTTTTCAATGGCGGGCAAAAAGCGCGCCGGGGCCAGCAGACCCTGCTGCGGGTGCTGCCAGCGGATGAGCGCCTCGGCACCGATCAGCGCGCCGCTGCGCATGTTGATCTTGGGTTGGTAAAACAGCACAAATTCGTTGCGCTCCAGCGCCTGGCGGATGCGCGTCAGGGTTTCGTGCTGGCCGCGCGCCTGGCGGTCTTGCGCGTCGTCAAAGAAGTGGTAGCGGTTTTTGCCCGCCAGTTTGGCCTGGTACATGGCCTGGTCGGCTTGGCGCAGCAGCTGGTCGGCCTCCAGGTCGTCAGCCTGCGGGTACAGCGTGACGCCCAGGCTGGCCGAGATCTGCAGCACCAGGTCGCCCTGCTGCACCGGCTCTGACGCCGCCTCCAGCAGGCGCTGCAGCAGCGGAATGCAGCTGTGGCTGTCTTCCAGGTCGATCAGCACCGCCACAAACTCGTCGCCGCCGATGCGCCCGAGCGTGTCGCAGTCGCGCAGCGCGGCTTTCATGCGGGTGGCCACGGTCATCAGCAACTGGTCGCCCACTTCATGGCCATATCGGTCGTTGACACTCTTGAAGCCGTCCAGATCCAGGTAGACCACGCCCACCTGCTGCTGGCGGCGGGTGGACTGGGCCATGGCCTGTTGCATGCGGTCACCCAGCAGCACCCGGTTGGGCAGACCGGTGAGCACGTCGTAGTGGGCAATGTGCTCCAGCTCGCTTTCATGCTGTTTGAGGGCGGTGATGTCCGAGAACAGCGCCACATAGTTCTGTGTCTGGCCTTGGGCATCGCGCACTGCCGAGATATTGAGCATCTCCGCAAACAACTCGCCGCTTTTGCGGCGGTTCCAGATCTCGCCGTACCACTGGCCCTCAAGCAGCAGCTCGCGCCACATATCGTCGTAAAAACCGGGTGCATGGCGCCCTGAACTGAGTACCTTGGGTGTTTTGCCCAGCACGTCGTCGCGCGTGTAACCGGTGATGCGGGTGAAGGCGCCGTTCACATCCAGAATCACGCCATGCGCGTCGGTGATCGTGATGCCTTCACGCGCGTGGGTGAAGACGCTGGCGGTCAGCAGCAGCTGCCGCTGCGCTTGCTTGCGCTCGGAGATATCGCGGCTCACGCCCAAGGCACCGGTCAGTACCCCGTTGGCATCGCGCAGGCCCGTGATGGTGGCTTCAGTCCAGACGGTACTGCCGTCCTTGCAGCGGTGTTCCAGCTCCAGACACAGGTCTGGCGGTTTGGGGCCTCTGGCCGCCACGGCCTCCCGCAGGTGTTTCTGGGCCACCGCCAGCGAGTCCGGGCACAGGGCGTCGGCCATGGATTGCTGCATCACTTCAGACGCGGTGAAGCCGCTCAGCTTTTGCATCGAGGGGCTGACATAGGTGAAACGGCCCTCGGGCGTCAGGGTCCAGATCACGTCGGTGACATTGTCGGCCAGCATGCGGTGGCGCAGCTCGCTTTCGCGCAGGGCTTTCACGGTTTGCCGGGCCGCTTCCTGGCTGGAGAGCAGCTTGCCGATCAGCAGCGTGATCAGCGGGAAGCCCAGCAGCATCGGCAGAGCCACGTTGTACAGCGTGTCGCGCGCGGCCTGCTCGGGCAGGGTCACCGTGAGCAGTGGCACTGTGGCATGGACGCACAGCCCCAGTGTCAGCAAGCCGCGGGCCGTGATGGACTGGCCTTGGCGCTGCCAGCGCTGGCGCCAGAACAAGCCCCATAGCGCTGACACCACAATCGTCAGCGTGCCCATATAAACGCCCACGCCACCCATTTGCAAGCGATAGGGCAGTGACACCGCCACCGACACCGCCGCCGCCAGCGGCCCAAAGTACAGCGCACCCAGGCTGATCATCACCGAGCGGCCGTCAAAGATCAGCCCCGGCCCGAGCACCATCGGGCGGTACATGCCAATCACCGCGACCAGGCCAAACAGCAGGCCTTGCATTAGGGCCTCACGCACCCGGTGTTCTTCACGTTGGCGGATAAAACCCGAGATCAGGCTCAACGCCACCAGAATGGCGATGTTGAAGACCAGCTCGATGGCGGCAGATATCACAACGACCTCATATAAATGTGCTGGTCCGGCGGATGCATGGCCCGGGCTTGCCAGATGTTTTCAGGCAAGCATCTTATCGCGCGCGCCAAGGTGCGCGGGGGCAACGCCAGGTGGGGGCGTGGGGCACGTATTTATCGTCGATGGACGACGAGCGCGGAACCGCACCCGTGCCGCCGCTGGTGACCCGCACGCCAGGTGAAAGCCGCCGCGGCGCTGCGGCCAAGGTGCGCAAGCAGATGCGCCGCGAGATGCGGCAGCACTTGACCGCTACCGGTGCCGCGGACTGACTTAATTTTGTAAGATTTTTTAGCCTCTAGCCCTTATTGGTAAAGGGCTGATAGCTCTACTTTTGATACTGCTGAGAGGCTTGACCCAACAGCCAGAACCTGCGCTTAACGTGAAATAACAACATTGCCCTGCCGGGCTACGACCCGGCATCCATGAGTTATGGCTGCATGGTGCGCGTGCTGAAACCCCGGACGCGATCCGGGGACGCAATGACAGCGCATTTTCATGCGCTGCTGGATATCTCAGGATTTGGCGAAATGCCCGTGGCCATGCGGCTCATGGTGCAGCAGGTGGGCCACCCACTCGGTGAGGTGTTTCCAAGTGTGCAAAAGAATGTTGGCGACTGCTTCAGCGCGTTCTTGGTGGGCCCGGCGAACCAGAGCGTCGAAATCGATGTAACCGTTTTCCATGATGGCAGATCCTTGTGTTACGAAGGCCCCTTGTGGGAGCACGGTGCTACGATAACTGCCACACTGCGACGCAGCAAACGATCAATTCTCAGCCGATAGATCAATAAAACTCAGCCATGTCCTACCGACTGCCGCCGCTGAACGCACTGCGGGCCTTTGAAGCTGCTGCCCGCCACTTGAGTTTCAAGAACGCTGCGGTGGAGTTGTCGGTCACGCCCACGGCCATCAGCCACCAGATCAAGCTGCTGGAGGCGTTTCTGGGCCATGCGTTGTTTCGCCGCCTGACCCGTGCGCTGGAACTCACGCCACAGGGCGGGATCATGTTGCCCAAGGTGCGCGAAGGTCTGGCCTGTTTTGCTTTGGCGGTGGAAAGTGCCCAGCAGCGGGTGAATACTGGCAAGCTGATCGTGGTGTTGCCCCCTTTCATTGCCACCCGCTGGCTGGTACCCCGGCTCAAAAAGTTTGCCCAGACCCAACCCGCCCTGAACCTGCAGATCATCCGCTCGCTCAAGGCCATTGATGGTGACGACTCGATTTATTCAACTTTGCTGGGGCAGGTCGATCCGCGTGAGGAAGACTCGCTGGTGGTGATCCGCTTTGGTACCGGCGTTTACCCGGGCTACCAGGTAGACCGCCTGTTTGGTTCAGACTACCTCGCGGTCTGCAGCCCCAAGCTGCTGGAAGTGGGGCCGCCGCTGCGCACGCCTGACGATGTGCGTCACCATGTGCGCTTGCATGACGACGCCATTGCCAGCGAGCACGTGGGGCTTGGCTGGAGCGACTGGTTCAAGTTGGCGGGCATCAGCGGTGTGGATGAGGCTGCCGGGCCGCATTTCAGCGACTCGGGGCTGGTGTATGCGGCCGCGCTTGACGGGCTGGGCGTCGCGCTGGCCTCCAAGCCGCTGGTAGCGAGCGCGCTGGCGCAGGGGCGGCTGGTGGCGCCGTTTGACCTGGTTGTAGCGCACAGCTTTGCCTACTACCTGGTGGTCCCCGAAGCCACCGCCACCCGGCCAGAGGTGCAGGCCTTTCGCACCTGGCTGCTCGAAGAAGCGCGCGCCCAGGAGCCCCGGGCCGCGCCACATCGGCTTTAAAGCGCCATCAGGCCAGGTCGAAACGGTCCGCGTTCATGACCTTGGTCCAGGCGGCGACGAAGTCGTGGACCAACTTCTCGCGGTTGTCGTCCTGGGCATACACCTCGGCATAAGCGCGCAGGATGGCATTCGACCCAAACACCAGGTCGGCCCGCGTGGCTGTCCATTTCACGGTGCCGCTCTTGCGCTCAATGATCTGGTAGAGGTTGCGTCCGGCCGGTTTCCAGGTGTTGGCCATGTCGGTCAGGTTGACGAAAAAGTCGTTGCTCAAGGTGCCCACCCGATCCGTGAAAACGCCGTGCGAGGTGCCGCCATGGTTGGTGCCGAGCACCCGCATGCCGCCAACGAGCGCTGTCATCTCGTAGGCGGTGAGTCCCAGCAACTGGGTGCGGTCGAGCAACAGTTCTTCGGCGCTGACCACATAGTCTTTTTTGAGCCAGTTGCGGTAGCCGTCGGCCACCGGCTCCAACACGTCAAACGACGCGGCATCGGTCATCTCCGGGGTGGCGTCGCCACGGCCAGGTGCAAAAGGCACGGTCACCTCAAACCCAGCTGCACGTGCCGCCTGCTCAATGCCGACGTTGCCCGCCAGCACAATCACATCGGCCACGCTGGCACCGCACTGCGCCGCAATGCCTTCCAGCACGGCCAGTACCCGGGCCAGACGTTCTGGCTCGTTGCCTTCCCAGTGCTTTTGCGGTGCCAGACGGATGCGCGCGCCGTTGGCACCACCGCGCTTGTCAGAGCCGCGAAAGGTGCGGGCGCTGTCCCAGGCGGTGGCCACCATGTCCGCCACGCTCAAACCGCTGGCGGCAATCTTGGCGCGGGCGCCGGCCACGTCGTAGTCGGTGCGGCCTGTGGGCACCGGGTCTTGCCAGATCAGGTCTTCTGCAGGTACATCCGGGCCGATGTAGCGGGCCTTGGGGCCCATGTCGCGGTGCGTCAGCTTGAACCAGGCGCGGGCAAACGTTTCCGAGAAATACGCCGGGTCTTTGTAAAAGCGCTCCGAAATCGCGCGGTAGGCGGGGTCCATCTTCATGGCCATGTCGGCGTCGGTCATGATCGGGTTGTAGCGGATGCTGGGGTCTTCAACATCCACCGGTTTGTCTTCTTCGCGGATGTTGATTGGCTCCCACTGCCAGGCACCGGCCGGGCTTTTTTTGAGTTCCCAGTCGTAGTTGAGCAGCAGGGTGAAGTAGCCGTTGTCCCACTGGGTCGGGTGGGTGGTCCAGGCGCCCTCAATGCCGCTGGTAACGGTGTCGCGGCCGATGCCACGGCTGGTGTGGTTGTTCCAGCCCAGGCCTTGTTCCTCCACGTCAGCGGCCTCGGGGGCCGGGCCCAAATTGGCCGCGCTGCCGTTGCCGTGGCACTTGCCCACCGTGTGGCCGCCAGCGGTCAGGGCCACGGTTTCTTCATCGTTCATGGCCATGCGCTCGAAGGTCACGCGTACGTCATGGGCGGTCTTGAGCGGGTCGGGCTGGCCGTCCACCCCTTCGGGGTTGACGTAAATCAGGCCCATCATCACCGCGGCCAGCGGGTTCTCCAGGTCACGCTCGCCCGAGTAGCGGCTGCCTGTGCTGCCGCTGGGCGCCAGCCATTCTTTCTCGGAGCCCCAGTAGGTGTCTTTTTCAGGGTGCCAGATATCCTCGCGACCAAAGGCAAAACCAAAGGTTTTCAGGCCCATCGATTCATAGGCCATGGTGCCTGCCAGAATCATCAGGTCGGCCCAACTGAGCTTGTTGCCGTATTTCTTTTTGATGGGCCACAGCAGGCGGCGCGCCTTGTCCAGGTTCACGTTGTCGGGCCAGGAGTTGAGTGGTGCAAAACGCTGGTTGCCTTTGCCGCCACCGCCGCGGCCATCGGCAATGCGGTAGGTGCCGGCCGAGTGCCAGGCCATGCGGATCATCAGGCCGCCGTAGTGGCCCCAATCGGCGGGCCACCAGTCCTGGCTGTCGGTCATCAGGGCCTTGAGGTCGCGTTTGAGGGCGTCGACATCGAGCTTGCGCACCTCTTGCCGGTAGTTGAAGCCCGAGCCCATCGGGTTGGTCTTGCTGTCGTGCTGGTGCAGGATGTCCAGGCTCAGTGCCTTGGGCCACCAATCCATGTTGGCCATGCCTGCCGAGGTGGCGCCACCGTGCATGACGGGGCATTGGCCAGACGATGTCGTTGCGTTGTTGTCCATTTTTCGCTCCTTGGTTGACGGTTGTTCAAACAGGCTCCTGTGGCTCTCTTGGCGCTTGGGCTCAGGCCAGAGAGTTCTTGAACAGGGGCAGGGTTGACAACTGTAGTCCGGAACGCACTGTTTTGGCGCATTCCCCAGGCGCTGTAAGGCCTAGACGTTTTAATCACCGCGATAGGAAAACATCATGGACACCATCGTCTACCGCCTGTTGGGTTTGAGCGCGGCCGAGGTGGCGCTGATTGAACGGGCCCTTAGCCAGTAGCTGCGGTAACGATCACCGCGCGCAGCCTCAGCACACATGCCCGGCGCTCAAAAGTAGAGTCCTAAAAAAATAGCTATCAGCCCTTTCTGCATAAGGGCTAGAAGGCTAAAAGGCTTACAAACTATTTGATGCACATCGACTTGCTGATGATGGCCAGAACGGTTTCAAGGTCTTCAATGGGCACCTGCCCGGGTGCCGACGTGGCGGCCCCAACCGCGAAGCTCATCGACGAGCCAAACACGCCGCCCACCAGGCGGGTGATGGCGCCCAGCGGCCCCATGGACATGCTGACGAGCGGGATGCGCAGCTTTTTGCTGGCCTCGCGGGTGGCGGTCAGCAGCGTCAGCACGTCGTCCAGATCGCGCGGCATCACGGCTACCTTGGCCACGTCGGCACCCAGCTGGTCGGCCAGCAAAAATTTGCTGGACAATGTCTCCAGCCCCGGTGTGTAAGAGAAGTTGTGGAAAGACAGCACCAGCAAGATGCCGTTGTCACAGGCGCTGGCACGCACCTGGGCGATGTTGGCGGGGTCGTTGGCCATCTCGTAGTCGATCAGGTCAATGCAGTTGCTGGCGCAGACCTGTTTGTACAAAGCAATCACCTGCGCCTCAGACAAGGCGATTTTTTCGCCACCTTCGATGGTTGAGCGGCGGGTGAACAGCAGCGGGATCTTGTCGGCCTTGTTTTTGATGGCGGTGGCGGTGGCAATGACGGCGGTGGCGTCGCCAATGTCCTCAAAAAAATCGACGCGCCACTCCAGCACATCGGGCTTCTTGTGCAGCACCTCATCGAGTTCGGCCATGAGCTTGTCAAAGGTGCGCCCCACCAGCGGGGTGCAGATCAGCGGGAATTTACCGCCCGCGATCGCGTGGCCGCCGAGTTGGATGTGTTTGAGCCGGTGCATGTTGTGTCTCCTCCTTGTAAAAGTGCCTGCAGGTACTGCGCGGCACAAGCTGGCACTTTACGCCATGTTCAGCCGGCGTTGCCCGTTATCGGCTTACAAACCGCAGCCGCGCAGCAGCAGGCTGACCACATGCTCGGTGGCACGGGTCTGGTCGGCGGGGGTGAACTCGGGGCTGCCCAGCACGGCGCACACCTGCACCTCAAAGTCGGCATAGGTCTGGGTGGCGGCCCAGAGGGTGAAAAACAGGTGCATCGGGTCCACCGGCGCCATGCGCCCTTGCGCCACCCATTGCGCAATCACCTGCGATTTGGCCAGCACCAGCGCGCGCAGGTCGGAGGCCAGCAGCGCTTTGACCACCGGTGCGCCGTGCAGCAACTCGTTGGCAAACACGCGCGAGGCGTGCGGGCGTGCAAAAGAGAGCGCCATTTTGGCGCGCAGGTAGGCCTCGATGGCGGTCTTGGGGTCGGCGCCGGGGGTGATCACCTCGGTCGGTGCCAGCCAGTCTTGCAGCGTCTGCGCCAGCACGGCGCGGTACAGATCCTGTTTGGCACCAAAGTAATAGTGCAGGTTGGCCTTGGGCAACCCGGCTTCGTCGGCAATGGCGGCCATGGTGGCGCCGGCAAACCCGGCCCCGGCAAACACCCGCTCGGCCGCCGCCAGGATGCGCGCCTCATTGGCCTGGCGGATCTGGCCTTTGGACAGGCCGTCATCCACCTCAAGGGCAGGCAGCTTGATCAGGGGTGTCATGGTTTGGGGCTGTCATCCTCAGCCGCTGCAGCCATGCTGGGCCGCTGCTGTCATTGCGGGCCTGACCCGCAATCCATGCACCCCAGAGCCATGGATGCCGGGTCGTAGCCCGGCATGACAGCGGCCCGCAATGACAAACTTTTTGGCCGCAGCGATGACGCTTTTACTTGGCCGATGCGTCCCACACCGCGTGGGTGTACGCGGCTTTGCCCGGGTCTTTCTTGATCACCGGCGAGCTGCCTGCGGCCAGCAGCACCTTGACTGTGCGCTCATAGGCGGCCGGGTCCAGGTAACCCATCTTGGCGGTACCGGCGTTGGTGATCAGCTTGGCCACGTTTTCCATCTGGCGTTGCTGCACCTTCTCAGAGGCGCTGCCCGACATGTCGTTGGCCACCACAATCTTGGCGGCACCCGCCGGGTCTTTCACCGCGTCATTCCAGCCCTTGAAGGTGGCCTTGAGGAACTTGCCCATGCGTGCCACAAAGGCCGGGTCTTTCAGCTTGGCTTCCATCACGTACAGGCCGTCTTCCAGCGAAGCCACGCCTTCTTTTTCATAGAAGAAGGTCACCAGATCGCTCTCTTTGACGCCCGCGTCCACCACCTGCCAGTATTCGTTGTAGATCATGGTCGAAATACAGGCGGCCTGGTTTTGCAGCAGCGGGTCGACGTTGAAGCCTTGTTTGAGGATCTTGATGTCGGTGCCGGGCTTGTAGCCGAGCTTGGCCATCCAGTTCAGGAACGGGTATTCGTTACCGCCGTACCACACGCCCAGCGTTTTGCCCTTGAAGTCTTTCGGGCTGCTCACGCCGCTGGCTTTTTTGCAGGTCAGCATCAGGCCGGACTGGTTGAACACCTGGGCGATGTTGACCAGCGGCACACCGGCTTCGCGTGCGGCCAGCGCGTCGGGCATCCAGTTCACCACCACGTCAGCACCGTTGCCTGCAATCACTTGCACCGGCGAGATGTCCGGGCCACCGGGTTTGATGGTCACGTCCAGCCCCTCGGCCTTGTAGTAGCCCTTGCTCTGCGCCACGTAGTAGCCGGCAAACTGCGCCTGCGGCAGCCACTTGAGCTGCACGGTGACCTTGTCGGCCGCCGTAGCGCTCATGCTGGCGGTGACGCCGCAGACGGCCAACACGGCAGCCATCAGGCCGCTGGAGAACTTAAAAGTACGAGTCATGGGAGAAGCTCCTTTGGGTTGGTGAAAAAACAAACTAAATGGCGGCGAAACCGCCCCGACACATGAAAAAAGCCTGCCATGGCAGGCGGCTGTAGCTCGTATTGCGCTGCCACTACGGCCAGCTACAACTGTCATTGCGGGCCGTGACCCGCAATCCATGACCCCGAAATGCATGGATCCTCCCGGGTCGTGGCCCGTGGCAGGCTCCTTAAGTCCGGGATGACGGCCGAGGACGTTCACTTTATTTGCCACGCACAGAAGGGTGCCAAAACGCCGCACGCCGCTCAAACTGGACCAGCACCGCATAGGCCAGCGAGCCGGTGACCGCTGCCACCACAATCGCGCTCCAGACCAGCGGCATGTTCATGCGCGAGGCTTCGGTTGAAATCCGGAAACCCAGACCAGCGGTGGGTGAGCCAAAAAATTCCGCCACGATGGCCCCAATCAGCGCCAGCGTGGCATTGACCTTGAGCGCGCCAAAGATAAATGGCAGCGCAGATGGCAGGCGCAGCGCCAGCAGGGTGCGGGTGTAGCTGGCGG
This sequence comes from Rhodoferax ferrireducens, assembly GCA_002083775.1. Classification (GTDB taxonomy): domain Bacteria; phylum Pseudomonadota; class Gammaproteobacteria; order Burkholderiales; family Burkholderiaceae_C; genus Rhodoferax; species Rhodoferax ferrireducens_A. The sequence goes on along the minus strand of MTEI01000006.1, from coordinate 124,958 downwards.
CGTAGCTGTACATCAGCTCGCGCTCCAGCTTGCCGGAAGCCTTGAGCCCGGCCAGCGTGGAGACCAGCATCGGGAAAAACGTCATCAGCACCACCACGGCGGCTTTGGATGGCCACTCAAAACCAAACCACATGACAGCTATTGGCGCTACCGCCACCAGCGGCACGGTGCTGGTGAGCGACGCCAGCGGCAGCAGCCCGCGCTGCAAAAACGGCTGGCGGTCAATGGCCACCGCCACGGCAAAGCCCAGGCCGGAGCCCAGTGCCCAGCCAATCAGCACGGCTTTGAGTACCGTCTGCACAAAGTCGCCCCACAAAATGTCACTGTGCTCGCCGATGGATTGCAAGATGAGGCCCGGCGGTGGCAGCAGCACACGCGGCACCTCAAAGGCCACCACCAGCAGTTGCCAGAAGTAAATAATCCAGATGCCAAACAGCGCCGCCGTGGCCATGCCCACCCAGCGGCTGCCGTCCAGTGCCGCCATCAGGCGCACAGATTGCACTGCTAGCGCCGCAACGAAGAGCGTGGCGACCCAGAAAAAAGCGCCCGGCGAGCCGCCTTCAGGCAACGTGCCTTGCGCGGCCGGATGGATGAACAGCAGGCTCGCACCCACCAAGCTGCACACCGGAAAGATCAGGGCTTTGGCTAATGGCGGGTTCATGCCTGGCCCCCACGGCGGCTCAGCACCAGTTTCTCCACCCCCGCCACGGCCAGGGTGAGCGCCAGGCCCAGCAGGGCCGACATCACCAGCGCTGACCAGATCTGCACCGTGTTGCCGTAATACGAGCCGGTCAGCAGCCGTGCGCCCAAGCCCGCGACCGCGCCGGTCGGCAGCTCGGCCACCATCGCGCCCACCAGCCCGGCGGCAATCCCCACGCGCAGGGCGGGGAACAAAAACGGCAGCGAAGCGGGCAAGCGCAGCAGCCACAGCGCCTGCCAGCGGCTGGCGGCGTAGGTGTGCAGCATCTCGGTCTCGATCTTCTGCGGCGAGCGCAGGCCCTGTACCATCGCTACCGTGACCGGGAAAAAGCACAAATACATGGCAATCACCGCCTTGGGTGCCACGCCCGAGAAGCCCAGACTGCCCAAAATGACCAGCACAATCGGTGCAATCGCCAGCACCGGCACCGTTTGCGAGGCCACGATCCATGGCAGCAAGGCGCGGTCCAGCGTGCGCGAATGCACGATCAGCACCGCCAGCAGCAGGCCCAGCAGGGTGCCCAGCACAAAGCCCCACAGCGTGGATTCAGCCGTCACCGCCACATGAAACAGCAGGTTGCGCGGCGAATCGATGGGCCAATCGACCAGACTGCTCCAAAAATCCAGCGCCACCTGATGCGGCGTGGGCAGCACCGGGCGCTGCATGTCCATGGTGGCCGCCACCAGCTGTTGCCAAGTCCATGGCACGTCAGACGGCAGCACCCGCTCGATGGCGCCCGCTGCGTTCATCCAGATGGCACCCAAATACCAGATGATCAAAATAAAGAGCGCAATAACCAATACTGGCAAGGCCTGGTGCTGCATTTGGCGTAAAAAACTGACCGGTTTAGTCATGGTGACCTTCGGCCAGCGCCTCGCGCACCTCGTGCGCCACGGCGATGAACTCCGGGGTGTCGCGCAGGCCAAGGTGCCGGTCATCAGGCAGCGGCGAGTCGATGATTTTCACGATGCGCCCCGGGCGCGGCGACATCACCACGATCTTGGTGGACAAATACACCGCCTCGGCAATCGAGTGCGTCACAAACACCACCGTGCGGCGCTCGCGCTGCCAGAGCTGCTGGAGTTGTTCGTTCAGGCGGTCGCGGGTGATTTCGTCCAGCGCGCCAAACGGCTCGTCCATCATCAAAATCTTCGGCTCAAACGACAGGGCGCGGGCAATCGACACGCGCTGCTGCATGCCGCCGGAGAGTTGCCATGGGTACTTGCTCTCAAAACCCTTGAGGCCAACGCGCTCCAGATGCTCCTGGGCGATCACCTTGGCGTCTGACTTGGTGCGGCCCTGAATTTGCAGCGGCAAGGTCACATTGGCCAACACATTGCGCCACGGAAACAGCGCCGGGGCCTGAAACACATAGCCGTAAGCGCGGGCCAGCCGCGCCTCATGCGGGGTCACGCCGTTCACCAACACCTGGCCCGCGCTGATGGGTTCCAGGTCGGCAATGACACGCATCAGTGTGGTTTTGCCGCAGCCCGAGGGGCCGATCAGCGAGACGAATTCGCCTTCATGAATGTTGAAATCGATGTTCGCCAGCGCGTGGACCGGCGTGTCGGCGGTCTGGTAGACCACACTGGCGTTGCGAATCTCGACCGCCAGCCTGCCACCAGCGGGCGGCGTGAGCTTGGACAGGATGGGTGAATCTTCAGGGTGGTTCATGGGCACAGGAAAGGGGAGAATTTGCACCAAAAAGCAGCTTGAGGAGCAAGAAGCTAACCAGTTGGTCAACTTATTCTAGGGGGCGAAGCGAGTTTCGTGCCAGAAAACGGGGTGACTACGGGTAAGCGATAACCCGCTTGCCAGGGCAGCGATGCTGCCCGCCGGTGACCGAATTGCCAACTTGTCTACAAAAACGCATTTGATTTTGCTATGCAAAAGAGCCGGTCAGTGTTTTGTCAACTACCATGCTCCGGTTTTGGTCTGGTGGCGGTTTTGATGACGTTGGCATTAAGAAAAGAGTGCGCACTATGAGTATCTGGAATCGGGTGAGAACGGCGGACTGGACGAAATCTGGCGCGACTAAAGCGGTGGTGCTTCTTATTGCGCTGGCTGGTTTCCAATCAGCTTGGGCGGGGCTGGCTGCGTCGGTGACTTTGGCGCCCTCGGCGCTGACGAATATTTATCCTGGTGAGGTCACAACACTGCGGATCACACTTTCCAACAGTAACACCACCAATCCGATCACCGCAGTTGGATTTTTCAACTCGCTGCCGGGCACTTTGCCGAATGGTTTGAAGGTGGCGGGCACACCGAACTACAGTTGTGCGAATGCAAGCGGCTCAGTAGCCACGACAGGATCGGTTGACACCACAGTTGGTTTGCAATCGATTGTCTTGTCAGGCGGAAGCATCCCCGCCAGATCAGGTTCCACGGACGGTAGTTGCGTGATTGATATTCCGGTTACGGCAGGAACGGACTCTGGTGGTACGGCAACCTACCTTTATGCCATCAATAGTTTTGCCGTTACAGGCAATGATGGTGGCGCGGTGTCCAACTCAGGTGCCGTCAGCCAGAGCATCAACGTTAGCGCGTTTGCCAAACCCACCATCGCCAAGAACTTTGGAAGTTCTACGCTGACCCTGGGTGGGGCAGCTACTGCGTTGACCATCACCATCACCAATCCCAATCCGGTGGCAATGACTGGCATTGGGTTGACCGATGTCTTTCCATCGACGATCAAGGTGGCTGCGACACCTACCGCGACCGCGACCTGTTCGGGATCGGGCGCAGTTAACCCCACCTTTTCACCGGCAGTGTTAGCCGGAGCCACCTCATTAAGTGTGACCGGGGGGACGATTGCCGCCAACGGGTCATGCACGATCGCGGTGGCCGTTGACGCAGCTAACACTGGTGGCCAGTACAGCCTCACCCAAAGTAACGTCATCGATGCGTCCACCCAATTTTTCAACGATGTGGGCATACCGGCGGCTGCCGATGCCACACGCAGCGTCACAGTGCGTTCTCCTCTGGCAGTGTCCAAGACTGGACCGTTGTCACTGGCTGCTGGAGAAGCCGGCACGTTTGTTATTACCCTGACCAACAACGGACCCAATGCCTTGCCAGCCAGTTTCACTGACAGTCCTATTGATGCCATAACAGGTGGCATATTTGGTCTGACTGCCACAAGCGCGGCGACGACGTGTGGCGGAAGCGCAGCGCTGGCAGGGGGTAGTGAAGGCGTTTCGCTTTCAGGCGGAACAATCCCCGCAAATGGAAGCTGTACGGTCACCATCGGCTTCATCGGGACACTGCAAACAGCGAACACACCGCAAGCCTTCACCAATAGCTTGTCACAAGGTGTGATCGATGTGGGTAACCCGGCCATCGTTAGTCAGGCCACCAGCGCGACGGTGACCATTTACGACACGTTCAGTATCAGCAAGGCGGCTCCTGTACCCACCAATGCCGCCCCCGGAAGTCCGGTGAAATACCAAGTGACGGTACAAAACTGGTCTGCCACCGATATGGCCAATGTCACGATTGCTGACACGTTGGCTAGCGGGCAGACGTTCTTGACCGGGACCATTGGCAGTATCAACTACACGCCAACGGTGACTTGTACTTCAGGGAGCCCCACCATATCTACCTCCAGCGCATTGGGTGATGGAGCTGCCAATTTGACGGTGTCAACGGTACCGCAGCGCAGCAGCGCCACAAGCCCCGGCAGTTGCACAGCGACTTTTTGGGCCATGACCGCCACCTCGGCGGTGTCCGGCAACGCTTACACAAACCAGTTGGGTGTTGGCAGTGTTTGCTACAACCCAGGAAGCGGCAATGTTTGCAATGGCGGCGCGTCAAACACGGTAATAGGCACTGTGGCGTCGGTAATTTCTGTTGCCAAATCCTTCAGCCCTGCCGGTCCGCTGAATGAGGGTGCCATCACCCGCATGACGATCAGCATGTCCAACCTGTCGGTAAACGCATTGACCAGCGTCGCCATCAGTGACAACCTGCCTTTAGCCGCTGCGGGTGGTGGTCAGATGCGTGTAGCCAGCCCGGCCAATGCGGCAACCACCTGCGGTGGCAGTCCGGTGATCACAGCCGTGGCAGGCAGTACGTCGGTGCAGATGAATGGCGCCACCATACCAGCGCGTGCCAGTGGCGGCACCGGTGCGGCGGGTACCTGCAATTTGCAGGTGGATGTGATCGCCCCGGCCGGGGTTTATACCAACACGGCTTCGGTGACGGGGTCGCAGACTTACGCAAATGGCACGGTTGCCAACAATGTGGGGCCAGTGACGGCCAACGTAGGCATCACATTCAACTCTTCTTTGTGTAGCGCTTCATCCCCATGCAGCAAGGGGTTTAACCCCGCTTCGGTGGCATCAGGTGGCAAGTCCACCGTGACCATCCGGCTGGTCAATTCAGGTGCCTTGGCGCTCACGGGTGTGGCGTTGACCGATCCGCTGCCCACCGGCATGGTGCTAGCCAGTCCGGCCAATCCCTACACCACCTGCAGTGGCAGCACGTCTATCACGGCAGTGGCTGGTGCCAGCACCATCAGCCTGGCAGGTGCCACCATTGCTGGTGCCAGTACCTGCGACCTGGTGTTTGATGTCATTGCCACAGGTTCGGCGAACTGGACCAACACCCTTCCCGCGGGCAACATCACGGCGAACGGTGGTGTCAGTAACCAGACCGCTGTGACAGGCACTTTGACCTACTCGCCCCCGAACAGCATGACTGTTGCCAAGGCCACCAATCCGAGCACGCTGACATTTCCCGGGCAGGTGAGCCAGTTGACCATCACCGTCAACAATGGCAGCGTGGCCGTCTCCAATCTCAGTTTGACTGACTATTTCACGGCGGACGGCACAGCGGGCGCAGCAGCCAACGGCATGGTGGTGGCACCCACCCCGACTGCGTCAACCACCTGCCCCAGTGGTGTAGTGACCGCTGTCCCGGGGGCAGCCTCTGTGTCTCTGAGTGGCGCGTCTTTGGCGGCCAACGCCAGTTGCACGCTGACAGTGAATGTCACGTCCACCGCCGTCGGTGGCATCACCAACTTTATTCCTGCCAATGCCATTGTCACGAATCAGGGCCTGAGCAACAGTGGCCAGGCCACCACCAGCCTGACCACCCAAAGCAATGTAGGAATCGCCAAGCAATTCACGCCCAATGTGGTGAAGCCGGGTGAGCGTTCGCGTTTGCGCATCACCGTGTACAACCCGACCGCCCAGCCGGTGACAAATCTGTCTGTTACAGACAACTTGCCTGCGGGTGTGACCGTGCCAGCAGGTGCCAACCCGACAACCACCTGCACCGGTGCCACGGTTTCGGCACCCACCACAAGCTCGGTGCAAATCACAGGTGCCAGCATTGCCGCTGCCTCGGGCGGTGTATCAGCATCGTGTTTTGCAGAAATTGACGTATTGGTTAGCGCAGCAGGTGACTACGTCAACACCATTCCAGTCAGTGCCATATCAGCCGTCATCGGTGGTACGCCAGTCACCAATTCGCAACCCGCCAGTGACACCTTGCGTGCCAAAGCGCCACTGGTGATCCACAAGGCGTTCAGCGCCAAAACCCTGGATGCAGGTAATCCGGCAGGTTTCACCACGGGCAGTGACAGCAAATCTCCCGGCGCACCCGCCACCCTGACCATTCGCCTGGACAACCCGAACGCGCAGGCACTCACAGCAGCCAGCTTCACCGATACCCTGCCCACCAATCTCGTGGTCGCTACCACGCCCAACGCCAATACCACCTGTGCATCCAGCGTGGTGACAGCCAGCGCGTCGAGCACCACGGTGCGTCTGACCGGGGCCACCGTGCCTGCCAACGGGTCCTGCCTGGTCACGGTGGATGTGTTGAGCAATATTTCCGGCAACTACGTCAATACCCTGCCTTCAGGAAGTGTGACCACGTTTGAGGGTGTGTCCAACGAAGACCCGACCCGCGCAGAGCTGATCATTTCGACACCACCCACCGTGGCCAAGCAATTCACGCCTGCCGTGATCCCGCCCAATGGTGTTGCCAGACTGCGGATCGAGATTGGCAACGCCAACGCCAGTGCGCTGATTTTGAGCTCGGTGTTCACCGACACGTTGCCGACGGCACCCGGAAACATTGTGGTCGCGCCAACGCCAAACATTGCGACGACATGTGGTTCAGGTGTGGGAAGCATTACCGCCCCAGCTGGCAGTGGATCGGTGAGTCTGGCCAGCGGCTCTACCGTGCCTGCGGCAGGTTGTTACATTGAAGTCGATCTCACCGGCGCAACGCCAGGCGATTACACCAACAACATTCCCGCCGGTGCGCTGGTGACCAACCTGGGCAACAACCAGCAGCCAGCCAATGCACCGCTGGCCATCAGCACGCTGGGCTATGTTTCTGGACGGGTGTTTGCCGACAACAACGTCACGCCCAATGGCACTTATGAGTCGGGTACTGACACACCTCTTGGCGGTGTGTCGATTGAACTGCGCAATGGTGCGGACTGTTCAGGTGCTCTGGTTTCCCAGGTCGGATTGACCAATCCTTTCAGCACAGACGCACTGGGAAACTATCTTTTTTCAGGCCTGGCTGCGGGCACATACTCAGTGTGCCAGCCTGCTCAGCCCACCGGAACCACCAATGGAACCAGCGTGGCGGGCAGCATCACGTCCGTTTCTGGCAGCACGGGTACAGCTGGCGCTGCATCCAACCCGACGGCGACCAGCAGCCAGATTGCCAGCATTGTTCTGGGTGCAGGCAGCGGCAGCTCGGTCAGTGGCTCACCCAACAACAACTTTGCCGAAGTGATTCCGTCCAGCCTGTCGGGCACGGTGTTTCTGGACCAGAACAACAATGGCACTCAAAACGGTGCGGACGCAGGCATCAGCGGGGTATCGATTGAATTGTTGAACAGTAGCGGCACGGTCATTGCCACCACGACCACCGACGCTTCAGGAAACTACAGCTTTACCGGTCTGGCACCCGGCAGCTACTCGGTGCGCGAACCCGTGCAGCCTGCGGGTACTTCCAGCGGCATCACAAGCGCTGGCACGGTGGCCAATGGCGGGACACCGGGCACCGTCACTGCGGTGACTACGCTGCCTAGCACCATTGGTACCACGACCAAAATTGTTTTGCCACCCAATACGGCTTCTAGTGCGAACAACTTTGCCGAGATTCCCAACGGGCGCACCCTCTCGGGCCGCGTGTTTGTGGACTATGACAACAGCGGCACGCCCAATGGCTCCGACTATGGCTTGCCTAACCAGACGATCAACCTCACAGGCACGGATGTCAATGGCAACCCTGTCACGCGCACTACCACCACCGGCAGTGATGGCCGCTACAGCTTTGCCAACCTGCCCGAGTCCAATGGCAGTGGCTACACGGTGACACAGCCTGCGCAGCCGTCGGGAACCACCAACGGCACGACCACCGCAGGCAGCGCCGGCGGCACGGCCACGGGCACAGGCACCGCGCCCAGTGTCATTTCGGTCATCAACCTGGCGGGCTCCAACATCGTGTCTGCCGACAACAACTTTGCTGAGGTACCAGGGCCAGCGCCGGATCTGGCCATTGTGAAAACCCACAGCCCGTCCAGCTTTGCGGCTGGCAGTTCAACCGGTTACTACACCATCACACCCAGCAATGTTGGGTCTGTCGCTACCAGCGGCGTCATCACGGTAGTCGACACCTTGCCAGCAGGCATCACCGTGGCTCAAACGCCCAGTGGTATTGGCTGGAGTTGTTTAGGCGCAATTGGAGCCGGTGCCTTCACCTGTACCAGTAGTAGCGTGATTGGTGCGGCCTCCACTGGCCAGCCCATCACTGCGCGGGTTGCTGTGGCCGCTGGCCTGGAAGGACAGATTCTGACCAATTCGGCAGTCATATCGGGGGGCGGAGAGCCCGCTGGCTTGACCGGTAACAACACGGCTACAGTTCCTGTTGCGGTAGCAACGACCGCTGCCGTGACAGGGCGGGTGTGGCTGGACAAGGACCATGACCGTGCCTATGTCGCGGGTATCAACGATGTAGGCCAGGCGGGCTGGACGGTGGAACTGCTGCTCAGTGGTGTGCTGGTGGGCTCCACCACCAGCGCTGCTGATGGCACCTACATCTTGAGCAGTCTGGCACCCGGCTCTGGTTATCAGATTCGCTTTCGTCACCCGGTGACCGGGTTGATCTGGGGCCGCGCCGTACCTAATGAAAGCGGTACGAGCTTCACTAGTGGCACAAACTCTGGAACCACAGCGGTTGGCACGGGTATCCGTTCGGGTGCCAACCCGGCGGGCGCTGTGGTCACGGACGGCACTTTGTCCAACCTGACCTTCACCTCGGGTACGACCACCATTGAGCAAAGTCTGCCGATTGATCCGGCGGGTGTGGTGTATGACGCGATCACCCGTCAACCTGTGGCAGGCGCTGTGGTTACCGTCAGCGGGCCGGCAGGTTTCAACCCGGTGACCGATCTGGTCGGTGGGCAAGCCAGCTTTACCACCGGTGCTGATGGTCTGTACCAGTTCCTGCTGAATCCGTCGGCACCGGCGGGGGACTACCAGTTGGCTGTGACGACCTACCCAGGTGGCTATTCCACGCTACCTTCGGCGCTGATTCCTGTCTGCACAAACACCTTGACGGTGGGAGCAGCGCCCGCGCCTGCCTTGGTGCAAACAAGTGACGCGGCACCAACCACTGCGTCCACCTTGCATGCGCCATCTGCCTGCCCGTCCAACACCAGTGGCTTCAATGCCACCAACCAAGGCAGCACCCAGTATTACGCGGTGTTCAATTTGTCCAGCGGCTCGGCGAATGTGCTCAACAACCACATTCCTTTGGACCCGTTGTCGGGTAATGGGTTTGTGATCAGCAAGACCGGTGACAAGCGGCTTGTAGAAGTGGGCGACACCGTGCGGTACACCGTTGAAGTGCGGCTGATTTCGTCTGGCTTGCTGCCGCAGGTCACCGTAAGAGACCGTTTGCCAGCCGGTTTCACCCTGGTGCGCGGTACCGTACAGATCAACGGGGTGCCCGCTGCCGATCCGTCTGGCGGACTCGGCCCGGTGCTTGGCTTCAACCTCGGCCAGTTGCGTGGTTCCACCAATGCCACAGGCACGGCACCGCAAGTGATCAAGCTGCAGTACCGTGTGCGCGTGGGTGTGGGTGCGATGCAAGGTGGTGGCATCAACACAGCGCAGGCGCATGGGTGCAGCGTGACCGCTGGTTGTCTCAATGCCGCCTTGCTGCCCATTGCCAACAGCGTGCAGTCCAACGCCGCCCAATATAAGGTCCAAGTCACCGGCGGTGTCTTCACCACCGACGCCTGCCTGCTGGGCAAGGTGTTTGTGGATTGCAACAACAACCATATTCAGGACCCTGAAGAGCTGGGCATTCCCGGTGTGCGCTTGTACTTCTCGGACGGCCACTTTGTGGTGACCGATGTGGAGGGCAAGTACAGCCGCTGCGGCATCACGCCGCGCAGCCATGTGCTTACCGCGGACCCCAGCACGCTGCCAACCGGCTCGCGCCTGACGACATCCAGCAACCGCAATCTGGGCGATGCCGACAGCCTGTTTTTGGATCTGAAAAATGGAGAACTGCATCGGGGTGACTTCGTTGAAGGCAGTTGCGCCAACCAGGTGCTGGAACAGGTCAAGGCCCGGCGCAGCCAGGGTGAGGTGCGCTCGGTAGAGACCGAGCGACCTGCCGGGCCAGCGCTGCGCTTCAGAAGCAAGCCGCCAGCCTATCCGCAGCAGGGTACCGACTCTGCCAGCCAGCCGTTGGTAACACCTCGCACAGGGGCCAGCGATGCACGCTAATTCAAACCGCCTCGACAAGACGACCCCCATGCGCAGCACCGCCCGTCTGAACACCCGCAATCACTTTCGCGTTCACGCCCTGGCGCTGGCGACGCTTTTTGCCCTGTCCCACCCAGCAGTTTGGTCACAGACCACCCAGTCGCTCTACCCGCTGGCCAATCCGGCAGGTGCGCAGCCCGGCCAGCAAAGCACGGTGCTGAAAGCCCAGGTAGAAGGGGTGGACTACAGCGTCAACGCCAATGCTGCCCATTTGGTGGTGGAAGTGGCCCGCAACGGTGTACCGGCTGATGGTCAAACCGCCGTGGCGGTGACCGTGCGGGTGCTGGGGCAGGATGGCAAGCCGCTGGCCAACAGCGTGTTTGCCACGTTGGAAACCACTGGCGGGCGCATCTTGTTGCCCGGCGCATCGACCGACGAGGCCGGCCCCGGCGCGCGCGATGCCGACCGCACCACACCGGGTGTGCAACTGGAGGTCCGCCAGGGCATGGCGCGTTTCAGCCTGCTGGCCCCCATGAATCCGCAAGACGTCAAACTGCGGGTAACCGTGGGGGGGCAAGAGGCATCGGGTGTGGTGAGTTTTGTGCCCGATATGCGCAACATGGTGGCTGCTGGCTTGATTGAAGGCGTGATCAACCTCAGCGGCAGTGGCAGCGTGCTGACACCGGCGCGCACCAACGACGGGTTTGAGCGCGAGATTGAACGGTTCAGCCGCGTCTTTGGTGACGGTAACAGCGCTGCCGTACGCACCGCGTTTTTCCTGAAGGGTGTGGTCAAGGGCGAGTACTTGTTGACCGCGGCTTATGACTCTGACAAAGAAGTGCGCTCGCGGCTTCTGTCAGACATCCAGCCCGATGCCTTTTACCCGGTGTATGGCGACGCGTCGCTCAAAGGTGAAGATGCCAAGTCGGCCAGTGCGCTGTATGTGCGGGTGGACAAGGGCAAGAGCTATCTGCTTTATGGTGACTTTGTCACCGGTGACGGTTTCAGCCAGCGCAGCGGCGGCGGGGCGGTGGCGTCCATCCAGCAGCGCAGCCTGGGTGTCTACAACCGCAGCGCCACTGGCGTGCGCTGGCACTATGACAAAGAGAGCATCAAGGGCAATGTCTTCGCTATTAATGACACTTTGCGCCAGGTCATTGAAGAGTTTGCCAGTCAGGGCAGCGGCCCTTATGGGCTGCGCAATGGCGGCGCGGTGGTGGGCACTGAAAAGGTGGAGGTGCTGGTGCGTGACCGTAACGCACCGGCGCGCATTCTCAGCACCCGGCCTTTGGCCGCGTTGGCGGACTACAGCTTTGAGCCGTTCAGTGGGCGCATTGTGCTTAACCAGTTTCTGCCTTCGCTGGATCCCGATCTCAACCCCGTGTCGTTGCGGGTGAGCTATGAGGTGGATCAGGGCGGTGATGCCTTCTGGGTGGTGGGGGCCGACGGCCAGTTGCGGATCAACGACCAGTGGGAGGTGGGTGGCTCGGTGGTGGAGGACCAGAACCCGCTGGCCGCCAACCGCCTGAGCAGTGCCAACCTGAGCTGGCGGATCGCCACCGGCACGGTGCTGGTGGCCGAAGTGGCGCGCACCTCGGGCACGGTCAACACCAACTCGGTGAACCAGTCCACTCTGCCGGGCCTGGCAGCCAGCAGCGGCGATGTCAGTGGTAACGCCTGGCGGGTGGAACTGGCGCATGAGGGGGAGCGTACCGAAGGTAGGGTGTTTATCGGCCAGTCTGACCCCACTTTCAACAACTTGGCCTCACCCCTGACCGGCGGCAAGGCTGAAGCATTGCTGCGCGGTTCGGTCAAAGTCACCGACACGGCCAAGCTTTATGCCGAGTTGCAGCGCAGTGAAGACCGCAACCCGGGCGCGGCCGACCGAGATGCAGCGCTGGTGGGCTTGAACATCAAGCTCAGCGACCGCCTCACGCTGGATGCGGGTTTGCGCGCGGTGCGTCAATCGGCGGGCACGCTGTCCAGCAGTTCGGCATCCCCCTTTGCCTCAACGTCGGGGCTGACCGGCAGCATTGCCACCGGGGCGGCCGGTGGCGCGGTGGGTTTTGGCAACCAGACCATTGACCCGGTCACCGGTTTGCCGCAAATCCAGAACGGCGGCCTGCTTGCCACGCCGACCAGCACCAGCCTGAATGGCCTGAGCAGTGACACGGTGCGCGTGGGCCTGGGCTTCAAAGCCACCGAGCGGCTGACGCTGGGTGGCGAGATTGAAAACGATATCGCCGGCGAGCCGCGCAATCGCTATGCATTGGGCGGCGACTATGTGCTGGCCGAACGCACCCGGCTGTATGCCCGGGCCGAGCACCAGACCGGTTTGTCTGCGACCAATGCCGTGACCACCACTGACAGCACCACCAACGCGCTGGTGTTTGGCGTGGACACCTCGTATTGGCGCGACACACAGCTGTTCAGCGAATACCGGCTGCGTGATGCGCTCAGCGGGGCCGACACGCAACTGGCTTCGGGCGTGCGCAATGGCTGGGACCTGCAGCCAGGTCTTCGCGTCAACACGGCTTATGAGTGGACGCAGGTGGTGTCTGGCGCGGCACCCACCACACAGGCGGTGTCGGTCGGACTGGACTACACCGCACACCCGCTGTGGCGCGGTTCCACCAAGCTGGAGCACCGCATCAGCGGTGACGTGGAAACCACAGCCGACAACGAGGCCTTCAACACCACGCTGTGGCAGGTGATGGCAGCACGCAAGATCAACCGCGACTGGACTTTTCTGGCGCGCAACTACCTCCTGAAAACCAGCTATGAAACCCGTGGCGGCGTATTCCAGGACCGCGTGCAGGTGGGGGTAGCCTATCGCGACACCGACACCAACCGTATCAATGCCCTGGCCAAGTACGAATACAAGACCGAGCAGGACGACAGCAACGCCACCACGGGCTCAGTCAGCACGCGCGCGCACATTGTGTCGATGCACGCCGACTACCATCCGTCGCGCCCTTGGTGGCTGACCGGGCGTTTTGCTGCCAAGTGGCAGAAAGACCGGTTTGAAAATGGCGTGTCGGATGGCTTCAGGGCGCAGTTGTATTCAGGCAGACTGGTCTATGACGTGACCGAGAACTGGGACCTGGGGCTAATGGCCGCTATGCAGGTGGGTCAGTACGGTGCCCGACAGCACGCGCTGGGGCTGGAGGTGGGTTATTTGGTCAAGCAGAACCTGTGGCTCTCAGCGGGTTACAACCACACCGGCTTTGCCGCCGACAGCGACCTGTCTGGTTACGAATACACCCGCGACGGTTTCTATGTGCGTTTGCGGTTCAAGTTTGATCAAAACCTGTTTGTCGGCAGCAACCAGGCGATCAACCGCGCGATGGACCGTTAAAGACCACCCAACCCATTTCTCAGAGTCTTCATCATGAACAAAACCACTCTTTCCATCGTGGCCCTGCTGGGCATCGGCCTGGGCTGTGCGCAGGCCTGGGCACAAGGGGCAGGTACCGCCACGACGCAGCTCACGCCACAGGCACAGCGCATCTCGGATACCGCCATCCATGCCGACCACCAGGCCTACCTGGCCCTGCAGGAGCGCATTCACCAGCTCAATGAGCGGGGAGTGCCGGTGCGCGACTATCACCTGAGCAAGGCGCAGTGCTGGCTGGATGTGTCGCTGCAGGAATACAGCCGCAATGACCGCAGTGCGTTCCCGCAGGAGGCGTTGAGCGAGTCCGAAAAACTCATCATCGCGCTGGAAAATAAGGCGCAACCCCTGCCGCTGGAGACACCGCTGGTCAATGGTGCAGTGCGCCTTCGTCCGGACTTGTGGGCGCGAACCGATGCGATCAAGAAAGACAGCGGTTTCCAGTGCGCCTGGCCCCAGGTGGCGTGCGCCGAGGTTGAGCTGGTGCACGCGGGCAACGAATTCAACCAGCAGCAGTGGCGGCATGCCAAACCCTATGTGCAAATAGCGGAAGATCTGCTTGCACAAGCTAATGTGCTGGTAGCCCAGTGTCCAAAAGCGCCAGCAGCTCCTGAAGTTGTAGCGGCTGTTCTGCCACCGGTGCCTGTGGCCTTGTCGGCCCTGGTGCTGTTCGACTTTGACCAGTCGGGCGCTGGGCATATCCGCAGTGATAGCCGTGCTGCGCTTGATGCGCTGGTGCTACAGGTCAAACAACAGGGCATCCGCGTCGAATCGCTTTCGCTCACCGGCCACGCCGACCGATTGAACAGCACGGGCAACAAGGACTACAACCAGCAACTGTCGCAAAAGCGGGTGGAGGCGGTGCGTGATCTGCTGCTGGCGCAGGGCTTGACCGTGTCGTCGATCGCCGTGGAGGCCAAAGGGGACACTGAGCAAGTTGAAGCTTGCCAAGCCAAGTTCACCACACCGGTGCAATTGCAAGACTGCCTGCTGCCCAACCGCCGCGTTCAGGTCGAACTGAAGGGCACGAAGGCTGCCATGACCCCGTAACATCGGGACCATGCCCATTTCTGATTTTCCAAACCGTCATCTTCTTGGCTACCTGCTGGTGCTACTGCAGTTCGGCCTGCTGACCTGGCTGGGGATGTTGGTGTTGCCAAGCGTTTTGCTTGGCCAAGCCGGACTGATCTGTTGGGGGCTGCTGGCGCTCTCCGGGCTGCTGGGTGGCTGGACCTTGCTACACAACCGCATGGGTAACTTCAATGTGCACCCCGAGCCCAAAGCCCGCGGCGTGCTGGTCACCAGCGGGCCTTATCGGCTGATGCGTCACCCGATGTACACCACTGTTTTGCTCAGTGCTGCGGCCATGGCCTGTGTGCCTGGGGGTTGGTTGGCCTGGGGGCTGTGGCTGGCGCTTCTTGCCACCCTGCTGGCCAAGGCCACGCTCGAAGAGCAGTGGCTGCGCGAGCACCACCCGCAGTACGCTGCCTACTGCCTGCGGTGCAAACGCTTGATACCCGGGGTTTTTTAACGTCCGTCGCGCCAGTCGCGGTGCTTGTCTTGCCAGTCGTCACGGCGGTCGTCCCGACGGTCATCACGTCGGTCCAGGCGGCGATCGACACGCTGCTCCAGGCGGTGGTCGTTGTACCGGTCCACCTGGGCCACCACCACCGGATGCGGCTGGCGCCAGGCCCGGTTGTCGAACTGCAGGTGGACTGTGGGCATGACCATCACCGGGGCTTGTCTCACCACGCGCACCGGCTCGTCATAAATCACCGTGCGGGCGGGCACAGCGGGCGCCATGCTTGTCCCCATCGGGCTGATGTTCAGGCGGAGGGTGGGGCCAGGGTCGTCGGACATTTGCGTCTGGTAGCGCTTGCCCGCGTATTCATAGACCACGTTGTAGGCCACGGTGCGGTTCTCATAAAAAGTCTGGGTGCTGCAGCGTTGCACGTTTTGCAACTGGGTGGCCGAGCCGCCCTCGATGCGATCACCCAGAATGGCGCCGCCCATCAGGCCGATCATGGTGGCCACCGCGCGACCGCTGCCGTCGCCAACGGCGTTGCCCATGGCACCGCCGGCAATGGCACCCATGACCGCACCGGCGCCCGAATTGCGCTGCTGCACCTGCACTTGCTCCACAGAGCACACCTGACGCGGCACGCCAACCTGCTCCAGCACCGGGGTGGCAGAAATCACTCGGCCCACTTCCTGGGCGAAACCCAGGGAGCTGGCAGCCAGTGCGGCAATCAGTAAGAGGGGCTTTTTCATGAGATTCACCTTCAGGTGTGTTGAACAGGCCTTCATGGTGCCCGCCGTGTGGCGCAGGGGCGTCGCAGGCGTGTAAAGCGCGGGTAAAGAATGTTTCTGCGGGTAGCCGGTGGTGACTACTTCAGCGCGCGGTGGTAGCCGCGCAGGATCAGCGACGACAGTTTCAAAGGCGCGTTGCGCACCGCGCTGGGCAGCCAGCCGGGAGAATTCAGCGAGACACGTGTGGCCCAGCGTGTGTAGGGGCGCAACCAGCTGGTTTTTTCGACAAAGCGGCGTGCGTCAAGCGGCTTTTTGGGTGGGGGGTGTTGACAGGACATAAAACGCGATTGTGGTGCTGTGGCGATAACCTTGTTGCCGTTGCTGGCAGCGCGGTAGGGCGCAACTACCGATGCCCGCGAAAGCCCAGCTCGGTCAGCGCACCCGCCAGCGTGGCCACTGTGCGATCGACGTTGTGCAGCTTGTCCAGGCCGAACAGGCCCACCCGGAAGGTCATGAAGTCGGCCGGTTCGTCGCACTGCAGCGGCACGCCGGTGGCGGTTTGCAGACCCAGCGCCAAAAACTTCTTGCTGTTCTGGATGTCGGGGTCGGTGGTGTAACTCACCACCACGCCGGGGGCCTTGAAGCCTGGGGCGGCCACGCTTGGCAGGCCCCGGGCCTCCATGAGCGCGCGCACTTTGGCACCCAGCTCGGCCTGTTCGGCGCGCACTTTCTCAAAACCGTAATCCCGCGCTTCCTGCATCACCGCGCGCAGGCTGACCAGTGCGTCGGTGGGCATGGTGGCGTGGTAGGCGTGGGCACCGCTCTCATACGTCTCCATGATCTGCAGCCATTTCTTCAGGTCGCAGGCGTAGCTGCTGCTGGTAGTGCTATCAATGGCAGAGCGCGCGTGGTCGCTGAGCATGACCATGGCGCAGCAGGGCGTGCCGCTCCAGCCTTTTTGTGGCGCGGTCACCAGCACATCGACCCCGGTGGCCTGCATATCGACCCAGATGGTGCCCGAGGCCACGCAGTCCAGCACCATCATGCCACCCACCTCATGCACGGCGTCGGCCAGCGCGCGGATGTAGCTGTCGGGCAGCATCATGCCGCTGGAGGTTTCCACGTGCGGTGCAAACACCATGGCGGGTTTCTCCGCGCGGATGGTGGCCACGGCCTCTTCAATCGGGCACGGAATCCAGGGCGACTGGCTGCTGTCGTTCACCCGGCGGGCCTTGAGCACGATGGTCTCTGACGGGATCTTGCCCATGTCAAAAATCTGCGACCAGCGGAAGCTGAACCAGCCGTTGCGGATCACCAGCACCTTTTTGCCGTGGGCAAATTGGCGCGCCACGGCTTCCATGCCAAAGGTGCCGCTGCCGGGCACGATGATGGCGGATTTGGCGTGGTACACCTCTTTCAGGATGCTGGAGATGTCGCGCATGGCGCCCTGAAAACGCTTGGACATGTGGTTCAGGGCGCGGTCGGTATAGACCACCGAGTATTCAAGCAGGCCGTTAGGGTCGATGGTGGAAAGCAGTGCGGGCATAAGTGCGCTCCAAATGGTTTAAGCAAGTGGCATCAGCTTAGCACGGGCTCTGGGGTCGCAGCCAACATCAGCCAGTCGAGAAAAATCTGCGTCGCTGGCGCGTTGTCATCGCGCTCCGGGCGCACCAGGTAATAGGCGCGGTCACTGGGCAGCGGCTGGTCGCAGGCCACCACCAGATCACCGCGTGCCAGTTCCTCATCGACCAGCAGCTTGGGCACCAGCGCCACGCCCAGGCCATGCACGGCAGCGGCGGCGGTCATGGAAAACAACTCAAAGCGCGCACCTGAGAGGGCTTGCGGCGCGGCCACGCCCTGGGCCTCAAACCACTGCCGCCAGGCCAGGGGTCGGGTGCTTTGCTGCAACAGCGGCAAATCGGCCATGGCTTCGGGCGACAGGCTGGGTGCGCCTTGCAGCAGGCCAGGGGCGCACACCGGCAGCACCACCTCGTCAAGCAGCTTGATCGCCCGCGTGCCTGCCCAGTTGGTCACCTGCTCGGGCGTCCCAGCAAACAGGGCGGCATCAAACGGCGTATCGGCAAACATGAAAGGCCGGGTGCGGGTCTCGATGTGCACGGTGATGTCGCTGTGCTGCGCCTTGAATTCAGGCAGGCGCGGAATCAGCCAGCGCGTGGCGAAAGTCGGCACGGCCGCCAGTTGCAGCACCTGGCCCAGTCCCTGGTGGCTCATCACGTCGAGCGTGTCCTGCTCCAGCGCGGCCAGGCGGCTGGCCACTTGGGTGGCGTAGTCGCGCCCGCTGGCAGTCAGCAGCACGCCGTGGCGGGTGCGGCGAAAAAGTGCCACGCCCACAAATTCTTCCAGCGCGGTGATCTGGCGCGACACCGCGCCTTGGGTGAGTGCTAGCTCCTGCGCGGCGCGGGTGTAGCTCTCGTGGCGGGCGGCGGCATCAAAGCAGGCCAGGGCCTGAAGGGAAGGGATTTTTCTGCGCATGGTGTGCGTAATGTACACATCATTCCTGGAGCTAGCGATTGAATTAATATGCTATTGATAGCTGTCAGCCCTTTTTAGATAACGGCTAGTTGCCACTCTGACTACAAGAGTCAAAATGATCTTGCGACTATCTTGAATAGCTAATCATGCTGAAAACGCATATCTGAGTGACAACAAATCGTTTTACCGTCCGCCTGAGCCGCGTTAGCATGTGGTGATCAACTTCTGATCACCGATTTCTGGAGATACCCATGGCCCACGCATCCTTCAACTGGCAAGACCCCTTTTTGCTGGAGCAACAGCTCAGCGATGACGAACGCATGGTCAAGGAGGCCGCCGCCGCCTATTGCCAGGACAAACTGCAGCCGCGTGTGATCCAGGCGTTTCGCAACGAGCAGACCGACCCGGCCATCTTCCGTGAGATGGGTGAGCTCGGTTTGCTGGGGCCAACCATCCCCGAGACCTACGGCGGCCCCGGCCTGAACTACGTCGCCTACGGCCTGATCGCCCGCGAGGTGGAGCGTGTGGACAGTGGCTACCGCAGCATGATGAGTGTGCAAAGTTCGCTGGTGATGCTGCCGATTTACGAGTTTGGCAATGAGGCCACGCGCCAGAAATACCTGCCCAAACTCGCTACCGGTGAGTGGATTGGCTGCTTCGGCCTGACCGAACCCAACCACGGGAGTGACCCGGCCAGCATGCTCAGCCGCGCCCACAAGGTGCCGGGCGGTTACAAGCTCAGCGGCAACAAGATGTGGATTTCCAACTCGCCGATCGCCGACGTGTTTGTGGTCTGGGCGAAAGAAGTGTCCGAGTCCGGCACCGTCGGCCCGATTCGCGGTTTTGTGCTGGACAAAGGCGCAGCGGGCCTGAGCGCCCCGGCGATCCACGGCAAGGTGGGCCTGCGCGCCAGCATCACCGGCGAGATCGTCATGGACGGTGTGTTTTGCCCGGAAGAAAACGCTTTTCCGGAAGTGCAAGGCCTCAAAGGCCCGTTTACCTGTCTGAACAGCGCGCGCTACGGCATTGCCTGGGGTGCTCTAGGTGCGGCAGAAGACTGCTGGCTGCGTTCGCGCCAGTACGTGATGGACCGCCAGCAGTTTGGTCGCCCGCTGGCAGCTAACCAGTTGATTCAAAAGAAGCTGGCCGACATGCAGACCGACATCGCGCTCGGCCTGCAAGGCTGCCTGCGCCTGGGCCGCATGAAGGATGAAGGCACGGCGGCAGTGGAAATCACATCGATTTTGAAGCGCAATTCATGTGGCAAGGCGCTGGATGTGGCCCGCATGGCGCGCGACATGATGGGTGGCAACGGCATCAGTGACGAGTTTGGTGTGGCGCGGCATCTGGTGAACCTGGAGGTGGTGAACACCTATGAGGGTACGCACGATATCCATGCGCTGATTCTGGGGCGCGCGCAGACCGGGATTCAGGCCTTTTGCTGATTTGTTGAGTCTGGGTTGGCTGCCTCGATGACACACGACGTTGAGTCTGTCATTGCGGACTCCGATCGGCAATCCATGAACCCAGGTTGTCGGGTTGCCAACGTCTGTGGTGGCAGCGGGTGGGGTATGGAGCCCCGCCTCATACTGTCAAAGGCCCAGAAATCGGCGGGGCCCCATACCCCACCCGCTGCAGCACGCTTCATTGGTGTGCAAAGGCCTTGAAGACCAATCCAGGTGGCAAACTTCTATGAGAGCTCCGCTGTTGCATCTCGGGTTTTGGTCTTTTGCTTCGACGACCCACCAAAATCGCCAGTCCGTCCAAGAACATAACCCCGTGTAACCAGCCGCAAAAGCAAGCCTGACAACGCAAACCAGCTGGTTTCCACTCACCACAGCAAAGACAGCGACACAAGATCATGATCCCCCAACCCGCCGCCCTCTCCCACCTCAAAGTTCTCGACCTCTCCCGCGTGTTGGCTGGCCCGTGGTGCACGCAGATGCTGGCCGACCTGGGTGCCGACGTGATCAAGGTCGAGCGCCCGGGCGCCGGGGACGACACGCGCCACTGGGGCCCGCCGTTTTTGAAAGACGCTGAGGGCAACGACACCACCGAGGCGACTTACTTCACCGCCTGCAACCGCAACAAACGCGCCATCACGCTGGACATGGCCCAACCCGAAGGCCAGGCGCTGATCCGCCAGATGGCCGCCAGCAGCGATATCCTGGTGGAAAACTTCAAGGTCGGTGGCCTGAAGCAATACGGGCTGGACTACCAGAGCCTGAAGGAAATCAATCCGCGCCTGATCTACTGCTCGGTCACCGGTTTCGGTCAGACCGGCCCGTATGCCGAGCGCGCCGGTTACGACCTGATGATCCAGGCCATGAGCGGCCTGATGAGCATCACCGGCCACGCCGACGACCAACCCGGTGGCGGCCCCATGCGCATGGGTGTGGCGCTGGTGGACATTCTCACCGGCATCTACGCCACCAGCGCCATCCTGGCGGCTGTCGAGGCGCGCCACACCACGGGCGAAGGCCAGCACATCGACATGGCGCTGCTCGACGTGGGCATGGCGGTGCTGGCCAATCAGGCGGCGGGTTTTCTGAACACCGGCAAAGTGCCGCAGCGCCAAGGCAACACCCACCCCAGCCTTGCGCCGTACCAGACCTTTGCCACCTTGGACGGCTCGATGCTGCTGGCCATCGGCAACGACGGCCAGTTCGCCCGCTTTTGCGAAGCCGCAGGCCACCCCGAGTGGGCGGCAGACGCACGTTTTGCCAGCAACACCCTGCGCGTGCAAAACCGAGAGGCGCTCATCGCGCTGATGCTGCCGGTGACACGCACCCGCAGCACGGCTGACTGGACCACGCTGCTGGAGGACAAAGCCGTGCCCTGCGGCCCGATCAACGACATGGCACAAGCCTTTGCCGACGCCCAGGTTCAAGCCCGTGGTTTAGTGATAAAACAGCCTCTAGCGCTTATAGATAAAGGGCAAGTAGCTACTGAGAAAATATCAATTCAAACCACTGTCAACACCGTCGCCAGCCCCCTGCGCTTGAGCGCCACGCCGCCGGTGCTGCGCCGTGCGCCACCCAGCCTAGGCGAACATACGGATGAAGTGCTGGGTGAGTTGGGGCTGAAACCCGCCGACATCGCCGCGTTGCGCGCGCGTGGCGTGGTGTAGCCCGACAGCGTCACTACAACGTCAGCTTGGCCCGCGCATCCCGCCGCTCCACCCACTTCAGCACCAGCAGCAGTGCGGTACCCACCGCCATCACCCCGGCGGCAAAGTACAGCCCGGCGTTGTAGCTGCCCAGCTGCACCGCCAGTTGCCCGGTGATGGCCGGGCCGATGATCTGCGCCACACCGTAACTCAAGGTCATCTTGCCCATCATCTTGGCGGGTTTGGTGGGGTAGTAGCGCCCGGCCATGCTCAGCACCAGGCTGACCATGCCGATGAAGGTGCCGCCAAACAGCAACGCGCCAAACAGCGTCGGAATCAGCCCGCCCACCAGCACCGGCAGCAGGATGCCGACAATTTGCAGTACTGCCGCCAAGATCAGCGCGTTCAGGTCGCCGGTGCGCCGGGCGATAAAGTCCCAGTTGATGCAGGCCGGGGCAGCACCCAGGCCAATCGCCAAAAACGCCAGGTTGCCCTGACCCGCCAACCCCGGCAGCTGGTTGACGATGGCCACAATGAACGTGGCGCTCACCACATACCCAAACCCGGCGCAGAAATACGCCGCCATGAACACCCGCAGGTACAAGCTGCTGGGCGGGTTGTCCACCATCTTCTGGCCACTGGTCGTCAGGCCGGTGGTATCCGGGCGCGGCAACCAGGCCAGGGCGGGCACCAGCAGCAGGCAGCCCAGTGCGGTAAAGGCCCACCATTGTTCGCGCCAGTCCAGCGCCGGGTGCAGCAGCATCACCGTGGCCGAGCAGCCGGCAATGCCCAGCCCGATGCCTGAGAAATGGATGCCCAGCTCACTGCGGTGGTTGTGGCGTATCAGCCAGTTCAGAATCAGCCCGGTGCCCAGCAGCATGCCCGCCGCGCTGCACAGCCCGGCCACATAACGCGACACGGCCCAGACGATGACGTTGGTGGTCAGCCCCATCAGCAGCGTACTCAGCACCGCCAGCACCATGCCGATGCGGTACAGCTTGTCTTTGAGCACCAGGTCGCTGATTTGCGAGGCAATCAGCGCGCCGCTCAGGTAACCCGCGTAGTTGATGGCTGCCAGCCAGCCTGCAGCCGCCACGCCCAGCCCGGCTTGCTGCTGCATCAGCGGCAGCAGCGGTGTGTAAGAGAAACGCGCCACACCCAGCACCAGCACCAGGCTGAAAATGCCCGCGCCAAGCACCCGCAGGCGCGCTGCCTGATCGCTCAAGCGGCGCCCGCCAGCCAGCGCCTGAGCGTCTGTGTCAGGGCGGCGCGGTCGATGGGTTTGGTCAAAAAGTCGTCCATGCCAGCCTCGGCGCAGCGCTGCCGGTCTTCGGCGAAGGCGCCGGCGGTCAAGGCGATGATGCTGGTGCGCGCCGCGCCGCTGTCGGCTTCCCACTGGCGGATGCAGCGGGTGGCCTGTTGACCGTCCATCAACGGCATTTGCACGTCCATCAGGATCAGGTCAAAGCGTGGACCGTGTCGCACCGCCTCAAAGGCGGCGTGGCCGTTTTCAACATACTCGGCCTGCAGCCCGACGCTGTTGAGCAGCGCCTGGATCACCATGCGGTTGACCGCATTGTCTTCTGCCACCAGCACGCGCCCCCGCAGCGGGGTGGCGCTGCTTTGGGCTGCCCGGGTTAGAGGTGCGGCCACCGGCGGGCTGAGCGCGGGGGTGGCCATTGACGTCGGTGGTACCAGCGCTGGCACGCGAAACCAGAAGCGTGAGCCCTCTCCGAGCTGGCTCTGCAGACCCACTTGGCCGCCCATCAGCTCGGCCATTCTGGCCACAATCGACAGTCCCAGGCCGGTGCCACCAAATTGCCGGGTGGAGGAGCTGTCGGCCTGGGTAAAGGGCTGAAACAGCAGCGCCTGCTGGTCGGCGGCAATGCCCATGCCGCTGTCTTGCACCGAAAATTCCAGCCAGGCCTGACCCGCTGGGTCACTCTGATGCGTCACCTCCACTTTCACCGAGCCCTGGGCGGTGAACTTGACGGCGTTGCTGACATAGTTGGCCAGCATCTGCTGCAAGCGGTTGTTGTCGCCCCAATAGTTGTCGTGCTGCAGGCCCTGGCTGCTGATCTGCAGTTGCACCCCTTTGACCTGGGCCAACGGCGCAAAGACCGCGGCGGTGTCGCTCAGCAGCAGCCGCGGGCTGAACGGCACGTGGACCAGCTTGAGCTTGCCCGCCTCGACCTTGGACAAGTCCAGCAAGTCGTTGAGCAAGCCCAGCAGCGTCTGGCCCGAACTCAAAATGGTACGCGCGTGGTTGCTCAGGTCTGACTCGGCCAGCCCGGGCATCAGCAGCAGCTGTGCCATGCCCAAAATACCGTTGAGCGGGGTGCGCAGCTCGTGGCTCATGGTGGCCAGAAAGTCGCTTTTGGCGCGCGTGGCTGACTGCGCCAACGCCAGCGCGTGGTTCAGCTCCAGCTCGTGGCGTTTGCGCTCGCTGATGTCCACATAGGTGCCCACCACCCGCGCGGGCTCGCCCTGGGCATTGCGCTCGGCCACCCGGCCGCGGTCCAGCACCCAGATGATGCTGCCGTCCTTGCACAGCATGCGGTGCTCGGAGTTGTAAAACTCCCGCTCACCGCTGAGCAACTGGCGCAAGCGCTGCCACACCAGCGGTTTGTCGTCAGGGTGAATGCGTGCTGAAAACGCGTCCACATGGCCGGTGATCTCGCCCTCGGCAAAGCCCAGAATGCGGTACCACTGCTGGTTATGCACCACCCGGCCACTGGCCACATGCCAGTCCCAGATGCCTTCACGGGTGGCGGTCATCACCTCTTGCAGGCGCTGTTCGCTTTGTGCCACCTGCTGCTGCGCGCGCACCACATCGGTGATGTCGTGGGCAATCACCAGAATCTGGTTGTTGCCGTGGGCGTCCTTGAACGGCCGCTTGATGGATTTGAAATGCCGGATCTCGCCGGTGATGGCATTGCGGCTGTCTTCAAACACCACCTCGGTTTCGCCGCGCGCCATGATGCCCAACACATTCGCCCTGAAACCATCGGCCACGTCCTGGGGCACGCCAAAATCACCATCATGCTTGCCCACCATGGCCTCGGGCGTGGTGTTGTAGAGCCTGGCGAGCGTCTGGTTGCACAACAGAAAGTCACCCTTGGCGTCTTTCAACACAATGACATCGGGAATTTCCTCAAACACGGCCTCAAATAGCGCCAGCCGTTGCTGGCTTTTGGCCAACTCGGCAGCGCCAGGTAGCGCACAGTTGTCAGGCATATGGGCACTCCATCACATCAACGGACATTGGCTCAAGACTATAGCCGGGTAAAGGTGCCCATTATTCACCGCCAAAGCCGCGTTCGCTGGCCTGGGTCAAAGGCCGGGCGGGCGGTTCATGCTAGGCTAGCATTGATGGGGACACATGACTTTTTATCCGCTGCAAGGCGGCTGGTGCGCTTGGGCAGCCTGCTGGTGCTGGGTCTGGCCTGCAGCCTGGCAGGCGCCCAGGCGCCGCGCGAAAACCTGGTGTTTGGGGTATTCGCGTATCTGGGGGTAGAGCAAACCCGCGCCAAATACGCACCGCTGGTGGACTACCTGAACCAGACCCTGAAAGAAGAGCAGGTGGTGCTGCAGGTGCTGACCCAGGCCGAGATCAACCAAGGCCTGGCTGACGGCACGCTGGACATTGTCACCACCAATCCGACGCATTTTTTGGTTACCCGCAAAGCCTTTCCGTTGAGCGGCGTGATGGCCACCCAGGTGGCGGCCGAGTCGGGCCAGCCGTTGTTTGAGCTGGGTGGGGCCATCGTCGTGGCGGCTGGGCGGACCGACATCAGCACCTTGAAGGATGTGCGGGGCAAGCGCATTGCCACCCCGAGCAAGCAGCACATGGGTGGCTACCGGGCCCAAGCCTACGAGCTGTTCAAGGCGGGTGTGCGCCTGCCGCAAGACGCCGCCTCGGTGGTGGAGACCGGCACCCACCAGGCGGCGCTGCTGGCGGTGCTGAAAGGTAGCGCAGACGTGGGTTTTGTGCGCGAGGGCATGGTGGAGCGCATGCTGCAGCGCGGCGAAATTCAGCCCGGGCAAATCAAGATCATCCAGCCGCAGTCACACCCGGGTTTTCCGTATGTGGTGTCGACCGCGCTGTATCCCGAGTGGCCGGTGTTTGCCTCGCCGCACGTGCCCGAGAAAGCGGTGCGGCATTTTGCCGCCGCCCTGTTTGCGCTGGAGCCCGATCACCCGGCGGCGCGTGCATCGGATCTGTGGGGCTACACCATCCCGGCAGACTACCTGCCGGTAGAAGACCTGGCGCGTGCCCTGCGCTTGCCGCCGTTCGACACCTCGCCCGACTTTACCTGGCAAGATATATGGCAAAAATGGTCTCTAGCCCTTATATCAATTGGGATAGCAGCTATTGTTATAGTAGCTCTTGCGGTCAAACTGATGCTGCTGGCGCGGCGCGAGCGCCGGGCCCATACCCGCACCCAGCTGGTGCTGGAAACCCTGGGTGAGGGCTTGTACGGCACTGATCTGCAGGCGCGATGCACCTTCATCAACCGGGCGGCCTTGCAGATGCTGGGCTATACCGAGCAAGAGGTGCTGGGTGTTGACCAGCACCAGCTGTTTCACCACCGGCATGAAGACGGGCACGCTTATCCGCCCGCCGATTGCCCCATTCACCAAACCGCGCAAGACGGCGTGGTGCGGCGCACCCAGGAATGGTTCACCCGCAAGGACGGCAGCGGTTTTGCGGTGGAGCAGGTGGTCAGCCCGTTGCGCTGGCAAGGTCGTATTTTGGGCACCGTGGTGGGGTTTCAGGACATCAGCAGCCGCCGCCAGACCGAGGCCTTGCAGCAGCAGGCGCGCGAGCAGACCGAGCAGGCCCGCCGCGATGCAGAAGCCGCCAACCAGGCCAAAAGCGTGTTTCTGGCCAACATGAGCCATGAAATACGCACCCCCATGAATGGGGTGCTGGGCATGGCGCAGCTGCTGCTGATGCCCGACATCAGCGAGGCTGACCGGCTGAGTTATGCCCGTGTCATCCTCAGCTCGGGCGAGACCCTGATGGCCCTGTTGAACGACATCCTGGACCTCTCCAAGGTGGAGGCAGGCAAGCTGGCGCTGGAATCGGTGCCGTTCACACCCGCGCAACTTGTGCATGACGTGCAGTCGCTGTTCGCCGGCAGCGCTGCCAAAAAGTCCCTGGGCCTCACGGCGCAGTGGCATGGTTTGGCGGACCAGTCTTATCACGGCGACATGCATCGGCTGCACCAGATGATCGTCAACCTGGTCGGTAACGCCTTGAAATTTACCCAGCAGGGCCAAGTGCGCATCGATGGCCGCGAACTCAGCCGTGATGCGCACACCGCGCTGCTGGAGTTCAGCGTCACCGACACCGGTGTGGGCCTGTCGCCGGAGCAGCAGACGCTGTTGTTCCAGCCTTTTTCGCAGGCTGATTCATCGGTCACGCGCCGTTATGGTGGCTCGGGGTTGGGCTTGTCGATAGTGCGCAGTCTGGCCGGGCTGATGGATGGGCAGGTGGGGGTGGACAGCGCGGCGGGCCAGGGCTCGCGCTTCTGGTTCCAGTGCCGGGTCGGCTGGGACGCTGCCGACGCGCTGGCGCAGCCGGGTACATCAGATCATCATGCCGCACCAGAGCCGGAAACGATACGCTGGCACGGCCGGGTGCTGGTGGTGGACGACAACCCGGTGAACCGGGTGGTGATGCAGGCGCTGCTGACGCAGCTGGGCCTGCACGTCAGCGAGGCCAACGACGGCCAGGCCTGCGTGGACGCCATCACCCGCGGTGAGTTACCCGACCTGATTTTGATGGATGTGCAGATGCCGGTGATGGACGGCGTGGCCGCCACGCGGCTGCTGCGCCAGCGCGAGGCGCAGGGCCAGCTGGCGCATTTGCCCATCATTGCCCTGACCGCAGGCGCCTTTGCCGAAGACCGCCAGCAATGCCTGGCCGCTGGCATGGACGACTTTTTGACCAAACCCATCGCCCTGGACGACTTGAAGCCCATCCTGGCCAAGTGGCTGCGCCCGGTCAACGCGGCTCAAGCCGCCTGAGTCTGGTGGCGGTATGGCGCAAGCTGTCTATTGATTCGCCGGTGCACCCGGTACGGGCAGCGCACACACCTGTTGCGCAAAGGTCTCCACCGCCGCCCAGTCGGTGAACTCAAACGCCTGCGTCGGGTCGGTCGGGCCTTTGGTGATGAGCATGATGAAGCGGATCATCTGTTTGTCCACAAACCCCAGCGCCGGGTAGTTCAGTCGCCCGGCAAACACGCCGGCCAGCTGCGGTTTCCAGCCCAATTGTTGTAGCAGCTTGACCATGTAAGGATTGGTGTGCGGCTGGTTTTTTTCGGGTTTGCGTGCCACCACGTTGACGGAAAACAGCGCGTTGGCCTTGCGATCCAGCACCGGCCGGTGCTTTTTGATGAATTCGGCCACCTGCGGGCGGTGTTTGCCGTAGCGGATGCTGGCGCCAATCACCACGCGCTGGAACTTGTCCAGGCTCAAAGCCTCGGCCTGGTCCAGCGGTACCAGGGTCACGTTTTGGCCCATCGCAGTCATGACAAATTTCATGCGCTCGCAAATGTGGCGCGTGTGGCCGTCAATGGTGGAGTAGATCAGCAGGGTTTGGTGGGTCATAGCGAAGAGTAGATTTGGCTGGCTGGCTTGTTTGGCTGGCCGGGTTGACATTGTGGCGCGGGTTGACTGGGTGGTCGGGCTTGTCATCCCGGGCGCCGACCCGGGATCCATGCCTTCGGGGTCATGGATTGCGGGTCAAGCCCGCAATGACAAACACGTGAAGGCCAGGCGCATGCAGGCAGGCCTTGCCACGGCTCAATCATCCGCCAGGTTGCCGGGCTTGAAGGCGCTGGCGAGTTTGGCCTGGGTATCGTCACCCACCTGGGCGTAGTGCGAAAAAGTCAGGCTGTACGAGCCCTGGCCGCCGGTGAGAGACTTCAGGCGGCTCTGGTAGTCGCCCAGCTCGGCCAGCGGCATCTGGCCGCTGATGGCCACGGTGCCCATCGGGCGCGGCTGGGTGCCGGTGATGTGGCCGCGTTTGCTGGCCAGGTCACCGGTCAGGTCACCAATGGCAGACTCGGGTGCCACCACCTCAATGGTCACCACCGGCTCCAACACAATGGGTTTGGCCGCGCGCACGGCTTCCAGCGTGGCTTTGCGGGCGGCGGCCACAAACGCGACCTCTTTGCCGTCCACCGCGTGGGTTTTGCCGTCGTACACGGTCACGCGCAAATCGTGCAGGGGGAAACCCGCCACGGCGCCCTCGGCCAGCGCCTGCTGCACGCCTTTTTCGACCGCCTGCATGAACACGCCAGGAATGGCACCACCTTTGACCACGTCTTCAAACTCAAACCCTGCACCACGCGCCAGTGGCTCGACACGCAGAAATACCTCGCCAAACTGACCGGCGCCGCCGCTTTGTTTCTTGTGGCGGCAGTGGCCCTCGGCGTTGCCCAGAATGGTTTCGCGGTAGGCGATCTGCGGCTCGCTGGTGGTGAGTTCCAGCTTGAACTGTTGCTGCATGCGCAGCATCTTGGCGCGCAGGTGCATGTCGCCCAGGCCACGGATCACGGTTTCGTTGGTGCCGGGGTGGCGCTCCACAGTGAAGCACGGGTCTTCGAGTTCGAGCTTGTGCAGAATTTCAAACAGCCGCTGCTCGTCGCCCTTGCGCTGGGTTTGCACTGCCAGGCCCTGCATGGGTTGCGGGAAGGCCAGCGGTTTCAAGTGGATGTGGTCTTCGTCATGCGAGTCATGCAGCACGCTGTCAAATGCGATGTCATCCACCTTGGCCACCGCGCCAATGTCGCCGGGCACCAAGGCTTCGACCTCGACATAGTCTTTGCCTTGCAGCTGGTACAGGTGGTTGACCTTGAACGGGCGCTTGCCTGAACCGGCAAACAGCTGCGCATCTTTGCGCACCGTGCCCTGGTGCACGCGAAACACGCACACCTTGCCAATGAACGGGTCCACCACCACCTTGAACACATGCGCCAGCACATGCAGCGCGTCGTCCGGCTGCGCGGCAAAGCCGACGGGCTCGGCACCGGGCTCACCCTTGTAAAACGGCTGCGGGTTGCCTTCTGCCGGGTTGGGTGCCAGCTTGACCAGCGCGTCCAGCAGCTGGGGCACGCCGGCACCGGTTTTGGCGGAGACAAACAGGATCGGGATCAGGTGTCCGGCGCGCAGCGCTTTTTCAAATGGTGCGTGCAACTCCTGCGGGCTGGGCTCCAAGCCGTCTTCCAGATACCGCGCCATCAGGTCGTCGTCTTCTTCAATCAGTTGGTCGATCAGCGCGCGGTGCGCGGCAGCCACGCTGGCAAAGTCGCTCTCGCCGTCGTCATGGCCGAGCAGTTCCACCACCTCTTGCGCGTGTTTGGTGGGCAGGTCCAGCAGCAGGCACTGCTTGCCAAAGCGCTCCCGGATGTCGTCCACCAGCGCGCCCAGGTCCAGGTTGTCAGCGTCGATCTTGTTGATGAGAATCATGCGGCACAGGCCGCGCTCACCGGCCAGGGTGAACATGCGCTCGGTGGTGAGTTCGATGCCGGTTTGCGCGCTGATCACAATCAGGGCGGTGTCGGCGGCGGCCAGCGCGCCAATGGCCTGGCCCGCAAAGTCAGGGTAGCCAGGCGTGTCAAGCAGGTGGATGCGCGTGTCGGCGCTGGTCAGGCTGACCAACGAGGATTGCAGCGAGTGGCCAAGTTGTTTTTCAATCGGGTCAAAGTCGCAGACGGTGTTGCCCTTTTCCACCGTGCCACGGCTGGCAATGGTGCCGGTGGCGGCCAGCAGGCTCTCCACCAGCGTGGTTTTACCGACAGACCCATGGCCCACCAAGGCCACAGCACGGATTTTTTCAGATGGTTTGACGCTCATAAATGGCTCGTGTTGTGAAGTTGTGAACCATTAGTTTACGCTCGCGACAAGCTTTCTGACAGATGTTTTCAAGTCAGATCAAACGTCAAATGCGGCGCTGTTTTGACGTGAAAGAAAGGGTTGTCATATCGGCTGCCATGCCGGATGTCACGCAGGATGTCATGCAGGTTGTCATGCAGGATGTCATGCCGGGCCACGACCCGGCATCCATGGCTCTGGGTTCCTGGAGGATGTGATTCAAAGTTGTGTGTTTTGACAGCGATCCCTCTTTTTTTTGGTGGCTGGCTTTCGCGTGTTGTGGCTGGCTTTTGCACATGGCAGGGCGACCGGGTCAGGTGCGTGCGGTTTTGGGTAGCAATCACGCGCGGGGCTGATGTCTCAGTAAGCCAGTACCTCAGACGCGCGCCTTGCCACCCAAAGCCCGGTCACCTGACCCAATCACCCTGCCCGAGGCATGTGAGTCATCGTGAGGTTGTTTTAAGAAAAAAGTGCCTCTAGCCCTTTAGCAGTACGGGCTAGCAGCTATAAATTTGAGTCTAAAGGTGTACTCAAGGCGCTTGATACATCAGTCAACCAACTCGCCCCTCAAGTCTGGGCGTTTACTGTGTGATAAACATCGCCAGACCTTCGCCTTTGCATTTACTTTTGTCGTTGCCTTCGCCTTCCCCCCCCGCCTGCTTTGCCAACAACGTCTCGGGCGCGGTGATTGGGTTAGGCGACCGGGCTTTGGGGCACAAGGCGCGCGTCAACGGCCCTGCGCGTACCACCACCCCAACCCCGCGCGTGATTGCGCCCCAAAACCGCATGCGCCTGACCCGGTCGCCGCGCCATTTATCCCAACCGAAAACCACAGCCGCAAGCCACAGCGTAAGCCAATGCCTCGGACTAGCTCCCCAAGCCATACATCACTTTGAATCACACCCGTTCATGGATCCCGGAACAGGTCCGGGATGACAACCAAAAGCATGACAGCCGAACGGATGGCTGGCAATGTCTATCACGTCAAAGGGGATGCTCGGTGTAAAACTTGCCGCCGTGGTAAAGCAGCGGCGAAGCACCGGCGCGGTGGCTGCAGTATTCCACCTCGCCGACAAAAATCACGTGGTCGCCTTCTTCATAACGGCTGCGGTTGAAGCACTCAAAGGTGGCCACGCTGCCAGCAATCAGCGGCGCGCCGCTGCGCCCCTCAGAAAAATCCAGGTCGGCAAAGCGGTCCACCCCGCGTGCGGCAAAACGCAGCGCCAGCGCCTGTTGGTCGGCCGCCAGGATGTTGATGGCGTAATGCGAGCCCTGACGGAACGCGTCCATGGCGCTGGCCGCCTGCGACAGGCTCCACAGCACCAGCGGCGGCGTGAGCGACACCGAATTGAACGAATTGGCCGTTAGCCCCACCAGCTCGCCCGCAGGCGTGCGCGCGGTGACGATGGTCACGCCGGTGGCAAACATGCCCAGGGCAGTACGGAATTGGGTGCTGGAGAAGTCGGGCGCTTGCGCCTGGGAACGGGTGGAGATTGAAAACATCGCGCTGAATCTACCCGATATTGCGCTGCCTGCGTGGGCTGCAGGCCAATGTGGCGGGTGAAAACATGGCCTGCGGCCTCCCTAGAATCCGGGCCATGCATGACTGGTTCAAACGCTCCGCTCTGTTTGCTTTATTTTGTATAGCTACTAGCCCTTATTCTATATGGGCTTGCAGCGATTTTTATACAAAAATTCCGAATGTGCCACGGGCGCTTTGCCGCGCGGCCGATCTCAAACCCAGCGCCGCGCGCAGTGTGCAGGGGCGCCCCATTCTGCTGCGCGACCTGGCTTTGGCGGGGGCGCAGCGGCGCGTGCTGGTGGTGGCCACCATGCATGGCGACGAGTTGTCGGCGGCCTCGGTGGCGCTGCATTGGTTGCAGATGGCGCAGGCCGCCCCGCTGCAAACGCATTGGCGCTTCATCCCGGTGCTCAACCCCGACGGCCTGATGCGCCGTAAGCCACAACGGATGAACGCGCACGGTGTTGATTTAAACCGCAACTTTCCCACCCCAAACTGGCAACGCGAAACCAAGGTGTACTGGGAGCAGCGCACCGGCAAAGACCCGCGGCGCTGGCCCGGCCCCAAGCCGCTGAGTGAGCCCGAGTCGCGCTATTTGTATGACGAGATGGCGCGCTTTCAGCCGCAGCTGATCGTCAGCATTCATGCGCCCTATGGCGTGCTGGACTTTGACGGCCCGGTGATGCCGCCCACCCAACTCGGTCGGCTGTACCTGGACCAGGTGGGGGTGTTTCCAGGTTCGTTGGGTAATTTCAGCGGCGTGCAGCGCGGTATTCCGGTGGTGACCGTGGAGCTGCCCCATGCCCTGGTCACGCCCAGCAGCGCGGAGATGGCCCGCATGTGGCGTGATTTGTTGGCCTGGATGGACAAAACCCTGCCCGTTCAGCAGCCAGTTCAGCCCGAAGCCGACGACCCGGTGCTGGCTCAGGTCGTTGAGGAAAGGGTTTACCCCTAGCCTGTAATTGCATTTGTTCAAATACACTCAACTCGCATTCTCCTTCTAGCAATCGGGATTGCAAGCGAGTTTGGAGCCTTTCGGGGCTCCTTTTTTTTAGCCTGCCGGGGGCGCGGTGGGTGGCAGGCGCTGCAACTGCAGTTGCGCCAGCGCCTGGTACAGCGGCACACACAGCAGCCGCGACACCCCGCTGGCCACCATGGTGCTGGCCATCAAACTGAGCACCAGCGCGTGGCCGTCGACCATTTCCATGACGATGATGAACGCTGTCAGCGGCGCCTGCGTCACTGCCGCCAGAAACCCGGCCATGCCCAGCGCAATCAGCGTGGGCGCATTGGCGTAGTGGGTGAGCTGGGCGATGTCGTTGCCCAAGGAGCCGCCAATCGACAACGCCGGTGCAAAGATGCCGCCCGGCACGCCCGCCCAGGCAGTGATCCAGGTGGCCATGAATTTGAGCAGCGTGTACAGCGGCTCGGCGTGGTGCTCGCCGTCGAGCATGGCGCGGCTGGCAGCGTAGCCGGTGCCAAAAGTGCTGCCGTGGCTGACCAGCCCGATCACCGCCAGCACCAGCCCGCAGGCGGCGGCAAAAGCCACCGGTGAGCGCTGGCGCCAGCGGCTGAAGCGGTCGGCCGAATCCCCCCGCACCGACAGCAGCAGCACCCGGGCAAACAGCCCGCCCACCAGCCCGCAAGCCACCGCCAGCAGCAGTCCCGGCCACAGCAGGGCCAGACTGAACTGGTCCACCCGGATGCGGCCAAAGTAGGTGGCATTGCCGTACACCGACACCGCCATCAGGCCGCTGAGCACAATCGCCGCCAGCAGCAGGCCGCTGTTGCGCTGCTCGGGCCTGCGCGACAGCTCTTCGATGGCAAACATGATGCCACCCAGCGGCGTGTTGAACGCAGCGGCAATGCCCGCTGCGCCGCCAGCCATCAGCAAACCATGCTCAGACACCTGCGAGCGTTTGGGCAGGTAGTGCCGGGCGTGGTGCATCACCCCGGCGGCAATTTGCACCGAAGGCCCTTCGCGCCCCAAAGACAGGCCGCCCAACAGGCCCCAGGTGGCCAGCGCCATCTTGGCCACCGTGAGTTTGAGCGACACATACAAACTGCGCTGCGCCGGGGCCACACTCGCGTCCAGCGCGGCCATCACCTGCGGTATGCCCGAGCCCGCCGCGCCCACCACATAACGGCGCATCACCCAGACGATGGAAGCCGCGCACAGCGGCGACCAGATCAACGGGGCCCAGCCATAGGCGCCATGCAGGCGCTCAAACCAGCCAAAGGCGTACTCGGTCATCCAGGTGAAGGCCACCACCACCAGGCCCGCCAGCGCGGCAAAGCCGATCACCACCGCACGGCCAGCCCATACCTGCCAGTCGTTCAGGTCGTTGCGGATGGCGTGGAGCAGATTGGCGCTGCCGTCGTCAATTTTCATGCAGGCGGGTGCCGCACCGGTCTGTCACCAAGGCGCGGTGCGTCTTCAGGTTGCGGCGCGGAAAAGTACATTGAATCAAATGCAATTTGATATATTGGGCCAAATGTAACGCGAGTGGTTCACACTGCGGAATATAAAGAGGAGCACAACATGATCAAAGTCGGTTTGGTGGGTTACGGCAAAGCCGGGCAGGCGGTGGCGCAGGTGTTGCGGGCTGATCCGCGTTTTGAATTGTGCTGGATTGCGCGTAAATCTGCCCAGCAGGCAGCCACTCTGCCCGAGACCGATATTCCTATCGTCAGCTTGGGCGCAGCAGATTGGGGCCCTTGGCTGGATGCGCATCCGGTCGATGCACTGGTGGATTTTTCGCAGGCTGAGAGCCTGCACGCTTACGGCGAGGCCCTGGCCCAGCGCCAGCTGATGCTGGTGAGCGCCATCTCGGCCTACAGCCCGGAAGACCTGAATTACGCGCACAAGCTGGGCGAGAGCACCCGGGTGATGTGCTCGCCCAACATCACCGTGGGCATCAACTTTCTGATCATGGCGGGCAAGCTGCTGCGCAAGATCGCCCCGTTTGCCGACGTCGAGATTCTGGAGCAGCACTTTCGCGAGAAGCCGGAGGTGTCTGGCACGGCGCGCAAGATTGCCCAGAGCCTGGAGGTGCAAGACGAGCGCATCACCTCGCTGCGTCTGGGAGGCATCGTCGGCCACCACGAGGTGATCTTTGGCTTTCCGTACCAGACGGTGCGCTTGATTCATAACTCGATCGAGCGGCGCGCCTTTGGCACTGGTGCGGCGTTTGCACTGAGCCAACTGGCAGAGTGCGAACCGGGTTTTTACACCTTTGAGGATCTGATGACCCGGCTGGTGCGCCGCGAATTGCTCACAGGTGGGGTCGACGTGGCCTGAAAGCCGCGCCATCGGCACCACCCGGTGTGGCTGCCAACAGCCGTCAGCCTGCAAACGCAGCCCGGCGGCACTATGATGGTGCAGTTTCCATTTGCGCCGAGGTTTTATGCCGACCCCAAGCCCTGCCAGCCCGCCGCGTGTGCCCACCGCCGTGGTGCTGCGCCGTTTCCGCGTGGTGTTCAATGCCGTGCGCACCCACTTCAAGCAGGTGGAAAAACAGGTGGGGCTGGGCGGTGCGCAGGTGTGGGCGCTGAGCCTGATCCGTGATCAGCCAGGCATCGGTCTGGGCGAGCTGGCGCGCGGCATGGATGTGCACCAATCCACCGCCAGCAACCTGGTCAAGGGCTTGTTGCAAAAAGGCTTGATCCGCGCCGACAAGGGCCACGCCGACAAGCGTCAGGTGCAGCTGGTGGCGCTGCCCGAGGCCTTGACGCTGCTGGCCAAGGTACCGGGTCCGTTTGAAGGGGTGTTGCCTGAGGCGCTGGACAAACTGCCCGCGCAGACGCTGGCACAGCTGGATCGTGATCTGGCCAAACTCATCACCCTGCTCAAAGCCGACGAGTCCACCGGCAGCATTCCGCTGGCGCAGTTGTAGGCGGTTTTCAGCCAGCGCTGCTGCCCAGCGTTTCCCAGCGCTCCAGCGCGGCCAGCAGTTCATCGTCAATCTGTGCGCTGCGGGTGGCCAGTTTCAACGCGCGGGCGTTGTCCACGGCGTAGAGGCTGCCGTCGGCGAGCTGGGTGTTGGCCTCTTGCTGCTCGGCTTCCAGCGCGGCAATCAAGGCGGGCAGCGCATCCAGTTCACGCTGCTCCTTGAAACTGAGCTTGCGCGTTTTGGCGGTTGCTGCGGTGGGCGCTGGCGGCACGGCGGCGACGGGCTCAACAGTCGTAGTTTGCTCTTTCTTTAATAGCTGCTCGCGCTCGTAGTGAAAGGGCTTGGGGCCTTTTTGACCCTTAACTTTGGCCAGCTCGGCAGCGCGCCTGCTTTGCACCAACCAGTCGGTCACGCCGCCTTCGTACTCGCGCCACTTGGCGTCACCTTCAAACGCGATGGTGCTGGTGACCACGTTGTCGAGAAAGGTGCGGTCATGGCTGACCAGAAACACCGTGCCATCGTAGTTTTGCAGCAGGTCTTCCAGCAATTCCAGTGTGTCAATGTCCAGGTCATTGGTGGGCTCATCGAGCACCAGCACGTTGGCCGGGCGGGCAAACAGGCGCGCCAGCAGCAGCCGGTTGCGCTCGCCACCGCTCAAACTGCGCACCGGGGAGTTCGCCCGTGCGGGTGAGAACAAGAAATCACCCAGGTAACTTTTGACGTGTTTTTTCTGGTTGCCGATTTCGATCCACTCGCTGCCGGGGCTGATGAAGTCTTCCAGCGTGGCGTCCAGGTCCAGCGCGTTGCGCATCTGGTCGAAATACGCCACCGAAATGTTGGCCCCCTGGCGCACCGTGCCCCAGGGGCTGTGGCCAGGTTCGGGCGCGGGGGAGTTGGCCGGTGCCGGGTCGGCTTTGAGTTCGCCCAGAATGAGTTTGAGCAGCGTGGTTTTGCCCGCGCCGTTGGGGCCGAGCAGGCCGATCTTGTCGCCGCGCAGGATGGTAGCGGAGAAGTCGTCAACGATTTTGCGCTCGCCAAAGCTCTTCGACACGTGCGTCAGCTCAGCCACCAGCTTGCCGCTGGCACCGCCGGTGACCACATCCATGTTCACGCTGCCCACCGCCTCACGCCGGGCCTGGTGCTTGGCACGCAGTTCGCCCAGCCGCACGATGCGCGCCTGGGCGCGGGTGCGGCGCGCTTCCACACCTTTGCGAATCCAGATTTCTTCTTGGGCCAGCAGCTTGTCGGCGCGCGCGTTGATCACCGCCTCTTGCGCCAGTTGCTCTTCTTTTTGAAGCAGATAAGCGGCGAAATTGCCGGGATACGAAAGCAATTTGCCCCGGTCCAGCTCGACGATGCGCGTGGCCACGTTGTCCAGAAAGGAGCGGTCGTGGGTGATGCAGATCATGCTGCCCTTGAACTCGCACAGCAGGCCTTCGAGCCATTCGATGCTGTCCAGGTCCAGGTGATTGGTGGGTTCGTCCAGCAGCAATACGTCGGGCGCAGACACCAGCGCCTGCGCCAGCGCCACGCGCTTCTTGTTGCCGCCGGAGAGCGTGCTGACAATCGCGTCGGGCGCCAGATGCAGGCGGTGCAGCGTTTCACCCACGCGTTGCTCCCAGTTCCAGCCGTCCAGCGACTCAATTTCGCTTTGCATCGCGTCCAGGTCGCCATGGCCTTCAGAATATTCGTCAATCAGGGCTCTAACCCTTGCCAGACCGACGCTGACAGCTTCAAATATCGTAGCGTCTGCGTCAAGCTGCGGCTCTTGCGCTACGTAGGCGATGCGGGTGTTGTTTTGCACCTGTGTCGTGCCGTCATCGGGTTTGTCCATGCCGCCCAGGATTTTGAGCATGGACGATTTGCCCGCGCCGTTGCGGCCAATCAGCCCCACGCGTTCCTGCGTCTCCAAAGAAAAATCAGCGTGGTCGAGCAACGCGACATGCCCAAATGCCAGCTGGGCGTCAAGTAAGGTGATGAGTGCCATAGGGGCGGGATTATCGGCTGTGGGGGATGCGGGACGGAGAAGGGTGATCGCAGGCATCAGCGCGCCTGAGGCGTTTGTAAAAAATGCCGTTTGGTCGTGAACCTAAGGCTGAGTTTCTTTCGGATTTGGGAAACGCTGCATCCAGGCCTTACGAATCAAATGCGGTATCGCCAGATGCATAGGCATTCGCAATGCGTGTGATCGGACATACAAGAGCCAGCGCGCCAGACCCGTCCAGCGGGTGTTGCAGCTTGGGTGCGCAGGCCGCAACGCCAGTTCAAGAAGCCACGCCATCACCACCCGCGCGGGAGCAGGTGGTGCAAGGTGCGCGATGCGTTTTTGGAATTTTTCCGGTGCCGCATAGCTAAACAAGCGCTGGATGTGAAATAACGCATGAAACAACGGAATTTGCAGGCCAAGTTGGTCTGCCCGGTCAAACAGTGACAGCCAGAAATCTGATTGCCTGGAAAAGTGCTGTAACAAGTCTTTGAGGTCTAGCAGATCGCGCAGACCTCGTTCAAACTCTCCTTCTTGGAACAAGTGGACAGCGCTGTGCAACACCATGTCGGCAGGCGACAGAACGAAGAGCAGCTCAGAACCGGCAACAGATTGAATTTTTTCCAAAAGCATCCTGCCGTCGACCTTGAAGCGCGACGTCGGCGGCGTGATGGTGTGGTGGACATCAATCACGGTTTGGCGCTGGACGTGCTTCAGGGGCGGGATCTCGTGCATCCAAACGCGGTAATAGCGTTGGTTGTAGGCATCTTGCTCGTTGCTGAGCCAGCCTGCCCTAAACAAGGCCCCTTCCACTTGCGGCAGGAACGTCTGCGGCACCATGATGTCAACATCCGAAAAGAGTCGACCCAGGCGGGGCGGCAATGCAGCCACAAAATAAGCCGCACCCTTAAGCATCACGACGGGGCAAGAAACCCGTTCCAGAGCGCGTTCAATGCAGTTGACTTCCCATTGCACTTCGTAATGCTGTCGGTCCAGCAGCCGCAGAGCGCCTTCAAGGTAGAGCTTGGGCTGTTCAGGCACATGTGACATCCAACCGTGATCGACATGGTGCTGGGCCAAGCGACCCAGCAGCCGTGCTTGGCGCGCCTGCCCAAGCACCACTTCCCACTCCCTAAGCGTGAAGAGAGGTTGTGAATTCTCATGCGCCCAAATTCTGGACAAAAGGTCTTGCGTCATGACACTGCGTTAGCGGCGAGGTCGTCGAATACCGCGACAGCGTCATCCAACTGGCTGTAACTGAAGTCATAACAATCGCTGTTGGAGACCACATCCGCAAGGAGTTCAAAGCCCGTTTGCCCATGAACCGTGTAATTGAATGAATTACGCCCCAATTCCAGCATGCTGTTGGCTTTGGGTCGGGAGCTCAGCCGTGCAGGCGCATTTGACAGGTATTTCGGGAAAACGACCCAACGGGGTTTTGCAAACTCGTTCATGCGTCGCACGTGGTTCACGGGGACCTTCATGTGGCTGACTGAGCCTTTGGATGTGTCGTGTGTAACCTGATTCAAGATCGATTCCGGGGCAAATGTCTGTATCACCTGAAGCGACTGGTTTTTCAAACTAACCGGCCGGACCAAGGGTGTGAGCATACCGTTGGTGAGTGAGATCAGCGCCAACTCGTCGGACAGCAAACGCCAGCCCCGATGGATCAAGGCAGCACACAAGGTGCTCTTTCCAGAGCCGGGCGGTGCTGGCATGATCACGGCATGCCCACCCTTCTCGATCACAGCTGCGTGTAGCGTCAAGTAGTGGTGGGCTTGGGTAGAGATGCACCAGTTCATAGCCCATTCCATCAGTGGAAAGGCATGGTCAATCGGCAGCATGGCAAAGGGACTTTCCCCGTCATACACGAACCTTACTTGAGACCGCCACCATCGCCGTATGCCAGCACTTGGTGACAAGGCGACAGTAAAGTCAACAAATTGATCGTCGGCTAACAACGGGTATTCCGGATAGAGCAACGCTAAACCGTCTGCTATAGATGGGATACGGGACTGAATACGAAAGATGAAGGACCCGGTGCGAATGACGAGGCCAGTACCGCAAAGCCTGGACTTGACTTCAGCCAAGCTCAATTCTGACAATGTCATTCGCAGGTCGAAGTAACCAAACCCACTGCCACCAATCGGCCAAGGATTTCCTGGACAGTAAGGGCAAGTTCTGGATTTAACTCGATGGACACGGTCTGAGAGACTTGGGTAACCAGTTCCGACATTTCCAGTTCCCCTGCTTCGACCGTCATCAAGGTGGCCGCCGTAAGGGCATCCATCTGGTGGGTATGACCTGACCCCGCATCAAAAACCACCCATTCATTTTGCCAATGCCGCCAACTGAGCTTGACGAGTGAGTTCAGCCGCCACAACATGCGAACAAGAAGTTGATTCTCTGGGGCATCAGTAACCCCTAGGCCCTAGCTGCTTCAAGGAGTGTGTGTCTCCATATAGTCACTGAAGAATTTCAAGGCGTCATCGTAAACACCAGGAATTGCCGACCGATAGAAACCCAACACTTGGTCGCCTGTATAGGGAAAGTTAAAACTATTGGAGAGCGCGTTTAACCAAGCACAAATCCAGTGAAATTCATCGGTGCTTGAATAGTTCGTGCCTGGCAACGAGCTAGCCATCACCTGAAACAGTGTTGGATTGTTTGCTAGCGTATGTTTTGAAAAGGTGTCTATTGTCGGCGAGTTGTAAGTTAGACCACCTGGAAGAGCTGGCCAGGTTCTTCTCGGCGCTGGTGGATTGCTTCCGTTCTCAACTTGCCCCCACCAACCTGGGCTGTAGCCCCCGCACACGGGTGAATTGGTGGGCGTTTTAGAGTGGACGCCGGAATGCATGCCAGAAATACTGCAATGGTGTTTGCCATCAAATGTCAGCAGAGTTTCGCCTGCCAATGTATGCAACGGCACGACTGCCCCTAAGACGGCAGCCCCTTTTCCTGCACCTCTAAAAAGAGCACGGCGACGCTCTAACGAGGGTGGTGAAAGCTTTTCTTTCACAGAAATTTTCTCATCGATTTGGGAATTTTTATCACTCACATCCGTTCCTTTGCATCGCCGATATAAGCGACTTCATTCAAAAAAGAAAACCTCAAATCGGACTGGGCGCTAGGTATGCCGAGCAACCGCTGATTTCTGATGGACTAAGCACTTTTCGTGCCGATATGGACAACTTGCTGATTTGCATCGGTTTTTCACATCAAATCGAGGAAGAAAAACCAAAATTGTAAAAAAAATCGACAGCCTCACAACCCCTGCATCAACTCCGTCACCTCTTTCTGCCCCGCAAACTTGTCCCCCAGCTTGCTCAGCTCATCCAGTTGCACCCGGGCCAGGTCCTTCTTGCCGCCCTTGATGTGAATCTTGGCTAGGTTCAGCTTGAACACCGGGTTTTGCGGCTGCAGGTTGACCACTTTGGTTTGCACCTCCAGTGCTTTGGCGTATTCGCCCTTGTCTGACAGTAGCACCGCCAGAGTGTCCATGAATGCCGGTTGATTCGGGGCGAGTGCGTTGGCTTTTTCGGCCAGGGCGATAGCGCCATCCTTGTTCAGTCGGGCAGTGACCCAGGCTAGGTTGTTAAAGGCAACTGCTTTGTCGGGCTGCAGCTGGGTCACCCGGCTGTAAAGTTTTTCGGCGCCAGCGTAGTCTTTGCTGGCAATGGCACCGTCACCCAAGTACAGCAGAAAGCTGGCGTCTTTGGGCTGTTCGCGTTGCCAGGTAGCTGAAAATTTTTCGGCTTCTGCCGTTTTGCCTGCCACCTGCAACACCAAGTGCAGTTTGACGGCCAACTCAGCTGAGGTGACTTGCTTCAGGCCGGTCCGGTAGGCGCTGGCAGCTGCGTCCCAGTTTTTTTGCGAGGCGTTGATGTCGCCTTCCAGCACATAACCCACTGCACCTTTTGGATCCTGTTTTTGCATGGTTTTGGCGGTGGCAAGCGCGCCAGGGATGTTTTTGCCGTCCATGTCCAGCAGGATGGTGCCGCGTTGGGCTTGCTGCAGGTCGGGTTTGATGTCCAGCGCCTTGCGCAGGCTGGCAGCGGCAGCGGTCTTGTCTTTGTTGGCCATGTGCACATCGGCCAGGCGCAAATAGGGCTGGGGGGACAGGGGTTGCATGCCAGCCAACTTGTTGTAGCTGGCAATGGCTTGGTTAAATTCACCTGCGGCTTGCTGGGTACGGCCGAGTGCATCGAGCACTTCCGGGTTGTCGGGCAGGGCGGCTACCGCGTCCTGCGCGGCAGAGGTGGCTTGTTTCAGGTCTTTGTTGCGCAGGTGGAAATCGATCAGCAGCAGGCGCGGCGCCGCTTCAGTCGGGTTGGCGCTGACGGCGTTGGTGATCAGTTTGCCCACTTCTTCCTTGGTGGCGCCAGAGCGGGCGGCCAACTCGGCTTGCGCCAGCAGGGCCTGGGCATTTTTGGGGTCTTTGGCCAGCACGGCGTCAAAGCGGGCTTTGGCATCCTGCGGTTTTTTGTCGGCCAGGTCCAGCCCGGCCAGGCTGGCTACCGCCGGGAAAAACATCGGGTCAATCTGCAAGGCACGCTCAAAGCTCTTGCGTGCGCCCGCCACGTCACGCTTGGCCAGCAGCACGCGCCCGCGCAGGTTGGCGGCCAGGGGTTTGTCAGGCTGTTTTTTCTCTAGGCCGTCAATGGCTTTCAGGGCTTTGTCCAGGTCTTGGCGGCGCAGATGGGCGCTGATCAAGGCCATGTCGGCAGTGGTGCCAGTGTCTGAGGCGGCGATGTCTTGCAGCTCATCAAAGGCGCTGTCCACACGCCCGCCGATCATGTGCGTCAACGCCAATGATGTGCGGTTTCTGGCGTTTTTGGGGTCTTGCTGGGATGCCTTGGTGAAATATTCTTCCGCCTTTTTGACGTCATTGTTTTGCAGATAGACCTCACCCGCCACAGGGTAGAGGCCGGGGTCGATGTTGTCGCCGGTCAGGCCGGGTTTCAGGGTGGCCAGGGCTTTGTCGGGCTGACCAGTACGCAAATACGTCATGACCAGCAAGCGCCGGGCCAGCGGCAGGCCTGGCGCGGCTTGCAATGCCTTGCTCAAATAGGCTTCAGCCTGCACCGGGGCGTTGAGCTGCAGCTCAATGGCGCCAGCCAACTGCAAACCCTGCACGTTGTTGGGTGCTGCTTTCATGACCTCCTGAACCAGCTCGCGCGCAGACTTCAGGTCTTTTTGCTGGTAGGCCAGATTGGCTTGAAGGAATTTGGTTTGCGGATGGTTGGGGGCGACTTTTTTCAGCTGCTCCATCTGGCTGGCCGCATCGGTCAGGTTGTTTTGTTGCAGCAACAAGGTGACCACGGCGGCCTGGCCCGCCATAAAGTCTGGCTTGATCTCTACCGACTTGCGGTAGGCCGCTAGCGCCTCAGTGGGCTGATTTTTGGCGTAGCGCA
The DNA here is from genome assembly GCA_002083775.1 of Rhodoferax ferrireducens. Lineage (GTDB taxonomy): Bacteria > Pseudomonadota > Gammaproteobacteria > Burkholderiales > Burkholderiaceae_C > Rhodoferax > Rhodoferax ferrireducens_A. The sequence goes on along the minus strand of MTEI01000006.1, from coordinate 81,564 downwards.
GCAGGTCACCCTTGAGCTTCCAGGCATCGAAGCTGTCTGGTGTCTTGGCAATGATCTCTTCAGCCAGCGCCAGCGCACCGTCAAAGTCGCGCTGGCCCCCTTTTTGGCGCGCCTGAATCAGCTTGGCTGGCGCGTAGTCTGGTGTGGCGGCCAATGCAGCATCAAGTGACGCTTGCGCTGGTTCTGTCTGGCCCTGTGCCGCGTAGGCCGTTGCCAGGCTGGTCAAAAAGCCGCCTTGGGCGGTTTGGTCGGTCAGGGTGACTTTGCCAAACTCTTCAGTGAGTTTCTTGGCCTGACCCTGCGCCAGCAGCGCATTGGCCAGCAGCGGCAAGACGGGGTCTGCTGGGTAGTTGAGCGCCAAGGCCTTGCGTAGCTCGGTCTCAGCCCCTACGGCATCACCCTGGTCCAGCAGCGTTTTGCCCAGCAGATAGCGGGCTTCGGGCATGTCGGGGTTTTTTTGCAGCGCGTTCTTGATCTGGATGACGGCCGCCTTGCTGTCATTTTTGGCCAGATAGTCTTTGGCAGAGCTGATCATGGCCTCGGGCTTGTCGCCACAGGCTACCAGCAGCAAAGACATCAGCAGTGCAGACAGTGCCGCGCGCGTTGGATATTTTTTGAAAGACATGATCAACCCCTGAATGGAACTTATTGGAAAGACGGACCTATTTCAACCCGAGCCGGTGCATCAAATCGTACAGCGTGGGGCGGCTCACGCCAAGCAACTCGGCGGCCTTGAGTACATTGCCATTGACCCGGCCAAGAGCCGCCAGAATAGCGGTTTTTTCAGCGTTGTCACGGATCACGCGCAAGTCCAGCGACGTGTCGAGCGCGTCGCTGGCGGGGCGCAGGCCCACATCTTCACGGGTGATCTGGTTGCCATCGGCCATGATCACGGCGCGTTTGATGCAGTTTTCCAGCTCGCGGATGTTGCCGGGCCAGGTGTGCTGCTCAATGGCCTTGACCGCATCGTCGCTCAGCGTCAGGGAGCTGCGGTTTTGCTCCTGGGCAAACCTGCGCGCAAAGGCGTGCGCCAGCAAGGCTGAGTCGCCCACGCGCTCGCGCAGCGGAGGGATGTTGACCACAATTTCGGCCAGCCGGTAATACAGGTCTTCGCGAAACTTGTTTTCCTTGGCCAATGCCATCAGGTCTTGATGCGTGGCGCAGATGATGCGCACATCCACCGCGATCTCTTGCCGGCCACCCACGCGCTCAATGGTGCGTTCCTGCAAAAAACGTAGCAGCTTGGCCTGTAACTGAAAGGGCAAATCGCCAATTTCATCCAGCATCAAGGTGCCGCCATTGGCCGTCTCGATCTTGCCCAACGTGGTCTTGGCAGCGCCGGTAAAAGCGCCTTTCTCGTAGCCAAAGAGTTCGCTTTCCAGCAGGTTTTCGGGGATGGCGGCGCAGTTGATGGCCACAAACTTCTCGGCCCGCCGCGGTGAGGTCTGGTGCAATCCGCGCGCCAGCACTTCCTTGCCGGTGCCACTTTCACCCAGCAGCATGATGGTGGCGTTGCTGCTGGCCACTTTTTCGATGGTGCGGCAGATGCGCATCATCATCGGGTCGCGGGTGGTTAGGCCAGCCAGCGCGTCGGGCTGGTGCAGGGCGCGCAGGCGCTTGTTTTCAGCCTGTAGTTCAAACAGCCGGAAAGCGCGCTCCACCGTCAGGTTCAGCAACTCCGGCTCAAACGGCTTGGCAAAAAAATCATAAGCGCCCATGGCGACGGCGCGCAGGGCGTTGGTCTGGTCGTTCTGGCCGGTGAGTACGATGACCTTGATGTCGGGGTCAAACGCCATGATCTGTTCCAGCAGCTTGAAGCCTTCCGACACCGAATCTGCATCGGGCGGCAGGCCCAGGTCCATCGTCACCACGGCAGGCAGGCTCTTGCGCAACTGCAGCAGCGCACTCTCGCGGTCGCTGGCGGTGACCGTCTCAAAGCGGTCCAGTGACCACTTGATCTGCTTTTGCAGCGCCAGATCGTCTTCAACGATCATCAATGGGCGAGATTTTTCTGAGGTCATGCACTTTCCACGGAATGAAGATCGGAGGTCTTCTGGGTTTCAAACAACGGCAACAACAGCGTCACAGTGGTTCCTTGGTTGACTTCGCTCTGAACCTCAATCTTGCCACCTAATTCCTGCACATACTGATAACTTTCATACGCACCAATACCCATACCCGCCTGCTTGGTGGTCTGAAAAGGCTTGAAAAGCCGCTCCCGGATGAAGTCCTGCGTCATGCCCTGGCCCGTGTCTTTCACCACAATGCGGGCTTGGCCGCCAGCTCGCTCCAGCCAGAGCCATACGTGCCCACTAGGGTCGGTGGCATCAAAAGCATTTTGCACCACGTGGCCAATGATGCGCTCCAGACGCTCTTCATGCCCGCGCGCGTTGATCGACTCAACGGCCTCGACTTCCAGGGTGCGCCCGCGTGCAGCAGCCACCGCTTGCACCCGCGTGATGATGGCGCTCAAGTTGACACCAAATGCCTTGCCCGGCGGGGTGGCACCCTCGCGCAGTTGCAGCATCAGCTGGCGCATGCGCTCCAATGAGTTTTCAACCGTCATCAGCATGTCCTGCTGAAACTCGGGGTTACCGCTGAGTCGTTTGGCGTTTTTCATCATCAGCGAGAGCTGGGTGACGATGTTTTTCAGGTCATGCACTACAAACGCCGACATCTTGTTGAAGGCGTCAAACTTGCGCACTTCCAGCAAGGCCTCGGTGGCCTGCATTTGTGCCAGGTAGCTGGCCGCCTGCTGGCTGGCGGTTTTGAGCAGATCATTGACCTCCCAGTTCACTTCAAACGGTGTGCGTGCGCTGGCTAGCACCATAAAACCGATCAGTTCGCTGCCCACCATCAACGGCACCACCAGCCATGCTTGGGGGAGTTCCTGCAGCCAGACCGGAATCTTGAGCGAGCCGTAGCGCCGGGAAAATGACCGGTAGTCTTCCAGATTGATCAGCTTGCCGCCATCGGCCAGGTATTGGCACATGGGCGAGTCGATGGCTTCTTTGTCATCTGCCTGCCCGATGTTCCAGCGCGCGGTCTGGGTGAAGGCGGGCTCGCCTTTGACGCGCAACCACAAGCCGCCGCCGGGGCTTTCCACCATTTCGGCCAGGCCGCGCACCACTTGCTGACCCAGCGCTTGGGGGGAATTTTGGGCTGAGAGGGCGCGGGTGAACTTGAGCCACTCTTCGCGGTAGTCATAACGGTAACGGAAAAAATGTTTGCCCAGGAAAATGCGCAGCTTCGCGCGGATGGTGCCCGAGAGCGCCAATATCACCAGCAGAATCAGGGCAAACACCACCAGCCCCAGCTGCAGCGCACGCCCCCACTCTCCCCCAAAGTAGCGCACGTAATAACCTACGCCCGAGATAAAAATCAGGTAAATGCCCGCCATCAGCAGCGTGGCCGAGTGGAACGCCGCCTTGGGCGAGAGCTGAATCTTGGCAATCCAGTCGCTGCGCCGGGTGCTCGACAGCAGCAGCAGCGGCATCATCAGTGCGTGCACCCCGCCGCGAATACTCAACGCATCGTCATCCGGGCGGTTGAACAGGACGGCTTGTGAAAACAGGTACAAATCAAACAGGAACGCCCCAGCCAGACCAAGCGACAAGGGCTTGATGTTCCAGCGCGAATCTTCGGTGGCGTTGCGAAACACTTGTTCCAGCAGTACCAGCGCAAACACCGGCATGGCCATGGCACTGAACAAAATCCAGCGCGCCGGGTCACCCAGAGCGCCTACATCCAGCACGGCCAGACCCAGCGCCAGTGGACCCGCGGCCGCCAGCATCACGGCCCAGATCAACAAGCTGCTGGTACCGCTCATGCCCTTGGCAGGGCGATTGGTGCGCAGCAGCGTCAGCAAAAATGCGAACCAAGCGGCGTAACGCAACTGGTCTGCCAGCGTGGTCAGTAGCCAAGTTGCGGGCGATGGGTTAAGCACCAGCATCAGGGAGGCTACGCCCCACAAGGCGCTCAGCGCCACGGCGGCCAGCACCGCTATTTTGGAGGCTTCGCGTGGGCGCTGGAGGTACCCGGCCTGCAGCAGACGCAGCGCAAATACAGCGTAAAAAAACCCAGCCAGGCCACCGCTCCAGGCGGTCAAATCCAGGTTGCCGCTGTTCATGATGGCAAGGGCGCTACTGTGCGCCTTTGCGCATCACCACCACACCGATGGTCTCGAACATCACCACGATGTCCAGCAGCAAAGAGTGGTTCTTGACGTAATACAGGTCGTACTGCAGTTTTTCGGCCGCATCCTCCACCGAGGAGCCATATTGGTAACGCACCTGTGCCCAGCCGGTCACACCCGGCTTGACACTGTGGCGAATGGCGTAATACGGAATCTCCTGCGTCAGCTTGTCGACAAAGAAGGGGCGCTCCGGGCGTGGCCCCACCATGCTCATGGCACCTGCCAGCACACTGAACAATTGCGGCAGTTCGTCAATACGCAGCTTGCGAATGACCCGGCCAACCCGCGTCACCCGGTCATCTTTTGCTTGTGCCCAGCGTGGTTTGCCGTCCTTTTCAGCATCAGTGCGCATGCTGCGGAACTTCACCACATTGAACAGGCGACCGTTCTGCCCCACGCGTTCCTGAAAATACAGGATGGGAAAGCCATCCTCCAGCAAGATCAGAACCGCAGTGAGCAGCATCACCGGCAAGGCCAACACAATCAGGATGATGGCGGACACGATGTCAAACAGCCGCTTGATCATTGCCCGGAGCCACCCCGTGCCAAAGCCATCACCAAAAATCAGCCAGCCTGCCGACAGCGACTCCAGGCGGATTTGCCCCAGCGTGCGCTCAAAGTGAGTGGCAATGTCCACCACCTTGACGCCCTGCAACTTGCAGTCCAGCAACTCACGCAGGGGCATGCTCCCACCACGTCGCTCTGACAGGGCCACCACAATTTCATCGACCTGTTGATCCTTGACGATATCTGTCAGCGAGTTGGTCATGGACAGCAGTCCCCAGGCAGACACCATGGCCTCTTGCTCGTTGGGTCCGGCGTAATAACCCACCAGGTCCACACTGGGGTCTGATTTGAGCAGCGCGGTGCCCACCATGCGCGCGCGTGCGCCAGTACCAAATACCAGCACCCGCTGCCGCATCAGGTTGCGCGGAGTGAAATGCATCACATATACGCGCAGCAACAGCAAAAGTGAAACAGCAGACAGTAGGGTCAACGCGAACGACCTGGCATCGGCATAGCGGGAGGACAAAGCCAAAATGATGGGCGACATGCACAACAGGGCCAAAACTGCGCGCGCGCTGGACTGGCCCAAAGAGCGGTTGTGAACCCGCTGGTAAAACCCCAGGCTGAAGCTCAGCACCATCATGCTGCCAGCGAGTATCAGGAACGTCACCGCCGCCCCCACACCAAAGGCCGCAGGCCGTGTTTCATGTGCTGTGGAGGTGATCAGCGAAATCAACAACAACAGCAGCAGATCGAGCCCGATCTGAAACAGCGTTCGCTTATGAAAGTAGTGGTTGAAAATTTTGATCATGACTTCCTCCGCAGCTCGGGCCGGTATCTGTGACTTCTAACGAGTCGTGGACCTTGAACCGGTGGGCATGGTCTAACGACCAATCGCTGAATACTCAAAACCCAGGTCGTGAACCATTTTTGGGTCGTACAAGTTACGACCATCAAAAATGACCGGTGCCTTGAGACGGGTCTTGAGCATGGCAAAGTCCGGGCTGCGAAATTCCTTCCATTCAGTGACGATCACCAGCGCATCCGCATTTTCCAAAGCAGCGCTCTGGTTGTCGGCATAGCGCAAAGCGGGCTCATCGGGAAAACAATGTTTGGCCTCGGTGCTGGCCACCGGATCGTAAGCTGTAACCGTGACGTATTTCATGTCGGCCGAGCCATCTTCGTCTGGCGGCGTGCCTACCGCTATGAACTGGACGGTGCCGAAAGGGGCGGCGCGCTCAATATCTGTGGTGAAGTGCAACCGGCCGGCAGCCACATTGCGTTTGACCATGTCCTGCAAGCCAGGCTCGAAGATAGGGATGCCACCTTCTTCCAGAATTTTGATCTTGGCGGGGTCAAGATCCAGGCACAACACATCGTTACCCACCTCGGCCAGACAAGTCCCAGACACCAAGCCAACGTAGCCGGTGCCAATCACGGTAATTTTCATGAACGAACCCTAAGAGCTTGATTTTTGAAACATTATCACAACAAAAATGACAATTCAAAGTGGCTTGGCTTGCGCAGTTGCGCTTGTCCTTGTGCATTCAATCGAGAGGAATATAAGCATGAAAAAAAGGAACGCCACGCGCGGCACATCCATCACGCTGCTCACCAGCCCCACCACCAGCACCGCCATCAGCGACGCTGCCAGATAAGGCGCCAGCGGTACCAGTCTGGCGCGCCCCAGGACCAAATGCCACAGCGCATAACTCACCAGCAGTAACCATGCCAGCAAGCCTACCGCGCCGCGCTCCACCAAGATTTCCAGAAACAGGTTGTCCAGATGCCAGGGCACAAAATAGGACTGCGCTGCGGGGAACCAATGTGACAGGCCGGCAGAAAAATCGCCATTGGCCAAGACCGGCTGCCCGCGTGGGCTGGTCAAGCGGATGTTGTCCACATCGGCACGACTTGCGGCATCGACCACCGAGATAGAAAACATTTTCAGCCGCGGTGCGAACCAGCTGCCGCGCCCCAGGGCGTCGCCATGCAGGGCCAAGTTCAGGGGCTGCCAGGCCAAGGGGCCAACGCCCCCGGCGGGTTTGACGCGCACAAACGCCGCCTGGCAAGCCCGGTCATACAACAGGTGCCGCTCGCACAGATACAGCTCAAAACGGGTTTCTTCGCTGACCCGGACATCCATCTGCACCCGGTAACCCCCAGGCTCCGTCAAAGCAACGCGCTGCGTCAATTCAAAAACACCCCCCAGTTCGGGTTGGCTTTTGGGGCCGTAAAGCGTGACAAACTGCTCGACGATCTGCTTCCCGGGCGCCATCTGGTGCCTGGCGTCACCGGGAAACTCTTCGCCCGGCACCTGGGCAGCGTAGTTGGCAGGCAGGCGCCCCAGACCCTTGCCCAGTAGCCAGTCTGCCGGGCCGTCGAGCAGGCCAACGCCGTTTTTCCAGTGTTCCACCCGGCTGGACAGGTCTTGTTCGGCGCTGGCCATGCGTTCCTGCATGAAGGTGCCGCCTTCCAGTACGCCGACCACTTCCAGCACCAGGGTGACCGACAGCAGCACGCTGGCTTTAAGCCGCCAGCCGGGCGCGCCGCGCTGGTGCTGCAGGCCTTGCCAGGCGCTGCGGCCGTGGCGCGCGTGGTTTTGCAACCACAGAAAAAAGGCCAGCAACATCAATGGGGCGACCACCGCCAGGTAAACCCCGCGGGCGAAAGTGGTCAGGCAGGTATAGCCCACCAAAACGGCCAGCACAGCCAGTGCCGCCCACAAGGCTGGGCGTCGCGTGGCATGCAGCGCCCACACCACAAACGGTGCAGTCAGGGCCAGATAGGCGTCGATGGCCGCGCCACCGACGTGCATTTCCCAAAATAGCGCCACCGTGCGGTAGGGCGCTGAAAAATCCAGCAGACCCGGGAAGGCGGCGCGTTCCCACAAGGTGGACAGCACCACCAGCGCCAAACCGCTGATGACACCCCAGGCTAAAAGGGCTGGCGCGCGTTGCCGGGCCTGGTGCACCTCGCGGCCAAGCAAGGGAATGAACAGGGCAGCCAGGCCCAGGCTCTTGAAGATACGCCAGCTGTTGAGGGCGTCACTGTAATTGGCAAACCAGTTAAAACGCAGGCCACCTGCATCAGCAAACCCCCGCCACAAGGCCAGCCCGGCTGACAGCAGCACCAGCGTGATCAGCCCCGTTGCCGTGCGGGAAGGCGGCGAGCGCACACCGCCGTGTCGGGCTTCCCAGGCCAGACGGGCGTAGCCCCCGGCCAGCGTGCCCAGCAGCAGGATGTCAAATTCTTCAAAAACCAACCAACCGGTCCAAGGCGAAAAGTTCAGCCAGGGCAAGCAGGCAGGCACCAGCCAAAGCCAAAGCCTGGGCTGCCAGGCGGTCAGGCAGCAGGACAGGCACACCAGCGCCAAGCCCAGAAGGGGCGCCACAGGATGATGCCCAGCCATCGCCAGCCCCGCCACCAGGCAGACTGCAGCGACCAGCCAGGCCGATGCATGGCCTTTGGCTGTCATGGCGGACTCAATCAATCACCTCGGCGCTTGAAAGGGGACTGTCATTGCGTCCCCGGATCGAGTCCGGGATGACAACCACATCCGGGATGACAACCACAAGACGACAGCATCGCTTTGTCACGCTAAACCAGCACCTCAACACAAGGCGGGTGTGCCAGAAACTGGTGCGGGCTGGCGCTGGCACCATAAGCGCCAGACTGGAACACCACCACCAGGTCACCCACCTGAGCTTCAGGCAGCAGCAGGCGCTCAGCCAGCACGTCCAATGGCGTGCAGGACGGCCCCACCACGGTGGTGACTTGGCTGGCGGGTGCATCCATTTTGTTGCCGATGGCCACCGGGTAGTTTTTGCGCAACACCTGGCCAAAGTTGCCGGTTGCCGCCAGATGGTGATGCAAGCCGCCGTCGGCTACCAGGTACACCTGGTCGCGCGAACGCTTGCGGTCCACCACCCGGGTCACGTAAATGCCTGCCTCGGCCACCAGGTAGCGCCCAAGTTCCAGCGCCAGGGTGGCTTGTGGCAACTGGGCCTGGCCCAGCTGCAGCAAGCGCTCCAATTGCTCGGCAATGGGTTTCAAATCCAGCGGTTTGTCACCCGGAAAATACGGCACACCCAGGCCACCGCCGAGGTTCAGCACCCGCACCTTGTCGGGGGCGTGTTGTGACAGGCGCACCGCCAGGTCAAAAGACTGCTGCAGCGCCTCGCATATGGCTTCGGCCTGCAGGCTTTGCGAGCCCGGGTAGAGGTGAAACCCCTCAAAGCTCAGACCGGCGCGGCCCATGTTGGCAAGCAAGGTGGGCACTTGTTCCACGTCCACACCAAACGGTTTGGGGCCGCCGCCCATTTTCATGCCGGAGCTTTTGAGCTCAAAGTCGGGGTTGATGCGCACCGCCGCGCGGGCGGGCAAGCCCAGCGTCTGCGACGCCTGGGCCAGCACGTCCACCTCGCGAAACGATTCAATGTTCACCAGCACCCCGGCGGCCACAGCCTGGCGCAGCTCGGCATCGCGCTTGCCCGGGCCAGCAAAGCTGATCTGCTTGGGGCTCATGCCTGTATCCAGCGCCACCTTCAACTCACCTGCCGAGGCTACGTCCAAGCCATCCACCAGGCCCGCCATGAACCCCACCAGTGCGGGCATGGGGTTGGCCTTCATGGCGTAGTGCAGTCGGATCTTTGGCGGCAGAGTCTGGCGCAGTTCGGTGATGCGCTGGCGCAGTTGTGACCGACCGTAGGCGTAAAACGGTGTTTGCCCCACCCGCGCTGCCAGGGTGGTCAAGCGTTCCCCGCCGGGCATCAACTCGCCGTGGCTCACCGCAAACTGGGTCATGGGGGCATGTTGGGGCAGGGGGTGCGGGGCGTCTGGCATGGTGCGATTCATCTCCCGGAGGTTGTGGTTGGCGTGGCATGAGTATGGTGCGCCAGCCAGTCGCACGCCAGTGTGGCACGGTCAATTTTGCCATTGGCGTTACGTGGCAACGGACCGTTCACCCACTCAATACCGGCGGGCAGCATGTAGGCGGGCATCCTGCTGCGGCACTCAGAAATCAAGTCTTTTTGGCCTTCAGCCCTTATGAATAAAGGGCGAGTAGCTATGATTTGTATAGTTTGTCCGAGCATCTCATGCGGCACCCCAAAGGCGACGCATTCACCAACGAGCTGCGTGGCGTAGAGGATGTCTTCCACTTCAGTGGGGCTGACCCGGTAGCCCGAGGTCTTGATCATCTCGTCGCGCCGCCCGACAAAATACAGATAGCCCTCAGCATCCCGGCGCACCGTGTCGCCTGAAAAAACCGCCACTTCCGGCAATTGCAAGCCTGCTGGGCGGCCTGGCGTGGAGAAGGGCAACTGTTTGAAGCGCTCGGCCGTTTTCTCGGCATCGTTCCAGTAACCCAGCGCCACCAGCGCACCGCGGTGCACCAGCTCGCCCGGCTCATCGGTGGCGCAAGGCGTGCCGTCAGGGCGCAGCACCAGCACCTCGGCGTTGGGAATGGCTTGGCCGATCGAGTTGGGTTTGCGGTCCACATCCTGTGGTGGCAGGTAGGTGGAGCGAAAGGCTTCGGTCAGGCCGTACATCAAATACGGCTTGGCTTGCGGCAGGCGCTGGCGCAACTTGGCCAACGTGTCACGCGGCAAGTGGCCGCCGGTATTGGCGAAATAACGCAAGTGCGCGCCGGTGCCCTCGGGCCAGTCCTGTGCAGCCAGCTGCAGGTACAGCGGCGGAACGGCGGTCAGACCGGTGACTTTTTCGTCTGCCAGCGCCTTGAGCACATCGCGTGGCAACAGGTAATTGAGCAACACCACCCGCGCACCGACAAGAAAAGCGGTGGTGAGCTGGCTGAAACCCGCGTCAAACGACAGAGGTAGCGCCGCCAGCAGGGTGTCATCGGGCTGGTTTTCCAGATACGAGGCCACACTTTTGGCACCCATCACCAGATTACGGTGCGACAGCATCACGCCCTTGGGCTGGCCGGTGCTGCCCGAGGTGTACAAAATGGCGGCCAGGTCGGCGTCAATGACCCGGTGGCCATTTGCCGGGGGGCTGCTCGACACATCTTGCCAAGTGTGGGCGACCCAGTGACCCCTAGTGTGCGGCGGATCGGTCCGCCCGCACAGCACCACATGCTGCAGGTCCGGGCAGTCGCGCAAGATGGGGCCGAGTGTTGCCAACCGCTCTGGCGATGTCACCAGCACGCGCACATGGCAGTCGCGCAGGATGTGCGCCACCTGGGCCGCTTTGAGCAAGGGGTTAATCGGCACAAACACCGCCCCTGCCAGTGGCGCAGCAAAACTGGCCACCACCGCCTCCAAACGCTTTTCCACATAGATGCCCACCCGGTCGGCGCGTTGCAGACCCAGCTGCAGCAGGCCCGAGGTGAACGCGGTCATCGATTCCGACAAGGCGGCATAGTTCCAGTGCGCCGGGCCGCAGGTCAAGGCCACAGCCTCCGGGCAACGCTGCGCCGCCAGGGTGATGAGATCGGGTAATAAGGTGGCTGACGACATGGCCAGCCATCTTACAGGCTGGTGGTGTCCGCAGAGCTTTCTGCGGCCAGGTGATTCAGACCTGCACTTCCAGACGCCGCATCCAGCCCAACACCGCCTGTTCAGCCGCCGCGCGCCAGATGACTCTGGAGAAGGTGTGGTCGGCATCGGCCACATCGACACGCTCCAATTGTGGGCGCTGCAACAGGCCTTGCCAGACTGGGTCGCTCTGGGCGCATTCCAGAAATTCCTTCGCGGTGTAATCGCGCTCGCTCAACAGCAGCAGCACCTGGCCCGGAAAATGGCGCAGTGCCAGGGCCATGTTGTGTTGGAAGGACGGCTCGGGCTGGGTGGACGGTGGCTCCGGGCGCAGGGCTTGCAGGCTTTGCCACAGGTCCGCCAGCGAGGTCCGCCAGTCAAATTGGCCTTGCCACAGCCGCCGCCAGAACGACGGCTCCAGCAAGCGCCCGGCATAGTAATGTTTGATACGTGTGCGCGCCAGTGTGACATCTGAGCGCACCCAGGGGTTGAGCAGGCACAGGCCTGCCACCCGCGGGTCGTCGCGTTGTCCGCTGTACAACAGCGCAGCCGACGCACCGTCGCACAGACCCCAAAGCACCACGCTCTGCACGCTGGGGCAAGCGCGCTGCAGGGTGTCCAGCGCCACGCTGATGTCTGCATGGATGGCGTCAAACGGCATGCGCTCAGCGCTGCTGTCGCCCAGGCCGCGGTGGTCGAAACGCATGACGGGAAAACCTGCGCTGGCCAGGCAACGCGCCAACAACACAAATTGCCGGTGGCTGCCCACGCGGTATTGCGGCCCGCCCACCACCATCACCATCCCCAGTGTGGCGGGCTGCTCTGGCTGCGAGATGATGCCGACCAGTGACGCCCCTGCGCAGGGCATCACCACGGGTTGGTCGGTGAAATTCAAGGCGCGCCCCCGGCAGGGTTGGCGGACAAGGCCTGCAAACTGGTGGTTACCCAGGCCGGGCTGTCAGGGCACTCCTGCATTTGCCAGAAGTCGGCACCCGGCACCACGTTGGCCACGGTGCTGCAGCCTGCAGCCTGCCAGCGCTGCAGCTGCGCCGCCAGCGCGGGTGAAACGGGGTCTGTGCTGGCACTGCCCAGCTCCAGGCTGATGATCTGGGTGCCAGCGGGCAGGCCATCCAGATCGGCCTGCGCCATGCCTTGCGCCAGCGCGGCAGACACGCTGTAACCCGCCACCTCGACCGATTCACCTTTTTCCAGCAAGTGCATCAGGCGTGACGTACCCCGGTTCGGCTCACCGCGGGCAATATCACCGGCCATTTGCAGCCGCAAAAACTGGTGCAGGTGCTGCTTGCCGGACAGCACCGGTTGCCACAGCAGCAGCCTGCCAGGCGTTTTTTCCTGCCTGCACACCTGCGCTGCCAGCAAGCCGCCGGCACGCAAGCCCCAAAGCCAGGCCACGCCCGGCCAGTGTTCACACATCCAGCGCCGGGCCAGGGCCACATCGTCCACCCAGGCGGCCCAGTTGGCCTCTTCAAAGTGACCGGTGCTGTCACCACAGCCCATCAAATCCATCTGCAACACGGCAAAGCCAGCCTGCGCCAGGGCGCGTGCCTGCAAGGCGGCCATACGCCGGGAGGCGTTCATCTCTTCGGCAAACGGGTGCGCGTACACCACATGCCCCAGCACCGGCTGGCTGGCGGGCGGGGTGTGCAGCAGACAAAAGCGCTGGCCATGTTCAGCGTCCAAAAAGAACGCTTGCAGGGTCGCGGCGGGTGGCATCATGGAGCTGGATGCGGTTTAGTCAGCCAGTTTGCCGGTCACAAAATCAATCAGCGAGCCCAGCGTGGCAAAAACAGCGCTGTCGATCTCGTCGTCATGGATGACGAAGGCAAAACGCTCTTCCAACGCGGTGATGATGCCCAGCACCGCCATGGAGTCGAGTTCTGGCAGGGCGCCCAGCAAGGGCGTGTCGCGCCGCAGGCTGGCGCTACGCCCTTGCAGGCTCAGCACGCTGTCCAGAATCCTCAGAACATCAGTCTCTATGCTCACCACGCCTCCTTGATCAGTCTCTGTACGGGGCAAACCGCCCCGCCCGTCCGGCTGCCAGTAGGGCGGGCCGGCGGGCGCTGGTTATGATAACCAGTGAACTGCCCCCCTTGCCAGAAAGACCCGCGTGAGCCTACCCGCCATCCAGATTCTGGACAACTTTGCCAGTTTGCAGGCGCTGCTTGACCAGCAGGGCACCGTGCCGCCCAGCATGGCACCCACTGATGTCTTTGGCACCTTGGCCTGGTTTGAGAATTTGGCCGCGTTTGGGCTGGATGCTGCGAGCCAGAGCGAAGCAGTTTGCCAGCTGTGGCAGGCGGGAGACTGGCGCAGCGGCCCGGTGGTGTGCCTGCCGCTGCTCTCGGGCCCCAAGCTTACCGGCCTGAGCAATTACTACAGCAGCCTGTATATGCCCATGGTCTGGCAGGCAGCGAGTGAAGGCGTTGTTGTGCAGCCGGGTGCAGCACACTGGAAGGCGCTGGCCCAGGCTCTATGGCAGCACCCCAAGCGCTGGCCGGTGCTGATGTTGGACCCGATGGATCCGCAAACCACATTTTTTGACGGCTTTCAGGCGGCTTTGCGCCAGGCGGGTTACGCGGTGGACCGCTACTTTTGTTTTGGCAACTGGTACCTGCAGGTGGCAGGGCGACCGTTTGCTGACTATTTTCAAGGCCTGCCTTCCGCGTTGCGACACAGCATTGAACGCGGCCAGCGCCGGTTGACGCGCCAGGGTGCGTGGCAAGTGGACATTCAGCAACAGCCTGACGCGAGTCTGGAGGCCGCCATTGGCGACTTTGTCGCGGTCTACCAAAAAAGCTGGAAAGGTCCTGAGCCCAACCGTCAGTTCATCCCGGCGTTGGCGCGCATGGCCGCAGTGCAGGGCTGGCTGCGCCTGGGTGTGCTCAAGCTTGACGGTCAGGCCATCGCCGCGCAGCTGTGGCTGGTTCAAGGTGGTAAAGCCAATATTTTCAAGCTGGCCTATGTGGAAGGGTTTGGACGCTTTTCAGCGGGCTCGGTGCTCACAGCCAAGTTGATGCAGCACGTGTTGGACATCGATCAGGTGCACGAGGTGGACTACCTCACAGGTGACGACGCCTACAAGCGTGACTGGATGTCGCACCGGCGCGAGCGCTGGGGCCTGGTCGCTTTTAACTGGCGTACGCCCGCTGGCCTGATGGCCTGGCTCAAGCATTGGCTGGGCAAAAAGTTGCGCTGAATTTCCATGGGCGCAGAACCATTTTGGACCTCTGTGGCTGTCATTGCGGACTTGATCCGCAATCCATGACCCTGCATTCATGGATGCCGGATCAGGTCCGGCATGACATCCGCAATCAGAAAAGTTAGCATGCAGCCATGTTGTCAACGTCCCTGCTTCGATCCTTCTGCTTGCCGCTGCTAGCGGGTGCACTGTGTGCGCCAGCGTGTTTGGCGCAGGACAACGCCCCGGGGGGCGCGGCGCAGGCCAGCCTGTTTGCGCAAGCGCTGGCCTATGAAAACGGCGAGGGCGTGCGGCGCGACCCGCTGCTGGCGGCCAATTTGTATTGCGAAGCAGCGCGGCAGGGCGACCGTGACGCGCAGTACAACCTGGGCTGGATGTACGCCAACGGCCGCGGTGTGCCACGCCACGACGGCCGGGCGGCCTACCTGTTTCAGGCCGCAGCTGAGCAGGGCATCGAGACGGCCAGGCGTCTGGCTGACAAATTCGCCGACGTGCTGCCCGACATGCCTGACTGCATGCGCGAGCCCGAGCCGCTACCCGTGGAGCTTCAGATGGCGACCTGGACGCCGGTGGACTACAGCCTGATCGCACCCAAAAGCATCTTCAAGCTGGTGGGCCAGATGGCACCGCGTTTCCAGGTGGCGCCGCAACTGGCGCTGGCCATCATTGCCGCCGAGTCCAACTTCAACCCGCAGGCCGTGTCGCCCAAAAACGCCCAGGGCCTGATGCAGCTCATTCCGGAAACCAGCGCGCGTTTCAACGTCAAAAACGCCTTTGATCCGGCGCAGAACATTCGCGGCGGGCTGACCTATCTGCGCTGGTTGCTGGCGTATTTTGAGGGCGATGTGGCGCTGGTGGCGGCCGCCTACAACGCCGGTGAGGGCACCGTGGACCGCTACAAAGGTGTGCCGCCGTATCTGGAAACACGCAACTATGTCAAACGGGTGCTACGCGCCTTTGGCGGCTCGCACCATCCGTTTGAGGGCAAAGTCAGCTCGCCGTCGCTGGTCATGAAAAACCTCAAGCCGCAGTCTACTTATAAGCCAAAACAGGCTCTAGCCCTTGTCCCATAAGGGCTGATAGCTCTTTTTGATATAGCACTGGCCATCTAGTAGTAGTAACGGAACAAAGCTTGAATGCTGCGGCGCTGGGCCATGGCACCGTAGTCCGAGCTGTCGTTACCGCTGGCCAGTTGCCACTGCAGGGCGATCTCAGACTTGTCAAACCGGTAACGCGCTTCCAGCCACGACAACTTGCTGTCGTCATCCAGGTTGTAGCGCAGCATGGCGGTCAGATCCAGTTTGTTGATGAACGCATCCTGCCAGCTGGCGCGCAAAAACGCTGCGTGGCGGGTGGTCAGGTCAAGTTGCTCTTCAACCAGGTACCGATAGCTGGCGTAATCCATCACCGAACTGGTGCGTAACGCGTTCCACACCGCCTCGTCCACTGCGGCCCCGTTGTAGTGGTATTCCGCTGTGAGAGACAGCTTGCTGGCGCTGGTGTAGGTCATGCCAGCTGCCACGCGGTTGCGAAACACCTCGTCTTGCGACACGCCAGGTGCCAGCGGCAGGGCTTGCGCCAGCAGGTTTTTTTGCCGCCCGCCCGACCATTCCACATGCGCCACGGTGGCGTCATTGACCAGCATGGCCAGGTTCAGACCCATCTGCACCGGCTGGCGCTCATCGCCGTACAGCACCACCTGCGGGTTGACGTTGTCGGCCAGTTGGTGGCTGGCGGCCAGCAGCCAGCGGTTGCGGTTGTTGGTGGAGCCAAAGTCAGCGCTCCAGTCGCCGTTGTTCGGCGCGTCCGACACTTTGGGCGCGTAGATGGCGGTCAGCGCGCCGCCGGCCCATAAGGTCTGGCCGCGCAGCATGGCGGTGCCCATGCGGTTTTCGCGGATGGCGTTGGGGTCAAACGAGGTGATGGCGCGGTTGGCCCCCTCGCGGAAAAAGTCGGTCGGGTTGTAACCCATGGCCGCGCCGTAACGCACGTTGATGCGCCCGATGTCCAGCACGCGGTCGCTTTGCGGCTGCCAGCCCAGGTAGGCTTCCTTCAGGGTATTCACGGTTTGCTGGCCCAATGCGTCGGGTTGGTGGTTCAGGTCCAGCCGGTTCGACAACACGGCGCGCAGCGCGGGGGTGAGCTTTTTGTCAAACAGCAGGTCCAGCGACAGGCGTTGGGTGTTGGCATGGCGATCCGGCAGCGGCCACTCATGCACGGTGCTGCGGCCAGCGGCAGCCTCGGTAAAGATGCGCCAGTCGGTGGTCTCGACTTTGGTGCTCTCGGCCGTGGTGTCGGCCAGGTTCAGTGCGTCGTCTTCAGAGACATCTGCTGCGAAAACGGGAGCTATTAACGCAATAGATATAAGGGCTAGAGCATGTTTTTTCATATAACTTATTCCGGCTTGAAGTTGGGCAAATAGTCGCGTTGCAGCCATACTTCAGGCACATCGCGGAACACAAAGTCAGCGTAGCGCATCACCGTTACCCATTTGGTGTCCAGCCCGTCAATGATCACCATCTCGGTGGGGCGCTCCTTGCCCAGCTGGTTTTGGTAGCGCCGGTAATACACGGTTTTGAGCAGGCGCTCGCTCTCGGAGTAAAACTTGCCTTTGAGCGGCTGGTGGTTGGCGCTGTCCACCCACAGTTCGATGCGGTTGTAACTGGCATCCGGCCCGCTGGCGCTCAGGTCCAGGCGGGTGGTGCGGCGCTTTTGGCGGTTGCCGTCCGTGATCTCTTCTTCCAGCCCCACCTTGGCCTGGTAGTCCTTGGCCAGATTCACCGTGACCACGTCGCCGTTGGAGGCCTGACCCATCAGCCGCTGCTGGGGTGACAGGCGCACGCTGGCCCTACTGGCCGGGTCGTAAAACCAGAAGTCGTTACCGGCCTTGAGCATCAGCTTGCCTTCGTCGCGCGCTGGTGCCACAAAACGGATCAGGGTGCGGAACTGGCCGCTGCGTGCGTCCGATTTGGCGTAGCTGCCCAGCGTGCTGGTGTCGGTCTGTTTGCCGTCCCGGTATTCGATCAGCGTCACCGTCACGCCAAAAGGTTTGTCGGGGTTGCGCACCGCGTCGCTGGCTTGCAGCATGGTTTGGGCATTCGGCTGTGTGTTGGGTGGCGCGCTGCCTTGCGCCAAAGCCACGGCGCTCACCAGCCAGCCGAGCAAAAGAAGCGACAGTCGGTGCAGTTTCATGCGGTAACTCCGGGGGGGTCAAAAAGGGGGCCTTGCGGTGTGAGCGCCAACCCGCGCAGTTTACTCACATGCGCTTGGCTTGTAGAGCACAAGAAGCAGCAACTTCCCGGCCCTGTTGTCGGCCCCATGGCCCTTGCATCGATAGAATTCCGCGCCATGACCCAAGTCCTCCTGGTATGCATGGCCAATGTGTGCCGCTCTCCCATGGCCTGCGCGGTGGCCCAGCACCTTGCCCGAAGCCAGGGCTGCGCCGCTGACTGGAAGTTTGAGTCGGCCGGGACCCACGCGCAACAGGGCGGCAAACGCATGGATGCCCGGGCACAGGCAACGTTGCTCAAACGTCGTTATGCAGCCGTCAAAACCCGCTCGCGGCAGGTGACTGCGCAAGACTTTGAGCGTTTCGATCTGATGCTGGCCATGGATGAGGCCAATCTGGCGGCTCTCAAGCGGCTGGCACCACCAGCCACACAAGGCAAGCTGCGGCTGCTGTTGTCGTTTGCGCCAGATCTGGGGGTGGCTGAGGTGCCCGACCCCTACTACGGTGATTTGGCCGGCTTTGAGCGTGCGCTGGACCTGATTGAGGCCGGGGTCAAAGGCTTGCTGGCATCGAATGTGTCATGGCGAGCCCAGTGACTTGGGCAGTCACAGTTATTCCACGCTCAGAACCAGTCGCTTGCCCAGCACAGTGGCGGCCATCTGAATTTGCTCAAATTTGGAGGCGTGCCGCAAGTCAAAAAGACGGTCAACCTGGGGAACATGCCAGTTCAGGCGGCGGGCCAGTTCGGATTTTTTGATACCTTGCTCCGTCATCGCTTGGTACACGCCCAGTTTGGCGCATTCAAGCGGACTGGGGCGCACGGTTTTTTGACCACGTTTGGGCTTGCTGGGCGTGGGCAAGGCCTTGCGATCATCCACATAAAACGACAACGCGGTTTCCAGCGCATCGATGGCGTAGAGCAAGGCTTCGTCTTCGTCTTCGCCCTGGGTAATGGCTTGCGGCACATCGGGAAATGTCACAACGAACCCACCTTCGGGCTGCGCTTGAAGGATGACAGGGTAGTCCAACATGGCTTATTTTCCTTTCAGACCGAGTTGCTTCTTGATGCCCTCTACCGTGCCGGTTTTGAGGTCGGCACTGTGCATGGGCAAGATGGATTGCTTGTCCCCAAAATAAAGCTTGATGTGTGAACCCTTGGCGGGGCCAAAGGTCACACCCTGCTTTGTCAGCCAGCGCTTGAATTCATGGGAGTTCATGGCTGGAGTTTAAACATATTTGTTGTGTTTTGATATGGTTTCAGCTGCCGCGCAGTGTCCTCATGACTGTCAATGCGGGCTTGACCTGAAATCTATGGATCCCGGATCAGAGCCTGCCCCGGACCCGATCCGGGGGTCGGGATGAGAGGGATTTAAACCTGGTAGTAATCGCGGTACCAGGCCACAAAACAGTCGATGCCGTCCTGCAAGGGTGTGCTGGGCGAAAAACCCACCCAGTCGTTCAGGGCGGTGGTGCTGGCAAAGGTGGCGGCCACATCGCCAGGCTGCATCGGCAACAGGCGTTTGTCGGCGGTTTTACCGAGTGCCTTTTCAATACAGCCAATGAAATCCATCAAAGGCACCGGGCCGCTATTGCCAATGTTGAAAATGCGAAACGGCGCGTGGCTGGTGGCCGGGTCGGGCCGGGCGCTGTCATAGGCAGCGTTGGGTGTGGCGATGCGGTCTACCGTGCGCACGACACCTTCAACGATGTCATCGATGTCGGTGAAGTCACGCTGCATCTGGCCGCGAGGCGACCGCGGCTCCAATAAAGCCAGCGGCACCGGTCACCAAGATTTTCATAAAACGGGTTAATCGTCCAATTGATCGAAGGGGTCTTCAGAATGGTCAGTATCGATGAAAAACGAGCTGGACAGCTTCACGGCGATGCCCACCGCCCCCGGCTTGCGATCAACCCGCACCACATCACCGGCGCACACCATTTTCAGCCGCTCACCCTTGACCGTGACCTCAACCACAAAGTGCACTCTGGAGCCCGGCACTTGTTCTGCCGTAGTTTCAAAGTAAACCCCTGTGGCGCTGACGTTTCGGGTCATGCCTGAAGCACCGTCAATCTCTAGCGGCAGCTCGGACGCAAACCGGTCTGCCGCTCTGCGCGACGGGCCGGTTGGGTTTGAATGAATGGGTTGCTTGTAGTCCATGTAATTTGATGTTTGGTTTGATCCGCCCCAATAGATAATGAAGCAGGAAACATGCCTATGAAAATGATAGCAGATCAATGGCTTTCAAATCAACAAGTTGCGGCACTTATGGGGGTCATTTCGACGGATCTGGTAGCCCCTGTGTCAATTAATCCGACACCCGTTGTGCACGATGCCGTAATATCATTGCCGGTGGTCCGGCGTGACCCGGCGGCTTATGGGCAGACAGCATTTTTTATCGGACGGGCAACGTATGAGCTTGGGGCGGTCTCTCAATCAGAGTTTGCGCAAACTGTTTTCCTTTCTGCCGCGTAAGGCCCGCTTTGCCATTTATCGCTCGTTTGTGGAATGTGATGCCCATCCCAGCCCGCGTCTGGTCCTGAAAATTGCCGAAACCCAGGAAGAGCTTGAGGCCTGCTTCAAGCTGCTGCACGACGCCTATGTGGGCAGCGGCTTCATGAAGCCCGACCCCTCCGGCATGCGTGTCACCATCTACCACGCGCTGCCCACCACCACCACCCTGTGCGCCAAGTACGACGGCGAAGTGGTCGGCACGCTGTCGCTCATCCGCGAGAGCCTGTTCGGTTTTCCGCTGCAAGCCATTTTTGACCTGAACCAAGTGCGCGAGCGCAAAGGGCAGATTGCCGAGGTGTCGGCGCTGGCAGTGCATCCCAAGTTCCGTAAGACCGGCGGCACCATCCTGTTTCCGTTGATGAAGTTCATGTACAACTACTGCACGACCTTCTTTGACACCCGCCATCTGGTGATTGCAGTCAACCCCAACCGCATCGAGATGTATGAGTCGCTGCTGTTTTTTGAGCGCCTGACCGAGAACTCGGTCGACAACTACGACTTTGCCAATGGCGCACCCGCCGTGGGTGCCACGCTGGACCTTAAAACGGCCCCCGCCCTCTTCAAGCAGATGTATGGCAAAAAGCCCTTGCGCCGCAACATGCACCATTACTTCATTGAAGCGGTCATGCCCAACATCGTGCTGCCCACCCGGCGCTACTTCACCACCAACGACCCGGTGATGACCCCCGCGCTTCTGGACTACTTCTTCAACCAGCGCACCCGCGTGTTTGCACAACTGGACGAACGCAAAAAGCAGCTGTTGCACGCTATCTACAACCTGGACGCTTTTCAGGCAGTGTTGCCGCCTACTGCGCAATACACCGCAGAAAAAGTGCAGCGCAGCCATCAGCGTTACTCGGTCAAATGTCCGGGCACGTTTGAGGTGCAGGTGGCAGCCCATGGCCGGGCTTACCAATTGCAGGTGGTTGACCTGTCTCTCTATGGTTTTCAGGTGTTTTCGCAAGTAGCTTTGCCACTGGGTGAGTGGGGCGAAGCCAGCATTGAGCTGGGTAAGTCTGAGAAATCCATCACCAAGGCGATGGCAGTGCGTGACCGTGCCAACGGCATGCCCGGTTTTTACGGCTTTCAGTTGGCCGAGCCTGACTTGGCGTGGCGCAAATTCGTCAACGCCATGCAGTCAGGCACCACCCACGAAGACCTGGACAACGCCACCCGCTTCTTGCCGGATGCGGTTTGACCGGCAGCGGGCGCATCAGTTGCCAGCGTTTCGTTCCAGCATCTCCAGCACATGGCGTGACGGCACCGCGTAGCTGATGCCTGACGGGTGCGTCAACGCCGACTCGCGCGTGCCCTTGATCAGCACCATGTTCACCACGCCCAGCACTTCGCCAGTTTCCGGGTCAAACAGCGGGCCGCCACTGTTGCCCGGGTAGGCGGTGCCGTCGAGCTGAAAAATATCAAAGGGACTGTTGGCGCGCACGCTGCGAATCACCTTGGGGTTGAGCTGGCTGGCGGTGGGCGTGGGCAGTGCTGCCGGGGCGATGGACGACACCATGGCCCGGTGCGTCACCGGCGAAAACCCCAGCGCTCCGCCAATCGGGAAACCCATGAACGCCACTGCCTGGCCTTCTTGCACCGCGTCTGAGCTGCGCACCTTGAAAGCCGCCACGGCGGGCCCGTCAAACCGCAGCAGCGCCAGGTCATGCTGGGTGTCCACCTCCAGCACCGTGGCCGGGCGGGTTTGCCAGCCACTGCTGCCCATGCGCAGTTGCACCACCAGAGTGGCTTGCGGGTCAACCTCTGAGGAGGGCACCAGCACATGGGCATTGGTCACCAGTTTGTTGCCCTGTCCGCCATCACCCACCACAAACCCGCTACCGCGCAACGCAAAGCGCGGGCTGTTGGTGGCTTTGTAGGTGCCTACCATGGCAATGGCAGGCTTGACCTGCGCCACCGTGCTGGCCAGATCGGCGTGGACCAGGCTGGCAGACAACGCTAGCGCCAGCGCGAAGGTGATGCAGAGTAATCGGTGGCTCATGTGACCATTATGCGTTTGGATCTGGCATGAAGGGTTTCCCGTGTCCGTGCCAGCAACCGGCGAGTGGTAGTTGCCGGTCCAGTGGATGTCATCCCGGGCTCGACCCGGGATCCATGACTTTCGGGGGGGCATGGATTGCGAATCAAGTCCGCAACGACAGCCGAAGGAACATAGTGACACCAGGATATCAGCTATGTCCGACTGCCCAAGTTATAGCAATGAGTCAGCACTCACATAGTCATACCCCAGGTCCCGCGCTACAGCCTCGTAAGTGACCTTGCCTTCGCACACGTTCAAGCCGGCTTTGAGGTGCGGGTTGTCTTTCAGAGCCTGCTTCCAGCCCTTGTCGGCCAGCGCCACAGCATGGGCTATGGTTGCGTTGTTCAGCGCAAAGGTGCTGGTGCGCGCCACCGCACCGGGCATGTTGGCCACGCAGTAGTGCACCACATCACCCACCATATAGGTGGGCTCGGCATGGGTGGTGGCGTGGCTGGTCTCAAAGCAGCCGCCCTGGTCAATGGCCACATCCACCACCACCGCGCCGGGTTTCATGCGGCTGATCATGTCGCGCGTGACCAGTTTGGGCGCGGCTGCGCCGGGAATCAGCACACCGCCCACCAGCAGGTCAGCGTCCAGCACTGCGTCTTCCACGCTTTGGGCGTTGGAATACACGGTGTGGATACGGTTGCCAAAAATCAGGTCCAGCGCGCGCAGGCGGTCCACATTCTTGTCCAGCACGCTCACGCGGGCACCCATACCCACCGCCATCTGCAGCGCGTGTGTGCCCACCACACCCGCGCCCAAAATCACCACATGGCCCGCAGGCACGCCCGGCACACCGCCCAGCAAAATGCCCATGCCGCCCTTGCTCTTTTCAAGGTGCGCGGCACCGGCTTGCACCGCCATGCGGCCAGCCACCTCGCTCATGGGTGCCAGCAACGGCAGCCCACCGCCCGGGCCGGTGATGGTTTCATACGCAATGCACACCGCGCCGGATTGGATCAAAGCAGCGGTCTGGTCCGGGTCCGGGGCCAGGTGCAGGTAGGTGTACAGAATTTGCCCGGGGCGCAGCATGGCGCACTCGGCGGGCTGCGGCTCTTTGACCTTGACGATCATGTCGGCAGCGGCAAACACTTCTGCCGCCGTGGCGGCCAGCGTGGCACCTGCTGCCTGGTACTGCGCGTCAGCCAAGCCAATGGCGGCACCAGCACCGGTTTGCACCAGAACCTGGTGGCCATGGCTGGTGAGCTCGCGCACACTGGCAGGCGTCAGACCGACGCGATATTCGTGGTTTTTGATTTCTTTGGGCAGTCCGATCAGCATGGCTGGCTTTCGTTGGTTGGAAAAGCGCGAAGTGTGTAACAAGCTGTCCGGGAATGGAACCAAGATCAGACTTTGCCGGGCGGCATTCGCGGGGCTAATGGTGGGGCGCGACAATCTGCAGCATCAGCAACTCCAAGGATCACGACCCATGAACGACCAAAACGGCTATGACATTGAAGACCTGCACGTGGGCATGAGCGCCACAGTTGCCAAAACCATCACCGAGGCAGATATTTTGCTTTTCTCCGCGGTATCCACCGACGTGAACGCGATTCACCTGAATGAGGAGTACGCGGCCAGCACGCCGTTCAAGGGGCGCATTGCGCACGGCATGCTGTCGGCCAGTTTGATCTCTGCCGTGCTGGCCAACCGCCTGCCCGGCCCAGGCACCATCTATTTGGAGCAAAATCTGAAATTCACCGCCCCGGTTCGCCCGGGTGACACGGTGCACGCCATGGTGACGGTGCTGGAACTGGGCGACAAAGGCCGCGTCACCCTGCAAACCACCTGCAGCGTGAAAGGCGTGACGGTGATTGACGGGCAAGCGCAGGTCAAGATTGGTTCGTCGGCACGGCGGGCTGCCAGTTCGGCGGGCGCTTCTCGATGAACGCCTGCACACCTTCCAGCGCACTGTCCTCCATCATGTTGCAGGCCATGGTCTGGGCGGCGTCGGTGTAGGCGGCTTCGATGCCGTTTTCCAGCTGGCGGTAAAAAAGTGATTTGCCAAGAACCACGGCAGCGCGGGGCTTGGCCAGAATGCTGCTGACCAGGCGCTCCAGCTCGGCATCAAGCTGGTCGGGTTCGGCCACGCGGTTGACCAAGCCTTCCGCCAGCGCCTTCTGAGCGCTGATGAATTCACCGGTGACCAGCATCTCGAATGCCGCCTTGCGCCCCAGATTACGCGCCAGCGCCACGCCCGGCGTGCTGCAAAACAGGCCCAGATTGACACCGCTCACCGCGAACCGCGCATTGCTGGCGGCCACCGCCAGATCGCACATGGCGACCAGTTGGCAGCCTGCGGCCGTGGCCACGCCATGCACGCGGGCAATAACTGGCACGGGCAGTTTCTGGATGCTCATCATGACCTTGGCACATTGTTTGAACAGCGTCTGGTAATAGCCGTGCGACGGGCTAGCGCGCATCTCGCGCAGGTCGTGGCCGGCGCAAAAGGCCTTGCCGTTGGCTGCTATCACCACCGCGCGTACGGTGTCATCGGTTACCAGCGCATCCAGCTCAGTCTGCAGGGCTGTCATCAAAGCTTCAGACAGCGCGTTGAACGCGTCAGGCCGGTTCAGGGTCAGGGTGACCAGGCCGCGCGGGTCGCGAGTGGAGAGGACGAGCGGTGTATCAGCAGCAGTGTTCATGGTATCTCGGGCAAGTGTTGACGTGAAAGAACAGCATTGTCATGCCGGGCGACGACCCGGCATCCATGAACCAGGGGCATGGATTGCGGGTCGTCGCCCGAAATGACAAACAAGGGCTCCGCCACGACAGTACAGCCCAACACATTATTTCCAGCGAACCGGCTCAATATCTACGTTGTGTTTGCCGTCGCCCAGCATCAGCACCCCTTCCTGAATCGTCGCTTGCAGACTCATGCTGCGCTGCGCCAGGGGAACGAGCGCCTGCGCCGTGCTGCTGGCAATGCGCCAGACCTGCAGCCGATCCAGCCGGGAGAGTTTGGTCTCGATGCCTTTCCACCAGATGTCTGCGGCCTGGCCAAAGGCGTAGAGCACCACCGCATCGGCCTTGTTGCAGGCTTTACTGAGTGGCTTGTCTTCTGGCTGGCCAACTTCGATCCACAGGCGCGTCAATCCAGTGAAGTCGCGCAGCCACACGTCGGGCTCGTCGGGGTCAGACAGCCCAGCGCCAAAGGCGAGCGTGCCGTCGCCACCGCAGACGCTTTGCAACTGGTGCGCCTGCAGCGCCAGCGCGCACAGCCGCACCATCATGCGTTCGTCGGTCTCGCTGGGGTGGCGCGCCAGCGTCAGCGCGTGGTCGGCGTAATAACTGTGGTCGATGTCTGCAATTTGCAGACTGGCTTTGAAGATGGTGGATTTGGTGGCCATAGAGGGTCAGGGAATGAAATCGGCCAGACCCTGACCAGCGCGCAAGCCATCGATCGCCTTGAAATGCGCATCAAAGCTCAGCAGAGCGGCGCCGTGCTCCAGGCAACTGGCAGCAATCCACAAGTCATTACTGGGAATGGGCTGGCCCTTGCGCCTTAGCGCAGCGTAGACCAGCGCGTAAATGTCGGCCGTGGCGGTGTTGGATGCCACCACGTTCACGCGAGGGGACTGGAGGAATTGGGTGAGTTCACTGCGGTTGACGGCCTCGCGGCTACCCGCCGCAAACCCCGCCAGCAGTTCGCCGAGCACGGTGGTGCAGATCAGCAGGCTGGGGGCATGCTGCAATACCGCCAAGATGGCCTCGTCACCCCGCTTGAAGGCGGCGTAGGCGTTGGTGTCAATGAGGATCGGGCGCATGATGCCTACTTGGCCTGCGCCGATCGCCACAGCGATGCATCCACCTCGGCAAAAGCAGCGGCGTTGGCCGCAAACAGGGCGGCATCTTCCGCGCTCCAGGTACCGGCCAGGGCATCCAGGTCGTCAAACTTCTGCAAGGGAGCGGGTGATGTGGCCTTGTCCGTGCCTTGCAACAAACGCAACACTAAACTGTTCAGGCTGCTGCCTTGTTGGGCTGCCTGCTCTTTTAGTCGCGCCAAAACCTGGTCGTCCAATCCGCGAATACTCATAGTGGTCATGGCATCACTCCTGTATTCAATATGAATGCAGGTATGCTATCACGCAGCAGTGCATCACTGGCAGCACACAGTGGCGCTGCCACCAGAGTCGTCTCACACCCGGCGCGCCAGCTCCGCTGCCTTGCCGGTGTAGCTGCCGGGCGTCATGACCAGCAGGCGGGCTTTTTCAGCGTCAGGGATCGCCAGGTTGGCGATGAAGCCTTGCATCAGTTCGCGCGTCATGGGCGCGCCGCGGGTGAATTCCTTGAGTTGCTCGTACGGCTCGGGCAGGCCAAAGCGGCGCATCACGGTCTGAATGGGTTCGGCCAACACTTCCCATGAGGCGTCCAGATCGGTCGCGATGGCTGCCTCGTTGATCTCCAGCTTGCCGAGGCCAGTCGTTAGCGACTGGTACGCCAGCACCGCATAACCCAGCGCCACGCCCATGTTGCGCAGCACCGTGCTGTCGGTCAGGTCGCGCTGCCAGCGAGAGATGGGCAGCTTCTCGGACAAATGGCGCAGCATGGCGTTGGCCAGGCCCAGATTGCCTTCGGCGTTTTCAAAGTCGATCGGGTTGACCTTGTGCGGCATGGTGCTGGAGCCGACCTCGCCCTTTTTGAGCTTTTGCTTGAAGTAGCCCAGGCTCACGTAACCCCACACATCGCGCGACCAGTCGATCAGGATGGTGTTGGTGCGCGCCACGGCGTCAAACAGCTCGGCCATGTAGTCGTGCGGTTCGATCTGGATGCTGTAAGGTTGGAAGGTGAGGCCCAGGCCCAGCGGTTCGGGGGTTTCGACGACCGTTTTACTGAAGGCTTCCCAGTCAAATTCAGGCCAGGCCGACAGATGCGCGTTGTAGTTGCCCACTGCGCCGTTCATTTTGGCCATTAATTTGATATGGGCAATTTTCTCGCGCGCGGCCACCAGGCGCACCACCACGTTGGCGACCTCTTTGCCCACGGTGGTGGGGCTGGCGGTCTGGCCGTGGGTGCGGCTGAGCATCGGCACCGCGGCAAAGGCGTGCGCCATCTCGCGCAGTTTGTCGATGATGGCGTCCAGTGCGGGCAGCAGCACGGCGTCGCGGCCGCTTTTGAGTTGCAGGGCGTGGCTGGTGTTGTTGATGTCTTCGCTGGTGCAGCCAAAGTGCACAAACTCCTGCGCCGCCAGCAGCTCCGGACGGGCTTCAAAACGCGCTTTGAGCCAGTATTCCACCGCCTTCACATCGTGGTTGGTGGTTTTTTCGATCTCTTTGATGGCCAGGCCATCGGCCTGCGAGAAGTTTTTGACCAGAGCCATCAAATAGGTGCGAGCACCGGGCGACAGCGGTTTGAACTCGGCAAAGCCGCAGTCGCTGAGCGCAATGAACCAGGCCACTTCAACCTGCACCCGGCGGTGCATATAGCCCAGTTCGCTCATGGCGGGGCGCAATTTGGCAAGTTTGGCGGCGTAGCGGCCGTCCAGCGGCGAGAGGGCGGAGATGGCGTTGGTACTCATGGGCAGGATTGTAGGATGGGGCAGGGCTTTGCCGGGTTTGTCAGCTGCCAGCCATGTCGGTGGATAGAATTCCCCGAAACAACGGACCTCCCCACCCCATGCCCATGAAACTGATCGGATCGAACACCAGCCCTTACGTGCGTAAGGTACGCATCGTCATGGCCGAGAAAAAGCTCGACTACGACTACGTGCTGGAAGACGTGTGGTCTGCCGGTACCGGCATTGGCCAGTTCAATCCGCTGGGCAAGGTCCCCTGCCTGATCATGGAAAACGGCGACACCATCTCCGACTCACGCGTGATCGTCGAATACTTTGACACCTTGTCGCCAGTGGGCAAGCTCATTCCCACGGTTGGCCGTGAACGTGCCGAGGTGAAAACCTGGGAGGCACTGGCCGATGGTGTGCTCGACGCCGCCATTCTGGCCCGCCTGGAAGCCACTTGGGGTGGCCGCAGCGAGGCGCAACGCTGCCCGGCCTGGATGGACCGGCAACTGGTCAAGGTGGACGCCGCCTTGCAAACCATAAGCAAGGGTCTGGCCGACAAGCCTTTTTATACCGGCACCCATCTTGGCCTGGCCGACATTGCTGTGGGCGTGGCGCTGGGTTACCTGGACTTCCGTTTTGCGCACATCAACTGGCGTGAAGCGTATCCCAACCTGCACAAGCTCTATGACAAGCTGATGCAGCGCCCCAGCTTCGCCGACACCCAGCCGTTCTGAGGCGCGCAAGCGCTTACAACTGGTCACACTTTTGGCGTGCCAACCGGGCGCGACCTGGCTATAGTGCGCGCGATGGCCATTCCTCCCAAACCTCTTTACAAGACGGCTTACAAGTGCCACGACTGTGGTGCCACCAGCTATTTGCCCGTGATTGCGCGTGCCCCCAATGGCGCCTTGCGGCCCACCGGGCAATACCGCTGCAGCGGCTGTCGCGGTATCTTTGCCACCGTCAAGGCCTGGTGTACGCCACGGCGATTGCCCGACTTCCAGGTCAGCCAGCACTTCGGCTGAGCGATTCAGCCCGCCAGTTACTGGTTGGCGCGGCGTTTCAGCCAGCGCATCAGGCCGCCCACCACGGGCAGCTTTTCATAGAGTTCTTCGGCCGCGTCCCAGTAGTCGCGGTGCAGGGTGATCAGCCCGGACTCGTTCATGACCAGGTGCGTGGCACCCAATATGGTTTGGGTCTGGCCGGTTTTGAATCCTTTGAAGCCAAATTTGAACTCCCAGGTCAGAAAACCCTGGTTACCTTGCAGTACCTGATTCGTGACCACAAAGCGTGGCTTGTCGAGTTGAGCAAACATGTGCGCAAAGATGTGCTGGATGGCGGGGATGCCTGTGACCTCGTTGAACGGGTCTTTGAAGCGCACGTGCGGGTCGTAAAACTCGCCCAGGCGGCTCAGGTTTTGCGGTGTGACGGCTTCAAAGTAGGCCACCATGCGCGCGATCTGTGCGGCGTGGTCGGCGCTGTGTGGGGCGGATGAAGTTGCTTCAGGGGTCATTGGGTGGCCTTTTGAACCAGTTTGAAGTAGACGCGGTAGGGCAACAGGCGCAGCACTTTGAGCCAGCGCGTGAAGCGTTTCGGGAAGTGGATTTCAAACAACCCCTTGGCCCAGCCTTGCAAAATAGCTTGTGCGGCCTGGTCGGGCGTCAGCAGGGCAGGCATTTTGAAGTCGTTTTGTGCAGTGAGCGGTGTTTCGACAAAGCCGGGGTTGATGATCGACACGCCCAGGCCTTCGCTGTGCAGGTCAAGGTACAGCGCCTCGGCCAGGTTGATCAGCGCGGCTTTGGTCGGGCCATAGGCCAGGCTGTTGGGCAGGCCGCGGTAGCCCGCCACGCTGCCAACCAGGCTGATGTGGCCCTGGCCGCGTGTGCGCAAGGCGGGCAGCACCGCCGCCAGCAGGTACAACGCGCCCATGTAGTTCACCTCGCCATGGCGCTGCATGTCGGGCACATTCATGGCATCGGCGCGCATCGGGACGTAGTGGCCAGCGCAATACACCACGCAGTCCAGCGGACCCTGCGCCAGCAGGCCAGCGGCGGCTTGTTGCACGGCTGCACTGTCGGTGGCGTCCAGCGGCAGTGCCTGGCACAGCGGCTGGTGGTCTGCCAGCGCCTGCAGCGCGGCGGCGTTGCGGGCCGATACCACCACACGCGCCCCCTGGGCCAGCAAGGCGCGGGCGGTGGCCGCACCAATGCCGCTGGAGGCGCCGACAATCCACACGGTTTTGCCGTGCCAGTCGGTCAGGGGCGGGTTCAGGGGCTTAAGGAAAGGCATGAAATGCTTCTGTAGTCATAGCTATCAGCCCTTTAACTATAAGGGCTAGAGGCCAATTTGGCTTATAAACGTGGGGTCAGGCCCGTTTTGTGAAGGACAGGGTGACCTCACCCAGCTTGAAGCCAAACTTGCGCATGCTGGCCTTGTTAAGCATCACCGTGTCGGTCATCAGGTACATCCAGTCGTCAAACTGCACCTCATAGACCTTGCCGTCCACTGGCAGCGCCATGGTGTAGGTCCAGTGGAAGGTGTTGCCACGTGTCTGGCCCGTGGCCTCGCCCACCACGTCATCGGCGCGGCCGGTGTAACGACCGTCGGGCAGCTGCGTCAGGCGCCAGATGCGTTTTTGGGTGGTGCCGTCTGAATAGGTGAAGGACTCGTCCAGCACACCTTCGTTACCGGTCCAGGTGCAGACCATCAACACCGTGAAGCGCTTCACCACCGCGCCGGAGCGGTCGGTGAAGATGCCATAGGCGTCCAGCGTGCCGTTGAAATAGCTGCGCAAATCCAGCACCGGTTTTTGGCTGGCGTAGGTTTCCAGGTCTTGTGAGGCACAGCCGGTCAGGGCCAGGCCAGCCGCAAAGCTGGCAGATAAAAGCAGTCGTCGTTTCATGGCGTCTTTCGGATGATGAGGAAGTAAAGCAGCACTGCGGCCAGCGTTTTCAGCGCACAGGGCAGCAGGCAGTAGGCGAAAGTGAGGGTTTGCAAGGCGTCCGGGTCGGTCGCGCCAGGCGTGTAACCCAGCAGGCCCAGCACAGGTAGTGCCACGCCAGCCGCCAGCGCCAGATTCAGCTTGGTGGCAAAAGCCCACCAGCCAAAGTACGCGCCTTCGCGCTGCTGCTGGTCACCGTGGTGCTGGATGACCCCCGCCAAGAGCGCTGCAGGCAGCGCCAGATCGGTGCCCAGCGCCACGCCAGACAGCGCACAGACGATGACAAATTCGGTCACATCCCCGGCACCCAACCCCGCAGCAAAAACAAACACCGCCACCGACAACAACATGCCCAGCCCCCAGGTGCGCGCCAGCCCCAAGCGCGGCACCACCTTGAGCCACAGCGGAATGCTCAGCGCGGCGCAGACAAAGTAGCTGCCCAGAAACAGCGGCTCGGTGCTGGCCGGGGCTTGCAGGCGATCTTGCACAAAAAACAGCAGCAGCGTGGCGGGGATGGCGCTGGCAATGCCGTTGACCATGAACACGCTGATCAGCTGTCGAAATTGCGAGCGCTTCCAAGGCAGCCACAAGGCGCTTGCGCCTTCCGTCGTTTTGGCAGCGAGAGGCTTGGGATGCGGGTTTTGGACCTGCGGCACAGGTGGCGACTGCGGCGCCGGCCCACTGCGCCAGGCCAGCCAGCCGCCCACACTTGCTATGACTAAAAGAGTGACCGTCGCAGGTAAACCAAGGGCTACAGGCGCAATAGAGGCAACAATCACACCCATCAGCCCGAGCCCTTCGCGCCACGCCACCACCCGGCTGCGGTAAAGCGCGTCACCTCCCAGCCGGGCGCCCCAGGCCTGGTGCAGGATGGTCAGCGCACTGAAGGCGACCGTGGTCAGCAACAACGTGGCACCGAGCCACAGCAACACCTGCGTGGTGTCGGCTTGCAACGCCACGGGTGGGAAAAACAGCAGGCCAAAGCCGCTGCACAGCAACAGCGCGGCCAAGGCGGCCCAGCGCAGCACGGTGGCGGGGGCACGGTCTGCCGCGCCGCTGCGCTGGTGCAGGTTGTCGGCCCAGCGGCCCAGCAATGGATCGATCAGCGTGTCAAACAGGCGCACCGCCACCAGCACCGCGCCCAGCGTGGCCAGCGACACGCCAAACTCACGGGCATAGTGGTTGGGCAGCAGCACATACAGCGGCAGCGCCACAAACGCCAGCGGCAGACCCATCAGGCCGTAGCGCCAGCCTTGTTGCCAGGTCAACACCGGGTTCATGACGCGATTCAGGCGGGGGCGGCGGCCAGCAGGGCCACGCGCAGGTCGGGCTGGCTGGTGGCGGTGTCGAGCCAGATGCCAAAAAACCGGCGGCTGAACAGCGGGTCAGCCACCTCGCCCAGGCGGCGGCCATTGAGCCAGAAGTGCGCGCCTTGCTCGGGCAGGTGCACACCGGTCAGGCGGTCGTTGGCTGCCACATCCACAAACAGCGCCTGCATGGCGGCCAGCCAGTCGGCTTCTTGCGCGGCGCGCAAGGGGGTTTGGCGCTGCATTTCATCCAGCGAGCGCTCCGCCATGGCCTGCGCCGACACGCGGCGCTGGTAGGTCAGGCTCAAGGCCAGCGGAAACTGGCCATAGTCGCGGGCGCGAAAACCGGCCCCCACCCACAGCTGCGCCTGGTAAATGGCCAGGCCAAACACCCGCAGCTGGGCGCTGCCCGACCAGCTGGCCTGTGGCAAGCTGGCGGCCACCTCCGGCCAGGGCGTGGGCGGGTTCAAAGGGGTTGCCAGGTTGGACGCCTGGGCGGGCACGCCGCCGAGCAGCAGCAGCGGCGCAGCCAGCAGGGTACGGCGGGTGGTGCGCATGGGTTTCAAGCGCGTTTTTGCAGCGTGTACTGCACCACGTCGATGTTGTTTTCCATGAACGCGGCTTCGCAGTAGGCCAGGTAAAACTCCCAGATGTGCATGAAGCGTTCGTCAAAGCCGCCTGCCAGCACCTGCTCGCGGTGCGTCAGAAAGGCGTCGCGCCAGCGTTTCAGCGTTTCGGCATAGTCGTGGCCAAAGGCGTATTCATCGACCACCTCCAGCCCGGCCGCTGCCGCTTGCGCACGGAACTCGCGTGGGCACGGCAGGCAGCCACCGGGGAAGATGTACTGCTGAATGAAGTCGGTGGAGTTCACATAACGGTCAAACAAGGCGTCGTCAATGACGATGCTTTGCACACAGGCGCGCCCACCGGGTTTGAGCAGTTTGGACACGGTGGCAAAGTAGGTCGGCCAATATTCGCGGCCCACGGCTTCGACCATCTCAATGGAGCAAATGGCGTCAAAAGGGGCGTCGGTGATGTCGCGGTAGTCCTGCAGGCGCAGGTCATGGGTAGGCCAGGCGCTGGCACCGGCATGGCGTGCCAACGCGTTCTGCGGTGCTGCCACGCCATTGGCGCTCAGGATGCCCAGGCGCGTCATGCGTTCCTTGGCAAACACCAGTTGCTCAGTGCTCAGCGTCACGCCGGTGATGTGCGCTTCAAACTCGGTGGTGGCTTTTTCAGCCAGCGCGCCCCAGCCGCAGCCGATTTCCAGCACCCGGTGCCCGGGCTGCACGTCGGCCATGCTCAGGGCGCGGCGCACCTTGGCGTGCTGCGCTTGCGCCATCGGCTGGCTCAGGTCGCCGTTGAAGATGGCGGCCGAGTAGTTCATGGTCTCGTCCAGCCACAGCTTGTAAAACGCGTTGCCCAGGTCGTAATGGGCGTGGATGTTTTTCTGGCTGTTGGTTTTGGTGTTGCGGTGCAGCAGGTGTTTGACGCGGTACAGCAGCCGCCCGACCCAGGTGCCGTAAATCACGCCTTCCACCTCGGCGCGGTTTTTCACCAGCACGCGCAGCAGCTCGGTCAGGTTCGGCGTGCTCCAGTCACCGGCGATGAAGCTCTCGGCAAAACCGATGTCACCCGATTTGAGTGCGGCGGCAAATGGTTTCCAGTTGTGCAGCACCAGCGTGGCGTGCGGCAGGGTCTGCTGGCCAAAACGCTGCATGCTGCCGTCTGGTAGTTGCACGGTCAGGCTGCCATGCTGCAGTTTTTGCAGCAGTTTGAAAACGGTGCGTGCGGTACGCGGGCAGTTTTGCGGCAAAACAAAGGCGTCGGACGCGCGGGCGGTGCGGCTGGTGGAATTCATGGCGGAGGTCCTCATCGGGTGGTGAAGGTGACAGGCGGTGGGGGCTTGCGAAAGAACGGCACTTTTTTGATGAACAACTTGAGCGCGTGCCAGTGAATGCGAAAGGCCACGCCAAAGGTCATCATCGGGTAGGTGAGCAGGGCGCGGCGGGCTGAACTGGCGGTGAGCGGCTCCATGGCACCGCCAACGCTGGTTTCGATCAGCGGGCCTGCGGAATCGTCAAAGTCGATGCGCGCCACAGTGCGTTTGAAATCGGGCGTGATCATGAAACGGAAGCGGTAGCTGCCTTCCACCGGGCAGAACGGGGAGACGTGAAACACCTTGGCGGCGCTGAGTTCCTGGCCCAGTTTCGGGTTGTCCAGCAGGTAGCAATGCCGCTCGCCAAAGGTGTTGTTGACCTCGGCGACGATGGCGCGCAGGTGGCCGTCAGGGCGGTGGCAGTACCAGAAACTCACCGGCTTGAAGGTGAAACCCAGCACGCGCGGGTAGGCATGCAGCCAGACTTCACCGGTGGCGTCCAGGATGCCTTCGCCCGCCAGCAATTCATCCAGCCAGGCCAATGCGCCGCCTTGTTCCGGGCTGCGGCTGTCGCCGTGGTCGGCATCATAAAAACTCAACGGTGCCCAGCGGTTGCGCGCCAGCACGCCGGGTCCATTGGCCTGCAGGCTGCGCATCGGCAGCATTAAAAAGTAGGTCGGGTAATGGAAGTCGTGGCGAACGGGTTTCAGGCGCGTGTGGCGCACCTGGCCAAAGCCGATCAGCGGCTGGGCGTGGGTCTTCATCTCGCGTTGCCACTGGTTGACACCGAACGCGCGGCACGCGCTGGACTGCGGGAAATTTGTCTGTCATCCCGGACTTGATCCGGGATCCATGAGGTGAAAGGCATGGATTGCGGGTCCAGCCCGCAATGACAGCCCACGATCCAAAGCGGGGCCTGAACGGCATGCGATGACGGGTGCCGCATCAAATATCTCCAGCCAACAGGCGCTGCGCCACATCCAGCCCGGCCTTCAGACCGTCTTCATGGAAGCCGTAACCCATCCACGCGCCTGCGTAATAGGTGTGTTGCTGGCCTTGCAACCCAGGCACCTGGCTTTGCGCGCGGATGGCTTCCAGGTCAAACACCGGGTGCGCGTAGTCAAACTCGCCGTGGATGGTGCTGGGGTCGATGTCGTTCAAGGGGTTGAGCGACACCACCACCGGCTGGGTGAAGGGCAGCGGCTGCAACTGGTTCAGCAGGTAATGCAGGCAGACGCGGGCATCGCTGCGGTCGGCGTTGTGCGTGGCGCTGGGGGCTGCGGCGCGCTCAAAGTTCCACGCGGCCCAGGCCAGCCTGCGCTTGGGCAGCACCGAGGTGTCGGTGTGCAGCACGGCGCGGTTGGGCTGGTAGCGGATCGCGCTCAGCGTGTTCTGCTCGGCTGGTGTGGGTTGGGCCAGCATGGCCAGTGACTGGTCGCTGTGGCAGGCCAGCACCACCTTGTCAAAGCGCTCGGTCTGCCCATTGGCCGTGAGGCTGACACCCGTGGCGTCACGCTGAATGCGCTGCACCGGTGCGTTCAGGCGCTTGTCGGTCACGCGGGCGGTGATTTTGTCCACATAGTGGCGTGCGCCACCGGCCACGGTCCACCACTGCGGGCGGTTGCTGACCTGGATCAGCCCGTGGTTGTGGCAGAAACGGATCATCGTCGCCACCGGGAATTTGAGCATCTGATCCGTCGGGCAGCTCCAGATGCAGCCCAGCATGGGCAGCAAATACCAGTCGCGGAACTCGGTGCTGAACTGCTCCTGGCGCAAAAAGTCGGCCAGCGGCTGCATCAGTTCTTCGTCTGCGCCTTGCAACGCCAGCTCGGTAGCGAGTTTGTTGAAGCGCAACAGGTCGCGCAACATGCCCCAAAAACGCGGGTTGACCAGATTGGCGCGCTGGGCAAACACGCTGTTGAGCGAGGTGCCACTCCACTCCAGCGGCGCACGGCCGCCCTGGCCCGGCACCTGCACCGAGAACGACATGTCGGACTTGGCGGTCTC
The DNA here is from genome assembly GCA_002083775.1 of Rhodoferax ferrireducens. Classification (GTDB taxonomy): domain Bacteria; phylum Pseudomonadota; class Gammaproteobacteria; order Burkholderiales; family Burkholderiaceae_C; genus Rhodoferax; species Rhodoferax ferrireducens_A. The sequence continues at coordinate 45,723 of MTEI01000006.1, read as the reverse complement.
CACCTGCAGTTCGGCAAACAAGGCGATCAGGTTCGGGTAGGTGCGTTCGTTGAACACCAGAAACCCGGTGTCCACGCCATAAGTTTGCTGCCCTTGTGCAGTGGGCAGGGTGATATCGACCGTGTGGGTGTGGCCGCCGAAATAACTGTCGGCTTCAAACAGCGTGAGGTCGGCGCGGCCTTGGAGCTTGTGCGCAACGGCCAGGCCGGCAATGCCGGAGCCTACGATGGCGATTTTCATGAAAAAGGGATAGGGGTAAACGTTAACGTAATTTTGTGACTGGTTGGTAATTTAACACATTGGGCCGTTTCTCGCTTGGTGCTGGAACGGTTTTGTTTGAAAAGTCGATCACCTGACAGTTTTATAAGAAAAAATGGCCTCTAGCCCTTATAGATAAAGGGCTAACAGCTATCAATAGTAGATCAATGAAGGCGCAAGAGTGAGGGCCGGTGACGTGCATGTCATCGGCCTGGCAAGCCGGGCCTTACCAGGGTCGATCAGCTGGCACTTGCCGCGTCAGGGCCATCAGGCGCTCCAGGCTGTGGCTGACCCGCACCTCACGAAACGGCACGCTGGCGGTGATGCGGTAGTCGGCCTGGCTGGTGTCGCGCAGGATCGGTTCACCCGTGGGCATGCCCTGGCGATTGACCAGCACCGCAACCTTGGGCATGGTGGTGTTGAGGCCGCGCTTGATCACCACCGCGATTTCCAGCGAGGTCAGCTTCACATAGGTGCCCGGCGAATAAATGCCCACTGCCTTGATCAGCGCCGCACCAGCCTCGTCAATCTGGCGGTTTTCGTCAAAGTAGCACGACTGCATGGCCGCGCCCGGGGTTTCCGGCGTGCGCGAAGCGCGCGGTGACAGCCGGGCGGCAAACATGTCGGCGCGTTGGATCAGCCGGGCCAGGCGCTGGCCGTCGCTGCGTCCCGCCAGCGGACCGGGGGTTTTGGCGCTGTGGTTGAGCACGGCCTCCAGCCACAAAGCGTCTGACACGCCCATTTGCTGCAGCAGGTCGACCGAGCGCGGTGCGTGGGTCTGGATGCGCTGCAGTTGTGCGGGTGTTGGCGCCTCTTTTTGGATGGCCAGCCGGTCTTGCAGCTCGGTCATGCTGATGTTCATGGTGAGCGCGGCGCTACTCAACGCCCGCAGGTCCGCACCCGGCCATTTCAGAACGTCGCGCGCAGCCAGGCAACACATCACATTGACCAGCATGGCGTGGGTGGCGCTGTATTGGCGCACCTCGCTGCCCGCCAGGTGGATCAGCGCAAACAGGGTGCCATCGGGGTTGCTCAGGATCTGGCGGTCCAGTTCGGCCTGCAGGCGCTCCAGGCGCGGCAAAAAGCTGTCGCTCTGGCTGTCGCGCAGCATGGTGTGGGCCAGCGTCTGCAAATTCAGCCAATCGGGCGCGTCGTTGTCCAGCTCCACGCCCTTGTTGCGGTTGGCATCGTAGGGCGAGACCTGCACCTCGGCGATCTGGCCTAGCGGCTTCTCTTCCATCACAAGGTTGTTCAGGCGGTTGACATAACCCCGACGGAAGTTGTCCGACTGGTCAAAGTCGATGTAGATCTGGCTGCGCCGCCCGACCATCGCCTCCAGGTCCTGGCGGCTGGTCACCAAAAAGCCTTTGCTGGCCAGCAAAACACCACCCTGGTCGCGCAGCGCACAGGGCAAGGCCTGACCGACCAGAATGGCATCGACGTTGACAGGGACCAGGTTCATGTTGCTCGGATGATTCGCAGCGGTCCAAAAAACGGGACCGGGGCCGCTGAGCATAAACCAGCCCTGGCGCCTGATAGCATGCAATACATGCCACAAACCCCGCCTGTTCCCGCTTTTGCTACCGATTTCGCGCCGCTGACGCTCACCAGCAAACTGTGTACGCCAGATCAGCTGGGGCCGCGTCTGGCCACCTTGCCGCGCCCGCTGGTGTTCACCAACGGCGTGTTTGATGTGTTGCACCGCGGCCATGTGATGTACCTGGAGCAGGCGCGCGCGCTGGGCGGCAGCCTGCTGGTGGCGCTAAATACCGATGCTTCTGCCAAACGCCTGGGCAAGGGGCCAGGCCGCCCGCTCAACAACGAGGTGGACCGTGCCTGCGTGCTGGCGGCGCTGGCCAGCAGCTCGCTGGTGACCTGGTTTGATGAAGACACGCCACTGGAACTCATCCGCCTGGTGCAGCCTGACATCCTGGTCAAAGGCGGTGACTACGACATGCGCAAGCTGACGGAGACCGCCGTTGTCGAGGCCTATGGCGGTCGGGCGCTGGCTTTGCCGTTTGTGCACGGCTATTCCACCACGGCGCTGGTCAACAAGATCAGAAGTTCATAGTCAAAAGTGCCTCCAGCCCTTTGTTTGAAGGAGCTGATAGCTACATATTTGATACTCTCAAGAGGTTTGCCAGACAAGCCCTGTCTGGCGAGTCATGTCGGTGCCAGGGGTGTCAAGTTGCACTGATGGGGGGCTGATTTCTTGACCCTGGTCAAGACTGTCACTTTTGGCTTGCATCGCCCGATCAGATCACGATAATCTAGCTTTTAAAGCGCTTTGCAGCCCCTGTCAGGCGCCTCTCGTTGGATGGTTTTTGAAAGTGTTGTATGTCGAACGAAATCAGTGTGGAACCGGCCGAGCTTGTGATCGCGCCTGATCCAGGGCCGCATATCGTTGCCATCGGGGCATCGGCTGGGGGGCTTGAAGCGCTGGAAAAACTGTTCGATGGCCTGTCTTGCAACACCGGCGCCACCTTTGTCGTGATTCAGCATCTCTCGCCTGATCACAAGAGCATGATGGCCAACCTGCTGTCGCGCCACACCCAGATGCCGGTGGTGATGGTGGAGCAGGACATGCCCATTGAGCCCGACCGCGTGTACCTGATTCCACCCGGCTCGATCATGCACATGGGCGAGGGCACGCTGAGCCTGACGCCCAAAAACCCGCGCACCCTCACCCTGCCGATCGACGTGTTTTTCAAGTCGATGGCGCACCACTACGGCGCGCGCTCGGTGGGCGTGGTGCTCTCGGGCACCGGTTCTGACGGCACCCGTGGCGCGGCGTCCATCAATGACGCGGGCGGTTTCCTGATTGCCCAGGAGCCTGAAAACGCCAAATTTGACGGCATGCCACGCAGCGTGATTGCCACCGGCCTGGTCGATGCTATTTTGCCGGTAGAGCAGATCGGGGCGCGCCTGATCGCCCACATCACCAACCAGCCCATCGTCAAGGCGGCGGTGGCACTGGAAGAGCCTGCCGCACGCGCCTTGGCGCTTAGCCCCGAGGCGGCCATGAACGGCATCTTGCGGCTGCTGCTGCAGGTGGGCGGCATAGATTTCCAGGAATACAAGGCCGGCACGGTGATGCGGCGCATCGAGCGGCGCATGAACGTGCGCCAGGTGACCTCGCTGGAGGCTTACCTGGACCTGCTCAACGACGACCGCAACGAGGTGCTCACCTTGCGCCGTGAGCTGCTGATTCCGGTGACCAGTTTTTTCCGCGATACCGAAGCCTTCGAGATTTTGGGCCGCCAGATCATCGACCCGATGGTGGCGCGCAAGCAAGCCGGCGACTCGATCCGCGTCTGGGCGGCGGCCGTGTCCACCGGCGAAGAAGCGTATTCGATTGCCATGATGTTTCTGGAGGCGTTTGACTCACTCAAGCGCTGGCCGTCGCTGAAGATTTTTGCCACCGACGTCGAGCAGCAAAACATCGAAACCGCTGGCGCCGGCACCTACCCGGAGTCGATTGCCGCCGAGGTGTCGCCGCAGCAGCTGGAGCGCTTTTTTGTCAAAAAGGGCAACAACTTCGTCGTCAAAAACGAGTTGCGCCAATGCATCGTGTTTGCCCGGCACAACCTGCTCAACGACCCGCCGTTCACCCGCATGGACCTGGTGGTGTGTCGCAATGTGCTGATTTACTTCCGCACCCCGGCGCAGGAGCGTGCGCTCAAACGCTTGCAATATGCCTTGCTGCCTGGTGCGCACATGTTCCTGGGCTCCAGTGAATCGCTGGCCGAACTGCAAAAAGACTTTACCCCGGTGAGTGCCAAACACAAAATCTGGCAAATGATCAAGCCGCTGAACATGCCGCTGGATGTGGTCAAGGGCTCGGGCTACGGTTACACCACCAGCGTGCCCTTGGTCACCAACCAGCTGACGCGCTCTAACCGGCTCAAAACGACGGCCGTCGACCAAGGTTTTGCGGCCTTGCTGAAAGCCTTTGGGCCGCCAGCTGCGATTTTGGTCAACAGCCGCCATGAGCTGGTGCACTCCTACGGCGACGTGCACAAGTTCTTGCAGCTGCGTGAAGGCCATGCCAGCCTGGAACTCAACCGCATCCTGCCCGATGTGCTGGTGCCGGTGGCCGTGGCGCTGTTGTTCAAGTCCGGGCGCGAGGGCGCCAGCGTCAGCTCCGACCGTTTGAAGGTCACCAGCAGGGAAGGTGAGGTGGATCACTTGCGCATGAGCGCCTGGCCGGTGGAGGAGTTTGAGGGCGAGCGCCTGACCCTGCTGGCGTTTGAACGGCTGCAATCGGTGGCCTCCGAAGACACTTTGGCCACGACCATTGACGTCGACTCCGAAACCGCCGAGCGCATGGAGGTGCTGGAGCGCGAACTCACCGCCACCCGCGAAAGCCTGCAAGCCACGGTGGAAGAGCTGGAAACCTCCAACGAGGAACTGCAGTCCACCAACGAAGAGCTGATGAGCTCCAACGAAGAGCTGCAAAGCTCCAACGAGGAGCTGCAGTCGGTCAACGAAGAGCTCAACACGGTGAACGCCGAGTACCAGGAAAAAATCGACATCCTGAACCGCCTCAACGCTGACCTGGACAACATGGCTCAGGCGGTGGCAGCAGGCACTGTGTTCGTCGACGAAAACCTGCACCTGACACGTTTTTCGCCCGACGCCACCCACATCTTCAAGCTGCGCGATACCGATCTGGGCCGCCCGCTGGACGATCTGGCGCACACGCTGATCTACCCGGACCTGATCAACGATCTGTCGCGCACCCTCAAAGACGGTGTGCGGGTTGAAAAAGAGATTCGCGGCATCAATGGCCTGCATTACTTTGTGCGCATGCTGCCCTACAGCGTGCCGTCGTCGCCGTCCAAGGGCGCGGTGATCACCTTCATGGATGTGACGGCGCTGCATGAGGTCTCGCGCCTGCAGCACATCATCGACTCGCTGTCGGAAAACATTGCCGTGCTCAACAGCCATGGTGTGATCACCCTGGTCAACAGTGCCTGGCGCAATTTCGCCATGAACAACGGTGACCCCGACATGGTGCGCTCTGGGCCAGGGGTGAATTACCTGGAAGTGTGCAGCGCCAGCCTGGATGCCTCAGACACGTCGGTCACAGTGGCCCAGCGAGGTGTGCGCGAGGTGCTGGAAGGCACGCGGGCCCATTTTTCGCTGGAGTATCCGTGCCATTCGCCCACTGAGGAGCGCTGGTTTGTGATGCATGTCTCGCCCGTGGCGGGTGAGCAGCCGGGTGCGGTGGTCAGCCACATCAACATCACGGAATGGCGCAAACACAACGTTAAAGACGCGGTGTGAACGTGTTATTGCAAGAGCCTGTCCAAAAAAAGACCGAGCGCCTGCAGGTGCTCAAGGCGCGCGCCCAGGCGGTGCTCAATCAATACCAGGACAGCGAGGCACTCAACCGCTCCGAAGCGCTGGAGGTAACCAAGCTGCTTGAAGACCTGCGGATTTACCAGGTGGAGCTGGAACTGCAAAACGACGAGCTGCGTGCCGCGCAGATGACCGCTGACCAGGCGCAACGCAGCTACCGCACCCTGTTTGACCAGATGCCCCTGCCGGCATTGGTGCTGGACGCCCGGGGCATGGTCGACGAGTCCAACGAGATGGCTTTCAAACTGCTGGGCGTGCGCGACCGCTTCGCGAGCTTTGACGCGCGTTTCTGGCGGCGCCTGAGCAAGCCGGATCGCGCCAGGCTGCACGTGGCCCTGCGCGATGTGATGCCCGGGGAACGGCAACTGCTGGAGCGTGTGGCGCTGCTGACCGAGGGCGCACCCACCCGGGTGTTTGACACCCATTTGATTGGCCTGTCGATCGACTACAAGCTGGACCGCCGGGTGCTGCTGCTGCTGGTGGACCGCAGTGTGGAGCAGGAGCGCGAGCGTGAGCGGCGGCTTTACAACGCGCTGCTCGATGCCACCGACAACATGATTTTTGCCACCGATGACGAGGGGTGCATGCTGATGGCCAACCAGGCCATGCTGAATTTTGTGCAGCGCCCGCGCGAACAGGTGCTGGGCCAGCGGCGCGAGAGTTTCATGTCGCTGCGTGACGCCATTCTGAACAACGAGGCCGATCAGAAGGTGATGCAAACGCACCTGTCTAGCACCGTGGAGCAGCTGGTACACACCTTGCCAGGCCATGCCCCGGTGGATTTTTTGACGCACCGCTTTGCGCTGCTGGACGGCAACGGCCGGGCCTATGGGGTGGGGGGTATTTCCACCGACGTGAGTGCCCTGAAAATCCAGCAGCAGCAGATCTTGCTGAGTGAGTCGGTGTTTTTGAGCTCTGACGAAGGCATCATCATCACTGACTCGCAGGCCAACATCATCCGGGTCAACCCGGCGTTCACCCGCATGACCGGTTTTAGCTCTGAGGCGGTGCTGGGCCAGAACACCCGCATCCTGAAGTCGGGTCGACACAGCGTGTCGTTTTACGAAGGGCTCTGGAAATCGCTGGTCCAGACCCGGCACTGGGCCGGGGAAATCAACAACCGTCGCGCCGATGGCACGTTTTTCACGGTGTGGGCCAATATCAATGCCGTCTTCGATGCACATGGCAAGGTGTTGCATTACATCGGTTTGCAAAGTGATGTGACCGAGCTGCACGAGGCGCAGTTGGCGCTGCAGCGCCAGGCGTCGTACGACAGCCTGACGGGGCTGCCCAACCGCAACCTGTTCAATGACCGCATTGCCCAGCTGGTGGCGCACGCCATGCGCAAGCAAAGTGTTTTCTCGCTGTTGTTCATTGACCTGGACCATTTCAAGGAAGTCAATGACACGTTGGGCCATTTGGTCGGCGACATCCTGCTGCGCACGGTTTCAGAGCGTCTGCAGCAGGGCGTTCGCAACGAAGACACGGTCGCCCGCATGGGCGGTGACGAGTTTGTGGTGCTGCTGCCGGGTGCCGACAGGTCGGGCGCTCAGGCTTCAGCCCTGGCCTTGTTGAACCGGCTGCGTGAACCGGTGATGCTGGCTGGCGCGGGTTCCTACCGGCCCATGGCCAGCATGGGCTCAGCGGTTTATCCGGAAGATGGCAAAACCCCCGATGCCTTGCTGCGCAGTGCCGACATGGCCATGTACCGCGCCAAGCTGGCTGGGCGCAACCGCATGCTGAGCTATACGCCGGACATGGGTACCAGCACCGACCTGGCTTTCACCATCCAGACTGAACTGGCGCGGGGGCTGGCCGAGCAGCAGTTCAGGGTTTTCTTCCAGCCCAAATGTCGCCTGGATACCGGAGAACTGGTGGGTGCCGAGGCCCTGGTACGCTGGGAACGCCCCGGGCATGGTCTGACGCTGCCAGGGATGTTCATCGGTGTGGCCGAGAAGAGCGGCCTGCTGCTGGAGCTGGACCATTGGGTGATGCAGGACGCCTTGCGACAGTTGGGTGAGTGGCACCAAGCAGGCTTGTGGATGGCGCCGATGCGTCTGGCCATCAACCAGAACGTGGCAGATTTGCAAAAGCCCGATTTGCTGGCGCAGATCAGTACCATGCTGCAAGAAAACCAGCTCAGCGCCCATTTGCTGGAACTGGAAATCACCGAGGATGCCCTGCTGGAGCACACGCCAGAGCAAATGGCCCGCCTGCAGGCGCTGCGCGACATGGGCGTGTCGGTGGCCATTGACGACTTTGGCACGGGCTATTCCAGCCTGTCGTATTTACGGCTGTTGCCGGTGTCGGTGATCAAGATCGACCAGAGTTTTGTCGCCAGCATGCTCGCTGATGACAACGACGCGGTGCTGGTACGCACCATCATCGACATGGCCCACGACCTGGGCCACAGCCTGGTGGCCGAAGGGGTTGAGACGCCGCTGCAGCGCGAGCGCCTGAACCTGCTGGGCGCCGAGGTGGGGCAGGGTTACCTGTTTGGTTACCCGGTTTGCGCCGAAGAATTTGCGGCCCGGTGGCTGCGCGGCGCAGCTACCCAGTAATCAACGTTCGTTGCGGAACTGATCGTGGCAGCTCTTGCAGCTTTTCTGCACGGCGTCCACAGCTGCACTGATGGCGGGTAAATCCGCAGAGCCAGAGACTTCCACCAGTTTGTCAACCGTGGCCAGGTACTGGTCGGTGGCGGCCTTGAACTCGGCCGCCTGGCTCCAGACCACTGGTTTGGCCTTGGTCGGCGGGTAGTTGCCGTCGGCGCTGAAAAACACCCAGGGCTGGCCGGAAAGGTCTTTGAGCGCCTGCGCCCCTTCCACGAACTCGACCTTGACGTAGTCCTTGTGGCCGCGTGCCACCAGGCCCATCGGCTCCAGGGTTTTGGTCATTTTCTTGAAGATGGCCTGGCGTTGGGTCACCAGCTGTTGCGGGTGGGTGTCTTTGACCTGGTCACTGCAAGCGCCCAGCAACAGGGTGGCGGCCATCAGGGCAAAGGTCGCGGGAAATGTTTTGAGCATGGAAAAGGTCAGAAAAGGGATAAAGAGTGAAGAAAACGGCGCTACGCCGTGAAGACGGTGTGCCACAAGGCCAGAATGGCCTCGCGTTCGGTTGGCAACTGGTCAGACGGCACTTGCGGCGACTCTTCGTTCAGGCGCGCGCGGTGCTGCAACTGGCGCAGGGTGCGGTAAGCGCTGGCTGCTGCATGGCCTACGCCTGCAGGCAGCAGGTCCAGCACTTCAGCGCGCTCGAGCAGGGCGATGTTGCCTGCGTTGACCATCAGCTCGGGGTGCAAGCGCGACTGCGACAGCACCAGAAACTGCATGACAAACTCGGCATCCATCATGCCGCCGTGACTGAACTTGACATCAAACACACCCGGCTTGACTGGGTGCGCGGTGGCCACGCGCTCGCGCATGGCGCTGATCTCTGAGCGCAGCGCGTCGACGTTGCGCTCAGAGGTGATGACCGCCGTGCGCACTGCTTCAAAGCGCTGGTGCAGCGTGGCATCACCCAGGACGCAGCGTGCGCGGGTAATGGCTTGGTGCTCCCAGGTCCAGGCGGTGTTGGTGCCACGCTGTTGCTGGTAGTTGGCATAGGATGCAAAGCTGGTGATCAGTAGCCCGGCATTGCCATTGGGGCGCAAGGCGGTGTCAATTTCGTACAGATCACCCTCGCCGGTTTTGACAGTGAGCCAGTTGATGAGCTTGCGCACCAGGTTGGCATAAACCTCGGGGGCGCGGTCATCGTCATCGTCAAAGACAAACACCAAGTCCAGGTCACTGCCGTAGCCCAGTTCCTTGCCCCCGAGCTTGCCGTAGGCAATGATGCCGAACTGTGGCTGCTCGCGGTGGGCTTTTTTCAGGCGGCTCCAGCACCAGCGGGTGGTCATACGCAGCACCGCATCGGCCAGGGCGCTCAGGTCATCGGCCGCCTGCTCCACGCTGAGCTTGCCCTCAAGGTCACGGGCCAGGGTGCGAAACACTTCGGCGTGGTGGGCGCGTCGCAGCAGGTTGAGCAAAGCCTCCTCATCGTCTTCACCGGCCGATTGCAGCGCCAGGCGGCGGTGTTCGAGTTCGGCTTCAAAACCGGTGACATCAAAACGTTCATCCAGCATGGTGGCTGCTGCCAGCTCGTCAATCACACCGGGGTGCAGCAGCAGGTAGCGGGCTGGCCAGCGCGCCGCGCCCAACAGGCGCAACAGGCGCTCATGCACGTTGGGGCGCTCCAGCAGCAGGGCCAGGTAACTTTCCCGGCGCAAAAGCGGCTCCATCCAGTCCACCAAGCCAACGGCGGCCGCCTCGGTCACGCGTTTTTCACGCACCCACTGGGCGGTGCGTGACAGCAGCCGCATCAGACGCGCACGGGCTTCTTCGCGCAGGGCCAGCACCCGCGGGTGTTCCAGCCAGGATTCAAGTCGCTGGCGGAAGGCGACGCCCAGTTGTGGCAGCAACTCGCTCATGCTGGATGCGGTTTCTGAGGGTTTGCCGCCGCCGTTCTGGCAGCCTTTGCATTCAGGGGCGCCGCCGCCCAGCAGTTTGTCGAACTCTTCTGCTACCAGCTCGCGGTGGCTATCGAGCTGTTCCAGCAAAGGCTGGGCCGAGGCAAAACCCATGGTGCTGGCGATCCATCCCAGGTCGGCGTCCTGGGTGGGCAGGATGTGGGTTTGTTGATCGTCCAGATACTGAATGCGGTGCTCCACCTGGCGCAAGAATGTATAAGCCTGCGCCAGCGCCTGGGCGGTGTCACTGTGCATCAGGTTGGCCTTGGCCAGGCGCGTCAGTGCACTCAGGGTGGGGCGTGTGCGCAGCTCAGGGAACTGGCCGCCGCGCACCACCTGCAGCAGTTGCACAATGAACTCGATCTCGCGGATGCCGCCGCGTGACAGCTTCACATCATTGGCGCGCTCGGGCCGCCCGGCGCTGCGTTTGCTGGCGTGGTCGCGAATCTGGTGGTGCAGCAGGCGCAGCGCATCGAACACGCTGTAGTCCAGATAACGCCTGAAAACAAAAGGCATGACCACTTGGCGCAATGGCAAGACGGCGCCGCTCAGAACGCTGGCGCGGGGCGCCACGACCCGGCTTTTGAGCCAGGCAAAGCGCTCCCACTCGCGGCCCTGCACATGCAGGTATTGCTCCAGCGCGTCCAGCGACACGGCGGCCGGGCCCGAGTTGCCGTTGGGTCGCAGCGCCAGGTCCACCCGGAACACAAAACCGTGCTCGGTGGTGTCTCCCACCAGGCCATACACCCCGCGAACGGCCTTGCCAAAATATTCATGGTTGGTGATGCGGCCGCGCCCGGCGGCATCGCCTGCGGTGTCGCCGTCTTCGTCATAGACGTAAATCAGGTCGATGTCGCTCGATACATTGAGTTCGCGGGCGCCGAGCTTGCCCATGCCGACAATCCACAACTGGGCGCGCTGGCCGCTTGGCGCCAGAGGTATGCCATGGGTCTGGTCAAGCGCGGCCAGCACTTCACTCAAAGCCTGGTTGAGGGCAAACTCTGCCAGCTCGGTCATCGTCCCGGTCACCGCAAAAAGGCTGGCCTGCGCGTTGCAATCCAGACACAACAGGCGCTCCAGGACCAAGGCGCGGGTGATGCGCAGCGCACTGGCGGTGTCGTAGCCGCTGGCCTTGAGCGCCTCAAAGCTGGCGTCCAGATGGGCTGGTGTGGGCAGACCAGGTGGCAGAAGGTGAAGTTGTTGCTCGTAACGGCGGCGAACGCGCTGCGCAAATCGGGAGTGGAGAGCCAGAGGGGGGCGGGTCATAATTCTGCTGTGCAACTCTATTTTCAAAAAATTTGTCTCCCCTGTCCTTCACGCTGTTGAAAACCTGGTCCGCGTTGACCCGCGGTTTGCTGCTGGTTGCGGTGCTGGTCTGGCTGCTGTTGGGGGCAACTTGGGGAACGCTCCACTGGTGGATTGTGCCGCGAATCGGCGAATTCCGCCCGCAGCTGGAGGCCCAGGCCAGCAAGGCGCTGGGGGTTCCTGTGCGGTTGAGTCGGATCACCGCGCATTCAGGTGGTCTGATGCCATCTTTTGAACTCACAGGCGTCGAGGTACTGGATGCGCAGGGACGGGTTGCCCTGAGTTTGCCGCGTGTGCTGGTGACCTTGTCGCCGCGCTCGGTCTGGCGCTTGGGTTTCGAGCAGCTGTATATCGACCAGCCGCAACTCGACATTCGCCGCGACGGCAGTGGGCGCATTTTTGTGGCCGGGTTGCCGGTGTCTGGCGGTGGCGAAGCTGATCAGGGCGCGCTGGACTGGGTGTTCTCGCAAACCGAGCTGGTGATTCAAGGTGGCGGCGTTCGCTGGACGGACGACCTGCGGCACACCGAGCCGCTTTTGCTGCAACACGTCAACGCCGTGGCGCGGAATCGGGGTCGGCACCATGACCTGCGTCTGGATGCCACGCCACCGGCCGCCTGGGGCGACCGATTCAGCGTGCTCGGCCAATTTGTGCAGCCCTTGCTGGTGCGCCAGCCGGGTCAGTGGCAGCGCTGGGACGGGCAGGTTTTTGCCGATTTCTCACGGGTGGACCTGTCCGAGCTGCGGCGCTATGCCAGTCTGGGTTTTGATTTACGCCAGGGGCGAGGCGCCCTGCGCGCCTGGGGCGAGGTGAGCCAAGGGCAACTGAACGGTGTGACCGCCGATCTGGCCCTGGCCGAAGTGACGGTGACGCTGGGCCAGGGATTACAACCGCTGGCCTTGCAAGGTGTCCAGGGCCGACTGGCCGGGCGCCTGCTGGCCAACGGGTTTGAGCTGTCGACCCAAGGCCTGGCCTTTGAGACCGCAGAGGGCTTGCATTGGTCGGGTGGCAATGTGCGGGTGATGTCGTTGGGCGCGGAGGGCCGGATACCAGCGCGTGGCGAGTTGCAGGCTGATCGGCTGGACCTGGCTGCGCTAGCGCAGATGGCTGACCGCTTGCCGCTGGAGCCGCAGTTGCGCGAGAAACTGCTGCACTTTGCCCCGCAGGGGCTGGTCGAGTCGCTGAGCGCGAGCTGGCAGGGGCCATTGACCCTGCCCGAGTTGTACAAGGTGAAAGGCCGACTGCGGCAGTTGTCGCTGGCAGCGGTCGGTGATGTGCCCGGCTTCAAGGGTCTGGACGCCGACTTTGAGATGGATCAGGACGTGGGCCAGGCCAAGGTGTTGGTGGCCCAGGGCAGCGTGGATGTGCCGGGGATTTTTATGGAGCCGGTGATCCCTGTGGATCAGCTCGTTGCCGATGTGGCCTGGAAGCGCACAGGCGAGAACATCTCGGTGGATCTGGCCAATGTCCGCTTCAGTAACGCCGACGCCGAAGGCCAGGCGCGCATCCACTGGCAAACCAGTGATGTCTCCCGCTTCCCGGCGCGCAGCCGTTTTCCGGGGGTGCTGGATTTGCAGGCCAGCCTGAGCCGTGCCGAGGGCAGCCGGGTACACCGTTATCTGCCGTTGGTGATTGACAGTGAGGCGCGCAACTATGTGCGCGACGCTGTGCTGGCGGGCAATGCCAAAAATGTGCAGTTTGTGGTGCGTGGCGAGATCGACCAGATGCCCGCCACACGCCCGGAGCAGGGTGAGTTCAAGGTGACGGCCGATGTCAGCAACGCGCGGTTTGCCTTCGTGCCCAGAAGTCTGCAGGAAGCACAGGAACTGCCCTGGCCGATCCTGGCTGACCTCAAAGGCCAACTGGTTATCAACGGACAAAATTTACAAGTAAATGGCGCTCAGGCCAGACTGGGCTTCGGTAGCGCGCTACAAATTGTGAGAGCCGATGTCGACATCCCGAACCTGATGCAGACCACCGTGCTGGTGGATGCCGAGATGACCGGTCCTTTGCGGGACGCCCTGCGTTTTGTGGCTACGTCGCCGGTGGCGGCCTTGACCAGTCAGGCGCTCTCGGATGCCGTTGGCGTGGGCAACGCAGACTTCAAGCTCAAGCTGGCACTGCCCATTGCCAACATGGCGGCATCGACGGTGCAGGGCAGTGTGGCACTGGCGGGCAATGAGGTGCAGGTCACGCCAGACACGCCCAAATTGTCGCGCGCGCGTGGGGTGATCAACTACAGCCACACCGGTTTCAATCTGGCGGGTGTGCAGGCGCGCATGCTGGGGGGTGACGCCCGGCTGGAGGGTGGCTGGGTGCTGGCCGAGGGTGACGGCAACCCAGCTGCCACCAGCAAGGCGCCCAGTGTGATCCGCATCGCCGGCACGGCCACCGCAGAGGGCTTGCGTCAGGCCCGGGAACTGGGCTTTGTGTCGCGGTTGGCGGCCTATGCCAGCGGCAGTGCTGCTTACAACGCCACGCTGGGCTGGCAGCGTGGCCAGCCAGAGGTGCTGGTCACCAGCAACCTGCAGGGCCTGGCCTCCCAATTGCCCGCACCGCTGCAAAAAGAGGCGTCAAGCCGCTTGGCCTTACGCTATCAGACGGCCCTGCTGGCGCCTGATGGGGGTACGGGTGGGCCCCCCAAAACGCTGTTGCGGGACCAATTGAGTTTCAGCCTGGAGGGCTTGGCGCGGGTGGTTTACGAGCGCGACCTGACCCAGACCGAACCGCGCGTGCTGCGCGGACTGGTGGCGGTGGGGCTCAATGGTCCGGGCGCTGCCACCCTGCCTGCACAGGGCGTCAGCGCCCAGGTCAATTTGCCACAGTTCAATCTGGATGACTGGAGCGACGTGCTGCCGCAGATCACCGGCAAGCCGCAGCTGATGTCTGCACTGGCTGATAGCCAAGAGGCAGATCTGGCTTACCTGCCAACAGCACTCGGGCTGCGCACCGACAGTCTGGTGCTGGGCGGGCGGACATTTAACCGGGTGGTGGCTGGCGTGCGCCGTGAGGGCCAGGTCTGGCGTGGCGATGTGGACGCCAATGAGCTCAATGGTTACGTTGAATACCGCCAGCCCAGCGCGACCACGGTGGCGGGCAGCGGTGGCCGTGTTTATGCGCGCCTGTCCCGCTTGACGCTGGCACCCAGCGCCGCCAGTGAATTCGAGGCTTTGCTCGATACGCAGCCCGCCAGCATCCCGGCGTTGGACATTGTGGTGGAAGATTTCGAGTTGCGCGGCAAACGCCTGGGACGGCTGGAGGTGGACGCCGTCAACCGGGCGGTCACAGCGGCAGGCGCAGGCGCGGCCCACGAGTGGCGGCTCAACAAGCTCAACCTGGTCACCCCCGAGGCCACTCTGACCACGCAGGGGAACTGGACCCGCATCAACGCCCAGGCTGCGGCTAGCACGCGCGGTGGGTTGGAGCAGCGGCGCACGGTACTCAACTTCAAACTGGCCATGACCGACGGGGGCAAGCTGCTCAACCGCTTTGGCATGCATGATGTGATCCGCCGGGCCAGCGGCAAGATGGAGGGCCAGGTGGCCTGGCTCGGCTCACCCTTCAAGCCGGATTACCCCAGCCTGGGAGGTGCGTTTACGGTGGATGTGGCCTCTGGCCAGTTCCTCAAAGCCGACCCCGGCCTGGCCAAGCTGCTGGGTGTGCTCAGCCTGCAGGCCTTGCCCAGGCGGCTGGTGCTGGATTTCCGCGATGTGTTCAGCGACGGTTTTGCCTTTGACTTTGTGCGCGGTGACGTGACGCTGGACAAAGGCATCGCCCGAACTAACAACCTGCAGATGAAAGGTGTCAATGCGGCGGTGTTGATGGAGGGCTCAGCTGACGTGGCCCGCGAAACGCAAGACCTCAAGGTGGTGGTGATCCCTGAAATCAACGCCGGCACAGCCTCGCTGATCGCCACCGTGATCAACCCTGCCGTGGGTTTGGGAACGTTTTTGGCGCAGATGTTTCTGCGCCGTCCGCTGGTCGAGTCTGCCACCCAGGAATTTCATGTGGACGGCGCCTGGGCCGACCCCCAGGTGACCCGTATCGTCCGCAAACCGACGGCCAGCGGTGCCCCCACCACCGAACCTGCCACCAAGCCGAACAAGGAGACTACCCCATGAAAGTTGCTGTGATCCAGATGGTGTCTGGCACCCAGGTGCCCGCCAACCTGCAGCAGGCGCGCGAGCTGTTGCACAAGGCGGCCCAGGCTGGTGCTGAACTGGCCGTGCTGCCCGAGTACTTTTGCCTGATGGGCCGGCGCGATGCCGACAAGCTGGCCATTGCCGAGCCGTTTGGTCAGGGCCCGCTACAGCAGTTTTTGGCAGACACCGCGCGCGAAGAAGGTCTGTGGCTGGTGGGTGGCACCCTGCCTCTGGCCTCCGAGGCGGCTGGTGCGACCGACGACAGCGGTTTGCCCCGGCGGGTTTGCAACAGCAGTCTGGTGTTTTCGCCGCAGGGCGACTGCGTGGCACGCTACGACAAGATCCACCTGTTCCGTTTTGATAACGGCGTCGAGTCGTATGACGAATCCACCGTGCTGGTGGCGGGCACCCAGCCCACCACGTTTGATCTGGATTCACGCGACGGCCAGCGCTGGCGAATTGGCTTGAGTGTGTGTTACGACCTGCGTTTTGCCGAACTTTACCGGGCCTATGCCGATGTCGGGGCACATCTGCTGCTGGTGCCCAGTGCTTTCACCCACACCACCGGCCAAGCCCATTGGGAGGTGTTGCTGCGCGCCCGCGCTATTGAAAACCTGGCGTTTGTGGCCGCCGCTGCGCAAGGCGGTCAACATGACAACGCGCGCCAGACTTGGGGTCAGGCCATGCTGATTGAGCCGTGGGGCCAGATCTTGGCGCAACGCGCGCAGGGTGCCGGGGTGGTGCTGGCTGAGCTGGACTTCGCGCTGCTGACAGCCTGCCGCAGCCGCCTGCCAGCGCTTGAGCATCGCGTGTTATGAGGGTTCCTGTTTTCCTTCGCGCTTCGCAGTTTTTTCTGACGCGCCCGGTTGCCGCGCTGGCTCTGGCTCTGCTGGGGGCTTGCGGCAGTGTGCCGGTATCGGCCCCTGGAACCGGGGTGCAGCCGTCCTGGCCCGCGCCGGTGGGCGTGACGCCTGGCACCAGCGCGGCACCGGTGGACGCGGGGGTGACTGGCCCGGTGCTGCTGCAGCGCAACAGCCGTTGGGTGCCGGTGCCGTGGGACGAACTGCCCGGTTTTGATGTTGATGCGCTGTTTGAAGCCTGGAACGCCTGGCTCAAAAGCTGTGAGCGCCCGGGTGCGGTGTTTGCGCCGCTGTGCCCTGAGGTGCGGCGCCTGAGCATCGGGGATGAGGCAGCGCAGCGCGCCTGGCTGCAGTCACGGTTGCAGCCGTACCGGGTGGAGCCGTTGCAGGGTGGCCCGGCACCGGGGTTGCTGACCGCTTATTTCGAGCCTGAATTTTCCGCGCGGCGCCAGCCCGGCGAGGGCTTCAACACGCCGCTGTACCAGTTGCCGGCAGGCCTGAGCCCTGGCAAACCCTGGTTCAGCCGTCGTGACGCAGATACGCTGCCCGAGGCACAGGCTGCGTTGCGGGGACGGGAGCTTTTGTACCTGACGGACCCGGTGGACGCGATGTTGCTGCAAATCCAGGGCTCGGGGCGCCTGCGGGTGACCGAGCCCGATGGCCGCCAGCGCCTGGTGCGCCTGGCCTATGCCGGGCACAACGGCCAGCCTTACCAAAGCATAGGCCGCTGGCTGCTGGACCAGGGCGAGGTGCGTGATGCCTCGTGGCCCGGCATTCGCGCCTGGATCAGCCAGAACCCGCAGCGTGTGGCCGAGTTGTTGTGGCAAAACCCACGCTTGGTGTTTTTCAAGGAAGAGACTTTGGGCGACTTCGATGCGGGTTTTGGTCCGCGCGGCGCCCAGGGTGTGCCGCTGACACCAGGGCGCTCGATCGCGGTGGATCCGCAGAGCATCCCGTACGGCACGCCGGTCTGGCTGGCCTCCGAGGGGCCCAACCTGTCATTGCAGCGGCTGGTTATGGCGCAGGACACAGGTAGCGCCATCGTCGGCGCGGCGCGGGCTGACTATTTTGTTGGCTGGGGCGCGCAGGCGGGTGAGCTGGCGGGGCGGCTCAAACAGCCGCTGCGGCTCTGGGTCTTGTGGCCAAAATCGCAGCAATGACGTTACCATTCACACAGAATTGCTGATCCATCCCCAAAAGACACATCATGAACAAATCGACCATGCGCGACATTGACGAGCGGACCAACCTGACGGCCAACAGCATGTTTGAGCTGCTGTTGTTTCGCCTGGGTGAGGCGCCAGGTACCGATCGGCGCGAGCTGTTTGGCATCAATGTGTTCAAGGTGCGCGAGATTCTGGTCATGCCCGAGATCACCGCCATGGTGAACTCACCGCCATCGGTGATGGGCGTGGCCAACATCCGCGGCCAGATGATCACCGTGATCAACCTGCCGCAAATTGTCGGCACTAACCCGACCAAGGGCCTGGGCATCTTGCTGGTGACCGAGTTTGCCCGCACCACGCAAGCCTTTGCGGTGGAAGAAGTGAACGAAATCGTGCGACTGGAGTGGAAAAACGTGCTCTCAGCTGAAGGCCGGGGCGGTGGTCTGGTGACCAGCATTGCCCGCCTGGACGGCAACGCCGAAAACACCCGCCTGGCCCAAGTGCTGGATGTGGAGCAGATCCTGCGCGACGTGTTCCCTGAGCAGCAAGCCAGCGAGGCCGAGGTCAGTGACAAGCTGCATTTGCCACACGGCACAGTGATTCTGGCGGCTGACGACTCGGCCGTGGCGCGCATGATGATCGAGCAGGGTCTCAAATCCATGGACGTGCCCTTTATCATGACCAAAACCGGCCAGGAAGCCTGGGACCGCCTGAAAGCCATGGCCGCCGAAGCTGAGGCCCAGGGCAAGACCATCCGCGACAAGGTGGCGCTGGTGCTGACCGACCTGGAAATGCCCGAGATGGATGGCTTTACGCTGACCCGCAACATCAAGCAGGACGCACGTTTTAGCGGCCTGCCGGTGGTGATCCACTCGTCGCTCACCGGTGCCACCAACGAAGACCATGTGCGCAAGGTCGGCGCCGACGGTTATGTGGCCAAGTTTGTGGCTGAAGAACTCGCTCAAGCCATTCGCAAGGTGCTTAGCCGCTAGCCGGCAAAAGCTTGGTTTGCTGTAATTAATATAGCTATTAGCCCTTATACATAAAGGGCTAGAGGCTATTTTCTTATAAATCCACGAATCTTGTGCAACCGTTGTCTGGGCCATGTGCAGGCAGGCGGCGGGTTGCCTACACTTCGGCTTGGGCTGCTGGCCCCAACCCTGACCGAGGCCTCGACACCATGGATGCTCTGTTGACCGAGTCTGCGCAGCGCGCGAGTACACCCGCCACGCTGGACGACAAATACACCCTGACCCAGGGCCGCGCGTTCATGAGCGGCGTGCAGGCGCTGGTGCGCTTGCCGCTGTTGCAGCGCCAGCGTGATGCGCTGGCCGGGCTGAACACGGCAGGTTTCATCAGCGGCTACCGTGGCTCGCCGTTGGGTGGTTACGACCAGGCGCTGGTGGCGGCGCAAAACCACCTCGACGCCAACCACATCGTGTTCCAGCCCGGCGTGAATGAGGAACTGGCGGCCACCGCCGTATGGGGCACACAGCAGCTCGATCTGTACCCGGCCACCCAAAAATACGACGGCGTGTTTGGCATCTGGTATGGCAAGGGCCCGGGGGTGGACCGCAGTTCGGACGTGTTCAAACACGCCAACAACGCTGGCACCGCGCGTTTGGGTGGCGTGTTGGCGGTGGCGGGCGATGACCATGTGAGCAAAAGCTCAACCACCGCGCACCAGAGCGACCACATTTTCAAAGCCTGCGGCCTGCCGGTGTTTTTCCCGTCAGATGTGCAGGGCATCCTGGACATGGGCCTGCACGCGCTGGCGCTGAGCCGTTTTTCGGGCGTTTGGGCGGGTATGAAGACGATTCAGGAGGTGGTGGAGTCGTCGGCCGCGGTGGATGTGGCGATCGACCGCGTGAAGATCATCCTGCCTGAAGACTTTGCCATGCCCAACGGCGGGGTACACATCCGCTGGCCCGATGCGCCGCTGGACCAGGAAGCGCGGCTGATGAACACCAAATGGTATGCCGCACTGGCGTATGTGCGCGCCAACCGGCTCAACCACAACGTGGTGGCCACGCCGCAAGACCGCTTTGGCATCATCGCCAGCGGAAAAGCCTTCAACGACACGCGCCAGGCTTTGCACGATCTGGGGCTGAGTGATGCCATCTGCCGTCGGTTGGGCATCCGGCTGCACAAGGTCAATGTGGTCTGGCCGCTGGAGGCCAGCATCGCCCACGACTTTGCCCAAGGCTTGCAAGAGATTCTGGTGGTGGAAGAAAAGCGCCAGATGATCGAATACCAGCTCAAGGAGCAGCTGTACCACTGGCAAGATCGGCCCACAGTGGTGGGCAAGTTTGACGGCGATGCCGACGGCGCCGGTGGCGAATGGAGCCAGGCCAACCCGGCCAGCCAGGCCTTGCTGCGCTCCAACGCCGACCTGTCGCCTGCCCTGGTGGCCAAGGCGATTGCCCGGCGGTTGGGCAAGCTGGGCGTGCCACCCGAAGTGCAGCGGCGCATGGACCAGCATGTGGCGCACCTGGCCGCCAAAGAGCAGGCGTTGCAGGCGGTTACAACTGGCGCGGGCGAGCGTACGCCGTGGTTTTGCAGCGGTTGCCCGCACAACACCAGCACCCGCGTGCCCGAGGGTTCGCGCGCGCTCGCAGGCATTGGCTGCCATTACATGACGGTGTGGATGGACCGCTCCACCAGCACCTTCAGCCAGATGGGCGGTGAAGGCGTGGCCTGGGTCGGGCAGCAACCCTTCACGACCGACACCCATGTGTTTGCCAATCTGGGCGACGGCACCTACTTTCACAGCGGCCTGCTGGCCATCCGCCAGAGCATTGCCGCCGGGGTGAACATCACCTACAAGATCTTGTACAACGACGCGGTGGCCATGACCGGCGGCCAGCGCGTGGGTGAACGGGCAGAGGGCCACAGCGTGCTGCAGATCATGCGCAGCCTGCTGTCCGAAGGCGTGACCCGGCTGGTGATCGTGACCGATGACCCGGCCAAATACCGGGGCGTGACGCTGGCCGACGGTGTGACAGTGCACCACCGCGACGAGTTGGACGCGGTCCAGCGCGCTTTCAGGGACATCAAAGGCACCACGGCCATCATTTACGACCAGATGTGCGCCACCGAAAAACGCCGCAAGCGCAAACGTGGCAGCCTGGCCGAGCCCGATGAGCGGCTGGTGATCAATGAGCAGGTGTGTGAGGGGTGTGGTGACTGCGGCGAGCAGTCCAACTGCCTGAGTGTGGAGCCCGTGGAGACCGAGTTTGGCCGCAAGCGCAGCATCAACCAGAACAGCTGTAACAAGGACTTCAGTTGCGTGAAAGGTTTTTGCCCCAGCTTTGTCACGGTGAAAGGTGGGCAGCTCAAAAAATCCAAGCCCGACAAGGGCAGCAAGCTGGCCAGCTTGCCCCCGTTGCCAGAGGCGCGCTTGCCCGAGTTGTCAGCGCGCGCCTGGGGTGGGGTGGTAGGCGGCATTGGTGGTACCGGCGTCATCACCATCGGGCAGTTGCTGGGCATGGCTGCGCATCTGGAAGGCAAAGCAGTGGTCACCCAGGACTCGGGTGGCCTGGCGCAAAAGGGCGGTGCCACCTGGAGCCATGTGCAGATCGCCAACGCCGCTCAGGACATTTTTACCAGCAAGGTGGAGCTGGCGCAGGCCGATCTGGTCATCGCTTGCGATGCCATCGTGGCGGCCAGCAAGGGCACCCTGTCGGTCATGCAATTCGGGCGTACCTATGTGGCGCTCAACACCCACGCCACACCGACCGCCGCGTTTGTGCACAACACGCACTGGGAGTTTCCCGAGGCCGCCTGCGAGTCCGCCATCCGCACAGCGGTGGGTGCTGAGGGGCTAGGGTCGCTGGATGCCGAGTGGGTGGCGCGCCAGGCGCTGGGCGATGCCATCTACACCAACCCGCTGCTGCTGGGTTACGCCTGGCAGCAAGGCCGGGTGCCACTGGGTCGCGCGGCGTTGCTGCGTGCGATGGAGCTTAATGGTGTTCAGGTGGCCAATAACCAGGCTGCTTTTGAATGGGGGCGCCATTGCGCCCATGATCTGGCGGCGGTGCAGGCATTGTTTCAGGCGATGCAAGTCATCGCCTTTGTCAAAAAGCCGTCGGTGGCCGAGCGGGTGGCCAAGCGCGTGACTTACCTGACGGCCTACCAGAACGCTGCCTATGCCGCCCAATACCAGGCCGTGGTGGACGAGGTTCAGCGCCTGGATGCCGCCTGGGGCCGCACAGCCCTGAGCGAAGCGGTGGCGCGATACCTGTTCAAGCTGATGGCGTACAAGGACGAGTATGAGGTGGCGCGCCTGTACAGCGACGGCAGCTTCGCGCACCAGTTGGCCAGCCAGTTTGAGGGTGACTTTCAACTGCAGTTTCATCTGGCACCACCACTTTGGGCCAAAAAGAATGCGCAGGGTGAAGGGGTCAAGCGTCACTTCGGCCCTGCAACCATGGTGGCGTTCAAGTGGCTGGCGCAGCTCAAGGGCTTGCGCGGCACGGCATGGGACGTCTTTGGCCGCACCGAAGAGCGCCGCACCGAGCGCGCTTTGATCCAGGCCTACCGCCACACGCTCTCGGAGGTGCTGGCAGGTTTGACGGCAGTACAGGGGCAGGCCGATGCCCAGGCGCGCTACGGGTTGGCGCTGGACATCGCGTCTATTCCGGAAGATATCAGGGGGTTTGGTCATGTCAAGGCACGGCATATTGCCGCAGCCCGGCAAAAATGGCAGGGTTTGCTGGCCCGCTGGCGAGGCACTGAGCCTGCCCCCTAGGGCATTTGCCGCTTGACAGGCGCCGCATACAATGAGAAGTTGCCCCGCTGATGCCTTTTCAGGTGTTTCCTGCGGGTGAGCTGTTTTTTTATCCCTAGAACATCTGGAGTTCGTTGTGTTTATTTCTTCTGCATTTGCGCAAGCCGCGCCTGCCGCCCAAGGCGACATGCAATCCTCCCTGATGGGGATGTTGCCCCTGGTGTTGATGTTTGTGGTTCTGTATTTTGTGATGATCCGCCCACAAATGAAAAAGGCCAAGGAGCACAAGAACATGGTTGAAGCGCTGGCCAAAGGTGACGAAGTGGTCACCGCTGGTGGTTTGCTTGGCAAGGTGACCAAGCTGAATGAGAGTTTCATCAGCGTTGAGATTGCCAATGGCGTCGAAGTTCAGCTGCAACGCAGCTCGGTGGTGCAGGTGTTGCCCAAGGGCAGCATCAAATAATCCGTCTTGAAGCTGGCACTGGCTGGCAAGTTGTTCTCTGAAGGGCGGTCATGAATCGTTATCCGGTCTGGAAGTATGTCGTCATCCTGATGGCATTGTTGGTTGGTGGCCTGTATGCGCTGCCCAATTTTTTTGGTGAATCACCGGCAGTGCAGGTGTCTTCTGTCAAGACGCTGGTCAAGGTCGATGGCAGCACACTGGCACAGGTGGAGGCGGCCTTGAAGTTGGCTGCCATCGAGCCCGACCAGGTCGTGCTCGACGGCACCTCCATCAAGGTGCGTCTGAGTTCCACCGACGCCCAGCTCAAGGCCAAGGATGCGATTCAAAAGGCCCTGGTGCCGGATGCTGCCAACCCGAGTTTTATTGTGGCGCTCAATCTGGTGTCGCGCTCCCCGGCCTGGCTCACGTCGCTGCATGCGGCCCCGATGTACCTCGGGCTGGATTTGCGCGGTGGCGTGCACTTCATGTTGCAGGTGGACATGCAGGCAGCGTTGGCCAAACGTGCCGAATCTCTCTCGGGCGATGTACGCACCAGTTTGCGTGAGAAAAACATCCGCCACAGCGGCATCAGCCGCGATGGCCAAGCCATAGAGGTCAAGTTCCGAGATGCGGCCACGATGGCCGCCGCGCAAGCGGTTTTTCTGGATCAGTTTGCCGATCTGCAAACGGTTGAAGCGGCAGATGGTGCCGAATTCAAACTCACCGCGTCCATCAAACCCGAGGCGGCACGGCGCATTCAGGACCAGGCGCTCAAGCAGAACATCACCACCCTGCACAACCGGATCAATGAGCTGGGTGTGGCCGAGCCGGTGATCCAGCAGCAAGGGCTGGACCGCATCGTGGTGCAGTTGCCAGGGGTGCAAGACACCGCCAAAGCCAAGGACATTCTGGGCCGCACCGCCACGCTGGAAGTGCGCATGGTCGATGAAAGCGCTGAAGCTCGCGCCGCCGAAGCCGGTACCGGCATGGTGCCGCTGGGCTCCGAGCGTTACCTGGAGCGCAACGGGCAGCCGGTGATCGTCAAGAAACAGGTCATCCTGACCGGCGAAAACCTCACCGATGCCCAGCCTGGCTTTGACGGCCAGACGCAGGAACCCACCGTCAACCTGAATCTGGATGCCAAGGGCACGCGCATCTTTCGCGATGTGACGCGTGAAAACGTTGGCAAGCGCATGGCCATCCTGTTGTTTGAAAAAGGCAAGGGGGAGGTGGTGACAGCGCCGGTGATTCGTGACGAAATTGGTGGCGGGCGGGTGCAGATCTCGGGCCGCATGACCACCATGGAAGCCAATGACACCTCGCTGCTGCTGCGCGCCGGTTCGCTGGCAGCGCCCATGGAGATCATCGAAGAAACCACCATCGGCCCGAGCCTGGGGGCAGAAAACATCGCCAAGGGCTTCAACAGCGTCACCTGGGGTTTTCTGGCCGTGGCGGCCTTTATGTGTGTGTATTACATGCTGTTTGGCGTGTTTTCCAGTATTGCGCTGGCCTTCAACCTGCTGCTGTTGGTGGCGGTGCTGTCGATGTTGCAAGCCACACTGACCCTGCCCGGCATGGCGGCCATGGCGCTGGTGCTGGGCATGGCGATTGATGCCAACGTGCTGATCAACGAGCGTATCCGTGAAGAATTGCGCAACGGGGCCTCGGCGCAGGCGGCCATTCACACCGGTTACGACCGCGCCTGGGCGACAATTTTCGACTCCAACATCACCACCCTGATCGCCGGTCTGGCCTTGTTGGCCTTTGGTTCCGGGCCGGTGCGAGGCTTTGCAGTGGTGCATTGTTTGGGTATCATGACCAGCATGTTTTCCGGCGTGTTTTTCTCACGCGGTGTGGTGAATTTGTGGTACGGGCGTAAAAACCGGCTCAAGACCGTGTCGATTGGCACCATTTGGCGGCCCGACTCCGGTACCGCCGTCAAGGCTGACTAAGGGAAGCAACCATGGAATTTTTTCGGATCAGGCGCGACATCCCTTTCATGCGCCATGCCCTGGCTTTCAACGTGGTCTCACTGGTCACGTTTCTGGCAGCGGTATTTTTCCTCTTTTCGCGTGGGCTGCACCTGTCGGTGGAGTTCACCGGCGGCACCCTGCTGGAAGTGACTTACAGCCAGCCGGCAGATCTGACGGTGGTGCGCGACACCGTGGCCAAGCTCGGCTTTGAAGATGTGCAGGTACAAAACTTCGGCACCTCGCGTGATGTGCTGATTCGTTTGCCGGTGCGCAAAGGCGTCAGTTCAGCGCAACAAAGCAACCAGGTCATGGCGGCGTTGCAGGCAGCGGATGCCAGCGCCACCATGCGGCGAGCCGAGTTTGTTGGCCCCCAGGTGGGCGACGAATTGGCGGCAGACGGGTTGAAAGCGCTGGCGTGTGTGGTGGTTGGCATCATGATCTACCTGGCGATACGTTTTGAGTGGAAGTTTGCCGTGGCGGCGATTGTTGCCAACTTGCATGACGTGATCATCATCCTGGGTTTTTTCGCGTTTTTCCAGTGGGAGTTTTCGCTGCCCGTGCTGGCCGCCGTGCTGGCGGTGCTGGGGTATTCAGTGAACGAGTCGGTGGTTATTTTTGACCGGATTCGTGAGAATTTTCGCCGCTACCGCAAGATGAGTACGGTGGAAATCATCAACAACGCCATCACCTCCACCATCAGCCGCACCATCATCACCCACGGCTCCACCCAGATGATGGTGCTGTCCATGTTGCTATTTGGCGGGGCCACGTTGCACTACTTTGCGCTGGCGCTGACTATCGGCATTCTGTTTGGCATCTATTCGTCGGTGTTCGTTGCGGCGGCCATCGCCATGTGGCTCGGTATTCAGCGTGAAGACCTGGTCAAGGGCCCGGTCGCCAAAAAAGACCTGGACCCGAACGACCCCAACGCCGGAGCCACGGTCTAAGCCGTTGTTCGCAGCATGGCCACCGTCCCGCTAAACCCCTCGCAGGCCAGGCTGGCTCTCCAGGTGCGTCAGCGTTTGGTGACGCAACTCAGCGCGTCGATGTCGATCCTGCTGGACAAGGTTCAGGACCGTCTGCGTAACTTGTTGGACGAAGCCGTGCCTTCGCGAGAGTCACAGGTGCGCCGTGATGCCTGGATGGCTTACCAGCGGTTCAA
The DNA here is from genome assembly GCA_002083775.1 of Rhodoferax ferrireducens. Lineage (GTDB taxonomy): Bacteria > Pseudomonadota > Gammaproteobacteria > Burkholderiales > Burkholderiaceae_C > Rhodoferax > Rhodoferax ferrireducens_A. Next base: position 19,815 of record MTEI01000006.1, on the reverse strand, counting down.
GACGCGCTGGCAGGAAGGGACACTCAAAGCCTGGCAGGCGGCGCTGGTGGCCGATCAGAAGTCGGCCATCCCGTCAGCCCGTGCGGGTCTGGAACTGGAGTTGCTGGGCACAGACGTGGTCGAGAACAAGATCATTGCTTCGCGCATGGCCTTGAACCTGATGGAAAAGGGGGCGGAACCTGTCAACGACTTGCGCAAACGGCTCAAGTACCTCAACAGCAACCAGCCCTTGCCGACCCGTGACATCGTGCACCCGGAGGTGCTGATCCTGCATGTTGTGGAGCAGTGGGAGGCCGCAGGTTTGTCGCGCGAAGCCTGGCAACTGGTGTCCCCCGTGGTGCAGCAACACCTGAATGAACATGTTGACAAAGCCTGCACTGGCTGCAACGAAGAGCTGATCAAGCTGGGCGTCCTTCCGGTGATTGAATTTGGCTCCCCAACCAGCGCCTCCTCGTTGGAGGACGTGAACCAGCCTTACCCGCAACAGCAGCCGGCACCGTCGCCAGCGCAGGCGCCCGCGGCTGCGCCGCAACGCCGTGCTTCAGACCAGTCTGCCGGGGCGCAACCCCCGGCGCAGAACCGGGGTGGCGCACGCATTGGGTCGCCCACCGGTCGGGCGGGTGGTTTTTATGGTCGTGCACAAGGCTTGATGGAGCAGGTCGGTCGGCTGCTCAGTGGTGCGTTTCTGGAGAGTGCGCCGCCTGGTGGCGCGGCCTCGGCGGGGTTTGTGCCCGGTGGCCGCACGGGTGGCGGATCAGGTGGCTTTGTGCCTGCCGGTTCCAGTGGTGGCGGTTACCTGCCTGCGGGCGGCGGCGTCATGTCCGGCGAACCTGGCTACCCAGGTGGCGTTTATCCCGGGCAATTGGCCGGTGGCGTGGCGGGGATGGGGTCTGCCGCCGCCAGCGGTGCCGGGCCCGTGGCCTATTCAGGGCCTTCAGCGCCGCTGATGATGGCGATCGCCCAGCAGCCGCGGCTGCCGGACGTTCAGTTTGTCACCTCTGAAGGCGGCGGACAGGTTGTCTACCCGGTGGCTGTGGCACAAATGGCCACCGAGCTGCGGCAACAATCCACCGACCTCAAAGGTAAAGCCGAGACCGACAACGAAAAAGCCATCATCGAACTGGTGGCCCTGATGTTCCAGTCCATCTTGCAAGAAGACCGTATTCCGCCAGGTGCACGCGTCTGGTTTGCGCGTCTGCAAATGCCGGTGTTGCGCATTGCCCTGGCCGACCCGGACTTCTTCAACAAGCTCGATCACCCGGCGCGCCAACTGATTGACCACATGGGTTCGTGCGTGCTGGGGTTCGACTCCAGTGGCATCAGCACCGAGGCCCTGGAGGCGGAAATCAAGCGCGTGGTGCAGGTGGTGGAGCAATACCCTGAAACCGGCGACCGTGTTTACAAACGTGTGTACGAGGAGTTTCAGCAGTTCCTGAAAAAACACCTGGCCAAGAAACCGTCGGCGCAGAAGGTGATGGGGGTGGCCGAGCAGCTCGAACAAAAAGAAACGCTGGCCATTCAGTACACCATCGAGCTGCGCGACCAGCTCAAGGACATGCCGGTTCGCGAAGAGATTCGTTCTTTCCTGTTCAAGGTCTGGGCCGAGGTGATGGCGGTGTCCACGGTGCGCCAGGGCAAACAGCATGAAGAGACCCTGATGCTCAAAAAGACCGCTACCGACCTGATCTGGGCGGCCAGTGCCAAGCCCAACCGCGCCGATCGCGCCAGGGTCATTGCCGGTCTGTCGGGCTTGCTTCAAAACCTGCGCGACGGCATGACCCGCCTGGGGATCGTGCGCTCGGCTCAAGAGGCGCACATCAAGGTCATCAGCGACACCTTGGCGGATGCCTTCATGGCCAAGACCGAGGCCATTGCCGACGAGCAGATCCAGGCGCTGGGTCAACGGCTGGCAGAGCTGGACGACTACATCAGTGATGACGGCGGTGAAGAGCTGCCGCTAGACACCGAAAACATCGAGGAATTGCTGGGCGTCGAGACCACCGATCTGGATGTCATCAGCGAGGGTGGCGGCAAGGCCAACAAGGTGATGCTGGAGTGGGCACGCGATCTGGCCCTGGGCTCCTGGTTTGAGCTGAACTACAAGTCCAACGTGGCACAGGTGCAGTTTGTCTGGCGCAGCCCGCTAAGCCACTTGCACCTGTTTGCCAACAGCCTCGGGCACAGTTATCTGTTCCAGACGCCACGCCTGGCGGCTTATTTGCAGGTGGGTTTACTGGAGCCGCAGGAAGACGAGCCGCTGACCGCACGCGCCACGCGCTCGGCCCTGGGCGAAATTCAGGCCAATCCGTCACGTCTGCTCAATTGAAGGCTCAGTGCACCAGGCGCTCAGCCGGGTTGTCACACAGTTCGTCCAGCACCAGGGCGTCGGGCTCGCGCCCCAGGCCCCAGTAAACCATCAGCACGATCAGCTTGAGGTCGGCCAGGCTGATCGGGTTGCCGGACGCCGCCATGGCGCGTTCCAGGACCAGGTTCAGCTCCTCGCGACCCAGGGTGCCAATGCTGGCCAGAAAAGCCAGAAAGCCCCAGCCCGGCGTGCCCAGCCTGGCATGTTCCTGCCGGGTGAGCACCCGCGTGGCGGCCGCACAGGGTGAAGCGGGTTCACCGCAAGGTGGATTAGGGGGTAACTGGCAGGTGGCGCTTTTGAGGTCTTCCAGCCACAAGAGTGCGGTTTCCACCTCGCGCGGGGCAAAACCCAGTGTGTTCAGGGTTCGGTGCAAGACGGGTAGTTCGGGGCATGCATGGCTGTCGGTGTAGTTGTCGTAAACAAACGCGAGGACTTCAAACATGGGCTCAATATACCGCCGCGGCGCCGCGTCAAACCGCGAAACTGGCCGGGAAATCAGACCTCAGGCCGACAAGCGTTGAAACAGGCCACCGGGCAGGCGGGCCACCAGGCCGTCCAGTTCCAGCCCCATCAGTTGCGCCTGCAGATCGGCCGTCTCAAGGCCGGTGCGGGCCTGCATCGATTCCAGTCCCACCGGGTCGAAGCCCAGGGCGGTCAGCAGCTGGTCATTCAAAGAAAATAGCCCTTCAGCCCTTTCTGCGTCAGGGCTATCAGCTATTGATTCAGTAGTTTTTGGCAGTTTGCCAGGCCACTGCAACTCTTCCAGCACATCCTGGGCTGATTCCACCAGCTTGGCGCCTTGTTTGATCAGCGCGTGGCAGCCGCGTGACTGCGCGGCGTGGATCGAACCCGGTATGGCAAACACCTCGCGGCCCTGCTCGGCCGTCAGGCGGGCGGTGATCAGTGAGCCGGATTGGAGTGCCGCTTCCACCACCAGCGTGCCCTGCGCCAGCCCGGCAATCAGGCGGTTGCGCTTGGGAAAATTGGCGTTGAGCGGTGGCGTTCCCAGTGGGTACTCGCTCACCAGCAGGCCGTGTTGGGCAATGCGGTGCGCCAGATCGTGGTGTGCCCTGGGATAGACACGGTCCAGCCCGGTGCCGACCACAGCCACAGTCACGGCCTGATGGTTGTCGCTGGCACCTGCCAGCGCACCTTCGTGCGCGGCACCGTCTATGCCCAGCGCCAAGCCACTCACCACCGTCAACCCGGCTTGCGCAAATGACTTGGCAAACAGCCGCGCATTCGCGGTGCCCTGGGGTGTCGGGTTACGGCTGCCCACCATCGCCAGACTTGAAGCGGTGTCTATTGTTTGGCCATCTGCTATTGTAGCTGTAGCTACTTGCCCTTTATACATAAGGGTTAAAGCATGATTTTGCTTGAATTTGGCGTTGCCCAGCAGGTACAGGATCAGCGGTGGATCGTCCAGGCTCAGCAAGGCCGACGGGTACAGCGGGTCGCCCAGGGTGACCATTTGTCGCTGGACGTCGCCACCTTCGCTGTGTTGCAGCCAGGCCCAGGTGCGCCCGGTCAACGCGTCCAGCCCGTCAGGTACGGTGTGCAACGACGACGCCCGGGCGGCACTCACCACCTGCCTCAAGGCAGTGGCTGGCTGGTCAAAGATGGCTTGGGGTAGGCCGAAAGCGGCCAAAAGCTTGCGGGCACTGTCGTTACCCACGCCCGGTGTGAGTGTCAGGCGCAACCAGGCTGTGAGTTCGTCACGTTCCACAGGTTCAGGCTGGGCGAGAGCGGCAAGTCGGCGGGACCGGATCGCTTTAGCGCGGGTTGACCAGCCGGTCACCTATCTTGACGCCACTGGTGATGTCCAGCACCAATCCGTAGGAGAGCTTGTCAAACGTGCGAAACACCATCAGCAGCCCATTGCGCTCATCAGGCAGGCGGATGTTGGCGCGCTGCTCGTCGGTTTTGTCGACCAGCCGGGCACCAGCATTCAAAATGGCCAGCACATGGCCGTTTTCCACGCCGTCCCGGGTGCCCTTGTTGATGATCACCACTTGGTTTTGTGCTGCGTTGACCACCGCGCTACCGTAAATCGAGACGATGCGCGCATCCACGCTGTCTTGCGGTGCGTGTGGCACGTAACTCTGCAACTGTCTCGGGGGCTCTGGCAGCAGCCGGTCGCCAACGCGCATCTCCTCTTTCACATCGACGATGTCAAAGGTGGCGGGAACGATGTCCACCTGGGTGCCGCCCTCTTTGCTGGTGGACTCCTCGGTGGTTTCGCTGCGGGCCAAGAGCGCCTTGCCCAGATACTGGGCTTCAAAGCCCAGCACTTCACCCGTTACCGGGTCTTTCAAAGGTGTGGTGTTGCGAAAGACGCGGTAGGCCTTTTGCTTCTGCTGCGGGTCGTCAATCAACTCATTGGAGGAGGCGCTGCGCACATAAGCCCGGTCGCCACGGGTCAGGAAAACCCGGCCGTCCTGTGCCGCCACAATGCGCGGCGCGCTGCTCATGGTCTGGTCATCCACGATGATGCCCTCCGACAGGAACGGCTCGATCAGGTGGTTTTGCAGGGTTGGCAAGGCACTGTCGGCCAGGCCTTGGGTGCGGGTGCGGGGTGACAGCCTGACGGTAGGGATGTCACCGCCCGGCCGGGTGGTGAGTCTGGCGCGGCCGCTGGTGGTGTCGAGATACAGCGTTTGCCCTGGGTAGATGAGGTGCGGGTTCTTGATGTCCGCCAGGTTCATGCCCCACAACTCGGGCCAGCGCCAGGGCGACTTCAGGAACATGCCAGAGATGGCCCACAAGGTGTCGCCCGACTTCACGGTGTAGCGGTCTGGTGCATCGGCCCGCAGTTCGCTCAGCGCCACGCCGCTTTGTGCCACCTGGTTGGCGGTGGCGCGCTGCTGGGCGGTGATGGGAAAGTTTTGCGCCTGGGCCGTTGCGCCTATGAGCAAACCACAGGCCAGCGTGGCGCTGGCGATAGGGCTGAGAGCTGCTTGTAGAAAAAATTTAGACATGGTGTTGGTACCCTGTTGTATCGCGTGAGATTTTGCGCCCAAGCCCTTGATTGGACAACGATTCTCGCCTGACGAGTATGCAGCCTAGCAAAAAAATAGCGAAAATAACGACATCTCAGGACACATACTATGGCATTACTACCAATTATTTGCTACCCGGACGAAAGACTGCACACGGTGGCCAAGCCCGTTACTGCGGTGGATGCGCGCATCCAGACGTTGATTGCAGACATGCTGGAGACCATGTACGAGTCCAACGGCGTTGGACTGGCTGCGACCCAGGTCGACGTGCATGAACGCGTGGTGGTGATGGATATCTCTGAGGGGCGCGATGCCCCGCTGGTGCTGATCAACCCCAACATGCTCTGGATCAGCCCGGAAAAACACCTCAACGAAGAAGGCTGTCTGTCGGTACCGGGCATTTATGACGGCGTGCAGCGCCACGATGCCATCAAGGTCGAAGCCCTTGACCGCGAAGGCAACGCGCGCTTCATTGAAGCCGACGGTTTGCTGTCGGTGTGTATCCAGCACGAAATGGACCATCTGCTGGGCAAGGTGTTTGTCGAATATCTGTCGCCGCTCAAACGCAACCGCATCAAGACCAAACTCCTCAAGGCGCAGCGCGAAGGCCGCGTTGCCAAGCTGGTTTGAAGCTGGTCTTTGCCGGCACACCTGAATTTGCGGCTGTCGCGCTGGCCAAGTTGCTGGCCGCTGGCCATGAGGTGGTGCTGGTCCTGACCCAGCCGGACCGGCCCGCCGGGCGCGGTCTCAAACTGCAAGCCTCGCCGGTCAAACAGCTGGCGCTGCAACATGGCATGGCCGTGGCGCAGCCGCGCAGCCTGCGCCTCGACGGCAAATACCCCGACGACGCCCGCACCGCGCAACGGGCGTTGCAGGCGGCGGGCGCTGATGCCATAGTGGTGGCCGCCTACGGCCTGATTCTTCCGCAGTGGGTGCTGGACGTTCCCAGTCAGGGCTGCTTCAACATTCACGGTTCCCTGTTGCCGCGCTGGCGCGGTGCCGCCCCGATTCACCGGGCCATTGAAGCGGGCGACGCGCAGACCGGCGTCACCATCATGCAGATGGATGCCGGGCTGGACACGGGTGACATGCTGCTCAAGCAGGCCGTGCCCATTCTGGTCACCGACACCACCGGGACCCTGCACGACAAACTGGCTGAACTGGGGGCTGACCTGATGGTGAAAGCCCTGGCACAACTGCAACAGGGCACCTTGCAACCCGTTGCGCAGCCGACCGAAGGTGTGACCTATGCCGCCAAGGTCGACAAGGTCGAGGCCAGCATCGACTGGTCGCAGCCTGCTTCCACCGTATGCCAGCGGGTGCGGGCGTTCAACCCGTTTCCCGGGGCCAGCACGCTGCTGAACGGCGAACCGCTCAAGATATGGGCTGCCAGCGTGAGTGACCAAGCTGCGCCTGCTGCTTGTGTTTGTGGGCAAATAGTGGCTGTAGCCCAAGACGGTATTGGGGTGGCAGCTATGAACTCAGTAGTCAATATCACAGAGCTCCAGCGCCCTGGCGGCAAACGGCTGGGGGTTGCAGACTTTTTGCGCGGCTGCGAATTGCAGCCAGGCCTGCGGCTTGGCCAGGCCTGAGCCGTGTTTTTCAGCCCGTCGTTGTTTCGGCACCCCCAGTTTCGGGTCGGGGCGCATGAGGCCATGGGCGCAGCGCCCGGGCTGGCTGCCTGGGGTTTGATGACCGGCGTGGCGATGATGAACTCGGGCATGAGCACCTTTGAAGCGCTGCTGATGGGGGTGATCGTTTTTGCCGGCAGCTCCCAGCTGGCGGCCATCCCATTGATTGCCTCGGGTACGCCGATGTGGGTGGTGTTGGCCACCGGCTTTTGTGTCAATTTGCGCTTTGTGGTGTTCAGTGCCCACATGCGGCCTTACATGATGCACCTGCCACTTTGGCAGCGTCTGGTCACCGGCTACCTGACCACCGACCTGAGTTACGTGTTGTTCACCCGGCGCTACCCCGAACATGGTGGCACGCCAGAGCAGTTGGTGGCGCAGCAGGCTTACCTGGCTGGCAATTGCGGCGTCAACTGGGTCTCGTGGGTGGGTTGCAGCGTGCTGGGCATCGTGCTCTCAAGCCTGATTCCTGCCCATTGGGGGCTGGGCTTTGCCGGTATTCTGGCGCTGCTGGGTGTGATGTTCTCCTTGGCGTCCAGCCCGCTGCGCTGGGTCAGCGCCGGGGTGGCCGGGGCTGCCGCCGTGGCGGCGTTTGCCCTGCCATTCAAGCTCAACATTTTGCTGGCCATTGCCGCAGCGGTGGCCATGAGCTTGTTGCTGGAGGCGGCGCGCCAGGCTGACGCCCGCCCGGACGCCTCTCCATGAGTGCCGAAACCGATGTCTGGACAGTGGGCGTCATTCTGGGCCTCACCTTGATCACGATCGTGACACGCTGCCTGTTTTTCATCTCCAGCAAACCCTGGCAGTTGCCGCATTGGGCGCAGCGCGGTTTGCAATACGCACCGATTGCTGCACTGTCCGCCGTCATCGTGCCGGAACTGGTGATGACGCAAGGCCAGTTCATCCCCGGTTGGCAAGACGCCCGGCTGTATGCAGCCCTGGCAGGTGCCGCCTGGTTCTTTGGCCATCGTGCCCAACGCCAAGCTGTGCTGGGCACGATTGTGGCGGGCATGGTGGTGTATTTGCCGCTGCACCTGGGCTTGGGCTGGTAAAAGTCCCGAGTTGGCGACAGTCTGGGCTGGTTCTAGAATTGCCGCTGTCTGGTGCTTCTTGATGGCGATGCGTGTTGGGCATCAAGGTGCGGCCTTCTGTTTGGACGTTAAAGGGTTTGTTCATGATGAGTCAGCATGCAGGCGCCCGCGATGGGTTGCATTTGAATGTCGCACGTGGTGTGGACATGATGGGTTCTGAGGCTGCCTTGCGCAAAATTCTTGTCACCGTGCTGGCCAGCATGTCGGCAGATGTGCCTGCCATTGCAGCCGCCTTGCAGGCCGGCGACGTCGCCACTGCCAACCGCCTTTTGCACGCCATCAAAGGCTATATGCCCATTTTTGGCAGTGATGCACTGGTGAGCCAAGTGACCGAGGTCGAAAAACTCAGCAAGACGGCGGCGGCAGAGGCGGTGCAGCTGCCGTACCAGGCGCTGGAGCCTGAGTTACGCCAACTGCTCGCGGAAATTCACGTTTTTTTGAATCCAGATCAATAACTTGCCTGCCTTGTCAGCTTGCTTGCTGCTAGGATTAACTCACAACTTGCGCATACTCTTGTGCCTGACGTCTCCGACGGACCACACAGGGGTTGTTTGGAAAAGAAGCTAAAAATGAAATTCACCCTTGCTCGCATTTTGGTCGTTGATGATGATGAGGTGATGCGAACCTTTGTGGTCAATAGCTTGCGCCGCCTCGGCATCCAGGCCATTGAAACTGCCGTGGATGGTGCCAGCGCCCTGCGCGCCATGATCAGCTTCAAGCCCGATCTGGTGCTCACCGACATTCACATGCAGCCGATGAACGGCATTGAATTTGTGCAGCAATTGCGCAAGCACGCCAACCCGCTGGTGAAAAACATGAAGGTCATTTTCATGAGTGCCGATGCCAGCACCGACACGCTGGAGCAAGCCTTGCCGCTGGGCACGTTTGGCTACATCGTCAAACCACCCCGGCCTGAAACCCTGCGCGTCAAGCTTGAGCAGGCCCTGAAATAGCGCTGTCCGCCCTCTGTTGATCTGGAAAGCTTCACGATGAACCTGCTTTTGCCTGGAATCGCACTTTTGCGACCGCTGTCGGGCCGGATGCGTTTTTGGGTACTGCCAATACCGATGATTCTGGTCTTGCTGTCCATCGTGACCATGGCCTGGCTGGGTACCCTGGCGCATGAGGAGGAAGGCGCTGTTTTTGCGCTGCTGGGTTCGGTTGGGCTGGCGGTCTGGTTTTACCTTCAGCTCGCTTACTTCAGCATCACCCGCGGTGAGCGCGACCGCATGGACCACGCCATGACCGAGGTGTCGCATGGCAACCTGGCTCAGAAGGTGAGTGGTCACGTGCTGACGCTGGGCAATTTTGGTCGCCACCTGGAGCTGATGATCACCAATATGTCGAGCATGGTGGCCAATATCCGCACCGCTGCGGTGCTGCTGGGTGACACCGGCAAGAAGCTGGTGGATGACACCCGCAGTCTGGCTGAGCGCGCCGAGGCGCAGGGTCAGCATTTGCAGCAGACCTCCATGCACGTCAAGCATGTGAGCGAAACCGTGGCCCGCAACGCCCAGGCAGCCCAAGAGGTCAGCATGATGACATCCAGCCTGCACAAAGAAGCTGACATGGCTGGCAAGATGATGAATGACGCCATGCAGAGCATGGGCCCGCTGGAGGTGACCTCCAAACGCATGTCCGAAATCATCGGTGTGATTGATGGCATTGCTTTCCAGACCAATTTGCTGGCCTTGAACGCCGCGGTAGAGGCCGCACGCGCTGGCGAGCAGGGGCGCGGTTTTGCGGTGGTGGCCGCCGAGGTTCGCAACCTGGCCAAACGCAGCCAGGGCGCTGCCGCTGAAATACGCGGCCTGATTGCCGAGTCTTCCAGCCGCGTGGGCGACACCGTCAATGGCATCAAGCAGATCAACGCCACCATGGAAAGCCTGATCTCGGGCATTGGCGAGATTGCCATGAACGTCAACGTCATGGCCGAAGGCAGTGCGTCGCAAAGTGCAGCCCTGGAGGAAGTGGTACACGCCGTGGGCGACCTGGATGTACTGACCCATGAAAACACGGCGCTGGTCAGCCGGGCAGCGGCTAACTCCGACCGCCTGATCAACCAGGCCTCGACGCTGGAGATCTCGGTGGGCGACATCAGCCTGCGCCAAGGCACGGCAGACCAGGCCCGTCAGCTGGTCTTTGACGCCATGCTGCATGTGCGCAAGGTCAGCTTCGAGCAGGCGGTGCAAGATTTCCACGACAAAAACGGTCCGTTCATTGACCGTGACATGTACATCTTTATCTTTGACCGCCGCGGCATCTACCAGGTGCATGGTGCTTCGCCCGAAAAGGACAACACCGATCTGCGGGGCATCCCTGGCCTGGACGCCGAGCAACTGGTGGCCGATGCCTGGGAGGTTTGCGACCAGGAGCAGGGCGGCTGGGTCAATTACGTCATCACCAACCCGGTCACGGGTGAAACCCAAGCCAAAACCTCGTATGTGGTGCCACTGGACGACGAGCACCTGCTGGGCTGTGGCTGTTATCTCAACTCACAATGGCTCAATATATGACCAACGCGGTACCGATCCAGGCGCAGCAAGCCCAGGACCTGGTGGCACTCGCGGCCCAGGTGCTGCCGGTGTGGGCGCGTCAGCTGGCCAGTTCGCGCAACCAGTCCGAAGGGGCGGTGGCCGAAATGATGTCGGCATTTGCCGAAATCGGCCCGCATCTGGACATGGCATCGCGCCAGTCACGCCAGATCACCGAGGCGCTGGCCCAGGGCGACGGCGGTATCACCCAGCTGGCCAATGCCTGTGATGCCGTTTTGCAACCGGTGATGGCGGGGTGCACGCCACAGGCCACACAGGCTATTGCGCAGGTCATTCGCATGATCCATGCCTGCGTTGACGCGCTGGAGCAAATCGCCAAGCCGTTCGAACATGAGACCCAGATGGTCAGCCAGCAGGTGAGTCGCATGTACACGGGCTTCCAGTACCAGGACCGCATCAGCCAGATGATGACGGTCCTGCACGAAGACATGGAGCGCCTGCAGCTGGCCCTGGCAGAGCCTGCCACTGCGGTCAGCACGCCCGAGTGGTTGGCCCGCCTGGAATCCACCTATGTGATGCGTGAACAACATCAGCAGCACGCCAGGGCGGGCGGTACCTCTGGCGCTGCCGCTGACGAGGAAACGACTTTTTTTTGACAAGGTGAATGAAGATGGCTCAAACAATTTTGGTGATCGACGACTCTGCCAGCTTGCGTCAGGTGGTGGCGATGGCCCTCCAGGGTGCCGGTTATGAGGTGCTGCAAGCAGGTGACGGTCAGGCCGCCCTGGCCCTGCTGGATGGCCGCAAGATCAACATGGCGGTGTGCGACGTGAACATGCCGCGCATGAACGGCATCGAGTTTGTCCGGGCTGCCAAGGCCTTGCCCAACTACCGTTTCCTGCCGGTCCTGATGCTGACCACCGAGAGTCAAGAGGCCAAAAAGGAAGAAGGTAAGGCGGCTGGTGCCAAAGCCTGGATGGTCAAGCCCTTTTCGCCCGCGTCGCTGCTCAACGCCGTCTCCAAGCTCTGCCTGCCTTGAGCGGTCAGGTGGCAACAGATGTGCGCATCGGTTGTCATGCCGGACGTGATCCCGCATCCATGCAGCGTGCGGGCCTGGATGGTGGGTCAAACCTGCCATGACGGGTGTAGGCCGCGTTCCTTTTGCAATGTGATTTCTGCCGCAGCAACCTGGATAACCGTATGACTACACCCTTTGAGCTCCCCGAAGAGATGACGATCTACAGCGCTGTTGAAACCCGTGATGCCCTGCTGGCCTGGATCACCGAGCAAGGCACCCAGTCTGACAAACTCCTGGAAATCTCTGCGGCCCAGGTGCGCGAGGTGGATGGCTCCGGCCTGCAATTGCTGGCCTCGCTGGCGCATATCGACCAGTCCTGGCAGCTGCTCAACCCCAGCAATGCCTTGATCGAGGCCTGCAAGACGCTGGGCCTGAGCGCCTGGCTCGCCCAACAAACCGCTATTGCCTGACAAGGAGGCCGCCATGAGCCAAGCATCCGATGCCGACCAGGACTTCATTGCCGCCGCCATGCCCGCCTTCATCAGCGAGGCAGGCGAGCAGACCGAGGCTATTGAAGCGCTGTTGTTGGAGCTTGAAGAACAACCTGACAACCGCGAACTGCTCGACACCCTGTTTCGCTGCGCGCACACGGTCAAGGGCTCTGCGGGCATTTTCGGGCTGAACAAGGTGGTGGAATTCACCCACCACGTTGAAACCCTGCTGGACAAATTGCGTGACGGCGAACTGGCCCTGACACCCGAGCTGAGCACCCTGCTGCTGCAGTGCAACGACCAGATCCAGTTTTTGGTGGACACCGCCAGCGACGATGCCGCCGACACGTCTGACCAGAAAGACTTGCGCGCCGACTTGGTCATCCAGTTACAAGCCTACACCGAGGGTGTGGCTGCTGCGCCTGCGGCAGGGCAAGCGCCCGCCGCCGCGCAGCCTGGTTTGTCGGATGGCGCCAGCCTGGGTGCCACTGTCTGGCAAATCTCGGCGCGTTTTGGTGCCGAGACCTTCCGCAACGGCATGGACCCGCTGTCCATTGCCAAATACCTCAAGGGCCTGGGTGCCGTCCAATCCGTGCAGTGCAGCATTGATGCCGTGCCAACGCTGGTCAATCTCAACCCGGAAACCTGCTACCTCAGCTTTGTCATGGCGCTGGAGTCCACCGCCTCGCGCGAGGATGTGGAAGGCGCCTTCAGCTTTGTCGCGGATGACTGCGAGCTTGACATCAAATCGCCTGAGAGCCCACAGCAAAAGCTGGTGCGCGCCATTGAAGACATGCCCGCCACACCGCGCCTGGGTGACATGCTGGTGTCGGTGGGTGCGGTGAGCCAGACTCAGCTGACGGAAGTGCTCTTGAATCAAGAGCTGTCTGCCCATGCTGCACAAGGGCCAAAGGCCAAAATAGGTAATTTGTTGGAGGCCAAGGCCGGTGTTGCTCCCGAGGTGGTGGAAGCCGCCCTGACCAAGCAGCAGAAAACCCGCGAGTCCAGTGGCGGTGAAGAAAATCGCTACATCCGGGTGCAGGCTGACCGGCTTGACGAAGTCATCAACCTGCTCGGTGAGCTGGTGATTGCCGGGGCTGGCGCCAATTTGCTGGCGCGCGAAACGCGCAACGTGGCCCTCATCGAGGCCAATCTGCACATGAACAGCCTGATCGAGGAAATCCGCAACGGCACGCTGGGCCTGCGCATGGTGCCGGTGGGCGAGACCTTCAGCCGTTTCCGCCGCGTGGTGCGCGACACTGCCAGCAGCCTGGGCAAAGAGGTCAACTTCGAAATTGTGGGTGGTGAAGCCGAGCTCGACAAATCCATGGTCGAGAAAATCGCCGACCCGCTCATGCACCTGGTACGCAACTCGCTGGACCACGGCCTGGAGCCGCCGCAAGAGCGCGTGGCCGCTGGTAAAACCCCGGCAGGCAAGCTGGTGCTCAGTGCCAAGCATGAAACCGGCGCGATCCTGATCCGTATCGAAGACGACGGCCGCGGCATCAACCGCGAGCGTGTGTTGCAGCGCGCCTGGAACCGCGGCCTGATCGAGCCCGGCGTGGTGCCCTCTGATGACGTGATCAACATGATGATCTTCGAGCCAGGTTTCAGCACCGCCGAACAGGTCACCAACCTGTCGGGGCGGGGTGTCGGCATGGACGTGGTACGGCGCAACATTGAGGCGCTGCGCGGCTCGCTCAAGCTCAACAGCCGCCCGGGCAAGGGCTTGCAGGTGGATATTCGCCTGCCCCTGACCTTGGCCATCATCGACGGCTTTCTGGTCGCGGTGGGCAGGGCCAAGTTTGTGTTGCCGCTGGGCTCGGTGGTGGAAGTGATCGAGGCTGGCGGCCAGAACGTGCGGGTGGATGTCAATGGCCGCCACTGCGTGGAGTTGCGTGGCAACGTGCTGCCGGTGGTGCGTCTGCGCACACTCTACAGCGTCGAATCGAGCCTGCCCGATCGCACTAGCGTGGTGGTGGTCAACTCACCGCGCGGCAAATACGGTATCGAGGTGGAGGTGCTGCTGGGCCAGCAGCAGACCGTGATCAAACCGCTCGGGCGTCTGTTCAAGACGCTGCGCGGCATCTCGGGCTCCAGCATTCTGGGCAGCGGTGAGGTGGCGTTGATTCTGGATGTGGTGTCGCTGGGCGAACTGGTCACCGCCGATCCCCATGCAACGGCCATGCGCCAAGCCTAGCTGAACTTTTCGGAACCCTTCACGGATTTGCCATCATGACCCATCACCAAGCGGTAGCTCCTGCCAGCCCGGCCAGTGCGTCCTATGGGCGTGCCAGTGCCAAAGAAGACGCCCTGCAATACCTCACCTTCCTTCTGGGTGACGAGGTCTTTGCCATGGACATTCGCAGCGTGCGTGAAATCATCCAGCACGGCGCCATGACGGTGGTGCCGCTGATGCCTGAATTTGTGCGTGGTGTCATCAACCTGCGTGGCGCAGTGGTCCCGGTGATTGACCTGCAATCGCGCTTTGGTCGCCCCGTGGCTCAGCCGGGCAAAAAAACCTGTGTGATCATTTTTGACGTCGGCCCCGAGGGTGACCGGGTCGAGCTGGGTCTGCTGGTCGATGCGGTCAGCGAGGTGGTGGACATTGCGCCCTCGCAGATCGAGCCGCCGCCGCAGTTTGGGACCAGCATTGCCCGCGAATACATCCATGGGCTGGGCAAGGTGGGTGCCAGCTTCATTGTCATCCTGGAACCGGAAAAAGCCCTCAACATTGACGACATGGCCGCTCTGGCTGCCCAAGGCCACCGGGTCTGAAGCCGCTTTGGTAGCGCGTTTTGCTCCTACTTTTGATGAGGCCAGCATGAAATACAAGGTTGAACCCAGCGCCCGCGAGCGTGTCATGCGGGAAGACGATTTCATCGTCTCCAAAACCGACCTCAAGGGTCGCATCACCTACTGCAACCGTATCTTCATTGAATTTTCAGGCTATACCGCGCAGGAATTGCTGGGCGCGCAGCACAACATCGTGCGCCACCCCGACATGCCACGCGGCGTTTTCAAGCTGCTGTGGGACACCATTGCCGACAAAAGAGAGTGCTTTGCCTATGTCAAAAACATGTGCAAAAACGGCGACTTCTATTGGGTCATGGCCAATGTCACCCCAGATCTGGATGCGCAGGGCAATGTGGTCGGGTATTTTTCGGTGCGCCGCAAGGCCTCGCCAGAAGCCATTGCCGTGATCACCGGTTTGTACCAAGCCATGCTGGAGGCCGAGACCCGCGCCGGTGCCAAAGATGCCTGCGCTGCGTCGCTGGCCATGCTGGGCGATGTGTTGAAACAAAAGGGAGTCAGCTATGAGCAACTCATCCTCTCCCTCTGACGTCTCTGGCTACGCCTGGGCCCTGATGGCCGTGCTGGTGGCGGGTGCGGTTGCCCAAAGTATGGCCGATAACTGGTCCTGGGTGCCATGGCTGTGGGCGCTGCCTGCGCTGTTGCTGGCGCTGCTCTGGACGCGCCGCGACGCACGGCAGGCGCGGGTGCAGGCGGGCATTCGCGCACTGGCGCAAGAGGTATCTCAGGGCCGTTTGAGCCAACGGGTGACCGACATCCCGGAGAAAGGCCTCCTGCACGATGTCTGCTGGGATTTCAACGACATGCTGGACCAGTTGGAGACTTGTTTTCGCGAGCAGGCCACGGCGCTGCAGTACGCCAGCCGCGCCCAGTATTTCCGCCCGGCGCAAGCCGATGGCCTGCGCGGCAGCTTTCATGCGGCGTTGGAGTGTACCAATGCCTCGCTGCGAACCCTGGCTGACAACGCCGCCACTGAACAGCGCACGGCGCGCGACAAGCAGGCTGCGCAGCTTCGCGAGCAGCGCATCGCCAACGAAAGCTTGCGTGTCAAGTTTGCGTTGGACAGCCTGCCGGAGTGCGTCACCGTGTCAGACGAAAACGATGCCTTTGTCTACGCCACGCCTGCCGCCAAGTCTTTGTTCGCTCAACTGGGCGGTCGCATGTTTGATGCCGACCGTTGCTACGGCCACAAGCTGGGCGACTGGCTGAAAGAGTTGGGCGTGGTGGTGGACTTTGACCAGGCGCTGGCGTCGGGCGGCGCGGTTGATGTTTCTGTTGCCAAACGCAGCCTGCGGCTCATGGCCAAGCCGATTCTGGACGCCCAGGGTCAGGTGTTTGGCCGGGTCACCCACTGGCGAGACCGTACTGAAGACATCCAGTCAGAAATTGAGCTGGCCAATGTGATCGCCGCCGCCGGTGTGGGTGATTTCAGCCAGCGCATCAGTACCGAAGGCAAGGAGGATTTTTTTGCCGACCTGAGCCACGGCATGAATGAGCTGCTGCAGACCAGCGAACAAGGCCTCACCGATGTGGCCCGGGTGCTGGCTGCACTGGCCGAGGGTGACCTCACCCAGCGCATCACCCACAGCTATGGCGGGGTGTTTGGCCGCGTCATGGACAGTGTCAACACCTCCAGCGACAACCTGAAACAGGTCATTGGCGAGGTGCGCGCCGCTGCCGAGGCGCTGACTGGTGCTGCCAACCAGGTCAGCACTACCGCCCAGTCGCTGAGCCAGGCCGCCAGCGAGCAAGCGGTGAATGTCGAGCAGACCTCGGCCTCCATCGAGGTGATGTCAAGCTCCATCAGCCAAAACAGCGATAACGCCCGCGTCACCGACAGCATGGCTGCCAAAACCACCAAAGAGGCCGTGGACGGTGGCCAGGCCGTCAGCCACACGGTGGGGGCGATGAAACAGATTGCCGCCAAGATTGGCATCGTCGACGACATTGCCTACCAGACCAACTTGCTGGCCCTGAACGCCGCCATTGAAGCCGCCCGCGCGGGCGAGCACGGCAAAGGCTTTGCGGTGGTGGCCGCTGAGGTGCGCAAGCTCGCCGAGCGCAGTCAGGTGGCGGCCAAGGAAATCAGCGAACTGGCGGCCAACAGCGTCAGCATGGCCGACCGCGCTGGCACCCTGCTGGACGCCATCGTGCCCAGCGTGCAAAAGACCTCGGCCCTGGTGCAAGAGATTGCCGCCGCCTCGGCCGAGCAAAGCCAGACCGTGGCCCGCGTGGGCCGCGTCATGGGTCAGCTCAGCAAGTCGACCCAGCACAACGCCTCGGCCAGTGAAGAGCTGGCTGCCACCAGCGAAGAGCTGTCAGGCCAGGCCGAACAACTGCAGCAAAGCATTGCCTTCTTCAATATTGGCGACAACGCCGCGCCGGTGCCCGACCGCTTTGCCGCCACGGCAACCGCTGCACGCAAAACCGCACGCGCTGCTGCGCCGGCGCGTCTGCCCAATGCC
Source organism: Rhodoferax ferrireducens (assembly GCA_002083775.1). Lineage (GTDB taxonomy): Bacteria > Pseudomonadota > Gammaproteobacteria > Burkholderiales > Burkholderiaceae_C > Rhodoferax > Rhodoferax ferrireducens_A. Next base: position 2,446 of record MTEI01000006.1, on the reverse strand, counting down.
AGCTCTGGTGCCGCCAGTGCCCCCAAGGCCTCAAGCGCTGACGGCAACTTCACCTTTTTCTGACCCGACCCTGCGAGCCCCCCATGAGCCACGACAAAGACATCGAAGAGCGCACCCGGCTGGCCGGCACCAATAAGTTTGAGCTGCTGCTGTTTCGTCTGGGTGCCGCGCCCAGCAACGGCGAGCGCGAGCTGTTTGGCATCAACGTGTTCAAGGTGCGCGAGGTGTTGGTCATGCCCAAGATCACCGCCCTGGCCAACGCCCATGAGCATTTGATGGGTGTGGCCAACATCCGCGGCCAGATCATTCCGGTGATTGACCTGCCGGCGGTGGTGGGTTGCAAGCCCGAAAAAGGCCACACCATCCTGATGGTCACCGAGTTTGCCCGCACCGTGCAGGCCTTTGCAGTGGAAGACGTGCGCGAAATCGTGCGGCTCGACTGGGACCAGGTGCTGCCCTCCGAGGGCACGCATGCGGGCGCGCTGGTCACCGGCATTGCCCGGCTGGACCCCGGCAACCCTGACACCCGTCTGGCCCAGGTGCTGGACGTGGAGCAGGTGCTGCGCGACGTGACCCCGGTCACCAAGGAAGAAATCAACCGCGAGGTGGTCGGCCCCGAACTGGTGCTGCCACCCGGGAGTGCCATTTTGGCGGCAGACGACTCTCATGTGGCGCGCTCGGTGATCGAACTGGGCCTCAAAGCCATGGGGGTGCACTTCATCATGACCAAAACTGGCAAAGAAGCCTGGGATTACCTGCTATCGGTGGCCGAGCAGGCCCGGCTGGATGGCACCCGCGTGCGTGACAAGATTGCGGTGGTGCTGACCGACCTGGAAATGCCCGAGATGGACGGCTTCACTCTGACCCGGTTGATCAAGCAAGACGCCCGATTCAAAGGCATTCCGGTGGTGATCCATTCGTCACTGACCGGTACCACCAACGAAAACCACGTCAAAGGCGTGGGTGCAGACGGGTATGTGGGCAAATTCTCACCGCGTGAACTGGCAGCCACCCTGCGCCGGGTGCTGGCCTGATGCGCATAAGCTGTTTCCCCATCTCTTTTTTGATAGACAACAACGAATTCATATGAGCCGCAAAAGCTACTCTTTCTTTGAACGCCTGTTCAATGGCGACGAGATCAACCGCCGCCTGGCCCTGCTCGAAGACGAGCTCAAGGTGCGCACCGACATCATGAACATGACCTCCATCGTGTCGGAGTCGGACAAAAAGGGCGACATCATCAGCATCAACGACAAGTTCATTGAGGTCTCCAAATACAGCGAGAACGAGCTGGTGGGCCACCCGCACAGCACCACCCGCCACCCCGACATGCCCAAGGAAACCTTCAAGCAGATGTGGGCCACCATTGGCCGCGGCGAGATGTTCCGGGGTGTCATCAAAAACCGCGCCAAAGATGGTGTGCCGTATTACGTGGATGCGGTCATTGCGCCGATCCTGGGCGACAACGGCAAACCCATGAAATACCTGGGCGTACGGTACGACATCACCGCCATGGAGACCGAGCGGCAAAACGCCCGCGCCCTGCTTGGTGCGATTGACTCGTCTTATGGCATGGTCGAGTTTGATCTGGGCGGGCATGTGCTGCAGGCCAATGACAATTTCCTGCAATTCATGGGTTATAGCCGAGCGGAAGCGCTGGGCAAGCACCACCGCAGCTTTGTCGAGCCGGCCGAATCGGCAGGCCCGGCTTACCAGCAATTCTGGGCGGACCTGATGGCGGGCAAGGCCCAAAAGGCCACTTACAAGCGCGTCGGCAAAGGGGGTGTCAGGGTCTGGCTGCAGGCGGTTTACAGCCCGGTGGTTGACGAAATGGGCCGGGTCATGAAAATTGTCAAGATCGCCACCGATGTGACGGCTGAGGTCACCGCGCAAACCATGCTGCGTGATGCGGTGGATGAATCTTTGAGCGTGATTGCAGCCGCCAAGCGAGGCGACTTGAGCCACCGGGTCAACCTGTCTGGCAAAGTCGGCCCCATCGCGGCACTGAGTTCTGGTCTCAATGAGTTGCTGGAAACCACGGTGGTGGCGTTTGCCGATATTGGGCATGTCCTCAGCGCCCTCTCAGTAGGTGACCTGGGTCAGCGCGTCACGCGCGAATACGCCGGTACCTTTGACCAGCTTAAGCGTGACGCCAACAGCGCCAGCGAAAAACTCGCCAATGTATTTGACGACATGGCACGCATGCTCGAAGGCCTGGCCAGTGGTGATTTGACGCAGCGCATCACCGGTGAGATGGAAGGTGCGTTTGATCGCGTCAAGCTGGACGCCAACCAGAGTTTCGAGAAGCTCGCCGGCATTATCGACGAGGTACGCGGTGCCGCCGATGCCCTCACCGGCGCGGCCAACCAGGTGAGTGCCACGGCGCAAAGCCTGAGCCAAGCGGCCAGCGAGCAAGCCGCCAGTGTCGAAGAAACCACCAGCCAGA